>NZ_CP092364.2:0-2400000 GCF_022370755.2 Mycolicibacterium goodii | reverse complement strand
TTCGAGCGCAGCGGGCCCGAGCGGTTCCTGTCGACCGCTGTGATGGTGCGGTTGTTGATCGAACACGTCGCCCAAGGAGATATCAGCCCTGAACCGGTGCTGGGTCAGTTCGTGGCTCGCCTACATGGACTGCACCAGATGTCGTTGTCGGTTGCTGCCGCGCTCGACCGCGGGGAGAACGCCGACGCGGCGGCCGCGATGGTGAAGATGCTCGGCACCACGACCGAAGGCGACCTCGTGGAGGCGGCGGACTATCTCATCGGGTCGTCGCCGGGTCCACTGCGCGACGCGGTGGCACGCGCCACGGCACAGCGGCCGGGTTTCACCTTGCGCGGCGGCACAAACGAGGTACTCGCGGGCGTGATCGCGAGAGGATTGGGGTTGCGATGACAACACTTGAGTCCATGGTCGATCGCGATTTGCAGTCGTTGATCGACTCGGTGCTGGCGGTCCACGACCGCTGTGACGATCAGAGGTTGTGGGAGACGTTCATCGAACTGGGTCTGGCCGATCTGACGGGCCGCGAGGACCGCGGCGGCAGCGGCGCGTCCTGGCCGGAGGCGGCGGCGCTGGCTCGTGCGTTGGCCAGGCACGGCTGCACTCTGGAGGTCTCCGAGAGTGACCTCGTCGCGGGCTGGTTACTGGAGCAGGCGGGCGCACCACCACGGCAAGCGCTCAGGATCGCCGTTCTCGACGAACCGGCGCACGGAACCATCGCCTCGGCCGTCGTCGAACGCGCGGCGGTGGTCCGGCAGGACAACGACACCTTCTACGTCAGCGACGTCTCGATCACGGACATCGGCGCCGATGTCGACGACGGTGAGCGCCATCCCATCACCCGCGAAATCCTCGAGGAGGCGCGCACCCGCCGGGCGTTGACGCGCGCCATTCAGATCAGCGCGACGTTGGAGGCCATCACCGAGCTGGCCGTCGACTACGCGCAGACCCGCGAGCAGTTCGGGCGGCCCATCGGCAAACAACAAGCCGTGCAACGCATGATGGCCATCATCGCCGGCGAGACAGCTCTGGCACGCGCGGCCACCGACGCCGCGGTGCTGGCCGCCTCCGATGAGGACACCCCGGCAGCGCACGTGGCCGCAATGGTCGCTGTCGCGAGGTCGTGCTGTGGGCATGCGGTCGACCCCGTGGTCCGCAATGCCCACCAGGTGATCGGCGCCATCGGCACCACCCGCGAGCATCCCCTGCATGTGTTCACCTCAGCGGCCATGGCTCTTCGCGCCCAAGACCGCACCACCCGGGAATGGGATGCGGCCGTACTCGAGTTGACCATCCGGGCGCAACCGCTCAGTGACCTCGACCTCATACCGTTTCGCACCAACTGAAAGGATCAGCCATGACCGATGCCACCCGCACTCGTCACATCCCGGATTCGATGCAGCACAAGGTGATCGCGCTCGCCGACGCCCCGGAAATTCCCGGTCGTCGCTCGTTCCTGCAGTATTTCGACCTGGGTATCGCCGATGCGAGCAAGGGATTGATCAGCACCCAGGTGACGAAAGTCCGGTCCGGGATGAGCAATCCGACAGGTTGGCACTACCACGACTGCGACTTCCAGTGGTTGATGATCACCAAGGGCTGGCTGGAATTGGAGTTCGAGAACGGCGAGACGCAGCGGATCGAGGAAGGCAGCGTGTGCTTCATCCCTGGGGGCTACCGCCACAACGAAACCGGGACTTCCGATGACCTGGAGTTCATCGAGATTTTCATGCCCCCCAAGCCGCGGACCGTCGCTGTCGAATCGCCCCTGGTCTGAGTTACGCCGAGACAAGGACATTCCACTGATGGAATTGCATTTCACCGCCTCCGACACGGTTCTCATCACCGGCGGATCGCGTGGCATCGGTGCGGCCACTGCCCAGGCTTTCGCCGCAGAGGGCGTAGGCCGGATTCATCTGGTCGGCCGCGACAAGGACTCACTCGAACAGCTGCGCGCCAGTATCGACGCCGACGTGACATGCCATGCACTCGATCTGTCCTCGCCGGCCGACCGGGCGGAGCTGACCGAGACGCTCGCCGACGTCGACATCCTGATCAACAACGCCGGAGCGATACCGCAGGGCTCGTTGGAAGCGGCCGATCTCGCGGCGTGGCAACGCGCCTGGGAACTCAAGCTGTGGGGTTATCTCGACCTGAGCCAGAAAGCCCTCACGAACATGCGGACCCGCGAATCGGGTGTGATCGTGAACGTGGTCGGCCTGTCCGGCGAGCGCCCCGACGCCGGATATCTGGCCGGGTCGATGGCCAATGCGGCGTTGATGACGTTCACCCGCGCGGTCGGTGCGTATTCGCTGGACCACGGTGTGCGCGTCGTCGCCGTCAACCCCGGACCGGTGCATACCCAACGACTGCACGACGCGCTGCAAGCCCGGGCCCGCACGGAACTGGGCGATCCCATTCGGTGGCCGGAGTTCGTCGAGCATTACCCCGGACAACGCATGGCGACCGCGCAGGAGGTGGCCGACACCATCACCTTCCTGGCGTCACGCCGGAGCAGCTACACCAGCGGCACGGTGGTCACGCTCGACGGAGGTATGGCATGGCGCGGTCGGGCGCTGTGAGCAGAGACTCTAACCGGCCAGCTCCCAACGTCGGCGATGCGCCGTCAAGAGCTCGACCAGTTCGTCGCGTCGACTCCGGATCTCCGCGTGAGGGCCGACCACACTGACGGCGGCAACTGTGCGACCGCCTTCGCGCACCGCCACGGCAACACCGTCGGCAACTTCCGAGATCCGGGGCGCCGCACAGACTCCCGTCTCCTGAATGGTCTCGAGTTCGTGCAAGAACCGTTCGCGGTTCTCGTCCTCCTCGGCGGGTAAGGAGCTCAGGTAACTCCACAGGTCTCGGCGGGCGAAACCCGCCAGCAGAACCCATCCGCTGGACGTGCGGATCAGGGACCGGCGTACGAGGTTCTTGGCCAGGTAGTCGTAACGCGGTGTCGACGAACAACTGTCGACGTAGAACACGCCTTGCCCCACAACCACCGAAAGAAGCGTCGTCAGGCCGGCGTCGGCGTGCACTGCCTCGAGTTCGCGATGGCCGACCTGCGTCACCAGGTGCCTACCGGCCATCAGATTCAACAGGTACGGTGCACCGCCGAGTCGGTACCGACGGTCATATTCGTCGAGGTAGCCGGCCGCGACCAGACCGTTGACCAGTCCCTGCAGGGAACTCAACGGTGCGTCCAGGAGCCGGGCCAGCTCCGTCAGGGTGAGTCCGTCATGGTTGCGGGCCGCGAGTTCCAGGATGCCGGCAACGCGATCGACCATGCGGTGACGTTTGCGCACCGGGGTGGCGGCATCGCGGTGTGTCGAACGCTCGGGATCCATGTTCCCCATTCAACCACACGCTACTTAAATACGTAGATGGTTACGTATCTGTCCTCAATGCCGTCCCCCCAGATCATCCACGCCGCACCACCGCGCGACGAACAATGCGATGGATTTGGTGATGCGCCGAACCGACTCGATGTCGACACGCTCGTCGAATCCGTGGATGTCCCTGGAGACCGGGCCGTAGACCAGCGCAGGCACGTTCCCGTACTGGACAAAGACGCGGCCGTCCAGGTAGCCGGGCGTCGTGAAGCTCTTCAACCCGGCTCCGTCGAAAGCGTCGGAGTGGCTCTCCTCCAAGACCCGCTCGGCGTCCGAACCCTCTTCCAACACATAGCCTTCGGCGTAGAACCCGGTGGTGATGGCCTCCGCCGCTATCGGGTTCCCGGTGCTGTCGTGTTCGATGGCAGCAAGCGCCGCAGTGATCTCCGCCCATGCCTCGTCCGCGGTGATGCCGGGATAGAAGGCGATCCTCAGATCGAGTTCGCACCAGGCGGGGACGCTGGAGTTCCAATCGCCGCCTCTGATCTTGCCGACATTGAGGTTGATGGGGTGCTCGAGATCCTCGAAGAAGCGGTGCTGCGCCTTCTCGGCATTCCAACGCTCCTCGACCTCGCGCAGCTTCTCGACCACGAAGTATGCGGCGTCGATGGCGTTGAAACCGGAGCTCATCTCCCGCGGATGAGTGGGATGACCGGCGACCCGAACCCGAAACCAGATGGTGCCGACGTTGGCACGGACCAGCATGTCCTCTTCCGGTTCTGGAATCAGGACGGCGTCGGCCGTATACCCGCGCATCAGCGCCGAGAGCGAGCCGTTCCCCGTGCACTCCTCCTCCACGACGGACTCGAAATGGATGCGTCCCAAGGGTTCCAGTCCGGCCGCACGCACCGCGTCGAAGGCGAACAGGTTGGCCGCCAGTCCGGCCTTCATGTCGCCGCTCCCGCGTCCATACAGCCAACCGTCGACGATCGCGGCCTCCCACGGCGAGCGCTGCCACTGACGTTCCGGGCCTTCGGGAACGACGTCGACGTGGCCGTTGAGAATCAGGGAACGGCCGCGCTCCCGGCGCGGCCGGTAGGTCCCGACAACGTTGTCGACGCCCTCGTAGGAAATCTCGACCTTTCCGGCGCCGGGATGCCCGGCCAGTTCCTGTGGGTCGAGTTCCCACCGGTCCATGTCCAGGCCGCGGCCCGACATCGCGCCATACAGCAGATCCTGCGCCGAGGCTTCGTCCCCACGCAGTGACGGGTGACGAATCAGCTCCTGCGTGAACCGCAACTGCCGGTCGAACTGGGCATCGACCGCGGCGAGTATGCGGTCTCGTTGGTCGTCTGTGAGCATCGGGATGTCGGTATGGGTCGAGGTCATGAGGATCTCCGTTCTTCGGGCACGACGCGCCGGGACATCAACTGCCTCGGGCCATCAGGTACTTCGCGAAGTCGTGCGGCTCTCGGTGAGGTCGTGGCGCAGTCGCATCCGCTCACCGATCAGCCCACCGATGGCCGTGATTGCGCAGATACCGATGAGCACCAGAACCGCCGGCCAGGAGGCGCCGCCGTCCAGTGACAGCAGCGCCGTGGCGACCAGGGGCAAAAAGCCGCTCAGCGCGCCGGCGAGGTTGTAGCCGAGCGACACGCCGCTGTACCGCAACGCGGGCGGGAACAACTCGGCGAGAAGCGCTCCCGTGACGGCATAGGCGAGGGTGATCAGCGCGATGCCCGCGGCAACGGCGGCGGTGATGGCCCAGGCGTTGCGGGTGTCGATGAGCCAGAACAGCGGGAACGCCGCGATGGCCGTTGTTAGCGCCCCGGCAACTGTCATTCGGCCGGGGCCGAACTTCTCCGACAACCGGCCGGCGAAGACGGTCACGACGATCTGCAGCGCCGCGGCCACCAGCGTGGCATTCACCATGATTTGACGGTCAACCTGCAACACGTTGCTGCCGTAGCTCACCACGAACGTCGTCATGATGTAGAACCCACCCACGCCGAGCAGTGCGGCTGCCACTGCGACCACGAGGCGGCCGCCAGCGTTGCGCAGAAGTTGAAGCACCGGCACCTCGGCCTCGGCTTCAAGCGCCGCGAGGCGCTTGAACACCGGGGACTCCTCCATGGTCAGCCGGATCCACAACGCGACCCCGAGCAACGGGAACGCGGCGAGGAACGGCACCCGCCAGCCCCACGAATCGAACGACTCCGACGGCAGCGTGAGCACCAGCGCGAATGCCCCTGAGGAGATCAATGTGCCGACGGGCGAGCCGATCTGCACCAGCGCGGCGAACCGACCTCGTTGTTCGACGGGCGAGTGTTCGATGGCCATCGTCGTGGCTCCGCCCCACTCACCGCCGACGGCAAGGCCCTGGACCAGGCGGAGAACGGCGAGCATGGCCGGCGCAGCGATGCCGATCGCGGCATAGTCGGGCAGAACGCCCACCAGGCCGGTGGCGCAGCCGATCATGACGATCGTCGCCAGCAGAGCCGGACGTCTGCCATAACGATCACCGATGTACCCGAAGATCACCGCGCCGATCGGCCGTGCGGCGAAACCGACACCGAAAGTGGCAAACGAGGCCAATGTCGCCGCGGCCGGGTTCAGGTCTGTGAAGAACAGCCGATTGAACACCAGCGCCGCTGCGGTGCCGAACAGGAAGTAGTCGTACCACTCCAGTGCCGTGCCGACGAACGCCGCGAACGCGATCCGCTTCGCATCGCGGCCCGACAGCTCCAGCACCTCATCAGGCTCGCGGCTTGACTCCATATCGCAAGTTTGTGAGCAGATGTTCCAACTGGCAATCGCATTGCTCCTAGAAATCGACCGATAGAGTGTGCAAGTGCACAATCGGATCAGCGGCGACGGAATTCCCGGCGTGGCCGCCTGCCTCGCCGACCTTGAGGCGATCACCGCCGCCTATGTCGGTCAGGTCCGCACGCTCACCGGTTACGCGGACTCCGTGGTCAACGACGACGACCTGCACCAGACGGCCCGCACAACGCTGCGCCTCCTGTTCGAGACGATCCAGGGCGAGGACCGTGAGGCCGAACTGCAGAAGTACTCCGAACACATCGGACGCCGACGCGCCCGCCAACAGGTGCCGCTCGAGTCGCTCCTGCGGGCCGTACGGATGGATTTCCCCTTCATCTGGGAAGCGCTTTCGGCGCACACCGAAGGCGGTGCGTCCGTAATCTCCGAGTCGGTGGTCTGGATCTGGAGTGCCGTCGAGCAACACACGACCAATGTGCAGACCGGCTATCTCCACGAGATCGCCGCAGTGAACGCCGAACTCGAACTGGAGCGGAACTTCCTGATCCGCCAACTGCTCAGCGAGGACACCCGTGACCCGCAACTGCACCTGCAGGCAGCGGCGGCCCTCGGCCTGCCCGCCGACGGCGAGTACATCGTGGCCGTCTCCGGTGAGCTTCACCCGAACGAGTTCGGGCCCTTGGTGCGCAACTGCGTCCCGCGAGCAGCGATCCTGCGCCTCGAGGGCGTCGAATTCGCGATCCTCAGCGCTGATGCACTGACCCAGGACGCAGAACAACTTCTGCTCGGCATCCCGGCGGGAGTTTCCGCTCCCGCCAACGGACTTTCCGAGATCGCCGGCATGTGGCACCTCGCGCGCGAACTGGCCGCCTGGGCCGAGCCTCGGCGCGCCGCCACCCTGGCACTGCACTGGGACAAGATCGCGGCACACCGCCTCGGTGGCATCGGAAAGGCCTTCGCCAGACGAACGCTCGCGCAACTGTCGTCACTTCCGCCGCGGGAACGGACGCTGTTGACCGATACGTTGCGCGTCTACCTCGACACAGGTTCGATCACCGAAACCGCTCGGCAGCTCTACTGCCACCGCAACACGGTCATCAACCGGCTGGCCAAGGTGTCCAGTAGTACCCGGCTCGACCCCTCTGTCCCCCGTGACGCCGGCGCTCTACGTCTGTTGCTCGCGGTCGATGCCGCCGACACGCCCGCAACGTGATACCGGTTCGTACCGAACCGAACGAGCCTGCGCGGTCTTCAGCCACCGACGGGTGACTTCCTGCCGATCCTCGTCGAACGCTGAGCCTGCTCGGCATCTTCGTCCCGTCGATCGGTGCCATGGTCGGAATGGTCTGTGCCGCAGCGACCTACTTCCTGACCTGCCTGGACGGCCTGAATGCGGCCCCGGGCGCACTCGTCGCGGATCACCGACCAGACCCCAACGCCGTTGAGAACCTCACCTACACCGCATCGGTCGCTCTCGCCGGACCTGTACCGCGATCCTCGGGAGTCACGCCGGGCCACGTGAGCGGATCGAGCATCAGGTAGAAGCGTTGGCGCGCGCGGTCGAGGTCGGTCCCATATCGATCGGCGAACGCACGATCGGCCCGACGGGCCGCATCTTCATCGGGCCACGTCTCTCGCGAGTTCGCAAGGAGAAGCGCGATGTCGGCGTAGGGATCTGCGCGTCCGAGCCGACCGAGATCGATCAACCCGCTGACCTTCCTGGTGTCGGCATGGACGAGAATGTTCGGCAGACACAGATCGCCGTGGCAGACGACGAATTCGCTTCGCTCCTGCTCGATGCGCAACGGCAACTCCGCCTCGAGACCCGCGAGAATCTCTGCAGGCGGCACATCGTGTAGGTCCTCCGGCAGGAACTCGGTTTGGACACGTCGCTGCGCGACGGTCGTCCGTGCGAGCGACATCATCGTCGCCAGGCCTCTGTCGAAAGGGCAGCCGGTTGCGTCGATCCGGTGCAGCTGCCGCACGAGGTCCGTGATAGCCGGCCACGCCTGCCAGAGGGCCCCGGCATCGAGTTGATCGGCCGGCACACCAGCGACGGCGCGGGTCACCAAGCAGGCGCCGTGGTCGGCACTTCTCCAATCGAGCACCGCTCCAACCGGAACCCCGGCGGCATCCAGCCACGCGATCCGATCTCGTTCGCCTGCCAGATCATCGGCCTGCTCTGCTGCAACGAGTTTGGCGTAGCACTCGCCGGTACGGTCACGAAGCACCGTCGCGCCGGACTCCCCCGCCGTGACCGGCGACCAGCCTTCAGGGTCGCCGGGGAGCAGGCCGGGTGGGATTTTCATCGGCACCTCCATGATGTGTCAACCATGATGTGTCAACAGCGATGGCCCGACGCGTCCGGCAATGGGTGATCTTCGGGCCCGCAGCTGCGTACTCAGTATCACCTTGCCGAATACCGCGATGGACAACGGGGGCAACGACTCTGGCGCACGACGCTGCACCTGAGCTCCTGCTGCACCACTGTGCTCGTGGGTTACGGTCTGAACGCCGGGCGGGCGCATACACTGGCTCATCGTGCACGTCGTCGCCATCCACATCGCGCCAGGGCGGAAGGTTCCGACCCGTTCGGTTCCCGAGGTCGAGGCCGAGGCAGGTAAGGGACTTCTCGGCGATCGCTACCACGGCGCCAAGCACCGTCATGTCACCATACAGTCCCTCGAACTGCTCAAGCGTGCGGCGGCGGATCTCGGTCATGCCATCGATCCCGGCGACACCAGGCGCAATCTGACGGTCGACACCGGAGACATTCCCACCAAGCCCGGCGACCGGCTGCGGATCGGTGACGTGGAACTCGAAGTGGTTCGGATCGCCGCACCTTGCCGGCTGTTGGACGACTGGATCGCACCCGGCGCCGCCGCGGCGATGCACCGGCGCGGCGGGACGGTGTTCCGGGTGCTGACATCGGGACCCATCCGGGTGGGCGACGACGTGCATGTGCCGACCGGCGACTGACGCATCAGTCGGTGGCCCGTGCCAAGGTGGTGTCATGACCACGTTCGTCGTCGATGCACCAACGGCCGTCTCTCTCGCCACCCTCGGAGCGGCGATCCCACGCGAACACAGCTTGACGGCCCCCACCTTGCTGCGGTCGCAGGCGCTGGCACTGGTGTTCGGGTCGGTGCAGCGTGGTGAGATCGACGAGCGCGCGGGCCGGAAGATCCTCGACGACATCCGGGGATTACGGATACGGCTCCTCGGCGACCGGGTACTGCAGGGCCGCGCATGGCGGATAGCCGCGGAACTGGGCTGGCCGGACACCTACCGCGCCGAGTACATCGCGCTCACCCAACTGCAGGCAGACGTACTCGCCACTGCGGACAGAACACTCGCCGAGGCGGCGCGGCCGTTCGTGAAAACCGTATCTCCCGCTGAGATTTCCCAACTGTGACGCGCCCTTGGACGGGAGTGTGCAGCGAAGGTTGGCCGCGGATACCCGCTGCGGGAAACTCGATCGCAGCGGCCTTCAGCGTCCTGCCGCGGCCTTCCGCACCTGCTCTACCTCATGCCCACTTATCGTCAGCGCTGCGATGACGATTCCGATCACGATGCCGACCGCAGTGTCGAGCACCCGATCGAGCGCGACCGCAGGCGTCAAACTGCTGCCGAGACCGGTGAGCAACAACGCCATCGGCGTCACCGCCAAGGAGGTGAGCGCATAGTTCACCGTCGCCGCGATCTCCGCGAGTGTCTGGAACACGACGATTGCCACGACTGCGCCCCAGTACCCCAGCGGGAGCGCGAGGAGAGCCGCAGCGATGACCGCCCCACCGACATTGCCGAGTAGCCGCTGGATTCCGCGATGCACGGTGACGTGGTATCCCACCCCCTGCATCGTCGCCACGGCACCCATCGTGGCCCACATGGGGTACTCGAGACCGGCAGTGATCGCGACCGCGGCCGCGGCCGCACCTCCCGCGGTGAGTCGCGCGCTACGGGCCAGCAGCGCGCGGTGCGGAGCACGAGTCAGTGTCAGCCACAACGTCTCCCGATGCGCCGCAGTCGAGCCGGTGGTCTCGCTGACCGATCGTCGGAGCGTTCGGTACAACCACGGAGCCAGCGCAGCGATCACGCCGATCACTGCACCGCAGGCCGTCACCGCCACCGCGCGAACGACATCGCTCGCATCGTGGGCGAAGGCGTGCCCACCGGCCGCACCGAAGACGAACACCACCGCGCCGGGACCGACGATATGTAGAGCCCACATGAGATACGCAGCAGCGCCGGCAAGAAGCGAGATCACTGCCGCTTCGACCAGAACACCACTTTCCGCGGTACCCAACGCCGCACCGATACCGATGGCGGTAGTGATACCCACCGCGAGGACGGCCAAGCGGCCCACGCGAATCGGATAAGGATCCGGCCGACAGAACGCGGACACCAAAGCCCCCAGTGCGGCGAACCCGGCGACATCCCGCTGCCCGATCAGACCTCCAACGACGAAGACCACCGTCACCGCGGCGCCGACACGTAACGGGACCGCCAAACCGGCCTTTCGCACATCGGCGCGGAACACTCCGCGCAGTCCCCTTGTTGTCACGGCATGCCTCAGGGCCGTATACCCGTGAACGAGGTTTCGGGTCGGCAGCGAAACAGGCAGCGAAACAGGCACTGAGAAATTTTACCACTATTTTACCAGTGAACTTTCCTCCGACTACTCTGAAGCAGTGGACACAGCACGCGACGACGTGACGATCCCGGACACCGTCGACCGGATCCGCCGCGAATGGACCCAGGCGTACCCGCACTTCGACACTTCTCCGATCGAAGTACTCGGCCGTGTTCAGCGGATCGCCTCGGTCTGCAACCACCGCCTGGACGCCGATCTGGCCCGCCACGACGTCAACCGGTCGGAGTTCACTGTGCTCAGCGCGCTGGCTCGGGCCGAGCGGCCGTTGCGCGCAAGCGAGGTCGTGTCGACCACGATGCTCAGCGGCGCGTCGATCACGAAGATCGCCGAGAGCCTCGTCGGCCGTGGATTGGTCGTGCGGCACAGATCAGAACGCGACGGACGCGTTGTTCTCCTCGAACTGACCGACGCCGGGCGCGGAGTCGTCGAGGACGAAATGCCCCGCCGCCTCGCCGATGACGAACAATTGATCGCGGGCCTCACCGCGACCGAACGTGAGACCCTGGCAGCGCTTCTGCGGAAAGTCTGTGCGGCGCTGGGAGAGTGACGAGCTCGGCCAGGTGCTCGAGGGAGTTGTCCAAGTGCTGTGGGGCGAAAGGCGGGAATCCGATGTGTTCCCGGATCGCCTGCGGCACCGCTGACCAGTCGTACGTCAGGGTGATCCTGGTGCGGTGCTTGCCGACCGGTTCGAGGTCGTAGCGCCAGTACCATCCCCCGAAGTCGAGGCTTCCGTCGCCGGTGTCCTGGCCGGGCAACCACGCGATCGTGTTCGGCGGGTCGAAGATCTCCACCCGGTTGGCGACCTCGTAGTGCATGCCTCCGTAGTTGCTGTGGTACATCGCCATCCGGAAGATCTGCCCCACTTCGGCCAGCGGTTCTCCGTCGATCGACTCGCGCACCCATCCGGTGCCGTCGATCGCGTGATGGATGGTCGGATCCGCCAGTGTCGCAAAGATGATTTCCGCCGACGCATCGACGATGCGCTCGGCTGTCACGGTGTCGTTGCTCATGTCGGTACCGACTACGAGCGGCGCGAGAATTCACCGTGACCGCGTTAGATCGCCCTCCGCACGAATTGCGATTCGGGACGCGTCGGCGGTCTCGCGCCTGTGTCAGTGCAGGGCTGCGAGATTCTGCACGGACTTGCGGACGTCGGAGGTGAGCACCTTGGCGACGAGTGAACCCACCGGCCCGCTGAGCAGACCGCCCGACAAGTCGGCGACGAGATGGAAACAGGATCCGGCAGGGTCCTCACCCACGGTCATCGTCAACGCGATATGCACGCCTCCGCGGCCCTGTCCCTTCATCTCGATGCGGCGCGGCTCGTCGTACTCGGTGACCTCCCAGTGGATGACGTTGCGGAAGCCCTTCACCTTGATCAGCGCAGAAACACGCGTGCCGACGTCGATGGTGGCGGGCACGGCGCTTCGCCACCCACCGAAGATGGTCAGCCACTCGTCGAACCGACCGAGGTCGGACGCCAGCTTCCAAGCCTGCTCGGGGGTCATCTGCGAGGCGACCCGTACCTCGACCTTCGCCATGAGTGTTTTCGCGCTTTCAGTAGGTTCGGCAGTTTGTCGTGTGCAGCGGGGTCCCGGTCGCAATACGCTCCGGGACCCCGCCGAACTCGCAGGTCAGCTGATGCCGACGACTTCCTGGGCAATGGCCGCGAGCCTGGTCTGCGCCGCCGAGACGACGCGTTGACGATTTTTGTGGGCCTCCTCCCAGGCGACGACGGCACGGATGTCGCCGGGATCGGTCAGCTCCTTGATAGCCGCGATCGCGTCCTGGACCGTGCGCTCGTCGTAGTCAGGGATCGGGAGCTCAGCCGGGTCGAGTGCGCCGGCGGCGGCCCGCAGGCTGCGCAGCGCGTCGGCGGTCTTGTCGGCGCCGTCGCGCCGGGTGATGGTCTCCGCGGCGGTGAGCGCCGCATCGCGCGACCCGGTGAGAACCCGGCCGGCGAGTTCGCCGGCGTACGCACCGCGGTCGACGATCTGGTCGACGGCCGGACGGATGTTGCGGATGCTCTCCACCGCGCGGTCGATGCCACGCGTCGACCACTGGGCCGGGAGATTCGCCGCTTTGACCGCCAAACCGACCGCGGCCTGGACCGGTGTACGGCGCAGCGCCGCCGGTCCGCCCAACGCGTCTTCGGCGAGAACGGTCGTGAGCCAGTCGACGGTTGCCGAATGCGCCTCGATCAAGCGATCGGCGAGATTGACGATGTCAGGTTGCTTCGCGGCGACGGCCAACGCCTTGATGTAGCGGGACCGGTCGAGAAGTTGGTCTTCCAGCGCCAGATCACCGAGCAGAGCTTCATCGAACGGCGCGGCCTGCTCGGTCAGCGCCTTCACCGCTGCGGCGGCGCGACCGAGGAATGGGCCGATGATGTCTGGATACCCGCCGAGATCGCGGATGGCCTGCTCGATCGCCGCGGCCCGATCGCGGCCGTTGGCCGCGTTCTCGCTGAGTTCCCGGCGCACCGCCTCGGTGCGGGCTTGGGCGATGCGGGTCTCGGCGACCTGGATTTCGGTGTTGGTGAGGTCAAGGACTGCCCGCAACTGCGCGAGCAACTTCGTGGTGTCTGCTGTGGTCATAGTTCTGCCCCTCGGCGTAGACGGATTTGTCGGCGCTGGGTGCACCTGAAACGCCGGATACCCGGCGTGCGGGGCGCCGACGCGTCGAAACGGTCGCGAATTGACATGACCTACGTCACACACCGGGCCTGACCCCGTGAACCGACCTGCCGACGGGTGCCGGGAGCGGTCCGGCCGAAACGGTGAGAACTCGGAGCTGTTGAGGTGTCAGTCCTGGGGCGGCAGCGGGCGACCGAGGTGATAGCCCAGACGCATCTCGTAGTCGCCGGGTCGATTGCGCCCCGCAGCCATCGCCGCGGCGAGACGACGTTTCGACCCGGGCCAGTGGAACGAAGCCAGATAGGTCTCCAGCGACGACATCATGTCGTCTGGAGTGGGCAGGGTGTGTCGATCGACCTGCCGTTTGACGGCTGCAATGGATTCCTTGTCGTAAGAGGCGATCCGACGCGCCATGGTGTCGACGATGACGTCGAGATCCCGATCGGCGATCGCACGGTTGACCCACCCGTATCGCTCGGCGAGCTCGGCCGGGTAGTCATCACTGGACAGAGCGACTTCCAGCGCACGGGCCCGGCCCATGAGCAGGGGCAGATACTCGAGGCCGCCACCGCCAGGCAGGTTCCCACTGGCGGTTTCGGGCTGCCCGAACAGCGCACGTTCGCCGGCGAATCGCATGTCCATCGCCTGGGTGAGTTCGCTGCCGATCCCGCGCACCCGTCCCCGGATCTTGGCGATCGTCGCCACCGGAAGGCGCGCGAGCCGGATACTGGTGTCGATTGTCAGCGGATAGCCCGTCACTCCAACATCCTTCGGCGTTTCAGCCACACGGGACGTGTCGTAATGGTTCAAGAAGTAGTCGGGGTTGGCGGACTCGAAGACGACCACCCGCAGCTCATCGGAGGCTTCGATCTGGTCGATCAGCTCGGGAAGTTCGACGAGCATCTCCGGGGTCACCAGGTTGATGGGCGGGTTGTCGAAAGTGACGCGCCACAGGCGATCGCTCTCGGAAATCACCGAAAAATGCGTCCACTGTTGGATTTTCATCGACAAGCTCGATTCTGGTCGGTGCCGGCAGCCGTTATGCGATGTCACCGAGCCGCAGCGGCGGTCCGTCTTTCCCTGGGTAGGTCCACTCGGCGACCTCCACTGTGAGCGGACGGCCGCAGGTGATGCACCAATCGGCGGAGGCTGCCGGGACACCGCAGCGGATGCACGCGATCACCATGGGGCGTGCGTTGCTCGGAGGTTCAGTGTGCTTGGCACCCCACCGGGCCAATGCATGGAGCACCGGTAGCGTCTCCCGCCCGGAGTCTGTCAATCGGTACTCCACACGCGGCCGGACCGATCCGCCGTAGGGCACCCGCTCGGCCAGGCCGAGCGTCACGATGCGCGACAGACGGTCTGCCAGCACCTTGTCCGACGCGCCGAGGCGCGTGCGCAATCCGTCGAAACGCGTGTTCCCGGCGAACAGCTCACGCAGGATCACCAAAGTCCATGCATCGCCCAGTACATCCAGGCCACGCGCGATCGGGCAGGGTTTGTCCGACCAATCGGAACGATGCGGCATCGTTTTACTTTCTTGAAGGAAGTAAATGCCACCGTACGCCCGGGCCCCGGGGTTGGCAATCCCCTTGGGCGGCGCCCAGGATCCCGACATGTAGCGACCGGTCGGAGCGGTCGATCAAACGACGGCCGTCATGCCCCCGTCGACGAACAGCACCACCCGTCAGATCGAACAGAGTGGTCACCGTGGCTCTGCCAGCGTGGCATCGCTGCGGTACGACCGGGCCAATGGCGCCGGGCGCGAGGCGATCTCGGAATCGCTGTCACCATCGGCGTTCGTGAGCAGCGTGAGATCGCGGGCACGTGTCTCGGGTGTACGCAGGGCCGCGTACAAGGTGATGAGCGTCAGGACGATGACGTAGACGGCCAGCGGCACCCACGAGTTGTTGAACCAACTGAGCAGGAGCGCACCGATGAACGGAGCGACGCCACCTGCGATGATGGCGCTGAACTCGCGGCAGACCGCAACCCCGATGTAACGGTGACGCGATCCGAAAAGTTCTGGTAGCGCTGCACATTGGGCACCCAACATCACGTTGACGCCGACACCGTAGGCGATCGCGATGACGACGACGGTGATCACCGGATCGCCCAGTGACAACAGCGGCCAGGCGACGACTGCGAGGGCCAGTTGGATGAGCGCACCGCCTCGGTATACCGCCATGCGGCCGAACCTGTCCGACAGCGATCCGGCGAACGGGATGACGAAGAAGCCGATCGCCGCACCGATCGCAACCGCCAGCGGACCGACGGACTTCTGCACCCCGAGCGTGCTCACGTAGGTGATGCTGAGGGTCTGGTAGATATATGAGCCGCCGTTCTCCGCCATCCGCAGGCCGATACCCCGCCACACGGTTGGCCGTGACGTCTGCAAAAGCTCGCGGAAAGGCCTCTGGCTCACCTGATCCCGCTTCTCGAGCGTGACGAACGTGGGGCTCTCTCTCAGCCGCAGTCGGATCAGCACCGCGACGGCGATGAGGAAGATGGACGCAAGGAACGGGATGCGCCACACCCAGCCGAGCAGCGCGTCGTCGGGCACCTGGCCGAGACCGACGAACACCGCCGAGGCCAGCAGTGTGCCCAGCATGATGCCGACGAACGGCAGGGCCGAGTAGAAGCCACGACGCCGCACCGGTGAGTACTCAGCCATCAGCGTGGTGGCGCCTGCCTGCTCGGCCCCCGCGCCGAACCCCTGCGCGATCCGCAAGATCACCAGAAGGATGGGCGCGAGGACCCCGACTTGTTCGCCGGTGGGTAGTACACCGATCAGGGTGCTGGACCCGCCCATGAGGGCGATCGTGATCATCAGCACCCATTTGCGGCCGAGTCGGTCACCGAGGGCGCCGAAGAAGAGACCGCCGAGAGGCCGAGCGACGAACCCGATGGCCAGCGTCGCGAGACTGGCCACCGTGCCTGCGGACGCACCCAGCGCAGGGAAGAAGATCTCACCGAAGATCAGGGCCGACGCCAGCGAGTACAACGCGAAGTCGTAGTACTCCAGCGCACTGCCGACGGAGGCGGCCAAGGTGGCTCGCTTGAGATTGCGGGCGTACTCGGGGTCGTCGCTACCACGCGGGGCGTCGACGGACGGGTGCTGCTCAGCCATGTGGTTCTCCGGTGGTGGTCCGCAGGCAGGTCGTGTGTGATCGCCAACATACGCTCGCCTAGAATGCAGTTCAATACTTCGAACAAACGGCGTTCACTGCGGAAACACCCCTAGTTTTGTTCCATATATCTGGTTTGTGTTCAGCAAACTGAACACCGCGTAGTATCGCCTCCACCGGCAGAGAGGATGCCCATGTCTTCACATTCGACACCTCAACGACCCGAGCGGCTCCGCGTGGTGGCTTCCACCCCGATCAGCGAGGAGCTGATCGACCGCATCGTGGCGCGAGAACCCCGCATCGACTTCATCCGGGACCAGTCCCTGCTGCCACCCCAGCGCTTCGCCGGTGACCATGCCGGTGACCCGGACTTCCGCCGCAGCGCCGAGCAGCAGCGCGCGTTCGAGGAATTGGTCGACTCAGCACAGGCGCTCTACGGATTGCCCGACGAGCAACCTACGGCCCTGCGGCGCACCGTCCGCAACAACCCGAACCTGCTGTGGGTGCACACCATGGCTGCGGGTGGCGGCGGTCAGATCAAGGCGGCCGAACTCACCGAGGACGAGCTGCAACGGATTACGTTCACCACCTCTGCCGGTGTCCATGCCGAACCATTGGCGGAGTACGCGTTGTTCGGTCTGCTCGCGGGCGCGAAGACGCTTCCGCGGCTGCAGCGGCAGCAGCGTGAACACCGCTGGACCGACCGCTGGGAGATGGGCCTGCTGAGCCAGCAGCGTGTCCTACTCGTCGGGCTGGGCGGAATCGGCCGGGTCGTGGCACGGAAGCTTGCCGTGCTGGGTGCGACCGTGGTGGGCACCAGCCGGTCCGGCGAACCCGTCGAAAACGTGGACGAACTCGTTCACCCGGACCACCTCGCCGACGCTGCCCGCGATGTCGACGGCATCGTGGTGAGCCTGCCTGGCACAGCTGCCACCGAGAACATGGTGAACGCCAAGGTTCTTCGCGCTGCCAAGCCTGGCTTCACGCTGGTGAGCCTCGGGCGCGGTACGGTGATCGACGAGTCCGCGCTGATCGACGCTGTGCAGGACGGACACGTCGGCTTCGCGGCCCTCGACGTGTTCGCCTCCGAACCGCTCGCGCCCGACAGCCCGCTGTGGAGCGCCGACAACGTTCTGATCAGTCCCCACACCGCGGCCCTGAATTCCGCCGAGGATCGGCTCATCGCAGATTTGTTCGCCGAGAACGCCACCCGCTTACTCGACGGCCACCCCATGCGTAATCGTGTGGACACCGTCGAGTTCTACTGAGGCGGTGCGATGATCCGCCACCGATCATGCAGGTTCCGACCACAGGAGAAACCATGGCCGACGAGGCTGAACGCAATGCCGGCAATTCGCCTGCGGTGACCCGTTCCATCCGCATCCTTGACCTGCTCGCGGAGGCCCGCGGGGTGCCGCGCACCCTCACCGAGATCGCGCGCGAACTCGGCCTCGCGAAATCGTCGGTGTCCAACCTGTGCGCGGCCCTTGAGGAGGGCGGGCTGGTGCGCCGAAGCACCGGTGGATATCTGCTCGGTCGACGCACCGTCGAGCTGGGCAGCGCATTTTTGTCCGGTTTCAACCAGATCCGCGAGTTCTACCGGGTCTGCGAGGAGTCCGACGTACTGCGCCACCAACTCGTGCAGATCGCGATGCTCGACGGTGCCCATGTGCTCTACCTCGCGGTGTTCGAAGGCCGCCAACGCTTTCCGTTGTCCGCCCGTGTGGGCGACCGCTATCCCGCTTCGGTGACCGCGGTGGGCACGGCGTTGCTGTCGGAGTTGACGCCGGTGCGGGTCGCCGAACTCTATTGGGATGAGAGCAATCTCGTCGGGCTTACCAAGAAGTCGACGTCAACCCTGACCGCTTTGCAGGAAAAGCTGCAAGAGACCCGCCAACGCGGGTACGCCGTCGACGACGGTGAGGTGCATCCCACTGTCCTCGGGTTGGCGATTCCCATTCCCGGCGGGAACGGTGAACCATCGTTCGCGATCGGCGTGTCGATCGTGCACCCCACCGGATCTGCCGATGAACGTGAAACCATCCTCGCCGCTCTGCGCGATGCCGCTGACCGCCTGACCCGTCCCCGGCTCATCCTGACCTGATTCGGTGCGGAGTACGTTCACAGGTATGGACAACTCCGGACCAAGCCGGACTGCGCTCGCCACCGCCTACGCGCGGGCCTACCATCAGTTCGCGGATCGGCCACGCATCCTCACCGACCCGCTCGCGGCACGCCTGCTCGGCGTGACCGCCGAGAACGTCGACGAGTTGAGCACCTACCCGGCCGACCACCCGGCGGCCGTCGCCCGCGACCGACCCCGCCGACTCTTCTTTGCGGCACGCTCCCGCTTCGCCGACGACGCCGTGACCGCAGCCGTGGCCCGCGGTGTCCGGCAGATCGTCGTGCTCGGAGCAGGTCTGGACACCATCGCGTACCGCAATACCCATCCCGATGTGCATGTCTTCGAGATCGACCACCCCCAGACCCAGTCGTGGATGCGGGAACGCCTCGCCACCAACGGCATCGACATACCCCCGACCGCGACCTTGGTGCCGGTCGACTTCGAGACCCAAGCGCTGCCCTCCGAATTGGAAACGACCGCGTTCACCCGTACCGAACCCGCCGTGTACGTCTGGCTCGGTGTCATCTACTACCTGACCTCCGACGCGGCGCGCGCCACTTTGGAGTACATCGCCGGGCAGGCCCAGCCCGTCGAGGTGGTCTTCGACTACCTACAACCCGCCGTGACCGACGAGGACCGCACGGATCTGCGGGCCCGCGCCGAGCGGCTCGCCCGTACCGGGGAGCCCCTGGTCACCTACGTTTCCCCCGCCGAGATCCACTGTCAGTTGGCGGATCTCGGATTCACCGCCATCGAGGACCTCACCGCGAACGAGCTCCTTCGCCGATACCTGGCCGGCACACCCGCTCTCGACGCGGCACCGCCGCGGGCACTGCGGGCCAGTCGCATCGTGCACGCACGCCGTTGAGTCGGCGGTCGATCCGTCGTTCCGATTCGACGCTGTGCCCGATCCGACGCTGTGCCCGATTCACCGAAGCTTCGCCACCTGCCGCCACACCGCCTCGCAGGTTGCTCTCGCTTCGGTGATCGCATCCGCCGAGACCTTCGACGCTTGATAGAAGGTCCGTTCGATCATCCAACACAGAGCGCGCGCCAAAGCGGGGGCGTCCCCGGGTGAAGCACCGTCGGGGACACCACTGCGCCGCAGAACGTCGGCGATGGCGTCGATGGACACTTCGGCGGCCTCGGACCACAACTCATCTATGGCCGGGACCGTCGACACGAGGTCCACCGCCATCCGCATCGCCGGGCCATGATCTCGCCACAGTTCGGCGGTGCGCTCGAGCGCGGCACTGATGGCCTGGTCGACCGTACGGGTCTCATCGCGCGCGGCGCCGGCGGCCTTGTCACGCAGCACCTGTACGGTGCGGGCGACCAGGGCCGTGACGATCTCCTGTTTCGAGCCGAAGTAGAAGTACAGCGCCGCCCGGGTGATCCCGATCGACTCCGCGATCTCACCGATCGTCATGTCCGCGTATCCCGTCGACGACAACAGTGCCTCGGCAGCATCCAGAATCTGTTGCTCGCGCAGGTCGCCCTTGCGGACCGTGGGCGTCGACCGACGCGACGGCCAGGATTTGGTCACCCGCTCCCCTTGACCGGTCATCTTCTACGTCGTGGCAAGTTGCGCGCCGTCAGCGAAATCCGTACTGCGGGAGAGTTGTTCCCACTGCCGAATATCCTCATCGACCGCCGCTCGGGCCGCTGCGATCAATCTCAGCGCATCCGATCCCAGCACCAAGTGAGCCGGCGGCTCAGGTTCCTCAAGTATCGCCAGGAGGGCTTCGGCCGCCTTGGCCGGGTTGCCCAACTGATTGCCGCTGGCCTTCAGTCGGGCGGCGCGAATCGGTTCGAACAACTCGTCGTAGTCGGCGATGGAACGTTCCGCGCGCGTCATCGATCGACCGGCCCAGTCGGTACGGAACGACCCCGGTTCGATCGCGGTGACGTGAATGCCGAAGCCCTTGACCTCCTTACGCAGACTTTCCAGCATGCCCTCGACGGCGAACTTGCTCGCGCAGTAGGCCGACATGCCGGGTACGGCCATCAGACCGCCCATGGAGGTCACCGCCATCAGATGACCTGACCGCCGCTCCCGCATGTACGGCAGTGCCGCCTGCAACGTGGCCGCGACCCCGAAGACGTTGGTCGCGAACTGCGCTCGCATCTCTCGCAGCGGTGTCTCCTCGAAGATGCCTTCGACGCCGTAGCCGGCGTTGGCGATCACGATGTCGATGGGTCCGACTGTCGACTCGACATCCGCAACGGTCGCGGCGACGGCCGCGTCATCGGTGACGTCCAGCAGGCGTGCGTGTGCGCGGTCCTGTGCGACCGACTCGAAGGCCGCGGCATCAGCGGCCTTACGAACGGTCCCGACGACGCGATGTCCGGCCGCCAGTGCTCCGTTCGCAAACGCCTGCCCAAGCCCACTGCTCACACCGGTGATGAGAAAAGTCTTCATGATTCCTCCCGAGAACTTACTCTACATAGTGTTGATTCAATTTTGACGATGTGTCAAGTAGGAGTTTCCCGTGCACCGATTCGTCCGGATAGCCGGCGACGACACTGTGCGTTCAACGAAGAAGACCCGGCGCGTTCCGCCGGGTCTTCAGGCGTACAAGAGGAGACGAACATGACCACCAGCACCGACAACATTCCCCACGCCGGCACGCGAGCCGTCGACGAGTTGGTCCCATCGCGCTACGCGGTACAGGTCGGTGACATCCAGGTACTCGTGATCAGCGATGGCGTACTGCCGATCACCGCCGGCACCATGGCGACCAATGCCGACGCCGACGCCTATCGCACCTGGCTGAACGACCGGTTCCTGCCCCAGGACGTACTCGACTGGCCATTGAACGTGGTCGTGGTGCGCACCGCCGACCGCACCATCCTCGTCGACGCGGGCCTCGGTGTGGAATTCCCCGACTTCCCGCGGGCCGGACAGACCGCACACCGGCTCGAAGCCGCCGGTATCGATCCCGCGGCCATCACCGACGTGGTTCTCACACACCTCCACATGGATCATGTCGGCGGGTTGCTCTCCGAAGGGCTGAAGGAACGGCTGCGTCCGGATTTACGCATTCATGTCGCATCCGCAGAGGCCGACTTCTGGGAATCGCCAGACTTCTCTCACACCGAGATGCCGGCGCCGGTACCGCCCGCGCTCCGTGCCATCGCCACCCGTTTCCTCGATGAATACCGCGGCCACATCCACACGTTCGAGTCCGACTGCGACATCGCACCGGGAGTGCACCTCGAACGCACCGGCGGTCACACACCGGGGCACAGCATCGTGCGACTGGCATCGGGCGACGATCGCCTCACTTTCGCGGGTGACGCCGTGTTCGCTCCGGGATTCGACAATCCACAGTGGCACAACGGATTCGAACACGACCCAGAGGAATCAGCCCGCGTCCGCGTCCGACTGTTGCGCGAACTCGCGGCAACCGGCGAGTCCCTCGTCGCCACCCACCTGCCGTTCCCCTCCGTCTGCCGCGTGGCGACCGCGGGCGAGGTGTTTCGTTGCGTGCCCGCAGTTTGGGACTACTGACGGGCCTCGAACACCCCTGAATGTCTTGACCCTCCCCTTGGGGGAAACCCCAGGGTGAGGGCATGACCATCGACGACAACACCCACACCGGCCTGACCTGGACCGAACTCCCGGCACCCGTCGCCACGTATCTCAGCATGCGTCCGAACGGCAGCCTCTCCGCGGCGCTCGCGGTCTTCACCGATGACGCCGTGGTGATCGACGAGGGCAACACCTACCGCGGTCGAGACCAAATCCGGGAGTGGATGGACCGCACGAGTTCCGAGTACAGCTACACCACCAAGTTCATCGGCGCGAACCGCATCGACGAGTCACGCATCGACGTGGTCCAACATCTCGAAGGGGACTTTCCGGGCGGTGTGATCGATCTGCACTTTCGCTTCGCCTTCGACGGTACGAGCATCAGCCGGCTGACGATCGAACCCTGAGGCCGCCGCAAATCATCGGCCGGCAACTTTTCGCCACATCCGTTCCCACGTCGACTCGCCGGTTCGGGGCGGCGCGAAATCGCCGTGTGTGGCGTCGCTCGCGCCTTCCGGAGCGGCCTGGCGCGCGAGCAGTCAGCAACCACCGTCACCCGGTGACCGTTTTGTTGCGCGGTCGCGCGTTTTGTCGAGCCACGTGAGAATTTGCAAATCAAGATCGAAGAAACTGCCCTAAGCAAATACCGACCCCCGCGCGACACGTCGCGACCTGTTGTGACGCGCCCGCTTTTCGGCGTTGCAGTCATGTCCGGAGCATTCGCTGAAGGTGGCCAACGGCCCGTGGCGTCGCGCGGGGGTTAGCTATCGCGCTTGATTCGGGGATGAGTTCACCGCTCGCCGATCGGCGCATCAGTTTTCAGCAAACCTCCGGACCGCCCCCCGTGGCGACTCCTTTGCGGCGGAGGACATTTGCCACAGAGATCCCGAGTAGACACCGGTGTCATATGTGTCACTATGTCCCAAAGCAAACGTCTCTGCCCGGGGGGATCATGAGTCTTGCAGAAGTCTTCGATCGACGTCGGAACGCCTTGACGTTGTGGCGTCTGTTCCTCGCGATCGGCGTGGTCTTCTGGCATTCATGGCCGCTCACCGGACGGGAGATCCGGTACGAACCGGCAGTGCGGTTACTCAGCGACATGTTCGCCGACGGATTCTTTGTCATCTCGGGGTTTCTCATCACGGCGGCGTGGATTCGCCGCCCACACCTGAAGGAGTACTGGGCCTCCCGCAGTCTGCGTATCTTCCCGGGTCTGTGGGTGTGCCTGGCTGTGATCGCGTTCGTCGCCGCTCCCATCGCCGCGAAGGCCACCGGTACCACGATCACGCTGTCGTCCGAGATCTGGTACGTCGTGAACAACGCAGTCCTCAACATCGCCTACTTCGGCATCGACGGAACACCGGTCGACGTTCCGTATCCCGGGGTGTGGAACGGGTCGATCTGGACACTGTTCTTCGTCCTCTTGTGTGACCTCATGGTCTCGGTACTCGGATTCATCGGATTACTGAAGCGCCGCTGGACAATTCCCACACTCTTCGTCGCAGCGGTCTGTTGGTGCGCGTACGTCTCGTACACGCCGCCGACGTACAGCATGGCGCAGATGCTCGCGCGCTTCGCCGTGGTGTTCCTGGCCGGCGCGATGTTCTATCAGTACCAGAACAGGATCCCGGCGAACTGGTGGCTGGTGGCCCTCTGTTCGGCGATCGTCGTGGCGTCCTCCTTCACCCACAACTATCGCGTCATCGGCGCGCTGCCGTTGGCTTACGCGATCATCGTGTCCGGCGCGCTCGTGAAGCGCTCGCGGTTGCGCAACGATCTCTCGTACGGCGTGTACATCTACGCATTCCCGGTCCAGCAGCTGCTGGCCACCTTCGGCCTGGCAGCACTCAACCCGTTCCTGTTCTTCGGGCTCTCGACCGCAGCCGTCATGCCGGTTGCAGCCGGAAGCTGGTTCCTCGTGGAGAAACGTGCGTCGAACCTCAAGGGACGGATCTTCCGCAAGTCCGCAAAACCGGTTTCCTCTCAGGCACGTTCGGAGGTCGCGGCGGAAACCGGTAACCACGAGGCTCCCGCGCGTACCGTCGAGCCCTCGGTCACGCCCGGCGAGTACACCTCGTAATTGTGTCGACGAATCACCGGATGCTGACCGTCTCACCGCGACGGTCAGCCCATGGGCGACGCGCTCGCCCTCGCGATCGGTTGAGCTGAGAGAATGCGGGGATGGTCGAGCAGAGTCTCTGGATGCAGAAGGTCGCGTCCGATCCCGGGCATTCACAGTGGTACATCGAGCGCTTCCGATCCCTGGAGCGTGCCGGTGAGGATCTGGCCGGTGAGGCCCGTCTCGTGGACGCCATGGCGCCTCGCGGTGCCCACATCCTGGACGCGGGCTGCGGTCCCGGACGCTTGGGCGGGTATCTGGCCGGCGTAGGCCATCGGGTCGTGGGTGTCGATGTCGACCCTGCCCTCATCGCGGCGGCCGAGGAGGACCACCCGGGACCGCGTTGGCTGGTCGGGGATCTCGCCGAACTCGACCTGCCGGCCCGCGGCATCACCGAACCGTTCGACATCATCGTGTCGGCGGGCAACGTGATGACGTTCCTTGCGCCCAGCACGCGGGTTCAGGTGCTGTCGCGGTTGCGTGCTCACCTGGCCCAGGACGGACGCGCCGTCATCGGTTTCGGCGCCGGCCGCGATTACGCGTTCAGCGCGTTTCTCGCCGACGCGAAGGCGGCCGGCTTCGCCTCGGACCAGTTGCTGTCGACGTGGGATGTGCGCCCGTTCACCGAAAACTCCGAGTTCCTCGTCGCGATCCTGCGTCTTGCCTGACTCAGGTCCGCACTCAATGCGCAGCCGACCCTCGATACCGACGGAGCAGTGCCTGCGACGCCAGCTCACCGATCACCACGCACGGCGCCATCGTGTTTCCTGTGGTCAACCGAGGCATGACCGATCCGTCCGCCACGCGCAGCCCGTCGACACCATGGACCTTCAACTGTGCGTCGACCACCGACATGGGGCCCCGGCCCATCTTCGCCGTACCGACCTGGTGCCAGAACGAACCGCCGGCGTTACGCAGAAAGTCGTTGAGTTCCTCACCCGTGAGATTGCCGGGCATGACGGGACGACGCACGTACGGCCGCAGTTCAGGCGCGTTGCCGATCTCGCGCAAGAACTCGACGCGTCTGCGCGACTTCTCCAGATCCTCAGGATGCGCCAGTGAATTGGCGTGCACCTCCACCGGATCCTCTGGGCGGGCACCGGTCAGGGTCACGGTCCCGCGACTCTGCGGTTGTGCGACCGTACCGTAGAGAAACCACGCGGAGGCCGGGAGTGGAAACCGCGCCGCGGTTTCCGGCGTCCCGAAGGGAATGCCGGCGTAGCACGCGTACAAGTCGGGAGCGGTGAGGCCTGAGTCGCTGCACCAGTACATGCAGGACTGGCCTCTGGCATCGCACCCCCACCCCTCGGGGAATTCCCATTCGACCGGAAAAGCAAGGTGGTCTTGGAGGTTTCGGCCGACGCCAGGAAGGTGGGCGACAACGGGGATCCCGAAGTACCACAGCTGTTTCTCATCACCGATCCCGGACTGCATGAGTACCTTCGGGGTGTTGATGGCGCCGAGAGACAAGATGACCTCAGATCTGGCCGTGATCCGGTAGACCGATCCACCGAGATTGATCTCGACACCCGTGGCGCGCTGACCGACCGTGATGACGCGTCGCACCACCGTACCGGTCAGTACCGTCAGGTCGGTTCGGCCCAGAACAGGGACGACATATGAGCGGTAGATCGATTGGCGCCGACCGTCTTTGGTCACGGTCTCCAACATCGCGGCTCCCCCCGCGCCCTCCATCATCACCCCGTTGGGACTGTCAAACGTGGGGAGACCAAGGGTCCTCGCGGCCTCGACCGTCGCGGTCGCGCACGGTTGGGGACGAGGCACGGGCTCGACGTGCACCGGGCCTTCGGCACCGCGCCGCAAGGGATCTGGCGTACCCGCCCAGTCCTCGACCACCCGGTAGATTTTCAGCACGCTGTCGTAGCTCCACGCGGGATCCCCCGCCTCGGCGGCGAAGAAATCCCAGTCGGCTTTGTGGCCGCGCGCCCAGCACATCACGTTGATGCTGGAACCGCCGCCGAGTACCTTGCCCATCGACATCGGGAGTGCCCGATTGTTCAGGTGAGTGTTCTGCTCCGCGACGAATCCCCAGTCCCGCTCGGTACCGAGGTTCGTGGGCCACAGCTGAGGGTCCATGACGCTCTCGACATCGTCGTCTCCCCCTGCCTCGAGGAGGAGCACGGTGGCGTCGGAGTCCTCGGCGAGTCGCCTCGCCACCACGGAGCCCGATGTACCGGCACCGCACACGATGAAGTCGAACTCGACCTTGTCCCCGGACTCGAGCCGTTTCCGGAGGTCGTGCACTCGCTCGGCCAATTCTGTTGTGTCAGTCGTGTTCACATCTGCATGAGACGACCCAGCTGACCCAAGGGTTCAGAACTCCGCAGTGAACTCCCTTTGCCGGCAATATATTCCGCGTCTCCTCTAGTGATCATGCGAACTCGGCATGGTGCATTCGTGAACCGTATGACACCCGGCAGCGCGGGCGACATGCGACGGACCGCGGCGCGGAGCGCCGTGCGAAACTGTGGCAAGTTCGTCGACATCCGGGGTAACGGCATCAGACTTGAGACGCGGCTGTAGCGTATCGCCGGTGAACCATCGCGTGTCTTCCTCCGTCGCCATCGCGGCCTGCGCCGCGTCGCTCGCCATCACCCTCACCGCTTGCGGCTCCGATACGGACAGTGCTTCGCCGAGCACGTCAGCGGCGGGCCCGTCGGCCGTGACCGAGCTCGTCACCTCCACCTCGACCGAGACCGCGGCGCCCGCAGCGAGCACGTGCCCGACGGCCGCGCCGCAAGGTGGCACCACTCCGGAGTGGACGCTGTCGGGAGCCACCGGCAGCATCGAGGTCACCGGGTCCACCGAAGGCGCGGCACCCGTGGTCAACGTCAACGGGCCGTTCAGCGTGACCGAGACCCAGGTGAAGACGCTGCAGCCCGGGGATGGACCCGTGGTCGCAGACACGGCCACCGTTCTCGTCTGCTACATGGGAGTCAACGGCCGTGACGGCACCGTGTTCGACAGCAGCTATGAGCGCGGCGCGCCGGTCGACTTCCCCCTCAACGGCGTGGTGCCCGGGTTCCGGAAGGCCATCGGGGGTCAGACGGTCGGATCCACCGTGGCGGTCGCCATGGCCTCCGAGGACGGTTATCCCAATGGTCAGCCGGCTGCCGGTATCCAGCCGGGTGACTCGCTGATCTTCGCCATAAAGATTCTCGACGCCGCGAACTGAGCCCGCGCCCGGCCGTGTAGCAGTCTGTTACACTCGTTTCAGACTGCTACACGGAGGCCCGTCATGACCGAGACCGCAGACCGCGTCACTCGCTTCGCCGCGGACCTGGTGGACAGCGCTGCCGCAGAAGGCGCACGGCAGAGCCGATCGGCAAAACAGCAGCTCGACCATTGGGCGCGGGTGGGGCGCGCGGTGTCGAGCCAGCACACCGCTGCCCGCCGTCGGGTCGAGGCCGCGCTGGCCGGTGACCTCGCGCTGCGTGATCTGACATCGGAAGAAGGCGTGGTGTTCAACGCCGAGATCTCCGCCGCGATCGAGGAAGGTCTGGCCCACACCGATTACGGCAAAGTCCTGGCAGCACGCGGTGTCACCACCGTCGCCCTCGATGACAGCGGCGAGATCGTGCGGTACGAGCCCGACGGCACCACGACCGCGCTCACCTCCAAGCTGCGGTGATCGACACAGATGCCGTTGGGGCGCGGTGAAGCGTCTCGATCTCGTTGTCGGATCCAACGGTGCTGGCAAGAGCACGTTCGTCGAGCTCACGCTGGCGCCTCTACTGCCGGGCAGTTCGTTCGTCAACGCCGATGAGATCGCCAAACGCCGATGGCCGGATGCCCCGGCCCAACACGCCTACGAGGCGGCGCGCATCGCCGCCGATACCCGTCACAAGCTGATCGAACTCGGCGAATCGTTCATCGCCGAAACGGTGTTCTCGCATCCTTCGAAGCTGGAACTCGTCGACACCGCGCAGGCGGCCGGCTACACCGTCGTGCTACACGCGGTGATGATCCCCGAGGATCTGGCCGTACTGCGCGTACAGCACCGGGTTCGAGCCGGTGGCCACCACGTGCCCGAAGACAAGATCCGCGAACGGTACCAGCGACTTTGGCCACTCGTCGCGACGGCCGCGACGCATGCCGACATCGCGACGTTCTATGACAACAGCGCGGTCGAAGGCCCCCGCATGGTTGCTCAACTCACCGGCGGCTTCGTCGTCGGCTCTGCGACATGGCCGGCGTGGACACCGCGTGTACTGCGGTCACGGTGGGCCGATTAGGTTGTTGCCGTTCACACCTCGACGATCGCAGCGGGGCGAAGGCGGGCGATGATCCCGTCGAGATCCCGCAGGAACAACTCCGGCCGGAAGATGTGGCCACCGGGTACCTCATGGGCCTCATGCGGAATACCCACGGCCCGTAGGCGTTCGCGGAACTCACGCTGACCGGCGAGCACCTGCGTCTCATTGACACTGTCGAACCAGTTGAGGGGATCCGGGCTGGTTCCCGCCACCAGGAACACTCTTTTGTTGCGGTAACTCTCGATCCGCTCCACCGGATTGTCCGCGCTGACCCTCGCCTGGTCCCACAGCGGTGCGCCGTAGACGGTTCCGCCACCCAGGTCCAGCACTGCCGAGGTCAGATTCGCCCAGTGGACCACCAGACCGAAATCGCGTCTCAGGCTGGCAGGCCCGGAATGGCTGCTCACGGAGGCGAAGTGACCGTAGTACTTCGCGGCATACTTCAGCGCACCAAACCCGCCCATCGAGAATCCGGCGACCGCGCGACCGTCGTATTCGGCGTATGTGCGGAAGTTGGCCTCGATCCAGGGCAACAACTGGGCGATGTGGAAGGTCTCCCAGTTGCGTGGGCCGACAAAGGAGGCAACCGGATTGGAGTACCAGCCGGCGTGCCCGCCGTCGGGCATGACCACGATGATGGGTTTGCCTGCGGTCCAGTTGCGGACGCCGAGGAAGTCGAACGTGCGGAAGTCCTGGTCACCGCCTCCGTGCAGGAGATAGAGCACAGGATAGGTCCGCCCGCTCGTCCGGTAGTCATCGGGCAGCAGCACATTGATACCGGGGTTCCAGCCGATCGCCGCGGTCTGGAACCGGTAGTACCACAAGCGAGGGTCGCTCTCGTTACGGTCGACGATGCGCAGACCGAACCCGTCGCTTCGCCCGGCGAACACCAGCAGCACCCGCCCGACCTCGATGGCGTTCGGATTCGGGATGCCGTTCACGGCGGCGATCAGAGGATAGAACGCCGAATCACCGTAGAACCGCAGCGCCAGAGCCGACAGCGTGTCCCCGGGCGCCACCGAATACCGTGTGACGTCCGGGATGACGAGGCGTTGCCCCGCCTCGACCTCGGCGGTGACGCCGACACCGCTCGCGGCACCGATCAACGGCCCCAGATTGGCGTCACCATAGAACCGCGCCGACAAGCCGGACAACGTCTCCCCCGGTGCCACGGTGTGCCGCGTGAAGTCCGGGAAGATCAGCTTCTGCCCGACCGCGATGACACCCGGATCAGCGATCCCACTGGCCGTCGCGATCAGCGGATACAGATCGGCGTCGCCGTAGAACCGCAATGCCAAGCCGGACAAGGTCTCCCCCGCGGCCACCGTGTGCGTCCTGACCATACGCCCCCTCCTCAAGTGTCGAATTGACGACACCGCCGATTCGTCTGGCGACCACGAGTCTAGGCGTGAGGGAAGGGGAAATGATCGCCTTTGAAGGCTGTTCGTATGGGACGAATCCCGGCGCGGTGACGCCGGATGCCGGCCACCATTCGCGTCCGCGGTGCGACGCACCTTCAGCAAAACCACGGGTACCCGTCCTGGGAGGAGACCCCTACGAAATACGCGGTTTGAAACCTCGCCGTCGCGGCAATTCTGTTGGCGTCAATTTATCCACCAACAGAATCACCACGAGGCAGATCGGATTCAGCAATGATTGTGCTCGGTGTCATCCTCCTCCTGATCGGCTACTTCACAAGCCTTTCGATCCTGTACACCATCGGCGGCATCCTGGTCGTCGTCGGCGTCATCCTGTGGATCCTCGGCGCAGTCGGACGCCCGGTCGGCGGACGAAAAGTCTGGTTCTGACCGACCAGTGAGGCGGCGCGCCGCCTTCCTGTGCCTCCGTGTCCATGCGACCGTGACGGCGCGGGAGGGTGGCGCGGTCTTTTCGGCAGAGCCTTTGTCCGCTCGTTGTCTCGACGGGCCCCCGCTTTTTCGGACTAGCCTGGACAGGACTGGCAGAAGCCAGACCGAATCGCGGCGGAGGACGGAGTGCCGGAAATGTTCTGTCTGGGCCTTGACCGGAGGTCCGGCGACCGATGACTGTCAGCGTGTTCGACCTGTTCAGCGTGGGCATCGGCCCCTCGAGTTCACATACGGTGGGCCCCATGCGTGCGGCGGCCCGGTTCAGCGACGACCTCGACGCACTTGGCGTTCTCGACGCGGTGACCGCGATCGAGATCGACCTGTACGGGTCGCTCGCTGCGACCGGCGCAGGCCACGGGACCATGCCGGCAATCCTGTTGGGTCTGGAAGGCTTTCGACCTGAGACGATCGAATCCGACGTCAAGGACCGCCGCATCGAGCAGCTGCGCGCCGACGGTCGTGTCCGCGTGGGTGGCCGTGTCGATGTCGCGCTGACCGAAGGCGACATCCGGCTACATCCTGAAACCGTGCTACCCACCCACTCCAACGGCATGCGGCTGTCCGCCATCGGATCCGATGCGCTTCCGCTGCATTCAGAGACCTATTTCTCGGTCGGCGGCGGCTTCGTCGTCACCGAAGGCGCCGACGAACCCGAGCGAAACCACCGATCCGAAGACGCGGATTTCACCTTCAGCTCCGCCGCGGAATTGCTGGCGCTCGCCGACAAATTCGACTGCCCGATCAGTTCTGTCATGCTCGCATTCGAATCCACCAACCGCAGCGAAAGCGACGTCAGGGCACGCCTGCTCCATATTCGTGACGTGATGTTCGAGTGCATGGATCGCGGTATCATCCGCGACGGCTTTCTTCCGGGCACGTTGAAGGTGCGACGGCGTGCGGGCGATTGGTATCAGCGACTCCTCGCCGAAGATCCCAACCGCGATCCCGTGTACGCCGAAGACTGGGTGAACCTGGTCGCATTGGCGGTCAACGAGGAGAACGCATCCGGTGGACGAATCGTCACCGCGCCCACCAACGGCGCCGCCGGAATCATCCCGGCGGTTCTGTACTACGCGCTGCACTACACACCGCAGGGCACCGCGGATCCCGACGACACCAGCGTCCGCTTCCTGCTGACGGCGGGCGCGATCGGATCGCTGTACAAAGAACGGGCGTCGATCTCCGGCGCCGAGGTGGGTTGTCAGGGAGAAGTCGGCTCAGCCGCGTCCATGGCGGCCGCCGGACTCGCCGAAATCCTCGGCGGCACTTCGGCGCAGGTGGAGAACGCCGCCGAGATCGCGATGGAGCACAGCCTCGGCCTCACCTGCGATCCGATCGGCGGCCTGGTGCAGATCCCGTGCATCGAACGCAACGCCATCTCGGCAGGCAAAGCGATCAACGCAGCGCGAATGGCGCTGCGGGGCGACGGGACTCACCGAGTGAGTCTCGACCAGGTGATCGAGACGATGCGCAGCACCGGGCGCGACATGAGTGCCAAGTACAAGGAGACGTCGACCGGTGGTCTGGCCACGGCCGTGCCCGTGAACATCGTTGAGTGCTGAGCCCCGCCGCGGGGCAACAAACCGCTTTACGGAACCGGTGGCGCCGCCGGCGCCGGCGAGTTGTACTCGTATCCCGGTGGTGGCGGACCATCCAACGGGTAATAGCCAGGCGGCAGCGGTGGTCCTCCCGCACCGGCCGACGGGTCCTCCGTCATCGGCGTCTCCGAGCCGGGGGCGTTGATCGAGACATACCCCGGCGGCAGTGGCGGTGGCGCACCTGCGCCCGGCGGAGGCGCGACGCCACCGGTGGGAGCCAACTGCATGCCACCGGGATCACGGGCCTGATGCCACAAGTCCCGAAGGGTGCCCAATGGACCCGATCCCGACTGCCCCGACCCGTACACAGGGTTCGCCATCTCAGGCACCGGTGGCGGACCCACCGGGGGCGGTGCAGGGGGAAGGACGGGGTTCTCGGCAGGCTCGACCACGGGCTGGCCGGGTGCGGCGATGCCGGGGCCCGGTGGAGCCGGTTCGGGGACCGGATCAGCCACAGCGGGGCCCGCGACCACCAGGCCGATGACGCCGATTCCTGCGATGGTCAGTTGGGCTGTGCCGACAGACAGTGCGCGACCACGCCTTACGGTCATGTATCCGGCCGTCCTCTCCACTGTCGGAATGAGCTCGTACCGCCGCATGCGCGGCTGGGGCACCCTGGGCATCGTCGCACATTCCGATCTCCTGTGCCCACAGGTCGGATTCTCCGCCTCCGTACAGCGACCGTTCAGCCTGGTGTGCGAGCCTGGCCGAGTGCGCCTCGGAGGACCCGCCGTCGTCGTCGCCGCCCTGTTGACGTCCGCGGCAGTTCTGGCCGGCTGCCGGACCGCGCCGGATCCGGCCCCGAACGCACTGCACCACATCCGGGAGTCGAAGACCCTCAGGGTGTGCAGCACCGGTGACTATCGTCCGTTCACCTACCGCGATCCGCAGGGCGCCTGGAGCGGGATGGACATCGAACTCGCCGACGATGTCGCCCGTCGTCTCGACGTGAAGGCGGAGATGGTGCAGACGTCCTGGGCGAACCTGGTCGACGATCTCAATGCCCGGTGCGACATCGCGATGGGCGGCATCAGCATCACGCTGGAGCGCGCGCAGGACGCCGTGTACTCCAAGCCGTACCTGCGGGACGGCAAGGCCGCGATCGTCCGGTGCGCCGACGCGTCGCGGTTCCGTTCGCTGCCGGACATCGACCGACCCGGGGTACGGGTCGTGGTCAATCCGGGCGGCACCAACGCCGAGTTCGCGGCGGACAACCTGAAGCAGGCCACGGTCATCGAGCACCCGGACAACAACACCATCTTCGGCGAGATCAGCGGTGGGAACGCCGATGCGATGATCACCGACGCCAGCGAGATACGTTTCCAGACCGCCCAGGACCACACCCTGTGCCCAGTGTCCATCGATCAACCGTTCACGTTCGAGCAGAAGGCATACCTGCTTCCGGCCACGGCCACGGACACCGCCCGGTGGGTCGACCAATGGCTCAACATCGCCCAGCATGACGGCACCTACGACCGGATCAGCCAGAAGTGGCTCGGTCGAGTCATCGGGCCGTGACGGGGTGGAAGCGTGTTTGCCCTGGCACATCGGGGGCTATCCTGCGGTTCAACGGCGATCGGCGCCGGTGCGGACAGGAGTTTGTGGTCATGGCGAAAGACACGTCCGAGGGAGCTGCCAAGGGTACGGGCAGCAAAACCGATCCCGCCGACAATCCCCCGCCGGGACCCACCGATCACGGCCGTGAGGGCGGTATGGCCACCCGTGAGGTCACTCCCGAACTCGTCGAATCCGACGACGAGGACTGAGACGGACATAAAGAGGCGGACCGAACTTTCACCCCGACGGCGATGCTGAGGTCCGCGACGTACTTGTCGATGAGAGTCGATGACAGACGCGGAATCTCGCCGACTCCGTGCTCGCGTGCCGCTTGCTGAAATGCTCGGGCGATACCACGAGTTGACCGGATCGGCCGCCGATAGGCGTCGATGAGCGGAAGGACAGACCGGTTGCGTAGGTCGGTGGGCAGTGCTTTCAACGCGTCCTCGAATCGCCTCAACCACTCGTCATGATCGTCCACCCGGGTGATCGCGTGCCCCGCCGCCTCCAGCCAGTCGATGAAGACGTCCAGCGAGACCCCGTCGTCGTGCGGACTCGACACATTGAACGTACGGAAACCAGCAGCGCCGTCCTGACTGATCGCGGCGATGGCACGCGCCACGAAGTCGACGGGCAGACCGTCGAAACGCGCGTTGACGCAGGTCTTGTCATAGAACGATCGTGGTGCGATGCCGGTCACCACCAGACTGAGGATCAGTCTGGTGACGAGATCATCCCGGTTGATCTGGCCAGAAAACCGACGGTGCGCCATAACCATGTCGGAGCGGAACACCGCGACCGGCAACTTGCAGAGGTCGTGCGCCTCGCGCAGCAGGATCTCTCCGGCCCACTTGCTGTTCGCGTAACCAAGTGCGTACGTGCCCGGGCCGTCGGCAGTGTTGATGCGCACCGGGTTCAGCGACCTGATATCACCGGCCTCGTTCAGCATTGACGGCTCACCCTCACCGATGATGGCCATGGACGACACATAGGACACCGACTTGAGTTTGTTGGTGATGGCCATCCGGATCACCTCAGCGGTCCCGGCGACATTGGGACCGAACAACTCTCCGTAGGGCAGAAGATGGTTCACCAACGCCGCGGTATGCACGATGGAATCCACGGTGCGCGTCAGTCGCGACCAGACCACCGGATGAAGGCCGAGAAGCGGCGCGGTCACATCACCCGCGACGACGTCGAGATGGTCGGCGGCGAGCGTCGTGAATTCCCGCATCAGGTCGTCGTCACCGCGGTCGAAGGCCTGGATCAATCGTGCCCGTGCGGCGTCGGCGGTACGGGCACGTGCCATCGCGATCACCGTGCCTCCGCGCCGTGCGGCGCGGCGCAGCAGCTCCAAGGTAAGGAACCGCCCCAACCAACCGTTCGCCCCGGTGACCAGAACGGTATTCGGCACGCCCGTGGGCCGCGGCAACGACACTGCGTCGACAAGGGCCTGGCGGTCGATGAACTTGTCCAGCTTGAGGTCTGCGGCTCGAAGTTCGGTGACGTCCTCGCCGTGAACCGCTCCGGTCGACACACGGGCGCCGCTTCCTCGTCGCCCGTCGATGAAATCTGCGAGCTGTGACAGGTCACCGGCGGGGCTGATGATCATGCTCACCGGCACTTCGAAACCGTACATCTGCCGCAGGACATCGGAGAACGTCAGCGCCGACAGCGAGTCACCACCGAGCGCGACGAACGGGACGTCCGAATCGACCTGGTCGGCCCCCAGCACCACTCGGGCCGCATGAACGACCGCCTCAACGGTTCGCCCGGCGGCCGCCACGGTTCGTAGCTGCCGGATCGCCGTGACCTGTGCCACGACCAGATCGTCGAACATCTGCTCCAGACGTTCGCCGAATCGCTCGATCAACCTCGGCCGCAACAACTTTCCGCCGCTGGACAGCAGACCGTCGTCGGCGCTGAACGGCGTGTTCTCGACGATAATGTCGACAGGTATCTCGAAGGACCGCAGACCGTGCTCTTCGGCGGTCCGCTGAAGTGACTCGAGGAGCACGCGCTTGAGTCCCCCCGGGTCGCGTGCCGCAGCAATTGCCTCCCCGGTGGGGACGACAACCGCCAACAGCCGCGGTCGGTCACCATTGCCGTGGAGGAAGATCTGGCGTACCAGTGGTGCTGTGGCGTAGAGCGTCTCCAGTCGTTCGATCGCGACGAACTCACCCTGCGAAAGTTTGATGACGTTATTCCGCCGGTCGATGATCGAGATGTGGTCCGGTGCGATCTCGGCGACCACGTCACCGGTACGGCAATATCCCTCACTGTCGAAGATCATGGACGTTAGGTCCGGACGCTTGAAGTAGCCCGGCGTGGCCGAGGCGGTTCGGACCGCCAATTCCCCACGCGGAAAGGGTTTGTCGCTGCGACGGTAGCCCAGCTCTGGAACGTCGATGATCTTGTAGTCGAGCACCGGTGGACGCATGATGACGCCGTCTTTCGCGATCACTCCGGCTTCGCTCGTGCCGTACGCGTCGATGACGTGGATGTCCAGCACCGTGTCCAGGAATCGTTTCATCGGTTCACCGAGCGGCGCCGTGCCCACGAAGGCGTTCAACACGCGGCCGCCCAGGACATCGTCCCGCAATTCCGCGGCGGCAGCCGCTTCCGCCGCACAAAGTGAGCTGCCGCAGGTCGATGCGCGGTCGACGCTCGCGCGGTAGCGCTGATATAACATGTCGACCACCCGCGGAACCAGCGGCAGTTGTGTCGGCCGCACCGACGCCCAGTCTTCGAACAGCGTCGACAGATCGGGTTCGGCCACGAAATAGCTGGTCCCTCCGGCTTGGAATGCTGCGATGAGCGGCAACCTTCCGGCACCGTGGTTCAACGGCTGGAAGTTGAGGTTGAACACCGGTACTTCCACAGGCACCAGCCCGGAACACCACAACTTGGTCACCATGGCCTCGGTGTACATCGCGCCTTTCGGCGCACCTGTGCTCCCAGAGGTGTAGAGGATCATCGCGAGCCGCTGTGGCGATCCGCCCATGTAAGGCTGTTCTGCCGGCACGCGGCAACCCGTCTCGGCGAGGCCATCCAGCGTGTGGAACCGGACCGTACGGTGCACGTAGCCGAGCGCGGCCACTTCTTGGCCCGCATCATCGTCGCCACCGTCGAACACGACCACCTGACGCACCGATGGGGCGTCAATTGTGGCGTCGACCGCGAGCCTGATATGACCGGCACCCACAGCCACCACACGTGGCTCGACCTCATCGATGATCGGACGCAATTGAGCCGCGGTCGCGTTGTGGGCCAGGGGTAGAGCGACGAGTCCCAGATAGGCGCAGGCGAGTTCGACAACGACATGATCCGCGCTGGAGAACCCGATGATCACGACTACGTCACCGGGTTGGAGGGGAGGCTCGTCACCACGTCGCAGCGCTGTGGCGACGGCGCTGACACGCGCCCATGTCTCACGGAAACTCAACGTTCGAAACCGCGGCGCCGGACAGGTGCCGATGTCGTTCTCCGGATCGGACGCACGTGCGCGCGTGCCGAGCGCCGGCCGGTCCCCATACGCGGCGACCACGGTCTCGAAGAACTCGTTGAGGCGAAGTTCTCTGGTGCGGATTGTCGCGACTGTATCCGCATCGGGAAGTGCGGCGGCGAACTGCGGGTCCGTCGCATACAAGTGCGCGATGCGCCGGTTCAGACGGTCTTGCATGGCGTAGGTCGAAGTCACCGAGACTCCCTCTCGTCCTGGGGTCGGGTGCGGTCAACCGCTGATCAGGTCAGCTGCGCGCTCGGCGATGCCGTAGACCGTGGCCATGGGGTTGTTCGACGGCAACGACGGCATGACGGACGCATCCGCCACACGCAGGCCCGCGATCCCATGCACGCGCAGGTTCGTGTCCACCACCGACTGATCCGAATCCCCCATGGCACACGTGCCGGCCGAGTGATAGTACGAACTGAGTGAGTCGCAGATAAATCGTCTCAGCGATTGTTCCTCTGCCACAGCGGGTCCCGGGGCGAGTTCATCACCACGCCATGGACCCATCGCGGGCGCGGTCCCGATGTCGCGGGCGATACGGAAGCCCTCGATCATCGTCTTCCAGTCGCGCTCGTCGCTGAGATAGTTCGGGTCGACGAGGGGCGCCGTGTCGATCGTCGGTGCCACGAGCCGAACCCGCCCGCGACTGTGCGGTTGCATCGCGGAGACACCGAAGAGATAGGAGTTCGGGATGTCCAGTCCGGTGACCTCGGTGGAGTCCACCATGAGGATCTGGAGATCCGGCGCGCCGGATGAGGCGGCCCGGATCAGGCCCATCACCTCGCCGTGGTTGTGCTGCGGCGTCGGAATGGGCTGTGCTGCACTGTAGATCACGCCACTGAGCGGATGGTCCTGGAAGTTCTCACCGACCCCGGGCAGGTGGTGGACGACGTCGACGCCCACTTGCCGCAGGTGGTCGGCGGGACCCACACCGGACACCATCAACAGCTGTGCCGACCCGATGGCACCGGCGGCCAGGACGACCTCATCGCCGTACCGCACGTACTTTGACGGGCTCGAACTGCGGCGGAACTCCACCCCGGTGCAGCGGCCGTCCACGATCAGCAACCGGTGCACAACGGCATCGGTTATCACGTCGAGGTTGCGTCGCCCCATCGCCGGAATCAGGTAGGCGTCCGCCGCACTCTGTCGTCGGCCGCTGTCGATCGTCAGGTCTGCGGCGCCGAATCCGGTTTCCACTCCGCTACTGATGTCACTCGCTGCGGCATAACCACACTCGAGTGCTGCGGTGAGACCTGCCGCGAGCAGTGGGTTGACAGGCTCGGCCGGGCCGACGCGCAGTGGGCCGTGCCGCCCCCGCAAGACCCGGTCCCCGCCTCGGGCGGTTTCACTTCGCATGAAATACGGCAGGAGATCGTCGAAGCGCCAGCCTTCGGGCCAGTCGTCGTAGCTTTCGCGATGCCCCCGCGCGAACATCATCGCGTTGATGGACGAGGAGCCGCCGAAGCCGCGGCCCCGCGCGACATGGATCGCACGCCCCACCGTCTGCTGAACCGTGGTGAGCCCACCCCAGTCCGCAGTTCCGTGAAGCAGCGTCTGCCACTGTGGCGGCACGGTACTCGCGGGCGGGGGCGTCGAGCTTCCCGCCTCGATGAGCAAAACCCGGACATCCTTGTGAGCGCTGAGGCGGGCCGCGAGAACACATCCCGCGGTGCCTGCGCCCACGATGACGAAGTCGTAGACCGGTGCCGATGCCATAGTTCTCCGTTTCCATAGATAACGTTGCGTTGTTATCATTGGTAACGCCTCGGAGGCGCCAAACGGTTCATCGCACATCCGAGACCATTCCGGAAGGTCCCAAAATGCAGATCTCGTGCGCGTTCGCCACGGCGACGGACACCCCGAGGCACGTCGCCCTGGCGGAATCCCTCGGATACCGACGTGCCTGGTTGTACGACTCACCGGCCGTCATCACCGATGTGTGGATGGTCCTCACCCGATGCGCCGAGCGCACCACCCGCATCGGACTCGGCCCCGGTGTCCTGGTGCCGAGTCTGCGTCATCCCATGGTGAACGCCGCAGCCATCTCAGAACTCGCGGCCCAGGCCCCCGGCCGGGTGTCGGTCGCGGTCGGGACCGGATTCACCGGGCGGCTCGCACTGGGCGTGCGACCCGTCCCATGGCGCGAGGTAGCCGAATACGTCCGATGCCTGAAGACACTGCTCGCCGGGGGCACGGCCGAGTGGGAGGGCGCGAAGATACGCATGCTCCAGCTCCCGGGTTTCGGCGCTGCCCGCCCGATCGACGTTCCCATCCTCATCGCAGCCGATGGACCGCGCGGAGGGGCGGTGGCGAAAGAACTGGGCGATGGGATCTTCTCGGTCCTGCCTCCCCAGCAGAGCGCACAGCCTCTACCGAGCCGGCGCTCGCACTTGGTGTTCGGCACTGTGCTCGACGACGGCGAGAATCTCATGTCGGCACGGGTGGTGGAAACGCTTGCCTCGTCGGCGGTGTTGCGCTACCACCGCGTCTACCTCATGGGAGGCGCCGCGGCAGTGGACGAACTCCCGGGGGGCCGCGCATGGCGGGAAGCCGTCGAGGGTTACCCCGCCGACGAACAGCACCTGGCCATCCACCTCGTGCAACCGGATCACCGGCACCGGCCGCACCTCGAGCGCCTGGTACGGTCCGACACACTCTCCGGAACCCCGGCACACGTGGCGAACGTCGTCGCCCGGTACGGCGCGGCCGGCATCACCGAGATCGTCTACCAGCCCGCCGGGCCCGACATCGAACGTGAGCTACACGCATTCGCTCGCGCCGCAGGGCTGGCCACCGACCGCGCCCGGCCGCCACCCTTCTGGCCAGCAGGTAGACGACATGCCAGGTGGCCGCCGCCAACAGTTGGAGGATGACCACGGCGACACCGCCGCCAGGATCCGGCAGGGTTCCGGACATGAATATCACCTCCCCTGTCCTGCAATGGAATACGTCGGCGCTACCGGCGCCGCTCGAACTGTCCAGTCGCGACGTACTCGTCCACGTCGGGTTCCGACTCCCGGTGTTCGAAATGCCGCAGCCGACTCACGAGCCACCGTCGTGACGGTGGAAAGCCGGCGGGTGCCGGACAACGAGACGATCCAGCGGTTCCAACGCGAGGTGATACCGCTGTCCCCCGATCTGTACCGCAACGCACGCCGACTCACCGGCCGCCACCCCGAGGCGGAGGATCTCCTGCAGGAAACCCTGATCCGCGCATACACCGGGTTCAACTCGTTCGAGCCGGGCACCAACTTGCGGGCGTGGCTGCACACGATCATGCGTAACCGATGGCGTTCCGGTTACCGCCGCTCGCAGCGGCGCCCCGTCGAGTTCTTCCGCTTCCGGTGGACCGATCATGAAGATGCGGGGTGGCGCGTGGCGCCACAGCAACGTTCGGCAGAAGACCTCGTCCTGGCCGAGTTACCGGACGGCGCGGTCCGGGAGGCATTCGACAGCCTGCCGACATCGCTTCGGATCGTGCTTTTCTACGCCGACGTAGAGGGGTTCTCATATCGTCAGATCGCCGATCTACTCGATATTCCCATGGGCACTGTGATGTCCCGACTCCATCGCGGACGTCGTCGCATGCGTGACCGCTTGACCACAACCACGACACCGATCAGAGCAACCGGTACGCACGCAGACGACGCAGCTTCCGCCGCCCGACATGTGTGACCTGGTCGCCTTGACCCTACTGGTCGCCGCGGCAGTGACGCTGTCGGTGGCCAAGCACCGTCTGCGTCGCCACATCATCACTCGTGGAGACTCCGCATGACTTCACGCAGTGTGAAATACGTTGCGGTTAAGCATGGCAGGCTCGCCCGGGATTAACACAACGATTATCGGCATTGTTACTAACAAGAGTTCGAACATGTCGTCACCGTCGTTGTGGACAAGGAATCGAAGGCCGAGATGCGCGTGGTCGTGGCAGAAGACGAGACCATCCTGCGGGAGGGGCTGTGCAGTCTGCTGGCACAAGAAGGCTTCAACGTGGTCGCACAGGTCGATACCGCCGAAGCCTTGCTCGATGTGGTCCGCGAGAAACGCCCGGACCTTGCGCTCGTCGACATCCGAATGCCCCCGCGCCACAGCACCGAAGGAATCGATGCGGCCAAGGTCATCCAACAGGAGTTCCCGAGCACGGCGATCCTGGTCCTGTCGGCCTATATCGACGCCCATCACGCCAAAGAACTTCTCCGCAACGGGCATCCGGTCGGATACCTGCTCAAGAGCCGGGTTTCCAGCAAGGGCGTTCTGCTCGACGCGATACGTCGCGTGGGCGACGGTGAATCGGTCCTCGATTCCACGTTCGTCCAGGAACTCGCCGCGGGAGCGCGTCACAACGATCCGCTGGAGACACTGACGCCACGTGAACGTGAGGTTCTCATGTTGATGGCCGAAGGGCTTTCGAACGCCGGTATCGCACGACGCCTCGTCCTTGCCGAGACCACGGTCGAAAAACACATCGGCAGCATCCTCGCGAAGCTCAACCTCCTCGACGGTGCGGATCATCATCGCCGCGTGTGCGCCGTCATCCGGTATCTCGAGACCCGATGAGCTGCCGGTCGCACCAACCGCGGGACTCGCACCCGTCAAGCACAGCCGGAATCGCTTGCCGCACAGCTGATCTCGAACTGGATGCGGGTGCCCACCCCCGTCGGGCTGTGGACGGACAGGTGTCCGCCCAATGCCGCGGCACGATCGTGCAGACCGATCAGTCCCGAACCGGACCAGATGGCGACGCCTCCGATCCCGTCATCAGTGACCGCGACACGCAATACGTCGCCGTCGAGATCGGCCTCGAGGTCGATGCGGGTTGTCCGCGCATGCTTGACCGCATTGGTGAGCGCCTCGGCTGCAATGTAATAGGCCCCTGTTTCGACTGGCGGTGGCAGCCGGGAGGGAACGTGCAGCCGGAGAGCGACCGGTACCGCCGAGCGTGCGGCGAGCGCGCGCAGCGCTGGCTCGAGTCCGGCCTGGGACAGGATGGACGGATGGATGCCGCGCGCGAGCTCGCGAAGATCGTCGATCACCGTATTGAGACAGTTCGCCAGATCGTTCAGCTGATTGCGCATGCAGTCGGTGACACCTGGTGAGTCCGAGAGCATCACAAGCCGCAGCGCGAGGCTCACGAGGTGCTGCTGCGCGCCGTCGTGGAGGTCACGTTCGAGACGCCGACGCGCCTCGTCGAAGGCCGCGACAATGCGGGTGCGTGACGCGCGGATCTCCGCGCGGCTCTGAGCCGTGGCGATCGCCGTGGCGGTCAGCCCGGTGAACTCCGCAAGGCGCCGCTCCGCGTCGGCGGGCAAAGGTCCGGTCACCGAGCCGATGGCGATGAACCCCCACAACCGTCCGCCCACGTATATCGGCACCGCGACTCCACTGATCAGCCCTTCGGCCACGTACCGTTCCCCGCCCGGAACCTTCCGATAATCGTCGACACGCGCTGACCGTCCGGTGCTCCACACCGTCTGTGTCAACCCGGTCTCCGGAAAATCGGTCCACCGCTGACCTACGCGGACGTGAGGTCCGACGGTCCCGACATTGGCGACCATCGTCGCTGTGCCATCAGGCTCGAAACGCACCATTCGAGCTGTGGCAGCCCCGGAGCGCAGGCGCACCTCTCTGGTGACCGCAGCGAACACGGCCGACGGTGGGGTGTCCCTGGCGATCAACACCGCCAGGCGCCGCAGTGCCGCCTGGGTGTCGGCCAGTTCACGCATGTCGCCGAGTTGGTCAACCACGCTCATCGTGCCGATCTCCCGCACGCACGCCAGGCGCCGACAGGTCGTACGTCTGCGGGACCGGTCGGCGGGGCCGCCGCTTGGCGCTGAAGATCGACGACACGACGAGATATCCCTGGAACATCGTCTGTTGCCACCGGTAACTCACGTTAGTCGGACCCGCGTGTTATCACCGATACCGAATATCACGTTACCAACGATACTCCGACGTGGGGCGGCGCTGGTCGGTGCCGGTCAGCGCCGCCAGAACAGGTGATGCAGGACGCCGCTGGAACTCGGCACGACCTCGAGGTGGTACCGGTCGAGCAACTCCTCAGGCGATTCCCAGAGCCGGGAACCGGACCCGATGGTGACGTTCGGTGACACCGCGACATGGAGCGTGTCGATCAGGCCGGCGTCGAGGAACTCGCGCACCGTGCTCGCACCGCCGCCGAGACGTACGTCCTTGCCTTGCGCGGCCTCCCGCGCGAGGGCCAACGCGGCCTCGGGACCCGCGTCGATGAAGTGGAATGTGGTGTCCGACAATGTGAACGACGGTCGCCGATGGTGCGTCAACACGAACACCGGGGTGTGAAACGGCGGCTCCTCACCCCACCAGCCCTGCCATACGTGATCGGCCCACGGTCCGCGCTGCGGCCCGAACTTGTTGCGACCCATGATCTCGGCGCCGATGTTGTTGGCGAAATCGCGCGTGAAATAGTCGTCCAGGCCGCGAGTGCCGCCGGGGTCGGTGCGGTTGGGCCAACTCGCGGTGGCACCGGCCCAGGCGAACATCTCCCCCGGATCCGCGTCACCGAACGGGCGTTCAAAACACTGGTTGTCACCCGCACCGAAACCGTCCTGCGACACGTTGAAGTTCTGCACCCTGAGCAGCTGGGTCACGCGTTCCTCCTTGGTTGGTTTTCCGACACGCTGTAGACCCGTCAGGTCCGCGAAACTCACCGTGAACTCGTCACAGCCACCCCGGCGAGCCGGAGAGTACCGTCGATCCATGGCTGTACGCGCACTGGTGTTCGACGTCTTCGGAACCCTCGTCGACTGGCGCTCGGCAGTCGCCGACGCATTTCGCTCCGAAGGTGTGGCGGGCGATCCCGAGGAGCTTGCCGACGCGTGGCGGGCCCGATATCGCCCGATCCTCGACGAGGTGAACGACGGTTTGCGCCCATGGGGGAACTTCGATGAGCTGCATCTCGCGACACTGCAGGACGTGCTCGCCGAGCGGGCGATCACACTGTCGCCCGATCAGCAGGAGCGGCTTGTGTACACCTGGCACCGGCTCGATCCGTGGCCGGATGTCCGGGAGGGGCTCGAGGTATTGCGTCGAGGTTTTCTCACCGCTCCCTTGTCGAACGGACACGTGGCGCTGATCGTCGACCTCGCCCGCCATGGGGATCTGCGGTTCGACTGCATACTTTCCGCCGAACTGGCACATGCCTACAAGCCCGCACCACAGACGTATCTGACGGCTGCACACCTGCTCGACGTGCAGCCCTCGGAGCTGATGCTGGTCGCAGCGCACCCCTCGGACCTCGCAGGCGCCCGCGCCGCCGGACTGCGCACCGGGTTCATCGACCGCCCTCTGGAGCACGGGCCTGCCACCGGAAAGCGGTCTGATCCCAAGGCAGATGTCTCGGTCGGCGACCTCCACGAGCTGGCGCGCGTCCTGGCCGACGCCACCTTCAACTGACGGTAGTCGACTGACGGCGCCCGATCCCGCCGCGACGACTTCGTTCAGAGTGCCCGCCCGACAACGATTTTCGAGATCTCCTGCCTTCCTGCCAAAATTTACGGTGCCTCGGGCGTCGCTTCGCAACGCACACCGCCGTCGAGATCCGTCGACTCGTGGCAAGATCCCGGCGATTCGTGTCCACGTGGCCACTGGTCGTCCTGCCGTGGCTCCCTGAGGATGTCCACATGCATGCACAGATCGTGTTGTTCGACGGATTCGATCCACTCGATGTAATCGCACCATTCGAGGTGCTCGTGGCCGGAAGCGACGCCGTCGACGGCGAACTCGGCGTCGAGCTGGTGTCCGCGGAAGGCCCACGCGAGGTGGTCAGCGGCTCACGCGGGCTGACGTTGCGGGCCACGGCCCCGCTCGACCCGACCAGACCCGGATACGTCATCGTCCCGGGAGCATGCGGACCCCTCACCGGCGATCCCGACGAGGGCGACGCGACCATCCCGGTTCTCCTCGCGAAATTCGGGGAAACCGCTGCGGCGTCCCTCATGCGCAGGGCGTTCGACAACCCGGCGGTCACGGTCGCCACGGTGTGCGGCGGATCTCTCGCCCTGGCCATGGCCGGTCTGCTCGACGGGCGGCACGCCACCACCCACCATCTGGGCATCGACGTCCTCGAGGCGACTGGAGCAATCCCCATCGCGGCGCGGGTTGTCGATGACGGTGACCTCATCTCTGCGGGCGGCGTGACCTCGGGTCTCGACCTCGCACTGCATTTGCTCGACCGCAGCTACGGTCCACGAATCGCGCTCGCGGTCGAGGCGCTGTTCGCCTACGAACGCCGCGGCACCGTATGGACCGCGACCGGCCGGGAGGCCAAGGCGTCATGACCACGGGAATCGTCGGCGAGTGGGACGTCACGATCAAGACGCCGATCGGGTCACTACAGGTCATCTACCGGTTCGTCGAGCGCGACGGCGCCCTCGACGGCACCGCGTCGAGCAAGGCCGAGACGGTCCCGCTGGCGGATGTCCAGGTCCACGAGGATGGGCGGCGGGTGGTATGGCGACAGACGGTGTCCAAACCGATGCGGCTCAAACTCGGGTTCGACGTGAGGGTGGACGGCGACCGGTTGACCGGCCATTCGCAGGCCGGGCGGTTGCCCCGGTCCGCCGTCACCGGAGTCCGTCGCTCCTGAGGCGGGGCGTGGCGTCGCCACCCATCGTTTCGATTGGCTAAGCTTCGGGTGTACGCGTCAGACCCCGAACACCGAGGTGACTTTTCATGATCTTGATCAGGGCGGCTTTGGCCAGCGTCGCAGCCGCAGGCATGGTCCTCGGAGGAGCTCTCGGCCTGGCCACGGCGAGTGCCGACCCCCTGCCCCCGCCCCCCGGACCCCCCGTGCCCCCGAACGCACCGAAGAAGCCGGCGGAAAGCTGGCAGGGTCATCCGATGGTCTGGGCACAGTTGCCGGCAGGCGGCCACTGGGGCGTGTGGGTCAACGGAGACTTCCTGCCGTTCACCTGACCCGCGGCGGGTATCGACGGTATGGAGTCGACACGCATCGACCGGTGGCTGTGGGCAGTTCGGCTGACCAAAACGCGGCCGGACGCCGCGGCGGCGTGCCGTGGCGGCCATGTGCGGATCAACGATCGCGTGGCCAAGCCGTCGACGAGCGTGGCCCCCGGCGACGAGGTACGCGCCCGACTCGGTGACCGCACCCGCATCGTCGAGGTCGTGCGGGTGATCCAGAAGCGCGTCGGCGCTGCCGATGCGGTGACCTGCTACCTCGATCGCTCACCGGCGCCGCCACCGACGGCCACCGTTCCGGTGGCCGTCCGTGACCGGGGCGCGGGTCGGCCGACCAAACGCGATCGACGAATGCTCGAGAAGTGGCGGGCCGGCCAGGGCTGAGATCTGCGGCGCACCGAGGTCAGGGATCAGGGAGTTCGGCGTTGGGTGGCGGCCACGTCTCAGGTGGCGGTGACTCCTGATCCCAACGTGTCCAGGTGTAGCGCTCCTGCTCGAGCTTGGTGGCGTCGCCGAGCATGAAGGCCCGGTGGTAACGACTCGCCCGGGCAATCGTCGCCATCCAGGTGATAACGGTGCTGACACGGTTGCGCATCCCCGTGAGGAACGCGATGTGGATGAAGCCCCACGCCAGCCAACCCGCAAACCCGGATATGCGCACCCGGCCAACCTGCAGCAGTGCGTCGCCCCGGCGGATGTAGGCCGCCGAGCCGAGGTCGTGGTAGCGGTAGCGGCGGCGCGGTTTCCCGGCGAGATCGCGCCGGATGCAGCGTGCCACGTGCAGGCCACCCTGCATGGCGTTCTCGGCGACTCCAGGCAATTTGTCGCGACCCACGAGGTCACCGACGACGAAGACCTCGGGATGTCCGGGGACGGTGAGGTCCGGTTCGACCTCGATCCGCCCGGCCCGGTCGGTCGTCGCCCCCAGCACGTCGGCGACGTGCCGGGCGAACGGGACGGCTTCGACGCCCGCCGTCCACAGCACGGTGCGCGTCGCGTACTCCTCGGCAGGCTCGCCGTTCTTGGGTGTGACGGTCACCCCCTCGCGCCGCACATCGGTGACATGCACGCCCATCCGCAGTTCGACGCCGAGCGCCTGCAATGACGCGGCGGCACGTTCCGCGAGATCCGGCGCGAAACTCTTCAGCACACGCTCGCCGCCATCGAACAGCAGGACCCGGGCCTCTTCGGGTTCTATGCTGTGGAACTCGTTTGCCAGCGTCCGGGTCGCCATCTCCCTGATCTGTCCGGCCAACTCGACGCCGGTGGGGCCACCGCCTGCCACGGCGAAGGTCAGCCACGCGTCGCGCTCCGGACCCGGCGGCAGGGTCTCGGCGATCTCGAACGCGGTGAACACGCGCTGGCGGATGCTCAGCGCGTCGTCGAGGGTCTTCATCCCGGGTGCCCACTCGGCGAAGCGTTCGTTGCCCATATACGACTGGCGCATTCCTGCGGCGAGTACGAGCACGTCGTAGTCCAAGGTGAACGTGGTCTCGTCCGGGCGCAGGAACGTCACCTTGCGTTGATCCGGGTCGAGTCGGACCGCCTCTCCCAGAAGCGGTTTGACGTTGCCGAACCGCGCCAGTTCCTCGCGGAGCGGCCGGCTGATGTGGCCGATGCTCAATGTTCCCGTGGCGCATTGATACAGCAGCGGCTGGAACAGGTGGCCTGCAGCGCGGTCGACCAGGGTGACGTCGACGTCGAGACGGCCCAACCGTCGAGCGCAGAACAGACCGCCGAATCCCCCGCCGATGACCAGCACGTTCAACCGATCGTTGTCGCTCATCGCTACGAGGCTAGCCTGCGAGGCGACAGACGCACGTCATTCAGGCGGTCATCCGCCGGCGCGGCGGGGCACCTTCTCGATTGGACATCGGGCTGAAGGTGAACTCCGTGACCGCGGTGGACGAAAGAGTTCCGATGCTAGCCGTCGCCGTCTCGACGTGTCGCCTCCTCGCCTTCGTGGGCGTCGTCGGCACTGTGCGTCGGTTCGGGCTCGAGCGCGACACTCTGTATGGGCCTGCGAAGCGGGCCGGTGGCCGGCGCGTCCTCGGCGGGACGAAGCCGTACGACGCGGCCCACGGCGCGACGCAACCCCGGTGGCCCTTCGATCCGGAAGAAATCACCCACCCGGCCGGCGCGGTACCGCAGCGGCGAGCCGAGGAACTCGCCGAGCACAACACCGGCACCCAAGGCCAGCGCCGTGGCCCCCGCGGACAGCAGTTGGGCCAGACCGTCGTTGAAACGGTCCTCGACGGCGAAGAAGTACACCGCCCGGAACACCGCCATACCCGGGAGCATCGGGGTGATTCCCGCGGTGGAGGTCACCAGGGCAGGAGCCTGGCGCCGGATCGACAACAGCGTCGCGAACAATCCCACGCCGACCGCGGCGACACCGGTGGCGACGACATGTCCGAAACCGGCCCATCCGAGTCCGATCAGCACCACCTCGGCGAATGCCGCCGCCAGTCCAGCCGGCAGCAACGTGCGCCACGGGGCGTAACTCGCGATGGTCAGACACACACTGGCCAACGCCGCGCCGATCACCGCGATCACGATGGGGCCGGGTCGATACGGCGTCACGAAACTCTGCGTCGCGTCGACGTTCAACTCGATCGTCACCCCCGCGACAGTGGCGATCTGCAGCCCGGCGAGGATGCCGACGACGATGCCCGCGGTCATGAACAGTGCCTCGCTGAGACGCGCACCCGCGGTGATCATGTGACCGGTGATCGCGTCCTGTACGGAACCGACCAGCGTCAGACCCGACAACAGCATGACGATTCCGGTGGCGACGAGCGCGGTGAGGCCTTCCCCGGTCACGAGATACGCCGCGACTGCGACCAGTGTCGCGATCGACGCTCCCACCACATTCTGGAAGAAGAACGGTGTTCCGATCCGATTGAGCACCCGGCCGGTTCGATCGATCGCCGCCGAGGTGAGCGCGGCCACCAGACACGTCAACCAACTGCCGCCGAGCAACATGGCGATACCGAGTGCGAACCCGGCCCACCCGGCGGTGGCCAGCCACCGCGGATACGGGTGCGGCCGCTCGGTGACCTCGTCCATGGCCGCATGGGCCTGATCGACGGCGACACCGCCCGACGTGATCTCGCGGATGAGGTTGTCGAGTTCGGCGAGCCGCGTGTAGTCGGTCGAGCGGGCGCGGACCGCCCGCATGATCGTCACGGGTGGACTGTCCGCGGTGGGCAGCGCGGAGACGATGATCGTGGTGAACGTGATGTCGACGACGCAGTCGGTGAGTCGATAGGCCTCGGCCACGTCCTGTGCGGTCGCCACCACGTCGGCGGTACCCGATCCGGAGGAGAGCATCACCTCGGCGAGGCGAATGACGAGATCCAGAACCTTGCGGGTGTGCAGGTCCCCCATCCCGCCCGAGTTGCGGCTGCGCTGACCCGCGACGGGAGCCGGATCGCGATGCCCGCGCATCGCCACCCGCCGCAACCCGCGGCGCAGACGCGCCGCTCCTTCCGATCCATCTTGCGCCATCGCCAAGCACGATACTGAGGAACCACCGCAAACCGGCTGACCCACCCACCAACCGACACGGACTTCCACAGCGGACATCGCCCGCCGAACCGTGGCGACAAATCCGCAGTCGACGAAATGCGTTGCGAACCAACCAACGCGAAGAAACTTTCGCCCACAGGTATAGCGTCGCCCACATCGGGGTAACAGGTGCGACATGACTGCGCGTAGGAGCCGTCGGCCGCCTGTCGCCGATCCCGGTCCGCGCCCGCGCCGGATTCCCGAGGCGCGAGACACTCAGCGAGACCCGCGCCGAGATGTGCGTCCACAACCGGAATCCAAGAAAGACTTGACTGCGTCCAATCGGGCGAGCAATGTGGGCGACATGCCCTCAAGGGCGGAGTTCGAAGCCCAACTGCGGATGACGGACCTGCGGGTCACCCGCCCACGGATCGCTGTCATGGAGGCGGTACACGCGAATCCCCATGCCGACACCGAGACGATCTTCTCGGCGGTACGCGATTCCCTACCAACCGTTTCCCGACAGGCGGTGTACGACGTGTTGCATGCCTTGACGGCGGCGAACCTGGTGCGGCGTATCCAGCCGTCGGGGGCGACCGCACGGTACGAGGCGCGCGTCGGCGACAACCATCACCACGTCGTCTGCCGTGAATGCGGCTCCATCGCCGATATCGACTGCGCGGTCGGCGATGCGCCGTGCTTGACGCCTTCGAACGACAACCACGCGCTGGATGGCTTTCTGCTCGACGAGGCCGAGGTCATCTATTGGGGTCGGTGCCGGGAATGCTCGGCGGACGGCCCTTGATCACAGCCCACATCACCAACCACCCGGAAGGATCTCGCTGTGTCATCCGATACATCCGATAGCCGCCCGCCTCACCCTGATACGAAGACCGCAAGCACCAGCGAGAGCGAAAATCCCGCGATCCCTTCACCGAAGCCGAAATCGGGCGCCCCGCTGCGCAACCAGGACTGGTGGCCCAATCAGATCGACGTATCGCGGTTGCACCCGCATCCACGGGAGGGCAATCCGCTCGGCGAAGACTTCGACTACGCAGAGGAATTCGCCAAGCTCGACGTGAACGCGCTCAAGGCCGACCTCGTGGCGCTGATGACGCAGTCTCAGGACTGGTGGCCGGCGGACTACGGACACTACGGCGGTCTGTTCATTCGCATGAGCTGGCATTCCGCGGGCACCTACCGGATCCATGACGGCCGCGGTGGTGGTGGCCAGGGCGCCCAGCGGTTCGCACCGATCAACTCCTGGCCCGACAACGTCAGCCTGGACAAGGCCCGAAGGCTGTTGTGGCCCGTCAAGCAGAAGTACGGCAACAAGATCTCATGGGCCGACCTGCTGGTGTTCGCCGGCAATGTGGCGCTGGAATCGATGGGCTTCAAGACGTTTGGCTTCGGGTTCGGCCGTGAGGACATCTGGGAGCCCGAGGAGATCCTCTTCGGCGAGGAAGATGAGTGGCTCGGCACCGACAAGCGGTACTCGGGAGGCGAGAAGCGCGAACTCGCCGAGCCGTACGGCGCGACCACGATGGGCCTGATCTACGTCAACCCGGAAGGGCCAGAAGGCCAGCCCGACCCGCTCGCCGCGGCGCACGACATCCGGGAAACGTTCGGCCGCATGGCGATGAACGACGAGGAGACCGCGGCGCTGATCGTCGGTGGCCACACGTTCGGCAAGACCCACGGCGCCGGGGACGCCAGCCTGGTCGGCCCGGAGCCGGAAGCGGCGCCGATCGAGCAACAGGGCCTCGGCTGGAAGAGCTCCTACGGTACGGGCAAGGGTCCCGACACCATCACCAGCGGGCTCGAGGTCGTATGGACCAACACTCCGACCAAGTGGGACAACAGCTTCCTGGAAATCCTCTACGGGTACGAATGGGAGTTGACCAAGAGTCCCGCGGGCGCGTGGCAGTTCACCACCAAAGACGGGGCGGGCGCGGGGACCATCCCAGATCCGTTCGGCGGTCCGGGGCGGGCCCCGACGATGTTGGTCACCGATATCTCGATGCGTGTGGACCCCATCTACGGCAAGATCACGCGCCGGTGGCTCGACCACCCAGAGGAACTCACCGAGGCCTTCGCCAAGGCCTGGTACAAGCTGCTGCATCGCGACATGGGTCCGATCTCGCGGTATCTGGGCCCGTGGGTCGCCGAGCCGCAACTCTGGCAGGATCCCGTCCCGGACGTCGATCACGAGTTGGTCGATGAGACCGACATCGCCGCGTTGAAGTCCACGGTGCTGGAGTCCGGTCTGTCCGTGGCCCAGCTGGTGAAGACAGCGTGGGCGTCGGCGGCGAGCTATCGCAACACCGACAAGCGCGGTGGCGCCAACGGTGCTCGGGTGCGTCTGGAACCGCAGAAGAACTGGGAGGTCAACGAACCCGCGGAACTGGCCAAGGTGCTATCGGTGCTCGAGCAGATCCAACAGGATTTCAACGCCTCGGCCACGGGGGGCAAGAAGATCTCGTTGGCGGATCTGATCGTGTTGGCCGGTTCGGCGGCGATCGAGAACGCCGCCGAGGACGGGGGCTACAACGTCACCGTGCCGTTCGCGCCGGGCCGGACCGACGCCAGCCAGGAGAACACCGACGTGGACTCCTTCGCGGTGCTCGAGCCACGCGCGGACGGGTTCCGCAACTACGTCCGCCCTGGAGAGAAGGTCCAGCTGGAGAAGATGCTGCTGGAGCGTGCCTACTTCCTCGGGGTGAGCGCACCGCAACTGACTGTGCTGATCGGCGGGTTGCGCGCGTTGGACGTGAACCATGGAGGCACCAAACACGGTGTGTTCACCGACCGGCCCGGGGCGTTGACCAACGATTTCTTCGTGAACCTGCTCGACATGGGAACGGAGTGGAAGACCTCGGAATCGACGGAGAACGTCTACGAGGGATTCGATCGCAAGACGGGTCAGCTGAAGTGGACCGCGACCGCGAATGATCTTGTGTTCGGCTCGCATTCGGTCCTACGGGGAATGGCCGAGGTCTACGCCCAGTCCGACAACGGCGAACGGTTCGTCAACGATTTCGTCAAGGCATGGGTCAAGGTGATGAACAACGACCGGTTCGACCTCAAGTAACCCCTTGGTGGGGTGAGAACCACCGGACGAGGTCCGCGGGTACTTCCCGCGGACCTCGCCGCGTCATGAGGTGCCGGACCACGTGGTTCCAAGGGTCCGATTTCGGCGCGCCGACGTCACCCTGGACATCGAGACAGGAATCGGAGGCCACGGGAGATGTTGGACGTCTACGAAGCAGTCATCAGCCGGCGGGCCGTACGGGGTTTCACCGACAGTCCCGTCCCGAAAGCGGTGCTGGAACGCGTGCTGACCGCTGCGGCCTGGTCGCCGTCCAGTTCGAACACACAGCCGTGGAACATTTACGTTCTCACCGGCGCGGCGCTGGCGGAACTCAAGAAACGCGCCACTGAACGGGTCGCCAGCGGCGTTGAGTGGGATGAGCGGGAGTACGACATGTACCCGGCCGCCATGACCGCACCGTATACCGATCGGCGGTCAGCGTTCGGGCGGGAGCGTTACAGCGCGCTCGGCATCACCCGTGACGACTGGGAGGCGCGGCAGCGCGCTGCCATCGCCAACTGGGATTGTTTCGGCGCCCCCGCGGCCCTGTTCTGTTACATCGACCGCCGGCTGGGGCCGGCGCAGTGGGCCGACCTCGGGATGTACCTGCAGACCGTCATGCTGTTGCTGCGCTCCGAAGGTCTGCACAGCTGCCCGCAGATGGCATGGTCGCAAGTGCGAACGACCGTCGCCGACGCCGTGTCACCCCCACCCGAGCTGATGTTGTTCTGCGGCATGTCGATCGGCTACGAGGATCCCTCGGTGGACCACATCCGGACCGGCCGGGCACCACTTGAGGAGACGGTGACCTTCGTCGAGTAGTCGGCCTATACCTACCGTTCGTGAGTTTCGAAGAACTGCATCGACAGCTGTGACGCGTCGAAGCCTCGGATCGGCAGACCGACCTGCTGTGCGGGTAGCACCTCCGGTGCGCCCGGCCACGTGTGCCCGCCGTTGACGACTCGCATGAACACCACGTCGGTGCCCGCCGCGCACGGTCCGTAGGTGAGGCGCTCGGTCGTCGTCCCGTCTCCGACCGCCGGAAGTGTCTCCGGCACCGGATTATTCGTGCATCCGTCGAGACCACGCCACCGGTCCACCAGTTCGGCGGCAGAGAGCACGGTACTGCTACCGCCGCGCCCGTTCATCACTCCCCCGCCGAAGGGGACGATCGGATCCGCAGTGCCGTACATCGCGAGCACCGAGACCGGCTGGGAGGGACGACATCCCACGTTGGCGCCGAGAGTCCCCGCGACCGGCGCGATCGCCGAGAACAGGTCGGCGCGATCACACGCCAGCCGGTTCGCCATGAAGGCACCCGCGGACAATCCGGTGGCGAACACCCGGTCACGCGGGATGGCGAAATCGGTGACGAGCCGATCGACCAGCGTCGTGATGAACCCGACGTCGTCGACGCCCTGGCGGTCCGGCACGGACGCACCGCGCCCGTCGGCCCAGCTGCGGTCGATTCCGTCGGGGTACACCACAGCGAACCCATGCGCGTCAGCGACCGAATCGTAGTGTGTCAGCGCTGCCTGGTCGGCCCCCGTCAGCCCCGCTGCGTGAAGGTTGACGACCAGGCCTGCAGGCTTGTCCGGCCCCGGTGGTAGGTGCAGTTGGTAGGTACGGATCATCCCCCCGAAATCGATCTGAGCAGCGGGTATGTGACCGAGCGGGCCCGCATGCGCCCATGGCGTCGCGACCCCGGGCGCGGCGGAAGCACCGACCAGCAGACATGTCACGACCCTGGAGATCCACGTCGTCCACGTTCCAGCCATCGCTCCCCCACGACTCGACCAGCAAACGGAGAAACTGACGGTACCCCGTTCTGCCGCGCGAGAAGCCGAGATCGCGGTATTCGCTCGCGCCGGGTATCAGGTGGTCAGCACCATGCGATAGCGGGCGCGCGATTCGACCATCGCCGTGTAGGCCTCGGCGGCGTCCTCGAGTGGGCGTTCCTCGATCCGGGCGCGGACGCCCGACACCACCGCGAAGTGCATCGTCTCCTCGACATCGCGCGCGGTCCCGGACGGATGTCCCGAGACGCTGGCGGCGGACTGGATCAGTTGTGCGGGGCTGATACCCAACGGCTCCGCGGTCACCCCCACCGCGACGAGTTCACCGCGCGGTCCGAGCCCGCCGACGGTGTCCGCCATGGCCTGCGAATTGCCCGCAGTGCCGAGGACGACCGCGGCGCCCCCGAGTTTCTGCAGTGCCGCCGCGACATCTTCGGCCGTGGAGTCGATGTAGTGCCGAGCACCGAGTGCATGCGCATCGCGCTCCCGGTCACCGCGACCACGGGCTATCACCACGGTGTCGAATCCCATTGCGGCAGCGAACTGCACTCCGAGATGGCCGAGTCCACCGAGGCCCAGCACCGCGACGACGTCACCGGCCACGGCATGCGTGTGGCGGAGCGCGTTGTAGGTGGTGACCCCGGCGCATCCCATCGGGGCGGCCTCGGCGAAGGTGAGCTCGTCGGGGATACGGGCCAGCGCGTTCGCGGGCGCGGTCACCGACTCGGCGTATCCGCCCGGGTAGCTGAGGCTGGGCACCTGTCCGTCGACACAGTGGATGAACAGACCCTTGCGGCAGGGGACGCACACACCGCAGTGGCCGCCGAACCAGCCGATCGCGACGCGGTCACCCACCGCGAAATCCTCGACGCCGGGCCCGACTTCGGCCACTGTTCCCGCGATCTCGTGTCCGGGCGTCACCGGCCACGCGGCAACGGGGAACACGCCGTTGACGATCGCCTTGTCGGTACCGCACACGCCGCACGCCGCGACGTCGACGCGGACCTGCCCCCGCTCGGGCGGCGAAGTCTCGGTATCGGCGAGTTCCAGTGGTCCGCCGGTTGATCGCACGTGCACGGCTCGATGTGTGGGCATCTTGTGATCTAACCCGCCGAAGCCGTCGCCACCGGGCAAAACGGCGAATCCGGTCTCGACAACGACGGTTCGAAGCCGCTCAGCGCACGCCGAGCTTGCCTTCGAGGTACTGCGCACGACATGCGCGGCGCGCCAGTTTCCCGCTCGTGGTCCGAGGGATGGCCCCGGCGGAGACGAACCGGACGTCGGCGGGTGGCAGGCCGTGCCGGTGCGCGACCGCCGCACGAATCGCCTCGACGGCCGGTTGCGGGTCGGCGCGGCTGGTGCCCACCGCGCGTTCTGCGATCACGACGAGCTGGTCCCGGTCGGCGGGTGCGCCCGGAATGTCCTGTGCCGTCACCGAGAACGCGGTGACGTGTCCGCGACGGACAAGAGGTGACGCGTCTGCCACGGTCGCCTCGATATCGTGCGGATAGTGGCAGCGCCCGTCGATCACGACCAGGTCGTCGATCCGCCCCGTGACGTACAACTCGCCGTCGCGGTACACACCGAGGTCGCCGGTGCGCAGCCAGGCGGCCTCGGCCGGCGCACCCGCGGCGTGGCTGCCGGTCTGCAGCCGGGACCGCAGTGCCGCACCGAATGTCGCGCGTGTCTGCTCCGGCAGGTTCCAGTAGCCGCGGCCGATGTTGTCGCCGTGCAGCCAGATCTCACCGACCATGCCGTCAGCCAATTCCTCTGCCGTTCGGGGGTTCACGATCACCGCCCGTAGGCTGCGCGCGACCTGACCGCAGGACACGTGCGCGACCGCGCCGACCGCGTCGGCCGCCACCGGAACCGCACGGCCGTACGCCAGCTCCCCTCGATCGAAGTAGCTCACCGATGCCTGCGCCGCGGGCGCGATGGTCGAGACGAGCAGCGTCGCCTCGGCGATGCCGTAGGACGGTTTGAACGCGGTGGGCGGCAGCCCGTACGGCGAGAAGGCCTTGTTGAAATTCTCGATCGCCGCGGGGCTCACGGGTTCGGACCCGATGATGAGGACGACGTTGCTCAGGTCGATCTCCTCACCGCGAGCCGGATCTGGAAGGCCGCGTTGTGCGGTCCATTCGTAGGCGAAGTTCGGTGCGGCCGTGATCACGCGGCCGTACCGCGATTCGTCCGACAGGGCCTGGATCCACCGCTGCGGCCGGCGGATGAACGCGGTCGGCGACATCAGGGTCGAGTGACCGCCGTAGACGGCAGGGAATCCGATCATCGACAGACCCATGTCGTGATAGAGCGGCAGCCAGCTCATCCCGTGGGTGTTCCGGTTCAGCAGGTCGATCGACAGGATCATCTGCAACAGGTTGGTGCCCACCGCGCGGTGGGTGACCTCGACGCCGACCGGTGGGCGCGTGGACCCCGAGGTGTACTGCAGGTGGGACACGTCGTCGACGTCGACGGGCACCGGCTGGAAGTCCGAGCCCGCCGAGTCGGGCACGTCGTCGATGACGACGACGTGGGGCCGTTTGCCAGGCAGCTTGTCCAGGAAGCCTCGAACCGCGGCTTCGGCGTCGGAGGTGGTCAGAATTGTGCTCGGCTGCGCATCGCCGAGTGCGGTGTCCAGACGCTCGGCGTGGCCCTGCAGCTCCGGCGCGAACAGGGGCACCGCGATGGTGCCCGCCTTGATCGCCGCGAAGAAGCCGATGACGTAGTCGAGCCCCTGGGGCGCAAGGATCGCCACCCGGTCACCACGGGAAGCGGCACGTTGCACCGTGGCGCCGACGGCGCGCAACCGCACTCCCAGTTCGGTCCACGTCAGCTCGCTCACCTGGAGGTCTCCCTGGCTGAAGTCCAGGTATCGATACGCCACCGAGTCACCGACGTTCGCGATGTTCCGGTCGATGAGCGATATCAAGGTCGTGCCGGGCGGGAGCGCGATGCCGCCGTCGGCGTCGAGGCAGTCCTCGATCCGCAGCAGACCGGTGGGTGCCTCGTACTGAGCCCGCGAGCCACTGTCCATGACCGCAGTCTAGGTGTCGCCGGCCGCCGATTGCCGTGCCCGAGGCGCGGCGTGAGCGACATCTCCTTCGCCGGTCACGCTCCGCGCCGGAGTTTGCCGTCGAGTTGTTCGAACGTGCGGATCCAGCCGTGGTGGAACCCGTCGTACTCTTCGGGTGGAAGCAGCGAATGTTCGATGGACATAAGGGTTTCGCCTTCGCCGGCGCCCTCGAACTCAACCTGGACGATGCTCACCCGCGACGGGTCCGACCAGTCCGAGTTGGTCCACGTGAAGCGCAGGCGCCTGGGCCGGTCGATTTCGAGGAACTGGCCGGTGATGAGGACCGCGGAGCCGGTGTCGTCGACGTCGAACCGCAGACGTCCACCGACGCGGGGTTCGACGCTGACCGCGACACAGCGAACCGGTCGAGGGCACATCCAGTCCATCAGCGCGTCGGGGTCGAGCCACTCGTCGAACACCACCTCGGGCGCCGCAGGCATCACTCGCTGCACGCGGACGGTCGGGGATTCGGTCATCGATCGGTCTGCTTTCGGCGCAGACGTGCCGCGAGCGCATCGGCACGAGTCGACCAGAACTCCGACTGGTCGTTGATCCACTGCTGCGCGTCGGTCAACCCGTCGGGAACCAACGACAACCAGTGCTCGCGGCCACGGACGTCGCGCCGCACCAGTCCGGCCGATTCGAGAACGCCGATGTGTCGCGAGACCCCGGCAAACGTCATGGGCAGCGGGGCCGCCAGATCGCTGATCCTGGCGTCGCCGGCTCGCAGGGTCTCCAGCAGCCGGCGACGCGTCGGGTCGGCGAGGGCCGCGTACGTCCGATCCAGCCGCTGATCTTCAACCACATTGTTGACTATATCCATCGTCGGTGGTGTGCTCGAGATATGTTCAACAAACCTGTTGAACGTTTGCGCATCGAGAGGAACAGGTATGACCACCCCCGCTCACGACGTCGTGTCACCGGCCGAATGGGACGACGCACTCGCACAGATGCTCATCAAGGAGAAGGAGTTCACCCGTGCCCGGGATGCGTTGGCCGCGTTGCGCAGACGCATGCCGTGGACCTCGGCGGACAAGCAGTACACATTCGAGGGTCCGACCGGACGGATGAGCCTGCTCGACCTGTTCGAAGGACGCACGCAACTCATCGTCTACCGCGCATTCCTTGACCCCGGCGTCCACGGCTGGCCCGAACACGGTTGCGTCGGCTGCTCTTTGATGGCCGACCACATCGGGAACCTCGCGCACCTCAACGCGCGCGACACCACGCTCGTCTACGTGTCGCGCGGGTCGCAGGCCGACATCGACCGGATCAAGACCCGCATGGGATGGCACCATCCCTGGTACACGATCGTCCCCACCGACGACGGCGCATTCGACGTCGACTTCGGCGTCGACCAGTGGCACGGCACCAACGCGTTCATCCGCGACGGCGACCGCATCTACCGCACCTACTTCATCAACAACCGCGGCGACGAGGCGTTCGTCAACACCTGGAACTTCCTCGACATGACCGCGCTGGGCCGCCAGGAGACCTGGGAGGACTCCCCCGCCGGCTTCCCGCAGACCCGCCCGTACGAATGGTGGTCCTGGCACGACACCTACGCCGCCCACCGGTCGTCACGATGGTTCGGCGACCCCGACCCGGACGATCTGCACGATCCACGACCGCCGCGATCGGAGACGATGTCGGGGTGAACCCCGCTCTGTGCGGTCGTCGTACCGGCCGGCACCGCGGACGTCGCGACACCCACCCGGCGAGCCCGCGCGGCTGTCGGCGTACAAGGTGCCGACGCGGTGGGTGATCGCCTCGAGCGACGACGAGACACCGCCGCTGCCGAGCGGCAAGTTCGATCGAAAGTCCCTGCGGCGGTGGATCATCGACGGGAGGCTGGGCCTCACGGCCCCATGACGTCCTCGATGAGGTCACGGAATCCCGATGCGGGCTTCACGTGTGCGCCCGCCGCGCGGACCCGCTCGGCGAGGCCGCGGTCCGATGTCACCACGGTGATGTTCGCGACGTCGGCGCCGTCGAGCAGACGCACGATCTCGTCGTCGGCGGAGTTCGGCGCCGAGGCGGGCGCGTGGGCCACCTCGACGATCGTGGATTCGATGGGCGGCGTTGCGGGAGCCTCGAACACGACGGTGAGGCGTGCATTTTCGGCCGACGCCCACCGCTCAAGCTGCTCGACCAGTCGCGCCATCGCGCCGCGGCGGTCCCTCCACCACCCGTCGGGACGTGAGCCGACCACGTTCATGCCATCGACGATCCAGCGCACGGCTCGACCGTACCGCTCACCCGAGCGCCACCAGACCCCTCAGATCGTGGAGAACCTGTCCCATCACCGCACGTAGATCTGTCTCGCGCTCACCGGCGACCCAGCGGGCGAAAGCCACCTTGAATACCGCGATGCCGGTTTCGGCGGCCAGATCAGCCCTCGGTCGCGGCACGCCACGCTCTCCCAGGGCCGCCGCGACCGCGGCCGCCAGCGTCGAGAGCTTGATCAGTTCCCGTTCCTGCAGCGCCGTGTTCGCGTCGACGACTGCCTGACGCCGACGCGCGTCGGCGTACCGGCCCGCGAACATCCGCCCCACGGCGTCGAGTCCCGCAGCGACGGCGTCGAATGCGGTGGCGCTCGCCGGAGCCGCGGCGACAGCGTCGACGAAAAGGTCCTGCAGCACGTGTTCACCACCGAACAGCACCTCGCGCTTGTCGGCGAAGTGCCGGAAGAAGGTCCGTTCGGTGAGCCCGGCACGCTCGGCGATCTCGGCGACCGTCGTCGACTCGAATCCACGCTCGGCGTACAGCTCGAGCGCGGCACGTTCCAGCCGGCCGCGCGCGTCGGGCTCCCAGCGACTCATGTGCCGATCGTAGGGGAATGACAGTGACTGTCATCGTGTTGCATCCTGATGTCAGGGACTGACACCACATGGGTGCGGTCCGCCGCCATCAGGAGGTAATCCATGCGTGTTTTCGTCACCGGAGCATCCGGTTTCATCGGGTCGGCGGTGTCCGACGAGCTCATCGCCGCAGGTCACCAGGTCATCGGATTGGCCCGCTCCGACGCGTCGGCCCACGCGCTGGCCGAGGCAGGCCGCGAGGTACACCGCGGCGACCTCACCGATCTGGACAGCCTGCGAGCAGGCGCCGCGGATGCCGACGGGGTCATCCACCTCGCGTTCGTGCACGACTTCACCGACTTCGCGAAGTCCGTGGAGACCGACCGCATCGTGATCGAGGCCCTCGGGGACGCACTGGCCGGTTCGGAGCGACCTCTGGTCGTCGCAGCCGGAATCGGCGGTCTGCCGCGCGGCACCACCGAGGATGACGCCGTTCCGGCCGGATATCCTCGCCTCTCGGAACCTACGGCGCTACAGCAGGTTTCGAAGGGGGTACGGGCCTCAGTGGTGCGACTGCCACCGTCGGTACACGGCACGGGCGATCACGGTTTCGTCCCCGAGTTGATCTCGATCGCACGCGCCCGCGGCGTGTCGGGCTTTCCGGCTGACGGGTCCAACACATGGTCGGCCGTGCACCGCGAAGACGCGGCCCGGGTGTTCCGGCTCGCGCTCGAAGCGGCACAGGCGGGCTCGCGGTGGCACGCCGTGGCCGACGAGGGCATCGCAGTGCGGGACATCGCGCAGACCATCGGCCGCGGGCTCGGACTGCCGACCGTCTCGATCCCCCGCGACGAGACCATGTCACATTTCGGTTGGATCGGCGCGTTCTTCACCCTCGACGCCAAGGTTCCGAGCACACTGACCAGGAAGCGGCTGGGGTGGGAACCAACCGGTCCCGGTCTGCTCGCCGATCTCGACGCGGGCCACTATTTCGACCCCACGGTCGGCCAGGGTCTCGAGACGGTCACAGGCTGACCGCCAACCGCTGCGCGACCGGCCGATCCGAGGTTCACTGGAAGCCTCATCCGGCACACGACGCGGGAAGGAGCACCGTCATGGTCGCCGAACCCAACCCTGCTCCTCCCACACCGACCACAAGGTCCGCGTCACGCCACATCCGGCTCACGTCGCATCACGGCGCCGAGGGCGCGCTCAGCATCCGTTGGGGCGCGCCCACGGCGGCCGAACGCGGACCGGTGATCGGGACGACGACCACCCGCGCGCACCGCAACGTGATCGGCACGCACAGCGGTTCCTACAGCGTGTACCGCGCGCTGGCCGTCGCATCGGGGGCACTGTCACCCGAACACCGGGCCGACCTGACCAACACCGCGCCCACCGACGTCATCGGACCCTATCCACAATGGAGCGATCCGAACGCGATCGTGAGTCTGGATCCCTGGGGCGCCATGGTGGCCGAGGCGTTCACCGCCGAGTTGGCGGCCGGCTTCGACATCCGGCCCACCATCGCGGTCACCAAGGCCCACGTGATCCTGCCCGAGATCGCCGACGCCATCGCAAAGGGCCGCTTGCAGCCGGACGGGCGGGTTCTGCTCGCCACCGGCGCGGCGCTGGTGACCAAGGCCGCCATAGAACCCGTCTGGCACCTGCCCGGGGTCGCCGCGCGATTCGGTTGCACCGAAACCGATTTGCGGCGCGTGCTGTTCGAGGAGACCGGCGGCATGTACCCGGAACTGGTGACCCGCAGCGATCTTGAGGTGTTCCTCCCGCCGATCGGCGGACAGACGCTCTACATCTTCGGTGACGCCAGAGACCTGGCCGATCCGTCGATCGAACTGACCGCACGGGTGCACGACGAGTGCAACGGTTCCGATGTGTTCGGCTCCGACATCTGCACGTGCAGGCCCTATCTCACGCACGCGATCGAGGAGTGCATCCTCGGCGCACAGCGCGGCGGGGTCGGACTCGTGGCCTACTCGCGCAAGGAGGGCCGCGCACTCGGTGAGGTCACCAAGTTCCTCGTCTACAACGCCCGCAAGCGGCAGCCGGGCGGTGACACCGCCGACCAGTACTTCGCCCGCACCGAATGCGTCGCGGGCGTGCAGGACATGAGGTTCCAGGAGCTCATGCCGGACGTATTGCACTGGTTGGGGATCCGCAAGATCCACCGGCTGGTCTCGATGAGCAACATGAAGTACGACGCCATCGTCGGGTCCGGGATCGAGGTCGGCGAACGCGTCAACATCCCCGACGAGTTGATCCCGGCTGACGCCCGTGTCGAGATCGACGCCAAGACGGCCGCGGGATACTTCACCACCGGACCGGTACCCGACGCTGACGAACTGAAGATCGCGAAAGGCCGCGAGCTCGCCTGATGAACCCGACCGACGTGCCGAGCGCGGTGGCGGCGCTGCGTACCACCCGGACCGTCCGCGAGCGTGCACGTTTCCTCCTGGACCGAGCCCGCGGCGGGGAATCGTCGTGGTTCATCGTCGACGACGGTTCACTCGAACGTGCCGCGACGGAGGTCGCCGTGGTCACACGACACAACTATCCCGATCTGGACATCCCGTACCACAGCCGCTGGCGCCATTTCGAGGCCGGTGGAATCGACCGCAAGCAGCAGATCGACACCCGCCTGTCCGATGCCGGCCCCCGTGGCCACGCCCTGATCGACCTGACCGTGGTGAGTGTGCTGCTCGACGCGGGAGCAGGACCGGATTGGCGATACACCGAAGCCGACACCGGTAAGAGCTTCACGCGGTCCGAAGGCCTGGGGGTGGCCAGTTTCCACGCCTTCTGCAGCGGGTTGTTCTCCAGCGATCCCGGCGATCCGCTGCGCGTGGACGCCGACGGCCTGGCACGCCTCGACCCCGAGGCGCTGGGCCGCGCGTTCCAGGCCGGATCGGACAACCCCCTGGTGGGTCTGGACGGCCGGGTGCAGCTGTTGCACCGCCTTGCCGCCGCGCTCGCCTGCCAATCCGACAACGCCCGACCCAGCACGCTGCTGGCGCCGCTCCTCGATCCGGACGGTCACGTCGCCGCACACGACATCCTCGACCGGCTGTTGGCGTCGTACAGCCGAATATGGTTGACGCCGAACGCCATCGACGACCATCCGCTCGGTGACTGCTGGCCACATCGGGCGGTGCCAGGACCGGGGCCATCTCGCGGGTGGGTGCCGTTCCACAAGCTGTCCCAGTGGCTCACCTACTCGCTGCTCGAGCCGTTCGAATGGGCCGGGGTGCGGATCGGCGGGCTCGACGAACTGACCGGGTTGCCCGAATACCGTAACGGCGGCCTGTTTCTCGACACCGGCGTGTTGCGGTTGCGTGATCCCGACCTGGTCGACCACACCTGGTCGGTGGGTGACGAATTCATCGTCGAGTGGCGTGCTCTCACCGTGGCTCTCCTCGACGAGGTCGCCCCGCTCGCCCGGGATCTGCTCGGCGCACCGGACCTGCCGTTGGCGTGTGTGCTCGAAGGCGGCACGTGGGCCGCCGGTCGCGCTCTGGCACAACGCCTGCGTGGCGGGCGACCACCGCTTTCCATCGACAGTGACGGCACCGTCTTCTAGAGAGGACCCGATGGGCACCCTGCACCTGATCGATCACCCGCTGGTCCAACACAAGCTCACGCTCATGCGGCAGAAAGATGTGTCGAGCAAGGGCTTCCGCCAGCTGCTGAACGAGATCTCGATGCTGATGACCTACGAGGTGCTGCGCGACATCCCGTTGCACTCGGTTCAGATCGAAACCCCGCTGGAAACCACGACCGGCACCGTCATCGACGGCAAGAAGCTGGTGTTCGTCTCGATCCTGCGCGCCGGCAACGGCATCCTCGACGGCATGCTGAGTGTCGTGCCGAACGCCCGCGTCGGCCACATCGGCCTGTACCGAGATCCGAAAACTCTTGTGGCGGTTGAGTACTACTTCAAGCTTCCCAACGATGTCGCCGAGCGCGACGTCGTCGTCGTCGATCCGATGCTGGCCACCGGCAACTCCGCGGTCGCCGCGATCGACCGCGTCAAGGAGCACCGGCCGCGTTCCATCAAGTTCGTCTGTCTGCTGACGTGCCCGGAAGGCGTCGCGGCGGTACAGACCGCGCATCCCGAGGTGACGGTCTACACCGCGGCGGTCGACCGCGCCCTCGACGAGCACGGCTACATCGTGCCCGGACTCGGCGATGCCGGCGACCGCATCTTCGGCACCAAATGATCGGAGCGCAAACAGGTGCCGCGCATCCACCGCACCGTTGGGGGCTTGGCGCCTTTTTCCTCGTAGAGATCGCCTATCTGGTGATCTCCGGCGCGTTGGCGTTCACGGTGGCCCGGTCGCAACCGCCGGTATGGCTGATGCTGGTCACCATTGCGGTGCCGACCATGCTCGCCGCCGCACTTGCCGGGCTCATCGCCCGGCTACGGGGCAACGGTGCCCGCATCGATTTCCGGCTGCGCTGGGCGTGGCGTGAACTATGGATCGGCCTCGCCTTCGGTTTCGGCGGCCTGTTCGTCACACTGCCCGCCGCGGCGCTGTACCTGTCGATCGTCGGATCCGACACCACCTCAGCGGTGGGCGAGGTGTTCGAAGGCGTGCGTGCCACGTGGCCGTTGGCGGCTGCGGTGTTCGTGACGGTCGTGTTCATCGCGCCGGTCTGCGAGGAGATCGTCTATCGCGGCCTGCTGTGGGGCGCACTCGAACAACGATGGGGGCGCGTCGTCGCGGTCGTGGTCTCCACGGTGGTCTTCGCGCTGGCGCATTTCGAACCCGTGCGGGCGCCGTTGCTCCTCGTGGTGGCGATCCCGATCGCCGTCGCGCGGTTGTACACCGACGGGCTGCTCGCCGGCATCGCCGCCCACCAGGTCACGAACCTGTTGCCCGGTCTGGTGCTGGCGTTCGGGCTGATGGGCATGGGTCCGACCTGACGCCGCTCGACCGGCGCCGCGTCACTTCTTGCGTTCGCGCACCTTGTACGTCGACGGCCACGACATGCGGCTCTCGTCACCCACCAGCGGTGTGCCCGAGCCGCCGACCCTGACGTCGTAGGCCTCCTGTCCCGGTCCCACCTCGCGGTTGGCGTGCTCCTGCGCCAGGTAGTACAGCTCGTCGATGGCGGCCTCGCTGTAGGCGACGAACGTGGTCTTGCGGACGACGTCGTCGATGCCTTCCATCATTCGGTCGGGCAGCACGCGCGACACCAGTGCCGCCGCCCCGAGCAGCACGAACGGGATCACCCAGTAGCACACAAAGGACAACGGGGTCCTGGTGTCGAGGATCGTGGCGTCGCCCTGCACGATCGGCGGTATCGCCGAGGAGATCGTCATCCCGGCGAACGTGCCGACCCACACCCAGGTGAGGATCGCGACGATGCGCTTGAACAGATCGCTTTCCACCACCCCCGGCGGCTGACCGACCTCGGCGAACTCCTTGACGAACGGTTTTCCGACGATCGCGCCGACCAGCGCGACACCGAAGATGCCCGCGTTGCTCAGCGGCTGCATCCACCGCTCCATCGCGTCCTGGCTGAGCACCAGGGTCAGGATCGTCAGCACGACGAACGTCGCGAGGGCGCCGACCTCCAGCGTTCGTCCCGGAGCGCCCGACATCCTGCTGATGACGAACGTCGCCACGGCCGTCGCCAGCGCGACCAGCACAGCGGTCAGAAACGGGACGTTGCCGACGAGTACCCAGTAGATGATCCATGGCGCGAAGCCGAACAGTATGCCCACGATGGCACAGTCTAAGGGCTTACCGTTGACAATTCGGCAAGCACCGCGACACGCCACGGGCGGCCGGCGAGATCAGCTCTCAGCGGCCGTCTGATCCGGCATCTGATCCCGGGTCGTCTGTTCCTGCACTGCCACGCCCGACATTGCGGCGCCACTCGGAGATCTTGCGGCCCAGCGAGTCCGCGGCCGATGTCGCAGCCTGCCCCACCCCATCGACGATGCCGCCGAGTCCATCGCGGATCCCCCGGATCAACGGGTCGTCGGACTGATCGAAGCCGTCCCGGTAGTGGCGGGCCGCCTCGCCGATGTCATCGCGCCACGCGGCCTTGTCGTCGTCTTGGCGACGGGGATAGTCCCCCGCCATGACGGTCCCGTACCCGCCGGTGTCGACCCACTGTGTCAGCGCCGCCGCTCGCAGTACCGAGAACGGATGTGTCTTCAGCTCCAGATTGAGCAGCTTGAGCAGCCCGTCACGCATGTCGCCGGTACGTTCGTACTCCTGAGCCTGCGCGAGGAACGCCTCGGAGTCCAGTTTGTCGAGGCGGGCCCCGGCAGCGAGTTTCAACTCGACCCGGATCGCGGTGTCGAGATCCTGTCCGCACAACAACCCGGCCCGGTCACCCGAAAGCTCCGATTTGCGTTCCCATTCCATCAACGCGGCAACGATCGCGCGCAGCGCCCAGCCGCCGACCGGGACGAACCCGAACGTCGAGGCGATCCGCATCAGGTGCATCAGCATGGTGCGGTACACCGCGTGACCGCTCAGCGCGTGGCCGAGTTCGTGGCCTATGACGAAACGCATCTCGTCGTGCGACATCAGGTCGTACATGCCGGAGGTGATCACGATGAACGGCTCGTCCATCCCGATCGTGTACGCGTTGGCCACCGGCGATTGGGTCACGAACATCTCGGGCCTGGCGGGCGCGTCGAGCACCTGGACGCAGTCGTCGAGCAACTCGTCGAGGTCGGCGAACTGCCGCGGGCCCACCCGCGCCGAACTGGCGAGGTACAGCAGGCGGTGCTGGCGTTCGCGCAGCATCCCGGACAGCACCTTGAGGACCTGGTCGAAACCCTTGAGCCGGCGCAACGCGGTCAGCGCGGTCCGATCGGCGGGGTGCTCCCACGCGCGGGAGCTGATTCCCGGAAAGGTCTTCCGCTGCGGTGGTTGGATCGCCGGCTGCTGAGTCATGTCGAACCGCCCCCTTCGTCGCCTGCAGGTCAACCCTACGGACGGCGAGTGACCGGCGGTGACACTTTTTGCCGCCGCGGCAGATCAGGCGATGATGCGCACCAGGTACGGCGTCATGTTCTCCGTGCGAACCGGGGAGACCTGAACTCCGGAGTCGGTGGTCTCGACCATCTGGCCGTTCCCGACGAACAGCGCCACGCTCTGGGTGCCTTCCGGCCCGTAGAAGATGAGGTCGCCGGGCAGTGCCTGCGACGGCAGAACCTTCTGACCCACCTTGTACTGCTCACCCGAGGACCGCGGCATCTTCACGCCCGCGCCGGCGAAGGCGTAGACGATGAGCCCGGAGGCGTCGAAGCCGACGACGTCGGAGGCAGGGGCGGCGACCGGAGCGAGCAGACCCTGCGTGACGGTGGGCGCGCTGAGGCCCGGTGTGACCGGGGGTGTATTCAGGCCCGGCGCCAGCGCCCCGGGCGCCAGGCCCGGATAAGCAGCGCCGGGAATCGCTGCGGCAGGCGGGATCTCGCGCGGCACACCACGAGTGGGGCCGTTGACGTCACCACCGCCGTACGTGAAGGGCACGCCGCGTTGTGAAAGCGCCCTGGCGATGACGATTTCGACGAATCTCTGATTGCCTGCCGGCCGGTCGTACGGGGCGGCAGTCGCGATACCGGGCATCCCCGCGAGCAGGGCCGAACTCACCAAGAGGCCCAACGCAACTCTCACCGCATTGGCATACGCGCGTCTCATCCGAACATCAACTCTCTCGACCTCGGGGTGAAACACGACGCTGACTGCTGGTCGACTCCAGTAGCGTCGATTAGTTCTACCTCGCCACCTGGCAGTTTGCCCAATCCGTCTGGGGCACAACGTCGATCAGATGCAATACCGTGACCGAACGGTGATGAAGGGACCTTGTTGACCGCGCCGGAGCCACGATCGCGCAGTGACGATGCACCGGTCGGCGACCATCACGGTCTCATCACCGCCACCGGTGCCGTCACGCTCGCACCGGACGCCGCCGTCACGGGAAATGGTTGCTGGGGCGGTGATCGGCGCGCCCTGGCTGCGCCGTACCGCGAGCCAGGGGCCGACGCGGACTCGATCGGCTGTCAGGATGTGCACATGCACCCGAACCCGCACACCTTCTCGGCCCGGTTGTGGCAGCAGATCGAATCCGTCTACGCCGATATCCTCGCGCACCCGTTTCTCACCGGTCTCACCGACGGCACGCTCGAGGAGAAGACGTTCGCGCACTACGTGGCACAGGATGTCCACTACCTGCGCGACTACGCCCGCGCGCTGTCGATCGTCGCGGCGAAGGCACCTACCTTGGCCGACACCGCGATGTTCGCGCGTCACGCCGCAGACGTCTTCGACGTCGAACTCGGGTTGCACGGTGAACTTCTGCCGGAACTTGGGCTCGACGTCGCGGCCCTTGAGGCCGAGCCGATCAGCCCCACCACCCAGGCCTACACGAGTTACCTTCTCGCCACGGCCTACGCGGGCAGCTTCGCCGACGGTCTGGCCGCGGTACTGCCCTGCTACTGGATCTACGCGCAGGTGGGCGCCGAGCTGATACAGCGGGGATCGACCGATCCGCGGTACCAGCGCTGGATCGCCAGCTACGGCGGCGAGGAGTTCGCGGCAACCGTAGCCGAGGTGCTCGCACTCACCGATCGGCTGGGTCCCACGCTCAGCGACGCCGAACAGGCCGCCGCGCAGCGACATTTCGTGGTCACATCCCGCTACGAATGGATGTTCTTCGACGCCGCGTACCACCGCGAACAGTGGCCCGTATGAGCAGGGAACCCCTCACCCCACGCATGATGCGGGGTGAGGGGTTCGTGGTCGTATCGACCGTTGTTGCTAGCCGAGCGCTTTCAGCGCTGCTTCGTAGTCCGGCTCCTGTCCGATCTCGGGCACCAACTCGCTGTAGACCACGTTGCCGTCGGCGCCGATGACGACGACGGCACGACCCAGCAGGCCCGCCATGGGCCCATCTGCGATCGTGATGCCGTAGTCCTCGCCGAAGCTGTCACGGAAAGCCGACGCGGTGGTGACGTTCTCGATACCCTCGGCGCCGCAGAAGCGTTTCTGCGCGAACGGCAGATCCTTGGACACGCACAGAACCGTCACACCGCCGGCTGCGGCCTTCTCGTTGAAGGTGCGGACGCTGGTGGCGCAGACCGGCGTGTCGACGGACGGGAAGATGTTCAGCAGAACCGGCTTGCCGCTGAACTGGTCACTGGTGACCGTGCCGAGGTCAGTGCCGGTCAGCGAGAAGCTGGGGGCCGGAGCGCCGACCGCGGGCAGCTCGCCGACGGTGTTGATGGGGTTACCACGCAAGGTTATCTGTGCCATGGGCAACAGTCTGTCAAAACGGGGGCCGGTTCGAACAGCCCGGGGTGCGACAGCAGGGACGACGGCCCGGGAGTATGGACAGGGATGATTGAGCTTCCGGATGGAGTGCGTGCCATGGCCGCGCGTGGGCCGCGGTGGCAGACCTGGGTCGACGGTCTGGCCAGGCGCGTCCGCACGCAGATACACGAGTGGGATCTCGAGGTCGACGGCGACGCCACCCATGGAACCTGCTCTGTCGTCGTGCCGGTCCGTACCCGCGACGGTGTGGCCGCGGTACTGAAGATCGCGTACCCCGACGACGAGTCCGAACACGAGCATCTCGCGCTGCGGCGGTGGGGCGGTCACGGCGCCGTCCGGCTGCTGCGCGCCGAGCCGCATCACCGCAGCGTGTTGCTCGAACGTCTCAGCCATCGAAACCTCAACGAGCTGTGGGACATCGAGGCATGCGAGGTCGTCGCCGGGCTCTACCACCGCCTGCATGTACCTGCCCTTCCACAGGTACGCTCGCTGCCCCGGTCGGTCGCCCGCTGGACCGAGGACCTGGCCGCGTTGCCCCGCAGTGCGCCGGTGCCGCGCCGGCTCGTCGAGCAGGCGATCAGCCTCGGCACCGAACTCGTCGCCGACCGGTCCAGTGCGGGGGTGCTCATCCACGGCGACCTGCACTACGAGAACGTGCTCGCCGGTCCGGCCGACGACGGCACGTGGTTGGCGATCGATCCCAAACCGTTCGACGGCGATCCACACTATGAGCCGGCCCCGATGCTGTGGAACCGCTGGGACGAGTTGGCGGGATATGTGCGTGAAGGCGTGCGGCGCCGGTTCCACACAGTGGTCGACGCCGCAAGTCTCGACCCCGACCGGGCCCGCGCGTGGGTGATCGTGCGCATGATGCACAACGCGATGTGGGAACTGACCGAGCAGCCCGAGCCGGATCCGCACTGGATCACCACCTGCGTGGCGATCGCGAAGGCGGTCCAGGACTGACGTCAGCTCGCCGTGACAGCCGCGCGAAGGCGCTCGCGCCACCATGTCAGCCGGGCCGGATCCGTCATCGCGAACCGGTCGAGAAGCTCGGGCTGCGGGGCCGGTGCCATCGGCGCGACCGGCAGACAACCGTCGGCATCGGGCACCAGCGACCGGGACTCGACGACGAGGTCCCCCGCCAGCAGCGGCCGGGTCCCCAGCTGACAGGCGAACGGCAAGTCGGGTAGTGCACCGGCCACGGCGAGCCCGGCGGCCAGCCCGACGCTGGTCTCCAGCATCGACGTCACCACGCACGGCATGTCGACGGCCTCGGCCACCCGTAGCGCTCGACGGGCACCACCGAGCGGGCCGCATGCCAGCACGACGACGTCGGCTGCGTCCCGCAGTTGGGTGTCGACCGCAGACGCGGCGTCGGGCGGAGCGTCGCGCATGGTCGCATGGGCGGCGATGTGCACGTCGACCGTCTTGCGCAGGCGTCTCAGCTCGGACAGCGTCGCGCACGGTCGTTCGATGAACTCCAGACCACCGGCGGCGTCGTGCAGTGCGGTGATCGCCGTCCGCGCCGTCTCCGCGTCCCAGCGGCCCCTGGCGTCGCACCGCAGCACACCGTCGGAACCGATCGCGTCCCGAACTGCGGCGACCCTGGCCACGTCCTCGTCCAGATCGCCCGTACCGACCTCGACAGAGGCCGTGCGGCACGGCGATCCGGCGACGATTCGGCGAGCCAGCTCGGCGTCGACCGCGGGCACCGAAACCGCGACCGGCACGCGACCGCGCACGGGGTCCGGCCAGCCGACCGTGCCCGGTTCGATCGCCGCGGTGACCCAACGGACCGCGGCCGCGTCGGCCTGGCCCTTCATACCGACGGCCGGGCTGAACTCGCCCCAACCCTGCGGTCCCTCGATGAGCAGACCTTCCCGCACAGTCGTGGTGCCCACCGGATGGGTCAACGCGATCGCGAAGGCCGGCGCACGCTCGAAGTCGATCAGGGTCTGCACAAGTTGGTGACGCTAGCCGACCGGACCTCGACAGCGCTCCGAAACACCGGCGGGCGCGCATAGAATGCGGCCAATCGCGGACGCGGGAGACCATTCGGTGGACGCCCCGGGAGACAGCAGAGAAGACGGCATGGAACAGGAGACGACATGGCGCGGACGATTCGGCGGGGCGTGCGCACGGCGTTGTGGGGACTGTCCGTCGCCGCGCTGGCAGCGGCTCCCATGGGGGTGACGACGATCGTGGCACCTGCCGTCAACGCGGCATGCCAGCCCGGTGAGACCGGTGTGACCAACGGCTGTGCCCCGTTCTGCGTACCGGGCAGGCACCTCGACACCGCAACGGGACTGTGCCTCAAGGACCCACCGGCGAACACCCCGCCCGCGCACCAGGTGCAGTAGACCGCCGAAGACGGCACGGAAACCGATTCGAGCCGGAGCGGGTGGCCAACTAGGCTGGCCGCCATGCCGAAGGTCCTGACCGTCAACGTGGCCCACCCCCGTCCGAATCCGGACAACGGCAAACGCGTGACCGGTATCGACAAACGTCCCGTCGGCGCAGCGGTCGAGGTTCGATCCCCCGGCCCCAGGCGTGGCGGACTCGGCAGCGGTCTGGTGGGTGACGTCATCGGCAACTCGAAACACCACGGCGGAGACGATCAGGCCGTGTACGCCTATGCCCGCGAGGATCTCGACAACTGGCAGCTGACGCTCGACCGGGAGCTCACCAACGGCATGTTCGGTGAGAACCTCACCACCGAGGGAATCGACGTGACCAACGCCGTGATCGGTGAGCGGTGGCGCATCGGGGCGGGCGAACTGGAGCTCGAGGTCACCCGGCCACGCACCCCGTGCCGGACCTTCGCGGCGTTCCTCGAGATCAAAGGGTTGATGAAAACGTTCACCAGGGCCGGAGACCCAGGCGCCTATCTGCGGGTGGTGCACCCCGGGCACGTGAGCGCGGGAGATTCGATCGAGGTCGTCGAACGACCGGATCACGGCATCACCGTCGGCTTCGTGTTCCGCGCGCTCACCGGGGAATCCGAACTGCTGCCGGAGATACTTCGCGCCGAGGCGCTGGCCGCCGAACTCAAGGAGTTGGCTTCGCGGCGCGTCGGCGCGGCAGGACTCAGGACGTGAAGGCCGGCAACGTGATACCGACCGCAGCGTTCTCCTCGGGAGTCCCCAGGCGGTAACCGTAGCGTTGGGCAGTCGCCGCGACATGCGCGAACTCGTCCGGTGTCATCGGTCCGGATCCGGCCGGACGGCCGATCGCGCGGAAGAACCGGCCTATCTGCGGCGTGGTGATGACGAGATCGACGGCGGGTTCGGCGGAGACGTTGCGATGCGCGTGCAGTGCGTCACCGGGCACCCGCACGTAGTCTCCCGCGCCCACGTCGCGCCACCGCAGTCCGTCCTCACCCGGAATCAACACCTGATGCTGTCCGGACAGGATGTAGAAGTCCTCGAAATCGTTGTGGCTGTGCAGCGGAACCGCCACACCGGGCGGGATGACCGCCCGCAGGACGCAGATCTGATTGTGCTCGTCATCATCGAACGTCACGAACTCCACGGTGGGTCCGGCGACGTCGAGGGCGGGAAGACCGGCCCCGGCGGCAAGTTGCGTGATGATCCCGGCGCCCGATGGGTTGGTCAAGGCAACTCCTGTCTGTGGCTTGATGATTCGTCTAATGGACGTCTTCGGCGACCAGACCGCGCTGCTCGGCGACATGGCGCAGCGACGCACGCAACTGACGTCGACCGCGGTGCAACCGGGACATGACCGTCCCGAGCGCGGTATCGGTGATCTGGGCGATCTGCTTGTAAGACAGACCCTCCACGTCGGCGTAGTAGACGACGATGCGGTACTGTTCGCGCAGTTCCATCAACGCGTCTTTGATCTCGTTGTCCGGCAGCGCTTCCAGCGCCGCGACCTCGGCCGACCGCAGCGCGTGCCGGAATCGCAACACCTCGTGGTCGGTGACGCCCTCCATCGACACTTCCGCGGGCCGCCGCTGACGTTTGCGGTACAGGTTGATCCATGTGTTGTGCAGGATCCGGTAGAGCCACGCCATGAGGTTCGAACCCTCGCGGAAAGTGTGGAAACCCGTGTAGGCCCGCAGGACCGTCTCCTGCACCAGATCCTCGGCATCCTGCGGATTGGCCGCCAGGCGCAGCGCCACACCGTAGAGCCGGTCCACCAACGGCACCACCTCGCGTTCGAAACGCGCGCTGAGATCGGTGCCCGGACCCGGCTCCGGTGCGGTCGCTGCGTGGCAGTTCATCTGCGGCCCTGGCGCTTCCGCACGGCGTCCTCGATCCGGTCACCGACCTCTTTGTCGATGTTGCGCCAGTATTCGAATGCCCGCTGCAGGACCGGTTCGGAGACACCGTTGCCCAGGTGCCCGGCCACGTTGTCCACCAACCGGGCGCGTTCCGCGTCGTCCATGACGTCGCGCACGAGTTGGCCGGCCTGTGTCCAGTCGTCGTCGTCGGCACGCAGGGTGTACGCGGTGCGCACCATCTCTCCGTCGGCGTACCACCTGGCCTCGTTCGTCTGCTGTGGGTCCGCCTGCGGCCCACCGTATGAGTTCGGCGCGTACACCGGATCGGAGACGTTGGTGACGCGCATCGCGCCGTCCTTGGAGTAGCTGTGCACGGGACATCTCGGCGCGTTCACCGGAATCTGCTTGTAATTCACCCCGATCCGGGCCCGGGCGGCGTCGGCGTAGGCGAACGTGCGGGCCTGCAACATCCTGTCGGGGCTCAGACCGGTTCCCGGAACCTGGTTGCTGGGAGCGAACGCGGCCTGCTCGATCTCGGTGTGGTGATCGGTGAAGTTGCGGTCGAGCACGAGCCGACCGACGTCGATGAGCGGGTAGTCGTCGTGCGGCCACACCTTGGTCAGGTCGAACGGGTTGATCCGGTAGGTTTTCGCGTCATTGAAAGGCATGATCTGAACCTTCAGGGTCCAGCTCGGGTACTCGCCGCGAGCGATCGCCTGGTGCAGATCCCGCTGGTGGAAGTCCGCGTCGACGCCCGCCAACCGATCGGCCTCGTCCTGAGTGAGATTTTCGATGCCCTGGTCGGAGATGAAATGATATTTCACCCAATGGATCTGGCCTTCGGCGTTGATCCAGCTGTAGGTGTGGCTGCCGTAGCCGTTCATGTGCCGCCACGTCCGCGGGATGCCGCGGTCCCCGAACAGCCACGCGACCTGATGTGCGGACTCCGGGGTCAGCGTGAAGAAGTCCCACTGCATGTCGTGATCGCGCAACCCGGTGTCGGCACGCCGTTTCTGTGACCGGATGAAGTGCTGGAACTTCATCCCGTCGCGGATGAAGAAGACCGGCGTGTTGTTGCCGACGATGTCGAGATTGCCCTCGGCGGTGTAGAACCGAAGCGCGAATCCGCGCGGGTCACGCCACGTGTCGGGGCTCCCCCGCTCACCGGCCACCGTGGAGAACCGGATGAGCGTCTCGGTGCGCACACCCGGTTGGAACACCGCCGCACTCGTGTACCGGCTGACGTCGCCGGTCACCTCGAAATGGCCGAACGCGCCCGATCCCTTGGCATGGGGTTGCCGTTCCGGAATCCGCTCGCGGTTGAAGTTGGCCATCTGCTCGATGAGGTAGTGATCGTGCAGCAGAATCGGCCCATCTGGACCGATGGTGAGCGAATGGATGTCACTGGCCACCGGCGCGCCCGCGTCGGTGGTCGTGGCCCGCGGCTTCGAGGTGGTCATCGCGATCTCAACTCCCCTATCCGCGTCACTCGGGCCAGGTGTTGGTCAGGATGATGTTCACGAAGTCCTCACGCTCGAAGGACGGATCGAAATGCGCCAGCACGTCATCGTTGACGGTGCCGAAGGTCGAGTGTGGCCGTTGCCGCACACCGTCGTTGAAGGCACGCAGGATGCGGTTCTTGAAGTCGGGCCGCGGGTGCACGGCGGTCACCGCGGCCAGTTCCTCCTCCGAGAGGTCGTCGCGGCCGATACCGAGCACGTCGGTTTCCACGCCCGCGGTGACCAGTGCGATCTCGGGATCGAGGAATTCCGGGACTCCAGGGGTGGTGTGCAACGCGATGCCCAGCCAGACCTTGCGGGCGGCCTCCTCGCCGAACCCGCGCTGCAGCAGGAAGTCTCGTGCCGCATTGGCGCCGTCGACCTCGAAACGCAGCGACGACCCGGTGCGGTAGGGCTCGGTCAGCCCGATGTCGTGGAACATCGCGCCCACGTAGAGCAGTTCCAGGTCGGGTTGCAGACCACGCCGGCGGCCCTGCAATGCGCCGAAGAAGAACACCCGGCGGGAGTGGTGGAACAGCAGGTCGTCCTCGACGTCACGGATGTACTCGGTGACCTCGCGCACCAAGGGCGTATCGGGAACGGTGATACCGGCGATCTGGGCGGAACCGATTGACACAGACATGGCGAATCCTCCTCTGGTTCGAACTTCGTTGATCGAGACGTGTGGAAGGGTCGTGGACCTCCTCGCCGTATGTGTCGTCATCGTGAAGCGGTGACGCTTCTGCTTCGGAGTAACGACGTCGCGGTCGAGAAGGATCACTTCCCGTTCTGCGATCCGTTGTCAGTCTGCGGCGCGGCGTGGAACGTGAGGCATGGCCGTTGTGCCACATTTCCCACAAGAAGCGACACAATGAGCAAATGGCACACGCTTCGAGCCCGCGCGTCGTGGTGATCGTCGTCTTCGACGGTATGAAACTGCTGGACGTCGCGGGACCGGCAGAGGTGTTCGCCGAGGCCAACCGGTTCGGCGCGGATTACCAGCTGCGGATCGCCTCGGTCGACGGCCGTGCCGTGACCACGTCGATCGGCACGGGATTCCCTGTCGACGACACGATCTCACAGATCGCACAAGCCGATACCGTGCTCGTCTCCGGTGGTGACGATCTGGTGGGGCGACCGATCGACCCGGACCTCGTCGACGCCGTGCGCAAGTTGTCGGGACGGACCCGGCGTCTGGCGTCGATCTGCACAGGGACGTTCATCTTGGCGAATGCCGGCCTGCTCGACGGACGGCGCGCGACGACGCACTGGCGCCATGCCGGCCGGCTCAAACGGGCCTACCCGGGGGTGTCGGTCGAACCGGATGCCATCTTCGTGCGTGACGGCGACATCTACACCTCGGCCGGGGTGTCCGCGGGCATCGACCTCGCACTGGCCCTGGTGGAACTCGACCACGGCTCCGATCTGGTCCGCGAGGTGGCTCGGTCGCTGGTCGTGTACCTCAAGCGCGCCGGCGGGCAATCGCAGTTCTCCACGCTGATCGAGTCCGACGCACCCCAACAGTCGGCGCTGCGTCGCGTCACCGACGCGATCGCCGCCGATCCGGCCGCCGATCACAGTGTGCGCAGTCTCGCCAAGGTGGCGGCGCTGAGCACCCGGCAGTTGACCCGGCTGTTCCAGGCCGAACTCGGTACCACACCGGCCCGGTTCGTCGAGATGGTCCGCATCGACGCGGCGCGTGCGGCCCTCGATGCCGGACTGTCCGTGGGCGACACCGCGCGCCAGGCCGGTTTCGGCAGCGCCGAGACCCTACGGCGAGTGTTCGTCACCCATCTGGGCGTCTCCCCTAAGGCCTACCGCGACCGGTTCCGGACCGCCGCGAGGAACTGACGCCTCAGACCCAGCGCGGGAGTTCGTCACCGATGAGCGTCGCGATCTTGTCCGCCATGTAGGCGTGACCGGCGTCGGTGGGATGGATGCCGTCGGCCCCGATCAATTCCGGGCGGCCGACGAACCAGCCCGCCGCGATCGGGTCGTAGAACGCGGCGCCCACCTGTTCGGCCTGATCCCGCAGAATGTCGCGGATGCGCAGCACCGACAGTGGCACGTCGGCGGTCGGCCACGGCGGTCCGATGACCAGCATCCGTGCCGTCGGCGCCATCCGCTGCGCCATCGCGAGGGCGTCGTGGCTCATCCGGGTGATGGCCACCGGGTCGGCGTCCTTGTCGTTGCGGGAACCGTAGAACACCACGAGCGAGTCGTCGGGCTTGACGGCGCGCGCCGTCAGGTCGGCGAAGATACCGCCACGGTTTCCGCGCACGACGTAGCCGGCACCGCCTTCGGCCACGACATCGGCGTTGATCTGCACACCGCGCCGGGCCAGTGCCTGCCACGCCAACGTGGGCCAGCCCTTGTCACCCTGCCCGCCCTCGGCGGCACCGGTGGTGTACGAATCGCCGATCACCGCGATATGGAAGATCTTCGGATCCAGGCCGGACGTCACGTAGCGCTGCGTGGGTACGTTGACGAACAACCCGACCAGAAGTGCGACCGCTACCAGAAAGGTGGTCAGACGACTCACTGAAACCTCCACTGCCGGTGAGACACTGCCGCCTCTCCCAAAAATCCCTGATCAGACTCCCAGCCGACGATGACGCGGCGATAACGGGCCCATAACAACCTGTGCCGCAGCAAGATTGGTGGGACCCAAAGCTTATCCCGCACGTGCCGGGACCGCCGCGGACCGGGTCTCGGGTTCGGCGTCGACGCGGTGGAGGTGACTGTTCCTGGGGTCGACCGGACGGATGTCGACCATTCGGCGCATCCATCGGCGCGCCGGTTCCTCGACGACGTGGTACAGCACGACCGCGCCCAGCACCGATATGGCCAGCAGTCCCAGCAGGGTGGCCTTGCCCGCCAGATCGGGTGACATCGTGAGCTCGAACTGTTTGACGGTCCAGATCCATGCGGTGTGCACCAGTTCATGCACCATGTACAGCCCGAACGAGATCTGCCCGCCGTACACCAGCACCCGGGTGGACAGCAGCGCAGGAAGGGTCCCGGTCCCGATGGCGAGCGCGACCACCAGCGGTACGAACAGGATGTCGACCAGTCCGCCGGCATCGCCGACGGTGTTGAGCGGGTGCGCGTCGAAGAAGTAGAGACCGGCGACGATCGCGATGCCGAGCACCACGGACAGGTACCCCGCGGTGCGGCGCGCGGTGTCCCCCGGTTGCAGCTTGCGCACCGCGGCACAGGCCAGCGCTCCCGCGGTGAACTGCATGACGATGCGCGGCAGCCAACTCCACGGCGTGTAGAAGTGTCCGGTCATCATCAGCAGGACCACCGGCGGCAGTGAGGCCACGACCGCGAGCACCACGAGGCTGCGGGCCCGCGTGGCCCTCGCGATGCGGAACACCACCAGGACCAGCGCGCCGAAGAGCAGATAGGCCAACCATTCCGCGCTGATCGACCAGGCCGGGCCGTCCCAGCTCGTCCCGTCGAAGTACGGCTCGAACCACAGCTGGACGAGGAGGAGCTGCCGTAGATAGCTGACCGCGTTGTAACCGCTGGTGTCCTCGACGGGAACATGGCCGACATTGAGCGTGAAGATCACCCACAGCGCGGCCAGGTGCATCGTCACCAAATACACCGGCCACACCCGGGACAACCGCAACCACAGGAAGTGCAGCGTCGCACGCGTCGACCAGGCCGGCCCCATCCGGTCGAGGTAGTTCCACGTCAGCACGAAGCCGCTGAGGATGAAGAACAGGTCGACGCCCTGGGCGCCACAATCGAGAACGGGTGCGAGGGCTTCGGTGAGGGTCGGCGCCGCTTCGTAGAGGATGGGACGGAAGTGGAAGAGGACGACCCATACCGCCGCGACGATGCGCAGTCCCGTCAGGGCCTTGATCTCTGCGCCGCGCACTGCACTCTTTCCGTATCCACCCAAGCTGTATTGGTTCGCGCGCCTCTACCACCACTGCCGCGACTCACCGGCCGGATCGCGCGTCCACGACTGGCCGCCGCTGTCGCAGACTAACAGCGTCGCCGCCCGCGATGCGCGTTCACCGGCCTGCGCACTGCCTGTGTAGGCGCTGAACGCCAGCCGCCCAGTTCCGGAAGCGTTGGGCAGCAAAGACATTGACGCACCAGTCAAGGCGCGTCAGGCGCATCGTCCAGCGGCGATACGGCGTGTCGGCGAAGCACGGCGAACATGCCTGCCGCGTACGCGCGAACAAGCAACGGATGTAAGGAAATTCACCCGCTCTGCAGCTGCCGCGTGTCAGGGCAGCGGCACCTGTGAGCCGTCGAACTGACGGGCGCCGGCGTTGATCGAATCGAGCCAGGAACGTAGCTTCGCCTTCGCGATGAGGCCGGGGATGTCGCCGGGCGCACCCGCGCCGGTGGGGGTGTCGGTGGGGGCGGCATCGGTCTTCTGCCATGGTTGGCAACCGCTCGTCTTGAACGCCTTGTCGGTGGGTTCGATCTGCACGACATCGGGCTGCTTGGTGAAGGCGTTGTCGATGATGTCCCCGCCGTGCAGATCCGCCATGCGCTTCCAGTAGCAGGTGGCACCATCGGCCGGCCCTCCGGTCGCGTAGGTACCCGGCTGGATGTCGGCGCCGACGACGAAGACGCCGTCGTGGTCCATGACGGTGGTGGGGTCCAGCGCCGCGGCCGCGTCGGGCGCGGGGCCGGGAGCCGGGCCCGTGCCGCTCCCCGGAGCGGGCGCCGGGGCGGGGGCAGGAGCCGGAGTGGTCGGTTCGGCATTTGCCGCCCCCGATGTGACACCGCCGAGCATTCCTCCCGCGGCCGCCGCCATGGCGGCGGCGAGGATCACTGGTTTGATCGGCTTCATAAATCGTCAGGGTACCGGCCGCAGCAAGCTCCGTCCGAATCTTGACCCACGCTGTGGCAGGCTCGCGGTGTGGACGTGTCGACGCCCGATGCTGCGCTGCCCCACCTCGCCGACGTGGTCCCGTCGGTCCTCGCCGCGATGGGGGCCGACACCTTCGACGGCCCCACTGCCGGCATCGAGCTGCCGTCGCCCGTTCGCGGGGCCTGCGTACTGCTCGTCGACGGCCTCGGCGCCGAACTACTCGACGCGCACGCCGTCGATGCGCCGGTGATGGCCGGACTCCGCGGCCAGACCCTTCACGTCGGCTTCCCGGCGACGACCGCGGCCGGACTGGCCGCCATCGGGACCGGTTGCCGTTCCGGCGAGCACGGGATGGTCGGCTACTCGTTCCGGGTGCCCGGGGCCGGCGTCGTCAACGCGTTGCGGTGGCGGCCCCACCCTTGGGGTGAGGACCTGCGCGACACGTTGTCTCCCGAGACCGTCCAGCCGCTGCCCACCACATTCCAGCGCGCGGCCGACGCGGGCGTCGCGGTGAGCGTCGTATCCGGTGCCGAGTTCGCACACTCCGGACTGACCCGCGCCGTGCTGCGCGGCGGTGACTATGTCGGCGTGCACGCGATCGGCGACCTGGGCGCGGCCGTCGCCGATGTCGTGGCCGCCGGCGGATTCTGCTGGGGCTATCACAGTGAGCTCGACCTGGTGGGCCATCTGCACGGACCGGGCTCGCGCGCATGGGTCATGCAGTTGCGGCAGGTAGACCGCCTGGTGGAGTCGATAGTCGAGGCGCTGCCTCGCGACGGACTGCTCGCCGTGGTCGCCGACCATGGCATGGTGACGGTGGATCCCGGCGCGGTCGTCGATCTCGATGCGTGCGCGCCGCTGCTCGACGGTGTCGACGCGATCGGCGGTGAGCCGCGGGCCCGTCACATCTACACGTCCGACGGTGCCGCCGACGCAGTGCTGGCGGCCTGGCGGGCGATACTTGCCGACACCGCATGGGTGCTCTCGCGGGAAGAGGCGATCGAAGCGGGGTGGTTCGGTGACCGTGTGCGCGACGACGTGCGTGAACGCATCGGCGACATCGTGGCGGCCGCCCGCGGATCAGCCGTGCTGGTGCGCCGAAACGCCGAACCGATGGAGTCCTCGCTCATCGGTCATCACGGCTCGCTGACCGACGCCGAACAGCGGATTCCGCTGTTGATCGCGACCGGATTGGCGTCCAGTTGAACCGAAACAGCATTAGATGATCTAAGATTCACGACATGAAGCTTGCAGGGTTGGCGGCACTGGGTGCCGCCGCGGCGTCGATCGCACTCGCAGCCCCGGCACATGCGGATCCCGATACCGACTTCGCCAATGAGCTGCACACGTACGGCATCTACGGGCCGCGTGACTACAACGCCTGGATCGGCAAGATCGCGTGCAAACGGCTGCACAACGGCCTCGACCGCAACGCGAACGACTCGATCAAGTTCGTCACCAAACAGCTCGACCGCGATTCCACCGCCGCACAGAGCTGGCAGTTCCTTGGCACCGCGATCAACTACTACTGCCCAGATCAGCGCTTCGTGATGGAGCAGGCCGCCGCGGATTCGGCGCGCTGAACCGGACACGACCGGCCGATCAGAGATTTTGGAGCGATATCGTGAAACGCATGCGTGTGAACCACCTGATCCGCGCCGGGATTGCCGCGTGCGCCGTGGCAGGCAGCTTGGCCGCGGCACCGGGCATCGCGTCCGCTGACGCCACCGACGACTACCCGATCCCGAACCGGATCCTGAAGACGCCGTGCACGGCTGAACAGATCATGGCGGCGGCCCGCGACGTCGAGCCGGTGTACTACGAGCGGTACATGACCGACTACAAGAACAAGCCGCCGCATGTGCAGCAGGCCGCGCGTGACCGGATCCACTGGTTCTTCTCGCTGGACTACGCCGGCAGGCGGCAGTACTCGGAGAACACCGCGACCGATGCGTTCTTCGAGCAGCTGGCGTGGATGTGGCCGAACTGGGCGAAGCTGTTCTTCAACAACAAGGGCGTGGCTGCGAACACCACCGACGTCTGCGAGCAGTACCCGCCGGACGACATGTCCGTCTGGAACTGGTAGCAATCGGTTCTCGCACTCCGCCTGTCAGCGTTCGCTGGCAGGCGGAGTCGTTCTGTGAGCACACTCGCGGTAGCGCTCGTGATATGACACTCCCCACACCCGTGCGCGTGTGAGGTGTCATCGCGCTCCGTTGACGCGCTGTGACCACGTGGTTTGCCCGGCCCACGTTCCGTGGCCGCGCCGATCGCCGCGGCGGACGCGCAGATGGTACGCATTTTGTCATTCTGTTAAATAAGCTAATATCTCGCTAACTTAGGCTGTCCTGTGCACGAGCGAGGTCATCGAGGTGAATATGGCGCTCACGAACTACCGCGACCCCTACCCGGTAGCTACGTCGGTTGACGCGCGCACCATTCGGCCCGGTGCGGCCCGGTGATGTCCGTCGGCACGGAAGACAAGCGGCGCAAATTCTCGATCAGCGCCATCGCACGGCGGTTCTGGATCCCGTTGCTCATCGGCGTGGTGGTGCTCGTCGGTGCGTTCACCGTGATGCGGGTGCGGACGTTCTTCGGGTCCGGCGACGACCCGAGCCTGGCCAGTGCGAAGGTCGACGACACCAAACCGTTCGATCCCAAGGTCGTCGTCTACGAGATCTACGGCGAACCCGGCGCCACCGCCGACATCAACTACCTGGACCTCGACGCCCAACCGCAGCGCGTCGACGGTGCGACCCTCCCCTGGTCTCTGACGCTGTCCACCACGGCACCTTCGGTGTTCCCCAACATCGTGGCCCAGGGCAACGGCGACTCCATCACCTGCCGGATCACCGTCGATGACGAGCTCAAGGACGAGCGCACATCGAACGGCGTGAACGCCCAGACCTTCTGCCTGGTGAAATCCGCATGAGCAACCACGACGCCCCGACCGACGCCATCCCGGTCACCGGACCCCGGCATGCGCGCCCCGGCGGGATCGCGAAGTGGATTCGGGTGTTCGCCGTGCCGATCATCCTGGTCTGGGTCGCGATCATCGCGGTCCTGAACACCGTCGTCCCGCAGCTCGACGTCGTGGGCGAGATGCGGTCGGTGTCGATGAGCCCCGACGACGCGCCGTCGGTGATCTCGATGAAGCGCGTCGGCGAGGTGTTCGGCGAATTCAAGTCCAACAGCTCGGTGATGATCGTGCTCGAGGGCGAACAGCCGCTGGGCGACGAGGCACACAGGTACTACGACGAGATCGTCGACAAGCTCGAGGCCGACAAGAAACACGTCGAGCACGTCCAGGATTTCTGGGGCGACCCGCTCACCGCGTCGGGCGCCCAAAGCCCGGACGGTCTCGCGTCGTATGTGCAGGTCTACACCGCCGGTAACCAGGGCGAGGCGCTGGCCAACGAATCGGTCGAAGCCGTCCAGGACATCGTCGACAGCGTGCAGGCCCCACCGGGCGTCAAGGCGTATGTGACGGGACCGGCCGCGCTGTCGGCCGATCAGCAGGTCGCGAGTGATCGCAGCGTGCGCGTCATCGAGGCGCTGACCTTCGCGGTCATCATCATCATGCTGCTGCTGGTCTACCGGTCCATCGTGACGGTGATCCTCACGCTCTTGATGGTCGTGCTATCCCTGTCTGCCGCGCGCGGCGTGATCGCGTTCCTGGGCTACTACGAGATCATCGGGCTGTCCGTCTTCGCGACGAACCTGCTGACCACCCTGGCGATCGCCGCCGCGACCGACTACGCGATCTTCCTCATCGGCCGCTATCAAGAGGCCAGAAGTGTCGGCGAGGACCGCGAACAGTCCTACTACACGATGTTCCACAGCACCGCGCACGTGGTGCTGGGCTCGGGTATGACCATCGCGGGCGCGACGCTGTGCCTGCACTTCACCCGCATGCCCTACTTCCAGTCCCTGGGTATCCCGCTGGCGATCGGCATGAGCGTCGTCGTCGTCGCCTCATTGACGATGGGCGCCGCGATCATCTCGGTCGCGAGCCGGTTCGGCAAGACCTTCGAGCCCAAGCGGGCCATGCGCACCCGCGGGTGGCGCAAGCTCGGTGCAGCCGTGGTGCAGTGGCCAGGACCCATCCTGGTGACCACCATCGCGTTGTCACTCATCGGTCTGCTGGCCCTGCCCGGCTACGAGACCAACTACAACGACCGCCGGTATCTCCCACAGGATCTGCCGGCCAACACCGGCTACGCCGCCGCCGACCGGCACTTCTCGCAGGCCCGGATGAACCCGGAACTGTTGATGATCGAGTCCGATCACGACCTGCGTAACAGTGCGGACTTCCTGGTGATCGACCGTGTCGCCAAGCGCGTCTTCCAGGTGCCGGGCATCTCGCGGGTTCAGGCCATCACGCGTCCGCAGGGCACGCCGATCGAGCACACCTCGATCCCGTTCCAGATCAGCATGTCCGGCACGACGCAGATGATGAACATGAAGTACATGCAGGACCGCATGGCCGACATGCTGGTGATGGCCGACGAGATGCAGAAGAGCGTCGACACCATGGAGGAGATGCTCAAGATCACGCGTGAGATGAGCGATACCACTCACAGCATGGTCGGCAAGATGCACGGCATGGTCGAGGACATCAAAGAACTGCGCGACCACATCGCCGATTTCGACGATTTCTTCCGGCCGATCCGCAACTACTTCTACTGGGAGCCGCACTGCGACAGCATCCCGGTCTGCCAGTCGATCCGCTCGATCTTCGACACCCTCGACGGCATCGACGTGATGACCGACGACATCCAGCGGTTGATGCCGGACATGGACCGTCTCGACGAGCTCATGCCGCAGATGCTCACGATCATGCCGCCCATGATCGAGTCGATGAAGACGATGAAGACCATGATGCTGACGACACAGGCCACCATGGGCGGTCTGCAGGATCAGATGGAAGCGGCCATGGAGAACCAGACCGCGATGGGTCAGGCCTTCGACGCGTCCAAGAACGACGACTCGTTCTACCTGCCGCCTGAGACCTTCGACAACCCGGACTTCAAGCGCGGCATGAAGATGTTCCTGTCGCCCGACGGGCACGCGGTGCGCTTCATCATCAGCCACGAGGGCGATCCGATGAGCCCCGAGGGCATCAAGCACATCGACGCCATCAAGCAGGCCGCGAAGGAAGCCATCAAGGGCACGCCGCTGGAAGGGTCGAAGATCTATCTCGGCGGCACCGCGGCGACCTTCAAGGATCTGCAGGAAGGCGCCAACTACGACCTGATCATCGCAGGCATCGCCGCGCTGTGCCTGATCTTCATCATCATGCTGATCATCACCCGGGCCGTGGTGGCATCGGCGGTGATCGTCGGCACGGTGGTGATCTCGCTGGGCAGCGCATTCGGTCTGTCGGTGCTGATCTGGCAGCACCTGATCGGTCTCGAACTGCACTGGATGGTGCTCGCGATGGCGGTCATCGTGCTGCTGGCCGTCGGCGCGGACTACAACCTGCTGCTGGTGTCGCGCATCAAGGAGGAAATCTATGCCGGCCTCAACACCGGCATCATCCGGTCGATGGGCGGCACCGGTTCGGTCGTGACGTCGGCGGGCCTGGTGTTCGCGTTCACCATGATGTCGATGGCCGTCAGCGAGCTGGCCGTCATCGCGCAGGTCGGCACCACGATCGGTCTGGGTCTGTTGTTCGACACCCTGGTGATCCGCTCGTTCATGACACCGTCGATCGCGGCCCTGATGGGTAAGTGGTTCTGGTGGCCGCAGCGGGTGAGGCAGCGGCCACTCCCCGCGCCGTGGCCTCAACCGGCACAGCGCGAATCGGAAGATGTGCTGAGTCAGAACTGACTGTTGACCGCGCTACGGCGCGGTCAACTGCTCGAGGCCACTTTTCAGATCCGACAGCTTCAACGGCCACTCGGCCGCCACCAGTGTGCGGGTGATGCTGCCAGGACGCAGACCGTCGTGGACGAGGGTCAGCTTCAGCTGCCGCTCCCCCGGTTCGATGTCGATCGACACCCGCGTCGTGTCGTGGTCGGCGGCGAGGTCATCGAGATCCGGCATACGCGACATCGGATAGGTGAACGCCAGGCGCTGATACGGGTCGGATTCCAGGATCACCTGCTCGGGACGCTCGAAACGGATGTCCCGTTCGACCCATACGTAGGTCGACCCCTTCAACCAGTCCGATTCGATCGCATGCCCCAGGTAGCCGAGTGAGGTCTGCGGATTGGTGATCGCATGCCACAGCCGTTCCGGTGTGGTGCGGATGTAGATGACATAGACGTAGGCGTCGCCATCGGCGCCGACACCCGCCTCAGCGCGCGCTCCCGGTCGCGCAAATCCGTGACGGCCCCAGCGCGCGGTCAGATCGTCGATCAGTGCGGTGATCGGGTCGGCATTGATGTAGTGCAGCTTCTGCCTGCCCTCCCACCGCACGGTCACCAGACCTGCGCCTTCGAGCGCCTCGAGATGTTTGGTGACCGACTGTCGCGCCATCGCCAAACCCGAGCACAGCTCTTTGAGTGTCTGCCCGTCGCGGTCGCCGAGTCGCGCCAGAAGCGTCCTCCGGCTCGGGTCCGACAACGCCTTGAGCACCGCTTCCACGCTTAGGTCTCCCATATGCAGCCGAGCGGCTGCGCGGTGTGAAGATATGCAGGCATCTGGTTGCATGTCAATGCGCGCCGACCCGTTCGGAGCGGGCGAGATGACGCCGACCGATCGCCGCGGATTTGCCGAAAAGTTCGCCAGGATCGCGGGTCGCCGTCACGTGACCGCAGCAAGCACCGGCGGCGCCCCCGTCAGGAGGGTGGCGACAGCAGGTGCGCAGCGCCGCCGACGTCGGCGCCACGATTGCTGCTACCAAATACGTTGTTGTGCAATGGTTTCTGATCTGGTGCCGCGTGCACCAGAATCCGTAGACCGTGATGAGCGACTGTATTGGCATTCTGGCGCAATATGATTGAGCGAAATCGTCTACCGCTGTGGCGGATACCCAAAAGGGCGTTCCACCTGCGTGAATCGCTTCCCATCAGAGAAGTGTCGATTCGGGACGTGCGTGAAGCACTCGGGAAATGCACCGGTTTGTGAACGGAGTCACAGAGTTTGGCCGTCAAAATAAGCTCTGTTACTGTCCGGCCGCATGTTTGCTCTAGCTACATTGATGGCGCTCGTCCAGCAGGTATCGGGCACGCCATACGTCTCCGGAGGTGACTCCCCGTCCGGCACCGACTGCTCCGGACTGGCCTCATGGGTCAGCAATGTGGCCACCGGGCGCCCCGCGTTCGGAGACCGCTTCCACACCGGCAACCAGGAACAGGCCCTGTTGGCGCGTGGGTTCCAGTACGGAACGCAGCCTGGGGCCCTCGTGATCGGCTGGAACAGCGGCCACACCGCGGTCACCCTGCCGGACGGCACACCTGTGTCGTCGGGTGAAGGCGGCGGCGTGAAGATCGGCGGCGGCGGCGCGTACCAGCCGCAGTTCACCCACCACATGTATCTGCCGGTCGATCAGGCTCAGCCCGAGGCGCCGCCGCCGTTCGGCGCTCCCCCGCCGCCGGAGGCACCGCTCCCGTTCGGGGCTCCTCCGCCGCCGGGAGATCCTGCGGTGCCACCCGCGAATCCCATGGCCGCACCCCCTCCGATCGATCCATTCGCGCCGCCGCCGCCACCGCCCGCACCCGCTGTGGTGCCGGTCGTGCTGGATGTGCCTCCGCCGCCGGGACCGCCCGGACCACCGGCTGCCGAGGCGCCGCCGGCGCTCGGAGTCTGACCAGCCCCCGATCGGGATGCAGGACGGCATGATCGCGTCGGATAACGTCTCGGTGTGATCGTGCTCCTGCCTCCATCGGAGACCAAACGGGCCGGCGGGGACGGCCCGCCGCTGCGTCTCGACGAGTTGAGCTCACCCGGTCTCACGCCGCTGCGTGCCGAACTGGTCGACGAACTCGTGACACTGGCCGCCGATCCGCCCGCATGTCGCAGGGCGCTCGGCTTGACCGCCAAGCAGGACGGCGAGATCGCACGCAACGCCGAACTCCGTGCGGCGCCTACACTTCCGGCGATCGAACGCTACACCGGGGTGCTCTACGACGCGCTGGACTTCGGATCGCTGCGCGGCGCGTCGGTCGGGCGGGCCCGCGAACGGCTCGCAGTCGGGTCGGCATTGTTCGGCATCGTCCGGGCCGACGACCGGATACCGGCCTACCGGCTGTCCGCATCGGCAAAGCTGCCCGGGCGGCGCGGTCTGAGCACCCACTGGCGGCCGGTCCTGGAACCGGTGCTGGAGAAGCTGGCAACCGAACAGCTCGTCGTCGACCTGCGGTCGGGGGCGTACGCTTCGCTCGGCCGGATCCCGGAGGCCGTCCGGGTACAGGTGCTCGCCGAGCATGCCGACGGCCGTCGCACCGTGGTCAGTCACTTCAACAAGGCGCACAAGGGCCGGTTGGCGCGTGCTCTCGTCGAAAGCCGCGCGGAGCCCAAGGACTGCGGTGCGGTGGCCGCCATCGCGCGACGCGCAGGCATGCGGGTCGAATCCGACGGGAACGAGCTGACCGTCGTGGTGCCGGCCTGACCGCCCCGAACGGATCATCGACGAGGGTCAGCCGGCAGAGCGCGCGATCCCGAATTGTCGAGAGTGGGCTCTGTGCACGGTTTTTGGCCGGGATCCGTGCACAGCACCCACGGTGGACGGCACGGTATTCGTGGGGTGGCGGGACGTGCGGCACCGACTCGTGCACAATGTGTGACGCATCTGCGATCTTGGTGCGCGAGATTCTCACGACACTGCAGGACGGGAGCGAGCTTGGCCATCCATCCGGCGCCTACACCCGTACCGCCGCGCGCACGCGGGAGGCACCACAAACCGCCGGAGCGTCGATGGATCCCGGTCGGAATCGGCCTGGCCGCCACCGCGGTCATCAGCTCACTGCTCCTCGCGTTCGTCGTGTTCACGACCCTCACCACGAGGCTGCCGAAGGGTGATCCGGCGTACGCGGTGGGTGCGCGGATGCTGCCGGATGACACCCGCCCGCACGAGACGCCTTCGCGCGCCGCGAGAGCCGCCGTCAGGATCGCCGATCCGTACACGTTCGACCAGGCCGGTTTCGTCGGCTCCGATGCCCGTTGCCGAGACACCCAGACCGCGCGCGCCATCGGCCGCACCGCCGGATCGCTGGTGGTCATATGCCTGGATCGCAGTGGGGATTTCGAGTACCACGGCGTCCGGCTGACCGACAAGGCTGCGCTGGCCGCGAAGGCCGAGAAGACGCCGCAGCGGAAGTTCCTGGCCCGCAACCGCGACGTCAGCTACGCCGTCTCGCCCACCGAGTTGCTCGTGACCTCCGGTGACTCGGTCATCAAGCGCGAGCCGATGGTCGAGTATCGCGAGATCCTGGCGTCATCGCCCGTGCTGGTCGCGCCGCGCTGAACTGAGAACCTGTCCGGTGGATGCCCGGCGAGCACGACGATCCGGCGTTAGGCTCTGCGGGCATCGACATCTGAGCAGGAGGTTGACGCATTTCGGTTTTCTGGCGGTACGTTCAGATTCAGGCGATGGTGTTTGTGGTCGGAATCGTCGGACCCATCTTTCTCATCATTTATTTTGTTGCGCAACCGGATCCGACGATCAAATGGATGTACTACACCGGTCTGCTGCTCACCGCCGGTGAGATTCTGATCGCGCTGAATGTCACCGAGGCCATCAGCCGACCGGTCACGCGCACACAAGCCTCGAGAGGTGACATGGATGGACATTCGATCCGCGGTTGAACTCGCCGACGTCGACGCGATCGGCCAGGCCGAAATGCTGGCGGCCGGACAGCTCACCGCGGTCGAACTGCTCGAAGCGGCGATCCTGCGGGTCGAGGCGACTCGGAGCCTCAACGCCGTGATCACCGATCTGTTCGATCGTGGGCGCGCACAGGCCGCCGCTCTCGATGAATCCGGTGTGCTGCGCAATGGTCACGTGGGTCCGCTCGCGGGGGTTCCGTTTCTGCTCAAGGATCTCGGCGCCGCATTGGCCGGCACACCGGAAGCCATGGGGTCGGTCGCGTTACGTGACCATGTGGCAACCGATTCGGCGTGGACCGTGCAGCGGTACCTCGATGCCGGGCTCGTGGTGTTCGGCAAGACCAACACCCCGGAGTGGGGCAACCACTGCACCACGGAACCGGTGCTGTTCGGGCCGACCGTCAATCCCTGGTCGCCGACGATCACAACAGGGTCGGCGGGCATCACGCCGGGCGGCTCGAGCGGTGGTTCGGCCGCCGCGGTCGCGGCCGGCGTGGTGCCCGCCGCCTCAGGTGGCGACGGCACCGGGTCGATCCGCGTGCCCGCCTCGTGTTGCGGTCTTGTGGGACTCAAGCCGCGTCGTGGCCGTTCGTCGTTCGCACCCGACGGCGGGCACGGACTCGAGGGACTGGTGAACCACCACGCACTGACCCGCACCGTGCGTGATTGCGCGGCCCTGCTCGACGTCATCGCGGGAAGTGTGAGCGGCGATCCGTACACCGCACCGGCAGCAGAAACGCCGTTCCTGCAATCGCTGACACCGCCTGCACCGCTGCGGGTGCTGATGTCGACCGGTTCGCCCTTCCCCACCGATGGCGTCGATACCGAGGTCGTCGCCGCCGTCGAATCGACCGGCCGGATCCTGGAGTCTCTCGGTCATCACGTGACGGCGGGTACCGGACCGGCGATCGACGCGGATGCCGTCGCGGACGCCATCGCGGTCCTGCACAACGTCAGCAACGCCCAACTGCACGCGTTCGCCACCGCACACCTGGGCCGGGAACCCCGCGAAGACGAGTTCGAGCCGAGCACCTGGGTGATGATCCGCGAAGGGTTTGCCACCACCGGCGTGGCATACGCCGATGCCATCGCGACGGTGCACGCCGAGACCCGCCGGTTCGCCGCCGGCATGTCGGACCACGACGTGTTGCTGGTACCGACACTGCTCACCACCACGCCGCCGTACGGGTTGCTGAACCAGCCGCGCGGCACCACGCGCGCGTTCTTCGACGTCGAGTTCGCCACCACGGGCTGGACATCGCTGGCGAACGTCACGGGCTGGGCGGCTGTTTCGTTACCGCTCGGCGTGACCGGCACGGGTCTCCCGATCGGGGTGCAGTTGATGGCACCCGACGAGGCGGTGCTGCTGGGCCTGGCTGCGGTCCTCGAACAGGCCGCGCCATGGGCTGATCGCAGGCCGTCCGGGTGGGTCACGACCGACGGCTCCTGAACGTCTGGCCGTAGGGTCGGGTCATGTCGCGCCGCACTGCTGGTCTGGATGTCGCCGTAGCCCACGCCGAGGCGTTCCTCGCACGACTCGACGACCGGCCGGTCGCCGCGCGCGGTGACGCATCGACGGTGCGGGAGCTGCTCGGCGTTTCCCTGCCCGAGACCGGTGAGGATCCCGCTGCCGTGATCGAGGCACTGGCCGTCGGCGCCGAACCCGGGCTGGTGGCCAGCGCGGGGCCGCGACACTTCGGTTTCGTGATCGGCGGGTCCCTGCCCGCCGCGCTCGGCGCGGACTGGTTGGTCTCGGCGTGGGATCAGTGCGCGGCATTTCATGCACTGTCGCCCGCTGCGAGTGCGATCGAGGAGATCACCGCCGGATGGGTGCTGGACCTGCTCGGCCTTCCCGCGGCTTCAAGCGTCGGCTTCGTCACCGGAGCGCAGGCGGCGAACACGACCGGCCTGGCCGCCGCACGACACTCGGTGCTCGCCCGTGCGGGGTGGAACGTCGCCCGCGACGGGCTCATCGGCGCGCCCCGGATCCGGGTGGTGTGCGGTGCGCAGGCCCATACGACCGTCTATGCCGCACTACGCCTGCTCGGGCTCGGGGAATCGTCGGCAACGCGGGTCGCGGTCGACGACCAGGGCCGCATCCGCCCCGATGCCCTCGCCGACACGCTCGCCGACGGCACCGGGCCGGTCATCGTGTGTGCGCAGGCCGGAAATGTCGCGACCGGTGCGTTCGACGATTTCGAGGCGATCGCCGACATCTGCTCGACGCACGACGCGTGGCTGCACATCGACGGCGCATTCGGGTTGTGGGCCGCCGCCGCGCCCACGACCCGCCATCTCACCGCGGGCGCGGCGCTGGCCGACTCGTGGGCCGTCGACGCCCACAAGTGGCTCAACGTGCCCTATGACGGCGCGATGGCGATCGTGCGCGATGTCGATGCGCACGTCGCGGCGACGAGCCTGGCCGGTCCCTACCTCGTCGTCGACCCGGGGCAACGCGACAACACGAACTTCGTACCGGAGAGTTCGCGGCGCGCGCGAGCGGTTCCGGTGTATGCCGCGTTGCGCTCGTTGGGGCGCGCGGGGCTCGCCGACCTCGTCGAACGGAACTGCGCACAGGCCCGACGGATGGCGCGTCTCCTTGCCGAGATCCCGGGCGCCGAAATTCTCAACGACGTCGTGCTCAACCAGGTGCTGGTACGGCTGCCCGGCGGTGACGACGCCACCCGGCGGGCCGTCGCCGCGATCCAGGCCGACGGCACGTGCTGGCTGGGCGGCACGACCTGGAACGACGAGTTCGTCCTGCGGTTGTCGTTCACGAACTGGGCCACCTCTGATGGGGATGTGGACCGTTCCGCGGCGGCGATCACCGACGCCGTGGCGTCGTCTCGGACGTCACAGTCACCACCGCGATGAGGTGAGGGGCGAGGTGGGGGTCGGCTCGCCGGACCGGGCCGAATATCCTCTGAGGCGAACGGGCTGTGCCGGCACCATCCGGCAGGCCGCAAACACGATGACAGCAGCGTCTTCAAAGGAGTGGACACCCCATGGTGAACCAGCAGCAGGCCGACAAGATGACTTCGGGGCAGGGCTTCGTCGCGGCGCTCGACCAGAGCGGCGGCTCGACCCCCAAGGCGCTGCGTCTGTACGGCGTCGAGGAGAGCGCCTACTCCTCGGAAGACGAGATGTTCGACCTGATCCACCAGATGCGTTCACGCATCATCACCTCGCCGTCGTTCGGCGGTGACCGTGTGCTGGCCGCGATCCTGTTCGAGCAGACCATGGACCGCACCATCGAGGGCAAGCCGTCTGCGACCTACCTGTGGGAGGACAAGGGCGTCGTGCCGCTGCTCAAGATCGACAAGGGGCTGGCCGAGGAGGCCGACGGCGTTCAGCTCATGAAGCCGATGCCCACCCTCGACGACCTGCTGGCCCGCGGTGTGAAGAACGGCATCTTCGGCACCAAGGAGAGGTCGGTGATCGGTGCGGCGAACCCGACCGGTGTGGCCGCGGTCGTGGCACAGCAGTTCGAGGTCGCCAAGCAGGTCCTGTCGCACGGGCTCATCCCGATCATCGAGCCCGAGGTCACCATCTCGATCTCGGACAAGGCCGAGGCGGAGGAGCTGCTCAAGGCCGAGATCACCAAGAACCTTGACACGCTGGCCGACGACCAGAAGGTCATGCTGAAGCTGACGCTGCCCACCGTCGTCAACCACTACAAGTCGCTCGTCGACCACCCGAAGGTCATGCGGGTCGTCGCCCTGTCCGGCGGTTACAGCCGCGACGAGGCCAATGCGCTGCTCGCCCAGAACACGGGCGTGATCGCGAGCTTCAGCCGCGCGCTGACCGAGGGTCTGTCGGCACAGCAGAGCGACGAGGAGTTCAACTCCACGCTCGACAAGTCGATCCAGTCCATCTACGACGCCTCGGTCGCGGGCTGACACGCAGCCGGACAGGCAGGGGACGTAGCCGTGCGCATCCCGATCGACCGCCCCAAGTTGGAAGGCAACATCACCGTCGGTGATGACCGCCGGCTCGGGTTCGCCGAGTTCGGTGATCCGCACGGGCGTGCCATCTTCTGGTTGCACGGCACGCCCGGTGCGCGCCGGCAGATCCCCACCGAAGCCAGGGCGTATGCCGAACAGAACGGTGTCAGGCTGATCGGCGTGGACCGACCCGGTATCGGGTCGTCCACGCCGCATCAGTACGAGAGCGTCCTGGACTTCGCGTCCGACCTGCGGACGATCGCCGACACCCTCGGCATCCACAAGATGGCGGTCATCGGGTTGTCCGGTGGCGGCCCGTACACGCTGGCGTGCGCGGCGGCGATGCCGGACCGTGTGGTTGCGGCCGGTGTGCTCGGCGGTGTCGCGCCCATGGTGGGTCCCGACGCGATCAGCAGCAAGCTCATGGAGATCGGCGCCGTGGTGGCACCGGTGCTGCAGGTCGCGGGCGGCCCGATCCGCCTGGTCGCCTCGGGACTGATCCGGTTGATCCGTCCGGTCGCGTCGCCGGCTCTGGAGATCTATGCCCGGTTGTCCCCCGAGGGAGACCGCCGGATGCTGGGACGGCCCGAGTTCAAGGCCATGTTCCTCGACGATCTGCTCAACGGCAGCCGCAAACAGCTGGCCGCGCCGTTCTACGACATCGTCGTGTTCGAGCGGGACTGGGGATTCCGGCTCGACGAGGTCAAGGTGCCCGTCCGGTGGTGGCACGGCGACCACGATCACATTGTCCCGTTCGCGCACGGTCGGCACGTGGTGTCACGGTTGCCCGATGCGACGCTCACCGAACTGCCGTACGAGAGTCACCTCGGTGGGCTCGGCTGCGTCCAGGAGATCATGGGCACGCTGCTCGAGATCTGGGACGGCTCTTCGACTGCCGTCGGTCAGTGATCGACGGGGCTTGACCTCAACCATTGTTGAGGGTGAAGGCTGCAGTCATGACGACGACCATGACACAGATCCGATCCGATCTCTGGCAGACCCGAACCGACACGCCATTCCCCGGACTGACCACACACGCCTATCTCTGGAAGACCAACGGGCGCAACGTGTTGTTCTACTGCCCGGCGACCGACGCCGATTTCCCCACCATCGACCGACTCGGTGGTGTCGACGACCAGTACCTGTCGCATCAGGACGAGGCCGGGCCGATGCTGGCCCGTATCGCCGAGCACTACGGAGCGCGTCTGCACGCGCCCGCAGCCGAACTCGCGAACATCGCCAAACACTCCCCGGTCCAGGTCCCGCTGGATCACCGCCACCGCGATGACAACGGCGTCGAGGTGATCCCCACCCCCGGTCACAGCCCAGGCAGCACAAGCTATCTCGTCGACGGCGCCGATGGACGCTATCTGTTCACCGGTGACACCGTGTTCGTCGACCACGCGGGCCGGTGGTCGACGTTCGTGATCCCTGGAGTCGGCGACGCCGCAGCGATGGCCGAGAGCCTTCGACTGCTGGCAACCCTGCAACCCGACGTGGTGATCTCAAGCGCGTTCGCGGGCGCGGCGGTCAGCGAGATCGACGACCGCGGTTGGGCGGCGTGCATCGACGAGGCAATGGAGAGCGTCCCGGCGTGATCCCGGTGGCCGACTCAGTCGGTGACTCCACTCAAGGCCCGCCGCAGCAGGTGCATGGCCACCGTGGTGGACCGCTCGCGGATGTCGGAGCGGTTGCCGGGAAGCCGCAGCGTGCGAGTTATCGACACGCCTTCGGCACGCACCGCGAAACACACTGTGCCGACCGGTTTTTCCGCCGACCCGCCGCCGGGGCCCGCGATCCCGGTGATCGCGGCGGCGGTGTCGGCGTCGAAGTGGTGCATCGCTCCCGTGGCCATCGCCTGGGCCACGGGCTCGGACACCGCGCCGTGCTCGGCGATCAGCACCGGATCGACATTGAGCATCTCGGTCTTCGGCATGTTGGCGTACGCGACGATCCCGCCCATCATGTACTCCGACGCGCCCGGCTGATCGGTGAGGCGTGCCGCCAGCAGCCCCGCCGTGCAGGATTCTGCGGTCGCGATACGACGGCCGGCCAGCAGCGCGGCGACCTGCTCGTCGACCGTCGAACCGTCTTCGGAGAACACCGCATCGCCGTGGCGTTCCCGCAGGACATCCAGCAGTTGACCGTAGGCCTCGGCGGCGGCCGGCTCATAGCGCGTCACGATCTCCAGCTCGCCGCGGCGCAGGCACGTGGTGATCTCCAATTGATCGAACCGGCTGATCGCGCCTTCGGCGGCCCGCAGTGTCTCCGCCAGACCGGATTCGGCCAGACCGAACATCCGGACCATGTTCTGGCGGTACACCGTGCGGCCCGCGATCGCCTGCTGTACGGGTTCGGTGTCGACCGCGCGTAACCACATCGGCTGCAACTCGCGCGGCGGCCCGGGCAGCACCACCACGGTGGGACTGCCAGGCACCACCACCCCCGGCGCGGTGCCGACCGGTTCGAGGATCTCGGCGCCCTGCGGTATCAGCGCCTGCTTGCGGTTGGCCGTGCGCACCGCCTCGAAATCGGCATCGGACAGGTTGCGGCCGGCCGACAGTCTGCGCAGGATCGCGGCGATCCGTTCCTCGAGCGCCGCGTCGAGCACCAGTTCACGGCCGCAGAACTGCGCCACCGTGGCCACCGTGAGGTCGTCGGCAGTGGGCCCGAGCCCCCCGCTCGTGATGATCAGGTCGACGCCCTCGTCGGCGAGGAACTTCAGCTGTGCCTCGATGTCGCCGGGACGGTCGCCGCAGATCGTGATATGGGCCAACTCGACACCGAGCTCGAGAAGCTGGTCGGCCAGGAACGGCCCGTTGAGATCCTGGATCCGGCCGGTGAGGACTTCCGTTCCGGTGATGACGATGCCTGCACGTGCGCTCACCATGTGCACACTACGCACCAGCCGGACGCGTCCGTGCGGATGCCGGCACGCGAGCCGGTCAGAAGCCGAACCCGAGCTCAGCGGGCACGTCGCTGACGAAGGCCGCACCGAACCGCTGCAACTGTTCGGAATCCTTGCACCGCAACCGGTTCGCCGCAGCGAACCCGTCGATGCGGTGTGCTCCGAGGTACAGGCTGCCGAGGACGTCGAGATCGAGCTCGATGTCGGCAGGCGCGTCCGTCGGGGTGCACCGGGCCCGGCCGCCGCTGATCTGCAGTGCGAAACGTCCACCGTCGCTGCGGAAGCCGTCGGCGACATCGAGCACCACGTCCAGATCACCCTGGTAGCGGCGAGCTTCCAGCGCGGCGGGGACATCCATGATGCGCACCCACAGATCGTCGGCGCTGAAGGTGACCTGCGCCAGCCGGGGGTCGGTGAGCAGGTACGGCAACGGATCGTGCGGGTGGGTACCGATGGTCACGCGGTCGAAGAGGTCCAGCCCCAACAGCGCACGCCACAGTGCGGCGTGGGCGTCGGCGGTCACCGCGGTCAACTCCTCGACGCGCGCGACTTTCCGGCCGTCCCGTGAGTCCGCGCGGTAGAGCGCGTACCCGTCCTGGTGCAGGAACGCGAACCATTCGCTGCCGCCGCGACGCGATTCCGGCCGGTCGGCCAACATGTCGTCCAACAACGCGGCGGGCCGCACCAGCCCGCCCGGCGTCCGCCGCCGCCAGCGGTCATAGATGTCGGCGATGTCGTCGCGGTGCGCAGCAGGCTCCACCATCCGGACACCGCCCGGATCGGGGGCTGCCGGATGGAACTGCGCCGACCGCCGATCGACCGACACCTGCTGCTCGATCGTCGCCACGCCGTAGCCGAACCGGCCGTAGATGCCGCCCTCGCTGGCGGTCAGCACGGCCAACGGGTAGTTCGCCTCGGCGATCAGGTCGTGCAGTTGGGTGTACATCGCGCGCAACACGCCGCGGCGACGGTGTGTGGGGGCGACCGCGACGAAGCTGATGCCCGCCGCGGGCAGCACCTCCCCACCGGGGACCGTGAGTTCGAAGTCCAGATACAGCGACTGGCCGACGAAAGCGTCGTCGGTGTCGCTGCCGACCACCACCGCCGCGCCGTCGGCCACCAGGGACCGCCACACGGCCAGGGTCTCGTCGGGTTCGATGTCGCCGAATGCGAAGCGCCCCAGCAGACTCATGCGGGCCCAGTCGGCGTCGGTGAGGGGATCCAACGTCAGTGGTGTGATCACAGGTCTCGACGGTGCCACACCGTGCGGGGCGACCGCGACCCATTTTCGCGGTGCGGCGCTCGGCGGCGTATCGCGCCCCGGGTCAGCGCTTGAGCCAGTTGTTCACCGTGGGCAGTTCGCGGGTGTAGGTGGTCATGATGTCTTCCTGGTACAGCGTGGCCCCGCTGATCGTGGTCGAGCCCTGCCAGACCACGCGGATCTTCTGGGTGCCGCGCATGAAGACGTCGACGCGGCCGAGGTCACGGTGCTGCCACCCGCCGGATTCGGCCAGTTGACGCAGATCGTGCCGCTCATCGGTGGTTGTGGTCATGTGCAGGATCCTAGCCGCGGGGTCGCCCGGTGATCGGCGCGCCCACGGATCAGAGCTTGTGCGGAACGTCGTTGACCAGACCACCGTCCATCACGAACTCCGCACCTGTGGCGTAGCGGGACTCGTCACTGGCCAGGAACACCACGAAGCTCGACACCTCGTCGACCTCACCGGGCCGTCCCAGCGGAATCCGCAGCATGTCGTCGGGGAAGTGCTCGGTCATCGGGGTGCGGATGAACCCGGGGTGGATCGAGTTCACCCGGATCTGATGGGCGCCCAGTTCGAGCGCGGCCGACTTGGTCAGGCCCCGCACGGCCCACTTGGACGCGACGTATGGATGCACCATCGCCGCACCCCGCAGCCCCTCGATCGAGGACACGTTGATGATCGACCCGCCACCCGCGGCCTTCATGGCACCGACGCAGGCCTGCATGCCCAGGAAGGTGCCCGTGAGATTGACGTCGATGACGTTCTGCCACTTGGCCATATCGAATTTGCCGATCGCGCCGAGCGCGACGATGCCCGCGTTGTTGATCAGCACGTTGAGCACGCCGAAGTCGGTGGTCGCGGTGGCGACGGCGGCGTTCCACTGCTCGGCCACGGTGACATCGAGATGGACGTAGCGGGCGGCCTCGCCCAACTCGGCGGCGAGTGCGGCGCCCTCGTCGTCGAGGATGTCGCCGATGACGACCTTGGCCCCCTCGGCGACCAACGCCCTGGCGTGGGCCGCGCCCATGCCGCGTGCGCCGCCACTGATCAATGCAACTTTTCCGGCTACCCGTCCCATGACGGGTGAGGCTACCGCAGCGGCGGGATGAATTAGAACCTGTTCCAATTCTCGGCTCGGGTGGGCATACTTCGCCGTGCAGCCACTGTGAAGGAGACACATCCATCGCCATCCGCGTCGCGCACATCGGAACCGGGAACGTCGGCCGCCTCGCGCTCGCCGGACTGCTCACCAACCCCCGCTACGAGCTGTGCGCGCTGAGCGTGTCGACCGAGACCAAGGTGGGCAGGGACGCGGGTGAGCTTGCCGGACTGGACCTTTCCACCGGTGTCGCGGCCACCACGGGGCTGGACGCGGTGCTCGCCGCCGAGCCGGACTGCGCGGTGTACTGCGCGATGGGCGACACGCGGGGACCCGACGCGATCGCCGATGTGGTGCAACTGCTCGCCGCCGGGATCAACGTGGTCGGGTCGGCCCCCGTGGTGCTGCAATACCCGTGGAAGCTCATGCCGGGCAAGTACATCGCCGGTATCGAGGAGGCCGCGGCGGCAGGCAACTCGAGTCTGTTCATCACCGGCGTGGATCCGGGATTCGCCAACGATCTGATCCCGTTCGCGCTCGCGGGCACGTGCCAGAGCATCGAGCAGGTGCGGTGCATGGAGATCGCCGACTACGCGACCTACGACGGCACCACGGTCATGTTCGACGTGATGGGTTTCGGACAACCGCTCGACCAGACGCCGATCCTGTTCCAGCCGGGGGTGCTCGGCATCGCGTGGGGCACCTCGATCCGGCAGCTCGCCGCCGGCCTCGGCATCGAGATCGACGACATCACCGAGGTGTACGAGAAAGAGCCTGCCCCAGAGGATTTCGAGATCGCCGCCGGGCGTGTCGCGAAGGGGACGGTGGCGGCGCTGCGGTTCGAGATCCGCGGCATGGTCTCCGGTGAGCCCGTGATCGTCATCGAGCACGTCACCCGGCTGCGCGGCGACCTGCGTCCGGACTGGGCCCAACCCGCCCAGCCGGGCGGGTCCTACCGGGTGGAGATCGTCGGTGAACCGTCGTACGCGGTCGACATCTGCCCCACCAGCCGCAAAGGTGATCACAACCACGCCGCGATCGTGGCCGCGGCCGGACGCATCGTCAATGCCATCCCGGACGTGGTGGCCGCTCCCCCGGGCATCCGCACGACACTCGACATGCCCCTGGTCACCGGCCAGGGGCTGTACCGGTCCGGCTGATCCGGTGCGTCACCAGCGCCGCGCGGGCATCCGCGCGAGCGTGAGCACCGGCCAGCGGTGTTCGGCTGCCGCCGCTGCGAGGCCGGGGCGCGGGTTGACCGGCCTGGGATGGCCCACCAGGTGCATGAGCGCACAGTCCTCTGCACCGTCGGCGTAGAAATAGCTGCGCGCGAGTTGGACGGCGTTCTGGGCGCAGAAGTTCTGCACCACTTCGGCTTTGCGCGCGCCCCAGATCACCGGTTTGACGATGTCCCCGGTCAGCCGCCCGTCGCGATCGGTCTCGAAGTGGTTGCACAGCACATGATCGATGCCGAGATGGCGTGCGACCGGTTCGGCGTGGATGGTCAGCGCCGAGGAACTGAGCACCACGGTGTGGCCACGGTCCTGGTGCCTGCGCACGACCTCACGCATGTGCGGGTAGACGCGCGGCGATATCCGGTTCTCGAACAGCTCCTCACCCAGCACGTCGAGCTCCGAGAGGGCCTCGCCCCGCAGGTATCCGGCGGCCCGCACCAACAGCCGCTCGAAGGGCATGCGTCCGATGCGGTACCGCACCGAGGCCTCGATGATCCCGAGGATCTCCCCGAACGCGGCCTGTCGCCTGCGGATACGGTGCCCGGCGTGGGCCGTCGCGGTGAAACCGTCGACCAGGGTGCCGTCGAGGTCGAAGAACGCGCCCACCTGAGCACCGCCGGGACCGTCATCTATTTCATCGAGCGATTCGGGCGGCGACAAGGTTGGTCCCATGAGCCAAGTAGATCAAGACGCCTCTGCCGCGGCGAATCATGGCCGAAAATGGGTCATGGCTTCCGGGCAGGCGTCCTCGCACCGCAGAGTCGCCGTCAACGACGTCGCCGCGGTGGTCGCCACCGGCAGGTTCGACGAGGCGGTGGTGTGGTACGGCTGCGTCTTCGGCCGCGAACCCGATCTGCTCCCGATCCCGGGTGTGGCCGAATGGCAATTGACCTCGACGGCCTGGCTGCAGCTGGTCACCGACGAGGCACGGGCGGGACGGACAGCTGTGCGTTTCGGGGTCGACGACCTGGCGCAAACCCGCGCGGCCCTTGCCGAACGCGGCGTGACCACAGCGGCCGAGCCGCAGGTGATCGCGGATATGGTCGCGGTCCTCGACGTCGCCGATCCCGACGGCAACGAAGTGTCATTCGTCCAGGAATTGGCCTGAACACCGTGCGTCCGGACCCACAGGGTCTCAATGTGGTAATAAACTAGAACACGTTTCAATTGTGTCCTGACGACGACTTCGACGCCCCGACCTACCGAAGGAGCAGGTATGCACACCGCCCTCTGCGACGAACTCGGCATCGAGTTCCCCATCTTCGCGTTCACCCACTGCCGCGATGTGGTGGTCGCGGTCAGCAAGGCGGGCGGGTTCGGCGTGCTCGGCGCCGTCGGATTCACACCCGAGCAGCTGGAGATCGAACTCAACTGGATCGACGAGCACATCGGCGACCACCCCTACGGCGTCGACATCGTCATCCCCAACAAGTACGAGGGCATGGACGCCAACATGTCGGCCGAGGAGTTGAAGGCCACGCTCAACTCCCTGGTACCGCAGGAGCACCTGGACTTCGCCAAGAAGATCCTGGCCGACCACGGTGTGCCGACCGATGACCTCGAGGACAATGCGCTGCAGCTGCTCGGCTGGACCGAGGCGACCGCCACCCCGCAGGTCGAAATCGCGCTCAAGCACCCGAAGATGACGCTGATCGCCAACGCACTCGGCACGCCGCCTGCCGACATGATCAAGCACATCCACGACGCCGGCCGCAAGGTCGCGGCGCTGTGCGGATCGCCGTCGCAGGCGCGCAAGCACGCCGATGCCGGTGTGGACATCATCATCGCCCAGGGCGGCGAGGCCGGCGGGCACAGCGGCGAGGTGGGCTCGATCGTGCTGTGGCCGCAGGTGGTCAAGGAGGTCGCGCCGGTGCCGGTGCTGGCCGCAGGTGGTATCGGCAGCGGCCAGCAGATCGCGGCCGCGCTGGCACTCGGCGCGCAGGGCGCGTGGACCGGATCGCAGTGGGTGATGGTCGAGGAGTCCGAGAACACCCCGGTGCAGCACGCCGCCTATGTCAAGGCCACCAGCCGGGACACCGTGCGCAGCCGCTCGTTCACCGGCAAGCCGGCCCGCATGTTGCGCAACGAATGGACCGAGGCATGGGAGAAGCCCGAGAACCCCAAGCCGCTCGGCATGCCGCTGCAGTACATGGTGTCGGGCATGGCGGTGGCCGCGACGCACAAGTACCCCAACGAGTCCGTCGACGTCGCGTTCAACCCGATCGGCCAGGTGGTGGGTCAGTTCACCAAGGTCGAGAAGACCTCGGCGGTGATCGAGCGCTGGGTGCAGGAGTACCTGGAGGCCACGAACACGCTCAACGCGCTCAACGAGGCCGCGAGCGTGTAAGGCGCGCGGGCGCCACCCCGAATCCGACGAAATGGTCGCGAGAACAGCCGTTCTCGCGACCATTTCGTAGTTCTCGGGCACACGCTCTTCCCGGACGCGCATGGGTTATGTAGGGTTACATACATAATCTTCAGGAGGTGCAGGGATGGCCACTCCCCGCGAACGCATGGTGCAGTCCGCAGCAGTCCTGATCCGTGAACGTGGTGCGCATCCGACCGCGATCGCCGACGTGCTGGCCCACAGTGGGGCACCTCGCGGGTCGGCGTACCACTACTTTCCCGGCGGTCGCACCCAATTGCTCTGCGAGGCCATCGATTACGCGAGCGACCATGTCGCAGGCCGGCTCGACCGAGCTGCCGACGCCCATGAGCTGCTCGACGACATGATCGACAAGTTCCGCGATCAGCTGCTCGCCAGCGACTTCCGCGCCGGATGCCCGGTGGTCGCGGTCGCGGTCGAGGCCGGTGACCCGGAGCGCGCCGATGCCGCCGACGCGGTGCGTGACCGTGCGGGTGCCGCCTTCCACCGCTGGATAGCTCAGATCAGCACACGCCTGCGCGCCGACGGAGTGCCCGCCGAGCGGGCCGAGGGACTCGCGACCCTGATCACCACCGCAGTCGAGGGTGCCGTGGTCGTCGCACGGGCCACGCGCGACATCAGACCGCTCGAGCTGATCCACCGGCAGCTGCGCGAGCAGCTCGTCGCCGCGACACCCCGACGGAAGGACCGTTCATGACCCTCGACACGGGCACAGAGACGACCGCAGCGCCGAGCACCGGCGCGTGGCACCACACGGCCTGCATCCTGTGTGAGTGCAACTGCGGAATCGTCGTGCAGGTCCAGGACCGCACCCTCGCGAAGATCCGTGGCGACAAGGACCATCCGGCATCGCGCGGTTACACCTGCAACAAGGCGCTGCGCCTGGACCACTACCAGAACAACTCCGACCGGCTCATCACGCCGATGCGGCGCAGACCCGACGGCGAGTTCGAACCGGTCGACTGGGACACCGCGATCGGCGAGGTCGCCGAAGGATTCCGGCGGATCGCGAAAACCCATGGTGGGCAGTCCATCTTCTATTACGGTGGCGGCGGTCAGGGCAACCACCTGGGCGGCGCCTACAGCAGCGCGTTCCTCAAGGCACTCGGCGCGCGGTACCGCTCGAACGCGCTGGCCCAGGAGAAGACCGGTGAGGCGTGGGTCGACGCACAGCTCTACGGCGGCCACACCCGCGGCGAGTTCGAGCACGCCGAGGTGTCGGTCTTCGTCGGCAAGAACCCGTGGATGTCGCAGAGCTTCCCGCGCGCCCGGGTCGTGCTGAACGAGATCGCCAAGGATCCCGGCCGTTCCATGATCGTCATCGACCCGGTCGTCACCGAAACCGCCGCGATGGCCGACCACCACCTGCGGGTGCGTCCGGGCACCGACGCCTGGTGCCTCGCCGCGCTCGCGGCGGTCCTGGTGCAGGAAGACCTGTGTGACGAACACTTTCTCGCCGAGCACGTCCACGGCGTCGAGGAGGTGCGGGCGGTCCTGCGTGACGTCGACATACCCGACTATTCACGGCGCTGTGGGGTCGGCGAGGACCAGATCCGTGCCGCGGCGCGGCGTATCGGACGCGCCTCCGGCGTCTCGGTGTTCGAGGACCTCGGTGTGCAGCAGGCACCGAACTCGACACTGTGCTCGTACCTCAACAAGCTGCTGTGGATCCTCACCGGCAACTTCGCCAAACCGGGTGGGCAGCATTTGCATTCGACGTTCGCGCCGCTGTTCGGCAAGTCCGGGGTCGGGCGCACACCGGTCACCGGCTCCCCCGTCATCGCCGGGCTGGTGCCCAGCAATGTGGTGCCGCAGGAGATCCTGACCGATCACCCGGACCGGTTCCGCGCGATGATCGTCGAGAGCAGCAACCCGGCACATTCGGTTGCCGACTCGGCCGCGGTGCGGGCGGCTCTGCAAGAACTGGAGCTGCTGGTGGTGATCGATGTCGCCATGACCGAGACCGCGCGGCTCGCCGATTACGTGCTACCGGCGGCCACGCAGTTCGAGAAGGCCGAGGCCACCTTCTTCAACCTCGAGTTCCCGCACAACACGTTTCATCTCCGGCACCGGCTGTTCGAACCCATGGCGGGCACCCTGCCCGAGCCCGAGATCTGGGCGAGGCTCGTGCGGGCGCTCGGGGTGGTCGACGAGGCCGAACTCCGCCCGTTGCGCAAGGCCGCCGAGGCGGGACTCGCGGAGTTCGGCGCGGCGTTCTTCACCGCCGTGGCGAGCAACCCGACGCTCGCGAAGGTGCTGCCGTTCGTGCTCTACGAAACGCTCGGCCCAACTCTGCCCGAAGGGTTGGCCGGCGCCGCGGCGCTGTGGGGTCTGGCGCAGAAGGCCGCGGTGACCTACCCGGAAGCCGTGCGCAGGGCCGGGCACGCCGACGGCAACGCACTGTTCGAGGCCATCCTGGCCAACCCGGCCGGCGTGACGTTCACCGTGCACGAGTACGCCGACGACTTCGGCCTCATCGATCACCCGGATCACAAGATCGCCCTGCAGATCCCCGAGATGCTCGACGAGATCCGCGGGTTGGGCACCGAACGCGGGCCGTTGACCGACGACCAGTACCCCATCGTGCTCTCGGCAGGTGAACGTCGCGCCTACACCGCGAACGACATCATCCGTGATCCGGCCTGGCGCAAACGCGACCCCGACGGTGCGTTACGCGTGAGCCCTCAAGACGCCGAGGCGCTCGGCCTCACCGACGGTGGCCGGGCGCGCATCACCACCGCGGCGGGTTCCGCGGTGGCAAGAGTGGAGATCTCCGACGCCATGCTGCCCGGGCACGCGTCGCTGCCGAACGGTTTCGGCCTGGACTACCGCGAGGGTGAGCGCGTGGTCGTGCCCGGGGTCGCACCGAACGCGCTCACCTCGACCGATTGGCGCGACCCCTATGCCGGAACGCCTTGGCACAAGCACGTGCCCGCACGCATCGAAGCGGTCTGACGCGATTTTGCTGTGCGTCGAAACCGACGAAAACGTCGTGTGCGGGCCCATTTCGCGACAGTTTCGTCGGTCTCGCCGGAGGGTCACGGCGCCGCAGGCGCGGGCGCGGGCGGCGCGGGCGGCTGTGGCCCCGGCGCCAGGCCGGCGGGCGGGCGCGCACCAGGGTCGAGTGGACGTTGGGTCAGCAGGAACAACGCCTCGTTGAAGCTGACGTCCTGGGTCTGCATGGCATGCCAGATCTCCCGCAGGTACGACAGACCGCGGCCCTGCGGCGGCCCCACCGGAACCTCCGACGTCCCGGGCGGCAGGTTGTCCGGGCTGGGCAGATGCGGTGTGCCCTGCTCGGCGAGGGCTGGTGGCGGGGGCGGCGCCGGCTCCGGATCGGCCAGTGCCGCGGGCGCCCCCAACAGCAGGGTCAAACCGACCCCACCGCCGGCGATGAGGCACACAACTGTGCGGTCGATGAGCTTGTGGCGCACTGCGTTCCCCTTTCGTCCCTGACGCACCTATAGCGATTGTTCTCCCGAACGCGTCCCGGTGTTACAGATATGGCTGATGTGGCTGCAGTGAGCCGCTCGCGACAGGTACCGGAACAGGTTCCAGAACCGCCACCACAGAAGGGGTGCGACTTTCGCGAACCTTCGGCGAACTGTGTGTTTGGTGGTGTAGCAATAGGGAACGTGAACTAGACGCCGTACCGAGGAGATCCCGGTGGTCATGAGCGATGGTGCCCTTCATCTGCCTGCGGGCTTCGATTTCACGGACCCCGACATCTATGCCGAACGGCTGCCGGTCGACGAACTCGCCGAACTGCGCCGCATCGCGCCGATCTGGTGGAACGCGCAGCCGGTCGGCGCCGGCGGCTTCGACGACGGCGGCTTCTGGGTGGTCACCAAGCACAGGGACGTCAAGGAGATCTCGTTGCGCAGTGACGTGTTCTCGAGCCTGGAGAAGACCGCGCTGCCGCGGTACCCGGAAGGGACAGTTCGCGATCAGATCGACCAGGGCAAGTTCGTGTTGCTCAACATGGACGCCCCGCATCACACGCATCTGCGCAAGATCGTCTCCAGGGCCTTCACCCCGCGGGCTGTCGAGTGCCTGCGTGACGACCTTGCCGAGCGCGCACGCACTATCGTGCGCACCGCCGCGGCCGAGGGGTCGGGCGACTTCGTCGAGCAGGTGGCGTGCGAGCTCCCCCTGCAGGCCATCGCGGGACTGATGGGCGTCCCGCAGGAGGACCGCAGGAAACTGTTCGACTGGTCGAATCAGATGGTGGGCAACCAAGACCCGGAGTTCGCGGACAACGACGGCGCCAGCGCGGCGGTCGAGTTGATCACCTACGGCATGCAGCTGGCGGCCCAGCGTGCCGAGGCACCTGGCGAGGATCTGGTGACCAAGCTCGTGCAGGCCGACGTCGAGGGTCACAAACTCTCCGACGACGAGTTCGGGTTCTTCGTCGTGCTGCTCGCGGTGGCGGGCAACGAGACGACCCGCAACTCGATCACCCAGGGGATGATGGCGTTCACCGAGCATCCCGACCAATGGGAGTTGTTCAAGCGTGAGCGTCCGGCCACTGCGGCCGACGAGATCGTGCGCTGGGCGACGCCGGTGACCTCCTTTCAGCGCACCGCGCTGCAGGACACCGAGGTGGCAGGGGTGCGGATCGAGAAGGGTCAGCGAGTGGTGATGTTCTACCGCTCAGCGAATTTCGACGAGGACGTCTTCACCGACCCGTTCCGGTTCGACATCCTGCGCGATCCCAACCCGCACGTGGGCTTCGGCGGGACGGGTGCGCACTACTGCATCGGCGCCAACCTGGCCCGCATGACGATCGACCTGATGTTCAACGCCATCGCCGATGAGATGCCCGAGCTGACACCGCTGTCCGAACCGGTGCGGTTGCGCTCGGGCTGGCTCAACGGCATCAAACACTGGCAGGTCGACTATCGCGGTGAGGCTGCGAAACACCCAGCGGCCCAGGCGTCGTCGTCGGCAGATCGATGATCGACCGCCAATAGTCCTCGCTGATCTCGGCATTCGACCGCAGCACCATCGCCAGGCCGGTGGCCATCGCGATGCCGAGCAGGCCCAACCACAGGCCGGCCAGTGCGATGACGACCCACAGCACCGTGGTGACCACTGGCCACGGCGATACCAGGGCGAGAACCGGCGCGAAGAAGAAACCGGTACCCACGTACCAGGCTGACCCCGCCCGGTCCGCCATCATCACATAGCGCAGCCAACGCGGGATCGGGGCCCCGCCATCGGCCGGCGCGGCGACCGGCCCGGGTCTCGGGCGGGCGGATGGTTTCGGTGTCGACATCTCGTCCTCCTGGGTTGTCCGGACGGTTCGTCCGTCGTGTCATCCGGACAGTTCCACGGTCCCGCGCCGGGGTAATCACCGCAATTACCTCCCAGGTAGTGGCGAACGGGTACGTGATCGGTGAGACTCGATGACGTGACCAGCACTGTCCCCGGCACGTCGATCGGACCGCTCGTGCGTCAGTGGCGGCAGCGTCGACGGATCAGCCAGCTCGATCTCGCGATCGAGGCCGACGTGTCGCCGCGCCATGTGAGCTTCATCGAGACCGGCCGCGCACAGCCCAGCCGCGCCATGGTCCTGCGCCTGGCCGCGGCGCTCGACGTGCCGCCACGCGAACAGAACCACCTGCTGCTCGCGGCGGGCCTGGCACCGGTGTACTCCGAACGGTCGCTGGACGACCCGGAGATGGCCGCGGTGCGCGACGGTGTCACCCGTGTGCTGGACGCGTACGACCCGTATCCGTGCGTGGTTGTGGACCGGGAGTGGAACCTGTTGCGCGCCAACGCCGGCACCGCGGTGATGCTCGAGGGGGTGGCCCCGCATCTGCTGGAACGACCCAACGCTCTGCGCATCACCCTGCACCCGGAGGGCATGGCACCGCGGATCCGCAACCTCGCCGAGTGGCGCCATCACCTGATCAGTCGGTTGCGTCGCGAGGTGGCGGTGGGCGGATCGGGCGAGCTCGCCGCCCTGCTCGCCGAGATCGAGGGCTATCCGGGAGGGTTCGCGTCGACGCGCGATCTGGGTGGCGTCGCCGTCCCCCTTGAGTTGATCACCGATCACGGTGACGTGCTGACGTTCTTGAGCACCGTGACGACGTTCGGAACGGCGCTGGACGTGACCGCGGCCGAACTGAGCATCGAGGCATTCCTGCCTGCCGATGACAGCACCGCGGCGGTGCTGCGTCGATGATCCACTGGTAAGACCACCTGGCCCCTTGACCCCCTGACCCATGTGGTTCACCATGGCGTGATGGCCCTGCAACCCGTGAACCGCAGATCCGTACCCGAGGACGTGTTCGAGCAGATCGTGTCCGAGGTGCTCACCGGCGAGATGCAGCCCGGCGAGTCCCTGCCGAGTGAACGCAGGCTCGCCGAGGTGCTCGGAGTATCACGCCCCGCGGTGCGCGAGGCGATCAAACGCCTGACGGCCGCGGGACTGGTCGAGGTGCGTCAAGGCGACGCCACCACGGTGCGCGACTTCCGGCGTCATGCCGGCATGGACCTGCTGCCCCGATTACTGTTCCGCGCGGGCGAACTCGACACCTCCGTCGTGCGGAGCATCCTGGAAACCCGTCTGCACAACGGGCCCAAGGTCGCCGAGCTCGCCGCCGAACGCCACCAGCCCGACCTCGTCGAGCAGCTCACCGCCGCCGTGCGGGCACTGGAAGACGCGCACGATCCGATCGAACGGCAGCGCCACGCGATGACCTTCTGGGACCACGTCGTCGACGGGGCGGATTCGATCGCGTTCCGGTTGATGTTCAACACGCTGCGCGAGACGTACGAACCGGCTCTGCCTGCGCTCGCGACCGTGATGGCCGACGAGGTCGCCCACCCCGACTCCTACCGTGCGATCACCCTGGCGATCGCGGACAGCGACGCGGCCGCTGCCCGCCGTGCGGCGCAGGACCTGCTGGAACCGGCCACACACGCACTGCTCGACGCGCTCGACGCATTGGAGAAGCAGCGATGACGCGCAGAGATTTCCCCCTCGCCGACGCCGCTCGCGAGTTCGTCAGGCACCCGTCCCCCTGGATGATCGGTGCGACCTGGGCAGCCGCGGCCACCGCGCGGCTGATCGTCGGGGACTGGCAGATCACCGACGCGCTGGTGCCCCTGGTGATGATCGGGGCGTTCCCGCTCGTGGAGTGGCTGGTGCACGTGGTGATACTGCACTGGCGGCCGCGACGACTGGGTCCTGTGGTGGTCGACACGAGACTGGCCCGAGATCACCGCAGACACCACGCCGCGCCGCGCGACGTCCCGCTGATCTTCATACCGTGGCCGACCCTGCTGTGGCTGCTACCCGTCGTGACCGGCGTTGCGCTCGTGGCGTTTCCGCGGCTTGGACTCGGGCTGACATTCCTGGCGCTGCTCACCGCGCTGGGCCTGGGATACGAGTGGTGCCACTACCTGATCCACAGCGACTACAAACCCAAATCTGATGTGTACCGCGCGATCTGGCGCAATCACCGCAGGCACCACTTCAAGAACGAGCACTACTGGTTCACGGTCACGAGTTCGGGAACCGCAGACCGGCTTCTCGGTACCTGTCCCGACCCGGCTACCGTGCCGACCTCACCGACCGCCAAGAACCTGCACGTCACGCCTGCACGATGATCGGATCCCCGACGCTGACCATGTCGTAGTACCACGCGGCGTTGTCCGGGCTCAGGTTGATGCATCCGTGGCTGACATTGGCATAGCCCTGCGAGCCCACCGACCACGGCGCCGAATGCACGTAGACCCCGCCCCATGTCACCCGCACCGCGTCGTTGACTGTGAGCTTGTAGCCCTCCGGGTCGCTCAACGGGATGCCGATGGTACGCGAATCCATCACCACCACAGGCTCTTTGGCCAGAGCACTGAACGTTCCCGTCGGTGTTGGGAACTTCGCCTTGCCCATCGACGCGGGCATCTCCCGAAGAACCTCACCGTCGACGCTGACCGTGAAGGTGTGCGCATCGATGTCGGCCACACCGAGAACCTCGGCACCGGTGTTGAAGCTGGTCTTGACGCCTCCGACCGACAGCGAGATCGTCGAGTGCGCGGGCCAGAACTCGCCGGGAGTCCATTCCATGACCGTGGCCTCCGGCCAGCGGAACCGGCCGGATGCCGTATCCGCGGACGAGATCCGCAGGCTGCGCTGGGCACCGAGACGATCGATGACCGGTTCGGCGAACCGGACGGTCACCGGATGGGCCACCCCGACCACCGCACCTGCGGCGGGTTCGATCTGCGCAACGTCGAGAGGCGTGCTCACCGCCGCCGACGCGACGTTAACCGGAACAGTGGTGGCCGCGACAGCGATACCGATCGCCGCAAACAGTTTCCAGATCGGACCCCGGCCCGATCCGGATCTGTGCGGTAGCGAGTTGAGCATTCTTCCAGTGTAGGTCGTCGCCGTGACCATGCCCGGGAAGCGCATGGTGACACGACTCCGGACCGCGGTGACGTCACGGGGCGAGGCCTGCATGATCAGATCATCGGCGGGGAATGCCCAAGCGTTTCATCCAATGTCGGCACGGCCCGACGCGACGGTGCGCGCGAGCGCCATGAGAGCATAGCCACAGCCGGCGAAAACCAGGCCGAGCACACCGATGTTCATCAGCACAACCCACGGTCCGACGGCCGCGGGATCGAGGAAGTAGTACGGCACGCGCAGCCCGGCCCCGCTGAGCACCAGCAACGCCAAAACGACGTAGGCCGCCGGATACAGCAACCACGTCAAAGGTTGCCACCACCGGATCGGCCCCTGGACGTGGCGAGCCAGCAGCCACTCCGCGACGGCCAGAACCGGGACGACCACGTGCAGCAGCACGTTCGCGGGCGTGTAGCCCATGCTGACCGTGGCGAGGAACAGATTCCAGATCACGCCCGCCATCACCACATACAGCACCACGGCGCCGCGAAGTCCGGCACGGGCGTCGGCGCGCGCAGACACGAGCGTGCAGAGGTAGAACAGAGCCGCCAGCAGATTGGCCTGGTAGGTGAAGGTGATCAGCCGCCACAGGACACCTGAGCGGGTCGAGAACTCGGCCAGCAGGAGGGCCGCCACGACGGCCGCGATGATCCCGATCCGCAGCCACGTACGCAAGTTCACCTGATCGAGCGTAACCCCGTCCGCGGGCGGACCGGCAGATCCCGTCGGCACTCGAGACCCGGCACGATTTCGGTTCAGGGAACCGGCGGCACCGGTTGTTCGGGTGCGGGCACGGCTTCGCCAGGAGGAGCGGGTTCGGGCGGTGCCGGCGGCGGTTCGGGGGCCGCCACCGGATCGGGCGGCGGGATCGGCGGCGGTGCAGGCGGCGGGATCGGCGTGATCACCGCCGGTGGTGGTGGTTCGCCGACCACCACCTGCTCGGGAACGTCCGGTTCGCCACGCAGTCGATCGCGGATGCGGGTGAGCAACGGTTTTTTCGTCGGCGGCGCAGGGGTCACCACAGGCGGCGGCGGCAGCGCGGTCGCCGCGTCCACGGACGCCACGGGTGGCGCTACGGCCGGTCCCTGTGGAGGTGCCTGTTCGATCGGGGGATCGAACGCCTGCGCGAGTGGTGGATCGATGTTCGTCGGCACAGCCTGGGATACGTCGGTCACCGGCGGTGCGGGGGCGGGTGGTGGCGCCGCAGGGACCGAGGGCGGCATCTGTCGCAGGGCGGCGGGCACGCCGGAGGTGTTCACCACCGGACGGGCCTGCCGGGCGACGCCGTCCTGATGGGGCATGAGCTGCTGGGTGATCGCCAGAGACAGCGAGACGACGAAGGTCACCACACCGACCAGAAGCATCGCCGCGGGCGCCAACTGGTTACCGGTCCAGCGTGGTCGCTGCTCGGCGTCATCGGGGAACATGAATCGGCCACGCCGTGCGGACACGAGTGCCGCACCGCGCGCGAGCGCCAGATCTGCGTCGGCCGGTGTGAAAACCGGGATACCCAATGCCGCTTGAAGTTTCGGCATCAACCGGTCGAAGTCGAGGTCGACGGCCGATCCGACGACCACAAGAGCGGAGGTGTGGCGGTCGAGGACCGTCAGGACGCGTTCGAGCCAACCGATGAGGCCGTGCGCACTTCCTACGGTCCGGCTGCGCACGGTGTCGATGACGCCGTCGTGCCGGTCGACGGTGAGGGCCAGCGCACCCTCGGGTTCGACGACGCACACCACGGTGGTGTCGAACCCGACGATGTCAGCGATGCTGTGCGCCAGCGCGTCGGTGGCCTGGCGGAACCGCACATCGACGACATTGCCGAAGCCGGCCTCGTTCAGATCGGCGACCAGTTCGGCGGCCTGCACGTCCGCGCCGTCGCTCCACGTGACACCGATCGACCGCAGCCGTCTGCCGTTGTCCGCGGCAACGCTCTCGGCACGGGCGACCGTTGCGACGATCTCGTCGCGCGCGGCGCGGGCACGGCTCAAGTCCAGACCCGCAACGTCGAACACCTCGAGGTCGAGGTTCACGGCCTCGAAATCGGCGGCCGAATCCCCCTCGACCAACACCATGCCGACAGTGGAGGGCGTCACCGAGACGCCGATCACCGCGTCCACCTACACCCCCTTGGAGCAGTGGCCACGCGGTCCCGACCCGGGCCCGTCGATACCCCCCGACGAGCCGGACGAACCCCGCCCGGTGTGGCCGTCGTCCACCTGTTCCGGGCTGACCTTACCGGTGCCGGACACGCCACGCGCACCGGGTCCGCACGCTGACCTGCGCGAAATGTGCTGTGCCACAGAACTCTGGTGGACACGGCGGAGTTTCGGTTTGCCCACGCCGTGCAGCATTCTGCGCGGTTCCAACCGGGGCGCACCCGAAGCGTGGCAAGGTGAGCCAGATGGGGGAAGCACGCGACGCACAGACGCAGCGCACGATATTCGGACACCCGGTGGGTTTGACGAACCTGTTCGGGGTCGAGTTGTGGGAGCGGTTCTCTTTCTACGGGATGTTGACGATCCTCGGCTACTACCTCTACTACACGGCGACCGACGGCGGTCTGGGGCTGCCGCAGGCGACCGCGACCGGGATCGTCGGCGCTTACGGCGGTTTGGTCTATCTGTCAACGGTTCTGGGCGGCTGGGTCGCCGATCGCGTGCTCGGAATGGAGCGCACGGTGTTCTACGGCGGCGTGGTGGTGATGTGCGGTCACATCGCGCTCGCGCTGCTCCCGGGACTCGCGGGCGTCGGCATCGGCCTGGTGCTGGTGGCCCTCGGTTCCGGTGCGCTCAAGGCCAACGCCTCGTCGTTGCTGGGCACCCTCTACGCGAAGGACGACCCCCGGTGCGACGGTGGGTTCACGCTGTTCTACCTCGGCGTCAATCTCGGTGCGTTCGTCGGGCCGTTGATCACCGGGGTTCTCCAGGCCCGCATCGGCTTCCACTACGGTTTCGGTGCCGCCGCGATCGGGATGGCGCTCGGTCTCGCGCAGTACGTCGTGTTCCGGCGTAACCTCGGCTCGCACGGCCGGATCGTTCCGAACCCGTTGCCGTCCAGTTCGGTCGGCAAGGTGGCCGCCGTGGTCCTGGCGCTCGGGATCGTCGCGGTGGCGCTGTTCGCCTCGGGTGTCGTGACCTTGGCCAACCTGTCGCAGACCACGACCGTGGTGATCGCGCTGGCATCGATCGGGTATTTCGCGGTGCTGCTCACGAGCGCCAAGGTGACGGTGCTCGAACGCACCCGCGTGCGTGCCTTCATTCCGTTGTTCCTCGCGAATGCGGTGTTCTGGTCACTCTTCCAGCAGATCTTCACCGTCCTTGCCATTTACTCCGACGAGCGTATGAACTGGTCGGTGTTCGGGTGGACCGCACCATCGAACTGGATCGGTTCGATCGAGCCGGTCTGGATCATCGCGCTGTCCCCCGTGTTCGCATGGCTGTGGACCCGCCTGGGCAACCGCGCCCCCACCACACCGCGCAAGTTCGGCTACGCCGTGATCGGTATGGGCGTCGCATTCCTGCTCTTCCTGCCCATGGCGGGGACAACGGGCAGGGCCGTGCCCGCGCTTGTCGTGGCAGCGATACTCGCGTTGTTCGCGGTGTCGGAACTGATGATCTCGCCGATCGGCCTGTCGGTCACGACAAAGCTTGCGCCGGAGGCATTCCGGGCCCAGATGATGGCACTGTACTTCTTCTCGCTCGGCCTGGGTACCGCGTTGTCGGGTGTACTGGCCGGGTTCTACGACCCGGCGCGTGAGTTCACCTACTTCGGCATCCTCGGGGTCGTCGCCATCATAGTCGGTGTCGCGGTCTTCGCTGTGTCACCGTGGATCACACGGCTGATGGAAGGCGTTCACTGAGCGTCGGCAAGGATCGCCGTCAACTGTGTCGGCTCGATGTTGCCACCGGACACGACGGCCACCGCGGGCCCGTCCGGGAGATCGGCCTTGCGGTAGCCCGCGAGTGCCACCGCTCCGCTGGGTTCGGCGACGAGATGCGCCTTCAGCGCCAATTCCCGTACCGCCGCCCGGATCTCGTCCTCGCTCACGGTGATCACGTCGTCGACGACCCGCTGCAGATGCGCGAAGGTCAGCTCCGACGGAGTCGACCGCAATCCGTCGGCGATGGTCCGATTTCGTTTGGCCACAGGCCATTCCACGACACTCCCCCGCGCGAGCGACTCAGCGGTGTCGGCGGCGAGTTCGGGTTCGACAGCCAAGACCTTGGCGTTCGGGCACAGGGCGCGGATCGCGGTGCCGATACCGGAGGCGAGCCCACCGCCGCTGACAGGGATCAGCACGGCCGCGAGATCGGCGAGGTCCTCGGCGATCTCGATGCCGATAGTGCCCTGGCCCGCAATGATGTCGGGATGGTCGAACGGTGGGATCAGCACCGCGCCCGTGGTCTCGACCAGTTCGGCGGCCGTACGTTCGCGCTCACCCGGCCCGCACAACACGACATCGGCTCCGTGCCCGCGGGTGGCCTCCACCTTGACGGCGGGCGTCTCCTCAGGCATCACGATGTGCGCGGCCACACCGTAGGCCGCGGCGGCGTATGCGACGGCCTGCGCGTGGTTCCCGCTCGAATAGGCCACCACACCGCGGGCCCTGGTGTCCGGGTCGAGGCGGCCGAGCGCGTTGAACGCACCGCGGATCTTGAACGCCCCGATCGGCTGCAGGTTCTCGGGCTTGAGCCACAGCGGCCGCCGCGGATCACCCCAGGCGGCAGACAACAGCGGGGTGCGCACGATGTCGGGGGCGATGCGGCGTGCGGCGTCGGAGATGTCGTCGAGGGTCACCAGTTCCACGTCCACCAGTCTCGCGTGCCGTCCGGGGCCGGCACAAAGTGGGTTGGTCGCCGATGCCACTACGCTGGGACTCCACACGACCCGGGGCACAAAGCAGGGCACGACGGCAGGCGAAGGCGGTTCAGGTGGGCGGGTTCAACTTTGCGATCGTTCCGCGCTACGGCGAAGTGGATCAGCAGGGTGTGGTGTTCAACGCGCATTACCTGACCTGGTTCGACGAGGCGTGCACGGCATTTCTGGACCACCTCGACGTGAGCTACCCCGGTCTGATCTCCTCGGGCCTGGACCTTCAGGTCGTGCACACCGAGATCGACTTCGTCGCCTCGGTGCGATGGCGTGACGCCGTACGCGTCGCGGTGACGTGCGAGCGCATCGGCAACACCAGCTTCACGCTCGGTTTCACGGTGTTCCATGCCAACGACGCCACCCTCGAGCGTGTCGCGGTGCGGGGCCGCAATGTCTACGTCGTCGTCTCCGGTACCCACTGGACGAAACGCCCGGTCCCCGACCGGCTTCGCGCGGCGCTCGGTTTCGTCGCCGACGAGCAGGCCGAGCGAATCCGCTGAGTGGCCGTGCTCTTCCGGTCACGGCGGGTAATGTCTGCCCATGGGCGAGGACCACGAGCATGGGCCGCGGCGTGAGGTGCCGCCCGGCATGGCCGAACAACTCGATCTGCCGTACGCGGGCATGGTGTCGTTCGGGCACCGGCCGTTTTTGACAGAGACGCAGCAACTCGACGAGTGGCGCCCCGACGTCGCGATCGTCGGAGCCCCCTTCGACATCGCGACCACCAACCGCCCGGGCGCGCGCTTCGGGCCACGCGCCATCCGAGCCGCCGCCTATGAGCCGGGCACGTACCACCTCGATCTCGGCTTGGAGATCTTCGACTGGCTCGAAGTGGTCGATTTCGGTGACGCCTACTGCCCGCACGCGCAGACGGAGGTGTCACACGCCAACATCCGCAAGCGCGTGCATGCCGTGGCAGCACGGGGCATCATCCCGGTCGTACTCGGTGGAGACCACTCGATCACGTGGCCGTCGGCGACGGCCGTGGCCGATGTACACGGTCACGGAAACGTCGGCGTGGTGCATTTCGACGCGCACGCCGACACGGCCGACAACATCGAGGGCAACCTCGCCAGCCACGGCACCCCGATGCGCAGGCTCATCGAATCGGGTGCCGTGCCGGGCACTCATTTCGTCCAGGTCGGGCTGCGGGGATACTGGCCGCCGCAGGAGGTGTTCGAGTGGATGCTCGAACAGAAGATGACCTGGCACACCATGCAGGAGATCTGGGATCGCGGATTCAAGGCCGTGATGGACGACGCCGTCTCAGAGGCGCTCGCGAAGGCCGAAAAGCTCTATCTCTCTGTGGATATCGACGTGCTGGATCCGGCCCACGCCCCCGGCACCGGAACTCCTGAGCCCGGCGGTATCACCAGCGCCGACCTGCTGCGCATGGTCCGCCAGTTGTGTTACCGCCATGATGTCGCCGGCGTGGACGTGGTCGAGGTGGCGCCGGCCTACGACCACGCGGAACTGACCGTGAACGCCGCGCACCGCGTGGTGTTCGAGGCGCTCGCGGGGATGGCCGCGCGCAGGCGCGACGCCGCACAGGCACAACCCGGTCCACCCGCGCGGTGAAGCAAATCGGACACCCGGGAGGACATCCCGGCGGCAGCGCGGTTGCATAGACCGCCTCAGTTTGGGTACTCCCTAGCCCGATTCGTCACGGGCGAGGAGGCGGCCGATGAGTTCAGGGGTGCAGACCGGCACGATCACCACACAGGTGCCGAGTCGATTGGATCGCTTGCCGTGGTCGCGGTTCCACTGGCGTGTGGTGCTCGGCCTCGGCGGGGTGTGGATCCTCGACGGCCTCGAGGTCACGATGGTCGGCAATGTCGCGTCGCGACTGACCGAGAGCGGCAGCGGAATCGAGCTGAGTGCGGGCCAGATCGGTATCGCCGCGGCGGTCTACATCACCGGCGCATGCCTGGGTGCGCTGTTCTTCGGTCAGCTCACCGACCGGTTCGGCCGCAAGAAGCTGTTCATCCTCACCCTCGCGATCTACCTCGCCGCCACGGTTGCAACGGCTTTCGCGTTCGCGCCTTGGTATTTCTTCATCTGTCGCTTCTTCACCGGAGCGGGCATAGGCGGCGAGTATGCCGCGATCAACTCGGCGATCGACGAACTGATCCCGGCGCGCGTCCGCGGCCGCGTCGACCTCATCATCAACGGTTCGTACTGGCTCGGCGCCGCCGGCGGCGCTGTGGGTGCACTGCTGCTGTTGAACACGGCCATCTTCCCGGCCGACATCGGATGGCGTATCGCGTTCGGCCTCGGCGCGATCTTCGGTCTGGTGGTGCTCGTGGTACGGCGCCATGTGCCGGAGAGCCCGCGATGGTTGTTCATCCACGGTCATGAGGACGAGGCCGAGCGGGTGGTCGGCGAGATCGAACGCGAGGTGGAACGTTCCACCGGTCAACAGCTCGACGAGCCGGAGGGCTCCCTCAGGATCCGTCAGCGCAAGTCGATCTCGTTCGTCGAGATCGCGAAGGTCGCGTTCACCAGGTACCCGAAGCGGGCTGTGCTGGGCCTCGCGCTGTTCATCGGACAGGCGTTCCTGTACAACGCGTTCACCTTCAATCTCGGCACTCTGCTGAGCAACTTCTTCGACGTTGCATCCGGCACGGTGCCGGTGTTCTACGCGGTGTGGGCCTTGAGCAATTTCGCCGGACCCATATTGCTGGGGCGGCTGTTCGACACGGTCGGCCGGAAGCCGATGATCGCGCTGGCATACCTGGGCTCATCGGCGGTCGCGGTGGGTCTGACGGTCATGTTCGTCTCCGAGACCGGGGGCGTGTGGATGTTCATGCTGGTGCTCGGGGTGTGTTTCTTCCTGGCGTCGTCCGGAGCCAGCGCCGCATATCTCACCGTCAGCGAGATCTTCCCCATGGAGACGCGCGCGTTGGCGATCGCGTTCTTCTACGCGGTCGGCACCGCCGTCGGCGGCATCACCGGCCCGCTTCTGTTCGGGCAGCTCATCGAATCCGGGGACCGCGGCCTCGTCGCCGTGTCGTTCTTGATCGGCGCCGCGGTGATGGCGGTGGGCGGCGTGGTCGAGCTGCTCTTCGGGGTCAGGGCCGAGGGGCAGAAGCTCGAGGATCTCGCGATGCCGCTCACCGCCGACGAGGGCGACGGCGAGGCGGCCGACACGGGCGACGATGAGGCCGACGCCGAGCGGAGACGTGCACGGGCCGAACGCCGGGAGCGCGTCGCCGCACGCGCCGAACGCCAGCGGGCCACGCAGACCCGAGCGTGGCGTTACCGCCCAGGCCCGCCCCCGGGTTGGGAAGGCGCGTGGCGGGAACCGCCGACGCCCGGGGTGCCGGAGTCCGCACTGGACCACGAGATCGATTCCATCGCGCGGGCCGTGGCCGAGAATGAGTCGATGACGATCCGTGAGGTCCACCGCGCGGTCGGAGCCCGCTACTGGGGTCCCGGTGAATTCCGCAAGGCGATGCGCGAAGCATTGACGGAGAACCGGATCACCCGGAAGTCACGGGGCCGCGTCGGTCCCCCGAGCGGGACACCCAACCAGTGACGGTGGCCTGCCGGGTGTTCGGGCACGACCCGACGTTCTCCGCGGACGGCCGCACGATGCGGTGGCAGTGTGCTCGTTGCGGTGAGGCGCGCGGCGCCAAGGACTATGCCACCGAGGCGGATGCGCGCCGCTTCGCTGCCGCCTTCAACAAGCGCGACACCGAGGACATGGGCAAGCGGGCGCCGCTGCTCGGTCTGCTGCCGCTGCGGCTGTGGCGGATGGCGCGCAGGCGTTAGGACTTGACCAGGGTGAACTGACAGACGTCGGTGTAACCCTCACGGAACAGGTCGGCGCACCCGGTGAGGTATTTCATGTAGCGCTCGTACACCTCTTCGGACTGCACGGCGATGGCCTCGTCCCTGCGCCCGCGCAGGTTCTCCGCCCAGATGTCGAGCGTCTTCGCGTAGTGCGGTCGCTGCGACTGGATCCGCTCGACGCGGAACCCGGCCCGCTGCGCATGCTCCTCGACCTGCGCGACGTACGGCAGCTCTCCGCCCGGGAAGATCTCGTCCATGATGAACTTGAAGAACCGCAGCTTGCGCATGGTCAGCGGGAGCCCACGCGCGGTCATCTCCTCACCGCTGGGCTTGACGATGGTGTGCAGCAGCATCACCCCGTCGGCGGGCAGCGCGGTGTGGGCCATCCGGAAGAAGTCGTCGTAGCGGTCGGCGCCGAAGTGTTCGAACGCGCCGATCGAGACGATCCGGTCCACGGGTTCGTCGAACTGCTCCCAGCCCTGGAGCAGCACGCGGCGGGACCGGGCGGTGTCGATCGCGTCGAACGACTGCGCGACGTGCGCCTGCTGGTTCTTGCTGAGCGTCAGGCCGACGACGTCGACATCGTGACGCTCCAGCGCGCGTCGCAAGGTGGCGCCCCAACCGCAGCCGATGTCGAGCAGTTTCATGCCCGGTCGGAGCCCGAGCTTGCCCAGCGACAGGTCGATCTTGGCGATCTGCGCCTCTTCGAGCGTCATGTCGTCACGTTCGAAGTAGGCGCAGCTGTACGTCTGGGTCGGGTCGAGGAAAAGTCGGAAGAACTCATCCGACAGGTCGTAATGGGACTGGACGTCCTCGAAGTGCGGCTGAAGGGCCACGTCTTCTCTGGTCTTTCTGGACACGGGAGCCTTTGGTGAGTCGAAGGTGCTTGTTCACGGCGTTCCCACAAAAGGGGAACGTCCCCCGTCTGTTGCGCGATGCCCGGACGATACCGCATGAACCTGTGAACGTTGAATCCCCAGTTGGCCGAGAGGACAATGACGGTGCCGACGCCGTTCGCGCAGGAAGGGACGATCATGACGCAAGCCAGCGACCGCCCGTTCGACGACTTCGCACCCGAGGCCGATGCTGTTGACCAGCTACGATCGGTCCGGGTCGACGACGACGAGGCAAACCTCGACACCGCGCTCGCGGATGTGCAGCTGCGGGTCTCGACCCACTCCGACGCCAATGAGGCCGACCTCCTGGAACAGGCGATCCTGGTACCGGTCGACGACGACGAGCTCGATTTCGAGCAGTGAAGGGGCGATGGCGGGCAGTGACGAGGATGGAGCCACGCGCGGTGCGGATGCCTGAAGCGCTCGACCGGCTGACCGACGAGACCGTCGCCTCCGGTGTGTTCGGTGAGCCGTACGTGACCCCGGACGGGGCGACCGTGATCCCCGTCAGCACGTTGGGGCGTCGCGGCCCGCGCCCAGCCGGGGTGTTCGTCGTCAAGGACGGTGAACCGGTGTGGGCGCCCGCGGTCGACACGACGCGCATCGCACTGCTGGGTGAGCTGATCGGCCTCGTGGCGGCCACCCTGGCGACGGTCGCTATGGTGCGTCGTCCGCCGTGGCCGGACGTGCGGCTGACCGTCTCCCGGAGAACCTGACCGCACCGCGCCAGAGCAGGCCGATACTGAGCAGCCCCAGAAGCCCGATCAGCCAGGGCAGTGCACCGTGCTGGTGCACCCAGCCGGCCAGCGTGCCCTGGATGCGGCCCGCCACCGCGATCACCGGATCGGCGGGATCGCCACTGCCACCGAACAATCGGACCTCGTAGAGCCCGTAATAGGCGACGTAGGCGCCGACCAGGACCAGCAGAACCCCGCCGATCCTGTTCGCGTACGGCAGGACCCGACGCATGCGGTCGATGACGACCGTCCGGGCCAGGGCGGTCGCGACGGCCAGTACGCCGACCACGAGCGTGAATCCCGCTGCGTACGCCGCGAACACCCCGACGCCGTGCAGGGGTGTCTCCGATCGCAGCCCGGCCCCGGTGACCGCGAGGAACGGACCGATCGTGCATGACAACGAGGCGAGGGCATAGCCGACGCCGTACCCGAGCATCGAGCCCATGTGCGCGGTCGGCGCCCAGCGCGGATTGTTGGCCAGCGCATTCGGCATCAGCACACCGAGATGACGGCCTGCGAGCAACCAGACACCGAGACAAACCAGGGTCAGACCGATGACGACCGTGACGTAGGGCAGGTAGCGCTGCACCGTGCTCGCGGCGGCCACCGTGAGTGCGGTGAAGCTGCCGAACACCGCGATGAACCCGGCGGCCATCGCGACGGTGGCCAGGGCGGCACGGGCCACGGCCCGAACCACGGCCCAGGCACCGTCCACGGAGTGGTCACCGCGCACCACCAGTGCGAGATAGCCGGGCAGCAGCGCGAAACCGCACGGGTTCAGCGCGGCGACCAGACCGGCTCCGAAAGCCAGACCCAGAAGGTCCTGCTCCACCCGAATCAGCTGTTCAACGCGGCGACGCGGTCCGACAGCTCCTGCTTCGACATGGCAGACGTCGGGTTGTTGACGAACGTCGACGATCCGTCGGCGCGGTAGAAGACGTAGGCCGGCTGCCACGGCACGTTGTAGCGCGCCCAGATGGAGCCGTCTGCGTCGTTGAGGTTGGTGAAGTTCAGGTTGTACTTGTCGACGAATCCCTGCATCGCCGCGACGTCGGAGCGGGCCGCCACCCCGACGAACGTGACCTGTGGGTTGGCCGCCGCGACCTGGCTGACCGACGGCGCCTCGGCGTTGCAGAACGGGCACCACGGCGTCCAGAACCACAGCACCGCGGGTTTGCCGGCCAGGCTCGAACCGTTGAACGGCGCACCCGACAGCGTGGTGCCCGTGAACTGCAGCCGATCGTCGGCGACGGCCATGGGCGCGAACACGAGCGCGGCCGCCAGAACCACCGAGCTCACCATCGCCGACATGACACCCACCACGCTCAACCGGGCCGATCCACCCGACCGCCGGAACCGGATCTTCATGACACCATCTCCTTCGCTCAGGACGCTGCGCGCACGCGGGGTGCGCGTACACCCTCTGGCACGACGGTGGGAACCGTGCGGTTCAACCGGGCGGGTCCCGCCGGGCTTGGCCGCAGTTCAGTTCTGCCGAGGCAGCAGTTCCCCGACGAAGCGTTCCAGAAACGCCTCGCGGTCACCGCGTCCCACGGCCCGGATGACGAATTTGGTGAGGCCGGCGTCGACATACTCGTCGATCCGGCGGTGCAACGTGGGCCAGTCCGCCGCGATCAACTCCGAGGGGTCGATGTCGGGTCTGCGCCGGCGTGCCATGGCGTGGACGTCGTCGGGGATCTCGCCTGCCGCGACCGCGAGGCTGATGCCGTAGTGGTCGGGTTCGATCTCGCGGCCCGCGGCGTCTGCCTCGCGCTCGATCTGCCGACGCGCCGCGCCCGCCTCCGCCGGGGTGAGGAAGCTGCCGAGCCACCCGTCGGCCAGGCGCCCGATCCGGGCGAGCGCGACGGGGCCGGACCCGCCCAGCCAGATGTCGACGGGGCGCGCGGGTACCGGTTGCACATCGGCAGATCGGATCGTGAAGAACTCGCCGTCGAAAGACACATCACGCCCGCTCAGCACCGCGCGCAGCAGTTCGAGGGATTCGTCGAACACCGCACCGCGCCGACCCCGCGGCACAGCGAACACATCGCGTTCGGCGGGCAGCGCCGAGTGCAGACCGAACACCGGCAGCACCCGTTTCGGTGCGAGCGCGGCCAACGACGCGACCTGCTTGGCCACCAGGACGGGATGGCGGCCCGGCAGGATGGCCACCGAGGTCCCGGCCTTGAGCCGCGTGGTGCGTGACAGCGTGTACGCCATCCCGATGAACGGGTCGACCGCGGGGCTGTAGACCAATTCGCTGAACCAGACGGAATCGGCGCCGCTGTGCTCCAGGTGGTCGACGATGGCGGGCAGGTCCCCGGGCGCGGTGTCCGCCCCGAGGCCCACCCCGAACCGCACCTTCCCCTCGATCTGTGTCATGTCAGGTGAACGCACGATCGGCGCGGGTTGTGCCCGACCGACCGATCTCAGGCCCGCGGCACATCGCACCGCGGGCCTGTGTCGCCCGGTCCGGTCAGTTGAACCCGACGCCGAAGATCGGGATCCAGATGCCGAACAACCACACACCCCACTGCCGGAACCCGTTGTCCCACACCGGGTTCAGGTTGTAGCCCCAGTAGTTGATGGTGGGTGGCAGCGGGCCGCCGTTCCAGTGCACGGGCGGTGGCGGTCCCCAGCCCCACGGCGGTGGCCCCTGGCGGTCGTCCCACCAGTCATGGCGGTTGTTGGCCCACCACGGGCCCTTGTCATCCCAGTGACCGCCATCGTGGGGTCCGCGGGCGTCGTGCCGGCCGGGTCCGCGGTCGTCGTGTTTGCCGGGACCCCGGTCGCAGAACGGGAAGCAGCCGTCGTCGTGTCCGGGCCGCAGCGGAGCCGGGGCCGCGGGAGCTGCCGATGCGACGGGCACACCGAATGCCGTGGCGCCGAAGCCGAGCGCACCCACTGTCAGGGCCGCCGCCAGGAGCTTCGTCGTCGTTGTCTTCACAGTCATCACCACTCTCCTGATGTTCAGGACCCGGGCGCCGGCGATCCCCCCATCTCCGGCACCGCAGCGTCTGCGGCATTCCGTCCTCGGGACGGACCTCGGGACTCCTGCATCAGACGTGCACCCCGGTTGGGTTATCGGCTCGACGCCGATCGGCGTTACCGATCCGGGTCGTGCCACCCGCGATGGCTGATATGGGAAGCTGACGGTGGTGCGAGCTCTACCCTGTCGGCATGGGTATCGCACCGCGGGTGAACGGGGTGGCTCCCCCCGAGGTGCCGTTGTCGGAGATCGATCTGGGGTCGTGGGAATTCTGGGCGCTCGACGACGACATCCGCGACGGCGCGTTCGCCACACTCCGCCGCGAGGCGCCCGTTTCGTACCACCCGGCGTTCGACACCGTGGGGTTCCCGCAGGGTGCGGGGCACTGGGCGGTCACGCGCCACGACGACGTGTTCTACGCCAGCAGACACCCCGAACTGTTCAGCTCCGCCTCCGGGATCGTGATCGGGGATCAATCCCCGGAACTCGCCGAGTATTTCGGCTCGATGATCGCCATGGACGACCCCAGACACACCAGGTTGCGCAACATCGTCCGCAGCGCGTTCACGCCGCGGGTGCTCGCCGTCATCGAGGACTCGGTGCGCGACCGGGCCCTTCGGCTCGTCACCGACATGATCGACCGTAACCCCGACGGGCACGCCGAACTTGTCACCGAACTGGCGGGACCGCTGCCGCTGCAGATCATCTGCGACATGATGGGGATCCCGGAATCCGATCACCAACAGATCTTCGGATGGACCAACGTCATCCTCGGATTCGGAGATCCGGACCTCACAACCGATTTCGAGGAGTTCGCCACCGTCGCGATGGACATCGGGGCGTATGCCACCGCACTTGCCGACGAGCGTCGCTCGACCCCCGCCGACGACCTCACGACGAGCCTGGTGCAGGCCGAGGTGGACGGCGAACGGCTGACCTCGGCCGAGGTGGCGTCATTCTTCATCCTGCTGGTGGTCGCCGGTAACGAAACCACCCGCAACGCCATCAGCCACGGGGTGCTCGCCCTGACCCGCCACCCCGAACAGCGTCAGCTGTGGTGGTCGCGATTCGACGAACTCGCAGCGACCGCGGTGGAAGAGATCGTGCGATGGGCGTCACCGGTGAGCTACATGCGCCGCACCGTGACGCGCGACACCGAACTCGGCGGCACGCCGTTGCCGGCCGGCGCCAAGGTCACGCTGTGGTATGGCTCGGCCAACCGCGACGAGACCAAGTTCGACAACCCGTGGATGTTCGACGTGCAGCGGCGTCGGAACCCGCACGTCGGATTCGGCGGCGGGGGCGCCCATTTCTGTCTCGGCGCCAATCTCGCGCGACGCGAGATCACGGTGCTGTTCTCCGAACTGCATCGCCACCTGCCCGACATCGTCGCCACCGAGGAACCCGATCGTCTCCAGTCGGCGTTCATCCACGGCATCAAGCGCCTTCCGGTCGCGTGGCGCTGAGCGAACCGAACAGGTTTGTCCTCCCCGCCTTCGGGCACCCCTCGACAGAGAGCCCAACGGACGGAGGATCATGCGTTCAGAACACTTCCGGTCACTGCTGTCGGCGCACGGCCCCTACGCGTCGATCTTTTTCGACGATTCGCACAACACCGAGGACGCCGCGGCCCAGACCGACCTCAAATGGCGAGGTCTTCGTGAGGAACTCGAACGTCAGCACGCCGCCCCGGAGATCGTTCGCCACCTGGAGGAGGCGGTCACCGCGAGCCGGCCACCCGTCGGCGTGAGCAGCCGCTTGCTGGTGGCCAACGCCGACGGCATCCTCGTCGACGAGGAACTCGACACCACAGTCGGCGCCCCGACCGTGCGGGTGTCGGAGCTGCCGTACATCGTGCCTGCGCTTGAGCACGGCGCCGACCGCGGCGCATACCTCGTGGTCACCGTGGACCACGCGGGTGCCGACGTCGACGTGCACCGTGCGGGCACGTCGGCCACCGCGCCGACCACACGCACGATCGACGGCGGCAGCCATCCGATCCACAAGGCGAGCGGGGCCGAGAGCTCGGGCTACGGTGATCCGCAGCCGCGGACCGAGGAAAGCCGCAAGAAGAACATCCGCGCCACCGCCGAGGCCGTCACCGAGATCGTCGACAGCGAGGACCCGAACGTGGTGTTCGTCGTCGGCGAGGTCGGGTCCCGGACCGACTTCGCCGCGGCGCTCCCCGACCGCGTCGCCGACCGAGTGGTCCAGCTCGAGGTCGGCGCGCGGCACAGCGGATTCGACCCCCAGCAGCTCCAGCAAGCGGTGGACCAGCACTTCGAGCGGGTCCGCTCGGCGGCCGTCGACGACGTGGCGCAGAAGTTCGCCGCAGAGCTCGGCCGCCACTCGGGCCTGGCGACCGAAGGTCTGGCCGGTGTGTGCGCGGCGCTGCGCGAAGGGGCCGTGGAGACACTCATCGTCGGACGGGTGGGTGACGCGACCGTGGTGTCGGGCGACGAGCTGACCACGGTGGCGCCCAATTCGAACGTGCTGTCCGAACTCGGCGCCGCGCCGGTGCGCACGCTGCGGGCCGACGAGGCACTGCCCATGCTCGCGCTGTCGATCGGCGCCGACCTGGTGTGCGCGCCCGAGGACCGGTCCCCCGCCGACGGCGTTGCGGCGGTGCTCCGGTACGCACCGCGGCAACCGGCAGGGGTCGGCTGACCGGATCTCAGCGGCGCAACCGGCTATCGGATCTTCAGGACGTCGAGCATTCCCGCGGCGGCACGCGGCCAGGTGAACTGTTCGGCCCGCAGGCGCGCGCTGCGGCGCCGCTGGGGTTCCGGTCGGCTGATCACCGCGGTGACGGCGTCGGCGATGGCGCGCGCGTCGTTGTCCGCGACGGCCCCGCAGTCGGCGGTGAGAATCTCGCCCAGCGCCGAGGTGCGCGACACGACCGCCGGGGTGCCGCACGCCAGGGCCTCAAGAGCTGCCAGACCGAAGGTCTCGTGCGGTCCGGGGGCGAGCGCGACGTCGGCGGACGCCAGGATCGTCGCGACGGTGTCGCGGCAGCCGATGTGACCGGTGAACGTCACCGGTAACCGCGCGGCGCGGCGTTCCAGCCGCGCCCGCAACGGACCATCACCCACCACCACCAGCCGCGCGTCGACACCCGAATCACGCAGCACCGCAACACTGTCGATGCTGCGGTGGGCGTCCTTCTCCACCGAGAGCCTGCCGCAGTGGACGAGCAGCATCTGCTGCGGCGCCGCCCAGCGGCCGCGCATCCGGTCGCACCTGCGCCGGGGGTGGAACTGGTCGAGGTCCACCCCGAGCGGCACCGTGGTGACGTTCGACGCGCCGATCCGGTCGAACTCGGCGCGCGCGAACTCCGTCGTGCACACCACGGCGTCATAGTTCGCGGCGGTGCGGCGGTTGGCGACATCTGCCACCGACCGGGCCAGGGGCACCGGGAGCGCTTGTGCCAGGAGCCGATCCAACCGCTCGTGCGAGATCATCACGGTCGACGCGCCGTGCGCGCGACCCCACCCACCAAGGGACCGCAGCGTGAGGCGGTCCGACACCTCGAGCGCGTCCGGTTCCAGTTTCCCCAGCAGCGCCGTGACCGGCCCCGGCAGGACCGCCCGGTAGCCGCCGGTCAACGGTATGCGGCGCGCCGGCAGCGAGATCCGGACGACGCCGCTCGGCATGACGTCACGCCGCGGGCTCGCCCCCGGCACGACGAGGAACACGTCGTGGCCCGCCGCACGATATTCCGCGCCGAGCCGGTCCACCGCGGTGCGCAGACCTCCCGATCGCGGGCCGTAGAAGTTCGCGACCTGGACCACCCGCATGCCCGCGATGAAAGCGGCTCGGTGTGTGCGCCTGACCACGTGTCCGCGACCGGTGTCTGAACCGGAGGCGAATTCCGCTCGATACGGGTCAGGCCAGGTGCGCGGTGAACCACTCCTGGATGCGTCGCCACGCGTCGGCCGCTGCGGTCGGGTCGTAGCGGTCACCGGTGTCGTTGAAGAACGCGTGATTCGCACCGGGTTCGGTGACCAGTTCGTGCACCAGGCCTGCCTTCTCCAGCGCCGCCCGGGCGACCGGTTCGGTGGCGTTCACACGTTGGTCGAGGGCACCGTAGAAGGCCAGCACGGCAACATCTCTGGAGCCGGCGAAATCCGGGGCGTCCGGCGTGGGGCCGTAGAAGGGCACCGCCGCGGCCAGTTGCGGTGTCCCCGCGGCGAGCAGCCGCCACACGAGCCCGCCGCCCATGCAGAACCCGACCGCGGCGAGCCTGCGGTCAGGTGTCCGACGCGACAACTCGTCGATCCCGGAGCGCAGGTTGGCGACGAACTCCTCCGGAGGGATCTTGCTCAGCGCGGCGGTCGCGTCGGCGGGGTCGGTGAACTGTCCGGTGCCCCCCTGACCGGACAGCAGGTCGATCGCCAGCGCCGAATACTCGATCCCGGCAAACCGGCCCGCCACCGAGCGGATGTGATCGGTGAGGCCCTTGTTCTCGTGGATGACGAGCACGGCGCCGCGCGCATCCGGGGCCTCGGCCCACGCACCCTGCAGATCGCCGTTCGGCCCTCGCCACGTCACCGCCGCGGTGGGCAACGCCGTCTGCATACCCGGCGGCTCTGCGGGCGGTGAGGTGGTCGGAGGGGCCGCGGTGCCGGTGGTGGGCGCGGTGCCGGTATCGGGCTCGGTGGTCGGTGCGGCGGTCTGTTCGCGCTCGCTGCACGCGGCGATGAGGGCTGTGGCCGCTGCCGTGGTCAGACCGAGCAGGCCGAGCCGGCGCAGGGCTTCGCGCCGCGACAAAAGACCGTCGAGGTGATCGGTGGCGATTTCTTCGGCGATGTATCGCTGCAACGGAGTCACCCTTGCGAGTATGCGCCGATCCGCAGGATCTCAACTGCCAAACGGGAGCTGCGACACGTCCGCGGGGTCGATACTCGGTGGATGCGGTGGACACCGGATCCGGAGGCTCTTCGGGATCGCATCGCGGTGGTCGCCGGGGCCACTCGCGGTGCCGGCCGCGGCATCGCAGCAGCCCTGGGGGAAGCCGGGGCGACGGTGTTCTGCACGGGCCGCAGCAGCCGATCGAGAACGTGCCGCTCGGACTACGACCGCCCCGAAACCATCGAGGAGACAGCGGAATTGGTGTCCTCACTGGGCGGGAAAGGCGTCGCGGTGCAGGTCGACCATCTCGACGTCGCGCAGGTGCGGGCACTCGCCGGGCGGATCGCCGCCGAGCACGACCACATCGACATCCTGGTCAACGACATCTGGGGCGCGGAGATCCTGAAAGGGCCGCCGTCCACGTGGGGCAGACCCATGTGGGAGCACAACCTCGAAGACGGGCTGCGCATCCTGCGCCTCGGCATCGACACGCACCTCATCACATCGCACTGTCTGCTCCCGCTGCTGATCACCCGCCCGGGCGGCTTGCTCGTGGAGATCTCCGATGGCACAACGGAGTTCAACGCGGAGAACTACCGGCTGTCGGTCTTCTACGATCTGGCGAAGACCGCGGTCAACCGGTTGGCGTTCAGCCAGGGACACGAACTCGCGGCATACGGCGGCACCGCTGTCTCGGTGACCCCCGGTTGGTTGCGCTCGGAGATGATGCTCGACAACTACGGCGTCTGCGAAGCGAACTGGGAAGCAGCGCTCGACCCGGTGCGCGGCGGAGGCCTGCCGACCGCGCCGCCGGGTTTTGCCGAGTCCGAGACACCCCGGTTCGTCGGCCGTGGCGTGGCGGCGATCGCCGCGGACTTCGCACGCCCGCGCTGGAACCAGCGGTCGGTGACATCGGCGGATCTGGCTCGCTGGTACGGGTTCACCGATCTCGACGGCCGCCGACCCGACGCGTGGGCGCCCATGTAGGCGCAGGTCACACGGCAAGACATCACGCTGTAGACATTTTCCGAAATCTGTCCACTTTGTCGTTGACACCCGTGCCCCGAGCTTGTTCTATGAGACTCCATGGGCAAGGTGACCTACGACACAATCGTCCGCAACGGCCGCTGGTTCGACGGCACCGGCGCCCCGTCGGCCGTGCGGAACATCGGCATCCGATGCGGCCACGTCGTCGCCGTCACGGAGCAGGAACTCGACGCCTCGGAGTGCCCTCAGGTGATCGAGGCGACCGGCAAGTGGGTGCTGCCCGGGATGATCGACATCCACACCCACTACGACGTGGAGGTGCTCAACGGGCCCGCCCTGTCCGAGTCGATGCGCCACGGTGTGACCACCGTACTGCTCGGTTCGTGCTCGCTGTCGACGGTGCATGTGGGCCCGGTCGACGCGGGCGACCTCTTCGGTCGCGTCGAGGCGATACCCCGCGACAAGGTGATCGGCGCGGTCGAGACGCACAAGACCTGGTCCGACTGTGAGGAGTACATCAGCGCACTGGAGTCGCGGCCGCTGGGACCCAACGTCACGGCGTTCATCGGGCATTCCGACATCCGCACCGCGGTGATGGGCCTCGACCGCGCCACCCGCAAAGACGTCCGGCCCACCGGCGCCGAGCAGGCCGCGATGGAGCGCATGCTCGCCGCGGCACTCGACGCGGGGTTCGTCGGAATGTCGTCGCAGCAACTGCTTTTCGACAAGGTCGACGGCGAGGTGTGCCGATCGCGGACCCTGCCTTCGACGTACGCCGGGCCCCGCGAACTGCGCAGACTCAAGTCACTGCTGCGCCGCGCCGGGCGGGTCCTGCAGTCCGGACCCGACATCGAGAACCCCTTCAACATCGTCTCGCAGGCCGCGCAGTCCCTCGGCATCGTCCGCAACCCGCTCAAGACCAGCCTGCTGTCGGCCGCCGACGTCAAGGCCAACCCCTACGCGGTGCTGATCATGGGTCCGCTGGCCCGCGTCGTCAACGCCCTCGGCGGCAACTTCCGCTGGCAGCACCTGCCGGTCCCGTTCGAGGTGTACGCCGACGGTATCGACCTGGTTGTCTTCGAAGAATTCGGCTCCGGCGCGGCCGCCTTGGATCTGCGTGACGAGGTCGAGCGCAACGCGCTGCTGCGTGACGAGGCCTATCGCAGGCGGTTCCGCAAGGACTACGACTCGAAATTCGGCGTGCGAGTGTGGCACCGGGATTTCTTCGACGCCGAGATCGTCGCGTGCCCCGACGTGTCCGTCGTCGGCCGGTCCTTCGGTGCGGTCGGCGTGGACCGCGGAGTGCATCCGGTCGACGCATTCCTCGATCTGGTCCTCGAACACGGCACCGATCTGCGGTGGCGCACCACCATCTCGAATCACCGCCCGGAGGTGCTCAGGAAATTCGCCGCGGACCCGGGTGTGCAGATGGGCTTCTCCGACGCCGGTGCCCACCTGCGCAATATGGCCTTCTACAACATGGGGTTGCGCCTGCTGCGTCACGTGTACGCCGCGGAGAAGACAGGCAGACCGTTCATGAGCGTCGAGCACGCCGTTCACCGACTCACCGGCGAACTGGCCGACTGGTACCGGATCGACGCGGGTCACCTGCGGGTCGGCGATCGTGCCGACCTGGTGATCATCGATCCCGCCCACCTCGACGACAGCCTCGACGCGTACGCCGAGGACACCGTCGACCACTACGGGGGCCTGTCGCGGATGGTCAACCGCAACGACGCCACGGTCGATGCCGTGCTGGTCGGGGGCCGCGCGGTCTACCTGGACGGCGCGCTCACCGATCTCGTCGGCGCGCATCGCACCGGACGTTTCCTGCGCGCGGCGCACCGTGCGCCGGCCCCTTCCGGTGCACTGGCCTCGGCCGGCCACTGAGTTCCGTTGCGGCGAAAGATGTTCAGCTTTCTCCGTCGATGTTGAACACCAAGCAGAACGTGTGCCCGGCCGGATCACGGAACACCCGGAAATCGTTCTCACCGATCGCATCGGTCACGCGCGTGGCACCCAACTCGAGGACCTGACGTTCGGCGGCGTCGGGATCGTCGACCTGGATGTCGAGGTGGAGCTGTTGGGATCCGCGCGGGTCGGGGAAGGTCGGCGGCTCGTGCTGCGGCGAGAGCTGACAGGCCAGTCGGCGGCCCTGTGGATCCGTCACCACCACCCAGTCGTCGTCCTCGGCGGCGATCTCGCCGCCGATCAACCCGACGTAGAACTCGGCCAGACGGCGTGGATCCTGACAGTCGAGGACCACGGTGCGAAGAGTACCGATCATGGAGCACGGGTTGCCTCAACCGTCACCGCGCAAACCCGGCGGTGCGTTTCAGATGCTCCACGCCAGCCGGAACCTGTCCGCGAGCTCCTCGGGCGGCAGGTGGCCGAAGTTCTTCTGCTCGTAACGGCGGACCGCCAGCACCGCGTCGACGATCTCGTCGCCGAGAATCTCTCGGATGAGCGGTGAGCCGTCCAGCGCGGGCAGGGTCTCCTCCTGACCGCACGGCAGCAGCGCCGTACCCGATTCGGCTCGCTGGGTGTCGCTGAGCGCGGACGGATCGACGGACACCTCGGGAGGAAGCTGCAGCCGCCGCTCGATGCCGTGCAGCGCGAGCCCGAGGATTGTCGCGGAGGCCAGGTACGGGTTGGCCGACGGGTCGATGACCTTGACCTCGACGTTGGCGCCGTGCGGGTTGCTCGGGCCGCCGATGACGAACCGCACCGCGGCCTCGCGGTTCTCGGTGCCCCAGCAGTTGTGCGCCCCGGCCCACGCTCCGGGCCGGATGCGCAGACCGGACAGCACGGAGCCACACAGCACGCCCTGCGCGGCGGGCAGCCCCGCCAGCAGCCCGGCGATCGCGGACTCCCCCGCGTCGGTCATACCGCGCACCCCGTCGCCGCCCGAGAGCACCGGCGTGTCCCCGCGGCACAGCGAAAAGTGCTGGTGCGCCCCGGATCCCACACCGCCGGCGAACGGCAACGGCGACAGGCTCGCCCGCATCCCGTGACGACGGGCCACCCGAGCCACGATGATGCGCATCAGGATCAGCTGGTCGGCCGCGGTGACCGGCGGCTGCGGCGCCAGGGAGATCTCGAACTGGTTGAGCCCGTACTCGGGGTGAAACTGTTCGATGGCCAGCCCTGAGGCATTCGCGGAGTCGGTGACGTCGCGCACGAAACCTTCGAACTCGAGGAGGCCGGCCAAGCCGTACTGCGCCCACATCGACGATGGCAGCCTGCTGCCGTCCGGCCCCACCAGCACGAACTCCATCTCGTGGCCGACCTGCGCACTGAGCCCGGCGGCGTCGAGGCGTTCCTCGACGCGTTGCAGTGCCCCTCGGCTGCAGTACGGGTCACCGGTGCCGTCCTGGTCGAAGAAAGCGCCGGGCGCCCAGGCCAATCCGTCACCGAGGATGCGCAGGGCGCTGAGGTCGATGCGGATGCGTTGATCGCCGACCACGCTGATCGCGTCGCTGAAGACGATGCCGGTCTGGTCGATGGTGAAGGCGTGGAAGACCGGGCTGGCACCCAGTCCCGGCTCGGCGAAGGTACTCATCCGCCGCAGCGGAACGGTTTTCGCCTGGATCAGACCGGCCGGGTTGACGACCGTTCCGATCAGTGTCGCGACACCGTCCGATTCCAGTTGGGCGATGGCTGCTGCAGCGAGAGGTTTGCCTGACCGCGAAGTCACACAAGCCATTCTGCCGCGCCGCGGTGCGGCGCACAGTGCGAACTACAGGGTGATCTTGCAGCTCTGCCCGATGTCGAGGGTACGTAGCATCCGGCCCATGCCCAGCCACATCGCGCACGACAGCGCCAGATCGGTCAACAGTTCTGGCTCGAAATGCGCGGCCGCGCGGGCCCAGAAGTCCTCGTCGTCGCGCAGTTCGGTGTGCCCGGTGGCGAAGCGGTGGGCGAATTCGGCGGCGATGCGTTCGCCGGGGCTGTAGCCCGGCCAGGTCCGCCATTCGGCGGCGTGGTCGTAGAGGTCCTCGTCGACGCCCGCGGCGGCGCCGTCCCCGTCGCGCGTGTTCTGGCAGACCACGCATTCGTTGTCGAGCGCGATCACCATGCGGGCGAGTTCGCGCACGCGCAGGGGAAGTCGGCCCTTGGTGTACACCGCGTTGGTGAAGTTGGCCATGGCGGTGCCGATGTCGGGTGAGCGCTGAATCCAGCCCGCCACGTCGTCGTCGGGGAAATCTCCGATCCGGCTCATGGCCGAATCGTACGCGCGTCCGCGACGATCTGGAACAGGTTCTAGTTTCTTGTTGTGCGCCGTGCCGGTGTCACGGGGACGGGGCGCTTGCGGCGGAGGCGAGCTCGGCGCGGTCGTCGGCCCAGTCCCGCTGCACGAGCAACCGGTGCGCGATGCGTTCGAGCGCGGCCTCGACCTGCCCACGGTCGGGGCGGCCGTCGAACGACGGGGATTTCTCCAGCTTCTCGATGATGCGCCCGACGAGCGCCGTTGACACCGCGTCGACCTGACGCAGCCCGGCCTGTGTGAGCCACAGCTGATCCCCGGTGCGCAGCGCGTAACCGCCCGCCACGATGCGGTTGAAGATCGGCTCGAACACCTCGTACGGGACACGGAGCCGATCAGCGATCTCGGTGAGCCGTGCCGAGCCGAACACCTGGCTGTGCCGGTAGATCTGCAGCAGCGCCCACAGCCCGGCGACGTCGAGTTCGCAACCGGGGCGGCCCGCCACTGTGCGCAGCCGGATCTCGGGTGAGTTCCGCATGATGCGGCTGATCGTGGTCTCCAGGACCTTCTCGGCAGATTCGGTGCTCGGCATTCCGAACCCTTCACCCAGATCCACGCGGGCGCTCGAATCGAGTTCCTGCAACGGCACTTCCTTGAGCAACAACGCCACGAAAAAGCCCAGCGCAGCGACCGGGGCGGCACACAGGAACACCAGCCCGAGCGAGTCGGCATACGCCTCGACGATCGGGGCGGCGACATCGGCAGGCAGTTCGTGCAACACCTTCGGGGACTCACCCGCGGCAGGCGGGGCGCCGCTGCGCATGACGGCGGAGACGAGCCGGTCGGACAGGAAGTTGGCGAACAGTGAACCGAAGATCGCCGCGCCGAACGAACTGCCGATCGTGCGGAAGAAGGTGACGCCGGAGGTGGCGACGCCCAGATCGTCGAAGCTGGAGGTGTTCTGGACCGTGAGGATCAGCACCTGCATGCACAGGCCGATGCCCGTGCCGAGGATGAACAGGTACAGCGACTGCACACCGAACGGCGTGGTGGCGTCCATGCGCGACAGCAGCAAGAAGCCCACCACCATGACCGCGGTGCCCAGAACCGGGAAGATCTTGTACCGGCCGGTGCGGCCCACCAGGGCACCGCTGCCGGTCGACGTGATGAGCAGGCCGGCCACCATGGGCAGCGTGCGCAGGCCGGATTCGGTGGCCGAGACGCCGTCCACGAACTGCATGAACGTCGGCAGGAACGTCAGCGCGCCGAGCATTGCGAAACCGACGATGAACGACAGTACGCAGCAGACCGTGAACACCGGGCTGCGGAACAGCCGCATGGGCAGGATGGGCTCGGCCGCACGGTTTTCCGCGCGCACGAACAGGACGAGCGCGATGGCCGATCCGATGAAGAGGCCGATGATGGTCGGTGACGTCCAGGCGTACTCTCCGCCGCCCCAACTGGTGGCCAGTGTGAGCCCGGACGCACCGAGGCCCACGAACAGGATGCCGAGGTAGTCGATCGCGGGCCTGCGTCCCGACCGCACCAGGGCCGGGATGGCACTCGCGGCGACGATGAGCACGACGATGCCGACCGGGACGTTGATCCAGAACGCCCACCGCCAGGACAGATGGTCGGTGAAGAACCCGCCGAGAAGCGGTCCGATCACCGTGGTGACGCCGAACACCGCGCCGAGCGCGCCCTGGTAGCGACCGCGGTCGCGCAGCGGGATCACCTCACCGATCAGGGCGGTCGCGGTCACCATCATCGCGCCGCCGCCGATGCCCTGCAGGGCCCGCGAGGCGACCAGCATGCTCATCGACCCGGACAGCCCGCACAGCACCGATCCCACGAGGAAGAACAGCACCGCGGCCTGGAAGACGACCTTGCGCCCGAACAGGTCTCCCACCTTGCCGACCACCGCGGTGACGATGGTCGAGGCCAACAGATAGCTCGTGACGACCCAGGACTGGTGACCCGCTCCCCCGAGGTCGGCGACCACGGTCGGCAGCGCGGTCGCCACGATCGTCTGGTCGAGGGCGGCCAGCAGCATGCCGAGCAGGACCGCGAGGAACACGAGATTGCGCCGGCGGGTGCTGAGCAGCACTTCCGGCGGCTGCGGCGGGGCACTCGCGGGTGAGCTCGTCATGACATCCTTTCGCGGAACCGGCGGTGCGCCGGCGATATGGAGTCATATCGTTAGTTCGACTATGGAAGTTACAGCACGCACGAAACCGCCCCGGGCGACCGGCGGTCTACCGGCTACCCGAGGCGGTGGTGAGCGAAACCGTGCGGCCGCCGCGGCGTGTTACTGCGGCGGTCGGGACACGCACTGCGCGGCATACAGCGCGTCGCCGAGCTTGTCCATGAGCTCCAGTTGGGTCTCCAGGTAGTCGATGTGCGACTCCTCGTCGGCGAGGATCTGCTCCAGGATCCGGGCCGATGTCGCATCCTGCTTCTCGCGGCACAGCACGATGCCCGGCTTCAGGCGCTCGAGCACCTCGTATTCGATCGCCAGATCGGCTTCGAATTGTTCACGGAGGGTCTGACCGACGCGCAGCGAAAACAGCCGCTGGTAATTCGGCAACCCATCGAGCAGAAGAATTCGATCGGTGATCGTCTCGGCGTGCCGCATTTCTTCGAATGATTCGGCACGTGTATGTTCGGCCAGTTCGGTGAAGCCCCAGTTGTCCTGCATCTTGGAATGAAGAAAATACTGGTTGATGGCCGTCAGTTCGCTCGTCAATTGCTCATTGAGCAATTTCAGAACCTCTGGGTCCCCTTGCATGGTCACTCCTAAAACACCGTGAGGGCTGGTCAAGTGGTGCTGTTTGCCGTGCCCTGTCAATGTAGTGCAGAAAGCCCTTTGTGAGGCAACGCTTAACGCCTTTGTCGGCATGTCCGTCGGACGTTGCGACACCCTGACCGACCGATCCGGGGCCGTGGCCACGAACGCTGGACTGGCTTGCCTAAGTAAGGTTAGACTGCGCTAACCGTGTCCCGGAATGGCGTAGAAAGGCCCCACCAATGAGCGAGTACGATTTGCACTCGCTCATCCTTTCCTGCGATTTCCGCGTCGATGATGTCGAACAGATGTGGAAATGGATGAACAAGCATCGTGACGGCCTCGGATCAATCGGGGCGCACCATGTGGTGCTCTACAGATCGATTTGGGAACCCGGCCGGGTGCTCGTGACGATCGGTATCCGGCAGGCGCGTTCGATTCGGGATCTGTTGCGGTCGCCGGAGATTTTCGAATGGTTCGACAAATCCGGCGTACAGGACATCCCGCCGATTTTCGGTGGCGAGGTGGTCGAGAAAATCGACCTCGGCGAACCGACGCCGGAAATGCACGTCGCCGGCGTGATCGTCGGCGCGGTCGCGCCGGTCGACGATGTGCCGACGCTGATGCGCAAGGTGCACGACGGGTTGGGGCGGTTCGCCAACAGCGGCATCCGGAAGGTCTGGGTCTACCAGGCGCTCGACGACGGCCGTGAGGTCATGATCCTGCAGGAGATCGAGGACGAGGTCAGGGCGCGTCAGTGGATCTCCCACCCCGACGCCGCCGCGGAGTGGATGACCAAAGCCGGTTTCGGGCCGTATCCGAGCCTGTTCGTCGGGAAGCTGGCGCACATCATGACCGTGGACGAGCAGGTGTAGCGGCCATGTTCGTCTGTCTGTGCACGGGCACCACCAGCCACGTGGTCAACGAGATCGTGGCGGGCGGGGCCAGGACTTCCAAAGAAGTGGCCGACGCATGCGGCGCGGGCGGTGACTGCGGCCGGTGCAAGCGCACCATCCGCGCGATCATCGCCGCGCACCTCGGTGGTCACGCCCCGCAGTACAACGGCTGCCCGTCGCGCGCGGGCGGCTAGCTAGCAGCTAGCCGGCAGTTCCCTTGCGGCCGGTGAAGGTCTCGAGCGCCTCGGCATTGGCCGCCGCACCCACGAGTTCCACGAACAGTTCGCTCTCGCGCTGCGTGGCCGCGGCGATGGCCTCGCGCACCGGTGCCACCATGGCCGCCTTGACCGCCTGCAGGCTCGTAACCGGTTTGGCGGCAAGGATTTCGGCGTGCCGCCGCGCTTGGGCGAGCAGATCGTCGGGTTCGCAGACCTTGAACACCAGGCCCATCTCCTTGGCCTCCCCGGCGCTGATCCACTCCGAGGACATCAGCAGCCACGCCGCGTTCTGCCTGCCGATCAGTCGCGGCATGAGATAGGACGACGCCGCCTCGGGCGCCACCCCGAGGCTCGTGAAGGGGCACTTGATCCGCGCTGTGCTGGACATGAACGCCAGATCCGCGAAACCGAGGATCGTCGCGCCGATCCCGACCCCCACGCCGTTGACCGCGCACAGGAACGGCTTGGGGAAATCGGCGAGCGCCTCGATCATGCCGTAGAACCCGTGCTCCCCCGGAGTGAAGTCCGGGTCGGTGATCCGCGTCTGCATCTCCACCAGGTCGTTGCCCGAGGAGAACGCCCGGCCTGCGCCGGTGAGCAGGACCACCGACACGCCGGGATCGTCCGCGGCGGCCCGCAGTGCGTTCGTCACCTCGTCGTAGAGCGCCTCGTTGAACGCGTTGAGCGCCTTGGGCCGGTTCAGCGTGAGCGTACGAACCCGGTTGCTGTCGTCGATCTGCAGGTTCAACGTGTCTCCTGGGGTGACTCGGGTGGCTCCTCGACGGGCTCCGTGCGTGTGATGGTGCAGCCTAACTAGAACACGTTCCACCCGCGGCGTCGGGTACCGCGAACGGTGAGCGCCACAGGTAGCGGCTCGTCGGCACGGTGTCGATGTCGACGCTCGCGCCGAAAGCGTCGGTGCTGGCCACCATGGCCTGCATCCGTCGCGCCAACTCCTCATCGTCGGGTGCGCCGAAGAACGCGTGCAGATCGGTGACGGCCCGTGGCGGGAACAGCTCCTCGACGATGCCGTCGATCACCGGCGCATCACGGGTGAGCGCGCGGACCACCGTGTTCTGCACGTAGCCGAACGTGGCCTGGGTTTCGATCGCCACCGGCGTGTGGTCCACGTGCCACCGGTGCAGCCACGTCGCCGCGTCGAGGTCCGCGGGCCTGCGCAGCAGTGCGACGTTGGCCAACGCCTCTGCGCGGTGGCCCGGCGCGAAGGCGGGCGGCGGCAGTGGAACCGATTCGGTCACCAGATACGCTGCGACCGAATCACATTCGCCGCCGAGAAGCTCCAGCACCGCGCGCAGCTGGTGGCCGTAGTACTGGTGCACCCACACGCTCACCAGGGCCACGACCGGCGGGTCCAGCGTCGTCAGCGTCATCAGCGAATCCCGTACCGGCGCGTCTCGGATGTTGAGAACCAATCCGGGAGGCCCGATTTCGAGCAATCCGGCACTGACCTCGTCGACCATCCGCGCGCACCAGTCGTCGTCTGCGCACTCGGACCGCATTGTCACGATGACTTTTTCCACGCTGCGAACCTAGCCTGCCGACCTCATGGGCAACCATCCACCGCGCCGCACACCTCGGATGCCCCACATCCGGTCGCGGTAGGGCGAGAATGGTCACGTGCAGACGGGCGGACCAGCAGCCGACGCGTTGCGGTTGAGTACGCCAGACCCCGGTGCGGTGGCGCGCAGCCTCATCGGTGCGCTGGTGATGACCGCGGCGGCCCTGGCGCTGGCCGCCCCGCCGACGGCGATGTGGACGCTCGGCGCTGGCGTGATCGCCGGTGCGGTCGCGCTGCAGCGCAGTCCCGGTGGACGGGTGCCCCTGGTGGTGACCGCGTCCCTGGAGATGGCCATCGTGGTGACGCTCGCGGTGCTGACCGGCGCGCACCATCTGGTGTTCGTACTCGCGGTCGCCGCATGGTGTTTCGCGGCAGGCATGCAATGGGCTGTCGGGGCGAACGCCGGGCTTGTCGCCTCGGCGGCGAGCGCGCTGCTGGTCGTCGCGCCCGCCGGTGCGCACGCCACGACCGCGCTCGACGGGCTGCTGGCTCCGCTGCTGGTGTTCGTCGCGGGCGTGGTGCAGGCCGCGCTCATCGCGATCTTCCCGCCGCGCCGCTGGCGGGTTCAGCGGGAGGGCCTCACCCGGGCCTACCGATCGCTGGCCACCGATGCCCGCAACGTCGCGACCGACCGCTCGGCCGACGTGGACGACGCACCACTGACCTGGTTGCGCGAGGTCTTCGCCGATTCCGAGACGGCCCAGCGGTCGCGGGCGAACTACGGCGGCTACCAGCTGCCGGAACGGATCGCGGTGACGCTGGCCTCGTTGCGCTCCACCTGTGAGGAGCGCGCGGCCGACGAGCCCAGCACCTCGAATGAGGGTCTGCCCCGGCTGCTGGCCGCCGCGGCCACGCTGCTCGACGCGATCGCCGACCAGGGACACACCGCCCGCCGTGACGCCGAGCATGCCCTCGTGCGAGTCGACAGCGCGGTGGCCGCGGTGCACGGTCCGGAAAAGGCTCTCGCACAACGTCTCGGTGATCTGTTGCGCGAGGCGGCGGTGCTGCGGTTCGGGCAGTTGCACCGGCCCGACCTCGTGGGCTCGCTGGCCTCGGCGCCCTCGGTTGTCCGGTCACATCTGACGTGGACTTCGCCGATCCTGCGGCACGCCATCCGGCTCGCGGCGGCCACCGCGCTCGCCGCCGTGGCCGCGCGGTTCGGCGGTGTCGAGCACGGGTACTGGATCGCGCTCACCGTGCTGGTGGTCTTGCGACCGGAGACCGCGCACACCTATACGCGGTGCGCGGGCCGGATCGCGGGGCTCGCCGCGGGTGTCTCGGTCGCGTCGGCGCTCACCCTGATGTGGCAGCCGGAAGGGCTCGGGGCGGCGGCGTGCACGCTCGCCGTGGTGGGGCTGGCGTACTGGCTGTCACGTTTCGGATATCTGGCGATCGGGGTGCCGCTCGGGGCGGCCCTGGTGTTCTTCGTCGGCGTCGGCGGCGCCGCCGAGTGGTCGGGGCTCGCCGACCGCCTCATCGGCATCGTGATCGGCGGTGGGCTGGCCGTGATGGCCCACGTCGCGCTCCCCGACCACGCACTCATCCGGCTGCGGCAACGGGCAGGTGAGCTGCTGATGACCGAGATCGACTACGCCGCAATGGTGGTGCGCGCGTTCGTGCACGAGTTCGACCACCCGGCAGAGTTACTGTCGGCCGCCTGGCAGCGCGCGTTCCGCGCCAGGGCCGCATTCGAGGCGGCCTCGGGCGCAGCCCGGCTGGACTCGCCGGCACTGCGTCGATGGCTGCGGTCGTACCGCACCGCGCTCAACTCGGTCACGAGCGCGTGCACCACGCTGGAGAACAACTTGCCGACGCATCCCTCCTCGGCACTGCATCCGGATTTCGTGGCAGCCGTCGACGATTACGTGACGGCACTTCGCGGGGCACCTCCGAGTCCGGCCGTGCCGTGGAGCCTCGACACCGGCGAGCTGTCGGCGGCGCTGCGCCGTGTGCAGGATGTGGCGTCCACGCTGGCCGCCGACAACGGCGCGGCGCGCATCCTCGTCGGTGAGCTGTCGACGATCACGCGCAGCCTGATCGGCATCTCGGTCGACCGGGTCATCCCGGCCGGCGAGTCGTCCTGACCGTCAGCCGCGCGCCCATCTCGGCAGGATGAACACACCATCGGCCTCGGCGGTGATGCCCTGGGCGTCGCAGACATGGCCCACGGCAAAGGTTTTGATGCCGTCGGTGCGGGTGATCCGCCCCTCGGCGCGCAGGTCGCCGAGTGGTGTGGCGCGAAGATAACGGATGGTCAACGTTCCGGTGAACCGCGGTGTCTCCGGATCGCTGGCCGCCACTTCACCGAGCACATGGTCGAGCACCATGGCGACGATGCCGCCGTGGACATGGCCGGGCGGCCCCTCGTAGGCCGCCCCGAGGCGGAAATCCGTCGACACCACGCCGTCTTCGTCCCGGACGAGCTTCAGCGGCGGCGCGATCGCGTTGCGGATCCCGATCGCCGGGTTACCCCACGGCATGCGCTCCCCGTCGGAGGTGACCCGCACGCCGAACGGTCCGTCGGTCTGCTCGGCACGCAACAGTTCGGTCGCGGCGTCGATGTGCGCCTTGGCGGTGGCCACGTCGGCGGCGTCCACCTCGGAACGGATCGTCGCGTCGATGAGCTCGCGCACCGATTGCGCCAGCGGTTCGTACGTCGACCGCAACCGCTGCACGTCGGCTGAGCTGAGTCCTTCGACATGGGTGAAGCGCGCCATGCAGAAAACTAGAACATGTTCACTACGGCTGCGTCGAACCGCCCCCGCCTCGCGCTGCTGCGCCGCCCCCGCCGCGCGCTCGGAGCGCATCGCGATGACCGAAGCGCGGAGTCCCGGTAGTGCCCGTCACACGCCGGGCAACCACGTGTCTTAGATAACCTATGCGATCGTGGTCAGTTGTCCACGAAATGCCCTAGGGTGATGACTCATGGCAGCACGCACGCACAGCGCCGACCCACGGGCCGAACGCGTCCGGACCCGGCTGCACGAGGCGGCGTTCACCCTCGCGCACGAACGTCCGGTCGACGAACTGACCGTGAGCGACATCGTCGGCCGCGCAGGTGTGAGCCGTCAGGTCTTCTACCAGCATTTCGGCGACCGCGACGAGGCGATCGCCGCGGCGTTCGCGACCGAGTTCACCCGCGCCATCGACGGTTTGCGAGGCGACCCGCGCGCCCGCATCGTCCGGTTGTTCGACTTCGCAGGCGAGCACCGCGCGATGTACCGCAACGTCGTGCCCAGTGCGGTCACCCAGCGCGTGGTCAACGCGTTCCGCGACGAACTCGCCCCGGCGTGCGCCGAGATCGCCGAGCAGGGCATGACCGTCGTAGCGCCCATCGCCGGACTGGCGCCCGAGGCCGTCACCCGCTTCCTCGTGGGTGGCTTCATCGAGGTGCTGCGCAGCTGGATGGAAGACCCCGACGCGGGTGACGCCCGCGACCTGAGGGACCGGGTCGCCGCCGCGTTCGACACCGTCAACGCACTGCTGACCCTCCCCCGCCCATAGATCAGAAAGGTTGTGCGCAATGGGCAGACATCATGCTTCCCACGACCGGCCCGCAGCGCCGACGCTGCCGGTGACCCGCACCCAGATCCGCCACATCGCACTCGCGATGGTTGCGCTCGCCGTCGGTGTGCTCGCGATGATCGCGAGTTATTCCGGCGCATTCGCCAAGCCTGCGCTGCATCACATGTCGATCGCGGTGGTTGCTCCCACGCAGCTCGTCGACCAACTCCGCGAACAGGATTCACTCGCCGTCCACGAGGTCGCCGACGACGCGGCAGCCCGCGCAAAGGTGCTCGAACGCACAGCCGACGCCGCACTGGTCGTGGGCTCCCCCGACCGCCTCGACATCTATGTGGCCGGCGGCGGCGGACGCAGCGTCGCGGGCGCCGCCGAGTCCGTCGGCCGCGCCGCCGCCGCGCAGGCCGGGCTCGTCCCCGCCGTCACCGACATCGCGCCGACCTCCCCCGGCAACCCGCAGGGCACCGTCGAGTTCTACGCGATCATCTTCATCTCGCTGGGCGCGTCGGTGGGCGCAGCGGCGTTCGGCCACCTCGCGGGCCCGGTGCGCCGGCCCATGACGCTGGCGTTGCGCACGGTCACGCTCGCGGGGTACTCGGTGCTGCTGGCGGGCATGGTCACCATCTACGTCGACGCGGTTCTCGGCGCGCTCGTCGGCCACCCGTGGCAGGTGTTCGGTGTGCTGTGGCTCTACTGCATGGCCGTCGGCGGTGCCGTCACGGGGGTTGCCGCCGCCTTCGGCAGTGTCGCATCGATGGCGCTGACGGCCTTTCTGGTGATCGTGGGCAACGCGGCCGCGGCAGGCCCGGTGGGAAGACCGCTGCTGTCGAACTTCTACGCGACGTTCAACCTCATCGTGCCGCAGGGCTCCGGGGTCTCGCTGCTGCGGAGCGTCGAGTACTTCGACCGCAACGGCGCGGTGCTCCCGTTCGCCACGCTGGCGGTGTGGGCCGCGGCCGGCTGTTTGCTCGCCGTTCTCGGCACCGTGGCCCGGTCGCCGCGCATCCGGAACTCGGCCCGGCGCGCTGCCGAACGGCGCGCATCCGGCGGCGTCCTGAACTATCGTTTCCCAAGTGACGGGAACCGTTCCGAGCGAGCCGTACTACCAGCTGGGGTCCTATCACCGGGCGACTGACACACCGTCGGCCGAAGCGCAGCTGTGGTTCGACCGGGGCATGGTGTGGGCCTACGCCTTCAACCACGAGGAAGCGATCCGCTGTTTCGAACGGGCCCTGGAATGCGACGCAGATCTCGCGGCCGCCCACTGGGGCATCGCCTACGCGGTCGGGCCGAACTACAACAAGGCGTGGGACGCCTTCGACCCCGTCGACCTGGCCGCGTCCCTGGCGCGCGCCCGCCGCGAACTGGCCGAGGCCGCCACCGGACGCGCCTCGGCCGTCGAGCGTGACCTCATCGCGGCGCTCGACAAGCGGTTTCCCACCGGCGACCCCGAGGACACCGACGGCCTGCTGTCCGGGCACGACGGATACGCCGACGCCATGGCCGCCCTCGCCGCCGCACATCCGGATGACATCGACGTACAGGCCCTGGCCGCCGACGCGCTGATGAACGTCAGCGCGTGGGCACTGTGGGACGGCCGCACCGGAGAGCCCGCGCCGGGATCCCGTGTGCTGGAGGCCAAGTCGATCCTCGACCGCGCCCTCGCCACCCCGGCGGGCCGCGAACATCCCGGCGTGCTGCACCTGTACATCCACGCCATGGAGATGTCGACCACGCCGCAGGCCGCACTGCCCGCCGCCGATCTGCTGCGCGATCTGGTTCCCGACGCCGGCCACCTGCGACACATGCCCAGCCACATCGACGTGCTGTGCGGCGATTATCGCAATTCGATCGTGTCCAATCTCGCTGCGGTGGAGGCTGATCGACGTTTCGTCCAGCACCGTGGCCCGCTGAACTTCTACTCGCTCTACCGCGCGCACGATCTGCATTTCGTGGTGTATTCGGCGATGTTCGAGGGCTCGTCGCAGATCGCGTTGAGCGCCGCAGGCGAACTGGCCGACCAGCTCACAGACGAGTTGTTGTCGGTGTCCTCGCCACCGATGGCCGATTGGCTCGAGGCATTCGTACCGCTGCGCATCCACGTGCTGGTGCGCTTCGGTCGATGGGATGACCTGATCGCCGAACCGCTGCCCGGTGACCAGAGTTTGTACTGCACCACGACGGCCACCATCCACTACGGGCGGGGCGTCGCCCACGCGGCCAAGGGTGATCTTCCCCGCGCCCGCGCCGAACGGGACGCGTTCACCAATGCCTACGATCGGATCCCGGAGACGCGCTACCTGTTCAACAACACGAGCCGGGACATCCTGGCCATCGCGGGCGCCATGCTCGACGGCGAGATCGCCTACCGTGAAGGCGATCACGAGGTGGCGTTCGAGCATCTGCGCCGCGCCATCGCCCTCGATGACGCCCTGCCCTACGACGAGCCGTGGGGCTGGATGCAACCCACCCGACACGCGTACGGAGCGCTGCTGCTCGAGCAGGGCCGCGTCGAGGAGGCCGCCCAGGTCTACGCCGCCGACCTGGGGCTGGACCCGACGCTGAGCCGCTCCTGCCAGCACCCCGACAACGTGTGGAGCCTGCACGGCTATCACGAGTGCCTGCGCCGACTCGGCCGAGATGCCGAGGCAGCCATCATCGGTCGACAGCTCGAGCTGGCGCTGGCCCGTGCCGACGTGCCGATCAACGCGTCGTGCGCGTGCCGGCTCGACGTCGCCGATCGCTGCTGCGGCAACTGAGATCCCCTCCGCGCTCCCTCGGTCGGCGGGTCCGCGCGCGTACACTCCGGCTGTGGCCATCAGTGACGCCGATCTGAAGTACCTGCGCCGATGTGTCGATCTCGCCCGCGAGGCCCTCGATGACGGCGACGAGCCGTTCGGATCCGTCCTCGTCGACTACACCGGTACGACGGTGTTCGCCGACCGCAACCGGGTCAAGGACGGCGACGCCACACAGCATCCCGAGTTCGCGATCGCCCGCTGGGCCGCAGAACACCTGATCCCGGATCGCCGGGCCCGCGCGACGGTCTACACCTCCGGCGAGCACTGCCCGATGTGCGCGGCCGCCCACGCCTGGGTGGGCCTCGGCCGCATCGTCTACGCCACCTCGTCGGCTCAACTCAGCGGCTGGCTCGCCGAGTGGGGCGCCCCGGCGCCGCCGGTGGCGACGCTGCCGATCACGACGGTGGCACCGGGCCTGACGGTCGACGGGCCCGCGCAGGAGTTGGAAGGCCCGATGAGAGAGCTCTACCGCGCGAAGTTCGGGCGGTGACCGTGCCGGACTGGGTCACCCACGCCATCTGGTGGCAGATCTATCCGCTGGGCTTCGTCGGCGCCCACCCCGCCGAACCCGCTCCCGGCCCGCACGAACACCGCCTGCGGCGCATCGTCGAATGGCTGGACCACGCAGTAGAACTCGGGGCCTCTGGGCTGGCACTCGGCCCGGTGTTCGCGTCGCGCACACATGGCTACGACACCACCGACCATTTCCGGATCGACCCGCGCCTCGGCGACGACGACGACTTCGGCCATCTGGTCGACCAGGCGCACCGGCGCGGTCTGCGGATCCTGCTCGACGGTGTGTTCAACCATGTGGGAACCGATTTCGCGCGCTACCGCGAAGCCGTCGAGAGCCCGGACAGTCCGGCCGCGTCGTGGTTCCGGCGCCGCGGCGGCCGGTTCGACACCTTCGAGGGGCACGGTGAGCTGATCGCGCTCGATCACGACAACCCTGAGGTGGTGGACTACACGGCCGAGGTCCTACGGCACTGGCTCGGCCGCGGTGCGGACGGTTGGCGCCTCGACGCCGCGTACGCCGTCCCGGACCGGTTCTGGGCGCAGGTCCTGCCGATCGTGCGGCGTGAGTTCGCCGACGCCTGGTTCGTCGGCGAGGTCATCCACGGGGACTACGCGGCGACCGTCACGGCGTCGACGTTCGACTCGGTGACCCAGTACGAGTTGTGGAAGGCGATCTGGAGCAGCCTCAACGACGGCAACTTCCACGAACTCGATTGGGCCCTGCAGCGGCACAACGACTTTCTGGCGACCTTCGTGCCGATGACGTTCGTCGGCAATCACGACGTCACGCGCATCGCCAGCCGGCTGGACGATCCGCGGCACCTGGAGCACGCGCTGGTCATCCTGTTCACCACCGGCGGCATCCCGAGCGTCTACGCCGGTGACGAGTGGGCCTATCGAGGCGTCAAGGAGGAACGCCGGGGTGGCGACGACGCGGTGCGGCCGGAGTTCGGCGCCCGCCCCGATCTTCGGGCCGACGGCGCGGATGTGCTGCGGCTGCACCAGTATCTGATCGGGTTGCGCCGGCGACATCCGTGGCTGCACTCCGCGACGACGACCCCGTTGCTGTTGACGAACACCCAGTACGTGTACCGCAGTTCGGCCGGCGCAGACGCGCTGGTGGTCGCCCTCAACACCGACGATGCGCCGCTGGTTGTGGAGTTGCCCGATCTGGGCGTCGGCTCGGGTGTCGTGGTCGCGGGGTCCGGCGCCCCACCGCGGGAACAGGTCGATCGCGCCGAGGTCGCGGCGCACGGCTGGCTCGTCATCGAGCCGCGCTGACGTCAGACCCGGCCCAGCAGACCGAGCGTCGCCGGGTCGGGCGTACCGCCGTAGAGGCGGTCGAGCACCTCGACGAACTCGGCGTCGTCCTCCCCGGCGAGTGAGGCGATCTCGGCGAACAAGGTCATCGACGAGCGGACCTTGAGGTTGTCGGGCCTGCCGAAGATCTCCTCCGCGGTGCGGCCCTCGATCTGCGCGACCACTTTCGCGCACTCCCGTAACCGCGGGCCGAGCACCGGGTGTCGCAGATATGCGAGCGCCTCGGCACGTGAGGCGATGCCGTAATGTTGCGCCGTGGGGCTGCGCCCGAGGCCGCGAAGTTGGGGAAATATGAACCAGATCCAATGGCTGCGTTTGCGTCCCGACCGCAATTCGTCGAGCGCCGTCGGATAAACGTCGTGCTGGGCGTCGACGAAACGGCGCAGATCGAACGGATCGTCATCGGCGGCCACAGGGTCAAATATCGCATAATCGGGGCGTCAGACAACGATTTCGACACAAAGACCCTTGCTTGAGCGCTGGTCCAGCTAACCTTATTTTTCGATGGCAACTACATCGGAGCCGACGGTGTCCGGCGAGTCGACGATTTCTCCACGAATTCAGCGCAGGCGGGTGCTCTCGCGCATCAGCATCCAGTCCAAATTGCTGACGATGTTGTTGGTGACGAGCGTGGCGTCTGCAGCGGTGGTCGGTTTCATCGGATACCAATCGGGACGGAATTCTCTGCGCGATTCGGTTTTCGACCGGCTCACCGAAATCCGCACCGCTCAGGCGCGGCAGCTGGAAACGCAATTCCAGGGCTTCCGCGATTCGTTGGTGATCTTCACCAGGGGCACGACGGCGATCGAGGCGACCCGGGCGTTCACCGCCGGGTTCGACCAACTGAACGACGCGACGATCAGCCCCGCTCAGCAGAAATCGATCACCGACTGGTACGAGGCCGAGTACTCGAAACAGTCCGACACCGCCGATGGCAACGGAGTCGACGTCGAGGCGCTGCTGCCGGTGTCCAATCCGCAGAAGTATCTGCAGGCGCACTACACCGCGCCGTACACCGACTGGGAGAAGTCGATCCAGAACGACGATGCCGGCGACGGCAGCGCGTGGTCGGCCGCCAACGCCCGCTTCAACGACTTCTTCCGAGAGATCGTGACGCGCTTCCGCTTCGACGACGCGCTGCTGCTCGACACCAGAGGCAACGTCGTCTACAGCGCGTACAAGGGAGCCGACCTCGGAACCAACATCAACACCGGGCCCTACCGCGGCGGGAAGCTCGCCGAGGCATATGAAGAGGCCCTCGCCGCAAACAGCGTCGACTACGTCGCGGTCACGGATTTCGGTGCCTACCTGCCGTCCGACACCCCCACCGCGTGGATGGTCTCCCCGGTCGGCGCTGCGGGACGGATCGAAGGTGTTCTGGCGCTGCAATTTCCCATCAGCGTCATCAACCGGTTGATGACCATGGACCGCAAATGGGAGGAATCCGGTCTCGGCACGACCGGAGAGACCTACCTCGTCGGGCCCGACGGGCTCATGAGGTCGGATTCACGGTTGTTCCTGGAGAATCCGGATCAGTTCAAGGCGGACGTGATCAAGGCGGGCACCCCGCCCGACGTCGCCGAACAGTCGATCTTGCACGGCGGTACCACTTTGGTGCAGCCGGTCAACAACCAGGCATCCAAGCTCGCCGAAGAGGGCCAGTCCGGCTCCATCATCGAGCGAGACTACCTGGGGCGCGAGACACTGCAGGCGTACGCACCGGTCGATCTGGCCGGACTGGACTGGGTGGTGGTCGGCAAGATCGACACCGCCGAGGCGTTCGCACCCGTCACCAACTTCACACGGACCCTGGTCCTGTCGACCGTGGCGATCATCTTCGCGGTGTGCATCGCAGCGATCCTGCTCGCGCGGATCTTCGTGCGGCCCATCCGCCGGCTGGAAGCCGGCGCCCAGCAGATCAGCGCGGGCGATTACGGCATAGCGCTCCCGGTCGTCTCACGCGACGAGTTCGGCGATCTCACAGTGGCGTTCAACGAGATGAGCCGCAACCTGCGCATCAAGGAAGACCTGCTCGAAGAACAGCGCAAGGAGAACGATCGCCTGTTGTTGTCGATGATGCCCGAACCAGTGGTGCAGCGGTACCGCGAAGGCGAGGAGACCATCGCGCAGGACCACAAGAACGTCACGGTCATCTTCGCCGACCTCATCGGACTCGACGCGTTGTCGGCGACCATGAACTCCGACGAACTCCTCGCGATCGTCAACAAGCTCGTGCGCCAGTTCGACGCGGCCGCGGAGAACCTCGGGGTCGAGCGCGTGCGGACGCTGCACAACGGCTACCTGGCCAGCTGTGGGTTGACCGTGCCGCGTCTCGACAACGTGCGCCGCACGGTGGATTTCGCGCTGGAGATGCAGCGCATCGTCGACCGGTTCCGAAACGAGACCGGCTACGACCTCAGGCTGCGGGCGGGTATCGACACCGGCACGGTCAGCAGCGGCCTCATCGGCCGGGCCAGCCTGGCATACGACATGTGGGGCTCCGCGGTCGACCTGGCCTACCACGTGCAGCGTGGCATGCCGCAACCTGGTGTCTACGTGACCGATCGGGTGCATGAGGCCACCCGGGACATCCGCCAGTTCACCGCGATCGGATCGGTGACCGTCGACGGGGAGGAACGCCCGATCTGGCGACTCGCGGAGCGTCAACCGTGAGAAGCGTTCTGGAGGCCAACTGGTTCTACTGGGCCCTTGGCGTAGCGATCGGGCTGCCGCTGGGCCTGGTGCTGCTCACCGAGCTGCACAACACCCTGGCCCGGCGCGGCAGTTACCTGACCCGGCCGGTCAACCTGTTGCGCAACTACATCCTGCCGCTGGGCGCCCTGCTGATCCTGCTCGTCAAGGGCAGCGAGATCTCGGCGGAGGCCACCACGGTGCGGATCGTGGCCACCGGGTTCGGATTCGTGGTCATGATCCTGCTGCTGTCGGGCCTCAACGCCACGCTGTTCCAGGGCGCGCCGGAGGGTAGCTGGCGCAAGAGAATTCCGTCGATCTTCCTGGATGTGGCCCGGTTCGCGCTGATCGCCGTCGGCGTTGGCATGATCATGGCGTACGTCTGGGGTGCCAATGTCGGCGGACTGTTCACCGCGTTGGGCGTGACGTCCATCGTGCTCGGCCTGGCGCTGCAGAACGCGGTGGGCCAGATCATCTCGGGCCTGCTGTTGTTGTTCGAGCAGCCGTTCCAGCTCGGCGACTGGCTCGACACCCCGTCGGCCCGCGGCCGCGTGGTCGAGGTCAATTGGCGCGCAACGCACATCGACACCGGCGGCGGTCTGCAGATCATGCCGAACTCGGTGCTCGCAGGTGCCTCGTTCACCAACCTGAGCCGCCCGGAATCGGCACACTCACTGTCGATGACCACCGTGTTCGGACTGTCGGACCCGCCGGATGCGGTGTGCGCGTTGCTCGCGCGCATCGCCACGCAGCTGCCGCAGCGCCGGACCGGCGCCGCGCCCTCGGCCATCCCGCTCGGCGGCGGCGAGTACAAGACGTCGATCCCGCTGCGCACACCCGCCGACGACGGGGCCGCGCGAGCCACATTCCTGCGCTGGCTCTGGTATGCCGCGCGGCGTGCCGAGCTGCATCTGGACGGCTCCGCCGACGATTTCAACACGCCGGAGCGCCTCAGCAAGGCCGTCCGGCAGATGGCCCCCACGCTGCGCCTGAGCCACACCGAACAACAGGAGATGCTCGACCACGCCACGCTGACCCGGTTCGGCGCCGACGAGCTCATCCAGGTGGCCGGCGAGGTGCCGACGCGAATGAGCTTCATCGTCGCCGGCCGGGTTGCGGTGACCGTGACCGGTTCCGACGATGCCGTCATCCCGGTCCGGACCCTGTCCGAGGGCGACTTCCTCGGACAGACCGCCCTGACCCGGGAGGGCGCGCTGGCGTCCGCGCACGCCTTGACCGAGACCACCGTCCTGCAGATCGGGCGGGACTTCCTGGAGGAACTGGTGCTCCGCAATCCGCTGCTGCTGCACGAGCTGGGTCGGATCATCGACGACCGGCGCACCGCGGCGCAGCGGGCGCTGGCATCCAATTAGTCTCGCGCGCTTGCTCTTCTGAATTGTCTCTGGATCGTCTCGAGGTGGTCTCGGACCCGATTCGCAATCGTTGCCCAACCGCGACCTCACCCTTCGGCGTTGTTACGCGTGTGACTGAAGTGACGCATGGTTTGCTTTGCAGCACACAGCGACGGCAATTGCTTGTGGCACGCGAAGAAAGGTGGGTTGGTTGCCGTTATGAAGTTCATTCGAGACATGCGCGGCATTGCAGCATGGAAAGCCCTGCGCCGGTTCGTGATCGGTGCCCTCGCGGCACTGATGCTGCCCGGGCTGATCGGCTTCGCCGGGGGGTCGGCGAGCGCGGGCGCGTTTTCCCGGCCTGGTCTGCCGGTCGAGTACCTCGACGTGTTCTCGCCGTCGATGAACCGCAACATCCGGGTGCAGTTCCAGGGCGGCGGCCCGCACGCCGTGTACCTTCTCGACGGTCTGCGTGCGCAGGATGACTACAACGGCTGGGACATCAACACCCCGGCGTTCGAGTGGTTCTACCAGTCGGGGCTGTCCACGATCATGCCCGTCGGCGGTCAGTCCAGCTTCTACACCGACTGGTACCAACCGTCCCGCGGCAACGGCCAGGACTACACCTACAAATGGGAGACGTTCCTCACCCAGGAACTTCCGGCCTGGCTCGAGGCCAACCGCGGTGTGTCGCGCACCGGTAACGCCGTCGTCGGCCTGTCGATGGCGGGAAGTGCCGCACTGACCTACGCGATCTACCACCCGGAGCAGTTCATCTACGCCTCAACGCTTTCCGGCTTCCTCAACCCCTCCGAGGGCTGGTGGCCGATGCTGATCGGCCTGGCGATGAACGACGCGGGCGGCTACAACGCCGAGAGCATGTGGGGGCCGTCGACCGATCCGGCGTGGAAGCGCAACGATCCGATGGTCAACATCAACCAGCTCGTCGCCAACAACACCCGTCTGTGGGTCTACTGCGGCACCGGCACCCCGTCGGAGCTCGACGCGGGCGTCTCGGGCGGCAACCTGCTGGCCGCGCAGTTCCTGGAGGGTCTGACGTTGCGGACCAACCTGACGTTCCGCGACCAGTACATCGCCGCGGGTGGCACCAACGCGGTGTTCAACTTCCCGGCCAACGGGACGCACACGTGGAACTACTGGGGCCAGCAGCTGCTGCAGATGAAGCCCGACATCCAGCGGGTGCTCGGCGCTCAGTCCGCCACCTAGAGAACCACCCACCCAGGGAGCCTGCCGTTACCCCCGACGGCAGGCTCCCTGCCTGTCTGCCTCACCCCTGCACGGTCGGCCGGATGGTGAGATCCCCGATCTCGACGTCGTGCGGTTGTTCGATGGCGAACGCGATCGCGCGGGCCACCGCATCCGGGGGCAGGCCGATGCGGTCCATCGTGGCGCGGGCCGCGTTCCCGTCGGGATTCCCGGGCGGGCCGCCGAGTTCGGTGCGCACGTAGCCCGGTGAGATGGATGTGGTCCGGACGACGCCGTCGGTCGATTCCTGACGCAGCGCCTCCATGATCGTGCGCACCGCGTTCTTGGTGCCCGCGTACACGCCCATCTCCGGCACGATCTTGATTCCTGCCGTCGAGACCACCGTGACGACATGCCCGCGTCCCTGTCGCGCGAATACCGGTGCGGCCGCGGCGATGCCATGCAGCACCCCGCGCACGTTCACATCGATCACCGCCGACCACGTGTCGGTGTCGCCGTCGGCGAGCGGGCCGAGCGTGGCGACACCGGCGTTGTTGACCAGGACGTCGAGCCTGCCGAACTCGCGCACAGCGGTTCCGACGAGGTTGTCGACGTCGGCGCGCCTGGTGACGTCGGTGGCTACCGCGACCGCCGCCCCGCCACCCGAGCGGATCTCATCGACGATGCGGTCGAGCCGGTCCGTGCGCCGCGCACCCAACACCACCGACGCACCGCGCGCCGCCAACAGGCGTGCGGTTGCCTCACCGATTCCACTGCTCGCGCCGGTGATCGTGACGACCTGCCCGGCGACGCTGTCTTCGTGTGCGCTCATGGCAGCTACGAGCCTCGTACAGCAGGCGTCTATTCCCGCAGCCACGCAGTCCACGGGTCGCACGGTTCGCGCGGGTGTCGCCCTCAGCGAAATCGCCCGATCGGCGCATATTGGTCGGGAACAAACCACCGGCCCTCAGAGTTGAGTGCGTCAGACTGAAGTTTGGAGGACTGATGGCTGAAGCCAAGACAGTGCCGGTGTTGTTCCTGAACGATTCGATCGTGCTGCCGGGAATGGTGGTGCCGATCGAACTGGACGATGCCGCACGTGCCGCCGTCGACGCGGCGCGCGCCAGTGAGTCCGGTGAGCTGCTGATCGCTCCACGGCTGGAGGACCGCTACCCGGCCTACGGGGTGCTGGCCTCGATCGTGCAGATCGGCCGCCTGCCCAGCGGCGACGCCGCCGCGGTGGTGCGCGGCGAACGGCGCGCCCACATCGGCTCGGGTACCACCGGGCCGGGCGCCGCCCTGTGGGTGGAGGTCGAGGAAGTGACCGAGACCGCTCCCACGGACGACACGAAAAAGCTCGCAGGCGAGTACAAGAAGCTGCTGCTGGCCATGTTGCAGCGGCGTGACGCGTGGCAGATCGTCGACACGGTCAACAAGATCACCGACCCGTCGGCGCTGGCGGACACGGCCGGATACGCGTCGTACCTGACCGACGTCCAGAAGCGCGAGTTGCTGGAGACCACGGATGTGGACCGCAGGCTCTCGCTGCTGATCGGCTGGACCGGCGACCATCTGGCCGAGGTCGAGGTCACCGACAAGATCGCCGAGGACGTCCGCACCGGTATGGAGAAGACGCAGAAGGAGTTTCTGCTGCGTCAGCAGTTGGCCGCCATCCGTAAGGAACTCGGCGAACTCGACGAGAACGGTGACGACTCCTCGGACGACTACCGGACCCGCATCGAGGCCGCCGATCTGCCCGAGAAGGTTCGTGAGGCGGCGCTGCGCGAGGTCGGCAAGCTCGAACGGGCCAGCGAGCAGAGCCCCGAGGGTGGCTGGATCCGCACGTGGCTCGACACCGTCCTGGACCTGCCGTGGAACGTGCGCACCGAGGATTCGACCGACCCGGCGCGCGCCAGGGAGATCCTCGACGCCGACCACCACGGCCTCGACGACGTCAAGGACCGCATCGTCGAATACCTTGCGGTGCGTGCGCGTCGGGCCCAGCGCGGCATGGCCGTCGTCGGCGGCCGCGGTTCGGGCGCGGTGATGGTGCTGGCGGGTCCCCCCGGTGTCGGCAAGACGTCGCTCGGTGAATCCGTCGCGCGTGCGTTGGGTCGCAAGTTCGTGCGCGTCGCGCTCGGCGGCGTGCGCGACGAGGCCGAGATCCGCGGCCACCGCCGCACCTACGTCGGCGCGCTGCCCGGGCGCATCGTGCGTGCCATCGGCGAGGCGGGTTCGATGAACCCCGTTGTCCTGCTGGACGAGATCGACAAGGTGGGTTCGGACTACCGCGGCGATCCCGCGGCGGCGCTGCTCGAGGTGCTCGACCCGGCGCAGAACCACACGTTCCGCGACCACTACCTCGACCTGGATCTCGACCTGTCCGACGTGGTGTTCCTGGCGACGGCCAACGTTATCGAGAACATCCCGTCGGCGCTGCTGGACCGTATGGAACTCGTCGAGATCGACGGCTACACCGCCGACGACAAGCTCGCCATCGCGCAGGGCTTCCTGCTGCCGCGACAGCGCGATCGCGCCGCATTGACCCCCGAGGAGATCACCGTCACCGAGGCTGCACTGCGCAAGATCGCCGCGGACTACACACGCGAACCCGGCGTGCGGCAGTTCGAGCGGTTGCTCGCCAAGGCGATGCGCAAGGTCACGACCAAGCTGGCGACCGGCGCGAGCACGAGCATCGTCATCGACGAGCCCGATCTCGTTGAGTACCTGGGGCGTCCGCGCTTCCTGCCGGAATCGGCCGAACGCACGGCGGTGCCGGGTGTGGCGACCGGCCTGGCCGTCACCGGGCTCGGCGGTGATGTCCTCTACATCGAGGCCAACGCGACCGACGGGGATCCGGGGCTGCAGCTGACCGGTCAGCTGGGCGACGTGATGAAGGAGTCCGCGCAGATCGCGCTGTCCTACGTGCGCGCCCATGCCGAACAGCTCGGCGTCGACCCCGCTGCGCTGGACCGCCGCATCCACATCCACGTCCCGGCCGGCGCCGTCCCCAAGGACGGGCCGTCCGCAGGCGTGACGATGGTGACCGCGCTGGTGTCGATGGCGACGGGCCGCAATGTGCGCGCCGATGTGGGCATGACCGGTGAGGTCACGCTCAACGGCCGGGTGCTGCCCATCGGCGGGGTCAAGCAGAAGCTGCTGGCCGCACAACGGGCCGGGCTCTCGACGGTCTTCATCCCGCAGCGCAACGAACCCGATCTGGACGCGGAATACGGAGGGGTGCCTGCCGACGTGCTCGACGCGCTCGAGGTCAGGCCCGTGACCGACGTCGCCGACATCATCGCCGCGGCGTTGGAGCCGGTTCGCGAGACGGCCCCGGAGACGACCTCGGCGGAGACGGCCCCAGCCGCGGCGTGACGGGGAGGGTCAGATCGGGGCGGTTTGAGGCGTGCGCTCGCGCGGTATCCATCACGCGAGCCACGACTGACGGGAGCGGCGATGGGGATCTCCGAACTCGACGAGTGGGATCCCGTCGTCGCCCGCCAGGTCAAATCGCTCGCCGGTCCCCTCGTCAAGTGGTGGTTCCGGGCCGAGGTGCGCGGACTGGACAACATCCCGGGCGACGGTGGTGCGCTGGTCGTCGCCAATCACTCCGGTGGCATGCTCACGCCCGACGTGCTGATCTTCGCCCGGAGTTCTACCGCCACTTCGGATATGAGCGGCCGCTGTACACGCTGGCGCACTACGGCGTGCTGATGGGACCCACCGGGGCGGTGTTACGGCGCGTCGGCGTGATCACCGCGAGCCGCGAAAATGCCTCTCGGGCATTGCATTCCGGAGCGGTGGTGCTGGTGTTCCCCGGCGGCGACTACGACGCCTATCGCCCCACGTTCGCAGCCAACACCATCGACTTCAACGGTCGCACCGGCTACATCCGCACCGCGCTGGCCGCGGACGTGCCGATCGTGCCGACGGTGTCGATCGGCGCACAGGAGAGCCAGTTGTTCCTCACGCGGGGCCACTGGCTCGCGAAGCGTCTGGGGCTGCCTCGGATCCGGTTGGACATCCTGCCGGTCAGCGTCGGGCTTCCGTTCGGCCCCAGCGTGATCGTGCCGCCGAACCTGCCGCTGCCGACCAAGATCGTCACCGAGGTGCTGCCGCCGATCGACCTCACGGCACGGTTCGGCACCGATCCAGACATCGACGAGGCCGACGCGCACATCCGCGGTGTCATGCAGACCGCGCTTGACCGCCTGGCCGCGAAGCGCCGGTTCCCGGTGTTGGGCTGAACGCGGGAAGTTCTGGGCAAGCATGCATGTTTGTAGGTTCTGACGCGAGGGCGCCAGACACGCCCGCTCGGCAGAAGGACGGACCCCACACATGCCCAATCCCGGTGAACCATTGCGCAAAATGGGTTTCCTGACGATCGGCCGGTTCGACCCGGCCGATCCCGGATCCGGGCACGAGGAAACCCTGCGGATGATCGAACGGGCCGAGGCCCTCGGTTTCGACACGGTGTGGGTGCGGCAACGGCACCTGCAACCCGGCATCTCCTCCCCCGTGGCGATCCTGGCCGCCGCGACACAGCGCACGAGCCGCATCGAACTGGGCACCGCCGTGATCCCGCTGGGACTGGAGAACCCGCTGCGGCTGGCCGAGGATCTGGCAACCGTCGACATCCTCTCCGGCGGCAGGCTCAACCCGGGGGTCTCGGTCGGCCCGCCGATGCACTACGACAACTACAAGGCCGCCCTCTACCCCGAGACCCACGCCGTGGAGAACTTCACCAAGGACCGGGTGACCCGGCTGCTGGCGTGCCTGCGCGGCGACGCGGTGAGCAGTTTCGAAGGAACCATCGGCATCGAGCGATTCTCCCGCCGGGTGCAGCCCCATTCCCCCGGCCTCGCCGGGCGGGTGTGGTACGGCGGCGGACTGGCCTCGGCGATCTGGGCCGGCCGGCAGGGACTGAACTACCTCACCAGCAACGTCGTGTCCACCGAGGGCACCAGTTCACGCGATTTCGGCGCCATCCAGGCCGAGCAGATCGACGCGTTCCTCGAGCATCATCCGAACCCGGCGACCGCGCGGGTGTCCCAGGGTCTCGTGGTGATCCCGACCGATTCGGCGTCACCTGCACAGGTCGAGAAGTACCGGGCTTATGCCGCGGCGCGCCTGGAACGCACGCACACCACCCACGGGCCCCGCGGGATGATGTTCTCCCCCGACCTGGTGGGCACCACCGACGAACTGGCCGAGGTGCTCTACGCGCATCCCGGTTTCCGACGCGCCGGCGAGGTGGCGTTCGCGTTGCCGTTCACGTTCGGCGAGGACGACTACGTGCAGATCATCACCGACATGGCCGAGAAGCTCGGACCGAAACTGGGCTGGGTCCCCGCGGGCTGAGCGGCATCGGCGTGGCGGCAAAGGCGCACGCCGTGATCGACCTTGGGCAGATACCGAAACCTGCTGACGGCGCGGCTCTTTCAGACGAGTCCGTCGTCGTGCGCCGTTTTCATCTGTCTCGCGGTGACGAGCAGGCCGAGGGCGGACAGGACGCCGCCGAAGGCGATGTACAGGGATACGCCCGCGCTGCCGTCGTAGCGTTGCACGAGCGCAGTGGCGATCGCCGGAGACAGGCCCCCGCCCAGTACGGCGCCGAGGTTGTACGAGGCCGCGATACCGGAATAGCGGACCTCGGGGCGGAAAAGGCTCACGTAGAAGGCGGCCATCGGACCGAACACGAAACTCAGTCCGACGTACGCGACGACGACCGCCAGGTAGAGCCCTGGGATGCCGCGTGTGTCGAGCAGCCAGAAGTACGGGAACGCCCACAGCACCTGAAAGATCGCTCCGAGCAGCATGACACGGGCGAGCCCGAAGCTGTCGGCGAGTTTTCCTGCCACGAAGACGAATATGAGCATGGCCAACGAACCCCACAGGCCGGACAGCAGGATGTCGCCGCGGTCGATGCCCAGTTGCTGTGTGCCGTAGGAACTGGTGAACGAGTTGATGATGTAGATGAAGAGGTTGAAGCCCAGATTCACCAGGAGTCCACCGATCAGCAGATGCGGCGCCGTGGTGAGCACTCCCCAAAGCGGCACGCTTCGGACCGCTGCCCGCTGAGCCGCGAACCGCTGGAAGACCGGGCTCTCGTCGACGCTGAGCCGAACGAAGAGTCCGACGGCCACGAGAACTGCCGAAGCGAGGAACGGGATCCGCCAACCCCATTCGACGAAAGCGGCGCCCGTCGCGAACGCGACGATGTTGAACACGCCGATGCCGAGGATGCTGCCCAGCGGCGACCCGGCGGTCACGAATGCGCCGAAGAAGGCCCGGCGGCCGGCCGGCGCGTGTTCGGTCACCACGACGAACGCACCGGCCTGTTCGCCGCCCATGAAGAAGCCCTGGAGCACTCGGAGCGTGACGAGCAGGATCGGTGCGAGCGTGCCAATGGCGGCATATGTCGGCAGCACACCGATTCCCATGGTGCACAGCCCCGTGGCGACGAGCGAGACCACCAGCATCATCTTGCGTGACACGCGATCGCCGAAGTGGCCGAAGACGACTCCACCGAGGGGCCGCGAGACGAATCCCGCGCCAAAAGCCATGAACGACAAGAGGGTGCCGGTGAGGGGATCCGAACCTGGGAAGAACAACTTCGGGAACACGAGCCCCGCTGCTAGACCGAAGATGAGAAAGTCGTAGAGTTCGATCCCGGTGCCGACCGCGCCGGCGGCGCAGATCTTCCGCATGTCCTTCGGTGTGGTCGGCTCCGAAACGGGCTCGACAACATCCACCGGCTTCATCTGTGCTCCATCCTGTCCGTCCGCCCGATCCGGGCGTCATGAGATATGACGCACCAGGGAGCCGGACGGATCACATCGCCGGTAATCGAGCGTGAACCCTCCACGCTGCGGCACCGTTCGTCTCCCATGGAGCCGACGGCCCCGGACCGCTCGGCGCCAGAGCCAGGCACGTCCCCGAATTGCGCTTTCTACCTGGTAGTTTGAGCCACGCCGTCGAGATCGCGTGCAAACACCGGTAGCTCAACCCGAAAGGCTCAGATAGATGCCCGAACAGACGCGCGCAGCGTCTCAACACCTCTCGCGACAGCTCGCCAACCGTCACATCCAGCTCATCGCGATCGGCGGTGCGATCGGGACCGGCCTGTTCATGGGCTCGGGTAAGACAGTGTCGCTCGCCGGCCCTTCGGTGATCTTCGTCTACATGATCATCGGTTTCATGCTTTTCTTCGTGATGCGGGCAATGGGTGAGCTGCTGTTGTCCAACCTGCATTACAAGTCGTTCGCCGACTTCGCGGCCGATCTGCTCGGCCCGTGGGCAGGCTTCTTCACCGGCTGGACGTACTGGTTCTGCTGGATCGTGACGGGCGTGGCCGACGTGGTCGCGATCGCGGGTTACGTGACGTACTGGTGGGCCGACATCCCGCTCTGGATCCCCGCGCTGGTCACCGTGGTGGTGCTGATCACGCTGAACCTGCCGACGGTCAAGGCGTTCGGCGAGACCGAGTTCTGGTTCGCGATGATCAAGATCATCGCCATCCTGGCGCTCATCGTGGTCGGCCTCGTCATGGTGTTCAGCCACTTCACCGCGCCCAACGGGGCCGTCGCGAGCTTCGAGAACCTGTGGAACGACGGCGGCTTCTTCCCGACCGGTCCGATGGGATTCGTCGCAGGCTTCCAGATCGCGACGTTCGCGTTCGTCGGTATCGAACTCGTGGGCACCACCGCCGCCGAGGCCAAGGACCCCGAGCGCAACCTGCCGCGGGCCATCAACTCGATCCCCGTGCGCGTGATGCTGTTCTACGTCGCCGCGCTCACGGTCATCATCGCCGTGACCCCGTGGCGTGAGATCAGCCCGGAGCGCAGCCCGTTCGTGGCGATGTTCAGCCTCGCCGGGTTGGGCATCGCCGCGTCGGTGGTCAACTTCGTGGTGCTGACCTCGGCGGCGTCGTCGGCCAACTCCGGCATCTACTCGACGTCCCGCATGGTCTACGGCCTGGCCAGCGAAGGCGACGCGCCCGGCCGGTTCGCCCGGCTCACGTCCCGGCGGGTCCCCGCGAACGCACTGTTCCTGTCGGGGGTGTTCCTGCTGTCCGGCGTCGTGATGGTCGCGGTCGGCGACTCGATCATCGAAGCGTTCACCCTGGTGACCACGATCTCGTCGCTGTGCTTCATGTTCGTGTGGACGATCATCCTGAGCAGCTACCTGGTGTACCGCAGACGCCGGCCGCAGCGGCACGCGGAGTCCGCGTTCAAGATGCCGGGTGGGGTGGTGATGTGCTGGGTCGTGCTGGCGTTCTTCGTGTTCCTGGTGTGGGCATTCACCCAGAAGGCCGACACGCTGCAGGCCCTGCTGGTGACGCCGGTCTGGTTCATCGTGCTGGGCATCGCGTGGGCGGTGCTGCGCAAGCGTCCGCGTCACCTGGCGCGGGAGGCCGCGTTCCGTGAGGAGCTGAAATCCTCGGAGTGACCCGCTCGCGCTCGGTCTGAGTGCGCAGTAGCCGGTGGAACTGCGGTGCGACACGGCCGGAGTTTCGCCTCGCCCCCACCGGGTACGCGCCACTTCATGACCACCGAGAAGGACACCGTGAAGGACGCCCGGAAAGACGCCCGGAAAGACGCCCGGAAAGACGTGGTCCGCCGACTGCTGGACGCCGCGGGCCGTACCTACGCCGACGACGCGGGCATCCACTTGGCCGACAAACCAATGCCGCTGTTCGAGCTGCTGGTGCTGTGCATGCTGGCCAGCAAGCCGATCGACGCGGGCCTCGCCACGGCCGCCGCACGCGAGCTGTTCGGCAGCGGCCTGCGCACCCCGTCGGCCGTCCTCGGCGCCGAGCGGCACGAGTTCATCGAGGCGTTCGGCCGCGCCCACTACGTCCGGTACGACGAGAGCTCGGCGACCCGCCTCACCGACATGGCCACCCTGGTGACCGACCGCTACGGCGGTGACCTTCGTCGTCTCGCCGCCGAAGCCGACCGCGACGTCGATGCGGCACGGCGACTGCTGAAGGAATTCAAGGGTATCGGCGACACCGGTGCCGACATCTTCCTGCGCGAGGTGCAGGACACCTGGACGTGGGTGCGGCCGTTCTTCGACGAGCGCACCCTCGAGGCGGCGCGGGACCTCGGCCTGCCCGCCGACCCCGCGGCGCTGGAGAAACTCGCCGGCCGGCGCACCGCCGAACTCGCGGCCGCGCTCGTGCGCACCACGCTCGATGACGACCTGCGCAGGCAGGTGAGCCGAACCCAGGAGCACGCGACGAGCTGACCGCATGCGCCGTGCGATCACGCGAAACCGAGGTCGGATCGCGCCGATTCACCGCACCCCCAGGAGAATCGCCATTAACATAGGGACGCCGGCAACGTCGTCGAGCGTGGGTGGGGGGAATGGTGACATGCTGACCGCAGTACGCAAGATCCTCGGTTTCCAGATGACGATCGCCGAATGGATCGGCACCGCGATCATCCTCGCGGTGCCCTACCTGGCTGTCGGCTTGCTCTGGTCGTCGACCCACAACGATCATCTCGCAGGCATGGACCGCGTGGACGCCGTGGTGTCGTTCCTCGGTTCGATCGTGTCCTGGCCGGTGTTGTTGTTCGGCAACGTCTGTATGAGCTGATATGGCCGACACCACGCGCACCCGGATCTCGGTCAACCGCCGCACCGCACGCTGGGACGACCGGGAAGGCGTCACCATCGCCGACGCGATGGATCTGTGGGCGTTCGCCGCGGGTGCGGCCAACGTCATCATGCAACTCGCCCGCCCCGGTGTCGGCCACGGCGTCGTCGAGAGCCCAGTGGACTCCGGCAATCTGCTCAGGCATCCCTGGAAGCGGGCCCGCACCACGTTCAGTTATCTCGCGGTCGCGATCCTCGGTGACGACGAAGACCGCGCGGCGTTCCGTGCCGCCGTCGACGGTGCGCACCGACAGGTCCGATCGGGACCGCACAGCCCGGTGCGCTACAACGCATTCGACCGCGAACTGCAGATGTGGGTCGCGGCGTGCCTGTTCGTCGGCTTGGAGGACATCTATCAACTGCTGCGGGGCCAGATGACCTCCGAGCAGGCCGAGCAGTTCTACCGCTCGGCCGCCACGCTCGGCACCACCCTGCAGGTTTGTCCGGACCAGTGGCCGGCCACCCGCGCCGGGTTCGACGACTACTGGAACCTCGCCTGCGCGCAGATCGCGATCGACGACGTCGTCGCGAAATACCTGCGCGATCTGGTGGATCTCACGATGATCAACCCGCTGCTGGCGCTCCCGTTCCGGCCGCTGCTGGCGTTCCTCACCGGGGGATTTCTGGCCCCGGTGTTCCGTGAGGCGCTCGGCATCCCGTGGGGCCACCGCAGGCAGCTCCTGTTCGAGTGGCTGTTCCTGCTGGTGGCATTCGGCAACCGCTTTCTTCCTGTCTTCATCCGGCAGGGCGGCAGCTACCTGCTGCTCGCCGATGTGCGCCGACGTATCCGTACCGGCAAGCCGCTGATCTGATGGACCGAGTGCGACGGCTCATGAGCCACAAGGTCACTGTCGAGCAGATGATCGAAACCGCGCTGTGGCTCGCCATCCCCTACCTGACGATCGGCCTGGTGTGGAGCTTCTTCCATGCCGATCAGGTGCAGTTGATCGAGGCACAGTTGCTGACCAGGCTTCCGGCCGGCGCCAACCTCGTCGCGTTCGGGCAGGTGGCGGCGCTGTGGCCGCTTCTGCTTCTCGGCGGCGAGGTGTGCGTGGGCTAGGGTCTGGCGCCGTGAGGATTTGTGTCGTGAGGGTGGTCCAGGTGGTCCTGGCGGCCGGTGCGCTCGCCGGCTGCTCATCGGGGGCCGTGATCAACACCGGTGACGCACCGTCGCGCACCCCGACGCCGACCACCACGGCCGTCCCGCAGTACGGCACGACGAACCTGGTGAACGCCGCCGACTACGCGATGACCGTCGACGGCCGCACCGGCTACTACTTCACCACTCCGAGCGGGCGGTGGCAGTGCGCGATCCTGCCCCGCGACCGGGCCGGGTGTGAATCGTCGAACGGGCTGAGCTCCGGGCTGCCGATCACGGGCGCGCCCGAGGTGATCGTCGACGGCGAACCCACGGCGCCAAACGCGATCGCGGTGGACCGCGAGCACGACGCCGGGTTCCTGGCACTCGAAGATCCGCTGTTCTCGGTCGATTCCCCCACCGGGAGCCAGGACACCGTCGAGACGCTGCCGTTCGGCAAAGCCCTTGCGGTCGCCGGATTTCGGTGCAACGTCCAGGAAGAAACCGGCGTGTCGTGCGTGCGTGAGCTGAGCGGCAAAGGTTTCACGTTCTCCGCTGACGGTTACACCCTGACCTACACCGACATCCCATGAGGAGACATGATCCGGATCGGCACCTCGGGGTGGTCCTACGACCACTGGCGTGACGTGTTGTATCCGCAGGGCACACCGTCGTCGGCGCGGTTGTCGCGGTACACCGAGGTGTTCGACACCGTCGAGCTCAATGCCAGTTACTACCGGTGGCCCAAGGAGACGGCGTTCGCCGGCTGGCGCCGCCAGTTGCCCGACGGGTTCACGATGTCGGTCAAGGCGCACCGCGGTCTGACCCACTTCCGCCGTCTGCGCTCACCCGAACCGTGGATCGAGCGATTCGTGCGGTGCTGGTCGGTGCTCGACGGGTGCGCCGAAGCCCTGCTGGTGCAACCACATCCGGCGCTCGAACGCGACGACGCGCTCCTCGACGAATTCCTGACGCTGGTGCCCGATCACATCCCGGTGGCGATGGAACTCCGGCACGCATCGTGGGACCACCCGGCCGTGTATGCGCTCCTGCGACGCCACAATGCCGCCTATGTCGTGATGAGCGGGCCCGGCCTGGTGTGCGAACCGGTGGCCACGAGCGAGCTGGTGTACATCCGGTTGCACGGTCCGCCCCATGAGTCGATCTACGCCGGTTCGTACCCCGACGACCAGTTGCGATGGTGGGCCGAACGGATTCTGCGGTGGCATCACGACGGTCACCGCGTGGTGGTCTATTTCAACAACGATCTCGGCGGCCATGCGGTCCGGAACGCCCGAACGCTCAAGGAACTCGTGGCACACGAGTAGGCTGAGTCGGCATGACCGGGGCGTCCACATTCGTCATCATCGGCGGCGGCCTGGCCGGCGCCAAAGCTGCGGAAGCGTTGCGCGACAACGACTTCAACGGTCAAATTCTGCTGTTCGGGGCCGAGGACAAGCTGCCGTACGAGCGCCCGCCGCTGTCCAAGGAGTACCTGACCGGCAAGAAGACCCTCGATGAGTTCACCGTTCAACCGCCGTCGTGGTACCGCGATCACCACGTGGCGCTGCGGCTCGGCACCGAGGTCAGGGCGATCAACCCCGCCGACCACACCGTGACGCTGCCCGACGGGTCGGCGGTGGCCTACGACAAGCTGCTGTTGGCCACCGGGTCGGAGTCGCGGCGGCTACCGCTTCCCGGCGCGGATGCGGCAGGCGTGCACCATCTGCGCACGGTCGACGACGCTGCCGCGCTCAACTCGGTTCTGACCGAAGGCACATCGCTTGCGGTCGTGGGCGCGGGATGGATCGGGCTCGAGGTCGCCGCGAGTGCACGTACCCGCGGGGCCGACGTCACCGTCGTCGAGACCGCCCGCCTGCCGCTGCTCGGTGCGCTGGGCGCCGAGGTCGCCGAGGTGTTCGCGCAGTTGCATCGCGGTCACGGAGTGGACCTGCGGCTGGAGCAGACCGTGGACGAGATCACCACCGCCGACGGCGTCGCGACCGGACTGCGCCTCGGCGACGGCTCCACTGTCTCGGCCGATGCGGTGCTGGTCGCGGTCGGCGCGGCGCCGAACATCGCGCTGGCCGAACAGGCCGGATTGCAGACCGCCGACGGAGGCGTCCTGGTCGACGCGTCCCTGCGCACCAGCGATCCGGACATCTATGCCGTCGGCGACATAGCCGCGGCGCACCACCCGCTGTACGGGGGTCGCATCCGCACCGAACACTGGGCCAACGCGCTCAAGCAGCCCGCGGTGGCCGTCGCGGGCATGTTGGGCCGCGACGCCGAATACGCCGAACTGCCCTACTTCTTCACCGATCAGTACGACCTTGGCATGGAGTACGTCGGCCACGCCCCGAGCTACGACCGCGTGGTGTTCCGCGGCGACGTGCCCGGCCGGGAGTTCGTCGCCTTCTGGCTCGACGGCGACAACCGGGTCCTGGCGGGGATGAACGTCAACGTGTGGGATGTGCTCGACGACGTCAAGGCGTTGATCCGGGCGCGCGAACCGGTCGATCCCGACCGGCTGGCCGATCCGAAGCAACCCCTCGACGCGCCCCGCTGAGCAGCGCGATCGCCGCGGCGCTGGGAATGCGCTGTGGGTCAGCCATATTGTCGGCATTCCCGTGCGTCCCGACGTTCGCTGTAACGTGCAGGAGGCCGCCCGCGCCCCGACAATCGATACACGTGACGGCAGAAAGGTGAGCCCGTTGAACGTCGCCCCAGACGAACTGACCGGCACTGAACAGGCAGTTCTGCTGGTGCTGATGGCCGAGTCGCGGCCGGTGCCCAATCCGGACCTGGAGCGGCTGGGGCCGAAACTCGACAAGCCCGGCCGTGAACGGCTCAACGAGTTGGGGTTGATCGAGACCGCCCCGGGCAGGCCGTTGGTGCATGAACTCACCGACGCCGGTTGGGCGTTGTGCCGTCGGCTGTTCGAAGCCGACACACCGCCCCGCGCGACCGGTCAGGGCCGCGCGCTCTACACGGTGCTCAGGGCGCTGCACCGCCATTTCGAACGGGCCGACCTCTCGCCGGCCGACGTCTTCCTGCCGGACGACTCGCCCGACGCCCCTGCCCCTCCCGACACAGCGCCGATCCCGGGCACCGCAAGCGGGTATGCGCTCGCGCCACGCGCGGAAGAGGCCCTGCGGGCCGCCTACGCTCGGCTGGCCGACCGGCCAGGAGGCTGGGTCAGCCTGAGCCGGCTGCGCGGCGAGGTGACAGACCTGCCGCGCAAGGAGGTCGACGCGGCACTGATAAGCCTCTACCAGCAGCCGGGTGTGAGCCTCATACCCGAGGAGAACCAGAAGACGCTGACCGAAACCGATCGGGCCGCCGCGGTGCGCATCGGTGACCAGAACAAACACCTGATCGCGATCGAGTCCTGATGCAGCAACACGAACGGGAAGCGCTCAGCGCGCTGAGGCTCACCTGGGCGCCCACCGCCGACGATCTGTGGCATTCACAGGGCGCACTGCACGTGCCTGGACTGCACGAGCGGGCGATGGCCGATGTGCTCGCCGCGTTCGACGACGCCTCACGCGAGACCGATTCCAGCCCACTCGGGGTCGTGGTCCGCGGGCCTGCCGGTTCGGGCAAGACACACCTGCTCGGTCAGGTGCGGGAACGCGTGCAGACCGCGGGCGGCTTCTTCTTCCTGGTCGAACTCCTCGACGCCACGAGTTTCTGGCAGTCCGCGCGTGCGGGCATCCTGGAGAGCCTCGGCCGTCCTGGCGCCGAGCGGGAGACCCAGCTCAAGGATCTCCTGTGGGAACTTGCATCGGTCGCCCACATCTCCCGCGCCAACCGTCGCGCCATCATCGGCGATGACGACCTCACACCGGAGATCCTCACCGACTTCGTCACCGCGCTGCACAAGGCCCGGCGCCAGACGGTCAAGCGCGCCCACCACACGCTGCGCGCGCTGGTCCTGCTGGGCGCCGCCGATCTCGAGCTGCAGGACATCGGCGAGGCGTTCCTGGTCGGCAACACAGGCACACTCGGCGCAACCGACGGCGCCGACCGCGAACTCGGCGCGTGGGGTCTTCCCGTGCCCACCCTGACCCCGCAGGAATCTGCGCGTGACATCTCCAGGCTGGTCGCACTCGCCGGTCCCGCCGTGCTGGCCCTCGATCAGATCGACACGCTGCTGGCCCAGTCCTCAGACCGCACCTCCGACCGCGCCGAGGCATCGGGCCAGGTGAGTCCCGACAACCGCGATCTGGAGCATGTCGCCCACGGGTTGATGTCGGTGCGCCAGACCATGCGTCGGACGGTGTCGGTGGTGGCGTGCCTGCCCGCGGCGTGGGAGGCCATCCAGGATCGGGCCACCGCCAGTGTGCACGACCGGTTCCGCACCACGGCGCTGCTGGAGGGTCTGCCGACCCCGGACATCGGGCGTGCGATCCTGGAGCGCCGGTTCTCTGCCACCTACAGCGCCGCCGGGTTCACCGCGCCCTATCCGAGTTGGCCGATCCTGCCGTCGGCGTTCGACGAAGCGACTCAGTACACGCCGCGGCAACTGCTCAAACGCGCCGATGCCCACATCCGGCGCTGCCTGGAGCGCGACACCGTCGAGGAACTGACCGGTCTGACCGGCGAGGTGGCCGAACCCCACGAATCGGACCACGAGGGCGCCCGAACCTCCGACACGACCGAACTGGACCGCCGTTTCGTCGAGTACCGCAACCGGGCGGTCACCGCGGCCGCACTGGATCCCGACGGCGAGGACACCACGATGCCGGGACTGCTCTCGGCGGCGCTGGAGGCCTGGATCACCGAACTCGGCGAGGCCGAACAGACGTTCCGGCCCGATCCGCCGCCGGGCCAGCGCGTCGGCCTGCACGCCCGGTTGCGCCAGAGCCTCGACGCCGCCACCGACGACGAGCGGCACTGGGCGTTTCGCGCGATCGCGTCCGGTAACGCCATCGCGGTGCAGAACCGCATCCGCAAGGCTTTGGAGGCAACGGGTCTCAACCCCAGCCGGCGCACGCTGTTCCTGTTGCGCAACACGCCGTGGCCGCGCGGCTCCAAGACCGCGGCGATAGTCGACGAGTTCACCGCGGTGGGTGGTCGCGTGCTGCCGATGAGCGACGACGACATCCGTACCATGACGGCCCTGCGCGACCTCATCGACGACAACCATCCCGACCTGCCAAGGTGGCTGCGCCGCCGCAGACCCGCCCACGGGATCGGGTTGCTGCGCGCGGCGCTCGGCGATGTCGCGGGTGACACCGCGGGTGTCATCGCAGGTGTCGAGCCCGAGCCGGTTGAACCGTCTTCGCTGGGAACCGAGTCGGTGCCCCAACCTTCGGCGGCCGCGGCGGTGGTGATCGAGCACTCCCCCACGGCCATCACTCTCGGTGTGGATGCCACTGGCGGGCAACCGGTTTCGGTCGACCTCGCGGCGTTGCGCAAGCACACCGCGATCTTCGCCGGCTCGGGGTCGGGTAAGACCGTGCTGATCCGGAGGCTGGTCGAGGAGTGCGCCTTGCGCGGGGTGTCGTCGATCGTGCTCGACCCCAACAACGACCTGTCCCGCCTCGGCAGCCGGTGGCCGGAGTCGCCGCCGGGATGGAATCCCGCCGACGACGAACGCAGCGACGAGTACTTCACCAACACCGAGGTGGTGGTGTGGACACCGCGCCGGTCCACCGGGCGACCGTTGTCGTTTCATCCGCTCCCCGATTTCGCGAGCGTGCTCGATGACGACGACGAGTTCTCCGACGCCGTCGAATCCGCGGTCGCCGCACTGGAACCGCGTGCGCTGATCGCCGGGAACACCGCGAAGGCCAACCGGTCGCGCGCGGTGCTGCGCGAGGCGCTGCGGTACTACGGCGCGTCCCGGTCGGTGACGTTGAGCGGGTTCATCGACCTGCTCGGCGATCTGCCCGACGATGTCAGCGCACTGGGCAACGCACGCACGCTCGCGGCAGAGCTCGGCCAGAACCTGCGCGCGGCAACCGTGAACGATCCGCTGTTCGGCGGTGCGGGCACCGCGGCCGATCCCGGTGTGCTGCTGACCCCGTCACCGGGCTATCGGGCGCGGGTCTCGGTGATCAGCATGGTGGGGCTGACCAATGAGCAGCAGCGCGAGGGGTTCGTCAACCAACTGCAGATGGCGTTGTTCGCCTGGATCAAACGCAATCCCGCCGGGAACCGGCCGCTCGGTGGCCTCTTGGTGATGGACGAGGCGCAGAACTTCGCGCCGTCGAGCCACACCACGGCCAGCACCCACAGCACGCTCGCGTTGTCGTCGCAGGCCCGCAAGTACGGGCTCGGTCTCGTGTTCGCGACGCAGTCACCGCGCGGGCTGCACAACCACATCCCCGGCAACTCCGCCACGCAGTTCTACGGTCTGCTCAACTCGCCGGCGCAGATCGCGGTCGCCAGGGAGATGGCGCGCGTCAAGGGCGGCCTGGTCCCCGACATCAGCAGGCTGCGCTCGGGCCAGTTCTATCTGGCGTTGGAGGGCAACGCATTCCACAAGATCCAGACCCCATGGTGCCTGTCGCACCATCCGCCGAGCCCACCCACCACCGATGAGGTGCTGGCGCTGGCGCAGCAGCGCGAACCCGCGACGCCCTGATACGCGGCGAGGCCGGTCATCGAAATTCGATGACCGGCCCCGTCGTTGGCGTTTTCGGATCAGGGTTGGGTCTGACCGGGGATTCCCTCGTAGGCGATGTCGCCGGTCTTGAGGTTCTGCTGCGTGAGCTCGACCAGACCGTCGAGGAACTTCTGCCGCTCGGTCACCACGTGCTGGATCGCGACGTCGACGTTGTCCTTGGTGATCGCGGGCATGACGTAGACCGGATCGGTCTTGACCTCTTCGCCCTTGACCAATGCGTCGGCGACCGCGAGGCCCGCCGACAGCTCGACGGTGCCGTTCTGCAGGGAGGTCCCGATGAACTCACCGCTCTTGACGGCGTTGAGACCGTCCTCGATACCGTCGATGCCGACGATCGGCACGCCGGTACGACCGGCCTCCTTCAGGGCCTGCAGGGCACCCAGACCCATGTCGTCGTTCTGCGCCACCACGCCGTCGATCTGGTTTCCGAACGACGAGATCCAGTTCTTCATCTTGTTGACGGCCTCGTCGCGCTTCCAGTTCGCGGTGTCCTTGGCCAGCACCTTGATGTCGGGGTACTTGGCGAGCACCTGGTCGATGCCCTTGCCGCGGTTGATCTCTCCGGAGCCACCGAGGGGGCCCTGCAGGATCACGATGTTGCCCTTGCCGCCGAGGCGGTCGGCCATCATCTGCATCTCCTGCGCACCGGCGGCCACGTCGTCGGGCTGCACGTTGCCGGCCAGATCGGGGGTGTCGAGGGCCGCGTTCACCGCGAGCAGCGGAATGTTCTTGGCCTTGGCCGCGGCGACCTGCGGGCCGAGCGAATCCGCCTGCACCGGAACGACGATGATCGCGTCCACACCCTGGTTGATCAGCGAGTCGACCTGGCTGGCCTGGGTCGACACGTCGTTGTTGGCCGAGTTCCACACCAGCTCGATGTTGTTGGCCTTGGCGTAGGTGTCCATCCCCTCCTTGCCCTCGGTGATGAACGAGCTCATGTCGTACACCGTCACGCCGATGCGTTTGGTGTCACTGTTGGCCGCGGTGTCGCCCGCACCGCACGCGGTCAGGCCGAGCCCGAGGGCCCCGGCCGCGGCGACCGCGCCGATCTTGGCCGTGATGTTCATGGTGTTCCTCTCGTCGTGTTGCGAGCAGACGCAAAACCACGCGAAAACCTAGATATCAGGGCAGTTTTGCGTCTGCTCGGCAGAAAAAATCAGGTCAGGGTTGCTTCTGGCCGGGGATGCCCTCGTAGGCGATGTCGCCGGTTTCGAGGTTCTTGTTGATCAGCTCGGTCAGACCGTCGAGGAACTTCTGACGCTCGGTCACCACATGCTGGATCGCGACGTCGACGTTGTCCTTGGTGATCGCGGGCATGATGTAGACCGGCTCGGTGTTGACGGGTTCGCCCTTGGCGAGGCGGTTGGCCACCGCGAGCCCGGCCGCGAGTTCGACGGTGCCGTTCTGCAGGGAGGTGCCGATGAACTCACCGCTCTTGACGGCGTTGAGACCGTCCTCGATACCGTCGATGCCGACGATCGGCACCCCCGTACGGCCGGACTCCTTGAGCGCCTGAAGCGCCCCGAGACCCATGTCGTCGTTCTGCGCCACCACACCGTCGATCTGCGGACCGAAGCCCGAGATCCAGTTCTTCATCTTGTTGACGGCCTCGTCGCGCTTCCAGTTCGCGGTGTCCTTGGCCAGCACCTTGATGTCGGGGTACTTGGCCAGCACCTGCTCGATGCCCTTGCTGCGATCCAGTTCGCCGGACTGTCCCAGCGGGCCCTGCAGGATCACGATGTTGCCCTTGCCGCCGAGGCGGTCGGCCATCATCTGCATCTCCTGCGCACCGGCGGCCACGTCGTCGGGCTGCACGTTGCCCGCGATGTCCTTGCTGTCGAGAGCGGCGTTGACCGGGACCAGCGGGATGCCCTTGGCCTTGGCCGCGGCGACCTGCGGTGCGAGCGAATCCGCCTGTACCGGAACGACGATGATCGCGTCCACACCCTGGTTGATCATGGAGTCGACCTGGCTGGCCTGGGTGGAGACATCCAGATTGGCCGAGTTCCAGATCAACTCGATGTTGTTGTCCTTGGCGTAGGCGTCCATCCCTTCCTTGCCCGCGGTGATGAACGAGCTCATGTCGTACACCGTCACGCCGATGCGCGTGGTGTCACTGTTCGCGGCGGGGTCACCCGCGCCGCACGCCGTCAGACCCAGACCCAGCGTCGCCGCCGAGGCGATCGCGAACACCGTTGTTCCCAGTCTCATCTGCCTTCTCTCTCATTTTCGGGGGTTGATGGTTTCTGTGGTGCCGTCACGTGGCGCCGTCAAGTTCGTCGTCGGGACGACCACACGTCGACCGCGACCGCGGCGACGATCAGCACGCCCTTGATGACGTCCTGCCAGTAGGCCGGGACCACGAGGATGTCCAGGCCGTTGTTGAGGGTCTGGATCATCAACAGACCCAGCGCGGTACCCCAGATGGTGCCGCGGCCACCCATGAGGCTCGCGCCGCCGATCACGACCGCCGCGATGGCGTCGAGTTCGTAACCCTGACCGAGGTTGGGCGGACCCGAGATGACGCGGGAGGCCAGCATCACTCCCGACAGGCCGGCGAGCAGACCCGAGAACGCGTAGACGCTGAACAGCACGTTCTTGGCGTTGATGCCCGCGATCTCGGCGGCGTGGCGGTTGCCACCCACGGCGTAGACCCGCATGCCGTAGGTGGTGCGCTTCATGATGATGGCGAGCGCGATGATGCCGATGATCATCAGCAGCACCGGGATCTGCAGGCCGAGGATCTTGGTGTTGGCGATGGATCCGAATTCCGGCGGTAGTCCGTTGATCGGTGCACCACCGCCGATCACGTACGCCAGACCCGATCCCGCGGTGAGTGTGCCCAGTGTGGCGATGAACGGGGGAACGTTGATGCGCGACACCAGGAATCCGTTGACGCAGCCCACCGCGAGACCCACCAGCATCGACACCAGCACGGTCAGCCACACCTGTCCGGGGTTGGCTTTCGCGGTGGCGGCCCCGGCCATGGCGGACACCGCGATGACGCTGCCGACCGACAGGTCGATCCCGCCGGTCAGGATCACCAGGGTCTGGCCGAGCGCGATGAGCGCGAACGGCGCCGCGGCGACGAGGATGGTGACGAGGTTGTCGGGCGTGGCGAAACGGGCGCTGCGGTAGCTGAAGTACGCGATCACGAGCAGCATCACGATCACCATCGAGTAGCGCACCGCGATACCTGCGGCCCAGTCACGGCTGAACAGCCGGACCGGCTCGCCCGTGGTCGGTGAGGTGACGGTGGCGGCGCCGGAGGATTCCGGCACGGCGTCGTCGGGTTTCAGATCGGTGGTCACGATGTGATCTCCTGGCTTGTCTGGTCACTTCTGGCGTCCAGTGCGGTGGCCAACCGGAACACCGACTCTTGGACCTCGGGATGGTCGAGCGCGTCTCGATCGAGCTCGCCGACCAGTGCGCCGCCGCGCATGACGAAGGCGCGGTGGGACAGGCCGACGACTTCGGGCATGTCCGAGGACGCCATCACCACGGCCATGCCCTGTGCGGCGAATTCGGTGATGATGCGGTAGATCTCGCTGCGGGCGCCGACGTCGACGCCGCGGGTGGGCTCGTCGAGCAGCAGGACGTTGACCTTGCCGGTCAGCCACCGCGCCAGCACAACCTTCTGCTGGTTGCCGCCGGACAGCGTGCCGACCTCCTGGCCGAGCCCACGGCTGCGCAGTCGCACCGACGACATCACCTCCGACACGGCCTCGGTACGGGCCTTGCCACGCAGCCAACCGGCGATGCTGAACGACGACAGGCGCGGCAGCGTGCCGTTGTCCAGCACGCTCATCGACAGAACGGCCCCCGACAGCTTGCGGTCCTCGGGCACCATCGCCATGCCCGCGGAGATCGCGGCCGCGGGCTGGTTGCGTTTGACGCTGCGGCCGCGTACCACCACGTCACCTGCCGTGCTGCGGCGGGCACCGAAGATCGCCTCCAGCAACTCTGTTCGTCCGGCGCCGACCAGACCCGCGAGGCCGACGATCTCACCGGCGCGCACCGAGAACGACACCGGTGCCGTGGCGCCTTCGACCTGCAGGTCACGCACCTCGAGCACGGTCTCTGCCCCGGGTTCTGGGCGGTCGGGGAACAGCGCCTCGAGCTCGCGGCCGATCATCGCGGTCACGATGTCGTCGTCGGACACGCCGTCGATCGGCTTGTCGAGGATCAGCCCACCGTCGCGCAGCACGACGACGCGATCGGCGATCGCGCGGATCTCGGCCATCTTGTGGGTGGTGTAGACCATCGCCACGCCATGGTCACGCAACCGGCGAACGATCTTGTACAGCCCCTCGACCTCGCGCTCGGAGATGGCCGAGGTCGGCTCGTCGAGCATGACCACCTGCGCCCCGGTGCGGGCCGCCTTGACGATCTCGACGATCTGGCGCAGGCCCACCGGCAGGCTGCCCATGCGGGCGGTCGGCGAGATGCCGACGTCGAAGACCGCGAGGGTCTCCTTGGCCTCGGCGATCATCGCGCGCCGGTTCAGGAACGGCCCGCGCTTGAGTTCCCGTCCCACGAACAGGTTTTCGTAGACGGTCATGTCCTCGATGGACGCCAGCTCCTGCGGGACGATCGCGACACCGTGCCGGACCGCGTCGCGCGTGTTGCCGGGGGCCAGCGTCGCACCCTTGACGGACACCTCTCCGTGGTCGGCACTGTACTGCCCGGAGATGATCTTCATCAGCGTGGACTTGCCCGCGCCGTTCTCACCGGCCAGGGCCGTCACCGTGCCCGGTTCGAGTTGCAGGCTGATGCCCTTGAGTACCGGCACTCCGCCGAAACTCTTGTGGATGTCGGTGCATTCGAGCAGAACATCGGGACTCATGACGGGTTTCCCATCGAGACCAGGACTTTCACGTTCTCGCCGTCGGCCGAGGCGGCGAACGCCTCGCCGGCGCGGTCGAAGTCGTACTCGGCGCTGATGATCTCACCGACCGGAACCACGCCCGATTCGAGCATCTCGACGGCGGCGGTGAAATCGTCACGGACGTACATCAGGTTGCCGATCAGCGCGATCTCGCGGTCCTGGATCAGCCCGAGCGGAACCGGGGTGGCGCCCTCGGCGACGCCGACGATCATCACCGCGCCGCCCTTGTCGACAAGGTCGACCGCCTGCGCCACCGAACTCTCCCGCGCCACACAGTCGATCACCACCGCGGCAGGACCACCGAGCAGCTCCAACGCCGTCGCGACGGCGTTCGGCGCGGTCGGGTCGAAAGTGCCGATGGCGCCGAGCCTTTCGGCACGAGCCCGCTTGGACTCGAGCAGGTCGGCGACCACGACGCGCGCGCCGGCATGGCGGGCGGCCAGCAGTGCGAACAGGCCGATGGGTCCGGCGCCGATCACGACGACGCCACGGTCCGCCAGATCACCGACGACCTTCTCGGCCCGGCGCACGGTGTGGACCGGGGTGGCCAACGGCTCGATGAGGATCGCGTGGCGGTCGTCGAGATCGTCGTTGAGCACCACGAGCCGGTCGACGCCGATGACGAACGAGTCCGCGAGGGCACCCGGCGTCTGGCAACCGAACACCCGCAGATCACGGCAGATGTTGTAACGCCCGTCACGGCACTGCGTGCACGTGCCGCATGCGAGGTTCGGTTCGACGGCCACCCGCGCGCCCTGCCAGGATTCGTCGACCCCCTCACCCAGCGCCTCCACCACGCCGACGGCTTCGTGCCCGGGCCGATACGGCAGGTCGATGAACGGATGACGGCCGCACGCGGCGTGTAGATCGGATCCGCAGATACCCACGAGCGTGGTGCGCACGCGCACCTCGCCGGGGCCCGGTTCCGGTTGTGGCACCGTCTCGATCTCGACGTCGTCGAGTGCGTTGACGATGACTCGTCGGATCGCGGCGACGGTCTGGGTGCCGGTGGCTACCATACGGTGTACCCGCCGTCCGCGACCAGCACGGAGCCGGTGATGAACGAAGCCGCGTCGCTGGCCAGGAAGACCACACTCGGCGCGATCTCCTCGGGCGTCGCATACCGCAGTTGCGGTGTGTCATCGATCCAGTGCCGTTTGAACTCCGGCCGGTCGACGGGCGCCATGTCGGTCTTCACGTAACCCGGAGCCAGCGCATTCACGCGGATCCCGAGCGGTGCCCATTCGGCGGCAAGGGATTTCGTGAGGTGGTGGACCGCCGCCTTCGAGGCGTTGTACGCCGGTTGCATCTGTGGGCGATTGACGATGATGCCCGACATCGAGCCGATGTTGACCACCGAACCGCTGCCACGCTCGCGCATGTGCGAGCCGACCGAGAGCGAACACGCCCACAATGCCTTGACATTGAGGTCGAACACGTCGTCCCACTGCTGTTCGGTGACCGACCACGACTCACCGTGGTAGCAGGTGCCCGCGTTGTTGACCAGGATGTCGATGTGACCGAGCGCCGCGATGGCGTCGGCCGTCATCTGTTCGACATCTTCGGCTTTCGTGATGTCGGCGGTGATCGCGTGCATGTCGTGCCCGGCGGCGGCGGCTTCTGCTGCCGTCTTCTCGTTGCGCTCGGCATTGCGGCCGGAGAAGGCCACGCGGGCACCGGCCTGCGCCAGTGCCGTCGCGAATGCCTTGCCCAGGCCCTGGTTACCGCCGGTCACCAGTGCGGTGCGTCCGCTCAGATCGAACGGGGAACGCACATCCATGAGGGGACTCTCTTTCATTTCGGGACCACGATCGACTTGAGGCTCTCGGGGTCGGTGTCGCTGTCGAGGGCATCGGCGACATGGTCGAGGTCGTAGCGACCGGTGACCAGCGCGTCCAGATCGACCGCCCCCGAACTGACGAGATGGATTGCCGCAGGCCAGGTGTCGGTGTACCGGAAGACGCCGGTGACGTTGATCTCCATGTTCTGGATGTAGCCGACGGGCAGCGACACGTCGTCGGCGCCCATTCCGACCAGAACGACGTTGCCCGCCGGGCCGACCGCCTTGATACCCGAGACGACCGCCGGTGCGGCACCGCTGGCGTCGACGAACGCGTCGACCTTGGGATCCAGCGCGGCGACGTCGTCGACCGTCGGGTCGAGCACCTCGGTGGCGCCGAACCGCAGCACCCGCTCACGGCGCTGTGCCACCAGGTCCGACACCACGATCCGGGAGGCGCCGAAGGCGCGCGCGGTCTGCGCGCAGATGACCCCGATGGGACCGGCGCCCGCGATCAGGATCGACGATCCCGGGACGACACCGGCCTTGCGCATGGTGGTGATGGCCACCGACAGCGGCTCGAGCAGGGCCGCGGCGTCATCGGAGATGGAATCCGGTACGGCGTGGGCCATGTCGTCGTCGATGGTGACGTAGCGGCAGAACGCACCGTCGACCGGCGGTGTCGCGTAGAACTTCATCTCGGGGCACAGGTTGTAGCGCCCGGCCTTGCACTGCTTGCAGCGGCGGCAGGGATGCTGGGGCTCCACCGCGACACGCTGACCCACACGCGCCGGGTCGACACCCTCGCCGACGGCCGCGATCCGTCCCGACAGCTCGTGACCGAGGATCATCGGCTCCTCGACCACGAAGTCGCCGATGCGACCGTGCCGGTAGTAGTGCACGTCCGAGCCACAGACCCCGACCGCGGCGACCTCGACGAGCACCTCGTGCGGGCCCGGTGACGGCACCGGCCGGTCTTCCACCACCAGGGTGCCCACCCCGGTCATCACGCTCGCGCGCATCGTGCCACGCGAATCGGCTGCGACGGCGTTCATCTCATGTCCTTTCTGTCAGGTCTTTTTTCGGCGGGTCGGCGAGCAGCGCCCTTCCGACCACCATGTCGACACCGGCCGTGACACACAGCGGCGCAAGGTCTTCGGTGACACCGCCATCGACGATCACCGGCACGTGAGCGGCACAGGCTGCGGCGATGCCCAACCGGTCCGGCTGGCACAGATCACGGGTGCCCGGCTCGATCAGCATCACCAGGGCCCCGTCGGGTTGGGCCGGCCACGGCGGCGCCGCACCGTCTGCCGCCCATTCCCGCCAGACCGCGATCCAGGCCTGCGCACCGGCGGAGCGGATCGTGTCGGCACGCGCTCGGTCGAACGCCTCCCACGGCAGGATCACCTTTGCCGGACGTGCGCGCAGCACGTCGGACAGCACGTCGTCGGCGAACGCCGCGGACCCGATCAGATGCACGTCGACGGGTCCAGGCCGAGCCGAGATGTCGTGCAGTTCCCGAAGACTGACGCCGGCGGGCAATCCCTCGCGGTCGGCCATGACGTCGATGTGGACGCCGAGACCGTGCGCGGCCAGAGCGCGGGCGAATGCGGTGCGCTGCGGTGGCGGCGCGGCGTATACGGATCCGAAGATCCGGCCCGGATATTCGGTGCACCATGGCGCGATCACGGTCGTGCCTCCGCATCGAGTACGGGTGCGGCCGCCAGTTCGGACCACCGGGCACGCAACGCGGCCAGGTCACGCCCCGTCGCGCGCGGTGTGGCGCTTGTCCGCACCTCGGGCTGCCAGCGTTTCGCGAGGTCGGTGAGTCCGCCCACATCCAGTTGCGCGGCCACTGCGGCGGCCTGCACGCACGCCCCGCGGGCGGTGGCCTCGTCGGCGTCGAGCACGGTCACCTCGTCGTCGAGCAGGTCTGCCAGCAGCTGCAGGGTGGCTGCCGAACGTGTGCCCCCGCCGACCGCGACCGCACCGCCGCTCACGTCGACTCCACAGGCCCGCAGGCTGTCGCGTGCACTCATCAGCGAGAGCAACGGCCCCTCGACGAAAGCCCTGGCCAGTTCTTCGCGCGTGGTGTGCGAGGTGATGTCGACGAACCCGCCGCGGGCCGAGGGGCGATCGGGCTTGCGCTCGCCGTCGAGGAACGGGACGAGCACCGGTCCCTGGCTCTGGCCTGCGGCCAGAGCGAGCTCGGCCAGACCGGCCAGGTCGGTGCCGAGCAGCCGGGCCCCGGTCTCGCCGACGCGTGCCGCGTTGAGCGTGCTGACCAGCGGCAGGTATCCGCCGGTGAGATCGGCGACCCCGTCGACCATGCCGCTCGGGTCGAAAACCGCTGTGCGGCTTGAGGTTGCCACCACGCCCGAGGTGCCGATCCCGATGTACTGGTCGCCATCGCGCAGGCCGAGTCCGAGGTAGGCCGCGTGCTGGTCGCCCCCGCCTGCGGCCACGACGATGTCGGATCCGTCGGATTCGATCCCGAGGGCCTGCGCGGCCGCCGCGCGCACGGTTCCGGCGCGGTCGCACGGACCCAGGACCGCCGGGAGCATGGCACGCCAGTCACGGGCACCGGCCGCAAGTTCGAGATACTCGGTGATCCATCGGCCCGCTTCGGTGTTGAAGAATCCGGTGCCTGAGGCGTCGGAGCGGTCGGTGACACGGGCACCGGTGAGCCAGAAGGTCAGGTAGTCGTGCGGCAACAGCAGTGTCGCGGTGCGGTCCAGGACCTGCGGCTCGTGCTGTGCGATCCAGGCCAATTTCGCGATCGTGAACGCCGCGGTGGGTAGCGAACCGACGCTGCTGATCCACCGCTGCGCGCCGATGCGTTTGGTCAACTCGGCCAGCTGGGGAGCACCCGTGGTGTCGTTCCAGAGTTTGGCTGCCCGCAAGGGGTCTCCGTGCTCGTCGAGCAATACCAACCCGTGGCACTGGGCGGCCACCGCGATGGCCTTGATCTCGGGCACCGATGCGCACCGGGCCAGTGCCGCGTGCGTCGCAGCGATGAACGCGGCGACCCAATCCCGCGGATGCTGCTCGCTGCTGGGTGGGTAGGCGGCCGGGTGTGCGGCCGAACCGGTTCCGAGCAGGCGGCCGCTGGTGAGTTCGCGGATCTCCACCTTGCACGATTGGGTGGACGAATCCACACCGAGTACGGCCATGTCGGTCATGCGAGCACCACCGGCGCCGACTCGTCACCCGGACGCTGTCCGCGAGCGCCGACACCACCCGCGGGATGGCTGTCGACGACGTCGCGCATGGTGTGCCCCCGTAGCGCCATGGCCACCACGGCCAACGCGTCGCCCCAAGCGCCGACCGCGAGCGTGCTGGCCATGGCGATCATGTCACCCGGATCGGCGCCCGCGGCCGTCGGCGGCAGCGCCACCACCTCGGCCGCCGCCGCGGCGAAGGGTGAATCGGGGCGTTCGGTGATCGCGACCACCGACACACCGCGGCCCGCCAGGCGTTGCGCCAACTGTGTGAGCTCTCCGGACTGACCGGTCTTCGAGATCGCGAGCACCAGATCGTCTTCGGTGATCGCGCCCATCCCGCCGTGCAGCGCGTCCATCGACGGCAGGTACACGGCCGGGGTGCCGCACACCGACAGCAGGTGCGCGAGACGTTCGGCCATGATCCCCGAGGTGCCCGATCCCGTGGTGATGACCTTGCCGGTGATCGCGAGCATGCGTCGGGCCACGGTGACCACGCCGGACTCGACACGGGTGGTCAGCGCCTCGACCGCGGCGGCCTCGCGTGACAACACCGCACCGGCCAATTTCGCCAGATCGGTGTCATCGTTCTGCATGCGCGCTCCGCCTCCACATCGAGTTGCTCATCTGTTCACACGGGTTCTCATCTGATGCTTGTGATGTGGATCATGCAATGCTCTATGCTCACATGTCAACGCGTCTGCACATATGTGCAGAACGACGGTGCACAGCGGCCGGCACGGCGAAGGGAGATGCGGCATGGGACCCGACGAGCTGTTCCAACGCGCGGTGATCGCGCGCCGCTACTACCTGGAAGGACGGACCCGCGTCCAGATCGCCGAGGAATTCGGCATCTCCCGGTTCAAGGTCGCCCGCATGCTCGACGAAGCGCTCGAATCCGGCATGGTCGAGATCAAGATCCACAACCCCGGATCCATCGACGTCGAGTTGTCCACCACGCTGCAACGGCGCTATGGGCTCCAGCACGCGTACGCCGTGATGACCACCACCGACAGTCCGAGCGATGTCAGGACCGCGGATCCGGCGGGCACCGATGAGCGGGTCGCCGCGGTCGCCAAGGCGACAGCCGAGTTGCTGCAGTCGATCCTGCGGGCCGGCGACGTGATCGGGGTGGACTGCGGGCGCACGCTGGCGCACATCGCGGACCACCTCACCACGCTTCCGCACTGCGACGTCGTCCAACTCACCGGCATGGCCGGGGCGATCACCCACAACGGCGTCGACCTGGTCCGCCGGATCAGCGAGGTCAGCGGCGGTCAGACGTGGCCGCTGTACGCCCCGCTCGTGGTGTCCGACGCCCGCACCGCCGCCAGCCTGGCGGGCAACCAACAGATCCAGGACACCTTCGCGCAGCACTCGAAGGTCACCTGCGCGATCGTCTCGGTGGGCGCCTGGGTCGATGGCGCCTCGCAGGTGCACAGCTCACTGACGACGGCCGAGGTGGAGGCACTGGAGGTCGCGGGCGTGTGCGCCGAATCGTGCGCGCTGCTGCTCGACGCCGACGGCAACCGCCTGCCCGGCCTCGACGACCGCCGGATGGGCATCGACGAGGCCACGCTGCGGGCGATCCCGACCGTGATCGCGATCGCCACCGGTCCGGAGAAGATCGCGGCCACCCGCGCGGTGCTGCGGTCGGGAATGGTCTCATCACTGGTCACCGACGTCGAGATCGCCGCTGCGGTACTCGACGGACCCGCAAACGAGGAAGGCGCGTAGCGAATATGACTCAGGCACAAGAACTCTCGGTGGACTTTGATTTCCGGCTCGACGGCCGGACGGCACTGGTGACCGGTGCCGCGTCCGGGATCGGCGCCGCGATCGCCGGCGCCTACGCCGCCAAGGGCGCCCGCATCGCCGCGGTCGATCTCAACGCCCGAGGCGCGGAGCGGATCGCCGGCGAACTGGGTGGTGACCCCGGTCGCCTCCAGGGTGCCCATCGTGGCTTCGCGTGCGATGTCGCCGACGCGGAATCCGTGCAGAGCGCCGTTGACGCCGTCGCAAAGGAGTTCGGCCGCATCGACATCCTGGTGAACAGTGCAGGCATCGCCCGGTTGGCGCCGGCCGAAGAACTGTCCCTTCAGGATTGGGACACCACCATCGACATCAACCTGCGCGGCACCTTCCTGATGTGCCAGGCCGTGGGCAAGCGGATGCTCGACTCCGGCGGAGGCGCCATCGTCAACATGGCCTCCCAGGCCGCGACCGTGGCACTCGATCAGCACGTGGCCTACTGCGCATCGAAGTTCGGTGTGGTCGGGGTCTCGAAAGTGCTTGCCGCCGAATGGGGCGGCCGCGGCGTGCGCGTCAACACGATCTCCCCCACCGTGGTCCTGACCGAACTCGGGCACAAGGCTTGGGACGGTCCACGCGGAGACGCCCTCAAGAAGCTGATCCCCACGGGCCGGTTCGCCTACCCGGACGAGATCGCCGCTGCCGCAGTGTTCCTCGCGTCCGACGCCGCGGCGATGATCAACGGCGCCGACCTGGTGATCGACGGCGGCTACACCATCAAGTAACGGGTCACAGAAGCGTCGCGGTCCCGTCGGCGTGCACCCGAACCTGCGCTCCGGCGATGTCCTCACGCACGGTGGCCGCGGCCTGCGACGCGTCGGCGATCAGCGCCAGGGTACGCGCGTCGCCCGGGGTGCGCACCGCGACGAACGCCTTCTCGGGCACCCCGTCCCGACTGAACGGCGTGGTCCACGATTCCACCGTGCCGGTGCCCGACCATTCCACGGCCAGCTTGCGGGTTGGCTCCGCGTCCACCCTGGATTGCACGTCCTCCCAACGGAATTCCTGCGTGGGTGGCTCGGTGCCGTACACCCCGAAGCTGTGTTTGGTGAGGTACCCGCCGTTGGCGGTGATCAGCCCCCGCGTACCCGGACGGGCCACGAGCCTCTCGGCCATGGTGGCGATGGAATGCGTGACGTAGTTGTTCCACGGTCCACCGGCGAAGGTCAGGCCACCGGTGACGGTCAGCGGCCGCGCCGGATCGTCGGTGGGCAGGCCGAGTTCGGCGGCCGCGACCTGGACCGCCGACGGAAAGCACGAGTACACGTCGACGAAGTCGATCGCGTCGATGTCGGTACCCGCCAGTTCCAGCGCCCGGCGACCGGCGATGCGGATGGCCGGGGAGCGGTGGAACTCGGCGCGTTCGCCGATCGCGTAGGTGTCATGTGAATCCGTGCCGGCGTACGGGTAAACCCAACGGTCCATGGGGATCTGGAGGTACGTCGCGGTCTCCACGGTGGTCAGGACCAGCACCGCACCCTGGTCGACCATGTTGTTGGAGTTCATGAGCTTCGGGTACGGCCAGCTGACCATCCGGTTGTCCGGCCCCGTTCGCGTGATCTGCTCGCCGGTCAGAGCCTCGCGGCTCCAGGCGTGCGGATTCTGCGCGGCCACGGCGCTGAACCGCGACCACAACTCACCGATGCGGGTGCGGTGCTCGCCGGGCGTCTCCCCCGCAGCTATCCGGATCGCCTGCTCGAACATCGGATACACGAACGCAGGGCGGTCCAGCTTGATCCGGATCTCGGCATCCCCGGCCATCGGCACGTTGTCGTCACCGCCCCGGGCAACAGGCACGCTGTCGTCCTGGCGGGTCCACTCCGGGCGCACGCCGCGGGCGCGCAGACGGCTGCGCGTGCGCCACGTCTCGGCACCGGCGATGAGGACCACCTCGGCGCGCCCGGCCTGCAGGTCCCGGCACGCCTCGTTGACGAGGGTCTGGGGCACGTTTCCGCCGATACCGGTGTAACGTGTCCGCGCTCGGTGCGCGCGAATGCGCTGCGCCAGGAGCAGTCCCGGGTCGCGGTACCGCCACGACAGCAGGTTGACCACACGCACGGAGTCCACCGCCTGCAGCACGCGAGGATCGGCGGCCCTTCTGGCCGCCTCGGTCATGAGGTCCACGGGTTCGGCGGACGGGTTCACCTCGTACTGATTGACCTGGCCGTACCCGATCAGCACGGGCGTTCGATTCACCGACACAGGAACGTATTCAATCGGGTCGCCCCGCCCTGGGCTCGGTCGCCCCGCTGATTCCTTCCAGCAGCTCGCCGACCCCCGGCGTCGATGCACGTGAGTCGGCGGGCAAGCTACACCGGCGGACACCACGGCGCGACCGCGACGCTGGTGTCCGACCGCGCCAGCAACCGGTCGCCCGACCACGGGCCGTGCGCGCCGAGCTGCTCGGCGGCGGCCGCGACCGCGCCGGATCACCCACATCGGCAAAGGCTGAGGGACCCAACCGCGGTGACGCGAATCCCGGCACCGGCCGGGGGCACCCGGGCGCTCGGTTGATTCACGCCGCTGGGGGTACTCGAGGACCGGTCCCCGAACGGGTACCACGAGATCGCACGGTTGACCCACACCATTCACCTTCGACCCTCACGATGGAAGTCATGAGTGACGCCACCACATCCCCGGCGCTGACCGACACGGAACTCGAACAGCTCGACGCGTACTGGCGCGCGGCCAACTACCTGTCTGTCGGCCAGATCTATCTCCTCGACAATCCGCTGCTGACCGAACCGCTGGCGGCCGAACACATCAAGCCCCGGCTACTCGGACACTGGGGTACGACTCCGGGCCTGAACCTGATCTACGCGCACCTCAACCGCATCATCCGCGAACGGGACGCCAACGTCATCTACATCACCGGTCCCGGGCACGGCGGCCCCGGCCTGGTGGCCAACGCGTACCTGGAGGGCACGTACAGCGAGGTGTACACGGGCATCGGACAGGACGTCGGCGGCATGCGAAAGCTGTTCAGGCAGTTCTCCTTTCCAGGAGGCATTCCCAGCCACGTGGCGGCCGAGACACCGGGCTCGATCCACGAGGGCGGTGAACTCGGGTACGCGCTGGTGCACGCCTACGGCGCGGCATTCGACAACCCCGACCTCGTGGTGGCCTGCGTCGTCGGCGACGGCGAGGCCGAAACCGGACCGCTGGCGGCGAGTTGGCACTCCAACAAGTTCCTCGACCCCGTCACCGACGGCGCGGTGCTGCCGATCCTGCACCTGAACGGCTACAAGATCGCGAATCCCACTGTGCTGGCACGGATTCCGCAAGAGGAACTCGAATCGCTGTTCCTCGGTTACGGCTACCGCCCCATCACGGTCGCCGGTGACGACCCGGCGAACGTGCACCAGCAGTTGGCGATCGCGATGGATGAGGCGTTCGACCAGATCGCCGCGATCCAGCGCGCGGCACGCCTCGACGACGAATCCGGGCGGCCACTGTGGCCGATGATCGTCATGCGCACCCCCAAGGGGTGGACCGGCCCGGCCGAGGTGGACGGCACCAAGGTGGAAGGCACGTGGCGCTCCCATCAGGTGCCGCTGGCACAGACCCGTACCAACCCCGACCACATGGCACAGCTCGAAGAGTGGCTGCGCAGCTATCGCCCGCACGAACTGTTCGACGACACCGGGGCGCTGCGCCAGGAACTGCGCGCGCAGGCGCCGTCCGGTGACCGGCGGATGAGCGCCAACCCGCACGCCAACGGCGGCCTGCTGCTACGCGATCTCGATCTCCCCGACTTCACCGGCTACGCGGTGCCCGTCGACAAGCCCGCCACGACCAGCTCGCAGGCCACGCAGGTTCTCGGTGAGTTCCTGCGCGACGTGATCACCCGCAACCAGGACCGGTTCCGCCTCATGGGACCCGACGAGACCGCCTCCAACCGGCTCTCGGCGGTGTTCGAGGCGACCGACAAGACCTGGCTCGCGGCAACCGGCCCCGACGACGAGCACCTCGCCCCCGACGGCCGCGTCATGGAGGTGCTGTCCGAGCACCTCTGCCAGGGCTGGTTGGAGGGCTATCTGCTGACCGGACGCCACGGTTTGTTCAGCTGCTACGAGGCGTTCGTGCACATCGTCGACTCGATGCTCAACCAGCACGTGAAATGGTTGACCAGCAGCGCGGCGCTGCCGTGGCGCAGACCCATCGCGTCGCTGAACTATCTGCTGACCTCGCACGTGTGGCGCCAGGACCACAACGGAGCGTCGCACCAGGATCCCGGCTTCATCGACCACGTCGCCAACAAGCGACCCGAGGCGGTCCGTGTATACCTCCCGCCGGACACCAACACGCTGCTCTCGGTCGCCGATCACTGCCTGCGCAGCCGCCACTACGTCAACGTCATCGTCGCAGGGAAGCAACCCGCGCTGAGTTATCTGACGATGGACGAGGCGATCGCACACTGCACCCGCGGGCTCGGCATCTGGGACTGGGCAAGCTCGGACACTTCGGATGAGCCGGATGTCGTGCTGGCCTGCGCGGGCGACATCCCCACGCTCGAGACGCTGGCCGCGGCCGACATCCTGCGCCGCAAGCTGCCCGACCTGCGGGTGCGCGTGGTCAACGTCGTCGACATCATGCGGCTGCAGCCCGAATCGGAACATCCGCACGGCCTGTCGGAACGCGACTTCGACGCGATCTTCACCACCGACCGCCCGATCATCTTCGCCTACCACGGCTACCCGTGGCTGATCCACCGGCTGACGTACCGGCACGCCAACCACGCACAGCTGCATGTGCGTGGGTTCAAGGAACGCGGCACCACCACGACGCCGTTCGACATGGTGATGCTCAACGATCTCGACCGCTTCCACTTGGTGATGGACGTCATCGACCGCGTCGAGGGACTCGGGACGAGAGCGGCCGCGCTGCGCCAGGAGATGGCCGACGCGCGCCTGGCGGCACGGCGGTACACACGCGAGCACGGCGAGGACGATCCGGCGATCTCGGAATGGACCTGGAAGTCCGATTGAGTCGGCCTGAGAGAGTTCGCTGAGCTTGACGTTCGCGCAGGCTGGGTACACTGCGCAAGATATGTCTGACCAGAGTGCCGTGGCCGCGCAGCCCCATCCGTTGGTGGCCCAACTGTCCGCGCTGCACCACTTCCGGATCTACGTCGACATCGCGATCGTCGTCGTGGTGCTGGCGATGACGAACCTGATCGCGCACTTCACGACGCCCTGGGCCAGCATCGCGACCGTCCCTGCCGCTGCCGTCGGGTTGCTCGCCCTGGCACGTGCCCGCGGTTGGGGCTGGACCGAACTGGGCCTCGGCCGCGAGCACTGGAAGTCGGGGGCGGGTTACGCGCTCGCCGCGGTGGGTGCGGTCCTCTCGGTGATCGCGATCGGTGCGTTGTTGCCGTGGACGCGACCGATGTTCATGAACGACAACTACGCCACCCTTTCGGGCGCTTTGCTCGCGTCGATGATCATCATCCCGCTGCAGACCGTGATCCCGGAGGAACTCGCGTTCCGCGGGGTGCTGCACGGTGCACTCGACCGCGCTTGGGGTTTCCGCGGCGTCGCCGCGGCCGGATCGCTGCTGTTCGGGTTGTGGCACATCGCGACGTCACTGGGTTTGACCAGCAGCAATGTCGGCTTCACACGGCTGTTCGGTGGCGGGATCGTCGGCACGATCGCGGGCGTGGTGCTCGCGGTGGTCGCGACCGGCATCGCCGGCTTCGTGTTCAGCTGGCTGCGCAGGCGCAGCGGTAGCCTTCTCGCGCCGATCGCGCTGCACTGGTCACTCAACGGCATGGGCGCGTTGGCCGCCGCCGTGGTCTGGCATATCTCGACCTGAATCTTCGGGGCTGCCCTCCGCCCGTCGGCGGGCGCGGAAGTGGCGGTTCTTCAGCTTGTTTCCGCACACTGACATCGTGCACCAGGATCCACCGTGGTTTCGGGATCGGTCGTAGAACGCCCATCGGCATTCCTCGTTCGCACACGCTTTGAGCCGGACCCAGGTTCCGTCGCGTTGCGCGTCATGCATGATGACCAGCAATTCCACCAGCCGGTCGACGACCGTATCGCCGGCGGCGCACAGCGCCACCTCACCATCGGCACCGAGTTCGGCCCGCGCGGTCGCACTGTCGGCCACCTGACGCAGCGCACCCAGCACGGCTGGTGCGGGCGCGGGCCCACCGGCGTTGACCACGAGCAGCGCCCGTAAGGCCTCCCGCACTCCTTTCAGCAGGTCGAGTTCGGGCGCTGTCGGCGCGACCCCGGGGCTCAGCAGACCGTGGTCGATCAGCCACGGAACCGCATCGGTGGGATCGGCCAGCCGATCCGTCCCGTTCTCCAGTTCGACGGTGTTGACCAGTGCCTGGATACGCGCCAGTGGTCCGGGTGCGGGTTTGGTCTCGCTGTCGCCGGCCCAGGTCGCCATACCCTCAGGATACTCTCGTGACCGATGAAATCGTTTGACCGGTCACTCATGACCGGCGTAGGCTTTTAGAAGGTCACGGTTAGGAACCGGAATCTGCGAATCGCGAGGTGGCGGCATGACTGACAACCGAACTTCACCGGCCCCGGTCACGACCCGTCGCCCCCGCAACCGCATCGACACTCCCGCCGACATCCGGCCGTCGATCCGGGCCCGCGTCACGGCCCGCATGCGCGCCACGACGCTCGATGCCGCCCTGGCCGTCGGCGCACCGACGCCGCCGGGCAGCGCCATCGCCGTACGCGCCGAGCGGTTGACCTCGCGATCGGAGCGGAAGGCCATCGCACGCACACTGCGTCGCGCGGTCCGCGACGCGGCCAGCGACATATATCAAATGACGTCACGAGCACCGTTGCACCGCAACAACATCGCCGACTGTCGCGAGCTGATCGAAACCATCGCGCGGCGCCTTCACGAGCCCGCACCGGTCAGCGCGCGTGGTATGGCGCGGTTGAGGCGCGTGATCAGTGACGGATGCGGCCCGATGTACGCCATGGGCCGCGGCGATCTGGCAGGCAGGCTCGGCGCGGCACTCGCGGCGCTGTAGCGTCGTTCACCGGGGCCCTCACACCAACAGCACCGCCGCGCCGGAGATCCGCCCCTCGCTCAGGTCGGCCAGGGCCCGATCCGCGCGGTCCAGGGGGTATTCCGGCGTGGTCACCCGCACCCGGTGTTCGGCCACGAACGACAGGAACTCGCGGGCATCGGCCCGCGTGTTGGCCGTGACCGATCGCATCTCACGCTCCTGGAACAGGTGGTCCCGGTAGTTCAGCGCGGGGATGTCGCTCAGGTGGATACCCGCGATCGCCAGGACGCCGCCACGGTCGAGGGCGGCCATCGCGGGCAGCACCAGGTGGCCGACCGGCGCGAAGAGGATCGCGGCGTCGAGTGGTTCGGGCGGCATGTCGGTGGCTCCCTGCGCCGACGCGGCGCCCAGCGCGAGCGCGAGCTCGCGGGCCTTGTCGCCGCGCGTCATCACGTGCACGCGCGCACCTTGTGCGAGGGCGACCTGGGCGGTCAGATGCGCGCTGCCGCCGAAGCCGTAGATCCCCAGCCGCCCGCCCGCGGGCAGTTCGGTGCGCATCAGGGCGCGGTAACCGATGATGCCCGCGCACAACAATGGCGCCAGTTCGGTGTCGGAGTACCCGGCCGGCAGCCGGTGGGCGTAAGCCGCTGGCACCGTGGTGTATTCGGCGTATCCGCCGTCGGCGTCCCAGCCCGTGTAGCGCGATTCCGGGCACAGATTCTCGCGGCCGCGCAGGCAGAACCGGCATCGGCCGCACGTGTGCCGCAACCAGGCGATGCCGACCCGGTCGCCGGTCGCGAACCCGTGCGCGTCGGGACCCACGGCCACGACCTCGCCGACCACTTCGTGGCCGGGTATCACGTTGGGCCGGTGGACGGCCAGATCCCCTTCGGCGACATGCAGGTCGGTGCGGCACACGCCGCATGCGCGTACCGCGACGAGCAGTTCGCCGGGACCCGGGTCCGGTCTCGGCACCGTCACGCGGCGCAACGGGTGCGCGGCGATCGGTCCCGGGGCGGCGACCTGCCATGCGGTCATGACCGAAGCGCTCATGACCTATGTATTACCGGGGTTCAGGTGCGGTTGCGCACCAGACCGAGAAGCCACAGCAAGATCACGGAGCCAAGGATCGCGGTGAACAACGTGAACCACCAGCCGCCGCCTGCGGTGTCGAGGAAGAAGCTGAGCAGGAACCCGCCGATGAGCGCTCCCACCACACCGATGACGATGTTCATCAGGATCCCGGAACCACCACCCTTGACGATCTTGCCGGCGATCCAGCCGGCAATCGCGCCGATGATGATGTAACCGATCCAGCCGACGCTTGTCAGCGTCGTGGAACGCGCGAGGATCTCGGTTGCCGCCAGTACGTCCATTGCAGGCCTCCTTGCCTTTTCGGGTGCCCATCTCGGGCCCAGTCTGGCCTGGCCCGGCCCTGAAACCGAGCCACCTTCAGGTCTACCCCGCATACGTAACGATTCAGCAGACCGATCGAACACGATCGGCCGTCGGCGCACGCGCGCAGAAGACGCCGCACGCTCGCTCGGCCTTGTCCGCCGACAGCGAAATGCACATTCGGCAAAGGAATTCGGCGTTGTCGGCGGGTCGGAATTTAGCTACCCTAGTCATTATCTGGCAACTTGCTGTGACCCCACGGCGGCACCAGCCCGAACGATGCCGTCGAGATCGGAAATGGTTGCTATGCGCAGCGCATATGTCGACGTTTCGCGACGCGTAGGCATCGCGGGCCGTGTGCGCCCACGCCTGCCAGCTATCTCACAAAAGTCTCTGGTTTCACAGCAGTCACAGGAGTCACAGCGTCAGGGCAGCAAACAATGCCGAGGAGCGAGGAGGCAACGATGAAGGCACTGATCGGACTGGCTGTCGGCGCGCTCGCGGCCGGCGGCATCGCGTTGGCCACCGCGTCCCCGGCAAGTGCCGGCTGTCAGGGCGGATGGACGCCGTGGGGCGGCGGCACCACCTGCGACGGCCCGATCGCGCAGGACGGGACCTTCCAACGCTGTGTGACCGCAGGCGCCCTGGGCTTCGGCGGCACCAACTGCTATCTGCTGAACGTCAACAACCTCGCGGGCAACGTCCCCTATGTGGGGCCGTGAGCCCGAAGACGACCCGACAACGAAAAAGCGAACGACCCCGGACCCATGCGGGCCGGGGTCGTTCGCCACGCCGGATCAGGCCGGAGGCAGCATCTCCGGGGGCGCGTCGGTCACCGGGACCGGCACACCGACGCCGGGGCGGGCGGGCGGTGCATTGGGGTCAGGCGGCGGAGGCGCCGCATTGGGATCGGCAGGCGGGGGCGGCGGAGGGGCCCAGGGACGGATCGAATTCGCCAGCGCCACGGCGGCGCCCTTGTCGATCGGGTTGTTCGCGGTACCGAGCCACACGACGAACCAGCGTTCGGGCGTGCGCTGACCGCGCGGCGTTCCCGGCGCCACCGGTTGCCCGACCACGCCGGCCCAGATCTGGCCCGCGGGCTTGTTGGCGTCGGTGAACTTCACCTCGTAGTACGAGGCGACGCCCGGCATGCCGTCGGCGTTGAGCGGGACGGTCTCCTGGTTGACCCGGGTCCCGGGGAACGGCATGAAGAACTCACCCATGTCCGAGGCGAGTCGCACCGCGGCCTTGTTGTTGTCCGGTTCGGCACCCGCGAAGAGCTTCAGGTCGAGCCGTCCCAGCAGGACGCTGGTGTCGTTCGGCGGTTCGGCACCTTCTGCGGGGACCTTCGTCAGCAGCGCCTGCCCGTAGGAGAGCTGCGTCGCGTCCGAGACCTGCCAGCCCTCCGGAACCACGTAGCTGAATCCACCGGCGGCGTTGTCGACGCGGCCGGGCTCCGGCGCGGGTGGCGCCTCCGCGGGTGCGGGCGCATTGGGATCCGCGGGTGCCGGGGCGGGTGCGGGAGCGCCGGGGGCGGGTGCGGGAGCCGGTGCAGGCGCCCCGGGCGCCGGGGCGGGTGCCGGAGCGGGCGCCCCTGGTGCGGGAGCCGGAGCGGGCGCGTTGGGGTCTGCCGGCGGCGGTGCGGGCAGGAAGGTGTTGCCGGGTGGCGGCGGGGGCGGCGGCTCGGGGTCCGCATGCGCCACCGACGGCAGCGCGACCGCGACCGCCGTCATGCCGGTCACCGCAGCCAGTGTCAGCTTCTTCGACAGACCTGAGCGTCGATGAGACATCTCGTCCGACTCGTACATGGGGAAGAAACTACCGTGTTACGGCCGTGACGCAAGTGTGAGTTGCTCTTAGAGTGTTTTCCAGCGCGATTGCTGAACACAATGACAGCGCACGTCAGCATGTTTTCGATAAGTTGCTGACACGATGAGGCCCCGACCGCCACGCCGGGGTTGCCGCACCCCCGCCCGCAACACCGTGGCGACCGGATTCTGACCGCTTCATCGCACCCCGGCAGCACCGCGTTACGGCGCGGGCGTCGGGTCGCGAGCGAACTTCGGCAGGCCACTTCGGGCGCGTTGAGTTTCGTGAGCTAGCTACCGTCCAGTAACATTGGGGGCCGATCACCCGCCGACCCGGCGTGGCGATCCGAGGTACACGGAGGTACACCATGGCGGAGGTGCTGGTCACCGGCGGCGATACCGAAATCGGTCGCGCGATCGCGGCAGGCTTTCGGGACGCGGGCCATAACGTCGTGATCGCGGGCGCCCGCCGCGACGACCTGGAGGTCGCCGCGAAGGAACTCGATGTGGAGTCCATCGTCTTCGACAACACCGACGCCGCGAGCCTCGAAGCCGCGCGCGGCCAGTTCCCGCACCACCTCGACACGCTGATCAACGTGCCCGCCCCGCGCTGGGAGGCCAAGGATCCCCGCACCTACACACTCGCCGACCTCGCCGCGGCCTGGCGCAACAACCTCGACGCGACGGTCGTCTCCGCGGTGCTGACCGTGCAGATCGTGGGCGATCATCTCCGGTCGGGCGGTTCGATCGTCAACGTCCTGCCGGAAAGCGCCAAGGAGGGCAGTGCCGAGGCTTCGATCAAGGCAGCCCTCTCCGACTGGACCGCCGGGCAGGCGAGCTTCTTCGGCACCCGCGGGATCACCATCAATGCGGTCGCCGCGGGCCGCAGCGCCGAACAGGCCTACGACGGGCTGACCCGCACTCCCCCGTCGCTCGCCGACGAGTTCACCCGACTGGCGCTGTTCCTCTCCACGCCGGCCGCGCGCCACATCACCGGGCAGACGCTGCACGTCAGCCGGGGTGCACTCGCCACGGTCTGACAACGCGTTTAGGGTCAAAGGAGTGACGATCCGACTCGCACTCCAGATCCCGAACTTCAGCTACGGCACCGGCGTCGCCGAGATCTTCCCCACCGTCATCGCACAGGCCAAAGAGGCCGAGGACGCGGGGTTCGACACGGTGTTCGTGATGGACCACTTCTATCAGTTGCCTGGCATCGGTGAACCCGAGGAACCGATGCTGGAGGCCTACACCGCGCTCGGCGGGCTGGCCACCGCGACCCAGCGTGTGCAGCTGGGCACCCTGGTCACCGGCAACACCTACCGCAACCCCACACTGCTGGCGAAGACCATCACCACACTGGACGTGGTGAGCCAGGGCCGCGCCATCCTCGGCATCGGAACCGGATGGTTCGAGCTCGAACACGACCAACTCGGTTACGAATTCGGCACGTTCACACAGCGCTTCGAAAAGCTCGAGGAGGCACTGCAGATCATCGTGCCGATGATCGAAGGCGAGCGCCCCACATTCACCGGCAAGTACTACCGCGCCGCGAACGCGTTGGCCAATCCGCGCTTCCGCGAACATATTCCGTTGATGATCGGTGGTAGCGGCGAGAAGAAGACGATCCCGATGGCGGTCCGCCACTTCGACCATCTCAACGTGATCGCCGGATTCGACGAGCTGGCACACAAACTCGACGTCGTCAAGAAGAACTGCGACGAGATCGGCCGCGATCCGGCCACACTGGAGACCAGCGTGCTGCTCAGCGCGATCGTCGACGAGAACGCCACGCTCGACGCGATTCCCGAGGCGTTCAGGCAACGCAGCGTGGTGGGAACACCCGAGCAGATCGCCGAACAGGTCAAGACCAAGGTGCTCGACGCGGGCATCGACGGCGTCGCCGTCAACATCCCCACCTGGCTGCTCGGATACCGCCCGGGAGACATCACAGCAATCGGCGAGGCGTTGAAACCGCTGATATCTGGGTAGTCGGTTGGTGCGGTTGCCCAAGTCACCGCGCTCCGGGGAATCGCGCCGACTAATCTATTGGTTGTACCGAGTGGTAAAAAACGTTTGCGAGGAGCATCAATGAGCCATCCCGGAGCTACGGCGTCGGATAGGCATAAAGTCGTCATCATCGGTTCGGGATTCGGTGGCCTCACCGCTGCCAAGACCCTCAAGCGCGCTGACGTCGACGTCAAGCTAATCGCCCGTACCACCCATCACCTGTTCCAGCCGCTGCTCTACCAGGTGGCGACCGGCATCATCTCCGAGGGCGAGATCGCCCCGGCCACTCGCGTGATCCTTCGCAAGCAGAAGAACGTCCAGGTTCTTCTCGGTGATGTGACCCACATCGACCTCGAGAAGCGGACAGTGGATTCGGTGCTGCTCGGTCACACCTATTCGACGCCCTATGACAGCCTGATCATCGCCGCGGGCGCCGGTCAGTCGTACTTCGGCAACGATCACTTCGCCGAGTTCGCGCCCGGCATGAAGTCGATCGACGACGCGCTGGAGTTGCGTGGCCGCATCCTGGGCGCTTTCGAACAGGCCGAGCGGTCCAGCGATCCGGTCCGCCGCGCGAAGTTGCTGACGTTCACCGTCGTCGGTGCCGGTCCGACCGGTGTCGAGATGGCCGGACAGATCGCCGAATTGGCCGATCAGACGTTGCGCGGCAGCTTCCGCCACATCGATCCCACCGAGGCGCGGGTGATCCTGCTCGACGCGGCCCCCGCCGTGCTGCCCCCGATGGGCGAGAAGCTCGGAAAGAAGGCGCGGGCCCGTTTGGAGAAGATGGGCGTCGAGGTTCAGCTCGGGGCCATGGTCACCGACGTCGACCGCAACGGCATCACCGTCAAGGATTCCGACGGAACGATCCGCCGCATCGAATCGGCCTGCAAGGTGTGGTCGGCGGGCGTCTCGGCCAGCCCGCTGGGCAAGGATCTCGCCGAGCAGTCGGGCGTCGAACTCGACCGCGCGGGCCGGGTCAAGGTGCAGCCGGATCTGACGATTCCCGGTCACCCCAATGTGTTCGTGGTGGGCGACATGGCGGCCGTCGAGGGCGTACCGGGTGTCGCCCAGGGCGCCATCCAGGGTGGGCGCTATGCCGCCAAGATCATCAAGCGTGAGGTCAGCGGAGCGAGCCCGAAGATCCGGGCACCGTTCGAGTACTTCGACAAGGGCTCGATGGCCACGGTGTCTCGCTTCTCCGCGGTGGCCAAGGTCGGTCCCGTCGAATTCGCCGGCTTCTTCGCGTGGCTGTGCTGGCTCGTGCTGCACCTGGTGTACCTGGTGGGATTCAAGACCAAGATCGTCACGCTGATCTCGTGGACCGTGACGTTCCTGAGCACCAAGCGTGGTCAGCTCACCATCACCGAGCAGCAGGCCTACGCGCGTACCCGCATCGAGGAACTCGAGGAGATCGCCGCCGCGGTGCAGGACACCGAGAAGGCCGCGTCCTAGCCGTATCACCCGAGAGGTCAGGTGCGCGGCCGGTGGGTGGCCGGCCGCCGAGTGCGGTGGGGCCGCGGTAAGTGTTGTGGCGGTGCAGGAATCGGTCAACGCCTCGTGCGCGCAAGCTGTTTGAGATCCACGGGCGGACGTGGGCCCACTCGGTGAGCGAGGTTCGGTTGAAGCGTTCTGCTTCGCCGTTGGTCCAGGGCCTGCCGGGTTTGATGAATCGGCGTTTGAGCTGCCACGCTGAGCACGCCAGTTGGTGGAGTTGTTCCCACCACATGGCCGAGGGCGAGCAGTAGTCCATGTATGGGCCATGAACCGCGATGGCCGCACGCACGACCACGGCGGCCATGCCGGCAGCGACTGATCGCTACCGGCATGGCCGTTGCGCGGCATGGGCCTTCGTCAGCCCGGCTGTCCGGTTCCCAGTGGCCCTGGCAGGGCGGCCGTGAAGAAGCTGTGGCAGGCCTCCACCGCCGGTTGAAGCTCGGGGATGCTGCGGGCGCTGACATCGCCGCGCATCTTCGAGGTGTCGATGAGGGGGTCACGTGCAGTAGCCGGGTCAGGAAAGTCCGGCACCCCGTTGTCGCGCACGCATTGAGCGAATTTGAGCGCGGCGTCCTGTTGTGCAGGAGTGCGTTGTGCGTGGGTCGACCAGCCCGGCGGCTGCAGATTCGCACACGCACCGACGGCGTTCTCCCACGTCGCCTTTGACACCGAGATTCCGCCGTAGTGGATCGCGCCGTCTGCGTTCGGATTCGGGAAGTCCGCGACGCCGTTGGCCCGCATGCACTCGGAGTACTTCACTGCCTGTTCTTGACCGTCAGGGTCAGCGACAGCCTGGCCGGCGATGGCCAAACCAGCCGAGCTGATCAAGGCGGTCAGGGCGAGGGTGACGAGCGGTCGGCGAGTGTGTGCTGAGTTGCGTTTTGTCATGGCCACCACTCAACGCCCGGTGATGTTGTCAGCGCGTATGCGATTTTCGATATGCCGACGATATCCGGTGGCTCGTAGGTTGAGAGGATGCGTGTGCTGGTGGTCGAGGATGAGCCCTACATGGCAACCGCTATCCGCGATGGCCTTCGCCTGGAGGCGATCGCCGCCGACATCGCCGGTGACGGGGACACCGCGCTGGAGTTGTTGAGCATCAATTCCTACGACATCGCCGTCCTCGATCGCGACATTCCCGGCCCCTCTGGCGACGAGATCGCCGAACGCATCGTCGCCTCGGGTAGCGGCACGCCGATCCTGATGCTGACCGCCGCGGACCGGCTCGATGACAAGGCTTCGGGGTTCGGGCTTGGCGCCGACGACTACCTGACCAAGCCGTTCGACCTGCGTGAGCTCGTGCTGCGGCTTCGGGCACTCGACCGCAGGCGCGCGCAGAGCAGACCGCCGGTGCGGGAGGTCGCGGGACTGCGGGTCGATCCGTTCCGCCGCGAGGTCTATCGCGATGGCCGTTACGTCGCGCTCACCCGAAAACAGTTCGCGGTGCTCGAGGTTCTTGTCGCCGCCGACGGTGGTGTGGTCAGCGCCGAGGAGCTCCTGGAGCGGGCGTGGGATGAGAACGCGGACCCGTTCACCAACGCTGTGCGCATCACCGTTTCCGCGTTGCGCAAACGCCTCGGCGAGCCATGGATCATCGCAACCGTGCCCGGTGTCGGGTACCGCATCGACACCGCCGGAAACGGACGCGAAGGAGCCGACCGTGGATAGAGCCCCAGGAGTGAGTCTCCGCCTCAAACTCACTCTGAGCTACGCCGGGTTCCTCATGCTCGCCGGCGCCTTGCTGCTCGCCGCCGTGTGGGTGTTTCTGCTGCGGTACGTACCGGACCGGATGATGATCATCCCGGGCAGTACTGACATCGAGTTCCCGAATGATGTCTTTCCCATCCGGTCCAGGCTTCTGCACGTTTTCGCGCCGAGAGCCGCCGCCGTGATGGCGTTTCTGCTCGTGTTCGGTCTCGTGGGCGGGTGGCTGTTGGCCGGCCGGATGCTCGCGCCCCTGACGCGCATCACTGCTGCGACCCGTCTGGCCTCGAAAGGCTCACTCTCGCAACGTATCCGGTTGCCCGGACGCAGAGATGAGTTACGCGAACTTGCCGACGCCTTCGACACCATGCTCGAACGGCTCGAAGCGCACGTCATCGAGCAACAGCGGTTCGCCGCCAACGCCTCTCACGAACTGCGCACACCGCTGGCGATCACGCAGACGCTGCTCGACGTGGCTCGTCACGAACGCACTCGTGACACCGGTGAACTGATCGAACGCCTCCACGTCGTCAACACCCGGGCAATCGACCTCACCGAAGCGCTCTTGCTACTCAGCCGCGCGGATCAACGGTCCTTCGCCCAAGAGTCTGTCGACCTATCGCTCATCGCCGAAGAAGCCGCGGAAACGCTGTTGCCTCTTGCCGAACGGCATGGCGTCACCCTCGAGACCTCCGGCGACTTGGCTCTCACCACCGGGTCACCCGCGCTCCTCCTGCAACTGGTGACGAACCTGTTGCACAACGCGATCGTGCATAACCTTCCTCAGTGCGGCGCCGCATGGGTCACTACCGGCATCCGCGCCGACAGCGTGGCGCTGACTGTCGAGAACACCGGCGAAATGCTGTCCCCACAATTGGTTTCGACTCTCGTGGTGCCGTTTCAGAGGGGTGCCGAACGCATCCACACCGACCATGACGGCGTCGGTCTCGGCCTGGCGATCGTCAACAGCATCACGCAAGCACACGACGGCACCCTCACCCTCGAGCCCCGGCCCGGCGGAGGACTGTGCGTCACGGTGGAACTACCCGCTCGGGCGTAAGCCGCCCGCCGGCCAGCCGTTTTCGGCCTGACGGTCTCGGTCAGTCGGCCGGCAGCCGGTCACCCTGCCAGGTGGCCAGGCTGCCGCCGCGCGCTAGACTCAGCACGAGTTGTCCCGGCGCATCGAAAGACGGTTCCGGATAGCGTAGTTCGCTGATGCAGGCGCGGGGCGCGGCGAGCTCGTCGTCGCCGAGCGCGCCTGCGCCCAGCTCGATGCGGTGGCGCAGCAGCGGTGTGCCGCCCAGGTCGGCGTGCAGCGATCCGGACCAGAAGCCGGACGTCTCACCGGTTCTGCCGATCTGGATCTGTTCCCGGATGCGGACGCGCGCGGAATCATCGAACCGCAACCGGGTTTCGGTGCGGTGTGCCGAACCACCTGCCACCACCGTCGGCCGGGGGTCCACATCGAGTTCACCGGCGGCCTCGATGTCCCAATGGGCTTCGGACTGTGTGGTTTGCGCACCGGGCAGCACCAGCGTCGCCGCGACCGTGCGGAGGCGTAGCCGGGCACCGGCCTCCACGATGACCCGCACCCGCAGGGTGTCCCCGCCCAGCGGCGTGGCGGCCGTCGACACCAGGTGCACGGTGTCCGGCCGCGTGCGGCGACCTGCGAGTCCACCTTTCGCCTCGATCCGCGGCGGCCGCCCCGGCCCCGCCACCACGAGAATGTGCGAGTGCATCACCCCGGCTGCGCCGCGGCAAACCGCAACTGTTCGCGCACCCAGGAGAGCACCGGCCCTGCGGTCGGATCCTCGGTCAGCGAGATCAGCGCGGTGGGCCGGTCCTGCCGCACCTTCGCCGCGTCACGGCGCATCACGTCCAGGTCGGCGCCAACCAGCGGTGCCAGATCGGTCTTGTTGACCACCAACAGATCCGAGAACGTCACACCCGGACCGCCCTTACGCGGCACCTTGTCGCCACCGGCGACGTCGACGACGAAGATCTGCACGTCGACCAATCCCGAGGAGAACGTCGCCGTGAGGTTGTCACCGCCGGACTCGACCAGGATGAGGTCGAGCGCCGGATTCGACTCGATCAGGTCGTCGATCGCGTCGAGGTTGGCGGTGATGTCGTCGCGGATCGCGGTGTGGGGGCAGCCGCCGGTCTGCACGGCCGCGATCCGCTCGTCAGGCAGCACCGCATTGCGCCGCAGGAAGTCCGCGTCCTCGGTGGTGTAGATGTCGTTGGTGAGCACCGCCAGCGACAGTTCGTCGCGCAACTGCCGGCACAGCGCGGCCACCAACGCGGTCTTGCCCGAGCCGACCGGGCCTCCGATCCCGATGCGCAGGGGCTCTCCCGGTTCCCGGACCCGCTTGGGCCGATCGTTGTGGGTGTGGGGTTCGCCGTCGAGGAAATGCGGTGGCATGGTGTGCCTTTCGAGATGTGGGCAGGGAATCAGGAGACGAACAGCGGACGGTCACGCTCGGCGTGGCGTTCGGCGAGTACGTCCAGCAAGGGATCGGACAGATCGGCGAGACCCGTGGTGGCCTGGGCGGCAACGGCATCGCACACCGTCGCCAACTCGAAGGTCACCGCGGCGACGTCGCCGGGATCGAGCGCAAGCAGTCGCTGCGCTGCGGTCGCGGACCCGGTCATCGTGGTGTAGACGACAGACAGCGCGGTCTGCAAGGGGTCGAGGCCGCTCACCGCGCCGACCGCACCCGCCGCGACCGCCAGGTGCGGGCGGGTCCCGAGTGTCTGCCAGGGGCCGTCCGGCCAGACCCGCCTGGCCAACCGGAGCAGACCGCGCCCCTGGGCGCGGGACGCGTCGCGGGTCGCCGGGGACGGTGTGCGGGCATCGGTTTCGGCGTCGGCGACCTCAGGGGTCAGCGTGCCGTCATGCACCGCGACCGCGAGCGACGCCGCGACGAGACCGTGACTTCTGATGCGCCGCACCAGATAGGCGCGCAACGTCGACAGATCCGTGAGCAGCCCGCTGGTCACGGCCTCCTCCACCCCACCGGAGTGCACGTGTCCCCCGGTCGGCAACCGGGAGTCGGCCAGGGTGAGAAGCGTTGTCAGGCCGGTCATCAGAACAGGAAGTACCGCTGCGCCATGGGTAGCTCGGCGGCGGGCTGTTCCTCCCACACCTCACCGTCTATGCGCACCGTGAAGGTGTCGGGATCGACCTCGATGTCCGGCAGCGCATCGTTGAGCGGCATCTGCGCCTTGCCGATACCGCGAACGTTCTTGACCCCGGCGAGCTTTCGGCGTATGTCGATGCGATCGGCCAGGCCGTCCTCGATCGCCTGCGGCGCCACGAAATGCAGGGAGGTCGCGGCGGCGGACGCCGGGGCGGCGCCGAACATGGGACGGGGCAGCACGGGTTGCGGGGTGGGGATCGATGCGTTGGCGTCCCCCATCGCGGCCCACGCGATCATGCCGCCCTTGATCACCGCGTGCGGGCGGACCCCGAAGAACGCCGGTTCCCACAGCACCAGGTCGGCGAGCTTGCCCACCTCGACCGAACCGATCTCGTCGTCGAGTCCGTGCGCCACCGCCGGGCAGATGGTGTACTTCGCGACGTAGCGCCGCACGCGGTTGTTGTCGGCCGCTCCGTCGCCGCGGAGCGCTCCCCTGCGTCTCTTCATGACGTGCGCGGTCTGCCACGTGCGCAGCACCACCTCGCCGATGCGTCCCATCGCCTGGGCGTCGGAGCCGATCATCGAGATCGCCCCGATGTCGTGCAGCAGATCCTCGGCGGCGATCGTCGACGGCCGGATGCGGCTCTCGGCGAACGCCAGATCCTCGGGCACGCTGGGTTTGAGGTGGTGGCACACCATCAGCATGTCGAGGTGTTCGTCGAGCGTGTTGACCGTGTGTGGACGCGTCGGGTTTGTCGAACTCGGCAGCACGTTGGGTTCACCGGCCACGGTGATGATGTCCGGTGCGTGCCCGCCGCCGGCGCCCTCGGTGTGGTAGGCGTGGATCGACCGCCCGCGGATCGCGGCGAGCGTGTCCTCGACGAAGCCCATCTCGTTGAGGGTGTCGGTGTGGATGTTGGCCTGCACCCCCGCGGCCTCGGCGACGGTCAGGCAGGCGTCGATCGCGGCCGGGGTGGTGCCCCAGTCCTCGTGCAGCTTGAAACCCGCTGCGCCGCCACGCAACTGCTCCCACATGGCCTCGGCGGACACCGTGTTGCCCTTGCCGAGCAGCGCGACGTTGAGCGGCCAGTGGTCGAGCGATTCCAGGATCCGGGCCAGATGCCAGGCGCCGGGTGTCACCGTGGTGGCCTTGCTGCCCTCGGCCGGGCCGGTGCCACCGGCGACGATCGTCGTGATGCCGCCGCCGAGCGCCTCCTCCATGATCTGCGGACAGATGAGGTGGACGTGGCAGTCGATGGCGCCTGCGGTGACGATGCGGCCGTTGCCCGCGATGATCTCGGTGGACGGGCCGACGACCAGGTCCGGGTGCACGCCCGACATCACCTCCGGGTTGCCGGCCTTTCCGATCGCGGTGATGCGACCGTCGCGAATCCCGATGTCGGCCTTGATCACTCCCCAGTGGTCGATGATCACGGCCCCGGTGATCACGGTGTCCGGGGCGCCGTCGGCACGCGTGACCCTGGACTGACCCATCGACTCGCGCAGCACCTTGCCGCCGCCGAACACGGCCTCGTCACCGGCCCGCCCGGGGCCCCCGCTGCGGTCCTCTGTGATCTCGACCAGCAGGTCGGTGTCGGCCAACCGGATCCGGTCACCTGTGGTCGGGCCGAACAGGGCGGCGTACCGCTCGCGGGACAGTTCGGTCATGCGTCCAGCCTCCCGGGGGGATTCAGCGACAGCCCGTGCACTTCACGTGCCCCGCTCAACGGCACGAGCGAGACGCGCTGCGCCACACCGGGTTCGAAACGCACCGCGGTACCCGCGGGGATGTCGAGGCGGTGACCGTGCGCGGCCGCGCGGTCGAACTCCAGCGCAGAGTTCGCCTGCGGCAGGTGCACATGGCTACCGACCTGCACCGGACGGTCACCGGTGTTGACCACGTCGAGCGTGACTCGTGGTGCGCCGGCGTTGAGTTGGATGTGGCCGTCACCGTAGATGATCTCGCCGGGCACCACCGACGGTTCTCGCGTCGTCATCACGGCACCTCAGGCGATCGGCTGGTGGACGGTGACGAGCTTGGTGCCGTCCGGGAACGTGGCCTCGACCTGCACGTCGTTGAGCATCTCCGGCACACCGTCCATGACCTCGTCGCGCGTCAGCACGCTGCGTCCGCTGACCATCAGCTCGGCGACGGTGCGGCCGTCGCGCGCGCCTTCCAGCAGATGATCGGTGATCACCGCGACGGCTTCCGGATGGTTGAGTCGCAGCCCTCTGGCCTGCCTGCGGCGGGCCAGTTCGGCGGCATACGAGATCAGCAGTCGATCCTGTTCATGCGGGCTCAGGCGCATAGTGGGCGATATTGCCATGACCCGCGCCGTTCAGCAGCGCACGCAGGCGAGGGCGATCTCACACCCGTTGGCGTGTGGGCTAGTCGGCGGGCATGTTCTGCAGGCGGACCTGCCCGCGCGCCACCGTGCGGTCGTTCTCGTCGGTGATGGTGATCAGCCACAGCTGCTGGCGGCGTCCCCGGTGGATCGGCGTCGACACCGCGGTGACCGTGCCGGACCCGATCGCACGGAGGAAGTCGGTGTTGTTGTTGACTCCGACGACCGTGCCACCGCCGTTCTCCGACAACCAGATATGACCCGACACGCTCGCGAGGCTCTCCACGATGGAGCAGTAGACGCCTCCGTGCACGATGCCCCACGGCTGGAGCAGCGCGTCGGTGACGGTCAGTTGCGCGCGACCGCCGTCGGGTCCGAGTTCCAGATACTTGAGCCCGATTTCGGAGTCGAAGCCCTTGCCGAGCCCGGCATTCACATCTGTCGTCACAGCCTTGTGTCTACACCGACGACGCCCACAAAGATGCGGGCGGGTCCCGCTTGACGCGGGACCCGCCCTTCGAGTGGACCGGGGGTCTCTGCAGCCCTCAGGACTCCGGCGCGGTCCGTTAGCTCGATGCATTGATAATAGGCAAGGCTTCCCTAATTAAGCAAGACCTTCCCCGCGCGACTTTCGCCGCGAACCGGCAGACCGAAGCCGACGAGCGCGTCCAGAACCGCCTGACCGCGACGCATGCTCTCGACCTCGCTGCACCCGGCCAGCAACGGAATCTGGGTGGCCGCACCGACCACGGCGCCACCCACCATGTGCCACATCGCGGTGGTCGAGATGGCCCCCGCGCTGACCTCGGCGAGCCGATCGAACAACGGCTCGAGCGCACGGTGGCTCCGGTGGGCCACCCACGTGGTCAGTGCGGCCTCACCGGGAAGCGCGACGATGCCGCCTGAGGCGGTGTCCGCGATGCGACGGGCACCGTCGGAGAAGTAGGGGTCGGACGGCAGCGCCCGCACGGTCGGATCGACGACGCCGACCCAGTCGATGGCGCCTTCGGAGTCGACGTGCACCCAGAGGTTCTCCAGACCGGTGTCCCATGCGCGCCCCTCCAGCACCAGCAGGGGGATCACCCGGCCGATCACCACGTGGGCAAGTGTCGTGGCCAGTTGCTGGGCCACCGCGGGACGGTTGTCGGTCTCGGCGATCCCGGCGTCGAACATCGTCCGCAACCGGTCGGCGGTCAGCGCCTCGGCCAGCGGCCACCACCGTCGGCGCGACAGGTCCCCCATGACGGCCACACCGTAGACCCGCGGACATTCGGGGTACAGCTCACGCAGACGCCGGCTGGACTCGTGCAGCGGCAGGGTCCGCTTGATGGCCATACCCGCGATCAGCGGGTCTTCGATCAAGACCGTCATGTCACCTCCGAAGGCTCCTCGTGTACTTAGGTTAGCCTTACTATAGTCGCGCACGTCGTGGCGACCAGAGCCTGTGACTGGATTCACAGCGTTCTCCAGGACCGTCTGTGACCTTGAAATTGGGACCAGAACGGCGGGGCCGAGCATCTGCTCGCCGATGGATACGACGCGCGGTAGTACGCCCGTAGTACGCTGGCTTTACTTCTCAGGAGAGTGAAAGAACATGGCCAAATTGACGCGTCTTGGGGAGCTGGAGCGCGAGGTGATGGATCATCTCTGGGCAGCTCCCGAACCTCAGACTGTGCGCCAAGTCCACGAGGCGCTGGCCGCCCGCCGCGACTTGGCCTACACGACGATCATGACGGTGCTGCAGCGACTGGCGAAGAAGAACCTCGTGGTGCAGCACCGCGACGACCGGGCCCACCGGTACGCCCCCACCCACGGGCGCGACGAGCTGGTGGCCGGGTTGATGGTCGACGCCCTCGACCAGGCCGCGGACTCCGGCAGCCGCCAGGCCGCGCTGGTCCATTTCGTCGAACGGGTCGGTGTCGACGAGGCCGCGGCGCTGCGCCGCGCACTGGAGGAACTCGAGAGCAAGCAGCGGGTTTCCCCACCGACTGGTAATTCGGGTACGGGCTGAGGGACACTAGCGGCGTGTCCGCGCTGGCCTTCACACTCGTAGCGCTGGCGCTGGTTGGACCAGTGCCCGCGATGCTGGCGCGGGCCTCGTGGCCGTTGCGGGCGCCGCGCGCGGCAATCGTGTTGTGGCAGTCGATCGCCTTGGCCGCGGTACTTTCGGCGTTCTCCGCCGGCATCGCCATCGCCAGCCGGCTGTTCGTTCCCGGCCCCGACGGCCGTCCGACCGCGACGATCACCAGCGAGATCGACGTGCTGGGCTGGCCGGTGTGGCTCGCCTACGTCGTGGTGTTCAGCCTGACGCTGTTCATCGGTGCCCGGTTGTGCGTCGCGATCGTCCAGGTGGCCGTCGCAACGCGCCGCCGCCGCGCACACCACCGCATGATGGTGGACCTGCTCAGCAAGTCGCGCGACGCGGTCCCCGCCCATCTGCGCAGGCCCGCCAGCGGGCTGCGCATCCTCGACGTCGCACAGCCGCTCGCGTACTGCCTGCCAGGGGTTCGCAGCCGCGTGGTGGTCAGCGAGGGCACCCTCGACACCCTCTCGCCCGACGAGGTCGACGCGATCCTGACCCACGAGCGCGCACACCTGCGGGCCCGGCACGATCTCGTGCTGGAGATGTTCACGGCCGTGCATGCCGCATTCCCCCGGTTCGTCCGCAGCGCCAGCGCGCTCGACGCAGTGCGGTTGCTGATCGAACTTCTCGCCGACGATGCCGCCGTGCGGATCGCCGGACCCACTCCCCTGGCCCGCGCGCTGGTCACGTGCGCCGCGGGCCGCACACCGTCGGGTGCGCTCGCCGCGGGTGGGCCGACCACGGTGATCCGGGTGCGCCGGCTCGGCGGCAAGCCCAACAGCCTGGCGCTCTCGATCGTCGCCTACCTCGCGGCAGTGGCCATCCTGGTCGTCCCGACCATCGCCGTGGCCGTCCCCTGGCTCACCGAATTGCATCGCCTGTTCTCGGGTCTGACATAGATCGGACGTCCGCGGCGTTCACCTACAACAAAACAATGAAAGGCTCCTGCATGACTTCGTCGAGCACCCCGTCGAGCACCACCGGCACTGCGCAGATCGGTGTCACCGGTTTGGCGGTGATGGGTTCGAACATCGCGCGTAACTTCGCCCGTCACGGCTACACGGTGGCCTTGCACAACCGGTCGATCGCCAAGACCGATGCGCTGCTGGCCGAACACGGCTCGGAAGGCAGGTTCGTACGCAGCGAGACCATCGCGGAGTTCCTCGACGCGCTGGAGAAACCGCGCCGCGTACTGATCATGGTCAAAGCCGGCGAGGCCACCGACGCGGTGATCAACGAACTGGCCGAGGCCATGGAACCCGGCGACATCATCATCGACGGCGGCAACGCGCTCTACACCGACACCATCCGCCGCGAAGCCGCAATGCGCGAGCGCGGCCTGCACTTCGTCGGCGCCGGCATCTCCGGCGGCGAAGAAGGCGCCCTCAACGGCCCGTCGATCATGCCCGGCGGCCCCGCCGAGTCCTACACAAGCCTCGGCCCCCTCCTCGAAGAAATCTCCGCCCACGTCGACGGAGTGCCCTGCTGTACCCACATCGGCCCCGACGGCGCCGGCCACTTCGTCAAAATGGTGCACAACGGCATCGAATACTCCGACATGCAACTCATCGGCGAGGCCTACCAACTGCTGCGCGACGGCCTGGGCAAGACCGCGGGCCAGATCGCCGACGTCTTCGACGAATGGAACAAAGGCGACCTCGACAGCTTCCTGGTCGAAATCACCGCCAAAGTGCTGCGCCAGACCGACACCAAGACCGGCAAACCCCTCGTCGACGTGATCGTCGACGAGGCCGAACAAAAAGGCACCGGCCGCTGGACCGTCAAATCCGCCCTCGACCTCGGCGTACCGGTCACCGGCATCGCCGAAGCCGTATTCGCCCGCGCCCTGTCCGGCTCGGTACCCCAACGCAAAGCCACCGTCGGCCTGGCCTCCGGCCAACTGGGCACCGCACCGTCTGACACCGCCCAGTTCATCGAAGACGTCCGCCAAGCGCTCTACGCCTCCAAGATCGTCGCCTACGCCCAAGGCTTCAACCAGATCCAAGCCGGCAGCGCCGAATACCACTGGAACATCACCCCCGGCGACCTGGCCACCATCTGGCGCGGCGGCTGCATCATCCGGGCGAAGTTCCTCAACCGGATCAAAGAGGCCTACGACGCCGAACCCGACCTCGCCACCCTGCTGGCAGCACCCTACTTCCGCAGCGCCGTCGAATCAGCCATCGACAGCTGGCGCCGCGTGGTGGTCACCGCCACACAGCTCGGCATCCCGATCCCCGGATTCTCCTCGGCCCTGTCCTACTACGACGCGCTGCGCACCGAGCGGCTACCCGCAGCACTCACCCAAGGCCTGCGCGACTTCTTCGGCGCACACACCTACGCACGCACCGACGCCGAACCCGGCAAAAAATTCCACACCCTCTGGAGCGGCGACCACAGCGAAATCGAAGCCTGAGTAGATTCGACTGCGTGAGGTTTCTGGACGGACACACGCCACCGTATGACCTGACCTACAACGACGTCTTCGTCGTTCCGGGACGATCGGACGTGGCGTCACGCTTCGACGTCGACCTGTCCACCGTGGACGGTTCCGGCACCACCATCCCCGTGGTCGTCGCGAACATGACCGCGGTGGCGGGCAGGCGGATGGCCGAGACGGTCGCGCGCCGCGGCGGCATCGTGGTGCTGCCGCAGGACCTGCCCATCACGGCGGTCAGCGCAACAGTGGACTTCGTCAAGAGCCGCGACCTGGTGGTGGACACCCCGGTCACGCTGAGTCCTGAGGACTCCGTCTCGGACGCCAATGCGCTCCTGCACAAGCGTGCCCACGGCGCGGCCGTCGTGGTGTTCGAGGGACGCCCCATCGGCGTGGTGACGGAGGCCAACTGTGTGGGCGTCGACCGGTTCGCCCGCGTCCGCGACATCGCGCTGTCCGACTTCGTCACCGCGCCGGTGGGTACCGACCCACGTGAGGTGTTCGACATGCTCGAGCACGCCCCGATCGACGTCGCGGTGATGACCTCGCCGGACGGCACCCTCGCCGGCGTGCTGACCCGCACCGGGGCGATCCGGGCCGGGATCTACACACCGGCCGTCGACGCCAAGGGCCGGCTGCGCATCGCCGCGGCCGTCGGCATCAACGGCGACGTCGGCGCCAAGGCGCAGGCGCTCGCCGAGGCCGGTGTGGACCTGCTCGTCATCGACACCGCACACGGACATCAGGCCAAGATGCTCGACGCCATCAAGGCCGTCGCCTCGCTGGACCTCGGCCTGCCGCTGGTGGCGGGCAACGTGGTGTCGGCCGAGGGCACGAGGGACCTGATCGAGGCGGGCGCCTCGATAGTCAAGGTCGGTGTCGGCCCCGGCGCCATGTGCACGACCCGGATGATGACCGGTGTGGGCCGCCCGCAGTTCTCCGCCGTCGTCGAATGTGCCGCTGCGGCAAGGCAACTCGGCGGGCACGTATGGGCGGACGGCGGAGTGCGTCACCCCAGGGACGTCGCGCTGGCACTTGCGGCGGGTGCGTCCAACGTGATGATCGGCTCGTGGTTCGCCGGCACCTACGAGTCCCCCGGCGACCTGCTGTTCGACCGGGACGCCCGGCCGTACAAGGAGAGCTACGGGATGGCGTCCAAACGTGCCGTGGCCGCGCGAACCGCGGGCGACAGCGCGTTCGACCGGGCGCGCAAAGCGCTGTTCGAGGAAGGCATATCGACCTCGCGGATGGGCCTCGACCCGGCCCGTGGCGGCGTCGAGGACCTGCTCGACCACATCACGTCAGGCGTGCGCAGCACATGCACCTACGTGGGCGCATCGAACCTGCCCGAGTTGCACGAGAAGGTCGTGCTGGGGGTGCAGTCGGCAGCCGGTTTCGCCGAAGGCCATCCACTACCCACCGGCTGGTGAGGCGTAGGCCAGCACCGGACCGTCGACCTCCACGCTGACGATCGCGCCCGCTTCCAGGCGGGCGTCCCCCGTACTCCTCAGCCGCAACGCGGTCCCGTCGCGCAGCACCACGTGCAGCACGGTGTAGGCCCCGTAGAACCGGCACGCCCGTACCACCGCGTCGCGTTCCCCGCCCGGCGCACCCGCGTGCCCGGCACGCAGCTGCTCGGGGCGCAGCACCACCACAACCGGACCGTCGGGCGCCGGTGGCCGCACCGGGTGGGCACCCAACGCGGTCCGAGCGACCCCGCCGTGGCAGGTACCGGGCAATTCGACTGTGGCGCCGACGAATCGGGCCGTCTGCAGGTTGGCCGGGCGCTCGTACAGATCGGTGGGGGCCGCGTGTTGTGCGACCGTGCCGTCGAACAGCAACGCGACCGAGTCCGCCAGCGACAGCGCCTCGGACTGATCGTGGGTGACCAGTACGGCGGTGGTGCCCGCGCCCCGCAGGATCTCGGCGATGTCCTCGCGGACGCGCACCCGCAGCCCCGCGTCGAGCGCCGCGAACGGCTCGTCGAGCAGCAGTACCCGCGGCCGCGCCGCGAGCGCCCTGGCGAGCGCGACGCGCTGCTGCTGACCGCCGGACAGTTCGTGCGGGCGGGCGTCGGCCAGGCCGGGCAGGCCGACAACCTCCAACCAGTGCGACACGTCGGCGGTCACGCCGTTGCGGGAGGTCAGGCCGAACGCGACGTTGCCGCCGACGCTCAGATGCGGGAAGAGCGCACCTTCCTGCGGCATCAGCCCCACTCGGCGGCGATGGGCCGGCACCACCGCGCCGTTGCCCACCACCGTGTGCCCGGCGATCCGCACGACACCGGCGTCCGGGTCGTCGAAGCCCGCCACGATGCGTAACAACGTGGTCTTGCCGCATCCCGACGGACCGAGCACAGCGGTGATCGTGCCCGCGGTGACGTCGAGGTCGACGCCGGCGAGCACGCGCCGGTCCCGGTAGGCCTTGTGGACACCGCGCACCGAGATCCCGGTCCCGGCGGCCACGTCGGCCCTGATCTCCGCGTCAGTCACTGCGCACCCCGGTACGCCCCGCCGTCCACGCACCGAGCACCGCGGTCGGAATCGCGGCGAACACCAGAAGCGCCGCGGCGTAGGGCGCGGCGGCGGCGTAGTCGCTCACCGAACTGTGCCCCCACAGCCTCGTGGCGAGGGTGTCGGTCCCGGTCGGGTGCAGCAGCAACGTCACCGGCAACTCCTTCATACAGGTCAGCAGGACCAGTGCGGCCGCAGCGGCGACGCCGGGCACCGACAACCGGGCCGTCACGGTGGTGAAGGCCCGCAACGGGTTTCGGCCGAGTGAACGTGCCACCTCTTCGAGCCGGACCGGCGTCGACTCGACCGCCGCGCGCACCGACCCGACCGCGAGCGGCACCAACAACACAGCGTAGGCCAGGATCAGCAGCGGTTGGCGTTGGTAGAGCGGCCGCAGCAGCAGTACACCCAGCGACACCATCGAGATGCCGATGACGATGGCGGGCAGACCGTGCGCGATGTAGCTGGCGGCCTCCAGGATGCGGGTGACCCGGTCGCGGTAACGCGCGGCGAGCAGCCCCAGCGGCATGGCCGCGAGCGTGCACACGATCGCGGTGACCGAGGACAGCCACAGCGTCGCCATCAGCGCATCGACCCACTGCTGGGCATCCCAGCGGGCGCCCACCGTGAGCAGCCAGCGCACGAGGATGGCCGTCGGCAACCCGATCGCCGCCACCAGCACCGCGGCGGGTACCACGAGCACGGCCGGCCACCAGGGGCCCAGCCGGTTCAGCGGCGCGGGACGCGGTGTGCCCCCACCGATCCGCGCCGCCGCGATACCGCGTGCCCTCCCCTCGGCCACCACCAGCAGCAGCGCCAGCACCAGCAGCACCAGCGAGAGCACCGCGGCCCGCGAGGGATTGAACCCGGAGCGGTACGCACCGTAGATCACCCACGTGAACGCCTCATAGCGCATCGCGGCGACCGCGCCGAAATCGCTCAGCACGTACAACGCCACCAGCAGCGCACCTGCCGTGATGGCCCCGCGGGCCTGTCGCAGCGTCACCCGGAACAGCACCGAGAGCCCACCGTGTCCCAGCGAGCGCGCGACCTCCTCGAGCGCGGGGTCGACCCGCGACAGCGCGGCCATGGTCGTCAGGAACACCAGCGGATAGCTGACCAGCACCAGCACCAGGGCGGCACCCCAGAATCCGGCGACCCCCGGATAAGCCGAAACCCACAGGTACGCAAGGAGATAGCTGGGCATCGCCAACGGCATGGTGAGCACAACGGCGAGCACCCGCCGTCCACGCAGATCGGTCCGCGACACCAGGACGGCCAGACCTACGCCAAGTACGACGCAGGCCGTGGTCACCAGGACCACCAGCGCCAGCGACCGGCCGACCAACGCCGCGGTGCGCGGCTGGACGAGCTCGTCCCACACGAACGCCCAACCGCGCTCGGCGGCCCGCTCCCCCAGGTACACCAGCGGAACCAGGGTTGCGAGCACCACCAGCGCCGCCGCGCCGACCAGCATCACGGGCGCGCGCCGCCCACCGCCGGTCACCGAGAACGGGCGTCTCAATTGGTCAACAGGCCGGTCTCCACCAGCAGTTCCTGGGTGGCCTCGAGGTCCGACAACTGCGACAGGTCCACCGCGGGCGGCTGCAGTTCGTCCAATGCCGGCATGTCTGCCGAGGGCTCGACACCCTCGATCAACGGATACTCCTTGGTCTCACCCGCAAAGTACTCCTGCGCGGACCTGCCGATCAGATACGACGCGAACTCTTGTGCGCCATCGGGATTCGGGGCGGACTTGAGCACTCCGACGCCCGCGACGTTGATCAGCCCACCCGGATCGCCGGGGGCCATGAACTTGTTGCGCGCCTTCACGGCCTGATCACCTTTGGCGTCGATCAGCTCGTACAGGTAGTAGTGGTTGACCACACCCAGCGGGATCTGTCCGGAATCCACCGCATCGCGCACCGCGACGTTGTTCTCGTACGGCTTGGGGTCCTGCGCCTTGAACGCCTCCAGCCACTGCCGCGCACCGTCGTCACCCCGGATCACCCGCAGGCCCGTCACGAACGACTGCCACGAGGCGTTGCTCGGGGCGAACCCGATCTTGCCCTTCCACTCCGGCGCCAGCAGCCCGTCGATGGTGTCCGGCGGATTGGGCGCCAGATCGGGGTTGTAGACGAGCACGCGGGCGCGGCCCGAGACCCCGAGCCAGCTCTTGTCGGCCGCCGAGAAGTTCGCGGGCACCGCCGCGAACGCCTCGTCGTTGATCGGCGCGAACAATCCGGCCTGGCTGACCGCGCCGAGCGCACCGGCGTCCTGGGAGAGGAACACGTCGGCCGGCGACTTGTCGCCCTCGGTGATCAACTGGGCGGCCAGTTCCCCCGAGCCGGCGTACCGCGTCTCGACCTCGATTCCGGTATCGCTCGTGAACTTCTCGATCAACGGCGCCACCAGGTTTTCGCTGCGTCCCGAGTAGACCACGATCTTGTCGGCCGAGTCGGCCTGATCGGACCCGGACCCGCACGCGGCCAGCGTCAGCGTGGCGGCGGTGGCGATCGCGGCCACCACGGCCACCGATCGCGCGGAGTTGACCTTCGACATGAACGACACCGGTGACCTGCTTTCAGCTCTGATCAGCTCGAACGAGTTGGCTTGAAGTTACCCGAGAGAATGCTGTGAGGTAACCCTCAGCTCTGCCCGTGACCGGTCGGCACGACGAGCGGGCGAGCCTGCCGATCCTCGTACCGGGCTCGTACCGGGTCCCGCCCTGCGCGGTCGCGATAGTATTGGACCTCACTGCATCCATCGCCGGCCGTTTCGAGGCGCCGGCGCGAAACGAAAGGGTTCACGTGCCGCAGGCACCGACTGAGGCCTCCGGTTCTGGACCGGTCTTCCGGGCGGAGCAGCAATCAGTCCTGAGCGCCGACACCGACGACCCCTCTCCTAGTCAGCCGGGCCATGTGCCCGGCGCCCCATGGGTGAGGTCGCGATGAGCGACACGAATGTGTGGTTGTCCTTGCTGGCGATCCTGGCAGTGGTTCTGCTCACCTTCGGCACCGCGGTGTTCGTGGCTGCCGAGTTCTCGCTGACCGCTCTCGAACGCAGCACCGTCGACGCCAATGCGCGTGCCGGTGACCGGCGCGACCACATGGTCCGCCGCGCACACCGCACGCTGTCGTTCCAGTTGTCCGGCGCCCAGGTCGGCATCTCGATCACCACGCTGGCCACCGGTTACCTCGCCGAACCGGTCATCGGCAAGCTGATCCACCCCGGACTCGATGCGATCGGCATCCCCACCAACGTCGCCGGCGGTCTGTCGCTGTTCTTCGCGGTCCTGATCGCGACATCGCTGTCGATGGTGTTCGGCGAGTTGGTGCCGAAGAACCTCGCGGTGGCGCGCCCGGTTCCGACGGCCCGCGCGGCGGCGCCGTTCCAGCTGCTCTTCTCGCTGTTCTTCACGCCCGTCATCCGGCTCACCAACGGCACCGCGAACTGGATCTTGCGGCGCCTCGGCATCGAGCCCGCCGAGGAGCTGCGCTCGGCGCGCACCGGTCAGGAGCTGGCGGCGCTGGTGCGCAATTCGGCGCGCAGCGGGTCCCTCGACCCGATCACGGCGCTGCTCGTCGACCGGTCACTGCAGTTCGGCGAGCGCACCGCCGAGGAACTGATGACCCCGCGGCCGAAGATCGAGACGCTCGACGCCGACGACACCGTGGGCGACCTGATGGACGCCGCGATCCGCACGGGATTCTCGCGGTTCCCGATCATCAACGGCGACCTCGACGAGACCATAGGTGTGGTGCACGTCAAACAGGTGTTCGCGGTGCCGCGCGAGAAGCGCGGGCGGATCCGCCTGGCGAGTCTGGCGCTGCCGGTCGCGAAGGTGCCCTCGACACTCGACGGCGATGCCGTGATGACCCAGATCCGGGCCAACGGGTTGCAGACCGCACTCGTGGTCGACGAGTACGGCGGCACGGCGGGCATGGTGACCGTCGAGGACCTCATCGAGGAAATCGTCGGCGACGTCCGCGACGAACACGACGACGCGACGCCTGACGTGGTGCCCGCGGGCAAGGGGTGGCAGGTCTCCGGGTTGTTGCGCATCGACGAGGTGGCCGCCCAGACCGGCTTTCGGGCACCCGAGGGCGAATACGAAACCATCGGCGGGTTGGTGTTGCAGGAACTCGGTCACATCCCGGAGACCGGCGAGGCCGTTGACCTCACCGCATTCGATCCCGACACCGATCCCGATGAGCCGACGCACTGGCTGGCGACCGTGGTTCGCATGGACGGCCGGCGCATCGACCTGCTCGAGTTGACCAAGCTGGAACCTGCCGGTGAGGGCGAACGCGATGGGTATCCGCATGGGTGATGTGTTCGGCGTCCTGCTGACCGTGCTGCTGCTCGGGGCCAACGCGTTCTTTGTGGCCGCCGAGTTCGCGCTGATCTCGGCCCGTCGCGACCGCCTGCAGGCGCTCGCCGAGCAGGGAAAGAAGAGCGCCATCACGGTGATCCGGGCCGGCGAGCATCTGTCGTTGATGCTGGCCGGTTCTCAGCTGGGCATCACGATCTGCTCGATCCTGCTGGGCCGCGTCGGTGAGCCTGCAGTGGCGCATCTGCTGGAGAAACCGTTCGCGCTCGTCGGGGTGTCCGATGCGGTGCTGCACACGGTGTCGTTCATCGTGGCGCTCGCGATCGTGGTGATCCTGCACGTGCTGCTGGGCGAGATGGTCCCGAAGAACATCGCCATCGCGGGCCCGGAGACCGCGGCGATGCTGCTTATCCCGGCCTACCTGCTGTACATCCGCGCCGCACGCCCGTTCATCGCGTTCTACAACTGGTGTGCCAACACGACACTGCGGCTGGTCGGTGTCGAACCGCGCGACGAACTGGCGTCGGCGGTCTCCACCGTGGAGCTTTCCGAGATGATCGCCGAATCGGTGTCGGAGGGTCTGCTGGACACCGAGGAGCACAGCAGGCTCACGCGTGCGCTGCAGACGCGGACCCGTACCGTGACAGATGTGGCGATGCCGCTCAGCGAGATCCATGCCGTGGCGGTGGCGGGCCCGGGCCTCGGCCCGACCGTCGGCGCGGTGGAGCAGGCGCTCACCGAGACCGGTTACTCGCGCTTCCCGGTGACCGACGCGTCCGGCACCTACATCGGCTATCTGCACATCAAGGACGTGTTGTTGCAGGTCAACGATCCAGACGCAGTGGTGGACCTGGCCATGGTGCGTCCGCTTCCTCAGGTGCCGGCATCGCTGCCGGTTCCCGACGCGCTGTCACGCATGCGGCGCAGCAACAGCCACCTGGCGCTCGTGGTCGACGACAGCCTGATCGACGTGCAGGGCAGCACCGCCCACACCGCGGCCGACAACACCGTGACGGCGATGGTCGCACTCGAAGACCTCGTGGAGGACCTCGTCGGGACGGTGCGCGACGGTACGCACCGTGTCTGATGCGGTGACCTTTTCCGGGACGCGCGCGCATCCGCGTCGCGTCCTCGACGAGCGTGACTGGACGGTGGCCGAGACCCGGCACCGCGACCGGATCGAACGGTTCCTGGAACCGCACCTGCTGCGCAGGCAGCGTGGTGAGCCGCATCCGGTGTGGGACTTCCTGTTCACCTACTACAGCCTGCGGCCGCGCCAGCTGCGCCGGTGGCATCCGGGGTACGGGGCGGTGCTGGCCGGCGCGTCGGCCGAGCGGTTCCTCACCTACAGCGGGTACGGCCGCGTGGACGGGCCGGGCGACACGCCCGGTGTCACCGTGACGCGCGATCACCTGACGTCCCGCGCGGACACCGTCCGCTTCGTCTCGGCGCTCATGCGCGCCACGGCCGAGCGCCCACCGCGGTTGAACTGCTTCGGACTGCACGAATGGGCCATGGTGTACCGCACTGGCAGCGTGCGCCACTCCCAGGTGCCGCTACGGCTCGGTGCCGCGGGCACCGATGCGGTGGTCGAGTCGATGCCGCTGCGTTGCACCCATTTCGACGCGTTCCGGTTTTTCACCGACGCGGCGGCCCCGCGAAACGAGCTGCGGCTCACGCGCGATCAGCAGATCGCGACCGAACAACCGGGATGCATCCACGCGTCGATGGATCTGTACAAGTGGGCCTACAAGCTCGGCCCGCTCGTATCGTCCGATCTGGTGGCCGACGCGTTGGAACTCGCGCGCGACGCGCGGGCGCTGGATATGCGCGCGAGCCCTTACGACCTGACAAGCTATGGTTTCGAGCCGATCGCCATCGAAACACCGGCCGGACGCGCTGAGTATGTCCGCGCCCAGGGGCAGATCGCCGAACGGGCGGCCTCGTTGCGGGCCGCCTTGGCAAACCGATGTGAGTTGTTGCTCATCGAGATGACGGTGGAAACGCCGACGTTACCGATGGGTAAGCTGGATAAACGGCAGGCGCCGGCCGGCGCGGGAAAGCCGAGGGAGGAAAGCATGACCACCCACCGAGCAGCTAAGGCGGTTCGCGCATGAGTGATCGCGTTGCAGTTGGAAATCTGCGTGTGGCCAAGGTGCTGCACGACTTCATCACCAACGAGGCGCTGCCGGGCACGGGCGTAGACCCCGACAGCTTCTGGTCGGGGGTGGACAAGGTGGTCGCCGACCTCACCCCGAAGAACCAGGAACTGCTGGCGCGCCGCGACGAACTGCAGGCGCAGATCGACAAGTGGCACCGCGCGCACGTGCTTGAGCCCATCGATCCACAGGCCTACAAGCAGTTCCTCACCGAGATCGGCTACCTGCTGCCGGAACCGGAGGACTTCACCATCACCACCGCGGGCGTCGACGACGAGATCACGACCACCGCGGGCCCGCAGCTGGTGGTGCCGATCCTCAACGCACGCTTCGCGCTCAACGCCGCAAACGCGCGCTGGGGTTCGCTGTACGACGCGCTGTACGGCACCGACGTCATCCCCGAGGACGACGGCGCCGAGAAGGGCACGGGCTACAACAAGGTTCGTGGCGACAAGGTGATCGCCTACGCGCGCGGATTCCTCGACGAGGTCGTGCCGCTGGCCGAGGGTTCGTGGAGCGAGGCCACCGGTCTGAAGATCGACGACGGCGCACTGGAAGTCGCGCTCGGCGACGACAAGGTCACCGGACTCTCGGTGCCGGAGGCGTTCGTCGGCTACACCGGCGAGCTCGGTGAGCCGCAGTGGTCGGTGCTGCTGCGCAACAACGGGCTGCACATCGAAATCCTCATCGACCCGCAGTCCCCGGTCGGCGCCACCGACGCCGCCGGCATCAAGGATGTGGTGCTGGAGTCCGCGGTCACCACGATCATGGACTTCGAGGACTCCGTCGCCGCGGTCGACGCCGCCGACAAGGTGCTCGGCTACCGCAACTGGCTGGGTCTGAACAAGGGCGATCTGGCCGAAGAGGTCACCAAGGGCGGAAAGACGTTCACCCGCGTGCTCAACGCCGACCGCACGTTCAAGACCCCCGACCGTGGTGCGGGGACCGGCGAGCTGACCCTGCCGGGTCGCAGCCTGCTGTTCGTGCGCAACGTCGGTCACCTGATGACCAACGACGCCATCGTCGACAGCGACGGCAACGAGATCCCCGAGGGCATCCAGGACGCCCTGTTCACCAGCCTGATCGCGATGCACGGGCTCAAGTCGGGCGGTGAGAACGGTCCGCTGACCAACAGCCGTACGGGCTCGATCTACATCGTCAAGCCGAAGATGCACGGCCCCGACGAGGTCGCGTTCACGTGCGAGCTGTTCAGCCGCGTCGAGGACGTGCTGGGCCTGCCCGCCAACACGCTCAAGGTCGGCATCATGGACGAGGAGCGCCGCACCACGGTCAACCTCAAGGCCTGTATCAAGGCCGCCGCCGACCGCGTGGTGTTCATCAACACCGGGTTCCTTGACCGCACCGGCGACGAGATCCACACCTCGATGGAGGCCGGCCCGATGGTCCGCAAGGGCACCATGAAGAGCCAGCCGTGGATCCTGGCCTACGAGGACGCCAATGTCGACGTGGGCCTGGCGGCCGGGTTCTCCGGCAAGGCCCAGATCGGCAAGGGCATGTGGGCCATGACCGACCTCATGGCCGACATGGTCGCCCAGAAGATCGGTCAGCCCAAGGCGGGCGCCACCACCGCATGGGTTCCCTCGCCGACGGCCGCGACGCTGCACGCGATGCACTACCACCAGGTCGACGTGTTCGCCGTGCAGAAGGAACTGGCAGGCAAGAAGCGCGGCAAGCTGGAGGATCTGCTGACCGTCCCGCTGGCCGACTCGTCGCTGACGTGGTCATCCGAGGAGATCCACGAGGAGGTCGACAACAACTGCCAGTCGATCCTGGGCTACGTGGTGCGCTGGATCGATGCCGGTGTCGGCTGCTCCAAGGTGCCCGACATCCACAACGTCGCGCTCATGGAGGACCGTGCGACCCTGCGGATCTCCAGCCAGTTGCTGGCCAATTGGCTGCGTCACGGCGTCATCACCGAGGAGGATGTCAAGACCAGCCTGCGCCGCATGGCCGCAGTGGTCGACGAGCAGAACGCGGGTGATCCGGCATACCTGCCGATGGCGCCGAACCCCGACGCCAGCATCGCGTTCGCCGCGGCGCAGGAGCTGATCCTGTCGGGCACACAGCAACCCAACGGCTACACCGAACCGATCCTGCACCGGCGCCGCCGCGAGTTCAAAGCCCGCGCCGCTGCGCAGTGACTGGACGGCGGCCGATCCGATTGAGTGACGAGTCGAGGGGCTAGGAATGGGCAGGCACAGCATTCCCGACCCCGAGGATGCAGCCGACGAACCGGAATTCGGTAACCGGCCGGGCGCCGGCGGGGGTGAGGGTGGTCCGCCGGACTACCCGACCGAGGTGTTCGAGGGGATCGGCCGTTCCGGTCCGCCAACCCCTCGCCGGCGGCACCGCTACGCCGACGAACCGGACGAGCCCGAGAAGATCGCGGACAGCGACTACACGGATTACTCGGACTCCGATTACGTCGACGAGTACGCCGACGAGTACGACACCGATTACCGGCATGGGTACGGCGGCGGTTTCGACCCTGAATACTCCGATGCCGAGTACGACGCCGAGTACTCCGATGACTACTCGCGGGACGACTACTCGCGCGACGAGTACGGCTACCGCGACGGCTACAGCGGTGGGGCTGACCGTCGGCGTGGCGGTCGCGATGCCGGCCTCACCGCCGATGACGATGACGCCGAAACCACGAAGCTGAGCGCGGCGGGTGGCACACCTCCCCCGCCGTCACGGCCCCGCCGCGATCGTGGCGGCGACTGGGACGGCGAGTGGACCGGGAGCCACCGCGCGGTCGAGTCCGGACGGCGGGGTGTCAGCGTGGGCGTGATCGTCGCGCTGGTGTCCGTGGTCGTCCTCGTCGGTGCGGTGATCCTGTGGAAGTTCTTCGGTGACGCGCTCTCCGACCGCAGCGAAACCGCGGCCGCGCGATGTGTCGCAGGCGAACTCGGCGTCGCGGTGATCGCGGATCCGACCATCTCGACGCACATCGAGTCGCTGGCGAACCAGTACAACCAGTCCGCCAGCCCGGTCGGTGACCGCTGCGTCAAGGTACGCGTGCAGTCCGCCGAATCCGACCGCGTGGTGAGCGGTTTCGCCAACACCTGGCCGTCCGAACTCGGTGACCGCCCGGCCCTGTGGATCCCGTCGAGCTCGATCGGCTCGGCCCGGCTGGAGGCCACCGCGGGTGCCGAAACCGTCAGCGACAGCCGCTCGCTGGTCACCTCACCGGTGCTGCTCGCGGTGACACCCCAGCTCAAGACCGCGCTGGGGCAGCAGGACTGGGCGAAACTGTCGGAGCTGCAGACGGATTTGGCCGCCATGGACGAGCTGCGACTGCCCAACTGGGGCACGTTGAAACTCGCGCTGCCGAAGCTCAACAACGGCGACTCGGCGTATCTGGCCGCCGAGGCCGTCGCGGTGTCGTCGGCCCCCTCGGGTGCGCCGCCGACCGCAGGCATGGGCGCCGTGAGCACGTTGGTCAACGGGCAGCCCAAGCTCGACGACCCGGAGTTGTCGACCGCGTTCGACGCCATGCTCAACGCCTCTGACCCGGCCGCCGCGCCGGTCCATGCGGTGGTGACGACCGAGCAGCAGCTGTTCCAGCGGGCCGCCACCCTCGAAGATGCCGGTTCCAAGCTCGCGGGCTGGCTGCCCCAGGGCCCGACGGCCGTCGCGGACTACCCGACGGTGCTGCTGTCCGGCAGCTGGCTGGAGCAGGAACAGGTCACGGCCGCCAGCGAGTTCGCCCGGTATCTGCGCAAACCCGAGCAGCTCGCCGAACTCGCCAAGGCCGGGTTCCGCGCCGAGGGCGCGACGCCTCCGGACAGCGACGTCACCGACTTCGGCCCGATCGCGAATCCGGTGTCGATCGGTGACCAGTCGACCCGCGTCACCCTCGCCAACGCGACGGCAACGCCCGTGTCGAGCCCTGCGGTGACGATCATGCTGGACCGGTCGATGGCCACCGACGAGGGCGGCCGTTCCCGCCTGCAGAACGTGGTCGAGGCGCTCACGAACCGGCTCAAGGCACTTCCGGTGACCTCCGAGGTCGGGCTGTGGACGTTCGACGGCACCGAAGGCCGGTCCGAGGTGTCGATCGGCCCGATGGCCGAACCGGTCGAAGGGCGGGCCCGCTCCGAGGTGCTGAACTCCACACTCGAGGATCAGTCCGCCTCCAGCGGCGGCGCGGTGTCGTTCACGACGCTGCGGTTGGTCTACAACGAGGCGATGGCCAATTTCGTGGAAGGCCGCGGCAACTCGGTGCTGGTGATCACCACCGGACCGCACACCGACCGCAGCCTCGACGGACCCGGCCTGCAGGAGTTCATCCGCAGCACGTTCGACCCCGCGCGCCCGGTCGCGGTCAACGTCATCGATTTCGGGGACGATTCCGACCGCGAGACGTGGGAGGCGGTCACGCAGGCGAGCCGAGGCAACTACGTGAACCTGCCGAGCTCGACCGCACCCGAACTCGTCACCACCCTCGCGACGATGCTGGGCTGACCGACCGGACCTGATGAGCGCAGAGCGGGACACCGGTGCCGACGTGCTGCTGCAATCGGGCACCTGATGTCGCCGCCTGGTTCCGGCCGGCGCCGCCACATCGGTGTGTGGTGACGGCGCCGGCCGGGACCGACGATCAGCGCCGGAACATCAGGCGAACGCCTCCACCGGCGGGCACGAGCACACCAGGTTGCGGTCGCCGTAGGCGCCGTCGATGCGGCGCACCGGCGGCCACACCTTGGGACGCCAGCCCTTTCCGAGCGGATAGGCCGCCTCTTCACGGCTGTAAGGATGGTTCCACTCCGCCACCAGCAGGCAGTCCGCGGTGTGCGGCGCGCCACGCAGCGGATTGTCGTCGGCGGGCCACTCCCCCGAGCCCACGCGGTCGATCTCGGCGCGGATCGCGATCATCGCGTCGCAGAACGCGTCGACCTCGGCCAGGCTCTCGCTCTCGGTGGGCTCCACCATGAGCGTGCCCGCCACCGGGAAGCTCATGGTCGGAGCGTGGAAGCCGAAGTCCGCCAAGCGCTTTGCCACGTCATCAACCGTGACGCCGGTGGCCTTGGTGATGCCGCGCAGATCGAGGATGCACTCGTGGGCGACCATGCCGTTCTCGCCGGTGTACAGCACCGGGAAGTACTCGTCGAGACGCCGCGCCACGTAGTTGGCCGACGCGATCGCGGTGAGCGTGGCCGCGCGCAGGCCGTCGGCGCCCATCATGCGGACGTACATCCACGTGATCGGCAGGATCGATGCCGAACCGTACGGCGCGGCCGACACGGTGTGTTCGTCGGGCAGTTCGTCGGCCAGCGGATGTCCGGGCAGGTACGGGGCGAGGTGGGCCCGCACGGCCACCGGTCCGACACCCGGCCCGCCGCCACCGTGCGGGATGCAAAACGTCTTGTGCAGGTTCAGATGGCTCACGTCGCCACCGAAACGGCCGGGCCGGGCGAGGCCGACGAGTGCGTTGAGGTTCGCCCCGTCGACGTAGACCTGACCGCCCACATCGTGCACGGCGGCACAGATGTCAGCGACGTCGTGCTCGTACACGCCGTGTGTCGACGGATACGTGATCATCAGCGCCGCAATGCGATCCGCGTGCTCGGACACCTTTGCCCGCAGGTCGTCGAGGTCGACGTCGCCGTTGTCTCGGCAGGCGACGACCACCACGCGCATACCGGCCAGCGCGGCCGAGGCCGCGTTGGTACCGTGCGCGCTCGACGGGATCAGGCAGATGTCGCGCGCGGTGTCACCGCGCGCCTCGTGGTACGCCTTGATCGCCAGCAGACCCGCGTACTCACCCTGAGATCCGGCGTTGGGCTGCAGCGACACCTCGTCGTACCCGGTGATCGCGGTGAGCCACGACTGCAGATCGGCGATCAGCTTGCGCAACCCCGGCGTGTCGGCCGCAGGCGCGAACGGATGCTGGCGCGCGAACTCGGCCCAGGTGATCGGTTCCATCTCGGCGGCCGCGTTGAGCTTCATGGTGCACGACCCCAGCGGGATCATGCTGCGGTCCAGCGCGATGTCCTTGTCGGCCAGCGACCGCAGGTACCGCATCATCTCGGTCTCGGTGCGGTACCGGTGGAACGCCGGGTGGGTGAGGAATTCCGAGGTGCGCGTGGCGATGTCGGTGCCCGCCGCATCGGCACGCGTCGCGCCGAACGCCTCGATGACGGCGTCCACATGGGCGTCGGTGGTGGCCTCGTCGCACGACACCGACACGTGGTCGTCGTCGACGCGCCACAGGTTGATGTTTTTGGCCTTGGCCGCCGCGACGACCTCGTCGGCGCGGCCGGGTACCCGGACCAGCACGGTGTCGAAGAACGTGTCGTGCACCACCGCGTCGCCGAGGGCGGCCGCGACCGCGTCGGCATGGGCGTGCACGCGACGCGCGATCGCGGTGAGTCCGGGCGCGCCGTGGTAGCTGGCGTACATCGCCGCCAGCACGGCCAGCAGCACCTGTGCGGTGCAGATGTTGCTGGTCGCCTTGTCGCGGCGGATGTGCTGCTCACGGGTCTGCAGCGCCAACCGGTAGGCCGGTGAGCCGTCGCTGTCGACCGACACACCGACGAGCCGGCCGGGCAACTGGCGGGCATGGTTGGCGTGGACCGCAAGGTAGCCGGCGTGTGGTCCGCCGAATCCCATCGGCACACCGAATCTCTGGGTGGTGCCGAAGGCGACGTCGGCGCCGATCTCACCGGGCGGGGTGATCAGGGTCAGCGCGAGAAGATCGGCGCCGACCGCGACGAGTGCCTTGCGTTCGTGGGCCTGTTCGATCAGCGGCGCCCAGTCCACGACCGCCCCGCTCGCGCCGGGCAGCTGCACGACCACGCCGAAGAACTCACCGTCGGGGAGTCCGTCGCGCAGGTCGGCGGTGACGATCTCGATGCCGAGCGGCTCGGCGCGGGTCGCGAGCACCGCGGCCGTCTGCGCGTACAGGTCGCGGTCGACGAGTAGGCGGTTCACCTTGCTCTTGGTGGCACGGTGCATCAGTGTCATGGCCTCGGCCGCCGCGGTGCCCTCGTCGAGCATCGACGCGTTGGCGACCTCGAGGCCGGTCAGGTCGGACACCATGGTCTGGAAGTTGAGCAGGGCCTCCAGCCGGCCCTGGCTGATCTCGGGCTGATAGGGCGTGTAGGCGGTGTACCAGGCCGGGTTCTCCAGAATGTTGCGCCTCAGCACGGCCGGTGTGAGCGTGTCGAAGTAGCCCTGGCCGATCATCGACACCGCGACGGTGTTGGTGTCGGCAAGCGCGCGCAGCTCGGCGAGTGCCTCCTCCTCGGTCGCGGCGGGCGGCAGCTCCGCGAGCCCGGGGGCCCGGCCCACCGCGTCGAGCGCGTCGAGGATGCCTGCGGGCAACGCTTTGGCCGCCAGCTCGTCGAGGGACGACACCCCGATCACGTCGAGCATGGTGGCGACGGCGGGCGCATCCGGGCCGATGTGGCGGTCGACGAACTGCGGGTTACGCGCTTGTGGCTGGTCGGACACGTGATCTCCCTGTGGGCACGCGGCTCGGCCGCAGAGGTCGAGGCGCAGACGTACTGGTCGTACTACTGTCCCTCCCCCTCTGTCGTCGACCCGATCGGGCGCCTGAGAGATTCGGCCCGCACCGGCAGACCTTTCCCCATGGGCGGGCGCCATCGGCGCCGCTTTCCAGAGGCATCGTGGCCTGGTGCGGTCCTGGGTGCCTGAGAGGTTGACGGAGAGGTGTTGCTCCTTCGGCGCCCGTGACTGGCGATCACGGAACTCTCCCGCACAGGTCGATGCGCTGCAAATTCTACCGCTCGATCAGATCGAGCGTCGTCCACGCCGACGCCGTGGCGCCGTCGCGACGCACATCCCCCGGCATCCGCTGTTGCACGGCCTGCGACACGTGCCCGAACAGATGGTTCGCCACACGAAAGTGATTGCGGCAGTGAGAACGTGAACAGCGCATGAAAAAGGGCCGCCCCGGGGGCGACCCCTTGTGCAGTGCTCTGTCAGCCGATCTTGCGATCCCGGCTCTTGCGTCGTGACGCCAGCTCGTCCTCGGGCGCGGCGATCGACTCGCCGCCGTCGGCGCGCTCACCGGGGAAGTCGGCGATCGCACCGGTCAGTTCCCGCATCGCACCGGACACCGCGATGCCGAACACGCCCTGACCGCCCTGAAGCAGGTCGACGACCTCTTCGGCGGATGTGCACTCGTAGACGGTCGTGCCGTCGGAGAACAGCGTGATGTTGGCGAGGTCCTGCACACCGCGCTGGCGCAGGTGATCGACCGCGACGCGGATGTTGTGCAGCGAGATCCCGGTGTCGAGAAGTCGCTTGACGATCTTGAGGACCAGGATGTCCTTGAAGGAGTAGAGCCGCTGGCTGCCCGAGCCCGCCGCGCTGCGGATGGACGGCACGACCAGCGAGGTGCGGGCCCAGTAATCCAGCTGCCGGTAGGTGATGCCCGCGATCTGGCAGGCGCTCGGACCGCGGTACCCGACGAGCTCGTCGGGTACGGAATCGTCGGGGAACAACCCTGCCTGCACGGGTTCGCTGGACGGCCTGACCGGGGGCTCTGCCCCTGTGTTCAGATCCAACTCTCCCTGCCGTGGCGTGTCACCCACTGTGAATCCTCTCGCCGATCGAACTCGTCCGCCGTCTGTCGCAGCAACCGAATCTGCAACGGTCTGCCTCAAGCTCGAATGTGTCGAGCATACGCTTCCCGCCGGGGCCTGACTGCTGGCTGCTGTGAAAAGTATGGCTGCCGGAATCCCCCTCGGATGCCACCTCGACCGCGTGTCGAACGCGATAGGGGCAGTTGAGACGCATCCGTGACCTACCCGGCACTACAGCGAAATACCGGCTTGTCCGGACGGTCAGGTGGCCTTGAAATCGTCCGGCGACACGCTGTCGAGGAACTCCTTGAACTTCTCGACCTCGTCCTCGCGGACGGTCCCGGAGGCCTCCTCGTCGTTCTCGTCCGGGATCAGCAGGCCGGCCTCGGCCAGCACCGCCTCTTCGACGTAGATCGGGACGCCCACTCGCAGCGCGATCGCCACCGAATCCGATGGCCGTGCCGAAACCTTGATGTCGCGGTCGAAGATCAGGTCGGCGTAGAACGTGCCTTCCTGAAGGTCGACGATGCGCACCTCTTTGAGTGAATGTCCCAACGCCGCAATGAGGTCTCGGATCAGATCGTGGGTCAACGGCCGGGCGGGCTCGACGCCCTGCTGTTCCAGCGCGATCGCAGCCGCCTCCGACTGCCCGATCCAAATCGGCAGGTAACGGTCGCCGTTGGATTCGCGCAGCAGCAGTACCGGCTGGTTCTGCGGCTGCTCCACACGAATGCCGACCACCCGAACCTCAGCCATCTGTGCCTACCCTCCGCACCGCTGTGCTGTTTCGTCCGTGACTCTTCGAAGCGGACCTGACGATGACGACCAAGCCGCCGAAATCGAGTCTAATCCTCAGCGATCCAGAACGTCGCGTACGGCTGACTTGATGAGCGAGGTGTGAAGTGTGATCGCCAGGGCGGCCACTTCGCGCGCCAGATCGTCGGCGCGGTCACGGGCACCGGCTTTACCGGCCTTGACCACCGGTCCGGCGATCTGCGCGATGAGATCGGACTGGCGGTCTGCGGCGGACCGGAACGCCCGCAGATGCCGGGGTTCGACCCCGTAGTCCTCGAGCGCCTTGGCGCACTGGGCGATCACCACCGAGTGCTCGTCGAACAGACCGCCCTTGCCGGTGGTGATCACGCCGTTCTTGATCAGTGCGCTCAGCAACGCCTCATCGACGCCCGAGCGCTCAAGCAGATCCTCGCGCGAGAGCCGAACCTGGGTGGGCGCCATACCGGATGCCGCCCGCGACCCGTCGGGCGCCTCGGCCGTGTGGTCCGCGGACACCGGCACCAGACGCGGCACCGCATACGCGGATCCGGTCTGGGGCAGTTCACCGTCGGGCAGCGCATCCAGTTGCGCCTTGATGACCTTGAGCGGCAGGTACTGATCGCGTTGCGCGGTGAGGATGAACCGCAGCCGGGCGCAGTCGTATGCGGTGAACCGCCGGTACCCCGATGCGGTGCGCTCCGGGGTCACCAGACCTTCGGCCTCCAGGAACCGGATCTTGGAGATGGTCACGTCCGGGAAGTCGGCTCGGAGCAGGTCGAGGACCGCACCGATCGACATCCCGGTTGGTGCTGATCTGTCCGGCTGGGTCATCGGCTCTTCGCGCAGGCGCTCATCGCCGCCATGGGTCAGGCGTTCGAGCCGCTGTCGTCGGACTTGGGCCCGGTCAAGAACACCAGACGGAACTTGCCGATCTGCACTTCGTCGCCATTGGCGAGCACAGCCGAATCGACCGGTTCGCGGTTGACGTAGGTGCCGTTGAGGCTGCCCACGTCAACCACCTGGAACTCGCCGCCCTCCAACCGGAACTCCGCGTGCCGACGGCTCACGGTGACGTCGTCGAGGAAGATGTCGCTGTCGGGGTGCCGGCCCGCCGACGTGGTCGGCTGGTCGAGAAGGAAACGTGACCCCGCATTCGGTCCACGCTTGACGACAAGCAAAGCCGACCCCGAGGGCAGGCCCTCGACACCGGAGACGGCGCCTTCGGTACCCGCCGCGGCGGGGGCATCCAGTTCGTTGAGGAAGTCAGCGCGGAAGACCGATGTGGTCTCTACCGTCACATCCTCCGACTGGTCCGCCCCCAAATTGCTGTCTTTGTCCGTCACCCGCTGCTCCTCACTGGCTGCTGTGGCGTTGCCCGACGGGGCCTGGGCCGTCGCCGGTCTAACGTTGACCGTACCGCGCAATGGGCGTCGCTGTACTCACCACCGCCGGATCCATGGGGTGGATGCTGCGCGCCGGGCACGGTCGATCCGGTCGTGCAAAACCCTAACAATTCGTTACTCGGTGACGACTGCGCGGTAGCCCTCCGCGTCCAGCAAACCATCGAGCGCCGCGTCCAGCGTGCCCGTCTCCAGCTGCAGGTCGACGAGCCAGCCCTCGCCGTAGGGATCCGAGTTGACCAGCTCGGGGCTGCTTTCCAGATCACCGTTGACGGCAACGACTTTCGCGGTGACCGGCGCGTAGAGATCCGACACCGACTTGGTGGATTCGACCTCGCCGAACGCGTCGCCCGCCGCGAGTTCCGCGCCGACGTCGGGCAGCTGCACGAACACCACGTCGCCGAGAGCGGACTGTGCGTAGTCGGTGATGCCGACGCGCACCGTGTCGTCACCGGTGCGCAACACCCACTCGTGCTCGGAGGTGTAGTACAGGTCGGCTGGGATCTCGCTCACGGCGCTCCTTATCGGTCCGAGTCATTTGACGGGCTGAGCGTATTGGCGCGGTTTCGGTTGCCGCAAGGCGGTGACGTCGACCTGCTCGGCTTGTTGTATCACCATCGTGCCGCCGACCCGCTTGACGCTGTCCATCGCCCCGCCGGGGATGTTCATGGCAGCGGCCAGCGTCGGCGGATCCCCAATGGCGATAACCGAATAGGGCGGACGCACCGCGATGTCGTCGACGGTCAGCTCACCGGGGGCCCCGGCGATCCAGGTGTCCACGCCGACGCGGACCGCACTCTGCTGGTCACCGCCACCGCGGATCTCGATGGCCTCGGCACCCGCCGCGCGCAACTCGTTGATCACGTCGAGCATGGTTTCGGCCGACACCCCGGGCCCCGTGTCGGTGATCGTCAGCGTGACGCCGGGACCCGTGGCGGCGACGGTGCCGATCTGGATCGACAGCGCGGCCAGGCGCGCCTGGGCACTCTCGATGGCGGCCTGGTCGCTGGTCCCCGACGCCCGCAGTTCCTGCAGTGTGCGCTGCAGCTCGGCCACCTCTGTGTTGAGCGACGCCTCGCGTTGCTGCAGAGAATCGAGCAACACCAGCAGGTCCGCCGGTCGCGCGGTCTCCAACGAATCGCCGGATTCGTTCTGGCGCACCTGCGTGACGATCGCCACGCCGAGCAGCAGGCACAGCAGCACGCCGAGCGCACCGAAGAGCAACTGCGAGCGGCTCCGCGGCGCGAGGCCGAGATCGCGGCCGAAGATCCGCCACCGCGACGCGGACTCGGGCATCTCGTGGCGACCGTGATGTTCGACACCGCGACCGGACGGTGCAGGGGTCGGCTGCTCGGGGGGCTGGTTCTCACTCATATCGGCATTTCCGGATGTTGTCCGAATCTCATGCTCCGAACAGTCTGCGCCGCAACGCCGCGGCGTTTCCGAAGATTCGGATTCCCAGCACCACGATGATCGCGGTAGACAACTGCGTGCCCACCCCGAGCTGGTCGCCGAGGTACACGATCAACGCCGCCACCAGCACGTTGAACACGAACGACACCACGAACACCTTGGAGTCGAAGATGCCCTCCAGATAGGCCCGCAGCCCGCCGAACACGGCATCGAGCGCCGCGACCACGGCGATGGGCAGGTACGGCTCGACGACCTCCGGCACGTCGGGGCGGAACACCAGCCCGAGGACGATACCGACGACAAGCGCAACGATCCCTATCATCTAGTTCGTCAATCCCGTTCTACCCACTGCTATCCGATCTGCTTGGCGAAGTTGACATCTCGCACCGCGACTGCGGGCACGTTCAGGCCGTCGCCGGTGCTCACGTTCACACCGGCGCCGTATGACGTCTCCAGCAGCCGCAGCCGCTGCAACGCCGGGCTCCGGTCGAACACCTGGGCCATCGCATTGGGAGGGCCGATGGCGACGATGACATACGGACTGGTGATCGGTTGATTGTCGACCAGAATCCCGCCACCGGCCTGCCGAATGGTGACCCCGGCCCCGACGCGCACACCGCCGACCGAGATCGCCTCCGCGCCACTGGCCCACAGCGAGTTGACCACCAGTTGCAGGTCACGGTCGAGGATGACCTGCTGGCTGCCCGCGACCCGCTGCTTGGACACGTCGCTGAGGTCACGGGATGCACCGGGATCGGTGACCGTCACCGTGAGCCCGGGTCCGATCATCGGCACCGCGGCCGCGGCGATGTTCGCGGAGTCGAGATTGCCGAGCAACTGCTGACCGTCGGCGTCCATGCCGAGTCGCCGGCGTTGCTCGGCGTCGACCTGATCGGCCAGTGCGTTGCGTTCGGCACTGGCCTGGTCGGCCGCGATGGCGGCGGCACGGACCCGCGCCGCGAACGCGTGCTGGGCCTCCCTGGCGGCGGGCGCCGCCATCTGCGCCTGAGCCGCGGCGATCGCGAACACCGCGGCGATCGCCAGCGCCGCGAGCACCTGCCAGCCCCACTCGGCCATGCGACTGCGGCCCGGTTTTCCGGCCTTGCGTGCGTCGGCCGCCGCCGCATAGCCGGGGTCGAGGTGCTCCGAGAGCAGCGACCGCAGCAGGGACGGCACCGGGATACGGGTCGGCGCGTCGGCGCCGAGGTTCGCGTCGGGGTCGGTGCGAGGGCCGGTGAACGAGCCGTACCCCCCGAGCATGCTCATCGGACCGGCGGCATTCGCCGCACCACCAGGACGACCTGGATCAGGTACAGCACGGCCGACCACAGGTACAGCAACAACCCCCAGATCAGGAAGGCCCAGCCGCAGGCCAGCACCACACGACTCCACAGCGCGTCCCACTGGCCCAGCAGCACCAGCGGGAAGCCCGACATCAGCGCGAACGTCGCGGCCTTGCCGATGTAGGTGACCGGCAGCGCCGCCAGGCCGCGCCTGCGCAACACCGGCAGCGTCGCCGCGAGCACGGCGTCACGGCCCAGCAGCGTCACCACGATCCACCACGGCACCGCGCCGTAGAGCGCCAGTGCCACCGGGACGGTCACCATGTAGATGCGATCCACCAGCGGGTCGAGCAGTTCCCCGAGCCGCGAGGACTGGTTGGCCACCAGACGGGCGATCTTGCCGTCGGCCCAGTCGGAGAACCCGCTGAACATCAGGACCGCGACGGCCCAGCCCTGCGCATGCGCCACCATCAGCAGGTACAGGAACACCGGCACCAACAGCAGCCGCACGAAGCTCAGCACGTTGGGCACCGTCAGCACCCGATCGCGGCCAAGGTCCCGCGCCCCCGGCGCCGCGCTCCCGCCCTGGGCAGCAGGCGCGTCTTCCATGCCTAGAACCTAATGGCTTGGACCTAGCGGAACACACCCGGCAGGCTCAGCGCCGACATCGTGTCGTCCGCCAGCGGGTTGTCGTGCACCATGTATGTCCACGTCGACGTCGGGCGTGCGAGTTTCGACAGGTCGACGCCGGGTTCGTCGGCGATCGACTCGGCGGTCTCGAACGTCTGCTGGGCGGCCTCGATGGCGTCGGCGGCCAGTGACGCGAACGCGTCGACGGCCATGCGGTGGAACTCGTCGAGCGGGTTCTGCCTGCCCAGCGCCCGCAGGTGGATGCTTTCGCGGATGTCGGCGAGGAACGCCAGGTGCTCACACCAGCCACGGTCGAGGTGGTACAGCATGATCAGCCGGCAGATCTTCTCCAGGCGTTCCTCGGCGTCTGCGGACTCTCCGCCGAGTTCCTCGGACAGCTTGGCGTACCGCTCGGGTGAGCGCTCCTTGAGTTCCTCGCGCGCGGTGTCGGTGCGCAGCAAGGTCTCGCGACGCTCGACGATGATGGCGCGCTGCTGCGCGATCAGCTGGTTGTAGCGCCACGTGTTGGCGTGCACGTCGAGCAGCCTGCCCTCGGCGACCCGCTGTGCGTGGTCGAGCAGGCTCGCGGCGCGCGGCGCGACGATGCGGCCGTCACCCTTCTCCGGGTCGGTCTCCATCGGCAGCTTGCTGCGTTCGAGGTGCGCTGCGACGACGTCGTCCTCCCAGCTGGAGAAGAACACCGACGAACCGGGGTCGCCCTGGCGTCCCGCGCGCCCGCGCAGCTGATTGTCGAGTCGTTCGGTGTGATGGCGCCCGGTGCCGACGACGTGCAGGCCACCGAGTTCGGCGACCTTCTTCTTCTCGGCGTCGTCGTCGCCGACATCGGAGCCGCCCAACCGGATGTCGGTGCCGCGACCTGCCATCTGCGTCGACACGGTGACCGCACCGAGCTTGCCGGCCTCGGCGATCACCGCGGCCTCCTCGGCGTCGTTCTTGGCGTTGAGCACGACCGCGGGCACACCGGCCTTGAGCAGCTTCTCGTGCAGTTCCTCGGACTCGGCGACGTCGTGGGTGCCGACGAGCACGGGCTGCCCGGTCTTGTGCACCTCGGCGATGTGCTCGACGATCGCGTCGGTCTTGGCCGCCGCGGTGATGTACACGCGGTCGGGCTCGTCCTTGCGGATGTTCGGGGTGTTCGGCGGGATGGGAGAGACTCCCAGCTTGTAGAACTGGCGCAACTGCTCACCGGCCGCCAGAGCCGTACCGGTCATACCGCACACCCGCGGGTACCGGTTGATGAGCGCCTGCACGGTGATGGTGTCGAGCACCTCGCCGGTCTCGGTGGTCTCGATGCCCTCTTTGGCCTCGACCGCGGCCTGCAGGCCGTCGGGCCAGCGTTGCAGCGACGCGATGCGGCCGCGCGAGGCGTTGATCAGGTGGACGGCGTTGTCACGCACGATGTAGTGCACGTCGCGCTGCAGCAGCACATGGGCGTGCAGTGCCACGTTGATCTCGGTGAGCGTGGTGCCGACGTGCTCCTCGGAGTACAGGTCGATGCCACCGAGCTTGGCCTCCATCACCTTGGCCCCGGCCTCGGTGAGGTGCACGTTGCGGCTCTCGGCGTCGGTGTCGTAGTGCGTGCCCGGCTCGAGTTCGCCGACCATCCGGATGATCTCGACGCGCGGTTGTTCGCGGTGGCTGGTGCCCGCGAGCACGAGCGGCACCAGGGCCTCGTCGACGAGCACCGAGTCGGCCTCGTCGATCAGTGCGACGTCGGGGTTCGGCGACACGAGGTCGGCGACGTCGGTGACCAGCTGGTCGCGCAGCACGTCGAAGCCGATCTCGTTGACCGACGCGTACGTGACGTCGCACTGGTAGGCCTCGCGCCGTTCCTCTGCGGTGGAGTCGGCGGTGATCCAGCCGATCGTGAGCCCGAGTGCCTTCAGCAGCGGGCCCATCCACTCGGCGTCGCGGCGCGCGAGGTAGTCGTTGATGGTGATGACGTGGACGCGGCGTCCGCCGAGCGCGTATCCGGCCGCGGCGATGGCGCCGGCAAGGGTCTTGCCCTCACCGGTGGCCATCTCGACGACGTCCCCGGCGAGCATGCGCAGTGCGGCCAGCAGCTGCACGTCGAACGGGCGCAGGCCCGTGGTGCGCTCGGCGGCCTCCCGCGCGATCGCGAGGAACTGCGGCGTGTCGGCCGATCCGGCCAGGTCTTGGAGCTTCAGCAGCTTGGCGGCCTTGGTGAGCTGCTCGTCGTCGAGGTCCGCGGCCTTCTTCTCGTAGTCGGCCGCCCCTTTGACCTCCGACAGCGAGCGGGCCTGATTCCGCTCGGTGCTGGCACCCAACAGCTTCCAGAACTTGCTACTCAAGCGCCCCGGTTTGGCGCTGGACGTCTTCGGCACACGTTTACGGTACGCGGAGGTTCGCCGGCGCAGCAGCCGTGCCTCCACCGCCCTCGATGCAGGATCGCGCGGTACCTTGCCCGCATGGGAATGTTCAGCCCGACTCTCGACTGGAGCGACGAGCTCCTCGCATCGCTGATCTGGATCGCCAAGGGCTGGGTGATCGCGGCGGTGTGTACTTTGGCGGTCCTCGCACTGCTCGTCCGCTTCACCACGTGGGGTCGGCAGTACTGGCGCATCACCGGTGGGTATTTCACCGGTCCGGAGAGCGTCAAGGTGTGGGTGTGGCTGGCGGCGCTGCTCTTGTCGGTGATCACCGGTGTGCGCCTGTCGGTGCTGTTCACCTATCAGGGCAACGACATGATGACCAGCTTCCAGGTCATCGCCGAGGGCGTCGCGGCCGGCGACGAGGCGGTACGGACGTCCGGCAAGAACGGCTTCTGGATGTCGCTGACGGTCTTCACCGTCCTGGCCGCGCTCAATGTCGGCCGCATCATGCTCGATCTGTTCATGGCGCAGCGGTTCATGCTGGCCTGGCGCCAGTGGCTGACCGCGCGGCTCACCAGCGACTGGCTCGACGGCAAGGCCTACTACCGCTCCAGGTTCATCGACGACACGATCGACAACCCGGATCAACGTATCCAGACCGACATCGACATCTTCACCGCGGGCGTCGGTCCGACACCCAACACGCCGAACAACACCTCGACCGCGACGCTGTTGTTCGGCGCGGTCAACGCGATCGCCTCGATGATTTCGTTCACCGCGATTCTGTGGAACCTGTCCGGCAACCTGACCTTGCCACTGATCGGCATCGAGCTCCCCCGGGCGATGTTCTTCATCGGCATCCTGTACGTGGTGGTGGCCACGGTGATCGCGTTCTGGATCGGCCGCCCCATCATCTGGCTGGCGTTCGACAACGAGAAGTTCAACGCGGCGTTCCGGTACGCGCTGGTGCGGATGCGCGACGCGGCCGAAGCCGTGGCCTTCTACCGCGGCGAACTCGCCGAACGCACCGGGCTGCGGCGGCTGTTCGCGCCCGTCGTCGCGAACTACAAGCGCTACATCAACCGGATGGCCAAGTTCTACGGATGGAACCTGTCGGTGAGCCAGGCCCAGGAGCTCATCCCCTACATCGTGCAGTTCCCGCGGTTCTTCAGCGGTGAGGTCACCCTGGGTGGGCTGACGCAGACCGCGAGTGCGTTCCGCAATCTCATGGACGGACTGTCGTTCTTCCGCAACGCCTACGACCAGTTCGCCGGTTACCGCGCTGCGATCATCCGTCTGCACGGTCTGGTGATCGCCAACGAAGAGGCCCGCGCCCTGCCGGAGGTGACAACGACGGCATGCGTCGACGGCACGGTCGAACTCAAGAAGGTCGAGGTCCGCACGCCGGACGGACGTCAGCTCATCAAACCGCTCGACATGCGCCTGGAGATCGGGGACACCCTCGTGATCACCGGACCGTCGGGCAGCGGCAAGACCACGCTGCTGCGCAGCCTCGCCGAACTGTGGCCGTTCACGTCCGGCACGCTGACCCGTCCGTGCGGCCCCAACGAGACCATGTTCCTGTCCCAGATGCCGTATGTGCCGTTGGGTGATCTGCGGGCCGTGGTGTCGTATCCCGCCGAAACGGGATCCGTCGGCGACGAACGGCTCGCGTACACGCTCAGCAAGGTCGCACTGCCGCACCTCGTCGAGCGCCTCGACGAGGTGCAGGACTGGGCCAAGGTGCTCTCGCCCGGTGAGCAGCAGCGCATCGCGTTCGCGCGCATCCTGCTGACCAAGCCCAAGGTGGTGTTCCTCGACGAGTCCACCTCGGCGCTCGACGAAGGCCTCGAATTCCTGCTGTATCAACTGGTGCGCACGGAACTGCCGGACACGATCCTGGTCAGCGTAAGCCACCGCACCACGGTCGAGCAGCATCACACCCACGAACTGCAGTTGCTGGGCGACGGCGAATGGCGCCTGGGCCGAGTCAAGGACGGTGAGAACCCGAAGAAGGCGCTCGCCTAGGCGCGCCAAGGTAATTTGCCGCCATGGAGGTGTTCACCCAGTCACTCGACTGGGGCAACGAAATCCTGGCGTCGCTGATCTGGGTGGCCAAAGGGTGGGCGATCAGCGCCGCCGTCTTGCTGGTGGTGCTCGCGCTGATCGCGCGCCATACCGGCTGGGGCAGGCAGTTCTGGCACGTCAGCGGAAGCTATTTCGTTGGACGCCAGAGCGTCCCGGTGTGGGCGCTGCTGGGCGTGCTGCTGCTGTCGGTCCTGGTGTCGGTGCGCATGGACGTGTTGTTCAGCTACTACGCCAACGATCAGGCGACCGCGCTGCAGGTGGCCTTCGAGGGTGCCGGCGCGGGCGACGACGCCGTCCGCGATTCCGGGATCGCCGGGTTCTGGAAGTCGATCCTGATCTTCGGACTGCTCGTCGCGGCCGATATCACGCGCACTCTGCTCGACCTGTATCTCATGCAGTACTTCATCATTCGCTGGCGGGTGTGGCTCACCGACCGTCTCACCGGCGACTGGCTCGACGATCGTGCCTACTATCGCGGCAGGTTCCTCGAGGCGTTCGACGGTGAACCGGTCGACAACCCGGATCAGCGCATCCAGCAGGACATCGACATCTTCACCACGGGTACCGGACCCGAGACCAACACACCGACGGTGGCGACGTCGCAGACCCTGCTCTTCGGCTCGGTGTACGCCGTCATCTCGGTTGTCGCGTTCACGCCCATTTTGTGGAATCTCGCCGGGCCGCTGACGATCCTGGGGGTGACGGTGCCCAAGGCCCTGTTCTGGATCGCATTGATCTGGGTGGGCGCCACCACGGTCGTCGCGTTCTGGATCGGCAGGCCGATCATCCGGTTGACCTTTCGCAACGAGTTGACCAACGCCGCGTTCCGGTACGCGCTCGTGCGGGTTCGCGACGCCGCCGAGGCCGTGAGTTTCTACCGCGGCGAACGCACCGAACGTGCCACACTGGCAACCCGTTTCGCGCGGATCATCGCGAATTACCGAAGGCTCGTGTTGCGCGGCGTGGCGTTCTTGGGCTGGAACCGTTCGATCAGCCAGATCATCGAACCGCTTCCGCTGATCGTGCAGGCGCCGCGGCTGTTCGCCGGTGAACTGCAACTCGGCGACGTCACGCAGTCGTCGAGTGCGTTCTCCAGGGTGCAGAGTTCGCTGAGCTTCTTCCGTGCGGTGTACGACGCGTTCGCGGGGTACCGTGCCGCGATCATCCGGCTCGACGGGTTGGTCACCGCGAACGAACAGGCAAGGGCGCTACCGCGTCTGCAGGCGCGGCGCAGCACCGACGGCGGTGTCGAACTCGAGGCCGTCGAGGTGCGCTCACCGTCGGGCGATGTACTGCTGGACAACCTGGACCTGAGGTTGGCGCCGGGTGACTGGCTGGTGATCACGGGTCCGTCGGGCACCGGTAAGACGACCATGCTGCGCAGCCTGGCGCAGCTGTGGCCGTACAGCACCGGGACGGTGCGGTTTCCGGGCGGCAGCGACGGGCCCGCCACGGGCACCGGCGCTGACACAGCCACCGAGCAGCACAGCGTGATGTTCCTGTCGCAGTTGCCCTATGCCCCGCTGGGCGATCTGCGCGGCGTCGTGTGCTATCCGTCGCCGCCTGATGCGTTCGACGACAAGACGATCCGCGCCGCGCTCGACGCGGTGACGCTGGGCCATCTGGGTTCGCAGTTGGACACGGTGGCGGATTGGGCGAAGGTGCTCTCCCCCGGCGAGCAGCAACGCGTGGCGTTCGCGCGCATACTGCTCGCCCGACCCCGTGCGGTCTTCCTGGACGAGGCCACCTCGGCACTCGACGCCGGCCAGGAGTTCGCGCTGTATTCCATACTGCGTCAACGGCTTCCGATGAGCATCGTGGTATCGGTGAGCCATCGCGACAGCGTCAACCGACATCACGACCGGCAGCTGGCGCTGCTCGGCGCCGGGCGGTGGGAGTTCACCGCGGTCTCAGAACGGTCCTGAACAGCGCCGGGCGGCCCCCGCTCAGGGCGCCGCCGCGTGTGCGCCTGCGCGGCGACCGAAGAACGAGCCCTCCCCGAGTTGGGTGCCGCTGGCGTACCCCTTGCCGTCCTGGGCGATGTTGGATGCGCACGCACCCGCGGCGTAGAGCCCCCGGACGACGCTGCCGTCCTCGCGCAGCACCTCGCCGTCGACCGACACCGTGAGCCCGCCCATCGTGAAGCCGGAGTACATCGCACGGCCCAGCGAGAGATCGAAGGCGGCCCACGGGCCGGTGTCCTGCGCGGCGACGTAGGCGGGGTCCTTGTGGAAGTCGGGATCCTCACCGCGCATGGCGTTCTCGTTGTAGCGCTGCAGTGTCGCGGTGAGCTTGTCGACGGGGATGCCGAGGGCCGTGGCCATCTCGTCGATGGTTTCGTAGCCGTCGATGAACTTGATCAGCGGCATCGCGGGCATCTCCATGTGCGCCTCGTCGACGATCAGATACGCCTCCTGATCGGGCTGTTCGAGCACGAACGCCGATGTGCGCGAGTGGTAGGAGTCCTCGGCGACGAACCGTTCACCGCGGTTGTTGACGATGATCCCGGTCAGCAGGATCTCCGGTGGGTAGGCGGCGGCGGTGATGAACAACTGGTCCATGTCCCTGGCCACGCCACCCGCCGACACCCCGAGGCGGATGCCCAGGCCGTCGTCGTTGGGATTGCCCAGGATGTATGGCTCGACCTCACCGTGGTGCTTGGTCTTGCGCTTGGCGCCCAGCGCGGGTGTGTACTGCGCGACCATGTCGGGGTTCATCGCGAATCCGCCCGCGGCGATGATCACCGATTTGGCCTTGACACAACCGGTTTCGCTGAAGTGCTTCCACCTCACGCCAACCACGGCCCCCTCGTCGACCACGAGATTGGTCGCCCCGTGCTCGTACCGGATCACGACGCCGAGTTCCTCGGCACGCTTGAGCAGCAGGTCGATCACCATCGCGGCGCCGCCGAGTTCACCGGGGACCGGGACGGAGTGACCGCGCGGGGCCGGTTTGGCCTGCTCGCAGAACGGCCACACCTTCTCGTTGCCGGTGTAGGACAGACCCTCGGTGCCGGGCGGCACCACGACCTTGCCGGGATAGTAGGTGCGCTCGAACTCGAATCCGAGGGATTCGAGCCAGTTGAAGTGCTCGACGCTGCCGTCGCAGTAGGCGCGGATCTTGGCGTGGTCGGGATCCTTTGCGACCGCGACGAGGTACTTGTACATCTCGTCGGGGCTGTCGTCGTGCCCGGTGGCCTGCTGCACGGCGGTGCCGCCGCCCAGATAGAAGTGGCCGCCGGCCATCGCGGTGGTGCCGCCCGCGGCTGCCGCACGTTCCAGGACCAGGACCCGCGCGCCCGCTGCCGCCGCGCTGACCGCCGCACAGCCGCCCGCGATACCGAAGCCGATCACCACGACATCGGTCTCGTCCGACCAGGCCTCGACATCGGCGGCGCTGACAACGTCGGGGATCTCGTTCACTGCTGCTCCTGTTTCACGTAGTCGAAGAACGCCCGGATCTCGGGCGGGAAGTAGGCGATTTCCAGGTACGGCACCCCGGCGTGGGCGGCCGACAGGTATGCGAAACGCATGCCGCCCGCCAACTCCCCGTGGCACACCGCGGGAGTTCCGCTTCGCGCCGCGTCGGCCAGCCGCCGATCGAACGCCGCCGGGTCGGGCACCTCGAGGCAGATGTGGTGCAGGCCGGGGCCGCAACGGTGCAGGAACTCGGTGTAGACGCTCTCGCCGCGGACTGGCGCGATCAGCTCGAGCTGGGTCTCGCCGGCATAGCTGAGCGCGATGTCGGCGACGAAATCGGCCGGTTGCCCACGGTGCGTGCAGGTGTCGGGGCCGAAGTGGACCGAGGGCATGCGGATCCAGCGGCGCGCCCCGAGCAGAGCCGTCAGCGCCCGTTCGGACTCGCCCAGGTCCCGGGTGACCCAGGCGATCTGGACAGGTGTCTGATTCGGCACGCCATGAGGATATCCCTGACCCGACACGATGGCTAGAACGTGTTCTAGTTCGTCAGCGTGTCGATGAGCGACCCGATCTGGAGATCGAACAACTGCCGTGGGTCGGTGAGGGTGTCCGCACCGTACTGACCGAACACCTCGAGGCTCACCGCTCCGATCAGCCCGGCCCACAGCCCGAAACATCTGGCCATCGTGACGTCGTCGACAGTCAGCCCGAACTCGGCCCGCAGCCTGTCGAAATCCGCGGAAAGCGGTTGCGCGACAGGCTCCTCCCGCGCGGCGATCGCCCCTTGTGCGACACCCCGGGCCGCCGCGGCGAACAGCGCCGCCACCACCCGGGTGCCCGGCACGACCGTGCGTTCCGCCGGAGCGTGGTAGCCGGGCACCGGACTGCCGTACAGCAGGGCCCAGCGCGCGGGCTGGTCCAGCGCCCAGTTTCGGGTTGCCCGTGCGATCGCCACGATCTGCGCCCGCCAGTCCGCCGCGGCGTCCGCATCCGAGGCCACCGCGTCCGTCACGGCCCGCGCCAGTTCGGTGTATGCGTCCACCACCAGCAGCGTGAGCAATTCGTCACGGTTGGCGACATAGCGATAGACCGCCGACGAGACCATGCCGAGGTCACGCGCGATGGCACGCAACGACAGCCCAGCCGCGCCCTCGGTCACGAGGTGACGCCTGCCGATCTCGATGATCGCCGCCTCGATGCGCTCACGGCTCTCCTGACGCTTGCCCACGCGGCCAGTGTGCCAGAAACGAGATCACCGCTCTTGAATTCCGCCGGATCTCGCGCCACTCTGAAACGAGAGCAGTGATCACGTTTTGTGGGATCGAGAAAGGACATGACTCATGACGCGGTACGACGCACCGAGTGGACTGGCCCGCGCGGGCAATGCGCTCATCCGGCGACTCGCCGAGCACGGCATCAGCATCGCGGGGTCGACCGCGCTGCGGGTGCGGGGCAGACGGACCGGCCAACCGCGCAGCGTGGTGGTCAACATGATGACGGTCGACGGCCGGCGGTACGTGGTCGCACCACGCGGCGAGACCGAGTGGGTCCGCAATGCCAGGGCGGCGGGCGTCGTTGAGGTCGGGCCACGCCGGCACCGCCGTACGGCGCAGATCTGCGAGATCTCCGACGACGCCAAACCGGCGCTGTTGCAGCGCTATCTCGACCGGTGGTACTGGGAGGTCAAGGGCCACATGGCCGGTCTGACCCCGAACTCGTCACCGGAGCAGCTACGCGCGGCCGCACCGCACATCCCGGTCTTCGCGCTGGCCGACACCGAGTCGAGTACGTGAGATCGCTTACGGCTTACGGCTGTTGCACGAACAGATTCGCCGGATCGGCAGAGGCCTGCACGATGGTGTGGCGGGCCTGGCCGCTGACACTGGGCCAGGACACCGCGGCAGGGTACTGACCCCACGTGCTGTTGAAGAGACCGACGATCACCGCGCGGCCGTCCGGCATCACCGTGTAGACCGGGCCACCGGAGTCGCCGCGGGCACTCACCACACCGTTGGCCATCGTGAACCATCCGTTGTTGACGGCCTCGACGGCGCCGCAACTCTCGCCGGTGACGACACCGAAGTGGCACACCGGCATTCCCGGCGCGACGCCGACTGCGGGGTCTTCGACCAGGATTCGACCGGTGGGCAGCGCGGGATTGACCCCGACATCACCGGTGAGCTGGATCGTTTCCCAGTCGGAGATCACATGATTGGTGTCGACGGTGGCGCCATTGGGCGTGTTGTCGTGGAAGGCGGCCTGCACGCCGATGAAGTTCCCGTTGCGATCGCCGACCGAACCGCTGCCACGGCAGTGACCGGCGGTGAACGCCACGCGCGCGACCGGGTCGACGAAACCGATGGTGCAGACATTGTTGTCCTGCCGGATCTCCATGCCGGGGAAGACCTGCACTCCCGGGTCTGCGTGTGAGGGCCAGGCGGAAAGCGCTGCCATCAGAAGGAACACCGGCAGTGCCCGCAACGTGTGAGATAACAACTGACGCACAGTCGTCTCCGTTCGTTTGCGGTGTCGTTATCTCGACAGCGTACCGGTCGGGCGAACCATTGCGCGGCCGAATGGTCCTGCCGGACATGTGAACAGCAGTCGGCGGCCCGGACCGCACGGTCCGGGCCGCCGCTTTCTGGTACTTCGGTACTGCTTTTGTCGCAGGTCAGGGGATCGTCAGCACCTGTCCGGGGTGGATCAGGTCGGGATTGGCGATACCGCTGGCGTCGGCAATCTGCTGATACTTGTTGCCGTCTCCGTAGAAGCGCTCGGCGATCGCCCACAGCGTGTCACCGGACACCACGGTGTACGTGCGGGGTGCGGGCGGGGCCGGCGGTGGCGGCGGCGCGGCCGGTGCTGGTGCCGGCTCGGCGGCGGGAGCCGGTTCGGAGGCCGATTCGGGCACCGGGGCGGGCGCCGGGGCAGGCGCCGAGGCGGGCGCAGCCTCGGGCTCCTTGGCGGGTGCCGGGGGCGGCGGCTCCGTGGTGTCGGTGTTGGACGACCACGCCGGCCCGTCCTTGGCGTACAGCACCAGGTTCCGGTCGTCCTGCAGCACCAGCTTGACGTCCTTCTTGCCCTTGGTGTCGGAGTGCCACACCGGCTTCTCCTGGGTGTACAGCACGAAGTTGCCGTCGGTCTGCACCTCCGCGCGCACGACGTCCTGGCCATCCGTGGCCGTGGACCAGACAGCTTTGTCGCGGGCGTACAACACCAGGTTGCCGTCGTCCTGCAACGTCAGCGTGTACGCGCCGTTGTTGGACGTCAGCGACTCCCCTCTCTGAAGCTTCTGGCCTGCAGTCAAAGTGTCGCCCACTCGACTTTCCTTTCCTCGGGGTCATCCGGATCGCACGAGCCTACCGACGAGAGCTTTGCCTGTGGGCCATTCCGCTCGGCGGAAATCAAAATCGACGTGAACATTTCATGGCGCTGAAAGCGCAAAGATCGCAGGTAGAGTGCCGACGCGCCGTCAGGAGTCGAATCCGAGGCCAACGGCGTCGAGCGCACGCAGGAACAGGTTGCGTTTGCCGGCAGCATGGTCGGCGCGATCCAGCGACCAGCGCGTCGCCTGGATTCCGATGCTGGCCAACGGCTCCGGCGGAAACGGCAGCGGACGCTTGCGCACCATCTCCAGCGCCGTGCGCGCGGTGGTGTGACCGTCGAGCAGATCCAGACAGACATCGGCCGCGAAACGGGTTGCGGCGACACCCAGACCGGTGAATCCGTTGACGTATGCCACTCGCCCGTTGCGGGCCAGCCCCCAGTGCGCGCAGAAGCGGGTGTTGGTGTCGATGGCACCGGCCCAGCGGTGGCTGAACCTGACGTCGTCGAGTTGCGGGAACGTGACGAAGAAGTGCGCGGCGAGCTTTCGGTAGGTGGCCGGCCGATCCTCGTAGGCGTCCTTGACCTTGCGGCCGAAGTGATAGACCGCGTCGTAGCCGCCCCAGACGATGCGGTTGTCCACAGTGAGCCGGTAGTAGTGGAACTGGTTGGCGCAGTCACCGACACCCTGTCGGTTCCGCCAGCCGATCCGGTCCAGTTGCCCGGTGGTGAGCGGTTCGGTGGCCAGCACGTAGTCGTAGACCGGAACCGTGTGGAAACGGTTGCGCCGCAACAGACTCGGGAACACGTTGGTGGCCAGTACCGCCTGCCGCGCGGTGATGACGGTGCCGCCGGTGTCGATCCGCAGCGCCGCGCCACCGGAGTTGATCGAGTGTGCCGTGGTGTGTTCGTGGATCTGCACCCCGGCCTCGGTGCAGGCCCGCGCCAGCTCGAGGGCCAGCTTCGCGGGATGCACGATGGCGCACGTGTCCGCGCTGAACAGCCCGGCCTCGTACGTCGGTGAATTCACCTGTGCCCGCACGTCGGCGGTGTCGAGGAACTGCCCCTCACCGGCGGCCGCGGCCTCGGCCAGCCACGCACGCTGGTGCGGTTCGGTGGCGACGGTGAGCATGCCGGTGCGCTGCCATTCGACATCGAGGCCCAGCCGCTCGATGTCGGCCTGCATGCCGTCGAGGTTCTCCAGGCCCATCGCGTCGAGTTTGTCGATCTCGTCGGGCCAGCGTGACTTTCCGTTCTCGGCGCCGTGCGTCAGGCTGGCGTCGACGAAGCCGCCGTTTCGCCCGGACGCGGCCCAGCCCACCCGGTTCGCGTCCATCAGCACGATGCGCCGGTCGGGGTGGCGTTCCGCGGCGTGCAGCGCGGTCCACAGTCCGGTGTAACCCGCGCCGATCACCACCAGATCGCAACTGACCGGCTGGGTCAGGGCCGGATACCCGGGCCGTGGCACATCGAGCCACATCGAACCGAAGGACGTCGGGGCGAGGGCGCGGTCGACGAGGGCGGGATCCACGTCGGCATCGAAGACGGTCTGCACCCTGCGCAGACTACGGGGTGGGGGCGGGTGCGGTGTGCAATCAGGGTGCAGGCCGGGTCCGGACCGCCGCGCGCCCGCCCGAGTAGCGGGTGACGATCGGTCCGACGATGGCGAGTATGAAGACGTACGGGGTCGCGAGGGCCTCGAGTTGCTCGTGGGTGGCACCGACCAGACCGATGATGACGAGGGAGAACTCGCCTCGCGCGATCAGGGCCGTGCCTGCACGTAACTGCCCGGCCCGCGCGACACCGTCGCGGCGCGCCGCGAACTGGCCCGTGACCACCTTGGTGGCCGCGGTGACGGCCGCCAGCCCGAGTGCCGGGGCGAGCATGGGGATCAGCTTCGCCGGGTCCACCGAGAGACCGATCGCGACGAAGAAGATCGCCGCGAACAGGTCACGCAGCGGGATCAGCACGGTCCGGGCGCGGTGCGCGGATTCTCCGGTGAGGGTGAGCCCCACCAGGAACGCGCCGACCGCCGCGGAGGCGTGGATGAATTCGGCGAGCGCCGCGACGATCAGCGTCAGGCCGAGCACGCGGAGCAGCAGTTGCTCGTTGTCGGGGTGCGAGACGAACCGCGTCACCTGATGCCCCCACCGGTAGGACACCACGAACGCGACGACCAGCGCCGAGACCGCGATGGCCACGCCGAACAGCGCGTGCAGCAGGGTCCCACCCGCCGCGAGGACCGCGAGCAGCGGAAGGTAGGCCGCCATCGCGAAATCCTCGAGCACCAGCACCGACAGCACGGCGGGGGTCTCGCGGTTGCCGAGCCGGCGCAGATCACCGAGCAGACGCGCGATCACCCCGGACGACGAGATGTAGGTGACACCGGCCAGGGCCAGGATCCCGACGGCGCTGAGATCCAGAAGCCAACCCACGATCGCGCCGGGAAGTGCGTTGAGTACCAGGTCGATCCACGCCGAGGGCAGATGACGGCGCAGGCTGCTCGCGAACTCGCCGATCGAGAACTCCAGACCCAGCGTGAGCAGCAGGAGCACCACGCCGATCGACGCCCCGGTGTTGACGAACTCGACGGTCGCAGGCACCGGAGCGAGCCCGCCTTCGCCCAGCGCGAGACCGGCGACCAGATAGAGCGGTATGGGTGACAGCGCGAACCGGCGCGCCGCGGTGCCCAGCACCGTCAACGCGAGCAGGATGACGCCGAGTTCGAGAAGTAGTGCCCCCGATACCTCCACGGTCAGGCCTGGTCGGCAGGACCTGAAATGTCGCCGTTGGCGACGATCTGCCCCACGCCGGCGATGCCGTCCACGGTGCCGATCACCACGAGCACGTCACCGGCGCGCAGGATCTCGGACGGGCTCGGCGATGCCAGCACCTCGTCGTCACGGACGATCGCGACGATCGACGCGCCGGTTCTGGTGCGCGCCTTGGTGTCACCGAGGGGATGGTCGACGAACGGACTGGCCGGGCGAATCGTCACCTGGCCGGCATCGAGACCGGGCACTTCGCGGGTGAGGTCGGCGAACTTCTCGGCGATGCGTGGTGCGCCGAGGATCTGGGCCAGCGCCTCGGCCTCCTCGTCGGTCAGCCGGAACACACGCTGTGCCTGATCGGGGTCTTCGTGCGGGTAGACCACCACCTCGAAATCGCCGGTGCGCAGGGCCACGACGCCGATACGGTCACCGTCGCGGTTCTCGAATTCGAACCTCAGGCCGATGCCGGGTAGCAGTACCTCTTTGACATCCATTCCCCCATACTGCGACTCCGGCCCGATCAGGTCCGCACTTCGGCCGTTTCACCCGTCGGCGCCGGGCACCAGCCGGGTGGGCCGAACACGAAACCGAGCCGGTCCGACCAGCGGCGGGCGCTGCGCACGTCGCGCGCGATCGCCACGTATTCGTGGGTCTGCAGCTTCCAGATGTTGTAGGTCCCGACCGGTTTGGTCAGCCCGTAGCGCGGACGGAACACCTCTTCCTGGAACGTGCCGAACAGGCGGTCCCAGATGATGAGGATGCCGCCGTAGTTGCGGTCGAGATACAGCTCGTCGCTGCCGTGGTGCACGCGGTGGTGCGACGGGGTGTTGAAGACGAACTCGATCGGCCGCCACAGCTTGCCGATGCGCTCGGTGTGCACCCAGAACTGGTAGATGAGATTCACCGAGAAGCTCGCGAACACCACCCACGGTGGAACCCCCAACAGCGGCAGGGGAATCCACGCCACGATCTCACCGCTGTTGTTCCATTTCTGGCGCAGTGCCGTGGCGAAGTTGAAGTACTCGCTCGAATGGTGCGCCTGATGCGTCGCCCAGATCAGCCGCACCCGGTGCGCCACCCGGTGGTAGGTGTACCACAGCAGATCCACCCCCAGCAGTGCGATCACCCACGTGTACCACTGGTCCGCCGGCAGCTGCCACGGTGCGACGTAGGCGTAGAGCACGGCGTATCCCAGCAGCGCCAGCAGCTTCCATCCGGCCGTGGTCGCGACCGACACCATCCCCATCGAGAGGCTGGTCCACGCGTCCCTGGTGTGGAAGGCACCGGCGGGCGCGCGCCCGGCCGCTGCCGTGCTGTCGTCGATGTGCTCCAACCGACGCGCGGCGGTCCACTCCAGCGTCAGCAGCAGAAGGAAGAACGGGATCGCGAACATCACGGGATCCCGCATCGGCGGGGGCAGAAAGTCCAGCACGGACCGCAACACGTCCATCAGCCCGGGAGCGTAACCCAGTCACCGGAAGTTGAGTACCTGATCACCCCACGCCGCCTGCAACTCCTGGTCGAGGTTGGTCACCGTCTTGTCCTGCTTGTCGATCACCAGCGTGGCCCGGTCCTCGCGCCGGTAGCGGCGCCAGACCGGTTCGCCCAGCGCGCCGGTGGGCTCGCCGGTGGTCGCGAAGTTCACCCAGCGGCGACGCATGCGCTGCGAGACCTTCCTGCCCTGCTTGAGACCACCCAGCTTGAACGTCGGATCTTTCGGCCCCGCAACGAGATTGCCCCACACATACGGCAGCTCGGTGGCGTGCGAGGCGCCCAGCCGCAGCAGCCGCAGCATCGGCGTGGAGAAGTCGAACCGGTACAGGTACACCGGCGCCGACGTGCTGTGTCCGTCGGCGAACCACAACGTGGGCATCCGGAAGCCGATGTCGCGCGCGACCCCCATGCCGATCGCCCTGGTCCGCATACCCGCGTACGCCGCGCGGATCTCGTCCTCGGTGGGCAGAGCCAGGCCCGGCTGTTCGGAGGCGATTCCCTCGAACATCGTCCGGATCGCCTCGGGCGTGATGGGCATCAGCGGTGACTTCATCCAGCGGAACAGCGATGCCTCGTGCTTGTTGGTGCCGATGAGCAGCGGGACGGGATGCGTGCGGCCGGCACGCGCGGCCTGCACCGGATAGTCCGGTACCACGTCACCGTCGACGATCGGCGCGAACGCCAGCGTGCCCGGGGACTGGGAAGGTACCTCGTTGAAGATCTGGTGGGACGCGGCCAGGATGGCCGGCAGCGGCACGTTCGCGAGCCGCGCCGCATCGTCGGGTTCGATCAGGAGCCGGTCGAGCAGTTGCCGCGCGACCCGGCGTGAGCGCTCGGCGTCGTACACCGACGTCGCGGGCGAACTCTGCGCGATCGCGGCCGAGAACAGGCCCTCGGCGGCCGGACTGGCCAGCAGGGTCGTCACCATGCCGCCGCCCGCGGACTCCCCGAACAGCGTCACGCGGTGGGGGTCGCCTCCGAAGGCCGCGATGTTGTTGCGGACCCACTGCAGTGCGAAGATCACGTCGCGCAGACCGAGGTTGGTGTCGAACCGCATGGTGCGGCTGCTGTACTCGGACAGATCGAGGAAGCCGAAGGCGCCGAGCCGGTAGTTGACGGTGACGACCACGACGTCACCTTCTGAGGCGAGCACCCGCCCCCGGTAGAGCGGTTGGCTCGCCGACCCCAGCACATAGGCACCGCCGTGCACCCACACCATGACGGGTCTGCGGTCACCGGGCCGGCACCCGGAGGGAGCCCACACGTTGAGCACCAGGCTGTCCTCGTCCTGCCTGCCACCGAGATCGAGCGGGATCCTCGGGTCGGTGGATTGCGGACACACCGGCCCCACCGTTGTCGCGTCGAACACGTCACGCCACGGTGCTGGCGGTTCTGGTGCCCGCCAACGCAATTCGCCGATCGGTGCGCGGGCGAAGCGAATTCCCGACCACGCCTTCGCGGTTCCGTCGTCGATGCCACGGACCGGACCGTATTCGGTCTCGGCCACCGGGCCGTCGACGATCCGTGCGGCGTTGGGCATCTGACCTCCTCGACGTTCGCTGGACGTTGGAATCGGGACCACTCGCAAAGCGGCATCCACGATACCGACGATTCCGGTAAGCCGGTGTGAACTGCGGTTTTCCGTCGGGACCGAGAAACACTCTCGCTGGTTGCAAACCTCGCTGCATCGCGCAGGCACCAGTACGTTCACCCGCCATGACCGTCACCGTCCCTGATCCGACCTCTTATCCCCTTCCCACCGGAGCGCCGGTGCCGCGCACCTCGCAGGAGGCGCTGGCCACTGCCGATGCGCTGGCGAAGGTGTTCGCCGCCGACAGCGCCGAGCGCGAGCTGCGGCGGGCGTCCCTGTTGCCGCAGCTGCGTCAGGTCGCCGAATCGGGGCTGCTGGGCATCGTGGTGCCCGCCGCGCACGGCGGACCAGGCCTGCCCGCCTCGACCAAGGTCGAGGTGTTGCGACGGCTCTCTCGCGGTGACGGCGCCCTCGGTCAGCTGTTGTTGTCGCACTTCGTGATCGGTGAGGCGATCTCGGGGTTGGGTGATGCGGCCCCTGCGCCCCGGATCTACGCCGACATCCTCGCAGGCGCGCAGCTGGGCAACGCGACCGCCGAGCGGGGCACCGCGACGGCACTCGACCGGCGCACCTCGGTGGCCCGGCGTGGGGACGGCACGTGGCTGCTCAACGGCACCAAGTACTACGCCACCGGCGCATTGGGCGCGACGTGGATCGCGGTGGCGGCGGCCATCGCCGACCGGGAGGGCGAGACCGCGACGCTGTTCGTCCGGCCCGATCAGGAGGGCGTCACCCTCGACCTCGACAAATGGTCGGCCTTCGGGCAGCGCGGCACCGCGAGCGGTGAGGTGCGCCTCGTCGACGTCGTGGTCGACGCCGATCTGGTGATCGAGGAGGGCGCGGCGCCCGACCCGGTCGACGCGCCACCGTCGGTGCTCGGCGCGTACGACCAGGCGTTGCACGCCGCGATCGACATCGGGATCGCGCGCGCCGCACTCGAGGACGGCGCGGAGTTCGTGCGCACCAGGTCACGGCCGTGGAAGGAGGCCGTGCTGGCCGGTGTCGGCAGTGCCGCCGAGGAACCCCACGTGGTGCGCCGGTTCGGTGAGCTCACCGCCCGGCTCTATGCCCTCGAGGCGCTGCTGGCGCGTGGTACGGCAGCCATCGACGCCGGCCAGGCCGAGGCGGAGCTGTCGCGCGACACCGCCGCAGAGGCGTCGTTGACCGTCGCGGCCGCCAAGGCCCTGGCGCAGGAGTACGCCGTCGAGATCGCCAGTGGCATCTTCGAGCTCACCGGGACCTCGGGAACCGACACCGCGGTGAACCTGGACCGGCACTGGCGCAATGTCCGCACCCACTCACTGCACGACCCGGCCCGGTGGAAGTACGTCCACCTGGGCAACCACACCCTGCACGGCACCCGGCCGCCCCGGCTGGGCCTGGTGCTGTGAACTCCGAAGGAGCCGAACAACATGAGCTACCAGAACAAGTTCTATCTCACCGGCAGCATCAATCGGCCCACCGTCGCCGACGCCTTCCGGTTCGTGGGCTCGCGCCTGCAACCCGCGGTCAGCCGGGTGCCCGACGGGGAACCGGGTGAGCGGGCCAACTGGGTGCTGACGCAGACCTCGCATTTCCTCGACAACCCGACGTTGGATGTGGTCGAGGCCGACGGGCGGCGTCTGGCGCGGTTGCGCCCCGGCAGCACCGCCACCGACGTGAGTTTCCCGGCGTTCGATTACCCCGATCACGCGATCGCGTCGTACGCGCTGTTCCGCAAGGCCCGCGACCGTGGCGAACTGGCGCCGCAGTCGAAGTTCCTGGTGTCGATCCCGACGCCGTTCAACGCGGTGAACTTCTTCGTGGAGTTCGACTCTCAGGTCGAGGTCGCCCGCGCCTACGAGAAGCCGTTGAAGGACAGCGTCGATGCCATCCAGGCCGCGATCCCGCACGAGGATCTGGTGATCCAATGGGACCTGCCGATCGAGGACGCCACCATCGAGGGCTGGTTCCCCAACCCGTACAAGGATTTCGAGGAGATCTACGCCGCGACCGCGCGCCCGGCGTCCTGGGTCGCCCATGACGTCGAGCTGACCTTCCACCTCTGCTACGGCGATTCCAAGTTCGGTGCGTCGCCGTTCATGGGCGACCCGCCGGACGCCGAGGCCGCGGCCCGCGGCGGCAGGCACGTCTATCCGCGGGACGCATCGGTGATCGTCGCGGTGGCCAACGGGTTGTCGCGGCATGTGCCGCGACGCATCGATGCCTTCCATGCCGCGACCGTGACGACGTGGAACAAGCTCGCGCACTGGCAACCGTTGGCGAACCTGGCCATCGAACCCGAAACTGAGTTCTACCTGGGCCTGGTCCACGCCGAGGACGGTGCGGCGGGTGCCCGTCACCGCGCCGCGCTCGCGGGTAAGTTCCTCGACCGGTTCGGCCTGTCCACCGAATGCGGTCTGGGCAGGCACTCCGCGGAGCAACTCGACGCCGTGGTCGACGCGGTGGCCGAACTGTTCGACAGCCGGCCCGCCGCCGCCATCGCCTGAGGGCGCGCCTCGGCCCATCGGCTAGTTTGTGCGGGTGCGGAAGTGGGCGTTGCTGTTGGGGGCTGTCGTCGTCGAAGTGACCGCCACACTGTCACTGAGGGCGTCCCAGGACCACCCACTGTGGCTGGTTCTCGTGGTCACCGGTTATGTCGCGGCATTCCTGTTGCTGACGTTGGTGTTGCGCGCAGGCATGCCGGTCGGCGTGGCCTACGGCATCTGGGGTGCGCTCGGTACCGCGAGCACCGCGGTCCTGGCCGCGCTGTTGTTCGGTGATCCGTTCACCTGGCCGATCGTGGCCGGTATCGGGTTGATCATCGCCGGGGTCCTGCTGGTCGAATTCGGATCGCACGAACGCGAGGCCCGGTCGTGATGTGGCTGGCCCTGGCCGGCGCGATCGTGGTCGAGGTGATGGCGACGCTCGCGCTGCGCGCCTCGGACGGGTTCCGCCGCAAGGCCTGGATCGTTCCGGTGGTGATCGGCTACACGGCGTCGTTCTATCTGCTGTGGGTCGCGCTGTCCCTGGGGGTTCCGGTGGGCATCGCGTACGGCATCTGGACGGCGTGCGGTGTCGCGCTCGTCGCGGTGGTCGCGCGCGTGCTGTTCGACGATCCCCTCACGCCGATGATGCTGCTGGGCATCGCCCTGATCGTGTCAGGGGTGTTCACGATCGAGTTGGCCGGCGCCACGCACTGAGGCCGGCGCCGGGACGGGGCGCGGCCGCAGCGCACCCGCGAGCACGATGGCGAGCAGTCCGGCGGCAGGCACCGCCAGCAGGCCGGCGCGCAGGCCTGCCGCGTCGGCGATCACGCCGACGAGCAGCGGTGCGCCGAAGAACCCGACCCGCATGAGCCAGGTGACCGCGGTCAACCCGGTGCCAGGCCGCAGGCCGGGCAGCTGATCGGCGGCGTGCATGGCCGCGGGGATCAGCGTGGCCACGCCGAAACCGGCCGCGGCGAACCCCGCGATCGACCCCGCCAGGCTCGGGAAGGCCAGCGCGGTGCCCATTCCGACGGCGGCGACGAGCCCGCCTGCCCGGACCACCGTGGTCTCGCCGAACCGGTCGACCATCCGGTCGCCGATCATGCGGCCGATGAACATGAAGCCGACGAGCGCGATGTAACCGAACGCCGCGACGGCCGGCGGGGCGTTCAGCGTGTCCCGCAGATACAGGGTGGCCCACGAACTTCCGGCATCCTCGACAGTGGCGCCGGCGATCGCGATCACCACGAGCGCGAGCAGGATCAGGTAGATGCGCGGGCCGGCCCTCAGCCCGGCCGGAGCATGGACGGCCGGGTGGTCGTCGTGGTCGGCGCCCGGCAGCAGATAGCGGTATGCGGCGACCGCGATGACGCTGAACAGGACGGCGATCACCGCCAGGTGCACACCGCGCGGGATGTGCATCGCGATGGTGGCGGCGCCGGTCAGCCCGCCGAGCACCGCGCCGATCGCCCAGACGGCGTGCAGCGAGTTGATGATCGACCGGCCGTACTCGCGTTGCACCCGTAGTCCGTGTGCGTTCTGGGCGACGTCGACGACCGAATCGCACGCGCCGGCGAGGAACAGCGCCGCTGCGAACAGGATCGGTGTGGACGCCAGACCGGCCGCGAGCACGAACACCGCGAGCGCGACGGTGAGGGTGACGGCCACCCGAGAGCTGCGGAACCGGCGGATCAGCGCGCCTGCGGTCAGACCCGCGACCAGCGCTCCGGCCGAGAACGCCGCGACGGCCGCGCCGTAGGTGGCGTTGCTGAGCTGCAGGTCGGTCTTGATCTCGGGATAACGCGGCAGCAGGTTCGCGAAGATGGCGCCGTTCGTGAGGAACAGGGCCGCGACGGCGACCCTGGCGCGGCGTGTCATCACCGGGTCACGCTGTTCTGTCACCACTGAGGCGACACTACCGCCCGGGTTTACCGTGGCCGGTGCGCGGGCACGCTTGGCGCATGGTCTTCAATTCTGGTCATCGACCGCTGCGCGACGCCAGTCCGGCATCGGCCCGATCTGCTCGACGCCGATCATCTTGGCGCCCAACGATATTGCGCACCCCGGCGCGTTCCGCGCGAACCGGGGCGCTTCGCCGGCGGACCGGGTCGGGTGACGCGATCGCTTTCGGCACCCCAAGATTGACCCCATGACCACCTCATCGGCCCTTGCCGAACTCGCCGCCCGCTACGGGGTGGCCAGCGATTACGAGGACTGGGCCGGGCGTCGCATCGCGGTGCCGGAGTCCACCCTGATTGCGGTGCTCGACGCGCTGGGGATCGACGCGCGCACCGAGGAGGGCCGTGCCGCCGCGCTGGCCGCCCATGACCGTGAGTACTGGCGGCGGCCGCTGCCGCCGATCGTGCTCGGCCGTTCGGGGACCACGTCGACTTTCTGGGTGCACGTGACCCACGGCGACTCGGTCGAGGTGTTCTTGACCCTTGAGGACGGCACGACGCGGTACGGGCTGCGGCAACTGGAGAACAACCGTCCGCCCTTCGACCTCGGCGACCGCCTGGTCGGCGAGGCCTCGTTCGAACTGCCTGCCGACCTGCCGCTGGGGTATCACCGCCTGCACCTGCGGGTCGGTGAGCTCTGCGACTTCGAAGCCGAGACCCCGGTGGTCATCTCCCCCGCCACGTTGGCACTGCCCGCCCGCCTCGGGGCCGGGCGCACCTGGGGCATGGCTCTGCAGCTCTACAGTGTTCGCTCCCGAAACTCCTGGGGCACCGGAGATCTCACCGATCTCGCCGACATCGCGGTGTGGTCGGCGACCCGGCACGACGCGGGTTTTGTGCTCATCAACCCGTTGCACGCGGCGTCCCCGGCCGAACCCATGGAGCCGTCACCGTATCTGCCGACCTCGCGGCGCTTCGTCAACCCGCTGTATCTGCGGGTCGAGGCGATACCCGAGTACGCGGCCGTGCGCGGGCGCGGGCGGATCCGAAAGGCACAGGCCTCGATCAACCGGCGCGCGGTTCGCCGCGGCCGCATCGACCGTGACGCCGCGTGGAAGGCAAAACGTGCTGTCCTGCAACAGGTTTATCGCGTACCGCGATCGGCCGGGCGCGATATCGCCTACGCGGCGTACCGGGCCCGCGAGGGCCGCAGCCTCGACGACTTCGCGACGTGGTGTGCGCTGGCTGAGCGGTACGGCAACGATTGGCACACCTGGCCGGTCGAACTGCAGCATCCGCGGCGCGACGAGGTGGCGGCGTTCGCGGCCGCGCACGCCGAGGCCGTCGACTTCCACCGCTGGCTGCAGTGGCAGCTCGATGACCAGCTGACCGCGGCACAGGCCACCGCCACGCAGGTGGGCATGGCGCTGGGCATCATGAGCGATCTCGCGGTCGGGGTGGATCCGAACGGCGCCGATGCGTGGTCGCTGCAGGAAGTGCTCGCGCTGGGGGTCAGCGCCGGCGCGCCGCCCGACGAGTTCAACCAGCTCGGCCAGGACTGGTCACAGCCGCCGTGGCGGCCCGACCGGCTGGTCGAGCAGGCGTACGAACCGTTCCGGGCGCTGGTCAACACCGCGCTGCGGCACTCCGGTGGGGTGCGGATCGACCACATCATCGGCATGTTCCGGTTGTGGTGGATCCCCAAGGGCGCCGCGCCGACCGAGGGCACCTACGTGCGCTACGACCACGAGGCGATGATCGGCATCATCGCGCTCGAAGCGCACCGGTCCGGTGCGGTGGTGGTCGGCGAGGATCTCGGGACGGTCGAGCCGTGGGTGCGCGACTATCTGCGCGACCGTGGGCTGTTCGGCACGTCGATCCTGTGGTTCGAATCGGACTCCGACGGCGGCCCGCTTCCGGCCGAGCGCTGGCGCGAGTACTGCCTGTCGTCGGTGACCACGCACGACCTTCCACCCACGGCGGGCTATCTGGCCGGTGAACACGTCCGACTGCGGGAGGAACTCGATCTGCTCACCCGGCCGGCCGCCGAGGAACTGGCCGATGATCGCGCCGCGCAGGCCGCGTGGCTCGACGAACTCCGCCGCGTGGGTCTGCTCGGGCCCGAACCGTCGCCCGACACCGACACCGTCGTACTGGCGCTGCACCGCTACCTGGGCCGCACCCCCTCGAAGCTGCTGGCCTTGTCGTTGACCGACGCCGTCGGTGACCTCAAGACACAGAACCAGCCGGGCACCACCGACGAGTACCCCAACTGGCGGGTGCCGCTCAGCGGCCCCGATGGTCGTCCGCTGCTGCTCGAGGAGGTGTTCGACGATGTCCGCGCGGCCCGCCTCGCCGACGCGATGGCGGCCGCGACGAAGGGGGCCGCGTCGGGCGCCCGTGCGGAGCTGCCAGGGGCGTGACGTCCGCCCTGTAACGCCGAGGGCTCGCACAGCGGTTTCACATTCGTCACAGCTGCGATATGTTCGCACCGCAACCGACTGACGGAGATCACGTGAAGAAGCTTGTTGTACTCGGCGGCGGACTGGTCGCTGCGGGTTCGGTCGCCCTGCTGGGCGCGGGGATCGCCACCTCGCAGCCGACCTCGACCTCGATCAACGTGGTCGGCGAGCCGTACATGAAGGCACTGCAGATCCTCAAGAGTCAGGGCATCAAGGCCACCTTCGGGGGATCGCGCGGAAGCGCCCTGCCGCAGGCCGAGTGCCTCGTGGACTCTCAGAAGGTGAACTCCAGCGGCAAGATGATCCTGATGCTGGACTGCACGGAGGCGGCCGCGGAGCAGGCACAGGACACCGCGGTGTCCGGTGGGCCGCGCGTGGGCAGCAACGGTGTCACCACGGTGACCCCGACGCCGGTCGTGCCGATCGCAGGCGCCCCGGGCGCAGGCACGCCGCCGCCTGCCTGAGCCGCTCTGATCGACCTCACGGGCCCGCGATCCCCTCGGATCGCGGGCTCGTCCGCTCGAGGGGGCGACACACCGGGCGAGAAACATGCGGTACCGGCGTTCCCACCTACTTTGTAGACTGCTCGGCAGACCACTCACACCAGGGAGGCCCGACATGTTGCGCCCACTGCGGTTCGACCACGAGATCGATCCCGGACCTGTGCAGATCCAGGCCCGCAAGGTGCATTTCGACCTCACCGGCATCCCGCTGCACTGGATACCGGGACATCCCGTCGCGTCGACCATGGTCAACCTGTTCAACGTCGTACTCCCGGTGGCCGAGCACTGGTTCGTCGCAACCTTCAACGAGGCGCTGCCCTACGTGCGGGACCCGAAGCTCGCCGACGACATGCGGGGCTTCATCGGCCAGGAGGCCACTCACGCCGAAACCCACGACAAGGTCCTCGAGGAGTTCCTCACCGGGCACGGCGTGCACTACGAACCGATCCTGGAACTCGTCGACCACGTCTTCACCAAGATGCTGGCTCCCACACCGTCGGACGATCCGCGTCGACGGCTCAACGATCTGTGCGACCGGTTGTGGCTGATCGCGGCGATCGAGCACTACACCGCGGTGCTCGGCGATTTCGTGCTGAACTGCTCGTGGGACGACTACGGCGCCGACGCGACCCTGACCGATCTCTTCCGTTGGCACGGTGCCGAGGAGGTCGAACACCGCAGCGTCGCGCACGATGTCGCGGTCTACTTCCAGGACAGCTACTTCAGCCGCGTGCGGGCCATGACCATCGCGGCGACCGCGGTGTACATGTTCTTCCAGCGCGGCACGTGGGCGCTCGTCAGGAAGGATCCCACGCTGGACATCGGGTGGTGGAAGATGCACCGGCTGCGCATGCGGGACTCGAAACTCGGTCTGCTGCCGAAGTTCTCGACGTTGTTCGGCACCAACACCCTCGCGTACTGCCGGCCGTCGTTCACGCCAGAGGAGATGGGCTCGACCGCGCAGGCCGTCGCCTACCTGGCCAGCTCCCCCGCCGCCCGGGCCGCGCACCTGTGATCGTGTCGCGGTTGCGGCAGCTGCCGCCGAGCACCAACGGGCGGTTCCGGCACGACCCGATGCTGGCGATGGCGCACGTCGCCATCAAGACCATGTGGGGCGTGACGCGCTACGTCCGCAGGCCGGTTCCGCCACCGGCCACCGACCGCACGATCGCGTTGCGGGTCGTCGATCGCCAAGTGGTCGCGCACGATCAGGACGTCATCGCGCTGACTCTGGCGGCCGCCGACGGCAAGGCACTGCCGCGCTGGTACCCGGGCGCGCACATCGACCTGCACCTGGCGAGCGGCCGTATCCGGCAGTACTCGCTGTGCGGTGATCCGCACGCCGAGACCTATCGCATCGCGGTGCGCCGCATCCCCGACGGCGGTGGCGGATCCATCGAGGTCCACGACACCGTGCGGGTCGGTACCCTGCTCACCACGCACGGTCCGCGAAACGCGTTCCCTCTCACCGTCCCCGGCTACGGGTCGCCCGCACAGCGGTTGCGGTTCGTCGCGGGCGGCATCGGGATCACGCCGATCCTGCCGATGCTCGACCTCGCGGAGCGGCTCGGCGTCGACTGGTCGATGGTCTACGCCGGACGGCACCGTGACAGCCTGCCGTTCCTGGAGGAACTCGAACGGCACGGCGACCGGATCCACATCAGGACCGACGATCAAAAGGGTCTGCCCAGCGCATCGGATCTGCTCGGCCCGTGCGCCGGCGGCACCACGGTCTACGCGTGCGGACCGGCGCCGATGCTCACCACGATCCGGTCGGCCCTGGTCGGCCGCGACGACGTCGAACTGCACTTCGAGCGGTTCGCGGCGCCGCCGGTGGTCGACGGCACCGAGTTCTCGGTGTCGATCGCGTCGACGGGTGCGACCGTCTCCGTCGGTGCCGACGAGACGCTGCTCGCGGCGCTCAACCGGGCCGGGGTGACCGCACCGTACTCGTGTCAGCAGGGGTTCTGCGGGACCTGCCGGGTCCGGGTGACACGGGTCGAAGGCGGGACATCAGGGGAAGGCGAGGTGCAGCACCGCGACACGCTGCTCACCGAACCCGAACGCGCCGCGGGGTATCTGCTCACGTGCGTGTCACGCGGCGGGGACGGTCAGCGTCTGACCCTCGAGCTCTGATCTGCGGCGGTACCATTCGGCCCATGCCGTTGGCCGCTGGTGCGACATTCGCCGGCTACACCATCATCCGCCTGCTCGGGTCCGGGGGTATGGGTGAGGTGTACCTCGCCGCGCACCCCCGGTTGCCCCGGCAGGATGCGCTCAAGGTGCTGCCCGCGTCGATCTCCGCCGATTCCGAGTACCGCGAACGCTTTAACCGTGAGGCCGACATCGCCGCCGCTCTGTGGCATCCGCACATCGTCGAGATCCACGACCGCGGAGAACACGACGGGCAACTGTGGATAACGATGGACTACGTCGACGGCACCGACGCGGCCAAGCTGCTGAAAGCGCAGTTCGGTGGCGGCATGCCCCCGCACCAGGTGTGCGAGATCGTGACGGCGGTGGCCAACGCACTCGACTACGCCCACCAGCGCGACCTGTTGCACCGCGACGTCAAGCCGGCCAACATCCTGCTCGCGCATCCAGGCACCGACGATCAGCGGATCATGCTGGCCGACTTCGGTATTGCGCGCTACGCGAGCGAGGCCAGCGGCCTGACCGCCACCAACGTGACGGTGGGCACGGTGTCTTACGCGGCGCCTGAACAGTTGCTGGGAAACCAGCTGGACGGGCGGGCCGATCAGTACGCGCTCGCCGCGTCCGCCTATCAACTGCTCACGGGGCGCACGCCGTTCGAGCATTCCAATCCCGCCGTGGTGATCAGTCAGCACCTGTCCGCGAACCCGCCCCCGGTGGGCGCGCACCGGCCCGATCTCGCCTCGCTCGATCCGGTGTTCACCAAGGCGCTGGCGAAGGATCCCAAGGATCGCTTCGCCCGCTGCGCCGATTTCGCCCGGGCGTTACGCCATCGTCTTGAGACCGAGGCCGCCGCCGCGGATCCGGACGCCACCCGCATCGCACCGGTCGCCACCCACGCGAACAAGCGCCCGAGGACGGCCGCGCGGATCGCCGCTGTCCTCGGAGTACTGCTGGTGGCGGCGATCATCGTTGCGGCCGTCGAGATTCGACGCGCCGATGACGAGCGGCCGATGGCGGGATCGACCGCGACGACCACCCGCACGGCCCCGGTGACCACCACCGCCCCGGCACCACCGCCGCCACCGGAGGTGACCGATACGGTCACCGTCACCGATACCGCGACCGAGGCCGCCACCTCCGATGCGACGGGTGTAGCGCCAACTCGCCCAACGACAACCACCGCAGCGCCGGCAGCGGTGATCGGTGCGTCGTGCACACCGGTGGGCGCCACCGCGACGACCTCCGACGGCACGACGGCCTACTGCTCGACGCTGCAGACCACGGGAGCGTCGATCTGGTCCCTCACACAGGGAACCGTTCCGAGCCCGACGGTCACGGCCGCCGCGACCGACGAACCGCTGCCGTTCGCCGAGGAGTCCCCCGTACGGGTCTGCATGCAGCAGACCGGGATGACGCGCCGCGAGTGCCGTGAGGCGATCCGACGCAGCAACGGCCTCCCGTGATGCGCTGCTAGCCCAACCGAGCGGCCGCGTCGCCGCCTTCCCGGTGACCCGCGAGGTGCGGTGCGGCCATCAACTCGTCGAGCAGCGGACGCTGACCGGCCAGCAGCTTCTGTCGGGCGACCGCCACGGGAAACCATGCCACGCGGTCGATTTCGGGAAACTCCTTGAGCATGCCCGACCCCTTCGGCCACTCGATCTCGAAGGTGTTGCTGCGTGCGGTGGCGACGTCGAAGTCGCCCCGCACGGCGAATGCGGTGACCACCTTCCCACCGGATTGGCGTACCGGGGCCAGTGCCAGCCGCGGCCCGTCCGGCGGAGGTGCGCCCAGCTCTTCGGTGAACTCGCGTTGCGCTGCGGCCCACGGATCGTCTTCGGCGGCGTACTCCCCCTTGGGCACCGACCATGCCCCGTCGTCGCGGCGGGCCCAGAACGGTCCACCCGGATGGGCGAGCAGCACTTCGACGACGTCGTCGACGACGCGATAGAGCAGTAACCCGGCGCTGAGCTTCGGCATTCCGTTCAGGTTACGGCACAGCGCAGGCGACGGTGACCGACCACACTTTGCTGTCAACGGTATGGCGGGGGTCACCACGATGCCGTCCACCGCCGGCCCGATGTGACCCGCTCGACATTCGAGGGCACACGTGCGATCCGGCCACAACCCTTACCTGCACCGGGAATGAAATCCCTGAGCTGGGAGTTTAACTGGGCGTAACACAAAAGAGGACAAGAGATGTTGCGCCGGTGAACGTGACACCGCCCAATCCGCACGCCCAGCGGCGCAGCCACAAAAGAACAAAGTAGGAGACAACGAATGAAGAAGCTCGGGTTTGCCGTAGCGCTCGCCGGCGGCGTCACCGCCGCGGTGATCGGGCTGGCCGGTACCGCTGCCGCCGCACCTTCGGGACCCGTCAGCGCGCAGGACACGATCAACGAACTGCAGTCGGAGGGCTACACCGTGGTGGTGAACCGGGTGGGGACCACTCCGCTGAGCGAGGCCACCGTCGTCTCGGTGCGACCGGGCCAGACCTTCACCAGGACCGATTCCTCGGTTCCCGGCGGCCGTGACACCGTGAAGACCACAGTGACCAACAAGACGGTCTACGTCGACGTGAAGTAACTCGCGCCGGGCCGAAAACGTAACGAGGGGCACCCATTCGGGTGCCCCTCTGTCGTGCGCGACGATGCGGGCACCGCCTCGGCGCTAGAGTCTGCAACGTGCCGACTTTCACCCGTTACGTCGCAATGGGAGACAGCCAGACCGAGGGTTTGTGGGACGGCGACGACACCGTGGGGTTGAGGGGATTCGCCGACCGGCTCGCGGCCCGGCTCGACGAGCTTCATCCGGGGCTGGCGTACGCGAACCTGGCGATCCGCGGCCGACGGATCCGCGACGTGCTCCACGAGCAGTTGCCGCGGGCTGTGCAGATGCGCCCCGATCTCGTGACCATCTGCGTCGGCATGAACGACGTGACGCGGCCAGGGCGTTCCTTCGGCCGTGCGCTCCTCGATCTGGAGCGGATCTACGCCGCGTTGGCACAGACCGACGCCACCGTGGTCACCACGACGTTTCCCGATATCGTGCGGATCCTGCCGGTCGGTCGGCTGCTCAACCGGCGGGTCCTGTTGATCAACGATGCGATCCGGGAGGCGACGCGTCGGCACGGCTTCCGGCTGGTGGATCTCTACAACGCTCCGTCGATGAACGAGATCGAGACGTGGAGCGCCGACCGTGTCCACGGGTCCCCGCGCGGGCACATGTTGTTCGCGGCGGCCGCGGCCGAAGCGTTGGATCTTCCTGGCAGCAGCCATGATTGGGCGCTGCCGAGCGCCGCGGCGGAACCAGGGTCGTTCAGGTCCCGCGCACACTCGCAGGTCCTGTGGACCCGCAACATGCTGCTGCCGTGGGCCTGGCGGCACCTGCGTGGCCGATCGAGCGGTGACGGCCGGACGCCGCGTCGCCCGGTGTTGTCGCGAGTCGGGTGACTAGAAGCCGAACATCGGCCACGGCAGGTTCGCCGGCAGATCCGGCGGCACGCCCTGACTGAGCTTCGACACCATCGCAGGGCAGAACATCGAGACCGCGATGCCCGTGAACATCGTGGCGGGCCCCAGCGGCATACCGCCGGTGTCGGCGACGGTGGACGCGACGTCCGCGGCGCTCTGCCCCTGTTCGGCGAGCATCGGGCACACCGCCTCACCCATCGCTGCCGCCTGGGCCGGGTCGACCGCGTTCACCCCGGCCTGGCCCAGCGCATCGACGAAGGCCTGGTCGGTGGGCACGCCGGGGACCGCAGGGTCGATGGGGACGCCGGGGATCGCGGGGTCGGCATGGGCCGGAGCGACGGCGATGGCAGCCCCGGCCATCACGGTGGCCATCACGGCAGGGACCACACCGAGGGCCCGTAGGTTTCTGCGCATCCTTGGATCGTACGGGTCTGCGTGGCAGCCGGCTCAGATACCGGTCCAGGCCGAGTCGAGTTCCTTGGCCACGTCGATCACCTTGGCTTTCTCCGATTCCGGGCTGTCGATCTCGCCCGCGACGTGTGCGGCGATGAAGCGTTTGATCTCGGCGTCGACGCCGGCCAGGATGCGCAGCACCTCGGCGCGCAACGACTTCGATGTGACGTGGATCGAGATGTCGGACGGTCGCGGCTTCTTGACGTCGAGGATCAGCAACAGCGGTTTGGCCGCGAGCGCATGCGCGCGCAGTGCGATCTCACCGAACACCATGAACTGCGGGCGGTCGATCCGCAGGTCGATGACCATGTCGATCTCCAACGGGATCCGGATCGAGAACGTGATGGTGTCGCCGATCTCGCGGCTCACCCGCGGCTTCTGGATCTTCACCCGCGCGGTGACCTTCGCGATCTTGCCCGGCCCCTGCGCGATGGGGCCCATCTCGAACTCGTCGCCGGCGATCGCGCCGATCGCGTCGCCGACGCGGTCCTCTGAGACGGCGACCTCGAAGAACCGTCGGCCGAATTCCTCGTAGGTGATGTAGTCGTGGTCAACCATGGTCTGACTACGGTCTCACGTCACGGAGCCGCGCCGGTACCGGCAGGCCGGGTGGACCCGTGCGGACGCCTGTCAGCTCCCGATGTCGTCGGTGAAGTACCGCACGCGCCGGATCGCCACAGGGGTGAGTTCGGCGATCAGCACGCTGCGCCCGGATTCGGTGTCGAGGCCGGCGACTGCAGCCGATCCCGACACGATGACCTTGCGCCAGGAGGCCCCGGCGGTCAGAGCCGTCAACTTCGAGGCTCCCAACGGTGTGTCCTCGCCCGACACCACGCGGGCGCCGCGGCCGAGCCTGCGCCGCACCGAGACCTCGTCACCCGCGCACAGATCGTCGAGCAGCCCGATGAACCGGCGCCGACCCTGACTGGGCGGTCGCGCGCCCACACCACGGAAACCTGCTGCGAAGCCCACTGCGCCGACCGGGCCCTGGTTTCGCAACAGAGCGCCCGCCAGTTGCAGACCCGCTGGGATCGCGCGTGTTCCGTGACGCAGGAACCGGACGACCATCGCGGGCAACTCCCAGTACGCCTGGAGCTCGGCGATCCGTGGTCCGCGCGACGAGGGCTCCGGCGAGGGTTGCAGCGCGTACCGCAGGTAGGCCGGGATCCGCATGGTGACCGGGGCGCCGTCGGCCGGACCCATGGCGACCTCGAGCTCAAGGTCACGGATCACCGTGCTGCCTGCCACGATGTCGACGTCGCGGTGGAACGTGATGTCGCGCGGGCCGATGAAAGTGTCGTAGAACTGGGCGATCTCGGCGGCTCCCCGGTGCGGCCGCGAACCGACGGGGTCCTCGACCTGTCCGCCGTCAGCGAACAGGTTCACCCAGCCCGCCCGGTCGTGCGCGGCCGCGGCCTGCGGCGATCGTTCGACCGCGGTCAACAGCTCGGCACGTGTGAGGCCCATAGCCATCATTTACCATCCCGCGCTCGGCCGGGGACGCGCACACTGGAGGTTGACCACCGTTCGGCTGAGGAGGACGCGATGAGCGGTAACGGACCTTTCGGATTCGATCCCGAGGATTTCGATCGCGTCGCGCGCGAGGCGGGTGAAGGCCTGCGCGACGCCCTGGACGGGATCGCCAGGATGTTCACCACGTCGGGTGAGCGGGCCGGCCTCGCCGGGCTGCTCGATGAGTTCACGCGGTTCTCCCGCCCGAGGACGGAACCGGAGACCACGGGCGAGATGGGTGACGGCGTGTGGGCGATCTACACCGTCGACGACCAGGGCGGCGCCCAGATCGAGCAGGTGTTCCCCACCGAACTCGACGCGCTGCGGGCCAACTCCACCAACACCGATCCGTCGCGTCGTGTGCGCTTCCTGCCGTACGGCATCCCGGTGAGCGTGCTCGACGCGACACCCAGGTCCTCCGGCGACGTGGACAAGGGGTCGAGCACCGACGACTGAGCGGAGCGGAAAAGCCGACAGGTCGCCGCGGGCACCCGCTAGGCTTCTGCCCCAGGGCACACCTGCGTCCAGGTGGCCCGCAGAGCTGAGGGTGGAGCATGATTCGCGAACTTCTCGTGGCGACCGCGATCGCCGGGGCCGCACTGGCAACAGCACCCGGGGCGGCAGCCGACGACGACAGCAACATGTACTTCGACGAGCCCGGCCGCTATCCAACGGACGTGCCAGGCATGAGCTACGAGGCGCACATGGGCGCGCCGTGCTTCAGTTGGGAGCGCAACGTGTTCGGGCGGGGCCCCGGAGGCGTTGCGATGCAGTGCAAGTGGATCCCGAACCAGTGGCCACCCGTCTCGACGGGGTTCTGGACGTATTCGTATCCCCTCCATGGCGTGCAGGACATCGGCGCGCCGTGCCCCGGTCCGCAGGCCGCGGCCCAGTCGCCCGACGGCAGGCCCATGTTGTGCCTGGGTGATCGCGGTTGGCAGCCAGGAGTCTTCACGGGAAACGGCTTCTTCCCGGTGTGATCACCGGCCATACACGCGCTCGGTCGTTGTATGGTCATGGGACGCCGTCACACAGGAGTGCCATGAGTGTCTCGTTCGATCTGTCCACGGTTTTTTCCACGGTCGCCGCGTCGGTCCCCGAACAGACCTTCATGGTGTGGCGTGACCGCCGGTTTACCTACGCCCAGTTCGAGGCCCGCGTCGACGGTTTCGCGCGATTTCTCGTCTCGGCCGGACTCGGCCTGCACACCGAACGCGACGCGCTCGAGGGCCACGAATCCGGACAGGACCACCTCGGGATCTACCTGCGCAACGGCAACGAGTACCTCGAGGCGATGATCGGCGGCTACCGGGCACGCGTCGCCCCGTTCAACGTCAGCTACCGCTACGTCGAAGAGGAACTGCTCTATCTGCTCACCGATTCGCGCGCGCGTGCCCTGGTCTACAACGCCGAGTTCGCGCCGCGGGTCGCCGCGATCCGCGACCGGTTGCCCAACCTGGCGGTGCTCATCCAGGTGGCCGACGATTCTGGTAACGAATTGCTGCCCGGCGCAGTCGATTACGACGCCATCCTGACCACCCCGGAACCTGAGAACGGGATGCCGACGCCGTCGGGTGACGACCTCTACATCCTCTACACCGGCGGCACCACCGGCATGCCCAAGGGCGTGCTGTGGCGTCAGCACGACATATTCCTGTCGTCGATGGGAGGTCGCCCCTTCGGCGCCGAGAACTTCCTGAGCTCGTACGAGGAACTCGCCGAGAAAGCCCGCGCCTCGGCGGGTGCGATGTCGATGCTCATGATCCCGCCGTTCATGCACGGCGCGGCGCAGTGGGCCTCCTACACCGCGATCACCATGGCCGGAAAGCTGGTCATCCCCGACGACGTGGTGCGCCTGCGACCCGACGAGGTGTTGCGACTCGCCGAACGTGAACGGGTGATGAGCATTCCGGTCGTCGGTGACGCCATCGCGCGCCCCCTGGTCGATGAGATAGAGACCGGCAGGTACGACCTGTCCGGTCTGGTCACCATCAGCAACGGCGGCGCACCGCTGTCGCCGACCGTGCGGTCCCGGATCCTCGCGGCCCTGCCACATCTGCTGCTGCTCGACGCGGTGGGCGCGTCGGAGTCGGGTGCGCAGATGAGCGCGTACACCACCACCGGCGCCGAGACCCAGGCCGCGACGTTCACCCCACAACCTGACACCGCCGTGGTGTCCGAGGATCTCACCCGCGTGCTCGGCCCAGGCGAGGGCGGCGGCTGGCTGGCCCGGCGCGATCTGATCCCGCTCGGCTACCTGGGTGACCGGGAGAAGACCGCGCGCACCTTCCCCACCATCGGGGGGGTGCGCTGGTCGGTGCCCGGTGACCGGGCAAACGTCTTGCCAGACGGACGGATTCAGCTGCTGGGCCGCGATTCGGTCACCATCAACTCCGGCGGCGAGAAGATCTTCGTCGAGGAGGTCGAGCGGGCCATCGCCGCACACCCGGCGATCTACGACGTGGTCGTGGTGGGCCGGCCGTCGGAACGCTGGGGCAGCGAGGTGGTGGCGGTCGTCCAGTTCGCCGAGGGCGCCAGCGCCACCGACGAGGAACTCGTCGAGGTGTGCAAGCGTTCGATCGCGAGCTACAAGGTCCCCAAGGCGTTCATCCGGTCGGCCGGGATCATGCGCTCCCCCGCGGGCAAGGCCGACTACCGGTGGGCCAAGGAGGTTGCCACGGCGGCCGTCACGTCCTGATCAGCGTGTGGTCTCGCCGGTTTCCTCATCGCTGGTGACGACGGCGACCGGCCGTAGGTACGCCCAGGCGAAGAAGATCGCGGCAACCGCCAGCAGCGCCGCGCCCACCCACCAGTTCGCGTCGGTGCCGATGTAGAGGTCGACACGATTGTCGGCCTGCCCGCTCTCGTGCTCGGCGAGCAGACCTGGCGCCAGACCCGCGACGAGGAGCACGACGCCGTAGATCGCCATCAGCGCACCGATGATGCTGCGGATGTCGAACAGCCGGAATCGGTGTTGTGCGTTGGCAGTGTCAGTGGCCTTGTCAGACATTCGGGCTCCTGGTTCAGTGGAAGACGATGTTGAGCACGACGGCCAGGCCCAGCGCGACCGCGGCCAACGGCGTGGCCCGCAGGTACCAGGGCTTCCCGGCGCTCTCCGGGTCGTGGAAGATCTCGCGCGGGGTCTCCGAGTACACCAGCCCGGCGAGTTCGTGGGCGGGCTTGGGCGTGGTCACCAGGCTCACCACCACGCTCACGGCGATGTCGACGACGAACGCCGCGGCCGCCGCAACGAAGGGCACACCCTGCCCGGGCAGGTTGATCACACCGGACTCGCCGAGCAGGAAAACGACGACGGCAGAAGCGGTTCCGGCCACCAGACCGGTCCAGCCCGCGGTCGCCGTCATGCGGCGCCAGAACATGCCCAGGATGAACGTCGCGAACAGAGGTGCGTTGAAGAACCCGAACAGCGTCTGCAGGTAGTCCATCAGGTTGGAGTAGCCCGCCGCGATCAGCGCGGTGAAGATCGCGAGCACGGTCGCGGCGACGGTCGCGATCCGGCCGACCCCGATGTAGTAGGCGTCCGGCCGGTCCTTGACCACGTACTGCTGCCAGATGTCGTAGCTGAACACGGTGTTGAACGCCGAGATGTTGGCGGCCATGCCCGCCATGAACGACGCCAGCAGACCCGTGATCGCCACGCCGATCAGACCGTTGGGCAGGATGTCGCGGATCATCACGAGCATCGCGTCGTTGTAGGTGACATCGCCCGAACCGGTGGATTTCAGATGGACGACATCGCCGATCACCGCGCCGGCGATCATGCCGGGCACCACGACGACAAAGGGGATGAACATCTTCGGGAACGCCGCGATGATCGGTGAGCGCCTGGCCGCCGATATCGAATTCGACGCCATGGCACGTTGCACCTCGACGAAGTTCGTCGTCCAGTATCCGAAGGACAGCACGAAGCCGAGGCCGAAGACGATGCCGATCACCGACCACACCGGGCTAGAGAATCCCGACAGCGCCTGACCGGGCCACGTGGTGAGCTGATCGTCGGTCGACGCGGTGACCGCGCCGTCGGACATGGTGTCAATCACCTTGTCCTTCAGGCCACTCCAGCCCCCGACCTTGATCAGACCGAAGATCGTGAGCGGCACCAGGGCCGCCAGGATGACGAAGAACTGCAGCACCTCGTTGTAGATGGCGGCCGAGAGCCCGCCCAGCGCGGTGTAGGTGAGCACGATGACCGCCGCGACGACCAGGGACACCCACTGGTTCCAGCCCAGCAGCACGTTGATCACGGTCGCGAGCAGGAACAGGTTGACGCCCGCGATGAGAACCTGCGCGACGGCGAAGCTGATGGCGTTGACCAGGTGTGCGCCCGGTCCGAACCGCCTGCGCATGAACTCCGGCACGCTGCGGACCTTGGAGCCGTAGTAGAACGGCATCATCACGATGCCCAGGAACACCATCGCCGGTACGGCGCCGATCCAGTAGTAGTGCATCGTGGACAGGCCGATCTCGGCGCCGTTGGCGGACATGCCCATGATCTCGATGGCGCCGAGGTTGGCCGAGACGAACGCCAGACCTGTCACCCACGCCGGCATGCGGCGACCGGACAGGAAGAAGTCGAGGCTTGTCGAGATCTGGCTACGCGCGATGTAGCCGATGCCAAGGACGAAGACGAAGTAGATCGCGATCAGCAGGTAGTCGAGCGCACCGACCGAGAGGCGCAGGACGTTATCCGCTGCCAGGTCTGCAGCCAGTGTTGTGGTCGTGGTCATCCACACCTCTGAGTGGTCGTAATAGCGACTAAAACAATCAAAAGGTAACAGCCCGATCGCCAGGGTATGTCATCATTGGTGCGAATTTGTTTGTTATTGTTCGATCCCCTTACGTCAGCCGCGTCCACACAGGAAGTGATCCCCCGAGCATGCTTGCCGCCGAACGCCGCCGGGCGATCCTGCGCGCCCTCGATGACAGCGGCGGCGCCGTGCGGGTCGCCGACCTCGCGACGCGGCTCGGTGTCTCGGAGATGACCGTGCGGCGCGACCTCGACGCCATGGATGCCGAGCAGCAGCTCCGCAAGGTGCACGGCGGTGCGGTCAGCCGGCACCACCGTGGCGAGGAGCCCGGGGCATCGGTCAAGGCCGCGCAGCAGCGCGCCGAGAAGGCCGCGATCGCCGACCTGGCGGCCACGACGGTCGCCGACGGGGTCACGATCGCGCTCAGTGCGGGAACCACCACCACCGAGCTGGCCCGTCGGCTGCGCCGCCGCCCGTCGATCACGGTCGTCACCAACTCGCTCAGCGTTTTCGACGTGTTGACCGGCCGCACCGCAGACATGGCCGACGACGACGCCGAGGGACCCACGGTGTATCTGTGCGGAGGCACCCGCACACCGTCCGACGCCCTGGTGGGACCGGTGGCCGACACCGCGATCGCGTCGTTCCGGGTCGACGCCACCTATGTGGGCGTGCACGGCATCGATCCGGATGCCGGACTGACGTCGCCGAACATCGCCGAGGCCCACACCAACCGGGCGCTGATCAGGATCGGCGCGAAACTGATCGTGCTGGCCGACCACACCAAGTACGGCGAGGTCGGCACCAACGTCTTCGCCGACCTCAGGCAGGTCGACACGCTCATCACCGACGACGGGCTGGCCGATGCCGACCGCGCGACACTGGCCGGTTCCGTCGGCACCGTCATGACCGCCGAGGTGACCAGACGACGATGACCGAACCACTGCGTTGGACGCTCGCCGACGGCCGCGAACAGCTGTACTTCTCGCTGCCGGGACACACCCCCGCCCCGGTCCGCGACCGCAGGCCGCTGCCGCCGCGCTCGGATCGGCAGTCGGAGTTGCGGTTCGACCGCCAGACCGGTCAATGGGTGGTCATCGCCGCGTTGCGCCAGGACCGTACCTATCTGCCCGCGGCCGACCAGTGCCCGTTGTGCCCGGGGCCCACCGGCGAGACCAGCGAGGTGCCCGCACCCGACTACGACGTCGTCGTGTTCGAGAACCGCTTCCCCAGCCTCTCCGGCGGCGGCGAGTTCACGCTGCCCGACGCCGCGTCGTCGGGCACCGCATTCGTCTCCGCGCCGGGACACGGCCGCTGCGAGGTGATCTGCTTCTCCAGCGACCACTCCGGCGCCTTCTCACAGCTGCCCATCCCCCATGCCCGCCTCGTCGTCTCGGCGTGGCGGCACCGCACCGCAGACCTGTTGAGCCGCAACGGTATCGAGCAGGTCTTCTGCTTCGAGAACCGCGGGGAGGCCATCGGCGTCACCCTCAACCACCCACACGGGCAGATCTACGGCTACCCGTACCTGACGCCACGCACCGAACAGATGCTGCGGGCGGCCGCCGAGCACCGCGCCCGCAACGGCACCAACCTGTTCTCCGATCTGCTGGCCCACGAGCACACCGACGGCGTGCGCATCGTCGCGCGGACCGACTCGTTCACCGCGTTCGTGCCGTTCGCGGCGCGCTGGCCGGTCGAGGTGCACATCTACCCCAACCGGTTCGCTCACAACCTGCTCGATCTCGACGACACCGAGCTCGACGAGTTCACGCACATCTACCGCGACGTCCTGCAGCGGTTCGACCGCCTGTATCCCACCGAACTGCCGTACATCTCGGCGCTGCACCAGTACCGGGACAGTGAACGGCAGCGTGAGGGGTACTTCCACGTCGAGTTGATGTCGGTGCGGCGCAGCGAGAACAAACTCAAATACCTCGCCGGAAGCGAATCGGCGATGGATGCTTTCATCAGCGATGTGACGCCCGAAAGCGTCGCACAGCGACTTCGAGAGGTGTGACGGTGGGCGATACGGTCACCTACGCCGCCCCCGGGCGGATCAACCTGATCGGCGAGCACACCGATTACAACCTGGGCCTGGCGCTGCCCATCGCGCTGCCCCAACGTGTCGTGGTGCGCTACGAACCCGACGACTCGGCTGCCATCACGGTGTCCAGTGCCCAGGAGGCCGGGGACGTCGTGATACCGCTCGACACCACGCCCGGAGACATCGCCGGATGGGCGGCCTACATCGCCGGGGTGGTATGGGCCCTGCGCAACAAGGGCCACCGGGTCGACGGCGGCCGCATGTCGATCACCAGCGACGTCGAGATGGGGTCGGGCCTGGCGTCGTCGGCCGCGCTGGAGTGCGCCGTGTTGTCCGCGCTGACCCACGGCTCTCAGATCGACCGCGTCGAGCAGGCCCGCATCGCACAGTGCGCCGAGAACGTCTACGTCGGCGCACCGACAGGGCTCATGGATCAACTCGCGTCGCTCTTCGGCGAACCCGGCCGCGCGATGCTCATCGACTTCCGCGATCTCACGGTGCACCACGTGCCGTTCACGCCGCAGACCGCGGGTCTGACGTTGCTGGTGATGAATTCGCGTGCACCGCACCGCCATGCCGGTGGCGAGTACGCCGCGCGACGGGCATCGTGTGAACGGGTCGCGGCCGCGCTCGGTGTCGACTCGTTGCGGGACCTGCAGGACCGGGGTCTGTCCGCACTCGAGGCGGTGACCGATGCCGAGGATTTCCGCAGGGCCCGCCATATCCTCACCGAGAACCAACGTGTGCTCGATGTCGTTGCGGCGCTGCGAAATTCCGACTTCACCGCCGCCGGCGAGATCCTGACGGCCTCACACGCCTCGATGCGCGACGACTTCGAGATCACGACCGAGCACATCGATCTGATCGCCGACACCGCCGTGCGGGCCGGTGCGCTGGGCGCCCGGATGACCGGCGGCGGGTTCGGCGGCTGCGTCATCGCCCTGGCGCCCGAGCCCCTGGCCGATTCCGTCGCGGACACCGTGCGGTCCACCGTCGTCGGCGCAGGCTATCCGGAACCCACGATCAGCCACGCGCAGGCCGCGTCCGGCGCCGGGCCTGTCACCGACTGACTGGGCGCCTCACGTAACGCCACGGCGGAGAATCGCGTCCAGCACCGCCATGGCGTTACGCACGAACGGCCCACCCCGGACCGGCCTCCCATGTCATGCGCCCGGCTCGGGTCGTCGCCCGATACCTAGACTCAGGCCATGCCCAGCAGTCGCCGCGTTGCACGGTCCGGGATCCGATGAGCCTCCTGCACGAGCTGATCTCGTCCGCCGCGGCGACCGCACCGAGCCGTCCCGCGCTCATCGCCGAGGATGGCTCCGCACTCAGCTACGCCGAGTTCGACCACCGGATCCGCTGTGTCGCAGGCTGGATCGCGGGCCGCACCGAGCGCGGAGACCGGGTGGCGGTGATCGCCGACAACAGCCTTGCCTACGCCGTGCTCTACTACGCCGTACCACTCGCGGGACGGGTGCTCACACTGATCAACCAGCGACTCGGTGCGGCCGAGCAGGCCGCGCAACTGGCAACGGCGCGGCCTGCCCTGGTGCTGGGCGACGAGGCGTACCTCTGGGCGCTACCGGACATCACGCCCGCGATCGAATTCGGCTCAGCGGACTGGCGGGCCGCGACGCGCACCACCGCAACGGCCCCCGAGGTGGCGGACGCCGACGATCCGGCCTGGTTGCTGTTCACCAGCGGCACCACCGGAGTACCGAAAGGTGTTGTGCACAGTCATCGTTCGATCGCCGCCGCGGTGCGCGGAACGGTCGAGGGTCGGTCGGCGGCACCGTCGGGGGTGTACCTGCTCCCTTTCCCGATGTGCCACATCGCCGGTTACAACATGCTCGTCCAGCATGCCGTCGGTGCCACGGTGGTGCTCACGCCCCGGTTCCGGCCCGAGTCATTCGCCGATCTGGTGCGCACTCATGCCGTGCGATCGTGTTCGCTGGCGCCGACGATGTTGCACGCCCTCCTTGCGTACCTCGACCGCACCGGGACCTCGCTGCCGACCCTCGAGTCCGTCGCCTACGGCTCTGCGGCGATGCCGCTGGATCTACTGCGCCGGGCGATCGAGACGCTCGGCGTGGACTTCCATCAGGGGTACGGCATGACCGAAACCGGCGGCAACGTAACGTTTCTCGGGCCTGCCGACCATCGGGCGGGCGCGGCGGGTGATCCTGGCGTGCTCGCGAGTGCCGGTCACCCGCACAGCGGGGTCGAGATCGGCATCGTCGACGCCGACGGAACACCGTTGCCGCCGGGCGGCACCGGCGAGATCATGGTGCGCGGTGAGCAGGTGGCGTGCGGGTACTGGCCGGACCGGCCGAGCACGGTCGACGGCTGGTTGCGCACCGGCGACATCGGACGTCTCGACGACACGGGCCGGCTGTTCGTGGTGGACCGGCTGAAGGACATCATCGTGACGGGTGGCGAGAACGTCTCGTCGCGGGAGGTCGAGGACGTGCTGTCGGTGCATCCCGACGTCGACATGGTCGCCGTCGTCGGCGTTCCCGACGATTACTGGGGTGAGGCCGTGTGTGCCGTGGTCGTCCCCGTCGACGGACGCCACCCGCATCCGGACGACCTGATCGGCCACGTGCGTTCGGCCATCGCCGCCTTCAAACGCCCCAGGGCCGTACTGTTCGTCGACGAATTGCCCCTCACCGGCAACGGAAAGATCGCCAAGGACCGGGTACGTGATCTCGCGCGCGCCACGCTGGCCGGCCGAAAGCCTCCGCGAGTGTGAAACCTCAGCGAAGAGACGCCCGGAAAATGGCAGTGGTTTCACATTCGCGACAGCGAGTCACGGCAGACCGGACACGAGCGGGTTCAGCGACACCGGCCGCGGAGCAAGTGCGGGCATCTGCGCGTCCGGCGGCGGTGCCGATGCTTGCGCGGGCCCGGGCAGCCCCGACGCCTGCGGCGTGAGTGCTTGCTGCTGAACCGCACCCGGCAGCGGCACCGCACCCGGCAATGGTGCGGTGCCTGCAGGCAGGCCTTCAGGCAGATGCGGCATGGGTGATGCGACCTCTGGTGCGGCGACCGGGTTCTGGAGGTGCTGCACGCCCACCACCGGCGCAGCCTCGGGGGCGGCCTGGCCCGCGCCCGAAGAGACCTGAGCCGCCTGCGGAACGGGTTGGGACTGCGGACGCGCGAACCACACCTGGGGTGCCCGCTCGGTGACCGTTGCTCGCGCGGGTGCCGAAGAAGTCGATGCCACCGATGGGCGCACGGGCTTGCTCACGGTCCGGACCGGCGCGGGGTGCGGCGCATGAGGAATCGCGGCGGTGACGATCTGGATCGGGCCGGTTGCATCAAGAGACGGATCGCCGGCGCGCTCGGTCCCGCCGGCGATGAACGTCGATCCGACGGTGGTGAGCGCGACGATCGCCGCCGCGGCGGCAGTACCGACGACCCGGAGCACCGTGCTCCGATGCCGGCACGGCGGGAGCAGACACCGCACGCGCGCGGCCGGAACCACATCGGTGGCAACGGCGCGCGCGGCGGCGAGGGCCGTCTCTTCGAGCGCCCCGGTGTCATCGGTCCCGACCAGGTCCCGCGGCACCGTGCGCACGTCGTCGAAACCGGCCGACGTGAGCGCCGCGGCGATCGGCTCGACCAGCACGTCGTCGTCGCAGAACAGTCCGATGGCCCCGATCTCGTCACCGCTCGATGCGGCGATCCCACGCGCACCACGCGCCGCGGCGGCACAGCGTTCGGCCAGGTCGGCGTCGGGGTCGACCTCGAAGGCGTCGTCATCGAGCACGTCGGACGCATCGCCTGCGCTCTGGTCGATCAGGACCCAGCCGACGCCCTCGGACGTCGCCGACAATCCCAATACCGTCTTCACCCGTATGGCCCCAATTCCGTCGCAGTGCCTGCGTGATCGGCGACGAGCCTATTTCGGTCGTTGCCCGGCGGCATCCCGAGAACGACCGAAAACCGCACACCGATCACGTCCGAACACCGCCTTGCCGCATGTATCGACGTCCACCCCGAGCGCGTTACCTGCGCGTTGACCTCGATCCGTACCGCGATCTATACGCCGTCGGCGCGGCGGAAGCACCCCGATTCCGCCAGATTTTCATCAAGTCCTCATCAAATGAGAGTTCGGTTGATCCGCGAGGCTTCGCCGGCGACGTCCCATCAGGTGCGACCGCCGCACCTACGAGGTGACGGCGTATGTCACAGTTTCTGTCGGCGTCACAGGGCAAAGACCCGCGCGGAGGAGGAATCATCGGCACGTACGCGGTGACCGGAGCGGCATCCGGCATGGGATACCAGGCGGCCCAGAAGCTGCGTGGTCTCGGCCACACCGTGATCGGAGTCGACCTCAAAGAAGGTGCGGACGTCTCGGCGGACCTGTCCACCCCTGGCGGGCGCGTGCGTGCCGCCCAGGAGGTCCTGACTCTGTCGGGCGGCATGCTCGACGGCGCGGTGCTCGCCGCGGGACTCGGCCCCGGCCCGGGGGCCGACCGGCCCCGGTTGATCGCCGAGGTCAACTTCCTCGGCGTCGTCGAACTGCTCGAGGCATGGCGGCCCGCGCTCGCGGCCGCCGGCCGCGCGAAGGTCGTGGTGGTGAGCAGCAACTCCACCACCACGGTGCCCGCCGTGCCCGGACGGGCGATCCGCGCCTTGCTGGCCCGTGACACCGACAAGGCGGTCCGCACCACGCGGTTACTGGGCCGCAGCGGTACCCCGATCATGTACGCGGCGTCCAAGATCGCCGTCAGCCGCTGGGTGCGGCGCAATGCCGTGAGCACCGCATGGGCGGGTGCCGGGATTCGTCTGAACGCGCTCGCACCGGGCGCGATCATGACGCCGCTGCTGCAGAGCCAGCTGTCCGAGCCTCTCGAGGGCAAGGCCGTCCGCGCGTTCCCGGTGCCCATCGGGGGCTTCGGCGACGCCGGTCACCTGGCCGACTGGATCTGCTTCATGCTCTCCGACTCTGCGGACTTCCTGTGCGGCAGCATCGTCTTCGTCGACGGTGGGTCCGACGCGTACTTCCGCACCGACGCCTGGCCACGGCCGGTTCCGGTGCGGCATCTGGCGCAGTACCTGTGGCGATTCAAACGCGGCGCTGCGCGCTGATCAGGTGAGGAGACGCTGATGTCAGCACCACGCACGACCGTCGACGTGGAACACGCCGACAGCCACGCCCCCAGGCGGGCATGGGCCGCGGTCGCGGTGCTCGCACTGGTCGGCACGTTGAACTACGTCGACCGGTTTCTGCCTGCGGTGCTGGCCGAGCCCATCAAGCATGATCTTGAATTGTCCGACACCGCAATCGGTGTCATCAACGGGTTCGGTTTCCTGATCGTCTACGCGGTCATGGGCATCGCAGTTGCCCGCGTCGCCGATCGCGGCGCGTTCGGCGCCGTGGTGGCCGGATGCCTCACGTTGTGGGGCACCATGACGATGCTCGGCGGCGCGGTCCAGTCCGGGTTCCAGTTGGCCCTCACCCGGGTCGGTGTCGCGATCGGCGAGGCGGGCAGCACCCCGGCCGCGCATGCCTATGTGGCACGCAACTTCGTGCCGCAGCGGCGCTCGGTCCCGCTGGCCGTGATCACCATCGCCATACCGCTGGCCAGCACCGCCAGCCTGCTCGGCGGTGGTCTGCTGGCCCAAAGCCTGGGCTGGCGTACGGCTTTCGTGATCATGGGTGCGGTGAGCGTGGCGCTCGCACCGCTGGTGTTGCTCGTGGTCGGCGTGCGCCAGTCGCTGCCCGCGGCGCCCGTGACGGCTGTGGACAAACGCGCCGCCTCCTGGTGGAACCTGCTGCGAAAGCCCAGCTTCCTCGTCGTCGTGGCGGGCACGGCATTCATCTCGGCCGCCGGATATTCGCTCACCACGTTCTCCCCCGCGTTCCTCATGCGCACGCGCGGCATGTCGCTCGGTGAGGTCGGTGTCGAGTACGGCCTGGCGACCGGGCTGATCGGGGTTCTCGGGCTGCTGATCGTGGGGAGGCTCGCCGACCGGCTGGCCGAACGGGATCCGCGCTGGCTCCTGTGGATCGTCGTGGCGTTGACGCTGCTGCTGCTGCCTGCGTCGGTACTGGCCTTCGTGGTCGCGGACCGGACGCTGTGCGTGCTGTTCCTGGCGTTGAGCTACGCGATCGGCACGTCCTACCTGGCACCGTCGATCGCGGCCGTCCAGCGCCTCGTGCTGCCCGAGCAGCGCGCGACGGCCTCGGCGATGTTCCTGTTCTTCAACGCGGTGTTCGGATCGGTCGGCCCGTTCGTGGTCGGAATGCTCAGTGACTCGCTGACCGCCGATCTGGGCTCGCAGGCATTGGGGCGTGCACTGCTTCTGCTGGTGCCTGCGATGCAGCTGATCGGGGCGCTCTGTTACTGGGCAGCGTCGCGGCGCTATCGCCGTGACCTCATCGAAGAGGCTCGCTGAGCTCTTTGTCCGCGCCGGCGTTCACGCGTCGGGTGGCGCCCCAGAGTCCGACGCCGATGCCGACGACGGCTCCGCCCAGCCCGATCAGGCGCTGCGACCTCGGCATCTCGCGGTGGACGGTCATCCCACCCAGCAGATCGGCGGCGTCGGCCCCGCCCGAGGCGAGGAACCAACCGCGGGTCCCCCGTCCGCGCACGCCTGCGACGAGCAGCAGTCCGCCGATGAGCGCGTCCCGGTAGCCCATCGACCGCAACAGCAACCTGGCCGTCGCGTCCGGCGTGTCTGTCGATCCCCACAAGCGGTTTGCGCGCAGCGGATCGACCAGGAAGGACAGTCCGGAGGCGAACCTGATGGCGCCAGCCGCGAGCGCCGCGCGATCCACCGACATGGCAGCAGCTTAGGTTCCTGTCCGTCTGACGGTGAAGGTCCTGAGAAAACTCGCAACCCGGCCCCGTCGTGCCGATTCGACGCGATGATTGGGGTACCCGAGTCAGGAGCGGCACCATGGCAACAATCGAAGCCGACGCACACAACCTGTCGTCGTCAGCAAGGGACTTCGAGCAGGACTTCGACGGCGAGGTGGCGGCCACGCAGGCCTACTTCGACAGTCCGCGGTTCGAGGGCATCACCCGGCTGTACTCGGCCCGCCAGGTCGTCGAGCAGCGCGGCACGGTCGCCACCGATTACACCGTGGCGCGTGAGGCGGCGACGGCCTTCTACCCGTACCTGCGGGAACTGTTCGCGCAGAAGAAGAGCATCACCACGTTCGGTCCGTACTCCCCGGGACAGGCCGTGGTGATGAAACGCATGGGCATCGGCGGCATCTATCTGGGCGGGTGGGCCACGTCGGCCAAGGGGTCGATCAGTGAGGATCCCGGTCCTGACCTCGCGAGCTATCCGCTGAGCCAGGTGCCCGACGAGGCCGCCGGTCTGGTTCGCGCGTTGTTGACCGCCGACCGCAACCAGCACTACCTGCGGCTGCGCATGACTCCCGAACAGCGCGCCACCCAGCCGCCCGTCGACTACCGGCCCTTCATCATCGCCGACGCCGACACCGGACACGGCGGGGATCCCCACGTGCGCAACCTGATCCGCCGTTTCGTCGAAGCCGGAGTGCCCGGTTACCACATCGAGGACCAGCGGCCCGGCACCAAGAAATGCGGTCATCAGGGCGGCAAGGTGCTGGTGCCCTCCGACGAACAGATCAAACGCCTCAACACCGCACGGTTCCAGCTCGACATCATGCAGGTGCCGGGAATCATCGTGGCGCGCACCGACGCCGAGGCCGCGAACCTGATCGACAGCCGTGCCGACGAGCGCGACCAGCCGTTCCTGCTCGGTGTCACGAACCTCAAGATCCCCTCGTACAAGTCGTGCTTCCTGGCGATGATGCGACGGTTCTACGACCAGGGCCTGACCGAGGTCAACGGTCACCTGCTCTACGCCCTGCCGGACGGTGAGTACGCCGCGGCCGAGGCCTGGCTGACGAACGCGGGCATCATGGACGCGGTGGCCGAAGCGGTCGAATCCTGGAAGAACGGCTCCGCGACCTCGGTCGACGATCTGTACGACGCGGTGGAGTCGAAGTTCGTCGACGCCTGGCAGGACGACGCGGGCCTCAACACGTACGGCGAGGCCGTCGCCGAGCTGCTCGAGTTCCGTGAGCGTGAGGGTGAGTCCGTCGAGATGAGCGCCGCCGAATGGCGCGAGTTCGCGACACGCGCCCCGTTGTACACGGCCACCACCAAGGCCAGGGAGCTCGGTGTCGACGTCGCGTGGGACTGCGAGCCCGCCAAGACCCCGGAGGGTTACTACCAGGTGCGCGGCGGGATTCCCTATGCGATCGCCAAGTCGCTAGCCGCCGCCCCGTTCGCGGACATCCTGTGGATGGAGACCAAGACCGCCGACCTGGCCGACGCGAAGCAGTTCGCCGACGCCATCCACGCCGTGTATCCGGATCAGATGCTGGCGTACAACCTGTCGCCGTCGTTCAACTGGGACACCACCGGCATGACCGACGATGAGATGCGCGCGTTTCCCGAGGAACTCGGCAAGATGGGCTTTGTCTTCAACTTCATCACCTACGGCGGCCATCAGGTGGACGGGGTGGCGTGCGAGGAGTTCGCCACCGCGCTGCGCCAGGAGGGCATGCTCGCCTTGGCCCGGCTGCAGCGCAAGATGCGTCTTGTCGAATCTCCTTATCGCACACCGCAAACCCTCGTGGGCGGACCGCGAAGCGATGCCGCCTTGGCGGCGTCGTCCGGCCGGACCGCGACCACCAAGGCCATGGGCAAAGGCTCCACGCAGCATCAGCACCTCGTGCAGACCGAGGTGCCCAAGAAACTGCTCGAGGAATGGCTTGCGATGTGGAGCGAGCACTATCGGTTGCCGGAGAAACTCCGTGTGCAACTGCGTCCGCGACGCGCCGGCTCAGACGTGCTGGACCTGCAGATCCTCGGCGACGGCGAGACACCGCTGGCCAACGTCGTCGTCGACCCCATCAAGGATCGCCACGGCCGCAGCATCCTCACCGTGCGCGACCAGAACACGTTCGCCGAGCAGATGCGCAAGAAGCGCCTGATGGACCTGATCCACCTGTGGCTGATCCACCGCTTCAAGGCCGAGATCGTCTACTACGTGACGCCCACCGAGGACAACATCTACCAGACCGAGAAGATGAAGGCGCACGGCATCTTCAGTGACGTCTATCAAGAGGTCGGCGAGATCATCGTGGCCGATGTGAACAAGCCCCGCATCGAGGACCTGCTGGCGTCCGACCGTGAGGCGCTGCTCAGGTTGATCCGCAAGGAGGACTGAAACACGGCATGCCGCTGCAGAATCGCGTCACCCCGACCGGTGCCATCATCGCCGACTCGGGGCGCGGCACCTTCATGGGCAACCGCGGGATCCTGCACGACGATGCCCGACGTATCGTCCGCGCATCCCGAAATCGCATGTGGCTGATCTGCCGTCTGGAGTTCAAGGGCCGCAGACGCGAGCTCATGCGTCCGGGCACGTACACCGAACTGTTCTTCCTCGACGAAGCGGTCGCGCTCGCGGCGGGACACCGTCCGTGCGGTGAATGCCGACGAGGGTCCTACCGTGCCTACATCGACGCGGTCAACGTGCAGAATCCCCATCCGGTCGAGGGCGCACAGGATCTCGACAGAGAACTCCACGAGTCCCGCAAGCTGCCCCGCACCGCGTCGCGCGTCGGCGCACTGCCCGATGGCACATTCATTTCCGTCGGCGACAACGACTTCCGGCTCATCTGGCGGGGCGGGCTGCACCGATGGTCCCCGCAGGGCTACACCGACGCGATCCCTGCCGCGGAGGGCCCAGAGAGCGCCGCGGTGCTCACGCCCGCGTTGTCGGTTCACGTGCTGCGGCAGGGATATCCCGTGCAGGTCCACCCCACCGCGCACGGACCGCGCTGACGAGCCGTCACACTTCGGTAATCAGTTCGGACAGTCGTGAGCGGCCGAACTGTGGCTTAATGATGTTCGTGCCCGATTTCCCCAAGCCGGTGGTGAACCGGCGCAGAGTCCTGCTGGGAGCGGCGGCGATCGGCGGCTTCCTGGCCGTGGATCTCGGTGCGTTGCTGTTCGCCACCAACACCATTGGGACGCAGCGCCTCACCCCGAAGGCATTTCTCGACGCACTCGCCCCCGCCGGTGGTCGCCCCCGCGGCTACCGCGCCAACCACGCCAAGGGTGTCGCGGTGTCCGGGTTCTTCGACAGCAACGGCAACGGGCGGGAGATCTCCCGTGCCGCGGGATTCGCGCCGGGGAGAACAACTGTGCTCGGCCGGTTTTCGTTCGGTGGCGGCAACCCGCATGTCCCCGACGATCCATCGCTGGCCCGCGGCCTGGGTTTGGCTTTCGCGTTTCCGACCGGTCAGCAGTGGCGGATGGCCATGCTGAACCTGCCGGTGTTCCCCGACAACACCCCGCAGGGTTTCTACGAGCGTACGCTCGCCGCAAAACCCTTGGCCTCCACCGGAAAACCGGATCCCGATGCGATGCCGAGGTTCCTTGCCGAGCATCCGGAGACCAAGGCGGCGATGAACATCATCAAGGCCCAGACCCCGAGCCCGGGCTTCGCCGACAGCACCTTCCGAAGCCTGATGGCGTTCTATTTCGTCGACGACAAGGGCACCCGGACCCCGGTGCGCTGGTCGTTGGAGCCCATGCAGAAGGCGCTGCCCGCCGGCGGCGGGGATGACCGTCTGTTCGACGCGCTGATCCGGCAGATCCGCACCGGTCCCCTGCGTTGGCGCATGTTGCTCACGGTGGGCGAACCGGGAGACCCGGTCGCCGACGCCACCGTGCCCTGGCCTGCCGAACGGCGCGTCATCGACGCCGGGACGCTGACGCTCGACACCATCGAGACCGACGGCCCGGGCAACGGTCGAGACATCAATTTCGATCCCCTGGTGCTGCCCGACGGTATCGAACCGTCAGAGGATCCGATGCTGAGTGCCCGTTCTGCGGTCTACGCCGCCTCGTACCGGCTGCGCGCCGGTGAAACCCCATCGATGCCGCCGCAGGTTCAGGTCGACAAGGTCGAAGAGGTGGCCCGGTGACGGCCACGGGCGCCACCGGCCAGACTGCCGCTGAGACCGGGTCGGCACGTCACGCGGTCTCGACCCGGCTGTTGCACTGGCTCACAGCGGTTCTGGTGTTCGCCGCGTTGTTCGTCGGCTTCGTGATGGTGAACTCGGTGGCGAGCTACGCCAGACTGTTGATCGTCCACAAGGCGCTGGGCGTCACGATCCTGCTCGTCGTGGTGATTCGCATCGGCAACCGGCTGTTCCACCGTGGGCCGCCGCTCCCGCCGACCGTCGGCGCGCTGGAGCGCAAAGCGGTTGTGCTGTCGGAGCTTTCGTTGTACGCACTGCTGTTGACCCAGCCGCTGATCGGGTGGGCGATGCTGTCCGCCGCGGGCAACCACGTATCGGTGTTCGATCTGGTCCGGCTTCCGCGCATCGCACCGTTTTCCGCCGAGCTCTACGGCGTGCTGCGCCAGGCGCACACAGTCGTGGCGTACCTGCTGGTCGCGGCGATCGCCGCGCACGTGTGCGCGGTGCTGCTGCACAGTGTCACATTGCGGGACGGAATGCTGGCGCGGATGACCTTCGGGTCGACGACCAGGGACTGACCGGGTCATCACCGCCCCGCGCAGAGCCGGGCCGCCGCCGTCGAGGCCGCGAATCCTGCCAGCGCGGACCAGCCGACGACGCCGTCGAGACCGTTCTTGGCCATGAGTGTCAACGCCGCACCGGCCATACAGATCAGCGCACCAACGACGCTCGAGCGGGTGCCGGTGGCCCGCACCGGAGCGTCCCACCATGGCAGCGGGCGGTGCTCAAGCGGTGACAAAAGCCGGAACGCGAGGGCCATCAGCACCGCGAACACCACGGCTCGCACGGCCAGCAACCCCCAGAATGCCGGGGCATGCGGATCGAAGGCGTCGAGTCCCACCGCGTGCAGACCGAATGCCGCGACCGCGATCACCGGGATGTGCCACAGGTACAGCGTCATCGCTCCCCCGTTGCCGACGGCGACCACGCGCCATACCCGCGGCCGCCGGGCCCACCGACCGACACCGCGGGCGACCGTGACGAACAGGCACGACATCCATGTGCAGTGCAGTGCGAGCAGCAGGGTGGGCGGTGACACGTTGGACACACGCTCGGCTCCGGTCACCACCAGCGACACGTCGTAGGGCCCGACGAGCGCGAGCAGCGCCTGCGCGGCCAGCGTGGACACCGCGACGATCAGCGCGACCGCGGGCCGGATGAGCCGGCGCGCATAGGCCACACCGATCACCACCGGGATGAGCCAGACGACCACCAGGTTCGCGCTGCCCGCGACGGGACTGCCCGTTGCGAACCGGATTCCGTCGAACGCCGCGGCAAGCGCCACCAGCGCCGTCACCAGCCCGCCCACCGCACGCCCTGAGGACAGCCGGGTGAGTGCGGGCACGAACGCCAGCACCACCAGATACACGCCGAGAAACCACAGCAGCGCCACACTCTCGCGGCCCAGCGCGGCGGCCGATTCCGCGCCCATCGTCAGATGTACGGCGACCAGCGCGACCGCCCACACCGCGAGGTAGACGAAGACCGGCCGGCACAGCCGCTGAGCCCGGCTGAACAACCAGACGCCCCACGGTGTGCCTGCCCGCCAGCTGTAGGTTCCTGCCGCACCGCCTGCGAGGAAGAACAGCGGCATCACCTGCAAGACCCAGGTGACGGGTGCCAGGGCGGGCACCGCTGCGAGGATGTTGCCGACGCGCACACCGGTGGAGTCGATCGTGGCGAGCAGCAGCGCGCAGTGCCCGAACATCACCGCGACGAGCGCCGCGAGTCGCGCGACATCCACGGAACGATCACGCTCGGGCCTGGTGGCACGTTCGGCGTCGTCAGCGCCGTCTGGCACGGCGTTCGCGTCCGCGGCCCCCGTCGGCACGGCTTTCGGTGTCGGCATGGCTCCAGTCTCCCCGGTGCCCCGGGTTGCCCGGATGCGTAGTACTACTCGATGTCAACCGGTGTCACACGAACCGGATCTGCCGCACATCGGTGAGTGACAGCGTGGCGAGTTCGATTTCGTCGAGCGGGTCGTGCGCCGACAACTCGCCGAAGGACAGCCCCGATCGCTGTTCTATCGAGGCGATCGAGGTCTGCGTCGTCTCGTGTTGACCGAACACGAATTCCTCGTCGCCGAGGAAGTCGCGCTGCGACATCGTGTAACCCGTGGCGCACAACCGGCCCGTGTCGTCGTGGATGAACGCGATCACCTTCCAAAACTCCACGGGCACCTTGACGTCGAACATCACCGGATCGTCGTCGAACAGGAACGGTCCGGTGAACACCGAGATCCGCATGTCGTCGCGGCGCGCGTTCTGCAGCGCGTAGTTCTCCAGGTCCAGCCACACACCACCGTTGAAGGGCTGCATCTGCGGCACGGCGTTGGTGACGTGCATGGAGTCGGTGTTGCCGCGTTCCGCGGCCTGATCGCTGCCCCAGACCGGGTCTTCGCGTCGTGTCATGTGCCCGCGCGAGAACTTCGGCGGGTCGCCGTAGCATTCCCTGCTGATCTGGGCCGTCGCCGGAATGCGTGGATCGGTCCGCCACGACGTCCGGCGTCGGGAGACCGACGTGGCGCCGTCGATATTCACCGCGCTGAACCGGCAGAGTCTGCGGCGGCGGCTCATCACGACCGAGAAGTGCTCGTACCGCAGCACGTGGCTCGTTCCCCCGTTGTCGGGGAACTGCAGTACGTCGTCGGCGCCCCCGACGGCCTCGGGCAGTGGTATCACCGGTCCGTCGCCCAGGAAGTTGTCCGCATAGCCCTCCCGATCGGCGTAGTCGGCGGCCACTGCCGCGGTGAAGACCTCATCGGTGTCCGCGCCGGCACCGTGGTTCGCGATCGCGTCGTCCGTGGGCGGGGCCTGGTCGGGCTGCGGCATACCGTCCACCTCCACGGTGATCCGGATGGGGACCACATAGGTGAGTTGTGCGGGGCGTGCCGTTTCCGGGTTGCGGGGGCCGGCAACGGCGACCGGCGTGCCGTGCAGCACGTGCTCCAGGCGCCGGGCGACGACCGAGCCGCGAACCGCGAAGTTCGCCTGCAGGAACCGGCCCGCGTAATGCAGACCGACCGCCTCACCGGTGTCCAGTGACAGCACCACCGAGCCGGAGTTGCCGCCCAGCGTCGAGCAATCGTGACGGATCACGTCGTGGGCCGATCCGGTGAGTTGGCCTGGCGCCAGGCGTTTCTTGTCGTAGACGTCGCCGTAGATGCGGTCCATCAACGGCTGCTCCGGTATGCGACTGTCACGGGCCGGGTAACCGATCACGGCCACCAGTTCGGCCTCGTCGGTGACGGGCGCCACCATGATCGGGTTCGGGAGCCGGTCCCCGCCGGTGCGTGCCACGCGGCAGAAAGCGATGTCGGGTCCACCGGCATCCTCGATGTGCAGGATGCGCTCGAGGCGGAAGGACCACTCGTCGGGACGATCGATCTCTTCCAGGAAATCGATGGATGCGGTCATGTCCGCACCTTCCAGTCCACGCCGGAACACGAATTCGGTGCCGACCTGCCTGCCGAACTCGGCGGCCACGTGCCGATTGGTCACGATGACGTCGGGCGCGATGAGCCAGCCGGTGCCGAGCCAGGACATGCTGTGACCGTCGACCTCGATGCGGCCGACCGCTTCAGCCGCAGATATCAAGTGCGCCTTGACTTTTGTCAGCCGCTTCGTCCACACCTCACTGTCGGGGTCATCGATCCGCAGTTGTGTCTCGTTGCGCAGAATCGCCAGTACCGGGCGACCTGTGCGCATGATGATCGACTCCTCTTCGATGTCGATCGAATCACCGTCGCGGCTCGGCAAGATCATGGGACCGGCGCCCACGTCGACGGTGACCGCATCACGTGCCCGCGCCAGTTCGGCCGACAGCACGCTGTCGCGGCGCTGGATCTGCCGATTTCGCCCACGGAGCTTCTCGAGTACGTCGCCCATGGCTGCCTCCTGCCTTCGAGGACGTGTCACACCGCCGGCGCCTGCACCAAACCCGCTCCCACGTCGAGCGGGTCTGTGCCCGACACCAGGGGGTTGAGAGTGGCCGAACCAACCAGCCTGGCCTGCAGAACAATCGGATTCAGCAAACCCTGCGCCGCGAGCTTCTCGGCCCACAGCGCGGCCACACCGGCCACATGGGGTGTGGCCATACTGGTGCCACTCATCGCGGTGGTTCCACCACCGGCCTTCGCGCTCGTCACCTTGACGCCGGGGGCCGCGACGGTTGCCCGGGTGTTCGAGAACGGCGCGATCCGCAGGCCGTCCGGCGTCTGCCCCAGCGCACCGACGGAGACGATGCCCGCCGACGCGGCCGGCGGGGCCACGTTGATGACGAACGGAGGTGTGGCGTTGCGGCCGCTCTCATTACCCGACGCGGCGGCGACGAGGACCGTCTGGGCCACGGCCGCCCTTGCGCCCAGCAGGTTCGACAACTGCTCGAACAACCGGATGTTCGCCCGGTACTGTTCCAGGGCGATCGAGGTGGCGACCGGGATGCTGAGATTGCGCGTGTCGACCAGTGTGTTGACCCAACCCGGGAAGTCCATACCCAGTGACATGGAGATGACGTTGGCGCCGTTGTCGGCTGCCCACATGATCGCCTCACACAGCGTGTCGCTGCCGCCCCCGCCGGGCCCGCCGAGCACCTTGCCGATCAGCGCCTTGGTCACCCCGGTGGCGACCCCGATCCGCATCCCGTCCACCTGACGACCGAATATTGTTCCGGCGCAATGTGTGCCGTGTCCGTGGGTGTCGTCGGCGCTGCCGGATCCGGTGAAGTCCTTGGCCGTCAGGTCCACGGCGTCGAACGCCGGGTGCGAGACGTCGATACCGGTGTCGAGTACCGCGACCGTCACGCCGGATCCGGTGAACGATGAACTCGTCGCGCCGACCGCATCCACACCCCATGTGGCCGCCCCGGCCTCGGTGACGTCTTGCGAGGACTCCACGGGTTCGATGAGCGTCATCGGCATGGCCGGGGCGAAGGCGAGCACCGTGGGGTCATCGAGAACGGCGCGCAGACCGTTGCTGTCCAGCTTGTCGTCGAACTCGACACGGGCGTTGGCGGCGGCTTCCGCGGCCTCGAACGGGGCCGATCCCGGCCCGTCGAACGGGTCTCGTGTCACCCGCCGTCCCGGTGTGCGCAGGATGATGGTCTTCTGATTGACTGTGCCACTTGGCATTACAACGGTCACCGTAAACCTCCTGTGCCAGACGATCGTGCGTATTCAGCATCCGCACCGGGCCCACCGGGGGTCACGGGTAGCGCACTACTTCATTTCCCGCCTCGTACCGTCTGGGTCACTACGCGGATTCAAGTAGCCGGCCGTCCCATGTCAGCGGGTCGACGTGCGCTACGAGACGAATTCCACCGTCAGGTTGGTCGGTGCGACTGCGGACAGCGATTGGGATCCGCGGCATCGCAGCAGTTTTCGATGAGCGTCGGCTGCTGAAGCAGTGACCACGGGCGGAAAAGATCGGACATCCGAGCGATCAGGTAGGCTGGACCCCATTCCACCGATCCACCACCGGATCGGTGACACCCTCGGGAATTCCACCGCATCCCTGCTTCCGTACCGGTTGCCTGCGCGTTCTCGTCGATCCATGCCGCGTTGCCGGCAGCGTTTGGAGGCGTCACCACATGCACCATCGTCGATACCGGCCGACGAGCAAACACTCACCGCTGGCCTGGTTCTACCGACTCGACCGCCGGATGCAGGCGGATCTGCTCGCCAATCCGCATGGGTATCTGCCCGACGGCGTGGCCGCCGCGATCGCCTCGCACACGGTGCGCAGCTACCGGGACGAGAAGCCACAGGAGTCGCGCCTGTGGCAACTGCGCTCGGCGGAAGCCAACCTGCTCGAAGACGAGCGACTGCGCCTAGACAGGTGGTGGCGCGAGTTGCCGGACGAGGCCCGGTCCGCCCTCGTCATGTCCAGGGGCCGCTCCGTGCCGCGCGCCTGGCGCGCCGCCGTGCTCGACCTGCACTCGGACGGGCTGACGCCGGGAACCGATCTGGAAGCCGAGTTCAGGATGTCGGGCATCGCGGCCGCGTACATAGAGATGGTCGCGACCTGCTGCCGTTGAGATAGCCCGGATACGGCCCTGGTGCAGCCCCGGCGAAGTTCGCCCTGGGAACACAGGCGAAGAGCACCCTTTCGGAACGCTGCCACAGTAGATTGCTGGCCGTGGGTGGTAACCGGTTGGCGGATGGCCGTGGTCGGTGGTTGGCGTTCGGGGCCTCGATCATCGTCGCGGCCGCAATGTTCCACGCCCAGGGCGGCGAAACGTCGTGCTGCGCGGATACCCCGGCAGCCTCGCAGCCGGACCAGCCGCCTGCTGCGGGGGTCCCCGCTGCCGCCCCCGCCGAGTTGCTGGCCGCCAGCGCACCCGTGGCCGCGCGCGATTTCCAGTTCTCGCTGCCACCGGGCGTCGCGCCCGAGGCCGGGCTACAGGTCAACACGGTCTGGACGGCACGTGCCATCAGCGTGATGTTCCCCGAGATCAAGACCATCGGCGGCCATCGCCAGGATCCGCTGAAATGGCACCCCAACGGGTTGGCGATCGACGTGATGATCCCCGACCACCAGTCCGAGAAGGGCATCCAACTGGGCAACCAGATCGCCGGGTTCGCGTTGGCCAACGCCGAACGCTGGGGTGTTCTGCACGTGATCTGGCGGCAGGGTTTCTATCCCGGCATCGGCGCACCGAGTTGGACCGCCGATTACGGCAACGAAACCGCCAACCATTTCGATCACGTGCACATTGCCACCAATGGTGGTGGATACCCGACCGGAAAAGAAATGTATTTCCTGACGTCAAAGACCGTGAAGAATTGACCAATTCCGGTCACCGTTGGCATTCGAGGTCCGAGTTCATTGAATGCAATTTCTCTCGCAAATATTAGGCAACTTCACCATCGCAGGCCGGTCGACCGCGGCCACCCCCGCCATGGCGTAGACCAAGGGTCCTGAACTGGGATGATCAGCCTGGCCGCTGCGTGGCGCACGCATCGATCCGGCTCCCGCCGGCAACCAGACCACAGTTTCCGAACCCACTAATTTGCCGGAACGCCAATAACGGGCGGAATCGGCAGCTACTCTCATTCGAGACGGGCCTGTCGAGCTGAAGAGCTCGACGGCGACCCATTTTGCCGCATCCGAGGGGGAGCGCTTCGAAGCGGTTCTGGACGCCATAACCACGATCTGGGGTGAGTTCATGGGTGGTGGTGACCCGACACGACGGTTGTTGACCATAGATCTGCTCGACGACGACGAATACGACAAACTCGATGACTGGGGTAACCGATCGGCGCTGGCCGATCCGGGGCCACCGCACACCACCATCCCGGACCTGTTCACCGCTCAGGTCTCCAGAACGCCGGACGCGGTCGCACTCGTGTGCGGCGCGCGCACCTATACCTACCGCCAACTCGACGACGCCGCCGAACGCCTGGCGAAGTGCCTGACCGGCAACGGGTCCGGGCCGGGCAGATGTGTCGGGCTGTTGCTGTCACGCTCGGCCGAAGCGGTCATCGCGATCCTCGCGGTGCTCAAATCGGGAGCTGCGTACCTGCCGATGGATCCGGCTCATCCGGATGAGCGGCTGCGGTTCATGGTGTCCGACGCCGATCCCGTGGCTGTGGTGACCTCGGGAGCGCATCGCGCACGCCTGGACCCGACCGGCCGCACGGTGCTCGACATCGACAGCCCCGACCTCAAGCGGATCGATGAGTTCGCTGGTCTCCGGTCGCCCGCGGCTGACGATCTCGCGTATCTGACGTACACGTCCGGCACCACCGGCGTGCCCAAGGCCGTGGCGGTGACCCATCGCAACGTCACCCAGTTGGTGAGCTGTCTCCATCCGGCGCTGCCTGCCGGCCCCGGACAGGTGTGGTCACAGTGGCACTCCCTGGTGTTCGACGTCTCGGTGTGGGAGATGTGGGGCGCCCTGCTGCACGGTGGGCGGCTCGTGGTGGTGCCCGAAGCGGTGGCGAGTTCGCCGCATGACCTCAACGCCCTGCTGGTCCGCGAGCGGGTCACCGTCCTGTGCCAGACCCCGTCGGCCGCGGGAATGCTCCCGCGGGAAGGTCTGGATGCGACCGCGCTGGTCGTGGCCGGCGAGGCCTGCCCGGCAGATCTTGTGCAGCGTTGGGCTCCCGGGCGCGTGATGCTCAACGCCTACGGCCCGACCGAGGCCACGGTCTACGCCGCGATCAGCGCACCGCTGTCGCCGGACGCCGAGGCGGTGCCGATCGGACGGCCGGTCCCCCATGCTGCGACGTTCGTCCTCGACCGATTCCTGAGACCGGTCGCCGATGGTGTGGTCGGCGAGTTGTACCTCGCCGGTGCGGGAGTCGCCGTCGGATACGCCCGCCGCTCCGGCTTGACCGCGTCGCGGTTCGTGGCCTGCCCTTTCGGGCCGCCAGGGCAGCGGATGTACCGCACGGGCGATCTCGTGCGGTGGGACGGCGACGGTCAGCTGGTGTACCTGGGTCGCAGCGACGAGCAGGTGAAGATCCGCGGGTACCGCATCGAGTTGGGCGAGATCCAGTCCGCGCTGTCCCGCCTCGACGGTGTGGATCAGGCCGTCGTGATCGCGCGCGAGGACCGACCTGGTGACAAGCGGCTGGTCGGTTACGTCACCGGCATGCTCGACCCGGCCGCGGCACGTCGCACTCTGGCCGAGCGCCTCCCGGCGTACATGGTTCCCGCCGCGATCGTGGTCCTCGATTCCTTCCCGTTGACCGTCAACGGGAAACTCGACAAACGCGCGTTGCCCGCACCGGAATACCGGGGCGACGCAGGTGCTTTCCGGGCACCGACCACCGATACCGAGAGGATCCTGGTCGAGATCTACGCCCACGTTCTCGGCGTCGAGCAAGTCGGTGTCGACGATTCGTTCTTCGCCCTGGGTGGTGACAGCATCCTGTCGATGCAGGCCGTCGCCCAGGCACGCATGCGGGGCATCCGGATCAGGCCACGCGACGTGTTCGTCGAGCAGACCGTGGCCCGGTTGGCGGCCGTCGCGACGGTCGCCGGCGGGCACGACGACACCGACGACGGCACTGCCCCGGTGACGCCCACCCCGATCATGCACTGGCTGCGAACCGTGGACGGTCCGGTCGATCAGTTCAACCAGACGCTGGTGTTACAGGCTCCCGAGGATGCGGCCGGTCCCCAGATCACCGACGTGGTGGGCGTGGTCCAGGCGCTGTTGGATCACCACCCCACCTTGCGGCTCCAGGTGCCCGGCGACGGTCCATCGCTGCCGGTGCTGGAGCCCGGCGCCGTGCGCGCAGCCGATTGCGTCCGGACGGTCGACACCTTGTCCGCAGAGGCGCTCTCCGCGGCACGTTCGCGGCTCGATCCGGCTGCCGGCCGCATGCTTTCGGCGTTGTGGGCGCCCCGCACCCGCCAGTTGGCCCTGGTGATCCATCATCTCGCGGTGGACGGGGTGTCATGGCGGATCCTGGTGGAGGACTGCAACATCGCGTGGGGCCAACGTCGCTCCGATCGACCGGTGGTGCTCCCCTCCGAGGGGACGTCGTTCGCCCGCTGGTCCGCACTGTTGCAGGCACAAGCGTGCACTCCGGACGTCGTCGCCCACGCGGACGCCTGGCAGCGGGTGCTTGCCACCCCGCGCGGGATGCCGGCGGTGAAACCGGCGGTGGACACCTACGCGTGTGCCGGGCACCTGACGATCTCACTGGACACCGAGACCACCCGTCAGCTGCTCGGTGAGGTGCCCAATGCGTTTCACGCCGGGGTCGGCGACATCATGCTCATCGCATACGCATTGGCGTGGAACGAGTTTCTCCGCAACGGCGGGGCCCCGCTCGCGATCGATGTCGAGGGCCACGGACGGGCCGAACAGCTCGGCGAGCGCATCGGGGAGGACCTCGACCTTTCCCGCACCGTGGGCTGGTTCACCACGAAGTACCCCGTCGCGCTCACCCTGGGCGTCCTTGCGTGGGACCTCGTCCGCGACGGTGCGGCCGAACTCGGCACGGTGATCAAGGCGGCCAAGGAGCAGCTGCGCAACCTCCCCGACGAGACGTCCTACGGAATGCTGCGCTACCTCAACCCCGAGGTGGATCTGCGCGGCCCGGAACCCACCATCGGCTTCAACTATCTGGGACGGCTCGGTGCCGACCACCCGTCACAGGGACTGTGGCGGGTAGCCCCCGACGGGTTGGGGTTGGCCGACGCGGTCTCGGCGGTCCCCATGCCGTTGATGCACACGGTGGAACTCAACGCCGGCACCATGGAATTCGGCCCGCAGGCCGACCGGCCGGGACCGGCACTGCGGGCAGCGTGGACCTGGGCGCCGTCCAGCGTGGACGAAGCGCAGGTGAAACGGTTGAGCGAGTTGTGGTTCGACGCCCTGCGCGGCATCTGTGCGCACGTGCGGCGGGGAGGCGGCGGGCTCTCTCCGTCCGATATCGCACCCGCACGACTCACCCAGCAGCAGATCGACGAGCTCGCCGAGCAGCACCGTATCGTCGACATCCTGCCGCTCACCCCGCTACAGCAGGGTCTGTTCTTCCACTCCATGGTCGGGCCGGGTGATGCGCCGACCGACGTGTACTCGATGCAGCTCGACATCACCGTCACCGGCGTGCTCGACGCCGACCGGCTGTACGACGCACTCGACACCGTGCTGCGGCGTCATCCCAACCTCGTCGCGCGTTTCTGCGGACAGTTCGGCACCCCGGTGCAGGTGATACCGGCCCACCCGGTCATGGCTTGGCGATACATGGACCTGCGCGAGGACGACCGGCCCCCCGAAGCGGAAATCGAAAAGGTGTGCGCGGCGGAGCGGGCCGCGGTGTGCGACCTGTCCGCGCGGCCGACGTTCCGTGCGGCGCTCATCCGCACCGCCGGCAACCGGCACCGGTTCGTGATGACCTTCCATCACATCGTGATCGACGGCTGGTCCCTTCCGGTCCTGCTGGAAGAGCTGTTCGGCGCCTACTTCGAACATCGTCTACCTCCTGCCGGGTCGTACCGCACCTACATCGACTGGCTGGCCGCCCAGGATCAGAAGGCCGCACACGCGGCCTGGTGCGAGGTGCTGGACGGGTTCACCACTCCGACGCTGCTCACTCCCCCGACCCCGCCCGGGCCGCGCGATGTCCGGTCCCGACAGATCCCCGCCGAGTTGACCCGCGCGGCCGCAGAGTTGGCACGCACCTGCCACACCACGGTCAACACGGTCCTGCAGGCCGTCTGGGCGCAATTGCTGCTGGCGTTGACCGGTCAGCGCGACGTGGTGTTCGGTACCGCGGTGTCGGGACGTCCCGCCGAGCTGGCGGGATCGGATTCCCTTGTCGGCCTGCTCATCAACACCGTTCCGGTGCGCGCCCGCATCACGCCGACGGCGACGGTCACCGGCCTGCTGGACCAGCTGCAGGAGTTTCACAACGCCACCGTCGACCATGAGCACCTCTCGCTCAGCGAGATTCATCGGCTCACCGGTCACGATCAACTCTTCGACACCCTCTTCGTGTACGAGAGCTATCCGTTCGACGCCGGGGCGTTCGCGGGTGCGCATGAGCTCACGATCACCGACTTCACCACCAGCGAGCACAACCACTACCCCCTGACGGTCGTCGCCATACCCGGCCACGAGATCGGGCTGCGAGCCGAGTTCGACACGGCCGCCTACGGGTCCGGGGACATCGATGCGCTGCTCGAGCGCTTCCAGCGCGTGTTGTCGGCGATGGTCGAGGATCCCGGACGACATGTCGCCTCGATCGATGTTCTCTGCGGCGACGAGCAGCAGCGGATCGACACTTGGTGTCGTCGGGAACGACTGCGCCAGCACAACGGTGAACGCGCGTCGCTGGTCGATCGCTTCTCGGCCCAGGTCGCAAGGACCCCCTACGCGACGGCAGTGACGTGCGACGGCGAGTCGATGAGCTACACCGAACTCGACGAAATGGCGAACCGCTTGGCGAATCTGCTGGCGCTGCACGGTGCGGCGCCGGGAAACTCCGTGGCGATCATGCTGCCGCGCAGCGCCGAGGCGATCGTGGCGATCCTGGCCGTGCTCAAGACCGGGGCGGCGTATCTGCCGATCGATCCGGCCGCGCCGTCGTCGCGCGTGCGGTTCATGCTCGAGGACACCGGACCGTTGGCAGCGATCACCACCGATGGGTTGCAGCCCCGGCTCGTGGACTTCGACGGGGCGATCCTCGAAGTCGATGACCCGGCGACATCCCTTGTCACCGCCACCACGCTGTTGTCGCCCGATCCCGACGACATCGCGTACATCATCTACACATCGGGAACCACTGGGCGACCGAAAGGCGTCGCGCTCACTCACCGCAACGTCACCCGGCTCTTCGACGCTCCGCACGCCGGGGTCGAATTCGGGCCGGATCAGGTGTGGACACAGTGCCACTCATACGGTTTCGACTTCTCGGTGTGGGAGATGTGGGCGGCTCTGCTGCACGGTGGACGGCTCGTGGTGGTACCGGAGTCGGTCACGAACTCACCGCAGGATCTGCATGACCTCCTGCTGGCCGAACGCGCCACGGTGCTCTGTCAGACCCCGGCAGCGGCGGCTGCGCTGGTGGAAACCGACCTCGACGGTCTCACGCTGCTGGTCGGCGGCGAGGCCTGCCCCAGCGAGGTGGTCAAGCGGTGGGCGCCGGGCCGGACGATGGCCAATCTGTACGGCCCGAGCGAGACCGCGGTATCCGCCACCGCCAGCGCGCCACTGACACAGGACGCCGCGGGAGATGTCCCGATCGGCGTACCCGTGCCCGGCGCCGCCGTCTTCGTCCTCGACCCGTGGTTGCGCGCGGTGCCGCTGGGAGTGGTCGGTGAGGTGTACGTGGCGGGCCTGGGCGTCGGTGTCGGCTACCTGAACCGCGCAGGCATGACCGCGTCGCGGTTCGTGGCGTGTCCGTTCGGGGCACCGGGGACGCGGATGTATCGCACCGGTGATCTGGCACGCTGGGGCGCCGACGGCCAGTTGCGGTACCTCGGCCGGGTCGACGATCAGGTGAAGATCCGCGGATTCCGGATCGAACTCGGCGAGATCCGAAGTGCGCTCGCCGATCTCGACGGGGTGGACCAGGCGGCCGTCATCGTGCGCGAGGACCACCCCGGTGACAAGCGGCTGGTCGGCTACGTCACCGGAACGGTCGATCCGGCCGAGGCCCGAACGCGACTCGCCGATCGATTGCCGCCCTACATGATTCCGGCTGCCGTGGTTCGGCTGGACACCTTGCCGGTGACGGTGAACGGCAAACTCGACCAACGAGCGCTTCCCACACCCGAGTACCAGTTTGCTCGCACCTATCGCCCACCCGCCACCCGGACCCAGAAGGTGGTCGCGAGTGTTTACGGGCAGATCCTCGGTGTCGAGCGGGTCGGCCTCGATGACTCGTTCTTCGACCTCGGTGGCGATTCGATCTCCGCCATGCGGTGCGTCGCCGCGATCAACACCGCGCTCGACGCGCACGTCGGCGTCCAGGATCTCCTGCAGTCGCCGTCGGTGCACGCCGTGAGCCGGCGCGTCGACGACGAACACGGGACCGACACGCTGGCGGCACACGGCGCGACGGTGGAAACAGTGCACGGGTCCGGCGATGTCACCGAGATACGTGCCACCGACCTCACCCTGGAAAAGTTCATCGACCCGGCGACGTTGGCAGCTGCGCCGGCTCTTCCCCGCTCGGGTGGACAGATCCGCACAGTGCTGTTGACCGGGGCGACCGGATTCCTCGGGCGTTTCCTGGTCCTCGAATGGCTGCAGCGCCTGAAACCTGTCGACGGGACGCTGGTGTGCCTGGTGCGGGCAGCCTCCGACACCGAGGCCCGTGAGCGGCTCGAGAAGGTGTTCGACAGCGGAGATCCGGTGTTGCTGACACGCTTCCGGCAGCTGTCGGAAGACCGGATACGCGTGGTGGCCGGTGACAAGAGCGCAGCCGCGCTCGGCCTCGACGAGGCGGTCTGGACCGAGCTCGCGGCGTCGGTGGATCTGATCGTCGATTCCGCGGGCTTCGTCAACGGCATCCTGCCCTACCAGGAGTTTTTCGGTCCCAACGTCGCAGGCACCGCCGAGGTGATCCGGTTCGCCCTCACCACCAAGCTCAAGTCGTACTCGTATGTGTCCACCGCGGACGTGCGTCAGCAGATCGAGCCTGCCGTGTTCACCGAGGATGCCGACATCCGCGTCATCAGTCCGATCCGCCGCGTCGACGCCGGATATGCCAGCGGCTACGGCAACAGCAAGTGGGCGGCCGAGGTTCTGCTGCGGGAGGCACATGACCTGTGTGAAATCCCGGTCCGGGTATTCCGCTGCGACATGATCCTCACCGACACAACCTATGTCGGCCAGCTGAACCTCCCCGACAACTTCACCCGTATGGTGCTGAGCGTCGTCGCGACCGGCGTGGCGCCGGCATCGTTCTATCGACTCGATGCCGCGGGCCAGCGGCAACGCGCCCACTACGATGCACTGCCGGTCGGCTTCGTCGCGGAGGCGATCGCCACCCTCAGCAAATGCGCGTTGCACGGATTCGAGACCTATCACGTGATGAACCCGCACGACGACGGCATCGGAGCCGACCAGTACGTCGACTGGCTCATCGAGGCCGGGTATCCGATCCAGCGCATCGCAGATTTCGGAGAATGGTTGCGACGCTTCGAGACCGCATTGCGCGCACTTCCCGACAGACAGCGCCGGCATTCGGTGCTGCAGATTCTCGCGGCCCGTTACGGCCTGGATCTCACCACCGATCTGCAACCTCCAGAACCGACGCTCGGCGCCTACGGTCCCACCGAGAGGTTCCGTGCCGCGGTTCGTGAGTACCGGATCGGCGGCGACACGACAGGCCCCGAAACCGACATCCCCCACATCACGCCCGCGATCATCGTCAAGTACGTCACTGATCTGCAGCGGATGGGTCTGCTCGATCCCCACCCGTTGTCGACACCGCGATCCGCGTAGACAGCCTGCGGCAGAACCTCCGCCTGAACACTCCACATCCACGGTTGTGGTGTCGGGCCCATTGTCGTAACGTCAACCTGGTTGATTAGCCACCCTATGGGAACCTCCGTCCGCGCATGCCGCCGCACGTCGAAAGGGTCACGAATGCAGCGGTTTCCGATGGGAAGTCGACTCAGGAGACACTGGATGCCCCTGGTGGCGGTGGTCGTGCTCGCGGTATCCGGATTCGCGGTGTACCGGCTGCACGGCGTGTTCGCCTCTCAAGACGTGACATCCACGCCAAGCGGCTCCGGCAACGAGATCGTTCCGTTCAACCCGAAACACGTGGTGTTGGAGGTCATGGGACCGCCGGGCACGGTGGCCACCATCACCTACCTGGACGTCGATGCGCAACCACAACGCGCGGACAACGTCCCGCTGCCCTGGTCCTACGACACGACCACCACCCAGCCTGCAGTTTTCGCCAACGTCGCAGCGCAGGGCGACAGCAGTTCGATCGGATGCCGAATCACCATCGATGACGTCGTCAAGGACGAAAGGTGGGTGAACACCGTGAATGCCTACACCTTCTGCCTGGACAAGTCCGGATGAGCGCGCGTCTGTCGGCGATTCCGGACCTGATCCGGCGGTTCTCGGTGATCATCGCGCTGTTCTGGCTCGGTCTGGCCGTGGTGACGAACGTGTTCGTTCCGCAGTTGGAGACCGTCGCCGAATCGCACAACGTCTCGCTGAGTCCCCAGGATGCGCCATCACTGCAGGCCGCCAAGCGCATAGGCGCGGTGTTCGACGAATTCGATTCCGACAGTTCGGCAATGATCGTCCTGGAGGGCGACGCGCCGCTCGGCGCCGACGCGCACCACTACTACGACGGCTTGATCCGCAAACTGTCCCAGGACACCACGCACGTGCAGCACATCCAGGACTTCTGGGGAGATCCGCTGACCGCCGCCGGCTCGCAGAGCACCGACGGCAAAGCGGCGCTGGTGCAGATCTACCTGGCGGGCAACCAGGGCGAGTCGCTGTCCAACGAATCCGTCGACGCGGTGCGAGCCATCGTCGACGACACACCGCCGCCGCCCGGGATCCGGGCCTATGTCACCGGCGCCGCACCCCTGGTCACCGATCAATTCGAGGTCGGGCGCCAGGGCACCTTGAAAACCACGATCATCACGCTCGGGGTGATCGCGGTGATGCTGCTCTGGCTCTACCGCCGCGTCACCACGGTCATCCTGGTGATGTTCACGGTGATGATCGAATTGACCGCCTCGCGCGGTGTGGTCGCGGTGCTGGCCAACGCCGGCATCATCGAACTCTCGACGTACTCCACCAATCTGCTGACGTTGCTGGTGATCGCCGCAGGCACCGATTACGCCATCTTCATCCTGGGCCGTTTCCACGAGGCGCGCTACGCCGGCCAGGACCGCGTCACCGCGTTCACCACGATGTACCACGGCACCGCACACGTCATCCTTGGATCGGGTCTGACGATTGCCGGGGCGGTGCTGTGCCTCACCTTCACCCGGCTCCCCTATTTCCAGAGTCTCGGGGTTCCGGCCGGTATCGGCGTGCTGGTCGCGGTGGCGGCGGCATTGACGCTGGCCCCGGCCGTGCTGGTGATCGGTCGGCATTTCGGCTTGTTCGAGCCCAACCGCCCGTTGCGGACGCAGAACTGGCGACGCATCGGCACCGCCATCGTGCGCTGGCCCGGACCGGTTCTGGTCGTCACCATCGCGGTCGCGCTGATCGGTCTGCTGGCCCTACCGCGCTACACCACGAGTTATGACACCCGGCCCTACATGCCCGCCGACGCTCCGGCCAACGTGGGCTACACGGCCGCCGAGCGCCACTTCTCGCAGGCCCGGCTGAACCCGGAGCTGATGATGATCGAAGCCGATCACGACCTGCGCAATTCCACCGACATGATCCTTCTGGAGCGGGTCGCCAAGGCGGTCTTCCACACCGACGGCATCGCGCAGGTGCAATCGATCACGCGACCGCTGGGAACACCGTTGGACCACACGTCGATTCCCTTCCAGATCAGCTCGGGCAGCGCATCGCAGATCAACAATCTGCCCTTCCAGCAGGCCCGCGGCGAAGACCTGCTCAAGCAGGTCGACGTGATCAACAACTCGATCGACGTTCTGCGCCAGCAGTATGCGCTGCAGCAGCAGTCCGGCGCGATCACCCATGAGCAGTCCGAGGCGTTTCAGCAGACCGTGGCCACCGCCAAAGATCTGCGCGACAAGATCGCCAACTTCGACGACCAGTTCCGCCCGATCCGCAACTACTTCTACTGGGAGCCGCACTGCTTCGACATCCCGATGTGCGCGGCGCTGCGGTCGGTGTTCGACGCCCTCGACGGTATCGACGAATTGACCGATCAGTTGGCCAATGTCTCGGGCAGCATCGCCAAACTCGATGAGCTGCAACCGAAACTGCTTGCGCTGATTCCACCGCAGATCGCCAGTCAGCAGGCAAACCGCGATCTGACTTTGACCAATTACGCCACCACCTCGGGGCTCAACGATCAGGCTGCCGCGGCGCTGCAGAACTCGACCGCGCTGGGCCAGGCCTACGACGCGGCGAAGGTGGACGACTCCTTCTACCTACCGCCGGAAGCGTTCACCAACCCCGAATTTCAGCGCGGTCTCAAGTTGTTCCTGTCCCCGGACGGTAAAGCGGCTCGCCTGATCATCACCCATGAGGGCGATCCGGCCACGCCCGAAGGCATTTCGCACATCGACGCCATCAGGCACGCCGCCAAGGAGGCCGTCAAGGGCACACCTCTGGCCGGGTCCAAGATCTACCTCGCCGGCACCGCGGCCACCTACAAGGACATCGCCGACGGCGCGAAATACGATCTGATGATCGCCGCCATCGCGGCCCTCACCCTGATCCTGTTGGTGATGTTGTTCATCACCCGCAGCGTGGTCGCAGCGCTCGTGATCGTGGGCACCGTGGCGCTGTCGTTGGGCGCCTCGTTCGGGCTGTCGGTGCTCATCTGGCAGGAGATTCTCGGCATCGAGTTGTACTGGATCGTGTTGGCGCTGGCCGTGATCCTGCTCCTGGCCGTGGGGTCGGACTACAACCTGCTGCTGATCTCCCGCTTCAAGGAGGAGATCGGCGCCGGGCTCAACACCGGCATCATCCGCGCCATGGCCGGTTCCGGCTCGGTGGTCACGGCAGCCGGCCTCGTATTCGCGGCCACCATGGCGTCGTTCATCTTCGCCGACCTGCGGGTGCTCGGCCAGATCGGGACGACGATCGCTCTGGGTCTGCTGTTCGACACGCTGATCGTGCGTTCGTTCATGACGCCGTCGATCGCCGCGCTGCTCGGCCGCTGGTTCTGGTGGCCACTGCGGGTGCGGCCCCGTCCGGCCAGCCAGATGCTGCAGCCGTACGGTTCCCGCGCCGCGGTGCGTCAACTGTTGCTGTGGGAGGACGACGATCCCGCGGTCGCACCGTCGCGCAAGTGAAAGTTGCTCCGGGTCTGCGTTTCTGGTTCGGTTTCCGGCTCAGGTGCGATCACTGCGGCGTCGCGCAGCTTGTTCTTCAACCGCGCGACACGGCGCAGTTGGGCGGCGATGTTCATCGAGGTCAACATCGGGATACCGCCGATGAACGTGCGGAACGACGGATTCCCACCGTGCACATGCAACTCGTAGAGGCAGCCGACCACGTAGAAGAACCCCATGCTGAACAGGACGGCCGGGATGGCGTACGCCAGCGGTGACCGGGCGTCGGTCACCAGCTCGGTGGCGTATTCGAACTCGTCCCGGGTCAACGGTTGACGCTTGCGCACCTTGGCCAGCACCGCCTTGTGGGCACCCACCTGTTCGCCCAGTGCAGCGGGCGTCCGGTTCTCCAGCCGGGTGACGTAGACGAACACGCATGCCCCGAACGAAAGCGCCATCACGCCGGCCAGGATCGTGAGATCGCCCCAGATCACGCTGTCACCCCCTTGCCTTTCGGTCGAGCGCTACCACTGCCTCAGGTTCTCGCCCGCGTTTTACCTAGAACCACTATGCAACGCTACTCCGTTACCCGCCCGCCGCACCGGTGTCCTGTCCGTACACATCGGGTTCGACGCCGACCTTGTCCGCGCTAACGGGCGTCCCTTTCGACGCGCAACCCCCATCTGCGGTGAACGGGAACACCATCTGACGGAGGTAGCCGGTCGGGTAGTCCGGTTTCGCGGCCATGCCGAGTTGGTTCGAATCGAACCGGCGCGTGGGGTCGTAGGAGTACGTCCGGAACAGGTGATCCCACAGCAGGGTGAACAGCCCGAAGTTGACGTCGCCGATCCCGGCCCACTTCAGGTGATGGAAGCGGTGCCCTTCGTTGAGGGCGAGGAGGTACCTGGCGGGGCCGACTCGGTAATCGGCGTTGGAGTGCTGCAACAGCAGTTGGATCGCCACGGCCAGGGCGAGTACGGAGGCCACCTCGAACGGCAGGCCGACCAGGATGAGGGGCGCGACACCGGCGGCCATCTCCACGGTCTGGTGCAAGGGGTGCTTCATCAACCCGTTGAGTCCGTAGAAACGGGTGATGCTGTGGTGCACGGCATGGAACCGCCACAGCACGCCGATCTTGTGGCTGACCAAGTGCACCACCGTGATCCCGAAGTCGGCGATGAGGATGGCGACCAGTACCTGCAGCAGTAAGGGCCAGTGTTTCGGCCAGAGACCGGGCGCCGGAACAACCGCGGCCAGGAGGGGAATCGCTGACACGCTGGCGAGGATCAGGGTCTCGTTGACTGCGACGTGGATGCGGTCGCGGACGCTGTCGGCGCGATCCTGGTTCCACGCAGGGTCGTAGGGAATGACGCGCTCGACGCCGAATGAGGCCGCGATGGCGACCACCAAGAGCACCAGCAGCCAGTATTTCGGTGCACCCGCGGAGGTCAGGGCGACGCCTGCACCGTTGAGGCCGACGAGCATGAACGGTACGTAGCCGTAGCGGGCCATCGTCTGCAGCGGGTGAGCAGTGATCACGGCGTTCATGCCGTCGATGTTCGACGCTACGGCACCCTTGAAGCTTGAATGATTCGGCTATTCGAGACCTGCGAGGTCCCAACGCACGTGCCGGCTGAGGATCGAAGGAGGCAAACCGAACATGGTCCGCGTGGTGCGGGTCAGGTGTGCGCTGTCCGAGAATCCCGCGGCATGAGCGGCTCCGGTCAGGTCGGCGCCGTTCTGAACATTGACGATTGCCACGCGCAACCGAGACCACAGCACGTAGCGCCGCAGTGGCAGCCCGACCTGCTCGCTGAACAAGTGGGTCAGCCGGCTCACCGAGACACCGACCTCTGCCGCCAAGGCGGTGCCGCTCACCGGTCCCTGCGCCACCATCTCCGGCAACAGGCGCAGCGCCGACTCCACCGCATGGTGGCGCTCGGACGGCTCGACGGGTGCGGCAGGTCCGCTCGGCGTCAGTCGGCGCACGAAGTTGGCGACCACATCGGACAGCGGCCGGTGACCCGGCATACCGAGAACATCCGCGGTGACCCACCCCGACGTGGCGCTACGCCGGTGTGCGGCCTGGCCTGCCGCGGTCTCCGGTTCCAGGAAGATGACGACGCCGTCGTCGGCGCCGACTGCGATGCGGTGCCTGGCGTCCGCGGGCACCGCAATGGTGGCGCCGGAGTGCGGTACACCGTGGCCGTCGATGACCGTCAAGGGGGTCGCACCCGTCATCACCTGCACCGCGTGGTGGGCATGGTGACCTGTCGGTCCGATGGACCCGGAGAACGCCAACACGCCAGGGCGAAGCAGTGCGGTTCCGCGCCAACCCGAACCCGATGTCGAGCGCGTCGAGGTCACCGCGTCATCCACCACGCGATCGTCTCACCCGCCCAACTGCGCCATCCACGACCGCCATTTCGGTGCTTCCGCCGCGGCGGTGTCGGCCGCGGCATCGCCGTACAAGTACAGACCGACCGACAGCCTGACCCGGTCACCGGGTCGACACCCACCGACCAGCGCGATACCTGGGGCCGGTGATTCCAACCGGACCATGACATTGCGGAAGTCCTCGGTGTGGTGGACCTTTTCGACGGTGCCTGCCAGGTGCGGCACACCGGGCGGTGTCTCATATCGGCGTCCCACATCGAGTCCCGCGATGCCCACCGCCGGGGACAGCTCCGCCCACGCCTGCACCATGTCGCCCGGATGACCGGTAGCGGCGAAAGCTGCGGCCGCGGGCTGCCCGGGAAAGTCACGAAGGTAGATGCGCAGCACGTCGAAGAACCCGGGCCAACCGGTCTCGAAGCCCTCCATCTCGTCATCCCAGTCGTCGCGGTCGGTGAACAGACTGTGCACCATACGGACCACGCAGCGGTCACCGGAGACGCTGGTGACGACGACTTCGGTGGCCAGCGGCGGTGCGTCACCGCTCCAGTCGCGCTCCTCATAGCCGAGGCGCTTCGGCGGCTGCCACTCGGTGACGACCGCGGAGCTCACGGCCCCGTCGCCGAAGTCGAATTCGATTGTCCCGCCGACGTGTTCCTCGACTGTGGTGGGGGTGAACCACGCACTCATCCCCGAACCGGTGGCGATGGCCTGCCACACCTGTTCCGGCGTGCCCGGCACCAGGAACTCCATCTCGACCCAGCGGCGGCCTTCGTCATCCTTCTTCAGCGGCATGTCAGTGTTCCCCTAACTGCCCCGTGGCGGGCATCGGATAGGCCGCCAGCACGACGCGATGCCTGCGGCCGCCGGATTCGGATTCGTCGTGATACCGCGCGACCAGCGCGGTCACCGCATGCGCCAGTTCTTCGGTGAACGCGGCTCGGTCGGCGGCGGATCGGAATGTCACCGCGGTGTCGATCGTGAGCGTCGCCAACCGCTTCCGGTGGTCGCGGGCCGCCCGCCACAGCTCACCGACCTCGCGGACCGCGCGGGCGGCCACCGAGATCAGATAACTCGCCGACGCACGGTCGCGTGCCTGACCCGGATCGGCGGCGAGCGGGCCGAGCACCCCTGGGGAGACGACGTAGGAAGTGGCCGTCGCGACCATCAGGCGTTCGGTCAGTCCGCCCCACCGACGTTCCCCGGCGCTGGTCACCAGCCCGTGCTTTTCCAGTGCGCGCAGGTGGTAGTTGACCTTCTGCCTGGTGACGCCGACGCGGGTGGCCAACGCGGCGGCCGAGGCCGGTTCGGACAGTTCTGCCAGCAGCCTGCCGCGAATCGGATCCAACGCGGATGCGGCGGCACCAGGATCGGCGATCACCTCGACCTCGAGCACGCTCCCATGGTCGCCTTGACAAATTAATTTGTCAATGGGTTCGGCAACGTCGCCGACTGCCGGTACGCATCACGGTGACACGACCCGGCCGGTGGAGAGGAAACCACCGGCCGGGTGTCGAGTGGCTTGAGTCCGCCGCACGTCCGCGATCGTCACAGGATCCGGATCAGTTGCTGTTCGGGTCGGAGGCGTTGAGGACGGCGACCGCGTGGTCGTAATCGCCCCGGACCTCGGAGTAGCGCAGGAACTTGACGCTCTCGACCTGAATCTCCTTGGCATCCGGCTGGTTCTCCAGGATGTCCATCACCTCGGCGACGAAATCCTCAAGGGGCATGGCCCATTCGCTGTCCCGCTGCCCGGGGACCAGGTCGGTCCTGACCGCGGGCGGTTGGAGCTCCTTGAATTCGACGGTGGATCCGGCGAACTGCAACCGCAGGGTCTCGGTGAGCAGATGGATGGCGGCCTTCGACGCGTTGTAACTCGGAGTGACCTTGAGCGGGGTGAAGCCCAGACCCGACGAGACCGTGATGACGGTGGCATCCGGCTGGGCCTGCAGGTGCTCGATGAAACCGGCGATCAGCCGGATGGGTCCGAGCACATTGGTGGTGATGGTGGATTCGGCCGAGGCCAGGAAGTTCTCGGGATGGTGCCAATCTTCGATGTACATCACCCCGGCCATGGTGATGAGCACGTTGAGATCTGGGTGCGCCGCCAGCACGTCGGCGGTCACGGCGGTGATGCTGGCGGGGTCGGCGGTGTCGATGCGCACCGTGTCCAGGCCGTGCTCGGCGGCGATGCTGTCGAGCAGCTCGCGCCTACGGCCACCCACGATGACGGTATTTCCCTTGGCTTGCAGAGCAATTGCCAGTTCCAGCCCGATACCGCTGGTGGCGCCGGGAATGAACACGGTGTTACCGGAAATCTTCATGACTGTCTCCTCAGAAGTGATGTGAGATAGAACTACTCGGCGCCGCGCGCCGAAGGGGTGAGCAACTGGGCCAGCCCCACCCGGTGCAACATCTCGGCCTTGAGACGGTCCAGAACGGCGAAGCCGACGTCGGCGCCGTCCTGGCTGGGGTCGATGTGCACCCGAAACGGCCGGCTGCCGAACGGTGCGGCCACCACCTCCGCAACAGCCTCGGCGACAGCGCCAGGGTCGGCGTCCGCAGGGATGATCGAGTTGAACGCCTCCTGAACCCGCACGCCGAAGCCGGCATACGGACCCGCCTCGTATTCGGCGACCACGGCGTCATCTCCCGGCGTCCCGGCGTGTGCGAAATGGTTTGTGCCCGAGGTGAATGCACCCGGAACGATGATCGAGGTCTCGATACCCCAGAGGCTGAGTTCACGGGCATAGGACACCGCCAGGGCATCCATCGCATTCTTCGCCGCGAAGTACGGTGCCAGATACGGCGGGGTGCCCCCGGCGCAGCTACTGCTCGACACCCACACCAGCAGCCCTTCCCGGCGTCGGCGCATATGCGGCAGTACCGCCCGGTTGACCCGTTGCGTACCCACCACATTGACGTCGTAGAGGGTGGCCAGCTGATCGGGGGTGAAGGCCTCCGCGGGCCCGTACACCATGTGACCCGCGTTGTGCACCACGACGTCAACACCCGCGCCGTCGGACATCACACGATCCACCGCGGTGGCCACGGACGCCTCGTCCTGTACGTCCATCTCGAGTGGCCGCAGGTCGACACCGGCCGTCTGGGCCAGTTCGGTGTAGGCCTGCACCTGCGGGGCATTGCGGCCCGTGGTGTCGCGCATGGTGGCATACACCGTATGACCGGACCGGGCGAGCGCCTCGGCGATCATCTTGCCGAAGCCGCTCGAGGCACCGGTGATCAACACGACTTTCTTGTCCATGACAACGAGCTTGCCCGGTCCGCGGCCTGCAGTCACATGCATACTTAGGATGGCGAGCATGCTCACCACGCATATTGATCGGGTCGATCTCAACCTGCTCACACCGCTGGTCGCGCTGTTGGAGGAACGGCAGGTGTCGCGGGCCGCGGCCCGGGTGGGACTGAGCCAGCCGGCCATGAGCCGGGCCCTGCAACGGCTGCGCCGGGTACTCGACGACCCGCTGCTGGTGCGCGACCCTGGCGGCTTCCGGCTATCCGCACGCGGCGAGGAGATCTACGAACAGCTCACCACCGTGGTGCCATTGCTACAGAATTTACTGGCGCCCAACGATTTTGACCCTCGGCAATCCAACCAACCGATCAACCTGGCCGGTAGCGACTACGCGGTGCAGGTATTCGGACCCGACATCTGCGCGGCCGTGCGGGCGCAGTCGCCCGCCTCCCCCGTGCGGTTTCACAATCTTCGCTTCGACGGCATCATCGACCAGATCCGCAGCGGCGCGGTGGACCTCGGCCTCTACGGCGGCGACCTGCCCACCGATCTGCACACGAGTGTGTTGTTCGTCGAGGAGTTCGTCTGCGTCATGGCCTCCGATCACCCGCTCGCCGACCACCCCGCCCTCGGCCTCACCGACTTCCTGCGCTACCCCCATGTCGTCATCGACACCGCCGATGGCAAACAGACATCGGTCGACCTACCGTTGCGCGAACTCAATCGACCACGCGAGGCCGCCGTCACGGTCCCGTACCATTGCGCGGCGCCGCCGCTGTTGCCCGGTTCCGATCTGATCGCGACACTGCCCGCCCGGTTGCATCCGGCCTGGGACGGCAACGCGGCGCTGCGCGCGGTGCCGGCACCCACCGAGGTGGCCACCATGCCCTACCAGATGATCTGGAATCGGGCCTTCGACAACGACCGGCGCCACAACTGGGTTCGTAGCGTGGTGCGCGCGGCCGCTGCCGGGGTCCACCCCGATACACCCGTACGTCACCGAGCCAAGTCGGCTCGGCACCAACACCGCACTCCCGGCTCACCGGCCGCACGCCGACGTAAACCGCCAGAGGGCACTGCTGCGCGGCGGCGTGGAAGCACCACCGCGTAGACATCCCCACACTGTCCACGCCGGAACAAACGGCCGCGAGCCGTCAAACCAGAGGCCCACACGCACAGTCGCAGCCGCCTGTTTACGCCAGCTCACCCGGCGACCCGACTCGACACCCGCGACCGATCCATGGCTACTGCACCGTGCTGTGACAGCACCTGCGGGCTGACAGGAACCGCCGACGCGGCCGCCTCGTCCCTCGGCGGGCGCCTCGGCTCCCGGCATCATGTCGCCCGACAAACGAAAACCCGCTCGGCTTCGCCGGCGGGTTTTCATTTGGTCGGGCTGACAGGATTTGAACCTGCGACCACTTGACCCCCAGTCAAGTGCGCTACCAAGCTGCGCCACAGCCCGTTTGCTTCCGGTGATCACCGGCAGCGAGTCGAAAGCTTACCGCAGAGTGCCCGTTACTCCCCAATCGGTCCCCTCGTGTGTCACCGCGTCGGCGCCTCGGCCTGTTCGGTGGGCTCGTCGACGGACTCTTCGACGTCTTCGAGCACGTACTCCGGAGCCCGGGAGGTCCGCCAGGCGACGAGCACCAGACCGGCCCAGGCGGCCACGATGACGGCGTAGATCGCCGTGGAAGCCGCCCCGTGGATGCCGAAGTACTTCACGAGCTTCTGCGCGTTGGTCAGCACGATCACCCCACCCACGGCGGTGCCGAGGAGCGCGGGGCTGATCTTCGACACCAGCCACGCCGCCAGCGGCGCGGCGACGACGCCGCCTGCCGCCAGGCCCGCCACGATGGGGATGTTGTGCAGGAACTCCTCGCGCAGGCCGACGAGGAAGCCCATCGAGGCCGAGACGGCGACCAGGAACTCCGAGGCGCTGACCGACCCGATCACGGTGCGCGGTGCGGTCTTGCCGCGCGACAGCAGTGTGCTGGTGGTCACCGGACCCCAGCCCCCGCCGCCGGAGGCGTCGATGAAACCGCCGAACAGGCCCAGCGGGGTGAGGAACTTCGCGGTGTGTGGTGTCGCACCCGACCGGAAGACCGGCGGGGTGCGCAGGGAGAACCGCAGCAGCACGTATACGCCGATCACCAGCAGGATCGCTGCCATCAGCGGGGCCGCGTCCTCGGTGGACAGTGACGAGAGCACGGTCGCCCCTGCGAACGCGCCGATAGCGCCGGGCACGCCCAGCTTGAGCACGATGCGCCAGTCGATGTTCTTGAACCGCCAGTGCGAGAGACCCGACGCGAGCGTCGTCCCCACCTCGGCGAGGTGCACCGCGGCGCTGGCCTGCGCGGCGGCGACCCCGCTGAGCACCAGCAGCGTCGACGCGGTGACACCGAATGCCATGCCGAGTGCGCCGTCGACGAGCTGGGCGCCGAGACCGACAAGGGCAAAGATCAGAAGCGAACGCATGGGTTCGGCTGCTTTCGACTAATGGTCACCGCACAGGATGACCTCATGGATGGGCGCGGTCAGATGCGCGCGCAACACCATTCGTCGAAAGCCATGAGCCGCCGTGAGGGCCAGAACGGTTCGAGCGCAGCAAGGTCCGACGGTGCGGTACGGAATTCACGCTCGGCCACCGGTCCCCCTCTCTGTGTGCTCGTCGCGGCAGTGTTCCGAAGTCTACAACCCCACCGGAACGGGCTCGAAATGTAGTCCGTCACACGGTGAGCAACCGGTACAGCCCGATGAGGCCGACGACGACGATCACGCCACGCAGAGCGTTGGGCGAGAGCCGGCGTCCGTAGTGTGCGCCGAGGAAGCCGCCGAACAGCGAACCGACGGCGATCAGCCCGGCGGCCGCCCAGCTGATCCGGTCGAACGCGACGATCGTGTATGCGAGCGCTGCGACGACATTGACGAGCAGCGACAGCAGGTTCTTGGCGGCGTTCATGCGCTGGATCGACTCGGGCAGCAGGGCGCCCATCACGGCGACCAGCAGGATGCCCTGCGCGGCGGTGAAGTAGCCGCCGTAGATGCCGACCACCCAGGTGCCGAGGACCACGGCCACCATGCGACGCGGACCGACGTGATCGACACCGTTCCCCGACGCCTCGGCCTTCTTGCGGGCCCAGGCCTGGATCCGCGGCCCGACCAGCACCAGCACGAGTGCCAGGATCAGCAGCACCGGAACGACGGTGACGAACACCTTCTCGGGCAGGTGCAACAGCAGCCAGGCTCCCATGATCGCGCCGATCAGCGAGGCCGGAATCTGCCACCGCAGCCGCTTCCACTGGCCGCGCAGTTCGCGGCGATAGCCCCACGTACCCGAGACGCCGCCGGCGACCAGACCCACGGCGTTCGACATCGTCGAGGTGACCGGCGGATAGCCGAGGGCCACCAGCGTGGGGAACGTAATCAGCGTTCCGGAGCCGACGACCGCGTTGATCGCACCGGCGCCGACGCCGGCCAGCGCAATGAGGATCATGTGGGTGACGGACACTCGCGCCACCTTATCGGCCCCTGGCGAACCGATTACCCGCGCCTACCGGCGGGCATCGAACCACATCCTGCTAGCGCTTCGCTCGCTTTTCGCGGACTCGGACGTTGATTCGGATGGGGCTGCCCTCGAACCCGAACGTCTCGCGAAGTTTGCGTTCGAGGAACCGCCGGTAGCCGGCCTCCAGGAAGCCACTCGTGAACAAAACGAACGTCGGTGGGCGCGTCGCCGCCTGAGTCGCGAACAGGATTCGCGGCTGTTTGCCGCCCCGCACCGGCGGCGGGGTGGCAGCAACGACCTCCTTGAGGAACGTGTTGAGACGTCCCGTCGAGATCCGACTGTCCCACGACGCCAGGGAGGTCTCCAGCGCGGGCACGAGCTTCTGCACCGCGCGCCCGGTGAGCGCCGAGATGTTGATCCGCGGCGCCCACTGGAACTGGACCAGTTCGCGGTCGATCTCGCGGCCCAGCAGATAACGCCGGTCCTCGTCGACCAGATCCCACTTGTTGAACGCGAGCACCAGGGCCCGACCCGCCTCGATCACCATCGACAGCACGCGCTGGTCCTGTTCGGTGAGCGGCTGCGACGCGTCGATCAACACGATCACCACCTCGGCGGCGTCGATCGCGCCGTGGGTACGCACCGAGGCGTAGAACTCATGGCCGCTGGCCTGCCCGACCTTGCGGCGTAGCCCAGCGGTGTCGACGAACCGCCATGTCTTGCCGCCGAGTTCGATCAGCGAGTCGACGGGGTCGACCGTGGTGCCGGCCATGTCGTGGACCACCGAGCGGTCGTCGCCGGCGAGCCGGTTGAGCAGAGAACTCTTGCCCACGTTGGGTTTACCGACCAGCGCGACGCGACGGGGTCCACCGCCGCCGCCGGCCGACACCTCCGACACCTCGGGGAGTTCGCGCATCACGGTGTCGAGCAGGTCGGCCACACCGCGGCCGTGCATCGCGCTGATCGGGTGCGGCTCCCCCACACCAAGCGACCACAGGGACGCCGCGTCGGCTTCACCGCGTTCGGTGTCAACCTTGTTGGCCGCCAGGAACACCGGCTTGCCCGAGCGGCGCAGCAGCTTGGCCGCGGCCTCGTCGGCCGCGGTCGCGCCGACCACCGCATCGACCACCAGGATGATGGCGTCTGCGGTCCGCATGGCAACCAGCGCCTGATCGGCCACCAACTGCTGCAGACCCTTGGCGTCGGGTTCCCACCCGCCGGTGTCCTGCACGACGAAGCGGCGTCCCAGCCAGTTGGCGTCATAGGACACGCGGTCGCGCGTCACGCCGGGCACGTCCTGCACCACCGCTTCGCGACGGCCCAGGATCCGGTTCACCAGCGTCGACTTGCCGACGTTCGGCCGCCCCACGATCGCGAGCACGGGCGGTGGTGCCGCGGCCTCCTCGGCCTCGTGCACGGCGTCGGCGAACTCACCGTCGAGTTCCCATTCGCTCTCGTCGGACCAAGTGCCGTCGGATTCGGTGCTCATCGGCGCGCTCCCGCCTGCGCGGTGACCAGATCGAGCAGATGGGTGATCACCTGATCCTGGTCCATGTCACTGGTGTCGACCACGAGTGCGTCGTCTGCGGCACGCAGCGGCGACACCGCACGGGTCGAATCGAGATGGTCGCGACGTTGCACGTCGGCCAGCACGGTCGCGTAGTCGTCGGGCAGACCGCCGGCGACGTTCTGGGCGTTGCGGCGCCGCGCACGTTCCTCGGCCGAGGCGGTGAGGAAGATCTTGACGTCGGCATCGGGCAGCACCACCGTTCCGATGTCGCGGCCCTCGACCACCACTCGCCCGCCTTCGGCGGCCAGCTTGCGCTGGATGTCGACGAGCCGTGTGCGCACCGCGGGGACCGCGGACACCGCCGACACCGCACCGGTCACCTCGTCACCACGTATCTCCGACGAAACGTCTTCTCCGGCAAGGAAAGCCGCGTCCACATCGGGATCGGAGCCGACCCCTACCTCGACGTCGGCGGCCGCCTTCTCGATCGCCGCCGGGTCCGTGAGGTCGACACCCGCCCGCAGCACCGCCAGCGTGACGATGCGGTACATCGCGCCGGTGTCGAGATACCGGGCGCCCAGGGCGCGGGCCAACCCCCGCGACACCGACGACTTGCCGGTGCCTGCCGGGCCGTCCACCGCAACAACCAAACTTCCGCTCACAAACCCACCGCCTGATACAGCTCGCCGACTTCCTTGCGGGTGAGCGCCCGGATGCTGCCCGGTCGCTGATCACCCAACGCCACCGAGCCGATCTCGGTACGCACCAACTCCTGCACCGGGAAGTCCACCGCGGCGAGCATGCGCCGTACGATGCGGTTGCGCCCCTCGTGCAGCGTGACCTTCACCATGGTCTTGCCCGGCACGGTGTCGACGACCGCGAAATCGTCGACATGTGCCGGGCCGTCGTCCAATTCGACGCCGGCCTTCAGCTTCTTGCCCAGCCCACGCGGCACGGTGCCGAGCACCGTCGCGACATAGGTCTTGGGCACCTCGAACGACGGGTGCATCAGCCGGTGCGCCAACTCGCCGTCATTGGTCAGCAGCAGCAACCCCTCGGTGTCGGCGTCGAGCCGCCCGACGTGGAACAATTTCTTGTTGCCGCGCACGCGATGTTCGACCAGATCGCCCACGCAGGGCCGGCCGCGGTCGTCCGACATCGTCGAGTGCATGCCGCGGGGCTTGTTGATCGCCAGGTACACCATGGTGTCGTCGAGGATGATGCGTGACCCGTCGACCCGGATGTCGGCCACCGCCGGGTCCACCCGCGTCCCCAGCTCGGTCACGATCTGCCCGTCGACCTCGACACGGCCGTCGGTGATCATCCGCTCGGCTACGCGCCGGGACGCGATTCCTGCCTGCGACAACACTTTCTGCAGTCGCACACCTTGTTCTTCGGCCATCTCAATCCTTGTCCACGTCGAAGGCCGCCGGCTGATCCCCGTTGGGGCTGTTGCCGTTGAGTTTGGCGAAACGCGGCTCGTCGCCGAGGTTTTCGCTCAGGTCGTCGATCACGTCGACATCAGGCAGCAGCGGCGCGATGTCGGGCAGATCCTCCAGAGAGCTCAAGCCGAGCCGTTCCAGGAACAGATCCGTCGTCGCGAAAGTGGCCGCACCCGTATCGGGATCGGCGCCGGCCTCGGTGATCAGTCCGCGCGCCAGCAGCGTCCGCATCACCGCGTCGACGTTGACCCCGCGCACCGCACTCACCCGCGCCCGGGTGACGGGCTGCCGGTAAGCGACCACGGCCAGTGTCTCCAACGCGGCACGGGTGAGTTTCGTGCGGGCGCCGTCGAGCAGCAGCCGCTCGACGTACGGCGCGTACCTGGCCCGGGTGTACATGCGCCATCCGCCGCCTGCCTCACGCAGGTCGATACCGCTGTCCCGCTCGGCGAGTTCCTGGGCCATCGCCGCGAGTTTGGCGGCGATGCGGTAGCCCGGTTGTTCGGTCGCCGAGGCGAGCGCGTCGACGGTCACGGGCGTGTCGACGACCAGCAGCAGCGCCTCGAGGACCGCGCCGAGTTCGTCGTCGTCGAGTTCCGGGGTCGGCGTGAGGTCGACATCGAGGTCGCCCCCGAGCTCGGCGCCCAGGTCGACGCGCTGGTCAGCGGGGGTTTCGGAGCCGGCCACCCGGTAATCGGAAGCAGTGTCGGCAGCCGCGTCGGGCACCGGCTGAGCATCCATCGCGGCGCCGGGCTCGACACCGGGATCGGAGGTCTCGTCAGTCATGCTTCTCGCTATTCTTCCGCATCGGCGGCTGCCAGGTGTTCGCTGGTCGGCCGATCCCCTGTCCACGAAACCTGGAGCACACCAAGCGGTTCTGATTGCTCGAATGCTACCGCCCTGGCGCGGAACAATTCGAGCAGCGCCAGGAACCGCCCGACGATCTGTAGGCCGTCGGTGCACTCGGCCACCAGCTCGGAGAATGTCGCCCATTCACCGATCCCGCGCTGTTCCAGCAGCGCAAGGATCCGATACGCCTGTTCGGGGACCGACACCTTCGGTGCGTGAACATGGTCGGTGGCAACCGTGGGCACCGGTCGCGGGGTGAAGGCGGCCGCGGCGATTGTGGCGAACTTCTCAGCGTCGACGCCCAGCATCACCTCGGGTAGCAGGTCCGAGTAGCGGTCCTCCAGCGACACCGCGCGCGGGTAGCTGCGCAGCGCCGCGGCCTCCAGCTCGGCGAACATCTGGGCGACGTGTTTGAACGCGCGGTACTGCAGCAGCCGCGCAAAGAGCAGGTCCCGCACCTCCAGCAGCGCGAGGTCCTCCTCGTCGTGCACCTCCCCCGACGGCAGCAGGCGCGCGGCCTTCAGATCCAGCAACGTAGCAGCGATGACCAGGAACGCGGTGGTCTCGTCAAGCCCGAGCTGCGGGCCGATCTCCTTGGTGTAGGCGATGAAATCGTCGGTCACCTGGTGCAGTGCGACCTCGGTGACGTCGAGTCGGTGCGCGAAGATCAGCTGCAGCAACAGGTCGAACGGCCCCTCGAAGTTGGTGAGCCGAACCTTGAAGCCCGTGCCGCCCGCTGCGTCGGCGTCCGCGTTCTCGTCGGCCGGCGCACCAACTGAGGCCGCTCCGGGTTCACGTACGTCGTCGTTCACACGCCGAACCGGTGGATGACTTCCCGCGCGAGTGAGCGGTAGGCGGCCGCACCGCTCGACTTCGGCGCCCATGTGGTGATCGGTTCACCGGCCACGCTGGTCTCCGGGAACCGGACCGTGCGGGTGATGACCGTGTCGAAGACCAGATCGCCGAACCGCTCGACGACACGGGCCATCACCTCGCGCGCGTTGACGGTGCGTGGGTCGTAGCGGGTGACCAGGATCCCGCTGATCGACAGCTTCGGGTTCAACCGGTCGTGCACCTTGTCGACGGTGTCGGTGAGCAACGCCAGCCCGCGCAGCGAGAAGTACTCGCACTCGGTCGGGATGATGACGCCGTCCGCGCAGGCCAGGCCGTTGATCGTCAGCAGGCCCAGCGACGGCTGGCAGTCGATCAGCACGTAGTCGTAGCGGTCCAGCACCGGATACAGCGCGCGGGCGAGCGACTGCTCGCGGCCCACCTCGTTGACCAACTGGATTTCGGCCGCCGACAGGTCGATGTTGCTGGGCACCAGGTCCATGCCGCTGACACGGGTCTTGATCAGCACGTCGTCGATCGACACCCGCGGCTCGACGAGCAGGTTGTGCACGGTGTTGTCGAGTTCGTAGTGCGGCACACCCAGACCTGCCGACAGCGCGCCCTGCGGGTCGAGATCCACCAGCAGCACTCGCCGACCGCATTCGGCGAGGCTCGCACCCAGGTTGATGGTCGACGTGGTCTTGCCGACGCCGCCCTTCTGATTGCACATCGCGATCACCTTGGCCGGGCCGTGCGTCGTCCGCGGCTGCGGTTCTGGAATCTCGCGGGGCGGCCGGCCGGTCAGGCCCAATTCGGGCGTGTCATGTGCAAACAGGCCATCGTTCATCCGCGATCACCGCTGGCCGGGATCCCCGCAGTCATGGCGCACATCCGCGCAATTCTAGCTGGTGACAAGCTCAGCACCGGGGAGAGCCACAGCAATCCTCGCGGGAAATATGCCTAACCTGTCGGGCATGAATCTCAAGCATCGGATTCCCTTGTTGCGTTCGTCGTTCTGGAAGGTGGCCCTCAACGTTCGACGGATCACCGACACCGGCCAGGTCGGTGACGGCCGTGAGGCCGCCGCGGTGGAGTACGTGTTGTCCCACGCCCGCGCCGGCGACGTCGATGACGTACTGGCCGCCATCGACCGCTTCGCCTACGACAAGGCGTTCCTGATCAACGTCGGTGACGAGAAGGGTGCGCTGCTCGACTCGGCGGTGCGGGCCGCGGACCCCGAGCTGGTCCTCGAACTCGGCACGTACTGCGGGTACGGCGCGCTGCGCCTTGCCCGCACCGCCCCTGGTGCGCGCGTGATCAGCGTCGAGTTGTCGGAGGCCAACGCGGCCAATGCCCGTCGGATCTGGGCCCACGCCGGCGTTCAGGACCGCGTGACGTGCGTCGTCGGCACCATCGGCGACGGTGGACGTACCCTCGACGTCCTCGCCGACCGGCACGGATTCACCCCGGGTGCGCTCGATTTCCTGTTCATCGATCACGACAAGGACGCGTATCTGCCAGATCTGCTGAGCATCGTCGACCGGGCCTGGCTGCATCCCGGTTCGGTCGTGGTCGCCGACAATGTCGGCTTCCCCGGCGCGCCGAAGTACCGCGCGTACATGCGCGACAACCAGGGCACGTTGTGGGACACGATCGAACACAAGGCGCACGCCGAGTACCAGAGGCTGTTTCCCGACCTGGTGTTGGAGAGCCGGTATCTGGGCGAATGAGGAACTAGTGCGCGCGCGGGTGCGCGCCTGCCCACACCTCACGCAGGGTGTGCACCGTGACCATGGTGTAGATCTGCGTGGTGGTCACCGACGCGTGGCCGAGAAGCTCCTGGACGACGCGGACGTCGGCGCCGCCGTCGAGCAGATGGGTGGCGAACGAGTGGCGCAGGGTGTGCGGCGACACCGCCGAGGCGATACCGGCCCGTTCGGCCGCGTCCTGCAGCACCTGCCACGCGCTCTGCCGCGACAGCCGTCCGCCGCGGGCGTTGAGGAAGATGGCCGGGGTGCCGCGGCCGCGGCGCGCCAGATCGGGCCTGCCACGCACCAGGTAGGCGTCGAGTGCGCTGACGGCGGGACGGCCGATCGGGACCAGGCGCTGTTTGCCGCCCTTGCCGTGCAGGAGCACCGAGCGGGCCTGGGTGTCGACGTCGTCGACGTCGAGTCCGACGGCTTCGGAGATGCGCGCACCGGTCGAATACAGCAGCTCGAGCAGCGCGCGGTTGCGCAGCGTCAGCGGACTGTCGGCCTCGCTGTCGCCGCCGGCGGCCTCCAGCAGGGCGAGCACCTCGTCGAGCGTCAGGCTCTTGGGCAGCCGCCGGCTCGGGGTCGGGGGTTTGACGGCCCGGGCGACGTCGGATTCGGTCAGCCCCTCGGCCGCGGCGAACCGGTGCAGGCCGCGGACCGCGACCACTGCCCTGGCCGCCGACACCGCCGACAGGGCCGCCACGCCGGCATCGGGGTCACCGCGGCGCAGTGCGACCAGGAAGTCGCTGACGTCGGATTCGGCGACCCGCGCGAGGTCGTCGATTCCCCGCTGCCGCAGGTGCTCGGCGTAGCGGCGCAGGTCCCGCCGGTAGGAACTGAGAGTGTTCGCCGCGACTCCGCGCTCGATGGTCAGGTGGTCGAGGTAGCCCTGGACCTGTTCGTCGAGTACCGCGCGAAGCGCTGACGTGCCGGTCATGAGAGGCCTTTGCGCCGCCAGAATGCCGTCGGACGATCCACCCAGGGCGCGTCGACGCGCCGCAGCGATTCGATGTCGTTCGCCGAATGCGCGGCCAGGATCCCGGCCACCGCGATCGAGTTGACGATGTCGCCGGAGAACACCCGCGCCACCGCCTCGTCCAACGGGACGCGCTCGACCGTCATGTCGGCTTCCTCGTGTTCGGCCTCAGGGCGATCGACCTCGGTCAGGCCGGTGGCCAGGTAGACGCGCACACTCTCGTCGGAGGATCCGGGAGTGGAGTCCAGGTCGACCAGCACGCGCCACTGCGACGCCGCCAGCCCGACCTCCTCTCGGAGTTCGCGCGCCGCCGTCACCTCCGGCGGTTCCCCACCGAGGTCGAGCAGTCCGGCAGGCAACTCCCACAGGCGCCGTCCCAACGGGTGGCGGTACTGGTACACCAGCACCACATTGCCGTCGTCGTCGATGGCGACGACGGCCACCGCACCGTAGTGCTCGACGACTTCGCGCCGGGCGGAGCCGCCGCCCGGCATGCTGACCTCATCGGCCCGCAACGCGAAAATGTTTCCGACGTAGACGGTTTCGCTGGCCAGCGTCTCGAAGTCGTGTTCAGCCACGGATGTCGGATTTCTCCAGCGGTTCCTCCAGTGCCGGCGCATCTGCCGGGTCGTCTGCCGGTTCGCCGCGCTCGACCGGGACGAACTGCTCGGGCAGATCCATCCCCGGCAGCCGCTCGGCGGCCTTGTAGTCGATCGCCGCACCGATGAACGCCGCGAACAGCGGATGCGGGCGGGTGGGCCGGCTCTTCAATTCGGGATGCGCCTGCGTGCCCACCAGGAAGGGGTGGATCTGCGGGTCGTACTCGACGAACTCCACGAGGTGACCGTCGGGCGAGGTTCCGGAGAACCGCAGGCCGCTCTTGGCGATCCGGTCGCGGTAGGCGTTGTTGACCTCGTAGCGGTGCCGGTGCCGCTCGGACACCTCCGTGGACTCATATGCCTGCGCCACAACGGAATTCGGTGTGAGGACAGCCGGATACGCACCCAGCCGCATGGTCCCGCCCAGATCCGCGTCACCGGCCACGGCGTCACGTTGATCGGCCATCGTCGAGATGACCGGATCGGGGGTCTTGGGATCGAACTCGGCGGAGTTGGCGTCGGTGATGCCGACGCTGCGCGCGGCCTCGATCACGATGCACTGCAGGCCCAGACACAACCCCAGCACCGGCAGGCCGCGCTTGCGCGCGAACGAGATCGCACCGATCTTGCCTTCGATGCCCCGGATACCGAATCCGCCGGGGATCAGCACACCGTGCACGTCGGACAACGACGCGGCGGCGCCCTGCTCGGTCTCGCAGTCGTCGGAGGCCACCCACCGCATCTCGACCTTGGCGCGGTGCTTGAACCCGCCGGCCCGCAGCGCCTCGGCGACCGACAGGTAGGCGTCCGACAGGTCGATGTACTTGCCGACCAACGCGATCCGCACGGTCTCCTGCGGTTCGTGGACGCGGCGCAGCAGGTCGTCCCACTCGGTCCAGTCGACGTCTCGGAACGGCAGATTCAGCCTGCGCACCACGTAGGCGTCGAGTTCCTCTCGGTGCAGCACCTTGGGGATGTCGTAGATGGACGGCGCGTCCGGGGTGGAGATGACACCGTCGACGTCCACGTCGCACATGAGCGCGATCTTGTTCTTGAGCGGCTCGGGAACGTCGCGGTCACAGCGGAGGATGAGCGCGTCCGGGGTGATACCGATGCTGCGCAGCGCCGCCACGGAGTGCTGTGTGGGCTTGGTCTTGAGCTCGCCCGACGGTGCCAGGTACGGCACCAGGGAGACGTGCAGGAAGAAGCAGTTCTCGCGGCCCACCTCATGGCGGACCTGACGGGCGGCCTCGAGGAACGGCAGCGATTCGATGTCGCCGACCGTGCCGCCGACCTCGGTGATCACGACGTCGGGCCGCACACCTGTCGCGTCGGGTTCGGCCATGGCGAGGATGCGGCTCTTGATCTCGTCGGTGATGTGCGGAATGACCTGCACGGTGTCGCCGAGGTACTCGCCGCGGCGTTCCTTGGCGATCACCGACGAGTACACCTGACCGGTGGTGACGTTGGCCGACCCCGACAGGTTGCGATCCAGGAAACGTTCGTAGTGACCGACATCCAGATCCGTCTCGGCGCCGTCCTCGGTCACGAACACCTCACCGTGCTGGAAGGGGTTCATGGTGCCGGGATCGACGTTGAGGTACGGATCCAGCTTCTGCATGGTCACCTGCAGCCCCCGCGCGGTCAGCAACTGACCGAGGCTGGACGCGGTCAGACCCTTACCCAGCGACGAAACAACTCCACCGGTGACGAAGAGGTGTTTCGTGGCGGTTTGCGGGTGCTTGCGTAACGCGGGCAAAAGCATCCTCCGTGACGAAGGGCAGGGAATCGCTGAAACTAGCTGTGGCCTGCCAACCCACGGAATCTCACCTTAACACCGACAGCGACAAGTCGTGGCTGGCGCGCCGCTGATACGCCGGATACCGCGACCTGTTCACTGCGGCACGGTCACCGATGCGGCACCCCGTCCAGTGCCGTACTGACCCGCTTTGCCACCGGCAGCAAGTTCGCTGAGCGCCAGTACGGCGGTGATCTGCCCGGAGGAGGTGTCGACGTCGTCGACCGTGCTGACCGCGCCCGAGAGCGCCGCATCCGACCTGGTCACAGCAACGGCAGCGGTGCCGGAGGCGGCGCCGTCACGACCGGCGAGCACGGTTCCGGAACCGTGCGGTGCGAGCCCGGCCGCGAAACGAGCAACCGTCGCGCCGCGGTTTCCCGCGTCCTCACCGAGCGCGCCGCCCGTCACGATCAACGCCGTGTCGGCGGCGCCGATGTGGCTGTTCTCATAGGTCAGAAAGCCCGTGTCGCGCAGCGTGGCGAGCACCGTCTCACGCTGGGCGTCCTCGACCGGTGCGGCACCCGGGTTCTTGTCGATCAGCAGGGCGATGCCCAGCAGATCGCCCGCCTGCGAGCCCTGGTCGACGAACTTGGTGCTCAGCTGGCGTCCGGCGGGCACGATCGGCGAGTTGACCACCGAAAGCAGTTTGTCCGCCGAGTTCGCGTCGACGAACTCCTCCGTCAGCGTCACGGTGCCGGTGACCGCACCGCCGGCCTGGCCGACGTACCGGGTCATCGCCTCGACGTCCCCGTCGGAGGCGTCGGGGGTGCGGAACACCACCACCGACTTGTCCCTGAGCGCACCGGCCAGGATGCGGGGCGCGACTTGGGCGTCGAATTCGCTTGCCGCACTGAGCTTCTGGTTCAGCCGGTTCTTGTCGTCGGTCAGGTTGTCGATCTGGTTCTGCAGGTCACGCTTGTCGTCACGCAGCCCCGACAGCACGGTGTTGGACAACAGGCCCGATCCCAGCGCGACCCCGATGGCCAACGCAAGGAACACCGCAGCCAACGAGATCGCATGCGCCCGTAGCGTTATCACCGGTCATCCACCCAGTGAGCCGATGACGCTCTGCACCCACGCGGTGAAGCGATTCCAGTACGCCACCACCCAGTCGATCACCGCGGTGTCGGCGCGCGACACCCACAGCGCGACGATGACCGCGACCAGCATCGCGAGCACCAGCAGGGCGATGGCCCCGCCCGACACCCGGCTGCGGTACAGCGTGGCGACGGCCTTGGCGTCGACGAGCTTCTCGCCGACCTTGAGGCGTGTCAGGAAGGTCGACGGGTTACTGGCCTGCCGGGAGCGGTCGAAGAACTCCTCGATCGTGGCGGTGTGGCCCGCGGTCACGATCAGCGACGCCCCGTGGTGGTCACACAGCAGCAGCGCGAGATCGGCGGCCGAACCGGCCGCCGGGAACGTCATGGCGCCGACACCGAGGTCCTGGATGCGCTCCAGGCCCGCGGCGTGGCCGTCGGCGTCCGCGGGGAGCACGACCTGCGCCCCGCATCGCAACACCTCGACGCTCATCTTGTCGGGATCCCCCACGATGAGCGCCGGACGGTAGCCGGCCTTGCGCAGCACGTCGGCGCCGACACCGACGCCGACGAGCACCGGCTGGTACTCCTTGATGAACGGTTTGAGCGCCTTGAGGTCCTCGGCCGCGCTGGGCTCCTCGGCGACGATGACGACGTGCCTGCGGTGCACGTCGACGTCGATGTTCGGGATGCCGATGCCGTCGATCAGCAGTGGGCTCTCGCTGCGGATGAACTCGATGGTGTTGCCGGCGAACGCCTCCAGATGCGCGACGAGACCGCTCTTCGCCTCGTGCATCAGCTCGTGGATGTCCTGGTCGGTGCGCTCGGTGCCGAGTGCGATCCGCCGGTCACCGGAATAGACGCCGCCGTTGTGCAGCCGCACGCGCGCGCCGTCCTTGATCTTCTTGAAGACCTCCGGTCCGGCCTCGTCGATCAGCACGATGCCGTTGCCGACGAGCACCTCGGGCCCCAGGTTCGGGTACCGCCCCGAGATGGACGGCGAGGCGTTGACGACGCCCGCGATGTTGGCTTCGACCAGGGCGTCAGCGGTGATGCGGTCCAGGTCGAGCACGTCCATCACGACGATGTCGCCGGGGCCGATCCGTCGGAGCAGTCGGTCGATGTCGCGGTCTACGCGGGCAGTGCCGGTGATCCCCGGGCGCGAGCTGGCATTGCGGGATAGCAGCGCTGACATCTTCATGGGCTGATTCTGTCGGGATCGCGGCGTCAGACTGTGGAGGCGCGCCGTAACACCAGCCCCATAAGTCACCTCTAGTCACACTGGTAACACACCGTCGACGGGCGGTGACGTGCCGAAAAGCCGGTTGTCAGCCGACGAGATCGCCCGCACGTTCCTGCTGGGCGGCCTCCAGGAGCTCGCGCGCATGGGCCCGGCCACTGTCGGACTCCCCCAGCCCCGCGAGCATGCGGGCCAGCTCGGCCACCCGGTCCTCGTCGTCGATCCGGCGCACGCCGCTGGACTTGGTCCGCCCGTTGCCGCTGTCGACCACCAGATGCGCGTCGGCATACGCGGCGACCTGCGGAAGGTGGGTCACGACGATGACCTGGTGCGTGCGCGCGAGCTTGGCCAACCTGCGCCCGATCTGCACCGCGGCCCGCCCGCCGACCCCGGCGTCGACCTCGTCGAACACCATGGTCGTGCCCTCGACCGAGGCCGCCAGCACGACCTCGAGCGCCAGCATGACGCGCGAGAGCTCACCACCGGAGGCGCTCTTGGTCAGCGGAAGCACGTCCGCGCCGCGGTGCGCGCTGAAGCCGAACTCGACCGCGTCGACGCCGTCGTGGCCCGCGTGGACCACGGTGCCGTCCGGCAGCGTCACCGGGGCAGAGTCATCGGTGCGGGCCACCAGCGGGTTCACGTCGATGCTGAACACCGCGTTGGCCATCGCCAGACCGCCCAGCTCCGCTGTGACCGCTTTCGCGAGGCCCTTGGCGGCCTTGGTCCGTGCCTTCGTGAGCTCACCCGCGGCCACCACGACCTGGGCCTCCAGTTCGCCGACCTGCTGCTCGAGCGCGGCCAGCGTCTCCTCTGACACGTCGAGCTGAGCGAGCCGCTGTGCGGCGTCACGCGCCCATTCCAGCACCCCGTCGATGTCGGCGGCGTACTTCTTCGTCAGCGTGCGCAGCTCGGCCTGGCGGGCCAGCTTCGATTCCAAAGTGCTTGCATCGCTGGGGAGTTCGGCCAGGTAGTCACCGAGTTCGGCGGTGACGTCCGAGATCACCGCGACGGCTTCGGCGAGGCGCTCGCCCAGCGCGCGCAGCGACGCGTCGTCGGTGGCCTCCAGCGCGGCCTTGGCCTGGCCCACGGTGTCGGTCGCCGACACCGACTCGGGCGACGGATCGTCGAGGTCGCCCGCGAGTGCCACGCGCGCGGTCTGCGCCGCCTCACGCAGGGCGTCGAGTTCGGACAGCCGGCGGATGTCGGCGACGATCGCCTCGTCCTCACCGGGCTGCGGCGCCACGGCGTCGATCTCGTTGATGCCGAAGCTCAGCCGGTCGGCCTCCTGCGCCAACTCCCTGGCGCGCTGCCTGCGGTCGAGGAGATCGCGACGCGCCGTCAACCACTGCTCGCGGATCTTGCGGTAACGCGACAGGGGTTTGCCGACGTCGGCAAATCGGTCCAGCGCGGCGCGCTGCTCGTCCGGGCGCATCAACCGCAACTGGTCGTTCTGGCCGTGCAATGTGAGCACCTCGGCGGTGAAACCGCTGAGCGACTTCGCAGGCACGCTGCGCCCACCCAGATACGCCCGCGACGGCCCCGACCGGCTGACCGATCTGGCAGCGATGATGCTGCCGTCCTCGTCGCGTTCGGCACCGGAGGAATCCAGGATCTGCTGAACCCGCGCGGCCACGTCGTCACCCAATTCGGCTGTGCTGAAACGCCCTTCGACGACGGCGCGCTCAGCCCCCGATCGCACCCTGGTCGCGTCGGCCCTGGCCCCACCCAGCAGGTGCAGCCCCGTCACCACCATGGTCTTGCCGGTACCGGTCTCACCCGTCAACACGGTCAACCCGCGGTCGAACTCCGCGGTCGCGGCGCTGATCGCGCCCAGCGATTCAATTCTGATCTCGGCCAGCACGTCTGGTTACTGCCCTCGCCATCCGGTGACCGGAAGCCGGAACTTCCGCACCAACCTGTCGGTGAACGGGGCGCTGTCGAGCCGCACCCACTTCAGCGGCGTCCCGCAGCGCGTCACCTCGAGCCTCCCGCCTGCCGGCACCACCATGTCGCGCCTGCCGTCACAGAACACCAACGCATCGTTGCCTCCGGCCTCGACCTCGATCGCGATGCAGGCGTCCGGACTGGTCACCATGGGCCGGGCGAACAGTGCATGAGCGTTGTTGGGTACCACCAGGATGGCCTCCAGATCGGGCCACAGCACCGGGCCGCCCGCGGAAAACGCGTAAGCGGTGGATCCGGTCGGCGTCGACACCAGCACACCGTCGCAGCCGAATGCCGACACCGGCCGGCCGTCGACCTCGAGGACCACGCCCAGCACGCCGAGCCGAGGTCCCTTCTCCAGGCTCGCCTCGTTGAGCGCCCAACCCCGGTCCACGATCTCGTTGTTCGCACGCACCGCCACATCGAGGGTCATGCGCTCCTCGATCACGTACTCCCGCTTGATGACGTGTTCGAGCACCTTGTCGATGGCCTCGGCCTCGGCCTCGGCGAGAAACCCGATGCGGCCGAGGTTGACGCCCAGCACCGGTATCTCGACATTGCGGGCCAGTTCGGCCGCCCGCAGGAACGTCCCGTCACCACCCAGCACGAGCACCAGTTCGCAGCCCTCGGCGGCCCGCTCGTCGGGATCGACGACGTCGATCTCCACGCCCAGGGCCCGCATGTCATCGGGGGCCAGGTGCAACGAACCGCGGTCGACGGCCTCGGCCGAGAGGACCCGCAGGCCGATGTCGTTCTCACCGAGCACCTTTTCGACCCGGCGGGCAACCTCGGTCGCCTCGTCCCGCCCGGTGTGCACCACCAGCAGGATCGTGCGCTCAGCTGTCATCGCGGCCCTTCCTCGACCGCTCGGCGTACCGCGGCGTCAAGCGCGTCCCCCTCCAGCGGCGAATCGGTTTCGGCACGCAGCCTCAGGAAATACTCCACATTGCCCGAGGGCCCGGGAAGCGGGCTGGCCGTCACATCGACAGCATGCCACTGCAGCGCTGCCGCCTTACGCGCGACCGTGCACACCGCGTCGATGCGCAGCTCGGGATCCGACACCACCCCGCCGGCGCCCACGCGGTCCTTCCCGACCTCGAACTGGGGTTTCACCATGGGAACGATATCGGCGTCGGGGACCGCGCACGCGGTGAGCGCGGGCAGCACCGTGGCCAACGAGATGAAGGACAGGTCGGCGACGATCAACTCGACGGGCCCGCCGATCGCCTCGGGCGTCAGGTCACGGACGTTGGTCCGTTCGAGCACCTGCACCCGCGGATCCGACCGCAAGGACCACGCGAGCTGGCCGTACCCGACGTCGGCCGCCACCACCTCGGCGGCGCCGCGTTCCAGCAGCACCTCGGTGAACCCGCCCGTCGACGCGCCTGCGTCGAGGCAGCGACGCCCTTCGACGGACAACTCGAACGCGTCGAGGGCGCCGATCAGCTTGTGGGCACCGCGCGACACCCACGCACGTTCGTCGGTCTCGATGACGGTGAGATTGGCGTCGACGGACACCGCGGTGGCCGGCTTGGCCGCGGGCATGCCGTCGATGCGGACGCGTCCGGCGCCGATCAACTCCGCCGCCTGCTGGCGCGAGCGGGCCAGGCCGCGTCGTACCAGCTCGGCGTCAACACGAGCTCGCCGTGCCACGGCCGGTCACTCCCCAGATGCCTGGGGCCCGCCAACCTGGCCCTTGTCGACCGTTTCGAGCGCTTGCACCAGCACATCGTGTGCCTGTTCCAGCTTGGCTGCCAGCAGATCGATGTCGGTGTCGACGAGCTCGGACCCGTCGGCGGACAGATCCGGCAGGTCGGCGAGCACCTCTGCGACCTGCGCCTTGAGGTGGTCAGGATCGGTAGTCATAACGACTTTCACGCTAGTCGATTGTCGGGGACAGCAGCGCCGCCCGCTGCAGCGCCGCTCGCGCCGTGTCGTCCCCGGCAACCACCGTGTAGCCGTCGTGATCGAGCACGTGATCGAGCGACGCCTCCCATACGGCGTGCGCGGTGGCCCGCACGACCGACAACGGATCGTCGGGAATCCGGCCGGTCGAGTACACCTCGACACGATCGGAGTCGACCTCGACGCGCCAGTGCGGTTGCGGGGCGACCTTGAGGGTGTCGGCGGCGACGTGCAGCGACCGCAGATCTGCCGCGATGTAGTCCGGCCGCTCGTGCTCGGCGGCGAACACGGCGTCCGCCGCGGTGCTGACACCGCTGAGCACCATGAGACTCGGCAGTCCCGCCGACACCGCGCCCGCGATGTCGGTGTCGAGACGGTCCCCGACCACGAGCGGTGACCGGAAAGCACCACGGCTCAACGCGTCGTGCATCAACGTCGGCTGCGGTTTGCCCGCGACCTGTGGCTCATGTCCGGTGGCCACCCGCAGAGCCGCGACCATCGAACCGTTGCCGGGCAGCAGACCGCGTTCGGACGGCAGCGTCAGATCCACGTTCGCCGCCACCCACAGCGCGCCGGCCCGAATGGCGAGCGCGGCCTCGGCGAGATCGGCCCAGCCGGTCTGCGGTGAGTGCCCCTGCACCACGGCCACAGGGCCCTCGGAGAACTGCCGGACCGGGCGCAACCCGACCTGGCGCACCTCGTCGGCGAGCGCCTCGGTTCCCACGACGAGAACCGGCGCGTTCGGCGGCAGTTGGTGAGCGAGCACACGGGCCGCACTCTGCGCGCTGGTCACCACGTCGTCGGGTGCGGCACTGAAGCCGAGCTCACGCAGATGTTCCGCGACCTGCTGCGGCGCACGGGACGCGTTGTTGGTGACGTAGAGGAGCCGCGCATCGAGATCCGCCAGGCTCTCGACCGCGCCGGGGGTGGCCTCGTGCCCGCGGAATACCGTGCCGTCGAGATCCAGCAGCAGGCAATCATGTTGCCGCGCAAGCGTCGTCACCTCAGGACAACTCCGTGATGCGTTCCTCGGCGTCGGTCACGCCCTCCACATCGGCCTCGGCGGCGTGGATGAACCACTGCAGGGCCTCGTCGGTGCGTTCCAACGCGAGCAGGATCTCGGCGTACACGTAGAACAGACGAGCCGCGGTCTGTCCCCTGCTGGTGGGGTCCAACGTGGGTGTGGACAACAGTGCCAGGGCCTGTTCGAACTGCCCGAGGTCGGCGCGGGCGCCTGCCACGACGATGCGAAGCTCGTCGGCGTCCTCACCTGTCAGCGCCTCGGCCTCAGGGCTGCGTGCCAGTTCGATCGCGCGTTCGGGACGGCCGACGCCGCGTTCGCAGTCGGCGATCATGGGCAGCAGCGGCGATTTGCTGCCCATCCGGCGTGCGGCGCGGAGCTCGGCGAGTGCCTGCGCCCAGTCCCCACAGTGATAGGCCGCGATACCGACGGCTTCGCGGACGGCCGCGATCCTGGCGGCGCGGCCCCGCGCGGCGCGCGCGTGGGCCAGGGCGGCCTCGGGATCCTCGTCGAGCAGGTTGCCGGCGGCCACGAGGTGCCGCGCCACATAGTCGGCTGTGGCCTTGTCCAGGGTCACGAGTTCACGACGGACCTCAGGGGCCAACTGTCTGGCCTCGATGTCCGCAGAGAGCCTCGGAGCGGCATCCTGGCTGTCCTCGGCACCCTCCGGTTGCACCGGCCGGGCCCGGCCCGGACCCGACGAGCGCGGAGGACGCCGGTCCCGTGAACGAGGATCATGTGGGCGACCGCCCCGCTGGTTGTTCGATGCGCGGTTGCTGGCTGCACGCCGCGGGCGACGTTCCTCGCCGCCTTGACTGTCTCCGACCACGTGTGCCTTTCTACCCGCACTGTCTTCCGAAAGGATACTGGGCAGTGTCCGACCGGCCGTAATCGCGGGGATTTCCGCCCATTTCTGGCGAGGTAATGCAATTCTCAAAACAGTTCGAGATAAAGAGAATCACCCCCCACGAAAAACGTGGGGGGTGATTCCTAATTTGTGTTCGGCGGTGTCCTACTTTTCCACCCGGGAGGGTAGTATCATCGGCGCTGGCAGGCTTAGCTTCCGGGTTCGGGATGGGACCGGGCGTTTCCCTGCCGCTATGGACCGCCGTAACTCTATTCTCTTATGTGTGTTCACATAGAGTGAATCTGTGGGTGTTGTTTTGGTGGTGGGGTGATCGGTTTGATCATCCGTGGAGTGTGGTTGCGAGCGCGGTGCGTCTTTTCGTCTGCTTACAACGGTTGTTTGTTGGGTGTTGTAAGTTTTCGGCCGGTTAGTGCCAGTTCCCTGCACCTATTGCTAGGCTTCCAGGTCTGGTCTATCAATCCCGTGGTCTGCGGGGGGCCTTATCCCACTGAATGGGTGAGAAGCCTGGTCTTGGAGAAGGTTTCCCGCTTAGATGCTTTCAGCGGTTATCCTGTCCGAACGTGGCTATCCAGCCGTGCCCCTGGTGGGACAACTGGTATACCAGAGGTTCGTCCGTCCCGGTCCTCTCGTACTAGGGACAGGTTTCCTCAAGCTTCTGACGCGCGCGGCGGATAGAGACCGAACTGTCTCACGACGTTCTAAACCCAGCTCGCGTGCCGCTTTAATGGGCGAACAGCCCAACCCTTGGGACCTGCTCCAGCCCCAGGATGCGACGAGCCGACATCGAGGTGCCAAACCATCCCGTCGATATGGACTCTTGGGGAAGATCAGCCTGTTATCCCCGGGGTACCTTTTATCCGTTGAGCGACACCCCTTCCACTCAGAGGTGCCGGATCACTAGTCCCGACTTTCGTCCCTGCTCGACATGTCCGTCTCGCAGTCAAGCTCCCTTGTGCACTTACACTCAACACCTGATTGCCGTCCAGGTTGAGGGAACCTTTGGGCGCCTCCGTTACATTTTAGGAGGCAACCGCCCCAGTTAAACTACCCACCAGGCACTGTCCCTGAACCGGATATACGGTCCGAGGTTAGAGGCCCAATACGATCAGAGTGGTATTTCAACAACGACTCCACCCAAACTGGCGTCTGAGCTTCACAGTCTCCCACCTATCCTACACAAACCGTATCGAGCACCAATACCAAGTTGTAGTGAAGGTCCCGGGGTCTTTTCGTCCTGCCGCGCGTAACGAGCATCTTTACTCGTAGTGCAATTTCGCCGAGTCTATGGTTGAGACAGTTGAGAAGTCGTTACGCCATTCGTGCAGGTCGGAACTTACCCGACAAGGAATTTCGCTACCTTAGGATGGTTATAGTTACCACCGCCGTTTACTGGGGCTTAAATTCTCCGCTTCACCCCGAAGGGTTAACGGGTCCTCTTAACCTTCCAGCACCGGGCAGGCGTCAGTCCGTATACATCGTCTTGCGACTTCGCACGGACCTGTGTTTTTAGTAAACAGTCGCTTCTCACTGGTTTGTGCCACCCACTCACGCTTAGGCCGCAAAGGCTTACACGCCATGTGGGTCCCCCTTCTCCCGAAGTTACGGGGGCATTTTGCCGAGTTCCTTAACCATAGTTCACTCGTACGCCTTAGTATTCTCTACCTGACCACCTGTGTTGGTTTGGGGTACGGGCCGTGTATGTCCTCGCTAGAGGCTTTTCTCGGCAGCATAGGATCACCGAATTCGCCTCACTCGGCTATGCATCACCTCTCAGGAACATGAACGACGGATTTGCCTATCGTCCTCCCTACAGGCTTACCCCGGTATTACCACTGACCGGTACGGCTACCTTCCTGCGTCACCCCATCGCTTGACTACTACCAACGAAGATCCCATGCAGCCCCACCAACGCCACACCCCGAAAGGTGCGGTCACGGCAGTTTTGGATGGTTAGTACCGCTGATTCATCAGGGACGCACATACACGGGTACGGGAATATCAACCCGTTGTCCATCGACTACGCCTGTCGGCCTCGCCTTAGGTCCCGACTCACCCTGGGCGGACTGGCCTGGCCCAGGAACCCTTGGTCTTTCGGCGGGCAAGGTTCTCACTTGCCTAATCGCTACTCATGCCTGCATTCTCACTCCCACACCCTCCACAACTCGATCACTCGGCTGCTTCACCGGATGCAGGACGCTCCCCTACCCAACGATCACTCGTTGCCGCGGCTTCGGCGGTGTGCTTGAGCCCCGCTACATTATCGGCGCACAATCACTTGACCAGTGAGCTATTACGCACTCTTTCAAGGGTGGCTGCTTCTAAGCCAACCTCCTGGTTGTCTTCGCGACTGCACATCCTTTTCCACTTAGCACACGCTTAGGGGCCTTAGCCGGCGATCTGGGCTGTTTCCCTCTCGACGCACGGAGCTTATCCCCCGCCGTCTCACTGCCGCACTCTTGGACTTACCGGCATTCGGAGTTTGGCTGACGTCAGTAACCCTGTGGGGCCCATCGGCCATCCAGTAGCTCTACCTCCGGCAAGAAACATGCGACGCTGCACCTAAATGCATTTCGGGGAGAACCAGCTATCACGGAGTTTGATTGGCCTTTCACCCCTACCCACAGCTCATCCCCTCAGTCTTCAACCTAAGTGGGTTCGGGCCTCCACGCGGTCTTACCCGCGCTTCACCCTGGCCATGGGTAGATCACTCCGCTTCGGGTCCAGAACACACCACTACACCACACACTATTGTGTGGATACGCCCTATTCAGACTCGCTTTCGCTGCGGCTACCCCACCCGGGTTAACCTCGCGACATGTCCCTGACTCGCAGGCTCATTCTTCAAAAGGCACGCCATCACCCCACCCAAAAGGGAAGGCTCTGACGGATTGTAAGCGCACGGTTTCAGGTACTCTTTCACTCCCCTCCCGGGGTACTTTTCACCATTCCCTCACGGTACTAATCCGCTATCGGTCACTGGGAAGTATTCAGGCTTACCGGGTGGTCCCGGCAGATTCACAGCAGATTCCACGGGCCCGCTGCTACTCGGGAACACCATCCAAGACAGACGTCGGGTTTTCACGTACCGGGCTCTCACCGTCTACGGCAGGCCATCCCAAGCCATTTCCGCTAACCACAACATTTTCTCACTGCCCTCCAGCCAGGTAGAGCCGGAAAGATAGGTCCCACAACCCCGCACACACAACCCCTACCCGGTATCACATGCATACGGTTTAGCCATCCTCCGCTTTCGCTCGCCACTACTCACGGAATCACAATTTTGTTTTCTCTTCCTACGGGTACTGAGATGTTTCACTTCCCCGCGTTCCCCCCAGACGCCTATATATTCAGCGCCTGGTGACACGACATCACTCGTGCCGGGTTTCCCCATTCGGACATCCTCGGATCAACGCTCGGTTGACAGCTCCCCGAGGCTTATCGCAGCCTCCTACGTCCTTCATCGGCTCCCAGTGCCAAGGCATCCACCATGCGCCCTTAAACACTTACAACACAAAAAACCAATAATCAGAAGAAAAATTGCACATCAATCGCCCGCAACAATGAACCACCAACCCGAAAGCCGGCAGCCACACTCTGCGCGCTAGATGCTCGCAACCACTATCCACAAATCAAACACCACACCCCACCACCAAAGCAGGGCAACAACACGCCGACCCCGTCACCACGGAGCCACCCCCAAAAAGGGCACGGGCCTGTTGTCTCAAAGCCCAATAGTGTGTCCGGCAGTTTCCTCGACACAGCGTTTCCCACACCGCATCTCAACGTTTGCTGTTGCACCAAACCCCGCCCACTACAGGCAAAAGGGTTCCTCACGGCTCACACCCTCCCCAACGGAAGGTGTCTCTCGTGGTGCTCCTTAGAAAGGAGGTGATCCAGCCGCACCTTCCGGTACGGCTACCTTGTTACGACTTCGTCCCAATCGCCGATCCCACCTTCGACGGCTCCCTCCCACAAGGGGTTAGGCCACCGGCTTCGGGTGTTACCGACTTTCATGACGTGACGGGCGGTGTGTACAAGGCCCGGGAACGTATTCACCGCAGCGTTGCTGATCTGCGATTACTAGCGACTCCGACTTCACGGGGTCGAGTTGCAGACCCCGATCCGAACTGAGACCGGCTTTGAAAGGATTCGCTCCACCTCACGGCATCGCAGCCCTTTGTACCGGCCATTGTAGCATGTGTGAAGCCCTGGACATAAGGGGCATGATGACTTGACGTCATCCCCACCTTCCTCCGAGTTGACCCCGGCAGTCTCTCACGAGTCCCCACCATCACGTGCTGGCAACATGAGACAAGGGTTGCGCTCGTTGCGGGACTTAACCCAACATCTCACGACACGAGCTGACGACAGCCATGCACCACCTGCACACAGGCCACAAGGGAACCGACATCTCTGCCGGCGTCCTGTGCATGTCAAACCCAGGTAAGGTTCTTCGCGTTGCATCGAATTAATCCACATGCTCCGCCGCTTGTGCGGGCCCCCGTCAATTCCTTTGAGTTTTAGCCTTGCGGCCGTACTCCCCAGGCGGGGTACTTAATGCGTTAGCTACGGCACGGATCCCAAGGAAGGAAACCCACACCTAGTACCCACCGTTTACGGCGTGGACTACCAGGGTATCTAATCCTGTTCGCTCCCCACGCTTTCGCTCCTCAGCGTCAGTTACTGCCCAGAGACCCGCCTTCGCCACCGGTGTTCCTCCTGATATCTGCGCATTCCACCGCTACACCAGGAATTCCAGTCTCCCCTGCAGTACTCTAGTCTGCCCGTATCGCCCGCACGCCCACAGTTAAGCTGTGAGTTTTCACGAACAACGCGACAAACCACCTACGAGCTCTTTACGCCCAGTAATTCCGGACAACGCTCGGACCCTACGTATTACCGCGGCTGCTGGCACGTAGTTGGCCGGTCCTTCTTCTGCACATACCGTCACTTGCGCTTCGTCTGTGCTGAAAGAGGTTTACAACCCGAAGGCCGTCATCCCTCACGCGGCGTCGCTGCATCAGGCTTGCGCCCATTGTGCAATATTCCCCACTGCTGCCTCCCGTAGGAGTCTGGGCCGTATCTCAGTCCCAGTGTGGCCGGTCACCCTCTCAGGCCGGCTACCCGTCGTCGCCTTGGTAGGCCATCACCCCACCAACAAGCTGATAGGCCGCGGGCCCATCCCACACCGCAAAAGCTTTCCCCCACCAGGCCATGCGACCAGCAGGGTATATTCGGTATTAGACCCAGTTTCCCAGGCTTATCCCAAAGTGCAGGGCAGATCACCCACGTGTTACTCACCCGTTCGCCACTCGAGTACCCCCGAAAGGGCCTTTCCGTTCGACTTGCATGTGTTAAGCACGCCGCCAGCGTTCGTCCTGAGCCAGGATCAAACTCTCCAAACAAAACCTAAAAGGCAATTCAGAAAAATCTGACCTAACAAAACGACACCAAAACTGGCATCAAAAACATCCACCCCCAAACGGGAAAGAGGGCAGACAAAAAACAACAAACAAAAACCACCAAACACACTATTGAGTTCTCAAACAACACGCCCGAGTTTGCCGCGCAAGAACCCGGCGGCTAAAAGCCGCTGCATTCTCTAGTGGCAGCGAGGAACCCCCACCTTAGTGGGAGTCTCTCTCGGACTTTGTCTTCGCTTCCCGGCTGGGCCGTGTCGCGCTGACCTGGAATAAGTTACGTCCTTGGAAACTGGGAGTCAAATCCCCAGGTCAGAGAGTCATTTTCCCTGGTCAGACGCCGTCACGCGCCGCACCCCCGCGATGTGGCGCTTGCCACGCCGCAACACCAGCCAGCCTTCGTGCAGGAAATCGGATTCTTGTGGTACCCACTCGTCGCTTTCGATGCGCGCATTGTTCACATAGACGCCGCCCTCGGCGACCGTGCGCCGTGCCGCACCCTTGCTGTTCGAGAGTCCCGTGGCGACCAAGAGGTCGACGATCGAGTCCGGTACGCCGGGCGTCAACTCGGCCACTTGGCCGTTGCCGGCCTCGTGCAGTGCCGCGGACAACGTCGATTCGTCGAGATCGGCGAGCTCACCGCGACCGAACAACGCCTGACTGGCGTATTCGACCGATTTCGTCGCGCCCTCGCCGTGGACGAGTGTCGTCAGTTCGCGGGCCAAGCGCCGCTGAGCGGCACGCTCGTGCGGCCTGTTCGCGGTGGCGTCGGCGAGTTCGGCCAGCTCGTCGGGCGTCAGGAACGTGAACCAGCGCAGATAACCGAGGACGTCGGCGTCGGCGGTGTTGACGAAGTACTGGTACCACGCGTACGGGCTGGTCATCTCTGAGTCGAGCCAGAGATTCCCACCGCCGGTCGACTTGCCGAACTTCTTGCCCTCGGAGTCGGTGACCAGCGGCGTCGTCATCGCATGGACGGTGGCCCCGACCTTCTGACGGACCAGGCGCACGCCTGCCACGATGTTGCCCCATTGATCGGACCCGCCGATCTGCAGTGCGCAGCCGTGCCGCTGGTGCAGCTCGACGTAGTCGTTGGCCTGCAGCAGCATGTAGCTGAACTCGGTGTAGGAGATGCCGTCGCCTTCGAGCCGGCGTCGCACCGTCTCGCGGTCGAGCATGACGTTGACCGAGAAGTACTTGCCGATGTCGCGAAGAAAGCTGATCGCCGAGAGCTCACCGGTCCAGGTCAGGTTGTTCTCGACGACCGCACCGGTCGGCGAGTCGTCGAACTCGACGAACCGTTCGAGCTGGCCACGGATCCGGTCCGCCCAGTCGGCCACGGTGTCGGCGGTGTTCAGCGTGCGTTCGGCGGTATCCCTGGGGTCACCGATCATCCCGGTCGCGCCACCGGCCAGCACGATCGGCCGGTGGCCGGCCTGCTGGAAACGACGCAGTGTGAGCAGCGGAACCAGATGGCCGGCGTGCAGACTCGGAGCGGTCGGATCGAACCCGGAATAGACCGTCATCGGCCCCTTGGCGAGGTCGCTCGCCAGGACCTCACGGTCCGTCGACTGTGCGATCAGCCCGCGCCAGTCCAACTCATCGAGGATTCCGGTTGCGCTTGAAGTCACGGGAACGATCATCCCGCATCAGTCGCTGCTGCCCGGCGCCGGTGCTCGTGGGCTGCGCCGGTAGGCCGACACCTCGGGGGTCGACGCGAGCCAGAAACGCCACGGCCGGTCGGCCGCCTGGCTGACCCCCACTCGGGGTCCTTCGAGGACGTCGACGGAGTCCGCAACTCGCCCGTCGAGGTTCAGCCGTACCGGGCTCGCGTCGTCGAAAAGGTCGATTCCGTTGTCTTCCATGAGGATTCCGAGCGCCGAGCACAGATTTCCCGGCCCGCGGGCCAACGCTTTCGGCAGCACACGCGGACCGCGTCGGCGCTGCGCACACTTGAACCCTCCCGTCACGACCGCGGCCCGCAGCAGCACGGCACCCGCGATCCCGTCGTATCCGCACACCACGTTGGCGCACACATGGATGCCGTGACTGCGATAGGTGTACAGCCGCCCCGGTGGGCCGAACATCACCGAGTTCCGTACGCCGGGCCCGCGGAAGGAATGCGACGCCGCGTCCGGCCAGGGCCCATCGGGCGGCCCGCCGTAGGCCTCGACCTCGACGATCGTGGCGGCGACGCCCCTTCCGACCAGGTGGGCGCCGACCAGTCGACGCGCTGCCGCGATCGGGTCCCCGGTCAGCAGGTCGGCGCTCATCGATGCGATTGTGCCTCGTGCCCCCGTGTCAAGTTTCGTTGACACCTCCTGACCGTCAAGCTAACTTGACAGCTATGAACGACGACCTGACGGCCGAGGCGATGGCCAGCGTGGATCCCGCCGTCGGACTCGATGCCGTGCGCGCACTGCGCCGTCTCCAGGAACGGCTCGAGGCCATCCATGTCGCGAACGCCCGCGCGCAGGGCTGGAGCTGGCAGGCCATCGCCGATTCGCTCGGCGTCAGCCGCCAGGCCGTGCACCAGAAGTACAACCGAAGGAGTTGAGATGTTCGAGCGGTTCAGCCGTCATGCCCGGGTATCGGTGGTGCTCGCCCAGGAGGAGGCGCGGGAGCTGCAGTCCGAGGAGATCCGGCCCGAACACCTGCTGGTCGGCGTGCTCCAGAGTGCCGGGCGCGACCTCGCCGCGGTGCTCGCCGGCCACGGACTGACGGCCGACGCGGTTCGCGCCCGGCTGGAGTCGGTGGCCACCCCCGAAGACGAGACCTTCGACCGCGACGCCGCCGCGCTGCGGTCGATCGGCATCGACCTGCATGCCGTGCGCGACAGTGTGTCGCGCACGTTCGGCGCCGATGCGTGGGACGGTGCGTTACGCCGGTCCGGGCGACGACGGCGCCGCCGCGGGAACATCCCGTTCACCAAGCCCACCAAGAAGGCACTGGAGCTGGCGTTGCGGGAAGCCATCGCGCACAAGGACTCCGAGATCGGCTCCGAACACGTGATGCTGGGCATCCTGCGCGGAGGCGACGAGTACACGCTGTCCCTGATCACCGAGCACGTCGACAGCGCGAGGTTGCGCGCCGACATCATCGGCCTGCTGGAGACAGCCGCCTGATTCCGGACGGTTCCCACCGGCCCCGCACGGGCCTACAATTCATCTCATGATGACTTCATCGTGTGATGAATTCCCCTCGTCGACCGGAGACCTGCGGAAACCGGCGATCGACATCGACAGCTTGCACGTCGTCCGCGGCGGGAGGCCCGCGCTGCAGGACGTCTCCGTGCGGATCGCGCGCGGCACCATCACGGGCCTGCTCGGACCCTCGGGCTGCGGCAAGACGACTCTCATGCGCTGCGTCGTCGGCACCCAGATCGTCGCGAAAGGGACCGTCACCGTCCTCGGCCATCCTGCGGGTTCTGCCCCGCTGCGGCACCGGGTCGGCTACGTCACGCAGAACCCCACGATCTACGACGACCTGCGGGTGATCGACAATGTGCGCTACTTCGCGGCGCTGTACGGCGCCCCTCCGGCGGCGGCCGAACAGGCCGTCTCGGCCGTCGGCCTCGTGGACCAGCGCAGCGCCTATTGCGGCAGCCTGTCGGGAGGTCAGCGCACCCGGGCGTCACTCGCCTGCGCGCTGGTCGCCGAACCGGAACTGCTGGTTCTCGACGAACCCACCGTCGGCCTCGACCCGCTGTTGCGGGTCGACCTGTGGCAGCAGTTCAACGACCTGGCCGAGCGCGGCACCACGTTGCTCGTGTCCAGCCACGTCATGGACGAGGCGGACCACTGCGCGGATCTGCTGCTGATGCGCGAGGGCAGGCTCCTCGCCCACACCACCCCGGCCCGGCTACGAGAGGACACCTCATGCAGTTCCCTGGAACAAGCATTCCTGGCCGTCATCAGGCAGTACACCGCGGCAGCGTGAACACCCAGCGGGCGCGGGGCCCGCACGCGTACTCAGCGACCACCACCCGGATCCTGCGGCAACTCGCCGGCGACCACCGCAGCGTCGCCATGATCCTGCTGGTGCCGAGCCTGATCATCACGCTGATCTACTTCATGTTCGACGACACCGCGCGACCTGCCGGCACGCCGTCGCCGTTCAACACCGCATGCCTGATCATGCTCGGCGTCTTTCCCCTCGTCGTGATGTTCTTGATCACGTCGATCACCATGCAACGCGAGCGGGTGTCGGGGACGCTCGAACGCATTCTCACCACCCCGTTGCGGCGGTTCGATCTGCTCGCCGCGTACGGCACGGCGTTCTCCCTCGCGGCCGCCGCCCAGGCCACTCTCGCGTGCATCGTGGCGTTCTGGTTGCTGGGGTTCCGCACCGAGGGCAGCCCGCTTCTGGTGGTGACGATCGCGATCATCAACGCCGTGCTGGGTGTCGGGCTGGGTCTGCTGTGCAGCGCGTTCGCGCGGACCGAGTTCCAGGCCGTGCAGTTCATGCCGGTGGTGATCGCGCCGCAGCTGCTGTTGTGCGGGATCATCGTGCCGCGTGCGGCGCTGCCGGAATGGTTGCAGTGGGTGAGCAACGCCCTGCCCGCCAGTTATGCGTTGGAGGCGTTGCAGGAAGTCGGCGCATATCCTGACCTGACTGCCACCGCGGTGCGCGACATCGCCGTGGTGGTGGGTTTCGCGGTGCTCGCGCTGTGTCTGGCAGCGGTGACGCTGCGCAGACGGACACCTTGACCCGAGGAACGAGTTGACCGCCACCTCTGCCACCGGACGCGAACGCAAACGCCCCGGCCGACCGCCCGGCGCATCGGACACCCGGGAGCGAATCCTGACGTCGGCGCGAGAGCTGTTCGCCCGCAATGGTTTCGACAAAACCTCGATCCGCGCCGTGGCCGCTGGCGCCGATGTGGATCCCGCGCTGGTGCACCACTACTTCGGCACCAAGACCCAGCTTTTCGCGGCGGCCATCCACATCCCCATCGACCCGATGGAGGTCATCGGGCCGTTACGCGAGGTGCCGGTCGAGCAGATCGGGCACACCCTGCCGTCACTGCTGCTGCCGCTGTGGGATTCCGAGCTGGGTCAGGGTTTCATCGCCACGCTGAGGTCGATCCTTGCCGGCAACGACGTGTCCCTGGTGCGGTCATTCCTGCAGGAGGTCATCGTCGGTGAGGTGGGTTCCCGCGTCGACAATCCGGTGGGAAGCGGCCGCATCCGGGTGCAGTTCGTGGCATCGCAACTGGTGGGTGTCGTGATGGCGCGCTACATCCTCGAACTCGAACCGTTCAAGTCGCTGCCGGTGGAGCAGATCGTCGAGACGATCGCACCCAACTTGCAGCGTTATCTCACCGGTGAGCTACCGGGACTCGGCACGCTCGATTAGCCGCTGGTGCTCGGCGTCGTCGTCGACGGTGACCGCCTCGTCGATCAGCAGCACCGGGATGCCGTCTTCGATGCGGTAGGCGCGACGCAGCCGCGGGTTGTACAACCATTCGTTCCCGACCAGCAGGAGCGGACCGCGATCCTGCGGGCAGACCAGGATGCTCAGCAGCTTTTCGTCGACCACACCGCGACGCTATCCGACGGGCAGCGCAACGCCGCCACTCGGGCCGATGAACACTCCGGTGTTGTTCGGGTTTGTCGGGTCGACCGGCATCCCCGGGGGCGCCTGGTTGATTCCGGCGGTCACCCCGCCGCCGGTGATCGACGCCTGCGACTGCGCCTGCAGCTTGCGCTGATAGGCCAGCGTGCTCTTGAGCGCCTCGACGAGCGGGGTCTGGTTGGGCCGCTTGCCGAGCGCCTCGGCGAGCGCGGTGGCATTGGAGTTCGACGGACGATAGCCCTGCTGACGCAGTTTCATCACGTCGTGGATCAGGTTGGACACCTGTCCCCCGCCCCGGCCCGTCGCGTACTCGTTGGAGATCTGGACCAGTACTTCGTCAGGCGAGACCTGCGGCACCGCCGGCGCGTCGTTGTCCTTGGTGGACGGCACCGCGAACGCGGTGGGCGCCGCGGCGCCGAACAGGAGTCCGGCAGCCAGTGTGCCGCCCGCGATGGCCGCGGGCACAGCACGGCGCCAACCGTCGGGGTTCGTGCTGCCGGTTCGTGCTGCCATCAGTCCTCCAGTCAGTCTGCCGCCAGCGGGAGCCTAACAGCGCACCCGGTCGACGGCATGGTGGTTCCTACGGCGTCGCCTTCTGCGAAGGCACCGCGGCGTCGTCTTTGTCGTCCCCGGCCAGCTCTGCGCGCACGGCCTGGGTCAACCTCTTGTACGTCCCTGTATCGGCGTCGAAGTACCAAGAGTTACGCCGGTGCGGTTTCGGGATCCCCGCCTCCCGCAGCGGTGCGACCAGGGGCCGGTACGTCGCGCTGAGTTCCATGTCGGGCACGACGTGGACGAAATCAGGCGAATGGCCGACCGGCAGTTCGGTGAGCGCCAACGTGAGATCGGCCGTCGGGATGCTGCCGCCGGGTCGCAGCGCCAACGCGGTGACCGCCACCTCACGGTCACCGAGGTCCACGCCGTAAGTGACCGCCATGTCGACGGCGTTGAGGCGCCCGACGGCGTCGCTGACGGTCGTGGCGAACACGGGTCCACGCTCGGTGCGGATCACCGAGCCGCGGTTGTCCACCTGCCAGTAGTCACCATCCTCGTCCCGGCGGAACAGGTATTCCGTCGACACCCAGGTGTCGGCGGGTGCGAAGACACCGCGTTTGACCACCGCGGTCGGGTCGATCGGGCCGCGCGGACGCGCCAGCAGCACCCCGACCTCGTTGGCGTCGGCCCGGCGGACGAAGCCCTGATGGTCCTCGAGGATGAGGTCGTCGTCGGGGTCATAGGCGGCCAGTTCGATCTGACCGCCGCCGGGCAGCGGACGTCCCTTGCTGCCGACCTTGTGGCCGGCCACGTTGGCGAGTACCGCCTGGCCGTCGGTGGTGGCGAAGAACTCGACGACCTGGGCCGGTTCGAACACCTCGATGACGCGTTTCCACAGTCCGGCAGGCATACCCGAACCGATGAACAGCCGGACCGGATGGCTGCCGGTCAGCCTGAACGACGGATCGTCGATCACCTCGCGCAGCATCGCCCACGTGTAGGACACCACGGTGACGCCGTACTGGCGGATCTCCTGCAGGAACCGGTTCGGTTGCAGACCCCGCGACAGCGCGATGCGCGAACCACCGACCACCGCGCCGCCGAGGCTCACCAGCAGCCCGGACTGATGGTGCAGCGGGGTGAGGCAGTACACGGTGTCCGCCCGGCCGAGGTTGGCCGCCGACGCGGTCCCGAACGCCGACAGCGCCCACCGGTAGTTGGTGATCTGCCGCGGGATCAGCTCGCCGCCGATCGTGCTGAAGCCGACGAACGCGAGATCGCGTGCCAGGCCCGGGTTGGGCCGGTACCACCCGGGCAGTTCGACGCGCTCGGGATCGATCTGTTCCATGTCGGTGACGTCGGCGCCCTCGGGCAGATTGAGGTTGCGGTCCTCCCCGCCGCCCAGCACCAGCACCCGCACGTCGAGTTCGAGAGCGGACTCCAGGTGGCTGGGATCGGCGATGATCTCGGACACCCCGCCCAGGCGAACCGCCTCGGGCAGATCGACGTCGGGCGGGATCAGCACGGCGACCGCGCCGAGACGCGACAGCGCCGCGATGGCCACCAGTGCGCTGGGACGGGTCTCCATCAGGACACCGACGTGTGCGCCCTGCCGCACGCCCACGTCGATCAGGCCACGCACCACGTTGTTGATGCGTCGATCCACCGCTTCGTAGGTGTGTACGCGGCCGTCGAAAAGCAGGGCCTCCCCGTTGGGGGCGTTGCGGGCCTGCTCACTCATGATGCGGCCCAGCGAGATCCGGGTGTGGTCGTTGACCTGACCGAGGCGCGCGAGCCTCGGCAGTGTCCGCGCGGTCTCGACGACGAGGGTGCGCGCCGACTTGTTGGCGGTGACCAGCGCACCGGCGGCCGACCGGGCCACCTCGAAGGCCACCTCGGTGGCGGCATTGGCGCCGTGGGTGATGCGCGACGCGATCGAGACGCCACCCTCGTGCTGGTCGGCCGGCTGGGTGGCCATGGGGACGACGCCTTCTGGCATCGGCTCGCCGCTCTCGAGCCATTTCACCCACCGCGCGACGGTGGGCCAGGTCTGCTCGGACGCCTTCGAACCCACGACAAGGCCGAAATGTCCTGCCCTGATCAGGTATTCGTACACCTCGGCCTGTGGGGCGGCGCGCTTGATACCGCGGACCGACGCCGGTTGGCCGATATCGTCGACCTCGCCCACCACCGCCAGGATCGGGCAGTCGATGTCGGAGAGCGTCACCAGATCTCCGTGGATCGAAAAGCCGCCGGTGATCATCCGGTTGTGCGCGATGAACTGCTTGAGCAGTTCCGAGATCGCCGGGCCGGACCACGCGATCCATCCCTCGGACGCGAGGAAGCGGCGCTGCTGTTCACGCGGCAGCAGGGCCTCGCGGTCGTGCAGTTGGCGCAGGAAATCGATGCGCGACTGCGCGGTCTTGATCGGGTCGAGCATCTGGAAGCCGGTGCGCGCGAGCCACCCCGGGATGTCGATCCGGCTGAAGACGTGATCGGCCATGAAGTCCGCCGCCGCCGGCGCGATGCTCGACGGCAGGTTCATCGGCAGCGCCGCGAGCGTGTCGACAGGCGAGCCGAACGCGATGATGCTCGCAAGGTCTTTCGAGCGTCGGTACGCCGCGGTCTGATAGGCGAACATCCCGCCCTGTGAGTAGCCGGCCAGATGTACGTCGCGCCCGGTCACCTCGCGGACGGTGTCGATGGCCTCGCTCAGCGCGACGACGTGATCGGCGAGGGTGCGTTCCATGCCGCCCTCGACCTTGTCGGGTTCGCCGAAATCGATCACCCAGGGATCGATACCGGCGCGGTGCAGGATGCCCACCGCGCCGGATTCACGCGTCACGTCCCACATGTCGGCGGACATCATCATCGGATGGACCATCAGCACCGGCGGGCCGACCTGCTCGGCGCCGGGCCGCGCGTCGGGCGGAAAGTACCGGCGCAGCCGGAACATCGGCACGCTCTGGATGATCTGGAACGGGGATGGCACCGCGCCGGTCTCCAGACCGCCGTAGCGCAACACCTCCAGACCGTTCTGCGCTGTCGCCAGTAACCGCTCGATGGGCTTGGTCACTGCCGAGAAATCCACCAAAGTTTGCTCCCCACGTCACGCCCCGATCCCTGATCGACGAGGCCATGATGGCACAACGGCACGCGAACGCTTCGGGTAATGTTCAGCCGCTTCCGCACGCGCGTCTTCCGGCCGACGGTCGTGACCGACCGGTGGCGGCTTCATGCGGCGCCGGACGATAGGGTCGACGTGCCATGGCACACCTGCTCGGGGGCGAAGCCCTACATCTGGAATACCCCACCGGGGTGGTCCTGGACTCGGTCACCGTCGGCGTCAGCGACGGTGACCGCATCGGCATCGTGGGCCGCAACGGCGACGGCAAGTCGACGCTCATGGGCCTGCTGACCGGGCGCATCGAGCCGCATTCGGGGCGGGTCACCCGCCGCAGCGGACTTCGCGTCGGCGCCCTGGATCAGACCGACACCTTGCGGTCCGACCGCACCGTGGGCTGGTCGCTCGTCGGGGATCGCCCCGAACACGAGTGGGCCGGTGACGCCAAGGTGCGTGACGTGATCGCCGGGCTGGTCGCCGACATCCCGTTCGACACCGTGATCTCGACCCTGTCCGGTGGGCAGCGCCGTCGTGTGCAGCTCGCCGCGTTGCTGATCGGCGAATGGGACGTGGTGGCGCTCGACGAGCCCACCAACCATCTCGACATCCAGGGCATCACCTGGTTGGCCGAGCACCTCAAACAGCGTTGGGCCCGTGGGACCGGTGGGCTGCTGCTGATCACCCACGACCGCTGGTTCCTCGACGAGGTCGCGACCACGACGTGGGAAGTCCACGACCGCATCGTCGAACCGTTCGAAGGCGGCTACGCCGCCTACGTGCTGCAGCGCGTCGAGCGCGACCGCCAGGCCGCCGCCGCGGAAGCCAAGCGGCAGAACCTGTTACGCAAGGAACTGGCATGGCTGCGGCGCGGTGCGCCCGCCCGCACCTCGAAGCCGAAGTTCCGGATCGACGCCGCGAACGCGTTGATCTCCGATGTCCCGCCGCTGCGCAACAACGTCGAGCTGTCGCGTGCCGCGATGGCCCGGCTGGGCAAGGACGTCATCGACCTGCTCGACGTGTCGGTGACCTACGACGGCCGAGAAGTGCTGCGCGACATCGAGTGGCGCATCGCGCCCGGCGAGCGCACCGGCATCCTCGGCGCGAACGGCGCGGGCAAGTCGACCCTGCTGGGGTTGATCGCGGGCACCGTCACACCGACCACCGGCCGGGTCAAGCGCGGCAAGACCGTGAAACTGGCCATCCTCGACCAGCAGTCCAGCGAGCTCGAAGCGGTCGCGGGCGACATGGTCCGCGAGGTCGTCGGCCGTCTGCAGACGACGTACCAGATCGACGGCAGAGAGTTCACGCCCGCGCAGCTGCTCGAGCGTTTGGGCTTCGCGCGCGATCAACTGTCCACGCGTGTCGGCGAACTGTCCGGCGGGCAGCGCAGACGCCTGCAGTTGATGCTCGTGCTGCTGTCGGAGCCCAACGTGCTGGTGCTCGACGAGCCGACCAACGATGTCGACACCGACATGCTGACCGCCACCGAGGATCTGCTGGATTCCTGGCCCGGCACGCTGATCGTGGTGTCCCACGACCGGTATCTGCTCGAACGCGTCACCGATCAGCAGTACGCGATCCTCGACGGCCGCTTGCGTCACCTTCCCGGTGGCGTCGACGAGTACCTCAAGCTCGCCGCACAGCGCGCGGACCGGCCCGCGCCGCGGGCGGAAGCCACGCCCTCACAGGGGCTTTCGGGTGCCGAGCTGCGCAACATCGAAAAGGAGATCGCCTCGATCGACCGGTCACTGGCAAAGTTCGCCGACCGGATCGCGGCCAAACACGAAGAACTCGCCTCACACGATCAATCCGACCATGTCGGCCTCGGCAAGCTCACCGCCGAGCTCCGCGAGTTGGAGAACCAGGTCGGCGAGCTCGAGGCGCGGTGGCTGGAGCTGTCCGAGCAGCTCGAGTAGCGGGGTTATTTCGGTAGCCGGTGCGGGCCTGTAGCGCGGGGCGTCGAGATCCGGCGGGCACGTCACGGGACATCCATCACGATCCGGCTCTGCGCCCGGAAAACGTGTTTCTGTCGGAGTTGGCAGTCGCGGTGGTACCTGAGCTGCGGAGCCGAGGTGTCGGGAGCGCGTTACTGGACGAGCTGACTCACAGTCATGGACATGCATCGGGCGATGGCGCGGTCGGACAGGGGCGCGGCGCTCCGGGCATCGCCATGCGCCGAGATTGCATTGAGGGACAGGATGGTCGCGGATCTTGTCCCTGGCTTCAATCTCGGCGTGGCACCCGCTGGCGCGCGGCGGATCAGCTCAACCGGATCCTAAGCTCTTCCATGCTCTTGCGTACCGCCCCGAGCTGCTTGGCCACCTGGGCAGGCGCCGTGCCGCCGCGGGCGTTGCGTGCGTTGACCGACCCCTCGACGGTCAGCACCTCGCGCACCGCCGGGGTGAGCGCCACGTTGATCGACGCGAACTCGTCGTCGGTGAGTTCGTCGAGACCGACACCGCGACCTTCGGCGACCTTCACCGCCGCACCCGCGGCTTCGTGCGCGATGCGGAACGGAACACCCTGGCGGACAAGCCATTCGGCGATGTCGGTGGCCAAGGTGTAGCCCGCCGGCGCGAGCTCGGCCATGCGCTCCTCGTGAAAGGTCAGGGTGCCGACGAGTCCCGCCATGGCCGGCAGCAGCAACTCCAGCTGGGCCACCGAGTCGAAGACCGGTTCCTTGTCCTCCTGCAGATCGCGGTTGTAGGCCAACGGCTGCGCCTTGAGCGTGGCGAGCAGACCGGTGAGGTTGCCGATGAGCCGACCGGACTTGCCTCGGGCCAACTCGGCGATGTCGGGGTTCTTCTTCTGCGGCATGATCGAACTGCCCGTCGACCACGCGTCGTGCAGTGTCACGTAACCGAACTCGGTCGAGCTCCACAGGATGATGTCCTCGGCGAGCCGTGACAGGTCGACGCCGATCTGGGCGAACACGAACGCCGCCTCCGCCGCGAAATCCCTGGCCGCGGTCGCGTCGACGGAATTGTCTGCGGCCGAAGAGAATCCGAGGTCCTCGGCGATGGCGTCGGGATCGAGGCCCAGCGACGAGCCGGCCAGCGCCCCCGAACCGTACGGGGACACCGCGGTTCGGTCGTCGAAGTCGGCGAGCCGGTGGACGTCGCGCAGCAACGGATGCGCGTGTGCGAGCAGGTGATGGGCCAACAGGATGGGCTGTGCCGCCTGCAGGTGGGTCTTGCCCGGCATGATCGCGGCGGGATGCGCGGCGGCCTGCACCGCCAGCGCGTTGACCACCTCGAGCACACCATCGGCGACGCGGCGCACCGCGTCGCGCAGCCACAACCGGAACAGCGTGGCCACCTGGTCGTTGCGGGACCGACCGGCCCGCAGCCGGCCACCGAGATCGGGTCCGACACGGTCGATCAGGCCGCGCTCCAACGCGCCGTGCACGTCCTCGTCGGTGGGCAGCGGCTCGAAGCTGCCGTCGGCGACGTCGGCACCGAGGCTGTCCAGACCGGCGATCAGGCCGTCGCGCTGTTCGTCGGTGAGCAGCCCGGCACGGTGCAGCACCCGGGCATGAGCCTTCGACGCCTGGATGTCGTAGGGCGCGAGCACCCAGTCGAAATGCGTCGACTTGCTCAGTGCCGCAAGGGCGTCGGAGGGGCCGTCGGCGAACCGACCGCCCCACAGCGAGCCTTCGTTGGTGCCCATCTAGAGACCCAGGTCGCGCTTGGCCGAGATCCGCGACGACAAACCGTGTAGGTGCACGAAACCCTTGGCCGCCGACTGGTCGAAGCTGTCGCCCTCGTCGTAGGTCGCGAGGTTGAAGTCGTACAGCGATTCCGCACTGCGTCGGCCGTTGACGGCGATGTGGCCCCCGTGCAGGACGAGCCGGATCTCACCGGAGACATGCTCCTGGGTGTGCGCGACGAACGCCTCCAGCGCGCGCTTGAGCGGCGAGTACCACAGGCCGTCGTACACCAGCTCGCCCCACTTCTGGTCGGTGTGGCGCTTGAACCGGCCGAGCTCACGTTCGAGCGTGACGTGCTCGAGTTCGGTGTGAGCGGTGATGAGCACCATGGCGCCGGGGGCCTCGTAGATCTCGCGGCTCTTGATTCCGACGAGACGGTCCTCGACGACGTCGAGCCGGCCGACACCCTGCGCACCCGCGCGACGGTTGAGTTCCTCGATGGCCTGCAGCACCGTGACCGGGCGGCCGTCGATGGAGACCGGGACACCCTTCTCGAAGCCGATGATGACCTCGTCAGGGGTGCTCCAGTTGACGGTGGGGTCCTCGGTGTAGTCGTAGACGTCCTTGGTGGGGGCGTTCCAGAGGTGTTCCAGGAAACCGGTCTCCACCGCGCGGCCCCAGACGTTCTGGTCGATCGAGAACGGCGAACGCTTGGTGACGTTGATCGGGATCGCGTTCTCCTCGGCGAACGCGATGGCCTTCTCGCGGGTCCACGCGTAGTCGCGGACCGGGGCCAGCACCTCGAGATCCGGCGCCAACGAGGCGAATCCGACCTCGAACCGCACCTGGTCGTTGCCCTTGCCGGTGCAGCCGTGCGCGACGACGCTGCCGCCGTGTTCGCGGGCCGCCTTGACGAGATGCTTGACGATCAACGGCCGGCTGATCGCCGACACGAGCGGGTAGCGGTCCATGTAGAGCGCGTTGGACTGGATTGTCGGCAAGCAGTATTCGTCGGCGAACTCGTCGCGCGCATCGACGACGACGGCCTCGACGGCGCCGCAGTCCAGTGCGCGCTGACGCACCACTTCCATATCCTCGCCGCCCTGGCCGAGGTCGATGGCGACGGCGACGACCTCCTTGCCGGTTTCCTTGCCGATCCAGCTGATCGCCACCGAGGTATCGAGACCCCCGGAGTACGCCAGGATGACGCGTTCGGACATGTGAGCAATCTCCTTTATTCCAGCTCTAATTCAAGTTCTCGAGGGTGCCTGCGAGCTCGGCACCGGTCATGGGCTCCCGCGCCACCACCAGGATGGTGTCGTCCCCGGCGACGGTGCCGACCACGTAGGGCAGCGCCGCACGGTCGATGGCCGCAGCCAGGTAGTGCGCAGCCCCGGGCGGAGTGCGCAGCACGGCAAGGTTAGCGCTGGCGTCGGTGGACACCAGCAACTCCCCCAGCAACCGGGCCAACCGCTCGGTGCCGCCCGAGACACCGCGCACGGGGCTGCCGTCCTCGGGCACGACGTATACGCCGACGCCGCCGTCGGCGCCGCGCAGTTTCACCGCGCCGAGCTCCTCCAGATCACGCGACAACGTGGCCTGAGTGACCTCGATGCCCTCGGCGGCCAGCATCGCGGCCAGCTCGCTCTGGCTGCGCACCGAGTGCGACGACAGCAACGCGACGATGCGCGCCTGCCTCCCGGCCCGGGTCGACGCCGTCACGGGCTCACCGCTTCTCCAGCAACCAGACCAACAGCGCCTTCTGGGCGTGCAGCCGGTTCTCGGCCTCGTCGAACACCGCGCTCTGCGGGCCGTCGATCACGTCGTCGGTGATCTCGTGGCCCCGATGGGCCGGCAGGCAGTGCAGCACCACGGCCGCCGGGTCGGCGAGCTTGAGCAGGTCGGCGTTGACCTGGAACGGACGGAACGGACGCACGCGATCCAGGCCGTCGTTCTCCTGTCCCATCGACGTCCACGTGTCGGTCACCAGCACGTCGGCGCCGTCGGCCCCGGCCTTCGGGTCCTCGGTGAGGGTGACGGTCGCGCCGGTCTCGGCGGCACGCCGGCGTGCGGCGTCGACGAACCGGGGGTCGGGCTCGAAGCCGTCCGGTGCGGCGATCGTGACGTGGACGCCCGCCGTCACACCGCCCAGCATCAGCGAGTGCGCCATGTTGTTCGCGCCGTCGCCGAAGTACGTCATGCGCAGCCCGGCCAGCTTGCCCTTGCGTTCGACGAGGGTCTGCAGATCGGCCAGCACCTGGCACGGATGGAACTCGTCGGACAGCGCATTGACGATCGGCACGGTCGAGCCGGAGGCCATCGCGGTCAGTCGCTCCTGCGCGAAGGTCCGCCACACGATCGCGTCGACGTAGCGCGACAGGACCTGGCCGGTGTCTTCGAGGGTTTCCTCGCGCCCCAGTTGCGTGCTGCGACCGTCGACCACGACAGCGTGACCGCCGAGCTGGGCGATGCCCATCTCGAACGAGAACCGGGTCCGTGTCGAGTTCTTCTCGAATATCACCGCGACACCGCGCGGGCCCTCCAGCGGACGCCGCGAGAACGGCGCCTTCTTGAGATCGGCGGCCAGGGTGAGCACCTCGGCCTGTTCGTCGGGCGACAGATCGTCGTCACGCAGGAAATGCCGGATCATTTGTCCTCCGCAGCAGTGTCGAGCACAGCGGGCAGCGCCGTCAGGAACGCCTCGATCTGTGCTTCGGTGATGATCAGCGGTGGTGCGAGCCGCACCACCTCGGGGGCGGCCGCGTTCACCAGGAACCCGGCGTCACGCGCGGCGGTCTCGACGGCTTTCGCCGACGGGGCGGTCAGCACGATGCCCTGCAACAGACCCATGCCGCGCACGCGCTCGATGAGCGGGTGCCCCAGTTCCTCGATGCCGTGGCTCAGGGTCTTGCCGAGCACACCGGCCCGAGAGACGAGATCCTCGGCGGCCAAGGTCTTTAGCACGGCAAGACCAGCCGCCGTACACACCGGGTTGCCGCCGAACGTGCTCCCGTGCAGTCCCGGGGTGAGCAGGTCACCGGTCGCGCCGACGGCCAGGCACGCGCCGATCGGCAGCCCGCCGCCCAGCCCCTTGGCCAGGGTCACCACGTCCGGGACGATCCCGTCGTGCTGGTGCGCGAAGAACGCACCGGTGCGGCCGATGCCGGTCTGCACCTCGTCGAGCACAAGCAACGCACCGCGTTTCGTGGTGATCTCGCGGGCCGCGGCCAGGTAGCCGGCGGGCGGGACGACCACGCCGCCCTCCCCCATGATCGGCTCCAGGAACACCGCTGCGGTCTCGTCGTCGACGGCCGCCTCAAGCGCGGCGACGTCGCCGTAGGGCACGTGCACGACGTGGCCGGGCAACGGTTCGAACGGGGCCTGCTTGCTGGGCTGTCCCGTCAGCGCCAGCGAGCCCATCGTGCGGCCGTGGAAAGCACCGTCTGCCGCAACGAGTTTGGTCTTTCCGGTGAGGCGGGTGATCTTGAAAGCCACCTCGTTGGCCTCGGTGCCCGAGTTGCAGAAGAACGCGCGCGCCTGCGTGCCCAGTTGCGCCACGAGCGCCTCGGCGAGGGCGATACCAGGTTCGGTGGCGTACAGGTTCGACGTGTGGCCCAGGGTGTTGAGCTGCGCGGTGACCGCGTCGATCACCGCGGGATGCCGGTGCCCCAGCAGGTTCACCGCGATGCCGCCGAGCAGGTCCAGATACTCGCGGCCGTCCGCGTCGGTGACCACGGCCCCGTCACCGCTGACCAGCGCGAGCGGCGGCGTGCCGTAGTTGTTCATCATCACCGCCTGCCAGCGGTCCTGCAGACTCATTGGGGCACCACCTTGGTTCCGGTCCCTTCGTCGGTGAAAAGCTCCACGAGCACGCAGTGTTCGACGCGGCCGTCGATCACGTGCGCGCTCGGCACACCGCCGTTGACCGCACGCAGGCACGCCTCGATCTTGGGCACCATGCCCGATTCGAGGGTCGGCAGCAGCTGGGTCAGCGCGGCGGTGTCGATCTCGCTGACCAGCGAATTGCGGTCGGGCCAGTCGGTGTAGAGACCTTCGATGTCGGTGAGCATCACGAGCTTCTCGGCGCCGAGTGCCTCGGCCAACGCGGCCGCCGCGGTGTCGGCGTTGATGTTGTACACGAGGCCGTCGGCGTCGGGAGCGATGGTGGAGACCACCGGGATACGGCCGGCGGCAATGAGATCCAGCAGTGAACCGGCGTTGACGTGTTCGACGTCGCCGACCAGGCCGATGTCGGTGGCCACGCCGTCGACGGTGACGTTGCGCCGCACCGCGGTAAACAACTGGGCGTCCTCGCCGGTGACACCGACCGCGTAGGGGCCGTGCGCATTGATGAGGTTGACCAGTTCGCGGCCCACCTGGCCGAACAGCACCATGCGTGCGACGTCGAGCACCTCGGGGGTGGTGACGCGGAAGCCGCCCTTGAAATCGCCTTCGATGCCGAGCCGTTTCAGCATCGCGCTGATCTGCGGGCCGCCGCCGTGCACCACCACGGGATGGATACCGCAGTTGCGCAGGAACACCATGTCGGCGGCGAACGCGGCCTTGAGCGTCTCGTCGGTCATGGCGTTGCCGCCGTACTTGACCACCACGATCTTGCCGTGCAGTTGCTTGAGCCACGGCAGTGCCGAGGCGAGGACGTCGGCCTTGACCCCGCGGTCGATGGACGGGGTGCTCATGAGCTGTACGCCGAGTTCTCTTCGACGTAGGCGTGGGACAGATCCGTCGTGCGGACGCTCGCGGTGTGCTCGCCGCAGGCCAGATCGATCACGACGTGGATGTCCCCGCCGGACAGGTCGACCTCACGCGCACCCGGCGCACCGGCACCGTCGATGCACACCGGGGATCCGTTGAAGGACACGCTGATCCGCTGCGGATCCAGTGTCACGGGGGCGATCCCGACGGCCGCCAGCACGCGGCCCCAGTTGGCGTCGGAACCGAACAGCGCGGTCTTGACCAGGCTGTCGCGGGCCACGGCGCGCGCGGCAGTCAGCGCCTCGTCCTCGCTGACCGCGCCGGTGACGGTGATGTCGATGCGCTTGGTGACGCCTTCGGCATCGGCCTGCAGTTGTGCGCACAGGTCGTCGCACACGGCGAGGATCGCCGCGTCGAGTTCGTCCTGGCTGGGCGTGAACTCGCTGGCACCCGAACTCAGCAGCAGCACGGTGTCGTTGGTCGAGCAGCTGCCGTCGATGTCGAGGCGGTCGAACGTCTTGGCGGCGGCACGACGCAGGGCGGTGTCCAGCGCGGCCGAATCGGCGACGGCGTCGGTGGTGAGCACCACGAGCATGGTGGCCAACGACGGCGCCATCATGCCCGCACCCTTGGCCATGCCGCCGACCGTCCACTTGTCGGCGTGCAGCGCAACCTGTTTCGGCACGGTGTCGGTGGTCATGATGGCCCGGGCGGCCTCGTCACCACCGGTGAGCCCACCGGCCATCTCGTGCACGATCTCGGTGACGCCCGCGAGCACCTTGTCCATCGGCAGCCGGTCGCCGATCAGCCCGGTGGAGCACACCGCGACCTCGATCGCGCCCGTCTCGGTGCCCCAGTCGCTCAATGCCGCGGCGACGGCCTCGGCGGTGGCGTGGGCGTCCTGGAATCCCAGCGGACCGGTGCAGGCGTTGGCGCCGCCGGAGTTGAGGATGACCGCGCGCAGCTTCCCGGTCTTGAGAACCTGCTGCGACCACTGCACCGGTGCGGCCTTGATCTGGTTGCGGGTGAACACGCCCGCGGCATTGTGGTCGGGCCCCTCGTTGAACACCAGCGCGAGGTCGAGTGCGCCGGATGCCTTGATACCGGCCGGGATTCCGGTGGCCCGGAACCCGGCGGGCGCGGTAACGCCCTGGGTCCGAACCAGCTTGGCATCCACATTCGACGTCACGGCGCCACTCCCACGATCGACAGTCCTTCGGTTTCGGGCCAGCCCAGGGCCAGGTTCATCGATTGCACTGCGGCACCACCGGTGCCCTTGGTCAGGTTGTCGATCGCGCAGATGGCCACCAGCGTCTTGGCCTCGGCGTCCACTGCCACCGCGATCTGGGCGGCGTTGCTGCCGATCACCGATCCGGTCTTGGGCAGCTGCCCTTCGGGCAGCAGGTGGATGAACGGTTCTGCGCCGTAGGCCTTTTCGTACGCGGCCCGGATTTCGGACTCGGATGCCGTCGTGGGCGCGGTGCAGGTGGCCAGGATGCCGCGCGAGGTCGGGATGAGGACCGGCGTGAACGACACCGTGACGGGCTTGTCGGTGACCTTGCGAAGGCCCTGGGCGATCTCCGGGGTGTGCCGGTGCTTGCCGCCGATGTTGTAAGCGCGCGCCGATCCGATGACCTCGGCGCCGAGCAGGTCCACCTTAGCGGACCTGCCTGCGCCGGACGTGCCGCTGACGGCGACCACGGTGACGTTGGGTTCGGCCAGTCCCGCGGCGACCGCGGGCAGCAAGGCCAGCAGCGCCGAAGTGGGGTAGCAACCGGGCACGGCGATCCGGGTGGCGCCCTTGAGCGCCTCGCGTCCGCCGGGGAGTTCCGGAAGGCCGTAGGGCCAGGTGCCCGCGTGCGCGCTGCCGTAGAACTTCTCCCAGTCGGCGGCGTCGGTCAGCCGGAAGTCGGCGCCGCAGTCGATGATGACGGTGTCGCCCAGTTGGGTCGCCAGTTCGGCCGAATGCCCGTGCGGCAGGCCCAGAAACACCACGTCATGCTGCGCCAGCAGGGCGGCGTCGGTGGGCTGCAGCACCCGGTCGGCGAGGGGCAGCAGGTGCGGGTGATGCTCGCCGAGCGTGGTGCCTGCACTCGAGGCGGCGGTCAGCGCGCCGATCGTCAGCCTGCCGTCAGCGTAGGCAGGATGCCCCAGGAGCAGCCGGAGGATCTCCCCGCCGGCGTACCCGCTGGCGCCCGCCACGGCTATCGAAGTCATGCGGCCATTCTGCATTGTTATGCATACTTATGCAAATTCATTAACGACGCCTGCGCGAGCGTGCGTGTCTGTCACCCAACGCGCCGTCATCTACCGGCGCCGTGCGCACGCTCGCGACGATCGAGCGTGCGCCGCCTGCTGCTCCTGCGCGGCGTGTCGCAAAGCTGACACGCACGCTCGCGGTGCCAGGCCAGGCACCTGCGCGGCGCGAGGTGCGAGGTGCCCAGCCCAGTCCCGTGCGGTGCGCGGTGATCAGCCGCGCAGCACCGCGCCGACGCGCTCGGCTGCCGCGGCGACGGCCGCATCGCGTGCGGCGCTGGCCTCGTCCTCGGTGAGCGTGCGGTCGGTGGCGCGGAAGCGCAAGGCCAGGGTGAGGGACTTGCGGCCTTCCCCGATCTGCGGGCCGGTGTAGACGTCGAACAGCCGTACGTCTTCGAGCAGTTCACCGGCGCCGCCGCGGACCGCGTCGACCACGTCCGCTGCCGCGACGTCGTCCCCGACGATCACGCTGATGTCCTGGAACACCGCAGGAAACGGTGACACCGACGGCGCGGGCAGGATCTCGACGATCGGCACGGCATCCAGGTCGAGTTCGACCGCGCACGTGCCCTTGGGCAGGCCGGACCGCTCGATCACCGCGGGGTGCAGTTGACCGGCGTGGCCGACGACGGTGTCGCCGATCAGGATCTCGGCGCACCGGCCGGGATGCCACGGCAGCTCTTGCGCGGCGCGGAACGTGAACTCCACACCGGCGGCACGGCCGATCACCCGCACGGCCTCGAACGCATCGGCGGCCTCCACCGGCCGGCCCGGCCCCCAGGGCCCGGCCGGCTCCCGCAGCCCGGCGAGCACCGCGGCGACATGCTGCGGCTGCCGCGGCAGCGACGCGTCCAGCGCGGCGATCTCCTCGTCGGTGGGTCTGCGGTCGGTGGGAACGCGCTCGATCGCCCTGGTCTCATCCGTCGGGTGCACCACCTGCTGGATGCCGAACAGTGCGACGTCGGCCGCCCCCCGGGAGACGTTGCGGTTCAACGCCTCCAGCAGGCCGGGCAGCAGCGTGCTCGCCAGGTGCGGGCGGTCGGACTCCAGCGGGTTGAGCACCTGGGTGGTGCGCCTGCGCGGGTCGTCGGCGGGCAGACCCCACAGATCGAAAACGCCCGCGGCCACGAACGGCGTCGGCAAGATCTCGACGAAACCGGCCAGCGCGAGCGACTTGCCGATCGCGCGCCGACGCTTCTGCACCGGCGTGAGGCCGCGGCCTGCAGGCGCGGTCGGCAGCACCGACGGGATGATCTCCAGCCCTTCGAGGCGCAGCACCTCCTCCACCAGGTCGGCGGGCTGGCGCAGATCTGGCCGCCAACTCGGCGGAACCACGGTGAGCACCCCGTCGGTCTCGGTGACCACGGCGCCGATCTGGGCGAGCCGGCGCGCGGTGGTGCCAGCCCGGTACTCGACGCCCGCGGTGCGATCGGGCAGGTCGGGCGCGATCCGCACGGCCGGGCCGGACCAGTCCTCGCGATCACCGTCGCGCCAGTCGGTGAGCTTGGGCTGCACCGTGCCGCCGGCGATCTCGGCCAGCAGGCCCGCGCAACGGTCAAGGGCCGCAACCGAAATCGCCGGGTCGACCGAACGCTCGTAGCGGCGTCCGGCCTCACTGGCCAGATGCAGGCGACGCTGGGTGCGCGACACCGCGGCCGGATCCCACACCGCGGCCTCGAGCAGCACGTCGGTGGTGGTCTCGCGTACCTCGGTGGTGCCCGCACCCATGACGCCGCCGATCGCGGCGGTCGCCACGTCGTCCACGATCAGCACGTCGCCGGAGTTCAGGGTGCGTTCGACATCGTCGAGCGTCACCACCTTCTCGCCGTCGCGTGCGAAGCGCACGTCGAACGCACCGGTGATGAGGCTGCTGTCGTGCGCGTGCATGGGATGCCCGAGCTCGAGCATCACGTAGTTGGTCACGTCGACCGCGGGTGAGATGGCGCGGATGCCGGACAGCAGCAGACGACGCTGCAGCCACCACGGCGACACCGCAGCCGGGTCGATGCCGGTGACCGGGCGCAACCCGAAGCGCTGCACACCCGTGCCGGGCTGCACGGTCAGCGGCCACGCCTCGCCGTCGGCGGGCAGCGGTTCGACGTCGGCCGGGTCGACGTAGTCGAGGTCGTAGGCGCACGCGATCTCGCGGGCCAGGCCGCGCACCGACAGGCAGTAGCCACGGTCCGGGGTCACGGCAAGGTGGAACACCACGTCGTCGAGGCCCAGCACGTCGGCGGCCGGGGCGCCGGGCTCCGCGGTCCCCGGCGGCAGCACGATGATGCCGGAATGATCGGTGCCGAAGTTCAACTCGGCGGCCGAGCAGATCATGCCGTCGGACAGCCTGCCGTAGGTCTTGCGCGAGCCGATCGTGAAGTCGCCGGGCAGCGTGGTACCGGGCAGCGCCACCACGACGAGGTCACCGACCGCGAAGTTGCGTGCACCGCACACGATGTCGCGAGGTTGCCCGTCGACGTTCTGCTCGCCGACGTCGACCTTGCAGGCCCGGATGGGCTTCTTGAACTCGGTGAGCTCTTCGATCTCGACGACGCGACCGACGGTCAGCGGACCGCTGACCGGGCCCGCCTCGATGATCTCCTCGACCTCGTGGCCGATGCGGATGAAGGTCTGCTCGAGCTCTTCCGGTGTGACGTCCCAGTCCGGGGCGCCGGCACGGACCGTCTCACGCAGCCAGCTGTAGGGAATCCGCATCAGGCGCCGACTCCGAACGGCAACGAGAACCGGACGTCGCCCTCGACCATGTCACGCATATCTGGAATTCCGTTGCGGAACTGCAGGGTTCGCTCCAATCCCATACCGAAGGCAAATCCCGAGTACACCTCTGGATCGATTCCGCAGGCCCGCAGCACATTCGGGTTGACCATGCCGCAACCGCCCCACTCGACCCAGCCGGGCCCGCCCTTCTTGCCGGGAAACCAGATGTCCACCTCGGCCGACGGCTCGGTGAAGGGGAAGAAGTGCGGCCGGAACCGCGTGCGCCCCTCGGGGCCGAACTGGGCGCGCGCGAACGCATCCAGCGTGCCGCGCAGATGCGCCATCGTCAGCCCCTTGTCCACCGCCAGGCCCTCGACCTGATGGAACACCGGGGTGTGGGTCGAATCGAGTTCGTCGGTGCGGAACGTGCGGCCGATCGAGATGATGTAGACCGGAAGCTCACGCTCCAGCAGGGCGCGGATCTGCACCGGCGAGGTGTGGGTGCGCAGCACCTGACGCGACCCGTCGGGGGCGATCTGGAATGTGTCCTGCTCGCTGCGGGCAGGGTGGTCGGGCGGGAAGTTCAGCGCGTCGAAGTTGAACTGCTCGGTCTCGACCTCGGGTCCCTCGGCGAGCTCCCAGCCCATCGCGACGAACGTGTCGGCGATGTTCTCGGCCAGGATCGTGATGGGATGCCGCGCTCCCACCGGCTGCCGCGTCGAGGGCAACGTGACGTCGATCCGCTCGGCGACCAGCACCGCGGCATCGCGTTCGGCGCGTAGGACGGCCAACCGCTCGTCGTAGCTGCGCTGCGCCTCGGCCCGGGCGACGTTGACGCGTTTGCCGGCGTCGGCGCGGTCGGCCTTCGGCAACGACGCCAGCGCCTGGCGGGCCAGCGCGATCGGCGCGCGGTCGCCGAGATGCTCGGTCTTGGCGCGGGCCAGCGCGTCGAGGTCGCCGGCTGTGTCGAACGCATGGCGGGCCGCGCTGACGGCCTTGGTCAGGGCTTCTTCGGAGAGATCACCGGGCTGCTCAGCGTCAGTTTCTCCTCCTTGCGTGCGGACCACCCGGCGATCATAGGCGATCGGCTTGTCGGCCTCCGAATGCGTTTCCCGCCGCATACCCCGCGAGCCCTCCCACGGCGCCCGCCGCGGGGGCTGCCACGATGAGCAATTCGCTACTGGCCAGCAGCAGCAGACCGAACACCGACGCGACAAACAGCAGCACGAACCGCGTGGTGGTCCAGCCGTCGGGCCGGCCGAGGCGGGCCGACAGCACCATGCCCAGCAGCAACGCCACGATGTGGCCGATATCGGTGAAGCCCGCGGCCATCCCGTCCACCCCGGCCGCGACGCTCACGGCCACCCCCAGCCACCAGCCGATCCACACCGGGCGCCACGACCGAGGGATGGCGGCGGTGAGGGCCCCGAGCACGCCAGCGGCTCCGTAGCTGACCCCGACGTCGACGTCGCGGCTCACCTCGGCGGGCGCCCAGCCATGGTGGATCGCGAACACGAGTCCGACGGCGACGAGGGCGGTGGCCCCGACGTGCCCCACGGCAAGGGCCAGCAGCATCCGGGAACTGCGCCACATCAGTTCGGCGAGGGTCAGCAGGCACATCAGGCCCGGCAGCCATGCGTACATGGGCCCGGCGTCGGTGACGAACGCGCTGCTGACAAGCGTCGCGAAATGACCGTGGCGCAGGTTGTGCAGATTGGTGCTGGCCGCGAGCAGCACGCGGTCCTGGACCTGCGGACCGAGCGCGAACAGCACCCCGGTGACGGCGACGAGGCTCGCGGCGTATGCCAGCGTCACCGGGATGCGCGCCAGCTTGGCCATGATCGCCGACGCCCGCATGGGACCGACTATGCGTCAGGGGGACCCTGCTGGAGCGGCCGCCGGCCTGGCAACATGCTGGGAGTTCTGACCCGGTACATCACGAGATCCTGCGGCACGCCCTCGGGCCGGGGTGAGAAGATCTGCCGCCGTTCCCTTTTCACGGTGACGCCGAGCTCCGCGAGGTCGTCGTCGGCGATACCGGCCAGCGTGGTGTGCGACACCATCAACCCGCCCTTGGCGGCGCGTTCCATCACGCGCGCGGTGATGTTGACGTCGACACCGAGCCAGTCGGACCCGATGCGCTGCGGACGGCCCGTGTGCATGCCGACGCGCATGCGCGGCGTATACCCGTCGACCTCGATGCTGTTCACCGCGTCGAGGGCGACCAGCACGGCCCGCAGCGCGGTCGTCGGATCGGTGAACGCCGCCATCATGCCGTCGCCCATGCGTTTGACGATGTGGCCGCGCGCCTCCAGCAGCGGCGGTTCGGCCACCTGCGCGACGCGACGCAGCAGCCGCAGGGTGGCGTCGTCACCGGCGCGAAGGGACCACGACGAGAAGCCGACGAGGTCGGTGAAGACGAGCGTGACCTCGCGGTTGGCCGGTTTGCCGGACACGCGCTCGGTCAGCGCCTGCCACACCTGCAGCGCACCGAGACTCACCTCGCGCGACGCGGCATCACGCTCGAGCAACCGATCCGCCACGCGCGCGGCCGCACGCGGGCCGCCATCGCCGCTCACCGAGAGCGGGTCTCCGAAATCGGGATCTCCCGGCAGCGCGCGGCGCACCCGTCGCACGGCGGCGATCACGCCGGGGCTGCGATTGGCGTTCTGCAGCCATCCCAACGGCCCGGGCAGACCGACGGGTATCCCCTGAGGTGTTTCGTGCTGCGCCTCGTGGCGGGGGTCTCCCCCGTCTCGGCCGGATCGTTCGTCGAACGATTCGCCTTTCACAGCGCCAGAGTATGTGGCGGCCGAACCGACCGGCAATCACCCGTGACACGTGCGGCCCACGCCGTCGCCAGTGGCGTGGAGGCCGCTGATCACCGCGCCGCAGCGGCCGGATGCCGGCGCACAACACTTGCGCGGCAACACGTCCGGGCGTTGTAGACAACACATGTTGTCAGCACTATCGTGGGGTGTGCATGTGATGCACGTCACCACACGGACAGGATGCCGATGGCCACACGAGCGACCCCGACCGACACCTCAGCCGACCCGCTCGGCCCGGACTCGCTGACCTGGAAATACTTCGGCGACCTCCGCACCGGCATGCTCGGGGTCTGGATCGGCGCAATCCAGAACATGTACCCGGAACTCGGTGCGGGCGTCGAGGAGCACTCGATCCTGCTGCGCGAACCGCTGCAGCGCGTGGCGCGGTCGGTGTACCCGATCATGGGCGTCGTCTACGACGGCGACCGTGCGCCGGGAACCGGCGCGCAGATCAAAGGCTTCCACAAGACCATCAAGGGCGTCGACAGCAAAGGCAGGCGCTACCACGCGCTCAATCCCGAGACGTTCTACTGGGCCCACGCGACGTTCTTCATGCTGATCATCAAGACCGCCGAGTACTTCTGCGGCGGGCTCACCGAAGCCGAGAAACGTCAACTGTTCGACGAGCATGTGCAGTGGTACCGCATGTACGGCATGAGCATGCGGCCGGTACCCGGCAGCTGGGAAGAATTCCAGGAGTACTGGGAGACCAAATGCCGCGACGAGCTGGAGATCAACCGCGCGACCCTCGACATCTTGAGCATCCGCATTCCCAAACCCTGGTTTGTGCTGATGCCGACGCCGATCTGGGACCAGTTGTTCAAGCCGCTGGTGGGTGCGCAGCGATGGATCGCCGCGGGCCTGTTCGACCCCGCGGTGCGCGAAAAGGCCGGGATGCGATGGACTCCCGGCGACGAGGTTCTGCTGCGCATCTTCGGCAAGGCCGTCGAACTGGCGTTCCTCGCCGTACCCGACGAGATCCGACTGCACCCGCGGGCGGTGTCGGCCTATCGCCGGGCTTCGGGCCGGATCCCTACCGATGCGCCGCTTGTGGAGGCACCGGGTTTCATGGCTCCCCCACGGGACCGCTGGGGACTGCCGATGCACTATCTGCCGCACAGGCGGTCCCTGCTGGACCGCGCGGGCGCCCTCGTGCACTCCACGCTTTCGTTGCCTGCGCTGCGACCAGCAAAGAAGCCGGCCCAGCGACATTCGGCAGCGTGAATCTCGACGCCTGTCGACAAGTGATTTTTGACACGTGTCTAAGCTGTTGTGATGCTTGACTGGTCTGACGTCGATATGGCCGTGCGCGATGCCGTGCGGGAGTTCGTGGACAAGGAGATCCGACCGCATCTCGATGAGCTCGAGAGCGGCGAGATGGAGCCCTACCCCGTCATCCGGAAATTGTTCTCCACCTTCGGGATAGACACCATGGCCAAGGAGGCGCTGGAGAAGCGCCTGGCCCGGCTCCGGGCCGGCGACGAGCAGCCCGCGAAGTCGTCGGGCGGCATGTTCGGTGGCGGATCGCCCGGCATGGGCTTCGTGCTGATCAGCGAACTGTGCCGGGTGTCGATGGGCCTGGTCACGGGCATGGGCGTGAGCCTTGGCCTCACGGTGCCGACGATCCAGAGCCGCGGCACCCTGGCACAGCAGGAACGGTGGCTGCCGGGTCTGGTGACCTACGAGAAGATCGGCGCGTGGGCGATCACCGAACCCGATTCGGGTTCGGATGCGTTCGGCGGCATGAAGTCCTATGTGGTTCGTGCCGCCGATGGATCAGGCGACTACATCCTCAACGGCCAGAAGACCTTCATCACCAACGGCCCGGACGCCGACGTGGTCGTGGTCTACGCCAAACTCGACGAAGGTGATGGGGCCGACAAGCGCGACCGCAAGGTGCTGACCTTCGTGCTCGACAAGGGCATGGAAGGATTCGTGCAGTCGAAGCCGTTCCGCAAGATGGGTATTCACTCGTCACGTACCGGTGAGCTGTTCTTCAACAACGTGCGACTCGGACGTGACCGGTTGCTCGGCGAGACCGAGGACAACAAATCCGGCGACGGTCGAGACAGCGCCCGGTCGAGCTTCTCGGCCGAACGCATCGGCGTCGCGGCCATGGCGCTCGGTGTGATCGAGGAATGCCTGCGGTTGAGCGTCGACTACGCCAAGAGCCGGAAGCTCTGGGGCCAGGAGATCGGCCAGTTCCAGCTGATCCAGCTCAAGCTCGCCAACATGGAAGTGGCGCGGATGAACGTGCGCAACATGCTGTTCCGCGTCATCGAGTCGGCTCAGGCCGGTGAGCCGATCTCACTGGCAGAGGCCTCGGCGATGAAGTGGTACTGCTCGCAGGCCGCCACCGACGTCGCGATGGAGGCCGTGCAGTTGTTCGGCGGTAACGGCTACATGACCGAGTACCGCGTGGAGCAGCTAGCGCGTGACGCCAAGAGTCTCATGATCTACGCGGGCAGCAACGAGGTGCAGATCACCCACGTGGCGCGAGGTCTGCTCAGCTAGGAACGACTGCGAGCGCGTCGATCTCGACCAGCATCACCTCGTGCGGTAGGCCGACGAAAACGGTTGTGCGGCATGGGAGCTGGTCAGAGGTCACGTTCTCGGCGATGAACTCGCCGTACACCTCGTTCATGGCGGCGAAGTCCTCGCGCTTGGTGAGGTAGACCCGGAACATCAACACGTCGTCCACGCGTGCCCCACCGGCGGCGAGGATGGCCTTGACGTTCTCCAGCGTGCGCCGGGTCTGCGCACGCACGTCGCCTTCGCCGATGTAGGTGTTCGTGGCCGGGTCCATGGGGCCCTGCCCGGACACCTGGAGGAACCCGCCTTTCCTGACCCCCTGACTGAAGGTGTGTGCGGGTGCGGGCGCCGCGTCGGTACGGATGACCTGTGAATCTGTCACGTGAATCTCCTTTGAGTTGTTCAGCTTTTGACGGTGGGCAGGTAGCCGCAGTCGCGGGAGATGCGTTCGCCGACCTCCTGCAGCGGCCCGAGGAGCTCGAGCACCTGCTCGAACGGCAGTACGACATTGGGCACCGAGACGCTCACCGCGGCGACGACCCGCCCGGAGGCGCCGCGGATCGGCACCCCCAGGCAGTTGATCGACGGCTCGTTCTCCTCGCGGTCCTGCGCCCAGCCCTGGGCGCGCACCTTCTCGATCTCGGCGAGGAACTCTTCCGCAGTGGTGATGGTGTTCGGTGTGCGCCGCGTGAAATCCATGGCCGCGACGATCTGACGCAGCTCGCCATCGGGCAGGTCGGCGAGGATCACTTTGGCGACCGCGGTGGAATTGAGGTTGGCGCTCAACCCGATTCGCGAGAACATGCGGATCTGGTCGTGCGATTCGAGCTTGTCGATGTAGACGACGTCGCCACCCTCCATCGCGGCGAGGTGCGTGGTGCGACCATACGTGCGGTTGAACGCCACCAGGTGCGGTGACGCGATCGCGCGGATCTCACGTTGATCGGTGCCGCGCGCGGCGAGTTCGAACACCCGCGAGCCGAGGTGGTAGCGGTTGCTCTGGTCGCGGAACGTGAACCGTTCGTCGGCGAGCGTGCGCAGCACCCGCAGCACGGTGGTCTTGTGCACGCCGGTCGATTCGGCGAGTTCGTCGAGGGTGGCCGGACCGTTGCCCAGCTGGATCAGAAGATGCAGCGCGCGTGCGACGCTCTGGCTCATCGGCTCACACCCCCTCCGCAAGCACGAAACCCGACGCGGACACGGTGGTCGTCGACCAGTCCCGCGCCGAACACGTGAGCAGACGGTGCATCAGCCCGTCGGGCGGCGGCGGTGCCCAGTCGGTCGCAACGGTGAGGGTGGCGGCCGCCCCGATGTGACCGCGCCGCAGGCACGTCGCGGTGTCCTCACCGCGCACCAGGCCGCTGAGGTAACCGGCGGCGAACGCGTCACCGGCCCCGACCGGTTCGACGACATCGACCCGCAGCGCGGGCATCTCGGTGGTGTCACCGTCGCGGTCCACCGCGACCGCACGCCGCGCCCCGTCTTTGACGACGATGGTCGCGGGCGCGGGAAGGACGCGCCGCAGTTCGACCGGATCGTCGGTCCCCGCGACGCGCAGCGCCTCATCAGCACCCACGAGGACGAGGTCGGCCCGGTTCGCCAGCTCGACCACGACGGCCGGATCGGCGTCCGGCCACAGTTGTTCGCGCCAGTTGACGTCGAAACTGACCAGTCCCGGGATGCCGGGGCGCTCGGTGAGCAACCGGCACATCAGTGCCCGGCAGGTGTCCGACAGGGCCGCGGTGATACCGCTGCAGTGCACGATCGCGGAGGCACCGAGGACGGTCGACACCTCGGTGCGGTCGAGGAATTCCGGGCCCATCGCCGATGCCGCCGACCCGGCCCGTGCGTATCGACTCGTGGTGGTGCGCTCGCCGGTCTCGTCGGTGCCGGTGACCTTCGAGTAGTGCCCGGTGGGCCGGTGCGGATCGGTCTCGAGAGCGCTCGTGTCGACGCCGTGCCGCCGCAGCTCGGCGCGGATGAGTGAGCCGTGTTCGTCGTCGCCGAGGCGCCCGACAAGTGCAGCGGGCACCCCGCGTGCCGCGAGTCCGATCGCGACATTGAGTTCCGCGCCCGCCGGGTGTGCGTCGACGGATACGAGGACCAGCGGTTCGCCGAGGCAGGCGACGCGCACGGTGTCGGTTTGCTGCACGACCCTCCTCGGCGGACATCTGTTGACGCGGTACCGGCGTCATGTTAGACAAGTCACAGCACACTTTGCAACATACGTTGCACTAGATGCAACGCTGCTGATAGATACCGATTGAGACGGTGACATGAGAACCACTACGACTGACGTCGAGCACCTGTCGGAACTGGACAAGGCACTTCCCTCCGCGGCTCATGGCCTGTCGGTGCAGGAGTTCCTCGCCACCCGGCCGCGGCTGTCGTCGTTCAGCACTCCGGTGCTGACGTTGGACGACTCCGCGATCGACCAGAACCTGTCGGCGATGGCCGCATGGTGTGCCGACAACGGCGTCGAGCTCGCACCGCACGGCAAGACGACGATGTCCCCGACGCTGTGGGAGCGACAGTTGCGTGCCGGTGCGTGGGCGATCACGCTCGCGACCTTCAGCCAGGTGCGGGTCGCCGTCCATTTCGGGATCTCCCGGATCCTGTTGGCGAACGCGCTGGTCGACCCCGTCGCCTTGCGCTGGCTCGCGCAAACCATGGCCGACGACCCCGATCTGCACGTGCTCGTGTGGGCCGATTCGGCCGCCACGGTCGACGCCATGGTCGCCGCGCTCACGGATCTTCCGGTACCGCGGCCGATCCCGGTCCTCGTGGAACTCGGCGCGGCCGGTGGACGCACCGGTGCACGCTCTGTCGCCGACGCGATGGCGGTCGCCGAACGCATCGCCGCGAGCGGCGTGCTGCGGCTTACGGGTGTCGGGGGCTACGAGGGCGCGTTGGCGCACGATGCGTCCGAGCCGTCCCTGTCTCGGGTGCGGGACTATCTGCGGGACATGGCGCGGCTGCATCAGCAGATCGACACCAGCGGGCTCTATGCCGGCGCCGAGGACGTGGTGGTGACCGCCGGCGGCAGCGCGTATTTCGACGTGGTGGCCGAGGTGCTCGCCCCCTTGGCGAACCGAGGAGTGCGCGTCGTCGTGCGTGCGGGCGCATACGTGATCCATGACGACGGGTTCTACACCGGCATCACACCGTTCGGGCGCACCAGTGGTTATCGGCTGCGCTCGGCCATGCACGCATGGGCGCGCGTGGTGTCCCGACCGGAACCGACTCTGGCGCTGCTGGACGCAGGCAAACGTGACGTGCCGTTCGACGAGGGCCTACCGGTGCCGCAAATGGTCGCCGCACAGCTCGGGGCGCCCGCACGTCGGCTGCCCGACGCGCAGATCACGGCCGTCAACGATCAGCACGCGTTCCTGGCCCTGCCGGCCGACAGCGATGTCAAGGTGGGTGATGTTGTGCGCCTCGGGCTCTCGCATCCCTGCACCGCGTTCGACAAGTGGCGCTGGATACCCCTGCTCAACGGCAACGAAGACGATCCGCACGTCGTCGACGTCATCCGCACCTACTTCTGACGACCATGCGTACCCTGATCCGGTCGGCGACCGTCGTCGACGGCACCGAAACCCCTGGCTTTGACGCCGATGTCCTGGTGGACGGCGACCGCATCGCCGAGATCGGCACCTGCTCACCGTCGACGGCCGACCGCGTGATCGACGCCGACGGTTTGGTACTCGCACCAGGCTTCATCGACATGCACGCGCACTCGGACCTGCAGATCCTGCTGAACCCGACGCATCCGTCGCGTATCACGCAGGGGGTCACCACCGAGGTTCTCGGACAGGACGGCCTGTCCTACGCACCGGTCACCGACGACGTGCTGGCCGGGGTGCGCCGCAAGATCGCCGGCTGGAACTCCGACCCGCAGGACTTCGACTTCGACTGGCGCTCGGTGCGTGAGTACCTCGACCGGTTGGACCGCGGAATCGCCACCAACGTGGCGTATCTCGTTCCGCACGGCGTCGTGCGCGCGCTGGTCGTCGGCTGGGACGAGACACCCGCGACGGCCACCCAGATCACCGATATGCAGCGCATCGTCGGGCAGGCGATGTCGGAGGGCGCGGTCGGTCTGTCGGCGGGGCTGACGTACACGCCCGGCATGTACGCCGACAACGACGAGCTGCTGGCGTTGTGCCGCACGGTCGCCGAGTACGGCGGTTACTTCTGCCCCCACCACCGCTCGTACGGTGCGGGTGCGCTCGCGGCCTACGCGGAGATGATCGATCTCGCGTCGCGGTCGGGGTGTGCCCTGCACCTGGCGCATGCCACACTCAACTTCGGCCCGAACAAGGGCCGGGCGCCCGAGCTGCTCGCACTGCTCGACGCGGCGACCGAGGCCGGCGCCGACATCAGCCTCGACACCTACCCGTACCTGCCGGGTGCGACGACGCTGTCGGCGATCCTGCCCAGTTGGGCCTCGGCGGGCACCGCCGAGGAAACCATCGCGCGCCTCGGCGATCCCGCTGCGCTGGAACGTATCCGCGAGCAGCTCGAGGTGACCGGGTCCGACGGCTGTCACGGCGTCACCGCCGAATGGCACACGATCGAGATCAGCGGTGTGCTCGACCCGCGGTTCGACGCCTATGTGGGCCGCACCATCGCCGACATCGCCAAGGCCGAGAACCGTGATCCGTTCGATGTGTGCATCGGCCTGCTGCGCGACGACCGGCTCGGCACGGGAATCCTGCAGCACGTGGGCCACGAGGAGAACGTGCGGGCGATCATGCGTCATCCGCGGCACACCGGCGGCAGCGACGGGCTGCTCGTCGGTGCCAAGCCGCATCCGCGGGGCTGGGGGACGTTCGCGCGGTATCTCGGGCACTACTGCCGCGAGTTGGGCCTCATGTCGTTGGAGGAGTGCGTGGGTCATCTGACCGGCAGGGCCGCCACACGCCTGCGCCTGGTCGACCGTGGCTACATCCGCCCCGGATATGCGGCCGACCTGGTGCTGTTCGATCCGCAGACCGTGGCCGACACCGCGACATTCGATTCTCCCCGCCAACCCGCCGCCGGGTTCACGCACGTGTTCGTGCGGGGCGAACTGGCGCTCGACGGCGGTCAGCTCACCGGAGCCACCGCGGGGCGATCGCTGCGGCGCGGACCGGACGGGAGCGTTCGATGACCGTGTTGGACGTGCTGCGCGCCGACCGGGTGCTCAGCGTCGTACGCGCCGAGACGATCCCCGATGCGGCCGCACTGTGTCACGCGCTGTCCTCGGGCGGGATCCGCACCGTCGAGCTGACGTTCACCACGCCCGGCGTGCTCGACGTGCTCCGCTCGGCCGCCGATGCGGTCGCGCACTCGGATGTCGTGCTGGGAGTCGGCACCGTGCTGAACGGCGATCAGGCCCGAGCCGCCATCGACGCGGGCGCGGATTTCCTTGTCACACCGGGGATTCGGCCCGAGGTCGCCGAGGTCGCCGTCTCCAACGAGGTGCCGGTGTTCCTCGGTGCCCTCACGCCGACCGAGGTGGCCGTTGCGGCGGATCTCGGTTCGGCGGCGGTCAAGATCTTCCCGGCAGCAGGCTTCGGTCCGGGGTACCTGTCCGATCTGCACGGGCCTTACCCCGATGTCGACCTGTTGCCGTCCGGCGGTATCACCGCCGAGAACGCCCGCGCGTATCTCGATGCGGGAGCGCTCGCCGTGTGCGCGGGCACCGGTGTCGTGCCACCCGCGCGGGTTGCCGCCGGCGACTGGGACGACATCACCGTTCGCGCACGCACATTCGTCACCGCTCTGTCCTCCTGACCCGCCCCTTTCACACCGCTGGAGTTCGCATGACGTCATTCGTCGACTGGCTGCGCCATGACACCGCCGGGTTGCTCACCCTGGCCGCGGTGTCCATCGCGGTCCTGCTGCTGTTGATCATCAAGATGAAGGTCGAACCGTTCATCGCGTTGATCGTCGTGAGCGTCGCGGTCGCACTCACCGCGGGCATCCCGGTCTCCGAACTGGTCGGCACGCCGGCGAAATCCGGGGACTCGCTGCTCGAGACGGGATTCGGCGGGATCCTCGGTCACATCACCGTGATCATCGGTCTCGGCACGGTGCTCGGCGCGATGCTGGAACGCTCCGGTGGCGCCGACGTACTCACCACCAGGCTGCTGAACCTGTTCGGCCCCAAGGGCGCACCGTTGGCCATGGGTATCACGGGTGTCGTGCTCGGCATCCCGGTGTTCTTCGACATCGGCATCTTCATCCTGGCGCCGCTGGTCTACGTGGCCGCCAAGCGCGGCGGCAAATCACTGGTGCTGTACGCGATGCCGATGCTGGCCGGCCTGTCGATGACACATGCGTTCCTGCCGCCGCACCCCGGCCCGGTGGCCGCCGCGGGGTTGTTGAACGTGAGCCTCGGCTGGATCATCATCATGGGCCTGGCGTGCGGTATCCCGGCCTGGTTCGTCAGCGGCGTGGCCTGGGGTGCGTGGATCGGCAAACGTGTGCAGGTCGAGGTGCCCGAGGAGTTCGTCCCCGAGGAAGACGAGGCCGACACCGCCGATCCCCCGTCGTTGCTGTTGGTCGGGTTCATCATCGTCGCACCGATGTTGCTCATCCTCGCCGCGACGCTGGCCGACGTGCTGCTCGACGGGGGCAGGCTGCTGTCGGTGCTCACGTTGATCGGCAACCCGGCGATCGCGTTGACCATCGCGGTCATGCTCGCGTTGTACCTGCTCGGCATCCGCCGCGGCATGTCGGCGCAGGAACTCGCCAGGATCTCCGGTGTGTCCTTGCGCCCGGTCGGCATGATCCTGCTGGTGGTGGGTGCGGGCGCGTTCTTCGGGGCGGTGCTGCGGGCCACGGGAATCGGTGACGCCCTTGCCGATTCGATGACCGCGATCGGTCTGCCGGTGATCGTGTCGGCGTACCTGATCAGCTGCGCACTGCGGATCGCGCAGGGTTCGGCAACCGTGGCGATCGTGACGACCGCGGGCATCATTCAGGCATCTGTCGCCGGCGGCAACCACTCCCCCGCCCAGATCGCGTTGATCGTGGTCGCGGTGTCGGCCGGTTCGATCATCGCGAGCCACGTCAACGACGGCGGCTTCTGGATCGTGTCTCGCTACTTCAACATGTCGGTCAAGGACACCCTGAAAACCTGGACGGTGCTCGAAACGATCCTGTCCGTGGTTGGTTTCGCGATGGCCGGACTGCTCTGGCTGGTGGTCTGAGGTCAGCGCCGGCGCTGTGCCCGCGCGCTCTGGTAGAGGCAGATCGAGGCTGCCGAGGCGATGTTGAGGCTCTCGGCGTGGCCCGGCATCGGTATCCGCACGCGTCGATGCGCCATCGCCGCCAGATCGGTTGGCAGCCCGTGGGCTTCGGGTCCGAACAGCCACGCCGTCGGCTCGCCCAACTCGGCTTCGAGGCCCGGATCGTCGAGTTCGGCCTCGCCGTCGACCGTCGTCGCCAGCACGCGCAGCCCGGCGTCCCGCAGGTGTCGCACCACGCCGGTCTCGTCGGGATCGCTGACCACCGGGATCGAGAAGATGCTGCCCGCCGAGGCCCGCAGGCACTTGCTGTTGTACGGGTCGACGCTGTTGCCCGCCAGCACCACCGCCGCGGCGCCCATCGCGTCGGCGACGCGGATCAGCGTGCCGGCGTTGCCCGGTTCCGACAGCTGCACGGGCACCGCGATCAGCTCTGCCGGACCGGCCAGCACCTCCTCGACAGACACCTCGGGCAGCCGGCACACCGCGATCAACCCGACCGGGGTCACGGTGTCCGACAACGATTTCGCGGCACGATCGGTGACCAGTTCCACCGGCACGCCGGCCAGCAGGGACCCGAAGCGGACCGCGGCTTCCTCGGTCGCGAACACCTCGGAAACGAGTCCGCGCCGCAACGCTGCCTCGACGAGGTTGGGCCCCTCGGCAAGGAAGCGTGCGGCGCGGCGGCGCCCGACATGGCGATGCAGCTTGACCGCCGCCACCACGCGGGCAGAACGCTCGGTGAGCGTCAGGCGGCCTCGTCCTCGGACGTCGACGGCGCATTCACATCGGCGGGCAGCGCGGCACGGGCCACATCGACCAACGCGGTGAACGCGGCCGGGTCGCTGACGGCGAGCTCGGCGAGGTTCTTGCGGTCAACCTCGACACCAGCGGCCTTGAGCCCCTGGATCAGACGGTTGTAGGTGATGTCGTTCGCCCGGGCGGCGGCGTTGATGCGGGAGATCCACAGCTTGCGGAACTCACCCTTGCGGGCGCGACGGTCCCGGTAGGCGTAGGTGAGCGAATGCAGCTGCTGCTCTTTGGCCTTCCGGTACAGCCGGGACCGCTGACCGCGGTAACCCTTGGAAGCCTTCAGTACGGTACGCCGCTTCTTCTGGGCGTTGAGTGCGCGCTTCACGCGTGCCATGGGATGTTCCTATTCTCGTTCGGTGCAGGTAGCGGGCTGGCTGGCCAGCCGTGATCAGCCGTTGAGCAGCTTGTTGATGCGGCTGTTGTCGGCGGCGGAGACGGTGGTACGGCCGTCGAGCCGACGCGTGCGCTTGGTGGGCTTGTGCTCCAGCAAGTGACGACGGTTGGCCTTCTGCCGGACGATCTTTCCGGTACCGGTCCGGCGGAACCGCTTGGAGGCACCGCTGTGGGTCTTTGCCTTGGGCATGAGTCCTCAGTTCTGTGTTGATCCCCGCGGGGATCGGGATGGTCTGATCTACGAAGCGTCTTCGTCTGGGGCCGGCCCGCTCGGGCGCTCGGCCTGTTCCGCTGCCTTGGCACGAGTCTTCGCGCCGCGGTGCGGTGCCAGCACCATCGTCATGTTGCGGCCGTCCTGCTTGGCGGACGTCTCGACGAAGCCGTACTCGGCGACATCGGCGCCCAGCCGCTGCAGCAGGCGGTAACCCAGTTCGGGCCGCGACTGCTCACGACCGCGGAACATGATCGTCACCTTGACCTTCGACCCGGCCTCGAGGAAGCGGACCACGTGGCCCTTCTTCGTCTCGTAGTCGTGATCGTCGATCTTGGGACGCAGCTTCTGTTCCTTGACGACGGTCTGCTGCTGGTTCTTGCGAGACTCGCGCGCCTTCTGGGCCGTCTCGTACTTGTACTTGCCGTAGTCCATGATCTTGCAGACCGGCGGTCTGGCATTCGGGGCAACTTCGACAAGGTCGAGATCGGCGTCCGCGGCGACGCGGAGGGCGTCTTCGATGCGCACGATGCCTACCTGCTCACCGCCTGGTCCAATCAGGCGGACTTCGGGTACACGGATGCGCTCGTTGACGCGGGTCTCAGTGCTGATGGGGCCTCCTATGTTGGGTCTGTCGAGGAGACCCAATCCATCCGCACCTCTGCTCGATGAGCAGAAAAGCCCTGCTCGAAGCAGGGCCCATGCCGACCGATCAGCGGCGTTCGCCGCCTGCGCCGCCATCGCTGGGACGCAGAACCGACACCCGAGGATGTCGGTGACCGGACCGCTGAACCGGGGTGGCCAGCGGTGGGAGTGGGACTCCACTTACTGTCCCTGGCGTCAGCCGGGACGGTCGCACATGACAGTCTAGCAGGCATGACCGATCCGAACGTAACGCCCGACGCGGCCCAGGCCCAGGTGCGCGACCTCGCCGAGATCCCGGCGGTGGAGGTGATCACCCGGGCCGCGGTCATGTTGATGAGCGCCGCGGCCGAGAAGATCGGGCTGTCCCACGAGGACCCCGACGATAGCCCATATCGCGATCTCGACGAGGCGCGGCGTCTGATCACCGCGTTGGCCGGTCTGGTGACGGCGTCCGTGGAGTACCTGGGCCCGCACGCCGGCCCGGTGCGCGACGGCCTGAAGAGTCTGCAGCTGGCGTTCCGCGAGGCGAGCGCCGCACCCGACGAGCCAGGTAAGGGGCCCGGCGAGAAGTACACCGGCCCGGTCTGGTGAACCCGTCGCGCCGCCGTGGCGGCGCGACTCCCAGCTTTTCCCGGTCAGAGGGCATATTCTCCCGGCCTATGACCGTGATCAGTCGCGTTGAACACAGCCCGGCACGCCCGTCCTCGCGGGTGGCCTGGGTGCCCGCGGCCGCGGGCTGGACCGTCGGCGTCATCGCGACCCTGTCGTTGATCGCCAGCGTCTCCCCGCTGGTGCGCTCGCTCATCCGGGTGCCGCGCGAGTTCGTCAACGACTACATCTTCAACTTCCCGGACACCAGCTTCGCGTGGGCGTTCGTGCTGGCGCTGCTGGCCGCGGCGCTGGCGGCCCGCAAGCGGATCGCGTGGTGGATCCTGGTGCTCTACCTGGTGGGCGCCATCGGGTGGAACGTGGGCGATCTGGTCGCGGGCGGCGACACCGTCGCCGAGGACGTCGGCGAGCTCATCGGCATCGTCTTCCACGTCGCCGCCATGGTGTTCCTGGTGGTGGCCCGGAAAGAGTTCTGGGCCAAGGTGCGTCGCGGCGCATTGCTCAAATCCGCGGCCGTGCTGGTCGCCGGCAACGCCATCGGCATCCTCGTGGCGTGGGGACTGCTGCAGGCATTCCCGGGAACCCTCGATCCCGAATGGCGGCTGCCGTACGCGATCAACCGGGTGAGTGGGTTCGCGACCGTGCCCACCGAGGTGTTCGAGGGTTACTCGCACACGCTGCTCAACGCGATCTTCGGCCTGTTCGGCGCGCTGGCACTGATGGCCGCGGCGATAGTGCTGTTCCAGTCACAGCGGGCGTCGAACGCGCTCACCGGTGAGGACGAATCCGCCATTCGCGGGCTGCTCGAGCTCTACGGCAAGAACGACTCGCTCGGCTATTTCGCGACCCGCCGCGACAAGTCGGTGGTGTTCGCGTCCAACGGGCGAGCCGCGATCACCTACCGGGTCGAGGTCGGCGTGTGCCTGGCCAGTGGCGATCCCGTCGGTGACCCCAAGGCGTGGCCGCAGGCGATCGGGGCGTGGTTGCAGCTGTGCCAGGCCTACGGCTGGGCGCCCGGCGTGATGGGCGCGAGCCTCGCCGGCGCCGAGGCATACCGCGCCGCGGGCCTCAACGCGCTGCAACTCGGCGACGAGGCGATCCTGCACCCGGACCGCTTCCGGTTGTCGGGCCCCGACATGCGGGCGGTGCGGCAGGCGGTCACCCGTGCGCGCCGCGCGGGCACCTCGGTACGGATCCGGCGGCACCGCGAACTCTCGGGCGACGAGATGGCCGCGGTGATCCAACGGGCCGACGCGTGGCGCGACACCGAGACCGAACGCGGGTTCTCCATGGCGCTCGGCCGGCTCGGCGATCCCGCCGACGACGACTGCCTGCTGGTCGAGGCCGTACAGGGAGGCGGCCAACAGGAAGACGCGCAGGTGGTGGCGATGCTGTCGCTCGTGCCGTGGGGCAGCAACGGCGTCTCGCTGGACGTCATGCGTCGTTCGCCGCAGTCCCCCAACGGCACCATCGAACTGATGGTCAGCGAGCTGTGCATGCAGGCCGAGGACATCGGGATCAGCCGTATCTCACTGAACTTCGCGATGTTCCGATCGGCGTTCGAGCAGGGCGCCCAACTCGGTGCGGGACCGGTCGCGCGGCTGTGGCGCAGTCTGCTGGTGTTCTTCTCCCGCTGGTGGCAGTTGGAGAGCCTGTACCGGTCCAACATGAAGTACCAGCCGGAGTGGGTGCCGCGGTACGCGTGTTACGAGGATGCGCGGATGGTGCCGCGCGTCGGCGTCGCATCGGTGATCGCGGAGGGCTTCCTGGTGCTGCCGTTCTCACGACGGAACAAACAGCACACCGGCGAGCACATCGCGGCACCGGACAATCTCGTGCGGTCGGGACGACTGCACCGCGACGGCAGCGCACCCGACGTCTCGGGGTTGCGGGGCGATCTGCCCGAAGCCGAGGACGAACCTCGGCTGCCCGAGCAGGTGAGGGTGCGCATGGCGAAGCTCAAGGCCTTGCAGGGCGATGGGGTCGACGCCTATCCCGTCGGGCAGCCGCCCACGCACACCGTCGCAGCCGCCCTGGATGCGCCCGACGGTGAGACGCTGTCGGTGGCGGGCCGCGTCCTGCGGATCCGTGACTATGGCGGGGTGCTGTTCGCGCAACTGCGGGACTGGTCCGGTGAGGTGCAGTTGCTCCTGGACAACGCCGCACTGTCCGAGGGGGCGACGGCCGATTTCACCGCCACGATCGACCTGGGTGACCTCATCGAGGTGACCGGTTCGATGGGCTTCAGCCGCAAGGGGACCCGCTCGCTGCTGGTCGAGCGCTGGCGGCTGATCGGCAAGTGCCTGCGTCCCCTGCCCGACAAGTGGAAGGGCCTCACCGATCAGGAGGCCCGGGTGCGGGCCCGCTACGTCGACCTGGCGGTCAACACCGAGGCGCGCGATCTGATCCGGGCCCGCAGCGGCGCGTTGCACGCCATCCGGGAAACGCTGTACGCCAAGGGTTTCCTCGAGGTGGAGACCCCGATCCTGCAGCAGATACACGGCGGCGCCAATGCCCGGCCGTTCCTCACCCACATCAACGCCTACGACCTGGACCTGTATCTGCGGATCGCGCCGGAACTGTACCTGAAACGCTTGTGCGTGGGCGGTGTCGAGCGGGTCTTCGAACTGGGACGCGCCTTCCGCAACGAGGGCGTCGACTTCAGCCACAATCCCGAGTTCACATTGTTGGAGGCCTATCAGGCGCATGCCGACTACAACGTGTGGATCGACGGCTGCCGCGAACTGATCCAGAACGCGGCGCAGGCCGCCAACGGCGCACAGGTCTTCCTGCGCCCGCGCGAGGACGGGGTGCTCGAACCCGTCGACATCTCCGGACAGTGGGCCGTCAAGACCGTGCACGACGCGGTCTCGGAGGCCATCGGCGAGCACATCACGCCCGACACCGAGCTGAGTGAGCTACGGCGCCTGTGTGATTCGGCGGGTATCCCCTACCTGACGCACTGGGATGCGGGTGCGGTGGTGCTGGAGATGTACGAGCACCTGGTCGAGGACCACACCACCGAACCGACGTTCTACAAGGACTTCCCGACATCGGTGTCGCCGCTCACCCGGCCACATCGCAGCATTGCGGGTGTCGCAGAACGGTGGGATCTGGTGGCGTGGGGCGTCGAACTCGGCACCGCGTACAGCGAGCTGACCGACCCCGTCGAGCAGCGCCGCCGCCTGCAGGAGCAGTCGCTGCTGGCGGCCGGCGGTGACCCGGAGGCCATGGAACTCGACGAGGACTTCCTGCAGGCCATGGAGTACGCGATGCCGCCGACCGGTGGCCTGGGCATGGGTGTGGACCGTGTGGTCATGATGATCACCGGGCGCAGCATCCGCGAGACGCTGCCGTTCCCGCTCGCCAAACCGCGTTAGCAGCAAACACACAGCCGACCGTAAGCATCGGCGGTCACGATTGGGCCGTGACCTTCACCCACCACCTGTCCTTGATGCACGGCTGGATACCGACGACAGTGCAGGTCGTCACCGCCGTCACACTGATCGTTGCCGTGGGCTGGCGCACCTGGCGCTGGCGCCTGATCTGGTTGCCCGTGGCCGCGGCGATCGGCGGTGTGCTGGCGCTGGGCACGTACTGGTACATCCAGAGCGAGGGTCTGGCCGGCAACCCGGCGCCGCGGTCGCTGTGGGTGTGGATCGCGATCAGCGGCGCGGCGGTGGTAATCCTCGTGGCGGGTTGGTCGGGCAGCCGGTGGTGGCGGCGAGGGGTTTCGGCACTCGCGATCCCGATGAGCGTGCTGTGCGCCGCACTCGCGCTCAATCTGTGGGTCGGGTACTTCCCGTGGGTGCAGACCGCGTGGAGCCAGTTGACCGCCGGGCCGCTGCCCGATCAGACCGACGAGGTGACGGTCGTCGCGATGCAGCGTGACGGTGCGATCCCCGCCAAGGGCACCGTGGTACCCGTCCAGATCCCCAACACGGCATCGGGTTTCCGCCACCGCGAGGAGTACGTGTATCTGCCGCCGGCCTGGTTCGCGGCCAACCCGCCGCCCCGATTGCCGACGGTGATGATGATCGGCGGCGAATTCAACACGCCCGCCGACTGGATGCGGGCGGGCAATGTCATCACCACCATGGACGATTTCGCGGCCGCCCACCACGGCTTCGCGCCGGTAATGGTGTTCGTCGATCCCGGTGGCGCGTTCAACAACGACACCGAATGCGTCAACGGCAGCCGCGGCAACTCCGCCGATCACCTCACGAAAGACGTTGTGCCGTACCTGGAAGCGCACTACGGGGTGAGCCCCGCGGCCGCCAACTGGGGCATCGTGGGCTGGTCGATGGGCGGGACCTGCGCGGTGGATCTCGCGGTCATGCATCCCGACATGTTCAGCGCGTTCGTCGACATCGCCGGTGACATCGCACCCAACTCGGGCGACAAGGCCCAGACCGTCGCCCGGCTGTTCGGCGGGAACGCCGCCGCCTGGGATGCGTTCGACCCGACGACGGTGATCAACCGGCACGGGCCGTATCACGGATTGTCCGGATGGTTCGACGTCAACAGCGGGGGACCCACCGCCCCCCTCAACGATCAAGCCAAGGCCGCCAACTCCCTGTGCACATTGGGGTCGAGCCACGGCATCGCCTGTGCGGTGGTGACCCAGCCCGGCACGCACGACTGGCCTTTCGCGTCGCAGGCCTTCACCGCATCGCTGCCGTGGCTTTCCGGCGCGATCGGCACACCGGACGTCCCGGCGGTCGGGCTGCCCACCGCACCGCGGTCACCTGCGTTCATCGAGACCGGCAAGACCGCAGGCACGAAATAGCCTGTCAGTAATCGGATTCGGCAGCCAGGATCTCGGCGAGGAACGCGTCGGCCGCCGGGGCAGCCAGCCGGGTGCGGGCCAGTGCCCGAACCCGGGCACGGGTCTGCGCGTCCTCGTCGGCGTTGCCGGTGACGGTGGCGCCGACATGCACCTCGGCGGCGCTCCAGTCCTGGTTCCACGCCTCGGTCTCGGTCATGGGGCGCTCGCCGCTGACCATCGCCACCTCGGCCCGCCCGTCGACGTCGAGAACTGCCGTGCCGCCGTGGCCGCCGCAGCGGATCGTCACCGGGATACCGTCGGCGTGCCCGGTGCCAGAAAGAGCCACCTGCACAAGCGCATCGACCGTCCCGTCGTCGGCGCTGCGCACCGACCACTCCACGGTGTCCTCGGCCGCATCGAAGATGCCGGGGGGCACCGCCAACCAGTTCACCGACGCCACTCCCCCGGCAATCGCGTCGCGCCGCGCGTAACCGGTCCCGGCCGCCAACGCGTAGTCCGCGCGGCGCGCGGGAGCGGCCTCGGTGTCCGGACCGGTGGTGGCCCAGTCCACGCCGATGTCGGCCGCCAGGTCGCGGCACCGGTCGATCAACGCGGTGACACGTGGATCACCCTCGGCCGCCAGCATGTCCAACCGTGCGGTGTGCGGCACCAGCAGCCCGGCCACGTCGGAATCGAGGGTGTCGTCGGTGAAGAACTCCTCGGCGGCCGCGGTGGCGAGCGCGAGTTCGGCGTCGAGCAGCGCGGGACCCAGCTCGGCGATGCCGTCGCGCACACTGGCGGGCCACCAGCGGCGCAACCAGTGACCGATCGCCAACCGCCGCAGTGCATCCGTGGATCCGGGCAGCACCTCGACCTCGGCAGTACGACCGTTCAGCACCGCGACGTGACGGTCCTCGCCGACCACCCGCCAGAGCCAGTCGGCGCGAAGCGGATCGGTGAAGTCGATGGTGGGCGGGGTGGCGGGATCGTCGTCGGCGACCCACGACAGCACCGCGCCGCTGACCTCGAGCACCGCGACCAGGGGCAGGGGCGGCGTCAGCCGTGTCGGTCGCGTCATCCCGCCACCTGCACTTCCAGCATCGACTTGATCCGTTGGCGGTGATCCAGGCTGACCGATCGCGCGACACCTTCGAGCAGTGCACGCAGATCGTCGACGTCGCGGCACGATTCCTGCCACACGTCGCGGCCGTGCAGCCTGGCCCACAGCCGGCTCACGTACGGCCGTGCGAACGCGCCGAGTTCGTCGATCACCTGCTGCTGACGCGGATGGATCGGCCCGTCGCCGGTCAGGTAGCGACGCGCACGCAACACGTACGCTTCCTTGGCGAGCCTGGTCTGGATGCGCGACGACACGTGGTACCGCGTCGGCGTGGAATCGGCCAGTGGGCGCAACTCGGTCGCGACCTCGATACCGGCGAGCAGGGCGGCCTGGTTGTCCTCGGCCAGCAGACCCCATGGGGCACACGCACGGTCCACCTCCTCGGCGCACAGTAGCGGCACGTCGGGCAGCTCATCACGGTCGAGTGCGCGGCGCAGCGTCGCGCGTACGCGGTCCACCACGCTGCGGTCCAGCGGCCGGTCCTTGCCGTCCGCCGGCTCGATCGGCGGAGGTTGTTGCGGCACTTCCGAACACAATCCGATCTCGGTGAGCGACCATGGCAGGTCGGCGCCGGGCCGCCGGGCGAGCGCACCGAGGTTGTACGGCGTGGCGTCGGCGATCAACGCTGACCACACCCGTTGGCGGGCCGCTTCGGCATTGTGGGTGTCGGCGAGCCCGAGCACTGTGGTCAGGCCCGAGAAGAACGGGCCGGTGATCGCGCCGGACGCCGCCACGTCGGCCCAGCTGCGCTGCAGTTGGCGCTGCAACTGCCGCACCACGTGCGGGTCGGTGACATGGCGGTTGAGCACTTCGACAGCCGTACGGTCACGGCCGCCGTGGATGTCGGCCAGGGTCTGCCGCGCCACGGCGTTCGCGTCGGGACCGGGCATCCCCCGCACGACCGCGAGTTCGAAGCATGCCGGGAAGTAGAGTTCCTGCGCGTTGCCCGTGGTGATGCGCTGATGCCTGCGCTCCTGTTTGAGCAGCGTGAACCAGGCCGCGGTGGCACGCAACCGTGGTGCGGCGCCGACGATCTCGGCATGCATGTGGGCCGCCGTGTCCGGGTCCAGCACGGCCGAGGAGAACTGGGTGTTGCTGCGCAGCCGGAGCACCAACGGATCGATGATGCGTTTGACGGTGCGGCGCAACGGTGCACCGTCCTCGCCGCTGAGCACCTCGACGCCGGAGCCGATGGTCCGCCAGGCCCGGTCGATCACCGCGCGCCTCGGTTGGGTCGCGCCCACCGCGGCGACCGCAGACGCGATGTCGGACCCGGTGCTCACCGGCACCAGGATAGAGGGGCCGAACTTGGGTTCGGTAGCCGTTCGCGCGCCCGACGCTGGGCAGATGACCGACACTCTGCTGTTCACCGTCCTGTGCGTCGCGTGCTTCGGCGTAGCGACCGCCTTGCGCGCGGCGACCACGACCTCCCGGCGAACGGATGACGATCCCCCGTGCGACGCCGAGGCCACCGAACGCCTGATCACGCTTTCCGAACTGGTCGCCGAGTTCGACCAGGTGCTCATCCGCAAAGGGGTACTGACCAGTACCCAGGTCGGATTGATGCGTACCGGGATCCGCACCCGCGGTGTCATCACCGGGATGCGGACCACCGGTGTGGCACGTGCGGATTTTCGCGAGGTCGAACTCGACGTCATGGTGGCCCGCGTCGGCGGCGGGCAGTTCCCGGCCCGGGAGACGACATCGATCCCGGTGTCGTCGTTGAACAAGGTGCTCCCCGGCAGTGTGATCGACGTGTACTACCGACCGGACGACGAGCGCACCATCGCGGCGTGTGTATCCCCGTCCTGAGCGAGACTCAGCGGGCGCCGTCGACCGCGAACGTGGCCAGGGCCGCCCAGTACAGCGGGCTCGCGGTCGTATCGCCCTCACGCCAGCGACGCATCTGTGCGCGCTGCCACCGGTTCACCGCGATGCCCGCGTGCTCTTCGGTGTGCGCAGAATCGACGCCGATCACGGTGTCGGCCATGGGATCGGCGTCCACATCGCCGGTGTGGGCCGACGGCGTGAACGTGCGAAAGCCGGCGGTGGTGGGCAGCGACCACAACGTGGCGGTGACGAGTTGCGCACCGCCGAGCACCATGGCCGCCACCAGACCGGTGGCCTCGTCGAACCGGTAGTCCCCGCCGGATGCGCACGCCATGAGCGCCACCCGCGGCGGAACCGGAAATCCCTGCGCGATCACGTCGGCGGCGCTCAACGGCTGAGGTTCGGCGAGGTGCAGCGCAGCGCGGTCGGCGGTATCGCCGCCGGCGGCGCTGGCGTGCCCGACGTACAACAGACGTGCCGGTTCGCGTTCGCACGCCCGTGCCAGCCAGGAACGGTCGACGTCGGGCCGACGGAACAGTTCGACCGGGTCCGCGACCTCCGGCAACACCCGCCGGTGCTCCACCGACGGGGCGAAATGACGCGACAACGCGGTGTCGGGCGAAGGCCTGCCGAGGACCGAGCCGAGCGGCGAATCGGGTCGCTGCCCGGGAATCCGGGGATCGAGCACCAGCAGCGCGGGGTTGTCACGGCGCTGCGCCCAGCTCACCGACCGCCGCGGTGCGTGGACGATGTTGGGCGGTACCGCCATCAGCACATCCGCCAGTTCCATCAACCGGAACTTCTGCAGCCCGGGCATCGCCAGCTGGCCCCAGGGCACCCGCGCCAACTTCGGACTCGGTGTGATGAACAACGTCGCCCGCGGCGCGGACACGCAGTCGACCAACAATTTCCAGGCGGCAGGTGGGATCAGGTGGCCGCCCAGCTTCTTGGCGAACTTCAGCTCGCGCTTCGGATCGGCGAAAGGGCCAGTCGTCAGCGATCTTTCAACCGCAGCCGGGAGCGGTTCGGTGCCGCGGGGGTCGGGAAGCGCGTTGTCGAGCGCGTCGTACACGGCGGGCAGATCCGGTTCTTCGAGCACCCATCTCAAGGTGCGCGACGGCTGCCCCACCACCCGTAGGCTCGCGTAGGTCGCGACGCCGACGTCGGCGAAACGCAGGACCAACGTCGTGGTCACGGCCAGGTCGCCCATTCCGGTTCGGCCGCGGTGACCTCACGGCCATAGCGCTGCCTCGCCAGATCGCGGTACCGGCTCAGGATAGGGCCGGTCTGCGGGTCCATCCGCAGCGGCGGCAGCGGGCCCAGGCGGGTGAGACCACCCTCGCCGACCGCACCGGCACGCGCCGCGACCGCCAGTTCAGGCGCCAGTTCGGCCTCCATCGGCGTCGGTGCCGTCGCCGTGCCGGCCCAGTCCCCCGCCGACTGAGGGCTCGGCTCTGTGCTGAAGGAACCTCGCGCAGTGTGGTATTCGACCAGTTCGCTGATCAGCTCGGTGTTGTCCCACTCCCACGCCACGGCGAACGCACCGGCCAGCATCGGCGCGGAGACACAACTGGCCCAACGCATCCGGGCGCCGGCATCGACGATGGTGTGGCGCACCGAGTCCACCGCCAGTGCGGCGGGAACTTTGAGGTCGGCGGCCTGCTCCAACTTGGCCATCCCGCGCAGATACCTGGGGCTGCCAGGGCGACACCGGAAGAACCCTTTGCCCGATTTGTGTGCGACCTCGACCTGCTGCCAGCTCTGGTCCGGCTTGCCGAGGCCGTCGAAACCCATCTCGGCCAGCGCCTCGGCCCGCAGGATGCTACCCAGGTGGTCGTCGAGCCGGGCGTACTGCAGCCAGCTGTGCCGAGGTGAGGAGTCCAGGAGTTCCCGCGCCTCGGCCACCAGTCGCGCGGCCTCGTCGAATGCACCGCGGAAGATCGACAACCAGCTGCGCTGCAAAAGGATTCGATGGATGTGCAGAGGCTTGCCGAGCTCACGCCAGTGCCGTTCAGCGTGTTCCCAGCAGGTGTTCGCTTCCCGCAAAGCGCCGATCCCCATGCGGATCAGGCCGAAGTACAGCCAACTCCGGGACACGTCGTGCGCGCGGGCGTGCTCGGCGATCACCGGGTACGCCTCGGTCACGAGGTCCTGGACCTCGGCGTACTGCCCGGCGGTCCAACACGCCGCGGCCCGCTCCAGTTGCGTCCGGGCCCGGGGCAACGCCCAGCCTCGCGCGTCGGCCCTGGCCCCCGCCCGCCGCAGCCAGGGCTGCGCCTCGTCGAGCCGCCCGGATTCCACGCAGAACCGGCCGTAGCCCAACGCGCCCGCGACGAACAGGTGATCGTCCTCGGCGTCGGCACCCGCGAGGTCGGCCAGCGAGGCGATGACGGCGTCCCACAACGGAGCGGACCGCGCATACAGATCGTCGTCACACAGGCCCGTCGCGACCAGGATGCGCGCGTGCGTGATCAGACGCCGATGCTCGAGCTCCAGATCATCGGGGCCCATCAGCGTGATCAGTGCGTCGAGGTGTCCGGCGGCGCGGTCGTGATCACCCTGAGCGGCCGCGAGGCCCGCGGCCAGGAAGTCCGCGCGCCGTGTGTACCGGCAGATCATGTGGTCGACGCCGGCGGCGGACATCCGCACCTGTGCGGCCGCCTCGGGCATCCGGCCCGCCCGGATCCCGACATAGATCGCCAGGCAGTCCCGCATGCGCTGAATGCACTCGGCCACACCGTCATAGGCGCTGCGGACCAGATAGATCTCGCCCAGCTGGGCGAAGACCTCGAGGGCGTGGTCGTCGCGGTCGGCCTGTTCGATCTGCGGCAGCAGGCTGACCAGGAGGTCCCGTGCCTGACCTTCGTCGGCGGACAAGGCGAGGTGACGCGCGCGCTCCAACTCCCCCGCGATGGTCACGTTCGCATCATAGGAAAGCGGCGGGCGCGCCAGAGGTATGCCCTCGGCACGCCCGCCGCCCGGGATGGATCAGCTGCAGCTCACCGTGATGGCGAACGGCTTGGTGATCATCCCGGCCATCGGGTTGTTCAGGTCAGCCCCGGAGGCCTCACCCGTGATCGTGTAGGTGTCGCCGTCGACCTCGACCTTGGCCGAACCGACCTTGACGCCCATGTTCTCGCTGACCGCGAGCGCGCTGCCCTCGTAGACCAGACCCAGCGATTCGACCTTGGGGCTGGCCTCGTCGGTCATCACCACACCGAGACCCTGTTGCCCGCCGATCGCGGCGCTGGCCACGTTGACGCGCCCGCCCTGCTTGACGCACGTCACCGAGTTCAGGTCGAGCCCGGGTAGATCCTTGCCGTCGACCTTGACCTGGGTGTTCCCGCCGGTCTTCACGTCCGCGGCCGCCGGACTCGGTGCCGCCTGTGGCTTGTCGTCCGAGCAGCCGACCAGGATGGTGCCTGCCGCGAGCAGTCCCATGGCTCCAGCGATCACTCGATTCATGTTGGTCCCCTTACCTTCCGCGTCGCCCCGATGGCTCCGTCGTGTCTCAAGTCAATGTCCGGTGGCGTGCTACCGATCCCAAGAAATGTCGGTTGGTGCAGGTCGCGCCGGGTTGAGACAGGTACCGTGGGCCCATGAGCGATCAGCCCGAGCCCGGCCCGGCACCTGAGGAGACCGGCTACACCGAGTCCGGCGTACCGACCTTCGATGCGGTGCGGGAGAAGATCGAGACCCGCTTCGGTACCGCGATCGGCTCATCGGAGCTCGCCGCCGAGACTCCCGAGGGGCGACACGCACAAGAACAGTACGAGGAACGTCAACGTGCGGCAGCCGAACGTCTCGAGCAGATCCGCAAGTCGATGCAAGAGGACGAGAAGCACTGAGAGATGCGGGTTTTCACGATCGCGGAGCGTCGGGCACGGCTTGCGCGACGGCACTTCCTGAGCCCCGACCACCCCGCCGAATCTCTCGAGGGCACCGTCCGCGGCTTCGTGGGCCTGCACGCCACCGACCCGGCGACACCGTATCTGTCGCTGTGGGCACGGCTTCCGGGATTCACGGTCGCCGATCTGGACACCGGGCTCTATGAGCGTCGCACCGTCGTCAAACACCTCGCGATGCGCCGCACCCTGTGGCTGGTCAGTGTCGGGGACCTGCCGCACATCCAGTCCGGGGCCAGCGACCGCGTGGCCGCCAACGAATTACGCAAGCTGGTCGCGGATGCTCAGAAGGCCGGATTGGCGCCGGACGGCGAAACCTGGGTGAAGGTCGCCCGCGCGGCGGTGCTGCGCCACCTCGAGGAGCACGGCCCGACCAGCGCCAGGCAGTTACGAGCTGCACTGCCCGAACTGGCGGGCAGTCACGACCCCGCTCCCGGCAAGAGCTGGGGCGGCGAGACACCCTTGGCGCCACGGGTTTTGACGGTTCTCGGCGTACACGGCGAGATCATGCGCGGTCCCAACGAGGGCTCGTGGACGGTGTCAAGGCCGCGGTGGGCGACCACGGCCGACTGGCTGGGCTCGATGTATGTTCCCGCCCCGGCCGACGATGCCCGCGCCGAACTGGTGCGCCGCTGGCTCGCGGTGTTCGGTCCAGCGACCGTGGCCGACGTGAAGTGGTGGTTCGGCCACACGTTGACCTGGGCCAGGCAGGCACTGCGCGACATCGGCGCCGTGCAGGTCGAGGTGGAGGGTTCCGACGGCCCCGGCTACGTACTGCCTGAGGACCTGGATCCCGAGCCGGAACCCGGGCGGTGGGTGGCGCTGCTCCCGGGCCTGGATGTCACGACCATGGGCTGGTTCGACCGCGAGTGGTACCTCGAGGGGCTTCGGCATCAGGTGTTCGACCGTAACGGCAACGCCGGGCCCACGGCGTGGGCCGATGGCCGCGTCGTCGGCAGTTGGGCGCATGACAGCGATGGCCGGGTGCAGGTGCGGTTGGCCACCGATGTGACGGCCGCCGCCCGGAAAGCACTGCAGCGCAAAGCAGATGAGCTCACCGAATGGCTGTCCGAGGTGCAGGTCAAACCGAGGTTCCCGGCGCCGCTGTCGAAGGGCTGACCGGAAACCCGGTTATGCGCTGACCTTGCGTCGCTTGCGCTTCGGGCTCGGCACGTCGAGCAGCTCGGCCAGGAACTTGCCGGTGTAGCTGTCCGGGCTGGCCGCGACGTCTTCGGGGGTACCGGCTGCGACGACGGTGCCGCCACCGGCGCCGCCCTCGGGACCCATGTCGATGATCCAGTCCGAGGTCTTGATGACATCCAGGTTGTGCTCGATGACGATGACCGTATTGCCCTTGTCGACAAGGCCGTTGATCACCTTGAGCAGCTTGCGGATGTCCTCGAAGTGCAGACCCGTGGTGGGCTCGTCGAGGATGTAGATGGTGCGACCGGTCGAGCGCTTCTGCAGTTCGGCGGCGAGCTTGACGCGCTGCGCCTCACCGCCGGACAGCGTCGGCGCAGGCTGTCCCAGCCGGACATACCCGAGCCCGACGTCAACGAGCGTCTTGAGGTACCGGTGGATCGAGCTGATCGGCTCGAAGAACGCCGTCGCCTCCTCGATCGACATGTCGAGCACCTCGGAGATGGTCTTCCCCTTGTAGTGCACCTCGAGCGTCTCGCGGTTGTAGCGGGCGCCGTGGCACACCTCGCAGGGGACGTAGACGTCCGGCAGGAAGTTCATCTCGATCTTGATGGTGCCGTCACCCGAGCAGGCCTCGCACCGGCCGCCCTTGACGTTGAACGAGAACCGGCCCGGCTGGTACCCGCGCACCTTCGCCTCGGTGGTCGCCGCGAACAGCGACCGGATCTTGTCGAACACGCCGGTGTAGGTCGCCGGGTTGGAGCGCGGGGTACGCCCGATCGGTGACTGGTCCACGCGCACCAATTTGTCGAGCTGATCAAGCCCGTTGACGCGTGTGTGACGCCCCGGTACCAGGCGGGCGCCGTTGAGCTTGTTGGCGAGCACCGTGGCCAGGATGTCGTTGACCATCGTCGACTTGCCCGAACCCGAGACGCCGGTGACCGAAGTCAGCACCCCGAGCGGGAACGAGACGTCGATCTCCTTGAGGTTGTTCTCGCGTGCGCCGACCACGGTGATCTGCCGCTTCTTGTCGACGGGTCGGCGGATCGCCGGAACCTCGATGCTCTCCTTGCCGGACAGATAAGCGCCCGTGAGCGATTCGGGATTGCGCAGCAGGTCCTCGTAGGTGCCGCTGTGCACGATCTGGCCGCCGTGCTCGCCTGCGGCCGGGCCGATGTCGACGATCCAGTCGGCGTGCGCAATGGTGTCGAGGTCGTGCTCGACGACGATCAGCGTGTTGCCGAGGTCGCGAAGCCGCACCAGGGTGTCGATGAGCCTGCGGTTGTCGCGCTGGTGCAGACCGATCGAGGGTTCGTCGAGCACGTAGAGCACGCCGACGAGACCGGAACCGATCTGTGTGGCAAGCCGGATGCGTTGGGCCTCACCGCCGGAGAGCGTCGCCGCGGCGCGCGACAGCGACAGGTAGTCCAGACCCACGTCGAGCAAAAAGCCCAGCCGCGACTGGATCTCCTTGAGGACCTGTCCGGCGATGGCCTGCTCGCGCGGACCCAGCGTCAACGAGTTCAGGAAGTCCGCACAATCGGCGATCGACAGTTCGGCCACCTCAGCGATGGACTTCGCGCCGTACTCGCCCGCCGACAGCGTGACAGCGAGGATTTCGGGCTTGAGGCGCGTGCCGTTGCACTCCGGGCACGGGATGTCGCGCATGAAGCCCTCATACCGCTCCTTCATCTGCTCGGAGTCGGTCTGCTCCATGCGGCGCTGCAGGAAGGCCATGACGCCTTCGAAGTCGGCGTAGTACGACCGCGTGCGGCCGTAGCGGTTCTTGTACCGCACGTGCACCTGGTGGTCGCAGCCCTCGAGGATCGCCCTGCGCGCCTTGGCGGGCAGCTTCTTCCACGGCGTGTTGACGTCGAAGCCCATCTCCTCCCCGAGACCCGCCAGCATGCGCGTGAAGTACTCCGCGCTCTGACCCACCGACCACGGCGCGACGGCGCCCTCGGCGAGCGTCAGTTCGGGGTCGGGCACCACGAGATCCGGATCGACCTCCTTGCGGATGCCCAGCCCCGTGCACTCGGGGCACGCGCCGTACGGCGAGTTGAACGAGAACGAGCGGGGTTCGAGGTCGTCGACCGCGAGCGGGTGACCGTTGGGGCACGCCAGTTTCTCGGAGAACCGCTGCTCACGGTGCGGGTGGTCGTCCTCGCGGTCGACGAACTCCAGCACCACGATGCCGTCGGCGAGGTTCAGCGCGGTTTCGATCGAATCGGTGAGCCGCTGCTTGGCGGAGGCCTTGACCGTCAACCGGTCGACGACCACCTCGATGTCGTGCTTCTCCTGCTTCTTGAGCTTCGGCGGGTCGGTCAGCGGATACACCACACCGTCCACCCGGACACGGCTGTAGCCCTGGCTGTTGAGCTTCTCGAACAGGTCGACGAACTCACCCTTGCGCGTGCGCACGACGGGTGCGAGCACCTGGAACCGCAGCCCCTCGTCCATCGCGAGCACCTGGTCGACGATCTGCTGCGGTGTCTGCCGCGCGATGCGTTCACCGCAGACCGGACAGTGCGGCGTGCCGGCGCGGGCGTACAGCAGACGCAGGTAGTCGTAGACCTCGGTGATGGTGCCGACCGTCGACCGCGGGTTGCGGTTGGTGGACTTCTGGTCGATCGACACCGCGGGCGACAGACCCTCGATGAAGTCGACGTCCGGTTTGTCCATCTGGCCGAGGAACTGCCTGGCGTACGCCGACAGCGACTCCACATAGCGACGCTGGCCCTCGGCGAAGATGGTGTCGAACGCCAGCGAGGACTTACCGGAACCGGACAATCCGGTGAACACGATCAAGGCGTCGCGTGGCAGATCGAGGTCGACACCACGCAGGTTGTGCTCGCGGGCACCCTTGACAACAAGACGGTCAGCCAACGGTTTCCTTCCTGGTCGGCGAGGGTCCAGACATGCGGTCCGGACATGCTCTGTACCCCGCATGACGCAGTTCATGCCCATGCTATGCGCCACCACCGACAAGCCCGATACGGTGGCGCTATGACCCCCTCTGAGACCCCATCCAGCATCCCGGTCGACGACACCTACACCGGACACGTCGAGCCAGGTACGGCAGCGCGTCGCACTCTCGCCGACGCCACGATCGTGAAGGCTTCGGTGGGTCCCATGGACAACAACTGCTACCTGGTGACCTGCAGATCCACCGGCGAGACGCTGCTGATCGACGCGGCCAACGACGCCGACGTGATCATCGGACTCGTCGAACAGCACGCTCCGAAGGTGTCACTCATCGTGACGAGCCATCAACATCAGGACCACTGGCTCGCGCTGAAATCCGTGACAGATGCCACAGGCGCCCCGACCGCCGCGCACGCCCTCGACGCCGAAGCGCTACCGGTCGAGCCGGACCGGATTCTCGCCGACCGCGACAAGATCACCGTCGGCGGGCTCACATTCGACGTCATCCACCTGCAGGGCCACACCCCCGGTTCGGTGGCGCTGGCCCTGCGCGGCGCCGACGGCGCCGACGGCCCCACCCATCTGTTCACCGGGGACTGCCTGTTCCCGGGCGGCGTCGGCAAGACGTGGAAACCGGGCGACTTCGACAAGCTGCTGAGCGACGTCACCACCAAGGTGTTCGACGTCTACGACGACCGCACGGTCGTCTATCCCGGGCACGGCGACGACACCACCCTGGGCGCCGAGCGCCCGAGCCTGCCCGAGTGGCGTGAACGGGGCTGGTGAGCGTTAGCTGGTGTGGACGATGAGCACGTCGGTCTTGGACCGGCGTGCCACGTTCGCAGGCACCGATCCGAGCAACCGGCCCGCGATCGTGCTCAGGCCGACGTTGCCGACCACGAGCAGATCGGCCTTGACCTCGTCGGCGAGTTCGACCAGTGCGTCGACCGGGGCGCCGACGACGGGGCGTTCCTCGATGTCGGTGGCGCCGGCCGCCTTGGCGCGGTCATTGGCCTCGCGCAGGATGGCGTAGATGGGCGCGTTGCCCGCCATCTTGTAACCCTCGTCCTTCAGCACGTCGGCCGCGCGCGAATCTTCGCTCTGCGGGAAGTAGGCGGTGGCGATGATCAACTTCGCATTCGATGCGGCGGCAATCTGACCGGCGCGGTCCACCGCACGCAACGACGAATCAGATCCGTCCGTGCCGACCACCACGGTTTGATATGCGCTCATCCATACCCTCCCACTGTCAGTTGCAACGCCACCCGAGACAGTAACCGGTACCAGCTGAGCCGGGGCGCGAATCACGACACCCACACGCCCAGCAGGCAAACCAAGCGCGGTTCATACCACGTGACGTCTGTTGGCCCCGATGTTAACCGCCGGACACGCAAATCAGGGCACACCGTGACGCAGGTGACGCTGCGGACTGCGAAGTCGCCGGGTTCCCGTCGACCGCGTCCGCGTGATCGACCTCATCGGATTCCGCGTGATGAGGACCCAAACCGTCGGCGGATCGCCACTTTTCGGCCGCTCGGCCGGCCGTCTCCGTGTTATGGTGCGGTTCACACGGTTTCGGTCGAACTCCTCAGCCGCGGCCGTTGTGGGACCCGCGACCGAAGTAGATCTCCTGCGTCGCCGTGCACACGAGTTCACCGGACCGGTTGTACATCGTTCCCGACGCCAGGCCACGTCCGTGAATACCGCTGGGCGACACCTGGTCTGACAATACCCAATCCGACAGATCCGCGGGCCGCTGGAACCACACCGTGTGGTCGATCAACGCCGAGAAGTCCGAAACCTGCGTCGTCCGTCGCATCGTCACCGTGGTCTCCAGCAACGACGTACCCGACGCGTACGTGAGCAGGCAGCAGTTGAGCACCGGATCGTCGGGAATCGATTCCACTGGGCGCCACCACATCCTGGTACGCGCCGGCGGTTCGGGTTGATCGAGCGCCAAACGCGGCGGCGCATCGACGTACCGCCGCTCGATCCACTGAGGTTTCACCCAGAACCCGTCGAGTTCGTCGGCGTACTCACCGAGCAGTTCATGGACCGGCGGCAGATCCTCGGGTGCGGGGACGTCGGGCATGCTCTGGTGGTAGTCGACCGTGTCCGCCCGGTCACTGAGCGACACCAGCGCCTCCAACAGCACCTCGTCGCCTTGCCGGGCGGTCACGCGGCGCGTCGACAGCATCCCGCCGTCGCGCATGTTCACCACCTGCATCTCGACCGGGTACCGGGCATCGCCGGCCCGCAGCAGGTAGACGTGCAGGCTGTTGGGAACGCGTCCTGCCGTAGTGCGGCTCGCCGCCATCAGCGCCTGGGCAGCGATGTGGCCACCGATGATGTGGTGCTGGTCGTTGTCGATCTGCGTCGCGACGAACATGTCGTGACCGCAGTCGGTGATGTCGAGCGTCGCCAGGACGTCAGCAATTTGCGGCAGGGGCACGGCAGCATTATTCGGGTCATGTCGGCGCGGTTCGCGGCGGGGTCCTTCCTCGGCTCGAACTCGACGAGCCCAGCGAGATCCTGAACGACGAACGCCCTCCTGCGGCTGTGCCGCAGGAGGGCGTTGCGCCTCGAGCGAGTGACGGGATTCGAACCCGTGTAAACGGCTTTGCAGGCCGGTGCCTAGCCACTCAGCCACACCCGCATCGTGGACCACGATGCCAGTGCACATGGAGACACTCCACCGTTTGGATCACGGTGATTGCATCTGGCGCTGGCGAAAGCGCACGCTCGCCGGCGCCGAGCGTGCGCCGACTGCTGACAACATGCGGCGTGTCGGGGTGCAGACGCGCACGCTCGCGGTGCGAAGAAACCCACCCACGGGGCGGGCGGGGGCGGGGCACCTACCGCCGCACCGCACGCACCGCGGCAAGGGCGCCGGCCGCGGCAAGTGCCGCGAAAGCCGCGAACAACCAGGTGGCGGCCGAGGGGTTGCCGATGTTGACGAGATTGACCACCACACCGGCCAATCCGGCGCCGAAGGCACCGCATATCAACTGCACGGTGTTGATGGCGGCGGCGGCAGCGGGCCCTTCGGCGGGATCGTCGACACTGCTCATCGCCCACGCAGACAGGTGCGGCCAGGCGATGCCGATGCCTGCACCGGTGACCAACAGGGCCACCGCCCACAAGACCACCAGCCAGACCGGCATGCCGGTACCAACCAGCACGGCGCCCATCACCAGACCGAGCGCCATCACCAACGGCGCGACGGCGACCGTGCGACCGATCACCCTACGGTTCTGCGCTGAGGCGCTGGCGATCTCACCTATCGTCCACCCGACCGACAGCACCGCCCCGAAGAAGCCGGCCACCACCGGCGTCATGTGCGCCAACCGCTGCCCGAACAGCGGCACGTACATGTCGACCATCGTCGCGGCCATCAGCACACCAAGGGTCACGTAGATCCATTTGAGCGGGCCGGGGCCAAAGGCGCTGGGCGGCAGGACCGATGCCCGTACGCGCCGGTCGACGACGATGAACGCCACCACGAGGGCCACACCGAGCAGCAGCATCGCGGCCGTGACGCGCAGATCGTGCGGGATGCCCGCGACACTCACCGCCATGGCGGCGGAGCCGAGCAGGCCGAGCGACCACACCGGAATCCCCGGCGGCGCAGCGGTATCGCTCCCCCGCGCGGGCAACGCGATCGGAACCAGCACAGCCATGGCCGCGGTGAGGATCACCAGCACACCGAACGCCCACCGCCACGATCCGTATTGCGCGAACAGACCACCTGAGGCCGGGCCGACAATGGTGCCGACACCCCACATCGCAGAGACCAACGCGGATGCCTTGGTCCACAACATGTTCGGCAATGCCGTGTTGATGACGGCGTACCCGAGCCCGGCGAGCAGGCCACCCGCGAAACCTTGGACGAGCCGTCCGGCGAGCAGCAGTTGCATGTTGGGCGCCAGCGCACATCCGAGGCTGCCCGCACCGAATACCGTGAGCGCCATCAGATATGCCACCCGGGGGCCGAGTCGCATCAACACCGAGTGCACCGTCGTCGCGGCGACAACGGAGGCGACGAGATACACCGTCGTCACCCACGCGTAGAACCGTTGACCACCGATGTCGGCCACCGCGCTCGGCAGCAAACTGATGGTCAAGAACTGGTTGGTGGCGTACAGCAGCACACCACCGGCGAGCACGGTCGACGCCCCGAGATGTCGCCGACCCAGAAGGTCTCGCCAGGTTCCTGCGGCCTCGGCCGTCACGGTTTCAGTCACGACGACACGCTAAAAGGTGAACCGCGGTTGAGGTCAAGGCCGGCTCACTTCAGGCCGGCCGCGTCCATCCCGCGCAGTTCCTTCTTCAGGTCGGCGATCTCGTCACGGATGCGTGCGGCGAGTTCGAATTGCAGATCCCGCGCTGCGGCCATCATCTGGTCGGTGAGCTCCTTGATGAGGTCGGCCAACTCGGCCCGCGGCATGTTGGAGGTGTCCTTGCCCTCGACGATGCCCGCGCTGACCGCACGGCCCGGCTCGCCCTGAGCACGGCGGCCGCGCGACGAGTTCCGCCCGGAACCGCCGATCTCGACCGACTCGGTGTCGTCGGCCTCCCGGTAGACCTGGTCGAGGATGTCGGCGATCTTCTTGCGCAGCGGCTTCGGATCGATGCCGTTGGCCTCGTTGTACGCGATCTGCTTGGCGCGACGACGCTCGGTCTCGTCGATGGCCTCCCGCATCGAGTCGGTGATCTTGTCCGCGTACATGTGGACCTCACCCGACACGTTGCGGGCGGCACGGCCGATCGTCTGGATCAGGCTGCGAGTGGACCGCAGGAAGCCCTCCTTGTCGGCGTCGAGGATCGACACCAACGACACCTCGGGCAGGTCGAGGCCCTCACGCAGCAGGTTGATGCCGACGAGCACGTCGTACTCACCGAGCCGCAACTGACGCAACAACTCGACACGGCGCAGGGTGTCGACCTCGGAGTGCAGGTAGCGGACCCGGATACCCATCTCCAGCAGATAGTCGGTGAGGTCCTCGGCCATCTTCTTGGTGAGCGTCGTGACCAGCACGCGCTCGTCCCGCTCGGTGCGGATGCGGATCTCGCCGATGAGGTCGTCGATCTGCCCCTTGGTCGGCTTCACCACCACCTTCGGGTCGACCAGGCCGGTCGGGCGGATGACCTGCTCGACGAACTCGCCGTTCGCCTGACTGATCTCGTACGGGCCCGGCGTCGCCGACAGGTACACCGTCTGCCCGATCCGGGCGGCGAACTCCTCCCAGGTCAGCGGCCGGTTGTCGACCGCGGACGGCAACCGGAAGCCGAAGTCGACGAGGTTGCGCTTGCGCGACATGTCGCCCTCGTACATGCCGCCGATCTGCGGCACCGTCACGTGCGACTCGTCGATGACGAGCAGGAAGTCCTCGGGGAAGTAGTCGAGCAGCGTGGCGGGCGCCGACCCGGCCGGCCTGCCGTCGATGTGCCGCGAATAGTTCTCGATGCCGGAGCAGAACCCGACCTGGCGCATCATCTCGATGTCGTAGTTGGTGCGCATCCGCAGCCGCTGCGCCTCGAGCAGCTTGCCCTGCCCTTCGAGCTCGGCGAGGCGCTCTTCGAGTTCCCGCTCGATGGACGTGATCGCCGCCGCCATCCGCTCCGGCCCGGCGACATAGTGCGTCGCCGGGAAGATCCGCAGCGAATCGACCTGACGGACGACGTCACCGGTGAGCGGGTGCAGGTAATACAGCGCCTCGATCTCGTCGCCGAAGAATTCGATGCGGACCGCGAGTTCCTCGTACGACGGGATGATCTCCACGGTGTCACCGCGCACCCGGAACGTGCCGCGGGTGAACGCCACGTCGTTGCGGTTGTACTGGACGTCGACAAGCAACCGGAGCAGACCGTCGCGCGGCACCTCCTGACCGACCTGCAGCTCGACCGAGCGGTCGAGGTAGGACTGCGGGGTGCCCAGGCCGTAGATGCACGACACCGACGCGACCACCACCACGTCCCGGCGCGACAGCAGACTCGACGTCGCCGAGTGCCGCAACCGCTCGACGTCGTCGTTGATCGAACTGTCCTTCTCGATGTAGGTGTCGGTCTGGGCGATGTACGCCTCGGGCTGGTAGTAGTCGTAGTACGAGACGAAGTACTCGACGGCGTTGTGCGGCAACATCTCCCGCAGTTCGTTCGCCATCTGGGCGGCCAGCGTCTTGTTGGGTTCCATCACCAGGGTGGGCCGCTGCAACCGTTCGATGAGCCATGCCGTGGTGGCCGACTTACCCGTACCGGTGGCGCCGAGCAGCACGACGTCGCGCTCACCCGCCTTGACGCGGCGTTCCAGTTCGTCGATCGCCGCGGGCTGGTCACCCGCTGGCGCGTACGGGCTGACGACCTCGAACGGTTTCCCGGTGCGGACGATCTCGTCGACGGCCCGATACTCCGAATGGGCGAGCACAGGATGTTCGGTCGCGAAGGCCATGTTCACCAGGGTAGAACTGCCTACCGACAAGTTCCGGTGATGTTCACCCACCGCGTAGGCTGACGCCATTCACGCGCCCAAACACGAGACATTCGACCTGGTGGCCCGCACGAACACCGATCCGAAAGGTGTCGTGCGGGACGTCGACGTGTACACCGTCGAGCCGTTCGGCCTCTACATGGCGCGTCCGACGCCGGGCCGCCCGCAGTTCCATTACCTGGAGTCATGGCTGCTGCCGTCCCTCCGGCTCCGCGCCTCGATCTTCCACTTCAATCCCGGCCACGAACGCGACCAGGACTTCTACCTCGACATCGGCCGCTACACGCCCGGCGCCGCCGCGTGGCACTCCGAGGATCACTACCTCGACCTTGTGGTTCGCACCGGTCGAGGGGTCGAACTCTGCGATGTCGACGAGCTGCTCACGGCGGTGCGGGCCGGTCTGCTACCCCAGGAGACCGGCGAGCAGGCCATGCAGACCGCGGCCGCGACGATCGACGGCCTGGCCCGCCACGGATACGACCTCGACGGGTGGCTCACGACCATGGGCATGGCCCTGAGCTGGCGCGCAGCGTAAGGTCACTTTTCATGAGCTCGACTAAGTACGCATGGGCAACGTCCGCCGTGCTTGCGGGGCTGCTCATCGGTGCGCAGATCACCCCCGCCGTGGCGCTGGCCGATCCGCCGGTCGATCCCCCCGTCGACCCGGCGGCGCCGCCACAGATCGAAGGCCAGACGGGGCTACTGCACAACGTCACCTACCGGGCCAGGATCGACGGCGTGTCGCGCAACGCGAGGATCGCCTACAAGATCGACGACAGCCAGGTGAACACCGCCGACCCGACGATGCTGCCCGGCCGCACCTTCGAGGCCACGGGCGTGGTGTCCGATCCGCGGCTCGCGGGGATGACCGTGCGTATCGACTGGCCGTACTCGGCCAATCTGCACTGCGAGATCCTCGTCGACGACCAGATCGTCGCGCAGGCCGACACGTTCGTCGCACCTCGGCTCACCCGGCCGAAGGACGACCCGGGCTACGGCAGCCTGCCCTGCGGCGCCAACCTCGCCGATGGGACGGGCAACATCATCAACACCGGCCCTGTCGAACCGGTGGCTCCGGCCGGGCCGCCACCACCTCCCCCGGCTTAGAACACCGACCAGCCGGCCAACCGCGCGAACTCCTCGATCGCGGCGACACCGCCTGCCGAGTTGCCGTCGTCGTCCAGCGGCGGGCTCCACACGCACACCGTGCCGCGACCGGGCATCACCGCCAGCACGCCGCCGCCGATACCGCTCTTGGCGGGCAGCCCGATGCGGTAGGCGATGTCCCCCGCCGCACCGTACATTCCCGAGGTCAGCAACACCGCGTTGACCCGGCGCACGGAGTCGTGATCGAGGACGGTGCGCTCCCCGCTGCGATCGGCGAGAAACAGCGCCGCGCGGGCGATCGTGCGGACCGACGCCGTGATCGCGCACTGTGCGAAATACTGCGGCAGCACCCGGTCGATGTCGTTGACCAGCCGGCCGTGCTCGGCCAGCACGTGCGCGATGGCCGAGTTGCGATGGTCGGACTCACCTTCCGAGCGCGCCACCTGCGCGTCGGAATGCACCTCGGCATCGGGATCGCCCGCGCGCACCACCGCGATCGTCGAACCGACCGCATCGCCGGTGTGGGTGAGCAACCGGTCGGTGACGACAAGGGCTCCCGAGTTCACGAACGGATTGCGCGGCCGCCAGTGGTTACGCTCCAGGTCGGCCACCGACCCGTAGCCCGCCTCCGTGGGCACCCATCCCACGTCGGTCCAGACGTCCGGCTCGTGCCGCAGCAGCGCACACAACGCGAACAGCTTGGACAGGCTCTGGATGGAAAAGCCCGTACCGGCCTCCCCGATGTACGCCTCGGTGCCGTCAACGGTGGCCACTGCCATCGCGAACCTGGCCGGGGAGACGGCCGCCAGCGCAGGCACCTGACGGCTCACCTTCCCGCGTAGCGCGGCACGGCGCCCACGCACTTCCGCCGCGAGCAGACACTCGCGCATCTGCTCGCTCACCACGGGCGCCGACGGGGTACGCGTACCGGGCATGTCAATCCTCCTCGAAGAGTCGTACAACCCTTTTGGCGAAAATATCTAGTCTTTAGACCAAACTGCTGCGCGCCGAAAGATGGTCGTGTAAACGTTATGTCACGCGTCAACAGTTTAGGTTTATGGGTCTTGTCTTTAGACCTTTTCGCTCTTACGCTCTCGACAACCGATTGAAAGGCAGGTTGCGGATGGCCGTTGAATTCGACCAGGGAACGGGGACGGGAAGAGCCGCACCCCGCGATAATCCGGCCACCCTCAAGCGCGGCGCGATCGGTCTCGCCGGCGTCGTGTTCATGGTGGTCGCATTCTCGGCGCCGATCACGGCGATGACCGGCAACCTGCCGGTGGCCGTGGGCTTCGGCAACGGACTCGGCGCTCCGGCCGGATTCCTCATCGCCACCATCGTCCTGACCATCTTCAGCATCGGGTTCGTGGCGCTGGCCCGCCACATCACGGCCGCGGGCGCCTTCTACACCTTCGTCTCGCGCGCCTGGTCACGGATTCCCGGCCTCGCCGCGGGTGTCATGCCCGCCGTCACCTACATGACGATGGAGGCCGGCCTCGTCGGGATCTTCTCGGCGTTCGCCGATCAGGCCTTCTCGGCGCAGTTCGGACTCGACCTGCCGTGGGAGGTCTACGCCGTGGTGGCACTGGTCGCCATCGCGGCGTTGTCACACTTCGACATCTCGGTGGCGGCCAAGGTGCTCGGCGTGGTGCTGGTGTCCGAGATCCTCATGTTGTCGATGACCGCGATCGCGGGTCTCATCCACCACCCCGACGGCATGAGCCTCACGTCGCTGAACCCGATGACCGCGCTGAGCCCCAACAACGTCGCAGGTGGTGTCGTCGGTCTCGGCCTCCTGATGGCGTTCTGGTCGTGGGTCGGGTTCGAGTCGACGGCCATCTACGGCGAGGAGTCGAAGAACCCCAAGCGGATCGTCCCGCTGGCGACGATGATCGCGGTGATCGGCATCGGCGTGTTCTACACGTTCATCTCGTGGGGTGTCGTGGTCGGCAACGGTCCCGACAAATCCGTCGAATTGGCGTCCGGCCCGGCGCCTTTCGACCTGCTGTACGTGCCGACCGCCGAACACCTCGGCTCGTGGGCGGTGACGGTGTTCGAGTGGCTGGTGGTCGGCGGTTCGTTCGCGTGCGCGCTGGCGATCCACAACTCGGCTGCGCGGTACCTGTTCGCGTTCGGACGGGACCGTCTGCTGTGGCACCGCCTGGGTGAGGCTCACCCGAAGCACCGGTCGCCGTGGGTGGCCTCGCTGGCACAAACAGGCTTTGCCGCGGTACTTCTCGTGATCTGTTCGTTGACCAGATCCGATCCGTACGCCGACCTGTTCGTGCTCGTCGCGATCTTGGCGACGCTTCTGCTGCTGATCGTGCAGACGATGTGTTCGGTCGCCACGGTCGTGTACTTCCACGTCAGGAAACAGCACCCCGAGACGGCCTCGTGGTGGCGAACGTTGTTGGCGCCCATCATCGGTGGCGCGGGCATGCTCTACGTCATCTACCTCATGACCTCGAACATGCAAGCCGCGGCAGGAACCGCGTCGGACACCCTGTTCTTCAAGTTGATCCCCTACGCGGTGGTGGGTCTGACCGTCGGATCGATGCTGCTCGCGCTGTACTGGCGCAAGGCGCGCCCGGATCTCTACCAGCGCATCGGCAGCACGATCTTCGACGATCACGAGCCGGCGAACTGACCAGGCCGACACATGCCCGCCCGGTGCGATCTGTCCCCCCAGGATCGCACCGGGCGTTCCCTTTCAGACGTGACGTGTCAGCGCTTGAGCCAGGACTCGATGGTGTGGCGGGTGTCGTTGATGTGGGCTTCCATCCGGGCCGCTGCCAACTCGGGTTCCCGGTTCTCGATCGCTTCGAGGATCGACTCGTGAAAGTCGTTGGCGTTCGGCTCCAGCCTGCCGAAGATCGCGCCGACCGGCAGCCACATCCGCCGGCGCGCGTCGGCCACCGCGTCAAGCAGGCGGTCGTTCTGGGCGGCCTGCGCGATGCCGAGATGGAATGCCGAGTCCAATGTCTGGAATTCGGTGGTGTGCTTGGGCGACTGGTCGTCGAGCGCGGTCTTGAGCGCCTCGTCCATACCGTTGAGCAGCTTGTGCAGTTCGTTGAGGTCCGCCGCGCGCCGTCGCTCGGCCGCGAGCCGGGTCGCGCCGGTCTCGACGACCACGCGATAGTCGAAGGCGTCGCGGACAGCGCGCTTGTTGCGACGCATCTCCCTGCGCATCTCGACCGGATCGTATTCGGGGGCCTGCACCGTGAACCCGCCGCCGCGGCCCCGGCGGACCGCTATGAGACCCTCGCGTTCCAGCACGGCCACCGCGGTGCGGACCGTCGTCCTCGAGACGTCGAGCATCTCGGAGAGCTCGCGCTCCGTCGGCAACCGGTCGCCCGGACGGAACTGCCCGAGCTCCAGGGCCCGCCGCATCTGGTCCACGACGAGCTCATGGGCCGGGATCTGCCGGACCGGGACCAACGCTGGTTTCGCTGCTGTCATACCGGACCCCCTTCGAGTCTGCACAGGCTACCCCATACCACCAGCTGGAAGCGTATGCCCTGCCCAATGGACCAAAGAAAAAATAAAAGTCCTAAAAACTTGACCTATAGCTCTTTCGACACGAAACTTGGTGGACTTCAGCGCAGCTCACTTTTCGAAGGGATCGTGGATTGAGTAACAAGGTGATCGTGACGGGTGGGGCGGGGGTGATCGGTCAGGCGATCTGCCGCCGGTTGCTGTTGAGTGGTTATGTCCCGGTGGCGGCGGATCTCAAGGGTGCGGTGGATGGCCTTGATCTGGTGCGGGCGGGTATGGCCGGTGCGGTCAAGGTCGCGATGGATGTGTCGGACCGTGAGAGCGTGCACAGTGCGGTGGATTCGGTGGTCGGGGACGGCGAGACGGTTTACGGATTGGTCAACTGTGCTGGGGTTCTGCGGGATTCGTTTCTGGGTGAGCTGGACGAGGCGAAGTTGGAGTTGATGTTCCAGGTCAACATCGCCGGGATGGCGCGGGTGACCGATGTGGTGGCGCCGTTGCTGGGTGAGGGCAGCGCGATCGTCAACATCGGCAGCCTCACCGGGCATTTCGGCCGGTTCCGCGGCGCGTCGGTGTACGGGGCCACCAAGGCCGGGATCGCCGCCTACACCCGGTATCTGGCCGAGGAGCTGGCCCCGCGCGGCATCCGGGTCAACAACATCGCCCCCGGGGTGATCCGGGCCCCGATGAGCCCGGCGATGGCGCGGGTGTCCGGCGGAGAACAGGTCAGCGCCGGTTATGCGATGCTCAACCGCATCGGCGAGCCCGAAGAGGTCGCCGAGGCCGTGGAGTTCATGCTCTCCCCGCGCGCGTCGTTCATCACCGCCCAGACCCTGCTCGTCGACGGCGGGGTGGTGGCCTGGTGAGCACCGACCTGGCTGCTACGCGCATCGACATCGAGGCGGCCAACGCCGAGGCGTTCGCCCGCCTGGATGCCGCCGACCCGTGGGTGATCGACGTGCGCCCCGCGCGTGAGGTGCTGCCCGGCTACCGCGACAACCTGGTCCTGACCTCCGGAGCGCCGATGCCATGGCCGGCCTACACCGGCGGGCAGCGCGAGGCGCTGATCGGCGGGGCGCTGTTCGAAGGCCTCGCCCAGACCCGCGAGCAGGCCATCACCGGGTTCGACGAGGGCACCATCGAGGTCGGGGCCTGTCACGATCACGGCGCGGTCGGCTCGCTGGCCGGGATCTACACCGCCTCCATGCCGGTGTTCGTCGTGGAAAACCGCACCCACGGCAACCTGGGGTTCTGCAACTTCTACGAAGGCAAAGAACCCCGCCGCCTCAACTACGGCTGCTACGACGCCGGTGTGCACCAGCGCCTCGAACACGTCAACACCGTGCTCGCCCCGGTGGTCGGTGAGGCCATCCGCCGCCAGGGCGGTATCGCGCTCAAACCGCTGATCGCGCGCGCCCTGCGCATGGGCGATGAGGTGCACTCCCGCAACGCCGCGGCCTCCATCCTGTTCAACCGCGAGATCCTGCCCGCGATCTTGGACATGGTCGCCGACGGTGTGCCCGGGGTGCGCCAGACCATGCTGCACCTGGCCGAAAACGACTACTTCTTCCTGCGCCTGTCGATGGCCGCGGCCAAAGCCTGCGCCGACGCCATGGCCGTGCCCGGCTCCACCCTGGTCTCGGCGATGGCGTTCTCCTGCCGCGGGTTCGCCATCAAACTCGCCGGCCTGGGTGAGCAATGGTTCCAGGGCCCACCACCGATCCACCAGGGCAAGCTGTTCGCCGGGCACACCGACGACGAGATCACCTGGATGGGCGGGGAATCCCCGATCACCGAAACCATCGGACTCGGCGGCTTCGCCCAGGCCTGCGCGCTGTCGCTGCAGGAATACCAGGGCGGCTCCCCGGACATCATGATCGAACGCAACCGCCAGATGTACACCATCACCCACGGCGAAAACAGCACCTACCGCATCCCGCTGTTCGCCTTCCGCGGCACCCCCACCGGCATCGACGCCCGCAAAGTCCTGACCACCAACACCCTGCCCGTCATGGACGTCGGCCTCGCCGGCCGCGACGGCGGCCAAATCGGCGCAGGCATCATCCAAGCCCCCCGAGAATGCTTCACCAACGCCATGGCCGAGCACGCCCGTAGATTCGGACGACCATGACATCACCGCGTGCGAAAGCCCTGGCCTTCACGTTCACCGGTGGCGACGCCGTCGTCACCGGTGCGGCGTCGGGCATCGGCGCCGCCACGGCCGCGGTGCTGATGTCGGCAGGCATCCGCACCGTCCGGCTCGACGTCCGGCAACCGGAGCCCGACCCGGGTTACGGCGTGGACCTGCAGATCTGCTGCGCGGCGGACGTCCGTGACCCCGATCTGGTCGCCACCCTGCGCGAGCAGGGAGCACCCGTCGACACCGTGAGCTACCTGGTGAACTGCGCGGGCGTCATCGACGACACCGGGTTCGCCGGCGTGTCCCGCGAGCAGTGGCTGCGGTGCCTGGAGGTCAACCTGATGGGCGCCTACAACACGGTCGACGCGTTCACCCCGATACTGCGGCACAACACCCCAGCCGCGATCGTGAACGTGACCTCGATCGAGGCCTCGCGCGTCATCGCGCTGTCGAACCCCGATCCGACGCCGCAGTACGCCGCGTCCAAGGCCGGCCTGCGCATGCTCACCGAAAGCAGCGCGCGGGCCCTGGGTGTCGACGGGATCCGGGTCAACAGCGTCGCGCCCGGATTCGTCGCGACCCCGATGGCCGCCGCGCATGGCGACTCCGCGACGCTGCCCCCTTCGCTGGCCCCGCGGGTGCCCGCAGGGCGGTTCGCGCAGCCCGCCGAGATCGCCGCGGCCACCGCGTTCCTGCTCAGCGACCAGGCCTCGTACATCACCGGTTCCGAACTGCGCGCCGACGGAGGGTTCCAGCTGACATGACGAGCACGCCCGTCACCCGAACCCCTGTCGCCTACGAACCCTCGCTCGGCCGCAACGCACGCACCGGCGACTGGGCTGAACTCGCGCGCGGCACCTTTCGCACCGCGATCGAACGCATCGAGGCACAGCAGTGGGAGGCCGCCGCGCAACTGGTCGAGGTGGCGGTACTCGAAGCCGAGGAGCTCAACGACGTCTACGAGCGCTGGCCGGCTGCCATGCTGCGGTGGATCGACGACCACGACATCCCGCGGGACGACATCGACCGCGCGCTCGCACGCCTCTCCGAACTGATCGGCGAACAGGCCATGGCCGGAATCAACGCCGAGTGGCCCAGGTTCACCGACGCGGTCGCGGTGGCCGCGCGCGCGTGCCGCGACCAGGATCCCGCATCCGCCGGGCTGATCGAGGTCGCACGACAGGTGTGGCAGCAGATCCACGACCACGCGGTCGACCGCGTCGCGGGCATCGTCGACATCGCGGTCAGACTCGTCGGCGAATCCGCGCTCGGTGAGCTGTGGGATTTCCTCATGGTCGACTGGTACGAGATCCACGAGCGCCGTTACGCATTGGACAACCAACCGTGGAGCGACTCGGCCCACCAGTTGATGATCGCGATCGTCGACGGTTTCCACGCGCATCTGGCAGGCACAGGACGACAGGGCGACATCGAGCTCATCGAGGAACCCGGTCGCACCGGATTCCGTTTCGCACCATGCGGATCCGGCGGCCGCTCGCTCGACCACCGGATCACCGGCGGTCAACCCCGCTCAGGTGCGCCGTTCGGCTTCGCGGTCACCACCGAACCACACGACTGGGCGTGGAACACAGTGGGGATCTGCTCGTACTGCGTGCACTGCTGCCAGCTCAACGAGGTCATGCCGATCGACCGGCTGGGCTACCCCACCCGCGTCATCGACCCGCCCACGTGGACGCCGGATTCGCCGACCACGTCGTGCACCTGGTGGGTGTACCACGACCCCGCCGACGTTCCCGACCACATCTACCACCGGGTCGGGCGCGATCCCGCTCGCCGACCGAGCCGAACCAGAAGGAGTGCCGATGGCTGACCACGTCGCGATGACGCAGCTCGAAGTCCCCGACTACGACCTCGGGTTGCGCGGCAAGCTGGTGCGCTCGTCGAAGACCCGACGCGGGTCGAGCCTGGCGTTCTGCACGATCGTGTACGGCCTCTCGCTCACCGACGACGTCACCGACACACCGTTCAGCAGCGCCGCCAACGGCTACCCGGACGCACAACTGGTTCCCGACGAGACCACGCGCGTCGAACTGCCGTGGCGTCCGGGAACCGACGCGGTGATCGCCGACCTCGTCGATGCCGACCTTCGCCCGCTGGACCTGTCGCCCCGGGCCGTGCTCGGCAATCTCGCGGACCGCTACGGCGAGCTGGGACTGGCACCCGTGCTGGGCTTCGAGTACGAGCTGTGGATCTTCCGCGACGAGCGCGGTGCGGCGCCGCCGATCCTGGGTGACCGGGCGGCCCACGGCCGCACCGAGAACGCCTACAGCCTCACCCGCTGCGCCGAGATTCACGACATAGCAACCGAATTCGTCAACCGTATGGACCAGATCGGCATCGAGATCGAGATGTTCCACGCCGAGCTGGGTCCTGGGTTCTTCGAGTTCACCCTCGCGCCCGAGACCGCGTTGCGGGCCACCGACAACGCGGTGCGGGCACGTCAGTACCTGCGGGATCTGTGCGCCGAGCGGGGCCTGCACGCCAGTTTCATGGCCAAGCCTTTCGCCGACAAGTCCGGCGCGGGAGGCCATGTGCACTCGAGCCTCACCCGCGACGGCGACAACGTGTTCTCCGACGGGGCGGGTGCACTGTCGGCCGAAGGCAGCCACTACCTGGCCGGACTCCTGGCCGGGATGGCCGACACGTCGCTGATGCTCAACCCACATGTCAACTCCTACAAGCGCATCGACCCGGAGATGTTCACGCCGGCCTTCGCGAACTGGGGCTACGACGACCGCGGCACCGCAGCCCGGGTGATCCTCGCCGACGCGAGATCCGCGCGCGTCGAGCACCGCCGTCCCGGCGCCGACGCCAACCCCTACCTGGTGGCCGCGGCGCTGCTGGCCGCGGGTCTGCGCGGCCTGCGGGAAAGGCTGGCGTTGCCCGCTGGTGATGCCGAACCGGCCGAGCTGCCGGGAGATCTGGGCAGCGCGTTGACGCATTTCGAGAACTCGACGTGGCTGCCCGATCTGCTCGGCAAGCCGTTCTGCACGTCGTTCGCCACGACCCGGCGGGCCGAACTGCAGCGTTACGAGCAGTGGCTGCGCACGACAATCACCGACTGGGAACTGCATCGACACCTGGAGCACCAATGAGCAGCGCATCGCCCCTTCTGGACCTCGACACGTTCGAGAAGCTGGCTGCGGCCGGCGAGATCACCACGGTGATCTGCGCCGCGCCCGACCCGTACGGGCGCCTGGTCGGCAAACGGCTGACCATATCGGCGTTTTCAGCGCTGGGCCTGCATGGCAGCGGCATCAACGCGAGCAGCTTCATCTTCGCGGTCGACCTCGAGATGAACCCGCTGGACCTGCCGGTCTCCAATGCGGCCAACGGCTGGGTGGACATCAGGCTCGTCCCGGATCTGACGACGCTGCGGCGCGTCCCGTGGGAGCCCACGGCGGCGCTGGTGATCTGCGACGCCTACCACATGGATTCCGACGAACCGCTGGCCGTCGCGCCACGCACCATCCTGCGCCACCAGATCGAGCGGGCAGCGCATCAGGGGCTCCGGTTCAAGTTCGCGTCCGAACTCGAGTTCTATCTGTCGTGCACCCCGCCACGTCAGGCATGGGAACTCGGCTACCAGAATCTCAAGATGATGTCGGACTACCGGTCGGACTACCAGATGATCCAGGCCGCCCGCGACGACTGGTTCATCGAGCGGATCCGCAACCAGATGCCCGAATTCGGGGTTCCGATCGAATCGTCGAAACCCGAATGGGGGTTGGGTCAGCAGGAGGTCACGCTCGACTACTGCGACACCCTGGAGATGGCCGACCGGCACGTGCTGTTCAAGTACGGGGTCAAGCAATTGGCCAACAGCGCCGATCTGACCGTCACGTTCATGGCGAAACCCAAGATCGACGAGGTCGGCTCGTCGTGCCACCTGCACGTCAGCATGTGGTCGACCGACGACGACGAGGCGCTGTGCTGGTGTGGCGACCGTCGCGGCATGTCGGACCGCTTCGGCGCGTTCGTCGCCGGGCAGTTGCGGCACGCCGTCGACATGAGCCTCATGTACGCCCCGACGATCAACTCCTACAAGCGGTTCCAGCCCGACCAGTTCGCCGGCACCGCGATCGCGCTGGGCATGGACAACCGGTCGTGTGCCTTCCGTTTGGTGGGCCACGGCCCGTCGTTCCGCGTGGAGAATCGCATACCGGGCGCGGACGTCAACCCGTACTACGCCTACGCGGCCACCATCGCGGCCGGTCTCGACGGCATCGACGCCAACCTGCCCGCCCCCGACATCCTCGACGGGAACGCCTGGACCCAGGACGGTGTCACGACCGTGCCCACGTCGTTGCACCGCTCGCTGGACCTGTTCGCCGAGAGCAAGATGGCCCGAACGGCATTCGGCGACGAGGTGTTCGACCATCTGCTGTCCTCGGCGCAGAGCGAGTTGGAGGCCTTCGACTCACACACCGTGACCGACTGGGAGTCGCGGCGCTATTACGAACGTGTCTGACGCACACTCTTTTTCCGATTTTCCTGACAGTCAAGGAGACATACGCATGCCGATCGATCCCATCGCCAAGAAGATGCTCGACGACGCCAAGGCATCGGGCAGGCCGAACGCGCACCTGCTGCCGGTGCCCACCGCGCGGGAGAACTTCGAGAACACCTTCGCGGCGCTGGAGAAGCCCGTCGTGCACCGCGTCACGGACCTCACCATCGCAACCCGTGACGGCGTGGGGATTCCGGGTCGCCTCTACGTGCCTGACGATCGCGACGACCTGCCGTTGACGGTGTATTACCACGGCGGTGGCTGGCTGCTCGGCAGCATCGACTCGCACGATGCGGCGACCCGCCTGCTGGCGAACGCGTCGGGCAGCGCGGTGCTGTCGGTGGGCTACCGCCGTGGGCCGGAGTCCCGGTTCCCCACCGCCGTCAACGACGCGATCGACGCCGTCGAGTGGGCCCGCAGGTCCGGTGCGGAACTCGGTGTCGACACCTCGCGCATTGCGGTCGCCGGCGACAGCGCCGGCGGCAACCTCGCCGCCGCGGTCGCCCTGCACTACCGCGACGCCGACGATCCGGTGATCCGTCACCAGCTGTTGGTCTACCCGGTGACCACGACCGACCTGGTCTCGGGCATGGATCCGGACTACGACGGCGTGATGCTGGAACGCGATGAGTTGCAATGGCATCAGGACAACTACCTGCCAGGGCCCGAGGCGGCCGACGATCCGCGGGTCAACGTCCTCGGCGCCAACCTGCGGGGTCTGCCCGAAACCACCGTCATCCTCGCCGAGTGCGACCCGATCCGGCCCCAGGGTGAGCTCTACGAGCAGGCGCTGCGGGCGGCCGGGGTGTCGGTGGAGAGCCACCTGACGCCCGGACAGGTGCACGGGTTCTTCGGCCTCGACGAGATCTTCCCGGCTGCCACCGGGGCCATGACGTTCGCCGGGCGGCGGCTGGCGGCCGCCCTCGCCGTCACCGGGCAGCCGGCCCGATGACCCGCACCGCGCTGGTCACCGGGGCAGGTGGTGGCATCGGGGCGGCCACCGTGGCGCGGCTCGTGAAGAACGGCGTCGACGTGATCGCGACCGACCTCGGCGAGCGCTCTGATGCGCTGCCCGCCGAGGCCGACTACGTCGCGTTCGATCTGCTCGATGGTGATCCCGCCGAGTTGTTCGAACGGCTCGCCGGCCGTGGGCTCGACCATCTGGTCAACGCGGCCGGTGTGGCCCTGTTCGACCGCGACGGGTCGATGCTCGACATCGGCGAATCGATCTGGGACGTCACGCTCGGGGTCAACCTGCACGGCCTGCGGAAGGTCACCGCCGCGGCGGTGGAACACCTGCGCAAGGGCAGCGGTAAGAGCATCGTCAACGTCGCGAGCACGGCGGGCCTGCGGGGTATGGACTCCCCGCTGGACGCCTACCAGGTGAGCAAGGCCGCCGTGGTGTCGTTGACGCGCGCGCTGGCCCTGCAACTGGCTCCGGAAGGCATCCGTGTCAACACGGTGTGTCCAGGAGCGATCCTCACCCCGATGATCGAGCACCTCTATGTCGAGAACCCGGCCCGCCGGGTCGACATGGAGAACCGCACACCGATGCGACGCCTCGGCATGCCCGACGAAATCGCAAGCGCCATCGCATTTCTCCTCTCCGATGAGGCGTCGTTCATCACCGCGACAGACCTCGTCGTCGATGGCGGCTGGATCGCCCAGATCAAGTAGTCCCCAGCACGACCGTCGGTAGTTTCCGGGCCGTTGACAATCTCATATTTGGTCTAAATACTGGACCTATATATCTTTAAGACAGGAGTCAGGATGGGCGGGTCACCGTCGCCACGGGTCGCAATCATCGGATCAGGGTTCAGCGGTATTGCCGCTGCAATCGCGTTGCGCAAGAGAGGCGTCGAAGATTTCGTGATCTTCGAGCAGGCTCCGGCGCTGGGTGGCACCTGGTGGCACAACCGCTACCCGGGCGCGGAAGTCGACCTGGAATCCCACATCTACTCGTTCTCGTTCGAGCGCTACGACTGGACCCGCACCCACGCCGGCTGGGCCGAGCTGCAGGGATACCTGAATCACGTTGCGGACAAGTGGGATCTTCGACGCCGCATGAAGTTCGACGAGAAGGTCACCGACGTCCGCTGGTCGGACACCGAGCACACCTACACCGTAAGGACAGCCTCCGGCGACGATCATGGCCAGTTCACCGCGGTCATCAGCGCGGTCGGCTTCCTCAACATCCCGCTGATCCCACCGTTCGCCCGCGAGCAGAACGACTTCGAGGGCGCGATCTGCCACACGTCGCGGTGGATCGACGGCCTGGACATGACCGGCAAGAAGATCGGCGTGGTGGGCACCGGATCGTCGGCGGTCCAGGTGGTGACCGAGGCCGAACGCGTCGGCAAGGAGGTCAAGATCTTCCAGATCGAGCCCAACTGGATCCTGCCGAAGGACAGCCGCGACTTCACCCCGCTGGAGCGGCGCCTCAACCGTCTGGCACCGGTCTACGCCTACCGCCGGCTCAAGCTGTACCTCGGCTACGACCTGCGTCAGGTCCGCTCCAGCCACGCCAGGACAGACGGCCGCACCAATCAGCGCAAGCACAAGGCCGCGCTCGCCTTCCTGCACCGTGAACTCGGCGACCGGCCGGATCTGCTCGAGCTGGCCACGCCGTCGTTCCCGTACGAGGGCAGGCGCACCGTCGTCAGTGACACCTACTACCGGGCGCTGCGCAGCCCCAAGGTGTCGCTGATCCCCCACGCGGTCAAAGGGTTGTCGCGCACCGGCGCCATCGATGCCAACGGTGACGAGCACGAGCTCGACATCATCGTGCTGGCAACGGGTTTCGACGCCGCGAACTACCTGGGCAACTACGATGTGCACGGCCAGGGCGGCGTGGAACTGCACGACGTGTGGCAGGGCGAACCCGAGGCGTTCCTGGGCATGATGGTGCCGAAGTTCCCGAACTTCTTCATCATGTACGGCCCCAACACCAACTCGATCCCGCTGGTGTCGTTCTACGAGGCGCAGGCCGCGTTCACCGCCAGTTTGATCGCGCGGGCCGCGAAGACCCGCGCGTCGAACATCGAGGTGCGCCGCTCGGCGTTCGTCATCTACAACGACTGGGTGCAGGCCGCGCTCGCGAAAACCGTGTGGGCACAGGTGCAGAACTACTTCCAGGCCGGCACCGGGCGAATCGTGTCGCAGTGGCCGTTCGGCGCGACGCCCTACATCCTGGCGACCAAGCTGCTGCGGCGCATAGCCGTGCGGCTGTCCTGACCCGCGGCGGGCTGGTGGAGGCTAGGGCCGCCAGCCCGTCGCATCCGCCCATTCCCACGCGCGACGGTAGGCGTCGGTGGTGTCGGTACCGGGGTTGGCCCGCAACCAGTCCGTGAACAGCAGCGCATACTGCTGATTGGGCCAACCCGCCACGCGCAGATGCACATTCGTGGGCCGAGCCGGATCGGCCGAGGCGTGAAGCCTGCTGCGCCACAGCGCCGCATCGTCGGTGTGATCGAACTCCGCGACGGTGCTGCGTGCGTCGGACTCGACCGCGTCGACGCCGTCGGCGAGCGGCAGGTACCCGACCGAACGCAGGGCGTCGGCGAGTTCGTCGGCGATCTCCAGCGATTCGACCGTCACCTGGACGTCGATCACATCCGGGGCCTCGGTACCCGGCACCGCGGTGAGCCCCACGTGGTCGACCCGCACGACACGGTGGCCGCACGCGGTCTGCAGCCGCGCCACGATGCGGGCCGCCTGATCGGCCCACGTGGGGTCGTAGGGAACGGGCTGCAGCGGTGCGGCGACGGGCTCGCCGGCCTGCAGATTGCGCGCGAACGGCAGAATCCGGTTGAACCACAACTGCTTCGCGCGTTGCACCAGGTCGTCCTGGCTGCCGGTGTTGTCCAGCCACACGTCGGCGACAGCCTGGCGCTCCTCGACCGTGGCCTGTGCCGCGATCCGGGCCCTGGCGTCCTCCTCACTGAACCCGCGGTAGGAGGTCAGGCGCGCCACGCGCACCTCCTCGTCGGCGTGCACGATGACCACCAACGGGAACAGCGGCGCCATCTTGGACTCGACGAGCAGCGGGATGTCCTCGACGATCACCGCGTCCGGCGGGGCCGATGCGATCAGCTCGGCGCGGCGCTCGCCGACCAGCGGGTGCACGATGCCGTTGAGTGTCGCGCGCTTCTCGTCATCGGTGAACGCCACCGCCGCCAGCGCGGGCCGGTTCAATGCGCCGTCGGGCAGCAGGATCTCCTCGCCGAACGCCTCGACCAGGCGCGCCAGGCCTTCGGTGCCCGGTTCGACGACCTCGCGGGCGATGACGTCGCCGTCGACGACGATGCCGCCGCACTCGGCGAAGGTCGCCGACACGGTTGATTTACCGGCGCCGATACCGCCGGTCAGTCCGATACGCAACATGAGAGCGCTCCTCGACCACAGGGAGGGTGGAAAAAGAAACCACGCAGGAAGTCCGCGGACTTCCTGCGTGGTTCCAAATGACTTGACCTGCCGGGAATGGCTAGGCGTTGCCGGCGAGCTTCTCCCGCAGCGCGGCGAGCTGCGCATCGCTGGCCAGGGTGCCACCGGAGGACTCCTCCGAGCGCGACGAACCGTTCGACACCGGTGCGTTGGCGGCCTCGGCCTCGGCGGCGGCGAACTTCTCCATCTGCGCGGTGTGCATCTTGTGGCGACGCTCGGCCTCGGCGTAACGGGCCTCCCATTCCTCGCGCTGCTTGTCGAAGCCCTCGAGCCATTCGTTGGTCTCGGGATCGAAGCCCTCGGGGAAGATGTAGTTGCCCTGCTCGTCGTAGCTGTCGGCCATGCCGTACTTCGACGGGTCGAACTCGTCGGTGTAGTCCTCGTTGGCCTGCTTGAGGCTCAGCGAGATCCGGCGACGCTCCAGGTCGATGTCGATGACCTTGACCATCGCGTCGTCGCCGACCTGGACCACCTGGTCCGGGACCTCGACGTGGCGTTCGGACAGCTCCGAGATGTGCACCAGACCCTCGATGCCCTCCTCGACGCGGACGAACGCACCGAACGGCACCAGCTTGGTGACCTTGCCCGGCACGATCTGGCCGATCGCGTGGGTGCGGGCGAAGTGACGCCACGGATCTTCCTGCGTCGCCTTGAGCGACAGCGAGACGCGCTCGCGGTCCATGTCGACGTCGAGCACCTCGACGGTGACCTCGTCGCCCACCTGGACAACCTCGGACGGGTGGTCGATGTGCTTCCAGGACAGCTCGGAGACGTGCACCAGGCCGTCGACGCCGCCGAGATCGACGAACGCGCCGAAGTTGACGATCGAGGACACGACACCCTTGCGGATGGCGCCCTTCTGCAGCTGGTTCAGGAACTCGGAACGAACTTCCGATTGCGTCTGCTCCAGCCAGGCGCGACGCGACAGCACCACGTTGTTGCGGTTCTTGTCGAGCTCGATGATCTTGGCCTCGATCTCCTTGCCGATGTACGGCTGCAGATCGCGGACGCGACGCATCTCCACCAACGATGCCGGCAGGAAGCCGCGCAGGCCGATGTCGAGGATCAGGCCGCCCTTGACGACCTCGATGACGGTGCCCTTGACGGCCTCGTCCTTCTCCTTGAGCTCTTCGATGGTGCCCCAGGCCCGCTCGTACTGAGCGCGCTTCTTGGACAGGATCAGTCGGCCTTCCTTGTCCTCCTTGGTGAGGACCAGAGCTTCGACCTCGTCGCCGACGGACACAACCTCATTGGGGTCGACGTCGTGCTTGATGGAGAGCTCACGGGAAGGAATGACGCCTTCGGTCTTGTAACCGATGTCGAGCAGAACCTCGTCGCGGTCGACCTTGACGATGGTCCCTTCCACGATGTCGCCATCGTTGAAGTATTTGATGGTCTTGTCGATGGCGGCGAGAAAGTCCTCAGCCGAGCCGATGTCGTTGACGGCTACTTGCGGCGAGGTGACGGAGGGACTTGGCATGTGGTGGGTTGCTCCGGACAGGTGTAATCGTAGGGACAGTTCTTTTGTTGATCGTGCTCATCTCGCGACGGCGAAAGTGTCGGCGGCGAAATGATGTAGACCGTGCTGGTCGTGCACACGGGTACTCCCAGAGCCTACTCGACCATGCACACGCAGGACAAACCCGCCCACCTCAGGTGGGCTCGCCACTCTGCCCGCAGCCGCGTCCGGTGCGTGCGAACGCGCATATCGCACGGGCGACGCGCTCCAGATAATCCGACGTCACAGGCCGAAACACCGCGATCAGACGCCAGAACACCAGCGCGCCCATGGCGTCGACCAACAGTTCGGAGTCGGCATCTGCACCGATCTCCCCGCGAGTGGCAGCGCGATCGAGAATATCGTGCGCGCGCTCGCGGCGCGGCCTTCCGACGGTATCCATCAGCGCCTCTGCCAGCACGGGGTTACGCTGCGCCTCGGCCAGCAGATCGGGGTACAGCCGGCGCATGCGCGAGTCACCGATCCACCGGTTGACGTCTTGGAGGAGTGCCAGGACGTCGCCGTGAAGCGATCCGGTGTCCGGCGCCGGTTCGGCGGGCAGTGCAAGGGTACGCATCGCGGCCGCAGTCATCTCGATCTTGGCGGGCCAGCGACGGTAGATCGCCCCCTTGCCCACACCGGCCCGCTTGGCCACCGCATCGACGGTCATGGCCCCGAAGCCGTGCTCGGCCAGTTCCGACAGCGTGGCATCGAGGATGGCCGCGGTGACCTTGGCCTCCCGGGGTCGCCCGGCCGTCATGGCCGCCCACCTGTGTGCCGTCGCATGAAGTCGGCGAAGGACCGGGGCGGCACACCCGTGAGACGTTCGACGGTGTCGGTCACCGTCGACTCCAGGCCGGCGCGGATCCGGTCGTCGAGTGCGGCGAGCACATCGGCGAACGCGGCGTCGTAGCCGCCCGCAATCAGCGCCGCCACGTATTCGTCGCGGGTGACCGCGCGGTGCCGGAGCGCGCGGCCGGTGACCGAGGCGACGATCGCGGCCGCGTCGTCGTAACTGAGCGCTTCGGGGCCGGTCAACCGGTGTTCGGCCTGGGCGGAGTCGTCGCGCACGAGCAGTCGCGCCGCCGAGCGCGCGATGTCGTGAGCGTCGATGAACGCCACCTTGCCGTCACCCGTGGAGGTGATGAACTCGCCTGTCGCGCGGATCTGGTCGGCCAGCGGGTGCGCCCCGACGAAGTTCTGCATGAACCAGGACGGGCGCAGGATCTCCCACTGCGCGAACAGGTCCCGCACCGCTGCGGCGACCTCGCCGAGGATGGGGCCTCCGAAGGTGACGGCCGACGAACTCAGCATCACGACCCGTTCGACGCCCGCGGTCGCCGCCCTCTCGAGAAACGGTGCGGCCAGCCGGATCGGATGCGGATCGCCCACCGGTGCCACCAGATACATGCGTTGTACGTCTCTGAGCGCGTCCGCGTGGGTGACCGGATCGGACCAGTCGAACCTGACGTGGTCGGTTCCGTCGTCTTTGGGTTTACGGGATGCGGTCCGCACGGCGACGCCGGGCCGTGACCGCAGCTCCTCGACGACGGCGCTCCCGGTGTTGCCGGTGGCGCCGAGGACCAGGACCGGGGTGCCGGCAGCGGCGGTCATCGGTCGGTCCCGGCCGAAAAGGCCGCAGTCAGGGAATCGACGCCGCCCATCGCCTCGGCGATCGCCAGGGGATTCCAGTAGTCACGGAACGACTCGATGCCCTCGTCACCGACTGTGATGACGACGATGTAATCGATGTCGTACGGCCTGCCGGTGGCACGCACCGTACCCGTGACGCCCCATTCCAGGATGACCGTGCCGGGATCGGCGGTGTCGTGGCGGGTTTCGTGCCGGATGCCGCGGATCTCGACGCTGTCGGACATCCCGGTGAGGTACGCACGCACCTCCTCGCGGCCTTTCGGCGAGGGCCACCCGGGCGGCGCGAACGGAAACGTCGCGGTGCCGTGCGGCGCCCATTCGTCGGCGAAGGCATTCATGTCCCCGGCGAGCAGGGCCTGTTGCAGGCGGTCGATGGTGCGGTGCGCTCGGGTTCGGGCTTCGTCGGACATGGTTTTCCCTCCGAGGTTCAGATCATCATTACGGAACGATGTGGTTCCATTATTACGTCGTGCATGACAACCACACCCGTGCCCCAGATATTTCGGTTTGCGGGGACGATCGCGCCATCAGTGTCAGGTCCGCGATCGGCGCTGGTCACCGCTAGTCTTCTCGGGGTGGCGAACACCCCGATGCCCCATCCGGCCCCGTCGCCGTGGTTTCACCCGCCCGCACCGCTACCCCGTCCGGTCCGCAAGGTCGGCGCTCCGCTGGCTGTCGTCATCGGCCTCGGCGTGCTCACCGGCGGCCTGGTGCTGCTGTTCACCGCACTTAACCCGGTCGGCGCGATCATCGGGCTCGTCCTGTCGAGCATCGCGATGGCCGGTGTGGTGCTGGCCTACCTGTGGCTGGACCGGTTCGAGCCGGAACCACCCCGGCTGTTGCTGTTCGCGTTCGGTTGGGGCGCATCGGTCGCCGTCCTGCTGTCGGTGGTCCTGAGCCTGCTCGGCGATGCGCTGTTCCCGCCGAACCCGATGCTGCCGGAGGGGTTCGGGTCGACCGCGATCCGCGCGCCGATCATCGAGGAGGCCGCGAAGGGCCTGTTCCTGCTCATCATGATGACCGGCAGGCGCCGCAACGAACTCAACTCGCTCACCGACTGCCTGGTGTACGCCGGGCTGGTCGGCGTGGGGTTCGCGTGGCTGGAAGACATCATGTACATCTCCAGCGCGGATTCGGTGGCCGGATCGCTCGTGACCGCGGCCATGCGGCTGATCATGGCGCCGTTCGCCCATTCGCTGTTCACCACGATGACCGCGATCGGCGTGTACTACGCACTGCACCGACGCGGCCCGCTGAACAAGGCGCTGTGCATCCTGCTGGGCTATCTCGCCGCGGTGCTCATGCACGGCCTGTGGAACGGATCCTCGCTGCTGGGCCTCGACGCCTACGTCGTGGTGTACGTGGTGTGGATGGTGCCGATCTTCACGCTGACCATCGTGCTGGCCGTCACCAGCCGTCGCCGCGAGCAGCGGATCGTCGCGGCGAAACTTCCCGGGATGGTGGCCGCCAACCTCATCACGCCCAACGAGGCCACCTGGTTGAGGTCGCTGCGCAGCCGTCGCGATGCCATCAGCGTGGCGACGCGCGCCGGCGGACGGCCTGCAGGCAAGGCCGTCGCCGAGTTCGCCGCGGCCGTGGTCGAACTCGCGTTCGTCCGCGACCGCATCGACCGGGGCTTCGGTGACCGACGCGTGTACGCGCTGCTCCAGGAGGAGGTGAACGCCGTCGCGCACGCGCGCCATGCCGCGCCGATCCTCGGTTGGCTCGTGAACTATCGCGCCACGCGCTGAACCATCCTGGCCCCGCGCAGACGCAGCAGCTGCCACAACACCAGACCGGCCTGAAGTCCGAGGGCCACCGAGATCATCGAGATGACCGTCGCGGGAAACGCCGAATCGCCGTCGGCGCCGAACAGTTCGGTCACCCCGATCAGACCCATCGATCCCGGCACCAGCAACCAGAATCCCGGCAGAATCAGCGTGATGGTGGGCGGCGCACCACGACGGCGCGAGATCGCCAGTGCCGATACCGTCAGCACCAATCCCCCGCAGAAACCGCTCGCGTAACTACCCAGCACGGCGCCACCGAGATACTGGGCCGCGAACGCGGTGTAGCAGATCACCACGAGCCAGGGCAGGAAAGACCATGGCGGCGCGAGGAACAGCAGGACGCCGACCGCGTAGACCGCGACACCCACCCACGGCGCCCACGGCCCGATCTTGTTGACCGCATCGGAACTGAGTGAGGTGCCGTCGGCGCCGAGGAATTGTGTGGCGATCAGGATGCCGAACGCCAGCTGGGCGATCTGGACGAACCCGGCGATCAGCCGGCTCGTCCCGGAGATGACGTCGCGGGCCGTCAATTCGACGACCGCGAGCGTGATCGCCGCACCGGGCAGGAACATCGCCAGCGGCGGGATCAACGCGCGCAGGTTCACATGGTCCAAGCCCAGGCGGTGGGCCCCGGCGATGCAGATCGCCGACACCGCGAACGCACTCACCGCGGGCAACAGGTGCTGCAACATCGCGACCCGCTGCACCGCGACGAAGAAGACACCGACCATGAAACCCAGCACCGTCGCGATCAACAGGTTCAGCGGCGTCGGCTCCAGCACCAACGCGAGCCCGGCGCTCTGCACGCCGTACCCCACGACAGCCACCCAGCGCGGGAATCGGCTGGGCATCTCCAGGACGCGATCGAGTTGAGCCTCGCCGTCCTCGGGCCGCACCGCCCCGCGCATGGCGTCCCGCACCAACTTCGCGAGCGGGAACATCTGCGCGAACCGCAGTTCGTTGTCCAGATGTGCGGCCTCGACGATTGTTCCGTGCACACCGGTCGGCCCGACGACCTGCACGTAGTTCGGTAGTGCGATGAAATCGTTGCGCACGCCGTACGCCGAGGACGCGCGATCCAGCATCTGACGGATCAACGTCACCGGGTAGTGGGCCGCACCCATGGCGGCGCCCAAGCGGGCGATGAACCGGATCTGTTGTGCAGCAGGTGATTCGGTCATGGCAGCCGGCGCTAGTGCGCCGCGGCGTCCCAGCTGCGGCCGTAGCCCACCGACACCTCCAGCGGCACGTCGAGCGGATACGCGTTGCCCATGTGCTCGCGGACCAGTGCCTCGAGGCTGTCGCGCTCGCCTTCTGCGACCTCGAACAGCAGCTCGTCGTGGACCTGCAGCAGGATGCGCGACCGCAGCCCGGCGTCCTTGATCGCCTGGTCGACGTTGATCATCGCGACCTTGATGATGTCGGCCGCGCTGCCCTGGATCGGGGCGTTCAGCGCCGCGCGTTCGGCTGCCTCGCGCACCTGGCGGTTACTGCTGTCGAGCTCGTGCAGATACCGTCTGCGGCCCAACACCGTTGACGTGTAACCGTCCTTGCGGGCCTGATCGACCACATCGCGCAGATAGTCACGCACCCCGCCGAACCGGTCGAAGTACTGCTCCATCTGCACCTTCGCCTCTTCGGTGGAGATCTTGAGCTGCTGCGCGAGACCGTATGCGCTCAACCCGTACGCCAGGCCGTAGGACATCGCCTTGACACGGCGGCGCAGCTCGGGCGTCACCTCGTCGATCGGCACCGAGAACGCGCGTGACGCGACGAACGAGTGCAGATCCTCACCGGTGTTGAAGGCGTTGAGTAGGCCTTCATCTTTGGACAGGTGGGCCATGATCCGCATCTCGATCTGGCTGTAGTCGGCGGTCATGAGCTCGGCATAAGGTCCGTCGGGGCCCTCGCCCACCACGAACGCGTCGCGGATCCGGCGGCCCGCCTCGGTGCGGATCGGGATGTTCTGCAGATTCGGCTCGGTGGACGACAGGCGCCCGGTCGCGGCGATCGTCTGGTTGAAGGTCGTGTGGATGCGACCGTCGGAGGCCACCGAGTTGAGCAGCCCGTCGACCGTCACCTTGAGTCTCGTGGCGTCGCGGTGGGCCAGCAGATGCTGAAGGAACGGGTGACCGGTCTTCTCGAACAGCGACTGCAGCGCATCAGCGTCGGTGGTGTAGCCGGTCTTGGTCTTCTTGGTCTTCGGCATCTCGAGCTCGTCGAACAGCACGGCCTGCAGCTGTTTCGGCGAGCCGAGGTTGATCTGCTTGCCGATCACGGCGTAGGCGGCCTCGGCCGCGTCGCGGATCTGATCGGCGAACTCGCTCTGCAGTTGCTCCAGCATGCCGAGGTCGACCGCGATGCCGGCGTGTTCCATCTCGGCCAGCGTCCGCTGAACCGGCAGCTCCATGCGGCTCAGCAGCGACAGTGAGTCGATGCGGGCCAGTTCCTCGTCGAGCGCGTTGGCCAGGTCGAGTACCGCACAAGCCCGCAGGATCACGGTCTGCACGGCCTGCTCGTCGACGCCGTCGGAGTCGTCCAGCAGCGAAAGTTGCTGCTGCTCGGGCGTTTCGGCACGCAACTCACGGTGCAGGTAACGCACCGACAGGTCATCGAGGGAGAAGCTGCGCTGGCCGGGGCGCACCAGGTAGGCCGCGAGCGCGGTGTCGGAGGTGACGCCGCGCAGCGTCCAGCCGCGCCCGGCCAGATCGTGCATCGCGAGCTTGGCCTCGTGCAGGGCCTTCGGCGGCCCCGGGTCGGCGAGCCAGGACGCCAGCGCGGCCTCGTCCTCGGGCGTGAGCTTCGAGGTGTCGATGTAGCGGCCGTCCCCGTCGGCAGCGACGATCGCGATCGCCGTCGCATCGGCGTCGTAGGCCTTGTGGGTACCGACGACGGCGACGCCGAACCGGTTACCGAGGCTGTGCTCGGCCAGCCACGCGGTCAGCTCACCGGGCTCCAGCGCGCGACCGCGCACGTCGAACCCGTGCTCGACCTCCGGTTCGACCGCGACCAGCGTCTCGAACAGGCGGTCACGCAGCACCCGGAACTCCAGGTCGTCGAACAGGCGGTGGATCTGGTCACGGTTCCACGGCTGCATCCTCAGTGTGTCGGGGGTCTGCGCGAGCGGCACGTCCCGGATGAGGTCGGTGAGCTCACGGTTGAGGATGACGCTCGACAGATTGGCCCGCAGCGCGTCACCGACCTTGCCCTTGACGGCGTCGACGTTGTCCACGAGTGCCTGCAGCGAGCCGTACTCGACGATCCACTTGGTGGCGGTCTTCTCCCCCACGCCGGGGATACCGGGCAGGTTGTCGCTCGGGTCCCCCCGCAGGGCCGCGAAATCCGGGTACTGCTGCGGCGTGAGGCCGTACTTCTCGACCACGGCCTCGGGGGTGAACCGGGTCAGTTCGCTGACACCCTTGCGCGGGTACAGCACCGTGACCGAATCGGTGACGAGCTGCAGCGAATCGCGGTCACCCGTGACCACCAGGACGCGGTAGCCCTCCTGCTCGGCCTGCGTCGCGAGTGTCGCGATGATGTCGTCGGCCTCGAATCCGGCCTCGGCGAGCACCGTGATGCCCAGCGCCCCGAGCACCTCTTTGGTGATGTCGATCTGCCCGCGGAACTCGTCCGGCGTCGCCGAGCGGCCCTCCTTGTACTCCGGGTACTTATCCTTGCGGAACGTCTGTCGCGACACGTCGAACGCCGCGGCGACGTGTGTGGGCTGCTCGTCGCGCAGCAGGTTGATGAGCATGGCGGTGAACCCGTACACCGCGTTCGTGGTCAGGCCGCTCTGCGTCTTGAAGTTCTCGGCGGGCAACGCGTAGAACGCGCGGAACGCCAGTGAGTTGCCGTCCAGCAGCATCAGGGTGGGCGTGTCGTCAGCGGCTTTGGCCGGTGTCATCTTGGTTGCGGTCTTGGCGGGGCTCACGGCCCTCACTCTATTCGGGCCCACCGACTCCGATCGGGGTCACCGACGCCAGCCCGCGGCGAGCCATCGTGACCAGCGCCCGAGCGGCGGGGCTCATCGGGCCCGCGGCCCGCCATGCGAACACGAGCCGTCCCCGCAGCTCGGGTGTGATCGGCAGCGGATGCAGCGTCATCCGGTCACGGGCCACCGACTCGGGGACCACGGCGACGCCGAGTCCGCGTTCGGCGAGTTCTGCCAGCGCGTGGGGCGTGCTGGCCTCGAACGCGACACGGACGTCGACCCCGGCGGCCCGGCATGCGCGATCCAGCTGGTGGCGGATACCCGTGCCGCGAGGCAGCGCGATCAACGGCTGATCGGCCAGGTCGGCCGGCGCGATGCGTCGTCGCCGCCGCCACGGATGGTCGACGCCGACCGCGGCGACGATGCGCTGATCTGTCACGACCTCGGCAGCGAGACCTTCGGGAATCTCGGAGCCCACGGAGACGATCGCAGCGTCCAGCCGCCCGGCCAGCAGCCCGTCGATCAACGCGTCGGACTCATCGGTGCCGAGCGTGATGTCGACCAGTTCGTGCGCGGTGTGGAACTCGGCCAGCAGACCGGCCATGTCGAAGTCGTGCGCGGTCACCGTGCCCACGACGACCGAGCCGCGCACGAGCCCGCTCACCTCCGCGACCGCCGTGCGGGCCGCCGCGGCGGATCTCAGCGCCGCATGCGCGTGGGGCAGCGCGGCTTCGCCTGCGGCGGTCAGGCGGACCTCACGCCGGCTGCGGTCGAACAGCGGCTGGCCCAGTTCCCGCTCGAGTTGACGGATCGACGCACTGACCGCGGGTTGAGCCACGTGGACGCGCTGGGCGGCGCGCGTGAAATTGGCTTCCTCGGCGACTGCGACGAAGTACTCGAGCTGACGAAGCTCCATAACTGTTGATTATAGTTTCTGTTCATACTCTGTATTGGACTTATGGTTCTGGTCGATCGAGGCTGGAGTCATGTCCACTGTGATCGTCATCGCCGGAGCCGGGATCGGCGGCCTCACCGCGGCACTTGCCCTGCAGCAGCGCGGTTTCGAGGTCGTCGTGCTGGAGAGCGCCCGGGAATTGCGCCCGCTGGGCGTCGGCATCAACCTGCTCCCCCACGCCGTCCGGGAACTGCACCGCTTGGACGTGGGAGACGCCGTCGCCGCGGCGTCGGCCACGCCGTCGGCGATCCGCTTCTACGCCGCCGACGGCACACTGCTGTTCACCGAACCACGCGGCCTGGCCGCCGGAGATGCCTACCCGCAATTGTCGATTCACCGCGGTCGCCTGCAGATGCTGTTGCTCGCCGCGGTGCGTGAGCGCCTCGGCGCCGACACCGTCCGGACCGGTGCGCGGGTCACCGGTTTCACAGACGACGGATCTGGCGTCGTCGTCCATACGGACGCCGGAGACGTCACGGCGGACGTACTCGTCGGGGCCGACGGCATCGGTTCGGTGGTACGAGCGGCGCTGCATCCTGGGCCGGATCCGTTGCGGTTCGCCGGCATCACCATGTATCGGGGGGCCAGTCGCATGGCGCCGTTCCTCGACGGGCACACGATGGCAATCGTCAAGGGCGACAAGGGCATCGACCTGATCACCTATCCGATCGGACCGGATCTGGTGAACTGGGTCGTCCAAGTGCCGCTGGGCACGGCGACCTCGGCACGCTGGAACGCCCCCGCGTCGGCCGACGAGGTGCTGCCCCACATCGCGGACTGGCGACTGGGCTGGCTCGACACGGGTGAACTGATCGGCAACACCGAACAGATCTTCACGTATCCGATGGTCGACAAGGATCCGTTGCGGCAGTGGGGTCGCGGCGGGGTGACGCTGCTCGGCGATGCAGCGCACCCGATGTACCCCGTTGGCGCGAACGGTGGTTCGCAGGCGATCGTCGACGCCTGGGTGCTGGCCGATCACCTCGCCTCCCACGGCGTAGGCGGCCTGCGACGCTACGAGGCCGAACGCACCGAGGAGACCGCCGAGGTGATCGCCGCCAACCGCGAGATGCACACCGCGGGCCAGACCCGCACGGCCACCGAGCTCGACCGCATCACCCGCAGATACCGTACCGACACCGCAAGGAGCGCACGCGCATGACGACATTCGTCTTCGCCCCCGGAATGTGCCATGGGGCATGGTGTTTCGATCCCGTCATGGCTCCGCTGCGGGCGGCCGGGTATCAGGTGCTGGCTGTGACACCGACCGGCGTCGCCGAACGCGCGCACCTGCTGTGCGCGGGCGTCAACCTCGACACCCACATCACCGACGTCGTCGCGGTGATCGAGGCATACGCGGAAGAACCGGTCGTCCTCGTCGGCCACAGCTACGGCGGCATGGTGATCACCGGTGTCGCCGACCGCGTTCCCGACAGCGTCGACGCGCTGGTGTTCCTCGATGCGGTGGTGCCGCGCGACGGGGAATCGTGTGCGGATCTGGTCGACGACGAGGAGCGGCGGTGGTACCTGGAGTCCGACGACTCCGGATTCGGAGTGCCACCACTGCCGTTCTTCGATCCCCGCGCGAGCGCGCATCCGCGCGCGAGCGTGCTGCAGCCGCTGCGACTCGGCGTCGACCTGAACCGCTTCCGGCGCCGCGAGTTCGTCTATGCGCTCGATTGGCCTGGCGAGTCACCGATGCGGACCTGCTACGACCGCGTCCGCGATGACCCGAACTGGGGCTGCCACGAACTCGACGCCAAACACAACCTGATGCGCGACGCGCCCGAGGCCGTGCTCCGCATCCTTGTCGACGTCGCGTCCCGGTAGCCGGGACAAAACTGCAACACGTTTCAGTTGGCGCCCCGTGATCGTTTACGCTGACCGTGTGCCAGGTGATACCGACGCCGCAACGCAACTACCGGCCATCGACGGATGGTGGCGCGAGGACGAGTCCGGCGGCCCCCATCTGATCGGCGGAAAGTGCACGAAATGTGCCACCTACGTGTTCCCGCCGCGGGCCGACAACTGCCCCAACCCCGCCTGTGACGGCGACGAGTTGGCCCAGGTGCCGCTGTCGCGCCGCGGCAAGGTCTGGAGCTACACCGAGAACCGCTATGCCCCGCCGCCGCCCTATCCGGCGCCGGACCCGTTCGAGCCGTTCGCCGTGGCGGCCGTCGAACTGGCCGAGGAGGGCCTGATCGTGCTGGGCAAGGTCGTCGAGGGCACTCTGGCCGCGGACCTGGAGGTCGGGATGGAGATGGAACTGACCACCATGCCGCTCTACACCGACGACGACGGCGTCGAGCGCCTCACCTACGCGTGGAGGCCTGCGGACGCGAGGAGCAAGGGAGCCGCAGAATGAGCGCACCGGAACCGGTCTACATCCTCGGCGCAGGCATGCACCCGTGGGGCAAGTGGGGACGTGACTTCACCGAGTACGGCGTCGTGGCCGCGCGCGCCGCGCTGGCCGAGGCCGGACTCGACTGGCGCCAGATCCAGCTCGTGGCGGGCGCCGACACCATCCGCAACGGTTACCCCGGCTTTGTCGCAGGTGCCACGTTCGCCCAGAAGCTGGGCTGGAACGGCATACCCGTCACCTCAAGCTACGCCGCATGCGCGAGCGGTTCACAGGCGTTGCAGAGCGCCCGCGCACAGATCCTCGCCGGGTTCTGCGACGTGGCGCTGGTGATCGGGGCCGACACCACGCCGAAGGGTTTCTTCGCACCCGTCGGCGGTGAACGCAGGAACGACCCGGACTGGCAGCGGTTCCACCTGATCGGCGCCACCAACACCGTGTATTTCGCGCTGCTGGCACGTCGGCGCATGGACCTCTACGGCGCCACGCTCGAGGACTTCGCGCAGGTGAAGGTGAAGAACGCGCGACACGGGCTGAACAACCCGAATGCGCGCTACCGCAAGGAAGCCAGCGTCGAGGACGTGCTGGGCAGCCCCGTGGTGTCGGACCCCCTTCGGCTGCTCGACATCTGCGCGACGTCCGACGGTGCGGCCGCGCTGGTGGTGGCGAGCAAGTCGTTCGCCGAGAAGCATCTCGGCTCGGTCGATGGAGTGCCGTCGGTGCGCGCGATCAGCCTGCAGTCCCCGCAGTACCCACAGCATCTTCCCGAATTGCCGGACATCGCAACGGATTCGACTGCCGTGGTGAACGCACCCGAGCGGGTGTTCAAGGACCAGATCCTGGACGCGGCCTACGCCGAGGCGGGTGTTGGGCCCGAGGACCTGAGCCTGGCCGAGGTCTACGACCTGTCCACCGCGCTCGAACTCGACTGGTACGAGCACCTGGGGCTGTGCGGGAAAGGCGAGGCCGAGCAGTTGCTGCGCAGCGGCGCCACCACGATCGGCGGACGCATCCCGGTCAATCCGTCGGGCGGGCTGGCGTGCTTCGGCGAGGCCATTCCCGCGCAGGCCATCGCACAGGTGTGCGAGCTCACCTGGCAACTCAGGGGCCAGGCGACCGGACGTCAGGTCGAGGGCGCCAAGGTCGGCATCACGGCCAATCAAGGTCTGTTCGGTCATGGCTCCTCGGTGATCGTCGCGCGGTAGCGCGCACAGCACGGCGCGGTAGCGCGCACAGCACGGCGCGGTAGGCTCTGCGCCTTGCACCGCGAGCGTGCGCGTCTGCTGTGCGACACACCGCCCCACAGCAGCACTGCGCGCACGCTCGCGCGAAAATGAGTGCGTGAGCGAAACCGTCGTCGTCCGCGTCAAGCCGGGTAGCCGCAAAGGCCCGCTCGTCGAGACCGGCGACGACGGCACCCTCACCATCTACGTGCAGGAGCGCGCCGTCGACGGCAAGGCCAACGCTGCTGTCACGAAACTCCTTGCCGCACACCTGGGTATGCCGTCGGGTCGCTTAGAGCTGGCCTCGGGTGCGACGGCTCGGCTGAAGCGCTTCCCCTTCAGTTGACGCACGCTCGGCGGCCGCGAGCGTGCGTCAACTGATGCGAAATCCCGGCGTGGCGGGCAGCAGACACGCACGGTCGCGGTGCCGACGACACCACCTCGGAGGACGGTGGGGACAGCACCGACTACCCCAGGTTGCGGTTCCACTCCAGCCAGCCGGCGCCGGTGCGGCCGTCGGCGGTACGCACGCTCGCCCAGGCGCGCGGGAACTGGCTGATCTTGCCCTCGGCTGAGGTGAGCTTGACCGGGGCGTGGCCCTGGATGTCGATGGTGGCCTCGATGTTGCCCGGTTGCAGGGCCAGCGTGGTGGTGACGGGCAGGTCGTCGTCGCCGAGTGCGTGCCGTGCTGTCACGGATTCCAGTTCGACGAGGTCTCCTTCTCGCTGTGTGTACCCGATGCCGATGGGTGGCATGTCGGGGATGCGGATGTCGACGGCGTGCAGGTGGGTCCCGTCGTCGAGATGTAGTGCGCTCCAGACCCATTCCATGGCCCACCAGTCCCGCACACCCCACGAGTGGTCACGTTGGCCGACGACGGCGTCGAGCGGGTACGTCTTCTCACCCACGGTGACGGTTCCGGTGACCGCGCACGGGATCTCGTAGCGTGGCGTGATCCGGTACAGGTAGGGCGTGCCGACCGACGTCCAGGTCAGGTCAACCGTCACGTCGAGCGGTGTGCCTGACTCGTCGCGCAGCAGCGCCGCGGGATCGTCGTGGGCCTGCGCTCGGCCCGATGCGGTGACGCGGTAGGTCTGCAGCGGCTCGCCGCGCTGCAGCGAGAGCTCGACGCCTGCACCGGACACCCGCGCGATGTCGGCAGGCAGTGCCGCGTGGAAGTCGTTGAGCGCCACGGTCGGCAGACCGGGTCCGCACACCAGTACGTTGATCCAGGCGTGGTCCTGGTTGGGGATCAGGCCGAGCCGGATCCAGCCGCCGAATCCGGCTGCGGTGTCGACGAAGTCGAAGTACCAGCTCTCGTTCCACAGCGGCTCGCCACCGGGTGTGTGCGCGTCGTCGTCCTCGGGTGCGGGCTTGAGCGGTTCGACGGGCACCGGCGGCGCGAGGATGTCCAGCGCGCCGGTGTCGAGCACGTGGCTGCAGTGCCGCTCGAGCATGGTCATGAACATCTGGTCGCCGCGCTCGGTGCGCTCGACGAGCATCGACGACACGATGGCCATCACCACGCCGAAGAAGCTCTGCCGCCGCACCTCTTCACGCACCTGGTCGAGCGTCAGCGGTGCGCCGGGTCCGAGCGCCTCGTGGTAGGCACGCAGCAGCCCGTCGTAGTGTTCGCGGCGCGCGTCGACGGGTAGTGATCCGCCGACGAAGTACGCCACGTCGGTGAGTGCGGGGCCCCACGTGACGGTCTGCCAGTCGACGACGGTCAGCGGGCGGTCGGCGCCTGGATCGCCGAACAGCATGTTGTCGAGCCGATAGTCGCCGTGCACCAGCCCTTTCGGCCGCTGGTTCTCGGCGGCGAGGTAGCTCTCGAAGCTTCCGACGAGCCGCTCGCACACCTCGCGCTGCCGCGGTGTGATCGCCTCGGCATAGCGCTCGGCGAACGCCGCGTACAACCCCGCGAGCATCGGCTGGCCGACCGGTGCCTCGCGTACGAGCCAGTCGGCGATGACGGCACCGCCGGACGACGCGTGCGCGGCGCCGTGCACGTGCCCCAGCTCCGACAGCGCCAGCCTGGCCTGCTCGATGGTCGCACCCCGCAGTTCGTCGCCGACGGTGGCCGGCGCGGCATCACCGAGCAGCAGGTCGAACGCCCCGGTCCGTGGGTCGAACGCCGAGTGGTGGCACGGCGCGACGGGGCCACCCCGGAGTTGCGGGGCGATGTCGGTGTAGAACCGCACTTCCCGCTCGTAGAGGCCCAGCGCCAGACCGGTCTGGCGGCTGTTGCGGTCGGTGGCGGCAACCTTCAGCACCACCGACGCGGGGCCGTCCGCGCCGCCGGCACCCGTCTCCGCATAGCGCAGGCTCACGCGGTAGCACTCACTCATCTGGCCCGTGCCGATGCGTTCGAAGCTGAAATCGGTGACCTGCCCGGCGCCCAGAGCGGTGGTCAGCCACCCGCAGGTCAGGTCGTCGGGACGTTCGATGACGGCGTTCTGAGTCGGTTGCACACACGCAACCTAGCAGTGATCCGACTCACACATGACAGGTGTCAACTAGTTCGGCTAATGGTGTGCGGCCCTGGCGTGCCCGTGGGCGCACGCACCGGGCGGCGTGGCGGGAACGTCCAACGCGGGGTTGCGGTCGAAGAAGCCGTACGGCTTGAGCCAGAACGACACGATGTCGACGGGCATCACGGGCCAGTCCTCGGGACGGGTGATGTGGTGGATGCCGAACACGTACCAGAGCACCACGTCGGTGTTGTCGATCGAGCGGTTGGCCTTGGTCCACTCGCCCAGACCGGTGTCGTGGGTCGACTGGTTGACGAACTCCCCTGCGGGCCAGCGCTCGTCGGGGTGGTTGGGTGTGACCCACAGGGTGTGTCCGATGACGTTGGCGCGTTGCAGCACAGGTGAGGCCGGGTCGAGCATCGGCGGGATCGCGCCGGTCGGCACCAGCTTGTACGACGGGTGTGTGCCAAGGCCGTTGACGGCGTTCGTGTTGACCACCTTCCACGCCCGTTGTGTCGCGAAGTCGACGTCCTGCCTGCCGTCGGCCTCGGTGCGCAGTGCCTCCTCGCGCACGACCACCGCAAGCCCGTACGGATTGTTCGGGCCGACGGGTTCGGCGTGGGACTCGGTCACGAAGACGGTGTTGTCGGTGCCGTCGATGTCCAGGTCGAGCCGCGCGATCAGGAAATGCTGGTGATACGGCGCGTACGTGCGTTTGTCGACCAGCGTGCCGTTGGGATGCGAGTCGACTCCGGCGGGCAACGGCGTGGTCACCATGATGCCGGTGGCGCGTACCTCGCATTCGATGTTGCCGTCCTGGTACAGCCGCCAGTACACGAGGTACTCGTAGTTGGCGACGGTGACGTGGAACGACAGGGTGAGCCTGCGCATCCGGCGTACCTCGGCACCGGCCTCGTGGTCGACGTGCTTCCACAGCACGGCGTTGTCCTCCTCGTGGATGCAGATGGCGTCGGCGATCGTGTAGGGCTCGCCCTTGCTGTTGTGCAGCACGGCGTCGAGGTAGCGGATCTCGCCGAGGCAGTCGCAGCCGAGTTCGAGCGACGTGGTCATGAACCCCAGGCCCCACTCGCCGATGTCGAACGCGGTGCGGCGATAGTGGTCCACCGACGAATCGCGATAGGGCACAACCATCTCGGCGAACGACAACCGGTGCGCCACCGAGCGGTTGACCGCACCGTCGCGGTAGCGCACGGTGTGCAGCGTCATGCCTTCTCGGTGGTTGAACCCGATTCGCAGCGACCAGTTCTGCCACTGCAGCAGGTTGCCGCGGAGTGTGAACGACGGCCCCTCGGGCTGCGTGATCTCGAGCGGTTTGACGGGTTCGCGCGTCGAGGCGGCGCGGATCCGCTCGGGAATGTGACGTGGCACGTATTCGCCCATGACGTCGGGGCTTTCGTTGGTGCCGTCGTCCTCGACACGGAGCACCTCCATGGCGTTGAGGTCGACGACGCAGTGCAGCCCACTGATCGGATGGGCATACGGGTTGGCCCCTGCGGCGGACTTGTACCAGGTGTCGGACCAGCCGATGCGGCGGTCAGCGTACTCGGGCGGCGCGACGGCCGAACCGTAGGTCCACGTGTCCATGAACACGTTGTCGATGTCGATGATGCCGCGTCGCGTCAGCGCCGCGATCACGTCGGGGTGTCTGCGCAGGATCTGATCGCACTCGGCGAACTCGTCCACGGTGAAATTGGCTTGTACGCCCGGGATGTGGGTGAAGCTCTCCACCCGGTCCTCGGTCAGCGACACGAATCCCTTGTAGGTGGCGTTCGCCGACCGGTCGAGGCAGAGAACCGCTGCCCGCCGCGCCGGCGTCGGGCCGCCCTCGTCGAATGCGGCCAGTTCGGCCTTGGACGGTTCGGCCAGCTCTACCGAGGCGATCCGCCAGCCCTCTCCGACCCCGTTTTCACGCCGCAGTATCGCTGCGACCGCGGTGAACTCGTCGGCCGACAGCGGATCCAGTGGGTAGTCCACGACGTTCACGCAATCACACCGGCGCGGGTCCGCGCAGCGGATCGGCGCAGAGTTCAGCGCTGGGCGAGACTGAACCCCTCCCACGCGAGCCGCCGATCCGCATCGGGGTCGTACTCGATGCGCGGCCTGGTGTCGAACACGTACACCGCGCGATCGTCGGGCCGATAAGCCGGCCAATCGGACCCAGGGACGCCGGCGCGGCTGAAGTTCCGCCACCGGGTCTGGATGTCGCGGCTGACGCGGCGCGCCGATCGGCGGTCGGCCACCGCGGTCAGCATCGAGCCGTATCTGGTGCGGTAGGTGTCGAATACGGCGAGCAGTTCCATCGCGTGTGTGGCACCGAGGCCCGACCAGCGCAGGGCGCGCGGCGCGTAGTCGTAGCGGTACACGTACGTGGGCGCGTGGCGGCTGTGCGCCTCGGCCACCTGCCATGTGGCCGATCCGAACGCGAAGTCGCCGCCCAGGCGGATACACGCCGAGCTGTCGGGATACCCCGGATAGGCGGCCAGGATCCGCTCGCGATGCGCCGGATCGGCATCGGCGAAGAGTTTTTCGATCATCGGTTCGTTGGTCGGCAGCAGCGGCAGGAAGCGCGTGAACAACCGGCCCTCGTCGGCGTTGTTGCCGACGATGAGCGGCACCCGGTGCGCGCTGCCCTCGGTGATCGCCTCGATCGGGTCGGTCGGCAGGAACTCGGTGTCCCAGGTGGGGCCGACCGGGAATGCGCCTGGCATGTCCGTCATGCCGCGTCTGATGAGTGTTTCGAGCGCGCGGCCCAGTTGGGCCGGGCCGAGTGTCTTCAGCGCCGCGGCGGCGTCCTCACCACCCGGCGCGATGAGCCCCGCGAACTGTGCGGCCAGACGTGCCGACGCCGCGGCCGAGCTCACCATGCCGCTGGCCGGGCTCTCGGAGATCACGCGTGCGAACAACCCCTCGGCGGCGGGCACGGCGAGCAGCGTCGCGACGGCCTGCGCGCCGGCACTCTCACCGAAGATCGTCACATTGTCGGGATCCCCGCCGAACACCGCGATGTTGTCGCGGACCCACTGCAACGCGAGCACGAGGTCGCGCAGGAACAGGTTGTCGTCGATCGGGTGGTCCGGGGTCGACAGCGACGACAGTTCCATGCAGCCCAGCACGCCAAGGCGGTAGTTCACCGAGACGTACACGCAGCCGCGCCGCGCGAGCGCGGCGCCGTCGTAGATCGGTGTCGCCGAACTGCCGAGGATGTAGCCGCCGCCGTGGACGAAGAACATGACCGGCAACGCATCCTCGTGGGGTTCTTCGGGAGCGACGACGTTGAGGGTCAGGCAGTCCTCGCTCATCGGCTGGTACTTGCCGACCCCCGTCAGGGTGTAGCGGCGCTGCTGGGGCGCGCAGTAGCCGAATCCGTGGCAGTACCGCACGCCGGGCCATCCCTCGGCGGGCTGAGGCGCCCGCAGCCGCAGCGGGCCGATGGGCGCCCGGGCGTACGGGATGGAACGCCACCGATGTACGCCGTCTCGCGTGAATCCCTCGACGATCCCGGTACTGATCTCTGCGCGGACGGTGCGTTCGTGCATCAACCGACGGTATCGAACGTGGTGACGGGGTCCCCGCCTGGGCACCGCAGCCGGTGTTCGGGGCCACCGCCCGCTAGCCTGACGGAATGCGGACTGCTGTGATCATCGCGGCGTCTGTGCTTGTGGCAGGGTGCGGATCGGGCGGTCGGGAGGCCGCGCCGACCTCGCAACCGGATTTGTCCGCGCCCGCCACCACCACGCACACGACGAGCGCCAAACCGTCACCGACCTCGCCGATCCCCACCACGGCGCCTGCTGCGGGAACGCCCATGTCGCAGGTCATCAGGTGGGTCGAGGCCGGAACCCCGGCCGACACCGCCGAGTTCCACAGCGCGACCCGCGACGGCGAGACCACCGATCTGGGCGACGACATCGCATTCGTCGCGGCCGGAACCCGCTGCGTCACCGAAAAGCTGGCCGGCGGCCAACTGGCGTGCCTGGTGACCGCGGGTGATCTGCCGACCAAGCCGTCAGACGTCGAGGGCAACTGGGTTGCGGGCTGGGTGGATTTCGCCGGGCCGACGGTCGACGTCGGCTCGCTGCACGGCGATCCGGGCCTGTTCACCTACGGCGACGGGACCCAGCTGGCAGCCGGGCAGTCGTTGGCGTTCGGGGACTACCGGTGCCGCGCCGACGCCTCGGCGCTGGTGTGCGTCAACTATGCACACCAGTCCGGGATCCGGCTCGACGCCTCGGGCGTGGCACCGCTGGGATGTCTTCGCCCGGTGAACCCGCCGGTGGGCGTGGGCCGTCAGTTCAGCTGCGAACCGGACTGAGCGGCATCAGGCGGCCACGCCTTTGCGCCGCAGGATCGGCAACACTCCCTCGGCGAACCAGTACGACTCCTCCAGGTGCGGGTAGCCGGACAGGATGAACTCGTCGAAGCCCAGCGAGTGGTACTCGTAGATCAGGTTGGCGACCTCTTCGTGGCTGCCGACCAGTGCGGTGCCCGCTCCCCCGCGCACCAGGCCGACGCCGGCCCACAGGTTCGGGTGGATCTCGAGTCTGTCGATCCGCCCGCCGTGCAGGGCCGTCATCCGACGCTGACCTTCGGACTCCGACTTCGAGTGCAGCGCAGTGGCTTTCGCGATGGCCTCGGGATCGAGGCCTGCGACCAGATCGTCGGCGACCGCCCATGCCGCGGCCGAGGTGTCCCGCGAGATGGTGTGCAGCCGGATGCCGAACCGCACCGTGCGCCCGCGTCGCGCGGCGAGCGCGCGGACTTTCTCGATCTTCGCCGCGGCGTCCTGCGGCGGTTCGCCCCACGTGAGGTAGACGTCGACGTGTTCGCCCGCGATCGGCAGTGCCGCCGGCGACGAGCCGCCGAAGTAGATCTGCGGCACCGGGTCCGGCGGCGCCGACACCCTGGCGTCGGCCACCTTGTAGTAGGTGCCCTCGTAGTCGAGTGATTCGTCGCTCGCCTGGCGCCACAGACGGTTGACAATGTGGAGGAACTCGCCGGTGCGCGCGTAACGCTCGTCGTGGTCGAGCCAGTCCCCGAACCGGCGTTGTTCGACGTTGTCGCCGCCGGTGACGACGTTGAGCAGTACACGTCCCCCCGAGAACCGCTGCAGTGTCGCGGTCTGCTGCGCGGCCAACGTCGGCGGCACCAGGCCGGGGCGGAACGCCACAAGGAACTTGAGCCGTTCGGTCTCGGCGAGCAGCGCCGAGGTGGTCAACCACGCGTCCTCGCACCACGTTCCGGTCGGGGTGAGCACGCCCTCGTAGCCGAGCCGGTCGGCCGCGCGGGCCACCTCGGCCAGGTAGCGCCGGGTCGGTGGCCGGTAGTTGTCCGGCACCGTGTGTTGCGACGACGCATGTGACGAGCCGACGATCGAGCGGCTGTCGCCCGCCGTGGGCAGAAACCAGAAGAATTTCGCGAAGGTCATGGCGCTTGCTCCTAGTGGCGGTCGAGGTACAGCGGGCGGAGTTGTTCACCGAAGCGCCGGTCCACCCACTGCGAGAACTCCGGGGCCGACGCGATCTGCCCGGATTCGGCGAACAGGTCGGCCATCTCCTGCTCGGACGCCACGAGATCGTCGGACAGGTCGGTGGGCAGGCGCAGGCTGCGGCCCTGCGCGACGGCGCCCACCTCGGGATCCAGGCCCACCTCGGCGGCATACCGGGCCGCCCACTCGTCGCGGTTGTCGTGCGCCCACTTGACGGCCCTGGCGTAGCGCACCAGCAGATCGGCCAGCGCGGTGTTGCGTTTCGGATCGGCCAGCGCGGCGGTCGAGGCCACGCCGAACCCGGCGCCGTTGGTCACGCCGGTGGCCCTCGCGATGCTGCGCACCGGCAGTTCCTTCTCGGCCTGTGCGGTGTAGGGGTCCCACACCGCCCACACGTCGACGCGGCCCTGCCTGAACGCCGACAGCGCATCCGCGGGCTGCAGGAACACCAGCTTGACGTCGGCGGGGGTGAGACCGGCCCGGTGCAGCTGCACGAGCGTATGACCGTGTGCCGAACTGCCTTTCGCCAGCGCGATGCTCTTGCCGCGCAGATCGCCGACGCCCTGTATCGGGGAATCGGCGTGCACCAGGAGCTGATCGCCGAACCCACCACCGTCGTAGGCCGAGACGACCTTGACCTTGGCGCCCGCGGCGGCACCGAAGATCGGCGGGGTGTTGCCGGTGATCGCAAAGTCGATCTTGCCCGCGGTCGCCGCCTCGATCTGCGGCGGCCCCGAGGTGAACGTCGAGAACGCCACGTCGTACGGCAGGTCGTCGAGCGCACCGGCCGCGCGCAGCAGCGTCTCGGTGCCGCCCTTCTGATCACCGATCTGCAGTGTGAGCCCGGACAATTCACTCAGCGGCACGGTCTCCGGCGCGGCCTGCGGCGCGGACCGGTCCGCGCGCGACACGCATCCGGCGAGCAGTCCGATGGCGAGCACTGCCGCAGCGACGATCCGGCTTGATCTGACCATGCGAATGGGTCCCCCCTTGCTGAGTTGCGATGTGCTTTGTGCGATCTGCCTACAGCTGCACACCGAGTCGCTCGAGCAGCTCGGTGCGGTGGTTTTCGGTGGCGGGCGACGGATCCCCGGGTGAGGGCCGGGCGTCCCCGATGTCGAGGGTGTGCACGACGGCGCCATCCTCGAGCACCAGGACACGGTCGGCGAGCGCGACGGCCTCATCGACATCGTGGGTGACCAGCAGCACCCCGAACCCGTGCTCGCGCCACAGATCGAGTAGCAGCGTGCGCATGCTCAGCCTGGTCAGGGCGTCCAGCGCACCGAACGGTTCGTCGAGCAGCAGCAGTTGCGGCTCGGCGACCAGCGCGCGTGCCAACGAAACCCGTTGTGCCTGACCACCGGACAGGGTCAACGGCCAGACGCCCCCGCGATCGGCGAGTCCGACGTCGGCCAGCGCCCGGTCGGCCCGCGCGAGCGCCTCACCGCGCGGAAGCCGCGTGCGGGTGAGTCCGTAGGAGACGTTGGTGCGGACATCGCGCCACGGGAACAGCCGCGGTTCCTGGAACGCCAGTGCGGGAGCGCCGGCCACGTGGCACTCGCCGGTGTGGTCGGCCGACAACCCGGCGAGCACACGCAGCACGGTCGACTTGCCGGATCCGCTGCGCCCGATCAGCGCGACGATCTCGCCACGGCCGATCCGCAGCGACACGTCGCGCAGGACATGGTGATTGCCGTACCACTTGTTGACACCGCGCAGTTCGGCAGCGGTCGTGACGGATCGTTCGGAGGTGACGGTCATGTGCGGTACCTCAAGGCTCGGCGTTCCAGTGCTCGGACACCCGCGTCGGTGCCGATGCCCAGCAGTGCGTAGACGATCAGGCCGAAGATGATGATGTCGATGCGCAGGAAATCACGCGCATTGTTGATGAGGAAGCCGATTCCGGAGTCGGCGTTGATCTGTTCGGCCACGATCAGCGTCAGCCACGCGATGGCCAGTGACTGACGAAACCCCACCAGCACCTGGGGTGCGGCGCTCGGCACGATGATGGTGCGAAACCGCTGCCAGAACGAGAAGCCCAGTACCTGAGCGGTTTCGAACAGTTTGGGATCGACCTGGCGGATCGCGGAGAACGTGTTGAGGTACAGCGGGAAACTCACACCGAGGGCCACCAGGAGCACCTTGGGCGATTCGCCGATACCGAACCACAGGATGAACAGCGGTATCAGGCCGAGATGCGGCAGCGCGCGGATCATCTGCATCGGCGGGTCCACGGTGGCTTCCAACCACCGCGACAACCCGACGGCGGTGCCGAGTCCGACGCCGACGACGCCGCCGAGCAGCAGGCCGATGACGACCCGGGCCCCGGAAATCTGCAGCGCGTCCGCCAGTTGGCCGTTGCGGATGAGTTCGACACCGGCTTCGACGATCAGCGACGGCGCGGGCAGGACGTCCTGCGAGATGAGACCGGCGGCACTGCCGAGCTGCCACAGACCCAGCAGGACCACCGGTGAGATCACCCGGATGACGCCCCATCTCCGGCCGCTCCACCGGCGAGTGACAGTGGGTGCCGTCGGGGCGAGCACACTGGAATCAGTCACGGTGAGCCGACGTTACGCAGCGCTCAGCCGTGCCGTAAGGATTGGAATCCGGCTGAGTCGAACGCGACGAACCGGCCCCGCGGGAGTGACCGGGCGTTGTCACTCCGGCGGGGCCGGGGATCAGGGTTGAGCGGCCGGCTCAGCCGAACCGGGTCTTGCCGGTGACGAGCTCGGGCGTCACCTCATGGCCGTTGATGGTCGACCTGAATGTGCCGTTCTGCAGTCGGATGAGCTGCTGGGCCTGCTGGAGCTGGCGCTTGTTGCGCACCTGCGACTGGAACTGCTGGGCGTTGAGCTGCTGCAGCTCGGCCTGCTCGAAGTCGCGGCCGGTGATGCCCCCGTTGAACTGCACGCCGGTCACCGAGCCGTCGGGGTGCACGATCCAGGACGCCCGCACACCCTCGAAAGCCGCGGTGTACATGCCTGCCGGTTCGCTGACCGGCATCGCGGTGAACGTGTAGTTGACGCCGTTCATGGTGAGCTGACCCTTGGCGTCGTCGGCGGTCATGTCGGCCTTGAGGGTGTCGCGGAACTTCGACGTGATGTCGATGTCACCGTCGGACTGGTTGCCGAAGAACCACGACTCGTCGTCGACACCGTTGCACGCGTACGCCGTCACCATGTCGCCGTCGACCGAGATGCCGATGCTCATGGTCTTGCCGTCAGGCGTCGGCATGTCGGCCATGTACCTGATGGACTGGGGCAGCGGTGCGGGCGCCTCAGACGGGGTGGCAGCCGTCGTGGCGGCCGGGGTGGTGGTCGCCGAGGTGGCCGACTCGGTGGTGGTTCCGCCAGAACATGCGGACATCGTGCCGAGTGCGACCATGGCGCCGACACCGATGATCAGGGAGCGGAGGTGGTTTCTCATGCGATAAAGCATGTATCGCCGAGGGTCGGCGCACATGAAGAATGTATGGAGATTGCGTGGAGATCCCGGCGCGTACCGGAGGGCCGTCAGGCGCTCAGTCGGGGATCAGGAACGCGTCGAGTTCCCGCCGGAACACCTGCCACGCCGGTTCGGTCGCGGTGAGCAGGTGGTTGTTGCTGTCCAGCGCCACCATGCGTGAATCGTCGATCAGGGCCGCGAGTTCCTCGCCGAACCGAAGCGGGACACGGTGATCGTCGCGCGAGTGCATGACCAATGTCGGACAGCGTACTTCCTGCGCCTCGTCGCGTACATCGATGCGCCCGAACGCTTCCAGGAAGCGCACCGCGTTCTCCGGTGACGTGGTGCGGCGTTGCAGTTGATCGAACGCGGCCCAGTCGGCGCGGGTGCCGTCGGGAAGGAACTGCGCGGCGAACACCTGCCGGAATGCCGGATCGTCACGCCCCCACCCGACCCGGGCGAGCTCGAGATCCAGTGCGGCCGCCCGCTTCTCCTCGTCACCGACGGCGCGGACCGCGCGCCCCCTGGCGTAGGCACCGCACAGCACGAGGTGGCTGACACGCTCCGGGTGCCGGGCCGCGTAGGCCACCGCAACTGCGCCGCCCTGCGAAACACCCAGTAGCGGAAAACGTTCCAGCCCGAGCGCCTCGACCACCGACTCCAGGTCGGCCACCCAGTCGTCGAACGAGAAGTCGTTGGCCTCCCAGTCCGACAACCCGCAGCCGCGCTCGTCGTAGCGAATGAAGGTGTGGTTTCGCGAGAGGTCGCGGACCCAGTGGCTCCACACCGGGCTCTCGATGTCGTATCCGAGGTGCGTCATCCAGTTCGCCGCGCGCACCAGCGGCGGCCCCGCCCCCACGACCGCGTACGCCAGCCGTACACCGTCGCCGGCACGGCAGAACGCGATGTGCTGGCGTGGTGGGGTCTCGTCGCCGTCGGGGTCCACGGTGTCCTGATCGGTCCGCGCATCGATGTCGGCCGCACCCTCGTGCCGTTGCAGCGGCTGGGCCCGCGCGGGGGCGTCGGAGCCGTTGTCCGCCTCCTCCGGGAGAATCGTGCCGACGAACTGATACCCACGGCCGCGGATGGTGCGGATGTAGCGCTGCGACTCGCCGTCGTCGCCGAGCGCGCGCCGTGCGGCCTTGATCCGGCTGGTGAGGGCGGCCTCGCCGACGAAGCGCCCACCCCACACCGACTCGAACAGTTCGACCTTCGTCACGAAGCGGTCGTGGTGGACGAGCAGTTGGGTCAGCACGTCGAAGACCTGTGGTTCGACCCGGATCACCTCGTCGCCGCGGCGGAGTTCGAACCGGCCCGTGTCCAACACGAAATCGTCGAATCGCCACACGGATCGCATCGAATCCGGTGTCGAGCCTGCGTGTTGAGGGTCAGATATCGTCGCCACCAACGCAATCGTAGGGCTCAGCGCCAGCCATCCGCAGCCTTTGCGGCCTGCAGCAAAGCGTCGCAGAGTTGCCGCAACTCGTGGGGCCCGGCGCCTTCGTCGACGGCGATCGCGACGTCCTCGGCGGCGCACCGGACCTGGTAGACGCGGTCGGACAGCTGCGCGGCCTCCTCCGCCGTGAGCACCACCGAGTCCGGGGCCAGCGAAGTGCCCTTGACCAGGGCACGTTGTTCGTAGGCGCGCTGGCGGCAGGATTGTCTGCAGTATTGACGCCTGCGGCCCATCTGCGCGTCGGCCACCTCACGTCCGCACCACCGGCACGGCTGCGGACGGTTGCGTCTGCGGGTTGCGGTGGGCGTCGGGCTGGTCATGAACCAGACTGTAGACGGCCATCGGTTGTGATCGGCGTATCATGGACGGTCGAGTCGGGAACTTGGCAATGGCAAAACGCGTTGCAGTATCCGGACGAAATCGCGTGATGAGGAGTGATGACGATGGCTGATCGTGTCCTGAGGGGCAGTCGCCTCGGAGCCGTGAGCTACGAGACCGACCGCAATCATGACCTGGCGCCGCGTCAGGTCGCCCGCTACCGCACGGAGAACGGCGAGGAGTTCGACGTACCTTTCGCCGACGACGCCGAGATCCCCGGTACGTGGCTCTGCCGCAACGGTCTGGAGGGCACCCTCATCGAGGGCGACGTGCCGGAGCCCAAGAAGGTCAAGCCGCCGCGTACCCACTGGGACATGCTGCTGGAGCGTCGATCCGTCGAGGAGCTCGAAGAGCTCCTCAAGGAGCGTCTCGACCTGATCAAGGCCAAGCGGCGCGGAAACTGACGGACTGACGTCACAGGAAAAGCCGGGAAAAGCCGCGAGTGTGCATGCACACTCGCGGCTTTCGCGTTTTGCGGATCACCGCGTCAGCGGACGACCCCTCTGGCGCGGTCGAGGCGGCCGCGGATACCCCACTCGGCGACCTTGAACATCGCCTCGCGGATGTTGGAGCCGCTCATCTTCGACACGCCGAGCTCGCGTTCGGTGAACGTGATCGGCACCTCGACGACCGAGAAGCCGTTGTTGATGGCGCGCCACGTCAGGTCGATCTGGAAGCAGTAGCCCTTGGAGTCCACGGCCGACAGGTCGATCTTCTCCAACACCTCACGACGGTAGGCGCGGTAGCCGGCGGTGATGTCGTGGATTCCGACCCCGAGCAGGAAACGCGAATAGGTGTTGGCGGTCTTGGACAGCACGAGGCGTCGCCACGGCCAGTTGCGCACCGTACCGCCGGGTACGTAGCGCGATCCGATGGCCAGATCCGCTCCCGCGTCGACCGCGTCGAGGAGCCGGCCGAGTTCCTCGGGGGCATGGCTGCCGTCGGCGTCCATCTCGACCAGCACGCTGTAGCCGCGGCCCAGACCCCAGTCGAAACCGGCGAGGTACGCCGCGCCGAGGCCGGCCTTGCTGGTGCGGTGCATGACGTGGATGCGGTCGGGGTCGGCCAGCGCCAGCTCGTCGGCGAGCGCGCCGGTGCCGTCTGGGCTGCCGTCGTCGACCACGAGGATGTGCACCTGCGGGTTCGCGTGGTGAACGCGCCCGACGATCAGCGGCAGATTCTCCCGCTCGTTGTACGTCGGGATGATCACCAGGGTGCGCTGGCTCGGGCGGACGGTGGCAGGGCCCTCCCCCGCACCCTGCGCTCGTTCACCGGGGACGCTCATGTGGCTCCTTATCGCTTTACGGCCGTCGCCGACCGGCGCCGCAGCTTTCTCGGCGCGAACCTTCCATTCTGCAGTATGGCCATGAGCAGCGCGGCAACACCAACGACGACCAGCACCGCCTGCACGGTGGGCCCCCACTTCGTCGCCGGGGCCAGACCGGATTTGAGCCGGATCTGGTTGTCCAGATACGCCGGCTGGAACCACTCTGTGCGCGCCAGTTCGTGCCCGTCGGGGGAGATCACCGCGCTGATGCCGGTGGTCCCCGCGACGACGACGTAGCGGTCGTGCTCGACTGCGCGCAGTTTGCCGAACGCCAGCTGCTGAGAGCTCATGGTCTCGTCGAACGTGGCGTTGTTGGTGGGTACCGCGAGCACCTGGGCACCGTTGAGCACCGATTCCCTGGCCGCGCGGTCGAAGATCACTTCCCAGCACGTGGTGACGCCGATCGGGACGCCCGCGGCGTGTACGACGCCGGTGCCGTCGCCGGGCACGAAGTAGCCGGCGCGGTCGGCGTACGACGACAGGTGCTCGAAGAAGCCGCGCCACGGCAGGTACTCGCCGAACGGTTGCACGATCTGCTTGTCATGCCGCTCGCCCGGGCCGTCGGCAGGGTTCCAGACGATCACGGTGTTGTTGGCGACCGGGTTGTCCGGCGTGTAGCCGTCGGCGCGCACCACCCCACCGACCAGGATCGGCGCGTCGATGGCCTGGGCCGCGCTGGTGATCTGCGCGGCGGCATCCGCGTTGGCCAGCGGGTCGATGTCAGAGGAGTTCTCGGGCCAGATCACGAACATCGGCTGGGCGGCACGCCCGGCCCTGACGTCGGCCGCCAGCCGCATGGTCTCCTTGACATGGTTGTCGAGGACCGCGCGCCGCTGCGCGTTGAACTCCAGCCCGAGCCGCGGCACGTTGCCCTGCACGGCCGCGACCGTGACGGCTGTATCGTCGCCTGCCCCGGTTCCGGACTGGCGCACCTGTGGCCACACCAGTGCGGTGGCCAGAAGCGACGCGGCGATCGCGACGCCGGGAAGCATCACCGCCGGCGCGGGGACGCCCGGTTTGTGGCCGTGGCGCCACCACCACACGATCTGCACGGTCAGCAGGGTGAGGCTGAATCCGATCAGCGCGACCGCGAACGACACCAGCGGTGCGCCGCCGACCCGCGCGAGCGCCAGCAGCGGACCTCCTGTCTGCCCGAAGCTCACCGCGCCCCACGGGAACCCGCCGAACGGAACCGTCGACTTGAGCCACTCGGCGCCGACCCACAGGGTCGCGAACCACAGCGGCCAGCCCGGCAGCCTGCCGACCACGACGGCGGTCAGGCCGAACAGACCGCAGAACACCGCTTCGGCGAACGCCAGCGCGAGCCACGGCACCGCACCGACCAGACCGCTGATCCACGGCAGCAGCGGAACGTAGAACGCGAGCCCGAACAGCACGCCGTAGCCGAATCCCCCGGCCCGGGTGGTGGCCGGGCGGGTCAGCACCCATCCGAGCACCCCGAGCCCGAGGAACGCCGTGAACCACCATCCGATGGGTGGGAAGCTCAGCCACAGGGCCAGGCCGCCGCCGATCGCGGCGCTCAGCGGGACCCACCGGTCGAGAACACCCCGGCCGAACCGGGCGGCCCGGCCCGCGATACGCCAGCGGCCCCCGATACGCGGCGGCTCTTCGTCTGCGTGGTCTCGGGCGACTTCGTCGTCTGCGTCGTCATCTACGTCGTCGTCTACGTCGTCTACGTCGTCGTCGAGTTCATCCCCGAGGTCGGGATCCTCCTCGAGAGGCTCCTCGAGATCCGCGTCGTGGTCGGTGACCGCCGGGATCACCTCGGTGATCTCGTCGGGGCGTGTGCGGTCGAAGCGTCGGGCCCGGTCCCTAGCCATGGATGACGACACCTCTGTGCACGGTCTGGCGGCATCGCGGCAGGTCGGCGTCCTCGGCCAGGCGCGGGAGCGCGGGCACGCGCGAGCGCGGATCGGTGGACCAGCGCTGCACGGCGTTGGCCGGTGCGCTCACCTCGAGATCGTCCGCGTCCCAGATCGCGTAGCTGGCCGGGGCGCCCGGGGTCAGGGTGCCGGACACGCCGTCGCGCACCCCGCCTGCCCGCCAGCCGCCGCGCGTGGCCGCAGCGAACGCCGCACGCGGCGATATCGCGGCGGTCGGCGTCCGATGTGTGACCGCGGCACGGACGGCTTCCCACGGATTCATGGTGGTGACGGGCGTGTCGGAGCCGAACGCGAGAGGCACGCCCGCGGACGCCAACAGCGCGAACGGATTGAGCTGGTGAACCCGCTCGGGGCCGAGGCGTTGCGCGTACATGCCGTCGCCGCCGCCCCAGAGCGCGTCGAACATCGGTTGCATGCTGGCAGCCACACCCCAGGTCCCGAGCTGCGCGGCCTGGGAAGCGGTGACCATCTCCACATGTTCGAGGCGATGGCCGCAGCGTGCGACCGTGGGCGCGCCGTGTTGCTCGACGACAACCGCGAGCGCGTCGACGACAGCGCTCACCGCGGCATCACCGATGACGTGGAACCCGGCCGGGATCCCGGCCTGCGTGCACGCCTGCAGGTGCGCGGTGATGGTGTCCGGGTCGAGGTAGCGGTTGCCGCACGTGTGCGGGGCGTCGTTGTACGGGGCGTGCAGCCACGCGGTGCGCGATCCCAGCGCGCCGTCGACGAACAGGTCGCCCGCCAGGCCGTACGCGCCGGTCTCGGCGATGAGTGCCTTGGCGTGGTCGACGTCGCGGGCGGCTTCGCCCCACAGTCCGATCACGTCGACGCCGTGGTCGAGGGCCCGCAGTTCGAGCCAGTCATCGAGGCCGCCGATGTCGGGGCCCGCGCATTCGTGCACCGCGACGATGCCGTGCGCGGCGGCGTGATCGAGCGCCGCCACGCGCGCGTCGTGGCGCTGTCGCCTGGTCAGGCGCTCCCGGGCGGCCGCACGCACGAGGTGGTGGGCGGCGGCACTCAATGGTCCCTGCGGTGAGAACCCGGACGCGGCGGCCAGATCGGGCACGGCGCGGCGCAACGCGGTCGTCGCGACCGCCGAGTGCACGTCCACCCGGGCGAGGTAGGCGGGTCGCTCGCCCAGCACGGCATCGAGATCATCGGTGGTGGGCGGGGTGCGTTCGGGCCAACCGGACTCGTCCCAGCCGTGGCCCCACACCGGCCCGTCCGGATGGCGGTGGGCGTGGTCGGCGATCAGTTGCAGGCAGTGCCGCAGCGACGTCGCGGCGCGCAGATCCAGGCCGTTGAGGTTGAGCCCGGTCGCGGTGACGTGGACGTGGCTGTCGACGAACGCGGGCGCGACGAAACCGCCGTCGAGGTCGACGATGCGGGCATCCGGATGCAGCGTGCGACCGACGTCGTCACTGCCGAGCCAGGCGACCACGCCGTCGCGGATGGCCATCGCGGTCGCGTCGGGCTGTGCGGGGCTGTGGATCCGCCCGTTGATCAGAAGTGTCGTCAAGGGGTCTTCGGCTCGGTCGTGGACTCAAGTTGTCGGGTCAGGCCTTGGGAGGAAGGCGATGCGGTTCGGCACCACCGGCAGCGTCCGCGCTGTCGGTGACGTCGATGACTTCGCCGTCAATGTAGTCCCCACGCGCGCCGGGGTATCCCGCGGTCCACTGGTAACCCGACGCGGTGGTGATGAGCGACACGCGTTTGGCCGCCATCGCGGTCAGCACCGGCCGCGCGGCGGCCCGCGTCGGCGGCAGCAGCAACAGGGCACCGAGCACGGAACTGGCGAGACCCGGAACGACGACCAGCACGCTGCCGAGCGCGACGAGCAGACCGTCGGTGACCGCACCCCGGGCGGTGGCGGCGGTCAGATCGCCGCTGAGCTTGCGGAGTTGGCGACGCGCCTGGGATCCGGCCAGGGCCAACCCGACGACGAACGCCGCCAGGAGCAGCAGCACCGTCCAGCCGAACCCGATGGTCGCCACGAGAGCCACCATCACCGCGATCTCGACGATGGCGTAGACCAGGAACAGTCGCTTAGCCATGTTCGGTCAACGAGCGGCGGGCGCGCGAGGTTCCGGAACAGCTCACGCCGTCGACTCGGCCGCGCGCAGCTCGAGGCCGATGTTGCGCTCCATCCCGCGGCGCAACTTGCTGAACAGGTTGAACACCTTGCCCACCAACCCGTACCGGCTGCCGATCGCGTCGTACACCTCACCGGTGCGCGATCTGTCGAGAATCTCCGCGTACGCCTCGACCGCCTCGCCCTTCGGGTTGCCACGGACGTCACACGCCGCGATGGTGACGCGCGGCGTGTTGCGGATCCGCTTGACCTTCCACGAATGCGCCTCGGTGATCACCAGCAACCGGTCCCCTTTCGGCGCGGCCCAGATCGCCGTCGGCTTGGGACGGCCGTCCTTGGTGAACGTTGTCAGCAGGATGTACTTGGACTTGGCGACGTTTGCGAACGTGATGGCCACGACTCGAACTTAGCCGATGCTTACCGGTCAGCCCTCGAGTTCTCCTTCGGTCTCCAGCAGCACCTGGCGCAGACCGTCGAGGGTGGTGGGATCCGGTTCGGCCCACATCCCGCGGCTTGCGGCCTCCAGCAGGCGTTCGGCCATGCCGTGCAGCGCCCATGGGTTGGACTCGTTCATGAACTTGCGGTTCTCGTCGTCGAGAACGTATTCGCCCGCGAGCCGCTCGTACATCCAGTCGGCCATGACGTGCGCGGTGGCGTCGTATCCGAACAGGTAGTCGACCGTGGCCGCCATCTCGAACGCGCCCTTGTAGCCGTGGCGGCGCATCGCGTTGATCCAGCGCGGGTTGACCACTCTGGCCCGGAACACGCGGGTGGTCTCCTCCGACAGCGTGCGGGTGCGGACCGCGTCGGGACGGGTGTTGTCGCCGATGTAGGCCGCGGGCGCCTTGCCGGTCAGTGCCCGCACCGTGGCCACCATGCCGCCGTGGTACTGGAAGTAGTCGTCGGAATCGGCGATGTCGTGCTCGCGGGTGTCGGTGTTCTTGGCGGCCACCGCGATTCGGCGATAGGCGCGGTTCATGTCGTCGGTCGCGGGAGCGCCGTCGAGACCGCGCCCGTAGGCGAACCCGCCCCACGCGGTGTACACCTGCGCCAGGTCCGCGTCGTCGCGCCAGTTGCGGCTGTCGATCAGCTGCAGCAGGCCGGCCCCGTAGGTGCCCGGTTTCGACCCGAAAATCCTTGTGGTGGAGCGGCGTTGGTCACCGTGTTCGGCGAGGTCGGCCTGGGCATGGGCGCGGACGTAGTTGTCCTCGGCGGGCTCGTCGAGCCCGGCCACGAGGGCGACCGCGTCGTCGAGCATCGTCACCACGTGCGGGAACGCGTCGCGGAAGAAGCCGGAGATGCGCACGGTGACGTCGATGCGGGGGCGCCCGAGTTCGGCGAGGTCGATGGGTTCGAGGTTGACGACGCGACGCGAGGCGTCGTCCCACACCGGCCGCACCCCCAGCAGCGCGAGCACCTCGGCGATGTCGTCGCCCGCGGTGCGCATGGCCGAGGTGCCCCACACCGACAGGCCGACCGACCGGGGCCACCGCCCGTGGTCGTCGCGGTAGCGCGTCAGCAGCGAATCCGCCATGGCCACACCGGTTTCCCAGGCCAGGCGCGATGGCACGGCCTTGGGGTCCACCGAGTAGAAGTTGCGTCCGGTCGGCAGTACGTTGACCAGGCCGCGCAGCGGGGAGCCCGAAGGACCCGACGGGATGAAGCCGCCGTCGAGTGCGCGCAGCACCTGGTCGATCTCGCACTCGGTGCCCGCCAGCCGCGGCACCACCTCTGTGGCGGCGAACCTCAGGATGCGCGCGACGTCGGGATTGTCGGTGATGGTGTCGACGGCCGAGGGGTCCCAGCCCGATTCCTGCAGGGCCGCCACGAGTTCGCGGGCCCCGGCCTCGGCCGCGTCGACCGCGGCACGGTTGTCGCTGCCGTCCTCGACGAGCCCGAGCGCCTGCCGCAGGCCGGGCACCGTCTGCTCGCCGCCGAACAGCTGGCGGGCCCGCAGGATCGCGAGGACCAAATCGAGTTCGCCAGACCCCGTGGGTTTCTGCCCGAGCACGTGCAGGCCGTCGCGGATCTGCACGTCCTTGATCTCGCACAGCCACCCGTCGACGTGCAGCAGCATGTCGTCGAACGAGTCCTCGTCGGGGCGGTCCTCCAGCCCGAGGTCGTGGTCCATCTTCGCGGCGCGCATGAGCGTCCAGATCTGCTGGCGGATCGCGGGCAGCTTGCCGGGATCGAGTGCGGAGACGTTGGCGTGCTCGTCGAGCAGTTGCTCGAGTTTGGCGATGTCACCGTACGTTTCGGCGCGCGCCATCGGCGGGATGAGATGGTCGACGAGTGTCGCGTGGGCGCGGCGCTTGGCCTGTGTGCCCTCGCCGGGGTCGTTGACCAGGAACGGGTAGATCAGCGGCAGGTCGCCGAGTGCGGCGTCGGTGCCGCAGGCCGCCGACATGCCGAGCGTCTTGCCCGGGAGCCATTCCAGGTTGCCGTGCTTACCCAGGTGGATGACGGCGTCGGCTTTGAAGTGGTCAGGGGACGAGCCTCCGAATTCTCCGTCGAGCCACCGGTAGGCGGCCAGATAGTGGTGGCTGGGCGGCAGGTCGGGGTCGTGGTAGATGGCCACCGGGTTCTCGCCGAACCCGCGCGGCGGTTGCACCATGAGCACCACGTTGCCGGCCCGCAGCGCGGCGACGACGATCTCGCCGTCGGGGTCCCGGCTGCGGTCGACGAACAGCTCACCGGGCGGCGGGCCCCAGTGCTCGACAACGGCGTCGGCCAGTTCCGTGGGCAGCGTCGCGAACCATTCGCGGTAGTCCTTGGCCGGCACGCGGATGGGGTTGCGCGCCAACTGTTCCTCGGTGAGCCAGTCGGCGTCCTGCCCGCCGCGTTCGATCAACGCGTGGATGAGCGCGTCACCATCGCAGGAGGCGACGCCGGGGATGGCGTCGTCGGACCCGAGGTCGTAGCCGTGGTCGCGCATCGCGCGCAGCAGGGCGACCGCGCTGGCGGGGGTGTCGAGGCCGACGGCGTTGCCGATGCGGGCATGCTTGGTCGGGTAGGCCGAGAACACCAGCGCCACCCGCTTGTCCGCGGGCGGAATCGACTTCAGCCGGGCGTGCCGGACCGCGAGGCCGGCCACCCTGGCGCAGCGCTCGGGGTCTGCGACATAGGAGATGAGGCCCTCGTCGTCGATCTCCTTAAACGAGAAGGGCACCGTGATGATGCGGCCGTCGAATTCTGGCACTGCCACCTGCGTGGCGACGTCCAGCGGGGACAGGCCATCGTCGTTGTCCGACCACTGTGCCCGCGAACTCGTCAGGCACAGACCCTGCAGGATCGGGATGTCGAGGGCCGCCAGGTGCGCGACATTCCAGGAATCGTCGTTGCCGCCGGCACCGACCGCCGCCGGCGTCACACCGCCCGCCGCGAGCACCGTGGTGATCAGGGTGTCGGCGGTCCCGAGCAGTTCGAGCAGTTCGGGTTCCGCGGTGCGCAGCGATGCGCAGAAGACCGGCAGCGGGCGACCGCCCGCGTTCTCGATCGCCTGGCACAGCGCCTCGACGTAGGCGGTGTTCCCCGCCAACTGCTGGGCCCGGTAGTAGAGGACCGCGACCGTCGGCGCGCAGGCGTCGGACGACTGGGCGTTGGCGCGTTCGAGGATTCCCCAGCTCGGGGTGACCACCGGCGGCGCGAAGCCGAACCCGGTCATGAGCAGGGTGTCGGACAGGAACGCGTGCAGATTCCTGAGGTTCTCCAAGCCGCCCTGCGCGAGATAGATGTGGGTCTGCAGGGCAGCGCCCTGCGGCGCGGTCGAGTGCCGCATGAGTTCGGCGTCAGGGGTCTGTTCGCCGCTGACCACGACCGCGGGCACACCGCTCGCGACGACGGCGTCGATCCCCTCCTGCCAGGCGCGGTATCCGCCGAGGATGCGGACGATGGCGATGTCGGCGTCGCCGAGCAACTCTTGGAGCTCGCCGTCGACGAGGCGGGAGGGGTTTGCCCACCGGTATCCGGCCCCGCTCGCACGGGCGGTGATCAGGTCGGTGTCCGAGGTCGACAGCAGCAGGATCGTCGGGGCGCTCGGGACTGATTCTCGTGGGTCAGGCACCCACCATTCGTACCGCACCGACCGTCAGCTCGGTGACGTCGGTACGGTACGAGCTGGTCAGGGCTGCATCTCGCCGAAACGCTCGTGCCAGGACCGGCGGTACGGACGGCCCGTGACCGCGACGAGCACGACGACGATGGCAACGAAGACACCGAATTCGAGCATGATCGCGCCCCTTTCTGGAACCTGTTTCAATCCCGGTACCGACGGTCCGGGGTACCGGATGCGAAATTACCCCGGTTTGCGGGCAATCGGCTCAATCTGTAAGGGAGCGAACAGCTTCCGAAAGCGTGTGACGAATGTCACATCGGCCCGGTCGACGCGATGTTCCAGCGCGAGTGGTCGACGAACGACCGCAGGAGCAGTAGGTACACCACTCCGATCGCCACCGGTGCGGCCAGCGGCAGCCACGGCACGACCACCGGCCATGCCCCAGCGGTCGCCGCGATCATGGTGAACCCGAACGCGCACAACATCATCGGGCGCGTCGTGGTGACCACACGATGCCCGGCCGCATGCCGGACCGCGAGATAGAGCGCCGCCGACAGACCGGAAAGCGCGGCGAAGAGGACGGCGGGTTCCGACAGCGCGAGCGCCACCGCGGCGGCCAGTACGGCAGCGGTCGATGCGGGTCGCCACGCGAGTCCCAGCGCCACCGCGGCGGCCGAGGCGGCCGCCGCCAGCAACGCCGGCCCGTCAGCGGGCGCGGCGACCGCCGTGGCCATCAACAGACCGAATACCGTCGAGAAGAGCAGTGGCGCGGGTTGGGTGCGCATGCCCACCGGCCCGGTCACCGGACGCCTCGCCGGTGCCGGTCCGGGATCAGCCGCATCACGGCCTGCAGCGGGACATCGGGGCGCCAGTGCACGACGTCGATGCCGATCGTCCTCATGTCGCGGTACATCGCCGAGCGCTGCAACGCCCACAGCCGCGGGATCAGCGGGTCAAGCTCGTCGGGCGCGTCGAACGGTGCGCCCTCCAGCACGTCGACGGCCACCACGGTGTGTCCGTGCTTGCTCAACTCGATCAGTGCGAACGCGAACTCTGTGTTCAGCATCGTGGAGAACGCGACCACGATGGCCCCCGGCGGCACCGCGGCGCGGGGCGCAAGCGTGCCGGTGGTGATCTCGAAGCCGTTGCCTGCCCCGAGGATCGCATCGAGCACGCGGTAGAACTGCCTGCGTCCGATGTCGGGTCCCAGCCACCGCGGCTGCCTGCCGCCGAGCGCAACGATGCCCGCCCGGTCGCCGCTGCGCAGCGCGCTCTGGACGACCTGCGCGGCGCCGCGGGCGGTGCGTTCGGTGGCCAGCGTGGCCGGGCCCGGCGCCTGGTCGTGCGTGTCGATCAGCACGACCACATCACCCCCGCGGTCGGTGAGCCGCTCGGTGACGTGCAAACGGCCGCGGCGTGCGCTCACGGGCCAGTTGACGGTGCGCAGGTGATCGCCGGGCACATACGCCCGCACGTCGGCGTACTCGACCCCGGGACCGGTGTGGCGGGTCAGGTGCGTGCCGAGGCGGTCCGGCAACTCCGCGCGCGGCATGGGGGTGAGATGCGGTGCGGCCAGCGGGAACACATAGAGTTCGGCCGCGTCGACCGTGCCCGCACCCCGCAGCAGTCCACCCGGGGCGGTCACGGTGACGTGGGCACGCAGCGGGTAGCGGCCCCACCGTGCCGCGCTCGTGGCGACCGTCACCGCGCGCCCCACCGCGTCGGCGGGGTCGAGCCGCAACCCGTCGACGCTGCCCACCCGCAGCCGGGCGTCGGCTCCCGCGCGGACCGCCACCCGCACCGACACCTCGGCGGTCTCGTTCTCGAAACACCGCACCGTGGCGGGTTCGCCGCTGACCTCGACCTCGACCCGCGGACGCTGCCAGTGCGCCGAACACAGCACGCCGAGCAGGGGCGCGGCGAAAATCACCAACTGCCAACGGAATCCGGTGACGGCGATGAGCATCGCGCCGGCTGCCGCGGTGGCCGTGGCCCTCGTCAGTGGCGACGCGGTCCACCGCAGCGGCACATCGTGAGTCATGGCAGGTTGCCCACACGGGGCACGGGGAGACGGCGCAACAGTTCGGTCATGACGTCGGCACCGTGAATGCTGCGCACCCACATCTCCGGGCGCAGGCTGATGCGGTGCGCCATAGCCACCACGGCGAGCATCTTGACGTCTTCGGGGATGACGAAGTCCCGCCCGAGCAGCAACGCCCTGGCGCGCGCGAGCTGCACGAGATCGAGTTCGGCGCGCGGACTGGCACCGACCGCGACCTGCGGGTGGTGACGTGTTGCTGCCGCGAGCGCCACGACATACCGCAACACGTCGTCGTGCACGCTGACCTGCTCGACCGCCTCCCGCATCTGAAGGAAACGCGGCCCGTCGACCACCTCGGCCACGGCCGCCTGGGCCGAGCCGCGATCCAGGCGGCGGCGCAGCATGGCCCTCTCGTCCTGCTCGGACAGGTATTTGAGTTCCAGCCGCACCGAGAACCGGTCGAGTTGCGCCTCCGGCAGCGGATAGGTGCCCTCGTACTCGATCGGGTTGTCGGTGGCCACGACGATGAACGGCGCGGGAAGTCGATGGGTCTGGCCGTCGATGCTGACCTGACCTTCGGCCATCGCCTCAAGCAGTGCGGCCTGTGTCTTGGGTGGGGTGCGGTTGATCTCGTCGGCCAGCAGCAGGTTGGTGAAGATCGGGCCGGGCCGGAACTCGAACCGGCCGGACTGCATGTCGTACACCGTGGAGCCGAGCAGATCCGCGGGCAGCAGATCGGGCGTGAACTGCACCCGGGTGAACTTCAAACCCAATGCGGCGGCGAATGACCGGGCGATGAGCGTCTTGCCGAGGCCGGGCAGATCCTCGATGAGCACGTGCCCACGGGCCAGCAGGGCCGTCAGGATGAGGGTGAGTGCATCACGCTTGCCCACCACCGCCTTCTCGATCTCGTCGAGCACGGACCGGGCAGTTGCCGCCGTCGGCACCTCCACGTTCGCCTGGCGGGTCACAGCTGCTCCAATCGTTGCAGGATCTCTGCGAGCGCCGCGCGACCGGGCCCCGGCCCGTCATCGCGCGCGGAGGCGACGTTGTTCGGATCCACCCACTGCCACAACTGTTCTCCGAACAGCATGCGCCCGGTGGCCTGGAACGCCGACTGGTCGCCGACAAGGCGTTGCCCGCTGGCTGCGGCGAATTCCCTCGCCAGCCGTGGCCGCAGGTGGCGGTCCCACTGGCTGCGGGTGGAATCGGCTCGGCTGATGAGGATCTCCGTTTCGGACTGCCACCGCGCCAGCAGTTCGGCCGCGTCCTCGGATGCCGTGGTGCGCTGGTCGTCGGGCGGATCGTCGCGCAACGCCGAGCGCACCGAGATCAGCAGCACCGCGAGCGCGCCGCCTGCGGCCCAACCGGTCATGCTGCGCTCCGGCACCGCGAGTGCGATCACCTCCACGAGCACCACGAGCACAAAGCCCGCCACCACGAACCGCTTCATACCGGGCTCCGCAGATCGGCGTGGACGCGGCGCAACGCGGTGACGGCGGCTTCACGGTGTGTCTCGGTCATGACATGCGGGCTGAACCGCGCCTCGGCGAACAGATCCACGAGTTCGGTTGCGGCGTCGGCACTCAGCGCGTGCTGCGCGACCGCACGCTCGAGCACCTCCGACGGGGTGTCCGATTCCTGCGGTACCGCACCGGGGGCATACGTGAGGCCTTGTTCCATCGCCGCATAACACGCGATGATCGCGGTTCTGGGATCGCGGCTGAGATCCCCGATCTCGGCGAGGCCGAGTTCGGTTGCCCGCACCAGCTTTTCGGGACTTTTCGGTGGAACCGTCACCACCGGCCGGTCGTCGACCCAGTGCGGGTACGCGGCGCGCCGCCGGGCGCGCAGGATCGTCCCGATCGCGATGAGGAGCAACATGATCGCGCCGGCCACCAGGAGCGGGCGCAACGCGCTGTCGCCGACCGGAGTTCCTGGCACCACGGGGTCACCGGGGGACGTCTCCGATGTCGCCGCTTCTTCCTCAGGCGGCGGCACTTCGAACGGATCGGTCAGCCGTGCGATCAGCACCGCGACCGACGACCAGCACATCAGCACCGCCAACCCGAGCACAACCCACCGCCACCGCAGCCGCATCCGCAGTCCCTGCAGGGCGGCCTGTGCGATGTCGTCCCCCGCGCCGGGTTGGCGCGTCTTGCGCGGCGCGGTGAGTATCGCGAACGCGAACCCGGTGAGACCCAGTGCGAGCAGCGCGACGACCGCGACGAGGGTGGCGGGTGAATCGGTGTGCGTCTCGGTCGGGGCGTGTTCGCCGCCGGGTATGTATCCACGCAGTGCGATGACAGCGGTCACCATGAGCACGAGCACTGTGGCCACGCGCCCCGCGGCATTCTGCAAACCGGGCATCGCCTGGTCAATCGTCGCACGATTTCAAATCTCGGCCAGCGAAACCGTTCACTGGATCGCGCGCACCGGGCGTAATGGCTGCGTGAGTGAACTTCGTGCGACAGCCCCGGCCGACTTGACCGTCACCAAGCTCGGGGCACACATCGGTGCCAGGATCGAGGGCGTGCGCCTGGGCGGCGACCTGTCCCGTGCGACGGTGCGCGCCATCAACGCCGCGCTCCTCGAACACAAGGTGATCTTCTTCTCCGGCCAGGACCATCTCGACGACGCAGGCCAGTTGGGGTTCGCCGAGCTGCTGGGCACACCGACGGTGGCCCACCCGACCCTGGCCGAGGGGGCCGAGCAGCTGCTGCCGATCGACTCGCGCTACGACAAGGCCAACAGCTGGCACACCGACGTCACGTTCGTCGACCGGATCCCCAAGGCCTCGCTGCTACGCGCGGTGACCCTGCCCAGCTACGGCGGCACCACCGCGTGGGCCTCGACGGAGGCGGCCTACACCCAGCTGCCCGCACCGTTGCGGACGCTGGCCGACAACCTGTGGGCCGTGCACACCAATCGCTTCGACTACGCGGACAGCGCGATCACCGCCGAGCAGCGCGGATACCGTGAGCGGTTCGAGTCCGACTACTACGAGGTCGAGCACCCGGTGGTGCGGGTGCATCCCGAGACCGGCAGGCGGGTGCTGCTGCTGGGCCACTTCGTGAGGTCGTTCGTGGGACTCAAGGACACCGAGTCCGCGGCCCTGTTCCGGCTGTTCCAGGACCGCATCACGCGGCTGGAGAACACCGTGCGCTGGAACTGGAAGCCCGGCGACGTCGCGATCTGGGACAACCGCGCCACGCAGCACTACGCCGTGGCGGATTACGACGACCAGTACCGCAGGCTCAACCGCGTCACGCTGGCCGGTGACATCCCAATCGACGTATACGGCGAGCGCAGCCGCGTCATCGCGGGCGACGCGTCGAGCTACTCACCGGTGGACAGGCCCGTCGCCCTGGCCGGCTGAGTTCATAGAATGGGTCCGAGTATGACTCGGACCCGTGACCAGGATGCCTGCCCCGGCGCACTGACCGTGCACCAGGCCGCCGATGGCGCGCTGATACGCATCCGGCTCGCCGGTGGCGTCATCACCGCGTCCCAGCTCGCCGCACTTGCCCACGTGGCGAGCGAATTCGGTTCGCCCGCAATGGAACTCACGTCACGCGGCAACATCCAGATCCGGGCACTCACCGACACCGGCGCCGTGGCGGCGGCGCTGGCCGACGCCGGGTTGCTGCCGTCGCCGACGCACGAGCGGGTTCGCAACATCGTGGCCTCTCCGTTGTCGGGCCGCTCCGGCGGCGTCGCCGACGTACGCGCGCTGGTCACCGACCTGGACGCCGCGATCCAGGCCGAACCGGAACTGGCCGGGTTGCCGGGACGGTTCCTGTTCGGCCTCGACGACGGGCGCGGCGACATCTCCGGTCTGGGCCCCGACGCCGGGGCGCACATGCTCGACGCCGACACCGGCGCGTTGTTGCTCGGCGGGGTCGACACCGGGGTCCGGATCCCGCGTGCCGAGGTGGTGGCCACGTTGATCACGGTGGCCCGCCGCTTCGCCACGGCCCGCGGAACGGCCTGGCGTGTCGGCGAACTCGAGGACTGCTCACCGCTGCTCGATGGGCTGGCCGCGGCCGAGCCCGGTGGGCGGCGCTGGGCGCCCACGGTGCGACCGCCGGTGGGCTGGATCGAGCAGCGCGACGGCCGCGTCGCGCTGGGTGCCGGGATCCGGCTGGGGGTGCTGTCGGCCCGGGATGCGCAGTTCCTGGCCGCGATCGAGGCGCCGATCGCGATCACCCCGTGGCGGTCGGTGCTGGTGTTCGACCTCGACGAGGGCGTCGCCGACACCGCGCTGCGGGTGCTCGCGCCGATGGGTCTGGTGTTCGACGAGAACTCGCCATGGCTCGACGTCAGCGCGTGTACGGGCAGCCCCGGGTGTGCGAAGTCGCTGACCGATGTGCGGGCCGACGCCGCGGCGGCGGTGGCCGGCCCCACAGACGGCCACCGGCATTTCGTCGGCTGCGACCGGGCGTGCGGAAGCCCTCCGGTCGGGGACGTCCTCGTCGCCACCGAGGACGGATATCGACTGCGCATCGCGTCCCCGTAGGGTTAGCGGGTGCTTGACTACATCCGCGACGCCGCCGAGATCTATCGGCAGTCGTTCGCGACGATCCGCGCCGAAGCCGACTTGTCCCGCTTCCCCGCCGACGTCTCCCGCGTCGTGGTCCGGCTGATCCACACATGCGGCCAGGTCGACGTCACCGACCATGTCGCATTCACCGACGACGTCGTCACCAGGACCCACGCCGCGCTCGCGGCCGGAGCCCCGATCCTGTGCGATTCGTCGATGGTGGCGTCCGGGATCACCCGTTCGCGGCTGCCGTCGGACAACGAGGTGGTTTCGCTCGTCGCCGACAGCCGCGCCCCCGAACTCGCCGCCCGCATGGGCAGCACGCGCTCGGCGGCCGCCGTGGATCTGTGGGCCGACCGGCTCGGTGGTGCGGTGCTCGCGATCGGCAACGCGCCCACTGCGCTGTTCCGATTGCTGGAGTTGCTCGACGAGGGCGCCCCCACGCCGGCCGCGGTGCTCGGCGGACCCGTCGGCTTCGTCGGGTCCGCGCAGTCCAAGCAGGAGCTGATCGAGCGTCCGCGCGGGATGTCCTATCTGGTGGTGACCGGACGGCGCGGCGGCAGCGCGATGGCCGCGGCCGCCGTCAATGCGATTGCGAGTGAGCGGGAATGACGGAGACAAAACGAGGCACCCAGGAACGAGGCACGCTGTACGGCGTCGGGCTGGGGCCCGGCGACCCCGAACTGGTGACGGTCAAGGCCGCCCGGGTGATCGGTGCGGCCGACGTGGTGGCCTACCACAGCGCCCGGCACGGCCGGAGCATCGCGCGCGGCATCGCCGAACCCTACCTGCGGCCGGGGCAGATCGAGGAGCACCTCGTCTACCCCGTCACCACCGAGACCACCGATCATCCCGGCGGCTACGCCGGCGCGATGGAGGACTTCTACGCCGAGGCCGCCGAGCGCATCGCGGCGCACCTCCAGGCCGGCCGCGACGTGGCGCTGCTGGCCGAGGGCGACCCGCTGTTCTACAGCTCCTACATGCACATGCACACGCGGCTCACGCAGCGGTTCGACGCCGTGATCGTGCCCGGCGTGACGTCGGTGAGCGCCGCGTCGGCCGCAACGGGCACGCCGCTGGTGCAGGGCGACGAGGTTCTCACGATCCTGCCGGGCACACTGCCCGCCGACGAGCTCAAGCGTCGCCTGGCCGACACCGACGCCGCGGTGGTGATGAAGCTGGGCCGATCGTATATCCGTGTGCGCGAGGCACTTTCGGCGACCGGTCGACTGGACGACGCGTACTACGTCGAGCGGGCGAGCACCGACCGGCAGAAGGTGACGCGGGCAGGCGAGATGGAGGCCGCCAAGGTCCCCTACTTCTCGCTGACCATGGTTCCGGGCGGCAGGCAGCTGCAGGAACAGCGCCGTGAGCGTGGCAGCGTGGTCGTCGTGGGCCTCGGCCCCGGTGACCACGACTGGATGACGCCGCAGAGCCGGCGCGAACTGGCCGCGGCGACCGATCTCATCGGCTACGGCCCCTACCTCGACCGCGTCGGTCTGCGGCCCGGACAGCGCCACCACCCCAGCGACAACACCGACGAGCCCGAGCGCGCCAGGCTGGCGTGCACGCTGGCCCAGCAGGGTCACGCGGTGGCGGTGGTGTCCTCGGGCGATCCGGGGGTGTTCGCGATGGCCACGGCGGTACTCGAAGAGGCCAAGCAGTGGCCCGGTGTCGAGGTCCGGGTGATCCCGGCCATGACCGCCGCCCAAGCCGTGGCCAGCCGCGTCGGCGCACCGCTCGGACACGACTACGCGGTGATCTCGCTGTCCGACCGGCTCAAGCCGTGGGACGTGATCGTCGAGCGTCTCAGGGCAGCCGCCAAGGCCGATCTGGTGCTCGCGATCTACAACCCGGCGTCCAAGACCCGCACATGGCAGGTGGGTGCCATGCGCGAACTGCTGCTGGAGCACCGCGATCCGAGCACGCCGGTGATCATCGGACGGGCGGTGTCCGGAGCGACGCCGGGTGACGGCGAGAGCGTGCGGGTGGTGCGTCTGGCCGATCTCGATCCCGCCGAGGTCGACATGCGTTGCCTGCTGATCATCGGGTCGTCGCAGACCCAGTGGTACAGCGCGGCGGTCGACGACGCCTCGGAGGATCGCGTCTTCACCCCGCGCACCTACCCTGGCTGACTCGCGTCGACAATCATTGACTGTTGTCAGAAACGGGATTAGTGTCCGGCGTCACACCATCTGAGAATGGGAGACACGTGGCACACCCGCACGCACCGGTGCGGTCGGCGATCGACCGTCGACAGCCGCAACGCAGCGACCGACGACGCACCGCGATCCTGGAGGCGCTCAACGAGCACCTCCGGAAAACGGGTTTCGACGCGCTGAACATCGCCGAGGTCGCCCGGCAGGCCGGGGTCGGCCGCTCGGCGTTCTACTTCTACTTCGAGAACAAGGCCGCGGCCGTGGCCGCGCTGCTCGAACCCATGCACGAGGCGCTGCTGGCGGCCAACACCATCCTGGCCGATCTCAGCCGCCCACCGCGCGACCGTATCCACGCCACCCTCGACGCGGTGCTGCAGACCGCCGAGGATCACCGCTACCTGTTCCGGGCAATGCTGGAGGCCCGCGGCGCCAGCGGCGCGGTCCGCGACATGTGGGAGGCGGCACGAGAGTCGTTCGTGCCGACGGTGTCCGCGGTGATCACCGCCGAGCGCGAAAGTGGCCGCGCCCCCGACGGTGTCGATCCGCACGTGCTGGCCTCCCTGCTGATGGAGTTCAACGACCGACTGGTGGAGCGACTGATCATCGGCGGGCCGCTGACCCGCAGCCAACTACTGGAAGGTGCGGAAGCGATGTGGATGGGCGCGATCTACGCGGGCGAATCCGGGCAGACGCGGTGACCGCGGCGGTGTCGATCCCGCGCCGTCCGGCCGACGTCACGGCCTCGTGGTTGTCGGACGTGTTGGGCACCGAGGTCGCCACGGCCGCCACCGAACCCATCGGGACCGGACAGACCGGCGCCACGTACCGGGTCTCCGTGACATACGCCGGGACAACCCGACTGCCCTCGACCTTCGCGATCAAGCTGCCGTCGCAGGACGACGCGGTGCGCGACCGCGTCGCGATCGGCTACCGGTCCGAGCACGCGTTCTACACCAATCTCGCCGGGCGGGTGCGGATCCCGGTCCCCCACTGCTATCACTGCGAGATCGCCGGTGAGGGAGCCGATTTCGTGCTACTGCTGGCCGACATGGCACCGGCCGAACAGGGTGATCAGATCGCCGGATGCTCGGTGGCCGAGGCGGCGCTGGCCGTGCGCGCTCTCGCCGAACTGCACGGCCCCACGTGGTGTGACCCGCAGTGGGCCGACTTCCCCGGCGTCGCGATGCCCAAGCCGGAACCGGATTCGGCGAGAGGCTTCGGCGACGTCGCCAGGATGGCCGCCGACATCACCCTCGACAAACTGGGTGACCGGCTCAGCGCCGAGGACCGCGAAACGCTCACCGCGGCAATGGCCGTTGCGACCCCGTGGCTGTTGTCCGAACCGGACCGGTTCGCGGTGCTGCACGGCGACTTCCGGCTCGACAACCTGCTGTTCGACCCCGACCGCACGCGCGTCACGGTGGTGGACTGGCAGACCCTGGGCTCGGGCCTACCCGCGCGCGACCTCGCGTATTTCACCGCGACGAGCCTGGCCCCGTCCGATCGCGCGGCGGCCGAACAGGATCTGGTCGACGAATACCACCGCACCCTGCTGGCCCACGGCGTCATCGACTATGACCGTGAGATGTGTTGGCGCGATTACCGTCTGGGCATGCTGCAGGCGCCACTGATCACGGTGCTGGGCTGCGCGTTCGCGTCGTCGACCGACCGCGGCGACGACATGATGGTGGTGATGGCGCAGCGCGGCTGTCAGGCCATCCGCGAACTGGGCACCCTCGAACTCATCGACACAGCGAAATGACCCAGTCACGGGCCTGCTCGACGCTGGTCACGCTGTGCACCCCGGCAGGCAGCGGCGGGCGGTCCACCATGATGACCGCCACGCCGGCCGTCGCCGCGGCCTCCAGCTTGGGCTGCGTCATGTCGCCGCCGCTGTTCTTGGTGACCAGGGCGTCGATGCGGTGTTCGCGCAACAGCGCCAACTCCCCTTCGTAACGGTAGGGCCCGCGCGACAGCAGCAGTTCGTGGCGCGCAGGAAGGGTGTCCGCATCGGGTTCGGTGACCGCACGGATCAGGAACCACGCGTCGACGCCGCGGAACGCCGTGGTCCCGGAACGCCCGGTGGTCAGGAACACGCGCGAGAACCCGTGCCGCACCACGACTTCGGCGGCCTCGGTGTCCGAGGCCACCACGATCGCCTCGCCCGGCGACCACGCGGGTCGCGCCAGCACGAGGTGCGGCAGCCCCAGCTCGGCGCACACCTGCGCGGCGTGCGCGGTGATGGTCGCGGCGAACGGGTGCGTCGCGTCGACCACCGCGTCGATCTTCTCGTCGCGCAGCCAGCGTCGCATCCCCTCGACACCGCCGAAGCCGCCGACGCGGACCGGCCCGACGGGAAGTGCCGGGTCGGGGACCCGGCCGGCCAGTGAGCTGATCACGTCGACGCCGGGGTGCAGCGCGGCCGCCAGCGCACGGGCCTCTCCGGTGCCCCCGAGCAGCAGAACCCTCATCGCCTCAGTGCCTGTCGATGCCTGTCGATGCCGGTCGATGCCGGTCAATGCCTGCTGCCCCGGCGCCGCGCGGGCGAGTACAGGTAACTGTCGGTGAACCCCTCGGCGGCCAGCACATCACCCACCACGATCACCGCGGTGCGGGTCACCTCGGCGGTATGCATCTGTTCGGCGATGTCGGCCAGCGTGCCGCGCAGCACCACCTCCTGCGGCCAGCTCGCGAAGGCCACCACCGCACACGGCGTTTCGGGGCGGTAGCCGCCATCGAGCAGCTGCGGGACGATCTTGTCGATCTGCGCGGCGGCCAGGTGCAGCACCAACGTCGCCCCCGGCGCCGACAGCGTGCGCAGATCCTCACCCTCGGGCATCGCGGTCGAGAGCGTCGCGACCCGGCTCAAGGTGACCGTCTGTGCGACCCCCGGCACGGTGAGCTCGCGGCCCAACGCCGCCGCGACCGCGGCGAACGCGGGCACACCCGGCACGATCTCGTAACCGATGCCGTGCGCGTCGAGTCTGCGGCACTGTTCGGCCAGCGCGCTGTAGATCGACGGGTCCCCCGAATGCAGCCGCGCGACGTCCAGCCCGGCGTTGTCGGCCGCGACGAGTTCGTCGATGATCTGATCGAGGTTCAACGGCCCGGTGTCGATCACCTTGGCGTCCGGTGGGCACAACGCCAGCAGATCGTCGGGCATGATCGACCCGGCGTACAGGCATACCGGGCAGCTGCGCAGCAGCCGCTGTCCGCGCACGGTGATGAGGTCGGCCGCACCCGGACCCGCGCCGATGAAGTAGACCGTCATGCCTTGACCACCGACCACTGGGTCACCGGTAGCGCCGGCCGCCACGCGGTGAACCCGCCGACCGGTCCACCCTGATAGTGCTGATAGCGCCGCAACTCGCCACCTTTCTGTGAATACCACTGGGCGACAACGGCTTCGGATTCGACCGTCACCGCGTTGACCACAAGCCTGCCGCCTGCCGCGAGCCGACCGAAGCAGGCGTCGAGCATGCCGGGCCGGGTCACGCCGCCACCGATGAAGATCGCGGCCGGATCGCACGCGCCGTCGAAGCACTCGGGTGCCGCGCCGCGCAACTCGACGCGGACACCGAACGCCTCGACGTTTTCGCGGATGCGGTTGCGCCGCTGCTCGTCGCGCTCGAACGCCACCGCCGTGCAACCCGGTGCGCTGCGGCACCATTCGATCGCGATGCTGCCAGAACCCGAGCCGACGTCCCACAGCAGCTCACCCGGTCGCGGCCCCAGTGCGGCCAGCGTGACGGCACGTATGGACTGTTTGGTGATCTGTCCGTCGTGGCCGAATTCGTCGTCGGGTAACGCGTGGGCCCTGCGGGCGTCGGGCCGGTAGGTGACCGCGATGACGTTGAGATCGTCGATGCCGGAAGGCGCTCCGGCGAGCCAGCCGGACGCGGTGCTGTCGTGGCGGCGCTCACCGGGGCCACCCAACTGCTCGAGCACCGTGAACTCGGAGTCGCCGCGACCCGATTCGGTGAGCAGACGCGCCAGATCGGTGGGGGTCGACGCGTCACGCGACAGCACGACCGCGCGGCCACCTCGGCGCACCGCGGTGTGCGGCGGCGCGGTGACCACGCTGATCACCTCGGTGTCGGGCACCGTCCAGCCCATCCGCGCGCACGCCAACGTCACGCTCGACACGTGCGGCAGCACCCGCACGCGGTGCGCGCCGAACAGCCGGATCAGCGTGGCGCCGACACCGTGGCACAGCGGGTCCCCGCTGGCCACCACATGCACGTCACCGCTGATGTCGTCGAACAGTGTCGGCAGGGCGGGCAGCATCGGCGACGGCCATTCGCGCCGCTCGCCGGTGACGGTGCCGTCGAGCAGCGCCAGTTGCCGCGGAGCGCCGTACACGACGGTGGCCCGCGCCAGTTCGTCACGTGAGACCGCCGACAGCCCCGCCATGCCGTCCGCGCCGATGCCGACCACGATGATCATCATCGCGGCATCCTGCGCCACACGAACTGCGGCACAAACCTCGTCATGAAGGCCATGGGACGGATGACCCACGGCACCCATACGGTGCGCTTGCCCCGTGCGAGCGCCTTGGCGGCCGCGTCGGCGACCTGAGCGGGCGTGCTGGCGAACGGGGCGGGTTCCATGCCCTCGGTCATGTGGCCGATGACGAAGCCGGGCCGCACGATCAGCACCTGAACGCCAGTGCCGTGCAGCGCGTCGGCCAGGCCGCAGGCAAACCCGTCGAGCCCCGCCTTGGCCGAACCGTAGACGTAGTTGGCGCGGCGCACACGCGCGCCGGCGATCGACGAGAACACCACGAGCCTGCCGTGGCCGGCTGCGCGCATGCGCCGGGCGAGTTCGGTGAGCAACCCCACGTGTGCGACATAGTCGGTGTGCACGACGGCAACCGCGTGCGCGGCGTCCGCCTCGGCGCGGGCCTGGTCCCCCAGCACCCCGAACGCGAGCACCGCGGTGTCGATCGGGCCGTGCGCGGATTCGAACGCGTCGAGCAGCTGAGCGTGTCCCGCGGAGTTGTCATCTGGGTCGTCGGCGTCGAACTCGCAGGTGTGCACTGCGGCCGCACCCGCGCCGCGGATCGCGGCGACCTGGGGTTCGAGCTGGTGCGCACGCCGCGCGGCAAGCACCACCGTGTTGCCCCGGGCGAGGCGAACGGCCAGTTCGGTGCCGATTTCGCTGCGTCCGCCGAATATGACAACGACACGACGATCCGTGTCAGCCGTGTCTTTCACAGCAGCGATTATGACCTGCGCTAGCGTGGAGGTTGATGGCTGCATCACGTGGCAAGGCGACCACCCGGCTCACCACCGACGCGCTGGCGTTCCTCACCGAACGTCATCTGGCGATGTTGACCACCCTGCGCTCGGACGGGTCGCCGCACGTCGTGGCCGTCGGTTTCACGTTCGATCCCAAGACCCACATCGCGCGGGTCATCACCACGGGCGGATCACAGAAGGCCGTCAACGCCGCCGAGCGCGGCGTCGCGGTGCTCAGCCAGGTCGACGGCGCGCGCTGGCTGTCGCTGGAGGGCAAGGCCACCGTGAGCTCCGATCCGGACGCCGTCCGCGACGCCGAACTGAGGTATGCGCAGCGGTACCGCACCCCGCGGGTCAACCCGCGCCGCGTGGTCATCGAGGTGCGGATCGAGCGCGTGCTGGGGTCCTCGGAGCTGCTGGACCGCAGCTGAGAGCTACCGCACCGGCACCACGACGAGGTCGTGCGGCTGGTTGTTGACCGACAGCGCGCCGTCCTCGGTGACGATGACGATGTCCTCGATGCGCGCACCCCAGTGTCCGGGGAAGTAGACGCCGGGTTCGACGCTGAAGGCCATGCCGCGCTCCAGCGGCAGATTGTTACCCGCGACGATGTAGGGCTCCTCGTGCACCGAGAGTCCGATGCCATGCCCGGTGCGGTGCACGAACGCCTCGGCGAGCCCTTCGGCGGTCAGCACGTCCCGCGCGACCGCGTCGACCTGCTCCGCCGTCACACCGGGGCGCACCGCGGCGACAGCGGCCTGCTGGGCCTGCTGGAGCAGCGCGTAGCGGCGGGCCACCTCTGGATCGGGCTCGCCGATGCTGTAGGTGCGCGTGCAGTCCGAGTTGTATCCGGGCTCGTAGGGTCCGCCGATGTCGACGACCACGATGTCACCGGCCTGCAGTTCGCGGTCGGAGCACTCGTGGTGCGGATCGGCGCCGTTGGGACCCGAGCCGACGATGATGAACGCGACCTCCGAATGCCCTTCAGCGACAATCGCTTCGGCGATGTCGGCCGCTACGTCGGCCTCGGTGCGGCCCGGCACCAGGAACTCCGGGACACGGGCGTGCACACGGTCGATCGCCGCACCGGCCTTGCGCAGCGCGTCGATCTCGGCCTCGTCCTTGATCATCCGCAGCCGGCGCAACACGTCGGTGGCCAGCACCGGCACCGCGCCGAGCAGATCGGCGAGCGGCAGCAGATGCAGCGCGGGCATCGCGTCGGTGACGGCGACCTTGTGCCCGGGGCCACCGACCGCGTCGACCACGAGCCGGTAGGGGTCCTCGCCGTCCACCCAATCCCGCACGGCCACACCCAGATCGGTGATGGCCGACTCCTTGAGGGAGGCCAGCTCGAGGCGCGGCACCACGATCGCCGGATCGCCGTCGGCGGGCAGCACCAGGGCGGTGAGCCGCTCGAAGGTCTGGGCCCGCGAGCCCACGAGATAGCGCAAGTCGTAACCGGGGGTGATGACCAGCCCGGCGAGTCCCGCATCGCCGGCGGCCCGCGCGGCGGTCTGCAGGCGCTCGGCGTAGACGTCGGTGCTGAATCGGCTGATGGTCATGACGTCGAGGCTAATCGGGCACCCGATAGCTTGCGACCTCGACCAGGTTGCCGTCCGGATCGCGGCAGTAGTGCGAGGTCATGGGGCCAAGAGCACCGGTCTTGCGCACCGGGCCCTCGGTGATGTCGACGCCGCACGCCCGCAGGTGCGCCCCGACGGCGTCCGGGCCTGCTTCGGCGATGAAACACAGGTCGAGCGAACCTGGTGCGTCGACGACCCCGGTCGGCCAGTTCGGCGCCCCGGTGGGCCGGACGTTGATCTTCTGGTTGGCATCGTCAGGGAACCGCAGCGCGATCCGGCCGTCCCCGAAGACCTCCTTGCGCATGCCCAGCACCCGCACGTAGAAGTCGACGGTGGCCTCGACGTCACGGCAGTTCAGGACGACATGGTCGATGCGGTTGACGGAGAAGGTCATAGTTCACGGTACGCGGGACGCTACTGTCCCTGACATGGTGCGCGGCATGGTCTCCCAGCCCCGCCCCGGCGCCGACGGCACCATCGCCGTCGGCGCGACCCTGTACGACGAGGGCGCCGACGGCACGGCCGTCACCGCGGCCTCCTACCTGTCCCGGAGGTTCATTTGAGCGCGCCCATCCTGCTGCTCGACGGCGCCAGCATGTGGTTTCGTTCGTATTTCGGTGTGCCCTCGTCGATCAAGGCGCCCGACGGGCGGCCCGTCAACGCGGTGCGGGGATTCCTCGACGCCGTCGCGACGTTGGTCACCCGCGAACGGCCGCGCCGGCTCGTGGTGTGCCGCGACGACGACTGGCGCCCGCAGTGGCGGGTGGATCTGATCCCGTCGTACAAGGCGCACCGGGTCGCCGAGGCGGAACCCGATGGCGTACCGGACGTCGAGGAGGTTCCCGACGACCTCACCCCGCAGGTCGACATGATCATGGAACTGCTTGACGCATTCGGTATCCCGACCGCGGGCGCGGCGGGCTTCGAGGCCGACGACGTGCTGGGTACGCTCTCGGCCCGGGAGGAACGCGATCCCGTGGTGGTGGTCAGCGGTGACCGCGACCTGCTGCAGCTCGTGCGTGACGAGCCGACCCCTCAGGTACGCGTGCTCTACCTCGGACGCGGACTGGCCAAGGCCACCAAGTGGGGTCCGGCCGAAGTGGCGGAGCAGTACGGGGTTCCGCTCGAGCGGGCCGGTGCGGCCTACGCGGAGCTGGCGCTCTTGCGCGGCGACCCGTCCGACGGGCTGCCCGGCGTGGCGGGGATCGGTGAGAAGACGGCCGCGACGCTGCTGGCCAAGCACGGTTCGCTGCAGAGCATCCTGGATGCCGCCAACGACCCGAAATCGGGTCTGTCCAAGGCGCATCGCACCAAACTGCTGGGCGCCGTCGACTACATCGCGGCGGCGGAGACGGTGGTGCGGGTGGCAACCGATGCGCCCGTGACATTTTCGACGCCGACGGACACCCTGCCGCTGGCCGCAGGCGACCCGGTACGGGTTGCCGAACTGGCCGCGGCGTACGGGGTGTCCTCGTCGATCAATCGGTTGCAGACCGCACTGGATCAGCTGCCCGACTAGGCCGGAACTACTGACGCACCACTACTTCGGGCGGCCGACCTCGTAGGTGCCGTCGTCGTTCTGGAAGGTCACGGTGACCTGACGCTTGGTGCCGTCGATGCTGACCTCGCAGGTGAAGGTGTCGCCCTTCTTCACCACCGGGTTCTTGCCGTCGTTGCACTTGACGTCCTTGACGTTCTTGGCGCCGTACCCGTTGGTCTCGTCGGTGAGTATCTGCTGAACGCCGGTCTGCGCCTTGTTGATATCGAGCTCGGTGGTCACGGCCCAGCCGGGAACCCAGAAGAACAGCACCGCCAGGACGATGAGCAGCAGCGCACCGCCGCCGAGACCACCGATCAGCAACAGCGACTTCTTGGAACCGTCGGCACTGCCCGGCGGTGTGTAGGGCCCGAACTGCCCGGGCTGACCCGGCTGACCCGGCTGTCCATACTGACCCGGTTGGGGGTACTGGCCGTACTGCGGTTGCTGGCCGTACTGACCGGGTTGCGGGTACTGGCCCGGTTGACCGAACTGACCTGGCTGACCGAACTGCCCGGGCTGCGCAGGCTGGCCCGGCTGACCGTACTGCGGCTGCTGGCCGTATTGCGGTTGTTGGCCGAACTGCTCGGTCGACGGGTAACCCTGTTGCGACTGACCGTAACCGGCCTGCGTCGGAGGCTGGTACTGCGGATACTGCTGCTGCGGCTGCTGTGGTTGCTGCGTGTAGGCCGGTGGTTGCCACGCCGGGGTGTGGGTGGTGGGGTCCTCGGTACCGCCGATCGGCGGCTGCCACGCCTCGCCGCCCGCCGGCTGATCCCGGCCGGGCTCGGGTTGCTGACCGGGCCACGGCTGCGCTGGGTCAGATCCCTGCGGTCCGCTCACTTTTTCTCCTTGGTCCTGTTCGCTGTCACCGTTGCCACACACTACCCCGCATCAACAGCGACGACGCCGCGTCGGACGTCGTTGATCGCGCGTTTCGCGGTGCTGCGCAGCGCTGGGGTGGGCGCCGCGTTGCGCACCTGGTCGAGCAGATCGAGCACCTGGCGGCACCACCGCACGAAATCACCTGCTGACAGCGGAGAACCGGTCCCGGTGACGTCGGATGCGGCGAGTGCGGACGCGAGATCGCCGGTGGTGGCCCAACGGTACACCGCGGTGACGAACCCCTCGTCGGGTTCGCGGCTGGGCGCGATGCGATGTCGTTGTTCGTCGCCGCGCAGCGCGGCCGAGAGCCGGCGCGTGCGTGCCAGGGCCTGCCGCAGGCCTGCTGTGGGCACATCCATGCCCGGGGGGACACCCTGCGCGTCGCCGCGGGACTCGTACAGCACTGCTGACAGGACCGCTGCGAGTTCGGCGGGTTCCAGCCCTTCCCACGCCCCGCCGCGCAGACATTCGGCCACCAGCAGGTCGCTCTCGCTGTAGATGCGCGCCAGCAACCGGCCCGCGTCGGTCACTCTCGGTGCGCCGTCGGCCGCCTCGATGTACCCCCGTTCGCTGAGCAACGCCACGATCCGGTCGAAGGTGCGCGCCAGCGAGTTGGTGGCCGCGGCGACCTTCTGCTGGATCTGTCGGTTGTCGCGTTCGATGCGCAGGTAGCGTTCGGCGACGCGGACCTGTTCTTCACGGTCTGGCAGCGTGTGGGCCGGATGGCTGCGCAGGCGTTCACGCAGACCGGCCAGTTCCGGGTCGACGTCGCGTTCCGGCGCACCACGGTTGGACCGGCGCGACGGCACCAGACCCGCGGCCGCCGACCGCAACGCCGACGCCAGGTCCTTGCGCACCCGGGGTTGACGGTGCTCGACGCGTTTGGGCAGCGACATCGAGCCCAGTGGGGCCGAGGCGCCCGAATAATCGGCCGAGGAGATGCGGCCCGCCCATTTGTGCTCGGTGAGCACAAGGGGCCTCGGGTCGTCGCGGTCCTGCGCGGGCTCCAGCACGACCGCGAGCCCACCACGGCGTCCGTGGGTGATGGTGATGATGTCCCCGCGACGCAGATCCGCGAGGGCATCGGTGGCCGCCCTGCGCCGCTGCAGCCGCGACGCGCGCGACTGGGCGCGTTCGCGTTCCGAGATCTTGGCGCGCAGCCGTGCGTAATCGATGACGGCCGCGTCCTTCCCGCCGATCTCGGCGGCCAGCTCGTCGAGCATGCGCTCACCGCGGCGGATACCCCGGACCAGACCGACCACCGAGCGGTCGGCCTGGTACTGCGCGAATGACCGCTCCAGCAATTGGTGTGCCTGTTCGGGGCCCATCTGCTGTACCAGGTTGATGGTCATGTTGTAGGAGGGCGCAAACGAACTGCGCAGCGGGAAGGTGCGTGTGGACGCCAGCCCCGCGACCTCGGCGGGTTCGGCGGTGCTGTCGTCGGGACGCCACAGCACCACCGCGTGGCCTTCCACGTCGATGCCGCGGCGGCCGGCCCGCCCGGTCAACTGCGTGTACTCCCCCGGTGTCAACGGCAGGTGCTGCTCGCCGTTGAACTTGACCAGCCGCTCCAGCACCACGGTCCGCGCGGGCATGTTGATCCCCAGCGCGAGTGTCTCCGTTGCGAACACGGCCTTGACCAGGCCCGCCGTGAACAGTTCTTCGACGGTGTGGCGGAACGTCGGAAGCATGCCGGCGTGGTGCGCCGCCAGGCCGCGCAGCAATCCTTCGCGCCACTCGTGGTAGTCGAGCACGATCAGATCGGACTCGGCCAGGTCGGCGCAGCGGCGGTCCACGATCTCGGCGATGCGGACGCGCTCCTCTTTGTTGGTGAGCCGCAGCGACGAGCGCAGGCACTGTTTGACCGCGGCGTCGCACCCGGCCCGGGAGAACACGAACGTGATCGCAGGCAGCAGACCGGCGGCGTCGAGCGCGGTGATCACCTCGGGACGGCCCGGCGGCCGGTAGAAACCTGGCCTGCCGCCGCGGCCGCGGCCGCGGGGTTGCCAGTCCATCAGCCGGTCGGCCTCGCGGCGATGGCTGATGTGGCGCAACAACTCTGGGTCGACCAGTGTCGACGACGACCGCTCGAACAGGTCGAACAACCGTTTGCCGACCATCATGTGCTGTGACAGCGGAACGGGCCGATGTTCGTCGACGACGACGGTGGTGTCACCGCGCACGGTCTGAATCCAGCCGCCGAACTCCTCGGCATTGCTCACCGTTGCCGACAGACTGACCAGCAGCACCTCCTCGGGAAGGTGCAGGATGACCTCCTCCCACACCGCACCGCGCATCCGGTCGGCCAGGAAGTGCACCTCGTCCATCACGACGTACGACAGCCCGTACAGGGCCGAGGAGTTCGCGTACAACATGTTGCGGAGCACCTCGGTGGTCATCACGACCACGTCGGCGTCACCGTTGATGGACTGATCACCGGTGAGCAGACCGATCTTGTCCGCGCCGTAGCGCGCCACCAGATCGTTGTGCTTCTGGTTGCTGAGCGCCTTGATCGGGGTGGTGTAGAAACATTTGCCGCCGGACGCCAGCGCGAGGTGCACAGCGAACTCGCCGACGATGGTCTTACCGGCACCGGTCGGCGCGCACACCAATACGCCGTGACCGCCCTGCAGCGCCTGGCACGCGCGCACCTGGAAGTCGTCGAGGGTGAACGGCAGCTGCGCGGTGAATGCGCTCAGTTGGTCAGGGCCGCCGGAACTCGATCCGGCGTCTTCCTCAGGTGGCATCGTCGTCGACGGTGACGCGGGAAGACGTCGAACCCGCCACCGGGGCCGGCGGCTCGATCGGTTCGACAGAACCGATGTCGGCGGCCTGGTCCTCGGGCACCTCGAGGGCCGCCCGGCGGGCCTTCCTGCGGTCGTTGAGCCGCGCGATCTGGATCGCGAACTCCAGCAGCACCGTCAGCGCGCATGCCAGCGCGAGCATCGAGAACGGATCGGAGCCCGGCGTGGCGAAGGCCGCGAACACGAACAGCCCGAAGATCAGACCGCGCCGCCACGCCGCGAGCCGCTCGTAGGTCAGCACTCCGACCAGGTTGAGCATGATGATCAGCAGCGGGAATTCGAAGCTGATGCCGAACACCAGCAGCAGGTTGATGAGGAATCCGAAGTACTGGTCGCCCGACAGCGCGGTCACCTGTACGTCGCTGCCCACGGTGAGCAGGAAGCTCAACGCCTTCGACAGCACCACGTAGGCGAGCACCGCGCCCGAGATGAACAGCACCGCGCCGAAACTCACGAACGCCATCGCGAAGCGGCGTTCCTTCTTGTACAGACCCGGCGTGATGAACGCCCACAGCTGATAGAGCCACACCGGGCACGCCAGCACCACACCGGCCGCGAGTGCGACCTTCAACCGCAGCATGAACTGGTCGAACGGCGCGGTGGCGAGCAGGCGGCATTCGCCGTCCGGGGCGATGCTCGCGCGCGCGGAGTCGGGAAGCGAGCAGTACGGGCCGCGCAGCCATTCCCCGAGGCCGTGGAAGCCGAAGACGCCGTGGGTGTACCAGAGGAATCCGAGGATCGTGGTCAGTACGACCGCGGCGACCGAGATCAGCAGGCGGTTGCGAAGCTCGTGGAGGTGGTCGACCAGCGACATGGTGCCGTCGGGGTTGACCCGTGAACGGCGGCGCCGGGGATCGAGCTTCTTGAAGATGCCGGAGGTCTGCACAGGCTTAGCGTGAAAGACGTGATCGAGCCGCTATCCGCCCGCGCGCGTCGGCGCGGGGCGGATTCGTCGGCCGCGTCAGGCCGTGTGCCGGTCCGTGGACTGCTGCTCAGGCGCAGGCGTGTCGACGCGCTCGGAGGCGATCGGGGTGGCCGGCTTGGCCTCGTCCGCTTTGGACTCGGCTTGCATCTCCTTGATCTCCGACTTGAAGATCCGCATCGACTTACCCAGCGAACGCGCTGCATCCGGCAGCTTCTTGGCGCCGAACAGCAGTACGAACACTGCGATGACAATGACCCAGTGCCAGGGTTGTAGACCGCCCAATTTGGTTACCTCCAGAACGTCGGTGCCGAGTCTACCCGTGCTCGGCGGCATCGCTATAGGCGCGCAACGCGGCCTCGGCCGCCTGGCGTACCCGGGTGGCAAGTGATTCAGGTGCCAGCACCCGCACCTCGGAACCGAATCCGAGGATGAACCGGACCATCCAGTCCTCCGAGGCGTAGGTCATCGTCGCCTCGCACGCCCCATCGGGCCGCTCGGTGATGTCGCGCAGCGGGTAGTAGTCGAACATCCAGCCCGCGGTCTGGTCGATCAGCAGCGTGGCCGACGGCAACGACGGATCGGCGTCGAACAGCGACGTGTCGGGCCCTGCCGCGACGGCGGGTGGCGGTGGGGCCGCCGGATCGTCGAGCAACTTGGCGTCGACGATGCGATCGAACCGGAACAATCGCACCGCCTCGGCGGTGCGGCACCAGGCCTCCAGATAACTGTTGTCGCCGACCAGCACCACGCGGATCGGGTCCACGGTGCGGGTGGTCAGCGAATCCCGCGAGGCCGAGTAGTACTCGAGGGTGAGCGCGCGGGTCTCTCGCACGGCGGTGCGCACCGTGGCGGCCGCGCCGGGTTCGACGGTGGTGTCGTCGGCGATGTCCTCGACGGCGGCGCGTTGGCTGCCGACTGCGGATTCGATCTTGGCGATCGCGCTGCGCGCGGCCTCCGGGTCGACCATGCCGGGCACGTCGACCAGCGCCCGCAACGCGACGAGGATGCCGGTGGCCTCGGTCGAGGTCAGCCGCAGCGGGTGGTCGACACCCGCCGAGAACGTCACCTCGATGGTGTCGCCGACGAAGTCGAAGTCGATGAGGTCCCCGGGGCTGTACCCGGGCAGGCCACACATCCACAGCTGGTCGAGGTCGGCGTCGAGTTGCGTGCTCGAGACGCCGAGCGCGGCGGCCGCTTCGGCGCGCGTGACCTTCGGGTTGGCCTGGAAGTACGGAACCATGTTCAGCAGCCGCACCAGCCGCGTCGACACCTGACTCATCGCTCCCCTCCTTCCGCATGTGCCCGCAGGCGCGCCACCACGTCGTCGCGCAGCGACGCCGGTTCCAGCGCGACCGCGTCGCTGCCGTAGCTCGCGATCTCCCTCGCCAACCGGTCCCACGTGCCGATGTCGACGGTGATCTCCTCCCCCGCTCGGCCGCCCAGCGTGCGCGGTGAGCTGGTCACCGCCTGACGGCGCAGCGCGGTCGCGCGACCGCCGGCGATCCAGATCCGTGCCCGCTCACCCGTCGGCTGTTCGGCGACGGCGCGGCGCACGATGTCGCGCAGGTTGACGTCTTCGGGTTTCTTGACCGCACCGGCCGGTCCGATCGGGCGGACCGCGGCGTCGATCCGTGAGAGCCGGAAGGTCCTGGTGTCGTCGCGGTCACGGTCGTGCCCCACGAGGTACCAGCGGCCGCGGTGCGTGACGACGCCCCACGGCTCGACCGTGCGGGTGGTGTAGTCGGCGGTGCGCGACGGCCGGTGCTCGAACTGGACGGCGCGCCCCTCGTCGATCGCCGCGAGCAGGCCCTGCAGCACCTCCTCGGAGCCGCGCACACCCGGCAGTGTCGCGGTCGAGGCGATCGCGACGCCGACCCCGTCGGCATCCACGTCGACACCGGCGGCGCGCAGTTTGAGCACCGCGTTCTGGGTCGCGGTGACCAGTTCCGGGGACTGCCACAGCTGGGTGGCCACGGCGACCGCGGCGGCCTCGTCGGCCGTCAGCCCGACCGGCGGCAGCGCGTAGGAATCCCGGTTGATGCGGTATCCCTCGGTGGAGTCCCACTTCGACACCCGCCCCGTTTCCAGGGGGATGCCCAGGTCGCGCAGCTCGTTCTTGTCGCGCTCGAACATCCGCGAGAACGCCTCGTCACTGGGACTGTCGGCGTAGCCGGCGACCGTGGTGCGGATCTTCTCAGCGGGCAGGAACGTCCGGGTGGACAACAAGGCGATGACAAGATTCATCAACCGCTCGACTTTGGAGACCGCCACCGGGTCAGCTTAAGGCTCACATACTGGCGATCAGCCGCTTGACCCGCTCGTCGACCGACCGGAACGGATCTTTGCACAGCACGGTGCGCTGAGCCTGGTCGTTGAGCTTGAGATGCACCCAGTCGACGGTGAAGTCGCGGCCCGCTTCCTGTGCGGCGCTGATGAACTCGCCGCGCAGTTTGGCGCGCGTGGTCTGCGGCGGTGTGGTGACCGCGGCGTCGATCTCCTCGTCGGTGGTGATGCGCGCGGCCAGCCCCTTGCGCTGGAGCAGGTCGAACACGCCGCGGCCCCGTTTGATGTCGTGGTAGGCCAGATCGAGTTGGCTGATCTTCGGGTCGGACAGCTCCATGTTGTAGCGGTCCTGGTAGCGCTGGAACAGCTTGCGCTTGATCACCCAGTCGATCTCGGTGTCGACCTTCGCGAAGTCCTGACTCTCGACCGCGTCGAGCTGGCGGCCCCACAGATCCACAACCTGCTCGATCTGGGTGTTAGGCTCGCGGGACTGCAGGTATTCGACGGCGCGGCTGTAGTACTCGCGCTGGATGTCGAGAGCGCTGGCCTGCCTGCCGCCGGCCAACCGCACCGGGCGCCGCCCGGTGAGATCGTGGCTGACCTCGCGGATGGCCCGGATCGGATTGTCCAGCGAGAAGTCGCGGAACGGCACGCCCGCCTCGATCATCTCCAGCACCAGTGAGGCCGTGCCCACCTTGAGCATCGTGGTGGCCTCACACATGTTGGAGTCACCGACGATGACGTGCAGGCGCCGGTACTTCTCGGCGTCGGCGTGGGGTTCGTCACGCGTGTTGATGATGGGCCGGGACCTAGTGGTCGCCGACGAGACGCCCTCCCAGATGTGCTCGGCGCGCTGACTCAGGCAGAACGTCGCGGCCTTCGGCGTCTGCAACACCTTGCCTGCGCCGCAGATCAGCTGGCGCGTCACCAGGAACGGCAGCAGCACGTCGGAGATCCGGGAGAACTCGCCGGCCCGCACGATCAGGTAGTTCTCGTGGCAGCCGTAGGAGTTGCCCGCCGAGTCGGTGTTGTTCTTGAACAGGTAGATGTCGCCGCCGATACCCTCGTCGGCGAGCCGTTGTTCGGCGTCGATGAGCAGGTCCTCGAGCACCCGCTCACCGGCCCGATCGTGGGTCACCAACTGCGTGAGGTTGTCGCATTCCGCGGTCGCGTACTCGGGGTGGCTGCCCACGTCGAGGTACAACCTGGCGCCATTGCGTAGGAAGACGTTGGAACTGCGGCCCCACGACACGACCCGCCGGAACAGATAGCGGGCAACCTCGTCGGGACTGAGCCGGCGATGGCCATGGAACGTGCAGGTCACACCGAATTCAGTCTCGATGCCCATGATTCGTCGCTGCACACCATCGAGCTTACGGGTTGCTGCACGGTATCGGTGGGCAAGCCGAACTTTGCGCGCGCCACATCCCCCTTGTGTGGCCGCCGTATCGCCCTCGGCGCGGACCGATCGGTGAACCCCGCCCATCCATCCGGCAACCGGATCAGAATTGACCAATGTCGTTGCGCAGCGCTCCGGTGGACGGGTTCCGACTGGCCTTCGACCGACACGGGGTCCGCGGCGGCCCCGCGGTCGTCCTGCTCCACGGCTGGCCCGGCACCCGGCGCGACCACCGCCACGTCGTACCGCTGCTTTCCGATATCGCCGACGTGATCGTGCCCGATCTGCGCGGTTTCGGCGGTTCGGACAAGCACGCGGTGTCGGTGCAGCATTTCTACAGCGCCAGCGCGCAGGCCGCGAGCATCGTGGGCCTGATCAACGAACTCGGGCTGAGCGACGTCGTCGTGGCCGGTTACGACGTCGGCAGCCGGGTTGCGCAGGGTGTCGCGCGCATGCATCCGCACCTGGTCAAGGCGCTTGTGCTGTCGCCGCCACTACCGGGCGTGGGTGATCGCGTGCTCAGCCCGCACGCGATTCACGAGTACTGGTACCAGGCGTTTCACCAGTTGCCGATCGCCGAGCGCATGATCGACGGCAATCCCGATGCGGTGCGCGAGTATGTGCGCCATTTCTGGGAACATTGGTCGGGCCCGGGTTTCCGACTGCCCGAGGACGAGTTGGACCGGCTCGTCGCCGACTATGCGCTACCGGGTGCGTTCACGGCATCCCTCGGCTGGTACCGCGCCGGCGCGGGTACCGTGGCGCAGTCGCTGGCCGAGCTCCCACCCGATCGCGCGGTCAAGATCCATGCGCCCACCGATGTGCTGTGGCCGCAACACGATCCGCTGTTTCCGCTGCAGTGGTCCGACCGCCTTGAGCACTACTTCGTCGACGTCCGTCTGCACACCGCCGACGGTGCCGGGCATTTCACGCCGCTGGAGTGCGCCGACGAGTTCGCCGCACTCATTCGCGGCGCCGTGACCGAGCGCGTCTGAGCGCTCGCACGCGCCGGAATTGACGCATGCGACACGCCAGGACGTGTGCGTTGCGGCACATCCGGGGCCGTGCACGCTGAGATACCCGGTATGGCCCTCACCCAGAAGCGGACGGCCGCGTTGCTGGCCGCCGGTTTGATCGCGGTGCCGCTGCTGCCGTCGCTGCTCGTCGACGCCACGCCGGCCGACGATTGGCTCGATCTCGACGGCGATGACGAGGTGACCGTCGTCAGTGCCGACGGTGCGCAGGTCGCGATGACCCCGCCGGCGGGTTGGCAGTACCGCGACCGCGGTGGGAACCGCCTGCAGTTGCGGACCGATGACGGTAGCGCCGTGCTCATGGAAGTCGTCGACCTCGACGGGCGCGACCCCGACGCGGTCACGCAGCGGCTCATCCGTCGCGGCCGGATCGGCGGCAGCAACGCCGCGCTCACACCGGGAGCCGTGTCGACCGGCGACGGCTCGCTGTCCGGCCGGCCCTGCACGGTCGTCATCGACGACCTCAGCGGCTCGTGCGCATTCCTGTCCGACGGCGATGTGCTCGTGTCCGTGCACGCGGTCGGCACGCCGGACGATCCGGCGCCCGCACTCGACGACGTTCTCGACTCGATCTCCCGGAGCACCTCATGAGCGCCACGCTTCTCGCCCCAACCACCACACGTCCCGCGGTGCTCTACCGGCCCGAGTCTGCGGTGTTCTGGGTGTTCGTGATCGCTGTCGTGTCCGGTTCGTTCGCGACCCTCAACATGGAGGGCTCGGCTATCCACGAGACGCTCGACGCCAACCTGGCACTGGCGCCGTTCTGGTTGGCGTTCATGGCGTTGATGGTGTGGCTGCTGCTGCGCTTCGACCCGTTCCGGGCCATGCGACCGTATCCGCAGGCGCTGGTCGCCGGAGTGGCGATGGGCGCGATGGTCGCGGTGCCGATGGCGATCACGAGCAGCGGCGGGCTCGAGCGCCTGTGGGGTCTGGTGTTCAGTCCGGAAGTGCTTGCCAACTGGTCGGCTTCGCTGTGCGCTCCGATCACCGAGGAAGCCGCCAAGGCGATGTGTGCGGTCGTTCTGCTGGTGCTGTGCGCGCCGCTGGTCACCCGCATCGCGCACGCCCTGTTGGTCGGCATGTTCGTCGGGCTCGGGTTCGATCTCATGGAGGATCTCGGCTACGCGAGCACCAGCGCGATCCTGAGCTTGGACTCCGACCTGGCCGGTGCCGGTGAGTCCCTGCTGGTCCGCGCGTTCACCGCGGTGCCCGCGCACTGGTCCTACACGTCGCTCACCACAGTCGGGGCGCTGTTGCTGCTGCCATCGTTCGCCGGCCGCGCCGAGTGGCCGGCCGCGCGCCGTGTGCTCGTGGCTGTCGGGCTGCTGCTGGCCGGACCACTCATGCACTTCGTGTGGGACGCACCGCTGCCCGACGACTACGAAGGCCCGCTGACCCTCGTCAAGCTGGTGGCCAGCCTGGCGTTCTACCTCGCGATAGTGTTCGCGCTGCTGCCCTTCGAACGCCGGTGGGTCACCGCACGGATCGGCGCCGGCCGCGACAACGGTTGGCTGTCAGACGTTTCGGCCGATGTGCTCGACTCGTTGCCGACCTGGCGGCGTCGCCGCGCGCTGCGCAGGACGGCACGCAAGACCGGCGGCCGCAGGGCCGCCAAGGCGGTCCGCGCTCGGCAGGACGCGGCCCTCGATCTGATCCAGACCGTGTCCTGACCGGACGGACTACTCCGCGGGCTTGTCGGAATCCGGCTGCGGCGACTCGGGCAGCAGCGCCTCCAGTGCCGCGCCGGTGATCCGGCGGAACGCGCGGCGCGGACGGCCCGCGTCGAGAATCGCAACCTCCAGCGTCGACGGACCCAGTGTGCGGGGCTCGGCCCCCTCGGCGCTCGCCGACAACGCCTTGACCGCGATCGTCACGGCGTCCTCCAGGCTCGCGTTCTCCGTGTAGGACTCGTTGAGCGCGGCGATGATGGGTTCGGTCGTGCCGCCCATGACCACGAAGTGCGGCTCGTCGGCGATCGATCCGTCGTAGGTGATGCGGTAGAGCTCCGGCGGTTTGGTCTCGCCGTAATGCGCCACCTCGGCCACGCACAGTTCGACCTCGTACGGCTTGGCCTGCTCGGTGAAGATCGTGCCGAGGGTCTGCGCGTACACGTTGGCCAGTTGCCTGCCCGTCACGTCGCGACGATCGTAGGCGTAGCCGCGCGTGTCGGCGAACTGGATGCCGCCGCGGCGCAGGTTGTCGAACTCGTTGAACCGGCCGACGGCGGCGAAGCCCACCCGGTCGTAGAGCTCACTGACCTTCTGCAGTGACCGCGACGGGTTCTCCGCGACGAACAGCACACCCGCGGAGTACGCGAGCGCCACCACACTGCGACCTCTGGCGATACCCTTGCGAGCGAGTTCGGAACGCTCGCGCATCGCCTGTTCGGGCGATATGAAGTACGGGAAGCTCACGAATCTCCTCGCGCATCAATGCCCCGACGGGCGTCGGGCCCGAAAGTGTCGGTACGGGAGCGGCTTTCGATGACCTCGCGGGCCAGTTCGGCGATCCGCGTCTCGGGGACCTCCTCGGCGCCGTCGGCCCCGATCGTCACCGCCGTCGGGTATATGCCGCGCACCAGGTCCGGACCGCCGGTCGCCGAATCGTCGTCGGCCGCGTCGTAGAGCGCCTCGACGGCAACGCGCAGCGCCGAATCCGCGTCGGACACCTGCGAATACAGCTTCTTCATCGACGACTTGGCGAAGATCGAGCCCGAGCCCACCGACTGGTAACCCTCTTCCTCGATGTTCCAGCCGCCCGCCGCGTCGAAGGACACGATGCGTCCCGCTCCCTCGGGTTGGGGATCGTCGAGGTCGTAGCCCACCAACAGCGGTAGCGCCACGAAGCCCTGCAGCGCCGCGCCGAGGTTGCCGCGCACCATGATCGCCAGCCGGTTCACCTTGCCGCGGAACGTCAGGGGGACGCCTTCGAGCTTCTCGTAGTGCTCGAGCTCCACGGCGTACAGGCGCGCGAACTCCACCGCGATGGCCGCGGTGCCTGCGATGCCCGTCGCGGTGTAGTCGTCGGTGATGTACACCTTCTGCACGTCACGTCCGGCGATCATGTTGCCCTGCGTCGACCGACGGTCACCGGCGATCAGGACGCCACCCGGGTACTTCAGCGCGACGATCGTCGTGCCGTGCGGCACTGCGTCGGTCGGACCGACCGGGTTCGCCCCGTAGGCGACGCGATTGACCGGCAACAGCTGCGGGGCCTGCCGGCTGAGCAGTTCAGAGAACGACGACAGGTCCACGGGGACAGACGGTATTCCGGATGTGTCGAGGGTCGGTTGAGGGAAGGGCTGGTTCTCGCGCCAGGTCACTGGCCGCCCTTTTGCACGTATGCGCGCACGAAGTCTTCGGCGTTCTCCTCGAGAACGTCGTCGATCTCATCCAGCAGGTCGTCGGTCTCTTCGGCGAGTTTCTCGCGACGCTCCTGGCCGGCGGCCGAAGCACCGGGGAGATCGTCGTCCTCTCCGCCGCCACCGCCACGCTTGGTCTGCTCCTGAGCCATCGCTGCCTCCTGCAATTGTCTTCGGCGGGCCTACAACTGCCCTGCCGGTCCTTCCACAGTACCGGTCGACATCCGAATTGCCCGGGATAGCGCACCGACTGGGCCATTCAGTTGGTGAGCTGCTCCACGAGCTCCACGGCGCTGTCCACGGAATCCAGCAACGCACCCACATGTGCCTTGCTCCCGCGCAGGGGCTCCAGGGTCGGAATCCGGACGAGCGAATCACCCCCGAGGTCGAAGATGACCGAGTCCCAGCTGGCCGCGGCGATGTCCGCCCCGAACCGCCGCAGGCACTCACCGCGGAAGTACGCACGCGTGTCGGTGGGCGGGTTCTCGACCGCGTCGAGCACTTGCTGCTCGGTGACCAGGCGTTTCATGGAGCCGCGCGCAACCAGGCGGTTGTAGAGTCCTTTGTCCAGCCGAACATCCGAGTACTGCAAATCGACCAGATGCAACCTAGGCGCCTGCCACGTCAGGTTCTCGCGCTGACGGAACCCCTCCAGCAACCTCAGCTTCGCCGGCCAGTCCAGGATCTCCGCGCACTCCATCGGGTCGCGTTCGAGCAGGTCCAGCACATTTGCCCACGTCTCGATGACGTGGCTGGCCCGCGGATCCGGATCGCGGCTGTCGACGAGCTTGGCGACCCGGTCGAGGTAGATGCGTTGTAGCGCAAGCGCGGTGAGCTCGCGGCCGTCGGCGAGCGCGACGGTGGCACGCAGCGACGGGTCACGGCTGATCACATGCACGGCGTGCACAGGCCGCGCGAGCGCGAGGTCGGAGAGATCGACTCCCTCCTCGATGAGGTCGAGGACCAGCGACGTGGTGCCGAGCTTGAGGTACGTCGACGTCTCGGCGAGGTTCGCGTCACCGATGATGACGTGCAGCCGCCGATACTTGTCGGCGTCGGCGTGCGGTTCGTCGCGGGTGTTGATGATGCCGCGCTTGAGCGTGGTCTCCAGGCCCACCTCGACCTCGATGTAATCGGCGCGCTGCGACAGCTGGAATCCCGGCTCGTCACCGGACGGACCGATTCCGACGCGGCCCGACCCGGTCACCACCTGGCGCGACACCATGAACGGGGTCAGGCCCGCGATGACCGCCGAGAACGGCGTCTGGCGACTCATCAGGTAGTTCTCGTGTGACCCGTACGACGCGCCCTTGCCGTCGACGTTGTTCTTGTAAAGCTGCAGCTTGGCCGCCCCCGGGACGCTCGCGACGTGCCTGGCGGCCGCCTCCATGACGCGTTCACCGGCCTTGTCCCAGATCACGGCGTCCATCGGGTCCGTGCACTCGGGTGCCGAGTACTCCGGATGCGCGTGGTCGACGTAGAGCCGGGCGCCGTTGGTGAGGATCATGTTGGCCGCGCCGACCTCGTCGGCGTCGACGATCGGCGGCGGTCCCGACGACCGCGACAGATCGAATCCGCGTGCGTCACGCAGGGGGGACTCCACCTCGTAATCCCACCGTGTGCGCTTGGCGCGCTGAATTCCCGCGGCCGCCGCGTACGCCAGGACCGCCTGCGTCGATGTCAAAATCGGATTGGCGGTCGGATCGGACGGTGACGAGATACCGTACTCGACCTCAGTTCCGATAATCCGTTGCATGGGTTCAGCCTAGGTGACGGGGGCGACCCGCCGAGCTGCCAGGTATTCCGGCCTCCGCCGCGGCGCCGCGAACGGCTCCTCAAGCGCGTTGTCGACCGAGTTGAACACCAGGAACACATTCGACCGCGGCAACGGTGTGATGTTGGACCCGGAGCCGTGCAACAGGTTGGCGTCGAACCACAACGCCGAACCGGCCGCACCGGTGAACTGGTCGATCCCGGTCTGGTCGACAGCCTTGGTCAGGGTCGTCTCGTCGGGGACGCCGATGGTCTGGGCCACCAGCGACGTGTCGTGGTTGTCCTGCGGGGTCTCCCCCACACACGGGTAGAACGTCTGGTGCGATCCGGGGATCACCATCAGCGACCCGTTGTACGGGTAGTTGCGGGTCAGCGCGATCGAACACGACACGGCCCGGATGGCGGGCATGCCGTCCTCGGCGTGCCAGGTCTCGAAGTCCGAGTGCCAGTAGAAGCCCGTTCCGGTGAACCCCGGCATCAGGTTGATCCGCGCCTGGTGGATGTAGACGTCGCTGCCGAGCAGCTGACGCGCGACCGGCAGCACGGTGTCGAGCCGGACCACCTGCGCGACAAGGTCACTCAACAGGTGGGGTTCGAAGATCGAGCGGATGGAGCCGCCCGGTTCGCGGATCACCCGAGGATCGTCGTGGTCCAGATCCGCGGCGATCCGGTCGAGTTCCCGGCGCAGGGGCGGCAGCCAGTCGTCGGCGACGGTCTCTGGCCGCATCAGGTAGCCCTGCGACGAGAACCGGTCGAGGCTCTTCTGGTTCAGTGGCCCGTCGGCCTCGCTGCCCCACACCGTGGGGTCGATACGCGCAATCGGATCGATCGCGTGGCGCAGGCGCGTCGGATACGGATCGTGGCGGGTCTGCGTGGTGGTCATGCTCTCCCTCCTCGCGCTCACGGCGCCGCTCAGGCGACCGGCTGAGGCGCCGGGTAGGCGCCGGTCTCGTCGTGTACTTCCCGACCGGTGACGGGCGGATTGAAGACGCACAGCATGCGCAGTTGCTTCTCACACGTGACGCGGTGGCGCTCATGGCCGTCGAGCAGATACATGGTGCCTGGCTCGAGCACGTACTCGTCGCCGGTCTCGAGGTTTGTCAGTGTGCCGGTGCCCTCGACGACCCAGACGGCCTCGACGTGATGCTCGTAGCGGTATTCGTTGACCGAGTTCGACTCGATCGTGGTCTCGTGGAACGAGAACCCGACTCCGTCGTCGGCAAGGATGATGCGCTTGGAGCGCCAGGTGCCGACGCTGACGTCGCGGTCGGTGCCGGTGATCTCATGGGTGGTTCGGACGATCATGGTGTTTCTCCTCAGCTCAGGGTGACGGCGATCGATTCGGCCAGGATGTCCAGGCCGACCTCCAGGTCATTGCGCGACGTGGTCAGTGGCGGCAGGAGTTTGACGACCTCGTCGGAAGGGCCGCTGGTCTCCATGAGCGCACCGCGGTCGAACGCGGCCTTGCACACCTCGGCGGCCCGATCGGTGTCGGTGAACTTCAGACCCTGCGCCATGCCGCGGCCCCGTGCGGTGACGCCTTCGTACCGGTCGGCGATCTCTTCGAGCCGTGTCCGGATCAGCTCGCCCTTGAGCAGGGTGTCGGTGCTGAATTCGTCGTTCTGCCAGTAGGTTTCCAGCGCCTCGGTGGCGGTGACGAAAGCCGGGTTGTGCCCGCGGAACGTGCCGTTGTGCTCGCCGGGAGCCCACACGTCGAGGTCGCGCCGGAACAGCGTCAGCGCCATCGGCAGGCCGTATCCGCTGACCGACTTCGACAAGGTCACGATGTCGGGGACGATGCCGGCGGCCTCGAAGCTGAAGAACGGACCGGTACGGCCGCAACCCATCTGGACGTCGTCGACGATCAGCAGAATGTCGCGTGTCCGGCAGAGATCGGCGAGCGCCTGCAGCCATTCGATGCGGGCGACGTTGAGACCACCCTCCCCCTGGACGGTTTCGACGATCACCGCGGCGGGCCGGTTGAGGCCGCTGCCGGAGTCGTCGAGGACACGCCCGAACCACTGGAAGTCCTCGGTGACGCCGCCGAAGTAGTTGTCGTAGGGCATCGGCGTGGCGTGGACGAGTGGGATGCCGGCGCCCGCGCGCTTCATCGAATTGCCGGTGACCGAAAGCGCGCCCAGCGTCATGCCGTGAAAAGCGTTGGTGAAGCTGATCACCGACTCACGGCCGGTGACCTTTCTGGCCAACTTGAGGGCCGATTCAACCGCGTTGGCACCGGTCGGCCCCGGAAACTGCACCTTGTAGTCCAGGCCCCGCGGTTGCAGGACCACGCGCTGGAACGTCTCGAGGAAGCGCTGTTTGGCGGTGGTTGCCATGTCCAGCGAGTGCACGATGCCGTCCGACGCCAGGTAATCGAGCAGGGGCGCTTTGAGTTTCGGGTTGTTGTGGCCGTAGTTCAGTGCACCGGCGCCGGCGAAGAAGTCGATGTAGCGGCGCCCCTCGGTGTCGGTCACCCATGAGTCCTTGGCGGTTTCCATCACCGCGGGCCACCCGCGGCAGTAGCTACGTACCTCGGACTCGACGGTGCTGAAGACCTCGGGCAGGTCGGATTCGGTCAACTGGGCGTTTGCAGCGAGCAACACGAAAAACAATCCTCCGATGAAATCGGTTGATCAAACAGGGTGGAATACAACGGTTTCCGGGCTTCTCAGCGCACGACGGCGCTGTGAACCCCGATCGGTCCGATCCGCAGGATCGGCTCATCCTCGTGCGCGCCGTCGGCGTCGAGGAGATCGGAATCGAAATACGGCCGCTCGACGAGCGGGACGTCGTGACGACGGGCGAACGCGCCGAAGAATGCCCGCGATGCGGTGTTACCCGGGGACACGGTGGCCTCGACCGTGATCGGCTGCCCGCGCGAATCGGAACGCACGCGCTCGACGAGATTGTCGATCATCGCGCTGGCCAGACCGGTGCCCTGCGCGGCGGGCGCCACCGCGACCTGCCAGACGAACAACACGTCCGGGCGCGGCGGCGGATGGTAGCCCGTGATGAAACCTCGCAGTTGACCATCGGTTTCGGCCACGATTGACGTCGCGGAGAAATCCGTCGCCAGCAGAAGATAGGCGTAGGTGGAATTGAGATCGAGCACGCCGGTGGCCGCCGCGAGATCGCGGATGGCAATCGCGTCGTCGCCTCGCGGCGGACGCAAGTTCACCGTCCGGGTATGGCGTCCCGGAACGCTTTCTAAGACAGGCATATCGAGTTGAGAGTCACCACCGAAAAGTCAGCGAGCATCGTCAGTTCAAGTCATCGGTGCCTTGAACCGTAATCACAACGGGACACCAGGTTCAACCGCCCCCGAGGCGTTGTCCGCCCGAATCCGCGTCGCCGCATGGTGCTTGATCTGCGGTTACGTCGCGTTTTCTCACGCCGCGAACAAGATCAGCGTCGTTATCGGATCGTTATATACGTACGTACGTACCACTTCAGCGTGCACGCGGATTTTCGTGGCATCTGTCATCGAAAACCGATGGACAACGATGTTTGACGATGTTTGACGTTGCACAGCAGGGGGTAAGCCCGCCACCGCGAGCGTGCGCGCCTGCCGGTGAATTCGCGGCGTGTCGGCGACATTCTGCGCACCCTCGCAGCCGGTGAGCGTGCGCAATTCTCGACATTTTCGCCGACGTCAGAATTTGCCGGCCGACGACTGCAGGGGCGACGTTTCCCGAATTGCGTGTTTGCGCAGTGAACTCGACACGCTCGGAGATTCGTTGAGACGGTAGATCGCCCGGTGCGTACTGCGCGACGCACGCCGTCCGTGATGCATTGGGCCTCTGGTGTTTCGAGCGGCAGAGAGGCGAAGCATGAGCACACTCGGATACCTCGGTCTTTTCGGTGAGGCAGGCAACGCCTTGGGTGACGCGCAGTGGGTGGCTCACGCCAACGCGAACCTGGTACCGAATCTGGCCGCGCTCAACACCCGGTTCCTGGACGGCTCACGGGTGGAGCGCACTCTGCGCGTCGGCTACGAACCCGGACCCACCGCGATGGCCCTGCGACACGTCACCGGCGGCGCGATCGCCGAGATGCTCGATCAGGCTGCGACACACTGCGCCTTGTTCGTCACGGGCTATCCCTGCCCCACCGTGACGCTCACGGTGAACCATCTCCGGGCCGGGCTCACGCCGACGTACACCGCCACGGCGCGCGTACTGCAGGTGACATCGGTGACCGCCACGGTCGGCGCCGAGCTGGTCGACGCCGACGGACTCGCGGTCGCGACGGTGTCGCTCGTCGGGAAGTTCATCAAGAAGCTGGAACGCCTGAAATAAACCGCGAGCGTGCGCGAACTGCTGATGTATCCGGCGGTGCCGGGCAGCAGACGCGCACGCTCGCGGTGCAGGCCTGGTTCTACAGGTACTGGCCGAGGTTGCTCTCGGTGTCGATCGCCCGCGACGCACTCGAGCTCTTCCCGGTGACCAGCGTGCGGATGTAGACGATCCGCTCGCCCTTCTTGCCCGAGATCCTGGCCCAGTCATCGGGATTCGTGGTGTTGGGCAGGTCCTCGTTCTCGGCGAACTCGTCGACGATCGAGTCCAGCAGATGCTGGATCCGCAGACCTTTCTGGCCGGTTTCCAGCACCGACTTGATCGCGTACTTCTTGGCCCGGTCGACGACGTTCTGGATCATCGCGCCCGAGTTGAAGTCCTTGAAGTACATGACCTCCTTGTCGCCGTTGGCGTAGGTCACCTCGAGGAACCGGTTGTCGTCGATCTCGGCGTACATCCGGTCGACGACCTTCTCGATCATCGCCTTGATGCACAGCGCACGGTCGCCGTTGAACTCCGCGAGATCGTCGGCGTGCACCGGCAGGTCCTCGGTGAGGTACTTGCTGAAGATGTCCTGCGCGGCTTCGGCGTCCGGACGCTCGATCTTGATCTTGACGTCCAGGCGGCCGGGCCGCAGGATCGCCGGGTCGATCATGTCCTCGCGGTTGGAGGCGCCGATCACGATGACGTTCTCCAGACCCTCGACACCGTCGATCTCCGAAAGGAGCTGCGGCACAACCGTCGTCTCCACGTCGGAGCTCACGCCGGTGCCGCGGGTGCGGAAGATCGAGTCCATCTCGTCGAAGAACACGATCACCGGGGTGCCCTCGGACGCCTTCTCCCGCGCGCGCTGGAAGATCAGCCGGATGTGACGCTCGGTCTCACCGACGAACTTGTTCAGCAGCTCGGGGCCCTTGATGTTGAGGAAGTAGCTCTTGGCCTCGCGGGCGTCGTCGCCGCGGACCTCGGCCATCTTCTTCGCGAGGGAGTTGGCGACGGCCTTGGCGATCAGCGTCTTACCGCAACCGGGCGGACCGTAGAGCAGCACGCCCTTGGGCGGACGCAGCGAGTACTCCTTGTAGAGGTCCTTGTGCAGGAACGGCAGCTCGACCGCATCGCGGATCTGCTCGATCTGGCGACCCAGACCGCCGATGTCGTTGTAGCTGACATCTGGCACCTCTTCGAGCACGAGGTCCTCGACCTCGGCCTTGGGGATGCGCTCGAACGCGTAGCCGGCCTTGGTGTCGACCAGAAGCGAGTCGCCGGGGCGCAGCTTGCGCGGGCGGCTGTCGTCGAAGTAGTCGCTCGGCTCCTCAGGCAGATCCCTGGCAGCCACCAGCGGTTCGGCCAACCAGACGATGCGCTCCTCGTCGGCATGACCCACCACGAGTGCGCGGTGCCCGTCGGCCAGGATCTCGCGCAGCGTGCTGATCTCACCCACGGCCTCGAAGTTGCCCGCCTCCACCACGGTCAGCGCCTCGTTGAGGCGGACCGTCTGGCCCTGCTTGAGCTCCTTGACGTCGATGTTCGGTGAGCAAGTCAGCCGCATCTTGCGGCCCGACGTGAACACGTCGACCGTGTCGTCGTCGTGCGTACCCAGCAGCACGCCGTATCCGCTCGGGGGCTGACCGAGGCGGTCGACTTCCTCGCGCAGGGCGAGCAACTGCTGGCGGGCTTCCTTGAGGGTGTCCATCAACTTGGCATTGCGGGCCGCAAGGGAGTCGATCCGCGCTTCAAGCTGATGTACGTCTCGGGCACTTCGCAAACCACTCTGCGGGCCCACTGCGTTTTCCAGTTGCTCGCGCAGCATCGCGGCCTCCCGGCGCAATGCCTCCAGCTCGGCGGCATCGTCGCTGGAGAGGGATCCCGATCCGGACCCAGCGGCACCCTCGGGATAACCTTCCGAACGCTCTGACTCACTCATATTGCGCTCCCTCCCGCACCGCAAGTTGGTGCAGTAACAACTTCAACGCTACCGGCGATTCAGCCTTTGTGTGTGGTCTAGGAACTCGACACACCAGCACCGCTGTTAACCTCTCAGTTCAGTAGGTCCGATCGAAAGGACAGTCGTGACCCCGAAATCCCTCGTTACCGGCTTCATCACCGCAGCTGCAGCGGCCGCTGTGGTAGGCGGCGCAGCGGCGGGTGTGACTTCCATTGCATCCAGCGGAATGTCGACGTCACCTGCCATCCAGCCGGTCGTGTACGGCGCTCCGCTGCCTGCGCTTCCGGCGCCCGAGCTCGAAACCCCGCTGATCCAGACCCTGCAGGCCCTCGCCGGCGGCGGTTCATTCAGCGGTAAGGCGCCGTACATCCAGGGCGGTATCGGGCGCGTCGAGAGCATCGCCGCCGACCGCGCGTACAACCGCGCCGCGGCCGAGGGCAAGTTTCCGCTGACGTTCACCGTGACCAACGTCGACCAGCAGGGCCCCGTGGCCTACGCCGACGTGACGGCCACGGCCGCGACCGGTGGCACCGCGACCCAGAACATCCAGTTCGTGGCAGGCCCCAGCCCGACCGGCTGGCAGATCTCGAAGGGATCGGCCCTGTCGCTGCTGTCGTCTGTCGGCTGAGGCGGTCGTTGATCCGGTACCGAATCGCAGTCCTGAGTGCCGCCACGGTCACCGTGGCGGCACTTGGGCTATCGGGATGCGGCAGTGACGACCGCCGGGCCGACGAGCCCGTGGCGGTGCCGTCCACGTCGGCTGTGGTGACGACGCCTGCTCCTCCGCCGGCACACCCGCTGCCCGCCCCTGAGGCGCTCACCGGGGTGCTGTACCGCCTCGCCGACGTCAACATCTCAGGCGCAGACAAGATCGGGCTCGTCGAGCAGGCCACACCCGACGACGCCGAAGCCCTGGACAAGTTCGGGCGCGCTTTGGCCGACAACGGTTTCACGCCGCTGAACTTCGAGGCGACGGATCTGGCGTGGTCGGAGAACGACACGGGTAATGTCGTCGCGACCATCCACGTCACCGCCGGTGAAGGCGACCAACCCGGCATGTTCACGTTCCCCATGGAGTTCACTCCGAACGGCCCGGACTGGCAGTTGACCCGGCACACTGCCGACATGCTGCTGGAGATGGGCGCAGTCGCCGACCGACCGGCTGACCAGCCGACTCCGAGCCCGACCCCCTGAGACATGTGGATCGGGTGGCTGGAGTGCGATGTGCTGCTCGGTGATGTGCGCTCCCTCAAGCAGAAGCGCTCGGTGATCCGGCCGGTGATCGCCGAGCTGCGACGCAAGCTCGTCGTGTCGGCGGCCGAGACCGGCATGCAGGACCTGCACCGGCGTTCCGGTATCGGTGTCGCCGTGGTGGCCGCCGACCGCGCGCACGTCGTCGAGCTGCTCGACGCCGCCGAGCGAATGGTGGCCGCACATCCGGAGCTGGAGTTGCTGTCCACGCGGCGTGGGCTGCACCGCAGCGACGACTAGCGCGCCTAGATCCCGCCGCCTATTTGACGTTTCCGGCGCAACGGCATGGGCGCAACCGCGCCCGGTGCGAGTTTGCGAGCACTGATCAGAAACGCCGTGTGACCGCGCATGGTGTGCTGCGGCCGTACCGCCAGACCCACCACGTGCCAGCCGCGCTGCATGCTCTCCCAGGCGCGCGGCTCGGTCCAGCACTGCTGCTCCCGCAGGGCCTCCACGGCCCGCGACAGCTGCGTGACGGTGGCGACGTAGATCATCAGCACGCCGCCGGCGACCAGCGCGCGGGAAACCGCGGGCAGCACCTCCCACGGCGCCAGCATGTCGAGCACCACGCGGTCCATCTCGGGGCCGGAGTAGTCGGACACGTCGCCGATCACCAGATTCCAGTTGGATGGCCGCTCACCGAAGAACGTGACGACGTTGCGCTCGGCGTGCACGGCGTGGTCGTCGCGCACCTCGTAGGAGGTCACGCTGCCCTCCGGACCGACGGCGCGCAGCAGCGAACACGTCAGCGCGCCGGAACCGGCGCCGGCCTCGAGCACGCGCGCACCGGGGAAGATGTCGCCCTCGTGGACGATCTGGGCGGCGTCCTTCGGGTAGATGACCTGGGCGCCGCGCGGCATGGACATCACGTAATCGACCAGCAGGGGCCGCAGCACCAGGAACTGGTCTCCGTTGGTGGACTTGACGACGCTGCCCTCGGGCAATCCGATCACGTCGTCGAACGCGATGATCCCGCGATGGGTGTGGAACTCGCCGCCGTGGTTGAGCACCATCGTGTAGTGCCTGCCCTTCGCGTCGGTGAGTTGCACGCGATCACCCTCAGCGAACGGCCCGGTCGGTCTGTGTCCTGCCACGTATTCAGCCTGCCAGCACCCGCGACGGGCCCGGTGGGCGGGGTTCCACAACTTTGTCGGCGCCCGGTCATAGGCTTGCCGGCATGAGTGACGAACCCGTGCGCGGCGCCGCCGGCCGGCGCCGGCCGGCCCTGTCACCGTCGCGCGCGAGTGATTTCAAGCAATGCCCGCTGCTGTACCGGTTCCGCGCCATCGACCGGCTGCCGGAGCCACGGTCCACAGCACAGCTGCGCGGCACCCTCGTGCACGCGGCGCTGGAGGACCTGTACGGCCTGCCCTCGCACGAGCGGGTGCCCGACACTGCGATGCGCCTCGTCGAGCCGGCGTGGGACCGCGTGGCAGCCGCCGATCCCGAGCTCGCGTCCCTCGCTGACCGCGACGTACTCCTGCGCGAGGCCAAGGCGTTGCTCACGGGCTACTACCGGTTGGAGGACCCCACCCGGTTCGACCCGCAGTGCTGCGAGCAACTCATCGAGGTCGAACTCGCCGACGGCACGCTGCTGCGCGGTTACGTCGACCGCATCGATGTCGCGCCTACCGGCGAGGTTCGCGTTGTCGACTACAAGACCGGCAAGGCCCCTGCGGCCGCGCGCGAGCTCGCCGAGTTCAAGGCGTTGTTCCAGATGAAGTTCTACGCCGTGGCGCTGCTGCGGTCGCGTGCGGTGATGCCGGCCCGGTTGCGGCTGCTGTATCTGGCCGACGGGCAGGTGCTCGACTACTCCCCCGAGCACGACGAGTTGCTGCGGTTCGAGCGCACCCTCGTCGCGATCTGGAAGGCCATTCAGGCCGCCGGCGCAAGCGGGAACTTCCGGCCCAATCCGTCCCGCCTGTGTTCCTGGTGTGCGCACCAGGCGCTGTGCCCGGCGTTCGGGGGTACCCCGCCGCCGTACCCGGGCTGGCCCGAGCAGATCGATGACGGTGACCCCGACGCGGTTCTCCAGGAGATCGGCGCCGCATGATCGGTTGCCACTACCGGCGTCTGGGCGTCGACGGTGAGTACCACCTGTTCGAATCGACCCCCGACACCCGCAGCAATTGGGATGAGAGCATCCAGCACGGGTCGCCGCCGCTTGCGCTGCTGACCAAGGCCATCGAGGAGCTCATGGCCGGGTCCGGCCTGCGCGTCGGTCGCCTGACCCTCGACATCCTGGGCGCCATTCCGGTTGCCCCCGTACGGGTTCGGGCCTGGGTGGAGCGTCCCGGTTCCCGCATCTCGCTCGTTGTCGCGGAGATGGCCGCGGCACGCCCCGACGGTGGGTGGCGTGCGGTGGCCAAGGTCAGCGCATGGCTGCTGGCCACCAGCGACACCAACGACGTCGCCACCGACCGTCATCCGCCGCTGGTCGAGGGTGAGCCTGCTGACGTCGCCCACAACTGGGTGGGCGCGCCCGGGTACCTCGACACGGTGACGTGGCGGCGCCAGGTCACACCTGTCGGCGCGGCGGCCGAGGTGTGGATGAGCCCGCTGACCCCGGTGGTCGACGACGAGGAGACGACGGCCCTGCAGCGGCTGGCGTTGGTGGTCGATTCGGCGAACGGCGTTGGTGCGGCCCTCGATCCGACGGAGTTCATCTTCATGAACACCGACACCACGGTTCATCTGCACCGTCTGCCGGAGGGCTCGGATTTCGCGGTCCGGGCCCGCGGGTCGATCGGCCCGGACGGCGTCGGGGTGACGACGGCCGAGATCTTCGATCGCACCGGTTTCATCGGGACCTCGGCACAGACGCTGCTGGTCATGCGCGCACCGTGATCGAGCAGATCCGGAACCAGTTCGACCTGGCATGGGCGCTGGCCGACCTCCATCTGTCCGCGCTTTCTGAGGGCGACTTCACCTGGGAGCCTGCCCCGTTGGTCTGGACGGTGCACCGTGACGCGACCGGCGTCTGGTGGCCCGACTGGGCGGACACCGAACCGGACCCCATTCCCGTCCCGACGATCGCGTGGACGACCTGGCACATGCTCTTCTGGTGGTCGACCACGTTGGCACATGTCGGTGGCTATCCGGTGCCGGAACGTGCCGAGATCCCCTGGCCCGGCCCTGAGGGCTGCGTCATGCGGATCCGTCAGCTCAGTGAGCGATGGCGAGAATTGCTCGTGTCGTTGTCCGACGCCGATCTGGTTGTCCCGTCGGTCTTTCCGTGGGGTGAGGGGTCGGGCCGTACGGTGGCCGACACCGTGTTGTGGTTGAACGTGGAGCTGACCAAGAACGCTGCCGAGATCGGCCAACTGCGGATGCTGCGTGCGGCAGTGTAGCTTTCAGTCACCGACCATGCGCCTACGCGGCGTCGAGGTCGACCCTCGGGACGGTGAAGCCGACGTCGACCAGCCTGCGGTAGCGTTCATGTTCGCGTTCACGATTGTTCGGTGGACCCGGTAGCGGTGGTGCGGTCGAGCGGTAGACCGCTCCGGTCGGGGTGGTGTATTCGGCGACGTGTTCGCCGTCAGTGGTGACGGTGGTGGTGACGGTCCAGCCGGGGGTTTCTTTGGCGTAGTTGCAGGCTTCGCAGGTGCCCAGTCCGTTGGTGGCGTTTGTGGGTCCGCCGTCGCGGTGCGGGACGGCGTGGTCGCGGTGGCGGATCGGGGCGTTGCAGTACGGGGTGCGGCACGTCTGATCCCGTAGCCCGATGAAGGCGGCGAGGCCTTTCGGGAACAGCCTGGCCTTGGCTTCCATCGCGACCAGTTGCCCGGAGTCGGGGTGCCGGTACAGTCGGCGCACCGCGGCTTTGGTGTTCTCGTCGACGGTGGCGTCGGCGACCATGCGGCGGGCCACCTCGGCGGGCACCGGGCCGTATTCGGCCACCCAGGCGGGTTGTTCGTCGTCGCCGAACAGGGTGGTGTCGGCCATCACCAGGTTGAGGTTGACCGGTATCGGTGCGGCGGCGGGACGGCCGGTGATGCGTTCGACGAGGGTGTCGGCCATGATCTGGCCGCGGGTGCGGTCGTCGAAGGTGGTGTTGGCGACCTGGTGCAGCGCGGCGTACACGGCGACGCCGTGTTTGACGGGCAACAGCGCGGTCAGTTTGGTCATGGAGTCCGGCGCGGGCCGAATGGTGACGCGACGGTCTTTTTCGGCTTTGGCCGAGCGGTCGAGCACCGCGGCGACATCGAGGCGGCAGGCGATCTTCTTGGCCTCGGCCGCGACGCGGGCATCGCCCCATCCGTCGAATCGGCTCGGATCGGCGGACAGTTCGGCGTCGAGTTGGCGGCGCAGTTGCGGTGACAGGCAAGCCGATTCGCGCACGATCAGGGTGGCCCGCCATTCCGAGAGGGCCCCACATTCGAGAGCGGCCAGCGTGTGCGGCATTTCCTCGACCAGGGCCCGCGCCAGACCGAGGTGACGTCCGCCGGCGTTGGGGGCCTCGCGGCGGGCCAGGGCGACCTCGGTGCTCAGTCCTTTGCCGCGCCTGGCCGCGGCCACGCCGACCGCGGCTTCGGCCGCGCGACGTTTCCGGTCCCACAGCACCGCCGCCCGGGCCTGCGCGGCGGCCGCAGCGGATTTCAGGCGTTCGAGATGCTCGATCTGATCCCGCAGGTCGGCCTCCGACGCCTGCGGATCGATATCGAACACACTTTCGAACATGCCTCCGACGCTACACCGGCCCACCGACAAGTGACGTAGGCAGCCACACGCTCCGACTCATCGGTCCGATCCTGGTCGAACAGAAGCACGATGAACACAGCTGACCGAGACAATCCCACAGACGGCGGCCTGTTCGCGGGAACCGCCTGGCACTACGCGCGTTACCGGCCGGGCTATCCGCGCGTGTTCCTCGACGACCTTATCGACCGCCTACACCTCGACGGCAGGGGCCGTCTGCTCGATCTGGGCTGCCGTGACCCTGGAAGTGCTGATCGCCAGTAGAGGCTAGACCAGTGGGCTGATGCGATCCGGTACGCCGAGCAACGACTTGCCGAACACCTCAAGGCCGATCGCGGTGTTGAGGCCGGCGTGCCTGGCCGCGACGTTGGCGTCCCGCCAGATCCGTTGCATGGGGTTGGATTCCGCAAACGACCCTGATCCGTGCACGCTGAGCAGCGTCTGGATGGCCTCAAGGACTTGTTGCGCGGCGTAACCGGCGAGCCCGCGCACCCGGGCACGCAGCGCGTAATCCAGGGTCTCCGGGTGCAACGTGGCCTCGGCGAGGTCGTCAGTGGCCTGATAGACGTGCAAACGCGCCGTCTCGATCTTCAGCGCCGCCTCGGCGATCTGCATCTGAACACCGACGGAATCGCTCTGGCGAGCGATGAACGTGTGTTGCAAACCTTTCGAGGACGCCTTCTCGATTGTGTACTGCAGCGCCACACGGCCCAACCCCAGCACCGTCCCCATGACGGTCATCGTCCCCACTGTTCCGACCGGCAGGCGGTAAACGGGTTCTTCCTCAAGCGGTGAGGGCTCCACGACACCGCCAACGGGCATCAGGCGGTGCTCGGGCACGAAAATGTCCTCGCCCGCCCAGGTGTTGCTGCCGCTGCCGCGCATTCCCACGGTGTGCCAGGTGTCCTCCAGACGCATCTCGGACCTCGGCACGAACGCGAACATCATTTCGGGCGGCTCACCGTCTGCCTTGTCCACCGCGACGCCGACCCCGGCCCAGTCGGCGTGCGGTGAACCTGACGCGTACGCCCATCGGCCGCTGAACTGCACACCACCGTCGACAAGGCGTGCCGGCACCGGCTGTCCACTGCCCGCGAGTTTGACGTCCGGGTTCGCACCAAAGATCTCCTGCTGCATCTGCTCGGTGCCGTGCGCAGCAGCCCATGCGACATTAGCGTTGAGCCCGACCACCCAGCCCGCCGAAGCATCAGCCATGGCAAGGGCTTCGCTGACCTCGACCACCGTGCGCGACGAAACCGCATAGCCGCCGAAGCGACGCGGGGTCATCAACCGGAACAGGCAGGCCTGTGTCAGCGCGTCGATCACCTCATCGGGTAAACGTCGGTTGATGTCACTGTCGCCGGCATGATGGGCCAACAGCGGCTGTAATGCCCGTGCCCTGTCGACCAATTCGTCGCGGGTCACCGCAGTTGTCTCCGTTGTCGTCATGCCGCTCCCGTCGCCGTGTCGTTCACCCTCTGTACAACGCTGCCGCGAACCGAGAGCTTCGGTGACACCCGAGAAGACGACGCTCGCGCCGCCGTCGACGACGAAGTTGCGCCCGTTGACGTGCCCGCCACCGGCAATGCCCTGGATGGCGTACTCGGGCGCGTTGTCGACGAGCGCGTCACCCGCACCCAATTCGGCCCAGTTCCGTGGCGAGTCCGACAGCGCCTCGTCACGGTCGAGCATCGCCACGCCCCATCCCCGCTTGGCGAGCTCCCGAGGTCATCACGACGCGCGGTTCGACATGGTGGCCGAAGCGCTTGCCGAGGTGATCGGCAGCGGCGAAGAGGTCGGCACAGCGACCGCCCTTCGCCTTTGTCATGCACAAAATGGCGTCGCGACTCCTGAGCAGCGAACGCACCGAACGCTACCTGTCGATCAGCTACGACGCGCTGGGCAAATCAGCCGGCATAGCTGGTCGAAGTCGCCTGCCCGCGAACCTGATCGAGGTTCACCGCAACCGATTTCAGCTTGGCCTCGATCCTCTCCACCGCGTCCGCCCCCAACGGCAACCGCAGCGGTGCGTCCGGTCGTCCTCCGATGTCGACGATCACCCGGGCGCCCGCGCGGGGGTCGCCGGGTTGCTGGTGGCTGACGGTCTGCGCACGATCACGCATCTGCCCTGCGGTCTCGGTGTAATCCGCCAACGCGTTGGCGGCGAAGTGCAGGCTGGAACCGTCCAGGAAGTCGGTCCGGAAGTATCCCGGTTCGACGATGGTGACCTGGATGCCCAGCGGAGCGAGTTCGAGGGCCAGGGCTTCCGAGATACCTTCGACGGCGAATTTGGTGCCGTTGTACACACCCCAGCCGACACTGCCCGCGAACCCACCGACCGAACTGAAATTGAGGATGTGGCCGGTGCGCCGCTCCCGCATCCCGGGTAGCACAGCGCGGGTGACGTTCAGCACGCCGAAGACGTTGGTTTCGAACACCGCTCGGGCCTCGGAGTCCGACACCTCCTCGACCGCGCCGAGGATGCCCCTTCCCGCGTTGTTCACCAACACATCGATGCCGCCGAAGGTTTCGAGCGCCTTCGACACCGCGGCGTGGGCCTGATCTGCGTCTCCCACATCCAGCGCCGCGGTGAGCAGGCGCTCGCCGCCTGGTAGGGCGGCGCGCGCAGCTGCGGCGTCTCGCGCGGTCGCCACCACGTTGTGACCGGCGGCCAGCGCCGTTTCGGCGATGAGTGCCCCGAATCCGCGGGACGCACCGGTGATGAACCATGTGGCCATACTCGATCCTTGCCTCAGTCGTAGACGATGACCGCGCGACCCAGCACGTCGCCGCGGGCGAGAGCGTCGATGGTGTCGTTGATGTCGTCGAAACGCACCGGGGTGACCGTGTGCTTGATCTGCCCGGATGCGGCCAGGGCCAGCACTTCGGTGAGGTCGTTGTAGTTTCCCCAGAAGGAGCCGAAGTAACTGAATTCGCGTGCCACCAAGGGGAACAGCGGTATGTCGATACGGTTGCCGATCAGTCCCACGGAGGCCACCGCCCCTTCCGTGGCCAGCAGTTCGAAGGCCAGCTGAATGGACTCGACCGAACCGGCGCATTCGATGACGGCGTCGAGTTCTCCTCTGCCGGTCAGGTTTTCCAACTCAGCGCGGACCTCCTCGGCGTCTTTGTCGCGAACGTTGATCGCGTGGTCGGCGCCGTTGTCGAGTGCCACCTTGAGTTTCTCATCGCTGCGGGCGAATGCGACGACAGTCGCGCCGCCGCCCAGCAACTTGGCGTATTGGGCGCCATAGCTTCCCAGCCCGCCGATGCCGGTCACCGCGACGGTGCGACCCGGCCCGAGAACTCCGGCCGCGCGCAGCTTCTTCAGCCCTCGATACGGGGTCAGGCCGGCGTCGGTCAGGGGTGCCAGCGTCTCAGGAGTCAGCCCGTCGCCTCCGGGAACGCGGATCAGGTAGCGATGATGCACGGGTACGTATTCCTGATAGCCGCCGTGCCCGCCGAAGCCGACCCAGTGCCCTTGCGTGCAGATCTGTTCGTTGCCGCCCTGACACTGGCGGCAGGTGCCGTCCCCCCAGCCGCCGTAGACGACGACCTGGTCCCCCTCGGACAGTCCTGCAGACGCCGGAACCTGCTTTCCGATGGAGTCCACCCGACCCGCGATCTCGTGACCGGGCGTGAAGGGGAACCCCATGTCCTGACCACGGTCGAAGTAGCCGTCGATGAGCTGAAAGTCGGTGCGGCACATACCTGCACCGCCCACCTTCACCAGTACCTCCTCCGGACCGACCTCCGGTACGGGGATCTCTTCGAGCCGCAACGGTTGCTTGTACCCGTGCATGCGGGCAGCACGCATCTTCATGGATCAGCCTTTCTCTAGGGGCGGCAGGTTTTTATGGCGTGGGCGCCGGTGCGACGCGCCGCCAGAAATCATCGAAGGTGATGCTGTCGAAGAAAGCCGCTGCGCGGACGATCTTGTCGTCGCGCAACTGCAGGAACCACGAGTAGGTGTTCCGGTACGGAATACCGTCGCGGGCTGTGCCTTCGGCGTCGAAGAACACGATCACGGTGTCTCCGTCGGCATAGATGTTGCGGATCGTCGGGATCAGGCGCCCGGACATGCGTGCGTTGAACGGCCTGATCACATTTGCCAGAAAGTCTTCCTTGCTGGTGTAGGTGCGTGCCGCGAGGGACGTGCCGGTGATCTCCCACGTGGCGTCGTCAGCCAGTGCGTCGTACGGGGATCCGTTCCCGTTACGCCACGCGTCGAAGCCCGCCTGCACTGTGGCGAGGTTGCGGGCTTCCTGCGCGTCGTACGGTTGCGCATCGGCGGCCGGGATGGGGATCGGCGCCAGGCCCAGGGACATGGCCAGGCTCGCGACGAGGGCGAACACCACTACTGTCGATCTCCACAACGTCATCCCAGGGTGTGTTCGCGGCGCCATGTGTCACGCTTCCTGTTTGCTGGTTCCGCCGAGGCCGGTTCTCGAAAACTGCCGATGGGAGCATCTTTCCCGAGCATCGCCCATCTGTCCCGGCGAATTCGGAAAAACTGCGGATCTCACGCCGCCGGTTGCGCATACAGGCTCTTGCCTCCGCACACGTACAGAATCTGACCGGTGATCGCACGGGCACGCTGCGCGGCGAGGAACCGCGCCGCATGCGCCACGTCGGCGGGCGCGCCGAGCACTCCCATGGGTTGTGCACGCAACAGACGTTCCATCACCTCGGCAGGTTCGGCCCGCAGCAGCGGCGTGTCGATCAATCCCGGCGCGAGGCAGTTGACGGTGATGCCGTGTTTGGCGAGTTCGACCGCCAGTGCCCGGGTCGCCGACACGACCCCGCCTTTCGAGGACGCATAGGCCACCTGCCCGAACCATCCGAGCCAGGCGCGGGACGCGATGTTGATGATGCGCCCCGTGCGCCGCGGGATCATGCTGCGTGCCGCGGCCTGTGAGCACAGGAACATCCCGGTCTGGTTCACGGCGACAGTGCGTTGCCACTCCTCGTCGGTGACCCGGCGAACTCCTCGGTCGATGCTGATTCCCGCGTTGTTCACCAGGATGTCGACCGGCCCGAGGTCGGCCTCCACCGTGGCGAACATGGCCTCGACAGATGTGCGCGACGTGACGTCGGTGCACACGCCGATGGCCGTGCCGCCCTCGTCTGCGATCGACGATGCCGCCTGCGCGGCGGAGTCGGCGGCGATGTCGGCGACCGCAACCGCACTGCCGCCTGCGGCGAGTTCGCGCGCGATCGCCAGTCCGATGCCACTGCCCGCGCCCGTGACCACCGCGACCGTTCCATCAAGTTCTCGAAACATATTGGCAGTACCTTCTTCTCGTACCGGTATCACGCCGACAAGCTCGACAGCAGGCTGGCGCCGCCGCAGCAATGCAGGATCTGCCCGGTGATGTAGCCGCTGCGGTCGTCGAGGAAGAACGCGACCGCAGCGGCGATGTCGTCGGGCTCGACCGGTTCACCCGTGAGCGGCACGGGTTCATACAGGTGGGTGCCGTGTGCCGGGCCGATGTCACGCCGCTCGGCCGCGTCGACCAGCAGACCGATCACCGCGTTGACCGTCACCCCGGCCTGTCCGTGGGCCAGAGCGAGGCTTCTCACCGCGGCAACGAGTGCAGCGGACTGCGCGGCCGCCAGCGGGCGGCTGGGCCACCCCAGCCAGTCGCGACTGCCCACCGCGACCACCCGGGACCCGCCCTGGTGCCGGTCCGCCAGGTGTGGCCGCAGCAGGTCGACCAGTTCCAGCAGGGACACCGCGGGCTCGACTTTCTGCGGGTATCCCCCACTCGAGAGCAAGCCGGGGAGGTAGACCACCCCGTGGATGGTCAGGCCGGGATCGGTGATGGCTGCAACGTCGCCGTCGACACGGGTGACCCGCCACCCGTCGCGTTCGAGCGCATGCACCACTGCGGCGGTCACCTCCTCATCGCCCTGGGACAGCACCAGAGCTGTTCTCTTCTCGTCGTCTTCGGTCATGGCGGTTCCTATCGTGTGCTGAGGATGTGGACGGAGCAGGCACCGTTGTCGACGCCGAAGATGCCGCCGCCGGTTACGTGGGTGAGTGCAACTTGCGCATCGGCCACTTGCACCGCGCCGGCTCGGCCGGTCAATTGCCAATAGGCCTCACAGATCTGAGCCACCCCGGTGGCTCCCACCGGGTGCCCCCGGGACAGCAGTCCCCCACTCGGGCTCACCGCGACGCGTCCGTCCCGGTCGAACTGACCGGTGGACACCGCAGCGTGCGCCTTGCCCCGCTCGGCGATGCCGAGGGCCTCGGCGTGCAACAACTCGGCGATGCTGAACGCATCATGGAGTTCGACCAGGTCGAGGTCGTCGGGACCCAAGCCCGCTTGGGCGTATGCCGCGCGAGCGGTCCTCTCGGTGATGTTCGGCCACGTCATGTCTCGGTATCCGGTCGAGAACTCGCCTGAGGCCACCACACTGGCGGCCACATGCACGTAGGGCGCCCCCAGTTGTGCCGCAACCTGCTCGGAGCACAACAGCACCGCAGCAGCCCCGTCACTGTTCGGGCAGCAATGCAGCAACCTGAGCGGATCGGCAACCGGCCGAGAGGCCGCCACGTCGTCACGGGTGATCTCGCGCTGGAAATGCGCCCGCGGATTGTGGGCACCGTTGCGGCGGTTCTTCACCGAGACCTCGGTGAGGTCGTCGATCGACGCGCCCCAATCATGGAGATAGCGCTGGGCCCGCATCGCGTAGGCGGCCGGCATCACCATGCCCTGCTCGATCTCGATGTCGTTGGTGGTCAACGGCAGGGTGCCCCCGCCGAACGACGACAGGTTCTCGGCGCCGAACGCGATTGCGCACTCGGCAGTTCCACCGGCCACCGCCTGCCAGGCCAGGTGAACCGCTGATGCGCCACTGGCACACGCGTTCTCGACGGTGAAAACCGGTTGCCCGGAGATCCCGACGCGCTGCAACACCCGTTGGGCGAGCAGGGATCCGCCGTAGACCGAACCGCCGAACCCGACATCGACCAGGTCGGGTGGCGCGCCGGTTGTCGCCAGGAGTTCGCTCACCGCGTGGTAGCCGAGCTCCTCGGCAGGCTTGTCGCGATGTTTGCCGAACGGGTGTACGGCCGCACCGGCCACGAACACCTCCCTCATGACCGTTCTCCTTCCGTGGCGGCGGCAACGGCGTAGGACAACAGCGGGCCGTGCTCGTCGACGGCGATGGCCGCCTGTCGAAGCTCGATCGGCGTTCCGGGCGCGGGTGCCTCGGGCGTCACGACGTGGGCCAGCAGGCGTACACCGTCGACATCGACATACGCCAGCGGATAAGGCGGGCCGAACCGTGCCGGTCCGATGCGCACCACGGTCGACGCGTACGCCGTGCCCGCGCTGGAGGTCACCTCATCGTCGACTTCGAAGGATGCGCAGTGGGAGCACTGGGCGCGGGCGGGGAACCACCGCCGGTCGCAATCCCGGCAGTGAGTCACCCGCAGGACGACGCGGCGGCCATCGGTCAGGTAGTGCTCGGCACCGATCACGCGCCCGGTCGGGGCGGTGAAGTTCTCAATCGTGTTCATCGTCTGTCCTCTTGTCGTTCAGCGGCCGTGGTATTCAGGTTGGCGCCGTTCGGCGAAGGCGCGGCGTCCCTCGACGCGGTCATGGGTGTCACGGAGCAAGCCCCACAGCAGTTGCTCGAGTTCGACCGAGCGGGACAGCGGCAGATCCTCGGTGCGGGCGGCCAGCGTCTTGATGCTGCGCACGGCCAGCGGTGCGTTGGCCGTGATGCGGTCGGCGATGTCGAGCGCCCGCGTCAACAGTTCGTCGGGAGCGACGACCTCGCTGACCAGCCCCACCCGGTAGGCCTCTGCCGCATCGATCCGTCCACCGGTGAGCAGCATGTGCATCGCGACCGCACGCGGAACCGCACGCAGGAGTTTCGATACGCCGCCGACGGCTGGCACGCTTCCCCAGCGCGCCTCAGGTAATCCGAAGGAGGCTGTCTCACTTGCGATCCTGATGTCGCAGTCCAGTGCGATCTCGGCTCCGCCTCCGAGCGCATGGCCGTTGACCGCGGCGATCAGAGGCTTGGGGATCGCCAGTTCGGACAGCGTGATGGCGCGCACGTACAGACCTGACCGCACGCTGTCGTCATAGGGTTGGAAGTAGCTTTCGGCGAAACCGGAATCCGGTGGGAGCGTCCCTTTCAGGTCGGCTCCGGTACAGAAGGCACGCTCGCCCGCCCCGGTCAGCACTGCCACCGAAAGCGTTGGGTCGTCCCGGAATTCCCGTAAGACATCGTTCAAGGCGATCATCGACTCGACGTCGAGTGCGTTGAGCGCCTCCGGCCGGTTGATCCGCACCACGAAGGTCCGGCTGTTGCGTTCGGTTTCGATGGCCATCTCAGCCCACCACTCCCTGTTGTTCCAATACTTCGTAGGTGTTGTCGGTCAACCCCAGCAGCTGTGTGCACACATCTCGGGTGTCGGCGCCCAGCAGTGGTGCGGGCGTACGCAGGCAACCCGGCGTCACCGAGAGCCGGTACGGGATGCGGTCGTAGATCGACGGGCCCATGACCGGGTGGTCGAGGGTCACCCAGTGAGCGCGCGCCCGCAACTGGGGGTCACGTCGGATGAGATCATCGGCGTGCTGGACCGGTGAGGCGGCCACACCCCGCGCCGTCAACTCGGCGGCCAGGCGGTCCGCGTCCCAGCGGATGCTGGCCTGTCCGATGGTCCGGTCGAGGTCGGCCCGGGCGCGACGACGCCCGTCGACCGTGTCGAACTGCGGGTACCGCGTCCAGTCCACGGCACTGAGCACCAGACGCGTTGCGGCCCATTGCTCGTCATCGAACACCGCAACCGCGCACCACCGGTCCTCGCCTGCGCACGGGTACACGCCGTGCGGAACAGCGATGACGTCGTCGTTGCCTGCCGGACGCACCGTCTCACCGTGTGCGGCGGCGACAACGGCCGGCCCGATGGCGTTGATGGTCGACTCGAGTTGGGCCAGTTCGATGTATTCGCCCTGCCCGGTGCGGCGCCGCTTGCGCAGTGCGGCCAGCACGGCCACGGCGGCGTGCAGCGGATTCGGGACGTGGTCGGGGTAGTTCGTCCCGGTGCCGACCGGCGGCCGATCGTCGTACCCGGAGAGGCCGAGCAGTCCACCGGCGGCGGCGATCGTGAGTCCATATCCTCGGCAATCACGGTGCGGCCCTTCGGTGCCCATCATCGGCATCTCCAGATACACCACGTCCGGCCGGACCGCCCTGGCATCGTCATATCCGAGTCCCAATCGATCCATGGTGCCGGGACTGAAATTGTTGACGACGACATCGCTGGCCTCGATGAGGCGCAGGGCGAGTTCACGACCGCGAGGATCCTTGAGGTCCAGGCAGATCGACCGCTTACTGGTGTTGCGGTTGGCGAAATAGCCGCTGCGCTCGACACCTGCGACACCGTCGCGGAATGGGGCCATCGACCGGATCGGGTCGACCCGACGGCGTGATTCGACCTTGACCACGTCCGCTCCGTGATCGGCCAGCGGCTTGGTCAGGAACGGCCCCGCGCCCACCCACGAGAAGTCGGCAACGCGGATCCCGTCCAACGCCATCGGTGTGGGCATCATCGGCTCCTCACAGGTTCGACATCGGTTGTGGTGTGGACATCGCCGGGGCCGACGGCCGAGTGACGGAACCGATAGGGCGACCCGGGTATCACCGTCGGGTCACCGTCGGCGTCGATGACGCGGAAGTAGTCGCGCGCCACCAACTGCGGATCGGCCAACAAGTCCTCGGGAGTCGAAACCGGCGCGATGCTGATGCCCCGTCGCTGGCCCGCGGCGAACAACTCGGCCTTGGTACGGCGCGCGGCGAAAGCCTCGAAAAGTTCACGGAACCGGTCGTTGGCATGTGATGTGCGACGCCACTGCGGTGTCTGCCAGCGCTCGGCACGCAGTTCATCCGCGCCCGAGCACGAGCCCTCGATCAGCCAGTCGACGATGGCGTCCCAGGCCAAGGGCTTACCGCCGAGGCCTCCGACCAGGTAGATCCATCCGTCGGCGCACCGGAACAGACCGGTTCCCGCCTCCCGCGGCCCGGCACCGGCCCGACGGCGCACCACGTGCTCGAGATCGAAGTACTGGGCGGCGTTTTCGATGGAGTGCGCGACCGCCTCCTGGACCGACAGGTCGACGATCTGGCCGTATCCCTCGGTCTCCAGAACATGCAGGGCGATGAGCGCTGCGGTGGCGGCGTGCACGCCGGCGATGACGGCGGTCTGCTCGCCCCACGCTCGCACCGGTTCCCGGTCGGGATCTCCGGCGAGAGCCAGCAACCCCCCGGCCGCCAGCAGCGTCAGGTCACTGGCGGGACGATCGGCGTACGGCCCGGTGAGACCGAAGGGGCTGATCGCCAGGTGCACGAGTCGTTCGTGACGGCACGTGATCTCAGCGGGGTCCAGGCCCTTGCTCTGCAGGACGGCGGGTGCCTCACTGGTGATGAGGATCTGCGCATCGGCCAGCAGGGCGTCCAGATCGGTGTCGTCGTGCCGGATCGTCTTGCCTGCGTTCATGAATACGCGTCGCGCCGGTGTGGTGCCCGGGATCCCGATCCGGATGACGCGCGCGCCAAGATCGGCCAACAGTCGTCCGGCGTATTCGCCCAGCGAGGTGGTGATGTCGACGACGGTGACACCGTCGAGGGGTGCGGAGAAATCGATGTGATGGCTCATGGTGGTCACCAGCGCGGAAGGACGAAGACGGCCCAGGTCACCAACGGCGTCACCGCGACCAAGCTGAATCCCCAGATCATCAGGCCGCGATACACGGCGGATTCTCGGTCCTGCGATGCGTTCGCCACCACCAGTGCCCCGTTGGTCGAGAAGGGGCTCGAGTCGACCACCGACGCCGAGATGGACAGTGCGATCACCACCGCGACGGCACCGAGTTGACCTGACACCAGCAGTGGTACGGCGAGCGGGATCAGGGCGCCGAGGATGCCGGTCGTCGAGGCGAAGGCCGAGACGACCGCACCGACATAGAGAAGGACCAATGCCGCCAAGAGCGCCGAGGACACCGAGGCGATCGCTTGTCCGATGAAATCGACCGTGCCCGCTGATTCCATCAGACCGACGTAAGTGACGATCCCGCAGATCAAGAGGACGACGCCCCAGCTGATATCGGCGACCGCAGCCTTCGCGGTCTCCGGATACAGCAGCGCCAGCGCGGCGGCGACCGTCATCGCCAGCAGGCCGATGTCGAGATCGAACACCAGCGCTCCGACGGCCAGGACCGCCAAACCCGTCAGTGTCGCGGAACGTTGCCGCCGTGCGGTTGCGGTGACCTCGACGATCCGGGATCTCACAGCCACACCACCGGTACCGATCGAGGTGCCGTCGGGGCCGGGCGTGTTCGGATCGCCCACGCTGCACCGCGCCCCCGACTTGATCAATTTCAGCCCACCGAACGCGAGGTAGACGACGAGGCCCAGGACGATGTTGAATGCGGCGTTGGCGACGAAGATCCCCATCGGGCTGCCGGGGAGGCCGCTGCGCTCGACGACTCCGTTGGTGATCACGCCGAGGACGCCCAGCGGGGAGAAATTGCCTGCTGCCGACCCGTGGATGACCATCAAGCCCATCAGCAGCGGGTTGATCCCGTAGCGGGTGGCGAATGCCATGCCGACAGGGGCGATGATCGCGACCGCGGCCGGGCTGAGTGCGCCCAGCGCCACGAGCGCACCACTGAGCACGAACATGACCCACGGCAACGCCGCCACCCGGCCCTGTACCGCTTGAACCGAGCGCGCGACGAGCCAGTCGACTGTGCCGTTTCGCTTCGCCATCGCGAACAGGTAGGTGACCCCGACCAGGATCACGAACAGGTTGGCCGGGAAGCCGTCCAGTACATCTCCGGCGTCGACGGCGAACGTTCCCACGCCCACCACGAATGCGCCCACGAGTGCGAGGACACCCAGATTGACCGAGCGCGTCGTGCCGAGCACGAAGATGCCGGCCAGAACAAGAATCGCGACGACGTGAGGCGACATCCGCACTCTCCTGAACTTCGAGATTTCGATGTGAACTTCGGTATTCCGAAGCGTAAGCGTGGGCGGAGTCACATGTCAATGGCGAACTTCGGGTCTGCGAATGACACTTCGGATTTTCGTGCGAGAATGAGTGCATGAACCCCGCCCGCCTCGACCGAGCCCTACGGATCCTCGAGTACCTGGCGCACCACCAGGAAGGCAGCGCCCTCAAGCCGCTGTGCGAGGACTTGAAGATGCCGATGAGCAGCGCTCACGACCTCATGTCCTCCCTGGTCGAGCTCGACGCGGCGCGCCAGCTCGACCACAAGACCTACGTGCTCGGCCCGCGCTCGCTGGTGATGGCACTGTCGATCGTCGACTCGGTGGACCTTCGACAGATCAGCCGCCCTTACCTACTGGAGTTGTGCGAGACGGTGAACGAGAACACCTATCTCGCGGTTCGCAGCGGCAACACGGTCACCTACGCCGACAGGTACGAGGCCGGCCAGAACCTCTCGGTGGTCATGAAGCTCGGCGGCGACAGACCGCTGCATGGTTCGAGCATCGGAAAGTTGTTCGCGGCGTTCAACTCCGATCTCGAACAGCGGGTACTCGCGTCCCACGAACTCGAACAGCTGACCCCCTTCACGCTGACCGATCCGCCGGAGTTGGAGAGAGAACTGGCCGTCATCCGCGACCGCGGGTACAGCGTCAGTGACGGAGAAAGCGTCGAGGGCATCATCGGTCTGGCCACACCGATCTTCGATTCCCACGGCGTCGTCAACGCGGCCGTCCACATCTCCGCACCGCGCGGACGACTCTCGGCCGACCGTCTACCCGTCGTGGTGACGGAGATGCTGAGGACCGGAGCGGCGATCTCCGAACAATTGGGCGCCACCGGCAAGGTCCTCGAACACCGGTCCGTCACGGCGGTGGCCGAGCTCGAACGCGCGCGGCGGGACAAAGCCGCCGGTCAGCCGCGGAGCAACGCCTGAGCGATGTCCTCCTCGGCGGGGGCCGGCGGACCCGCCGCCCAATCGGGCCTCGTGGCCCCGGCCAGCCACACCGCCACCAGTCGAGCGCTCGCACCAGGCGCATCGTCGGCGGTTCGACGTATCAGACCCGCGTTCGCCATCAACAACACGGCGATGTCGGACGGGCGAAGGTCGGCCCGCACCACGCCGGAGTCCACGGCCCGTCGGATCACCCGGCTGATGACCTCGTAGTGGCGATCCCGCATCTCGTCGACCTCCGGCGACACGGGTTGCAAGGAAACCAGCAGATCCGCCAGCGCGCGGCTCGCGGCCTGTAATTCGCAAGTCGCGGTGACGAATCCACGGAAGGCGACCAAAGGGTCGTCAGCGACCGCCGCCCCCTCCGCGGCGGTGAGGTAGTCCTGCATCTGACGTGCGAACACCTCGGCGACGAGCGCCTCGCGCGTGGGGAAATGGCGATACAGCGTCGCGTTCCCCACCCCGGCCCGGCGCGCGATCTCGTTGAGCGAGACGTCGAGGCCGCGTTCGGCGAATACCGTCCCCGCCGCCTCCAACACCGCCGACCTGTTCCGTTGCGCGTCGGTACGCATGTACACCGTCCATTCCACTGTCCGGGAATATCCGGGGAAGGGTCCCCGTTACAGGGTACGTCCCCAAACCGGGGAACCTTCCCCACTAGGAGTGAATTTCCATGACCAGGATCGCAGTCATCCTCACCAGCACCCGCGCCGAGCGCTTCGCGGACCGCCCGGCCGCATGGGTCGTCGACCGGTTGCGCCGCGACGGCGTCGACGTCGACGTGATCGACATGCGTGAACACGATCTGCCCAGCTTCGACGCACCCGCTCCCATCTACACGCCCCGCCGGTACGCGACCGAGGCCGTCGCGGAACTCGGCCGGCGCATCGACGCCGCCGATGGCTTCGTCGTCCTCACCGGCGAGTACAACCACGGCTACACCGGTGTGTTCAAGAACGCAGTCGACCACTTCTACGTCGAGTGGGACCGCAAGCCGGTGGCATTCGTGGGATGGGGAAACGTCGGCGGGGCGCGCGCAGTCGAGCAATTGCGAACCGTGTCGATCGAACTCGGCATGGCACCGATCCGGCCTGCAGTACACATCCTGCCCGAGACACTCGTGCCTGCCATGACCGCCGACGCCTCCGACCCCGCCCTGTTCTCCGGCCTGGACGCCAAACTCGACGCACTCGTCAGCGAATTGATGTGGTGGGCGCACGCTCTGGACGCGGCCCGGTCGACGATCGCCGCATGATGTGACGCCCGCGAAACACTCCCCCGCCCCTCGGTCACCCCAGTCGGGCAATGGCAGCATGGGTTGGCGTGAGCTTCCCAGACCGCGCGATGCCGCCGCTGAACGCCGATGAACGTACGACATTGGAGGGTTGGTTGGACTTCTACCGTGCGACCCTGGCCTCCAAGTGCGACGGCCTGGATGACGAGCAGCTGCGTGCCGCATCGGTCGATCCGTCGGAGATGACCCTGCTCGGCTTGCTACAACATGCCGCGGAGGTCGAGCGGAACTGGTTTCGTCGGGTCCTCGCGGGCGATCAGGTGAGTCCGATCTTCGGTCCCAAACGCCATCCCGAGGGCCATGACGGAGGTTTCGAGCTCTCGCCGGGATCGTCCTACCACGCGGCCATCACGATCTGGCAGGACGAGATCCGGCACGCCCGCGCCGTCTGCGCGACACGCTCGCTCGATGACACCAGCCCGTTCATGGATACCGACGTGAGCCTGCGGTGGATCTACCTACACATGATCACCGAGTACGCACGACACTGCGGGCACGCCGATCTGATACGTGAACGCGTCGATGGGCAGACGGGCGTCTGACCGGTCCCACTCGGCCTGATTCGAGTGGGTTCCGGTACAGGGCTGGGCAACGGCGTCGAGGAACTCCTCGATCGTGGTCGCCGCGGGCTCGACGGTCGGACTGGCGGCCTCACTCGCTGCCGGGTACGCCGGAGCCAGAACCGTCCCGAGCTGAGATCTCACCGAGGATCGCAGTCACCACGTCCGGCACGGCATGGGCAACCGCCGGTGTCATGCCGAATCCGTGACCGACGTCGCCCGCCTCCACGGTGAAGACGATGAACCGCCCCGGCGCTCGCCCCAGGGCCTGTCCCAGCCTGTGTGTCTCGGGTAGTCCGAGCCCGTGGGAACTCACCTCGGCAATCCTCCCATGCAGGTCGGCTGGCTCCCAGCGACGGATCGCGCCAACGGATACGTGCCGATCAACGGACGCATCGACAGCGATGACAAGCCGCACGCCTGTCCAGGCATCGATCAACGCCTCGGGATCACCCGCCGAAATCAGCACCTCCACTCCGGGCACTCGACATTCGGCGATCGAGGACGCCACAGCGATACCCACGCCGTCGTCGCGACGGGCTTCATTGCCGATTCCGATGATAAGGACACTCATCCACGGTCCACGGTGACGGTGAGGAAATGCGCCGCGCAGGATATGCACGGATCGTGGTTGCGAATCGCCCGTTCGCACAGGGCAGCCAATTCTGCGTCGTCACGATCCAGATTCGCGGCGACCAGTTCGGCAAGTTCGTACTCGATGGCTGCCTGATTCTGGGCAGTGGGCGGGATCAGCGTGGCGGTTCGGATCAAACCGTCCTCACCGATCTCGTACCGGTGGTAAAGCAGTCCGCGTGGAGCCTCGCTGACGCCGTGCCCGACACCGGCGCAAGCCTCGACCTCGACGAACGGACGTGCCGGCTGTTGGTACTCAGCGATGATGCGCTGCGCTTCTTCGATAGCGAATACCACCTCGACGGCGCGCACGACGATGCTGCGGAAAGGATTTCGGCATCGAGGTCCCAGCCCCGCCGATGTGGCCACTTCATGTGCGATCGGTGACAGGTATGTCGAGTTCAGTGAGTATCGAGCCAACGGGCCGGTCAGATATCGGCCGCCATCCAATGTGGCATGAAGTGCCGTCGAGTGAGGCACTTGCGTCTCGGCGACGTGTTCGGTGAACTCGGCGACTGGGAACGACGGACCTGCGCTCCGAGTGACGGCCCCGTTCTCGATCGGGTACATTCCGGCAGCGCCGAGCGCCAGGAACTCATGATCGAAAACGGCATCGGGGCAATCGAGTTCAGCGACGTACGCGACGGTGCGAACAGCATCGTCGAGCGCGTTGCGCAACAGCTCGGCCACTGGGCGGAGGTGCTGCGGATCTGGTGCCGAGTAGAATCCGCCCAGCCGGACGTTGACCGGGTGGATGGCCCGTCCGCCTACCAGCTCCATGAGCCGGTTACCGGTCTTCTTCAGCGACAGTCCGCGTTCGATCAACTCGGGATGGTCCCGGGCAAGGCTGATGCCGTCGGGATAGCCGAGGAAGTCGGGAAGGTGCAGCAGAAAGATGTGCAGGGCGTGACTGTGGATCCACTCGCCGCAGTACAGTAACCGGCGAAGTTGCACGATTTCTGGATCTACAGAAACCCCACAGGCGTCCTCGATGGCGTTACACGCACTCACCTGGTAGGCCACCGGACAGATCCCGCACACCCGCGCCGTGAGGTCGGGGGGTTCCGCGTGACCCCGCCCCCGCAGGAAGGCTTCGAAGAATCGTGGCGGCTCGTAGATGTTCAGTTCGACTGCCGATACAACGCCGTCCCGAAGCGAAACATGCAATGCACCTTCACCTTCTACCCGAGCGAGCGCGCCGACCGACAGCGTCCGTATCTCGGGGTTCACCGGTCGTTCCGTTCAGCGTCGAATCGTGAGACGTTGAACGTCGAGAACACTCTCTCGACTTCGCCGTCGGTCATACCGTCGCGGCGCAACAACGGGATCAGGGCTGCGGTATTCGGGGTTGCGGCCGGTCCGAAACATCCGTAGCAACCGCGATGACACGACGGGCACAATGCGCCGCACCCGGCGTGGGTGACGGGTCCCAGACACGGTATGGATTCGGCCACCAGAACGCATGTGATGCCACGGAGCTTGCATTCGGTGCATACGGTCTTGGCGGGCAACCGGGGCTTGCGCCCGACGAGGAGCGCGGCGAGTGTGTCCAGCAACTGGCCACGGTCGATCGGACACCCCTGCACCTGATAGTCGACATGGACATGGGCGGCCGGCGGCGTCGACGTTGCCAACGTGTCGATGTACTCGGGCTTGGCGTAGACGACGGACGCGAACTCCTCTATGTCGGACATGTTGCGCAGCGCCTGAATTCCGCCGGCCGTCGCGCACGCACCAATCGTCACGAGGATCTCCGACTGCTCTCGGATCTCCTTGATGCGTCGCTCGTCGGCTGAAGTGGTGATCGAACCCTCGACCACGGAGATGTCATACGGTCCGCCGGTGAAGGTACTGGACGCCTCCAGGAAAGTGGCGATTCTAACCTCGCCGGCAAGGGTCAGCAGTTCATCCTCACAGTCGAGCAGTGTCAACTGACAACCGTCGCAGGATGCGAACTTCCACACCGCCAGGGAAGGCACGGCCATCTACAACTCTCTCACTGCGAGAAGCGGTTCTGCCACGTCGTAGTCGACGACGGGACCGTCACGGCACAGCAACAGTGGCCCGAGCTGACAATGTCCGCACCATCCGATGCCGCACTGCATGTTGCGCTCCAGAGACACGCGAATATCGCTGCCCCGCAGTCCGTTTTGCATCAACACTTCAGCACTGGCACGCATCATGGGTTCCGGGCCGCACAGATACGCCGTCGTGTTCGCGGGACGAATCCGCAACCGGCGCAACGGCTCGGTGACGAACCCGACCTCACCCGGCCAGCCTTGCATCGGAATGTCGACGGTCAGGTGCACATCGATCGACCCGCTCACAGCCCACGTGCGTAGCTCTGGGCCGAAGAGAAAATCCTCGCGTGTGCGGGCGCCCGCGATGAGAGTCACTCGCCCGTACTCCCTGCGTCGGGCCAGCACAACTGCGAGCACCGGTCGCAGCGGCGCGAGGCCCACACCCCCTGCGACGATCACCAGATCCCGGCCTGCGGCCGCCTCATAATCCCAGCCCGTCCCGAAAGGTCCTCGCAGTCCGATGAAGGTGCCTGTACGAGCATCCCGCAACGCGCTGCTGACCGCCCCGACCGCGCGCACTGTGTGTGCGACGGTTGTCTCCGGCTCCGGCGAGATGCCGCTGACCGACACGGCGATCTCGCCGACTCCGAAGGCGTACATCATCATGAACTCGCCGGGCCGGGCTGCCCTCAATGCGTGGTGCATGGGTTCCAGGTACAGCGTTACGGAGTCGCGATTCTCGCTGACGCGCTGCCGCACCCGATAGGGCACCGGCGTCATTGGGTCAGCGGCTACGTCAATGTTCATCATCACCGGCCAGATCGGCGAGGACGTTCATCTCTTCGGTGATGTCTATACCGGTGGGGCACCAGGCGATACATCGTCCGCAGCCCACACATCCGGTGGTGCCGAACTGGTCGTGCCACGTACCGAGTTTGTGGGTGATCCAATGCCGGTACCGGGACCGCGTCGACTGCCGGACGCTTCCCTCGTGGATGAAGGTGAAATCCATCTCGAAGCAGGACGCCCACTGCATCCACCGTTGCGCGTGTTCGCCCGTGAGATCGGTAACGTCCTCGATGCTCGTGCAGAAGCATGTCGGGCACACCATGGTGCAGTTACCACAGGTCAGGCAACGGGCCGCGACCTCGTCCCAACGGGACGACTCTCGGGACTCGACAAGCAACTCACGTAGATCCCGTGGGGGCATCTGCCGACCCATCTGTTCTGTGGCGGCGGCTATTTCAGCGTCGGCGGAGGCGATTTCGGCTTGGGTGGCATCTCGGTGCGGCAAGGCGTCCAATACCTCGGCGCCCTCGTCGCTACCGATCTCGACGAGATAGTGAGGACCCTCGTCGTCGATGCGTTCGGTGAGCGACAGATCGTAGCCCGGACCGACATGGGGTCCGGTTCCCATGGAGGCGCAAAAGCACAGCCCACCGGGCTCGGTGCAGTTCACCGCGACGACGAAGACCCGCTGCAACCTTCCCACGAAACCCTGATCGGGATGCGCCGCCTCACCTAGCACGCCGTTGAGCATGCTGATCGCGGCAAGGTCACATGCGCGCACACCGATGAAGGCGTATCGCGCGGGCGCATCCTTACCGGCACCGTCCGACGACCACAACAACTGCCGCGGCGGGTGGAGGAACTGCTTCCACGATTGCGGGCCGGCGGAATGGCCGAACAGGGCGTTGTCGCCGCGGCGACGCAACCGGTATCGGCCCGGGCCCACATCGACTCCCCATCCGCTGGGGAGGTCTTCACCGGACGTCAGCTCGGTGAGCACGATCGCGTTGTCGGAGCGGGTCGGGCCGATCACCCGGAAGCCCCGGCCGATCAGGGTGGCCACCAGTCGGTGGATCCCCGTGGCGTCGATAACCGCAGCGTCCATGGGTTCCAATCGTGGTCTCGTACCGGACCGGGGCGCAGTGGCCAAGTGTCACACCGACCAGTGTCTAAGGTCCTCTCGGTGGCATCAGGAGGACAAGCTTGCCTTGGCGCGCGTCCAGGCATCTTCTCCCTTGATGAAGACCAGTTTCTCGAAGTTCTCCTGGCTGGTCCGCTCGGCGCGGTCACGAATGCCGCACAACATCCTGTGCTCCATCACGAAATGGACGATGTCGAACCACGCATGCCCCACAAATCCGCCGCTTCCCCGCGCTGTCAGGCGTGTCCACCCGTCGGATCGATGGATATGGAAACCCCACGTCGCCGACGCCTGCTCACCGCGCTGGATGCGGTCGAAATCCTCAGGTGACACCAGCACGAGGTGAGAATCGGGTTCGACCAGCGCCACCACCTGCCGTGCACGGTCGCCATAGCGCCGGGCGAGCCAGATGGTGTCACCGACACGCAGGTCCGACCACTCGGGATGAAGTGTTTCCGCATTGAAAATGCGTGCTCCGACCGCTCGTTCCAGGACGTCGTAGCTGTAGAACCCCCCGCGCCCCTCGCCGATCTGCACGAGCCAACTCCATACGGTGTGCCGCGGCGCGTCGATCGTGATCGCGCGGGTGGTCCGTGGTGTGCCGACCGCCACCAGACTGTCACCGGGAAGCGCGGCCTCGATTTCCTCGACCCCGGCGCCCCAGGCGTACATCCACGGCCGGAGGCGTGTTCGGTACAGGGCGGCGATTCCGGCCGCCACGTAGGCGAGTGCCATCGTGTCGGCCAGCACCGTTCGCTGCTTTCCCATCGGGATCACTGACTTGCGGATTCCACCGGGACGTGTTTCTCGGCGGCTGCCTCGGGTTGTGTCACCGGAACAGAGATCGTGAGGATGCCTTTGTCGTAGCCGGCCTTGATCGCATCCTCGTCGGCGCCGGCGGGGAGTGTCACCGAGCGCATGAACGAACCGTAGGAGAACTCGGAACGCCCGTTGGTCTCCTTCTTCTCGGAGCGCTCTGCCTTGATGGTCAACACGCCGTCGCGAACCGTGATGTCGATGTCCTTGGCAGGGTCGATTCCCGGGACCTCGGCGCGCAGTTCGTAACTGCCTTCTTTCATTTCGTCCTCAACCCGGATGATGTGCTCGCCGAAAACCGGGCGGATGGAGGCCCACGACGGCAGACCGGCGAAGAATTCGGACACCTCAGGAAAGAGCGAGCGTGCTCGTGATCGTTCAGGAAGCTTGGTCATCGGTTTTCCTCACTCGTAGGAATCGTTCTCACGTCAGAGATCCGACCACCTGGCACGCGTGACGGATAGGGACCGAAGTCCCGCCACCACGAACTTTCGGCCCTGGTTTTCTCTCCCCACACGGACCAGATTTGGGAATATGTCCACCGCCGTAGCGAAATTCGCCGTAGGAATCGCCGTGCTTTATGCCGCACGCCGCTACTACCGGAACTGGGGAACGACCAAGGAGGAATGCGGGTCGTCGTTACTCGGCGACCGTCTGGTGCGCTCACCGTGTACTCAGTCCACCGAAGGTGTGGAGATCGATGCCCCACCGGCATCGGTGTGGACTGTACTGACCTCTGAACTGCATCTCGGCGAGAATCCGGCCGTGGGAGATGTCGTGCACCTGTGGACCATGGCCGGGCTGGACCTCCCGACGCTCACCGTCGAGCAGGTTGTCGCCGGTGAAGCGATCGTGCTACAGGGACAACTTCCGGAGTTCCCATGGTCAGCGGTGTGGTCCTTCCACGTCGTACCGCATTGGGAGGATCGCTGCCGTCTGCTGTTGCGGATGCGCGCGGCGTTCCGTCGTCCCGGCGACGTGTTCCTGACCGAATTGGCGGGACCGGTCACCGCGCTGTCGGCCAGAGCCATGCTTCGGCGGGTAAAGGAGTCGGCAGAGTCCACGGCTGATCGGCGCACCGCGCAGGCAAGGGCACTATGACCGTCACGCAGGTGACCTAAGGGCTTCGGCCAACGGTCCTCGGACGCTATCGACCTCGCCTGACCCGCAAGAGAGTGAACAACATGCCCGACTCCTATGTCCTCACTCTCGATTCCCTGACGATCGCCGACGCCGAGGAAGCCGGTGGGAAGGGCGCCAACCTCGGCGAGCTTGTCGCCGCCGGCCTTCCTGTGCCTCCAGGTTTCGTGGTGATGCGCTCGGCGTACCTCGACTCGGTCCGCATGGGTGGTGTCGAGGCAGAGTTGGCCGCATTGCACACCGAGGCGCTCACCCATGCCGCTGACACCGCTCGACTCTCGGAACTGTGCCGTCGCATGCAGAGCCTGGTGAACAAGGCCGGTCTGTGTCCGGACGTGCGGGAAGCCACGTTGAGCGCCTACCGCACGCTGGGCACCAATGTGGTTGTGGCCGTGCGGTCATCGGCCACGGGCGAGGACGGCCGCGACGCGTCGTTCGCGGGGATGAACCGGACCATCACCAACGTCACGGGCGAGGTGGCGCTGCTCGACGCGGTCACGCAGTGCTGGATGTCGCTGTTCAGCCCGCGGGTCATCACCTACCGCGCCAGCCGCAGGTTCACGGCCTCCCCTGCCATGGCCGTCGTGGTGCAGCAGATGCTCGCCGCCGACCAGGCCGGCGTCGCGTTCACGAGCGATCCCAGCACGGGCGATGCCGACCACATCGTCATCGAGGCGGCCTTCGGCCAGGGTGAGGTGGTGGTGTCCGGCAAAGTCGAGCCCGATACGTACGTCATCGACAAGAAAACCCTTGAGGTCCGAGACGTCCGGATCGGTTTCAAGGCCATCAAGATCGTGCGTGGTGACGACGGCGCCGATTCGATGGTGCAACTCGCGCGGTCGCAGGCCGAGACCCGAGTTCTCGACGATGACGCGTTGAGCAAGATCGCGACGCTGGCGATCGCCACGGAGACACACAACGGCTGCCCGCAGGACATCGAATGGGTGATCGCCGATGGCGCGGTATGGCTCGTACAGGCCCGTCCCATCACCACTCTCGGCGGCGCCGGGTCCACGACCGACAACGAACCGAGCGTGCTGATCCGAGGCCTGCCCGCCGCGCCGGGTGTCGCGTCAGGACGTGTGCGCGTGCTGCTGGCTCCTGACGACGGGGACAAGCTGACCGACGGCGAGGTCCTCGTCGCGCCCACGACGAATCCCGACTGGCTGCCGACGATCCGCCGGGCTGCGGCGCTGGTCACCGAGACCGGCGGCATGACGTGTCACGCCGCGATCGTCGCACGCGAACTGGGCGTTCCGTGTGTCGTCGGTGCCCGATCGGCGACGGTGGCCCTTCCCGTGGGATCGATGGTGATGGTGGACGGGACCCGCGGTGTGGTGTCGACGGGGCGCGTCCCAGAAACGACGCGCACTGCCAAGGTGTCCAGGGAGCCGGCGCCGCAGGTCATCGGTGAAGCCACCGGGACCAAGATCTATGTGAACCTCGCCATGCCCCAGTCGGCTGAGGCGGTCGCCGCGCAGGACGTCGACGGGGTCGGTCTCCTGCGTGCGGAGTTCATGCTGACCGAGGCCCTGGCGGGCCGGCATCCGCGGGACCTGATCGCAAAGGGCGAGCAGGACACGTTGGTCGACGCCATGGCGGCCGCGGTCGCACGGATCGGCACAGCGTTCGCCCCGCGACCGGTGATCTATCGTGCAATGGATTTCCGCAGCAACGAATTCCGCGGGCTGGCCGGCGGTGAACAGTTCGAGCCCGTCGAACACAACCCGATGATCGGCTATCGGGGCTGTTACCGCTACATCAAGGAGCCGGACCTCTTCGTGCTCGAACTCAGCGCGCTGGCGCGGGCCCGCGACCACACGCCCAACATCCACCTGATGATCCCGTTCGTCCGCACCCGATGGGAGCTCGAAGAATGTCTGTCTCTGGTGGACGCGAGCCCGCTGAAGCGACACCGGAATCTGCACCGGTGGGTGATGGCCGAGGTGCCCTCCGTGGTGCACTGGTTGCCCGAGTACGTCGGTATGGGCATCGACGGGGTGTCCATCGGCAGCAACGACCTCACCCAGTTGATGCTCGGTGTCGATCGGGATTCCGAAACGTGCGCCGAGCTGTTCGACGAATCGGATGCCGCGGTGCTCGACGCGATCTCACGCATCATCTCGACGGCCAACCGGCTCGGGATCACGTCGTCGCTGTGTGGGCAGGCGCCGTCGACCCGGCCGGAATTCGCCGAGCATCTCGTCCGGATGGGCATCACCTCGGTGTCGGTCAACCCCGACGCGGCCGGCGCGGCGCGCCGTGCGGTCGCCGCGGCCGAGCGCCGCCTGTTGCTGGATTCCCTGCGGTAGGGCACGTGCACACCGTCCAGACCGACCTGATCTCAGGTTTTCGGGGTGTGGCCGCCGCGTCGGCCGCCGAGGTGCTGAACCGGCTCGACACATCTGCTGACGGACTGTCGACGGAGCAGGCACGCGCGCGGATCGACCGGTTCGGCCCCAATGCGGTCCGCACTCACCGTGTGAGCGCACTTGCCGTGCTGACACGGCAACTCAAGAACGCGGTGCTGGCATTGCTGGCCGTCACCGCGGTGGTCTCGTTCTTCCTGGGCGACCAGACACAGGCGATCATCATCGCACTCATTCTGGCCCTCAGCGTCGGCCTCGGTTTCGTCAACGAGTACCGTGCCGAACGCGCCAGTGCGGCAATGCACTCCCGGATCCGTCACACCGCCGTGGTGTTGCGCGACGGAAGGTTCGGTCGAGTCGACGTGAGCACGCTGGTACCCGGCGACATCCTTCGCCTGGAAATCGGTGAGCTCGTCCCGGCGGACGTACGGCTCATCGACGTTCACGGTCTCGAATGCAACGAGAGCATCCTCACCGGTGAATCCAAGCCCGTCGAGAAGACCGCCGACTGCACGTCACCGGAGACCTCACTCACCGATGCCGGAAGCTGCGCCTTCATGGGGACCGTGGTCAGCGCAGGCGAAGGCACCGGCGTCGTCTACGCAACCGGAGCGAACGCGGAATTCGGTCGTATCGCGGCCGGTTTGGGTGAACGCGAACCCGAAACCGACTTCCAGGTGGGTCTTCGCCGGTTCTCGTATCTGCTGTTGCGCGTCGCCATGACGCTCACCGTGGTCATCGTCGTGATCAATCTTCTGCTCCGCCGGCCGGTGATCGACTCGGCCTTGTTCGGGTTGGCCATCGCCGTCGGCATCACCCCGCAACTCCTTCCCGCGGTGGTGAGCACCAGCTTGGCGTCCGGCTCGCGGCGCCTGGCGCGGCTCAAGGTCCTCGTGAAACGTCTGGTGTGCATCGAGGACCTCGGCGACATCGACATCTTGATCACGGACAAGACCGGCACCCTCACCGAGGGACGGATCAGTTTCATCGACGCCGTCGACCCCCTGGGCGAATCCTCACCGTCGGTGCTCCGAAACGGGCTCCTGTGTGGCGACATCGACCCGGAAACCGGCGGGGTCGGCGGTAATGACCTCGACAATGCACTGTGGGAGGGACGCTCTCGTCTCACCGATGTCCACCGCATCGCACTGCTGCCGTTCGATCACAACCGCAGAGCCACCTCGGCGCTCGTCGACACGAACGCAGGCCGGGTGCTCATGGTGAAAGGTGCTCCGGAGCAGATCCTTGCGCGCTGCAGCGTGGTCCCTGAAGCTGCTCGGACCACATTGGCACGGCTGTTCGCCGACGGCAGGCGTGTGGTCGCTGTGGCGTGCAAGAGCGCCACCGCTCTGTCGGCGATCTGCGCGGCGGACGAGTGCGACCTCAACCTGGATGGGTTCCTCGTCTTTGCCGACAACCCCAAACCCGCCGCGCGGGACTCCTTGGCGCGGCTCGCGGCCCTGGGTATCGAGGTCAAGGTCGCCACCGGTGACAACCCGCAGGTTGCCGAGAAGGTCTGCGCGGAACTCGGACTCACCGTTCGTGGCACCACCAGCGGCAGCGACTTGGCAGAGCTCACCGACGAGCAGTTCGACGAGGCCATCGCGAATAACACGATCTTCGCCCGGGTCTCCCCCGAGCAGAAGTCCCGGGTGGTGTCCGCTTTGCGACGCTCAGGGCGTTCGGTCGGTTTTCTCGGGGACGGCGTGAACGATGCGCTCGCCCTGCACTCGGCCGACATCGGGATCTCCGTGGACACCGCCACCGACGTCGCGAAGGATGCCGCTGACGTGGTCCTGCTGGAAAAAGACCTCGGTGTGCTCGCGGATGGCGTCGCGGAGGGGCGCAGAATTTTCGCCAACACCATCAAATACGTTCTGATGGGCACGTCGAGCAACTTCGGGAACATGTTCAGCGCGGCCGCTGCATCAGCGGTGCTGACTTTTTTGCCGATGCTGCCGAGCCAGATCCTGTTGAACAATCTGCTCTACGACAGCTCACAGCTCGCCATCCCCACCGACCGGGTCGACGACGAGCAACTACACGCTCCGTCACACTGGAACATCGCGTTCATCCGCAGGTTCATGCTGACGTTCGGTCCCGTCAGCTCACTGTTCGACTTTCTGACATTCGGGTTGATGCTGGGCGTCCTGCACGCGGGACCTGTCCAGTTCCGCACCGGGTGGTTCGTCGAATCCCTTGCCACACAGACCCTCATCATCTTGGCGATTCGGACACGCAGAATCCCCTTCGTGCGCAGCAGACCTGGGACGACATTGGTCCTGGCGACGTCCGCAGCCATCGGCGTGGGCGTTCTGCTGACCGTATCGCCGGTGGCGAGCCGGCTGGGCTTCACGCCGCTGCCATGGCAGTTCTTCGTGGCTCTTGTCCTGCTCACGGTCGGATACCTCGTGCTGGTGGAGATCACCAAGAGCGTGTTCTACGCCGAACCGATCCAGCCGGAGGGTCTGCTTCGGCGCACCCGCGGACGCGAACACCGGGTGCACCGACGTGCCGCGAAGTTCAGCCATCCGCAGCATGCACCGATAGTGTCTCCTCGAAACCCGCTGTGAGACAGTTGCAGAAGACGTCATGGTCCGGGATCGCACCGGCGTCGATGTTGACCCCGATGGCACACACGTCGACGTACGACAGCAACGTGGTGTTGACGGCCGCGCCCAAGGTCGGAGAGAACGCGTACTGGGCCCGGATGGGAGCGCCACCCATCTTCAGCGGCACAGGAGAACCTGGGACGTCACTGGCGATGAAATCGACGTGCCGCAGTTCAGAACCGACGTAGCCGCGCGGCATCACGTTGAGCGCTTTGGCAATCAGTTGTGTGTAGGCAAGTGACTTCTCGCCTCGCGCCGCCGTCGTTCTCGCGTGGATTTCGCGAATCCTGCGGGCCGGATCCCCCACACCGACCGGAACGCCGAAACGGACCAGCGTCGCACGGTTTCCGCCGATCCCGTCGTGTGGGCCGCGGACGCTGATCGGCATCGACGTCATGAGTTGGTCGACGGTGACACCGTGGTGTTCGTGGTACCTGCGGAGCCCGCCCGCCACGGCCGCCAGGAATACGTCGTTCAAGGTGCCGCCTGCGGCGTCCCCCGCCCGGCGCAACGCCGCCCTGCTCACCTCGAGGGTGTCGAGTCGGCGAGTCGCACTGCGGCGCCGCATGATCGGCGACAGCGGTCCTGTCATGGGGCGGGCGGCGCGATAGATCGACACCGCGGTCTCGAACGCCGTCGCCGCGGTGGTCAGCGGGTGACGGATCGTCTCCAGTGCCTGTGCTGCAACAGAACTGGAAGCTCTTTTCGAGTGCTCCGGCGCCCTCAAATCTCCGAGCTCGTCATAGAGCGCAGCGGCCAGCGCCACCGCTCCGACGCCGTCGGTCAGCGCATGGTCGAACTTGCACAGCAGCGCGGCGCCACCGTCGGCCATCCCCTCGACCAGCGTCACCTCCCACAGCGGACGCGTGCGGTCGAAATCGGTCATCATCGCCACCTCCGCCAGGTTGATCAGCACCGGGAAAGTACGCGGCTGCGGGGCGGACACACGGTGAAGGTGCCAGTCGAGATCGAAGTCGGTGTGCTCCTCCCAACGCGCGGGCAACGGCGGCACCGTCGGCGTGACGACCTGACGGAATCGTGGCGCCACCCGGCTGAGGCGATCGAACCTTTCGACCACCAGGTCCCACTCGGGGGCGCGTTCGAGCACCATGAGGCTGACGATCGTCGAACGGAGTACGGGGTCCTCACCCAGCGACCACATGAACTCGTCGGTGCTGGTCAGAAACTCCGCCATGGTGAGGTCCTCGCATTCGGCCGCACTCGAGCACACCGCGGTCCCGCCCCGCACACCAGATCCGAACAGTCGTGGCCCTCGGTACTTCCGGCGGTCCCGCCCAGTGACTTTCGACCTCTCTCGGCCCGGATATTGCGACCCTGGCCGACTGTCGTCGGCGGTGCTGCACTGAAGACACCTGCCGAACCGGAAGGAACGCCCGATGACACGCAGTTCCGCGGCCGGCGCGACGCCGACCGTCTCGCACCTGCGCCCTTTTCTCGAACCCGCACTGCTGGTGCTGACCGTGATCGCGTTCGTCGGCGGCGGCGTCGCATGGCTGATGGGCCAGGGCCGGGCGGCAGACGCCTTCTGGACGGCGGGCACGGTCGTGGCCGTGGTTCCCGCGGCGGCCTGGGTGCTCAGGGGATTACGTCATGGGCGGGTAGGGGTCGATGTCATCGCGGTGCTGTCGCTCGTCGGCACGCTGGTGGTCGGTGAGTATCTCGCCGGATCTCTGGTCGCGGTGATGCTGGCCACGGGCCGGACTCTCGATGCCGCGGCCGCGCGGCGAGCATCGCGCGATCTGAGCGCTTTGCTCGACCGCGCTCCGCGGATCGCACGGCTGCGGGTCGACGACCAGATCAGCGTTGTCCCGTTGGAGCAGGTGGCGGTTGACAACATCGTGCTCGTCGGGCCTGCCGAAATCGTCCCGGTAGACGGCAGGATTCTCGACACGGTCGCGGTTCTCGACGAATCAGCGTTGACCGGTGAACCGCTGCACGTCGAGCGCAGGGTCGGGGATGCCGTACGTAGTGGTGTGCTCAACGCGGGTGGCGCGTTCGAGATGCGAGCCACCGCGACCGCCGAAGACAGCACCTACGCCGGGATCGTGCGCCTCGCCGAGCAGGCCGGTGCCGACAACGCGCCTATCGTCCGCCTCGCGGACCGGTACGCGGCGTGGTTCCTGCCGCTGACGTTGATCGTCGCGGGTGCAGCGTGGATCGCCGGCGGCACTGCGGTACGCGCAGTGGCCGTTCTGGTGGTGGCGACGCCGTGCCCGCTGCTGCTCGCCGCACCCGTTGCGATCGTGTCCGGTTTGTCGCGCGCGTCGCGGTCCGGGGTTATCGTCCGCAGCGGTGGGGCGCTCGAAAGCCTCGGCAACGCCACGACTCTCGTGATGGACAAGACCGGGACCCTGACCATGGGCCGACCGGCGGTCATCGACGTCATCGCCTCCCCTGGTCACCATCCGAACGAGTTGCTGACCCTGGCTGCCTCCGTCGACCAGGCCTCCCCGCACGTGCTTGCCGAGGCCATCGTCACCGAGGCACTCGCGCAGGGACTCACGCTTCAGCTCCCGTGCGCCATCGAGGAGGAACCGGGGCGCGGTGTCACCGCCACGGTCGCGGGTGCGCGCGTCTTCGTCGGGAAGCTTCCTGGCGACGCCGTGACCAGCGACTGGGGTCGTGGGGCCGTCAACCGTGCACGACTCGACGGTGCCGCCGTGTCGTGGGTCTGCGTCGAAGGCAAGCCCACCGGTGCCGTCCTCCTGCGAGATCCCTTGCGCCGTGACGCTCCCCGAACGATGCGCCGGCTGCGCAGCGCGGGCCTGGGCCGGCTGGTGATGCTGACCGGCGACCGTCAGGAACCGGCCAGAGAGGTTGCCACCGTGCTGGGTCTCGACGAGGTGTGTGCGGAGCAGAGTCCGGCGGACAAGGTCGCAGCGGTGCGCGCCGAAGGTGAACGGGCAGTGACGGTGATGGTCGGCGACGGTATCAACGACGCCCCGGCGCTGGCCGCCGCGACCGTCGGTGTCGCGATGGGCGCACGCGGCGCGACGGCGTCCTCGGAGGCCGCCGACATCGTGCTGACGACAGATCGGCTCGACCGTCTCGCCGATGCCATGGACATCGCGCGCTGGTCGCGCCACATCGCCGTGCAGAGTGCCGCGGCGGGAATGGGAATGTCGCTGTTGGCCATGGGGATTGCGGCTCTGGGATGGCTTCCGCCGGCTGCAGGCGCCCTGCTGCAGGAGCTCATCGATGTGACGGTGATCCTCAACGCTTTGCGCGCGTTACGGAGAAACCCGTCCGCGCACGTCGAGGTCAACGCTCGCACGGAGCAGATGCTGCGGCGTTTCTCGGCCGAGCACGACGAACTGCGTGATGCGCTCGGATTGTTGCGCACGACCGCCGACATGCTCGCCGAGGATGCGGATTACACTGCGCTGCAATCACTTCGGGCCACCCAGCTTCTGCTCGTCAACCGCATCCTGCCGCATGAGCGTGCCGAGGAAGCGCAACTCTATCCGGCACTTGCGCGCCCACTGGGCGGCGAGGAGGCGACGGCCACCATGAGCCGCACCCACGCCGAGATCCAACGGCTGACCGACCGTATCGGTGCACATCTGGGGATCGCCGAGTCCGGGAATGCGATCCAACCCGATCAGATCGACGACCTGCTGGCGTGTCTGTACGGTCTGTACGCTCTGCTTCGTCTGCATTTCCTCCAGGAGGAGGAGAACTACTTCACCCTCGTCACAGACGACGAGTCGGCAACTTCACCGTGATTCGCTCTCGGATTTGCTGAGAGCTCGGTCCGCACTCCGAATCAGGTTGCGGTTGAACTCATATTGCGTCGCCGCGAGGCTGTCGGCGAGTTCGACTGCAGCCATGATGAGTTTGTCCCGCAGTGGTTGAAGAGCGTTGGGCAGAGCTTCATCGACGGTGCGCCGAAATGCCCGCAACGCCTCAGCCGCCGCATGCTGTCCGGCTCTCGCCGATTCACGAACGTCATCGAGCAGATCAGGAGTACGGGGTGTGACGGCCTGGGTGGTGTCGGCAGTGTCAACCATGATGGGTTCCTCTTGTAGGGATCAACAGGATCCGCCCACGGTATTCGGCCATTGAAGCTCCGCAACATGGACTAAGGTCCCTGCTCGAAGCAGCCAAGGTCGGCTTCGGCGTCCCTCAGCCGGTGCCCTAGGTCGCTGCGGTTGGTGCCGTTGAGCCCTGTGCGGTATGACGGCCTCATCGCAGGATGGATGTCGGCACATCGGGTTGGAGGAGACATGAGGTTCATTGTTGTCACGCTCGTGCTGATCGTCGCAGCGGTGTTGGTGCTGCTGTCCATGTCGATTCGCGTGGTGAAGCAGTACCAGCGGGGCGTGCATTTCCGGCTCGGTCGCATCATCGGTGTACGAGATCCAGGACTGCATCTGATCATTCCGGTCATCGACCAATTGCTGCGGATATCGCTGCGTATCGTGACGATGCCGATCCAATCGCAAGGAATCATCACCCGCGACAACGTGAGCGTCGACATCGCAGCGGTCGCGTACTTCCGTGTGATCGATGCCGCCAAATCGGTGGTCGCCATCGAAAACGTCGCGTCGGCCATCGACCAGATCGCCCAAACCACGCTCCGCAACGTGGTGGGACAGCACTGCCTGGACGAAGTCCTGGCCGACACGTCAGAGATAAACGGCAGCATCCGGACGATTCTCGACAAGACCACTCTCGAATGGGGCGTCGAGGTGACGCTGGTGGAGCTCAAGGACATCCAACTACCTGACAGCATGAAGCGCGCGATGGCCCGTGAGGCCGAAGCGGAGCGGGAGAAGCGTGCGAAGATCATTGCGGCAGAAGGTGAAGCCCGCGCAGCCACCGCGCTCGGCCAGGCCTCCGACATGATGATGGCTCATCCGCTGGCACTTCAGCTCCGCAATCTGCAGACGTTGGCCGAGTTGGGCGTCGAGAAGAACACCACGGTTGTCTTCCCAGCACCGTTGATGAGCGCGATCGGTGAGATCAGCGGTTTGCTGAACAGGGAGGTGAACGCAGCGGCCGCAGGCACTCCGGCGCGGATCCCCGCACGGGAAATTTCATTGGCCGATGGCGTTCGCACCTGAGCGACGAGCACTCGCCTTCAGCGAGCGCGGCGCCCATGGCGCCCTCATCAACGGAGGCATCCGCACCGCGGGATCGGGACCGGCGGCGGGTGGGTGTGGGAGGAAGCCGACGAGATCGACCTACACCGACATTGCCTGCGCCGCACGCTTCCTCCCGGTTCCGGTGATATCGCTCTGTGGCAGTTGATCAGCACGCTTCACGCGGGCCCTCTCGACCGATCCCGACCGATGTGGATGTCCTGTCTCATCGACGGCTTCGACGATCGCCGGTTCGCGCTGTACATCAAACTCCACCACACCGTGATGGACGGCGTCTCGGGCCTGCAGACGCTCGTCGGTGCCCTCAGCCCGGACCCACACCGTCGATCGATGCCCGCGTTTTACGCGGATCCATGTACCGGTCATGACGACGCGACAACACACCGACATCGTCGCTTGCCTGATCCGCTTGCCCTGGTGAGATCCTCGATCCGCCACACAGCCTCCAGTGTCGCGCTTGCGGAGCGGGTCGCCACGGGGATGGCCGCCGGTGCCCTCGCCGGCCTGTTCGGCGGCACCACGATGACACCTTTTGCCGCTCCCTACGTCCGCTTCAACGAGCGTCTCGGACACGAGCGGGCTGTGATCGCCGCCAGCTGGCCAAGACGCCGCTTCCAGGCTTTCACAACAAAGTCGGGCGTCACTGCCAATGACGTGGTCACTGCGGTGATCGCCGGCGCCTTACGTGAGTGGCTGTCGGATCACGACGAACTGCCGCAGCGGTCATTGGTGGCAATCTGTCCGATCTCGGTACACGGCCGCGAACTGAACCGTTCTGAACTGCACGGCAACATGTTCGGGGCATGGCTGTGCCCGCTGGGTACCGATCTGCCCGACCCGGCCGAACGGCTCGACCTCATTCACCGGTCCATGTTGGTGGGCAAGCAACACGTGAAGGCCCGCGGCGCGGCGGCATCGCTGATACTGCTCGCGCCGGGCATCGCGTCGACAGTCCTGCCTCCGATGTTGCCGCTGCGACCGAGAATCCACGTCGGGTACATCCTCCCGATATCGCACGTGCCCGGACCCAGGACCGAGATGTACTGGAACGGGGCGCACGTCGAGCAGATCTATCCGATCTCGGCGGTGTACGACGGGCAAGGCCTCAACGTCACGACATGTTCGTACGCCGATCGCATCGGTTTCGGCTATGTCGCCGACCGGGAGATACTGCCGGATATCGGTGAATTGGTACCGCTGACCGAGCAGGCCCTTACCGAACTCGAACGGGCGACCGGTCTCGTGTGACCCACTAGCCGTCCGCAGGGGTGATCAACCCGTAGTGCCCGTCGTACCGGCGATATATGACGCTGGCACGGCCCTCGGCCGCATCGATGTAGAAGAGGAACGGCAGACCCAGCAGACCGAGACGCTCGACGGCGTCGCGCTGGGTGAGACATGGCGCCGGATGGGTGCTGATCGTTATCGGTTGCTCGAACGGGCTCAGTTCTTCCGCAGGAACGGGGGTCACGAGTACCAGCCGGTAGCCGGTGGGACCGCTTTTGTACAGAACCGCGGCGAATCCTGTGTCCTTTTCGGTGAAGAGATGGAAATCGTAGTCGAGCATCTCCATCTCCAGCGCGGCGTCGTCCACCGTGCACGGCACCATGCTGAACGACTTGCGCCGAATGATCCTGCGCTGCTCGGGCGGACGCGGGAAGAAACCCGGTCGCCGCGTCGGTTCCGATTCGTGGCGCCACTCACCCCCGCGCTCGGCGGGCACACCGCCACGGCGTGCCTCCCAGTGCTCGGCGATGCGATCGAGTCGCGACCGCAGCCGTGCTTCCAGTCGGTCTATCGCCTCGCGCGCGTTCAACCCCTCGACCTGAGCGCGCACCTGTCGACCATTGACGTCCAGATTGGCTTGTGCGATGACCGGCCGTTCGACCGCGGGATCTTCGTGCCTGGTGAGCCTCACACGCGCGTGAAGCACCGGTCTGTGCGTGCGCCGGGAGAGCCCACCGATCTTCTGGCGTGCATAGTCGGCGGCACCGGGAAGCGCCCCGTCGGTTGACACATCGACGTCCATGACCTCTGGTAGCTCTGTTCGCTGACGCATGGTTCAAGTCCATACCGCGGAGCAGCGTCGCCACAGGGCCGAAAGTCACCACGATCAGAACTCGCATACCCGACCTACGCAACCTCCACTGAACGCGGGGGCAGCCTGCGTCAGCGCGGGCACCGGCGCGGCGTAGGTCAGCACCTGTTCTCGACGGCTCCCGTATCGATACACGGTGATACCCTTCACTTTTGCCTTCCACGCTGCCAGGTACGTCTCCCGGACGTCAGCGACCGTCGCCTCGGGGGCGAGATCGACCGTCTTGGACACCGCTGCGTCAACATGTTTCTGCACCGCTGCCTGCATCCGGAGATGCCACTGCGGCGTGATCTCCGCCGCGATGGGAAACGCCGCGCGGACGTCGGCCGGCACCCCCGGGAAGCGGCGGACCCCGCCGTGCTGCGCGATCTCTGCGATCAGATCCTCGCGGTAGAAACCCCGATCGCGAGCGAGGCGGTCGAAACAGGGGTTGACCTCGAGGAGCACGCGGCCCACTATCCCGCGGGTGAACGCGATCGCGAACATCGGCTCGATCCCGGCCGTGGTGCCGGCCACGAGCGAGATCGTGCCGGTCGGAGCAACCGACGTCACCTGTGCGTTCCGTCGTGGCCGGGAACCGGCGAATCGACTCGAACGGAAATCCGGAAATGGACCGCGCTGTGCCGCCAACTGTTCGGAGGCGGCATGCGCCGCCCGCTGGATATGACCCGTGATCCGGCTTGCCAGGCGTACTGCTTCATCGCTGTCGTACGGAATGCCCAGCGTGGCCAGCAGTTCCGCGAGCCCCATCATGCCGAGACCGATCTTGCGAGTCGCCAGCGCAGCATCTCTCATCTCTTGAATCGGGAAGCGACTGACGTCGATGACGTCGTCGAGAAACCGCACCGCCACCGCCGTGACCTCGGCAAGGTGGTGCCAGTCGACACGTCCCGCGGTCACCATCCGGCCCAGATTGATCGAGCCGAGATTGCACGACTCATAAGGCATCAAGGGCACCTCACCGCATGGATTGGTCGCTTCGATGTGGCCCCGCGTCGGTACCGGGTTGGCCCGGTTGACGGTGTCCAGGAACACCAGCCCCGGATCACCACACGCGTGAGCGGACCTGCATATCACGTCGAAGAGATCCACGGCAGGCACGCGAGCGACGGTCTTCCCGGTTCGCGGGTTGACCAGGCGGTGTGTGCCGCCGCGTTGGACTGCCCGCATGAAGGCGTCCGTGACACCGACCGACAGGTTGAAATGCGCGAGTGCCGCCGGATCGTCAACCTTTGCGGCTACGAACTCGTACACATCGGGGTGCGATACGTCGAGGACAGCCATGCAGGCTCCACGCCGCCGGCCTCCCATCGAGACCACATCGGCCGCAACGTCATAGAGCCCGATGAACGACAACGGTCCACTCGCTGTACCCCCGGTGCTCGCCACGGGGTCACCGGCGGGCCGCAGATGCCCGAACGCGTAGCCCGTACCGCCGCCGCAGCGCTGTACCTCGGCGGCGTGCCCGAGGGTGGCGAAAATCGACTGCAGCGAATCTTCGACCGGAAGCACGAAGCAGCCGGAGAGCACGCCGAGTTCGGTACCGGCATTCATCAGCGTCGGCGAGTTGGGCAGGAATTCGAGCCTGCGCAGCAGGGCCGAGTAACGTTCGCCCCATTCGGCCGATGCGCCCTTGGCGTAGGTGTCCTCCGCCTGGGAAACCCATCCGGCCGCACGATCCATCATTTCACCGGTCGATTCGGCGGGTTGGCCGTCGGCGTCACGAAGCAGGTACCGTTCGCGGAGCACCGTCACCGCGGCGAGACTCAGCTTCAACTCATCCCGCACGCCCAGAAGCGATTTCGCCGTCCGAAGGTCGGCACGACGCTGGCGGTAGACCGTGTACGCACGCGCGACGTCGTCGAGCCCCGCCTCACCGAGTCGCGCCGTCACCATGTCCTGGATCTTCTCGACATGCGCGACGCCGGGCCCTAGCGCCTCGGCGACGCCCGTCGCCACCGTCAGCGGCATATCCCGGTCGTCACAGGACACCTCGCGGGCTGCCCGCGCGACTGCGACCTCAATTCTGCGAACATCGAACGGAACGAGCAGGCCGTCCCGTCGCCGCACCGTCGTCGGCCATCCGGAGGTGGCTGTTCGCGCCATCGCTGCCTCCCGTCTCGTGGCTGCGTCGTCCCGGCACGATGACCGTCATGTGAATCTTTCCATCTCGCGCCGCCCGCGCCGATGGTTTCGCCCGAACACGCCGGTCGTGGGACCTTCGGCACCCTACGAGGGACCAATGACACCGGCGGTGCGGGCCGCACTTCGGTTACGGTGCTACCGAGACGTATACAGCGTTCACAGCAGGGTGAGGAGTGCGGTCATGTGGCGGGCGCCAACACCGGTCGTCGTGTGTGTCGACGGGTCCGATGCCGGGCTCCGCGCGGCGACATGGGCCGTACGCGAAGCAGTGAATCGCGATGTTCCGCTTCGCATCGTCCACGTCATCGAGGTGCGCGACGTCGACGCCGAGAAGCCCGCAACGTACGCAGACCGGCTGCGCTTGGACACGCAATATGCCGAGTCCGCGCTGCGCGAGGCGACGGCGGCAGTGGAGGCCACCGAGATCCCGGTGAAGCTGGAAACCGAAATCCTCTGGGGACCAGTGGAGTCCGCGCTGATCGAAGAATCGAGCCATGCAACGATGATCTGTCTGGGCACGGCGGAAATCGCCTGCGCAGACGGTGCACCATTGAGCGCCACCGCAGCAGCGATTGCCCGTAACGCCCAGTGTCCCGTGGCCATCATCGGAAAGCAGCGCGAACCGGCGGCACGCCCTGGGTGGATCCTGGTCGGCGTCGAAGGCCGCGCGGACAACGAACCGGTGATCGAAGCGGCGATGGAGGAGGCGAGATTGCGTCGTCTTCCGATTCTTGCCGTCGATATCCAGTCCCGTCATTTCGGCGACATCCATCGCGACGATATCGGGCAACGCATCGACAGGTGGACGCGGTGTTATCCAGATGTCGTCGTTCGGCCAGTGGTCTCACCTCATGGAATACCTCAAGTGATCACCGGTGATCTGTCCGACCGCATCGATGATTTGGTGGAGATGATCGTCGTCGGCCGCGTCGACGGCGCTTCGGTGGCCCGGATCATCGGATCCGGCGGACATTCGATCCTGGTCGTTCACTGAGCCGAACGCATGGACGGGCATCTTTCCCAGCAGGCGTCGCACGCCATCCTCACGGATGGGACGGTCATCGTCATACGCCCGCTGGCGCCTGCCGATTCGGACCGGGTGATGGCCCTTCACCAGACATTGACGGAGGAGGAACGCTATCTGCGGTTCTTCACCGTGCATCCGGCGGATCTGCAGAAGTGGGCACGGTCGCTCACGGAACTGTCGCCTGATCAGTACGCAGTCGGCGCTTTCGACTCCGAGGGTCTACTCGGGGTGGCGAACTACGTCAAGTCGACGCGGCAGCAGGGCTACGCGGAGGTCGCCGTGGTTGTCGCCCATGGAGAACATTTCCGCGGAGTGGGCACGGCGCTGCTCCTGCAGCTCGGAAGAGCCGCGAAGCGCAACGGCATCGACCATCTGGTCGCTGAGGTGCTCGCGGAGAACTATTCGATGCTCCACGTGATCACCGACGCCGGCTGGCCCTGTTCACGTCATCTCGAAGGAACCGTGATCCATATCGAGATCGACCTCGATCGGGCCAACGTGTGAACCGGTGCCGTTCATTCCCTCATCTGCCCTGGCCACCCGTCTCACCGGTTCACCCAGGCAATGACAACGCATCGGCGTCCACCGCCACAATGCACCGGTCACCGCCTGTCACCACGGTCTCATCCGCCAACTCGCGGACAAAAGCGTCTCGACGTCCCGGTCACACAATGCTGCGCACACATCATCCATCCCCTGCACAGCGCAACCTGAGTCCGAGGCCGCCTCGCGCGAGAAGGCTTCTACCCCCGCGGCGATGCTGTCACCCCGCAGCGGCCGCGGCTTCCTGTCGACAAGATCCGCCAGTTCCCACTCCGCAGTTCCCCCGCCGGCGCCGCTACCTCGGCCGCGCAACGATGACCGGCACGCGAACTTCTTGGGCAACCGCGGAACTCACCGAGCCCAGCAGCATTCCGGTGAACCCGCCTCGGCCTCGGCTGCCCACAACCACCAACTGGGCGCCTTCGGAGGCGGCGATCAACGCGTCCGCCGGCCGGTCGAACTGAACCTCGAGGTTGACCGAGACCCCGGGATACCGTTCCTCCCAGGCACCCAGGCGCTCGGCGATGGGCTTTTGTACCACAGCTTGTAGAGCAGACCACTCCGCGGCGAAAAGCCCGGACATGTCCGAATCGACCAGCACGTGAAGTGCCACCAGATCCACACCGCGCAGCACGGCCTCCCGGAAGGCGATTTCCGTCGCAAGCTCCGAGGCCGGTGACCCGTCGGTGCCCAACAACACCGGAGGCCGGGCCGATTCTCGGGCAGCGCCCGTTTCGTGGACGATCGCAACTGGGCAACAGGCATGGTGGATCAACCCATTGGCGACGGTTCCCAACAACCGACGGTGCTGTTCGTTCCGGCCCCGAGGACCGACGACCATCAGTTCGGCGGACCTGGACAACCCGGTCAGAATCGGCACGACCCCGCCATGCAGCACCTCGCTCCGCACCTGTGGCCGAGAAGGGCCGGTGAGGTTCTCCTGCACGACCCTGATCGCGTCCGCGATCGCCCTGCGGGCATCGTTGTCCTGGATCGCCAGGACCTCCTCAGGAATTCGTCCCCGGGCCACAACAGCGTCGAAGCGCTCAACGGTGTGATGACATGTGCGATCGTGAGGTCGACGCCTCGCAGGGTCGCCTCGGCCATGGCCCATCTGACGGCAGCCTGCGACCAGGACGATCCGTCGACCCCGACGACGATGCCATGTGGTGCATCCGAATCCGCCGCGCTCACGCAGCGCTCGGCAGATCCGGCGCGGGTCCGCTGACTGTGCGCGCCGCGCGAGGCTCATTCGCCGGAGCCCAGCCTGCATAGGTCAGGAACAGCCCCAGCACGCCCACCGCGACCATGAGGACCTGCCACCACACAGCGGTCCGTACCATAAACTCGCCGAATGCCGCGTAGGACTGCGGTATGGCCAGCAGTAGAACACCTTTCAGTGTCGCAAGCCAACCTAGGACCGATACCACGATGGCCGCGACCCCGTGCCACCTCTGGTGCAACGCGACCACGGTGAGGCCGCTCAACAGTACGAAGGCTCCGGACACCCAGGACAAGATCGGGTTTCTTCCGAATTCGGTGACCAAGGCCGGCATGTCTGACGCGTGTACCAACGCCACGACAGCGACAATGACGAGATACGGACCGAGCACACGCGCGAAGCCCTGCGTCCGGTTCTCGACGTGAAACGCAGTACTCATGACACTGAACCTCCTGAAATCCGGGGACGCCACGACTGACATCCGCCTGACCCATTCGACCACCGGCGCAACGCCGTCGTAAGGGACCGAAGTCCACGCTCACATGGGCATTTGTCGTTTCTCCGCGGCCAGAGGACCATCGGCGCAATTACCGGGACTTAGGTCACCATCGGCAATGGTTCACCGCCGATACGCTCGAACGCGCCAGTTGATACGCGGGTAGGAGCCGAGATGTTGGAACCAGAGACTTCCGCACCGATCGTGGTCGGTATCGACGGATCCGAGGCGGCCGTGAAGGCTGCCCAATGGGCGGCTGTCGAAGCCGAGTCCCGGCACGTTCCATTGCGTTTGGTGTATGCCACCAAGTCTTCACATCCTTCGGCGGACGATTATTACGACGATGTCCGCCGCGGACAGAACGCCCTGTCGGCCGCCCAGATCAAGGTGAACCGGCGCTACAGCGAGGTCAAGGTCGAAACCGCGCTGGTGGACGGACCGCCGAGGCGCGCGCTGATCGACGAGTCCGGCCGTGCAGCGATGTTGTGCATCGGATCTGTGGGCATCGGCCGCTACGCCGAGTCGATTCTCGGGTCAACCGCCTTGGAGGTTGCCGAAGGCGCCTCGTGCCCGGTGGCCGTCATCCGCACGCAGGAGGACGATTCACCCGTGCGCTGGATCGTCTTCGCCGTGAAGAACCCAGCCGAGGATCACGTCGTCGAATCAGCGATGGCCGAGGCGCAATTGCGACAGGCACCGGTTCTGGCACTCGGGGATCACCGCGACGGCCACGCATTTCTCAACCAGGTCAAGACAATACAACTCCGACATCCCGATTTACACATCTACCCGATCACCGACAGGAGCGATGTCGCCCGCTTTCTGAGGCGGCACGACGAGCCGGTCCAGCTCGCGGTGATAGGTGAATCGGAGATCGCCGACCTGCCACGCATCCTCGGGCCGCACGGTCGTCACGTGTTCCACCTGTTCGAGGGGACCACATCGTCGGTGCTGGTGACGCGGTAGGACCGGTCGCCGGCTTCGCACAACGGCGTTCAGCACGTGTAGACACCTGTGGTGACCATTTCGTCGATGATCCCCTGCGCTGCAGTCAGATTCGCCTCGGCTTGATCCAGAGTCGCCGCGAATTCACCGCGGTAACTGTTCATCGACCCAGCGATCGCAGCCAGACACATGTGGGCAGCCTCATGGGCGTCCCCCGCCGCTGCTGCGAGTTCGCTCGTCAACTCGCCATCGGGTGAGGGCAAGAGCGCGGGCAGTCGGACGCCGGCCAGATCATGCATCTGGCGGCACGCCGGTTGCAGCGCCGCGGTGTCGAGTTGTTCCACCGCCCGCCGCGAATCGTCGATCGCGGTACGCAGGCCGGAGATCGTGTCGTGGCTGCCTGCCCACCACTCGCGCACCGCGACGGGATCCGTCACCGAAGGCATCTGCCGCGGTTCGCTGCGGAACACAAGGGCTCCTGCGACGAACGCCGCACCGACGAGTAGGACGATGCCGGCCGCTGCCCACACCGTTCGGAGACGGCCGATTGTCTGCTGCTCGGTGGCCGCTGCTTGATCATCACTGTCGATGGGAGCGCCGCATTCACCACACAACTCCCAGCCGGAAGGATTGAGGTGTCCCCTCGGGCACTTCGTCATCGGTCCCGCCTCACCTTTCACGACTGTTGCGCCGCCGAGACTTTGAGAAACTTGTCGATCCCCAGCCGGGCGTACACACGCTGTCGCTGTACCGGAAGCTGTCCGATCACGTCACGCGCGTCGAGTACCTGCGGATCGGTGACGTCGTGTGTCTCACCACCGCTGGTGACCGAGGCGCGTTTCGCCGCGAGGACATTGCGCAGCCAATCGACACCCGTGCCATAGGGCAGCGGGATGAGGTAGCCGTCTGCGATGCCGTTCGCCACGACGGGCGTCGCGTACTGCTTCCCCGTGATGCGCCCGGTATGGCGGATCACAGATGCATAGAAGTGCTTCCGCCCGGCGACGTGCAGCAAGAGCGGGTTCAGCACATGTTTGTTGAAATCGCGTACAGCATCACGCAGCGGCGCCTTCGAGTCGATGGGCATGGGCAGATACTGAAGGACAGTGGACGTACCCCGCCAGGGCCGTCCGGGCCCCGCATCGGGGGACTTAAGGCAGGTCTCGCCGATCAGCTGACAACTGACCGCGAGGGTCGGGACTTTCGTCCCTATGGGACCACAGGCGACTGCGGCGATGATCACGATGACGCGTCGCTCGCACGGAGGGAACCACATGAGTCACCGAGACGGAGTGAGCCCGCCGTGACTGTGATCCACAAAACGCAGGCGGACTGGCGGGTACGGCCGAACTTCACCGATTACGACCGCACCCGCGCAAACTTCGATTGGTCGGTGACCCCCAACCTGTGCGCAGGCATGGGGCGGGGACACTGCAACATCGGGTACGCCGCGGTGGACCGCCACGCCGGCGGTGACCGGTCACATGTCACCGCGCTGCGGTTCGTCGGAAAAGCGAGCTGGGACGGCGTGGTTGCGACCCGCGATCTCAGCTACGCCGAACTGGGTCGTCTCACCAGGAAATTCACCAATGTCCTGCGGTCGTTGGGGGTGAACTTCGGTGACCGGGTGTTCACCTTGATGGGACGCTCTCCGGAGCTCTACATCACGATCCTGGGCGCCCTACGCAACGGAAGCGTGGTGTCGCCGTTGTTCGCCGCCTTCGGCCCCGAACCGGTGCTGACGCGGATGAACATCGCCGAACCGGTCGTGCTGGTCACGACGAAGGAGATCTTCAAGCGGCGAATCGCCCCGATCCGGGAGAGTCTGCGATCACTTCGATTCGTCTTCGTGGTCGATGGTGACCGCCGTCGCGACAATCCGCCCGGAACGCTGAACTTCTGGGAGTGGATGGACGCCGCAGGCGAGGATGCGCCGGTGCATCCGACGAAGCCCGAGGATGAGGCGCTTCTGCACTTCACCAGCGGGACCACGGGCACGCCGAAAGCGGCGATGCATGTTCACGGCGCCGTCGCGATGCACTACATCACCGGGTTGTACGCCCTGGACCTGCACTCGGACGACATCTTCTGGTGCACAGCCGATCCCGGCTGGGTGACGGGTACGTCCTACGGCATCATCGCTCCGCTGCTGCACGGCGTCACCTCGATCGTCGACGAGGGCGAGTTCGACGCCGATCGCTGGTACCGCATCCTTGCGGCCCTGAACGTCAGTGTGTGGTACACCGCGCCGACGGCCATCCGGATGCTGATCAAAGCCGGTCCGGAACTCGCCCACGCCCACAGGTTCCCACGGCTGCGGTTCATCGCCAGTGTCGGCGAACCGTTGAATGCCGAAGCCGTGCTGTGGGGTTCGCGAGTTCTCGGCCTTCCCATCCACGACAACTGGTGGCAGACCGAGACCGGCGGCATCATGATCGCGAACACCCCGGCGTTCGACATCAAGGCGGGCTCGATGGGACGGCCCCTGCCCGGCGTGGAGGCCTCTGTCGTCACACGCGACGACGCAGGCGAGTTGACGATCGTCGACACGCCCGACGCGCAAGGCGAGCTGGCGCTCAAGCCGGGGTGGCCGTCGATGTTCCGCGGTTACCTGAACGAAGGCGACCGTTACCGAAAATGCTTCCGGGACAATCTCTATCTCACCGGTGATCTGGTGCGACGAGATGCTGACGGCTATTTCTGGTTCATCGCCCGGGCCGACGATGTCATCAAGTCCTCGGGTCATCTGATCGGACCGTTCGAAGTCGAGAACGTGCTGACCGATCATCCTGCGGTCGCGGAAGCCGGCGTGATCGGGAAGCCCGACCCGATGGTCGGCGAAGTCGTCAAGGCGTTCGTGACGCTCAAAGACGGCTTCACGGCCGACGACGATCTCAGGCTGGACATCCTGGGCCATGCCAGAAAACGACTCGGCGCCGCGGTGGCGCCGAAAGAACTCGAATTCGTCGGCTCACTGCCACACACGCGCAGCGGCAAGATCATGCGCCGTCTGCTCAAAGCGCGCGAACTCGGCCTGCCCGAAGGTGATCTGTCGACCGTTGAACCGGGCTACCACCAGCAGACCGAAGGTGTCTCGTCGTGAGGATGGAGCGTGAAGTGAAAGTCGACAACGGAAACGGCACTGAGAACGGCGCTGGGTACGGCATGGTCGTCGCGGTCGACGGTTCAGCAGAGTCCGACGCTGCGGTGCGGTGGGCAGCACGCGAAGCATCGCTGCGCAAGATGCCGGTGACCCTGATGCACGTCGTCGAGCCGATCGTCGTCAACTGGCCGATCCCACCGGTGCAGGGCAGCATCACCGAATGGCAGGAGACCAACGCCCGCAACGTGATCGAGCATGCCCGTGACATGATCGCCGTCGCCGACGCTGATCCCGACGGCATTCGGCACGAAATACGTTATGCCGGAATCGTTGCGGAACTCGTCGATGTGTCCAAGAGTGCCACGATGATGGTGGTGGGGAGCCGCGGCCTGGGCGCCCTCGGCGGCGCGCTGCTGGGTTCGGTCAGCAGCGGCATCGTCCACCATGCGCACTGTCCCGTCGCGGTGATCCACGGCAACCAGGTGCGTCCACCGGACCCCCGTTCCCCTGTGCTGATCGGGATCGACGGATCACCGTCATCCGAGGACGCCACGGCATTCGCGTTCGACGAGGCCTCCCGTCGGCGCGTCGATCTCATCGCACTGCACGCCTGGAGCGACGTCGGGGTGTTCTCGGCGTTGGGCATGGACTGGCACGAGTACGAGGACCAGGGACGCGAACTGCTCGGTGAGCGTCTCGCCGGATGGCGCGAGCGATATCCCGACGTGAGAGTGACTCGGCAGATCGTCTGCGATCAACCGGCACGGTGGCTCATCGACGGATCACGCCACGCACAACTCGTCGTCGTGGGCAGCCATGGGCGCGGAGGATTCGCCGGCATGCGGTTGGGGTCGGTCGGTTCGAAGGTCGCCCGCGCCGCCTATGCCCCGGTGGTCGTGGTGCGTTGACAGCAGGGTGGATGATCACGCCCCGCTCAGAGGCGCACTCCACCGCACATGGGTCCCCGAGCCACCCGAACTGGTGATCTGACAACTACCGCCGACATGTTGCGCCCGCGCTTTGAGGTTACGCAACCCGCCGCACCGCGTGGTGTTTGCCGGAATGCCTCGGCCGTTGTCGACCACGTCGATATCGAGCCGATCCGACACCTCGATGGATATCGTCACGCTGGTCGCCCCGGAATGGCGCACCGCGTTGCTGATGGCTTCGACGATCACCGCCTCGGCATCGTCTGCCAGAGCGGGATCGACCGCGACGATGGGTCCGCTGATGCGAACGGTCGTCGCGAGAGGGCTGTTGTCGGTCACCGCGGCGACCGCCGCCTGAATTCGTTGCCGGAAATTCATGGCGGAGGCCGCGGGCGATTGCAGGTCGAAGATCGCCGTCCGGATCTCGTCGATGATGGACTGCAGGTCGTCGACAGTGCGCGACAACCGCTCTGTGATCAGATCGGACTTGGTGCGGGCGATGGTTCCTTGCAGGTCCATACCGGCCAGGAACAACCGCTGGATCACATGGTCGTGCAGATCCCTGGCGATGCGTTCCCGATCGCTCAACACGGTGAGTTGCCGTGCCTGCTCGTTCGCCCGGCAGAGCGTGAGGGCCACCGCGGCGTGGTGCGCGAAATCCTCCATGATCGCCATCTCGTCCGCGTCGAACGGTGAGGCGTCGGCATCGCGGGCAACGGCAATGACACCCAGGTTGTTTGCCGTTGAACGAAGCGGGACGACGATCGCGGGGCGTCGCCCTTGGTCGGTGAACGAAGCGATGGGGTATCGAAATCCGTCCGTCATCGCGGACTCGCCCGTGCGGAACACCCGTCCGCTGGTGGAGCCGGATACCGGCACCTGTTGGCCTTCGACCTGATCGGCACGTTGTCCGGCGGCAACGGCAACAGTGAGGCTGTCAACCTCTTCCAGAGCCCGGTCAGCCTCGGTCGGGACGAGTATGGCAGCCTGGCTCGCAGCGGTGAGCTCCGCAGCCCGGCCGGCGATCAAGCGCAGGGGGGCATCCTCTGCGCCGCTCATCCCGAGCAGGGCCATGGTGATCTCACGGCTCGCGGAGACCCACCGCGCCACGGTGCGGACTTTCTCCAGATACCGCACGCTGTGAACGACGTCCGCCGCCACCGACGCCAGCACCTGGACAACTGCCACATGAGCGTCGGTGAACGCGAAGCCGGGCCGGGAGTCGGCCACGTAGAGGCTGCCGAGCACTTCGCCGTGGGAGACGAGCGACACGCCGAGCACGGCGCGCATCGGCGGGTGTAGTTCTGGTAGTCCCGTCTCAGCCGGAGATTCTCCGCGATCATCGATTCGGAGCGGCCCTGTCCGGTTGCGCAGAAGCCCCAACAGTTCCGTGTCGGGCGAATCGGGGGCCGTTTGCGTGACTGCCCCTGCATGCGCGAATGTCGCCGGTGTTCCGTCCGGGGCGCAGAGGCCCGCGGCGCCGTAACAGGCACCCGATACCCGCATGATCGCGTCGAGAATGCCCTGCAGGGTGAACTCTGGTTCCAAGCCGGCATCGAGCGAGGCCATGTCCCGCAACAACGTGGCCATCCGGATGTCGACAGCTTCGGGCGAGTCGTACACCGTATGTGACTGCTCTGCGAGTTGACGCCAGTCCGGTCTCGCAACGATCGATTCAATATCTCGAGCGCCCAAATCTGATCTCCACCCTTCCCTCGACCTGGACGCTACGCCTGTTTCGCACACCTTCAACAGAAAATTGACCACGCAGTCAGCGCTCTCACACGCCCGACTCGACACTGGTCAGAACGGTTTTTGCCAACGGCACCAACTGGGATTTGCCAGCAGCGCTGCTGTCGACCGCGATCCGGGGGCTCGCCAGAAAAACCTAGATCGCCAGACTGCAGACCCGCTGCGCTTCTGTCACCGACTCGTGCAGCGGTCGACTCGTGTCGATCGGATGTCCGTGGACGACGGCTGCGCCCTGTTCTGCGAGGGCTGCGGCGATCTCCGGGGTCGCGTCTGACGTGGTTCCCGATCTCGATGCGATGCGCTCACCGGCCGTCACCACCGGCAGCGAGCAGGTGAACTCGACCACCGGAACAGCGGTTTCAAATGCGATGCGGTGGGCGCGCTGGCGCCGGCCGATGTCGCGCCACGTCCCGTCCAGGATCACCGACCGGCCGTGCGTGAGCGCGTGACGTGCCCGCGCGAGCACCTCGTCGTAAACCGCCGCAACGTTTTTCGGAGCGTAGAGGCCAGTGTCGAGCTCTCCTGCCACACCGCCGATCGCACCACTTGCGTGCAGATCCCGACGGACATCGTCGGTTGAGATCACCACGGCGCCCAGTTTTTCGGCGAGGGCCCGTGAAACAGTCGTCTTGCCGGTGCCAGGACCTCCACCGACGATGACCAGCTGAACTGTGGCCGCGCGCAGGTGATCAAGGGCGACGTCGATGTGGCGGCACGCATCAGTCACCGCCTCCCGCCGCCCTTGTGTGACACGTATGCAATCGACCTTGGCACGGACCACCGCGCGGTAGGCCACGTAGAAATCCACCAGAGACTGCGGAGCGGTGTCATGCGCGTGTTGCCGGTAGCGGTCGACGAAGAATGCGCTGAGTCTCGGCGAGCCGAGAAACTCCAGATCCATCGCCAGAAAAGCGGCGTCATCGACGCCGTCGACATAACGCAGCGTGTCGTCGAACTCCAGACAGTCGAGAATGGCCGGTCCCCCCGGTGTGTAGAAGATGTCGTCTGCGAGCAGATCGGCATGTCCGTCGACGATGCGGCCGTCCGCGATGCGGTCGGTGAACAACTCGGAGCGGCCGGACAAATACTGCGAAGCCAGCCGGCGTACTTCGCTCAACTGCTCCGTCAGAACAAGCGACATGCGGGCAAGCTCGGTCAGGTTTTCGTCCCACCGCGCCCACACCGAAACCGCGCGTGCCTGATCATCGATGACTGCGCCGCGTGCGGCGTCGCGATGAAAGCGCGCAAGTATCTCGGCGATCACGTCGAGTTGGTCATCGACCTCGGCCTCGCGCTTGACCAAGGTCGACAGCCTGTCGGCATCACGGTAGCGGCGCATCACCACCACGGGTTCGTCAGGGCGATTCCCCGGCCCGACAAGATGTGCCACACCGAGATAGCTGTTCGGTGCCAGGCGGCTGTTGAGTTCGACCTCTCGACGACATGCCGTTTCTCGCTGCTCCGCTGTGCTGAAGTCCAGAAAATCCGTCCTGATCGGCTTTTTGGCCTTGTACGCCAGGTCACCGATCAGCGCCACGAGTCCCGTGTGCGTCTCATGGATCTGCGCATCGAGATTTCCGAATGCAAATAGTTTGTCACGCTGCGCAATTGCCGTCTCCGGCTCGTCCTCCATGCCTGAATGCTGCCGCATTCCGCAACCCGCCCGCCAGGGTCCTACGGCCCCGGGTTGAGGACCATAGTCCCTGTTGATCTTGTTCAGTCACCGTCAGGCTGGCAGGAGCACACGACACCGGGGACACGGAACATGAGAGATGCTCAACCATCAGTCGACGTGATCGGTGACGCACTGCGGTTGGCGTGCCGAGCGCCGTCGCTGCACAACAGTCAACCATGGCTGTGGACCGCAGACGACAAGACTCTTCACCTGTTCGTCGACAAACAGCGCATCCTCTACTCCGCGGACCACATGGGCCGGGAGGCCGTGATCGGCTGTGGCGCGATGCTCGATCATTTCTGCGTCGCGATGGCTGCCGACGGCTGGGTGCCCCAGGTCGCCAGGCTGCCTGATCCCGGCAATCCGCTGCACCTCGCGTCGATCGAATTCCCCGAGATCCGGCTGTTCCCGCGAGAGCACCGCCGCCGACGTGCCGCCGCGATCAGCCGCCGCCGCACCGACCGCCTGCCGTTTGCCGGACCTCCCGACTGGCCCGCATTGGAAGCGCAGCTGCGCAAGTCGATCGCCTTCGACGCCGTGCGGTTCGATGTCGTGCCCGATCACGCGCGATCCGAGCTGGCGTATGCCTCACGGCTCACCGAGTCCCTTCGCCTGTACGATTCGTCCTACCACGCTGAATTACACTGGTGGACAGGACCATTCGAGTCCATCGAGGGAATACCGCACAGCGCTCTGGTGTCGGCCTCCGAATCGGAGCGGGTCGGTGTCGACAGACGCTTCCCCAACGCGCGCACCGGTGACAGGTGCGCCGGACGGGGCCACGATCAGGCAAAGGTTGTGGTATTGTCCACGCGCGAGAACGACCGCACGAGCATCCTGAACTGTGGCGAAGCGCTCTCCGCGGTGTTACTGGACGCCACGGTCGCGGGAATGGCGACGTGCACGTTGACCCACATCACCGAGTTGACCACGAGCAGAGACATCGTGGCTCGTCTGATCGGCCGGAAAGCCACTCCCCAGGTCTTGATCCGCGTCGGCCTCGCCACACACGACGTCGCTCCGCCCGCCACCCCGCGACGTCCTCTCGAAGAATTCTTCACAGGGAGATCCCATGGTGACAGTCTTTCTCGTCGATGATCACGAACTCGTCCGACGTGGCCTGATCGACCTCATCCGGTCCGATCCCGACTTGGAAGTGATCGGCGAGGCAGGCTCGGTGTCCGAGGCGATGGCGCGGATACCCGCGCTGCGACCCGAAGTCGCGGTCCTCGACGTTCGACTGCCCGATGGTAACGGCATCGAACTGTGTCGTGACCTGTTGTCCCGACTGCCGGGACTGCGCTGTCTGATGCTCACCTCCTTCACGTCCGACGAGGCCACGCTCGACGCAATCCTCGCCGGCGCCAGTGGTTTCGTCATCAAAGACATCAAAGGCATGGAACTCACCCATGCGATCAAAGAAGTCGCGGCTGGACACTCCCTTCTGGACAACCGCGCCGCAGCCGCCTTGATGAGGAGACTTCGCGAAACAGCATCACACTCCGACCCTCTGACCGGTCTGAGCGCTCAGGAGCGAATGTTGCTGGAACTGCTGGGCGAAGGACTGACCAACAAGCAGATCGCCGAACGCATGTTCCTGGCGGAACGAACCGTCAAGAACTACGTGTCACGCCTGCTGGCAAAACTCGGGATGGAGCGCCGCACGCAGGCGGCCGTGTTCATCTCCAAGCTGGACCACGGCCGCCACCACGACGAGGAATACTGACTCAGCCACGGACCACCACAACCGGACGCTCAGCAGCCTCTGCCACGCTGGTACTCACCGACCCGAGCAGCAGTCCGACGAATCCACCGCGACCGTGGCTGCCGACAACGGTCAACTGCGCAATCTCCGAGCGTTTCAACAACCTACGGTCGGGACGGTCGAGGACGACCTCACGTCGTACGTGGACATCGGGATACCGTTCCTGCCATCCCGCGAGCCGCTCAGACAAGCACTCCTCGGCCTGCACTCGCAGATCATCCCACCGCACACCCGGGTAGCCGGCCACGCCGGCATCGCTCCACGCGTGCACCGCCAAGAGCGGCGCGCCTCGTCGAGAGGCTTCGTCGAATGCGAACTCCAGCGCTTCCTCCGAGGCCGGTGAACCGTCGACACCCACGACAACCGGTGCCGTGGTCGCGATGGCTGAGCCCTTCGACTCGTCGTGGATCACCGCGACCGGGCAGCGCGCATGCCGGATGAGACCCGCAGTGACAGAACCCAACAGTCTTCGGCCGATGGGTCCCAACCCCCGGCAGCCGACGACGAGGAGTCGCGAGGACTCGGACAGGTCCGTCAGTGCGGCAACGACATTGCCGGCCACCACGATGTCGTCGACCTGGATATCGACAGCTCCGGCGACCACGTCTTCGGCGACCTTGCCGGCATCTTCGAGCACCTGCTCGCCGTTGCGTTTGAGCTGATCGGCCAATGTTGGCGGTGCGGGGATCTCCGACCATGTCGCGCTACCGGGCGGCCACTGCATGACATGCACGATCCGCAGGGGAACCTTGTGCAGCACGGCCTCGTGCGCCGCCCACTCCACTGCCGAGGTCGACGGTTCTGAACCATCCACGCCGACCAGAACGCCACGTGTGCCGACTGAAGACATCATTGCTTTCCCCACTCTCGCTTTTCGGTGATGATCTCGAATTCACGTTCCCATTCGGCATAACGAGCCTGATCGAACCTCCTGTGCAGCAAGATCAGCCCGCCGCTGACTCCGGCGACGACGAAAATCCATGCCCACAGCGCAGTGAGGACCGCATCGCCGACAGCGCGACCCTTCCCACGCGGCGGGTCGATGACATTGCCGGAGTGGTCGACCCAGATCTCCTGCCGGTCGCCGACTTGCGGGAGATCGGCCCATTCGAGGCGACCGCGATGCTCGTGTCCGTCGACGGCCCAGGCCGCCCTCGCCAGGAACGACTCGCCGTGCCCCTCTGTGCCTGCGACAGAGCCTCGTTCGGTCGCGACGGCAGTCACCTGGCGCGCATCCTGGGCCTGGACGGCGTAAGCCTGTTCACGATCGTGATAGACCGAGGTCCCGATCGACGCCGTCGGTGGTACCGCCAGAACACACACCACAACTGCCGCGAGCCGCAACGCTCCTTCGATTCGATCACGGCGGCGCACCAGTGGATTTCGGCTCCACACCACGGACCCCAACCACTCACCGATACCCAAGGTGAAAGTTTCCATGGTTCCTCGTTCATCGAGACGTCCTCTTGCCACCGATTCCACCCGACGATCCGCCGGAGTCCTAGAGCACAAATACCTTCTGTGATGAGACTTCTGCCCCTGGCCGCGCGGTGAAACGGAGGCGCACATTTGTGGGATGGACCGATTGAGCGCGCTGGACGTCGCGTTCCTTGAGGCCGAGGACGCCGACCGTAACGTCAGTCTCGCCATAGGCGTGCTGTCGATACTCGAGGGTTCACCGCCCGCCGACCGCGTACTCCTGGGCAGCGTCTACAACCGACTTCTGTCGATCCCCCGATTCACCCAGATTGTCGACCGTCAACCGCTCGACCTCTCGGCTCCGCAGTGGGTCGAGGCCCACGAGTTCAGCGTCGCGCACCACGTTCGGCGCACCGCCGTGCCGCAACCCGGTGACGACGCCGCGCTGTTCGGCGTGGTCGCCGACATCATGGAACGCCGGCTCGACAGGTCTCGCCCGCTGTGGGAATGCTGGATCATCGAGGGACTGCCGTCGGACCAGTGGGCGATCCTGATGAAAATCCACCACTGCATCGCCGACGGCATCGCAGTCGCGCAGTTGTTGTCATATCTGTCCGACGAGGGCACCGTCGATTCGTTCACCTCCGACATCGATGCGGCCAAACAGAGTGCACCGCAGAAGCATCAGCCTTTCGAGTTCACCCTCAACCCCGTGCGGCTGATCCGCTCCGCGATCGAGACCACCGCGTCGGTGGGATCCGAGGTCGTACGGGTGGCCGAGGGCGCGCTCCAGATCGCCACCGGCCTTTTGGATCCCCACTCCCTGCCTCTGCGCGGACGGGTGTCCGATCTGCGCCGATACGCATCGACACAGGTGTCACTGAGCGACGTGGGCAGAATCTGCCACGCATACGACGTGACCATCAACGATGTCGCCCTCGCCGCGATCACCGACAGCTTCCGTGCCGCCATGATCCGCCGCGGCGAACGTCCTGGCCCACGTTCTCTGCGCACCCTGGTGCCCGTGTCGGTGCGCTCGAGCGACGCGGCCGGCCAGGTGGACAATCGCGTATCGCTCATGCTGCCGTGCCTGCCCGTGGACATCCGGGACCCGGTCGAACAGCTCCTCACTGTTCATCAACGCATGGAGAACGCCAAACGCACCGGGCAACGCCAAGCCGGCAGCGTCTTCGTCTCGGCGGTGAACTCGCTGCCGTCCGGGATCACGACACTGCTCGTGCGTGCGGCGGTCAGGATGCCCCAGCAGAGCGTGGTCACCTTGGCCACCAACGTTCCCGGTCCGCGCAAACACTTGGAACTGTTGGGACACCGAGTGGTTCGGGTGGTGCCGATCCCGCCGATCGCGCTCGGTCTCCGCACCGGTGTCGCCATCCTGAGCTACGCCGACGATCTCGTCTTCGGGATCACCGCGGACTTCGACGCCATTCCCGACGTCGAAGTCCTCGCCGAGGACATTGGGCGTGCCGTGGTGCGCCTGGCCGCGACCGCCGACCTTCCCACCCGGCGCACCCCCAGCGCCATCCTCACGCTCGTCACCACCCCAAGGTGAGGTCCTCGGGCTCGGCCGTCAACGCGAACAACCGCTCCACCTCCGCGCGTTCGCACACCGCGGTACCCGGGGTCAGCAGCATCGCCGCGCCGGCCGCGATGCCGTAACGCACCGACTTGGACAGCGGCCATCCGCGGCTCAGGCCGACCGTGATGGCCGCGACCATCGCATCCCCTGCCCCGACCCCGCTACCCGATGCGACCGGCACGGCCTTGAACCGTTGGCTCTGACGCGCCGTCACCATGAGTGCTCCGTCGGCCCCCAACGACACGATGACCGCATCCGTCACGCCACGCTCGATGAGTTCCCTGGCCGCGGCGACCTGCTCACGCTCGGTGGTCAGTTCCCTGCCGGTGCATTCGCGCAACTCACGCAAACTGAGCTTCAGCACGAAGATTCCCGATTCGATGTGCGACAGTCCCCCGCCCGAGGTGTCGAGGAGGAGCGGTACCCCGAATTCGCGACAGACATCGGCAATCTGCTGATAGAACTGGGGATCCACACCCGGTGGCAGACTGCCACTGGCGACCACGAACTCCGCCGACATGGCGTGACGACGCAGATTTTCCACGCATTGTGCCTGTTCAGGCAAGGTCAGATGCGGGCCCGGCAAAACGAATCGGAACTGCTTGCCCGTGCAACCCTCATTGATGGTGAAGCTCTCACGCGTCACCCCTGAGATTTCGACAGGTCGGTACGCCACACCTTCGCGTCGCACCAGGTCGGCCACCATCGCACCGGTGGGCCCGCCAGATGTGAACACGGCAACGACTGGTCCGTCCAGGACGTGCGCGACGCGGGCCACGTTTATCCCGCCGCCGCCTGGATCGTACCGGGTTGCACCACAACGGATCTTGTCCGTGTGGCGAACCTGGTCGGCACAGGTCGTGATGTCCAGCGCCGGATTGATCGTCAACGTCACGATGTTCGGTCTGCCCATTCGGCGCTTGCTGCCGTCTCCCCCACTCGACATGCTCACAGCCCGCTCGGGTAGGTCTCAGGTGTTTCACCGGCCACCCAGGCGCTGTCGAGTTCCAGCGGTTCCAGTGCCCTCGTGTGGTCGATGTGGATGATCGCATCGAACTGTTCTGCGGGTCGGACGTGGTAGTAGTGACTGTCTCGTTCCGTGGCAGGTTGGTAGATTACACCGATGGCCCGGCTCAGACGAACGGTGCTCAACGGCTCCACAGCACCGCGACTGATCAACGGAGACACCAGGAATGCGGGCCTGCTTGTCTCGTGCATGAGTTCTTCCAGACTTCCGTCGAGTGCGGGCCGGACAGCCTTCCGCTCGGCGACACCGCCCCATTCCGTTGCCGCGGTGACCGTACCGGTGTACGTGGTCATCCCGACCAGGCGCACGGCCTCGTCGTAACGTTCGCGGACGAGTTGACCCAAGGTGAGCTGGCCGTCGGCCGCGACCTCGGTGGCACGCGCGTCGCCGACGTGAGAATTGTGTGCCCACACGATGATTCGAGCATCCGGCCGCTCGTTCTCGCGGTTCAGATGGGTCAGAAGAGCCTCCAGCGTCTGCGCCATGTGACGGTCGCGGAGGTTCCACGATGTCACCCGCCCGCTGAACATCGAACGGTAGTACTCCTCGGCATTGCGGACGGTCAACGCGTTCTGCTGAGCGTAGAACTGCTCGTCGGATGCCATGAGACCGTCGCGGCGGGCGTGGCTGAGCGCGTTGCGCTGCATGTCCACGAGTTGTTCTATCGCCTCCCGTTCGCACGACAGGCCCGCTCCGAATGCTGCGGCATACCCGTAGGCCTGGCCGTCGTCGGGTGACGTGTGGTCGAAGCAGGCGTACCGATCTCGTGCCCTGGCGGCTGCCTGCGGATCGACCTTGTCCAGGTAGCCGATCACCTCGTGCATCGATCTGTGCAGGCTGTACAGGTCGAGGCCGTAGAACCCCGTGCGCGGTCGGTCCGGTGACAACCCTTCGTTGTGCCGGCGGAGCCACTGCACGAAGTCCCGAACGACGACGTTGCGCCACATCCACGCCGGAAAGCGTTCGAACCCGCGCAAGGCCTCTTCGGCCGATCCGTCCGAACTGTGCCCTTGGACATACCGATTGACACGGTAGGCATCCGGCCAGTCGGCCTCGGCAGCGACCGCGCAGAAACCCTTCTCGGCGATCAGCCACTTGGATATGCGGGCACGTGCCTCATAGAACTCGTGCGTCCCGTGCGAGCTTTCGCCGATCAGCACGATCCGCGCGTCGCCGATGATCTCGTCGAGCGCCTCGAACGGAGGGACTCCCCCACGCGAGTCGATCGCTTCCCTGTCGAGCACCTCCGCGGGGGTGGCTTCGGTGATCAACCGCGTGACGGCCGCCCCGGTGGTGGGCGTGGCGAGGTACTCGCGGACCTCTTCGTCGCTCACCTGAGTGAAATCCCAGAATGAGTCACCCACGGCCAGGAACGGGGTGGGCATGGAGGCACACACGACGTCGTCGACGATGCTCGCGAACTCGCGGCAGGTGGATTCGGGTGCGGCAGGCACCGCTACCACGATGTGCCGTGGGTCGTTCTCGCGCAGGGCATGCACCGCCGCCAACATGCTCGCGCCCGTGGCGAGTCCGTCGTCGACCAGGATCACGGTCTTACCCGTGACGTCGATGGGTGCCCGGCCTGCCCGGTACGCCGACTCGCGCCGGATGAGTTCTCGCGCTTCGCGTTCGGTGATGTCACGCAGTTGTTGCGGGCTCATGCGCAGTGCGCGGATGACGTCGTCGTTGACCACCACGCGCCCGCCGCTGGCCAGCGCACCCACAGCGAATTCCTCATGACCGGGCGCGCCCAGCTTCCGCACGATGAAGGCGTCCAGCGGAGCGTGGAGGGCGGCCGCGACCTCCCAGGCGACGGGGACACCACCACGGGCCAGACCGAGGACGACGACGTCTCGCCGATCGCGATACGCGCTCAGAAGACCGGCGAGGGTGCGGCCGGCCTCGCGGCGATCACGGAACACTTTCCGGGGCACCCTACGCATCGCTGCGCTTCTCATGAGTGTCGTCCTCAACTTCGACGGGCGCGGCTCATCGCAACACGGTGACCGGCTGATGGGTGGATTCTTCGATGTCGTGCACCGCTCTGGACTTCAGACGCGCGGCCAGGTCGGCCAGCGCACGCGCCAGAGCGAGTTCGTCGCCGATCTCGGCGACCTCCTGGTCCGCCGGGTTGCACCGTGCCAGGCCCGTACCGATGAACGCCTGCCCACGCCACCGCAGGGTTGCCTGGACACGTGTGCGACCCTCGTGCTCGTCGATCACGATCTCGACCGTCGAGTCCTTTCGGATGCTCTCGTCACGTTCGGTCATGGCTGATCTCCTTTTCGGCGGGCGTCCGCGTCGACGTTGGTCCGATCCGATCACCTGACCGGCGCTGCACCTAGGGACCGAAGTCTCACGGTTGGGTGCCCTTGGTCTGCGGTCGTCGGGTCAGCGCTTCGCTGCTGTGTGTACAGGACCGTCCGGCCACGAGGATTGAGACTTTTGTCCCTACACCTCAGGACGGCCGCCGAAAACGATGTAACCGGTGGATATGGGCCGCCACAGAACTGAAAGGACCGTGTTGACCGTGACCTCATCCTCCGAGCCGGCACGATTGGATCTCGAAGACCTGGCATGGCAGTTCCTGGCCTCGGAATTCACCGAACCGATGTATGCCTGTTGGCCGATCGAGGATCGACTCGATGCTTTCCTGCTGCACAACACGCCCCACGGCATCGCCCGCAGAGGTCTTCGCGACGCGCTCATGCAACGGGTCATGGCAAATATCGGTGCCGCCCATCAACTGGGCTTTCTCGAGTTCAGCACACGGTAGGGTCGGGCACCGTGGCGTCTTCCGCGCTGGCACGCCAACTACTCTCCGCCATGGTCCGCGTGCGGCTGATGGAGGAGAAATGCGCGGAACTCTACGGTGAATCGAAGATCAGGGGGTTTCTCCATCTCTACGTCGGTCAGGAGGCCGTGGCCGCGGGAGCGCTCGCAGCGTTGTCAGAAGACGACGCGGTCGTGGCGACCTACCGCGAACATGCGCATGCGTTGCTGCACGGCGTCCCGATGACGGCGATCATGGCCGAGATGTTCGGCAAGCAGGAAGGCTGCTCACGCGGACGCGGTGGTTCGATGCACCTGTTCGACGCCGCGCGACGGTTCTACGGCGGGAACGCCATCGTCGCCGCGGGACTCCCCTTGGCGGTGGGCTTGGCGTTGGGCGATGCCATGCAGGGCAACCGTCGCGTCACCGCATGTTTCTTCGGCGACGGAGCCGTCGCCGAAGGAGCTTTTCACGAATCCCTGAATCTGGCGGCGCTGTGGAAGCTTCCCGTGCTGTTCTGTTGCGAGAACAACTTCTACGCCATGGGTACCGCCCTCGAACGGGCCCAGTCCCAGACCGACCTCACAATCAAGGCCGCCTCGTACAACGTGCCGAGTGCGGCGGTCGACGGCATGGACGTCGTCGCGTGTCACCGCGCGGGAACGCTTGCGGTCAAACATATCCGCGCGACCGGCGGCCCGTACTTCCTGGAGTTCCGCACCTACCGCTTCCGGGCGCACTCCATGTTCGATCCCGAGCTGTACCGAGACAAGTCAGAGGTCGAGCACTGGCGAAAGCGCGATCCGATCCCGGCTTTCACGGCATCATGTGTTCGGGACGAAACGCTCACCGATCAGGATCTCGAGACAATCAGAACCGCCGCCGCGGCGGAGGTCGACGACGCGGTGGCCTATGCCGAGGCCGGCACCTGGGAGGCGGTCGAAGATCTCGGACGCGACGTTCTCACACCGCGGGCCCTACCGTGAAGACGACGTACCGCGCCGCGGTTCACGACGCGTTGGCAGCAGCCCTGCGAATCGATTCGCGGGTCGTTCTCCTCGGCGAGGACGTCGGTCGTTACGGCGGTACCTACGCCGTGTCCAAGGGGCTGTTGGAGGAGTTCGGACCGCAACGGATCCGGGACACTCCGTTGTCGGAACTCGGTTTCGTGGGTGTGGGAATCGGAGCGGCGCTCAACGGGCTCCGGCCCATCGTCGAGGTGATGACGGTCAACTTCAGCCTCCTGGCCCTCGACCAGATCGTCAACACCGCCGCAGCACTCCGGCACATGTCCGGTGGTCAGTTCTCGGTGCCACTGGTGGTGCGGATGGCCACCGGCGCGGGACGTCAACTCGCCGCGCAACATTCCCACAGTCTGGAGAACTGGTACGCGCACATTCCCGGCATCAAGGTGGTGTGCCCGGCGACCGTGGAAGATGCATACGGGATGCTCGGCAGCGCGCTCGCCGACCCGGACCCGGTGGTGATCTTCGAGCATGTTCAGCTGTACAACACCTCTGCAGATGTCGACCATCTCACGGCCCCTTCCGACATCGAGCGCGCCTGCGTGCGCCGCGTGGGCCACGACGTCACTGTCGTCACCTACGGCGGTAGCCTGCCCAAGGTGCTCGATGCGGCCGACACACTCGCGCTGGCCGGTATCGAGTGCGAGGTCATCGACCTTCGAGTGCTGCGTCCCCTCGACATCGCCACCGTCATCGGGTCTGTCGGCAGAACCCACCGCGGTGTGATCGTCGACGAGGGTTGGCGTGCAGGAAGTTTCGCCGCCGAGATCAGCGCACGCATCGCCGAGGAGGCTTTTTTCGAACTCGACGCGCCGATTGCGCGTGTGTGCAGCGCTGAGGTGCCTATCCCGTACGCCAAACACCTGGAGCAAGCCGCACTGCCGCAGCCTGACAAGATCGTCGCCGCCGTGCGAGCGGTCCTCGGGAGGACCTGATGTTCGAGTTCGTCATGCCTGCCCTCGGCGCCGACATGGACAAGGGAACGCTCGACGAATGGCTCGTGAAGCCCGGCGACACCGTGACGCGCGGGCAGGTCGTCGCGGTGGTCGAGACCACCAAGGCCGCCGTGGAGATCGAGTGCTGGCACGACGGTGTCGTGCAGGAGCTACTTGTGCCGGCCGGGGAAACCGTCAGCGTCGGAACACCTTTGGCGACGATGCGGGCAACAGACGAGCCCGCCCCTGCGGTCACCCCGTCCTTTTCTGAAAAGACCTCTGCCGCACGCCCGAGCGGTCCGCGTCGGAAGACGTGGGTGTCACCGGCCGCCCGCCGGCTCGCAGCATCGCACGGAGTCGACATCGACTCCGTGATCGGCACGGGCCCTCAGGGCGCGGTCACCATCGTCGACGTCGAGCACGCCGCGGCGACGATGAGCCAATCGGCCGGCGCCAAACGCTCGACCTCCTCCCGAGCCGTTTCGATGCGTCAGGCGATCGCCGCTGCGATGAGCCGCTCGCACCGCGACATTCCGCACTACTACCTTGCCGACGACGTGGTCATGGACACCGCGCTGGCGTGGCTCGCCGAGCACAACAGTGGCCTACCGATCACCGCGCGCGTCCTGCCTGCCGTTCTTGCCATCAAGGCCACCGGTCTGGCTGCCCGACGCTTCACGGACTTCAACGGCTTCTGGCGGGAGGACGAATACCGGCCCGCCTGCGGAGTCCACGTCGGGATCGCGATCTCACTGCGTGGTGGCGGACTCGTCGCCCCAGCCATTCATGATGTGCCCGACAAGGACCTGGATCAGTTGATGATCGATCTGACCGATCTGGTGACCCGCGCCCGCGCTGGGTCGCTGCGCAGTTCGGAAGTGTCGGATCCCACCATCACGGTGACCAACCTCGGCGACAACTCCGTCGATGCCGTGTACGGGCTCATCTATCCGCCGCAGGTGGCGCTTGTCGGATTCGGTAAGCCCGCACAACGGGTGTGCGTCATCAACGGCGGTATCAGGGTGGCCACAACTGTGCGGACCACTCTGTCTGCTGATCACCGCGCGAACGACGGACACCGCGGCGCGACATTCCTGGCCGCGATCAATGCGTTCCTTCAACAGCCAGAACTACTGCACTCGAGGTCATCCGATGGTCGCTGACGTCCTCCGCTCCGACATTCTGGCGGTGCTCACGCGCATCGCACCTGAGGTCGAGCCCGCTGATATCGCCGACGACCAACCCCTGCGCGACCAGGTCGATCTGGACTCCATGGATTGGCTCCGCTTCCTGGTGGGCATCCACGAGCGCTTCGGCGTCGACATTCCTGAGAAGGATTACGGGGCCCTGCGCACGATCTCTGATGTGGCGGCTTATCTCAAGACCCGAGTAGCCCCTGGTCCTCGATGAAGGGACCAAAGGCCCTTCTGTGTCGATGACCGACGGACATAACGTCGAAGACAGCACGGCGACATCGTGAAAAGGAAATCAACATGGTCGAGAGCGCAACTGAGTACGGAATACTCGTCGGTGTCGACGGATCTGCGGAGTCGGACGCCGCGGTGCGGTGGGCCGCCCGTGAAGCGTCGCTGCACAATGCACCGATCACGCTGATGCACGTCATCGCTCCCGTGATCGTCAGCTGGCCGGCGGGCCCGTACATGGCCACGGTGCTCGAGTGTCAGGAGGACAACGCCCGCCAGGCGATGGAGCAGGCCCAGAAGGTGCTGGCAGACTGTCTGGGCGAGTCGCACGGTCTGACGGTCCAGACCGAGATCCGCAAGGAAAGCGTGGCCAGAACTCTCATCGACGCGTCGAAGTCCGCGCAAATGGTGGTCGTCGGCAGCCGCGGGATGGGCGCGCTCGGGCGCGTGTTGCTCGGTTCGACCGGCACCTCGCTGCTCCATTACGGCAGCGGGCCCGTGGTCGTTGTCCACGGCGACGACCAGACCGCGCGCGACAACCGTCTGCCCGTATTGCTGGGTATCGACGGCTCGCCCGCATCGGAAGTGGCCACGTCCCACGCGTTCGAGGAGGCGTCGCGTCGTCAGGTCGACCTGGTGGCACTGCACGTCTGGATCGACGTCGGCGACATTCCTCCGATCGGACCCACGTGGGAGGAGCAAGAGGAGACCGGACGTGCACTTCTGGCCGAACGCCTCGCCGGTTGGCAGGAGCGCTATCCCGACGTCAAGGTCCACCGCCGCGTCGAACGAGCCCAACCCGCGTACTGGTTGCTCGAGGAGGCCAAACAAGCTCAGCTTGTCGTCATGGGCAGCCACGGCCGCGGTGGTTTCACCGGGATGTTGCTGGGATCGGTGAGCAGCCGGGTGGCCCAATCCGCGACGACACCGGTCATGGTCGTGCGTCCGCGGTAGAGATCAACCACTACGGGAACGAGGTTTCGGCATGTCTGCACCGGTGGTGCCCCAGTCAGTGATCACCGAGGCGGTCGGGCTGGCATGCCGAGCACCGTCGCTGCACAACAGCCAACCGTGGCATTGGGTCGACCACGGGCAGTCGGTCGACCTGTTCCTCGATCATCACCGCATCGTGCGGTCGTCCGACAGCTCGGGGCGCGAAGCGCACATCAGCTGCGGTGCCGCACTCGACCATTTCCGCGTCGCCATGGCCGCCGCCGGCTGGGTGATCCATGTGGACCGGTTCCCCAACCCCAACAACCGCGAGCACCTCGCGGAAATCCAGTTCAGCCCGGTCGCTCATGTCACCGACGCCATGCGCGATCGGGCGTCCGCGATATCCCGTCGCCGGACCGATCGCCTCCCCCTGCACCCACCGGTCCATTGGGACACCGTGGCGCCCTTGGTGAACGCTGCCATCGACCATGAGGCCGTCAGGTTGGTGATGCTGGCCGACGATGCACGCGGCAAACTTGCCGAGGCCTCACAACTCACCGAATCACTTCGTCGATACGACGAGTTCTATCATCGCGAATTGCAGTGGTGGACAGCGAATGTCCGGCAGTCAGACGGCGTCCCGGCCAATGCGCTCGTATCGTCACCCGAAGCCGAGCGTGTCGGCGTGAACCGGGTGTTCCCGTCCGGTGAGCATGCCGAACGCCGTCCAGGCGTGGCACGCGATGAAGCCAGGATCGCGGTGCTGATCACCCGCGAGGACACTCCCCGCGATGCGATCGCCTGCGGTGAAGCCCTGTCGGAGATTCTGCTGGAATGCACCATGGCAGGTCTGGCCACGTGCCCGCTCACCCACATCACCGAGATGCCAGAAAGCCGTCGCATCATCCTGGAGTTGGCAGGCACCACCGGGATCCCCCAGGTACTCCTGAGGATCGGTTCCGCGCCCCCGGTCGACGACGTGCCGCCGGCGACGCCACGTCGGTCACTGGCCGAGGTCCTGGAAGTCAACCGCTGACAGCGGCGATCCGTTTCTCCGGACCGCAACCGGAGGGCGGTACACCGCCGCGCCTGCTATGGGGCCTGCGGCCCCGGCGACCAGCAGCACAGGACCGGTGTCCGCCGGACGGATATCACTGCCTCCGATGTTCCGTCGGTGCAGGGCCGCGGGCAGGGCCGCGGTATGCGTTCTGGGATCGTCCGCCACGACGAGATGCGTCGGCGGGACACCCAGCTTGGCAGCCAGGGCGACACGGAATCGTTGCCGAGCCGGCGCAACGCAGATCGCAACATCAGAAAGCGTCAACGAGGACTCCGCCAGACAGCTCGACACCGCGAGCGCACACACACCCGCCAAGTCGACATCGAACGCGGCAGATTCATGGAATCGCAGCACGTTTCGGCCATCTCTGAATCCCACATGGGCGCTGAACCCATCTCCATCCGTCCTGGCGGACCATCGCACCGGGCCCAGGCCGTCGTCGCCGTCGTTCCAGCGGCACAACAATGCCGCCCCGATCGGTGAGAACGGAAAATGCTTGCTCATACCGAACCCCGGGTTGGCGTCGCTGGCGACGATCAGCGCCGACCTGATGATCGCGGCCCGGAGGAAGCCGTCGACGATCTGCAATGCGGTCAGTACCCCGCACTCGCCGTTCGCGACGTCGAACGAGAAGGTGCCGTGCTCGCCGGTATGTGGATCATCGGGATTCGCACCGATCATCTCCTGGATCAGCGCCGCCAGCGCGGGCTCACCAAGGTTTCTGTCCCGGTAGATGCCGACGTTGATCAGGAGATCGATATCGTCGGCATCGGATCCGGCCCGATGCAGACAACGCTTCGCCGCGGCGACGGCCAGACGCAACGCACTGTGCCGACTACGCCAACCAGCCTCGGAGATATCGACGCGTTCAATGAGTGTTCCCATAGCGTTTCACCAGATCCTCGTCAACGGTCAGCAGGATGATGCCGATTTCCAGCCCGGAAGCCAGTGCGATCAGCGCGACGGTTTCACCCGGCTCGATACGGCGAGCTCCCAGTTCCTCGATGAGCGCCACGGTGTGCGTCGTCGACGCGGTGTTGCCGTACCGGTCGACGGTGATGACCGCATCGTGACGCGGGTGATCGCCGAATTCGGCAGCCATCACGGCCATCCCTTTCTTGATGGCCCGGGCCGATGTTTGATGCGTGATGACATGATCGATGTCATCGATGGAAATGCCTGCGGTGTCGAGCACTTCGTGCAGGAGTACCGGGGTGTCGGCGATCGCGGCGCGGTGAATTGCCCGGGAATCGGTGAACATGCGAGCACCGGGATCCCTGCCCTTGGGATAGGCCAAGCACAACCGGCTGTAATCCGCGATCGTGGTGAATCCGGCCAGGGTGATCCCTGATCCCCCGGCAGGTGCACGTTCGAGCAGCAGGGCGGCGCCGGCGTCACCGAGTGTGAGCGAGGCGAGTTCCTTGCTGAGCACCGTGCGGATGTGTTTTGCGGCGTTCTGGCCGAGCTGTGAGATGTACTCCCCACTGACCACCATGCCGCAGGTGACGAGACCCTGCCGGATCCAGGTGTTGAGCACCATGACGCCGGTGAGCATACCCGCGCACGCGTTGGAGATGTCGAAGGTCATGGCGTCCGGGGCACCGACCGCATGCGCGACCGCGCTGCTCATCGTCGGCTCAAGGTACTGCGTGAGCCCACCGTTGAATTTCGTGATACTGCAGTTGATCACCACCTCGACCGAGCCGGCCGATCGATCGGCTTTCTCGAGGCAGTCCAGCGCTGCTCTCGTTGCGAGACTGTAGGAGTCCTCCTCGCCCAGCGATACTCGCCGCTCGCGGATCCCGGTCAACCGCTCGAGGTCGATGTGGGTGCGGTGCCTGGTCTGCGACATCAGTTCGCTCGTCGTCAGACGTGTCTGTGGAAGGTAGCGGCCGGCGGCGGCGATCCGGGCCCGATACGGCGGCGTCGCGACATCCGTCGCGGCATCCATCACCAACCAGTGGGTTCCCATCCGTGAAGGATGCGACCCGAGCGGCCGCCCATCTAGTGTCATTGGCCCTCACTCAGGCAACCGAACTCCGACTCGGCGGACGACTTTCGTCACTTGAGCGCGTCATGGGACATTGGTCATCGCGACGAGGTCGGAAAGACACTCCCCTGGTGCGTCAGCCTTGTGTCATGGTCGGCAGGTGGCCTGTTGGAGCATGGAGCCGACCGATGTAGGTAGCGCGCGTGGCCGCATCACTGATCTGCCGGATGCGCTGGATCACTTCGATGAGATTTGTAATCTCCTCGAGTTCCGCAATCCAGCAGTCCTCCTCGATTTCAGCGGCATCACCTCGCCGATTGTCGGCGATTCTGACAACTCAGAACTCGTGCCAGGAGCACGACAAGCCCTCCATGCAGTGTCAGAGAAATTCCCGACGGCTGTGGTGAGCGGACGCGATCTCGAGAACCTCTGTCGGCACGTCGATGTGGCCGGCGTCTGGTATGCGGGAAGTCACGGACTGGACATCCGTGCGCCTGACGGAACGATGCGACAAACCAGTATTCCAGCAGAAGCCGCCGCCGCCGTCACTCAGGCGGCCACAGAACTGACCACCGATCTGAGATCAATCGCCGGTGTCACTATCGAGCGGAATAGACACGGTGTGACTGTTCACTATCGAGGGGCCCCCTCCGACCGCGCCGAACAAGTGGTGTCCACGGCAAAACGCATCGCACAACGGACTGGGCTCGTCCCCGAGCTCGGAAGGAAGGTTATCGAACTGGGCCTCCGAAGCAGCTGGAGCAAGAGGCTGGCTGTGGTCTCGCTACTCGGCGAGTGCGTGACCACAGGACCGCCGTTGCTGCCAATCTATATCGGTGATGATCTGACCGACGAGTCAGCATTCGACACCGTGCGCTATACCGGCCTCGGCATCCTCGTTGCGCACGGCGAAGACGGTGACCGGCCGTCCGCGGCGACCTTTCGGCTCGATGACTCCAGCGCCGTGGCCACCTTCCTGCACCGGCTCGCTCACGAAGTCGGTCAACCGACAGCGGATGACCCGACGTGGGTGCTGACGTTCGACGGTTACGACGCAGCGAATGAACGGCTCAGAGAAGCCCTGTGCACAATCGGAAACGGATACTTCGCCACACGGGGATGTGCGCCCGAGGCCCGGGCGGGCCGCTTTCACTACCCTGGTACCTACGTTGCCGGCGTCTACAACCGGCTCACCGATGAGATCGCCGGTCACCGTATCGACAACGAGAGTCTGGTCAATCTGCCGAACTGGCTCAGCCTGACGTTTCGGTTCGAGGACGGTGAATGGTTCGACGTGGACGAAAGCGACCTGCATTCCTACCGGCAGAGCCTGGACATACGCCGAGGCATACTCACTCGGCGGTTCCGTTTCTGCGACAACGCCAACCGTATCGCATCGGTGACCCAACACCGATTGGTGTCCATGCACCTCCCACACGTCGCGATGCTGCACACCACAGTGACCCCCGAGAACTTCTCGGGAACCATCCAATTCCGGTCCGAAATCGACGGCGCGGTGACCAACAGCCTCGTAGAACGCTACCGAGATTTGTCGAACCTTCACCTCGTGATGGACGACAGCCGTTCGCTCACAACGAATTCGGTGCTGCTTACCGCACACACCTGTCAATCACACATCACGGTAGCGATGGGGATTCGCCATACGGTGTGGTGTGCCGATGCCCCGGCAAAGGCCGAGTACCAAGTGATCGACGACCATCAGCGCGCCGGCCACGTCATCACCACCTCGGTAGAGGCCGGTCAGTCGATCACCCTGGAGAAAGCCGTGACCATCGCGACCGGCCGCGACCACGCGACCTCTGAACCCGCCACCGAGTGCACGCGCCGCCTGCAGTGGATCGGCCGGTACCACGATGTCGAGCAGGAACACTGCACGGCGTGGGGCCAACTTTGGGAGCGCTTTGACATCAACATGGGCGATAGGACCGACGAACTGCGTACCGTGCGTCTGCATCTTCTCCATACCCTGCAGACGCTCTCGCCCCACATTCGCGATCTCGATGTCGGGGTGCCCGCCCGCGGACTGACCGGGGAAGCTTACCGCGGTCACGTCTTCTGGGATGAACTGTTCGTCGCGCCTGTGGTCAGCTTGCGACAGCCCGCGCTCACCCGCGCATTGCTGGCTTACCGTCATCGGCGCCTACCCGAAGCCCGGCGCGCAGCCCACGACGCGGGCTTCAGCGGCGCGATGTTCCCCTGGCAGTCGGGTAGCAGCGGCCGCGAGGAAAGTCCGAAGCTCCACCTCAATCCACGTTCCGGCCGATGGAACCCCGACCCGAGCGCGTTGGCACATCACGCCGGATTGGGGGTCGCCTACAACGTCTGGCAGTACTACCAAGCCAGCGGCGACCTGCAGTATCTGATCGACTACGGCGCGGAAACCCTGGTGGAGATCGCCCGATTCTGGGCCGGCCTGGCACTGTTCAGCCGGGAACGAGGGCGTTACGTGATACCAGGTGTGATCGGTCCAGACGAGTTCCACAGTGGCTACCCCGGCAGACTCTATGACGGCATCGACAACAATGCCTATACCAACGTGATGGCGGTCTGGGTGATCTTGCGGGCGTTCGACGCGCTGGCACTTTTGCCGTTGGCAGAACGGACCGCCTTGCTGAACCGACTCGGCCTGAGCGAGGCAGACCTTGACATGTGGAATGACGTCAGCCGACTCATGTTCGTTCCGTTCCACGACGGCGTGATCAGTCAGTTCGAAGGGTACGAACTGCTGGCCGAATTGAACTGGGCGCATTATCGACAGCAATACGGCAACATCCAACGGCTCGATCGCATCCTGGAGGCCGAGAACGACAATGTCAACCGCTACAAGGTGTCCAAACAGGCCGACGTGTTGATGTTGTTCTACCTGCTGTCCGCCGACGAGATACGTGATCTGCTGGGCCGGCTCGAATACCGGTTCGATCCAGATCAGATCCCCAGAACCGTCCAGTACTACCTACCACGCACCTCGCACGGATCAACGTTGAGCGCCGTGGTCCACGCCTGGGTCCTAGCCCGCGGACACCGGGATCGGGCCATGGATTTCTTCGCTCAAGCCCTGCATTCCGATGTGACTGATATCCAAGGTGGTACGACGGCCGAAGGCATCCATCTCGCAGCCATGGCCGGCAGCGTCGACCTGCTGCAGCGATGCTTCACCGGTTTGGAAACCCGTGGTGATCGACTCGTCCTCGGGCCGTGCTGGCCGGAGACAATGGGGTTGCTCGCTTTTCGGGTCTACTACCGCGGACATCAGCTGCATCTTCGCGTTACCGGCCGAACTGCGACCGTGTCGTCCGCCGGCGGTACCGCAGCACCCATCACGATCGAATGCCGTGGCCGCGCACAGCAGCTCAGCCCGGGCAACACCCTCTCAGTCGGTTGAATCGGCCGCAGCTGATTCGAACGGTGAGCCGTCCAGACGCCTCACGACATCGACGAGCCGGCGGCGCGGCGTCGGAGGCAGTGGATCCGCGTTCACCGGCGCCCACCCCACTCGTAGCAGCATCTGTGGGAAGCCGCTCGCACCGAACACCTCGAGCTGTATTTCGTCACGCGTCTTGGTGATTTCCAGCGGCTCTGTCACCGGGCACGTCGCCAATCCCATTGCGGTCGCGGTCAGCAGCACCAGGCTGGTGGCCTCACCGGCGCGGAGCCGAGCCATCCGGGTGTCGTCGACCGTACCCAGCGCCAAGACCACCGCCCACTCGTCAGCAGCCGTGCTTCCGGCCGGTTGCTTCAACGCCGAGCCAGCGAAGATCCTCGCCGACAGTGGCGCCCCTGGATCCGGTTTCGGCGCACTCCTGGCGGGCACTCCGGCGGTCGCCGCGTACTTGCCGCTCCACGTTGCCAGTTCGCGCAGGTAGCCATCGTCAGCGGCGTGACGGGCTATCGATTCGGCCACGATGTCATGCAATCGTGACAACGACTCGATCCGCTGTAGCATCACCCCGGCACGAGCGGCGCGTGCACGCATCATCGCAATATCCGAGTGCGGGACTGGCCACGTGCTGTAGTGTCGGCGGTCTGTCCTTCGCCGGGGTATCGCCGCAGCGAAGGCAACATCGAGCTCGGTCGGCGTTTGACCGCGAAGTTCGATCGCTGCCAAATGCTCCGGTTCCGCAGGATTGGGCAAGCGATACACCTTGGCATGCCAACCTAGTGCGGCAAACGCCACGACACCGTGATGCAACGCCGCACCGCAACTGAGAAGCAGATCGCGACTGTCGGGGTCTGTACTCGGCAGGCGTCGATCGAGATCCGCATACAGGTGCACGCTCTGATCACCGACACGCCACTGCCACGGTTGCGAGTTGTGAATCGACGGCGCTCGAGAGGCGAGCGCCAACGCCGCATGGATGGTGTCGATGCCCGGGAAGTGCGCGTTCATAACGGTCCGTTCTGACGAGTTATCTCGATGATTGCCCTCGACCCAGCACATCGCTAGAGACAAAAGTCCCTCACACGTGGGGACTCAAGCCGACTTGGAAGCGGAGAGGGTGCCGGCCGTCAACTCGATCACTGAGTTCTGCGGGCCACGACCGCGAAGTTCAACGGAATGCGTGGAACACCTTCGGGTAGGACCCAGCCCGACGGGTCGGGGACAAGATCCGGGAAGGCCTGCCAATCCATATAGGGAAGTTCGTGAACCGCCTCGATGCGCAGACCGGCTTCCAACAACGCGGTCACGACTTCGCTGAGATCGTGGCGCCACTCGTGATTCGTTGTCTGGCGGATCGCCACGTCCTTGTTCTCGGTGTAGCTGTCGGTGTTTTGGTACGTCCGCACACCGCCACCTGACAGATAGTCGTCACTGATCGTCCAGAGCTCGAAGTCCATCGCCGCCAAGATCGGGTGGTCGTCGCGGATCATGAAAACACCGCCGGGCCTGAGCAGGTCGTGGATGGAGCGAGCCCACTGCGACAGCTCCGGCAACCAGACGATCGTCCCCGCACTGGTGACGATGACCTCGAACCGACTGTCGATCAGCGAGGAGGCGAAACGCGCATCGCCTTCCACCCATGTGACCGAGCGGCCGTCGGCCTCAGCGATGCGTCGGGCGTGTCGCAACGAATTCGGCGACAGATCCAGGCCGGTGACCTCGACCGCACCCAGCCGCGCCCACGACACGGTGTCGGTGCCGATGTGGCACTGCAGATGCAACAGGGATCGACCGATCACCCCGGAGGAGGGAAGGTGCGGTTCGAGCACCGTCAGATCGTTGCGGACGACCGACGAGATCGACGTCTTGTCGGCCAGAAATCCCGCCACGTCGTACATCTGCGACCGTGCGTGGATGTCTGCGCGCTCGTCCCAGTTCTCCCGGTTGAGGGCAAGCGCCTCAGCGTATTCCATCGCACTCTCCTTGCCTGATCTCGCTGAACCGTCGGAACTGACCGATCTGCACACCATTTGGGGGATCAATTTCGAAGGACATGGTGACAGCACTGCCCCACCCCGTCATCAGCAGGGTTCTGCGAGTCGACGTGAACCCGCAACTCACCCGCAAGTCGCGACGGCCGGGGTCACCACTGCGCGGCTCAGATGCTACCGGGCATCCCCGGAATGCCCCCGGGCATGGCCGGCACCGCCGGCGGCGGAGCGCTGCCGTAAGGCATCCCGTCGGGCATGATGCTCCCCGGCAGGCCACTACCGATCGGCGGCGGCGTTGCCGGGTTGGGCGGAGCGAACGGGCCTCCGGCGCACACCGGGTCCGCCGGCGACGAGACGCAGTTGGGATCGCCGGGGCCAGTGGGCATTTCCGGGCCGGTCGGAACCCCGGAGCCATCGCATCCCAACAGGTACGGCGCGACGATGCACTCGGAGTCGTGCGGTCTGGGCTCGGCGCCCGCGTGCCCGGCGGTGCCCATCGCGGCCATCCCGATCAGTACGGCAGCTGCAGCTATTCTCATGATCGCCCCTCTTGCCAAGACTGTATGGTGGCACGTCCGGAGGTCGCATGACAGCAAAACCGAATTCTTGCCCCATCCTTGGTAATTGACGCTGACGTCGCCCTTCGTACGATCATCGCCTCGCCCGAGCGCAATCCATCCGGGTGGCAGCGTCCCGTCACTCCGTGAAGACGGCGGGGGGCGCCGGCGTCACCTCCAGCGGTCGGCACACTCCAGCAGTTCGGCTTCCACTTGCGCAACGGGACGGTGAAAGTCGCCGCTGGCGGCCGGCGGTTCACTGTGCACCACGAATCCTTCGACGCACATGGCCATGAACTCGCCGAGGATCGTGAAGAACGGCCCGATGACGAAGTCGGCGTGTACGTCTTCTCCTGTGGGCGTGGCGCGGGACGAGACCACGGCCACCGGCTTGCCCCGAAGGGGGCACACTCCTTCGGCTGCGGGGGACGTCAGCCCGATGACGTGCACGTAGTCCAGCCACGCCTTCAGGGTGGACGGCATCGAGAAGTTGTACATCGGAGCGCCGATGACGACCGCGTCGGCGTCGCTCAACTCGGCCACCAGGGCGGTCTGCAGCGCCACTGCAGAAGCGGTGGGCGCCAAAGCATCCTCTGGGCGGGTGTCGGCAGTGAAGTGCAACGCATTGGTCGGCAGGTGTGGTAACGGGTCCACATGCAGATCGCGCCGACGGATCTCGCGGTCGGCCGCTCCCGCTACCCACCGCTGAGCGAACTTCTCGGTCAGGGAACGCGATACCGAAGACGAGAGGTTTGCCGAAGAGTCCAGCTGCAGAATGTAGGGCACGCAGGGATCATACGGGTAAGCCCTGGACATCTACTACGAGTAGTCGTAGCTTCAGGTGATGCGGGTCGGGATTGTCGGCGGTGGATTCGCAGGACTGTCGGCCGCTATCGCGCTACGGCAAGACGGTCACGAGGTCACGGTCTTCGAGAGGTCCTCTGGACCGGTCGTCGGCGGTGGCGCCATATCGCTTGCCCCGAATGCGCTCAGATGTCTGTCGGTGCTCGGTGTTCGAGGCCGGGTGATCACAGAACCATGGTCACGAATGCCGGCCACTGTGCGCACGGCCGGCGGTCGGGTCTTGGTCCGAAGAACGCTGGCTCAGCTCACCGGCGGTGACCAATACGCGACTGTTCCGCGCAGTCAGCTGCTCACCTGGCTGACCGAGCGGCTTCCGCCGGACTGTGTGCACTACTCCAGTTGCGTGACGAATGTGGACGTCGATGGAGTCCTCGCCGTGGGGTCCGCGGAGCGGCGCTTCGATCTGGTCATCGGCGCTGACGGTACCCGCGGCGTTGTCAGGAAGAAATTATGGCCGGATGCGTCACCGCCACGCTCCACCGGCATCGCGGGGTGGGCGTGGACAGTGGACCGCGAGCTGGCCACTGGATTCGGGCCGATATGGGGCCGCACAACGGATTTCGGGATCCTGCCGTTGGCCGATGGCCGCACCTACGTCTACGGCGGAACTCGGGATACAGACAGCCGGCTACACGACTACCGCCACTGGCCGGCGCCACTTCCGATGCTGATCGACGCCGCCGACCCCGACCACATGACCACCCCCGAGATCTTCGAAGCCCCACCACCCCGTCATCTGGTGCGGGGCAAGGTGGCCTTGATCGGCGACGCGGCCCACACGATGCGCCCCACATTCGGTCAAGGCGCGGCGCTGGCGATGGAAGACGGCATCACCCTTGCCCGTTGCGGACCCGGCGGCCTGGCGAAACGACGGCTGCGCACACTCACGATGTACACCGCCTCGAAGTACGGCTCGCATTTCGCAACCCCACGCGTGCGCGTTGCGGAACAGGCCCGCAACCTCGTGCTGACGATCAGCCCCGATTTCCTCTTCGGTCTCATGGCGGGCTCGGTCAGCCACTGGCGACCTCCGGCTGGATGGTCAAATCCACCGGGCTTCGCGCAGGGAGGGCCGTAGCGCCGGGCGCGGTGTCGAACAACTCGGTGTTCAGCGGAATGCACGTGCGTAGCGGACCGGGTGCGGGAGTTCGTGGCCGAGTTGACCGGCAGCACGGCTGATCCAGGCCGGGTCACGCAGCAGCACCCGGGCCAGAAAGACCGCGTCGGCCTCGCCGTCGGCGATGATGGAATCGGCCTGCTCGGCATCGGTGATGAGGCCGACCGCTGCGGTGGGAATGTCGACTTCCTTCCGGATCCGAGTCGAGAACGGCACCTGATAGCTCGGGGCGACGGCAATGGCCGCATCCGGCGCCGACCCGCCCGACGACACGTCGACCAGGTCGACGCCGATCCGTTTGAGCCGACCGGCCAACTCGACGGTCTCGGCGAGAGTCCATCCCGGTCTGGTGTCGTCGGTGTCACCACCCAGCCAATCGGTGGCCGATACCCGGAAGAACAGCGGGAGCCCGTCGGGCCAGTTGGCCCGGACCGCTTCGGCCACCTCCAGCGCGAACCGCATCCGGTGTTCCAGAGGACCGCCGTACCGGTCGTCGCGGTGATTGGAGTACGGCGAGAGGAACTGGTGGATGAGATAGCCGTGTGCACCGTGGATTTCGAGTGCCTGGAATCCGGCGTCCGCGGCGCGGCGGGCGGCCACGGCGAACGCCTGGACCGTGGCGGCAATCTGGTCGGCGCTCATCTGGGTCGGCGCCGGGAGCCGGCCGAAGGGCACCGCGCTGGGACCGACGGTCGTCCAGTTCTCATGTGGGGGTTGTGTCTCGTCGGTCCAGGGAACGCCGGTGGACCCCTTGCGTCCGGCGTGGACGATCTGGATGCCGGGCACTGTTCCCTGCGCCTTGAGGAATTCGGTGATGCGACGGAAGGACTGAGCCTGCCGGTCGTTCCAGAGCCCGAGATCGTAGTGGCTGCTGCGGCCCAGCGGGTCGACCGCGGTGGCCTCCACCATCACCAGAGCGGCACCGGCCACGGCACGTGAACCCAGGTGCTGCAGGTGCCAGTCGGTCGGAGTTCCGGTGTCGGGTCCGGCGGGTACCGCGGCGAACTGCATCATCGGGGACATCCATGCCCGGTGAGCAAAGGTGATGTCGCGAAGCGTCAGAGGCGAGAACAGGTGTGGCACTGAGTTTCCAATCGATGTTACGGAGATTCGGGTGGATCGGCGTCGAACGCGCCGCCGGCGCGGACTCCCAGGAACGCACGAGCTGCGCGGACGAGCGATTCCTCGCCGGGGCCGTGCTCCACGGCGAACCGGGCCGGATCGCCTTCGGCCATGTCGAAAGGGTAATCGCTGCCACACACGATCTTGTCCTCGCCCGCGAGTTCCTTCAGCAGCTCGAGTTGCGGGACGCCGTGAGTGATGGTGTCGAAGTACAGTCGGCGAAATGCTTCTGCCGGCGGCCGCGTGGTGTGCGAGCGGACATCGGCACGCATCTGCCAGCCGTGGGTCCAACGACCGAGCAACCCCGGTGCACAACCACCCCCGTGCAAGAAGCAGATGCGCAGCGCGGGCAGTTCCTCCTGCAGTCCGCCGAGGATCAATGTGGCTATCGCCGTGGCGGTTTCGACCGGATTGCCGATCAGGTTGACCAGATAGAACTGCGCCCACTCAGGCCGTCCGATCTGCATCGGGTGCACCAGGACGGCAAGGTCGCGTCGCGCGGCTTCGGTCAGCACGTGACGCAGCGCCGCTCCGTCGAACGATCGCCCCTCGACCACCGGCGGGATCGCCACACCGGCGATTCCTTCCACTGCGGCCAGGTGGTCGAGCTGCCGCGGAACCGAGCTCGCTGCGAAGTCGGGACCGGCGTCCAGGCTCACGATACCCAGTCCGGCGAGACGCCCGTTGCCCCTGGCGACCAGCTTCGCCAGCGCCTGATTGAACTCGGCGGCATACCGGTCGGCGCCGTCGCCGCCGCGCAGCGGGAACGCGAACGGCGGGGCCGACAGCACGCGGACCCCTACTCCCGCGCGGTCCATGTCGTCGATGATCGCCGCTTCGTCACTCATGGCCTCGGTGGCGATCGACAACGGCAGGTCGCCGAGGTAGAGCTGACCTTCGCGGTCGTGCATGGGGCCGTAGGGTGCCCCGGGCGGGAGGTCGAACAGATCTCGGGGCAGCCAGTGGGCGTGGACGTCGATGACGCCATCGGCGAGAGGTGCGGTGATCATCGGGTGACCGGCAGCGGTGCGTTGGCGCTGTCCAGGTGTTCAACGGTGGTGAACACGAGATCGGTGTCACCGATGTTCTCGATGTCGTGCAGCAGGAATTCGCCTGCACCGAAATGGAAGTGGCGGGTTTCGCCGGCCTGGTACGACACCTCACGAACAGTACCGTCGTGCGTGTGCTGGCGGCTCCTACCGGCGTTGACCGCGGTCCAGAAGTAGTCGAGCACGTGCCGATGGGCATGCCAGCGCTCGCCGGGTGCCAGCCGGATCTCCCACACCCGCACGCGGGCGTTCTCGCTCAGCAGCCGCGAGCCGACGTGGCCGTCGAAAGCATGCTCGGTGAACTCGGTCTTGAGCCAGTCCGGCCAGGTCTCGAAGTCAGTGGCCACCAGCTCGCCTGCCAGAGGAAGATCGGTGAGAAAGCTGTTGTCGCTCATAGGTGTTTCCTTTCCGTGGGACATGCAGATGTTCGGTCAGTGTCCGGGTCCGTAGAGCCCGAACCGCAGGTCCGGGTCGCCCGGTCGCCACGTGTTGTGGAACTGGGAGCGATTGCCCATGTCGACCACGCGTCGCAGCAGCGAGTCGCTGAGTTGCAGTTGGGCGGGCTCCCATTTGCGAAGCGCGGCGGCGATATCGCCGTCGGAGTCGGCGAGCGCGGCCGCCAGTGTCCATGCGTCGGCTGCGGCTTTCGCGGTTCCGGCCGCCGCGTGCGGCCGCGATGCGCAGGCGGCATCACCGATGAGCGCGACCCGCCCCATCGCCATGCGTGAGGAACGCACATCGGAGAGCACCTGCAGGTAGGGCTGCTCGGTGCGGACGACGGCCTCGGCAACCGCGGGAGCGAACAGTTCGGCGGCGGCTTCTCGCATCCCGGTGACGTAGCGGTCCTGCACCTGCCCGGGGTGCACGGACACCGATCCGCCGAATCCCCGTTTGTCGATGAGCATTTCGGTGAGCTCGGGCCCGGCGGGCACATTGCGGTACCACACGTAGTTCATCAGCCGCTGTGACTCTTCGAGGCCGTCCTCGCCCGGGATCGGGTACATGGTGATGTGTGAATGCGGGATGACGTCATAGGTGATGGCATCGCGCAGCGTGTTGCGCGTGGATTCGGACAATGCCGACAGCGGCACGGTGCCGCGCCAACCGATGTACCCGGCGTACTGCAGCGTGGCATCGGGGTCGAAGCGCTCGCGAGCCGTGGATGTGATCCCGTCTGCGAACACCACAAGGTCGGCAGCGGCTGTGCGGCCACTCACGAAGCGCACCACGGCTTCGGCCTCGTCCTGATCGAATCCGCAGGCGTACTCGCCGTAGTGGTAATGCTCTGTGCCGAAGTCGGCCAGCAGCGCCCGGTAGAAGGTGCCCCACGAGGTGTAGGTCCAGATGGCGGGTTCACGGTGGACGATGTTGCCGCTACGGTCGAGGTACTGCACGAACCGGGTGGCGGTGTGCAGGTCGGCCAGATCCTGCGTGCTGCGCTCCTCGAACCAGCGCACGGTGTCGGGTTGAAGGACGATCCCGCTGCCGCGTCCGTCCAGCGCGGTCGGGGTGCGTTCGAAGACGTCGACGTGGAATCCGAGGTCACGGAGCAGCAGCGCGGTGGTCAGTCCACCGATCGACCCGCCGACGACGACGGCGCGTGACTGGGAGTAATCGGTCATGAAACGCTCTTCTCCGCGTGAGGAACAGGGTGGACGGTGTTGTCGGTGGGCATCGGCTCACCACGGGTCTCTCGTGCGAACACGAGGCCGACGAGGGCGACGAGTCCGACCGCTGACACCGCCGCGGTGGCGATGCCGAGATCTCCGCCGAACCACGAGGTGGAGATGACGCCCGCGACGAACGGGCCCAGCGCGGTGATGTAGCGGCCGACGCTGTTGCAGACCGCCAGCGCGGTTGCCCGCACACTGGGCGGGAACAGTTCCGGGGCATAGATGAACGTCCCGGACAGGGCGCCGAACAGCCCGAAGCCGAGTATCGGCATGGCGACGAGGAACTCGGCGTAGCCGCGGTCGAACGGGAAGGTCCAGACGATGCCTGCCGCCGAGACCGTGAAGCTGATCAGGAACGCTCGGCGCCTGCCGATCGCATCGGCGATGAATCCCCATGACGCGTAGCCGACGATGCCACCGGCGTTGAACAGCATGGCAGCGACCGCGACCCGGTGGTCGGCGACCTCTCGAGGGAGATCGGCGGCTGCGGTGAGGGCTCGGATGATCTGGGGATACCAGGTGGACACGCTCCAGAAGGTGATCAGCGCGCCGGTTGCCAGTGCGGTGCACACCAGCATCGGGCGCAGCAGCGGGGCGCGGAACAGCCGACGAAGCACAAAGTGGTCATCGGAGTGGCTGGCTCCCAACGCTTTTCGTTGCCTACGAGACCGCATGTGGTCGCTGATCTCTGGCGGCTCGGGTACGTAGCGGCGGATGAACCAGACCACCAGCGCCGGCAGTCCTGCCAGCAGCATCATGGCGCGCCACCCGTGGTCACCGAGCAACGCGTAGGCGGCCGCTGCGGCGAAGAACCCGGCCGCATATCCGGCCATCATCACTCCGCCCGCTCGGGCGCGGAAGCGGTTGCGCCAACTCTCGGCGATCAGGGCGGCGCCCACGGGCGCCTCGACACCGGATCCGACACCGGCGATGAACCGCAGGATCGCCAGCTGCCACCACGTGTCGGCGAAGGCCGCCAGCGCACTGAACAGCGCGTAGGTGAGGATGCCGATGGACAACACCCGGGTGCGTCCGAAGTAGTCGGCCAGCATTCCGAAGAGGATTCCGCCGGTGGCCCATCCCACCAGGAACATCGCCACCGTCAGGCCGCCGTAGAAACCGATCGATGCCCCGGTCGGTTCGATCCCGGTGTGCGGCAACAGTTCCGTCATGGTGGGGCCGAGGACCAGGATGTAGAGACTCCCGGCGAAGCCGTCGAGCCCCCAGCCCAAGGTGGTGCCTGCGAGCACCAACCATTGCGTTCGGGTGATCTCGCGACGCCAGCTGACCGCTGATCGTCCCGGGTCGGGCGATGTCGACGATGACACGAAGAGTCCTTTCGGCAGATGATGATTCGTGGGGATCAGTTCAGGCGCGTCTGCGGCTCGTCGCCGTACCAGTCGACGGGTTCGGCAGCGGTGCGCACGACGATGGTCTTGATCCAGGAGAAGTCGTCGAATGATTCGGTGCCGGCGTCCTTTCCCGATCCGGACTCCTTGATCCCGCCCCATGGCAGCGAGGGTTCCAACCGGTGGTGGTCGTTGACCCACACCATGCCTGCGTCGATGCGGGCGGCGACTCGGTGCGCCCGGCCGACGTCGACCGTCCATACTCCGGCGCCGAGCCCGTATCGGTTGTCGTTGGCCATCGCGACCGCATCCTCTTCGGTGTCGAACGGCACGACGACCGCGACCGGACCGAAGATCTCCTGTTGGGACACCGACATCTCCATGGTGGCATCGGCGAGCACGGTCGGCCGCAGGTAGAAACCACCGTCGAACGGGGTGGGCAGTTCGGGGATTCCGCCACCCGCGGCGAGCCGCGCACCCTCGGCCAGGCCCGTATCGATCAGCGCGCGCACTTTGTCGCGCTGCACGGCGCTGATCAGTGGGCCCATCTGGGTGGTGGTCAGCTCGGGATCACCCAGCCGGATCGCGTCGGCGCGCGCCGCCAGCGCCTCGACGAACGTGTCGTAGATACCGCGCTGCACGAGGAATCGTGAACCGGCGACACAGGATTGGCCGGCGGCGACGAACGCCGCGAAGGCGGCACCTTCGGCGGCGATGTGGGGGTCGACGTCGTCGAACACCGCGATCGGGGTCTTGCCGCCCAGCTCGGCGGTGACGCGGGCGAATCGGGATGCGGTCGCGATCGCCGCAGAGCGACCGGCCTCGGTACCGCCGGTGAGGGTGATCTTCGCGACGTCGGGGTGCTGGGTGAGTCGCTCGCCTGCGGGGCGACCGCCGGTCACGATATTGACCACACCCTCGGGAACTCCTGCGGCGGTGATGATCTCGCCCAGCGCCAGCGTGGTCAGGGGCGTCATCTCCGAGGGTTTGACGACGACGGTGTTGCCGTTGGCCAGCGCCGCGGACAGGCTGCGCGCAAGGATGAGCATCGGATGGTTGAAGGGCGTGATGATTCCGCACACTCCCAGCGGCCTGCGCTGCTGATAGGTGACGTAGGGGCCGTCGCCGGGCAGCACGGCGGTCCGCTGCGCGGCCAGCAGCCCGGCGTTGTAGCGGAACCATTCCGGTACCCGGGACAGTTGGGCCCGGGTTTCGGTGATGGGCCTGCCGTTGTTGCGTGCCTCCACGGTGAAGAGACGTTCGGTGCTGTCCTCGATGGCGTCGGCGATGCCCAACAGCAGGCGGGCCCGTTCGCTGCGGGTCAGTTGCGGCCACGGGCCGCTCTCGAACGCGGCGCGGGCCCGTGCGACGGCGGCGTCGACCTCGACGGGACCGTGCTCGGCGACCGTGGCGATGACCGCGCCGGTGGCCGGGTTGATGATGTCGCGCGTCGAGGTGCCGTTCAGCTCGCTCCGTGAGAAGGTGCCGGTGGTCGCAGTGGTCATATCGCCTCTGTCTGGTCGGTGACGGTCTTGCCGAAAAGTGGGTGTGATGTGTAGCACCCGTACTCAACGAGTGTCGTGATGCAGACCCGGACTGGCAATGTCGCCAGAGACATAGTTGGCCCATTTGTATGTGGGCAGGACACTCGTGCGGCACACTGACCGGGTGCCTTCCCCACAGACCAAGCCGGGAACCGAACTCGTGACCTGGCTGGGCGCACTGCGCCGGCTCAGTGCGTCGGCGACCGCCGAGGAAGACCTCTCCCATGTGCTGACCGAGATCGCCGAGACCGCACGCTCGCTGCTCGGTTTCGACTTCTGTGGCGTGTTGATCCCCGATGAGGAACGCCGACACCTGCGGGTACGCGGCGCCAGTGGTCTGTCGACCGACTACGTGGACCGGGTGAACTCCGACCGGCCGCTGGTGTTGCACGGCGAGTCCCCGTCGAGTCGGGCGTTTCATACCGCCGAGGCCGTGGCCATCCGCGACGTCACCGACGAACCGGGGTTCGAACTGTGGGCGGGCATCGCCAACGAACAGGGGTACCGATCGATGATCGCAGTGCCACTGGTCGCCCGCGGACAGGTTCTCGGGACGCTCAACGGCTATTACGGCTCGGTGCACACCTACACGGACTTCGAGGTCGAGCGGATGACGCTGCTGGCCAACCATGCCGCGATCGCCGTGTCCTCGGCCCGAAGGCTCGACGAGCTGCGCACAATGACGGAGTCCCTTCGCCGGCAACGCGATGCGCTGACCCGGTCTGAACAGATCCACGACCGATTGTTGGCGGTGACGTTGCGATCGGGTGGTCTGGACGGAATCGCAGCTGTGCTGCACGGACTCATCGAACGCCCGATACTGATCGAGGACCTCCACCACGAGGTACTCGCAAGCTCCGGTGCCACGACGGATTTCCCGGACACAACCTGGAGGGCGACGGCGGCCGCCGGATCCGATTCCAGCCCGGTACGCGTCGGGGAGTTCGATGGCACAACGTATCTCGCCTCCGCGGTGCACCTCGGCGACGAGGTCGCGGCACGGATCTGGTTCCCCGAAACGCGTCTCGCTCTGGATCCGATCATGATCCGCGCGGTGGAGCACGCGTCGATCGTCACGGCGTTGGAACTGCTGCGCGGCCGGACCGCAGCAGAGGTGGAACAACGTCTGCGAGGTGAACTCCTCAGTGACGTCTTGTCCAGCGGTGCCGCGCTTTCCGACCGCCTGCTCGATCGCGCCCACCGGCTGGGACACGACCTTGCGGTACCGCACGTGGCGGTCGTCGGGGCATTCAACGGCCTCGACCCGGTCGCTGAGCGACGCGCATACGAACGATCACTCGTCCTGCTGACCAAACAAACCGCACAGCACCGACCGAAACCCGTCGTCGCCATGCACGCCGGGACGATCGTGATGCTGTGGCCCGCAGCCGGCGCAACGGGCGCAGGCGAGGTCATGCGGCAGGCGATGCGCGAAGCCTCGGCAGACCGGCAGGCAACTGTCGCGGTCGGCCCTGGAGATGTTGCCTCGCACCGCGAGTCCTACCAGACCGCCAAAGGAGCGCTTCAGGTGGCGATCATGTCGGGACGAACCGCCGCGGTCGTCGGACTGGACGATCTCGGGATCGCCGGACTGCTCCTGCGGATCGATGATCCCGTCGCCCTGAGCGCCTTCGCACGCCGCACCCTCGCGCCGATCCTCGACTATGACCAGGCCCATCGCACCGACTTGCTGGCGACGCTTCGCGCCTATCTCGAGTGCCGCCAGGAACGTTCGGCAACGGCGAACCGCTTGGTGATCCACCCGAACACCGTGGCGCAACGCCTACGCCGGATCGAATCGCTGTCCTCGGTCAGCCTCGCCGACCCCGCAGCCATCCTGCAGTTCAGCGCAGCGCTGACGGTGTACGACATCGCCGCGCTCGACTGACCACGCGCACAATCGATCTCGCCATCTGACGCCAGGCGGGCCGGCGGTCATCCAGTTCACCGACCCGAGCTGCGACATCGCACCTCGTTGTGTGCGCGACGACACTTGGCGGGTCACAGGTGTGTGTCGACAGACATTGTTCCGTGGAACCTCCGACACGCAAGGTGATTGCCGTGATGGCAGTCACAACTCAAGGAGGCCAGCAGTGATCCTCTCACTCCGCACGGGCGTCAGAATGGTGGCGGCAATCGGTGCTGTCGCCGCACTGGCCGTGGTGCCGGCGTGCTCGGCCGGCCTCGGAGGACCACCGTCCTCCCGGACCGCGGCCGACGGCGTCATCCGCTTCACGTTCGCACCGGACCCGATCTGGGACCACATGCACGACAGCGGGATCATCGAGCAGTGGGAATCCGACACCGGATACACCATCGAGACCAGCGCGACGTGGGACGAATTCGGGCTGTTCGCCGGAGGGCATGCCGACATCATCTCCACTGCCTCGTTCGAAGTGCCCGGGCTGGAGGAACAGACCGAACGCGCGACCGTGATCATCGGCCGCTACAACGCCGAGCGCAGCCGGATCCTGGTTCGCGCCGACGATCAGGCACAGTCGCTGGCCGACCTGCAAGGCAGGCGTCTCGGTGTGTTCACCACGGTCTCCGGCACCCTCGTGTGGAGCGCCCTGATCAAACAGATGCACGACTTGAATGTGGTCGGAGGTGACTTCGACGTCGTGGTCGCCGACATCCAGAATCTGTCGAATCTCTTGGCACGCGGCGAGATCGACGCCTGCATCTGCTATCCGGACCTGTCGGTGCGCGAACTGCGTGAAGGTTCGGTTCGCGCGCTCTACGACGGCAAGTCCTCGGCGGACCTGTTCGCCGAACTGGTCGCCCCCGGGCACGACGGGCCGATGGGCAACGTCTTCGTCGCCCGCAAGGACTGGGCCGACGGACACCCCGGTGAGGTGGCGGCGTTCCTCGACCTGTGGGATCGCGGGCTGGCCGAGTGGCGACTACACCGCGAAGACATGATCCAACGCTATCCCCAGCACTTCGCCGTCGCCACGGCCGAGGACATCGACTTCATGAAGAGATATGTGGCGCAGCATGACTGGGTTACCGATCGAGTGCGATTCGATGCCGGCTGGGCCGAGGACGAAAGTTCGGTCTTCGACCTCATGCGCGCAACCGGCGTCATCACCGACGACGGGAACGACCCACAGTTCCTGCCGACCGAGGGAGTCCAGCGATGACGCAGACCGTCGCATTGCCCGAGAGCCGACCCGAGCGGTCCGGCCGCAGACCGCGCCGGACCACCGCACCGCCCCTGCGTCACCGCCGCTGGCTGATCTCGAGCGTCACGCTGGTCCTGGCCGCCGGCATCTGGGCCGCCGTGGCCGCCTGGGTGGACGACCCGATCCTGCCGCGGCCTGCCCATGTCGGCGAGCAGGTCCTCGCGATCATCGCCTCAGGCGCTGCAGTGACCAACTTCGCGGCCAGCATCACCAAGATTCTCGCCGGGTTCGCCCTGGCAATGGCCGGTGGCCTGGTGGTCGGGTTCGTCATGGGGCGTAGCAGATTCATGGCGGCGTACTTCTCTCTACCCCTGTTCGTGCTCGGCAACATGCCGGGCCTGACCTATGCGGTGTTCGGTCTGCTGATCTTCGGGGTCGGCGCCGGCGGACCGGTTGTCGTCTCGGCGTTGGTCGCCCTGCCCTTCATCGCGATGAACGTCGCCGAGGGCGTCCGCTCCATCGACGGCCGCCTGCTGGCCATGTGCCGGGCATTCGAACGCAGTCACTTCGACATCGTGCGTCACCTGTACCTGCCGGCGTTGACGACGTTCGTGTTCGCCGGTGTCCGGTACGGCTTCGCGATGGCGTGGAAGGTGGAGGCGCTCACCGAGGTCTTCGGCGCCAGCAACGGTGTGGGATTCATGATCCGCAAGGCTTACCAGGAGTTCCGGGTCGACGACATGCTCGCCTGGACCACCCTTTTCATCGTCGCGATGGTGCTGATCGAACGCGTCCTGGCTTATCTCGAAGGTCGGTTCTTCGCATGGCGGAAGGAAATCGCATGACCGTCACCCACACATGGCAACGACACGTGCGTGGCCGCGGTGTCACCGCCTTGGCCACCGCGGCTGCGATCGTCAGCACCCTGGGAGCATGGCAGTGGGCGGTCGTGGTCGGAAACCGGGTACCCCCGCTCAGCGAGACCGTGCGCCGGCTCGCCGCCGAGTCGGCGGTCGGCGAGCTGTGGGGAAACCTCGCCATCAGCATGAACCGCTTCGCACTCGGACTCCTCGCCGCGTTCGTGGTGGGAGCCGCGATCGGTGTTCTGATGGGTCTTTCCCGCATCGCCGATCTCGCCTTCTCCGACCTCAACGCCGCGGCACTGGCCATCCCCGCGGTCATCTGGGCGCTGCTGACCACGATGTGGTTCGGTTTCGGCTGGCTCACCCCCGTGGTGACCGTGTTCCTGTCCGGGGTGCCGTTCGTCATCGTCAACATCGCGAAGGCCACCCGTGCGGTGCCCGTCGAGCTCGTCCTCATGGCACGCTCGTTCGGGGTGTCCCACCCCCAGGTGCTTCGCGAGATCGTGGCACCGGCGGTCGCCGGATCCACCGTCGCAGCAGTGCGTTTCGCGATCATGAGCGCCTGGAACGGGCTGTTGCTCGCAGAATGGTTCGGTTCCACCTCGGGCGTCGGCTGGCGCGCCCGCTACTGGTACGACGCCAATCAACTCGACGGCTTCCTGGCATGGGTGCTGGTGTTCATCCTGTTCCTGGTCGTCGCCGACCTCCTCGTCCTCGGGCCCATCGAACGTTTCACCACCCGCTGGCGCAACGCCTGACCAAGAGAGAAAGACACCCATGGCATCCATCGAAATCCAGAAACTGGTCAAAGAATTCGTCGACCGGCGCGGCACTGTCACCCGCGTCATCGACGGTATCGACCTGACGATCTCCGGGGAGACCTTCGTCTCCGTGGTCGGTCCGTCAGGCAGCGGCAAGACCACCCTGCTGAACATCGTCTCCGGAATCGAACCACATACCTCGGGAACAGTTCGTCTGAGCGCCGAGTCCCGGGACGCCCGTGTGGGATATGTTTTCCAGGACCCGCGCCTGTTGCCATGGCGAACCGTCATGGCAAACCTCGGGTTCGTCCAGCATGAACGCGCGGGGTGGCAGAAGCGTGCGGAGCACTACCTCGACCTGGTGGGGCTGGGCCACTGCGCCGACCGCTTCCCCGCGCAGCTGTCAGGCGGGCAACAACAACGCATCGGCATCGCAAGAGCTTTCGCCGTCGAACCGGACGTGCTGCTGATGGACGAACCGTTCAGCCACCTCGACGCCATGACCTCTCGCACGTTGCGCGAGCATCTGGAGCGCATCTGGCTGGAATCCCGACGCACGGTCATGTTCGTCACGCACGATGTCACCGAGGCCGTTCAACTGTCGGACCGCATCGTGGTACTCGCCCCGGGCGGATACATCCACGAGGTCATCGATGTCGAACTGCCTCGACCGCGGCGTGCCTCGGATCCGGCAGTGGCGGTATTACAGGCCGAGGTGCTGGCCCGTTTCGAGGCGCTCGAGAAGCAGAGCCCTCAAGCGCGGCCGGCGCCGCACGTGGCGTCGCGGTCTTGACTGCGGCCGCGAGACGGCCCTTTCGGCGTCACATGTCGCATTCGAACCGATGCATGCCATCGTCAAGGCCGTTCAGGCGCCACCGGTTTGCCGAGAAGAACTCGAACGCCGCGTGATTGTCGGGGTCGACGAAAGCGATCCAACGCTTCGTCGGCGGGTGTGCGGCCCACGTCAGTACCGACGTCAAGGCACGACCTCCGATTCCGGAGCGGCGCATCCAGGGACAGACGGCGAGGTCGGTGATCACGTGTGCTTCGCCCGCGGGGTCCCAGGCACACCCCACAAGCGCCACCGCAGCGCCACCGGCAGCGGTCACCACGAGTTGAACGCCGTCGCGCTCCGACAAGACGTGCTCGAGCCACTCATCGTCGAGCGGACCCAACCGGGCGTTGAGTTCCTCGTCGCCGAACCACTCCGAGATCCACTCCCAATCGGCGCGTGTCATCCGCCGCGCGGACACGCGTTCCGCAAAAGCCGGTGTCATGCGCCCATCATCGCAGCTCGCCCATTGCACTCCGACGTTCCCAACGGTGATGCATCGTTTGGCTGATCCCGGATCCGTCGGGGGCAGAGCGCTTCACCGCGATCGTCGACGCACCGTGACACGCGGCCGTCGTCCGCGACGACATCACGCGAGGCGGTCGATGCCTGGCGAAAACTCATGGGCGCCGCAGCAGTTCGTCCTGGACGAACTGCACGAGGAACTCCTTCATGGCCGACACGGTCATGTCGGGTGCGCCGGTGACGACTTGGATGGCCACACCGTCGGTGAGGGCGGTCAAGCGCTTGGCGACGGTTTCAGGATCGATGTCGGACCGAAAGACGCCTTGTCGTTGTCCGCGCTTGACGATTCGGCTCACCGTTTCGTGCCAGCGGGCATAGTACGTGTTGTGGACCGGGCGCAGCTCGGGCCGGATCGTCGCCTCAGCCCAGAACTGCATCCAGATGGACCATTCATCCCGGACCGGACCCGGGCGAGGCAGTTGCATGTCGAACAGCTTCAACAGCCGCTGATGGGCATTGTCGATTTTCACCAGTTCGACACTTTGCCGGTCAAAGGAGCGATCCACGGCGTGCTGCAACGCCGCGGTCAGCACTTCTTGCTTGCCGGGAAAGTAGTAGTGCACCGCGCCGGTGCTGGTACCCACCAGGGCAGCGATGTCGGCGATGCGTACCGCGTGATAGCCACGTTCGGCGATGAGCTGCGCTGCCGCATCCAGAATGGCGGTGCGCCGAACGTCCTCATTGATTTGCGTAGTAACTCCCACCACCTCCTCGGCTGGTCTTACGACTGATTCAACCAGATCGCACTCTGACTGGCGAGTCAGATCGCGGCGGGAAGGTTGCCGCACATCGATATTTTGCAAATTTTCGACGCTTTAACTGGGGTTTTATCAGCTTATCGGCATGACATCGGTGCGACAGGTATTGACAACTATGGCCTGGATCACCACGATTCTGATGCATCAGTCAGATCACATACAGGGGGTCGAGCCGGACTGTGACACCAAATCACTCATCCCGAGACAACAGGTTCGTGCTTCGTGACGATGCACTGAAGGGGACCGTCGCACTCGTCACCGGCGGTGGCACGGGTATCGGCCGGGCAACCGCGTTGGACCTGGCCCGGTCAGGCTCCGATGTCGTGGTCGCCGGGCGCCGGCGCGAGCCGTTGGAGAAGACGGTTGCCGACATCGAACTTCTCGGTCGCCGCGCTCTGGCGGTGCCCACCGACATCAGAGACGACGAACAGGTGAGTGCCCTCGTCGAACACACCCTCGCGAAATTCGGCCGCATCGACATCCTGGTCAACAACGCGGGCGGTCAGTTCGCCGCTCCCGCAGAGGAAATCACGTCAAAAGGATGGCGCGCGGTGCACCGCCTCGCCGTTGACGCGACGTGGTCGGTCACCCGCGACGTCGCCGTCAATGCCATGATCCCCCAGCGCTCAGGCGTGGTCTTCTTCATCGCGTTCTCGCCGCGGCGCGGCATACCGACATTCGTCCACGCCACCTCGGCACGCGCTGCCCTCGAGAACATGGCCTCCGGCCTCGCGTTGGAGTGGAGTCGCTACGGCATCCGCACCCTGTGTGTGGCCCCCGGGACCATCGCCACCGACGGCATGGACGCGAATTACACCCAAGAAGCAAAGGATCGGTGGTCGAGCGCGATACCGCTGGGCCGGCCCGGCGCCGCCGACGAGGTGTCCGCGGTAATCGCCTTCCTGGCATCGCCCGGTGCTCGATACGTCACCGGCACAACTGTTGTCGTCGACGGCGGCGCCGACGCGTGGGGTGCTGGACACCCCGTACCTGGATTGGAGACCCATCCGTGACCACCCGCGATCTCACGGCGCTTTTCGACCCCAAGTCGGTCGCTGTGCTCGGTGCGAGCAACGACGAAACCAAATACGGCAACTGGATGAGTGTGCAGGCGCTACGGATGACCGGCACCCGCCCGGTCTACCTGATCAATCGCCGCGGTGACTCAGTACTCGGTCAGCCACCGCTGCGAAGTCTCGCCGAGGTCGACGGTGCGGTAGACCTGGTTGCCATCACGGTTCCGGCCCATAGCTTCGAGGCCGCGGTCGAAGATGCCTTGGCGGCCGGGGCGCGCGCCATCGTGGGGGTGACAGCAGGATTCGCTGAACTCGGCCCAGAGGGACGAGCGCTTCAGGATCGCGTCGTCGACCGGGTACGGTCGGCGGGCGCGGTTCTGCTCGGCCCCAACTGCCTTGGCGTCATCGACTCCACGACCAACCTGACCTTCGCCTCGAATCCGCTGCCCGGTGGCCGCGTCGCACTGCTGTCCCAAAGCGGCAACATGGCCTTGGAGGTCAGCGGTTTCCTGCAGTCGCGCGGTCACGGCTTCTCACGATTCGCCTCCTTGGGCAACCAGGCCGATCTGGGCGTCGCCGATCTCATCGACTCCTGCGTCGCCCACGACGGCACCGACTTGATCGCCCTCTATTGCGAGGATTTCGGTGACGGGCGCTCCTTCGTTTCCGCGGCCGCCGCAGCAGCAGCCGCCAACAAACCGGTGCTTTTGCTGACCGTGGGAGGCAGCGAAGCGTCCGTTCGTGGGGCACAATCGCACACCGGCGCTCTCACCTCCGACAGCGCCGTCATCGACGCGGCCTGCCACGCCGCAGGCATCTACCGGGTCACCAGCCCGCGTCAACTCGCCGACGTGGCGGCAACCTTGCTCACCTACGGACGCCGGCGGGTCCACCGCGTCGCCGTCATCGCCGACGGCGGCGGCCACGCCGGCGTCGGCTCAGATGTGGTGGAAGCGAACGGCCTGTCGGTGCCCCGGTTTCCGACTGCGTTGAGCACAGCCCTGCGGCCACTGCTCCCCCCGTCCGCCGGTGTGACCAATCCCGTCGACATTGCCGGCGGCGGCGAACAGGACATCGGCTGCTTTGCTTCCGTGCTCGACGCCGTAATGTCGAGCGCTGAGATCGATTCGGTTCTTCTCACGGGATATTTCGGCGGATACGCCGAATACGGTGAGGGTCTGGCCCGTGACGAACTCGACGTCGCCGCCCGCATCGCCGCGATCGCGCAGACCCACCAGAAGCCCCTCGTGGTCCACACCATGCACTCGGCCAGCAAGGCCGCACGGGTCCTCATCGACGCCGGGGTTCCGGTATTCGCCGCGGTCGACGACGCTTCCGGAGCCCTGGCAGTCATCGATCGCGGCACCGATCCACGCCCCTTGCCGTCCCTTCCCGGCACGGCCGAGAAACCACTGTCGTCGACCGACTACTGGGACGCGCGCGAACTGTTTCGCGCCGCGGGTGTGACCTTCCCAGAAGCCAAGCTGGTCTCAGATGCTGCCCAAGCCCGCGCGGCAGCGGAATCGTTGGGTTATCCGGTCGTCGTCAAAGCCATGGGATTACTGCACAAGTCGGATGTCGGCGGTGTGGCACTGGGGTTGTCCGATCCCCACGCCGTTGCCGAAGCTGTCGAGGGTATGAGGCACCGCCTGAACCCGCCCGGTTTCTGCGTCGAAGCCATGGCCGACCTGAACAGCGGTGTCGAGATCATCGTCGGTGTCCAGCGCGATCCCCGCTTCGGCCCAGTCGCGATGGTCGGTTTGGGGGGCGTTTACACCGAGGTCCTCGCCGATGTGGCGTTCGCCCTCGCTCCCGTCGACTCAGGCGCAGCACGTGCCCTGCTGGAAAGCCTGCGGGCCTCCGCCTTGTTCACCGGGCTGCGCGGTCGCGCGCCCGTTGATCTCGACGCCGCGGCGCGTGCCATCGCCGCGATCACCGAGGTCGCCGTCACTCACCCTGAGATCACCGAACTCGAAATCAACCCGCTGTTGCTCACACCGGATCACGCGCTCGGCCTCGACGCGCGCATCGTCCTCGACAACCAACCCACCCACTAACAGAAGGACACACGCCGCAATGGAATTCGCCTACACCGCGCGACTGGCCGAACTCAAGAACCGTGCCCGCACGCTCACCGAGAAGATCATGCCCTTCGAGGACGAATGTGAACGCAACAACGGCCTCTCAGCGCAATCGCATGCTTCGATCAAAGCCTCGGTGTTGGAGGCTGGTCTACAAGCCATCAACACTCCATCGGAGTACGGCGGTGCCGGACTCAGTGTTCTCGAACAAGTCGTCGTCCAAGACGAACTCGGCAAACTCACCAACGCCTTGTGGGATGCCGTGTGGCGACCGGCCAACCCCCTCGCGCACGCGACCGCCGAACAACGCGAGCGCTACCTGATCCCCGCGGCGCGCGGCGACCGACGCGACGCCGTCGCCATCTCCGAAGCCGGTGCCGGGTCGGACTTCTCCTCGGCGACCACCACGGCCACCCCGGACGGCAAGGGCGGCTACATCATCAACGGCCAGAAATGGTTCGTCACCGTCGGCGACGTGGCCGACTTCCTCATCGTGCTCGCCTACATCGAGCCCGAACACGCGCCCACCATGTTCCTGATCGATGTTGCGACTCCCGGTGTGAAGATCACAGACGTCCCCCGTTACACCCACACCTTCGTCTACGAACACCCCGAGTTCACCTTCACCGACGTCCATGTCGGTCCGGAAGCCGTTCTCGGCGGTGTCGCCGCCGGACTCGAACTCACCCGCGATTGGTTCACCGAGGAGCGCCTGATGATCGGCGCACGGACCATCGGCGCCGCCGAACGCGCACTGACACTCGCCGTCGAATGGGCCAAGGACCGCGTGCAGGGCGGCCAGCCGCTGATCAACCGGCAACTGATCCAGGGCATGATCGCCGATTCGGTCGTCGACATCACCACCAACCGTGCCTACACCCACCAGATCGCGTGGGAGTTCGACCACGCCGACCCGACCAACGCCGACCAGCGAAAGACGCTGCACGCCAAGGCGGCAACGGTGAAGCTCGCCGCCTCAGAGGCCTCCAACCGGGTTGTCGACCGCTGCGTACAGATCTTCGGCGGCCGCGGCTACATCCGCGACTACCCGGTGGAACGTCTCTGGCGCGAACTGCGTGTGGACCGGATCTGGGAGGGCACCTCAGAAATCCAGCGCCTCGTCATCGCCAACGAAACCAACAAACGCGGCCTGAGCGCTCTGCTGAGCTTCCCGTCCGCGGGCACCGACCAGTGAACGGCGAACCCGGATCGGTTGAGGTCGCCCGCGACGGTGACGTCGCCGTCGTCACCCTGCGCCGTGAACACAAACTCAACGCCTTGTCGATGCACATGGAAACCCAACTGCTCACAGCGTTGCGAACGCAGGAAGTCCGAACCAGCCGCGCCGTTGTGGTCACCGGCGGCAACACCGTGTTCAGCGCAGGCGCGGACGTCAACGAAATCCGCACCCTCACACCGGATGCCATCCTTGCCTACTACCGGAACTCCGGTTCGGTCTATGAGGTGTTCGCCGAGCTCCCTCAACCCACCGTGGTCGCCGTAGCGGGTTACTGTCTCGGCGGCGGCCTGGAGCTCAGCCTGGCCGGAGACATCCGGATCGCCGACGAAACGGCCGTCTTCGGCTTTCCCGAAATCCAGATAGGCATCCTGCCTTCCTCGGGCGGCGTCACCCGGGCGGCGCGCACGCTCGGATACGGACGGGCCACCGACCTGATCCTGCGTGGACGCCGATTCGGCGCCCACCAGGCCCTGCAATGGGGTCTCCTCACCGAAGTCACCGACAAGGGCAGCCACATCCGAACAGCACTGACCATCGCCCATGAGATAGCCGAGCACGACCCACTCGTCGTCTCGGTGACCAAACAGGTCATCCACGCCAGTCCCGATGCCTCCCAGGCAGCCTCGCTACTCCTCGAGCGACTGGCCTACGCCGTCCTCAACAGAACCACGCCCACCGCCCACGCCCATGACGAAGTGAAACAACCATGAACCCACTCGATGTAATGGACCGCCCCGCCAAGGGCGGCTTCCACACCCGCATCCTGGTGGCCTGCTGCGGCGGCCCGTTCCTCGACGGCTACGTCATGAGCATCATCGGCGTGGCACTGCTCGGAGTCTCCGAACAACTGAACCCCACCACCGCCGAAAGCGGCCTGATAGGGGCAGCGTCGTTGATCGGTATCTTCTTCGGGGCCACTCTGTTCGGTTTCCTCACCGACCGCATCGGCCGCGAGAAAATGTACGCCCTCGACCTCGTGGTCCTTGTCGTCGCGTGCGCGCTCTCCGTTTTCGTCACCGCCCCATGGCAACTCATCGTCCTGCGGTTCGTCATCGGCGCGGCCATCGGCGCCGACTATCCCATCGCCACCTCGCTGCTGACCGAGTTCACCCCCACCCGCAAACGCGGAGCCATGGTGGGAATGTCGGCGGTGGCCTGGTCGGCCGGCGCCGTCAGCGCCTACATCGTCGGAGCCATCGTCGTCGCCGCGTCCGGAGGCAACGACAATTGGCGCTGGCTTCTGGCCACCAGCGCCATCCTCGGTGTGATCGTCATCCTGGCACGTCGCGGCATCCCGGAATCCCCCCGCTGGCTGCTACGTCAGGGGCGGATCTCCGACGCTGAAGACGTCGTCGAACGGATCTACGGCGTGCGTCCCACGCTCAGCGCAATCACCGACGAACCCCACGTCGAGTCCCCGAAAAGGGAACTCACGCAGTTTCTCCGCGGCGAGTACCTCAAACGCATCGTCATGTGCTCAATGCTGTACCTGGCTGTTGTCACCCCGTTGTACGCCCTGCTCACATACCTGCCGACGATCCTCACCGGCTTCCACATCCAAGGCGACGGCCCCAGCGGACTCCTCGTGGAAACCGTCATCATCGGGCTCACCGTCGCCGGCTCCATCCTGTCGCTGTACCTTGTCGAACACTGGGGCCGGCGCCCACTCGCCGTTGTCCCGCTCGGTCTGATGGTGCTTCCCTTGGTGGGCCTGTGGCTGTGGGGAGATGCGCCACTGTGGTTTGTCGTCGCGGCGTTCTGTGCATACTCTTTCATCTCCGGCGGTCCCAGCATCCTGGTGTGGATCTACCCGAACGAGTTGTTTCCCACCAAATTCCGAGCGACCGCCGTCGGACTCACCACCGGCATCAGCCGATTCGGCGCAGCGACCGGAACCTACCTGCTGCCCTTGAGCATCTCCACCCTCGGCGTCGGCATCACCATGCTGTTCGGAGCCATCCTCACCGCAGCAGCATTCGCGACATGCGCACTGCTCGCCACCGAAACCAAAGACCGCAGCCTCGAGGAAGCATCCGCGATCGAGGCCTCCCCCACCACGCCCAGCCGATCCGAACGGACGCCCGACAAGAGATCGGTCGTGTGACATTCGAGGCCGCCAGGCATGCTCAGGTGAGCCACGCACGTAGCCGCGCTGCCAACCAGCGCGGCTTCTGCAACGGAGCGCCGTGACCGCACCCGGCAATCGTTTCGAAGTCACCGTCGTGTCGGTCCTGTGTCAGATTGCGCGCCGAGTCTGCCATGATGGCCCGTTCCCGCTCGCCCACCAGGACCAGAGTCTTCCCGGTGAATGCGGCCCACGCGGGTGGGACCGTGAACCGCATGTTCTCGCCCACCGATCTGAGAAGTGTGCGCGTGGAGAGCCGCCGGGCGGTTCGAAGGTAGTCGGGGAACAACGCCGGCGGGACGAAGAGTTCTTTCGCCTGGGCTCGGCCGAACCATTCATTCTTCGCCAGCGGCGCCGTCAAGCGCAGCAATGCGAGCGTCGCCCCAGGCCATTTCGATGGTTTCGCCTGGGCGCTGATGACGCCGACCTGCGTGACCAGATCGGGACGGCGAACTGCCAGGAGCACGGCGAGTTGGGCGCCGAGTGAGAAACCGACGACCGCGGCCGGCCGGCTCTCACAGCGCTGGAGGATCAGCGCGAGCGCATCGACTGCCTGATCGTGCGACTCGTAGTCCGTGTGGGCGCTGCGGTCATGCCCCGGTAGATCCGGCACGAGGAAACGGTATCCGGATCCCATCTGCTCGATCAGCGGTCGCCACATCCACCCGGCAACTCCACCGCCGTGGAGCAGCAGCACCGGCGTTCCGCCCTGCTCTCCTGCTTCGTCCACTACGATCTCCGGGAGCGTACGGGTGTTCTGGGCGCTCATGCGGTGGCTCCATCTCGTGTGCGCAAAAGCCACGTCCGGCCGCTCGACGCCTCGCGCCGCTCACGAAATCTCGGTGGCCACACTGGGTCATCCCCTACGGTCTGCGCCGACATGTCCCCCACGCACCAAGGCTACGGCGTCAGGAGCCTCGGTCGGCGCCCCGCCCCCGAATTTCGTGTCAGACCGAGAAGCCGTCCACCCCAAGTGTGTCGGCCCATCGTCAGTTGACCAGAGGTGTCAGTTCTCTGCCGACGAAGGCGACGAACGCCTCGATGTCTGCGTCAACGGGTGGCTGCAACACGAGGGTGTCTGCACCCGCGGCGGTCCACCTTGCCAGACCGTTGGCGATTTCCTCTGCGGTGCCTTGCACACTCACATCATTGGCTTCGTCCAGGTCCCACCGCTGATACTCGGCGGCCATCTGCGACGCCGCGTTCGGGCCCGTTGCGCACAGCAGATAGGTCACGATGGACGATGGACCCCTACCGCGCAGTGCGTTTCCTTCGCGCACGTGTGCCACGGCCGCTCGTAGATCCGCAGGACTCGTTCCCTGGGTGATGACTGTGCCGGTTCCCAGTTCCCCACTGAGCCGCAACGTTTTCGGACCTACCGCAGCGACCAGTAGTTCGGTGTCCAAGGTCGGTGGCCAATCCAGCGCCACATCGCGCAGCTGTACGTATCGACCGTCGAACGTGACGGTTTCGCCACGCAGCAGCGCACCGACGCAGGTCAGGTGTTCGCGCAGCAGCGTCATCGGGGAGTCAACTCTTGCGCCGATCTGAGCCATCCAATCCTGGACTCCGTGCCCCAGGCCAACGCGGACGCGCCCGGGGAACGCACGCGTCAGCGTCGCGATCTCCATCGCCGTCAACGCGGGATTGCGCATGGGTACCGGGGCCACACCGATCCCGACGGTCAAGCGCCTACTGTTCGACAGTGCAATAGCAGCTGCCGAGATACCGCCGGCCAGAAAGCAGTCTTCCCAGACCCAGAGCTCGTCCAATCCGGCGTCATCGGCGATTCGCGCGGTCGCCGCCAAGCGCTCAGGTGGGTTCTGCGGAAGAAATACGCACCCGAGGCGCGGTGCCTGATCGGTCATCGATGTCCCTTCGTCGAAGATGCATGGCATAACGTGTCCTGGTCGCGCGCCTGAGCGCCGCCCCTGAGCCTGCCACGGCGGGTGCCACTCCGCCCATACACATCTCATGCCGCATTCAACTCAATTCCTGCACAGGGTGCGCAAGCAGGCACGCCTACCCCTGCGCCGCTCGTGGTGATACGTATCATCGCAGCTACCGAGCACAGCAGCGGGTTGACGAACCCCTGCCCGGTGATACGATTCACACGCTCGCATCCGAGCCACATCACATCGCCATTTGCCTTGGAGCACAAGCGTATCCGGGCATTCATCTCGGCAAAGACATCAGATCGGAGTTCTGTCATGGGAAAACTCGACGGCAAGGTCGCATTCATCACCGGAGTCGCACGCGGGCAGGGCCGTTCGCATGCGGTGACGTTCGCCCGCGAAGGGGCCAACATCATCGGCCTCGATCTCTGCGGAAAGCCTTCGACAACGGCGTACGACGGGACCACCGACGAAGACCTCCAGGAGACGGTCCGCCTCGTCCAGGAGGCCGGCGGTCAGATCTTCGTCGACATCGCCGACACCCGCGACTACGCCCAGGTGAAGTCCGTCTTCGACCGTGGCCTCGAGCAGTTCGGTCGCGTCGACATCGTCATCCCGAACGCCGGAATCTGTTCAGGCGCCAAGACATGGGAGATCACGCCTGATGCCTGGGCGGAGATGGTGGACATCAACCTCAACGGCGTCTTCCACACCGTCAAGGCAGCGGTCCCGACGCTCATCGAGCAGGGCAATGGTGGCAGCATCGTGTTCATCGGCTCCACCGAGGCCCTCAAGGGCGCCGAGAACATCTCGTCCTACGCCGCATCCAAGCACGGTGTCACGGGCCTGATGACCTCGCTGGCGCGCGAACTCGGCCGCTACAACATCCGTGTCAACTCGATCAACCCCACATGCGTCGACACGCACATGATCAACAACGACTTCGTCTACGGCTTGTTCCGTCCGGACATGGACAAGCCGACCCGCGAGGATGTCATCGACACCTTCAGCAACACCCACCTCCTGCCGGTGCCGTGGATCGAACCCGAGGACGTCAGCGAAGCGATCCTCTATCTGGTCGCCGACACCGGTCGCTATGTCACCGCATCCACGATGGTGATCGACGCCGGCTTCATCGTGAAGTCTTGACCGACAGTCCTGATCTCTCCAGCTGAGCCCTCCCTCCGCCAGGCCGCAGATGGGAGGGCTTTAGCCTGTGAGCCGTCATCCGCCTCGCGATGGAGAAGGAGCCCGCCGCATGGTCACGATGAGGGATGTCGCCAAGGCCGCCGGCGTGTCACAGGCGGCGGTCTCATATGCCTACAGCGGCTCCCCGCGCGTCTCGGCTCAGGTGCGCGACAGGATATTCACCATTGCCCATGACCTCGGGTACACCGGCCCGAACATCGCGGGCAGCAGCCTTCGTTCCGGCCGGATCGGAACCGTCGGCGTGCTCGTCCCTGGCTCACTCGCACTCGCCGTCGAGGATCCGTCCACGATGCTGCTCCTGAAGGGCATCGTCGAAGTCGGTGAGCTTGCCGATGTCGCGCTCACCCTGCTACCCGTTGTCGTCTCTGGCCCGAGCGACGGAACGCACCCGATCAAACCGGCGGCATTGAGGGGCCTGGTCGACGGGGTTGTGCTGCACTGCCTGCCGAATGACCATCCCGCCGTGACCGCCGTGGTGGCCCGGCGTACGCCCGCGGTGGCGATTGACTCCCCTCGTCTGCCTCACATGCCGTACGTGACGATCGATCACCGGTCCGGTGGCATCGAACAGATGAATCATGTTCTGTCGCTGGGTCACCGACGCATCGGAGTGATCACCGATCGTATCGGCGCAGTGAGTGCGCCAGGGTTGCACCACCGCTTCGACGCGTCCGCCACGACCGAGGCGTACCTGCATGATCGACTGACCGGATATGTGGAGGCATGCCGGAGGGCGAACGTCGCCGCTGATGACCTCATGGTGATCGAAGCGGCGGGTATCGACATGTCCAGCGGCGTCGAGGCGGCAGGGCAACTGCTCGACATGGGCCCCACGGCGATCGTCGCCACCTCCGACGTGCACGCCGCCGCGGCGATCAAGGAGGCCACCCGCAGGGGTCTTCAGGTACCGGGCGATGTGTCCGTGATCGGTTTCGACGACGCGCCGCTCGCCGAGCTCATAGGTCTCACCACGATCCACCAACCACTCGCCGACAAGGGACGCACCGCGGCCGCGATGCTGCTGGACGTGATCGCCGGAAAGCCGAGGCGCCGATCGGTGAAGAAGACAGAACTCAAGGTGCGCGACACCACCGGGCGGCCGCCGGATTGACGAGAAAGAAACGCCGCCAAGGTCTTCAGACCTGGCGGCGTTTCCTCCCGGTGTCAGTCCGCTGACGAGACGGTGTCGCGCCGTTCGGTCTCGGCGCTGCGCCGGGTGACCTCCGGCGAAAGCCTCGACTCGGCGAGCGGCACCCCCTCGGCGAACGACTCCATGTCGTGCTTGGCGCGGTGCTCACGCAGCAGGTTCGCGATGTCGATCGCGTCACCTTCGGGAGCCGTCGACTTCCGGTAGGGCTTCGCGATCCACATGTACAGCAGCCCGACAACTGAGACCACAACAAACCCGATCAACGCGATCCACCGGTCGTAGAAGGGCAACTCCTGGTCACCGTTCGGCCGGGCGAGCACGATCATCGAGAACACGCCGTACACAAGCGCGCCGATGCCGACGGGCCAGCCCCACTTGCCGAGCGTCCAGCTACCCCCGGGCCTCCAGCCCTTGGCGCGGGCGCGAAGTGCCGCGAAGACGACCATCTGGAAGGCGAAGTATCCGGCGAGCATCTGGAAGGCGGCGACGCGGAACAATGCGTCCGGAAGCAGGAACAGCAGCAGGAAGAGCAGGATGCACAGCCCAGCGACGAATCCCAGGGCGTTCAGCGGCACTTTGCGGTTCGAGATCTTCTTGAAGATGTTGCTGCCCGGGAACATGTCATCGCGAGCGAAGGAGAAGATCAGTCGGCTGCCCGCTGCCTGCTGGCCCATGACACAGGCCAGAAATGACGTCAAAGCGATGAGCAGGAAGATCTTCGTGCCGGCCACACCGAAGGTGTCGGTGAGGATGGCGGTGATCGGATTGGCGACCTCACCGTCCACGATGGCCTGCAGGTTCGGCGCCGCAAGGATGTAACCGACGAAGGCGAAGATCGCAGCGCCGCCACCGAGAACCACCGTGAGCATCATCGACCGCGGGATGGCCCGGCTGGGATTCGGTGTTTCCTCAGCGACCTCTCCACAGGCCTCGAATCCGTAGTAGAGGACGAGGCCGATGATCGCCGCGGTGAAGAAGGCACTCGTGTAGTCGCCGCCGCTGCCCGTCCCGAACGTGTTGAACAACACCGAAAACTCGTTCTTGCGGGCGAAGATCAACAAGTAAAGGCCCACAACGACGATACCGGCGACTTCGGCCGCCAGGCCGACCTTGGCAATGGTGGCCAGAGTTTTGGATCCGGTCGAGTTGAGGCCGATGCAGATCAGCACGACGCACGTGGCGATGATGAACTTCTGCAGCGGCGTCGAGGAGATATTGGAATCCGAGTGGAAGAGGGCGAGCACGAAATCCGCGCTGAACATGGCCGTGGTGGTACAGCCGACGACAATGCCCGCGATGTAGATCCACGACATGATCCAGGCGTATGGACCATTCCAGAGCCGGCGCGCCCACTGGTAGAGACCGCCGGCGATCGGAAACTGTGACACGATCTCACCGAAGACCATCGCGACCAAGAGCTGGCCGAAAGCCGCGATCAGAAGCCAGCCGATCGCGGGCGGTCCAGCGGTGGTGAGAGCCTGGGTGAACATCGACAGCACGCCCACCAAGGGAGACAGGTAGAGGAAGCCTAGTGCGAAGTTCGACCACTGGCCGATCTTGCGGTCGAACTTCTCCTCGTAGCCGAGGACGCGGAGGTGGGCGTCGTCGCCCGCAAGCGACCTCCCCCCGCCGTGGTTGATGGACATTGGTTTCCCTTCGAGAGTTGTCGATTCGCACATGCCTAGCGATGAGCGCCGAACAGCCAGTGCCGCGGTGCTACTGAGGTCGGCCGCCGCTTTGTGACTGCGAGCACACATGAAGTTTCATCGAGCACACGGGTCACGGATAGACGCATACCGTGCAACAGACAGGCTCATTTTTTCCCGACGTGGATAACGGGTGATGGCCTTGACAGCCCGTAATCCGGCCGAAAAATCGCTGGTCACAGGTGTCCAGCACGCATCGGACGCTGGGCGGATTCGGTCCTTGACATCCCGAACGGCAGATACGGCATCGTGATCCGAGCGTGCAACCGCACCGCTGACGATTACACATGTTGCTCATACCTATCCGTGCCCGCACGCCGCAGCGTCGTGTGCTGGTCCGCACCGCCTCACCGGTGGGCGCACGACGACAGGGAGTTCGGCGATGAGGCAGACGAATTCGGTGGCAGGAGGCGTGCGAACGCGCGAAGTCACCCGGCCGCAACAGCCATCGGGCTCGGCGCGAACAGCGCAAGATTGGTACGGAAGTTCCGCGCCGTCGCAAAGCACAATTGCTCGTCATCAGCCGTGAGCTGCCACGCCGAGCACACGGTGGTGACTTCTTCGTCCAGAGCGGTTATCACGCTTCAGATCTCCCCGCTCGCCGAGGATGAGAATGACCGATTGGTCATCGACTTCATGCGGGCCTATCTCACCCGCTCACGAATCAGACGTCGCCCCGGCGGCGTGCCGCCCATGCCAGGCCTTGCTTGGTCAGACGCCGCACGTCGTCACCCGCCAGATCCTGTGGCGCATGGCCGATAGAGTGATAGAACACCCTGCCCTCACCCCAGTGCCGCACCCAGGCGACAGGGCTTTTCAGTCCGTCGAACCAAGCGAAGTGCTCACCCGAGAAAGTCGTCTCGGCAAGCACATGGTTGTTGGGGTCCACGCTCATGTAGTACTGCTCAGATGCGACCGGGAAGTCGTTGACGCCCCGGGTCACCTCATGTTCGGTGTCGAGAATCTTGACGTCATAAGGCTGCGGGTAACCCTCGCCGGCGGGGTGTGCGAGGAAATCGCCGCCCAGCATCAGGTGATATCGCAGGCTGGACCGGAACGCCGCAGCAGCGCCGTGCCACGCCGCCACGCCCGTGCCCGCCTCGACCGCCGCCAAGAGGTGATCCTCCTGCGAATCAGACAGGTCCTCGGTCGTCAGAGCATTGTTCCACCCAAGGATGATCAAATCGTAAGAGGTCAGATCACGGTCTAGGGTGAAGATGTCCTGCGACTCCTCCAGGCGGAATCCCAACTCGCCGACCAACCCACGCGTCCACTCGGCAATGTTGTACGGACTGTGCCCCGGCCAGCCGCCGTAGAGGTAGAGGACGTTCGTCATGAGTTGGCGCTTCCTTCCATTCCGGTGCGGATCTCTCTTTTCAGCACCAGCAGTTCCCGGGGACCGACGAGGGCCTCCGGCTTGAGTAAATCATCTACCTGATCGGAGGTGAGTAACTGTTCCGCCACGACCAGATCTGGGATGGGCTCACCGGTCATCAACGCCATCTTGGCGATGCGGGCCGCTTCGGCGTAACCGATGTAGGGGCTCAGCGCAGTGACGACGCCGATCGAGTGGGTCACCGAATCCAACAAGCGCTCTCGATTGGCAGTGATACCGGTGATGCACTTGTCGATGAGTGTGCGGCACGCGCGATCGAGGTGTGTCAAAGACTGGAACAGGCTGTGAGCGATGATCGGTTCGAACGCGTTCAACTGCAGCTGACCGGATTCCGCGGCCATGCTGACAGCCACGTCACAACCCACGATCTCGAAGGCGACCTGATTGACGACTTCGGGGATGACGGGGTTGACCTTCCCTGGCATGATGCTCGACCCCGGCTGCACGGCAGGCAGATTGATCTCATTGAGGCCCGCCCTCGGCCCCGACGACAACAGTCGGAGGTCGCTGCAGATTTTTGACAACTTCAACGCGGTCCGCTTGAGGACACCCGACACCTGGACGAACGCCCCGACGTCCTGCGTCGCCTCGACGAGATCGCGGGCGGTCGACAAGGACAGACCGGTGACGGCCGTCAGCTTCTCGCACACCAGGTCCGCGTAGCGGGGATGCGAGTTCAACCTGGTTCCGATGGCCGTGCCGCCCAGATTGATCTCACAGATCAGTTGCGCGGCCTCCCCCAGCCGATCGGCGTCTTCACCGACCATCACCGCGTACGTCCCGAACTCCTGACCGAGTGTCATCGGGACGGCGTCCTGCAACTGGGTGCGTCCCATCTTCAGGATGTCCTTGAACTCCTCGGCCTTGACCCCGAACGCCGCCGAGACACGGCGCAATGTGGTTACGAGCGCCGCGAGCTGCTCCTGCAGTGCGATCTTGATCGCGGTCGGATAGACGTCGTTGGTGCTCTGACTCATGTTGACGTGTTCGAGCGGGTGCAGCTCGGAGTAGTCACCGCGAGCGAAACCGAGTATTTCCAGAGCACGGTTCGCAATGACCTCGTTGGCGTTCATGTTCGTCGAGGTGCCGGCACCGCCCTGAATCGCATCGACCACGAAGTGTTCGTGCAGTCGGCCGGCACGTATCTCGTCACAGGCTGCGGCGATCGCGCCCGCGCGGCGGCCGTCGAGTAGTCCGAGCTCCTGATTTGCTTCGGCGGCAGCACGTTTCACCGCTGCTAGCGCTCCGACGAATTCCGGATACGCCGCGACCGTGACGCGTGAGATGGAGAAATTCTCCACCGCACGCGCGGTGTGGATCCCGTAATAGGCGTCGCCGGGAACCGAGAGTGCACCCAGTGAGTCGTACTCGATCCGCGGCGCCGTCGTCGGCGCTGTCACCGCCATGTGTCAGCGGGCCGAGCCTGCGCGGCGGCGGGCAGCCCCTCGTAGAATCCGTCGGTGGCGCACGTGGTCAGTTCCAGCTGCATCCCCCAGGGAGACTTGAAATAGAACCACCGCTGCCCGGCGACGGGCGCCTGCGGATCGACGCCATTGGGGCCCTCTTGCACCACCACGCCGGGAATGGACCTGACGTAGTCATAACCCGCGTCGATGTCGTCGACATAGAACGCCAGATGATGGCCACCCACGTCGCTGTTGCGGGGCAGCCGGGTGTTGCGATCCGGTGCCTCGTACTCGAACAGTTCCACATTGTGGTGCTTGCCGATCCGGATCATCGCGATGGTGCACTGCGCCAACTGATCGACGTCGAGCCGGCGTCGCATACCGTCACCGTCCTCGTCTCGGAACGGTCCGTCGCGGTAGATCAGCTCGGCACCGAAGTGATCGACGAAGAACGCCACCGCCGCCTCGAGGTCCGGCACCGTGTACGCGACGTGGTCAACCGCTCGAAGGGTCGGTACCCGTGGTTCTTTGATCTCGCCCATGCCGCCGCCTAGATCTGCGCGGGCGCGTCGACGACGAAACGGTGCCCGGTCCAGGGCAGCTCGTCACCGCCGAACTTGGCGGCACGGACATCAGCGGAACGCGCGTGCCCCTCGAAGTTCTCCAGCCGCGACGCCCGACCGCAGATGCGGCCGAGTTCGGCGCTGGACGCCGCGTCCTCGATCTCCTGGTAGGTCACGGTCTTCAAGAACTTGCCTACCCACAGACCGCCGGTGTAATTCGCCGCGCCCAGTGTGGGGAGGACATGGTTCGTTCCGATGGCCTTGTCGCCGAACGAGACACATGTCTTCTCGCCGAGGAACAGAGCGCCGTAGTTGCGCATCTCGGCCAGTGCCCGCCTGGGCTCTTCGGTGAGGATCTGCACATGCTCACTGGCGTAGCGGTCCGCGAGCCCGAAGGCGTCTTCGAGCGAGTCGACGACGTGCACCTCGCCGTGGTTGTCCCATGACACCGCGGCGATGTCGTTGGTCGGCAGGTTCTGCAACTGCCGTGCGACCTCGGCGATCGTCTCGCGCCCCACCCGCTCCGAGGTGGTGATCAGGACCACCGGCGAATCCGGGCCGTGCTCGGCCTGGCTCAACAGGTCTGCCGCAACCACAAAAGGATCGGCGCTCTCGTCGGCGATGATGAGGACCTCTGTCGGTCCGGCGAACAGATCGATGCCCACCTCACCGAACAACTGCCGTTTGGCTTCTGCCACGTAGGCGTTCCCCGGGCCGGTCAACAGGTTGACCGGCGCGATGGTCTCGGTGCCGAGTGCCAACGCCCCGATCGCCTGGACGCCGCCGAGGACATAAATCTCGTCGGCCCCGGCCAGATGCATCGCCGCCACGCTGATGGCCGGAGCGCTGCCTTGATTGGGCGGCGTTGTCGCGGCAACTCGTTCCACGCCGGCGACCTTCGCGGTGACCACGGTCATGTGCGCCGATGCGGTGAGCGGATACCGGCCACCGGGCACGTAGGCACCGGACGCGGAGACAGGCACGTGCCTGTGTCCGAGTTTCACACCCGGCAACGTCTCGATCTCGATGTCAAGCATCGAATCGCGCTGCGCCTGAGCGAAGTTACGTACCTGCCGCTGCACGAAGGTCAGGTCTTCGATCACGGTGACCGGAAGGTCCGACACGATCTTGGCGACGTCGGCATCGCTGAGGCGGAATGACGACGGGGTCCACTCGTCGAACTGCTCGGAGTATCGGCGCACCGCCGCATCACCGTTGTCCCTGATGTCGGCGAGAACCCGCGCAACCGTCTCGATGACCTGAGGGTTGCTCTTGTGTGGCGCGCCGACCGTGGTGGTCGGGGCCTTGAGGGTGACCGGCACGGCTCGTATCTCCTTGACCTATCGATGATTTGAAGCGCCGACGCGATCCGTGTCTGTGACGCCTTACCAGTGTGTCCTCGCACAGCACCGCGAGAACAGACACACTTTGTGCGATGGCCCCATGCAATCATGCACACCTTGCACCCTTACCGGCGTACCGCGGGGGCCGACAGGGCGCACACGAGGACCGCGGCCAGCGGCAGGGCGAAAGCCGCGCTCAGACTCGTGAGCTCCGCCAGCCAGCCCACCAGCCCAGGCCCAGCGAGGATGGCCAGATAGCCGACACCGACGACCAACGACAGCCGACGAGCCGAACCGTCGCCGAGATTGCCTGCGGCGGAGAACACTTGCGGTATGCCGCCTGCGATTCCGAGGCCGGTCAATGCCCAGCCGAACAGGACGAGAGGCAGCATCGTCGTGCAGATCACGATCGTCAGGCCCGTGACGGCCACCGCTGCGCCGGCCCTGACGATCAGCACCGGTCCGTACTCGGCGGCCAGGCGGTCGATGCAGAACCGCCCGACCGTCATAGCCCCGACGAACGCTCCGAAGGCCAGTGCGCCGGACGTGGGCGTCTCACCTAGTTCTCGCTGGGCGTGCATGCTGCTCCAGTCCATGGCGGCGCCCTCGGCGAGAAAGAACAGGAAGGCGAGCAGACCCAGCACCGCCACCCGGCCCCGTCCGGTGGTCGGCGGTTCGTCGCGGTGCACGGCGTCGTCGGAGTTGCGGGCCGGAGGCACCGCCGCTGGCAGATGCGGTCCGCATCGCCACAGCGCCGCTGCGGCGGCAGCGACGATCACCAGGCACACGGCCGAGGCGAACACGGCCGTGGTGAGGGTCGTGGCGTGCAGGGCGAACGCCCCTGCGCTGAGCAGGGAACCAGCCAGGGTGCTCAGTGAGAACACCCCGTGAAACGACGCCAGCAACGGCCGCCCGTACAGCCGTTCCGCGATGACAGCCGCGGCGTTGATGGCCACTTCGGCAGACCCCGTGGCCAGTCCCAGCACGAACGCGCCCACGGCTGCCCCCTGTCTGCTGGTGGCGGCGAGCGGAGCGATGAGCGCCACCGCCATCGCCGCAACGGTGACGATCGCCACCCAGCGGGGGCCGTACCGGTCGGCGATCCTGCCGGTGAGCTGCATGCCGGCGACCGCGCCCGAGCCGAGAATCAGCAGGACGGTCCCCAGCATCGACGTCGACATCTTTGTTGCAGTCTGCAATGCGGGTAGATGCACGGCCCAGGTCGACAGCACGATGCCGAACGTCGCGAACAATCCGTAGACGGCCATGCGGTACGTCAGCTGGGCGCGGCGCCTCGACAGCACAGTGTTCACCACAGTCGGAGGCCCTTTGCCCAGGCGGAGGCGCCCGATGTCGCGCGAGCTCAGACCGTCACCGGAATTCTCCGCGCGGCCCGCTCACCCTCGTGCACCGCCTCCATCATCGTTCGACTGGCGATGGCATCACCGATCCGGACGACGCTGGCACCGGCCGCCTTGAGGCCGAAGTAGAGGTCGTCGACCGGCCGGTGCCACCCCGCGAGAATCACCGTGTCCAGCGATTCGAGAACCGATGCCCGTCCCTGTTCGGTGATGTGCACTGTAGGCCCGTGGATCGCCGTCACCGTACTGAACGGATGAGTTGTCATGCCGGACCTGTGAACTCGCGGCACGGCCAGGTTGGCACTGAACGGGCCGAGCTTCGCGCCGACGTACGGCAGCGGCGTGACGAATTCGACATCGCGCCCCTCGTCGCTGAGCTGCAACGCGAGCCCGATTCCCTTCCATCCACCTTCGCCGTCGTCGACGATGAGTACCCGCTGTCCTACCGGTTGCTCCGCTTCGAGAACGTCCCACACGGAGAGCACGTGTTCCTGGTCCAGTCCGGGCGTGAAACCGATGCCCTGCGCGAGGTTGCCGACAATGTCGTGGCCGGGTGCCGAACCGGTCGCCACGATCACGTGGTGGGGATCCAGCGCCAGAATCTCCTCGGCCGTCGGCGACTGCGCCAGTCTCAAATCGACCCCGTACCTGGCGATCATCACGTCGAGGTGATCGACGACGCCGCCGATCTCCTGGCGCCCCTTGATTTTCGCGGCGATGCGCAGCTGACCACCCGTGTGGCCGCGACGCTCGAACAGAATCACCTCATGGCCCTGACGAGCGGCGACTTCGGCGGCCTTCATGCCGGCGGGGCCCGCGCCCACGACGACAACACGCCGCCGCACGGAGGCCTGCAGCAGGGTCCCGATGCCGAGTTCGAGTTCGTAGCCGGCGGCCGGGTTGTGCACACACGTGGAATGTGTGACGTTGAACAGACGGTCGATACACCCCTGATTACAGCCGATGCAGCGTCGGATCTCGTCGAGGCGCCCCTGCTTCATCTTGTTGACCGTTTCCGGGTCCGCAATCTGCTGACGTGTCATCGCCACCATGTCCGCATGGCCGAGTGCCAGGATGTCGGCGGCGTCACCGGGATCGTTGATGCGGCCGACGGCGATCACCGGCACGTTGACCACCGCCTTGACGGCGGCGGCCAGATCCTCCCAGATCCGCTTCGGGTGCTGCATGTCCGGCACGTTCTGGTGCGCCTCGTTGTAGGTCGCGGCTTTGACGCAGATGTAGTCGATCTTGCCGGTGGCGTCGATGGCCCTGGCAATCTCCTGAGCATCCCCGACCTCGAGGCCGCCGGGGCTGAAGTCGTGACCCTGCAGGTTGATACCGACCAGGAAGGCCGGCCCCACCTCATCGCGAACCGCGTCGATGACCCGCATCACGATGCGCATGCGGTTCTCCAGTGAGCCCCCGTACTCGTCGGTGCGGTGGTTCGAGAACGGCGAGAGGAAGGATGCCAGCAGGTATCCGCCGTAGCCGGAATGGATTTCGACACCGTCCATGCCGCCTTGTTTGGCGTGGCGCGCGCCGATGGCGTGTGCGGCGACGATCTCGTCGATATCCTCGATCTCCATCGCCTTGGGCATCTCGAGGTTGAACGGGCACGGCGTGTTCGACGGCGACCAAAGGGCCCGCTCGGTGAAGGTCGAATGCCCCTGTCGACCACCATGACCGAGTTGCATGACGATTTTTGCGCCGTGTTCGTGCACCGCGTCAGTGATCTTTCGCAGGCCCGGCACAATCTCCGGCAGCCACGACCGCGGCTCCCCCGGCACGTCCTGGGAGGTCGGGTGGATCTGCGGGAATGCCATACCGATCAGACCCACACCACCGATGGCACGCTCGCGGTAGTACGCGACATGCTGATCGGTGGGAAGGTAGTCCTTTGCCATTCCGGTGCCGTGGCCGGTCATCACCACGCGGTTGCGGATCTCGACGTTGCCGAGCGTGATCGGTTCGAACAGCGGTGCCAAGGTGGGGTCGGTGCCTGCGGTCACGGTCACGGGCGTGCTCCTTGTGTGCGGGATCGAGCGGCATGCGTGGGCTGCACGCGGCCGCCGAAAGGGCAGGGGTCAGTTGGTCAGGGCGCCGCAGTGGCCAAGGCGCAGCGACAGGGCCGCCGCGGTGATGGCGGGATTGACGGCCCCGGACGAGCAGAAGGTCGACGTGTCGGCGATCCACAGGTTGTCGAGGTCATGGGCTTTCAGGTTCGCGTCGACCACACTGGCGGTCGGATCGTCACCCATGCGTGCGGTACCGCACTGGTGTGACGTCGCCTCGACCCCGAGACTTCGCGTGAGCACCACCGGGAAGCCGGCTTTGCGGACAACCTTTTTCATACGGCGGATGAGCTCATGGTGCGCGGCGAGATTGGTCTCCCTGCGGAAGAGGCTGATCTGACCGTTGGGCCGGAGAGTCACTCGGTTCTCGGGAAGCGGGAGGTCTTCGGTCTGGATGAACAGGTCGAGTGTGTACTTGGTGACCTCGTCGAGGATGGGCATCGGCACCCAGGGTTTGCCCATCTTGGCTTGTGGGCCGCGCAGTTTGCCGAGCCCCTGGACGTTGCCCAGCGGGTAGATGTTGCCGGGCCCGGCCTCGTACCAGTCGTTGATGCCGATCGTCTTCTGGTAGACGGCCTCGTTCTTGCGCCGCGGATCGACAGCGAGGAAGAACGTGGTGATGTGCGCCATGTAATTGCGCCCCACCTGGTCCGACGAGTTCGCCAGCCCGCGGCGGTGTTGATCGGAGGCGGAGCGTAACAGCAGCGCCGCGGTGTTGACTGCGCCGCAGGACAACACGAATCTGTGCGCGCGGACCTCTATTCGGCGGTCGTGATGACGGATCTGCGCGGCCGCGACGGTCTTCCCGTCAGGGCTGGTGACCAGTCTCACGACTTCGGCGTTGGTGAGAAGCTCGACATTCCTGGTCTTCGCGGCGAGCGCGGGACGGACCGCCGAGACGTCGGCGTCGCCCTTCGCCTCGACCATGCACGCGAAGGAGTCGCAGGTGTCACACAGGAGGCAGCCGCCACCAGGCCGGTAATCGAGCGCTTGAGGAGCCGAAAAGGGATGCAGGCCCTGCTTTCTGGCGCTCTCGGCGAGCCTGGCCATCGCTCCCTCGTGCGGCAGGCCCGGGTAGGGGTAATCGGTGGACCGCCAAGGATCCGTCGGGTCCTCTCCCTTGTTGCTGTGCACCCAGAACATTTGCTCGGCTTCGCCGTAGTACGGCTCGAGGTCGGCGTAGTCGATGGGCCATGCGGGCGACAGTCCGTCTGCGTGCTCGATCGGCCCGAAGTCGCATTCGCGGAAGCGGGGCAACGTCGCCCCATACAGCTTGGTGCTGCCGCCGACGTAGTGGTAGTTGCCGGGTATGAAATTCTTGCCTGTCGTGGCGTCGTGCCACGACGCGGAGTTCTTGTATCTCCCCTCGGTGTGTACGGCGTCGAAGGACCAGTTCTCGCGTTCGACGGGGAGGAAGTCGCCCTGTTCCACTATGAGAACTCGAATTCCCTTGTCGCGCAATGCGTAGGCCAGGCAGCCACCGCCCATGCCGGAACCGATGATGGCCACGTCGGTTTCCACGACGTCGGGAGGATCGGAGATGATCTGCGACTGTAATGCCGCACGCGAAGGTATCACGAGAAAAAGCTCCCTGGGCTGAAAGTGGGATTGTCCCCGTATCTGTTGGGCAGGTCACTCAACGGTACGAATGGTCAGCGGGGCTGGACAGACTCAGGGTGTGCAGTCTGCGCCCGCCCGCAGCACAGGGTGTGCAACTCGGATGTGGGTTGCGCTCAGTGACGCTACTGGCGCTGCAGGAGGTCATGGCCGCGCACCGCGAAGACCAGGGCCTGTCGGGTGTCGGGGTCGTCCAGGGACCGTTGCAGCAAGTTGGTGATGCGCTCGAGCCGGTAGTACAGCGTGCGCCGTTGCACGAAAAGTTGTTGTGCGGCCTGAGATTTGTTCCCGTCGCAGGACAGATAAGTGCGCAGCGTGGGGAGAAGCGGGTTCGACGCGGTGGCGTCGTGTTTGAGAATCGGGCCGAGTTCGTCTTCGATGTAGCGAGCAAGTTCGGGTCCGCCGGCCAAGGACGCCAACAGGCGCAGCACCCCCAAGTCGTCGAATCGGTGCACTTCCTTGTCGGGCTTGGCCGCGGCCACCGATGCCGCGCTGCGCGCCTGTTCGACGGCTGTCGGAAGTTGTGCGGGACTCACCGGTCGACTCACACCGGCGCGCACGTCGAGCGCACGGAGGCGTTCGACCATCTTGCGCTCGGAACTGGTGGGCGACAGACCCATGATCGCCAGGGTGTGTTCGCCCAGATCCGCGACTACGGCCGGCACATGCATCGCCCGGCAGAACTCCTCGATCGCTTCGTCGCTCGTGGCGCCGGGCGGCATCTCTTTGAGTACGGAAACCACCACGAGGGCACGTTCCCGCAGGTCCTGTCCCAAGCGCAGAGCTCTTGCGACGAACGCCTCACCGTCGATATCGCCGAGCAGCAGCCTGCTCACAAGCGCGTTCTGACGTTGGGCGGATCTCGCACCGCTTTCCCTGGCGCCGAGAAGGGCGATGGCGATGCCGTCGGTCGCGCGGTCGACTGCGTATCCGGCTGTGCCGACCAGGGCTGCACCGCCGTGAAGCACGTGCAACCAACCCCACCGCTCACCACGCAGCACCACGGCTCGTCGCGTGCAGTTGGGGGCGTCACCCGCCGAACCGGATTCGTTCGACGTCTCGTGTTCGATGCGTGAGTGGTGCTCCCAGTGCGACAGAACATCGTCGTCCGCAGGGGAATTCGCGGAATAGGCCACCACCTGATGGGTCGCGTCTTCAAGGACGACGGGATGGCCCACCTCCTCGGCCAGCGCGTCGGTGAACCGGGCCGGGTCCCGACCGGCCAGCAGCATCTGCATGAAGGTGGCGTTCAGCCGTTCGTATGCGCTCAGGTCGAGCACGCGCTGGTCCACTATCGACTCGTGCACCTGAGCGGACACCTCCACGAACGGCACCTCCCCCGCCAGGCCCACCAACGGCAGCCCACGATCCCGGGCAGCATCCACAAGAGCCGCCGGCATCGTCGCGTAGGCCCGACCGCTGAGTTCGATGACCAGGACGGCTGCGCCCGCGTCGGCGAGTGCAGCGATGTAGTTCTCCTGTTCCGCGGCGCTGGATCCGATCCCGAGTCCAGCGGTCAACAACATCTCTCCGCCGGTGAGAAAGGTTGCGATGTCTGGTATTTCGGTCGGGTGGACCCACCTGATGATGCGGTCGAGGTTCTCGTGTCCGGCGTAGACTCTCAGCGGCACCCGTTCGAACACCTCGAGTTGAAGCGCCGCTTCGACGGTCATCGCCATCGCTTTCGCCGCCTTTCTGCACGATGTGTGCATTCAATCGGCAATGTAGTTCTCAGATCGGGTCTGATGCAAGTCACATTCCGATCGGAAGACTCAAGGAACACACGACCCCATGTCGCGGCAAGTCGCACGTACGGAAAAGGAGAGTTCATGCCCAGGCTCAACGGCGGACAGGTCATCGGCCGCATCCTGAAGGAGTACGGCGTTCCCTATGTGGCCGGCATTCCCGGCCACGGCATCTGGGGGCTGATGGACGCGTTCAACGAAGAGGAATCGAAGATCCCCTTCATCCAGACCTACCACGAGCAGAGCGCCGTCCACCTCGCCGATGGCTTCTACCGCGTGTCCGGCAAGCCCATGGCCGCCGTCACGTCCATCGGCGCCGGGGCATCCAATACCGTGCTCGGCCTGGCGACCGCATACAGCGATTCCACCAGTGTCCTGGTGATCACCGGTGGTCCGCCGCGCCACATGCGTGGCCGCGGCGTCCTCCAAGAGCTGGAACGCCAGAAGGACAATGGATTTCCGCAGGTGGCGGAGGCGGTGTCCAAGCGCAGCTGGGTGGCCAACAGCATCGAAGACCTCCCGTTCATCATGCACCGGGCCTTCTCCACAATGCTGACCGGACGCCGCGGCCCCGCCCACATCGAGGTGCCCTGGGATCTGCATGCCGAGACTGCCGAGGTCAACTTCCACGACCTCGCCCGCCGGCTCCCCATCGGACTTCAGTACCCCGATCCAGAGGCGATCGAACGCGCCGTCGCGCTGCTGGGCACCGCCAAGCGGCCGGTGATCGTTGTCGGTGGCGGTGCGATCAGCGCCAACGCCACCGACGAGGTCCGCGCCCTGGCCGAAGGCCTCAACATTCCCGTCGCCACCACGTGGAACGGCAAGAGCGCGTTCCCCGAGGATCACGAACTGTTCATCGGCAGTGTCGGCCAGACCGGCACCATCCACGGCAACTACCTGGCGGCCAACGCCGACGTCGTGTTATCCATCGGATGTCGATTCACGGACTGGTCTGCCTCCAGTTACGCCAAGGGCAGATCTTTCTCCTTCCCGCCGGCCAAACTGATCCACATCGACATCGATCCGCACGAGATCGGCAAGATCTATCCCGCCGAGGTCGGGATCCTCGCCGACGCCAAGCCTGCCGTCGCGGCGATCGTCGCGTCCCTCGGCAGCACACCGGAGCGAACCGAGTACCTCGCCGAAGTCGCAGAACGCAAGGCGGACTGGGAAAATCAGCTTTCGGCCCGACGAGACACCGACCGGTTTCCCTTCACGCTGCAACGGCCGCTGCACGCACTACGCCAAGTGATGGACCGCAGCGGCATCGTGCTCGCCGGGTCGGGCAACACCCAGGGTGCGGTCAAGCAAACCTTCCCGGTGTATGAGCCCCGGACGCACCTGACCACCGGCGGCTTCTCCGCGATGGGCTGGCCGGTGCCCGCCGCGCTCGGCGCCAAGCTGGCCGCGCCCGAACGGCAGGTCGCCTGTATCACCGGTGACGGCGATTTTCTGATGACCGCGCAGGAGATCGGAGTCGCCGTCCAACACGACATTCCGGTCGTCTTCGTCGTGCAGGACAACTCGGGCTACATCTCGATCCGAGGCGGGCAGCGCAACGCAACCGACCGGATCATCGGCACGGAGTTCAACCGCCCGGACGGTTCGCCCTACAGCCCGAGCTTCAAGGACCTCGGAAAGTCCTTCGGGCTGGAATCGTTCCGCGTCGAGTCCGCGGCCGATCTCGAGCCGACGTTCAAGCGGGCGTTCGATGCTCAAGCTCCGGTCCTGGTCGAGGTTCCCACCGACCGCGACCTCGCCAGCCCGTTCGTGCCTGGATGGCTGGACTTCCCGCCCCTGCCCCACATCACCGACGAGCGCGCAGACGAGTACCGCGAGATGCGTGCCGCCGAACAGCACCAGTAGGCGACAACCTCCCGCGATCCGTCACCGCGTGCGCACGCGGTGACGGATCGTGCCGCTTTGACCCGAAACAGCCGAAAGGGGTTGACGATGGGCCGTCCCGGGGTGAACGCCCTGTGGCTCACCGCTGTGACAGCCGTCTTTCTCGCCGGGTTGTGGACGCTCACCGCATACGGGTCGACTCACAAGCTGCCCGTCACGCCCAGCAGCAGTTATTCGGTAACAAACCCGCCGTGGTCCACCACGACGGGTCGCTAGTAGAGGAACCCATGCAACCTTCGGTAACACGGACCCATGCCCGCTCGGGACTCACCTTCACGGCCATCGGCTACGGCGGTGCTCCGATCGGCAATTTCAACGGCACCTTCACCGAGCTGGAAGCGTTGGCGATGGTGGACCAATCGTGGGATCAGGGCATCCGGTACTTCGACACCGCACCCGGGTACGGCAACGGCCTGAGCGAGCACCGCCTCGGACAAGCGCTCAGGCAGCACAGCCGATCCGAATACGTGCTGTCCAGCAAGGTCGGGCGGGTACTGACGCCGATGATCGGCGCTCCTGCGGGAAACGGTGACTACCTGGATATCCCACCGTTCGTCGCGACATACGACTACTCGTATGACGGCGTCATGCGTGCGGTCGAGCAGAGCATGCAACGCATGCTCACCGACCGGTTCGACGCGCTTTTCATCCACGACTGCGACGTCTACACACACGGTGACGCTCAACCGGAGTACTTCCGCCAGGCCATCGTCAGCGGATTCCCGGCACTGGAGATGTTGCGCGACCAGGGTGTGGTGCAGGCGATCGGGTTCGGTGTCAACGAAACCGACGTGATGTTGGACGCGGTCAAAGCTGTCGACGTCGACATCTGTCTGCTGGCAGGCCGCTACACACTTCTCGAACAGCAACCACTCGACGACCTGTTGCCGTTGTGTGAGGACCGCGGCGTGGGAATCGTGTTGGGCGGCGTGTACAACAGCGGCGTGCTCGCAACCGGCGCCGTGGACGGTGCCCGCTTCAACTATGGCCCGGCCCCCGCCGACATCCTCGACAAGACCCGCGCACTCGAAAGCGTCTGCAACGAGTTCGAAGTGCCGCTGGCAGCCGTTGCACTCCAGTTCGCCTATGCCCACCCTGTTGTCACCAGCGTGTGCCTGGGCGCCCGTAATCCCGGCCAACAGGCCCGCAACGCCGACCTTTTCGGGACGGAGATCCCCGTGGATCTCTGGGATGAACTCCGCTCCCGCCGCCTGATTCGCGAAGACGCCCCGACACCAAGTGCGCGTTCCGCAGAGCGAGATTGAGCGAGTACGCCAGAAGGGGCGGCGCCGACAGGCGCCGCCCCTTCTGGTCTATTGCGCGGCCGACGCGATATCCGGGGCGACACGCAGCGCGTTCGCCGCGATCGTCAGAGCGGGGTTCAATGCCGCCGACGACGGGAAGAACGAACCGTCCACGAGCCATAGGTTTTCCACGTCATGGCTTCGGCATTGTCCGTTCAGTACGCTGCGCGCGGGGTCATGGCCCGCCACTGCCGTGCCACACATATGCGAATTGGTCTCGATGCCCATCCGCTGCGTCAGCACGATCGGATAGCCGGCCCGTCGTACGGCCTTGGTAACCCGCCTCACCAACTCCCGGTGCGGCGCAACATTGTTCGGTCGCCACCGCACGTAGATGTGACGATCATCCACGGTCACTCGGTTGTCGAGCCGCGGAAGGTCTTCTGTGGTGAGGTAGATGTCCAGGCTGCGGTCCGTGGCCATCTTCAGCGCCCACATCGGCGCCCACGGCCGGGCATTCTTGATCATGGCGGCCTGCAGCTTGCCGAGCATCTGCAGGTTGCCCAACGGATACTCGTTGTCCGGTCCGGCGGTGTACCAGTCGTTGAGCCCCAACGTCTTCTGCCATGCCGTGGTGTTTCGCCGACGGGGGTCGATCGCAATGAAGAAAGTGCTGTTGTGGACCATGTAGTTTCGTCCGAGCAGACCCGAGGAGTTCGCGAGACCATCCGGGTGTTGAGGAGTCGACGAGCGCAGCAGGATGGCTGCGGTGTTCACCGCGCCGGCCGAGATCACGAACTGCTTGGCCTCGATCCGGACCGTCCGGCTGCCGCTCACCGCTTCGGCTGCCACAACCGTGCGACCGTCCGGCGATGTCAGGAGGCGCGTGACCTTGGAGTCGACGAGAAGCCGAACATTTTTCTCATGCAACGCAGGTCGCAGGGCCCGATTTTCGGCCTCGCTCTTCACGTCGGACTCAGACGGACAGCCGTCGGATGTGGTCGACGCGCGTCGTTGCTCGTCGGTGTCGAGATTCATCCCGTTCGGGGTGTGGAAGGGATGCAGCCCCTGACGCTTGAGAGATCCCGAGAAACGCTCGATCACCGGTTCGTGTGCGAGCGGCGGATGTGGATAGGGCTGTGAGTGCGGCGGTTCCGTCGGGTCTTCGTCGGTGGTTCCGTGCACCTCGAAGAGGCGCTCCGCTTCGCAGTAATACGGTTCGAGGTCGTCGTAGTTGAACGGCCATGCCGGTGAGGTTCCGTCGTGATGGATGATCTCGCCGAAGTCCTCGCGGCGGAATCTGGGCAGGCTCGCACCGTAGAACTTCGTGTTACCGCCGACCCAGTAGTACGTGCCCGGCTGGAAGGGTTCACCCGTGCGGGCGTCGATCCACGGTTCGGCCGTCTTGTAGCGCCCGTGGATGTGCATCTCTTCGGGCATCGAATTCTCGGGTTCGCGGGGCAGGAAATGCCCCCGCTCGACCACCAGGACATCCCGGCCGGACTGACTCAACGCATGGGCGAGCGTCGAACCACCCATTCCAGAGCCGACGATGACGATGTCAGCCGTGAAGACGTCCGAGTCCGACGCCCGCACAACGGCACCCTCTCGAAGGGGTGCGTACTCGTCGTTCGGTCGAGCGGTCAATGCCATTGCGGAAATCCTCTGTTCGGTTGCCGGCCGTCGTGCCTCCGAACAGTCCTGATGCGCGACATGTTTGCCCGGGTCGGCACGGTGCTCGTGCGACGTTATACCGATGACGTTATGAGGTGCGCAACGCCGTAGCCAGACACAAGATGTGGCCTGTTCTCCGGCTTTTGGACACAAACTGTGAAGGGATCTCATCGAAACAACGCCACCTGGACTGGGCGACGCTGGGCTGCCTTGCGATGCCGGTGGTCACGCAGTGGGCGAGCAGCGTCCGCAGCGGCCGGCCAGAATCGACGTTGGAAGAAGACCTTGAGTTTTACACCGGCGTCCTCACACGCGCGCACCATGCGCTCGGCCGCGACGAGATCCGTGGAAATTGGTTTCTCGCACAGAACATGCACCCCGGCCACCTCAGCTGCCACCACGGCGTCCTCGTGAGTGGGATGCGGCCTATACACCGACACCAGGTCCACTCGGTGGCCCAGGACCTCCTCGGTGCTGCGGTATGCGGAAGGAACACCGAACTTCTCTGCCGTAGAAATCTCTGCGAACCTTCGGTATCGATCGGCCCGTGTTACGAGGCGGAGACCCGCGAGCTGTTCGGTACTGATGCCCCTGTGTGCCCCGACGGGCGCAAGTTCGCCGTGCACACACCGACTGGCTACGACGGCGATGTGGCCGATCAGGGAGCGGCCTTTGCCGCAAGTCGCCTGTGTTGCACGCCGTGGATGACAGGTCCCACGGAGCGTTGTGGGCCCAGCGCACACTAGCTTTCGATCTCCAGTGCGGGGCCGCGAAACTCCGGCGCTATGATCCAATGCGTCATGAAGACCAACCGACGGATGGTAGTCAAACTCGGCTCCAGTTCGATCACTCGGGCTGTTGGGCCCGACCCAGCACTGTTGGCGTCCACAATCGACTCGGCCATCCGTGCGCAGGCGCTGGGTTGGGATGTCGTCATCGTCTCCTCGGGGGCCGTCTCATCGGGCCTGGCGGTCATCAATCAACGGCATCAGGACGACGGCGTTTATCGCCCTCATCCAAGGCCCCACCGACAACTGGCGGCCGCAGTTGGGCAGCCCATCTTGCAGAGCATCTACCGATCAGTCGCCGACATATCCGGACATCTGGTTGCGCAGATCCTCGTCGGTGAAAACGACATGCGCTCTCCCACGCGGACGCAGTCGGTCGCCAAACTCATCGACGAAGCGCTGTCGCGGAGCGCGATTCCGATCGTGAACGGCAATGACGCACTGGACCGGGTCGGTCTGGACAACGATGCCGTGGCGGCGTCCGTGGCGGTGCTCGTGCACGCCGATCTTCTGCTCCTCCTTACCGATTCCGACGGCGTCTATCTGACGGCCGCGTCCGAGACCTATGAAAGAGTCCTCGACGCATCGCAGCTGCACAATGTGGGCTCGAGAGGCCCGGGCACCGGTCGCGGCGGCATACGGTCGAAGCTTCGGGCCGCCGAATTGGCGTCTTCGAACGGTATCTCCACGCGCGTGGCCTCAGCTCGCAGTCACGAGATCATCTTGAAGGCAATCGGTCCAGACTGCCCGGGCACCCTGATTCCCGGCCGAGTTCGAACGCAGCGCAATGCCGGCCGCTATCCGATGGCGACGGTCAGCCGCGGACGCATCGTCATCAATCGCGAGGCCGAACTCAGCATCGTGCACGAACGCTCGAGTCTGTTCTCCTCGGGGGTGAAGCGACTCGTCGGGGAATTCGAACGCGACGATGTCATCGAAGTCGTGGCACCGTCAGGGGTTCTGATCGCCCGTGGCGTCACTGGGATGTCGAGTCTGCTTCTCGGCCTGGTGCGCGGACTGCGCAGTGACGAAGTCGCCCTCACCATGGTGGCAGTGCTGCGTAAGCTGGCCGATCCATCGTGGTCGCCGAATGACGACCCCGACACCATGATCAGCCCGCCCTCTGACAGATACAGGCGAGCGCTGCACGCCGTCGATAACTTGCCCGCGGTTTCCGTTGCGGCTCTGGGCGGCGAGATTTTGACGTCTTTCCCAGCTCTGGTCGCACGACTACTGACATCAGGGCCGCAGACGGTGACATTGTACGAACAACTCGCCCAGGCGGTTTCAGAGTTCTCAGTTATCGCCCTACCCAAGCTGGAAGTCCTGTCACCGCATAGCAATCAGTGAACACGACGTCGGCGTCGCTGCGGGTCTTGCGAGCGTCGTGACCGCGGAACGAGCCTGGCGGGTGGGTTTCCCGGCTGATGAACGCGCCGCCCGGATGTCATGGCGGGGCGATCTCGGCCAGTGCCGAGGCCAGCAGTTCACTCAAATGCAGTCCCCGTCGCGCTGCGAGGTCCCAGAGCTGGGTCCGACATGAGTATCCGTCGGCGAGCACCACGGTGTCCTCGCCGACATCGCGCACCGCGGGCATCAATTGCTGTTCTGCCACAGCCACGGACACCTCGTAGTGCCCCTTCTCGACACCGAAGTTACCGGCGAGTCCACAGCAACCTCCCAAGCGTTGGACCTGCGCATCGGAGGCGGCCAGCAGTGCGGCATCCGCGTTCCAGGTCATCACAGCGTGGTGATGGCAATGTGGTTGGGCCACAACATGTGTGCCGGAGAGCCGTGGCGGCTTCCACTGCGATTCGGTGAGAAGTTCGGCGAGCGTGCGCACGTTGGCGGCAACCGGCGCCGCGCGTTCACCGACGAGGTCGATCGCATCCGAACGGAGCACGGCAGTACACGATGGCTCCATGCCCACGACCGGCACCCGGCCATGGTCGGTGATGATGTCCAGGTCATCTATCGTGCGCCTGAGCGTCCGTTTGGCAGCGCTGAGTTGGCCCGTCGAAATCCACGTCAGCGCGCAGCACCGCTGCTTGTCGGTCAACCTGACCTGGTACCCGGCGGCCTCCAGTACGGTCACCGTCGCACGGCCGACCTCGGGTGTGAAGTAGTTGGTGAAGGAGTCGACGAACAACAGCACCGGCCTCGACGATGACGGCTGATCGCTGCGGCGCGAGTGGAACCACGCGCGGAAGGTCTGTCCGGCGAACGGCGGGATGTTGCGCCGTGAGTCCACCCCAGCCACCCACAATGCCATGGCCCCCAATACCGGCGCCCGAGTGGCGCCGTTGACCAAACGCGGCGCCACGCTCGCCAGGCGCGCCCAACGCGGCAGCCAGCCCAGCGAGTAGTGCGAGGCCGGCCGCAATCGGTGACGGTAACTTTGGTGCAGCACCTCGGCTTTGAAAGCGGGCATGTCCACCCCGGTCGGGCAATCGGAGGTACACCCCTTGCACGACAGACAGAGGTCGAGGGCCTCGTGGACTTCCGGTGAGCGCCATCCGCCCCTGACGTTCGTGCCGTTGATCATCTCTTGCAGCACCCGTGCGCGGCCGCGCGTCGAGTCCTTCTCCTCGCGCGTCGCCAGAAATGACGGGCACATGACTCCACCGGACACCCGGTTGTCGGCGCGGCACTTGCCCACACCGGTACAACGGTGCACGGCCTGGGTGAAGTCACCACCATCCTCGCGATATGCGAAGCCGAGGCTGCGCCGGATCACCGGGGCCGCAGGGACTCTCAGATCGGCGTCGAGGGGCCGGGGATCGACGACCACGCCTGGGTTGAGAACGCCATGGGGGTCGAAGCAGTGCTTCACCGCGGCAAATGCGCGTAGCGCATCTGGGGAGTACATGAGAGGCAGCAGCTCGCTTCGAGCACGTCCGTCGCCGTGTTCGCCCGACAACGATCCTCCATATTGGGCAACCAGCTTGGCCGCTGCCACCAAGAACTCGCGGAACACGACCGTCCCGCCGGGCCGATCGAGCGGCAGGTCGATCCGGACGTGCATACATCCATCACCAAAGTGGCCGTATGGCAGACCACTGACGTTGAAGTCATCCATCAGGACGTCGAAGTCGCGCAGGTAGTCGCCGAGCCGGTCGGGCGGAACTGCGGCGTCCTCCCAGCCGGCGTGGGCCGGCAGACCCGCGGGGCTGCGGCCCGCCAACCCGGCGCCGTCGGCACGAATCCGCCACAGTGCCGCCTTTTGTGCAGCATCGGTGACCACCCGCGCATCGATCGCCCCAGAATCGCCGACCACTTGACGCGCACGAGTCCTCACGTCGTCGAGCGACTCCCCCGCGATCTCGACGAACAGCCACGCCCTGCCGGCGGGTAGGTCCGGCACCGCCTGAGGTCCGCGGCGCTCGCGGACAACGTCGACGATACGTGAGTCGATGCCCTCACATGCCGTCGGTTTGGCAAGCAAAACCCGAGGCGATGCGTCGCCGGCCGAGGCGATGTCGTCGAAGCCCAACACCACCAACACCGCGTATGTCGGATCGTTGACCAACCGCACAGTCGCCTCGGTGATCACCGCCAGTGTGCCTTCCGACCCGACGAGCATGCGCGCCACGTCGTAGCCTCGCTCGGGAAGCAGGTGTTCCAGCGCATAACCCGAAACCTGACGGCCGAAGCGGCCCAGCTCGGTGCGGATGGTGGCCAGACTGGCGCCGACCACCTCCCGCAACACCGTCACCGTCGATGATTGGCCGGCATTGCCCGCCCTCAGCGACAACTCCTCACCATTGCCGCTGATTCCGCGCAGTCCCAGAACATTGTCCGAGGTTCTGCCGTATCCCAATGTTCGTGATCCACAGGCATTGTTGCCCATCATCCCGCCGATGGTGCAGCGAGTGAACGTCGAGGGGTCAGGGCCGAAGCGTAAACCCACCGGTGCCACCGCGCGTTGTAGGTCGACCTGCACCAGGCCGGGTTGTACGACCGCAGTCCGCGCGTCGGCGTCGACCCGGAGCACTCTGTTCATGTGCCGGCTGAAGTCGATCACCACGCCCGGGCCGATGGCGTTGCCGGCCACCGACGTGCCCGCACCACGCGGGGTCAGCGCAATCCCCTCGTCGCGACAGAACTCGACCACCGCGCCCACCTCGTCCGGGTCGTGTGGACGCACCACCAGGATGGGTTGCACCCGGTACAACGAGGCGTCCGAGGAGTAGAGTGCACGAGATGTGCTGTCTGACAGCACATCTCGGACATTTCTCTCGCGTAGGGCCTTGGCGAGCGCATCAACCGTCGTCATCTGCTCGTTGATCACCAGCGCTACGCGTCCACGTTCGCCGGCGGATGTGCCGTGTCGGCGTAGCCGGCGTCGTTGGCGGCCGGCGCGTCATCGGCGACGATCATGGGCAAGCGTAGATGGCGGGCCACCTCTGCCAACGACCGTGCCTGGATTGCAGCGTAGAGGTCGTGTGGGTCGTGCAACGGGACGCCCAGAATTCCCTCCATCCATGTGGAATCGGCCGGAACCGCCGTGGTGCTGGCGTTGCCCTTGCCGCCATCCGAGGTGAGGTTGGATTGAAAGATGCCGGCAGCCGACTTCGGCAGGAAGTCCTCATACACGATGGGACGGGCCCGTACCCAACCGTCGCGTAACAAGGTACGCAGGCCTGCGGTCGGGGGCTGCCCGCGTCGCGGCGGATTGTCCACACATTCGAAGGTGAAGTAGGCGAGGTCCTCGTCGACCAGGCCACGCTCGGTCGTCGGGACCCGCTCGTTCCAGATGGCCGCGCCGATGTCCGTGCGCTGTGCGGCGGAAACAGGCCCTCCTGAGGACGCCTCACGTACCCGTTGGTCGATCTCGGTGTTCAACTGGTCGAAGAGCGCTCGGCCGCGAGGCGTTGCAGCGATTCCTCGTGACTCGACCTCACCGAAGCGCACGCGCAGCGATCCTTCGGTCACCCGGCCGTCGGGCTCACGAAAAACCCGTGGTTCGGCGAGTGCGCGAAACGACGTTTGCCGCAGCAGCAGGTCGGGTCCCGACCATCGCGGTGGGCCCTGGATGGCATCGATCATCTCGATGCCCTGGGCGTCCATGCGGCGGTAGAGGTCGTCGATGTCGAGCACGCGCGGCGTGAGGTGATTGATGTGGGTGGAGCCCACCCCACCGATATCGGCGGCGACGGACGAGACCCGCTCGAGTTCTTCGTACCACCCTCGGTCCACGGGTTCGTTGGACAACTTGAAGGCATCGGTGGCCAACTTCAGAAAACGCTCGGCGTCCGAGGTCGGCAGTCCATGGTCTGCGATCGCGCGATCGGCGAGCGAGAGCAGTTCCGGGCTGAACAGCTCCCGCCGAGAAAGGAACGTGTTCAGCCGCTTTTGGAGATCGACCGTGAAAAAACGCCGGTCCGAAGGTACCAACATTGACGTGAACACCCGAAATGGGTTGTAGGCCAGTTCTTCGACATCGATCGGTCGAAATGCAGTGGAGACGACGGGCACAGCTTTGTCGGCGGCGTCGCGGAGATCGTAGAACCCGACCGGATGCATACCCATCGCCGCGAAGATCCGACCGACTTGGGCAATCTCGGTGGGAGTGCCGACCCGGATGGCGCCATGACGTTCGGCTGTCACCCGTGCGATCGAGCCGAGGCGTTCGGCAGTGTCTCCGCGTTCGGCCAGAACGGCGGCGTTGACCTCCTGCGACACCTGTAGGAGGGCCGCGTAGGCAGGCACTTCCCTGCCGTACAGCAACGACAGACGTCGGGCGAATTCGGCGCGGAGCTCTCGCTGCTTGGTCATCGCCGTCATGGTGTCCTCCTCCAGTATTGTGCGCGTTCAGGGTGGTGTGGATCGAAGTGGGCAGGCAGTCGCGATGTCGGAGCCGAAGCGCGCTCACCGCAGCGCATCGCGTCCCGGTGCGGCGGCCGGGGCCGGTGGCGCAGCCTCGGCGCTCATCAGTCGCGGCGCAAACCGGCGCCGCAGCTGATAGGCCAACAGCGTGACGACGAGGGCACCCGCGCTCAATGTGACTTGCGATCGCGTCGAATCGACGAAGAACATTGAGATGAACACCGCAACGATGCCCGCGACCGCCAGCAACGACAGGTGTGGGAAAAACCACATTTTGAGCCGTAGCTGCTTGGCCTCGACTGCGGGCATGCTCGCGCGAAGTTTGATCTGCGACAGCGCGATCATCAAGTACACCATCAGGATGGTCGCCCCTGAAGCGTTGAGCAGAAACGCGAAGACCGTGTCGGGTGAGAAATAATCGAGGGCGATGCAGGCAAATCCGATCGCGGTGGCGATCATCAACGCGTTACGCGGGATACCACGCGAGGTGAGGTGGGCCGCGCTGCGTGGCGCATCGCCGGCCGCTGCCAGTCCGAACAACATGCGTGACGCCGTGTAGATCCCGGAGTTCAGACACGACAGGACCGCCACCAGCACCACTGCGTTCATCACGTCCGCACCGCCAGGAATTCCCATGACGCTCAACGCTTCGACGAAGGGCGACTGCCCCACGGTGAACTGTGTCCACGGCACCACGGTGGCCAGGACCAAGACAGCGCCCACGTAGAAGACGAGCACGCGCACGATCACCGAATTGGTGGCCTTCACCACGGCCCGTTCTGGCTCAGAGGACTCGGCAGCCGCGACGGTGGCGATCTCGGGGCCCACCATCGAGAACACGGCGACCACGACGCCTGCCAATACCGGAACGTAGCCGTTGGGCGCGAATCCACCGTGCGCAGTCAGGTTGGTGAAGTCCGGGGACTTCGCCGGCCATGCTCCCGCCGCGAATGCGGCACCGAGCGCGATCAAGGCCGCGATGGCAGCGACCTTGATACCTGCGAACCAGTATTCGAATTCGCCGAATCCGCGTACCGAGCGCAGGTTGGTGCCCACCATCGCCAAGAGCAGGACCGCCGCCATGAGCCACGACGGCAGGTCGATCCAGCGTTGCAACAGCTTGCCGCCCACCACGGCCTCGAACCCGACCACCACGACCCAGAAGAACCAGTACAGCCACCCCGTGGTGAACCCGGCCCACCCGCCGAAGGCGTTACGGGCGTATCCGGCAAACGAACCCGCTGCCGGATTGCTCAACGCCATCTCGCCGAGCATGCGCATGACCATGATGACCATCAGGCCGGTGATGGCATACGACAGAAACGCCGCGGGCCCGGAACTGTGCAGTAGCGCGCTGGACCCAACGAACAGTCCCGCGCCGATCACTCCGCCGATGGCGATCATCGACAGATGCCGTTGCTTCAACGTCCGTTTGAGGCCGGCATCGGCTGTGTATGTGTGCATCAGGTGCTCCATGGTTGGTGTGAATCGTCGGGCTACTCCGCCGACGCGGCAGTATGTGACTCATAGAAACTGTGGTAGAAGAACTTTCAGTCGCGACATCGGTGGACACAATTCCTTGGATGTCGGTGGCTTGGCATTCGGCCGGCGCATTGTCGGGCGTCAAGGCTGCGTGTGCAATCAAGGCGGACGCGATGACCACACGCGATGGCGGCCCACTACGGCTGGTGATCTGCTGCGGCGGTTCATCCTTGCCCGCTCCGCGTAGTCATCGCGCGGGAGAAGCGGATTGACGACCCGGGGCGGGTCTGAGCCAGGACGGCCACGTCGTATTCGTCAACCACCCCGATGACGGGATAGCCACCGGTGGTGGGATGATCGGCGAGGAAAATGATCGGCTGCCCAGCGGGTGGAATCTCGATCGATCCGAGAACCATTCCCTCCGACGGCAGGGGGTCCTGGCGCGCGACGGCCATCACCGGTCCCGACAGCCGTGCACCCACACGGTTGGACTCGGCGGTCAGTGTCCAACGGGCGCTGTCGAATTGAGCCAGAGTCTCATCGCTGAACCAGTCGTCACGCGGCCCGCGGCGATAACGGACGTGGACGTCGTGACGGTACGGGACCGGCGTGGGAACGCAGTCAGGCCACACAGGTGCCGGACGGTGGCGCAAGCCTACGTCGAGTTGCTGCCCGACCTGCAAAGGTGGGGGTCCCAGACCGGAGAGGGTGTCGGTGGACGCACTGCCCAAGGTCAGAGGTGCGCGCAGACCGCCGGCGACGGCGAGGTAGGTGCGCAGCCCGCAGCAGGGCACCGCCAGTTCCAACACCTCGCCCTGGCGGATGTACAGGATGCGATCGGTTGCGACGGCCGTTCCGCTGACTCGTGTTGGAACCGGCGCACCGACCAGAGCCACGACTGCGGCCCGGTGGAACAGGAATGCCGCATTGCCGAGGGTGATTTCGATGGTCGCCGCAGTTTCGTCGTTACCCACGAGTCGGTTGGCCAAGTGCAGGCTTCGGATGTCCGCCGCGCCAGAGCGCAGCACACCGAGGTGGGCGTATCCCGGTCTGCCGCCATCTTGAATGGTCGCCAACATGCCCGTCCGAAGTACTTCGATCACGGGTTGCCCCGAAACCGGATGTGATCGCCCACCGACAGCCGGTTGGGCGGATCGTTGGCGATGTCCCACAGCGGCGGGTACGTTGTGTGACCGATCAGGTTCCATCCTCCCGGTGTTCCTCCGGGATAGATAACGGTGTAACCGTTGGCGATGGCCACGCTTCCGGCGGCAATCTGCACGCGCGGGTTGGCCCGTCGCGGAACGTGCAGACGTTCGGGAACACCGTCGATGTAGGCGAAGCCGGGAGTGAATCCGAAGAACGCGACCGAGTGGTGGACACCGGTATGTGTCGCAACGAATTCGGCCCGACTCATGCCCAGTATGGCGCACACCTCGTCGAGATCTGGCCCATCGTAGGTTACTGGGATGTCCACGGTACGTTCATGAGTCGCACCGCCACCACCGAAGTCGGAGTAGCGCTGCACGATGTTTGCGATGGCCGTCTGGTCCCGGCGGGCGATGATCAGGACTGTGCGGGCGCCAGGCACGACATCTTCTATGGCCGCCTCGAATTGCCTGTGCAACAGCCAATTCGCGAGCCGGTGGACTTCTTGCTGGGTGGGCAACTCCAACAGAACCGCGCGGGCACCGACCGGACGAATCGTGAAGCGCGACAGCTGCTGGACGGTCATAGGTGGTCGATGGCCGACTGGATCTTCACACCGGCATCTTCGAGCGCCGAGCGCACGGTGCGAGCGAGATTCACTGCACCCGGCGAATCGGAGTGTATGCACAGCGATTGAACGTTCATCGGGATCGACGATCCGTCGGCGGCGGTCACCGTCTGGGTGGTGATCATCTGCACGGCCTGTTCAGCTGCCGCGGATGGATCGTCGATGACGGCACCCGGCTGCGACCGCGGCACCAAGGTGCCGTCGGCGGCATAGCTACGGTCCATGAAACCCTCAGCTGTGACGGGGATTCCGGACTCTCGCGCGTATTCGGCGAGCAGCGAATCGGTTTGACACAGCAATGACAAGGGCCTGTTCAGCGACGTGATGGCGTCGACGATTGCTCGGGCGTGGTGTTCGTTACGCGCTGCAGAGTGATACAAGGCGCCGTGCGGCTTCACATACGACACGACCGCGCCGGCAGCCGACGCGAAGGCGTCCAATGCACCGATCTGGTAGATCACGTCATGGGTCAAGGTGTCTCTTGGCACCGCGATGTAACGGCGGCCGAACCCCCGCAGGTCGTGGAAACCCACGTGCGCACCGATCCCGACACCAAACTCGGCGGCCAGCGCACAAGTTCTCGCCAGCGTGTCGGGATCTCCGGCGTGAAATCCGCAGGCGATGTTCGCATCACTGACCACCGACAGGATCTCGGCGTCGTCGACGTGCCAGTTCCCGAAGCCCTCACCGCAGTCGGTGTTCAGTGCTGTGGTCAGTTCGAGTGCGGTTTGTGACATTTCGGCAGCGTATGGCTTACGTCACAGCACGAGCATCGAACAGTTGTCGCAACTATCCCGACGTATTCCGACCGCCGTCCAAACGGTTCCCCCGCAGGCCGAGCAACGCGGCCAGGCGCAGTCCGAGCATCAGTTCGAAGCAGGTCTCGCCATCTCTGAGGTTGGCTCCGGTGATCTCGGAGATGCGCTCGATGCGGTAGTACAACGTCGACCGGTGCAGATGTAGCGCCTCGGCCGTGGCGCGAGCATCCGAACCATTGCTCAGGAACACCTCGAGTGTGTCGATCAGATCGATGCGCCCGTCCGCGAGCAGCCGCACAAGGCCCGGGTGGAGATCGTCGGCCATCGTGTGTGGATCCGGGACGGCCCGAGCCAGCCGCGCCAGCAGCCGCCACGACCCCACATCCGCCCAGGATGTCGTGCCGCCCCCGCCTCCCGAGCTACGGGCAACCCACGTCGTGGTCAGCGCGCGTTCGTAAGCACCGCGCGCCTCCCGCAGCGGGACGGCGTCACCTCCGGTGCCCACCACGACCGGACGCTGGAAGTGCGCCGCCAAGCTGGCCTGGACGGCACGCGCCACGGTGGACTCCCCCAACCTCACCTCGGGACCCATCACGGCCAAGACCGCGGGGCTGTCGGCCAAGTGCACCATCCACCGAACCGGCAGCTCTGTTCCGGGCAGGTGGTCCTTGATCGCCAGCACCGCGTCGATGACGTCCTCGCCGCCGATCGGGTCGGTGTTGTCCAGCCAATCGAACACCGCCACGATCACCTGACTGTCCGACGGCAAATTCTCGTCGCTGGACAGGCTCGCCAGCAGCGTCGCCTGATCGCTTTCGCTACCCAGCAGCCGCGCCAACGCCACCTGATTGGCCTGTTCTGCGCTGCGCCGCCGCTTGCGCTTCGCATCGAGTGCTTTGGCGACGAAAGATGCCGTCGCAGTCACGGCATCGAGCTGCTGATCGGACAACGATCCCCTCGGCGCCAGCACCCACAGGTATGCCACAAGCGAGCGGTGTAGGCGGACCGGAACACACAACCGTTGGTTCATATTCCATTCCGGCCGTTCAGGGGTCCATATCGGCCCCTTCGCGGTGGCGATACCGAGGTCGTGACACATCCGAAGGAACTCAGGCCGGACTCCCCGATGAAGGATGACCTCCAAACGTGCGCCGTCGATGTCGTCAGGCTGTCTGCTGTAGGCGATCGGGCGCAGCGTCGCATCCTCGAGGATGACCGGGTGCGACAACACCATCTCGAGAAGGTCGATGGCCTGTTGCACGCCGTCATCGGGACTGTCAGCTGCCACGACCACCATGTAAGCACTTCGAGCACCGGCCAACCACCGATCTGGCCGGGATCACGCCAGCCCGACTCAGTTGGGCGCTCTTCATGGCACCACCGGACAAGGCCGGCGGCTCGAAGGATCGAGATCCGCATCGGGCCGACGTCGTGGCTCGTCTGAAGGATGGGCTCGAAGTTCAGACGAATGTCGGAATCCAAAGCCACTGAACCTCAGTAAGTTCTGTCCGCATGGCCGAAGATCGACTGCACACATCGACCGTTGCGATACACGCGGGCCGAGGCCCCAGATCCCACGGCGCCCCCCTGAATCCGCCGCTGTCGTTGTCGTCGAACTTCTACGGCAGCGACTATGCCCGCGAACAAGGCTCACCCACCTGGGTGGCGTTCGAGGAGGCAATCGGCACTTTGGAAGGGGGCATGTCGGTCGCTTTCGCTTCCGGCATCGCGGCGACGACTGCGATCATCGAGACCCTTCCTGCCCGCGCCCGCGTCGTTGGGCCGGCCGCCGGCTATGCGTGGACCCGCAGCCTGCTCTCCGAGCGGGCCTCGGCTGGACGGATCACCCTCGACGAGGTCGACACCTGTGACACCGAGGCGACATTGCGAGCCGCCACAGGCGCCGACCTGCTCTGGCTGGAGAACCCCAGTAACCCGCTGGTCGCGATCGCCGAACTCGACCGCATCTGCGCGGCGCTGCGCGACGAGCCGGTTCGCATCGCTGTCGATTCCACCTTCGCCACCCCACTGTTGCAGCGTCCGCTCGAGTTCGGCGCCGACTTCGCCATGCATAGTGCGTCCAAGTTCATTGGTGGACACAGTGATCTGCTCCTCGGAGTGGTAAGCACCCGCGATCGTGCATCCGCGCAAAAGCTGCGTCACGTCCGAGCACAACTGGGAGCCACGCCCGGCGCCCTGGAGTCCTGGCTGGCGCTTCGTGGACTGCGTACCATGCCGTTGCGCGTGGAGGCAGCACAGCGCTCGGCACTCATATTGGCGCAACGCCTTTCGGCGCATCCAGCAGTCAGCGCGGTGCATTATGCGGGCCTGCCCGAAGACCCTGGACACGAGGCGGCGAGCCGTTTCATGGACGGCTATGGCGCGATGCTGTCTTTCGAGCTGCACGGCGGAGCCGAGCACGCCGAGGATGTATGCGCCAACGTACGCGTATTCATCAACGCCAAGAGCCTGGGCGGAGTGGAGAGCCTGATCGATCGCCGAGCCCGGCACAGCGGCTCCAGTGCGCCGTCATCGCTGATCCGCATCAGTGTGGGCTGCGAAAACGTCGAAGACCTGTGGAACGACCTCCGCACGGCACTAGAGAAGGAGACCAAATGACCACCCAGACCGGGCGATTAGCCGACCGGGTCGCCATCATCACCGGCGCCGGCCGCGGGATCGGCGCCGCCATCGCCAAACGATACGCCGCCGAGGGCGCCAAGGTTGTCATCGCCGATATCGACAAGACTGTCGCAGAGGAGACCGCCCAGGCGATCGTCGACTCCGGGGGCGAGGCGGTCAGCGTTGCCGGCAACGTGGGCATCAGTGCCGACGTCGACGCCGTGTTCGACGTGGCACTGTTGGAGTTCTCAACCGTCGACATCTTGGTGAACAACGCCGCCGAGAGCCGCATTCTGAAGCACTTCCTCGACACCGACGAACAGTGGTGGGATCACTATCTCACCACCAATCTGAAGAGTCAGTACCTGTGCCTGCGCAAGGCGGCGCCGATCATGGCGCGGCAGAAGCGGGGAAGCATCATCAACTTGTCCAGCGGCGGTGCGACACGGTCGCATCGGGGCATGGTTGCCTACGACGCCTCCAAAGGCGGCATCGAAGCGCTCACCCGATCTACTGCGTTGGAACTCGCTCCGTATGGAGTCCGCGTCAACGCTCTGGTACCCGGCCTGATTGCCACCAACCCTGATGAGGCCACCGAATCGCTGCGCCGGCGCGACCAGACCGTGCCATTGGGCCGCGGAGGCACGGCAGACGACCTCGCCGGACCCGCGGTGTTCCTGGCCTCCGACGATGCGCAGTATGTCACCGGCACCCGCCTGGTCGTGGACGGCGGCGTACTCGTGCAGCAGCGCAGCCCGCAGGCCGAAGTCTTTCCCGTCGACCAATTCCCGGTCCTGGCATGAAGATCGGCGCACAGGATAGGCCGCAATGTCCGACAGCCTGACCTCACGGAGGATGCCTGGCACCGTCGACATCGTCGTCGTCGGTGCGGGGATCGTCGGCGCCAGCTGCGCCTATCACCTTGCTCGGCGCGGGGCCGGCGTCGCCGTGCTCGACGCCTACGAGGCCGCCGCGATGGGCAGCTCGGGGAGATCCTTCGCCTCGCTGCGCACGCAGTGGATGGATGCAACCAACATCGCGCTGTCGTGGGGTGGAATCCAGACATATCGCGACTTCGCCACGCTGTACGGAGTGGATGTCGGCTATGTCCCCACCGGCTATCTGCTCCTCGTACCCGATCAGCAATGGGAACAACAGCTGAATGCCGTCGCCCTACAACGGTCGATGGGCATCGCGGTCGACATCCTCACACCCGCCGAGGCGCAGAAGTACACCCCTTTCGAGACCGGGGGCCTGGGTGGCTGCACCTGGGGTCACGCCGACGGAGTCGTCGACCCTCACCTGGCGACCACCACATACCTCGCGATGGCCCGGACACTGGGCGCCACCGTGCACTTCCGTCACAGGGTCACCGCGATCGATCATGACGCCAACGGCTGGCATGTGACGACCACGGGCGGCACCATCCGAGCGAAAACGTTGGTCAACGCCGCAGGCGGGTGGGCCGGAGCAGTCGGTGAAATGGCCGGTTTGACCGTACCGGTCCAGCACTTTCGGCGGATGATCTTCGCCAGCGCCGAGAACGCCGTCACCCATCCGCTGCCGATGACCATTGACGTGGCCACGGGGTTCTATCTGCGCAGCGAGGGAGCACGTCTGCTGATGGGCTTTGCGAACCCCAACGAGGAACCCGGATACACCACCAGCATGGACTGGGACTGGCTGGAGAAGGCGCTGGAAACCGGCGTCGAACGGTTTCCCTGGCTCGACGAAGTACCGATCGACCATACGGCCTCTTGGGCGGGCACGTACGAGATCACACCCGATCACCGACCATTCCTCGGTTCGATGGCACAACAACCAGACTGGGTGAATGCGTGCGGATTTTCTGGCCACGGAGTGATGCAGGCCCCCACCGTGGGACAAGTAATCGCCGAGGAAGTCATCGATGGCCGAGCGCACAGCATCAACATCGACAGCCTGCGCATAGACCGACTCGAGAACGAGAGTCTCCAGATGAACGCTCTCGTCTTCTGACAGCTCGCCCCCAACTTCATGAAGGACACATGAGCGCAATACCATTGAGCCACCACCGAACTCACGATGGGTGGATCTTCACCTCCGGTCAGATAGGACGCGACGCACAGGGACACATCCCCAGTGAGTTCGCAGCCCAAGCGATAATCGCGATCGAGAACCTGCGTGACCGGCTCGAGGACGCAGGCACCTCGTTGACCTCGGTGGTGAAGACCACGGTGTTCCTGACCCGCCACTCCGATTTCGCAGAGATGAACGAGATCTACGCGAGCTACTTCGCGCCACCATATCCCGCACGTTCCACCATCGTCGCGGGAATGGTCCGCCCTGAGCTGCTTTTCGAAATCGAGGCCATCGCCGTCAGGCCAAGGTGACACCCCTCGCCGAAGGACGCTAACCCGTCGATGCTGCCGGGCATCTGGGAGATCGCTGCTGCCTCAGACCGGGACATCGCGCTGACGACTATCCCAGAAAACATGGGCTCACCATGAGGCTCAGTGTCGTCATCTTTGACGACACTGGTAATGCAATTCCGCTGCGCCGCTGATCCTTGGAACGGTCGTGCACTCCGCAGCGGCTACAGTGGTGTCCTGGCGACTGGCGCAGGTGGGACACCACCGGGAAGCAACGTTCGGACGCATCGACCGCCTGGGTGCTCCTCCTCATGAGGAGGAACCCCGTGCCCGCAGAGATCATCGACGGCACCCGTGTCGCCCAAGCCATACTCGACCAAACCCGCGAAGAGGCCGCGAACTTCCATACCATCAGCGGCCGTAAACCGTGTTTGGCAACGGTTTTGGTCGGTGACGATCCCGCTTCGCACACCTACGTACGCATGAAAGCAAATCGCTGTCGCAGCACCGGCCTCGAATCCCGCAGCCACCACGTCCCGACCGCGCGAACCACCGGTGGCGTCATCGACCGCAGCCCCATCCTGGGCAAACCCGTCGGTATGCTGCTCCTCGCCCGCGACGCCACCGTCACCTACTGCCACTCACGAACCGCAAACCTGCCCCAGACGGTAGCCAGCGCCGACGTCGTCATCGCCGCGGTCGGCCGACCAGACCTGGTCAACGGCCACTGGATCAACCCCAAGCCGTGGTCATCGACGCCGGCTACAACCCGGGGAACATCGGCGACGTCGAATATACGGCCGCCGCCGACCGAGCCCGTCTCATCACGCCCGTACCCGGGGGTGTGGGACCAACCACCATCGCTGTACTGCTCCAACAAACGGTCCAGGCCGCCCAACAGCACTGGCAACCAGCTGAAGCGAGCCCGACACAGGTCTGAGTCCGCACCCGCATGGGCAAGTGATGCTGCTGAACGGAGTTTCCGGTTCCGGCAAACCACCGGCGTCCGCCGACTGCTCGACGACAAACCTCGCCACCGATTGCACACATGTGGCCACCGGGCGGTCAATCGGTATTCCCTGGGGAAACGTGCGAATCCCACCACTGCAGCACTCGTGTCCCGAATAATGTCAGCCACTTGGAGGGCTGGCCCGCCGGTACGTCGACTTCGAACCACACTCGCCCGGGATGCCGATCACCCTGCAGCCATGTGCCATCCGGCTGCCGGGCAGTACGGATGAGTTCGATCGCGTCGGCCATGCGTGGGTCCGGGGGCGCCTGGTCAACCAGTGCGGCCTGGCGAAAGTAGTCAGCTGCGTTGAGGACGTTGTAGGACCAGCGGAACGGATAGGCGAACCGGTTCACCCACGGAGCTACCGGCTCGCCCGTCGACAGGCGGCGAAAAAGCCCACGTTGCAACAGATATTCCTGCGCGCAGCGCCGAGCGGCGTGGGTCTCATCGGTGCCACCGGTCGCCGCGTCGTAGGCGAGCAAGCCCTTCAGGGAATTGAGGGTCGAGTGGAATGACGATCTCGTCGAGCCCTCTACCCAGTCGCAGTTCCAGCCGCCTTCGGACATCTGATGTTCGACGAACCAGTCGACGATCGAGGTGATGTCCGCACCGAGCCACACACCGTTGGCGACCGTCCAGGCGTTGATGCAGCAGTCCACTTCGCCGCTCCAGTAGGGCAGGTCCTCGTACTCCCAGCGGGAGTTCGCCGCGAGGAGCTCGACGGTGCGGCGCCCGTGCAAGATGCTCGCGTCAAGACCCCATTCCCGCAGCGAGTTGAGCGTCCACGTCGTGGCCGTCCAGGGCTGACCGGCGCCTTGTGCAGCCTCGGGACCGTCGAAATCGAAGTCTGCTGGGAAGTACGCACCCCCTGCCCATTGGCCATCCGGATCCTGGCACCCAAGCAGGGCCGCGCAGAAACCTTCGGTCGCGGTCCGCGCCCGCGTTGCTTTCCAGACCTCGGGCGGTTCGCCCACGAGATCACGCTGAACTTGCCAGCGCAATGCCGGATCGGAATCCAGCAGCCACGCGATCACAGATCCGGCGCCCATGCGGTCCATGGCACCCATCTTGGCACCCCGCTCGCCGCGGCAACGGTCCGCAATCTCGGCCAGACCCAAGATGCTTGGGGCGAGTCGATATTCGTTTGCGGCGACAGCCCGTGGCCTGCAAGCCTTCGCTGGTGAACATGCACGCCGGCCAGTTGGCGATCACTGCCAGGACAGTGCGTGCGTTGATCGAGGAACAGTTTCCTCAATGGCGCGATCTTCGAGTGCACCGGGTCTCCTCCAGCGGCACGGTGCACGCGATCTTCCGTATCGGAGACCGGCTGGCGGCGCGGTTTCGCCTGCAGATCGGTGACGTCGAATCAGTATCGTGCGAACTGCGGATGGAGGCCGACGCGGCCCGCGAAATTGCGGGCTGCACCCGATTCCCGACCCCGGAGCCCCTGGCGATCGGTGCGCCCGGCCGGGGCTATCCAATGCCGTGGCTGATCCAAACGTGGCTTGACGGCACAGTAGCGATCGAAAGGGATCCCGGTGAGTCAGTCGTATTTGCCACGGAATTGGCAGAATTCATCACTGACGTGCGCCATATCGACACTCACGGACGACGCTACAGCGGGTACGGACGCGGCGGCGTACTCGCGGCCCACGATGAGTGGATCCAAGAATGCCTCACGCGCAGTGACGGACTGTTGAATGTCGCCGTCCTTCGCCGCATCTGGGAAACCATGCGCGCGCTACCCCGCGGAGACAGTCCTGATGTGATGAACCACGGCGATCTGCTCCCCGGCAACCTTCTGGTGCACAACGGCCGCTTGGCCGGTGTTCTCGACGTTGGTGGACTCGCTGCAGCAGACCCGGCCTTGGACCTGGTCAGCGCTTGGCACCTACTAGACCGTGAACCACGGCGAGTAATGCGGGAATGCCTCGACGTTGGTGACGCCGAATGGGAACGCGGAAAGGCCTGGGCGTTTCAGCAGGCTATGGGCGCGGTCTGGTACTACGTCAACAGCAACCCGCAATTCAGCCAAGTCGGCCGCCGAACCCTGCACCGCATCTGCGCTGAGTCACCTTGAACCGGCCGCCACCACGCCTGGCGATCATGCTGGTAGGCCCGCCTCGGGAGCCATGCGACGGGGACCCGATCGGCGGTGGCTAATTCGCGCAAACAGCGGCTGGCGACGTGATCACCTCGGACGGACAACGCGGCCTTCGTCCCACACCGGCACTGCCGATTCGACGACTTCCCCGTCTTCCTGGAAGATCCAGAATCGGTCGAAGTCACGGGCGAACCAGCGATCGTGCGTCACGGCTATGACAGTGCCCTTGAATGCGGCGATCGCCTGCTGCAATGCCTCCGCTGATTCCAGATCTAGGTGGTCGGTGGGCTCGTCGAGCAGAAGCAAAGTGGCACCACCGAGCTCGAGCAGCAAGATCTGAAATCGCGCCTGCTGCCCGCCGGACAGAGAGTCGAAGACTTGCTCCGCAGCATGAGCGAGCTCATAGCGTGCGAGCGCACGTGTGGCCGACTCACGGTCGAGCCCGTCTCTGCGACCGTCTCCATGGTGCAGCACCTCCAGAAGGGTCCGGCCGGCCAGATCGGGTCGACGCTGGGTCTGTGCGAACCACCCTGGCCGGACTCTAGCGCCGAGTCTGGCGTGGCCCTCGAACTCCACGGGCTCGATCGGAAGGTCACCAGCGGGCTCGTGCTCGGGTTCTGGGTCGGTCCCGCCGGCCGCCAAAAGCCGAAGGAAGTGCGATTTGCCGGATCCGTTGGCCCCGAGAACAGCTATTCGGTCGCCGTACCAGGCCTCGGCGTCGAACGGGAACATAAGGCCCACGAGCTCCAACTGGTCGCACACCACCGCTCGCTTGCCGGTTCGCCCGCCGGCGAGGCGCATCTGGAATCGCTGCTCCCGCGGGAGTTCGTGCGGAGGTCCCGCTGTCTCGAAGCGCTGGAGACGTGTCTTGGCAGCCTGATACCGAGATGCCATCCCGTCGTTGTTGGCTGCCTTCTGCTTGTACATCAACACCAGGGCCTTGAGCTTCGCGTGTTCTTCGTCCCAGCGGCGGCGCAACTCGTCGAGCCGCTCGAAGCGGGCTTCACGAGCCGCGTGATAGGTCTCGAAGCTACCCGAGTGGGTCCATGCGGTGCTTCCCGCAGCACCGAGCTCCAGTGTGACGACGGCCGTCGCCGAGCGTGCCAGAAGCTCACGGTCGTGGCTCACGAAGAGGACGCTTTTGTCGGACTCCCGCAGGCGGTCCTCGAGCCAGCGCTTGCCTGGCACATCGAGGAAGTTGTCCGGTTCGTCGAGGATGAGGAGCCCATCGGTACCACGCAGCAAGGCCTCAAGCACGAGGCGCTTCTGCTCACCGCCGGACAAAGTCTCCACCGGACGAGATGCTGCCCGGTCGTACGGGATGCCAAGCGCCGCGTCGGTGCAGACGTCCCAGAACACTTCGATCTCATAGCCACCGGCTTCTCCCCATGCCGCCAGCGCATTCGCATACTTCATCTGCGAGCGTTCGGTAGCCGACTCAAGCATGCTGCGCTCGGCGCGATCGACTCTTCTCGCGGCGTCGACCACCGGCGGTGGGGCGACACTCAGGAGCAGGTCGCGGACGGTATCACCTTCGATGAACTGTCGCATCACCCCGATGCCTCCGGTGCGGGCGATCGAGCCCTCGTCAGGTTCGATCTCCCCGAGCACAATCCTCAACAGAGTCGACTTGCCCGCACCATTGGCGCCGATCAGTGCCACGCGCTCCCCATCGCCGACGCGCAGCGAGACGTTGTTGAGCAGCGGACGGCCGTCCGGTAGGCCGTAGCTGATCCTTGATACGTCGAGATGTGCCACACAACAACCCTATGAGCCACCGCAAACTGATTTTCGCGACAACGACTGCGTCGGCCTGCCGAACTGGGATTTCACAGAAGGGTTGTAGGTACCCGGTTTCGATGTCATATGACCGTCGACTGACCTGCGCTTCTCCTCAGAATTCCAGCAAGTGACATACAAGATCAGTCCCAATCTCGTCTCATATTGAGCGCGATGGTTATTAACGCAGGGTGAGCAGTGAGCGCCGGCCTGTTGCGTCGAACTGGTCGAGGTGCGCGTGTTCGTTGAGTGACCACACCGATGTTCGAGTGCGGCCCACCACCAGCTTTGTCACGGACGCATTGGCCACTGTGCGAGACATCGCGATCCAGCTCGCCGAAGGGCACTTCCAGAGATGTGCAACGACGCTCATGATGCTGCCGGCAGAGGCCACTACCAGTGCGGTCTGGCCGCTGCCGGCGTACAGGTGGATGTCGTTCAACGCTTCTACACAACGTGCGCGGAAGTCGGCATACGTTTCGCCGCCAACTGAGCCGCCCGAAATCCAGTTGGTCAGCCCATCATCGACGAGGCGCTGCAGATCGGGATCATGGCCTTGGGTCTGCGATGCGACGCCTGTTCCACCAAGAATGGCGTCAAGGTCATATTCGTTCCACCGGGCATCGCTGACGGGTGTCGGCTTCGTTTCGAATGACTCGAGGATGAGTTCGAGCGTTTCTTGTTGGCGCCTCAGCGTTCCTGAGACGGCCGCGGTCAGAACCGACGCCCTTTTGGCCATCAGTGCGCCTGTGGCACGCGCTTGATCGCGGCCCAAATCGGTGAGCCCACCGTGGGTATGGTCCCCGCCGCGCGCCCCGTAGGCCTGGCGCGATGCTTGACCATGACGCACATGTCATCGTGCCGCATGAATGTTGCGCCGACCGCAGCCAAATCTCATAAGGTCAGCCTTTTCGACATGCACATGAAATACGGCGACGTCATCGATCTATCCGAAACCATCGCCTACATCGAGTCACTGTCGTCACAACAGCACGCACTCAGTGCGAGCTAGGCAGACTAGAGGCCAGAGGCGCCGGGGATGCTCCGTCGGATGTCGACGGAGCATCCAACTCGGGGGCACGTGCCAGCCGCTCTAAACAGGAGACGGCTTCTCTGTCCTCGGTGCCGACATCAAGGGTCCGCCAGCCGGTGATTAATCAATAGCGGTTTGGGTTCGGTAGTGGGTGGCGATGTCGTCACTGGTGGTCAGCCACACGTCCGGTTGGGCGGTCAGAAAACTCAGCGCCTGATCGAGGTACTTGTGCCGGAACGGTTGGCCGATCACGAACGGGTGTAGCGCGAGCGCCAGTACACGTCCGCTGGTCGCAGAGTCGGCGTGCAATTGCTCGTACTGGTCGCGGACCATTTGCACGAACTCCGGTCCGGTGATCCCCTTGCTGAAGATCAGCAGATCGTTGAGTTCGACGGTGTATGGCACGCTGAGTATGCCGGGCACACTCAGCGGGTAGGGCTGGTCATCATTCGTCCAGTCGAGTACGTACTGAAAGCTCAGTTCGGCCAACAGCTCCGGGGTGTGGTGCGTTTCGGTCAGACCCGGCCCCATCCACCCGCGCGGCCGGCGACCGGTCGCCTCGGTGATCGTGTCGGTGATCTCGGCGAGCACCCGCCGCTCGTCATCGACCGACAGGCCGGTGTGCAGGATCGAGTTGGTCTGGCCGTGGGCGAGCCATACCCAGTCACGCTGCACGCCGGCAGCGACGATCTGCGGATACTCGTCGACGACCATGGAGTTCAGCAGCACACTGGGCCGGACCCCATGCCGGTCGAGGCTTTCAATTGTGCGCCAGATGCCCACGCGCGCACCGTATTCGCGCCAGCCGTGATTGAGCGCGTCGGGGCGCAGGTCTGCCGTGCCCTGCCAGATGCTCGTCGAGGGGTGATCCAGGAGGAAGTACTCGACGTTCAACCCGATGTACACGGCCACGCGGGCCTCGTTCGGCCAGCGCAGCGCGGGACGTTCGGTGATGGGACTGTATTCGAAGGGCGGTCGTGAGGACGTCATGTCCGCACGGTAGGGGCTGACACCAGTGTCAGGGTCAAGTGTCGGCATGCACCCGGCGGTATAAAAGGCATATGCGAATCGGTGAACTGGCCCGTCTTACCGGAGTGAGTGAGCGGTCGCTACGCTATTACGAACAGCAGGGTCTTCTGGTCTCCGATCGCACCCCGAGCGGTCACCGTGAGTACTCCGAAGCAGCGGTCGACCGGGTGATCCACATCCAGGAGCTCTACGCCGCGGGTATTAACAGCCGTACAATCGCGTCGCTGCTGCCGTGTATGCGCGACGGCGACGGAGGCCCATCCCCGCAGGCGACGCCGCAGCTGCTCACCGTGCTGAACTCGGAACGCGAACGGCTCGACAAGGCGATCCGCGAACTTTCCACCTCGCGTGATGTTCTCGACAGCGTCATAGCGACCGCATCTGAGCCCGGCGACCGGGACTGACACCGCTGGCGTATGTGTAGGTTCCCAGTTTCGATGTCCTATTGCCGTCGCCCGGTCAGCGGTTTGCTTCGAAATCCCATCGCGTGTCATCCAAGATCAGTCCCAGTTTCGTGTCATATCGGCAACGCTGCCAACGGCCCAGGTAGGTGACCTCCGGCGCAGGTGCGGAGGGTAGCCGGCTAATACCGCGCTTCGGTTGGCGATCGGGTCAATCGCGGGTTGCCGCGAGCTCAGCGCACCCGCTCTGCTCGGGTGGGCACACGTTGCGTCGAGTCGAGCGCGGTCATGGCCGCCGGCATCGGTCATCACTCAGGCTCGGTTCGCGGCTCGATCTGTAGTCCGCACCCGGCCAGCACGCCACGCACAAACTCGCTCTTGGCACCCGTATAGGCATCTCGATCATTTCGATACCTCTGCGCCAGAATCACTTTCAACTCAGCATACTGAGATCGAAGCGCTGCATCAGCGCGCAACTGATCGCGGAATACAATCAGTTCAAACAGATGCGGATCGTCGTGTGCGATGAGGTAGAGGTGGTGGGTGCGAGCCTGCGGGCGAGGCCGCAGAAACCACAGCCGCCACCAACGATTCGGATCATTCGACCACAACCACCAGCCGCTGCGTACCAGAACAGACAGCGCACCTCGTGCCTCACGCAACGACACCACCGGCGCGGCGATATCGATGATCGGCTTCGCGGCCAAACCCGGCACCGCCGTAGAGCCCACATGCTCGACCGGATCGTGCAGCCAGCGAGCAAGAAGAGACTCCAACACCTCACGCTGCTCACGAAACATCTGCGGCCACGCTGGGTCATACCCAGCGATCTGCACCGGCATGTCCCCCACCCGCTCAACGTTACGGCGTCAGACGGTCTGCGCGAGTTGCGTCGGGTCAGTCTCGCCGCTGAATCTCTGCGACCAAGGTGGTGGACCGACCGGTAGGGCAGTCGCCGGCGTCGAGCGTCGTGTCGTTGCCGCGAAACACTTGGACGCCATCGCTGTGCCGAGCAAACTGTTGGCATCGACGGTCGCACGGTAACAACTCCTCAGTTGCTACCTGTTCAGCCAGTTTCGCCAAGGTGACCATCCCGCCATGGCAAGTGCACGGACAGCCTCGCCGTTAACCGGTTTCGAGCCATGCGACGCCAGACCTGATCTCGCCGCCCCAAACAGGTCATCAAATGCCGCATTCTTGGCGCATGCGATTGTTGGTGTGCACTCGCTAGGACCAGCCGACCACCAGGCGTGCCGCTTGCTCGGGGATCGTCGGATCAACGCCTGTAAGTTCTGCGAAGCGGCGAAGGCGATTGGAGATCGTGTTGCGATGACAGAAGAGAGTTGTCGCCGATTCCGCAATACTCCCCGTCCGAAGGTAGGTCCGTACGCTTTCTTCCAGACGCGCCCTCTCCGTCACTCCACAACCTTTCAAGGCCGCCTCGACGTCGTCGAGAAGGATGTTGCCTGATTCGTCCAGGCTCTGCTTGGCGAGTCGAGCCCATCCGCGGCTCCATGTGAGAGCGCCTTCGTCCTCTGGCGTCAGAGCACGCGCGAGATCCCTTGCCGTCGACGCTGCTCGGCGAAGATCGGCAAGCCCCGCTTCAGCAACCGCAATTCCGACGCGAAGCCTCAGAACGGCGCGGCCAAGCTCGCCGAACCGTGATCCTGCTAGATCGAACCGCCGCGTGAAGGCCACGAGGACGTCGTCCAGGTAGTGGGTGAAGAACGTGGCGCCGGCGCTCTCGGCATCAGATATAAAGACCCGCAGCGCGTTGGTGTCGTCACCTGTCGCCCCTACTACTAGGAGCGCTTCCGTTGGGGAGATCCGTAGCTCGACGGCGATTGAATCCAGTCGATTTCCGTGTGCCGCCTGAGGGTTCTGGAATAGGTATGCGATCAGGCCTTGCCTTCTGGACGATGCCTCGTCCAACATCCTTTCTCGTTCGGCCATGTAGACGCTCTGAACCTGTCCCGCATACTCGTCGACGGTCCGGAGCACGATCCAGGTGTGACGCACCACCAATTCTGCGTCGCTCGGTGCGGCGGCCCTGGTAAGTGCCTCCCACAACAAGTCGTAGTCCAAGCGGATTGCGCTCATCAACGACGTAATCGGGATTCCGGCACGCGCCCTGGATACGCCGACCTCGCCGGCCACGGCGACCGGATTGCGCAGTCCTCCGGAGCGCAGACCGTTCAGCATGGCGTCGAACGCCGCCCGTCCGCATCGCTCTATCTCGGAGCGTGGGATCAGGGCCGAGTCGTAACCAGGGATCGTGCCGATCCGCGCCAGAAAATTGTGGGTCAGGTCCTCGACATCCATTCGGTCGAGCAGTGCCTGCCACCTGTCGTCATCCTGCGGCTGCGGCGCTCTGTTGAGACTCGTAGTCCCACTGTGATGCATGAAGGCGACTATAGTGCGTTTGCACAATTCTGGCCGCCGAAGTCGCATTGAATGCCCCGAGACAATGGGCCGATAACCTGAAATGCTCTTCCGCAGGCTGTTGCGATCGATAGCCGCAGGACCCATCCCTCAGCTTCGACGGAGAGACTTATGAGCGAGACACGAGTGGCGACGATCGAGTACAGCGCCGTCCAGGAGCTCGGCGCAGAGGGGGCCACCAAAGTAGCCTTCGGTGCGCTGATCGGCTCCGTTCTGGAGTACTACGACTTCTTCCTGTTCAGTGCTGCTGCCGCGTTGGTGTTCAACGTTCAGTACTTCACGAGCGAAAACTCGACCGTAGCCGCGCTCGCATCCTTCGCGACTTTCGGCGTCGGCGTCGCCGCCAGACCGCTCGGCGGGATCATTTTTGGAGCCATGGGGGACCGAATCGGGCGCCGAAAGACTCTGTTACTCACCATCGTCGGCATCGGACTCATCACAGGCCTGATCGGCATCCTGCCCACCTACGCGGCAATCGGCGTCGCGGCGCCAATTCTCCTCGTGCTGCTGCGAATAGTGCAGGGCCTGTTCGTCGGAGGAGAGTGGTCAGGAGCCTTGACACTGGTCGTCGAGAACGCTCCTCTGCATCTTCGCGCCCGCTACGCCGCGATCCCCCTCCTTGGATCACCCATCGGAACGATAATGTCCTCGGGCGGCTTCTTCCTGGTCACAATCATTTGCTCAGAGCAGAACTTCAATGCGTGGGGATGGCGCATCCCCTTCCTGCTCTCCCTGCCCTTGCTGCTCCTCGCCATCTACATACGTAGCAGACTTGATGAATCTCCGGTCTTCCGCCAACTCGAACAAACAGGTGAAGTGGCACATAGCCCCGTACGTTCTACTTTCCGGCACAGTTGGCGTCAGATTCTGATCGGATTGGCAGCCTCGTTGCTTGGCATGGGCGGGTTCTATCTCGTCACCACCTTCTGCGTTTGGTACGGCGTCAACCTACTTGGCTACGACCCGACTTTGATGCTGCTCGGGACCATCGTCGCCGCAACTGCCGAGATCGGCGTCATCCTCCTGGCCGGCCGTTTAGGATCCGAATACGGTTCAAGTCGCGTTATCGTCTGGGGCGGAATCGCATCTGCCCTGATCTCATGGCCGGCCTTTGTCATGTGGGCCTCTGGTATCCCGGTGCTGGTCGTGTTCTCCATGGCCCTTGCCGTGTCCGCGCTGTCCTTCCCCTATGCGGGTACTGGAGCCGTACTGACCGGTCTTTTCCCGGCCAAGACGCGCTACACCGGAGTTGCGGTCGCAAACAACACTTCGGCCATGGTCGCAGGATTCGTGCCACTACTTGTCACGAGTCTCGTCGGCGCCACCGCAAACCACTGGTGGCCAGCGGCAGCGATGCTCGCCCTGACCTCCCTGATAACTGCGGCCGCAGGTGCTGTAGCCCCGAAGTTCAGCGTCGACCTCCCCGGCTTCAAACACTGAAATCCCCTGCCGCTGAGAGCGACCCAGATCACCAGGCTCGCTTCTCCCCTAGGCCCCGACTTACTTCGGACCGCCAGACGGCGCCGCAGAAGCCAAAGGATAAATTCATGCAACTCGACCTGATCCTGCGCGCACGCGAAATCCTGACGATGAATCCCGAGCGGCCGACGGCCACAGCCGTCGGTGTGATCGGGGACCGCATCGTCGGCCTGGACGATGAGATCTCCGGCCTGAAGGCTCTGCGTACCCTGGACTTCGGAGACTCCTGTGTAACCCCTGGCCTCATCGACGCGCACTGCCACACTGCGTGGTGGGGACTGGGCCTCGATGCACTTGACCTCAGCCAGGCCGACACGTTGGACGCGCTCTATGGGCTTATAGCGGCGGAAGTCGAACGCAAGGCTGATCAGCCGGATACCTGGATACATGGCACAGGCTTCAACCAGGTCCGGTACAACGGCGAGTTTCCGGACATCGCGCTTCTCGACAGGATCACAGGCGACCGACCTCTCTACCTCCGCCACACTTCCGGACATTCCGCGATCACCAACACCGCCACGTTGCGTCTTATCGGCGTTGCGGAACCCGGATTCGAAGCACCAGGTGGGGGCGTGGTCGTGCGCGACGGTAAGGGCGTTCCGACTGGACTTCTGGAAGAAGCGGCGCAGGGTCTCGTGCAGTCGCTCCTCATGCCCTATTCGGTTGAGGACCTCGTTGAAGCCCTTGACAAGGCTACGACACTCTATGCGGCCCAGGGCATCACGAGCTTTACCGAAGCGGGCGTCGGCGGTGGGTGGATCGGCCACAGTCCCATCGAGGCCCAGGCGTACCAAATTGCTGCTGCGAGTGGACGTCTGCATGCTCGCGCCCAGCTCATGCCGGCCATCGACGCCCTCCGCCCGCTTGAGGCACACCCCGTTGACTTCTGTCGTGAGGGTGCCGGAATAGGTCTGGATCTTGGGATCAGCTATGGCTTCGGTGACACGGCTGTGGCCTTCGGCCATGTGAAAGTTTTCCTCGACGGTTCGCTGCTCGGAGCGACGGCTGCAGTGACTGAGGACTTCTGCGGGCATGTTCACAGTCGGGGCTATCTGCTTGACGATCCCAGGGCATACCGTGAACGAGCCCTCGCCGCTTACCGATCTGGCTGGCCACTCGCGCTCCACGCGATCGGTGACGCAGCGATCGATCTTGCGCTCGACCTCATCGATGAGGCACAGCAGCGGTATGGGTGCCGCGAGACCCCCTGCCGTATCGAGCACTTCGGGATCGCACGCCCCGACCAGGTGGAGCGAGCCGGGCGCCTACGGATCGCAGTCACCCCACAGGCCGGTTTCATCGGTCCGATCGGTGACCAGATTGCGGACCTTGTCGGCGTGGAGCGTGAGCCGTGGCTGTATCGAGGACGCTCTGTCATCGACGCGGGAGTGCTGCTGGCAGGCTCCTCGGATCTCCCCGTTGCCGACAACAATCTCCGCCGAGGCATGCAGTCGGCAGTGGACCGTCGAACCCACAGCGGATCCACCCTTGCTCCGAAAGAGGCGATCACACCGGAAGAAGCACTTCGGACACATACCGAATGGGCAGCGCGCGCTACCGGCCAGATCGCCGAGAAAGGCACGCTGGAACGCGGCAAACTCGCTGACTTCGCAGTGTTCTCAGAGTCCCCACTGACAGCACCGCGTATCTCCGAAATCGAGGTGATAGCCACAATTCTCGGGGGCAGGATCACGTTCGACGGAAGTTCATGACCAACCACGGAACTTCCCCTTCACCACTACAAAGGAGAACTTATGCCCCCGCCTGATGCGACTTCTTCTCCGGACGACATGAATGCTACGCGAAACTATCCAGCGAAGGATCCTCACGTTCTCGCCGATCTTGCGTGCGTCCAGGCCGGCGAAGAGTTCTTCACCGGATTTCTACATGATCTCGATGACGAAGACGTCCGAGGTCCCTCACTTCTCCCCGGGTGGACCCGCGCGCACGTAATCGCACACTTGGGATACAACGCTCTGGCCATAACCCGTCTCGTTGACTGGGCGTCCAGCGGTATCGAGAGTCCCATGTACGAATCAACTGAGTCACGAAACGATGAGATCGATCGAGGAGCTGTTCTTTCCGCAGCGTGCCTCAGGGAGCATGCTGAACATTCAGCTGGATTGCTTGACGCCGCGTGGAGGAGTCTCCCTGACGAGCGCTGGACATACCAGGTGAAGAACGCGCAAAGCCTGTCGATCGCAATCTCAGACTCGGTCTGGCTGCGCGCACGTGAACTCTGGTTACATGCTATAGATCTGGACCTCGGCGGAACCGCCAGTGACATACCTCCAACGGTGTCACGCCGGATCCTTCAGGATGTGCTCACTACGTGGGCCGTCCGCGACAGGTTCATCGTCGACGTGAAAGCCACCGATATCGATGACCCGATACGGCCTCGAGGCGCGCAGCAAACCAAGAATTCCACTACCGTGCCGGATCTGAGCGTCACTGGAGCGTTGGCGGACCTGCTGATGTGGGCCACAGGTCGCGGCCGACACGGAGTTGATCAGACGGATCCATTCGGGCGCATGAAGTCCAGGGCTCCTGATGCGCGCCGCTGGCTCTGACGCCAATACGAGTCACGCTACGGCTTGCGGACCATCCGCACAGGTCACAGCTAGTGCACGGATGAAAACACGTGAAAGAGAATCGAATTGTCGGTTGCCGTGCTCAACGGCGGTCCCAGAATCGCACAGGAGCGGAGGTCGCCACTGGGACGGCTGGGCCGAGGTCACGAGACTTACTCCGTCGCAAGAAGGCAGCCGACCTACGCGTGTCGGGCATGCCACCGCCGACGTGGCCAGATACGCCGGCGAGCGGGGCGTAATCGTTTTGACATACGGGATCTTCGGCAACGCCGTCTGTGTCCTTCCGCCGCTTGTGATCTCGAACGAACTACTACCCGAAGGCCTTCAGGACTTCGCCGAGGCACTCCACAAATTCGCCTGAAACATCCGAGGACACATCATGGCATTGAAATCATACGAGCAAGAACTGCTCGACCGTATCGAGTCGGGTCTGAAGATCGGTCCAGCGTGGGAGCGTTCGGCTAACGACAAAACTCTCGACGTTCAAGATCCTGCTACTGGCGAGGTGCTCAAGACGATTGCCGACGCTACCGTCACTGACGCTGTGCGAGCGCTCGATGCCGCAGTGGATGCGCAGCCGGGGTGGGCGAACAGCCCGACACGAGCCCGATCGAACGTCCTACGCCGGGCGTTCGACCTGCTGATGGAGCGCAAGGACGAATTCGCACTGTTGATCGCCATGGAGATGGGCAAGCCCATCGCCGAGGCTCGCAGCGAGGTGTCCTACGGTGGCGAGTTTCTACGCTGGTTCTCCGAAGAGGCAGTGCGCGTGCATGGCGACTATCGACAGAACCCAGAGGGCACAGGCAACATCGTGGTCTCGCAGCATCCGGTTGGCCCGTGCTACTTCATCACCCCATGGAACTTCCCGCTGGCCATGGCGACTCGCAAGATCGCTCCGGCGATCGCGGCGGGCTGTACGTCGGTGATCAAGCCGGCCGAACTCACCCCACTGACGACCATCTACTTCGTGCAGTTACTCGAGGAGGCCGGATTGCCGCCAGGAGTGGTAAATGTCGTTCCGACCTCCGATCCGAGTGCGCAGTCGGGCACACTGCTCTCTGACCCGCGGTTGCGCAAGCTCAGCTTCACCGGCTCGACCCAAGTGGGCATAAGGCTCATGGAAGCTGCAGCACGGAATGTGCTGCGTACTTCGATGGAGCTCGGCGGAAACGCGCCGTTCGTGGTATTCGAGGACGCCGATCTCGACAAGGCCGTAGAAGGCGTGATGCTCGCGAAGTTCCGCAACATCGGCCAGGCCTGCACCGCTGCGAACCGGGTCATCGTCCACGATTCGGTAGCCGACGAGTTCGTCCGGCGGGTATCCGAGAAGGTCGCGGTGATGACGATCGGCCGAGGTGCAGACGAGGGCAATCAGGTCGGGCCACTGATCGACCAGAGGGCGATAGCGAAAACAGCCCGCCTCGTGGCTGATGCCGTAAAGAACGGCGGAGAAATCGTCACCGGGGGCGAAATCATCGACGGCCCTGGACACTTCTTCCAGCCCACTGTCATCGACAGGATCGACCCTGCCGCGGCGATGATGCGTGAGGAGATTTTCGGTCCTGTGCTCGGCGTCGTTCGCTTCTCCACGGAGGACGAAGCGGTCACGATTGCCAATGATACTGAGTACGGCCTCGTCAGTTACGTTTTCACAGAGAACATCGGACGTGGCGGCCGCATGATCGAGAAGCTCGAAAGCGGCATGGTGGGCCTCAATACGGGCCTCGTATCGAACGCTGCGGCGCCATTTGGCGGAGTCAAGCAGTCGGGCGTCGGTCGTGAAGGCGGGTTCGACGGGATCCGCGAATTCTTGTCCGCCAAGTACACTCTGATACCCCGCTGACCATGACATCCCGGACGCGTCACCGCAGGATCTCGAGCGTCGGCAACCACTCTGTTGGCGAGCGCTGGTTCTCGAACCGTCGCTCGTCAGAACCATCGAACCTCTGTCGGCCGAGTTTGATTCGCTCGCATTCCTTCCGCCGCGCGCCCGAGTGTGGCCAAGAAAGGCATTGACCATCCCGGGCCGGCGCAGACCGGGGTAGATCTCGTGGCGGCGAGGAAGAGGAGTTTCAATTCGGCTCCGGCGAGAGCCGTGGCAAGCACGACGTCACCAAGCACCACGTCGCAGCGCCCGGCGAAGGCGAGACACTCCAAATCGGCAGAAACGCTGCGCGCAAACGAAGACTCTGCCGCGCAGTCCCATCCATATCAGAAGGGTTCAACCATGACCAGAACCGATCAAACCGTCGACATCGCCCACCTCGGCGGGTCGTCACTAGGAGTCACGTTCGACAAGCCGTTCGACCCGAAGCTGCCTACCCTCGTTCTGATCAATTCGTACACAACCTCCGCGGATCTGTATCGGCCGCAATTCGAGGATGCGAATCTTGGTGCGGCAGCCAACCTGCTGGCAATCGAGCCCTATGGCCATGGCCGAACCCGTTCAACAGCATCACATTTCACATACTGGGACAGCGCGATCGCGAACCTTCATGTCCTTTCCGCACTCGGGATCGAGGAGGCGTTCGTCCTTGGCACCTCACAGGGCGGCTGGATTGCCGCACGGATGGCCCTACTCTCGCCGGAAGTCGTGCGAGGGTTGATCCCGCTCGGGACCTCCTTCGACGTCGAAAGCCAGCGTAGCCGCGACCTCGGATGTTGGGACGCTCCCGGTTTCTGCACACCCTTCATCGAGGCTTTCGCCGCCCCGGTGAGCGACGACTGGGTCGTCCCCGACCAGTTCGTCGATGACACATTCGCCGCTGCATTGGGCGGGTTGTCATCGAGCGAGCGCGACTTCTGGCTGACGACGTACCGCCGCAACTACCGAGGCGACGCAGGTCGACGCCGGCTGAGGATGTGCACCATCAACTTGCGTGACCGCGACGGATTACACGGACGCCTGGACGACATCACGGCGCCCGTTCTGTGGCTTCACGGAACAGCCGACCAGGTGTACTCAGTGGCGAACGCGCAAACGGAGATCGGGTTGTTCAGCCGCTCGCGGGACGCACGCCTGGAACTCATCGACGACGGCCAGCACTTCTTGAGTGCATCGAAGCCAACCGAGGTGGACAAGGCCGTGATCGAGTTCATCGGACGGTGGAAGTGAACCAGTCATCGTCTTCGGTTGAGAACGGAATACCCGGTTCCGCAGCACGCCTGCGGTCCCACGCCAACGATGCCGCGGTGGCGGCGATGCTCCGGGTGGAGCCGGTGATCGTCGACGTGGCACCTGCTTTGACCGCACTGCCGGGAATGACGCCTCGCACCATCCTGACATCGGGTGCTCCGATGGAATGGCCGGAATACACGGGCGGTCAGCGACGCGCCATCCTCGGCGCAGCGATCTATGAAGGCCTCGCTGAGACGAGTAAGGAAGCTGATGCGCTGCTTCACGGCGGCGAAATTCGAGTGCGTGCGTGCCATGACCACGGATGTGTCGGCTCAGTCACCGGCGTGACCTCTGCTTCCATGCCGGTATGGGTCGTGGAAGATCTCGAGACCGGCCGCCGCGGGCATTGTGTCCTCTACGAAGGCAGCGACCGACAGCGACTCACGTACGGCGTCTGGAACGACACCGTCCGCCGGCGCCTGCTCTGGATCCGCGAGGTTCTCGCTCCCCAACTGTCCACGGCCCTGCGGAATACAGCTGGGGTGCCGGTGAATCCGATCATCCGCCGCGCGCTCGGCATGGGAGACGACCTGCACAGCCGCAACACGGCGGCCACCGCACTGCTGTTCCAGCAACTCTTCGACGCGGTCCTCGAAGCTAATGGCGCGGGCGCCGACACGCGCGAGATTCTCGCATTCCTCGGCCTTAACGACCTCTTCTTTCTACACGTCGCGATGGCGGCCGGAAAATGTATCGCCGATGCTGCGGCCGGTATCCGCCACAGCACCATCGTCACCGCAATGGCACTCAACGAGAAACACTTCGCCTTGCGCGTCGCAGGCTCCGGAGACACCTGGTTCAGAGCGCCGTTGCCCGAACTCCATGCAAAGCTGTACGACGGCATTCGCCCAGACGACATCGCCTTCATGGGAGGCGAGAGCTTGATCACCGAAACAGTGGGACTGGGCGGACTCGCCGCGGCGGCGGCATTCTCACTGCAGGATTACAGCGGTGGCACGGCCGACGCGATGGTCCGGACGACCCAAGCAATGTATGGCATCACCCGCACCGAGCATCCTTCGTGGAAGATCCCGTTTCTAGGCTTCCGCGGTGTACCTTTCGGCATTGAGGCAGACGTCGTGGCCTCCACCGGCGTGACCCCGCGGATTCATATGGGTGCTGCTCTACGGGAAGGCGGCCAGGCGGGCGCAGGCCTGCTCATCGCCCCTGCAGAGCCATTTCAGGCAGCTGTGCAGGCACTGGAGATCCAATAATCGAGCTCGGGCATACGCAGGTCGCCGGCCGATCCGGCCCGAAGTCAAAAGCGAACTCGCCGAGTATGTCCGACCGCCGATCGCGGTATCCAAACGGTGCCGTCGGCAGCCTTTCCGAGTGCACTCGATTCAGCCTGCGTCCGTGACAACCTGCGAACGCGACTTCTCTACTCGCCGTCGGGGAATAACCGACTACTCGCTTGAGGCGCGGCTGAACGAGGCGGCCGAGTTGTGGCCCAGGCGCCAAGCCACCGTCTCGATCGACGCCGTGCCCTGGATCAGCAGCTGGCTGGCGAGCAGCATCCGGAAGCACTACGGTCGGTCGGCCCTGTCGACATCGTGTTGAACTTCCCACCGCCAGGCAGTCAGGCTCGCGTTCGCAACCGGTCGACACCGCACCATGGGGCGCCCACGTCACCACCGCAGACATCGCCGCGCAAGTACCCATCAACCGCTTGTGGCACGCCGTGCCATGCTTCCCCACGATCAGCGAAGTGTGGCTACGGCTACTAGAAGCCCACCGCGACACACCGTCGGGGCACACCCGGACCCAGCACAGGTCAACCGCGACCCGCTGAGGGTGATGTCGGGGAACAGCCAACGCATATATTGCCTTGTGTCTATATAGATCGAGTGCAATACTCGAGGCGTGGACGTCTTCGAAGCGGTCGCCGAACCGAACAGGCGGGCCCTGTTGGATGCACTCGCCGGCGGTGAGCGCACGGCAGGCGAACTCGTCGCCACCCTGCCGAACCTGACCCAGCCGACCGTCTCCCGGCATCTGAGGGTACTGCGGGAGGTCGGCCTGGTGGAGGTGCGCGCGGATGCGCAACGTCGCATCTACGCGCTGCGCGCCGACGGGCTCGTCGAGATCGATGACTGGATCGAACGGTATCGCCGGTTCTGGACGGACCACCTGGACGCTCTGGAACGTCATCTCGCGAAGCGGCAGGGGTCCAGGAAATGACCCCACGTGAGGGCCGACTGACGATCGAGGGTGACCGCGCGGTCCTGACGTTCGAACGGTGGCTCCCGCACCCCGTGACGGCGGTGTGGACGGCGATCACGGATCCACAAGAACGCGCACAGTGGATGGGGCACACCATGATCGACGCGCGGGCCGGTGGTCGCATCGAGATGGATCCGGCGGCTCCGGACATCCCGGCCGACGCCAAGCGCATGACGGGACGCATCACGGTGTGGGATCCGCCGCACGTGTTCGAACACGAGTGGCACCAGCGCGTCGTCGAACCGAGCGTCGTACGCTACGAACTGCGTCCCGAGAACAACGGCACCCGACTGATTTTCAGCCATCGCGGACTCGGGGTGCGCAATGCCAACGGCTTTCGGCCGGGCACCCATGCCTATCTTGACCGCCTCGAGGCGCACCTCGACAAAGCGCCTCTTCCCGACTGGGCGACACGCTACCGCGAGGTCGCCGAATCACTCACCAGCACACAGGAGTAGCCATGTCCACTCATCCGCAGATCTGCGTTGCCTACCACTCCGGATTCGGCCACACCGCGCATTTGGCCGAGTCGGTCGCGGCAGGCGCCCGCTCCACGGGAGCGCACGTGCACCTCGTGCCGGTCGACACGATCACCGACGAGCAGTGGCACACCCTGGACACCGCCGATGCGATCATCTTCGGAAGCGCCACCTACATGGGCAACGTCGCGGCGGCATTCCAGCGCTTCGCCGAACGGACCGGACGACGCTGCATCGAAGGCACGTGGCGGGACAAGGTGGCGGCCGGGTTCACCAACTCCGGGGCCAAGGCGGGCGACAAGCAGTCAACGCTCATCAGCCTTGCGGTGTTCGCCGCGCAGCACCACATGCACTGGGTGAACCTGGGTTTGCCGCCCGGCTGGAACAGCAGCGCAGGCAGCGAGGACGACCTGAACCGTCTCGGCTTCTGGCTGGGTGCGGGCGCGGCCACCGACGTGGACCTCGATGCGGCGTCCGTCCACCCCGCCGACATCGAGACGTGCCGTCACCTCGGCGCGCGGGTGGCCGCGGTGACCGCTCAGTTGCGCGCGGGACGCGACATCACCGAAGCGGCTTGAGGTCCTGCAGCATCGTCGGCACCAACTCGCTGACGGTCGGATGGATGTGCATGGTGCGGGATATCGCGGTGTAGGGCTCCTTGGCCGTCATGATGTCGAGGATCGCGTGGACCACCTCGTCACCACCCACTCCGAGGATGGCCGCGCCAAGGATCTCCTGGGTCTCGGCGTCGACCACGACCTTCATGAAGCCCTGCGTCTCCCCCTTCTCGACCGCACGCCCGACGCGCGTCATCGGACGCTTACCCACCAGTGCTTTTCGCCCCGACGCCCGCACCTGGTCCGCGGTCATCCCAGCGCGACCGAGCGGCGGATCGATGTAGAGCGCATAGGTGGGCACCCGATCGCTGACGCGGCGCGGATCGTCATCGAGCAGGTTGGCGGCGACGATCTCGAAATCGTTGTAGGACGTGTGGGTGAAGGCGCCCTTGCCGTTGCAGTCCCCCATCGCCCAGATGTGCTCGACGTTGGTGCGCAACTGGTCGTCGACGACGATGTAGCCGCGCTGATCGGTTTCGACGCCGGCGTTGTCCAGCCCGAGATCGTCGGTGTTGGGCTTTCGTCCGACGGCCAGCAGCAGATGTGTGCCGGCGATCGGTTCGGCACCGTCGCGTGGGATCACCTCGAATCCGTTGTCGTGCTTGCTGAACCGGATGCCGGTCGCATCGAGCACGACGGTGATGCCCTCTGCCTCGAGAATGTCCTTGATCGCCGCCGAGACGTCCTCGTCCTCGCGAGCGGTCAGACGCGGCCCCTTCTCGACCACGGTCACCTCGGCACCGAAGCGCCGGTACATCTGCGCGAACTCCAGTGCGATGTAGCTACCGCCGATGATCACGAGATGCTCGGGCACCGAGTCGAGTTCGAGGATGCCGGTGTTGGTCAGATAATCGATACCGTCGAGTCCCGGGAAGTCAGGGGTCACCGCGCGGCCACCGACGTTGATGAAAACCCGCTCTGCGGACAGGCGTTCGCCGTCGACCTCGACGGTATGGGGGTCGACGAATCGGGCGTGGCCGCGGATCAGGGTCGCCCCGTCCATGCCTTCGATCCAGGACTCGACGCCGTGCCGGTCGTCGAGCATGATCTTGTCCTTGCGGGCCCTGACCTTGGCCATGTCGACCGTGATATCGCCTGTGCCGACGCCGTATTCGGCGCCGCGGCGTGCAAGGTGAGCGGCGTGCGCGCTGGCCACCAGGGTCTTGGTGGGGATGCAACCGGTGTTGACGCAGGTGCCGCCGACGAACTTGCGCTCGATGACCGCGACCGTCTGACCGGCGGCGGTCAGCCGTCCCGCCAAAGGTGGTCCGGCCTGGCCCGCCCCGATGACGATGGCGTCGAATGTCCGCGTCGTGGTCATCGAATCACACGACCGCTGTCAGTGCGGCGATCCCGATACCGCCGAGGACGGCAATCGCGTCCTCCGCGAACGCGACCGGTCTGTCACGACCACCGTTGGCCGTCACCAGGCGTTTTCGTGCCTCATATCCCCCGAGGGTGCCCAGAACCGCACCGATCAATCCGGCACCCAGACCACCCACGGTGTAGCCCCAGGCCGTGCCGATGACCGCGCCCGCGAACCCGCCGGTGACGAGCCGTGCACCGAACTGGATCGGCGTCTTGCGACTGGGGGTGCGCGGCAGCTGGTCGGTGACCCACTCGCCCACCGCCAGGATCGTGAGAACCGTCACGGTCACCGGATGCGCCAACCACTCGACCCATGTGCCGTTCAGGTTGATCCAGTGCAGCATTGCGGCCCACGCGACCACCGCCGGAGCCGTGAGCGCCCGGAGGCCCGCTACGACGCCGATGAGAAGAGCCAACAACAGAACCAGAAAGTGCGTCATGGCGGCCTCCGCGCTTGGTTGTCACCGGGACGCTAACACGGGTGGCGCTGTCGCACCGGCTGATCAGAACCGGCAGAAGCGGATATCGGAGGCCAGGATCGCTTTGGCGCCGATCGCCGCGATCTCGTCCATGATCGCGTTGACGTCGCGTCGCGGCACCAGCGCGCGCACCGCGACCCAGTCGGGGTCCGCCAGCGGCGCGATCGTCGGGGACTCCAGACCGGGTGTCACGGCGGTGGCCTGGTCCAAAACCGCACGCGGGCAGTCGTAATCCAGCATCAGGTACTGCTGGCCGAAGACCACCCCCTGCACGCGCGCGGTGAGTTGGTCGCGCGCCGCAGCGTTTTCGTCGCCGTCAGCGGCACCGTCACGTTCGATGAGGACGGCCTCGGACTCGCACAGCGGATCACCGAATGCCACCAGGTTGTGCAGGCCCAGCGTGCGACCGGAACCGACCACGTCGGCGATGACATCGGCGACACCCAGTTGGATCGAGATCTCGACGGCACCATCGAGGCGGATCACCGTGGCGTCGATACCGTGCGCCGCGAGATCCTTGCGCACCAGATTCGGGAACGACGTGGCGATCCGCTTACCGGCGAGGTCGGCCGTGGTCCACTCGCGCCCGGCAGGCGCGGCGTAGCGGAAGGTCGAATTGCCGAAGCCCAGCGAGAGGCGCTCGCGCACCGGGGCATCCGAATCGGCGGCCAGATCGCGCCCGGTGATCCCGAGGTCGAGCTGACCGGAACCCACGTAGATCGCGATGTCCTTCGGCCGCAGGAAGAAGAACTCGACGTTGTTCACGGGGTCGACGACGGTCAGATCCTTGGGATCGCGCCGCCGCCGGTACCCGGCCTCGGCGAGGATCTCGGCGGCCGATTCGCTCAGCGCGCCCTTGTTGGGCACCGCCACGCGCAACATGTGCTCGGTCACTTCTCACAGCTTCCGGTAGACGTCGTCGAGGGTCAGGCCGCGGGACACCATCAGTACCTGCGTCCAGTACAGCAACTGGCTGATCTCCTCGGCCAGCGCCTCATCCCCCTCGTGCTCGGCCGCCAGCCACACCTCACCGGCCTCTTCGAGGATCTTCTTACCGATGCCGTGTACGCCCGCGTCGAGTGCGGCGACCGTGCCGCTACCGGCAGGGCGGGTCCGCGCTTTGTCGCTGAGCTCGGCGAACAAGGCATCGAAAGTCTTCACGGGCTGCAATTCTTTCACGAGCCCGCGGACGCGCTCACCCGGGTTTCGCGTGCGGTCCCCCAACCGCTATCGGGACGTCGCGGGGTGCTCGCCTTCGTCCAGCAGATCGGCATGCATGTCTTCCAGGGACACACCCTTGGTTTCCGGCACCCACTTGGTCACGAACAGGAACGACAACACCGCGCACAACGCGTAGAAGCCGTAGGCCAGACCCAGGTAATTGCGCAGCTCCGGGAAGCTCACCGTGATCGCCCAGTTCGCCGCCCACTGACCGGCCGCCGCCAGACCCAGCGCGGCAGCGCGGAAGCGGTTGGGGAACATCTCTCCCAGCAGCACCCAGACCACAGGACCCCACGACATACCGAAAGCGACCACGAACAGGTTCGCCGCGACGAGTGCGATCACCCCGGACGAGCCGGGCAGGCTGGGCGTGCCATCGGGATTGACCGTGGCGTTGGCGAAGATGACCGCCATGGTGGCCAGCGTGACCGCCATACCGGCCGAACCGATCAGCAACAGCGGCTTGCGGCCGATCTTGTCGATCAGCGCTATCGCGATCAGCGTCGTCAACACGTTGATCACCGAGGTGATCACGGTGTAGACCGCGGACTCGTCCGCGCTGAAACCGACGGCCTGCCAAAGCACATTCGAGTAGTAGAAGATGACGTTGATACCGACGAACTGCTGGAAGATCGACAGACCCAGACCGACCCACACGATGCCGTAGACGCCACCGGTGGGCTTCTTGAGATCGCGCCAGGACGGCTTGTCCTCACGCTCAAGGGTGTCCCGGATACGCGTGATGGTGATCTCCAGGTTCTTCTGGCCGAGCAACATGGTCAGCACTCGGCGTGCCTCTGGAATCTTGTGTGTCGCAACGAGATAACGCGGCGACTCGGGGATGGTGAACGCCAGTGCCCCGTACAGGACGGCCGGGACTGCCATTGCCAGGAACATCCAGCGCCATGCGTCGACCCCCAGCCACAGCACTTCGTTGGGCCCGCCTGCGAGCCACTGCAACAGCCAGTTGACCGCGAAGGAGGCGAAGATGCCCAACACGATGGCCAGTTGCTGCAGCGAGCCGAGTCTCCCCCGGATCCCCGGCGGAGACGTCTCGGCGATGTAGGCGGGCGCGATCACCGACGCCACACCGACGCCGATACCCCCGACGATGCGGAACACCACCAACGTGATGGTCTCGGGCGCGAAACCCGATCCGAAGGCGCTGATGAGGAACAGCACCGCGGCGATCTTCATCACCGCGATGCGACCGATACGGTCGGCGATGCGTCCGGCGGACAACGCGCCGGCGGCAGCCCCCAGAAGCGCCGACGCCACCGCGAGTCCCAGTGCGTAGTTGCCGATGCCGAAATCTTCCTGGATGGAGTCCACGGCACCGTTGATCACCGCGCTGTCGTAGCCGAACAGCAGGCCACCGAGGGCGGCCACCGCAGCGATTCGCACTGCGGTGCGCCCTGAAGAGGCAGCCTGATCGTCCTCACCATAGATCGACGGGGTGTCGTCGCTTACCGGACCATGTGACATGATGCGCCCTCTCGGCAGGAGAGTGATACCGATCACATCACAATGTCACACGGAGGTCACCCGCATGGCCGTATCCGGTGGGCTATTTCAGGCGGTCAGGCGCTCGGGACCCAGTTCGGCGTGGATCGCACGCAGATCCTCGACCCCGAGCAGGCTCAGCGACTCCACCCGCTTGCGGCGCGGGCCGTGCGGCACCTCGACGTCGTTCGGGATCACCAGCACCGGGCAGCCCGCGGCCTCAGCCGCGGTGGTCCCGGTGACGGAGTCCTCGACGGCGAGGCAGTGTGCGACGGGCACGCCGAGCAGCTCGGCGGCGCGCAGGTACGGATCCGGCGCGGGCTTGCCGTTGGGCACCTCGTCACCGCACACGCTCACCGAAAAGTAGTGGCGGCCAATGCTGTTGAGCGCACGCTCGGCGAGATCGCGTCGGGTGTTGGTCACCAGCGCCATCGGCACCCCGTCGGCGACCAACGCATCGAGGATCTCCTGCGCGCCCGGCCGCCACGGCAGGCCCTGCTCGAACAACTCACCGGTGTAGGCATGCAGCCAGTCCGCGGATTCGGCCATCGCCACGGGATCCGGCTCGAGCCCGATGTCCTCGTAGACGATGCGCATCACGGTTTCCGATGAACCGCCGACCGTCGATTCCCGCACCTCCGGTGTGAGCACCGCACCCATCCGCGCATACAGCGCGTGCATCGAGATGTCCCAGAGTTTTTCGGAGTCGACCAGGGTGCCGTCCATGTCCCACAACACCGCCAGCATGTACCCGATTGTGTCAGGCCTCGACGGTTAAGTCACATCAGCGAGATTGTCGGAGGTCTCATTTACCGTGGAAATCATGACGATTCTCGTGACGGGCGCCACCGGAAACATCGGCCGACGCATCGTGGACTGTCTTCTCGCCTTGGGGGCCAACGACATCCGTGCACTGACCAAGAACCCGGCGAAAGCCGCCCTGCCCGAAGGTGTGAGCGTTTTCACCGGGTACCTCGGTGACGTCGACTCGTTGGACGGTGTGTTCGACGGTGTGGACCGCATGTATCTCGCCCCCGTGACCGCGACACTCGACCCGACGCTCGAACGTATCCGCCAAGCCGGCGTCGGCTACGTCGTCGCGCTGTCGGGCGGTGCGCACTGGGCCGAACACGCCGACAAGGTCCGTGCGTCGGGCGTTCCGCACACGCAGCTGGGCCCCGGCGAATTCCTCGACAACTTCACCATCTGGGCCGAGCAGATCAAGCGAACGGGCACGGTACGCGAGCCGTACCCGTCGGTGGTGGAGGCCCCGATCAGCATGGACGACATCGCCCGCGTCGCGGCGGCCCTGCTCCTCGAACCCGCCCACCACGGACAGATGCTGGAGCTCACCGGCCCCGAGGCACTGACCCGCGCCGAGATCGCCGCGCAGATCGGCGTCGGGATCGGGCGGACCGTCACGTTCGAACAGTGCGGCCACGACGAGGCCGTGTCCGCCCTGCAGCCCGTCATGGGCGACGGCGCGAGTTGGTATTACGACCTGATGCGCTCGAACGGCGAACCGCAACGGGCCAACCAACTCGTCGCCGAGCTGACCGGAACCCCGGCGATGTCGGTCGCGCAGTGGGCGACCCGCAACGCCGACCAGTTCCGGTAGACGCGACAACGGTTTTCGCGCCCGCTCAGTCCTCCGGGTTGTAGCCGAGATTGGAGGCCAGCCAGCGTTCGGCCTCCTGCAGGGTCCACCCCTTGCGCCTCGCGTAGTCGGCGACCTGATCCTGCGCCAGCCGGCCGACCACGAAGTACTGCGACTGCGGGTGCGAGAAGTACCAGCCGCTGACGGCCGCACCGGGCCACATCGCCATCGACTCGGTCAACTCGATGCCGGTGCGCGCTGTCACGTCCAGCAACTCGAACAGCGTCACCTTCTCGGTGTGCTCGGGGCACGCCGGGTAGCCGGGCGCGGGCCGGATGCCCACATACTTCTCGCCGATGAGCGCGTCGTTGTCCAACTGCTCGTCGGGCTGGTAGCCCCAGAACTCGGTGCGGACGCGCTGGTGCATCCGCTCGGCGAACGCCTCCGCCAACCGGTCGGCGAGCGACTCCAGCAGGATCGCGCTGTAATCGTCATGCTCGGCCTTGAACTCCGCGATCTTGTCGGCGCTCCCGAGGCCGGCGGTGACCGCGAACGCGCCGATGTAGTCGGGCAGGCCGGTGTCCTTGGGCGCGATGAAGTCGCCGAGAGACCGGTTCGGGATGCCCTCGCGGTGCTCTCCCTGCTGACGCAGGTTGCGCAGCGTGGTCAGCACCTCGGTGCGGGTGTCGTCCGTGTAGACCTCGATATCGTCACCGACCGCGTTGGCCGGAAAGAACCCGATCACGCCGTTGGCCTTGAGCCACTTCTCCTCGATCAGCGTGTCGAGCATCTCCTGGGCGTCCTCGTAGAGCTTGCGGGCCGCCTCGCCCGAAGCCGGATTGTTGAGGATGTCCGGGAAGCGCCCCTTCATCTCCCACGCGTTGAAGAACGGCTGCCAGTCGATGTACTCGCGCAGTTCGGTCAGGTCGTAGTTCTCGAACTGCTGCACGCCCAGACCCTGCGCGGGCACCGGCGGGGTGTAGCCGTCCCAGTCGATCGGCGTCCGGTTGGCGCGGGCCTTCTCCAGGGTGAGCATCGGCCGCTCGTTCTTCTGCGCGTGCCGCTCCCGCAACGAGGCGTAATCCTTCTCGGTGGCCTCCAGCAGGGCAGGCCGCTGCTTGTCGTCGAGCAGCGCGGCCGCGACCGGCACCGAACGGGACGCATCCTTGACCCACACCACCGGACCGCTGCGGCGGGGGGCGACCTTGACCGCCGTGTGGGCGCGCGACGTCGTCGCGCCGCCGATCAGCAGGGGGATGTCCATGCCTTCGCGTTCCATCTCGGCGGCGAAGTTGACCATCTCGTCCAGCGACGGCGTGATCAGGCCACTCAATCCGATGATGTCGGCGTTGTGCTCCCTGGCCGCGTCCAGGATCTTCTGGGCGGGCACCATCACACCGAGGTCGATCACGGTGTAGTTGTTGCACTGCAGCACCACCCCGACGATGTTCTTGCCGATGTCGTGGACGTCGCCCTTGACGGTGGCCATGATGATCGTGCCGTTGGAGCGCTCGGCGTCACCGGGCTGCTTCTCGGCCTCGATGAACGGCAGCAGGTACGCCACGGCCTTCTTCATGACGCGGGCCGACTTCACGACCTGCGGCAGGAACATCTTGCCCGAACCGAACAGGTCGCCGACGACGTTCATCCCGTCCATCAGCGGACCCTCGATCACCTCGATCGGGCGCCCGCCCGCGGCCGCGATCTCGGCGCGCAGTTCCTCGGTGTCCTCGTCGACGTGCGCGTCGATGCCCTTCACCAGGGCATGGGTGATGCGTTCGCGGACCGGAAGGCTGCGCCACTCGGCCGCGGCGGCATCCTCACCCTTGTTCTTGCTGTTGAAGCGCTCCGCGATCTCCAGGAGCCGCTCGGCCGCGTCCTCGCGCCGGTTCAGCACGACATCCTCGATGCGTTCCCGCAGTTCCGGGTCGATCGAGTCATAGGGCACCAGGGCGCCGGCATTGACGATGCCCATGTCGAGGCCGGCCTTGATGGCGTGGTACAGGAACACCGCGTGGATCGCCTCGCGCACCGGGTTGTTACCGCGGAACGAGAACGACACGTTGGAGATGCCGCCGGAGATGTGCACCCCGGGCAGGTTCTCCTTGATCCAGCGGCAGGCCTCGATGAAGTCGATGCCGTAGGTTGCGTGCTCCTCGATACCCGTCGCCAAGGCGAAGCAGTTCGGATCGAAGATGATGTCCTCGGCCGGGAAGCCGACCTCTTCGGTGAGGATCCGGTAGGCCCGCCCGCATATCTGCTTGCGACGCTCCAGGTTGTCGGCCTGGCCCTGCTCGTCGAAGGCCATCACGACGACCGCCGCGCCGAACTTGCGGCACAACCGGGCCTCGCGGATGAACTTGTCCTCGCCCTCCTTCAGCGAGATCGAGTTGACGATCGGCTTGCCCTGCACGTTCTTCAGGCCCGCCTCGATGACCTCCCACTTGGAGGAGTCGATCATCACCGGGACGCGGCTGATGTCGGGTTCGGCCGCGATGAGCTTGGTGAAGCGGTCCATCGCGGCGACACCGTCGATCATGCCTTCGTCCATGTTGATGTCGATGACCTGGGCACCGACCTCCACCTGCTGCAGGGCCACCGACAGTGCGGTGTCGTAGTCCTCGGCCTTGATCAGGTTGCGGAACCGGGCCGAGCCGGTGATGTTGGTGCGCTCACCGATGTTGACGAACAGCGAGTCGTCGTCGATGTTGAGCGGTTCCAGGCCCGCCAACCGCGTGGCCACCGGGATGTCGGGCACCTGCCGCGGCGGCTTGCCGTCGACCACCTTGGCGATCTCGGCGATGTGCGCAGGCGTCGTCCCGCAGCACCCGCCGACCAGGTTGACGAAACCGGCGTCGGCGAAGTCGGCGACGTAGGACGCCTGACGCTTGGGCGACTCGTCGTACTCACCGAACGCGTTGGGCAGGCCCGCGTTCGGATAGCACGAGACGAAGGTGTCCGCGATGCGCGACATCTCGGCGATGTAGGGCCGCATCTCGGGTGCCCCGAGGGCGCAGTTGAGGCCGACCGCGAGCGGCTGCGCGTGCCGGATCGAGTTCCAGAACGCCTCGGTGACCTGGCCCGACAAGGTGCGCCCCGAGGCATCGGTGATGGTGCCCGAGATGATCACCGGCCAGCGGCGGCCCCGCTCCTCGAACAGTGTCTCGATCGCGAACACCGCGGCCTTGGCGTTGAGCGTGTCGAAGATCGTCTCGACGATGATCAGGTCGGCACCGCCGTCCACCAGGCCTCGCGCGGCTTCGTGGTAGGCCTCGGCCAGCTGGTCATAGGTGACGTTGCGGGCGCCGGGGTCGTTGACGTCCGGCGAGATCGACGCGGTGCGCGTCGTCGGGCCCAGCGCACCCGCCACGTAGCGGGGCTTGTCCGGGGTGCTGAACTCGTCGCAGGCCGCGCGCGCCAGCGCGGCGCCTGCGTAGTTGAGCTCGTAGGCGAATTCCTGCATGCCGTAGTCGGACAGCGAGACCGCGTTCGCGTTGAACGTGTTGGTCTCCAGCAGGTCGGCGCCGGCCTCGAGGTACTCGCGGTGGATGCCGGAGATGATGTGTGGCTGCGTGACGTTGAGCAGGTCGTTGTTGCCGACGAGGTCGCTCGGCCAGTCCTTGAACCGTTCGCCGCGGTAGCCGGCCTCGTCGGGCCGGTCGCGCTGGATCGCGGTGCCCATCGCGCCGTCGATCACCAGGATCCGCTGCCGGAGCGCAGCCGTGAGTTCGTCAGTGCAATCGGGGCGGATGTTCGGCGCAAAGATGTCGGACCGAACGGCGTTCATGTGCACTCCTTCCGTAGCGGAAGGCGTCCTTGACTTCGTCGAGCGTGGCGGACACCGGCGGGGACCGGGATCCGTTGCAACGCCTCTCGACGGGGAAAGTCTACGTCGTCTTCTGATCGACGTCCGGACGCCCAACTCGTCGCTGCGATCGACCCCGCCCCAAGGACAACGCCTGCACCCGGCCGACAGTTCACAGATCTCGGCCAGGACAACGGCAAGGTTGCAGTCACCAAGGGCAAACCCGATTGCAGCGGAACGTGTTTCGTCTCGACCGCGAGGCGCAGGTCAGCAGCCGGGGGCCGGGTCCACGTTGCGCCGCCGCATACAGCGTCCCCGTCGCATAGGCCTCACGCAGGTGGCGGTGTCGTGGGTCCGGGTGTCAGAGGCGGTCACATCGCCAGAGTAGTCCGTCGGTTCGACAAACCGGGTCGCGCAACCGTCTCGACGCCGCGTTGTAGGGCTTACGCTGGCAGTGTGACATCGTCGTATCCCCCCGTCGGCCGGCCCGCCGACCTGCCCGAACTGGAGAACGCCATCGTCGTGGCGGCGTTCGAGGGCTGGAATGACGCCGGCGACGCGGCAAGTGACGCGCTGGACCATCTGGATGCGATCTGGGAAGCCGAGACGATCGTCGAGATCGACGACGAGTCGTATTACGACTATCAGGTCAACCGACCGGTGATCCGCCAGGTCGACGGCGTGACCCGGGAACTGGTGTGGCCGTCGATGCGGATCTCGCACTGCCGCCCACCGGGCAGTGACCGTGACGTGGTGCTCATGCACGGCGTCGAGCCCAACATGCGCTGGCGAACCTTCTGTGCCGAACTGCTCGCGATCGCCGACAAGCTCAACGTGCAGACCGTGGTGATCCTCGGCGCGTTGCTCGCCGACACGCCGCACACCCGTCCGGTGCCGGTGTCCGGGGCCGCCTACTCGGCGGAGTCCGCCAAGTTCTTCGGGCTCGAGGAGACCCGCTACGAGGGGCCCACCGGCATCGCCGGGGTGTTCCAGGACGCGTGCGTGCAGGCCGGGATCCCGGCGGTGACGTTCTGGGCCGCGATCCCCCACTATGTCTCGCAGCCGCCCAATCCCAAGGCGACGGTCGCGCTGCTGCGCCGCGTCGAGGATGTTTTGGACATCGAGGTGCCGCTCGCCGATCTGCCGCAGCAGGCCGAGGAGTGGGAGGCCGCGGTCACCGAGATGACCGCCGAGGACGAGGAGATCGCCGAGTACGTCACCTCGCTGGAACAGCGCGGAGACGCCGAGGTCGACCTGCACGAGGTGCTGGGCAAGATCGACGGGGACGCGCTGGCGGCGGAGTTCGAGCGCTACCTCCGGCGTCGCGGCCGCTGAGCGGCCAATCCAACCCGGGCCGCTGAGCGGCCAATCCAACCCGGGCCGCTAGACCTTCTCGGGCTTGGGCGCCTGCCACGTGCCGTTGAGTGCGTCCGGCTTGGGCCAGTAGAGCCGCAGGACCAGCGCGAACGGGCCCTTCGGTGCGGGCAGCCAGTTGGACTCGTGATCCGGCGGTCGGGAATTCTGGATCCGCAGCGTGTAGCCGCCGTCGGGATCGGGCACCAGGGTGGGCAGCATCTCGGAGTTGATCAGGTACCGGTTGATCGGGTTGTCCACCAGCAGGCTGGACGGCAGTTGGTACATGGTCAGTGACCAGAACGCGTTGACCGGCGGCAACTGATCGGGCGCGAACCGGTAGACGTAGGAGTTCTCACCGGTCAGCGGTTGGCCGTCGGCATCGAGGGTCGCCGACGGGTACAGTGCCTCAGCCGCGGTGTTGCCGTAGATGCCCAGCACGGCGCCGGCCATCCGGTACAGGTAGTTGTCCTTGAGGTCGTCGGCGGTACCGAAGAATTGCGCCGAACCGATTTCGCCGGTGTCGACCTTCTCCCGCTTGAACCGGTCGAACTCGGCCCACGCGTCGGCCATGCCGTTCTCGATCGCCTCGCGCGTCTCGGGACTCAACTTGTCGGCGTCGAAATCGCCGTCCGGACCGATGCCGATGCGCGCGAACCGTTCGCGCATCTGGAGTTCTTCGGGCCTGACCGGCGCGAAGCGCAGCGCGGCGTTGAGGATCTCGAAGAACTGCGGCGAGGTCTTCTGCGCCTCGGGGCTCAGGGGCGGGGTGAAGTCGATGGCCGGAGCCGACGGCGGCGACGGCTGTTTGAGGTACACCGACAGCGGCGCCACCTGGTAGCCCGCCTGGAGCTTCTTGAGATTCTCCAGATCGGACGGGCCGAACAGCTGCGTGCGGTAGAGCACGAACGCCAGCTCGGTGTCGGAGCGGATGCTCTCGTCGATGCCGTCGGGTTTCTCGCCCTCCCACCCGGGTCCGGCCAGCAGGTACCTGCCGCCGCCGTTGCCGGTCGTGCGACTGCCGACGTAGGCGAAGTTGTAGGTGTAGCCGTCGACGAACTGCAGCGAGTAGTAGCGGTCCTGACCGATCGGCGGAACGGTCAGCACCAGGGGCTCGGTCCGCAGGTCGGCGCCGAGGAACGAATACGGCGTGTCGGCGTTGGGCGTCTGGATCGCCTTGTCCTCCGGCGTGTACAACCGGGCGGTGTTGTGGATGTCGTTGAACCCGCCCTTGTACTCGGGGTCGGACTTGTCGACGAAGTACGAATACTGCACACGGTAGTTGTCGACCAGCGGGAAGCCCCAGATGTAGGCGTCCTTGGCGATGCCCCGGATCTCCGCGGGCGTCGGAGGTGGCGCCTGCTCGGCCGGCGGGGCGCCCGGCTCCGCGCGCTCGTCGTCGGTGGCGGTGGCACAACCGGTCAGCGCGGCGACGAGGACCAGGATCCAAAGGGCCAGGGGCGGTCGCAGGCTGCCGGTCAGCCGGCTCACTGCTTCTCGATCGACTCGGTGTGCGCGCTGGACGATCTGCCCAGCGCGGCGACCTCGGCGTCCATCCGCGGCAGCAGGTCGGGCACGAACCGCAGGACCGGCAGCTCCCCCAGCCGTGTCGACAGGAGCGGTTTCAGCCAGCGGAACGCCGCGACCCATTCGGGGCAGTAGATCCTGCTGGATCGTCTCTCGATGCCCTTGACGAAGGCCTCGCCGCAGGCCCGCACCGACGTGGTGCTCGACAGCGGCGGCGGCAGTTTGGAGAGCATCTCGCCGAACGTCGACAGATCGGCCTTGCTGTCGTTGACCATCGCGGTGTCGATCCAGCTCATGTGCGCCGATCCGACTGCGACGCCGTGGTGGCTGACCTCGAGACGCAGCGCGTTGGCGAACTGCTCGACGGCCGCCTTCGACGCGTTGTAGGGAGCGAGACCGGGCGCGGCGGCGTAGGCCGCGAGCGACGACACGATCAGGATGTAGCCGCGGCGCTCGATCACCGACGACAGCGTCGCACGCACCGTGTGGAACACGCCGAGCACGTTGATGTCGAGCAGACGCTTGAACGCCTCGGGGTCGACCTGCTGCACGGATCCGTAGCTGGCGACGCCCGCATTGGCCATCACGACGTCGATACCGCCGAACCGTTCGACGGCGGTATCGGCCGCGGCCTGCATCGCGGCGAGGTCACGCACGTCGGCGACCGCGGTCGCGACGCCGTCACCCAGCGTGGCGGCGTGCGCCTGCAAAGCCTCGGCGTCGACGTCGACGAGCATCAGCTTGGCGTCCTTGTTGTACAGACGACGCGAAACCTCGGCTCCGACACCGGCTCCTCCGCCGGTGATGAAGACGACCTTCCCACCGAGTGAGGCTGTGCGTGATCCCATGGCGGCCAACGTACCGCCCGCGATGTTAGAGGTCCACACCCAGCAGGGCGTCGACGGCGGTGGCCACCAACCGGGGCGACTCGGTGTCGTGCCCGCCGTAGGACAGCGCGTCGGTACACCAACCGTCGAGTGCGGCAAGGGCTTTCGGCGTGTTCAGGTCGTCTGCCAGATACTGCCGCAGGCGTGCCAGCACGTCGGTCGCGTCGGGTCCCTCGGGCAGTGCGGTGGCGCTGCGCCACCGCGCCAGTCGCGCCTCGGCCTCGTCGAGCACCTCGTCGCTCCAGAACCGGTCCTCGCGGTAGTGCCCGGCGAACAGGCCGAGCCGGATCGCCGACGGATCGACGCCCTGCGCACGCAACCGCGACACCAGAACGAGGTTGCCGCGGCTCTTGCTCATCTTGTGGCCGTCCCAGCCGATCATGCCCGAGTGCACGTAGTGGCGCGCGAAACGCCGCTCCCCGGTGGCGGATTCGGCATGGGCCGCCGAGAACTCGTGGTGCGGGAAGATGAGGTCGCTGCCGCCGCCCTGGATGTCAAGGCCGGTGCCGATGCGTGTGAGGGCGATCGCCGAACATTCCACGTGCCAGCCGGGGCGACCGGGGCCGAACGGCGACGGCCAACTGGGTTCGCCTGGGCGCTCGGCGCGCCACAGCAATGCGTCGAGTTCGTCGATCTTGCCCGGCCGGTCGGGGTCACCGCCGCGCTCGGCGAACAGCTTGAGCATGGTGTCGCGGTCGTATCCGGATTCGTATCCGAACTGCGTGGTGGCGTCGGCGCGGAAGTACACGTCGGGGTACTCGGCGTCCTCGACGACATAGGCCGCACCGGAGGCCAGCAACTTCTCCACCATCTCGACCACTTCGGCGATCGCGTCGGTGGCGGCGACGTAGTCGTGCGGAGGCAGGACCCGCAGCGCGGCCATGTCCTCGCGGAACAGCTGGGTCTCGCGGTTGCCCAGTTCGCGCCAGTCGATGCCGTCACGCTCGGCGCGCTCGAACAACGGGTCGTCGACGTCGGTGACGTTCTGCACGTACTTCACGGTGTGGCCGGCGTCGAGCCAGAGCCGGTGCACCAGATCGAACGCCAGGTAGGTCGCGGCATGACCCAGATGAGTCGCGTCATACGGGGTGATGCCGCACACGTACATGGTGGCGGTGGGTCCGGGTGTGACGGGTCGGACCTGGCGATCGGCGCTGTCGAAAAGTCGCAGCTGTGGGCCGCGTCCCGGGACCACCGGAATCGCCGGTGCCGACCACGATTGCATGGCCTCGACTTTAAGGTGCTCGCTCAGGACGGCCTCCTGCCGGTAGGTCCCCACATCTCAACCAGAGACAATTCCCCGCCCGGATACATTCCCGCGAGCGCCGACCGGCCCGTCACCCCGGCTGTCACAGGGCGGCTCCGATCGCGTCGAGCAGGACCGGGGCCAGCTCACGCCGGCACATCACGAAGTCGGGAAGGTACGGGTCCGCGCGGTTGTACCGCAGTTCGGAGCCATCCAGCCGCGACGCGTGCATTCCCGCGGCGAGCACCACCCCGGCCGGCGCGGCCGAATCCCATTCCCACTGGCCGCCGGCGTGGATGTAGGCGTCGACGTCGCCGCGGACCACCGCCATCGCCTTCGCGCCCGCCGAACCGATGCGCACCATGCGGAAGTCGAGGTGCTCACGCATCCGCCACAGCACCGCGGGCGGCCGGTTGGAGCTCGCGGTGATGAGGATCGGCCCCGGCTCACGCGGGGGCGGCGGCATGATCGTGTCGCTGCGGTAGACCTCGCCGCGGGCAGGCAACGCCACCACGGCGTCGGACAGCCCGCCGTCGGCTCCCACCGAGCGCTGCCACAGCGCGATGTGCACGGCCCAGTCCTCGCGTCCGGGCATGGAGAACTCGCGGGTGCCGTCGACCGGGTCGACGATCCACACCCGGTCCGCGCGTACCCGCGCGAGGTTGTCGGCGGCCTCCTCGCTGAGCACCGAGTCACCGGGCCTGGCCTCGGCCAACCGCTTGAGAATCAGGGCGTTCGACCGTCGATCCCCTTCGTCACCGAGGTAGTAGGGGTCGTAGAACCCGACCTCCTCGCGGATCCCCAGCAACAGCTCACCGGCCTCCTTGGCTACAGCTGCGGCCAGTTCGGCATCGGTCGATGTCACTGTCCCAGTATCGGTGGCCACCCGAATCGGTGTGGTGGCGGGGCCACAACCGGCCCCGGCCGGCCACCCACCGGGCACCGCCCATCGAACGACGCGGGCGCACCCGCTAGAACGCTGGCCACGGGATGGGCCGGTGCCGATCAGGTGTGGGCATCACCGGGTTGTCCAGCATCGCAACGATTCTGGCGTGCAGCGCGGCGATCTCACGCTCGGTGATGTGCCCGCACAACTCGTCTGCGAGACCAGCGTGGAACCCCTCCCGCAGGGTCGCGATGTCGGCGAGGGTGTCATCGTCGATGGGCTTGCCCGCCCAGCCCCACAGCACGGTGCGCAGTTTGTCCTCGACGTGCAGCGTCACGCCATGATCGACGCCGTACACCCCGCCGTCGACACCGCTGAGCACGTGGCCCCCCTTGCGGTCGGCGTTGTTGATCAGCACGTCGAACACCGCGAGCCGGAACAGCCGCGGATCGTCGGCATGCACCAGGGTGACCTCGTCGCCGGCGTAGTCGTAGGCCTGCAGGATCGGCAGGAAACCCGGCGGCACCTGACCGGCGGGCAGCAGGTCCACCAGGTCCGGGCCGGTGTCCGGGTCGTCGCCGACCTCGTCGCCGGGCTGATCCACCCAGCGCTGCACCATGCCCGGGCCGGCCGGCCCGTCACGAATGATGGTGTGCGGCACCAGGTTCCAGCCAAGAGCGGCCGACACCAGGTACGCCCCACGCTCACGGCCCGCCAGGGTCCCGTCCGGGAAGTCCCACAGCGGCGCCTCGCCGGCCACCGGCTTGTAGACGCAGTGCACCTGCCGGTCCAACAGGTGCGACTCGCACAGGAACGTCGCATTGCTGGCCGAGCGGATCCGGCCGATGACGGTCAACTCACCGCGTTCCAGCACCTCGATGTCGCTGCTGCCGTCGGGCTCACCGCTGGCCGCGCCGCTAGCCTCCGAAGTCATCTTCGGCTTCTGCCGCGGCACCCCGCAGATAGCCATTGGTGCGGACGCAGATGTGACCGTCGGGATCAAGCGGCTCGTCGCACAGCGGGCACGGCGGACGCCCGGCCGAGATGACCCGGTTGGACCTGGCCGCGAACTCCCGCGCCGACTCCGGGGTGAGGAACACCCGAACCGCGTCCGGGCCGTCCTCGGCGTCGTCGAGCACGACCGACGCGTCGAACTCGCCGTCGGACACCGCGAGCAGCTCCACGACGATGGTCTGGGCCTCCGAGTCCCAGCCCAGCCCCATGGTGCCGACGCGGAATTCCGCGTCCACGGGCGTGATGAGCGGACGGAGGTCGTGCACCTCGCCGGTGTCGGGCGGGATCGGCGTGCCGAACCGGCGGTTGACCTCCAGCAGCAGCGCATCGATCCGTTCCGCCAGAACGGCTACCTGCTGCTTTTCGAGCACGACCGAGATCACTCGCTTGTCGTGCACGGCCTGCAGGTAGAACGTCCGATTTCCGGGTTGGCCGACCGTCCCGGCCACGAAGCGGTCGGGCGTGCGGAAGACATGAATTGCGCGGGCCATGGCACCTTCCAAAATACCGTCATCGGCGCGTCGGGTCAGTCGGTGGACCCACCGACGACCGCGTCGGTCGTCGGTTTCGCGGCCAGTCCGGCGCTCAGTTGCGAACCGGTGTGGTTGATGTGCATGACGAACGGGCGCAGTTCGGTGTAGCGAACCACGCTCATCGACGCCGGGTCGGCGGTGATGCGCTGAAAGCCGTCCAGGTGCACCCCGAGGGCGTCGGCCAGCACGGCCTTGATCACGTCGCCGTGCGTGCAGGCCACCCACAGCGCGTCGGCGCCGTGCTCGGCCGCCAGCGCGCGGTCGCGCTCGCGGATCGCGGCCACCGCGCGGGCCTGCACCTGCGCGAGGCCCTCGCCGTCGGGGAACACCGCCGCGCTCGGCTGTGTCTGCACCACGCTCCACAGCGGCTCTTTGAGCAAATCGGAGATCTTGCGGCCGGTCCAGCTGCCGTAGTCGACCTCGGTGATGCGCTCGTCGACGATGGGCTGCAGGCCCAACGCGGCCGCGAGCGGGCCCACGGTGCTTTCGCAGCGCAGCATGGGTGAGCGCACGATCGCGCGCACCGGCAGATCTCCGATCCGGCTCACCACGCCCTCGGCCTGTTCGCGGCCGCGGTCGTCGAGGTCGACGCCGTCGGAGCGGCCCGCCAGGGTGTGGGCGGTATTCGATGTGGAGCGGCCGTGCCGCAGCAGGATGACAGTCATAGTGCCGCTCTCATTGTGCCGCCACGACGCCGGTGCCGAGCAGTGCGAGCACCACCACACCGAGGACCACGCGGTATCCGACAAACCAGTACATGCTGTGCGAGACCAGGAATTTGAGGAACCAGGCAATCGCGGCGAAGCCCACGACGAACGCGATCGCCGTCGCGACGATCAGCTGCGGCCCGCTCGCGCTCATCCCTTCCCCGACCGGGTGGAACGCGTCGGGCAGCGAGAACAGTCCGGAGGCGAACACCGCAGGGATCGCCAGCAGGAACCCGAACCGCGCCGCCACCTCGCGTTTGAGGCCGAGGAACAGGCCCGCGCTGATGGTCGCCCCCGACCGTGACACACCGGGCATGAGCGCCAGGCACTGCGCGACACCCACGATGATGCTGTCCCGCCACGTGAGCTGTTCGACCCGACGGACCTGCCTGCCGAAGTACTCGGCCGCGGCGATCACCACCGAGAACACGATGAGCGCCGTCGCCACCAGCCAGAGATTGCGTGCGCCCGTTCGGATCTCGTCTTTGAACAGCAGGCCGAACACCCCGATGGGAATGGTGCCGATGATGACGAACCAGCCGAGGCGGTAATCGGCGTCGCGACGCTCGGGGGCGCGCAGACCGAGGAACCAGGCCTTGACGATCCGGCCGATGTCCTTGGCGAAGTAGATGAGCACCGCGAGTTCGGTGCCCAGCTGAGTGACTGCGGTGAACGACGCGCCGGCGTCGTCGTCGAAGAACACCCGCGACGTGATCGCCAGATGCCCGGACGACGACACCGGGAGAAACTCGGTGAGCCCCTGCACAATCGAGAGCACGATCACTTGCAGCCACGACATCGCAGGAACGTCAGTCACGACGACGACCGTACCGTGACGCCTGGTGCGGTCGTGCGACCGCCGAGTGCCTCGACGCCCGACCGGTCAGGCGCGGGCCACGGGCTGTGCGTCGGCCACGGCGTCGCGGACGGTGGCCGAAAGGCTGCGCTCGTCGGTGAGATCGATCTCGGTGAGCTTGCGGGTCGCAACAGCGACGACGTCCTCGTCGGACGGGACGGGGCCGGACAACCGGGGGCGGTACACCTCGATCACGAGTTGCTGACGCTCGATGTGGAAGGAAAACGTCTTACCATCGCCCACCTGGCCAAATCCGCTGGCGTGAACACCTGTGGTGATGTCCTCGATAGCAAACTCGCTGTGGCTCAATGAGCGGTCCGCGGCGAGGGTCATGCTGGCACCATACCTCTACTTATGTGGCGATTGTTTGACTACGCCACTAAACGCCGGAGGAATACCCGATGCTTCCCGGCCTAAACTGAAGTGAATTCTCAGGCCCCGCCTGAACACCGTCCGAACCGACCCGAGAGCCGTCTGTTGCGCCTTATCACCGCCGGTCAGCCCCTTTACGCTGGCATTATCTCGCTGGCTCTGCTGTTGACGGCCGGGTGCTCGTCCAACGTCATCGACGCGCCGCCGCCCACCATCGAACCCGCGCGGGCCGCGGTGTCCCCGCCGGCCACCGAACGTCCCGACGGCCAGGTGCGCCCACTGGCCTCCCCCGGCCAGGCCGCGGTGTTCGATCCGGCCACCCGGCAACTGGCGGTGCTGAGCACCGACGCCGAGGGTCGATCGGCGGTGGCGTTGCTGGGCGAGGATCCGAAGCCGCCCGCGACGGTGCCGCTCGGGGCCAACGCGACCGCACTGGCCGGCGACGGCAAGGGCGGCCTGCTGCTCGCGACGCGGGGTGGCTACTTCCGCATCGACCTCACCGCGACGCCGCCGCGGCCGACGCGCGTGGACGTGGACGGCAAGGGCGAGGTCGACTTCACCGCGATCGCACTGCGCGAGGACGGCAACGTGGTGCTCGGCAGCGCAGACGGCGCGGTCTACACGTTGACCGGCGAATCCGGCGTCGGTGCCGAGCTGAAGATCTTCGCTCGTGTGGATTCCCTTGTCGCCCAAGGCAACACCGCGATCGTGCTGGATCGAGGACAGACGTCGGTCACGGCGGTCGACCCGAGCGGCACCAAGGCCGCGCACGCGCTGCGCGCCGGCGAGGGAGCGACCACCATCGCGAGCGATCCCCGCGGCCGCGTGCTGGTGGCCGACACCCGCGGCGACGGACTGCTGGTCTACAGCGTCGACCCGCTGATCCTGCGCCAGCGCTTCCCCGTACGCGGCGCGCCCTACGGCCTCGCCGGATCCGCACACCTCGTTTGGGTGTCAGAGACCGCCACGAACACCATCATTGGTTACGATCTCTCCACCGGCATACCCGTCGAGAAGGTGCGTTATCGAACCGTGCAGCAACCGAACTCCCTGGCCTACGACGAAACCTCCGGCACGCTCTACGTCGTGTCGGCCACGGGAGCGGGCGTGCAGGTGATCCCGAACGCGAACACGACGGTGAAGCCATGACCAACATCCAGCGTGGGCTCCTGCCGCCGGGCTGGGACAAGGTGGTCGAAGAAGATTCCTCGGACGAGTACGACTGGGTGCCGCTGCGCCTGCCGCCCGACGTCACCAGGGTGAGCGCGAGCCTGCGGTTGTCGATCGAGGCCGAATACCGCGGCTGGGAACTGACCCGGGTCCGTGCCTACACAGACGGGAGCCGACGGGTGCTGCTGCGCCGTAAGAAGTCCGCCGCCACGATGCCGGGCACCCCGGACCAGCCCGCCCTGTGATGTACCGCGTACTGCGGCAGGCGTTGTTCCTCGCCCCCGCCGAACGGGTCCATGTCTGGGTGTTCGCACTGCTGCGGGCCGCGACCGGGGCCGCGCCGGTACGCCGAGCGTTGGTCCGCCGGCTGGCGCCCAGCGATCCGATCCTGGCCAGCACGGTGTTCGGGGTGCGCTTTCCGGGGCCGCTGGGCCTCGCCGCCGGTTTCGACAAGAACGGCCGCGGCCTGGCCACGTGGGGTGCGCTCGGCTTCGGGTATGCCGAGGTGGGCACCGTCACCGCGCAGCCGCAACCGGGAAACCCCCCGCCCCGGTTGTTCCGCTTGCCCGACGACCACGCGCTGCTCAACCGCATGGGCTTCAACAACGAGGGCGCGGGCGCGCTCGCGCAGCGACTGGCCTGCCACCAACCCGACATCCCGATCGGCGTGAACATCGGCAAGACCAAGGTCACGCCCGCCGAGGAGGCCGTCGCCGACTACGTCACCAGCACACGCCTGCTCAGTGCGCTGGCGTCGTTCGTCGTCGTCAACGTCAGCTCACCCAACACACCGGGACTGCGGGACCTGCAGGCCGTCGCCGCCCTGCGACCCATCCTCCGCGCCGTCAAGGCCGAGACGACCAAACCGGTCCTGGTGAAGATCGCCCCCGACCTGTCGGACTCCGATATCGACGAGATCGCGGACCTGGCAGTGGAATTGGGCCTGGCCGGCATCGTCGCCACGAACACCACGGTGTCGCGCGACGGGCTGGTGACCCCCGGCGTCGCCGAACTCGGACCCGGCGGGATCTCCGGGCGACCGGTGGCGAGACGATCCGCCGAGGTGCTTCGCAGGCTGTATCGCCGCGTCGGCGACGAACTGGTGTTGATCAGCGTGGGTGGTATCGAGACCGCCGACGACGCGTGGGAGCGGATCGTCTCCGGTGCCGCACTGCTGCAGGGCTATACGGGGTTCATCTACGGGGGCGGCCTGTGGGCCAAGCAAATTCACGACGGTATCGCCGAGCGGTTGCGCGCCTGCGGCTTCACCTCACTGAGCGAGGCTGTCGGATCAGCGGTGCGCTGACCCGACAGCCTCGAAAAGAACTGGGGCGTTTGAGCTTCTACTTCTGCTCGTAGGTGCCGTGGATGACGGCGCGGGCGATCGCGTGGCCGAACAGGTTGAAGCCCAGGTATGCCGGCGTGGCGTTGTCGGGCAGCTCGAGCCGCTCGACGTCGACGGCGTGGACCGCGATGAAGTACCGGTGCGGGCCGTGGCCGGCAGGCGGTGCGGCGCCGATGTAGCGCTTCTGGCTGGCATCGTTGGCGAGCGTGACGGCTCCGCCGGGCAGCGGGCTGCCGTCACCGGCGCCCGCCGGCAGCTCGGTGACCGAGGCCGGCAGGTCGGCGACCGCCCAGTGCCAGAAGCCCGACGCGGTCGGCGCATCGGGGTCGTAGACCGTGACGGCGAAACTCTTGGTCTCGGCCGGGAAACCCGACCAGCTCAGCTGCGGCGAGACATCCGATCCGCCTGCGCCCATGATGCCGCTGACCTGATCGTTGCCGAGCGGCTGCCCGTCGGTGACCGACTCGGACGTGAGGGTGAAACTGGGCAGCTGCGGCAAGTTGTCGTATGGACTCGTCATGTGATCCCTTTCCTCGTACGGTCAGCAGTTCTGCAGGAAGTGTTCCAGAACACCCACCCCGAATTGCAGAGCATCCACCGGAACCCGTTCGTCGACACCGTGGAACAACGCGGCGAAGTCCAGATCCGGTGGCAGCCGCAACGGCGCGAAGCCGAAGCACCGAATCCCCAACCGCTGGAAGGACTTCGCGTCGGTTCCACCGGAGAGCATGTACGGCACGATGCGGGCGTCGGGGTCCAGCGCCAGGACGGCGGAATTCATGGCGTCGACCAGATCACCGTCGAACGAGGTCTCGTACGACGGTAGGTCGCGTTCCCACGAGCGCGTGACGTCGGGTCCGATCAGTTCGTCGACCTCACGCTCAAAAGCCGCCTTGCGGCCCGGCAGCACCCGGCAGTCCACCACGGCCTCGGCCACCGCCGGGACCACATTGGCCTTGTAGCCGGCCTTCAGCATCGTCGGGTTGGCGGTGTCGCGGAGGGTGGCCGACACGATCTTGGCGACCCCGCCCAGCTTCGCGATGGTTCCGTCCAGGTCGGGCGAATCCACGTCGAACGTGTACCCCGTCTCTTCGGCGACGGCGGTCAGGAACTCCTCCACCGCTGGATTGAGCACCAGGGGGAACTCGTGGCGGCCCAGGCGGTCCACGGCGCCCGCGATCGCGGTCACCGCGTTGTCGTCGTGCAGCATCGACCCGTGCCCGGCACGGCCGCGCGCCGTCAACCGCATCCACGACAAGCCCTTCTCGGCCGTCTCGATGAGGTACAGGCGACGCTCGCCGCCCTCCTTGCGTGGCACGGTCAGCGAGAACCCGCCCACCTCACCGATCGCCTCGGTGACGCCCTCGAACAGATCGGGCCGGTTGTTCACCAGCCAGTCGGCCCCGTACGTGCCGCCGTGTTCCTCGTCGGCGACGAACGCGAACACCAGATCACGCGGCGGCACGATGCCGGACCGCTTGAAGTGCCGGGCGACCGCGATGGTCATGCCGACCATGTCCTTCATGTCGACTGCACCGCGTCCCCACACATAGCCGTCCTTGACCGCGCCCGAGAACGGGTGCACGCTCCAGTCGGCCGGTTCGGCGGGCACCACGTCGAGGTGGCCGTGCACCATCAGCGCACCGCGCGAGGGGTCGGCGCCACGCAACCTCGCGAACACGTTCCCCCGGCCCGGCGCGCCGGACTCGATGTACTCGGTCTCGTAACCGACCTCTTCGAGCTGCTGGGCCACCCAATGAGCACACTCTGCCTCACCTTTGGTGGTCGCCGGGTCCCCCGTGTTGGAGGTGTCGAACCTGATGAGTGCGCTGACGAGATCGACCACCTCGTCCGCACTGGCCGCGGAGACAGTCACAGTCACCATTCGTACCATTGCCAGCCGGTTCGCCGTCCGTCGAGACGCTCTCGGAGCGCGTCCGGGACGCTCTCAGACCGGTTCGGCCCTGCCGGTTTGGGTTCCGGGGCTACAATCCGTTAGCCTTAGGCGCCCAACCCGCGAGGGTGGGAAGCAGGTCCGAGTGGCGGAATGGCAGACGCGCTAGCTTGAGGTGCTAGTGCCCTATTAACGGGCGTGGGGGTTCAAGTCCCCCCTCGGACACTCCTCGAAAATTTCTCTCAGGCGAGACGGTCACGGCCGCCGCATCCGCGAAAACTACTCGGTGTCGATTCGGCACTCTCCTCGTGCGAACTCCGGCAAATGGCCGAGCTCGCATTCATCGTGGAGTAGGCAAACACATCAGATCGAGTAGTGCGGTACTCATGCCACGACGCCGGCCACACACAAGAATCGTCAAGTGTGTGGCCGAGAAATCCACGCAGGTGATACGTGAGCCGGTTGCGCCCATGAATCCGGCACGGGGCAGCCGACGTTTATGAACGAAAAGGTACGCAACGAGGCAACCGACGGGTAACCGACAAGGAGCGCCGCTCACCATGACCGAAGCCGTCAACCGGACCACTCCGTGGAAACAGCAGCCCATCCGCTACGCGGAGGACCTGGAGAAGCCGAGCCCCCGCGAGGACGCGGACATCCAGAAGATCATGGCGAAGCTGCTCAAGAACAACGAGCGTGCCTACGAGAAGTACAAACACGGCCTGCGTGATGCGCACGCCAAGAGCCACGCGATCCTTCGTGGCGAACTGATCGTGAACGACGGCCTTGTACCCGAACTGGCTCAAGGCCTGTTCGCCGAGCCCCGCAGCTATCCCGTGATCGCGCGGCTGTCGAGCACGTCCGGGGTACGGCGCAGCGACAAGACGCGCGGAGTCCGCGGTCTCGGCCTGAAAGTCCTTGGGGTACAGGGGCCCAAGATCCTGGACGACGACACGAGCACCAATCAGGATTTCGTCCTGGTGACCCACGAGGAGTTCCTGTTCGCCGATGCGCACGCCTACGCGGGGCTCGGCATGATCACCGCGTCGCTGCTCGCGAGGCTGTCCGACCAGGCGCTGTGGCTCGGCAGCGAACTGCTCGATCTGGTCAGCAAGGTCGGCGTCGGACTACCCGAGAACCTGAAGGTGTTCATCGCGCCGAACCGGCCCATCCTGGGATTGGAGTTCTTCTCCTCGGCGCCGTTCCGCCACGGCGAATACGTCGCCAAATATCGCTACGCGCCGGTCTCCCCCAACGTCACGGAGCTGGCCGAGCAGCTGCTGCCCCGCAACCCCGCCCCCGAGGCGCACCGCGACATGATCGCCGAGTTCTTCGCCGACCAGACCGCGGAGTACGAGCTGAGCGCGCAGTTGTGCACCGATCCGGTGGCCATGCCGATCGAGGACGCCCGCAGGAACTGGGACCAGGCGGTCTCGCCGTACATTCCGGTGGCGAGGATCGTCTTCGGCCCACAGAATCCCTACAGCGCGCTGCGCCGCGCCTACGGCGACGACGTACTGTCGTTCAACTCGTGGCGCGGATTGGCCGAACACCGCCCCCTGGGCTCCATCAATCGTCTGAAGAGAACGGTTTACGAGTCATCCAGCAATTACCGGCACCGCGTCAACAGAATTGACAGGCACGAGCCGGTCGACATATCGGAGTTACCGGACTGATGACCGAGCGCGCAATGCCGGTGATCGGCAGCAACAACGGCACACCCGCCACGACCTCGACTTCCCCGACCCGGCAGTGGCAACTGCTGGATCGGCCCGCCGAGCACGAGGCGATCCGCTCCGCCCTCAACAGCACCGACTGCTGCGGTGTGGTGCTGATCGGCGCGGCCGGTGTCGGCAAGACGACCCTGGCCCGCACCGTCACATCCGCGTTGACCACCAAGGTGCACTGGACCGCCTGCACCGAATCCTCGCGCGGCATACCGCTGGGGGCGTTCGCCCACTGGGTCGGTCCGACCGCATCGCGTGATCCGATCGCGCTGCTGGCCTCGGCCCGCGAATCGCTGGTCGCCGACGGCGATGTGGTCGTCGGCGTCGACGACGCCCACCTGCTCGACCAGCTGTCGGCGACGCTCCTGCACCAGTTCGCCTTGGAACGCGCCGGTCATGTCGTGGCCACCGTGCGCAGCGGCGAACCGGTGCCCGACGCTGTCACGTCGCTGTGGAAGGACGGTTACCTGCAACGGTTCGAACTCCGGCCGTTCACCAAACAGCAGAGCATCGCGCTCATCGAGACCGTGCTCGGCGGAACGCTCGAAGGACTCAGCGCCGACGTGATGTGGGAATCCTCGGGTGGCAACCCGCTCTTCCTGCGCAACATGGTCGAGGGTGCGGTCGACGCAGGCACCCTGACCGAGGTCAACGGTGTGTGGCAGTTCCGCGGGCCCACCGTGATCCCGTCCGGGCTGGCCGAACTGCTCGACGACCGCCTCGCACACGCAGGCGACGATGTCATGACCGCCCTCAAACTGCTCTCGCTGTGCGAACCGCTCGACGTCGACGCCTTCGCCGAACTCGTCGGCGAGGAGGCCGTCGACCAAGCGGAGATGCGCGGGCTGATCCGTATCGTGCCCGACGGAAGCGGTGCGCTGACCGCCCGGTTCTCTCATCCACTGTTCGCCGAGGTGGTGCGGCGCCGCGTCGGCACCGCATCGGCGCGCAAACTGCGCGGGCGGATCGCGACGATCCTGCGCGATCGCGACCTCAGCACGGCCGCCAGTCGGATCCGGCTGGCACAACTGTGCGTGGAAAGCGACCGCGGCGCCGACGTCGACCTGTTGATCACCGCGGCCAAGGACGCGGTGTTCCTGTCGAATCTGCCGCTGGGCGAACAACTCGCCCGCGCGGCGTTCGACCACGGCGGTGGTCTGCCCGCGGCCACCCTGCTCTCGCGCGCGCTGCTGTGGCAGGGCCATCCCGCGCAGGCCGACAACATCCTCGCGCGGTTCCCACCGGATCACATGGACGAGATGGAACTCGTGCAGTGGGGCATACCGCGCCTGTCGATCCTGTTCTGGTCGATGGGTGACGTGGCACGCGCCCACCAGGTGCTCGACCAGTTGAACGACCGCGTCACGCACCCGATCCTCAAACTCATCATCGACGCCACCGAAGCCGGGATGGCCGTGCACGAGAACCGGATCACCGAGGGCCTGGCGATCGCCGAACGCGTGCTCGCCCATCCTGAGTCCCCGCGCCAGGCGACCGATTTCGCGGCGTTCGCGTGCGGTCTCGCGATGCCCGTGGCGGGCCGCGGCGAGGCGTTCCTGCCCGTCGCGTCGCGCTGCCGCGCGCAACGCAAGACCACCGACGGCATGATCCGGATCATGGTGTTCTACGGCGAGGTGCTCGCGCTCGCCTACACCGGCCGGTTCGACCTCGCCCAGAAGCGCGCCGAGGAGTACGCGGAGTTCTCGTCGGCCGGTCAGTTCGCCGGCTGGGCGATCGCCAAGATCATGGCGGGCGCCGCGGCCACGCACAGCGGACGGTTCCGTGACGCGATCTCCGCGATCGAGCAGGCGCTGGCGGCGCTCAACGCCGAGACGTCGCTGCCGTGGCAGTTGCCGGGGCGCCTGCTGCTGGCGCGCGCGTACGCCGCGGTGGGCGATGCCGTGGAGGCCGAACGCGTCCTCGACGACGCCATGGAGCATTCCGGGTCCTTCATGGCGCTCCACGAGCCACAGCGCATGCTCGCCAAGTCGTGGGTGGCCGCCGCCAAGGGGGCGCACCGCTCGGCGATCGACATCGCCCGCTCGGCTGCCGACCTGGCGCGGTCCTCGGGGCAGTTGGCGGTGGAGGCCGAGGCGCTGCACCACTGCGCGCGCTTCGGCGACCGCACCGTCGCGCGGCGCCTGCAGGGTCTGGTGGATCGGATCGACGGACCGCTCGCGGGGCTGTACGCACAGCACGCCGCGGCCGTGGCCGCGGCCGATCCGGCCGGGCTCGACAAGGTCGCGGCCGCCTTCGAGAGGGCCGGCCTGCTGTTGTCGGCGGCGGACGCCGCGGCACAGGCGGTGCCGCTGCACGACAAAGCCGGTCACCGCCGGCAGAGTACCGAATCTGCAGCCCACGCACTGCAATTGGCGGCCCGGTGCGGTGCGGCGTCGCCGGCGATCCGGGCCGCGGCACGTCCGCTGCCGGTGACCGCGCGCGAACGCGAGGTCGCGGCGCTGGTCGCACAGGGGTTGTTGAACCGCGAGATCGCCGAGCGGCTCACGGTGTCGGTACGCACCGTCGAGGGCCACATCTACCGCGCCTGCATCAAACTCGGGGTGGCCGACCGCGACGAGCTGGCCCGGATGATCTGGACCGACCTCAACCCGCCGGAGCCGGAGGGCGGCCAGGCTCAGTAGCCGGCTCAGTAGACGTCGCGCACATAGCGCTTCTCGGCCACGAGCGCGCGTTTGTAGTCGCGAGCGCGTTCCTCGCTCATGCCGCCATGGGTGCGCAGGATCGTCGTGAGCGCGGCATCCACGTCCTTGGCCATGCGTGAGGCGTCACCGCAGACGTAGAAGTGCGCGCCGTCATCGAGCCAGTGCCAAACGTCGGCGCCGTAGTCGAGCAGTTTGTGCTGGACGTACACGCGGGCCTTCTGGTCGCGGGAGAACGCCAGATCGAGCCGGTTCAGCAGACCGTCGTCCAGCATGGCCTCCAGCTCGTCGCGGTAATAGAAGTTCGCGCTGCGGTGCTGGTCGCCGAAGAACAACCAGTTGCGCCCGGGGTGGCCCAGCGCGCGACGCTCGTGCAGGAATCCGCGGAACGGCGCGATCCCGGTGCCCGGACCGACCATGATCATCGGGGTCGACGGGTCCTCGGGCGGGCGGAAATGTGGTGAGCGCTGCAGGAACACCGGGGCCGCGGCCGCGCGGTCGGCCAGGAACGTCGAGCACACGCCGCCTCGCGTGACGCCGGTGGCGCCCCGGTGACGCACCACCGACACCGTCAACTGCACCTCGTGCGGGCTCACCAGCGGGCTCGACGAGATCGAGTAGCTGCGGGGTGTCAGCCGCACCAGAACCTCCTGCCACTGCTCGGGTTCGGCGCGCACGGCGAATTCGGTGACCAGGTCCAGCCCGTCGCGGTCCCTGAGCCAGGTGGCGGCGCGGCGGCCGCGCAGCGCCTTGGCGGCGGAGCCGCCGTGCCGAGCGACGAAGGACACCAGATCCGGGGTCACGCGGCAGATGTCGTACGACGAGATCAGTGCGTCCCGCAGGCACTGCTCGGTGCCGTCGACCTCGACGGCCGCGTCCGGGTTCAGCGCCGTGGCCGCCAGCCACGCATCGACCACAGCCGGGTCGTTGGTGGCGTACACGCCGAGTGAGTCCCCGGCCCCGTAGGTCACGCCGTAATCGGAGATGTCGAATCCGAACTGCCGCACCTCTTTCGCCGAGCCCGGCGCGGTCAGCTCCACATTGCGGGTGAGCGTCGCGAGAATCGGCTTGGCCCTGCTGAACTCGTCGGGTTCGGTGCGGATGATCGTGCGGCACCCGACGGAAAGCCGGTTCTGCGGCACCGGCGCGAAGGCCTCACCGGTGAGGACGCCGACAACGGTGTCGACCCAGTGCTGCAGGGCCGCGTCGTCGTACACCTCACACTCGGCGCGCTCGATCAGCCGGGTGGCGCCGAGATCGGTGAACCGGCCGTCCAGAGCCTTCGCGTGACCGCAGAATTCGTCGTAGGCACGGTCACCGAAACCGAGGACCGCATAGCGGATCCCGGTGAGATCGGGAGCGCCAGGATCCTGCAGACGGGTCCAGAAGTTCGTGCCGTTGTCCGGCGGCCCACCGTCACCGAACGTGCTGGTGACCACCAGCACGTCTCGTGCCGCGGCAAGGTCGTCGAGCGTGAGATCGTCCATGTTGACCAGCACACCGTCGACGACGGCCGCGAGCTTGCCTGCGAACTCCTCGGCGTTGCCGGTCTGCGATGCCCACAACACCAACGGGCCAGAGGGCCGTACCACGACAGGGTCGGCCACGTCGACCGGATCCGCGCGCGAGTACCGCCCCGCTAGCACACCGTCGACCCACAACCGCACGGCGGGACGCACCGGCGCGGACCGCGGAAGCACCGGCACACCTTCCGGCCGCTCGGGCAGCCCCGCGAAAAAACCTGCCAGATAGATCTTCTCGTCCGCGGTGAGATCGGGTTTGTGCTCGGCGGTGATCTCGGATCCGGCCGCCGGGGACCGCGTGATTCCGCCGACCGACCGTGCGGGCCGCAGCCGCACCGCGGCCACCTTGAACTCGGGCTGCAGTGAGTCCGCGTCGACGGCATCGTGGGTGACCGCGTTGACCGTGAGGTACTCGCCGTGCTCGTCGTTCCAGTGGAAAGGCGCGAAACAGCTTCCGGGCCGCACCCGGTCGGTGAGCACCGCGGGCAGCACCGCGCGGCCCCGTCGCGACGCAAGCTCGACGGGTTGGCCTGCGGTGACACCGAGCTCAAGGGCGTCCACCGGATGAATCTCGACGAACGGCGACGGGTTGAGCTTGTTGAGCTTGTCGAGCTTGCCGGTCTTGGTCATGGTGTGCCACTGGTGCTGCAATCGACCGGTGTTGAGCACCATCGGGTAGTCGTCGTCGGGAAGTTCGGCGGGGTCGATGTGCGGGCGGGGATGGAACACCGCGCGGCGCGACGGGGTCGGGAACGCCAGCCGGGGCCGATGGCCGTCGGCGCCGGTGTGCGGTGTCTGGCTGACGCCGTCGTTGAGGTAGCGGACGGGGTGGCGGTCACGGTCACCGCCCGGGGCGTCGGCGGGCGGGCACGGCCACTGCAGCGGCCTGCGGCGCAGCCGCTCGTAGGTGATGCCACGCAGATCGTATCCGGTTGCGGGGTTCGAGAATCGGCGGATCTCGTCGAAGATCTCCTCGGCGCTGGAGTACCGGAAATGTGCACCGAAGCCCAGGTGCTCGGCCACCCCGCAGATCAGTTGCCAGTCCGGGCGGGCCTGACCGGGCGGCACCACGGTCTGCGGCAGCAGCGTGAGGTTGCGTTCCGAGTTGACCATGACGCCCTCGGATTCGGCCCACAGCGCCGCGGGCAGCACGATGTCGGCGTAGTGATTGGTGGCCGTGGCGCGGTAGGCGTCCTGGGTGACGACGAGCTCGGCGGATTCCAGGGCGGTGATGACGGTCTTGCGGTTGGCCACGCTGGCAACGGGATTGGTGCAGATGATCCAGCACGCCTTGATCTCGCCGGCGGCCATCTGCTCGAACATGCCCACGGTGCCCGGGCCGACGTCCGACCGGATGGTGCCCGGTTCCAGGCCCCACTGCGTTTCGACGAACGCGCGGTCGGCATCCGAGGCCACCGATCGCTGCCCCGGCAGACCGGGCCCCATGTAACCCATCTCGCGGCCACCCATGGCGTTGGGCTGGCCCGTCAGCGACATGGGGCCGCTGCCCGTGCGGCAGATGGCGCCCGTCGCGAGGTGCAGGTTGCAGATCGCGTTGGTGTTCCAGGTGCCGTGCGTACTCTGGTTGAGCCCCATGGTCCAGCAACTCATCCACTCACGGGCGTCGGCGATCATGCGGGCCGCGGTGCGGATGTCGTCCTCGCGCAGTCCGGTGATCTCGGCGACCCGGTGCGGCGGGTAGTCGGCCAGGAATTCCGGCATCGCCTCCCATCCGGTCGTGTGCTCCGCGATGAACTCCTCGTCGATGTCGCCGCTTTCGACCAGCAGATGCAGCAGGCCGTTGAGCAGTGCCAGATCGGTACCCGGTGAGATCTGGAGGAACAGATCGGCGCGTTCGGCGGTCGCGGTGCGGCGCGGGTCCACCACGATGAGCTTGGCCCCGGCCTTGAGCCGGTCGGCCATCCGAAGGAAAAGGACCGGATGGCAGTCGGCCATGTTCGACCCGATGACGAAGAACAGGTCCGCGTTGTCGAAGTCCTCGTAGGAGCCCGGAGGGCCGTCGGCGCCGAGGGACTGTTTGAAACCCGTTCCCGCACTGGCCATGCACAGCCGCGAGTTCGACTCGATGTGCACCGTCCGCAGAAACCCCTTGGCCAGTTTGGTCGCGAGGTACTGGGCTTCGATCGACATCTGCCCGGACACGTACACCGCGACGGCGTCGGGACCGTGCTCGTCGACGATGGCCCGCAGCCTGCGACCGGCCTCTGCCACCGCATCGTCGACCGGGACAGGGACCAGGTCGTCCTCGTGACGCACGAGAGCCGAGGTCAGCCGGTCCTCGGCGGCAGCCATCAACTCGGCGTGCATGGCCCCCTTGGTGCACAAACGACCGAAGTTCGCGGGATGCAGCTTGTCACCCGACACGCGGGCGATGACGGTGCGGTCGCCCTGGACCGCGGTGGTCACCTCGATGCCGCACCCGACGCCGCAGTACGAACATGCGGTCCGCGTCGCGCGTGTGGTCTCGAGACCATTGGGACCATCGGCCATGCGGCCATGGTGGGTGGCGGGTGTTCCGTGACGTTTCCCGCCGGGTTATCGGCAGGAAAACTGATCCTCACTTCCCGGCGGTGTGCGCCGTGAGCAGGGTGCCACTAACGCCTGCTGACCCGCCAGAAGTCGGCCCATGTCGAACGGGTTTCGTAGTCGCTGACCAGGTAGCGGGGGTCGACCGGTTCGGTCTGGCCGATGAAATTCCGCACGTTCGAGGGATCGTCGGGCAGCGGTACGGTTCTGCTGGTCGAGACCTTGCCATCGGCCGCCAGCGGCGCGAACCCTTCTTCGGTGAACAGGTAGTGGATGTAGAGCTTCGCGGTGTTCGGGCTCTTCGATTTGGCGGCGATGGCCACGGCCGACGGGAACGCCTTCAGCGCCCACGGTTTCAGGCCGTCGCAGATCGCCATGGCGTAGCCCTTGCCCTTGACGTTGCGGAACTTCGCCATCGACACCGGCCCGATGCTCGGCGCGCTCTGGCCGGGGGCACCGACGGCCTCGGACACTTCCTCATCGGTCTTGGTCAACTGGGGATGGTTCTGCGCGAAGCGCCTGACCCATTCGTGGCCGGCGGACGGCTGGTCGGTCTTCAGCTCCGTGCCGTATCGCTCGCGGTAGAGATCACGCAGTGCCTGATCGTCGCGAAGGCTCAGCTCGTTGAACCATGTCATGTACTTGGGGTTGCTCAACGGGTCGGCCATGGCGACCCGCCCGCTCCATTCGGGTTCGGTGAGCTGCCAGATGTTCGACACCGGGCACCGGTCGTAGACCGCGTTGTTGTACACCCATCCGAACGTGCCCTGATGGACCAGCAGCGGGTACCGCTCGTCTTCTGATATGTCGTCGCGCACATCCCCGGGTACCCAGTTGACCAACACGCCCTGGTCCAACAACTCGATGGCGTAGGTGGCCAGATCCTCGTTCACCACGACGTCGGCCACCACGTTGCCCGATTCGTGTTCGCGCACCACCTTTTCGATGGCGCCGAGCTCGACCTTGACGCCACGCGCACGAACGCCGTACTTCTCGGCGAAGTTCTCCGCGAGCTTGACCACGGTACCGGACTGGTCGTAGACCGTGATGCCGGACTCCTTGCGGGCCGCGGCGATCAGCGCGTCGAGGTCGAAACCCTGCGGCGTCTCGTCGGGCTGGAGCGTCGCAGGAGCCGAAAGGACCTGTGGCGCCGCCCGACTGGGGTCCACACCGGGCGGGGCGCAGCCGGCGATCAGGGCCACCGCGCCGAGACCCGCCACCATGCAAGCGATCCGCGTCACCGGACTGCCTCCCGCCTGCGGGTGTGCTCGTCACGGATGACCGATCCTTTACGCATGATCGGTTCGAGCAGTGTGGTGTCCGCATCCCGAACGAGCCCGAGGTAATGCGGAGCCAGGAACACATCGCGGCCCTGCACCCTGGATCCGTCGGAATACCCGACGTAGGTGCCGCCGGCCTGTTCGAGGATGAAGCTGCCCGCAGCAACATCCCACGAGTTGGTTCCGAAGTTCAGGGTCACATCACCCCATCCGGCGGCGACGTGCGCGAGGCTCAACGCACCGGAGCCCTTGTTGCGCACCGCCGAATAGGCTCGCACCAGGTTCGCATACTCCGTCATCGCGAACTGCTCGTCGGCTTCAAGGTCGGCAGGCATCGGAAAATGCGCCAGCATCGTCGACCGCGACGGCGCGGTGAAACCTCTCGCGTGCAGCGGTCTGCCGTTGAGGAACGCACCTGACCCGTCGGCGTGGAACATCAGATCGGCGACCGGGTCGTAAACCGCCCCGGCAACCCTCTCACCATCGACCGTCGCCCCGATGGACACGCACCAGAAGGCGATTCCCCGTGCGAAGTTCGCAGTCCCGTCGATCGGGTCGACATACCACGTCAGTGCCGACTCACCGGTGCGTCCCCCTTCTTCGCCGACGATTGCCGACTCCGGGTGCGCATCGAGTAGCAGCCTGGCTATTTGGCGTTCGGCGGCGCTGTCGTATTCGGTCACCAGGTCGTGCATGTCGGCCTTGGTGGTGATGTCCACATCGGTGCGGAAGGCCTCCAGGAGCATCGGAGCGACATCGCGTGCGGCAGACATCGCGAGCGTCATCAGTTCGGTGGAGCGGTAGCTGGTCATCGTGTCCTCACATCCGCGACGTCCAGCTCGTGGACCCGGCGGCCGTCGCGATCGAATGCATGGGTTTCTGCGGCGTCGGCGAACAGGAACACCTGCTGCCCCACGCTCAGATCGGGCTTGTCGATGGTGACGGCGAAGAATCGCTGACCGTCGCAGACGGTCTCGACGATCCAGCTGCCCCCGGTCGGCAGCAGTGCGGAGACCTCGGCGGTCAGGACGAATCCGGCACGCATCGGCGCACTGTCCAGGATGCGCACGGCTTCCGGGCGGAATCCGACCGACATCACCTCGGTGGCACAGGAGGACCCCGCGACGTAGCGCGCGGCCGCCCGCCGCCCCTCGGCGCCGGGCCCCTCGGCGTCGAGTTCGACGATGTTCATCGGCGGGTTGCCGAGGAACTCGGCGACGAACCGGTTGGCGGGCCGGTCATAGATCTCGGTCGGTGTACCGATCTGCTGCAGCCTGCCTTCGAACATGACCGCGATGCGGGTGGCCAGCGTCATGGCCTCCCACTGATCGTGCGTGACGAAGACGATGGTGGATCCGAACTCGCGGTGGATCCGGCCGAGTTCGGCACGCATCTCAAGGCGGAGCCGGGAATCGAGGTTGGACAGCGGCTCGTCGAGCAGCATCACGTCGGGATTGACCGCGAGCATGCGTGCCAGCGCCACGCGTTGTTGTTGCCCACCGGACAGCTGGGACGGGTAGCGGTCGCCGTAGCGCGCGATGCCCATGGTCTTCATCACCGAAGCCACCTGCTCCTGCTGCTGTGCCTTCGGCAGTTTGCGAAGCTTCACGCCGTAGGCGATGTTCTTCTCCACCGTGAGATGCGGCCACAGTGCATAGGTCTGGAAGACCAGGCCCATGCCGCGACGCTCGGCCGGAACGAACGTCCCTTCTGCAACCGAGTCCATCACGGTGTCCCCCACCGAGATCGATCCGGCGGTGGGGTGCTCGAGGCCTGCGATCATGCGCAAGGTGGTGGTCTTCCCGCAGCCGGAGGGCCCGAGCATGCACATGAAATCGCCGTCTTCGATGGTGAGGTTCAATGTCGAAACCGCATGGGGGCCGTCACCGCCGTAGTGCTTCTCCACGTCACGCAGCCTGATCTGTGGCATCGCTATCCTTCCAATCCGCTCGCGAGGTCTGTCTTGAGGAGTTTCTGAATCGAGTACGTGCCGAGGAATGCCACCGCCGCCACGATGAGCACGACGCCGTTGGCCGATTGGGTGTATCCGAAGTCCACCAGACGTATCGCCAACGTGGTCAACACGTCGCCGCCGGGAACCGCGAGGATGACGACCAGGCTCAGGCTCTTGATGCCGGATATGAAGGGCATCAGAATTCCTGCGGCCAACGCGCCCTTCTGAATCGGCAACACCACCGTGCCCATGCGTCGTAGCCAACCGGCGCCCATGATCTGCGCCGATTCCTCCGCATCGCGGCCCAGTTGCATCATCGCCGAGATACCGGCACGCGAGGCGAACGGCATCTGATCGGCCAGGTAGATCAGCAGCAGAATGACGGTCGTGCCGTACAGCGCCGGTATCGGTCCGCGCGGCACCGCGAACAACGTGATGTAGGCGACCGCGAACGCGATCCCCGGCACCAGATAGGGAAGAAAGGTCAACTGCCGCAACACCGTCGACAGGATCCGTGATTCCGACCGCACCACCACGTAACCGACCAGCAGTCCGAGGATGCCCGCAGCGACCGAGGCGAGGCCCACGATCCAGAAACTGTTCCAGACAGCGCTCCAGACACTGGGACTCACCACGATGCCGTCCGGGAACGCAGGCGTGTTCAGGTCACGCCCGATCCAGTATTGAAGCGTGAAGTTGTCGCGCGTGAACTCGGCAGGCACCTTCATGACGGTCGACAGGCACAGCACCGCGATCGGCACCGCCACGCTGACCGCGAACAATGCCGCGCACCACATCGTGGCCGGCGCCCGCCACCTACCCAGATCCACCGCGCGATTGAGGGCGCCCTTGCCACCGATTGTGACGAATCGCCTTGCCTCCTTGAGGAAATGCACGTCGACCCACAGGGACACCAGGCCGATCAGCACGATCGCCGCGACCAGGATCGCCGCGACACCGGTCTGGTCGGAGGCGATGCTGCGATACAGCGAGGTGGCGAGCACGTCGAACCCGACGGGCAGACCGAGGATGTATGCGACGCCGAACTCACCGAGCACCTTGGCGAGGATCAATGTGGTGGCCGAGATGAGCGCCGGACGCATCATCGGCACGATGATCGTGAAGGTGACGGCAAGGCGGTTCGCGCCCAGTATCCGCGCCGACTCCTCGAGCTGAGAATCGAAGCGCTTGAGCGCATTTCCGACGAGCAGGATCACGAACGGCGAGAAGTGCATGGTGAAGATCACGATGATCGGGAGCCGGCCGTAGGCCAGCCAGTCGCCGGGCACGAACCCGAGCTGCTCCATCCAGCCCAGTTGGCCTCCCGCGGTTCGGTTCTTGAACACCGTGGTCCAGGCCAGTGCGAACGTCCACGACGGCAACATGTACGGCACGATCAACGCGGTGGCGAACCACTTGCGGCCGAAGACGTTGCTGCGAGCGATGAACCAGGCCGCGACACCGCCGACCACCAAGGCGAACAGCACCGAGAAGAAGGCGATCGTCACGGTGTTCCACAGCGGCGTCCAGAAGATGTCGACCGCCGTCGGCGAGCGCAGCACGCGCCACAGGTAGTAGGTGGTCGGCTCGCCCGTGGCCTTGCGTGTGATGCCCTCGTCGGCGCGTTCGACGCGGAACCCGTCGATCATCAACACCACGATGGGAACCGCGATCAGATAGCCGAACAGCACCAGCGTCAGCAGCCCGATCGCCGTGGTCGGGTTACGCAGCGCGACACGTGCCCGGTAGCCCAGTGCCCGGCGGGGCGGACCGTCCGGCAGCCGAGTCGAAACACTCACGGAAGGGGTCCTTGTCTCTCTACACCGAAGACATCCATAAATGTGGATGTCTTGTCATAGTGACACAGCTGCGACGAGATGTACATCACCCCGATCAACTTCGGTGGCTCGCCTCACCGCCGCCCCGAGCCGGCTGGCTTAGCATGGTCGGGTGACCCACAGCGCTACCCAACCCGGCGCTATCAGCGACTTCGTCCCGGTCGATCAGTCGGTGTCACTCCCCCTCTACGTGCAGGTGATCGACCAGATCGAGAACGGCATCAGACGCGGCAGCCTCCCGCCAGGTTCGTTCCTGCCCGCCGAGCCACAGCTCGTACGTGACTTCCAAGTGGCCCGCGGCACCCTGCGCCGGGCGATCGACTACCTGATCGACAAGGGTCTGATCGTGCGCGTCCGGGGCGTCGGAACCCGGGTCGCGGCCGCGCCGGGCATCGACAAACCCGGGATCCGCAGTCTGTACGCCGAACTTGCGGCGGCCGACCGCAAACCCGCGACCAAAGTGCTCACCGTCGACACCGCCGACGCCGACCGCGCATTGTCCGACATCACCGGGTTCGCCATCGGCACACCGTTGCGGATCATCCGCAGGCTACGACTCGCCAACGATCTTCCCGTCGCGGTGATGGAGAACTACTTCCCCGCCGAGTTCCCCGAACCGCGGGTGGACGAACTCACCGAGCGCAGCATGGACGAATACTGGGAACGCATCGGGCATTCCGCCGCGATGGTGCGCCAGGAGGTCATCGCGTGCCTGCCGACCACCGAACAGTGCACCCTGCTCCGCATCGAGCCAGGAACCCCGATACTCTCCGAACACCTTCGGGTCTATGACGATTCGCGGCAGTTCACCAACTATTCGCGAAACTTCTACCATCCCACGCTGTACCGGATGACCTCGGTCTCCACCACTCAGTGACGGCCCGGCTCAGTATTCCTGCGGTTTCACCGCCAGCACCGGTTTGGGGCACTCCAGCAGCAACCGCTGCGACACGCTGCCGAGCAGGAGCTTGCCCACCGGGCTGCGGTGGCGGATCCCGATCACCAGCAGCTCGGCGTCGGGCCTGTCCATGGCGGTGAGCAGTTCCTCGGCCGCGTCCACGCCCACCGGCTGCCGGATCTCGAACGGCACGCCGCTGTCCCGCAGATGCTCCTCGACGTCGTGGACCTCGCCCGAGCGCGCGAACCGCGCGTCGACGTAGGCGTCACCCGCGGTCGCGTTGATCACCAGCACGCCGGTGTCCCGCCGATTGGCCTCGGCGATCCCGTGTTCGATCGCGGCCCGGCCGAACTGATCCGCGCTGTAGCCGATGACGATCATCGCTGGGCCTGCGCTTTCTCCTGCTGATCCACATCGTCCTCGACGATCAACAGCGTCTCCTCACTGCGGTGCATCAACCTGAGCACCAGCGGCATGAGCAGCAGGATCGCCATGAGGACATAGACCACGATCGCGACCGGTTCGGTGAACAGGCTCGACCAGTCACCGCCACCGAGCTGAAGGCTCTGGCGCAGTTGCCGTTCGATGCGCGGGCCGAGGATCACGCCGATGATGAGCGGCAGCACCGGAAGCCCGAAGCGGCGCATCATGAGGCCCAGCAGCCCGAACACCAACAGCAGCGCCAGATCCAGCGCCTGCACGTTCACCGCGAGCGCACCCAGCGTCGCGAAGAACAGGATGCCGGCGTACAGGTAGGGCCGCGGAGTACGCAGCAGCCGCGCCCACAGTGGTGCCAGCGGCAGGTTGAGGACCAAGAGCAGGAAGTTGCCGATGAACAGGCTCGCGATCAGCGTCCAGATCAGCAGCGGCTCCTTCTCGAAAAGCGTTGGACCGGGCTGGATTCCGTAGGACACGAACGCCGTGAGCATGACCGCCGCGGTGGCGTTGGTGGGCAGACCCAGCGACAGCATGGGAACCAACGTTCCTGCGGCCGAGGCGTTGTTGGCCGCCTCCGGGCCTGCGACACCTTCTATCGCTCCCTTGCCGAACTCCTCGGGGTGCTTGGACAGGCGTTTCTCGGTGATGTAGGACAAAAACGTCGGCAGCTCCGCGCCGCCGGCGGGCAGCGCACCGAACGGGAATCCGTATGCGGTGCCGCGCAGCCACGGCTTCCAGGACCGGCCGAAGTCCTCGCGGCTCATCCACGGCCGACCCACCGGGATCACGTCGGCGGGGCGGCGCCGCAGATGCGCCGCGACCCACAACGCCTCGCCGAGGGCGAAGATCGCCACCGCGATGACCACGATGTCGATGCCGTCGCTCAACAGCGGCAGTCCGAACGTCGCGCGCGGCTGCCCGGTGAGGAAATCGATGCCGACGCAGCCGATGGCCAGGCCGAGGAACAGCGAGATCGCACCGCGCAGCTTGGAGGCACCGAGCACCGCGGTCACCGCGACCAGTGCGAACAGCATGATCGCCAGATACGACGGAGCCCCGAGAGTGACCGCGAACCGTGAGATGGGCGGTGCGAACGCGGCCAGCAGCGCGGTGCCGATCGCACCGGCGACGAACGATCCGATCGCCGCGGTGGCGAGCGCCTGCGCGGCGCGGCCGGCCTTGGCCATCTTGTTGCCCTCGATCGCGGTGATCACCGACGACGATTCGCCCGGGGTGTTCAGCAGGATCGACGTCGTCGACCCGCCGTACATGCCGCCGTAGAAGATGCCGGCGAACATGATGAACGCCGCGCTGGGGCTGACGTTGTAGGTCACCGGCAGCAACAGCGCCACCGTCATCGCGGGGCCGATGCCCGGCAGCACACCCACCGCGGTGCCGAGCAGCACGCCGATCACGGCGTAGAGCAGATTCATCGGGGTGGCCGCCTCGGCGAACCCCTGCATCAGCCAGTCGAAGTTCTCCATTTACAGAATCCCGTCCAGAATGCCTGCGGGCAGCGGGATCCCGAGCCCGGAGTAGAACCCGTAGAAGGTCAGCACCGACAGCACGGCGCCGATCACGATGTTGCGGACGTGGTGGCGGTTTCCCAGAACCGCTGCCGCCCCGGCGAAGAACAACGCTCCGGTGATCGCCCAGCCGAGCGGTTCGACGAGCACGATGACCGCGACGAACAGCCCGACCAACAGGCCGACGGTGCGCCAGTCCCCCGGCGAGTTCGGGTCGACGTCCTCGCCCGCGTCGGCCTCACCCACCGACCCGCGCGGTATCGCGATCGCCAGGATCACCGCCAGCGCGATGAGCACGATCCCGATGGCCAGGGGGAACATCCGCGGTCCCACCGGATCCACCTTTGCGAAACCCTCGGCCAGGGTCAGGGCGTCGTAGATCAGGAACGCGCCGACCGCGACCAGCACGACGCACACGAGGTACTGGGCGCGGTCGATCCTCCGTGCCGTCTTCGGCGCCCCGGCCTCGGTGACGGCGCCGGTAGTCGCGCCGGCGCTCTGCTGCGAATCCTCGCTCATAGCAATCCCAATTCGGTCAGCGTCGACGAGACGCGGTTGTCCTGATCGCGCAGGAACTGCTCGAACTCCGGGCCCGTGGTGAAGGCATCGCTCCAGCCGTTCTTGACCATGGCTTCCTTCCACTGGTCGGTGTCGTGCAGTTCGGTGAGCGCGCCTACCATGGCGTCGCGCGCGTCGTCGGAAATGCCCGGCGGCGCAAGCACTCCGCGCCAGTTGGTGAACGTCAGATCGATACCGGCCTCGGTGAGGGTCGGTGCGTCGATACCCTGGACCCGCTCGGCGCCGGACACCGCGAGCACGCGGACCTGTCCCGCCTCGATCTGGTCGACGAACTCGCCGAGGCCGGTGGTCCCCGCCGCGATCTTCTTGCCCAGCAACGCCGTCAACAGGTCGCCGCCACCGTCGTAGGTGATGTAGTTGACCTGGCGCGGATCGACACCCACCGCACGCGCGGTCTCCATCGGGAACAGGTGGTCCGGCCCGCCCGGCGAGGATCCGCCACCGATCGAGACCTTCGACGGATCGGCCTTCCACGCCGCCACCAGGTCACCGATGGTGCGGAACGGTGAATCGCCGGGAACGAGGATGCCCTCCTGCTCCTCGACCATCTTCGCCAGTGCGGTCGCGTCGGAGGCACGCGCCGACGAACCGTTGGTGTACACCGCGCCGACCACGCCGAGCCCCATCATCATCATGAGGTCGTCGTTGCCCCGTTCGTTCATCAACCGCGCCATCGCCACGGTGCCGCCCGCGCCGATCACGTTGAACACCTCGATGCGCCCGGTGATGTCGGTGTCCTCCATGATCTTCACCGCCGTGCGTGCGGTGAGGTCGTAACCGCCGCCGGGGCTGTTCGGCACCATCATGCGCAGGCGGTGCAGGCCGCGGGATTCGTCGCCGCGCGTGACGCCGCACGCGGTCACCAGCGTCACCGCGAGCAGCACGGCCACCAACGCGGCCCACAATTGTCGAAGCCTCACTGCAGTCCCCAATCACTGCGTCCCGAAGAAAAGGTGATGCTCAGCCATACTGGACCCGACGAGTGACCCAGGTCACCAATTCGAACGCAAAGGAAGTTTTGGTCTTTGAGTTCAACCCAGAGTTCACCGCTCGCGCGGCTGCGCAGCCTGCCCGGCGACCGGGTACATGCGGCCAGCCTGGCCGGCCGGTTCCTGGTCTTCCAACTGCTGGTGGTCGCCGTCGTCCTCGGCGCGGTGGCCGCGATCTCGGTGGCGCAGTCCACCCGCGAGTTCCGCGAGGTGCGCGGCCAGCGCATGATCGCCGTGGCCGAGAACGTGGCGTCCACCCCCATCGTGCGCGACCGCTACGCCGATCCGTTCGCGACCAGGATCCTCGCGCCCGAGGTCGACCGCGCGGTCGCCCTCTCGGGTGCCGACCTGGTCGAGATCACCGATCCCGCCGGCGTTGTGCGGGCGTCGTCGGAACCGGCCCGGGTCGGGCAGCGCATCGACCTGGACACCAGCCGCGCCGACGAGGGGCGCTCGTGGTTCGGGGACGACACGATCGACGGCCTGCACAGCCTCGTCGGACAGGTGCCGGTCCTGGCGCCGTCCGGCGAGCCCCTGGCCATCGTCTCGGCCAGCGAGCACTACCCGTCGGTGTGGGAACTGCTCAGCGGCTCCGGCGAACGGTTGCTGATCTACCTCGGGATCGGCGCCGCACTCGGGCTGTTCACCTCATGGTTGCTGTCGCGGCGCATCAAGCGCCATACCCGCGGCCTGGACATCGCCGAGATCGCGAGCCTTGCCGATCACCGAGAAGCACTGCTGCACAGCATCCGAGAGGGCGTCGTCGCGGTGAACACCGACGGGTCCGTGACAGTGCTCAACGACAGCGCGTGCGAACTGCTGGGCATCGGCCCCGACGCGGTCGGCCGCCACGTGGGCGCCATCGGGCTCGAACCGGCCGTGGTGGACTTCCTGCTGTCCGGCCACGACGCCCGCACCGACGAGACCGCGAACGAGAGCGACGTCATCATCGCGACCCGCACCCGCGTGCTGGCGCTCAACCGGCGCGCGGCCAGCAGCCAGGGGCACCGCATCGGTACCGTGACCACCATGCGCGACAGCACCGAACTCGCTGCGCTGCAGGCACAGTTGTCCTCGCACCGCAGTGTCACCGATACGCTGCGTGCCCAGACCCACGAGTTCGCCAACCAGTTGCACACCATCTCCGGACTGGTCCAGCTCGGCGAGTTCGACGCGGTCCGAGATCTGGTCGGCACCTTGACCCGTCGCCGAGCCGAGATCAACGATGCTGTCACCCAACATGTTTCCGATCCCGCTGTCGCGGCACTGCTGATCGCGAAAACCTCGCTGGCGGCCGAACGCGGGGTCGCGCTGAACCTCACCGACGACAGTCACCTGGCCGCACTGGATCCGGCGCTGGCCACCGACGTCATCACGCTGCTGGGCAACCTGGTGGACAACGCCGTCGACGTATCGGCCGTGCCCGGCGGTTCGTCCGCCGCACACGTCTCGGTGCGCCTGGACGACTCGGCCGGACTGCTGCTGCAGGTGTCGGATTCGGGTCGCGGCGTGCCCGCACACCTGCGCGAGTCGATCTTCGCGCGCGGCGTGACGTCGAAACCGGACGTGCCGGGCGGGCGCGGCATCGGCCTCGCGCTGGTGCGGCTCGTGACCGCACAGCACGGCGGCAGCATCGAGGTCACCGACGGCCCGGGCGGCGGCGCGTCGTTCGTCGTGCGGCTTCCGGAGGTGACCGCCCGTGCGTGAAGTACTCGTCGTCGACGACGACTTCATGGTCGCCGAGATCCACCGGCGCTTCGTCGAACGCGTCGACGGCTTCCGCGCCGTCGGTGTCGCGCGCACCGGGACCGAAGCGCTGGCCTCCGCGCAGAATCTGCGACCCGACCTGATCCTGCTCGACGTCTATCTGCCCGACATGACGGGGCTGGAGGTGTTGCAACGTCTGCGCGCCGACGGAAACCTGGTCGGGGTCATCATGATCACCGCGGCCCGCGAACTCGACACGGTCCGTGGCGCATTGGACGGCGGGGCGGCCGACTACCTGATCAAACCGTTCGAGTTCGACCACCTGCGGACCAAACTCGAGGCGTTCGCCGCGCGTGCCGACGCGCTGGCGGCCAAGGGCGGTGCCGACCAATCCATGATCGACGCCCTGTTCGGCGGCTCGTCACCGGCGACGGCCTCGCCCCTGCCCAAGGGTCTCGGCAGCGAGACGGGGCGTCTGGTGATGGATGCGGTCCGCACCGCCGGGGAGGTGTCGGCGGCGCAATGCGCCGAGCTGGTCGGGATCTCCCGTGTGAGCGCACGGCGCTACCTCGAGCACTACCTGAGCACCGGCGCGCTGGAATTGCGGTTGCAGTACGGCACCGGACGGCCCGAGCGGCGCTACCGGATCCCCGACCGGATGCGGTAGCCGGATGCCCGGGCTGTTCGCGGTGTACCGATCGTCGTTGCCGCACAACGGATCACGTCGGGCCCACGGCGGAATCGGGCAAACGGCTCAGTGAGCGGCCTGGACGGTCGATCGCACCTGCCGCCGACGTTCGACGCGGCGTGATCGAGAACACCCGGCCGGACGCCCATGCGAGGGACACGCTGCCCCACGCGTGCTGAATAATGCTGGTGTGGCACCCAAAGTCCTGTTCATCCACAACGAACACATGTGCACCGAGGCGATGCTGGGCGATGCGTTCTCCGAACGCGGTTTCGACATCGAGACGTTCGAGGTGGTCCCGGCCGAGCGCGTGGAAACCCCGGCAGTCGATGTGACGTTCCCGGATCCCACCGCCTACGACGTGATCGTGCCCCTCGGCGCGCGGTGGCCCGTGTATGAGCAGTCCCTGGTCGACACCTGGGTGACCGCCGAGATGGACATGATGCGTGCGGCCGCCGATGCCGGCGTCGGCATCCTCGGTGTGTGCTTCGGTGGACAGTTGCTGGCCCAGACGTTCGGCGGATCGGTCGCCCGGGCCGAATCCGCGGAGGTCGGCTGGTTCGAACTCGACACCGACGACGCCGGGCTGATCGCCCCCGGTCCGTGGTTCCAGTGGCATTTCGACCGGTGGACGGTCCCGCCGGGCGCCAGGGAGATCGCGCGCACCTCGCGGTCGTCGCAGGCGTTCGTGCTGGGGCGTTCACTGGCCCTGCAGTTCCATCCCGAGGTCGATGTCGACCTGCTCGAGGGCTGGCTGGCCGACGACCGTGAGGGCATCTCCGGCAAGCTGGGTTACGAGCACGACGATTTGCGTTTGCGCACAAAGGAACTCGCTGACGACGCCGCCGTCCGCGTGCGCGAGTTGGTGCGTGCGTTCCTGGACAAGGTGGTCCGGACCGAGCCCGCGTCGTAGGCTGGAGCGGTCGGAAGCAGATCCGAGAGACCGCAGACAGGCCAGATGAGCGCATGGAGCGTCGGTCACGGCGCCATCCGCACATTCCAGGACCGCCGCGAGGCGGGCCGGGTCCTGGCGCAACGTCTGACGTCCTACCGCGGCGAACCCGATGTGTTGGTACTCGGGTTGCCACGCGGCGGCGTTCCGATCGCGTGGGAGGTCGCGTCCCACCTGCACGCCCCGCTCGACGTCTTCCTGGTCCGCAAGCTCGGGGTTCCACAGTGGCAGGAGCTCGCGATGGGCGCGGTGGCCTCCGGTGGCGGCGTGGTGTTCAACGAGAAGTTGATGGACCGGCTCGGCATCAGCGACGAGGACATGGCCGAGACGCTGCGCCGCGAGACGATCGAACTCGAACGCCGTGAGCGGGCCTACCGCGGCGACCGTGGTCCGATGCGGATCTCGGGTAAGACGGTGATCCTGGTCGACGACGGCATCGCGACGGGCGCGAGCATGATGGCCGCGGTGCGTGCGGTGCGGCGCGACGCCCACCGCGTGGTGGTCGCGGTTCCGGTGGGTCCTGCCGGGGTGTGCCGCGAACTGGCGACCGAGGTCCACGAGGTGGTGTGCGCGAGCATGCCGCAGGACTTCGAGGCGGTCGGACAGGCGTTCGCCGACTTCCACCAGGTCACCGACGACGAGGTGCGGCAGCTGTTGGCGACCCCGACGACGAACCCGGTGTGAGCCTCGGCTAGTTCTTGCGCTCTTCGGTGTCGGCTTCGGCGGTGTCCGTCGTGTCGTTGACCGCGGCTTCGTCGGCAGGCGCTTCGTCGGTCGCCTCGGTGTCGTCGGTCGCCTCGGTGTCGTCGGTCGCGGCGGCGGATGTGGCCGATCTTTCGGTGTCGTCGGTGTCTTCTGGGGCGTCGTCGGGATAGTCGACCGGTTCGTCGGCGTCGGCCTCGGGGGTGTCCCGGACCGCCTCGATCACCTGGGTGTCGCGACTGCTGTCGTACTCCTCGTCGACCTCCCGCTCGGCGGTGTCCGCTGCGGCGGCCGCCTCGGCGTCGTCGTCGGCCTCCCCGGCCGCGGAGGCCGAGGCCGCGCGCCCGCTGCGAGACCGCTCGCGCAGCGCATCGACGATCAACAGCACCACGCCGAGCACGCTGGCGCCGATGCAGACCCAGGCGATCAGTTCGTTGCTGGTGACCACCGCGGTCACCAGCGCTGCCAGGCCGATGACGGCGAGCACGAGCGCAATGATCAGCATTGTTTGAACCCTAGGGTGTGGCGGTCCGACCACGGTGACGGACCGATCGGGTCGGCCCCGGGTGCATCGTGATCACGCGAGGCTGACAGCCGGACGAGTCAGTTGTTGCCGCGGTTGAACTGGCCGAATCCGCTGGCGTCGCTGTTGGCGCTGGAATCGACCGGTGCCGCCGAACCACGCTGCCCCAGTTCCTCGAGCTGCGACTCCAGGTAGGTCTTGAGGCGGGTCCGGTACTCGCGTTCGAAGGTCCGCAACTGCTCGAGACGACCTTCCAGCACCGTGCGCTGCTGGTTGATGGTTCCCATGATCTCGGAATGCTTGCGCTCGGCATCCGCCTGCAGCGCATCGGCCTTCTCCTGGGCCTGTCGCAACTGGGTCTCCGACCGGGTCTGCGCGTCGGCCAGCATGGCATCGGCTCGCTGCCGGGCCTCGGCGACCGTGGTCTCGGCGGTCTTGCGGGCGTCGGTCACCATCGCCTCGGCCTGCGCCCTGGCATCGGAGAGCAGCTTGTCCGCCTCGGCCTTGGCCGTGCTGGTCAGACGGTCCGCGGTGTCCTGCGCCAGGCTCAGCACGCGGGCGGCACGGACAGCGGTGTCCTCGCCCTGCGGTGCGGCAGGCTGCGACGGGGCCTCGTAGACGGGCTGTGGTGCCGGGGCAGGCTCAGGCTCGGGCTCGTACAGCGGGATCGACGACGTCGCCTGCGACGAGGCGCCCGCGCCGGAGCGTGCTGTGGCGAGCTCCTGGTCGAGCTCGGCGACCCGCTGCCGCAGATCGGCGTTCTCCTCGATGAGCCGGGTCAGCTCGTTCTCAACCAGATCGAGAAAGGCGTCGACCTCGTCCTCGTTGTAGCCTCGCTTGCCAATTGGTGGCTTGCTGAACGCGACGTTATGGACGTCCGCTGGTGTGAGCGGCATTGTCTGCCCCCTTGAAGTCTTGAACCGTCAACCGATCTCAAAGTGTAGAGCCTTGTTTGAACGCAACTGGCGTCCATCCTGTCACACCAGACCCGGCGGTTGCAGTAGAGGGCAATTTTAAGAGCGAATTTCAATGTTCTCACGCCGCGGCGCGAGGCCCCGGCAAACGTCTGCGAGCAGGTGCGGAGGCCGTGCGGCGCGCGGCGCGGAACGCCAAGGGAACGGGCGTCAGACCGCAGCGCCGAACGCGAGCTGCATGCCGATGAACGCCGCCAGAAGCAGCACCATGATCGACAGATCGAAGCGGACCGCGCCCACCGTGAGCTGGGGAATGATCCGGCGCAGCAGTTTCACCGGCGGATCGGTGACGGTCATGATCAGCTCGAGGATCACCACGGTGAAGCCCCTGGGATGCCAGTCCCGGCTGAACGAGCGGATGAACTCGACCACGACACGCGCGATGAGCAGCAGCCAGAAGATGAACAGCGCAAAACCCAGGATCTGGAAGAACAGCGACAACTGAGCCGACCTCACTACCGACGGATGTGTGACATTCGATACAGGTCGCTGCGGGTCGACACGTGAAGTGCCGACCGGTGATGCGACGCCGCCAGCCTACCCGGCCGTGACGGAAACGACGGACAGGCGGCGGTCTCCCGACGATGTGGTGTGGCTAACGGTACGAGTAGAAGCCGGCTTCGGCGATGCGCCTGCGCTCCTCGGCCGTGACGTCGACATCGGCCGGCGACAGCAGGAAGACCTTGGTGGCCACCTTGTCGAACGAGCCACGCAGCGCGAACGCGAGGCCGGCGGCGAAGTCGACCAGGCGCTTGGCGTCGGCATTGTCCATCGACACGAGGTCCATGATCACGGGCGTCCCGTCGCGGAACCGCTCGCCGATGGTGCGGGCCTCGCTGTAGTCCTTGGGCCGCAGCGTCGTGATCTTGGCCAGCGGGCTACCGGCCTCGAACAGCTCGGCCATGCCGCGCGGATCCATCGCGAGGGCGCCGCGGGTCGACCCGCGCATGGCACCGAGTCGCGACGGCGCGGGACGGTCGAAGTCGCGCGGCGCACGCATGCGGGCCTCGAAGCGGGGTTCGTCGGGGAAGCGCTCGGCGTATCCACCCCGGTAGGCAGGGCCCTCGTCGTACTCGGGACCCTCGTAGCCGTAGGCCTCGTCCTCGAAGCGGTCCTCACGGGGGCGACGGCTGTATCCACCGGCACGGGCGCCACGGTCGTCGTCCTCGTAGTACTCGTCGTCGTAGTCATCCATCGGCGCCATGCCGAAGTAGGCCTTGACCTTATGCAGTGTGCTCATCGGGCGACCCTTCTGCTGACCGTGGGAGTTCTGATGTCTGTGATGAAGATGTGACTGGAGTGACTAATGGGGGTGACGTTAGCGGGCGGGAACCCATCAGCGCGGTACCGACACGCACACACGTCGAACCGTGTTTCACGGCGCTTTCGAGGTCGTTCGACATGCCGGCCGACAACTCCAGGCGCTGCGAGTGGTGCCGCTGCACCCGCGCGAGCTCGGCGGCCAGCCGCGCGAACGCCTCGTCGGCATCGGCGTCCAACGGAGGGATCGCCATCAGCCCGGTGAACGCCAGCCCCTCGGCCCCGTCGATCGCCGCGCACAATTCGTCGACCCGATCCGGCTCGTCGACGTCCACACCGCCCCGTTCGGTGTCGCCGTCGAGACTGATCTGGAGGTAGACGCGCAATGGCTCGGACCGAATCCCCTTGGCGAGCGCGTCGGTGGCCCCACGGTCCAGTGCCGCGATCAGCCGGGCGTTGTCGACCGAGTGCGCCGCATACGCCCACCCCGCAACCGAGCGGGCCTTGTTGCGCTGGATGCGTCCGATCATGTGCCAGCGAATTGGTGCGTCAGGCAATTCCCCGCGAACTCGTGAGATTTTGTTCACGGCTTCTTGTTCGCGGGATTCACCGAAAGAGAGGCAACCCAATTGGTTGAGAATGACAATATCTGAGGCCGGAAAGAATTTCGTTACCGGAAGTAATTCGATTTCACCGACATTTCTTCCTGCCGATTCCGCGGCCCGCGCGAGGCGGGCCCGCGCCGCCCCCAGCGCCGCTGTGAGTTCGGCCGTCCGCTCGGCGTCGCGGGTGCGTGGTGAGGTGCTCGTGGAACTCATCGCGGGTTCTGTTCCATCCACACCAGACACGCCAGGCGCCCGGTGGGCGCCTGCCGCCGATGACTGAACAGGTTGGTGTCGTCCACCGTGCACCGGGGGTCGACGTCGATCGCCGTGACCCCCAAAGCCCTTAACTGCCGGACGATTCCGGCCCGCAGATCCAAGCCGGGCGTACCGCGCGACGTCGTGGTCCGACTGCCGGGCAGGCTGGCCTCAACCTCGGCGGCCATCGCCTCGGGCACCTCGTAGTTGCGTCCGCTGACCGCTGGACCGAGGAGCACCGAGATGTCCTCGACGTGCGCGCCCACGGCCAGCATCGCCTCCAGCGTGCGTGGGACGATACCGATCTGCGCACCGACACGACCGGCGTGCGCCGCCGCGACCACACCTGCGCGGGCGTCACCCATTAAGACCGGAACACAATCCGCGGTAACAACGGCCAACGCCAGACCGGGAAGCGTGGTCACCAATGCGTCGGTGTCATTTACCGCACCCTCGCGCGGACCGTCCACGGTGACAACGCGATCCCCGTGAACCTGATTCATCCACACGATTGCGTCCGCGCTCACCGCATCGGCGAGGCGTTTACGATTGGCGGCCACCGCTGCGGGATCGTCGCCGACGTGATCGCCGAGATTGAATGAATCGTAGGGCGGTGCCGAAACACCACCGGCGCGGGTGGTCGTCACGCGCCGAATACGCACACTCACGATTTCAGTATCCGGACCCGGTGCCGGCCGTCGGCTCAGTGCCGCATGAAGGGCGGCACGTCGACGTCGTCATCGGCGATGCCTCCGTCGTCCCGGCCGTCACCGCCGACGCTGACCGTGGCGCCGTTGGTGTGAGCGGGCACGCTCGCCGCGTCCTGGGGTTCGAACAGCGACGTCGTCACCTTGCCCGCCCGCGCCGAGGCGATCGGTTGAGTCTGTGCCTGGCTCGGGCTCACGACCGGCTTGCGGCTGGGTCCGGCACTGTCGAACCCGGCCGCGATGACCGTCACCCGGACCTCGTCGCCCAGCGAGTCGTCGATCACGGTGCCGAAGATGATGTTGGCCTCGGGATGCGCCGCGTCCTGCACGAGCGACGCGGCCTCGTTGATCTCGAAGAGTCCGAGGTCGCTGCCGCCGGCGACCGACAGCAGCACGCCCTGCGCGCCCTCCATCGAGGCCTCGAGGAGCGGCGAGTTGATCGCGATCTCGGCGGCCTTGAGCGCGCGGCCGTCACCGCGCGCCGAACCGATGCCCATCAAAGCCGTACCGGCGCCGCTCATCACACCCTTGACATCGGCGAAGTCCACGTTGATCAGACCGGGTGTGGTGATCAGGTCGGTGATGCCCTGGACACCGTTGAGCAGCACCTCGTCGGCGCTGCGGAACGCGTCCATCAGCGACACCGCGGCGTCGCCCATCTGCAGCAGCCGGTCGTTGGGGATCACGATGAGCGTGTCGCAGCTCTCGCGCAGCGCCTGTATACCGGCTTCGGCCTGATTGCTGCGCCGCTTGCCCTCGAAGGAGAACGGCCGCGTGACCACGCCGACGGTCAGTGCGCCGAGCTTGCGAGCGATCGACGCGACGACGGGTGCGCCACCGGTACCGGTGCCGCCGCCCTCACCTGCGGTGACGAACACCATGTCGGCGCCGCGCAGCAGCTCCTCGATGTCGTCCTTGGCGTCCTCGGCCGCGTTGCGGCCCACCTCGGGGTCGGCACCGGCACCCAGACCACGGGTGGAGTCGCGGCCCACGTCGAGCTTGACGTCGGCGTCGCTCATCAGCAGTGCCTGGGCATCGGTGTTGATCGCGATGAACTCGACGCCCTTCAGGCCCTGTTCGATCATCCGGTTGACGGCGTTGACGCCGCCACCGCCGATACCAACCACCTTGATGACCGCGAGGTAGTTATGCGGGGGGGTCATGGATCGTCTTCCTCCCTGGTTGGGTGCTCTGGGCGCCGAACCCTCCCCTGCAAACCCTCAACCTCAACCATAGGCTTAGAGTTATGTCAAGTAGTTCCGCGCAAACAGAACGGTAGGGGGCCGACGCGGCTGATCGTGGCAGGCGCGCCGACGCGTCGCGCGGCAATTTCTGCGCGAGCGTGTCATGACGGTCACAGCACCGCCGGCCGGCCGTTGCGCCTGGGCTATTTGACCGTCGGCAGGTCCGGGCTGGATACGTCGTAGGTGGTGCCCGGCTGCGTCAGCAGCGCCGCGAGCTTCAGCGCCTTCTCCTGCGTGCGGTCGTCGGTCCCCCACACCACCACGCGACCGTCGGTGAGCGTCAACGTGATCGACGCGACCGACGGCGCCGCGATCCGCCCGACCTGTGCGGCGACATCCGGCGGCAGCGCCATCATGACGTCGAGCGCGGCCCGCGTCGCCGGATCCCGCGGGCCCGGATTGTCGGCGTCCAGATACGGCAGCGCCAACGGCGCCGGGCCGGTCGCGAAGTCGACACCGTCGCGGTCGAACAGGTGCGGGCCGTCCGGATAGTCCTTGACCACCACGGGCACACGCTCGACGACCGAGATCTTGAGCGTCGACGGATACTCACGCTGCACGCGCGCGGTCGCGACGCGGCGGATGGTCGCGACCCGTTCGGCGACCGCGTCGGTGTCGACCTGCAGCAGCGGGGTGCCCGGGGCCACGGCGGCGGCCGTGAGGACCTCCTCCTGAGGGATCTCCGCCAGACCGCTGACCTCGATGTTGCGAGCCGACATGATCGGGGTGAAGTACAGCAGCAGGCCCAGCGCGACCGCCAGCACGCTGATCAGCGCCGACCACATCAGCACCTTCAGGCCGCGGATCGTGCCGCGCGGAACGGATTTCGTGGGATCGACCGCACTGGCGATCGCGCGGCGCTTGGCCTCCCGGCGGGCCTGCTCGATGGCCATGGCGCGGTCGCGGGCCGCGCGTCGTTCGGCGCGCTCGCGCCGCGCCCGCCTGCGCGGGCCCTCGAACTCCTCCGACGCCTCGGGCGGCAGATCGGAGTCGGTGGTCGCGGTCGTGTCGGTCGTGTCGGTCATGTCAGAAGGTTCGGCAGGTTCTGTGTGTTCGGATGCCGGTTCGGTGGTGTCGTGCCGGGCGGCGACCTCCGATGCCGGACCGTCGGGTTCGGCTGCGGTGTGGTCGGGGCCGTCGTCGGGGTCACCGTGGGGACCCGTCCCGGTCACGACGCGCCCGCTCCCGGCATCCCGCGGTTGTCCTTGAGGCGCAGTTCGTCGAGGATCTCGCCGCCCAGCATGGTGACGTCGCCCGCCCCCATCGTGAGTACCACATCGCCGGGGCGCGCCACCGACGCGACATGCGCTGCCACCGCGGAGAAGTCGGGCACATACACCACGGGGGCGGTGACGTGTTCGGCGACCGTCGCGCCGCTGACGCCGGGCATCGGCTGTTCGCGAGCACCGTAGACGTCGAGCACGATCACCTGATCGGCGACGCTGAGCGACGTCCCGAATTCGCGTGCGAATGTCGCTGTGCGCGAGTACAAGTGCGGCTGGAACGCGACCACCACCCGGCCACCGGTCTGGTCGACGACGGTGCGGGCCGCCTCGAGCGTCGCGCGCACCTCGGTGGGATGGTGGGCATAGTCGTCGAAGACGCGGACCCCCGCCTCGGTCCCGACGAGTTCGAAACGCCTACGCACACCTTCGAATCCGGCCAATCCGTCGAGCACACTGTCGACGGGCGCACCGATCTCGCGGGCGGCCAGCAGCGCGGCGAGCGCGTTGAGTGCCATGTGCCGCCCCGGCACCGCGAGCCGTACCGCCCACGGGTTGGGGTTCCCCGCGAGCTGGATGTGCGCCACCGCGCCGGTGCCCTGTTGTTCCCAGCTCAACAGGCGGCCGGCGAGGGCGTCGCCGGTGCTGCCGTAGCGCAGGACGCGCACGCCGAGCGCGTCGGTGCGCTCGGCCAGCGCGGCCGCACCCGGATCGTCGGTGCACACCACGAGCGCGCCGCCGGGCGCGATGCGCTCGACGAACGAGTCGAACACCGCGGTGTAGGCCTGCTCACTGCCGAAGAAATCCAGGTGGTCGGCCTCGATGTTGGTCACCACGGCCACATTCGGGGTGTATTCGAGCAGCGACCCGTCGCTCTCGTCGGCCTCGGCGACGAACGTGCTGCCGCTGCCGTGGTGCGCGTTGGTGCCGGCCTCGCCCAACTCGCCGCCGACGGCGAACGAGGGATCGAATCCGCTGTGCTGCAACGCGACGATGAGCATCGAGGTCGTGGTCGTCTTGCCATGCGTGCCGGTCACCATGAGCGTGGTGTAGCCGGCCATCAACTTGGCCAGCACCACCGGACGCAGGATGACCGGGATACCGCGCTTGCGCGCCTCGACGAGTTCGGGATTGGTCTTGGGGATCGCGGCGTGCGTGGTCACCACCGCGGTCGGTCCGCCCGGCAGCAGATCCAGCGACGACGCGTCGTGGCCGATGCGGATCTCGGCGCCGCGCGCGCGCAACGCGACGACACCGCGGGACTCCTTGGCATCCGAACCCGACACCAGCCCGCCGCGGTCGAGGAGGATGCGGGCCACCCCTGACATCCCGGCGCCTCCGATGCCCACCATGTGCACGCGCTGCAACTCCGGTGGGAGCGAAACGCCGGTCATGACGCCTGCTTCCGTGCCGTGCGGGCGATCTCGAGCGCGACCTGCGCGACGCGCCGTGCGGCGTCGGGATGCCCTGACAGCGACGCGGCCCGCGTCATCGCCGACAGCCGGGAGTCGTCGGTGAGCAGCGGTATCACGGTGCGTGCGACGGTGTCACCGCTCAGGGCGGAATCGTCGATGAGCAGGCCGCCCCCCGCGGCGACCACCGGTGAGGCGTTGAGGCGCTGCTCGCCGTTGCCGATCGGCAGCGGCACGTAGACCGCGGGCAGTCCCACCGCGGTGACCTCGGCCACGGTCATCGCGCCGGACCGGCAGATCGCCAGATCGGCGGCGGCGTAGGCCAGATCCATGCGGTCCAGGTACGGCACCGCGATGTAGGGCGGCGCCTGCGGATCGGCGGGTGGCAGGTCGAGGGTGTTCTTCGGACCGTGTGCGTGCAGCACCGAGATACCCGCCGCGGCAAGATCTTTGGCCGCCGCGGCGACGGCGCGGTTGATCGACTGCGCACCCTGGGATCCGCCGAACACCAACAGCACCTTGGCGTCATCGGCGAACCCGAACTCGGCGCGCGCCCGCGCCCGCAGGGCGTTCCGGTCCAGCGACGTGATCGACTCGCGCACCGGAACCCCGACCACCTCGACGTTGCGCAGCCCCGAATCGGGCACGGCCGACAGCACGCGGCGCGCCGAACGAGCACCGACCCGGTTGGCCAGCCCGGCCCGCGCGTTGGCCTCGTGGACCACGACCGGAACCTTGCCCCGCCCGGTGAGACCGCCGCGCGCGGCGAGGTAGGCGGGAAGTGCGACGTACCCGCCGAAGCCCACCACGACATCGGCGTCGACCCCGGAAAGCACGTCCCTGGTCTGCCGGATCGCCGTACGCACCCGAAGCGGCAGACGCAGCAGGTCCTTCGACGGCTTGCGCGGTAGCGGGACCGGCGTGATCAGCTCCAGGTCGTAGCCGCGCTGCGGAACCAGCCGGGTCTCCAACCCGCGCCGGGTCCCGAGCGCGGTGATCCGCACGTCGGGATCGAGTGCACGCAGCGCGTCGGCGACGGCCATCGCCGGCTCGACGTGCCCGGCGGTTCCCCCACCGGCCAGCACCACCGAGATCTCACGGTCGCTGTGGTTGTTGTCCCGCGAACCCTTGTTCACCCGTAACGCTGACCTTCCAATGCGCGGGCCCGACGGCCCTGGCTTCGCTGGTCAGCACCATATCGGACCGACGATCGGCTCGATCCACCCGGTTGTTGGGCGCGGCGTCGCGCACCACGGTCACCGGTGTGTGCCGCGCGTCGGCCCGCCGCGCCCGCGGCCCGCTCGGCGGTCCGCTGCCCGGCGCGGCCCGCCTTGCCTGCCGTGCGGGCGCCCGGCTCGGCACCGGAGCGTGCCTTGGCACGGGCGGCCTTGGCGGCCCGTCCGGAAGCGGCCCTGGTGCGCGCCTTGGCGTCGGGCTTGCCCGCGGGCTTCCTGGCCGGCTTGGCCTTCGCGGCCTTCTGCGCGGATTTCTTCGCGCTCAGCCGCTCGCGCGCCAGTTCCAGGCGCGGTGGCACGTACGGTTCGGGCAGCGGCAGGCGCAGGAGGCGGTCCATCCGGTCGTCGCGGCCGGCGCGTAGCGCGGCCACCGCGTCCGGTTCGTGCCGGGCGGCGTTGGTGAGCAGGCCCATCATCAACAGCGTGGTCGCCTGCGACGATCCGCCCGCCGAGATGAGCGGCAACTGCAGGCCGGTGACCGGGAGCAGACCCACGACGTAGCCGACGTTGATGAACATCTGGCCGATGAGCCACAGCGTCGTGGTCGCGGACAACAGCCGCAGGAACGGGTCGGCCGAGCGTCGCGCGATCCGCATGCCGGTGTAGGCGAACAGCCCGAACAGCGCGAGCAGGCCGGTGGCCCCGATGAGCCCGAGCTCCTCGCCGATGATCGCGAAGATGAAGTCGTTGTGTGCGTTGGGCAGGTAGTTCCATTTGGCGGTGCCCTGGCCCAGCCCGTCGCCGAAGACGCCGCCGTTGGCCAGCGCGAACCGGGCCTGCCGTGCCTGATATCCCGAGCCCTGGGTGTCGGCGCCGGGATTGAGCCAGGACTGCACGCGGTCGGAGCGGTAACCCTCGGCGAACGCGAGCACGATGGCGGAGACGACGACGGCCAGCAGCGACGACATGAACACACGCAGCGGCAGGCCCGCGTACCAGAGCAGGCCGAGCAGGATGATGCCGAGCGAGACGGTCTGCCCGAGGTCGGGCTGCGCCACGATGAGCGCCAGCGCGATCACGGCCGCCGGAACCAGCGGGATCAGCATCTCGCGCAACGACGCACGTTCCATGCGTCGTGCGGCGAGCAGGTGCGCACCCCAGATCGCGAACGCGATCTTGGCCAGCTCAGAGGGCTGCATCGAGAAGCCCGCGACGACGAACCAGCCGCGCGAACCGTTCGCGACCTTGCCGATGCCAGGGATGAGCACCAGCACCAGCAGCACGACGGTGAACGCGAATCCGGGGAACGCGAGCTTGCGCAGCGTCTGGACACGGATGCGCAGTGCGAGATAGAAGGCGACGAAGCCGATCGCGGTCCACAGCACCTGGCGCCCGAACACCGCCCAGGGCGAGCCGTCGGAGTCGTAGGAGTACACGCCCGATGCCGACAGCACCATGATCAGGCCGAGCGTGGTGAGCAGGCCGGTGACTGCGATGATCAGGTGGAACGACGTCATCGGCCGGCCCAGCCAGGTGCCGAACCGGGTACGCGGCACCTTCACGGCTTCCGCGTGGCTCGCCTCGGACGCGCCGGTTTTCTCTCCGTCGCCGGCGGGGGCCGCCGCGTCGGTCGGTTCGCCGGTCGCGACGGCCTCCGATACGTCCTGCGCCGCGTCACCCTGGCCGCGTCCGCGACGCAGCCGGGTGAGGATGCTGCCCACCGGCCTACCCGATCGCAGCGCGCACGGCCGCGGCGAAGGCGTCGCCGCGCTGGCCGTAGCCGCTGAACTGATCGAAGGACGCGCCTGCGGGTGCCAGCAATACGGTGTCGCCGGGGGCAGCGAGGCCCCGGGCGGCCGACACCACCGCTGTCATGACCGCGTCGGGGACCGGCCGGTCCCCCACTTCGATCACACGAGTCACATGATCACCAACTGACTCAATTGACTCATTTGTCCCAAGCACCCCAGAATCCTCCCCCGTCACAAGCTCGACCACGGGGACATCCGGGGCGTGTCGCGATAACGCATCGGCAACCAAGTGCCGATCACGCCCGATCAGCACGACACCGGCGAGCCGATTCGCCACCTGATGTACCAGCTCATCGACCGAGGCGCCTTTCAACAAGCCACCGGCTATCCACACCACGCGGTCGTACGCGGCGATCGACGCCTGCGCCGCGTGCGGGTTGGTGGCCTTGGAGTCATCGACGTACACCACGCCGCCCGAGGTGCCCACGACCTCGGCCCGATGCCTGCCGACCTCGAACGATGCGAGCGCCGCGCCGATCGCCTGCGGCGCCACCCCGACCGCGCGGGCCAGCGCGGCCGCGGCCAGTGCATTGAGCACACCGACCGGGCCGGCAACACCGATATCCGCAGAATCGACCAACTCGACAGCGTCGCCGAACGCACGGTCGATCAGCTTGCCGCCACGCACACCGAGTTCGCCGGCGGACGGCTCGCCGAGCCGGAACCCGACACGCACCGGGGCGGCCGCGGTGCGCAGCAGCCCCGCGGCAACCGGGTCGTCGAGACCGACGACCGCGACCCGGCCGTCGAGCACCCTGGCCTTGGCGCGGGCATAGGCATCCATCGACCCGTGCCAGTCCAGGTGGTCCTCGGCGACGTTGAGCACCACGCCCGCCTCGGGGTGCAGCGACGGCGCCCAATGCAGCTGGAAACTCGACAACTCGACCGCCAGCAACTCCGAGGGCCGGTCGAGCACCGCGAGCACGGGATCACCGATGTTGCCGCACAACACACTTCGACGGCCACCCGCGGTCAGCATGGCGTGCAGCATCGACGTCGTCGTGGTCTTGCCGTTGGTGCCCGTGACCACCAGCCAACGTCGCGGCGGACCGTACCTACCCGCGGCGTCGAGCCGCCACGCCAGTTCCACGTCACCCCAGATCGGCACGCCCGCTTCCGCTGCCGCGGCCAGCACAGGCGCGCTCGGCGCGAAACCCGGGCTGGTGACCACCACCGCGTAACTGCCGATCGACGCGATCGCGGCGTCCGGCGCGACCACCGCGACCCCGTCGGCGGCCAGGGCCGCGAGCGTGTCGGCGTTGTCGTCGCACAGCGTCGCGGCCACGCCCAGCGGTTGCAGCGCGGCCAGCACGGCGCGGCCGGTGACGCCCGCGCCGGTGACCAGCACCGGCGCGCCTGGCGTCAACGGCGCCAGACCGCTCGGATCGCTTCCCGACACGTCAGGCACCGACGGCCGTCAGCCACTCGCCGTAGAACAGGGCCACGCCGAGACCGCACGCGATGGCCGTCAAGAGCCAGAACCGGATGATGACCTGGGTCTCGGCCCACCCGACAAGCTCGAAGTGGTGGTGGAACGGAGCCATGCGGAACACGCGGCGCCCCGTCGTGCGGAACGCCAGGATCTGGACCACCACCGAGGTGACCTCGGCGACGAACAGCGCGCCGAGCACCACCGCGAGGATCTCGGTGCGGCTGGTGACCGAGATGCCGGCGATGATGCCGCCCAGCGCGAGCGATCCGGTGTCACCCATGAAGATCTTGGCCGGCGCGGCATTCCACCACAAAAAGCCCACGCACGCGCCCGCCGTCGCCGCCGCGACCAGCGCGAGGTCCAGCGGGTCGCGCACGTTGTAACAGCCGAGGCCGGGCGCCGTCGCGCACGCGTTGCGGTACTGCCAGAACGTGATCAGCACGTAGGCCGCCGTGACCATCGCCATCGCGCCCGCCGCGAGCCCGTCGAGGCCGTCGGTGAAGTTCACCGCGTTCGACCAGGCGCTGACGATCACGACGCAGAACAGCACGAACAACGCGGGGGCCAGCGTCACGGTCGCGATCTCGCGCACGTACGACAGCTCGGCGCTGCCCGGGGTCAACCCGTCACCATTGCGGAACTGCAGCGCCAGTACACCGAACAGCACCGCGGCGAACAACTGGCCGACCGTCTTGGCGGTCTTGTTCAGCCCCAGGTTCCTGGCGCGCTTGAGTTTGATCATGTCGTCGATGAAGCCGACGCCGCCCAGCACGGTCGCCAGGCCGAGCACCAGCAGACCCGACGCCGAAGGGCCGTCGCCGCCCATCGCCATCCCGACCAGATGCGTGCCGAGGTAGGCGGCCCAGATGCCGGCGAGGATCGCGACGCCGCCCATCGACGGCGTGCCGCGTTTCTTGGCGTGGCTGGGCGGCCCGTCCTCGCGGATCTCGTGCCCCAGACCCTGTCTGGTGAACAGCCGGATCAGCGCAGGCGTCAGCAGGATGGAAACCGTCAGCGCGATCCCGACGGCGATGAGGATCAGCATCATCGCGCAGTGGCCCGTCCGTCGGAGCTGTCCTCGTCGGCCACCAGCGCCTCGGCCAGCGCGGCCAGACCCACGGAGTTGGACGCCTTGACCAACACCACATCGCCCGGCCGCAGTTCATCGCGCAACACGGCCAATGCCGCATCGGCGTCGGCGACCATGGTGGATTCCGAACCCCAGGATCCCTCCATCACCGCGCCATGGTGCATGGCATTCATAGCCCTCCCGGATCCCACGACGAGTAATCGAGAGACATCTAAGCGCACGGCGAATCGACCGATCGCGTCGTGCTCGGTTATCGCGTCGTCGCCGAGTTCGGCCATCTCGCCCAGCACGGCCCAACTGCGCCGCTTGCCACCCGGTTGTTCTCCGGAGTCCTGCCGGGCCATCCAGGCCAGCGCCTTGAGCCCGGCCCGCATGGAGTCCGGATTGGCGTTGTAGGCGTCGTTGATCACCGTTACGCCGTCGGAACGCGTGCCGACCTGCATGCGGTGCCGCGACGCCGGGCCCGCCGCCGCGAGCGCGTCGGCCACCTGCTGCGGCGTCGCCCCGCACTCGAGCGCGACGGCGGCCGCGCACAGCGCGTTGGACACCTGGTGATCGCCGTGCACCGCGAGGTGCACGGCGACCTCGCCGCCATCGCGGGTGTACAGGGTGAAGCGCGGCCGGGCGAGCTCGTCGAGCGTCACCGGCCCCGCCCACACGTCGATGTCTGAACCGGGCTCACGCGAGATCCGCACGACGCGCGCGGCGGTCTGACCCGCCATGGCGGCCACCGCGGTGTCGTCGGCGTTGAGTACGACGACACCCGAAGCGCCGACGGATTGGGGCAGTTCGGCCTTGGTCTTGGCGATCATCTCGCGCGAACCGAACTCCCCGAGGTGCGCGGTCCCGACGTTGAGCACCACCGCGATCGACGGCGGCGCGATCGCGGCCAGCGCGGCGATGTTGCCGGGATGGCGGGCCGACATCTCCAGCACCAGGAAATCGGTGTCGCGCGTCGCGCGCAGCACGGTCCACGGATGGCCGAGTTCGTTGTTGAACGAGCCGGGCGGGGCGACCACCTCCCCCAGCGGGGTCAGGACCGCCGCCAGCAGATCCTTGGTGGACGTCTTGCCCGACGAGCCGGTGACGCCGATGATCTTCAACCCGTCCGCGGTGAGTTCGGCCGCCACGGCCGCGGCCAGCCGCGCGAGCGCTGCGAGCACGGCGGCACCCGAGCCGTCGGTGTCGTGTTCGAGCGCGCCCGAGGCCGGGTCGACCACATCGCCGGGCCGCACGACGATCGCGGGAACGCCGACCGGCCGTGCGGCGAGCACCACCGCCGCACCCGCCTCGACCGCCGCCGCGGCGAAGTCATGACCGTCCGACCGAGCGCCCGGCAGCGCCAGAAACAGCCCGCCGGGCCCGACCGCGCGCGAATCGAACTCCACAGTGCCGGTGACGCGCGTCGCGGCCGCCTGCTCAGGGGTGATGTCGGCCAGTTCACCGCCGACGATCTCGGCGATGTGCGCGATGGTCATCTCGATCATGCGGTTGGTTCCCCTGCTTTGCCCGACGCTTCCAGTGCCGCGGCCAGTTCATCCCGGTCGTCGAACGGCCGGGTGTGCCCGGCGACGGTCTGACCGCTCTCATGGCCTTTACCCGCGATCAGCACGATGTCACCCGGCCCGGCCCACGCCACGGCGCGCTCGATGGCCGTGCGCCGGTCGCCGATCTCGGCGATCTCGGCATCCGAGGCGACCGCGGCCGCACCCGCGAGGATCGCCGCGCGGATGGCGTCGGGGTCCTCGTTGCGCGGGTTGTCGTCGGTGACGACGACGAGATCGGCCAATTCGGCGGCGACCCGCCCCATCGCCTCACGCTTGCCCGGATCCCGGTCGCCGCCCGCGCCGAACACCACCGCGATCCGACGCGGATGCGCCTCGCGCAGCGTCTGAAGCACGGCCTGCAGCGCACCTGGCTTGTGGGCGTAGTCCACGAGCGCGAGGAAGTCCTGCCCGCGATCGATCGACTCCAGTCGCCCGGGCACACTGGCCGACCGCAGACCGGGCGCGGCCTGCTCGGGCGACACTCCCACGGCGTCGAGCAGCGCGACGGCCAGCGCGGCGTTGGCGACGTTGTAGCGGCCGGGCAATCCGACGCCGAGTTGATGGTGCACGCCCCTGGGGTCGACGAGCACGAACTCCTGGGCGCCCGGGCCTGCCGTGGTGATCTTCTCGACCCGCCAGTCGGCGTCCATGTCCCCGGTACTGACGGTCTGCGGCGCCTGGGCACGCGCCGCCATCTGGATCCCGAACTCGTCGTCGACACAGATCACCGCGGCGGCCGCGTGGTTGGGTGACTGCGGATCGAACAGCCGAGCCTTCGCCTCGAAGTAGTCCGCCATCGTCGGATGGAAGTCGAGATGGTCGCGCGACAGGTTGGTGAACCCGCCGAGCGCGAAGTCGATGCCGTCGACCCGCCCCTGCGCCAGTGCGTGGCTGGACACCTCCATCACGACGGTGTCGACGCCGTGTTCGACCATGAGCGCGAGCAGCGCCTGCAGCGCGGGCGCCTCCGGCGTGGTCAGCGCACTGGGCAGATCGGTGCCGTCGATACGGACGCCGACGGTGCCGATCAGCCCCGCGGCCCGGCCCGCGGCCCGCAGGCCGGCCTCGGCGAGATAGGTGGTGGTGGTCTTGCCGGACGTGCCGGTGACACCGACCACCCGGAGTCGTTCGGCCGGGCGGCCGTACACGATCGCGGCGGCCTCACCGAGCACCGAGCGAGGTGCGGGATGCACGAGCACCGGGACGTCGAGCGAGCCCGCGAGCAGTTCGGCCCCGGACGGATCGGTCAGCACCGCGACCGCACCGGCGGCCACCGCGTCGGCCGCGTAACGGGCGCCGTGCGCGGTGGCGCCGGGCAGCGCCGCGAACAGATCGCCCGGCATCGCATCCTGACCCCGCAGCGTCACACCGGTGACGTGCACCGCGGCGATATCGGACAGCGCGGTGCCGTCGGAGGCAACCGCTCCGACGGCGGCAGCCAGTGGTGCGAGGTGATGGCCGACGGGACGGCTGGGACGCAGCTTCATGGCCATGCAACAGTACCCATCGGCGATCTCGTGCTCCCCGACGCCGGTGTGGTCAGGTGGCCTGCAATGTCAACGGCGGACCGGGATCAGGCGAGAGCGGAACGTTGTGCCGCTGCAGCAGCCACGACGCGATCTCGTGGAACAACGGGGCCGCCGACGAGCCGGGCGATCCGTCGGCCGCGCGGTGCGGGGCGTCCATCATGATGCCGATCACATATCTGGGATCGTCCGACGGCGCCATGCCGGCGAACGTGATCCAGTAGACGTCGTCGTAGTAGCAGCCGCACGCCGGGTTGATCTGCTGCGCGGTTCCGGTCTTGCCCGCGATCTGGTAGCCCTCGACCGCGGCCTGTGGACCGGTCCCCTGCTGCACGCCCATCGGATCCCGCTGGACGATCGAGCGGAACATGGAACGCAGGGTCCGGGCCGTCTCCTCGCTGATCACCCGGACGCCTTCCGGGCGTTCCTCTTCGGTGACCGTGCCGTCAGGGGCGATGGTGGACTTGATGATCCGCGGCGGGACGCGTACACCGTCGTTGGCGACGGTCTGATACATCGCGGTCATCTGCAGCAGCGTCATCGAAAGACCCTGCCCGATGGGCAGGTTCGAAAACGAGCTACCCGACCACTGGTCGATCGGCGGGAGCAGGCCCGAACTCTCGCCCGGCAGGCCGACGTTGGTGCGCTGGCCGAGGCCGAACTTGCGCAGCATGTCGTAGAACCGTTCGGGGCCCACCCGCTGTGCCAGCATCAGCGTGCCGACGTTGGACGACTTACCGAACACACCGGTGGTGGTGTAGGGCATCACGCCGTGGCTCCACGCGTCACGCACCGTGACGCCACCCATGTGGATCGACCCGGGGACCTGGAGCACCTCGTCGGGGTTGGTGAGGCCGTACTCGATGGCGGCCGCGGCGGTCACGATCTTGTTGACCGACCCGGGTTCGAACGGCGAGGACACCGGCAGGTTGCCCATCTGCCGGTCGGCCTGGCGGCCGATGTCCTGGCTCGGGTCGAACGTGTTGTCGTTCGACATCGCCAGCACCTCACCGGTTTTGGCGTCGAGCACCACTGCCGAGACGTTCTTGGCCCCGGACGCGTCCTTCGCCATCTGCACCTGCTGCTGCACATGGAACTGGATGTCGTCGTCGATGGTCAATTGGACCGTCGACCCGTCGACCGCATCGTGGCGGTTGCGGTAGCTGCCCGGGATGACCACGCCGTCCGAACCGCGGTCGTAGGTGACCGAGCCGTCGGTGCCTGCGAGCACCGCGTCCAGTGAGTCCTCGAGGCCGAGCAGGCCGTGCCCGTCCCAGTCGATGCCGCCGACGATGTTGGCGGCCAGCGACCCACCCGGGTACTGACGCAGATCCTGCCGCTCCGAACCGACTTCGGGGAACTTGTCGGTGATCGCGTCGGCGATCGCGGGATCGACCGCACGCGCGAGGTAGACGAAGGTCTCGTTGCTCTTGAGTTTTTTCAGCACGGTCTTGGCGTCCGGCGAGTTGTTCAGCCGGGCGGCCACCTCTCGGGCGATGTCGTCGAGCCGCTTGTCGGGGTCGGGGACATCGTCGGATGCGGACGAGCCGGCGTCTTTCGCCTTCTGCCAGGCCTCTTCGAGTTGTTTGCGCACCCGGGTCGGCTGGAACGTCAGCGCCCTGGCCTCGATGGTGAACGCCAACTTGTCGTTGTTGCGGTCGACGATGCTGCCGCGGATCGCCGGGGTGATGTCGGTGACCTTGAGCTGACTGGCCGCCTCGGCGCGCAGGCCCGCCGCACGCGGCACCTGCAGCGTGAACAACTGCGCCGCGGCGATGATCAGCACCGCGAGGATCGCGAGGTTGCCGGTGCGGTGCCGGAACACGAAAGACGAACTGTGCAAACCGGCTTCGGTCTCGGGCGCGCGGGTACGCCGGGTCCGCGCCGAGCGCGGTTGATCCACCTGCGCCTTCTTGCGCGGCTGCGCAGGCGTCCGCGAGCGGTCGCCGCGGCGGCTCATGCGACCGGGGCGACGGCCGGGCTGAAGTGCTCCACGGCGGTCGCAGGGTCGGCAACAGTGGGCTGGGCACCGGGCTGGGCCCCCAGCGGCGCGCCTTGGGGCACCGCACCGACGGGCGGAGCGGCCTGTACCGGAACCTGTTGCGGTGCAGGTGTATTCGCCGGCGGCACATTCGGCTGAGCCTGTGGGGGTACCGGTGTGACCGCTTGCGGTGCGGCGGGTGGGGCACCCACCGGGGTGTCCGTCGGCACCTGTCCGGGCAGGGGTGCGGCCATCGGCACCGGACCGGGCGCCTGGGGTTGCGCACCCAGCACGCCGTGCGGGGTCTCGGCGGCCTGCACCGCGCCGGGGATGCCCGGAAGCTGAAGACCCGGTGCTTGGACACCCGGCGATTCGGGAACGCGGACCGGCACCTCGCGCGGTTCGACCACGCGCGGGGCGGGCGGCGCGGGAGGTGGCGGCGGGGCCGCCGGGGGCAGCGGCGTGTTGAGCGGTGGCGGCGGAACACCTTCGGCCGGTTTCGGTGTGCCAACCACCACCCAGTTGCCCGTGGGATCCTGCACCAGGTGCGCGGTGTCACGTGAGGGGATCATGCCCAGGTTGCGGGCAGCCTCGGCCAGTGCGGGGGCCGCCTGCGCCTCGAGCACATCGCGCTCAAGCGCTTCCTTCTGCTGCAGCAGGCCCTGATTCACCTGCCGGGCATGCCCGAGTTGATATGACCGCTCGGCGGCGCTGGTCGACAACCACAGAGTGATCCCGAGCCCGAGGCCCAGTGCGGCGATCACCAGCACGACGAAGGGCACCCGCGCGACGAGGGAACGCGGATTCAGATCGATCGACGACAGCCGCAGCAGGATCCTCTCCCGCAGCGGCGGCCGGACAACCTTGGGCGCCTTCGCCTTACGTGCCTTCGCCCGGGCCTTCGCCTGGCTGGAACTCTTCGGCGGGGCGGGTTTGGTTCGCTGCCTCGGGATCGGCCCGGTCTGCGGTGCAGAGCGCAGCGGACGCTGCGGTTCCCGGCTCGGCCTGCGCGTGCGCGGCGGCGCGTCGGCGCTCCCCCGCGCGGCCCCCGTTTTCCGCTTACCGCGCCTGCGGTCGGCGTCGCGGACCGGTCCTGGTCGCTTGGCCTTCATCAGCTGCCCCTTCCCCCAACCTTTTCAAGTGCTCGCAGTCGCACCGGGGCACTACGTGGATTTCGCTCGATCTCCTGCTCGTCGGCGCGCTCGGCGCCGCGGGTGACGGCCACGAACTCCGGTTCGTGGCCGGGCAGTTCGATGGGTAGGCCCGGCGGGGTCCGTGATGCCGTGACCGTGCCGAAAGCCTGCTTGACGATGCGATCCTCCAGCGACTGGTACGACATCACCACGATCCGGCCGCCCGGGCGCAACGCCGCCAGCGCCGCGGGCACGGCCGCGCGCAGCGATTCCAGTTCGGCGTTGACGGCGATCCGCAGGGCCTGGAACGTGCGCTTGGCCGGGTGACCGCCGGTGCGCCGTGCCGGTGCCGGGATGGCCTCGTACAGAAGCTCGACGAGTTCGGCTGTCGTGGTGAACGGTTGCCGCGCCCGTCGGCGCACGATCTTGTCGGCGATACGTCCGGCGAACCGCTCCTCGCCGTAGTCGCGCAGGATCCGGGTGAGCGTCTTGGCGTCGTAGGTGTTGACGATCTCGGCCGCGGTGAGCGGCGCGTCTGGGTCCATCCGCATGTCGAGCGGCGCGTCCGCGGAATAGGAGAAACCCCGCTGCTTCTGGTCGAGCTGCATCGACGACACGCCCAGGTCGAACAACACGCCGTCGATCCGGCGGACACCGGCTTCGGCGAGCGCCGAGGCGATGCCGTCGTAACGCGTGCGGACCAGGGTGACCCGATCGCCGAACGGCGCGAGCCGGTCGCCGGCGATGGTCAGGGCATTGGGGTCGCGGTCGAGCCCGATGACGCGCAACGCCGGGAAATCGGTGAGGAACCGCTCCGAGTGGCCGCCGGCGCCGAGGGTGGCGTCGACGAGCACCGCGTCGGTGCCGTGGGGATCGGTACGCGTGAGCGCAGGCGCGAGCAGTTCGACGCAACGGTCCAGCAGAACCGGGATATGTCCGTGATCCGGATCGTTCGTCACTGAACACACCTCCGCAACGTCTCCGCACCGGACCGCCCCTGCACCGTGGTCTCTGTCCGAATCCACGGACCTGGCGTTGGGGAAGTACGCCAGGGCCAATTCGGGCAGAGGCCGCGTTGCACGGGCTAGGTCCAGGCCTGCCACCTGATGAATGGCCGCATCAGATGATGTCGCGCAGAGTTTCATCGGTGGCCGCGGAGAAGTTCTCTTCGTGGGCTTGCTGGTACTCCTGCCAGGCTTGTGCGTCCCAGATCTCCAGGTAGTCGACGGAACCGATCACCACGCAGTCCTTGGAGAGGTTTGCGTAGCGGCGGTGGTCCGCCGACAGCGTGATGCGGCCTTGCGCATCGGGATGCTGCTCGTCGGTCGCGGCGGCCAGGCTGCGCAGGAAGGCGCGTGCCTCCGGATTGCTCCGGGAGGCCTGCGACGCACGCCGGGCCAGCTTCTCGAACTCGTCGCGGGGATACACGGCAAGGCTGTGATCTTGACTCTTGGTGACCATCAACCCTCCTGCCAGTGCGTCGCGAAATTTGGCGGGCAGTGTGAGCCGCCCCTTGTCGTCGAGCTTGGGCGTGTAGGTACCCAGGAACACCTGGCCACCTCCCGCCACCCGGTTCGGATTCCGGGTCGCTTCGCCCTTCCCTGACGAGGTTCCGATCTCCCCGCCGACCGCCACTTTACCCCACGATCCCCCACTTTGCTCCATTTGGCGCCACGAGTTGAACATTGCGCCCCACCTTCGCCCCCTCGGCCGCCACGCCGGCAGCGGATTTTCGCGCGATGGAAGGTGGTGCGACGACAAATCCGCAGGTGAGAGCGTCAGGCGTAGAGGTGGGGCGAAGTGGGGGCGAAAGTGGCGCGCTGCCGAATCGTTATCGGTCACCCGCCGACACGGCCGCGAAAACTGCGCTGCACGGCCGCGCGGGGCGTGTCGCCGGCTCGCCGGGACGGCCCCGGCCGGGCGTTCGGGGGGCGTGGTGGGGCGGTACCGACGCCCCGGGGTGAAAGTGGGGCGCAGGGCATGTGTGGCGGCGAGGACGACCCGTCGCGAGATGGGCGCGCCGGGGCGCGGACATGAAAAAGGGGTAGCCCGCGAGGGCTACCCCTGAACCGTTGGCGCGGTCGACGCGATCAGTCGTCGAAGCGCCGGCGGAAGCGATCCTCCATACGGTTGGTGAACGAACCACCGCCGCGTTGCTTGCGCTGTCGCGGCGACCCGGACGGCGCCGACGACTTGTCGATCCCGCCCGCGACCCGCGGACCGGTGATGGCGAACACGACGCCGCCGAACATCACCATGAAACCGATGACCGAGAGGATCGGGAAACCGCCGATCATCAAGGCCTTGACCGCGACGCCGGTGACCAGCATCGCCAATCCGAGAACGAACAGCCCCGCACCGTAGATCCTGCGACGCGCCGAAGGCGCGCGTAGAGTCCCACCTCGAACGCTCGAGGCGAACTTCGGATCCTCGGCATAGAGCGCGCTCTCGATCTGATCGAGCATGCGCTGCTCATGATCGGAGAGTGGCATTCGTCCCTCCTTGCCGACGCGACCGTCGCTCCGTAAATGTCCACCCGTGCCCGCCATTACGGACACCTAACAATGATGATACGAGGTCGATCCGAGCCGTACCACCTTGTTCGGCATCGATTGTAGGCGTTCGCTGGGAGTGTGATCGCCATCCACACCGTCGGATAATGACTCCAGATAATGAGTTCGGCAGAACTCGTATGAGCACACACCCCGTGTGCCCGTGAACTCGAAGGCTTTGGGGGCGATGGCGGCAATGGCGGCGTATCTCATCGATCTGTCGCCCGAGGACATGCAGCACAGGCTTCCCGACGCGCTGCGCGTCTACGTCGACGCGATGCGTTACCCCCGCGGCACCGAGGAACAGCGTGCGGCGCTGTGGCTCGAACACACCCGCCGCCAGGGCTGGAAGGCCGTTGCAGCAGTGGAATTCGGACCCAGGGAGGACGGTCCCGATGCACCGCCGTCGCGCGCGGAGCTCGTCGGCGCTCCCCTGCTGGGCATCGCCTACGGCTACTGCGGGGCACCCGATCAGTGGTGGCAGCAACAGGTGGTGTCCGGTCTTCACCGCGTCGGCGCGAGCCGCGAACACATCTCCCGGCTCATGTCCAGCTACTTCGAGCTGACCGAACTGCACATCGAACCGCGCGCGCAGGGCCGCGGTCTCGGCGAGGCGCTGGCGCGCCGACTACTCGCCGACCGTGGCGAATCTCACGTGCTGTTGTCGACGCCGGAGATCAACGGCGAGGCCAATCGGGCCTGGCGTCTGTACCGTCGCCTCGGGTTCACCGATGTGATACGCGGCTACCACTTCGCGGGAGACCCGCGCCCCTTCGCGATCCTCGGCCGGCCCCTGCCGCTCTGACGGTTCGACCGCGACCGGTCGAACCGGCGCGCGCCGATCTGGCACGATGACCTCCGTGCGCGTCCGACCGCCCAGCCGCAGCCGCCGCAGGCTGCTCGTGTTGGTGATGTTGTTGCTGCTCGTGTTGCCGACCGCGGTCGGCTGCGTACGGGTCCGGGCCTCCATCACGGTGTCACCCGACGACCGCGTGTCCGGCCAGATCATCGCCGCGGCCAAGGCCCGCGACGGCGACGACAAGGGCCCGCAACTGGTCAACAATCTGCCGTTCGCACACAAGGTCGCGGTGTCGGAGTACAGCCGCGACGACTACGTCGGCTCACAGGCGGTGTTCTCGGACCTGTCCTTCGCCGAGGTGCCGCAGCTGGCGGCGTTGAGCCGCGACGCCGCAGGCGTCGACATCTCACTGCGTCGCGCCGGCGACCTGGTGATCCTCGAAGGGCGCGTCGACCTCACGTCGATGAACGACCCGGAGGCCGACGTGCTGATGACGGTCTCGTTCCCGGGCGAGGTGATGTCGACCAACGGCGATCAGGTCACGTCGTCGATCGTGGAATGGAAGCTGCGCCCAGGTGTCGTGACGACCATGAACGCACAGGCCCGCTACACCGACCCCAGCGCACGGTCCTTCACCACCGCGGCGATCTGGCTGGTCATCGCGGCATTCCTGGTCTCCGGGGTGGTCGGCGGGCTGGCCTACGTGAGTCGCGACCAGTCACCCAAACCAGGTGATCCGGTGACCACCGGGACGTGACGGTGGCGAACCACCGAATACTCGGACCCGCTTCTCCGCCGTCCTCGCCTACGCCGGATCCGGCACGACGCTTTACCCTGGATGGGCTCGGGGGCATCGGCAACACACCTGGCAACACACGAGGAGAAAGGGGCGGGCGCTGAGCGTGGATACAGCGGCACCGTCAGCCGCCGAGTTGGCCGGCGCCGTCACCGAGCAGTTGCGCGATTACCTTCGCGAACGTCGCCGTGACTGCGCATACATCGGAGCGCAGTACGCCGAACTGACCGCAGGCGTCGAAGAGTTCGTCCTGCGCGGGGGCAAGCGCGTACGCCCTGCGTTCGCCTACTGGGGCTGGCGCGCCGTCGTCGAACCGGCCGATGCCGTCGCCGGGCCCGAGGTGCTGCGCCTGTTCTCGGCGCTCGAACTGCTGCAGGCCTGCGCGCTGATCCATGACGACGTCATCGATGACTCCGCCACCCGACGCGGCCTGCCGACCGTGCACCGGTTGTTCACCGATCAGCACCGCAACCGCAGTTGGCGCGGTTCTGACCGGCAGTTCGGCCTCTCGGCGGCGATCCTCGCCGGGGACCTCGCGTTGTCGTGGGCCGACGACATCGTGGCGGGCGCCGACCTGCCCGTCGACGCGCACCGCCGCGTCCAGACGGTGTGGCGGCACATCCGCACAGAGGTGCTCGGCGGTCAGTACCTCGACATCGTCACCGAATCCAGCGGCGACGAGTCGGTCGCGTCGGCATTGAACGTCAACACCTACAAGACCGCGTCCTACACCGTGGCACGCCCCCTGCAGCTCGGCGCGGCCGCGGCCGCCGACCGCCCCGACGTCCAGGACCTCTTCCACCGCATCGGCAACGACCTCGGTGTCGCGTTCCAGCTGCGGGACGACGTGCTCGGCGTGTTCGGCGACCCCGCGGTCACCGGTAAACCCTCGGGCGATGATCTGCGGTCCGGCAAGCGCACGGTCCTGCTCGCCGAGGCGCTGGAGCTGGCCGACCGGTCCGATCCCGCAGCCGCCCAGTTGCTCCGCAGCTCGGTCGGCACCGAGCTGTCCGATGCCCAGGTGCGCGAGCTGTGCGACGCCATCGAATCGGTCGGCGCGCTCGCCGCCGTCGAGCAGCGCATCGAGACGCTCACCCGCAACGCCCTCGAAGTGCTCGCGGCCGCGCAGGTCCACCCACAGGCCAAGGCCGGTCTGTCCGAGCTCGCCCGATTGGCCGCCAACCGCACGGCCTAGACGCCGGGCTCGACAGTCCACCGACATGACACCAACCGACACCCACAATCCGAACACCGGCCTGGCTCAGCACATTTCACGCCTGGCCTCATTTGCCGTATCGCCCGAGGCGCGACCGGCACTGCTCGGCTGCCTCGGCGCCACCGTCCTGACCATCGGCGGGCTCGGGGCGGGCAGCACGCGTCTGCACGACCCACTGCTGGAGTCGCTGCACCTGTCGTGGCTGCGGTTCGGGCACGGCCTGGTGCTGTCGTCGGTCCTGCTGTGGACCGGTGTCGCGCTCATGCTCATCGCGTGGCTTTGGCTGGGACGGCGCGTGATCGACCGCACCGCAACCGAGTACACGATGATCGCCACCACCGGGTTCTGGTTGGCGCCGCTGCTGTTGTCGGTCCCCCTGTTCAGCCGTGACACGTACTCCTATCTCGCGCAGGGCGCGCTGCTGCGCGACGGATTCGACCCCTACGTGGTGGGACCGGTCGAAAACCCGAACTCGTTGCTGGAGAACGTGAGTCCCATCTGGACCACGACGACGGCGCCGTACGGGCCCGCGTTCATCCTGGTGGCCAAGTTCGTCACCATGCTCGTGGGCAACGACGTGGTGGCGGGCACGATGCTGCTGCGGCTGTGCATGCTGCCCGGCCTGGCGCTGCTGATCTGGGCGGCCCCGCGGGTGGCCCGTCACGTCGGGGCCAGCGGGGCGGCGGCGTTGTGGATCTGCGTCCTCAACCCGCTGGTGATCATCCATCTCATGGGCGGCGTCCACAACGAGATGCTCATGGTCGGGCTGATGATGGCCGCGATCGCGCTGACCTTCGCCGGGCGCCCGATCTGGGGCGTCGGCCTCATCGCCACTGCCGTCGCGGTGAAAGCCACGGCGGGCCTGGCGCTTCCGTTCATGGTGTGGGTGTGGATGCGTCAGCTGCGCGAGCGCCACGACATGCCGCCGGTACGCGCGTTCGCCGTGTCCACCGCGGCGTCGGTGCTGATCTTCGGTGCGGTGTTCGCGGTGCTGTCGCTGATGGCCGGTGTCGGGCTCGGCTGGCTGACGGCGCTGGCCGGTTCGGTGAAGATCATCAATTGGCTGACCGTGCCCACCGCGGCGTCGAACCTCATCAACGCGATCGGCGGGTTGCTGTTCCCGGTGAACTTCTACGCGGTCCTCGAGGTCGCGCGCATCATCGGCATCGCGGCGATCGTCATCGCCCTACCGCTGCTGTGGTGGCGCTACCGCCACACCGATCGTGAGGCGCTCACGGGGATCGCGTTGGCCATGGTGGTCGTGGTGCTGTTCGTCCCGGCCGCACTCCCGTGGTACTACACCTGGCCCTTGGCCGTCGCCGCGGCCCTGGTCCAGACCCGGCCGGGTATCGCGGCCGTCGCGGGGTTCTCGACGTGGATCATGGTCATGTGGAAACCCGATGGCGCCCATGGCATGTACTCATGGGCACACGTGCTGCTGACGACGGCATGCGCGGTGGTGGCGTGGTACTCGCTGTACCGGGCGCCGGAGGGAACGGCGGGCCGTCAATAGGCCACGACGGCGGGCCGTCAACAGGCCACGACGGCGAGCCGTCAATAAGCCATCGCCTGGGCGCGGCGTACCACCTCACGCGCCTGGTGTGAGTGCAGCGCGTCGACGGGACGCGCGTTCGTCAGCTGCTCGGTGGTGCCGTCGCGCGTGATGGTCAGGGAATCGTCCGGGGTGAACAACCAGCGCATGATCTCGTTGGCGCGGTAGCCGCCGTCACGCAGGACCACCAGCAATCCCGGCAGGGACTTGACCACATGGCCGCTCTGGTCGAAGAAGATCTTGGGCACGGCCACGACGCCGTTTCGCCGCACGGCGATCAGCTGTCCGTCGCGCAACTGCTGGTGGACTTTGGTGACCGGGATGCCGAGGATGTCGGCGACGGTCGGAAGGTCATAGACGGCCTCGTCGGGATCCAGTACGTCATCGGCGGCCGGAATACTGCTCACCGCACTGATTCTAGGCTGCCGCCCCCGACTCGTAACATGTGTTCGGTGGAGCAGCAATCGGATCCGCTCGTCGACAGCCTGTTGGACGGGCGGTACCGCGTGGACGTGCCCATCGCCACCGGTGGGATGTCGACGGTGTACCGGGGGCTCGACACCCGCCTGGACCGTCCGGTCGCGTTGAAGGTCATGGACTCCCGGTATGCCGGCGACGAGCACTTTCTCACCAGGTTCCAGCGTGAGGCCAGGGCCGTGGCCCGGCTCAAGGCGCCCGGGCTCGTGGCGGTGTACGACCAGGGACTCGACCGCCGGGCCGACCGGCAGTACCCGTTCCTGGTGATGGAACTCATCGAGGGCGGCACCCTGCGGGAACTGCTCACCGAACGCGGCCCGATGCCCCCACATGCGGTCGCCGCGGTGCTGGAGCCGGTGCTGGGCGGGCTCGCGGTCGCGCACCGCAACGGACTGGTGCACCGTGACATCAAGCCCGAGAACGTGTTGATCTCCGACGACGGCGAGGTCAAGATCGCCGACTTCGGATTGGTGCGCGCGGTCGCGGAGGCCAAAATCACCTCCACCAGCGTGATATTGGGCACTGCGGCGTACCTGTCCCCCGAGCAGGTCGCCACCGGCGACGCCGATCCCCGCAGCGACGTCTACGCCGTCGGAATCCTGATCTTCGAACTGCTCACCGGCACGACGCCGTTCACCGGCGACACCGCGCTGGCCGTGGCCTACCAGCGCATGGATCACGACGTACCGCCACCGAGCACGAAGATCGCCGGTGTCCCAAGGCAATTCGATGACCTGGTGCGACGCGCCGCGACGCGCGACCCGGCCGGCCGCTACGCGGACGCCGGCGAGATGGGCGCCGCACTCGAGGTCATCATCGACGAACTGGGCCTGCCGCCGTTCCGGGTGCCCGCACCCCGCAACTCGGCCCAGCACCTCGCGGCGACGCGGTTCCACAACCGCCCGCGACCGGATCTGGAGACCACCGCCGAGGTCCCGCCACCGCCACCACCTGTGCCCGCACCGGCGCCGCGGCAGCACACTCGGGAGATCACCCGGGATCAGCACGATTGGGCGCCGATTCCCGCCGACCCTGACTATGCCGATCACGCCGACTACGAATACGCAACGGTGTCAGGGCAATTCGCGGGCATCGACATGGCCGAGTTCTACTGGGCACGCCAGCGCGCCAAGCGTGTGCTGCTGTTCTGGGTGATCGCGGTGCTCACCCTCACCGGCCTGGCGGCCGCGGCGGCCTGGACGCTGGGCAGCAACATCGCCACCCTGATCCAGTGATGCCCGGTCGGCGGTCGCCGGTCTAATCGCGGAGCATCTCCGCCCCGGTCTAATCGCGGAGCATCTCCGCCCCGGTCTAATCGCGGAGCATCTCCGCGACCAGGAACGCCAGTTCCAGGCTCTGCTGGGTGTTGAGGCGCGGGTCGCACGCCGTCTCGTAGCGGCCGGCCAGGTCGGAATCCGAAATGTCCTGCGCCCCACCGAGACACTCGGTGACGTTCTCACCGGTGATCTCGACGTGGATGCCGCCGGGATGGGTCCCCAGCGCATGGTGCACCTCGAAGAAGCCCTGCACCTCGTCGACGATGCGGTCGAAGTGTCTGGTCTTGTAACCAGTCGACGACTCGTGGGTGTTGCCGTGCATGGGATCGCACTGCCAGATGACCTGGTGGCCGGTGGCCTGCACCTTCTCGATGATCGGCGGCAGCAGGTCGCGCACCTTGTTGTTGCCCATGCGGGTCACCAGCGTCAGGCGGCCCGGCTCGTTGTTCGGGTCGAGACGCTCGACGTACTCGACGGCGAGTTCCGGAGTGGTCGTCGGGCCGAGTTTCACGCCGATCGGGTTGGCGATGACCTCGGCGAACGCGACGTGCGCGCCGTCGAGTTGCCGTGTGCGCTCACCGATCCACAGGTAGTGCGCGGACTGGTCGTACAGCTTGGCCGGACCGCCGTCGGTCTCGGCGTCGTTGGACAGCCGCAGCATGGCCCGCTCGTAGTCGAGGACCAGGGCCTCGTGGCTGGCGTAGATCTCGGCGGTCTGCAGGTTGCGGTCGGCGACGCCGCAGGCCGACATGAAGTTCAGGCCACGGTCGATCTCACCGGCCAACGCCTCGTAACGGGCACCGGCCGGCGACGTGCGGACGAACTCGCGGTTCCAGTCGTGCACCAGGTGCAGCGACGCCAACCCCGACGAGGTCAGCGCCCGCACGAGGTTCATCGCCGCACTCGCATTGGCGTAGGCGCGCACCAGGCGCGACGGATCATGCTCGCGGGCCGCGGCATCGGGGGCGAAACCGTTGATCATGTCGCCGCGGTAGGACTTGAGCCCGAGGGCGTCGACATCGGAGGATCGCGGCTTGGCGTACTGCCCCGCGATGCGCGCCACCTTGACCACCGGCATGCTCGCGCCGTAGGTCAGCACGACCGCCATCTGCAGCAGCGTGCGGATGTTGGCCCGGATGTGCGGTTCGGTGTTGTCGACGAACGTCTCGGCGCAGTCACCGCCCTGCAGCAGGAACGCTTTGCCCTGGGCGACGTCGGCGAGCAGGCCCTTGAGCCTTTCGATCTCCGACGGCACGGTCACCGGCGGCACGCTCTCCAGGACCGTGCGCATGGCCTTCGCGGCATCCGGGTCCCAGCTGGGCTGCTGGACAGCCGGCTTGGCCAGTGCCGAATCCAGCCGTTGCCGGAGCTCGTCGGACAGCGGCGGCAACGGCGGTAGCTGGTCGATGGGGATGTCGACGGTCCAGTTCACCCGTTCATGGTAACTGCCGGTAAAGCGGGGTTTTCTGAGCCTGCGTGATGAGCTGGAAGCGGTGCAGGTTGTGCCGCGCGTCGACCAGCGCGTCGTGCGCATCGGTCGGCCGCGCCGGCATGCGCGGCGACCCGTGGTCCTCCCATAACTGGCGCAGTTCCCGCGTGAACCGCGGCATCGCCGGCGGCAGATCGGTCATCGGCCCCCACAACTGGCACAGGACGACGTGGTCGTACGCCCCCACCCACGCCCACAACTCGATGGGCTCGTCACCGTCGATGCCGAAGAACTCCTCCAGCTCGGCACGGATCTGCCGCCGTGAGCGCCACAGCTTCGACGACGGCGACGGCAGCTTGGGCAGCACGTGCTTGCGCACCCACCGGCCGGCCCGGTCGGGGTTGAACTCCGTCGAGATCGCGTAGTACTCGCGCCCGTCCTCGGCCGCGACGCCGATCGAGATCAGCTCGATCGTGCGTCCGTCGTCGATGAACTCGGTGTCGTAGAAGTACCGCATGAACCAGTTCGCCTCGTCCGTTCCGTCTTCGCCATACCGGCCTCGACATCGGCGTCGATATCGGGCTCGGTCTTCGCCTCGATCGCTGCCCCCGGGGCGGGCGCGGCGTGGATCTCCCGGTCCAGTTGCTCGTCGACCGCCGCGTCATCGGGAAACTTCGGCATCCCGGTGATGGCGTCCTGCAGCCAGAGTTTGGCCTGCACCACCGGACGTCGCAGCCATCGTTCCCGCTCCAGCGCGCGGTGCATCTTGCGGGGCCGCTTGGTGTAGCGCCACCGCGCCCACGGCGCGTGCGGCCGCGACAACCGGATGGCGCCGATGAACAGCAGCGGGGTGATGAACATGCCCACCAGACCCGTCCACACCTTGCCCTTGAGCAGTACGACCACCGCCAGCAACAGGGTAACCACCGCCAGGAGCACCACCGCCGTCCGTATCAACCAGCTGGGATCCTCGCGCCAGATCCCGACGTCGAAGAACGACAGCGGGTTGAACCCCATGATCAGCAACCCGGCCACGGCCACCGCGGCGAACACCGCGTCGACCGATGTGCGGCCGTCCTCAGACCAGTACACGTCGGACAGGTGCAGGATCAGCGCGAACTCGTCGAGAACCAGCGCCGCGCCGATGCCGAACATGGTCGCGGCCACCGTGAACTCGGCCACTCCGCCGTTTACCGCCAGGGTCACCATGGTTACCCCCGAGACCATCACCAGCACGACACCGATCACCACATGGTGGATGTGCACGGTTCCGTGCGCGATGTTGTGAGGCTGCCACCATTTGCGGGGCTGGTCGCTGTCGGCGTGGTTGCGGATGTAACGCACCACGGTTCGGGTCACGAAGAAGGTGAGGATGAACGCCAGCAGGCAGCACACCAGCGGCAGGCGATCGCGCGTGACGAATTCGAGGTGGACGGTCGCTTGCACGGTCTCAGAACTTACGCCCAATGGGGCGCGTCGCGGCCGTGGTTGCGGCTAGCGGCGGTGGCCACAGATAGTCTGTGCTGGAGATGAGTAAGCGGCAGTCGCCCCGCGGGGCCGGTTTGGCACCCGCCATCGCGTGGCGGTTCTTCCAGCTGCTGACGTTGGCAGCGGTGCTGTGGGTCGGGTGGCGGCTCCTCGGTCACGTTCCCTACCGCATCGACATCGACGTGTACCGCATGGGCGGGCGCGCCTGGCTCGACGGCAGGCCGCTCTACGCAGACGGCGCCATCTTCCACACCCAGGGCGGGCTGGACCTGCCCTTCACCTATCCTCCGTTGGCCGCGATCGCGTTCGCGCCGTTTGCCTGGCTGTCGCTGCCGTTGGCCAGTTCGGCGATCACCGCGACGACGCTGGTGCTGCTGATCGTCGCGACGACCATCGTGCTCACACGGCTCGACGTGTGGCCGCACACCACCGTGACGTCCGAGCCGGCCTGGATGCGCCGCGCCTGGCTGGCCGCGGCGATCGTCGCCCCCGCGGTCGTCTACCTCGAACCGATCCGGTCCAACTTCGAGTTCGGCCAGATCAACGTCGTCCTGATGACGCTGGTGATCGCGGACTGCGTGCCGCGACGTACCCCGTGGCCCCGCGGCATGCTGCTCGGCCTTGCCATCGCGCTCAAACTCACCCCTGCGGTGTTCCTGCTGTACTTCCTGTTGCGTCGTGACATCCACACGCTGCTGCGGACCGCGGCGACCGCGGTTGTGGCGTCGCTTGCGGGTTTCGCGCTCGCGTGGAGCGACTCGGTGGAGTACTGGACCGAGACCGTCCGCAACACCGACCGGATCGGGACGGCGACGCTCAACACGAACCAGAACATCGCGGGCGCACTCGCGCGGCTCGGCCTCGGCGAGAATCCGCGGTTCGTCCTCTGGGTGCTGGCGTGCTTCGCGGTGCTCGCGGTCACCGTGTGGGCCGCGAGCCGCGCCTTGCGGGGCGATACCGCCGATCAGACGACCGAGGCACCCGTGCTCGCGCTCGTGTGCGTCGCGATGTTCGGCCTCGTGGTGTCGCCGGTGTCGTGGTCGCACCACTGGGTGTGGATGCTGCCGGTCCTCGTGGTGACCGCCGCGCTGGCCTACCGTCGCCGCAGCGCCTGGTTCACGGTGCTGACCGCGGCCGGCCTGGCGCTGACGGTGTGGACGCCGATCACGCTGCTGCCCGAACACCGGGAGACCACGGCCTCGCTGTGGCGACAGCTCGCGGGTGGCTCCTACGTGTGGTGGGCGCTCGCGGTGATCGTGGTCATCGGGCTGGTCTCGACGTCACGTGCGCACACCGGACGCGCCCCGGAACCCGAGCCGCTGGTGCCGTTGGCCCGCGGCGAAGCCAGCTGACCGGTCTTTCGCGTGGTGGGCGGATTCAGCCCGCGGCGGTCTCGGGCAGGCGTGAAGCAGGCTTGGCCGGTGCCGATTCGTCCGCCTTCTTGATGTCGGCGGCGTAGATGTCGACGTACTCCTGCTCGGACAGCCGCATCAGCTCGTACATGACCTCGTCGATGACGGCGCGTTCGATGAAGCGGTTGCCCGCGAGCCCGTCGAAGCGGGAGAAATCCATCGGCTTGCCGATGCGGACCTCGACGTGGCCGAACCGCAGGCCCTTGCGGCCGGGCGGGTTGACGACGTCGGTGCCGACCATGGCCACCGGGATGACCGGGACACCGGTCTGCAGCGCGAGCCGGGCCAGGCCGGTCTTGCCCTTGTAGAGCCGGCCGTCGGGCGAGCGGGTGCCCTCGGGGTACATGCCGAGCAGCTTGCCCTCGCGCAGAATCCGTTCGGCGGTGTTCAGCGCGTCCTGTGCCGAATCGGCGTCGGTGCGGTCGATCGGCACCTGACCGACGACGGTGTAGAACCACGCCAGGAAGCGGCCCTTGAGCCCGGTCCCGGTGAAGTACTCCTTCTTGGCCAGGAACGTGATGCGGCGGCTCACCACCAGCGGAAGGTAGAAGCTGTCCATGACCGCCAGGTGGTTGCTGGCGAGGATGGCCGGGCCGTCAGCCGGAACGTTTTCCAGCCCAGTGACTTTCGGGCGTCCGAGCAGCGCCAGCAGGGGTCCCAACAGGATGAACTTGAAAAGCCAGTACCACATGGACCCCTCCACCTCGACGCACCCGGCGGCGCTCTGCGACAACTTTACCCAGCAGATGTTGGGCCTACCACAGCACCGCCGCGCGGGCGGTGTCGCCGCACCACGCGGCCCGGCACGGTCATTCCTCGACGGTGACCGGGATGTGCTGGTAGCGGCCCGGTCCCGCCGGCGGGGGCGTGTCGTCGGACTCGGGACCCGGGCCCTCGTCGCCGGGACCGTCGCTGGGACCCCCATCGGGACCAGGGGTGTCCCCGCCGGAACCGGTGTCGTCGAGCAGTGCGCGGATCACCGCGAGCAACGCGACGCTGTGCTCGGCGATCACATTCAGCAACGGATGGTGTTCGCCGTTCACCACGGCAGCCAGCGCGCACACCGGACACCACACCTGCTGGCACTTCCCCGGACCGTCGGCGGCCGCGGCCGCGGCGCGCGCCGCGGCCATGCGCACGGCGGGATCGAGCCGGTCGAGGATGGTCTGTGCGAGGTGGCGCAGTTCCGGGCCGAGGTCGGGATGAGCCTCCGTCATGCCGGCCACACCTCCGGATTCGGACGGAATCGCACCGTCAGCTGACTACCGCGCAACGACGCATCGACGACAATGCAGCGTCGCAGGACTGACGCCAACCGTACCCGGCGTCGCATGGCGCCGACTCCGATGATCAGGTCGTCGTCGACCCGGCCCAACGTCAACGCGGCGGAGTCGACCTGCGGCAACTCTAGACGCAGCCGGTAGATGGCTTCGAGTCCGGACCCGGATTCGCGGTCCACGATCGGCTTCAGCGGCCCGGGTGGGGGTGCCCCGTCGCGCCTGCGCGCCGCGTCGAGCAGCTCCGCGAGGGCCTTGGGACCGATCGGCTCGCCCGCCACGTGCGGCACCAGCACGAGCGTGACGTCGCCGATCGTGGCGTCGAGTTCGGAGAGCACTGCCTGCTGTTCGGAGATCCGCTCGGTGTACCAGTCGAATGCGGGATGCGCGGGCAGGTTGTGGTACTCGAACGAATCATCCTGAACCAAAACCTGATTGACGAGCAGCTCGGCCACCTCGACACCCATCAGCACGAGGGAACCCAGTGTGCGGGCCGCCTCGGCCGCCACCACCCGCTCCGGGGTCAGCACGAGGTGGGCGCTGACCCGCGAGGAGTCGGTGAGCAGCGAGCCGACCCGGCGCAACCCCGCGTCGATGCGCTCCATGAGCGCCACGATCGTCGCAGTGGCCGCATCGGCGGTGCCGGACAGGCGGCGGTGCCGGGGCCAGGCCCGCTCCAGGTACAGGCCGAACGTCTCGGGCAGGGTGAGCATGCGCAGTGCGTCGGCCGTGGACGCGCAGTCCACCACGACGTGGTCCCACTGCCCGGAATCGGCCAGCTCACCGACCTCGTAGAGACCCAGCACCTCCTGGATACCGGGAAGCGCCGAAAGTTCTTCCGGCGCAACAGTTCCCAGATCGGACTCGGGGAATCGGGCCGCCAGCGACTCGGCGACCTCCACCCAGCGCGCCTCGAGCAGCGCGAGCGTGTCCAGCGCCAGGGCGTCGAGCGACCCCGCCGCGCCCGGCCCGGTGTCCATGCCGGCGAGCACCCGCGTCGGCGCCCGCTCCCCGGTCGGGGCGAGTTCGGCGCCCAGCACATCCCCCGTGGAGTGCGCCTGGTCGGTCGACACGATCAGCACACGCTGCCCCGCCCGCGCGTCACGCACGGCCGTGGCCGCCGCGAGCGTCGACTTACCGACGCCGCCCTTGCCGACGAACAGACTGATCCGGGCGGGCGCCGATGGCCTCGGTGCGTCCGCGGGAGGCGGGCTCCCAGGCGGCGGGCTCCCAGGCACTCACCGCACCTCTGCCCGTTTCTTGAGGTCCTTGAGCGCGGTGTCGGTGAGTCTGCGCTCGGCCTTGCGTTTCAGCAGCCCGATCATCGGCACGACGAGGTCCACCGAGAGCTCATAGGTCACCTCGGTACCGGATCCCTTGGGCGACAGCCGATAGGCCCCGTTGAGCGAACGCAACAGCGAGCTCGACACCAGCGACCACGTCACCGAGTTGCGGTCGGGCGGCCAGACGTACTCGAGCACCATCGTGTCCTTGAGGACCGCGGCGTCGAGCACCAGCCGGGCCTTCTTGGGGTTGCCGTTCTCGTCGGTCTCGAGTACCTCGGTCTCCTTGTACTCGGCGACCCACTCCGGATAGGAGCCGATGTCGGCGATGACATCCATCACCGTCGTCGGATCGGCTTCGATGTAGATGGTCTGCGCAGTTTTGTCCGCCACCTGCACGCCCTTCTCCCCCGTTGCGCCGGAGGTACACGACCAGTCCCGGGCCCTACCGGGAAATCTACCCTTCCGTAACGAACTCGACCCGCGTCAGGCCCGCGGCGACACCCCGACGGGCCGGCCGGCCTCGAGCCGCTGCTTGATCTCGAAGGACATCGCCTTTCCCGCGACGCGGCGCCGGTGGTTCATCTTCGCCAGGTCCATTCGCGCCAGCGCACGGGCGGTGACCGCGGACGGCTCGGCGTGCAGGAAGTAGTGCAGGATCACGCCGTCGAGGACCGCCTCGAGCCAGATCTCCATGGTCCCGGTCAACGCGCCGGTCACGGTCCACCGCTGCCCTTTGTCCGCGCGGTCCTCGACGACGGTCAGCCGGAGGTCGGGCCACCACCGGCGCCAGCTCGCGGCATCGGCCACCGCCGCGCCGACCGCGGCCGGATCGGCCGCGATGAAGGTCTCGTCGGCGATCTGAATGCTGTTCATCGCGAATAGCTTCACATATGCGCCGCCATCGGCCCATAGCGGCCGACTAGGCTGACCGCAAAGCACCGAGCACAAGCCTGGAGGGCAGACCGTGCGTGAGTACAGTATTCCCGCATCGTTCAGCGTCGGCGAGTACGACAACGTAGCCAGCTCCGTCTACGCCCACGAGGCAGACGATCCGAACCATGTGATCCTGCGCCGTCAGGTGAACGGCACGTGGACCGACGTGACCTGCGCCCAGGCGGCCGCCCAGATCCGTTCGGCAGCTTTGGGTCTGATCGCCGAGGGCGTGCAGCCCGGCGACCGGGTGGCCATCCTGTCGGCGACGCGCTACGAGTGGCCCATCATCGACTTCGCGATCCTTTCCGTCGGGGCGGTGACCGTGCCGATCTACGAGACCTCCGCGGCCGAGCAGGTGCGTTTCGTGCTGGAGAACTCAGGATCGGTCCTGGTGTTCGCCGAGACCGACGCGCACGCCGACAAGGTCGATCAACTCTTCGACCAGCTGCCGGCGCTGCGCAAGGTGTTCCGCATCGAGGGCTCGGGAACCCCGGCGCTCGACGCGCTCGCCGAGGCGGGCAAGGACGTCGATCCAGCCGAACTGGAGAAACGGCTCGCGGGCATCCGCTCGGCGGATCCCGCCACGCTGATCTACACATCCGGCACCACCGGTCAGCCCAAGGGCTGCCAGCTGACCCACTCGAACCTGCTCCACGAGATCCGCGGGCAGAAGGACTGCTTCCCCGATCATCTGGCCAAGGGTGAGCGGCTGCTGGTCTTCCTGCCGCTGGCCCATGTGCTGGCGCGCGCCATCACGATCGGCGCGTTCACCAACAAGGTCACGCTGGGCTTCACCAGCGACATCAAGAACCTGGTCCCGATGTTCGGGGTGTTCAAGCCGACGCTGGTGATCTCGGTGCCGCGCGTGTTCGAGAAGGTCTACAACACCGCCGAGCAGAACGCCCGCAACGACGGCAAGGGCAAGATCTTCGAGATCGCGGCCGAGACCGCGATCGAGTGGAGCAGGGCCCAGGACGGTCCCGGCGCGCCCGGACTGCTGCTGCGCCTGCGGCACGCGGTGTTCGACCGGCTGGTCTACGGCAAGCTGCGCGCCGCGTTGGGCGGAGAGTGCCACGCCGCGATCTCCGGCGGCGCTCCCCTGGGCGAACGGCTCGGCCACTTCTACCGCGGCGTGGGCCTGAGCATCTACGAGGGCTACGGCTTGACCGAGACCAGCGCCGCGATCACCGTGAACCGTCTCAACGACCTGAAGGTCGGATCGGTCGGAAAGCTCGTGCCTGGCAACAGCATGCGCATCGCCGACGACGGTGAGCTGCTGGTCAAGGGCGGCGTGGTGTTCAACGGCTACTGGAAGAACGAGGAAGAGACCAAGGCCGTGATCGATGCCGACGGCTGGTTCCACACCGGAGATCTCGGCGCCATCGACGACAACGGCTTCCTGACCATCGTCGGCCGCAAGAAGGAGATCATCGTGACCGCGGGCGGCAAGAACGTCGCCCCCGCCCTGCTCGAAGACCGGCTGCGCGCGCACCCGTTGATCAGCCAGGCCATGGCCGTCGGCGACAAACAGCCGTTCATCGCCGCGCTCATCACGATCGATCCCGAGGCCTTGCCCGGCTGGAAGGACCGCAACGGCAAGAACACGAACGCCACGGTGGCCGACCTGGCCGAAGACCCTGACCTGGTCGCCGAGATCGACCTGGCGGTCAAGGAGGCCAATCAGGCCGTGTCGCACGCCGAGGCCATCCGCAAGTTCAAGATCCTGCCGGTCGATTTCACCGAGGACACCGGGGAACTGACCCCGACGCTGAAGGTCAAGCGCAAGGTGGTGGCCGAGAAGTTCGCCACGGACATCGCGGCGCTCTACGCCTGACGCGCCTCGCGTCGGCCCGACAGCAGTTCGGCGAGGCGGGCGCCCCGCGTCCGCCACTGCCAATTGTCCAGCGCCCAGTGCCTGCCCGCGACGCCCATCGCGGCCGCGCGACCCGGATCGGCGAGCAGGTCGCCCACTGCCGTGGCGATCGCTTCGACGTCGGTGCCGTCGACGACGGTGCCGGTCCTGCCGTCCAGCACGGTCTCGGGGGCTCCGCCCGAGCGGCCCGCCACCACCGGCACGCCGCACGACGAGGCCTCCAGGTACACGATTCCGAGGCCCTCGACGTCGAGGCCGGCGCCACGGGTGCGGCACGGCATCGCGAACACGTCGGCCATCGCGTGGTGCGCTGGGAGCTCCTCGGCGGGGATGCCGCGGGTGAACACGACATGCTCGGCGACGCCGTGCTCGACCGCCAGGCGCTGCAACGTCTCCAGGTACGGCCCGCCGCCGACGATGACCAGCGCGGTGTCGGGCACCCGCCGCCGCAGTTCGGGCAGCGCACGGATCAGCATGTCCTGCCCTTTGCGCGGCACGAGTCGCGACAGGCACACCACCACCGGCCGGTCGCCCAACCGGTAGCGTTCGCGCAGTCGAGCACGGGCGTGCGGGTCGGGTGCGAAGCGGTCGGTGTCGACACCGGGCGGCAGATGCTCCAGGGCCGCGTCCGGGCCGAACGCCGACGCGAACCGGCCGCGGGTGTAGCGGCTGACGAACGTCACCACGTCGGCGTCGTCGCCGATGCGGCGCAACGCGGTGCGCGCGACCGGCAGCATCGACCAGCCCACCTCGTGTCCGTGGGTGGACGCCACGACGCGCGTGGCCCCGGCGCGACGCGCCAGCGGACCCAGCAGCGCGAGCGGCGCGGCCGCCCCGAACCACACGGTCTCGATGTGGAGCTCCGAGATGAGCCGCATCATGCGGGACGCGACCACCGGCTCGGGCAGCATCAGCGTCGTCGGATGACGCACGACGCGGTAGCCGGTCCGCGCGGCGCGTTCGTCGTACTCGGCGGCGCCCTTCCACCTCGGCGCGTACACCGTGAGCTCGTGGGTGCCGACCAGCTCGCCGACGAAAGCCTCCAGATACGACTGAATCCCGCCGCGCCGCGGGGGAAAGTCGTTGGTGACCAACAACACCCGGGTCATCGCACCGTCCCTTTACCCATCGGCGATCAGGCTAGCCGCTCATCCACCGCCGCCACCCGTCGACCACCACGTCGAGGTCGGCCCCCAGGCTCTCGCGAACGGCGGTCGCGATGTCGGGGTGATCGAACCCGCAGGCCCGCACGTACAGGTCACGCAGCTCTGCCACGCCGTACGCGTCCGCCACGTACCGCGAGAACCACCACGCCCGGTCGTACGCCGTCGACCGGGCGACGCCGGGCGTGTCGAGATCGGCGTCCGAGGGAAGCCGCGCGAGCACCTCGGCGCCCAGCGGTCCGGGACGCGGCGCATCGGGCCTGGCGACGTAGTCGGCGACGCCCTCGGTGAGCCAGCGGGGCGCGTCGTACGCCGTGACCGAGCGCGCCGCGTAGTGGAAGAGTTCGTGCCGCAGGACGATCCGCAATGCCGCGGGGCTCATGTTCACCGCGCCCGGCGCGAAGACAATCCGGTCGATCGTGGTGATCGCGGCGATATCGGCACCGGCCCCGCCGAGCGCCCGGAACTGTTCGGGCGAACCTGCGACCGCGATCACGATCTCACGCGGCCAGTCCGGTCCCCAGAACGCGGTCACGGCCTGGGCCGCGGCCGGCAGTTCATCGCGGATGCGACCGAGCAGGGCGTCGGGACCGCCGAGGTTCAGCAGATGTGCCGTGCGGCCGTCCGGCAGGGCGAACGTCGGCACGGGCGCGGTCGTGGGCGCAGACGGCACGACCGGCGCGCTCACGGAAGGATGCGGTTGCCGATCGGGGGCCGACGGACCCGCCGCGCCGGCGAGCAGGGCCACCGCGAGGCCGAACTCGATCAGCAGGACGAGTCCGAGGAGCGGAGCCGGTATCCGGTTCAGAACGTTCGACGCACGCCGGCCACCGCCGGGGTCGCTGGCGGCTCGATCAGCTGGATCAGTACCGGCGGATGTTGTAGATCGGCGCATTGTTGACCGGGGCGACCCGAACCGGGGAGCCGTAGGTCGACGCGTGCACCATCATCCCGTCTCCGATGTAGATACCGACGTGCGATGCGTCCGAGTAATAGGTCACCAGATCGCCCGGCTGGATGTTGTCCATCGAGACCGGCTGACCACCGCGCGCCAGCGCCTGGCTGGAGTGCGGCAGCGAGATTCCGGCCTGCTGGAACGACCACATCACCAGACCCGAGCAGTCGAAGGCGTTGGGGCCGGAGCCACCCCACGAGTACGGCGAGCCGATACGGCTGAGCGCGGCCTGGATCACCGTGTTGGACACCGGGCTCGGTCCACCCGGGATCGCCGCGTTCGGCGGAGCGACGTCGCCCGGCGGGATGCCCTCGGGCGGAGCTGCGAGCACGCCGGGATCGTTGGCTGGTGGCAACGCATTCGGGGCGGGCGCGGGCGGGGCCGCAGGAGGCGGGGGCGCGGTCGCGAGCGCTTCGCGTTGCTGCGGCGTGAGCGCCTCGTACTGCGATTTGACGATGGCGATCTGGACCTGCAGCTGACTTTGCTTGGACTGCAGTTCGGCGCGGACGGCGGCAGCCTGCTCGGCCGCGGTCTTGGCCTCGGCGGCCGATTTCGCCGACGCCTGCTCGGCCGCGGCGGCTTTTTCACCCACCGAACGGAAGTTCTGCATCTGCGCCGACATCTCGGTGGCCATCACCCGCTGCACCGCGAGCTGGTCGATCAGCTGCTGCGGGGAATCGGCCGTGAGGATCGCGTCCACACCGGAGGTGCGGCCACCCATGTACTGCGCGGCAGCAACACGGTTGACCGAGGCCTGGAAGGTTGCCAGTTGGGCCCGCGCCTGCTCGGCGGCCGCGGCGTCGTCGGCGTGCTTCTTCTCCGCCGCCTGCTGCGCTGCCAGCTTCTTGTCGAGGTCGAGCTGCGCCGAGTGCATGGCCTCGGTGGTCTGTTCCGCCTGGCGGGAAAGCTCATTGAGCTTTGCCAGCGCGTCGTCGGCCGGATCGGCCTGCACGCTTCCCGCGAGGACTCCGGCACCTAGCGCCAGACTCGCTATCACACCTGCGATGGGTCGCTTGAAACGACTTGTGAGCCGATGCGCGCGAGCGTGCCTCAAGTTTTCGTCCTCACAACTGGCGTCAGCGAGCCGCCTCGAAACTGCTATTTGGTCTCGAATAGGTTACGAAACGGCATCAGGGTTGTCCAACAGGAGATGCAAATTTAACAGGGGCTCGGGGAATTTTCCTGTGCCAGAACGATTGCGTGTCGTTCAGGCAACTCCCGACGCACCGTCGCGGTGGATCGGCACGAGACGCAATCGCGGTGCAAGACCCGCTTCGGCAAGGACTTCCAGCGCCCGCCGCTCATCCTCCAGCAACTTTTCCGGCACTCCGAGCAACACGCTCACGACACAGTCCTGACAGCCCGGGCCGCGCACTGCGCAGTCGTCACAGTCGATGGTCACGCTACCGGTGTCGGGAGCCTGCCGCGCCATCGCGTCCCAGTCGTCGCAATACTCCCGGACCCCGGATGGGGCGGGGGTGCACTCGGCCCGCTCCTCGTCCCACTGGTCCCCGTCACCCCAGCCGGGCAGCTTCTGCTGCAATCCGCTCATCTTGACCGTCCTCTCGATCGGTGTTTGCGCGCACCGTATCTGCGGCCACCGACAAGCCATCGAGGTTGCGATCGCGAAACCGAACGGCGCGGCGCCGACCGTTGTCGGTGGGATTCCTTAACGTCTCCGCCATGAGCCAGCGCAGCACCGCCGTCGGCGCGCAGCTCTCGCTGGACATGGAGCTGGAAACGGATGTGTCCCTTGCGGACACCACGTTCGTGGTCGTCGACCTCGAGACCACCGGTGGCCGGGCGAAGGCCACCGAGCCGGGCGGAGCGTGCGACGCCATCACCGAGATCGGCGCGGTCAAGGTCCGCGGCGGCGAGGTGCTCGGCGAACTGGCCACGCTCGTCGACCCTGGCCGCGCGATCCCGCCGCAGATCGTCGAGCTGACCGGCATCACCACCGCGATGGTGCGCGACGCGCCGCGCATCGATGCCGTGTTGCCGATGTTTTTCGAGTTCGCGCGCGGCGCGGTGCTCGTCGCGCACAACGCGGGTTTCGACATCGGGTTCCTGCGGGCGGCAGCCGAACGCTCGCAACTCAACTGGCCACGCCCACCCGTGCTGTGCACCGTGAAGCTGGCCCGCCGGGTGCTCACGCGCGACGAGGCGCCCAGTGTCAGGCTCGCGGAACTGGCGCGGTTGTTCGGTGCGTCGACCACGCCGACGCACCGCGCCCTCGACGACGCTCGCGCCACGGTGGACGTGCTGCACGGGCTCTTCGAGCGCGTCGGCAACCAGGGCGTGCACACCCTGGCCGACCTACGGGCGTACCTGCCCGACACCACGCCGGCGCAGCGGCGCAACCGCGCACTGGCCGACGGGCTGCCGAACCGGCCAGGGGTGTACCTGTTCCGCGGCCCCTCGGACGAGGTGCTCTACGTCGGCACCGCGGTCGATCTGCGCCGCCGGGTGCGGCAGTACTTCACCGGCGCCGACCCGCGGGCACGCATGAAAGAGATGGCCTCGCTGGCCACACGCGTCGACCACGTCGAGTGTGCGCACGATCTGGAGGCCGGCGTGCGTGAACTACGCCTGCTCGCCGCGCACGCCCCGCCGTACAACCGCCGGTCCAAGGCCCCCAAGCGCTGGTGGTGGGTGGCGTTGACCGACGAGGCGTTCCCGCGGTTGTCAGCGGTGCGAGATCCCAAGCGGCGCAAGGCGATCGGACCCTTCTCGGCCCGCGTCGACGCCGCGGAGACCGCCGCGCTGCTGGCGCGGTTCACCGGGTTGCGCACGTGCACGACGCGGTGGGGCTCATCGGGAATCCACCACTGCACAGAACGCGAGCTGTCACCGTGCCCCGCCGCGCCGGGCCTCGGCGCCGACGAATACGCCGTGGCAGTGCGGCGCGCCGCGGACCTGATCGACGGTGCGGACAGCGCCGTGCTCGCCGACGTGCTGACGCACATCGAGAGGCTGGCCGCCGACAACCGGTACGAGACCGCAGCGCGGATCCGCGACCACGCCGCGGTGGCCATCGACACGTTGTGGCGCGGCCAGCGTCTGCACGCGCTCGCCGCACTGCCCGAACTGGTCGCCGCGCGCCGTGACGGCAACGGCGGCTGGCATTTCGCGGTGGTGCGTTACGGACAACTCGCCGGTGCTGGCACCGCGCGGCGCGGAGTGCCGCCCATGCCGGTGGTCGACGCGATCTGCGCGGCCGCCCAGGTCGTCATGCCGACCGCCGCGCCGCTCGGTGGGGCGCTCGTCGAGGAGACCGCGCTCATCGCACGCTGGCTGGCCGTACCCGGGGTCCGCATCGTGCGGATCGACAGCGAGACCGACACCGGCTACGCGACGCCGATCGGCGCGGCGGGCCGCTACGCACAGTGGGTCGCGACGGCCCGCTCGGCGCGGCTCGCGGCGCGACAGGACCGCTCAGAGCTGCTGACCGAACCGCACCCAACGCGCGAGCAGCTGTTCGGCCGCACCCGAGTCGATGGCCTCGATGGCGCGCGCGAGGCCGGCCTCCCACGCCGGAAGCCACTGGGCGTCGCTGGCTAGACCGGCATGGGCCACCATCGCCCCGGCCGCATTGAGGACCACCGCGTCCCGCACCGGGCCCTTGGCCCCGCCGAGCACCGCCCGGGTCTCGGCCGCGTTCTCGGCGGCATCGCCGCCCACCAGCTCGCTGATCTCGGCACGCTTGAAGCCGAACGCCGCGGGATCGAACGTCAACCGCTCCATGGTTCCGCCCTGCACACGCCAGATCGTGCTCGTCGTCGTGGTGGTGAGCTCGTCGAGACCGTCGTCGCCGTGCACCACCAGCACGCTCGAACCACGCGCGGCGAACACGCCTGCCATCACCTCGGCCAGATCCGCCCAGGCACAGCCGATGAGGCCCGCCCGCGGCCCCGCCGGGTTGGTCAGCGGCCCGAGCAGGTTGAACACCGTCGGCACCCCGATCTCACGGCGCACGATCGACGCGTGCTTGTAGGACGGGTGGAACTGCGGCGCGAAGGCGAACCCGATGCCGACCTCCCGCACACTGCGGGCGACCTCGTCGGGGCCGAGGTCGATGCGCACCCCGAGCGCCTCCAGCGTGTCCGCACCACCCGACAGCGACGACGCCGCGCGGTTGCCGTGCTTGACCACAGGCACTCCGCACGCGGCCACCACGATCGAGGCCATCGTGGACAGGTTCACGGTGTTGGCCCCGTCACCGCCGGTGCCCACGATGTCGACCGTGTCGGTGCCGATCTCGTCGGTCGGCACGCGGCGGGCGTGGGTGAGCATGATGTCGGCGAGTTCACGAACCTCGGCGGCCGTGGGGCGCTTCATCTTCATCGACACCGCGAACCCGGAGATCTGTGCGGGCGTCGCGGCGCCGGTCATGATCTGATCCATCGCCCACGCGGCGTGGCCGTTGGGCAGGTTCTGGCCGGTGGTCAACCGACCCAGAATCCGAGGCCACGACGGTCCACCGTCGTGGCCGGAAGCTGATGGGAACGGTCGAGAAGATCCGGATGTCACCGCCGCATGCTATCGCCCGACCGGCACGAACCCGGCCGGTCCCGACACGTTTACACCCAATTGCTCGACCCGGGTGGAGTTCGACAACTACAAAGCGTCATACTTGCGGATGTGACGAGCGCTGTAGGGACCTCGGGAACCGCCATCACGTCGCGTGTTCATTCGCTGAACAGGCCGAACATGGTCAGTGTCGGTACCATCGTGTGGCTTTCCAGTGAGTTGATGTTCTTCGCTGGACTGTTTGCGATGTATTTCACGGCACGCGCCCAAGCCGGTGGTGATTGGCCTCCCGAGCCAACCGAACTCAACTTGGCCCTTGCTGTACCGGTGACGCTGGTCCTGATCGCGTCGTCGTTCACCTGCCAGATGGGCGTCTTCGCCGCCGAGCGCGGCGACGTCTTCGGACTGCGCAGGTGGTACGTCATCACCTTCCTCATGGGTCTGTTCTTCGTGCTCGGCCAGGGCTACGAGTACATCCACCTGGTCGAACACGGCACCACGATCCCGGGCAGCGCCTACGGGTCGGTGTTCTACCTGGCCACCGGTTTCCACGGCCTGCACGTGATCGGCGGCCTGGTCGCCTTCATCTTCCTGTTGGCCCGCACGAAGATGAGCAAGTTCACTCCTGCGCAGGCCACCGCGGCGATTGTCGTCTCGTACTACTGGCATTTCGTCGACATCGTGTGGATCGCGCTGTTCGCCACCATCTACTTCGTCCGATGACGATCGGCTCGCCGATGAGTTCGATGAGAAGGGGTTCAATGACCAGCAAGTCGCGCCGTCGGCTACGCCGGCGATTGTCAGCAGGCCTACTGCTGCTGATCGGTCTGGCAGTCGCAGGTGGTGTTGCGGCCACGCTGACGCCGCAGCCACAGGTTGCCGTCGCCGACGAGTCGCAGTCGGCGCTGTTGCGGACCGGCAAGCAGCTTTTCGAGACGTCCTGTGTGTCGTGCCACGGCGCGAACCTGCAGGGCGTTCCTGATCGTGGTCCCAGCCTGATCGGCGCCGGCGAGGCCGCGGTGTACTTCCAGGTCTCGACCGGTCGTATGCCCGCCATGCGCGGCGAGGCCCAGGCGCCGTCCAAGCCGGAGCACTTCGACGAGGCACAGATCGACGCCCTCGGTGCCTATGTGCAGGCCAACGGTGGCGGCCCCACCGTGCCCCGTGACGACCACGGCGCCGTCGCAGAGCAGTCGCTGATCGGTTCGGACGTCGCGCGCGGTGGTGACCTGTTCCGTCTCAACTGCGCGTCGTGCCACAACTTCACCGGTAAGGGCGGCGCGCTGTCCTCCGGCAAGTACGCACCCGACCTCGGCGATGCCAACCCGGCCCAGATCTACACCGCGATGCTGACGGGCCCGCAGAACATGCCGAAGTTCTCCGACCGGCAACTCACGCCGGACGAGAAGCGTGACATCGTCGCCTACGTCCGCGAATCGGCCGAGACCCCCAGCTACGGCGGTTACGGCCTCGGCGGCTTCGGCCCCGCTCCCGAGGGCATGGCGATGTGGATTATCGGAATGGTGGCCGCCATCGGCGTGGCCATGTGGATCGGATCGCGAGCATGAGTCAAGACAGCCCAGACATCAAGGGCACTGACGCGCCGGGTCAGACCGGAGTGCCCGGCCAGCCCACCGACGCCGAACTGGCGGAAATGTCGCGTGAGGAACTGGTCCAACTCGGCGGCAAGATCGATGGCGTCGAGACCATCTTCAAGGAATCGCGTTGGCCGGTTCCCGGCACCAAGGCCGAGAAGCGCGCCGAGCGGCTGGTCGCGTACTGGCTCATGCTCGGCGGGGTGTCGGGCCTGGCGCTGCTGCTGGTGTTCCTTTTCTGGCCGTGGGAGTACAAGCCGTTCGGTTCCGAGGGTGAGTTCCTCTACTCCCTGGCGACGCCGCTGTACGGCCTGACCTTCGGCCTTTCGGTCCTGGCGATCGGCATCGGCGCGGTGCTGTTCCAGAAGAGGTTCATCCCCGAGGAGATCTCGGTTCAGGACCGCCACGACGGACGCTCCCCCGAGGTGCACCGCAAGACCGTCGCGGCCAACCTCACCGATGCGCTCGAAGGCTCGACCCTCAAGCGCCGCAAGCTGATCGGCTTGTCGCTCGGTATCGGCCTCGGCGCGTTCGGTGCGGGCACCCTCGTCGCGTTCATCGGCGGCCTCATCAAGAACCCGTGGAAGCCCGTGGTTCCCACGGCCGAGGGCAAGAAGGCCGTGCTGTGGACCTCCGGATGGACGCCGCGCTTCAAGGGCGAGACAATCTACCTGGCCCGCGCCACCGGCCGTCCCGGCTCGTCGCCGTTCGTCAAGATGCGCCCCGAGGACATCGATGCGGGCGGTATGGAGACGGTGTTCCCGTGGCGTGAGTCCGACGGCGACGGCACCACCGTCGAGTCGGAGCACAAGCTGACCGAGATCGCCATGGGCGTTCGCAACCCGGTCATGCTCATCCGTATCAAACCGGCCGACATGTCCCGTGTGGTCAAGCGCAAGGGTCAGGAGAGCTTCAACTTCGGCGAGCTCTTCGCGTACACCAAGGTCTGCTCGCACCTGGGCTGCCCGTCCTCGCTGTACGAGCAGCAGACCTACCGCATCCTGTGCCCCTGCCACCAGTCGCAGTTCGACGCCTTGCATTTCGCAAAGCCCATATTCGGTCCGGCTGCGCGCGCGTTGGCGCAGCTGCCCATCACCATCGACGAAGACGGGTACCTGGTTGCCAACGGTGACTTCATCGAGCCCGTCGGACCGGCATTCTGGGAGCGCAGATCATGAGCCCTGACTTCGCGAAGATCGCAGCCGCACAAGGCGATGCGATCGACTCGCGCTACCACCCGTCGGCGGCCGTGCGTCGCCAGCTGAACAAGGTGTTCCCCACCCACTGGTCCTTCCTGCTGGGTGAGATCGCGCTGTACAGCTTCATCATCCTGCTGATCACCGGTGTGTGGCTGACGCTGTTCTTCGATCCGTCGATGGCCCACGTCACCTACGACGGTGTGTACCAGCCACTTCGCGGCGTGCAGATGTCCCGGGCGTACGAGACGGCGCTGGACATCAGCTTCGAGGTGCGCGGCGGCCTGTTCGTCCGCCAGGTCCACCACTGGGCGGCACTGATGTTCGCGGCGTCGATCATGGTGCACCTTGCCCGCATCTTCTTCACCGGCGCATTCCGGCGCCCGCGTGAGGCGAACTGGGTCATCGGCTCGCTGCTGCTGATCCTGGCGATGTTCGAGGGCTTCTTCGGTTACTCGCTGCCGGACGACCTGCTGTCCGGCACCGGTATCCGCGCCGCCCTGTCCGGCATCACGATGGGTATCCCCGTCATCGGAACCTGGATGCACTGGGCGCTGTTCGGCGGTGACTTCCCCGGCGAGATCCTGATCCCGCGCCTGTACGCGCTGCACATCCTGCTGCTGCCGGGTCTGATCCTGGCCCTCATCGGTGCTCACCTGGCGCTGGTGTGGTTCCAGAAGCACACGCAGTTCCCCGGCCCTGGCCGCACCGAGACCAACGTCGTCGGCGTGCGCGTCATGCCGGTGTTCGCGGTCAAGTCGGGTGCGTTCTTCGCGATGATCACCGGCGTCCTCGGCCTCATGGGCGGTCTGCTGACGATCAACCCGATCTGGAACCTAGGCCCGTACAAGCCTTCTCAGGTGTCTGCGGGCAGCCAGCCGGACTTCTACATGATGTGGACCGACGGCCTGATCCGCCTGTGGCCGGCGTGGGAGTTCTACCCGTTCGGCTACACGATCCCGCAGGGCGTGTGGGTCGCGGCGGCCATGGGCCTGGTGTTCGCGCTGCTGATCGCCTACCCGTTCATCGAGAAGAAGGTGACCGGCGACGACGCGCACCACAACCTGCTGCAGCGTCCGCGTGACGTTCCGGTGCGTACCGCGATCGGTGCGATGGCCATCTCGCTCTACCTGCTGCTGACGTTCGCCTGCATGAACGACATCATCGCGCTGAAGTTCCACATCTCGCTCAACGCGACCACGTGGATCGGCCGTATCGGCATGGTGGTGCTGCCTGCCATCGTGTACTTCGTCGCCTACCGGTGGGCCATCTCCCTGCAGCGCAGTGACCGCGCGGTGCTTGAGCACGGTGTCGAGACCGGCATCATCAAGCGGCTCCCGCACGGCGCCTACGTCGAGCTGCACCAGCCGCTGGGACCGGTCGACGAGCACGGCCACCCGATTCCGTTGGAGTACCAGGGCGCTCCGCTGCCCAAGCGGATGAACAAGCTGGGCTCCGGCGGTGCACCCGGCACCGGCAGCTTCCTGTTCCCCGATCCCGCGGTGGAGCACGAAGCGCTCACCGAGGCCGCACATGCGTCCGAGCACAAGGCGCTCACGGCGCTCAAGGAGCACCAGGATCGCATCCACGGCAACGGGGAGACCAACGGTCACCACTGACCGCTGATCCACTCAGATCGCCGCACTCTCTCTTCGGAGGGGTTGCGGCGATCTTTTTATGTGGGGGTGTTCGGTTCGTGTGCCGCCACTTCCCCACCCCACCGGTCCGTCACCCTCATGCGTGACGCCGGGGCGGCCCCGAAGGAAGTGTCGGCCACGGCGTCACACACGGCGCGCCCCACCCGGAGTGTCTTGGGGGCTCCGCGCCTCACTCATTCTCGCGCGTGACGCCAGGGTGGCCCGCAATGCGTTTCTCCGCCATGGCGTTACGTACGGCGGGCACCGGCCGACCGTACCCGCCGACCGCGGCAGGAAACCGAAAGGCTAAGCGGCCGAGCGGCCGAGCTCGCGGCTGGCGATGACGGGCAGGGCGACCATGCCGACCGTGACGACGCCCGCCAGACCGTAGGCGCACCATGCCGCGACGTCATGATCGGTGGCCAGCAGGTAGGTTCCGAGGCCGATGATCGCGGCGGCGACGCCGATCGCACAGGTCACCGACAACACGAACCGCAGCCAGACCTTCTCCACGAGCGCGGTGGCCACGGCGTCCTGCCGGTAGGTCGGCGCGGGATAGCCCACCCGGCGCGGCGCGACGGGCTCTCTGCGGGCACCGGAATTGCGGGCCGGTGGAGGGTTGTCGGCCTGGGCCCTGGCACGCAGGAGCAGCGGGATCGACGCGGCGATCACGACCACCGAGATCCCGATGACGGTGTACAGCAGCCACGGGGTCTCGGCGGATTCGACGGTCTGCGTGTGGCCACGGCCGAGGTCGACGAGGGCCACCAGCGCCGCCACACCCGCTCCGAGTGCGGCGAGCCAGGCCACGGCAGAGGCACCCGCCAGGACACGGTCGGTGGTGTTCAGCTCCGCGAATGGACTCGTCATCAGCAGGCGGTCTGCGCCGAGTTGTTCGCGTTGGAGGACAGCACGGTTCCATCACTCGCGGTGATCGAGCAGTTGAGCCGGCTCACCAGGAACAGGCTGGAGGCCTCGACCGAACCGACATCCGAGTTGGAGATGGGCGTCATCGTGAAAGTCCATGGGATGTACACATTGCGGAGCGTACGACGATTACCGTTGCCGTCCACGTACGTGATGGTGATGATGTCGCCCGGCGCCTTCGTGCCCGTCACCGAGTAGGTGACCTGCCGCGGACCGGCCGGCGTCGTGGTCGTGGGCGGAGGCGCCGTGGTGGTCGTCGCAGGCGGCGGCGGGGGTTCCGAGCTGGGCGGCGGCGCTGCGGGGGGCGGCGGCGGCTCGGTGATCGTCACCGTCTCGGGCGGAGGCGGCGGAGGAAGCTCTTCTGACGGAGGTGGTGGCGGGGGCGGCGGTGTCGTCGTGGTGATCTCGTCCTGCACCGGCGGCGCCGACGGCGTCGTGGTGCTCGGCCGCGGCGTGGCCAGATTGCTGGTCTCGTCGTCACGGGCGACGAGCAGCGCTACCGACGCCACGAGTGCGATCGCGGCGATGATGGCGGTGACACCGACCACCCACGGCCAGCGCGGCGGCGGTGCCTCGACCAGTTCGGAGGCCGGGTCGTAGCTGTCGTAGTCGTAGAGCGCCAGGTCGGCCGGCACGTACGGACCAGCGGTGTACTGTTCCGACTCGGGCGCGGAGTACGCCTGCGAGTAGAACTCGGTCTCCCCGGTTTCCGGGTCGGTACCGGCCACCTGAGTGGGTTCCTCAGGTACAGCGTGCTTTCCGGGTTGCTGATCCGGCAGATCCGAACCATTCGCATCCGGTTCCGTGGGATTCGGCCCGCTCATCTACGCCTATCCTTCTCGACTGCTTCACTGCCACCTGCGACGGCCTGGACCGTTCACAAATGGCAGTGCCCCGGCAACATTACCCAACCGGCACCGCCGATGAGATCGACGGTGCCGGGTGTCGAGTGATTCGACGTCTTGATTGTGACCTTGACCAGGCGGGAAGGCGAACATCGCCCCCGTGGAGACCCGTTGGGATCAGTGCTTCTCCGGGCCCCAGTAGTACTCGAACACCAGGCCGGCCGCGGAAACCAGCACAAAGGCGACGCCCGCCGCCATGAGCCACGGCAGCCACAGCGCGGTGCCGACGGCCGCGGTCGAGAACGACAGCGAGATCAGGATCGGCCACCAGCTGTGCGGCGCGAAGAAGCCCAGTTCACCGGCACCGTCGCTGATCTCGGCGTCCTCGTAGTCCTCGGGCCGGGTGTCGAGACGACGGGCCACGAACCGGAAGAACGTGCCGGTGATCAGGGTCAGACCGGTGGTGAGCACCAGTGCGGTGGTGCCGGCCCACTCCACGCCGCCGGTGGCGAACATCGCGGTGAGCACCGCGTACACCACCGCGGCCAGCGCGAAGAAAGCGGTCAGGATCTCGAACAGCCGAGCTTCAATATGCATGAGGTGGTCCCCTACCTACTACTTGCTCGCCTGCGGTGCCATTTCACCGCGTCGGGTATCGAACGGCTTGGTCGTGATCGCCAGCGGCGGCTGGTTGATCGCGGCCAGCGCCTCGGCGTTGGTCTTACCGGCGTTGCGCTGATCGATGTAGGCCTTGAAGTCGTTGGGCTCCACGACGCGGACCTCGAAGTTCATCATCGCGTGGAAGGTGCCGCACATCTCGGTGCAGCGCCCGACGAACGCACCGGTCTGCTGGATCTCGCTGACCTGGAAGATGTTGTCCGAGTTGTTGGCCTTCGGCTCGGGCAGCACGTCGCGCTTGAACAGGAACTCAGGAACCCAGAAGCCGTGGATGACATCGGCCGAGTTCAGCACGAACTCGATGCGCTTGCCCGCGGGCAGCACCAGCACCGGGATCTCCGACGACGTGCCGAGCGTCTCGATCTTGTCGAAGTTCAGGTAGGTGCGGTCGTCGGGGGTCATGCCACGGATGGGACCGACCCGTTCGATGCCGTGCTCGTCCTTACCTTCGGGCCTGGAGGTCATGGCGGCCTTGCGCTCGGGATCGGCACCGTCGTAGTTGAAGGTGCCGTCGGCGTAGGCGATCTTCTGGTAGCCGAATTTCCAGTTCCACTGGAAGGCGGTCACGTCGATGACGACCTCGGGATTGGGGTCCTTGTGCATCATGCGTTCCTGCACGACCACGGTGAAGTAGAACAGCACCGAGATGATGAGGAACGGGATGACCGTGAGCGTCAGCTCGAGCGGCATGTTGTAGCCGAACTGACGCGGCAGCTCCGTGTCGGTCGCCTTCTTGCGGTGGAACGCGCTCGTCCAGAAGATGAGCCCCCAGACGATCGCCCCCACGGCGAACGACGCAATCACGGAACCGATCCACAGCTCCCGATTGAGTTTGGCCTCTGGGGTGATGCCGGTTGGCCAGCCCAGTGCGAGGGCGTCAGACCAGCTGCAGCCGCTCAGCAGTAGCGCAGAGCCACCCAGGACAATAGACAACGCCACCACCCGGAACCCGCGAGGTGTCACGTTGGCGCCTCCTAGAAGTCGGTATTTCGCGACCGCGAGCGGTCAGTAATTCGAGCGAATACTACGCAGCGTAGACCACCCGATTGCAACCAAGCGAAGCGACCGGCGATTCGTTCGGGTGCTGCGCTGTGCAGGGCCCCCGATTAGGCATACTGGCGCGGTGTGTGGACTGCTTGCGCTGGTGGCCGACCCCTCCCGAGCTAACCAGGACGAGGGGTCCCCGGGCACCGGATCGCAGCTGGTCAACGAGGTTGCCGACGCAGCCCATCTGATGCGTCACCGCGGCCCCGACGAGCCGGGAACCTGGCCGGGTCCCGAGGACGCGGACGCCGGCCCCGGCCACGGGGTCGTACTGGGTTTCAACCGCTTGTCGATCATCGACATCGCGCACAGCCATCAGCCGCTGCGCTGGGGGCCGGCCGAGGCGCCGGGCCGCTATCTGCTGGTGTTCAACGGCGAGATCTACAACTACCTGGAACTGCGCGAGCAGCTGCGCAGTGAGTTCGGTGCGCAATTTCACACCGATGGGGACAGTGAGGCGATCGTCGCCGCCTATCACCACTGGGGCGTCGACGCGCTGCACCGCCTGCGCGGCATGTTCGCGTTCGCGATCTGGGACACCGAGACCCGTGAGCTGTTCTGCGCGCGTGACCCATTCGGCATCAAACCGCTGTTCATGGCGACGGGGCCCGGCGGCACCGCGGTGGGCAGCGAGAAGAAGTGCCTGCTCGCGCTGGCCGACCGCCTCGGTCTCGACACCGGCATCGACGAGCGGGCGGTGCAGCACTACACGGTGCTGCAGTACGTTCCCGAGCCCGAGACGCTGCACCGCGGCATCCGCAGACTCGAATCCGGCAGCTACGCGCGCATCCGCCCGGGTGCCGCGCCCGAGGTGACGCGGTACTTCGTCCCCAAGTTCGCCGCGGTGAACTTCGCCGAGGGCAGCGAGCAGGCCCGCTACGACGAGATCACCGCCGCGCTGGAGGATTCGGTCGCCAAGCACATGCGCGCCGACGTCACCGTCGGGGCGTTCCTGTCCGGCGGGATCGACTCGACGGCGATCGCGGCGCTCGCGATGCGGCACAACCCGCGCCTGATCACGTTCACCACGGGATTCGAGCGGGAGGGATTCTCCGAGATCGACGTGGCCGTGGCCTCGGCCGAGGCGATCGGCGCCCGCCATGTCGCGAAGGTGGTGAGCCAGGCAGAGTTCGTCGAGGCGCTGCCGGAGATCGTCTGGTATCTCGACGAACCGGTGGCCGACCCGGCGCTGGTGCCGCTGTTCTTCATCGCGCGCGAGGCGCGCAAGCACGTCAAGGTGGTGCTGTCCGGTGAGGGGGCCGACGAGTTGTTCGGCGGCTACACGATCTACCGCGAGCCGCTGTCGCTCAAGCCGTTCGACTACCTTCCCCGCCCGCTGCGCAAGTCGCTCGGCAAGGCGTCCAAGCCGCTGCCGGAGGGCATGCGCGGCAAGAGCCTGCTGCACCGTGGGTCGTTGACGCTCGAAGAGCGGTACTACGGCAATGCGCGCAGCTTCTCCGACGACCATCTGCGCGCGGTGCTACCGCGGTTCCGTCAGGAGTGGACCCACACCGACGTCACGGCCCCCGTCTATGCCGAGTCGCAGGGGTGGGATCCGGTCGCGCGCATGCAGCACGTCGACCTGTTCACGTGGCTGCGTGGCGACATCCTGGTCAAGGCCGACAAGATGACGATGGCCAACTCCCTGGAACTGCGGGTGCCGTTCCTTGACCCCGAGGTGTTCGCGGTTGCCTCGCGCCTGCCGGTCGACCAGAAGATCACCCGGGCCACCACCAAGTACGCGTTGCGCCGTGCGCTGGAGCCCATCGTGCCTGCGCACGTGTTGCACCGGGCCAAGCTGGGTTTCCCGGTGCCGATCCGGCACTGGCTGCGCGCCGGTGAGCTCATGGATTGGGCGTATGCGTTGATCGGCTCGTCAGGCGCGGGGGCGTATGTCGATCTGGCGGCCGTGCGCGCGATGCTCGACGAGCATCGCAACGGCGTCAGCGATCACAGCCGCCGGCTGTGGACCGTGCTGATCTTCATGCTGTGGCACGCCATCTTCGTCGAGCGCAGCGTCACGCCGCAGATCAAGGAGCCGCACTACCCGGTGCAGCTCTGACCTGCCTTCGAGATCGACGAAAATGCCGCCCGCAGGTGCTGCGGGCGGCATTTTCGTCGATCTCGGCGGAAAACCTCGCGTCAGGCGTTCAATGCCTGCTCGATCTCGGTACCGGCCTCGGCGCCGTAGGCGTCGCTGAGGCGACGCACCGCGTCGGCGCGGTCCCACGTCCACTCCTGCGGGCCGGGCGCCTCCAGCACGAGCGTCGCGACCATCGACGCGAGCTGCGCGGAGCGTTCCAGGGACAGGCCTGCGCTGCGGCCGGTGAGAAAGCCCGCGCGGAACGCATCGCCGATGCCGGTCGGATCGGCCTTGTGGGTCTCGGGGACGACGTCGACGTGGATGAAGGTGCCGTCGCGTCCCGCCAGGTCCACGCCCTTCTCGCCCAGGGTGGTGACGCGCAGCTCGATCTGGCTCATCACCTCGGCCTCCGACCAGCCCGATTTCTGCAGCAGCAGGTCCCACTCGTAGTCGTTGGTGAACAGGTAGGTGGCGCCGTCGATGAGCCGGCGGATCTCGTCGCCCGACAGTCGGGCCAACTGCTGCGACGGGTCGGCGGCGAACGGCAGGCCCAGTTTGCGGCACTCGTCGGTGTGTCCGAACATCGCGTCGGGATCGTTGGCGCCGACGATCACCAGTTCGGGCTTGCCGTGCGCGGCGACCACGTCGGCCAGCGAGATGTTGCGGGCCTCGGACATCGCACCCGGGTAGAACGACGCGAGCTGCGCCATGTCCTCGTCGGTCGTGCACACGAAGCGCGCCGTGTAGGACGACTCCGACACCAGCACGCTGTCGCAGTTCACGCCGTGCGAGGTGAGCCATCCGCGGTAGTCGTCGAAGTCCTTGCCCACCGCGCCGACCAGTGCGACGTCGCCGCCGAGCACACCGATCGCGTATGCCATGTTGCCCGCGACGCCGCCGCGGTGGATGACCAGGTCGTCGACCAGGAAGCTCAGCGACACCTTCTGCAGATGGTCCGCCAGCAGTTGTTCGGAGAACTTGCCGGGAAACTTCATCAGATGGTCGGTCGCGATGGATCCGGTCACTGCAATGGTCACGAAGCGGCACCCTTCATTCGGTCACGTCGGCGTCGGTCTGCACAGCGTCAGGCGCTCATGATTCGCCTGGTCGTTAAGTCGCCTAGGTAAGGCTACTCGCGGCACCTGGCACATTCAGCGCACGCGCGGCCTGTGGGCCGTGCGCTAACCTGCGTATAACCGTATGCCCGGTCACCGTAGACGGGTGACCCACGTCCAGATCACCCGGGGAGCACCATTAGATGACTGGTTCCTACCAGTACCCCGAATCCGTTCCGCCCCAACAGTATCCGGAGCAGATTCCGTCCGCGTACCCCGGTTTGCTGCCGCCGCCGGTGCCCTATCCGAAGCGGCGTCGCTGGCCCAAGATCCTCGCCGCGCTGCTCGCGGTCGCCGTGGTCGCAGCAGTGGCGACAGTGATTTTCCAGGCGACACGCAGTTCCACGGCCGAGTCCGGCGTGGTGACCGAGGCGCAGGCCAAGGACGCGATCCAGGAGTACCTGTCGGCGCTGATCGACGCCGACGATCAGACGGTCGCCAAACACACGATGTGCGGGCTGTTCGACGCGGTGCGTGACCGCAAGGCCGATCTCGCGGTGGCCAGCCTCGCTGGCGATACGTTCCGCAAGCAGTTCAGCAATGTCGAGGTGACGAGCATCGACAAGATCGTGCCGTGGTCGACCACGCAGGCCCAGGTGCTGTTCACGATGCGCGTGGCGCCGGCGAGTGGCTCGTCACGCGGGCAGCGCCCGCCTGCCGAGGAGCAGCAGGGCGTGGCCCAGTTGCTCGTCGACAAGACGCATGGTGGAGAAGACGTGCTGGTGTGCTCGTACGTCCTACGCACAGGCGGCCAGTACTAGCAGTACCGGCCGCCCGTCACGGATGGTGTCGTTGGTCAGTTGAAGCTGTCGCCGCAGGCGCACGAGCCGGTGGCGTTCGGGTTGTCGATCGTGAAGCCCTGCTTCTCGATCGTGTCGACGAAGTCGATCGTCGCGCCCTGCACATACGGCGCGCTCATCCGGTCGACGGTCAGCGTGACGCCGCCGAACTCGGCGGTGAGGTCACCGTCGAGGGTGCGGTCATCGAAGAACAGGTTGTAGCGCAGACCGGCGCAACCACCCGGCTGGACGGCGATGCGCAGCGCCAGATCGTCACGGCCCTCCTGATCCAGCAGCGCCTTGGCCTTGGCGGCGGCAGCGTCCGTCAGGGTGACACCGTGGGTTTCGGTGGCGGTCGCGTCCTGAACAGTCATTGCTCTCCCTCAACATCCTGGGCATCACGCAGGGTGGATGCCTAAGTTCATCGGAAACACGTGGATCGCCCGCGCGTTCACTATGTCAACGGTACCTCGTTCTGCGGCTATTCCCGACTTATCCACAGGTTGGGGCCAGGTCGGACGGCTCGGGATGCATCGGGTCGGGGGCGGGTCCACGCGCCGAGGGCAGTAACCTGGCTGGCGTGAAACTGCTGGGCCGAAGGAACAACGACGACGACAAGAACGTCGAGGGCGACGCTGCGGATTCCGCCGTGGACGAGCAAACCGGCCCGGACGCCGAGGACACCCGGCCCCGCACCACGCCGCCGAAGGGCAGGCCGACGCCCAAGCGCAGCGAGGCCGCCAAGCGCCGGGGGCCCGTTGCGCCGGCTCCGCTGACCGCGGCCGAGGCCCGTGCGCGCCGCAAGGAGATGCGCAAGACCCTCACCAAGGAGGAACGCAAGGCCGAGAAGATCGCGCGCCGCGCCGAGATGGCCGAGCGTCGCGAGAAGATGATGGCCGGCGAGGAGGCCTACCTGCTGCCTCGTGACCGGGGTCCGGTGCGCCGCTACGTGCGCGACGTCGTCGACGCACGCCGCAACATCCTCGGCCTGTTCATGCCCGCGGCGTTGGCGATGATCTTCTTCATGCTGGCGCTGCCGAACGTGCAGATGCAGCAGATTCTGTCCTACGCGATGCTGGTGCTGGTCCTGGTGATGGTGCTCGACGGGTTCATCCTGGGCCGCAAGGTCAACCGCCTGGTCGATGCGAAGTTCCCCGGCAACACCGAAAGTGGTTGGAAGCTGGGCTTTTACGCGTCGAGCCGAGCATCGCAGCTGCGTCGTATGCGGGCTCCGCGCCCGATGGTCGAGCGCGGCGCCGAAGTCGCTTGATGCCCGCCCTGAGTCCCGCCTGACATCGTGCGCGTCCTCGTGCTCGGCGGCATCCGATCCGGAAAATCGCAGTGGGCGGAATCCGTCGCGCAGCAACTTGCAGGCGCTGACGCGCCGGTGCGTTACGTGGCGACGGGACCGGCGCCCGACGGCGATGCGAGTTGGGCGACCCGCGTCGAGGCGCACCGGGTGCGTCGCCCGGCGCACTGGCAGACCGTCGAGACGACAGAGCTGGCCGCCACGCTCACCGGTGCGCCGCCCGTCGCGACACTGGTCGACGACATCGGTGGCTGGCTGACCGCGACGATGGACCGCCGTGACGCATGGAACGTCGACTCGGCGAGCGAGGCCGTCGGCAAAGACATCGCGGCCCTGGTCGACGCGGTCGATGCGTTCCCCGCGCCCCTGGTCATGGTCAGCCCCGAGGTCGGCCTGACCGTCGTTCCCGCGACCGCGGCCGGGCGCCGGTTCGCCGACGAGCTCGGCACCGTCAACCAGCGCCTCGCCGCGGTGTGCGAGCGCGTGGTGCTCGTCGTGGCAGGCCAGCCGGTAACCGTGAAGGAGCCGACATGACCGAAACCCAGGTCGCGTTCGACAGCGTCGCCGCGCCAGACGCCGGCGCGGCCGCCGCGGCACGCGACCGGCAGAACCGGCTGACCAAACCTCCGGGTTCCCTCGGCAGGCTCGAAGAACTGTCGGTGTGGATCGCGGCATGCCAGGGCACATGCCCGCCGCAGCCGCTGACGCGTCCCCGCATCGTGGTGTTCGCCGGTGACCACGGCGTCACGAGGTCCGGGGTCTCGGCGTACCCGGCCGAAGTCACCGCTCAGATGGTCGCCAACTTCGACGCGGGCGGCGCCGCGATCAACGCGCTGGCCGACGTCGCGGGCGCGTCGGTACGCGTCGCCGACGTCTGCGTCGACTGCGACCAACCGCACTCCCCCGCGATCGGCGCCCACAAGGTGCGCCGCGGCTCAGGCAACATCGCCGTCGAGGACGCGCTGAGCGCCGACGAGGCGGCCGCCGCCGTCGCCGCGGGCCGCAGCATCGCCGACGAAGAGGTCGACGCGGGTGCGGATCTGCTCATCGCAGGCGACATGGGCATCGGGAACACCACGGCCGCCACCACCCTTGTCGCGGCACTGACCGGCGCCGAACCCGTCGTGGTGGTCGGCCGCGGCACCGGTATCGACGACGCGGGCTGGATGCGCAAGACCAGCGCGGTGCGTGATGCGCTGTACCGGGTCCGCGGCGTCGTCGACGATCCGCTGGGTCTGCTGAGGGTGTGCGGCGGAGCGGATCTGGCGGCGATGGCCGGTTTCTGCGCGCAGGCCGCGCTGCGCCGCACGCCGGTGCTGCTCGACGGGCTCGTGGTGACGGCGGCCGCGCTGGTCGCCGAACGCCTCGCCCCCGGGGCGCGGGAATGGTGGCAGGCCGGACACCGATCGACCGAGCCCGCACATGCGCTGGCGCTCACGCATCTCCGACTCGACCCGATCCTGGACCTGCAGATGCGGTTGGGCGAGGGCACCGGGGCGGCCGTCGCATTGCCCGTCGTGCGCGCCGCGATCGCCACCCTGGGCTCGATGGCCACGTTCGACGAGGCCGGTATCTCCGATTCGGGCGACGCCGTAGAGCGGTCGTGAACCGTTCACTGGCAGGGGCTTTCGCGTTCGGCACGGTGCTGCCGGTCCGCACGTCGGCCGGTGTGGGACGCGGTGCGCTTACCGCGCTGCCCGTCGTGGGCCTCGCGCTCGGCGCACTGACCGCAGCCGTGGTGTGGGCCGGACAGTGGGCCTTCGCACCGAGCAGTCCGCTGCCGGGTGTGCTCGCGGTGGCGGTCCTGCTACTTGCCACGAGGGGCCTGCACATCGACGGGTTCTGCGACACCGTCGACGGGCTGGGCTGCTACGGGCCGCCGGAACGTGCCCTCGCGGTGATGCGCGACGGCTCGGCGGGACCGTTCGGCGTCGCCGCGGTGGTCATCGTGATCGCCGTGCAGGCACTGACGTTCGCCGAGCTGAGCGCGATCGCCGTGATCACCGCGGTCGCGGCCGGCCGGGTCGCGGTGGTGGCCGCGTGCCGCCGTTCGGTGCCCGCGGCGGTGGGCAGCACACTGGGCGCCGCCGTTGCGGGCAGCCAACCGCGCTGGGTCGTCGCGGCCTGGATCCTGGTGCTCGCCGGGCTCGCGGTCGTCGCGACCGACCGGCCCTGGCAAGGCCCGCTCGCGGTGCTGGTCGCGGTCGGATGTTCGGCCGCGCTCGTGGCGCACTGTGTGCGCCGGTTCGGCGGCATCACCGGTGATGTGCTGGGGGCCGCCGTCGAGGTGACGACGACCCTGGCCGCGCTGGGCCTGGCGATCGGCTAGTTCAGCCGGGCCATCCAGCCGTGGGTGTCGGCGAACGTGCCGCGCTGGATCCCGGTGAGGGTGTCGCGCAGCGCCATGGTGATCTCACCCGGCTGACCGTCGGCGATGGTGAATTCGCCGTCGTGGTGCTTGACGTGCGACACGGGTGTGATGACGGCGGCGGTACCGCACGCGAACACCTCGGTGATCTCGCCCGCGCCGGCCTTCTTCTGCCATTCGTCGACATCGAGCTTGCGTTCCTCGACCGCGAAGCCGGCGTCGGTCGCCAACTGCAGCAACGAATCCCGCGTGATGCCGGGCAGCAGCGAGCCCGACAGCTCGGGCGTGACCAGGCGAGCCGAGCCGCCGCTGCCGAACACGAAGAACAGGTTCATGCCACCCATCTCTTCGACGTAGCGGCGCTCGATCGCGTCGAGCCACACGACCTGATCGCAGCCGTTGTCGGCGGCCTGCGCCTGCGCGAGCAGCGACGCCGCGTAGTTGCCACCGAACTTCGCCGCGCCGGTACCGCCGGGCGAGGCCCGCACGTACTCGTGCGACAGCCACACGCTCACCGGCTTGATGCCACCCTTGAAGTAGGCGCCTGCGGGCGATGCGATGAGCAGGTAGCGGTACTCGTTGGCCGGGCGCACCCCCAGGCCGGGCTCCGTGGCGATGACGAACGGCCGCAGATAGAGCGACTCTTCACCACCGGCGGGCGGCACCCACTTCTCGTCGACCGCGATCAACTGCCGCAGCGACTCGATGAACACCTCGTCGGGCAGTTCCGGGATGGCCAGCCGGCGCGCCGAGGACCGCAGCCGAGCGGCGTTGGACTCCGGCCGGAACGACACGATCGACCCGTCGGCCCAACGGTAGGCCTTGAGACCCTCGAAGATCTCCTGCGCGTAGTGCAGCACGATCGCCGAGGGATCGAGCTGGATGGGGCCGTACGGCATCACCCGCGCGTTGTGCCAGCCCTCGTCCACGGTGTAGTCGATCGACACCATGTGGTCGGTGTAGTACTTGCCGAAACCCGGGTTGGCGAGAATGGATTCGCGTACCGCATCGGTCGCCGGATTCGTGTTGACAGAAACCGTGAACTCGAGCGGACCGCTATTCATACGGCGATTGTATCGCCTGCATGCCAGCCATTTTTGCCCGGATCGGGATCTACCTGGTGCTCGGTGTGACGAACGGCGGTTTGACGACCTCACAGTCCACCGCGCGGCCACGCACGTCGACCGTGACGCGCTGACCGTCGGCGATGTCGTGCGCGGTGTCGATGAGTGCGAGCGCGATGCCGGCCTTGAGCGTCGGCGAGAACGTGCCCGAGGTGGTGACGCCGATGCCGGCGTCCCCGTCGAGCACCGCCAGGTCGGCGCGCAGCACACCGCGGCCGACCGCCCGGAGACCGCGCAGCACTCGTTTCGGCCCGCTTTCCTTCTCGGCGAGCAGCGCGTCGCGTCCCCAGAACGCGTCCTTCTTCCATCCGACCGCCCAGCCGCAGCGGGCCTGCAGCGGCGAGATCTCCAGCGACAGTTCGTGACCGTGCAGCGGGTAGCCCATCTCGGTGCGCAGCGTGTCGCGCGCACCCAGGCCTGCGGGTTCGCCGCCGGCGGCGCGCACGGCCGAGACCAGCGCGTCGAACACCGCACCGGCACGGTCCCACGCGGGCAACAGTTCGTAGCCGTGTTCACCGGTGTAACCGGTGCGGCAGACCCGCACGAACGCCCCGTCGAACTCGGCGTCGGCGTACCCCATGTAGTCCATGTCCGTGGGCAGGCCGAGCCCGTCGAGCACCTCGGCCGACTTCGGGCCCTGCACCGCCAGCACGGCGTACGAGCGGTGCTCGTCGGTGATGGTCAGCCCGTCCGGCGCATGGCGCTTGAGCTCGGCGACCACCGCGGCCGTGTTCGCGGCATTGGGCACCAGGAAGATCTCGTCGTCGGACACGTAGTAGGCGATCAGATCGTCGATGACGCCACCGGATTCGGTGCAGCACAACGTGTACTGCGCCTTACCGGGCCCGATCTTGCCGAGGTCGTTGGTCAGTGCGGAGTTGACGTACGCCGCCGCGCCGGGGCCTCGGACGAGGGCCTTGCCCAGGTGGCTGACGTCGAACAGGCCCACCGCGTTGCGCGTGGCGTTGTGTTCGGTGACAGTGCCCGCATACGAGACCGGCATGAGCCAGCCGCCGAATTCGGCGAAGCTGGCCCCCAGTTCACGGTGGCGGTCTTCCAGCGGTCCATGCAGCAGGTCGTCACTCACGTCCTCACCTTATCGATCGGCCCCTCGTGTGGCGGCCCGACTGCCACACTTGACCCGTGGTCGATCTCGATGCGCTCGAAGCCGCGGGGATCGCCGATGCCCGCCGTCGCGCGCCGCTCATCTCCTACCTCGACGGGCTGGGTTTCACCGCCGAGGAGATGGTCGACGCGGAGCGCCGCGGCCGGTTGTTCGGGCTCGCGGGTGACCACCTGCAGGCGTCGGGGCCCGCGATCCACAGCTTGCGGACCGCCGCCGGCGAACTCGGCCTGTCCGTCGCCGACGTGGAACGCGCGTGGGCCGCACTGGGCCTGACCGTCGCCGGGGTCGACGTGGTCGCCCTCAGTCAGGCCGACGTCGAAGGTCTGCGCACGTGGGCGGAGATGCGCGCGGTCCTCGGCGAGGAGGCCGCAACGGGGTTGTTGCGGGTCATCGGCTCGGCGTTGGCCCGCATCTCCGAGGCCGAGTCGTCGATGATCCGGGCGACCTCGCCGGACATCCAGATCGACCTGACGCACGACGAGCTCACCACCGCCATGGCGTACCGCACCGCGGCGTCGTACATCCCACGGCTCGGGGCATTGATGGATGCCGCGCACCGCCATCATCTGATGAGCACCCGCACCTACTTCGAACACGTCATCCGTGACGGCTCCACGACGGTCGAATGCGGTGTCGGTTTCGCCGACCTCTCGGACTTCACCGCGTTGACCCAAATGCTGACCACCGTCGAGCTGACCGACCTGCTCAACGGATTCAGTTCGGCCGCAGCAGATGTGGTGCACGCCGCGGGCGGTCGCGTGGTGAAGTTCATCGGCGACGCCGTGATGTGGGTCGCCACCACACCGCACTTGCTGGCCACCGCGGCCGTCGAGCTCGTCGAGCACCCGAAGGCCAGGCAGGCACATGTGCGCGTGCGGGCTGGATTGGACTTCGGATCGGTGCTGGCGATCAACGGCGACTACTTCGGCAGCTCGGTGAACCGGGCCGCGCGGCTCGTGCAGGCCGCCGAGCCCGGACAGGTGCTGGTGTCGGCCGCGCTGCGCGACGCACTCCCCGACTGGCCCGCATCCGGACCACGCGAGCTGAAGCTGAAAGGTTTCGATCAGCCGGTGCCCGCCTTCGCGCTCACTCCCGGCAAGACCGGCCAGAGCGTGTCCGACAACCTCGGTTGAGGCGTTCGGCACCGCGCCGCCGCCGGGCGGGAGGGCTTTGTCGGCCCCTGCCGAATCGCCGTGCCGCTCCGACGACTCGACCGCAACCAGTTGTCGGCACGCCTTAAGGTTGTGCGGGTGAGCAACGCACCCGGTTACCAGGCCCCCACCGTCACCGTCAGCTCGTCGTTGCCCCGCAGGGGCGTCGCCGATGCGGTTCTCGTCGTCGGCGTCGTCAGCTCCGACTCCGGCGAGAAGAACTCGGGCAAGAATTCCGCCCCGAAGCTGCTGACGCCCGCCCCCTTCTTCGACGCCACCGTCGTCACCGCGATCGAATCCGGCCTCAGGGCCCTCGGCGCGACCGGCGGCGAGGGGCAGACCCACCGGCTGGTCGTGGATGCGCTCCCGGTCGCCAGTGTGCTCGCCGTGGGCCTCGGCAAGGCCCGCGACGAGTGGCCCGCGGACGTCATCCGCCGCGCGGCAGGCAACGCGGCCAGGGCCCTGGACAAGGTGTCCACGGTCATCACCACGCTGTCGGCGCTCGGCCCGCAGGCCCTCGCCGCCACCGTGGAGGGCCTGATCCTCGGCGCCTACCGGTTCAGCGACTTCCGCAGCGAGAGGACCGCGCCCAAGGACCCCGGGCTGACCGCCATCACCGTGCTGGCGCACGACACGAAGTCCGCGACCAAGGCCGAAGCGCAACGCGGCGTCGACATCGCGACCGCGGTCGCGACTGCTCGTAACCTCGTCAACACCCCGCCCAGCCACCTGTTCCCCGACGAATTCGCCAAGCGGGCAAAGGCTTTGGGCGAGTCGGCAGGCCTCAAGGTCGAGGTTCTCGACGAGAAGGCGCTGGAGAAGGCAGGCTACGGCGGCATCATCGGCGTCGGCAAGGGCTCGGCGCGCCCGCCGCGGCTGGTGCGGCTCAGCCACCTCGGCGCCAAGCGCAAGGGCAAGCGCGTCGCGCTCGTCGGCAAGGGCATCACGTTCGACACCGGCGGCATCTCGATCAAGCCCGCCGCCAACATGCACCACATGACCTCCGACATGGGCGGTGCGGCCGCGGTCGTCGCGACCGTGGTGCTCGCCGCGGTGCGCCAGTTGCCGATCGACGTGATCGCGACCGTGCCGATGGCCGAGAACATGCCCTCGGCGACCGCGCAGCGGCCCGGTGACGTGCTGACCCAGTACGGCGGCACCACCGTCGAGGTGCTCAACACCGACGCCGAGGGCCGGTTGATCCTCGCCGACGCGATCGTGCGTGCCTGTGAGGACGATCCCGACTACCTGATCGAGACGTCGACGCTGACCGGTGCGCAGACCGTGGCGCTCGGCGCGCGCACGCCCGGCGTGATGGGCAGCGACGAGTTCCGCGACCGGGTGGCGACACGGTCGCAGGAGATCGGGGAGAACGGTTGGGCCATGCCGCTTCCCGAGGAACTGCGCGACGATCTCAAGTCCACCGTCGCCGATCTGGCCAACGTCAGCGGATCACGTTTCGCGGGCATGCTCGTGGCGGGCACCTACCTGCGCGAGTTCGTCGCCGACGGTGTGCAGTGGGCCCATATCGATGTCGCGGCACCGGCGTACAACACCGGCGGGCCGTGGGGGTACACGCCCAAGGGCGGTACGGGCGTGCCGACACGGACGATGTTCGCCGTCCTGGAAGACATCGCGGCCAACGGCTGACGGCCGCTCAGAGCACCTGCGCGCGGGCCGCGCGTCGCAACGCAGCCGGGAAGAGCCGGGAAACCCCGTAGGCCACATAGGCTTCCGGGGCCACCGGCCGCAGCGCCTGGTTGCGAGACACCGCGGACACGACGGCCTCGGCGACCTTCTCGGGACCGTAGCGGCGCGCCTGGAAGCGCTTTTTGATCTCTGCGCGCCGCTTCTCGACCCGCTCGGCCTTGTGCGCCGGGACGTCGAAGCGCGTGGTGTCGACGATCTTGGTGTCGATCAGGCCCGGGCACAGTGTGGTGACCCCGATACCGGCCGAGGCGAGTTCGGCGCGCAGGCAATCGGAGAACATGAACACCGCGGCCTTGCTCGTGGCATAGGCGTTCATCGCGCCGGCAGGTGAATAGGCCGCCATGGATGCGACGTTGACGATGTGGCCGCCCGTGCCGCGCTGGACGAGGCGGCGCCCGAAGGATCGGCAGCAGTTCACCACGCCGCCGAAGTTGATGTCGAGCACGCGCTCGTACTGATCGGCCGGGGTGTCCAGGAAGTTGCCCGCGTGCCCGACGCCCGCGTTGTTGACGACGATGTCGGGCACGCCGTGCCTCGCGCAGACGTCGACGGCGAACCGCTCGACCGCCTCGGCGTCGGCCACGTCGACACCGTAGGCGTGGGCCACGCCGCCCGCCTCGTCGATCGCGGTGGCCGTGGCCTTGGCCCCGGCCTCGTCGATGTCGCTGACGACGATCTCGGCGCCCAGCCGGGCGAATTCCAGTGCGGTGGCCCGCCCGATACCGCTGGCGGCGCCGGTCACCGAGACGAGCATGTCGCCGAAGGGCTTTCGTGGCCTGCCCACCTGGGCGCGTCGCAGCGTGCGGGCCGGTGGGGCGCCTTCGATGTGGTCGACCAGCTCGCTCACGGCCCGCGCGATCGCGGGCGCATGGGAGAACGGCGCCCAGTGCCCGGCGTTGAGGTCGCGCCGCCACAGCATCGGCACCCACCTCGACTCGTCGCGGTAGCCCTCGCCGCGCACGACGGGATCCTTCTGGTTGCAGATCAGCTGCACGGGCACCTGCACGTAGTGGTCCTGGCGCACATGGGTCAGCGAGCGGATCGCGTTGGCGCGGTAGATCTTCAGCGAGTTGGCCGCGTCGATGTCGAGGTTGTCGGACTGGAACTTGGGGCCGGGGGTGTCGATCGCCTGCAGGCGGCGCGCCGCCCCACGGCGCATGAGCGCGGGCGCGAGCACCGGGATCGAGAACGGGATCCAGTAACTGAACCGCGAGGCGAGGTTGACCGCCCTGGCGAACCGGACGGGCCGGTACGGCCGGGCCAGACCGCGCCGCACGTACGCGCCGTAGTGGTCGGTACTCGGGCCGGATACCGACGTGAACGACGCCACCCGCGCCCCGGATCCGGGACGGCTCAGGTACTCCCAGATACCCACCGACCCCCAGTCGTGGGCCAGTACGTGGACGGGCCGGTCCGGGCTGACCTGGTCGACCACGGCCGAGAAGTCGTCGGCGAAGCGTGCCATCGTGAACGCCGATGTGGCCTTGGGAACGTCGGAGGCGCCCGCGCCGCGGTTGTCGTAGCGCACGATGCGGTAGCCCTCGCCCAGTTCGGCCACGACGCCGTCCCACAGCACGTGCGAGTCGGGCCAGCCGTGGGCCATCACCAGGGTGGGGCGCTCGGGGTCGCCCTGTTCGTAGACCGCGATGCGCGTGCCGTCCTGGCTCGTGACGAAGCTCTGCATGTTGCCCCCTGCGTGGCGCCGATGAGAATGCCGTGACGAACAGTATCCAATACCGGCGGTACCGGCTAGAGCGGCGTCAGCTCTCTTCGAGCTCGCGCCGGGCCGCGCGTTCGCGTTCGATCCGGCGGCGCGCGTCGTAATCGCGCATACGTTGCGGATAACCGGTCTTCTGGACGTCGTACACCGGGATCTTCAGACGGTCACTGAGCCTGCGGGCTCCGGCGTCTCCCCCGGCGCGCCGCCGGGTCCACTCACCGTCGGCCGCGACGAGCACGACGGTGACATCGGTGACGGTGGTCCGAGGCTCCACGTACGCCTCGACGCCGGTGTGCTCGGCCACCCATCTCTGCAGGTACTGAAGATCGGCCGCGGGATCGCCGCCGCGGACCGATCCACCGCGGCGGAACTTGTCGAACCATCCCAACGGATCGATCTCCTCACTGCGTGGGCCCCGTTTTCGATAGTGCCAGAGCTTTCAGGTGCGCTCGGTAACCCTGAGTTCGTACGAATGACCGACCAATGACAGGATGGTCCTGACATTCCAGTTAGGTGCCGTACCCGGTGCACGTGACTGTGGTAAGCCAGAGTTCGAGTCGTCAAAAGTGACCGTCCGAGGGAGTCAACACACATGGCCATCTCCGTCCAGATGCCCGCACTAGGTGAGAGTGTCACAGAGGGGACGGTGACCCGCTGGCTCAAGCAGGAGGGCGACACCGTCGAACTCGACGAGCCACTGCTCGAGGTGTCCACCGACAAGGTCGACACCGAGATCCCCTCCCCGGCCGCCGGTGTGCTGACGAAGATCGTCGCGCAGGAAGACGACACCGTGGAGATCGGTGGCGAGCTCGCGGTGATCGGCGAGGCCGGTGAGGCGCCCGCCGACGACTCCTCTGCGGCATCCGAGCCCGAGCCCGAGCCGGAACCCGAGCCGGAGCAGACCCAGCCGACCGCGGCCCCGTCGGAGTCCGTGGATTCGGCGCCGGAGCCGCCCCGGCAGGACGGTGGCGGCTCGGCCACGCCGATCCTGATGCCCGAGTTGGGCGAGTCGGTCACCGAGGGCACCGTCACCCGGTGGTTGAAGAGCGTCGGCGACAAGGTCGAGGTCGACGAGCCGATCGTCGAGGTGTCCACCGACAAGGTCGACACCGAGATCCCGTCCCCGGTGGCGGGCACCCTGCTGTCGATCACCGCGCAGGAGGACGACACCGTCGAGGTCGGTGGCGAGCTCGCCAAGATCGGCGATGCCGGCGCGGCCCAGGAGGCCAAGCCCGAACCCAAGCCCGAACCCAAGGCCGAACCCAAGCCCGAACCCAAGGCCGAACCCAAGCCGGAGCCCAAGGCCGAACCCAAGCCGGAGCCCAAGGCCGAACCCAAGCCGGAGCCCGAACCCAAGCCCGAACCCAAGGCCGAGCCGGCCCCCGCGTCGAGCTCCGACAGCGCGCCGTACGTCACGCCGCTCGTGCGGAAGCTGGCCGCGGAGAACGGGATCGACCTCGCCACGGTCAAGGGCACCGGTGTCGGTGGCCGCATCCGCAAGCAGGACGTGCTGGCGGCCGCCGAGAAGGCGAAGGAAACCAAGCAGGCCCCTGCGGCACCTGCGGCACCTGCCGCGCCTGCGGCGTCGGCCGCTGCGCCCGCGGCTCCGGCCCCGGCGCTCGCGCACCTGCGCGGCACCACACAGAAGGCCAACCGGATCCGTCAGATCACCGCGAAGAAGACGCGGGAATCCCTGCAGGCGACCGCGCAGTTGACCCAGACCCACGAGGTCGACATGACCAAGATCGTGGCGCTGCGGGCACGCGCCAAGGCCGAGTTCGCCGAGCGCGAGGGCGTCAACCTCACGTTCCTGCCGTTCATCGCCCGTGCCGTGATCGACGCGCTCAAGATCCACCCGAACGTCAACGCCAGCTACAACGAGGAAACCAAGGAGATCACCTACTACGACGCCGAGCACCTCGGCTTCGCGGTGGACACCGACCAGGGTCTGCTGTCGCCGGTGATCCACAACGCCGGTGACCTCTCGCTGGGCGGCCTTGCGCGCGCCATCTCCGACATCGCCGCGCGGGCCCGCTCGGGCAACCTCAAGCCCGACGAGCTGGCCGGCGGCACGTTCACGATCACCAACATCGGCAGCCAGGGCGCGCTCTTCGACACCCCCATCCTGGTGCCGCCGCAGGCGGCGATGCTGGGCACCGGCGCCATCGTGAAGCGGCCGCGGGTGATCGTCGACGAGTACGGCAACGAGTCGATCGGCGTGCGTTCGGTGTGCTACCTGCCGCTGACCTACGATCACCGGCTGATCGACGGCGCCGACGCCGGACGGTTCCTGACGACGATCAAGCGCAGGCTCGAGGAGGGCGCGTTCGAGGCCGATCTGGGCCTGTGATCCGCCCCAGCCGGGGCAGCGTGCAGGGATGAGGAGGGGTTGAGGCATCGTGGCCGACGCCGTCATCGCGATCGCGGGGTCCTCTGGCCTGATCGGTTCGGCACTGACGTCGGCGCTGCGTGCCGACGGCCACCGCGTGCTGCGCATCGTGCGCAGGGCACCGTCGAATCCCGATGAGCTGTTCTGGAACCCCGACACCGGCGAGTTCGACGCGACCGCGCTGCACGGCGTGGATGTCGTGGTGAACCTGTGCGGTGTCAGCATGGGTGACAAACGCTGGTCCGGGGCCTTCAAACAGAGCCTGCGGGACAGTCGCATCGGCCCCACCGAGGTGCTGTCCGGCGCTGTCGTCGACGCCGGTGTGCCGGTGCTGATCAACGCGAGCGCCGTGGGTTTCTACGGCGACACGCGCGATCGGATCACCGACGAGTCGGCGCCGGCGGGCCACGGGTTTCTGGCCAGGCTGTGCCAGGACTGGGAGGCGGCCACCACGCAGGCGGCCTCCTCGGGCACGCGCGTGGTGCTGTTGCGCACGGGCCTGGTGCTGTCCCGTTCGGGTGGCCTGCTCGGCAGGCTCAAGCCGCTGTTCTCGTTCGGCCTCGGCGCACGCCTGGGCAACGGCCGCCAGTACATGCCGTGGATCAGCCTGGAGGATCACATCCGGGCCGTGCGGTTCACGATGTGGAACGACGACATGTCCGGCCCGGTGAACGTCACCGGGCCGGCCCCGGTGACCAACGCCGAGTTCACCGCGGTGCTGGGCCGTACCCTCGGCCGCCCGACCCCGTTGTTCGTGCCCGCCGTGGCGCTGCGCGCGCTGCTGGGCGAGTTCGCCGACGAAGGCCTGCTCGCCGGGCAGCGCGCGATACCGGCCGCCCTCGAGCGGGGCGGGTTCGAGTTCCACCACAAGACCGTGCGTGAGGCACTCGCTGACGTCACCGCGTCGAAGGACGTCTGACTGCGGTCCCCCGGTAGCTGGGGAGTACCGTCGATCCCGTGACTTCGATCCGCTCGGCCAGCACGCCGGTCGAGGTGCGCCGCCTCGGCACGCTCGACTACACCTCCGCATGGCAGCTGCAACGCGAGACCGCCGACGCCAGGGTGGCCGGCGGGCCCGACACCCTGCTGCTGCTGGAGCATCCCGCGGTGTACACGGCCGGTAAACGCACCGAGCCCCACGAGCGCCCGGTGGACGGGACACCCGTCGTCGACACCGACCGTGGCGGCAAGATCACCTGGCACGGTCCCGGACAGCTGGTCGGCTATCCCGTCATCGGGCTCACCGAACCGCTCGATGTGGTGAATTTCGTTCGGCGCCTTGAGGAGTCGCTCATCACCGTGTGCGCAGAACTCGGACTGCACACCGAACGGGTCGAGGGCCGGTCAGGTGTGTGGGTCCCCGCCGACGAGCGCCCGGCGCGCAAGGTCGCAGCGATCGGCATCCGCGTGTCGCGGGCGACCACGCTGCACGGGTTCGCGCTCAACTGCGACTGCGACCTGTCGGCGTACTCGTCGATCATCCCGTGCGGCATCACCGACGCCGGGGTGACGTCGCTGACCGCGGAACTGGGCCGCCGTGTCACCGTCGACGAGGTCTCCGACCGCGTCGCCGCCGCGGTGTGCGACGCGCTCGACGGTCGTTTGCCGGTCGGTCATCACGAAACCCTGAACGTAGGATGAATCTGTGACTGTCGTGCCAGAGGGACGGAAGCTGCTTCGACTCGAGGTCCGCAACGCGCAGACCCCCATCGAACGCAAACCGCCGTGGATCAAGACCCGCGCCAAGATGGGCCCGGAGTACACCGAGCTCAAGGGCCTGGTGCGGCGCGAGGGTCTGCACACCGTCTGCGAAGAGGCCGGCTGCCCCAACATCTTCGAATGCTGGGAGGACCGCGAGGCCACGTTCCTGATCGGCGGCGAGCAGTGCACGCGGCGCTGCGACTTCTGCCAGATCGACACCGGTAAGCCCGCCGAACTGGACCGCGACGAGCCGCGCCGGGTCGCCGAGAGCGTGCAGGCCATGGGGCTGCGGTACTCGACGGTCACCGGCGTCGCGCGCGACGACCTGTCCGACGGCGGGGCGTGGCTGTACGCCGAAACCGTGCGCTACATCAAGCGCCTCAACCCCAACACGGGCGTCGAGCTGCTGATCCCCGATTTCAACGGCAACGCCGAGCAACTCGAGGAAGTGTTCGAGTCACGTCCGGAAGTGTTGGCGCACAACGTCGAAACCGTGCCGCGCATCTTCAAACGCATCCGCCCGGCGTTCCGCTACGAGCGCAGCCTCGCGGTGCTCACCGCGGCCCGCAACTTCGGTCTGGTCACCAAGTCCAACCTGATCCTCGGCATGGGCGAGACCATCGACGAGGTACGCACCGCGCTGCGTGACCTGCACGACGCCGGTTGTGACATCGTCACCATCACGCAGTACCTGCGCCCGTCACCGCGGCACCATCCGGTGGAGCGGTGGGTGCACCCCGACGAATTCGTCGAGCTGTCGACCTATGCCGAGGGCCTCGGATTCGCCGGTGTGTTGGCCGGACCGCTCGTGCGGTCCTCCTACCGCGCAGGCAAGCTCTACGCACAGGCCGCGCGGGTGCGATTCGCAGATCAGCCCCCCGTATCCTGAAGTAATGGCGAAATCCCGCAACACCGCCGAGACGAAGGCTGCCAAAGCCGAGGCGAAGGCAGCCCGCAAGGCGGCTTCCAAGCAGCGCCGCAGCCAGTTGTGGCAGGCGTTCCAGATCCAGCGCAAAGAAGACAAGCGGCTGGTGCCGTACATGGCGGGCGCGTTCGTGCTGATCGTCGCGCTCGCAGTGCTCGCCGGGCTGCTCATCGGCGGGTTCACGAAGTACACGCTGATCCCGCTCGGCATCGTGCTCGGGGCGCTGGTCGCGTTCATCATCTTCGGTCGGCGCGCGCAGAAGTCGGTGTACCGCAAGGCCGAGGGCCAGACGGGCGCCGCGGCCTGGGCGCTGGACAACCTGCGCGGCAAGTGGCGTGTGACGCCCGGCGTCGCCGCGACCGGTCACTTCGACGCTGTGCACCGCGTGATCGGCAGGCCCGGCGTGATCTTCGTGGGTGAAGGCGCGCCCAACCGCGTCAAGCCGCTGCTCGCACAGGAGAAGAAACGCACCGCGCGCCTGGTCGGCGAGACCCCGATCTACGACATCATCGTCGGCAACGGCGAGGGCGAGGTGCCGCTGTCCAAGCTGGAGCGCCACCTGAACAAGCTTCCCGCCAACATCACCGTCAAGCAGATGGATGCGATCGAGTCGCGGCTGGCCGCGCTCGGCACCAAGGTAGGTCCCGCCGCGATCCCGAAGGGTCCGCTGCCCACCGCCGCCAAGATGCGCGGCGTGCAGCGCACCGCGCGTCGACGCTGAGCGAGCCGCACCCCGTTTCGGCCCTTCGCCATGGGCCGAGACGGGTCGCGGTGACCCGTCGATCAGTTCAGCGGCGCAGCACCGCGGTGAAGCTGGCGCGGTCGTGCAGGCCGCGCAAGTCACTGTCGGACACCAGGGGCGGGATGATCAGTGCGATCAGCACCACGCGGATGAAGGCCCGGACGATGCCGATTCCGGTTCTGCCGTCGGCGGGCACCACGACCAGCCCGAGCGCCAACTGGCCCGGCGTGAACGAGAACAGCCGGACCGCGACGGTGCCGATCACCATCCAGATCACCAGCACCGCGGTCGAGAGCATCGGCAGCGAGATCACCCCGAGGGCCATCAGCAGCGCGGCCAGCCCGTAGGCGATCAGCCAGTCCACGATCAACGCGCCGAGGCGTCGGCCCGTCCGGGCGATCGACCTCGAACCGTCCTCGGGCAGCCCCAACCGCTCACCGGGGTACCTACCGGTCCTGTCGTTGCCGTCAGAGCCGTCGCCGGCGTCGAACGGACCGGGACCGGATAGCCAGGATCCCAACCGGGAGCCGTTTGTGCGGGCCATGATGTCAGGATAGGCGGCCGCGGGTATCCGGCCGCCGGGTGCCACGTGCAAGGGCCGATGACGGTGATGTGTAGCTGGAAAAAGCCCCGGACACCCGGTCCGGACGATTGCGTAACGTCGGCGCAACATTGGGTTGACGACTGCGCAACATCGTGTCCATAGCGTCAACGCGCGGGTTACCAGTAAAGGAGAACACTCAGTGGCAGAAAAGACGTCCGACGACATCTTCAAGCTGATCAAGGACGAAAACGTCGAGTACGTCGACATTCGCTTCTGTGATCTGCCCGGCGTCGTCCAGCACTTCTCGATCCCGGCGTCGGCCTTCGACGAAAGCGTCTTCGAGGACGGGCTTGCATTCGACGGCTCGTCGGTCCGTGGGTTCCAGTCGATCCACGAGTCCGACATGATGCTGCTGCCCGATCCCAACACCGCGCGCATCGACCCGTTCCGGGAAGCGAAGACGCTCAACCTGAACTTCTTCGTGCACGATCCGTTCACACGTGAGGCCTACTCCCGCGATCCCCGCAACGTCGCGCGCAAGGCCGAGAACTACCTGGCCAGCACCGGTATCGCCGACACCGCGTACTTCGGTGCCGAGGCCGAGTTCTACATCTTCGACTCGGTGAGCTTCGACTCCAAGATCAACGGCACGTTCTACGAGGTCGACTCGGAGTCCGGCTGGTGGAACACCGGCGAGCCCTTCGAGGCCGACGGCAGCGCCAACCGCGGCTACAAGGTTCGCCCCAAGGGCGGCTACTTCCCCGTCGCGCCCTACGACCACTACGTCGACCTGCGCGACCAGATGGCCACCAATCTGCAGAACGCCGGCTTCATCCTCGAGCGGGGTCACCACGAGGTGGGCACCGCCGGTCAGGCCGAGATCAACTACAAGTTCAACACGCTGCTGGCCGCCGCCGACGACGTGCTGCTGTTCAAGTACATCATCAAGAACACCGCATGGAAGGCCGGCAAGACCGTCACCTTCATGCCGAAGCCGCTGTTCGGCGACAACGGTTCCGGCATGCATGCCCACCAGTCGCTGTGGAAGGACGGCCAGCCGCTGTTCCACGACGAGTCGGGCTACGCCGGCCTGTCGGACATCGCGCGCCACTACATCGGCGGCATCCTGCACCACGCGCCGTCGCTGCTGGCGTTCACCAACCCGACCGTGAACTCCTACAAGCGTCTTGTGCCCGGCTACGAGGCCCCGATCAACCTGGTCTACAGCCAGCGCAACCGCTCGGCCTGCGTCCGTATCCCGATCACCGGCAACAACCCGAAGGCCAAGCGCCTCGAGTTCCGTTGCCCGGACAGCTCGGGCAACCCGTACCTGGCGTTCGCGGCCATGCTCATGGCGGGCATCGACGGCATCAAGAAGAAGATCGAGCCGCTGCAGCCGGTCGACAAGGACCTCTACGAGTTGCCGCCGGACGAGGCCGCCGCGATCCCGCAGGCGCCCACCTCGCTCTCCGCGGTGATCGACAAGCTCGAAGAGGATCACGAATACCTCACCGAGGGTGGCGTGTTCACCGAGGATCTGATCGAGACCTGGATCTCCTACAAGCGGGAGAACGAGATCATGCCGATCCAGATCCGTCCTCATCCCTACGAGTTCTCGCTCTACTTCGACGTCTGAGTCGGCCTGCCGACGCGACGTGTAAGTCGTCCAAGTCGTTGTAGATCAACAGAAGGCCGGGCGCTTGGCGCGCCCGGCCTTTCTGCGTTGCGCCGATTTCTGCTCCTGGGTCGTTGTTCGTTCGAAAACGCAGCCCTGGTGCAGAACTCGACGACGCCGAAGGGACAATGAGGCGCATGCGGGTGCTGGTGCAGCGGGTCAAGAGAGCACGGGTCACGGTCGACGGCGAGGTGGCCGGCGCGATCGACCCGCAACCGCAGGGGCTTTTGGCCCTCGTCGGCGTCACGCACGACGACGACGCCGCCACGGCCCAGCGGATGGCCGAAAAGCTCTGGAAATTGCGGATTCTCGACGACGAGCGCTCGGCATCGGATGTGGCCGCGCCGATCCTGGTGATCAGCCAGTTCACGTTGTACGCCAACACCGACAAAGGCAGACGCCCGTCCTGGAACGCCGCGGCACCCGGTCCGGTCGCCGAACCGTTGGTCACCGAGTTCACCGAGGCGCTACGACGCCTGGGCGCCACTGTGCAAACCGGAGTTTTCGGTGCCCACATGGAAGTGGAACTGGTCAATGACGGGCCGGTAACAGTGCTGTTGGAGCTGTAAACTCCGGCGTTGCTGCGCGTATGGTCTGATCATGACGACCAACCTGGACACCCGGCTCGCCACCTACTCCCCCGTCGTTGTCGCGATCTTCCGCATCGTGTTCGGTTTCCTGTTCGCGGTGCACGGCGCATCGAAACTCTTCGCCTGGCCTGTCGATTCGGGCAGCGGCGCGGTGCCCGTCGGAACCTGGCCGTACTGGTATGCCGGCGTCATCGAGCTCGTGCTGGGCCTGCTCATCATGGTCGGGCTGTTCACGCGCATCGCCGCGTTCATCGCCAGCGGCCACATGGCCGTCGCCTACTTCTGGCAGCACCAGCCGAAGGGCTTGCTGCCGCTGGAGAACGGCGGCGAGCCCACCGTGCTGTTCTGCTTCGGCTTCCTGCTGCTGTTCGCGATCGGTGGCGGCGCGTTCGCGGTGGATTCGGCGCGCGGCAGACGTTGACCGGCTCCGCCGAACGAGTCACCCGCCGAAAATCTTGCGGACCACCGCTTTCGCCCGCCGCGTCACCCGCAGGTAGTTGTCGAGGAACTCCCCGCCGTCATCACTGCCCCATCCGGCCGCCAGCGCCACCGCATTGAGCTGGCGGCCCGGCCCGGGCAGCTGATCGGTCGGCTTGCCGCGCACCAGCACCAGCGCATTGCGGGCGCGCGTCGCGGTCAGCCACGCCTCGCGCAACAGTTCGACGTCGCCTTCGGCGACGAGTTCGGCCGCGCCGATCGCATTGAGTGTCTCCAGCGTCGAGGTGTTGTGCAGCGCAGGCACTTTGTGCGCGTAGCGCAGTTGCAGCAATTGCACGGTCCACTCGATGTCGGCGAGCCCGCCGCGCCCCAGCTTGGTGTGGGTGTTCGGGTCGGCGCCGCGCGGCAGGCGCTCGGCGTCCACCCGGGCCTTGATGCGACGGATCTCCCGGACCGCCTCGGCCGACACTCCACCCTCCGGATACCGGGTCTTGTCGACCATGAGCAAAAACCGCTCGCCGAGTTCGAGATCACCGGCCACCCGGTGTGCCCGCAGCAGCGCCTGGATCTCCCACGGCTGCGCCCACTGTGCGTAGTACGCCTCATACGACGCCAAGGTGCGCACCAGCGGGCCGCTGCGCCCCTCCGGACGCAACCCGGTGTCGACCTCCAGCGGCGGGTCGGCGCTCGGGGTCCCCAGCAGCGCACGCACCTGTTCGGCGACGCTCACCGACCACCGCACCGCAACCGATTCGTCCACACCGGGATTCGGCTCGCACACGAACATCACGTCGGCGTCGGAGCCGTAGCCCAGTTCGCCGCCGCCCAACCGGCCCATGCCGATCACCGCGATGCGTGCGGGCACGCCAGAATCCGGTGTGTTGGCGCGGATCACCGCGTCCAGCGCGGCCTGCAGCACCGCGACCCAGACCGCGGTGAGCGACTTGCACACCTCGGTCACGTCGAGCATGCCGAGCACGTCGGCCGACGCGATCCGGGCCAGTTCCCGGCGGCGCAGGGTGCGCGCGGACGCGATGGCCCGCACCGGATCGGCGTAGCGTCCGGCCGAGGCCACCAACGCGCGTGCCCGGCTGTCGGCGTCACCCTCCAGCAGCTTCGGGCCCGTCGGCCCGTCGGCGTACATCTGGATGACATCCGGGGCACGCATCAACAGTTCGGGGATGTACGCCGAGGTGCCCAGCACGCGCATGAGCCGCTTGGCGACCGCACCCTCATCCCGTAGGGTGCCCAAAAACCAACGCAGATCGGACAGTTCGTCACTGAGCCGCCGGTAGGCCAGCAGGCCGCCGTCGGGATCGGGAGTGTCGGACAGCCAGTCGAGGAGCGTGGGCAGCAGGATCTGCTGGATGCGGCCCTTGCGCCCGGTGGCACCGGTCAACGCCGCCAGGTGCGTCAGCGCGCTCTGCGGACCCTCGTAACCCAGTGCGGCCAACTGCCGTTCGGCGGCCTCGGCGCTCATCCCGGCGCCGATGCCGACGGCGGTCTGCCCCACCGATTCCAGCAGCGGCTGGTAGAAGAGCTTGGCGTGCAGTCGCGACACCCGCAGGCTCTGCCGCTTGAGCTCCTCGCGCAGCACACCCTGTGCGTCGTGCGTGCCGTCGGGCCGGATGTGCGCGGCACGTGCCAGCCACCGGTACGCCTCGTCGTCGTTGTCGTCGGGCAGCATGTGGGTGCGCTTGAGCCGCTGCAACTGCAACCGGTGCTCGAGGAGACGCAGGAACTCGTAGGACGCGGTCATGTTGGCGGCGTCGTCGCGGCCGACGTAACCGCCCGCGCCGAGCGCGGCAAGGGCGTCGACCGTCGACGCCACGTGCAGCGAATCGTCGTTGCGTCCGTGCACCAATTGCAAGAGCTGGACCGCGAATTCGACATCGCGCAGACCACCGGTGCCGAGCTTGATCTCGCGCGAGCGCACATCGGCGGGCACGAGTTCCTCGACACGGCGACGCATGGCCTGGACCTCGGGCACGAAATCCTCGCGCTCGCATGCGGTCCACACCATCGGCATCAGCGCGTCGACGTAGGCCGCGCCCAGTTCCGGATCGCCGGCCGCGGGTCGTGCCTTGAGCAGCGCCTGGAACTCCCACGTCTTGGCCCACCGCTGGTAGTACGCGATGTGCGAGTCGAGGGTCCGAACCAGTTGGCCCCGTTTGCCTTCCGGCCGCAGCGCGGCATCGACCTCGAAGAACGCGTCGGCGGCGAACCGCATCATCTCGCCCGCGACGCGCGTTGCGGTCGCCAGATTGTCGCTGGCGCCGTCTGTCACGATGTCCTCACCGACGAAGATGACGTCGACGTCGCTGACGTAGTTGAGTTCGCGTGCACCGCATTTGCCCATCGCGATGACCGCGAGCCGCGGATCGCGGTCGCCGCACACCGTGCGGGTGGCCACGATCAGCGCGGCGCTGAGCGCGGCGTCGGCCAGGTCGGACAGGTGGGCGCTGACGGTGACGAACGGCAGTACCGGTTCGTTCTCGACGGTCGAGGCGACGTCGAGGGCCGCGAGAACCAGCAGGTGATTGCGGTAGAGATCCCGCAGCGGCGGGACGGCGGCACTCGCGCCGCGTTCGATCGTGACGTTCCTGGCGGCGTCGTCGAACGTCTCGCGCAGTTCCCGCGCCGACGACAGCGTGACTTCGCCGTGCAGCAGCCGCCACGATTCCGGGTGGGCCACCAGGTGGTCACCGAGCGCCAACGACGAGCCGAGCACGGCGAACAGCCGGCCCCGCAGCGAGCGGTCGGTGAGCAGCAGCCCGTTGAGCTCAGACCAGCCGTCCTTCAACGCGTCGGCCAGGCGCACCATCGCCAGCAGCGCGGCGTCGGCGTCCGGGGCGCGCGACAGCGACCACAGCAGCTCGACGTGTTCGTCGGTGTTCCAGTCGAGCTGGTCGAGGTGGGCCGGCGCATGCGGGTCGACCAGCCCTAGCCGGCCGACACTGGGCAGCCTCGGACGTTCGGTGGCAGGCTTTCGCACGTTCACGACGGTATCGCACGCGGCGGCACTCCAGGGACGACCCGGAGCCGGGGCCTAGAGCGAGAGGTAGGTCTTGAGCTCGTACGGCGTGACGTGGCTGCGGTAGTTCTCCCACTCCGTACGTTTGTTGCGCAGGAAGTAGTCGAACACGTGCTCCCCCAACGCTTCCGCGACCAGCTCGGAGTTCTCCATGGCCTCCAGTGCGTTGCCGAGGCTGGTGGGCAGCTCACGATAGCCCATGGCGCGGCGCTCCTCGGCGGTCAGGCTCCACACGTTGTCCTCGGCCTGTGGCCCCAGCACGTAGCCCTTCTCGACCCCGCGCAGGCCCGCGGCCAGCAGCACCGCGAACGTCAGGTACGGGTTGCACGCCGAGTCGGGGCTGCGGACCTCGACGCGGCGCGACGACACCTTGTGCGGTGTGTACATGGGCACCCGCACGAGTGCCGAGCGGTTGGCGGCGCCCCACGACGCCGCGGTGGGCGCCTCGCCGCCGTGCACCAGCCGTTTGTAGGAGTTCACCCACTGGTTGGTGACGGCGCTGATCTCGTTGGCGTGCTCGAGGATTCCCGCGATGAACGACTTGGCGACGTCCGACAGCTGCAGCGGATCGTCGGGGCTGTGGAAGGCGTTGGTGTCGCCTTCGAACAGGCTCATGTGGGTGTGCATGGCCGAGCCGGGATGTTCGGCGAAGGGCTTGGGCATGAACGACGCCCGCACGCCGTCGGCCAGCGCCACCTCCTTCACGAGGTAGCGGAACGTCATCACGTTGTCGGCCATCGACAGCGCGTCGGCGTAGCGCAGGTCGATCTCCTGCTGGCCGGGCGCGCCCTCGTGATGGCTGAACTCGACCGAGATGCCCATCTGCTCCAGCGCCTCGATGGCGTGGCGCCGGAAGTTGGGCGCCACGTCGTGCACGGCCTGGTCGAAGTAGCCACCGTTGTCGGCCGGTTCCGGCGGGGTGCCGTCGGTGGGTCCGGGCTTGAGGAGGAAGAACTCGATCTCGGGGTGCACGTAGCACGTGAACCCGAGGTCGCTGGCCTTCGCCAGTTGACGGCGCAGCACGTGGCGTGAGTCGGCCCACGACGGCGAACCGTCGGGCATCGTGATGTCGCAGAACATGCGCGCCGAATAGTGGTTGCCGTCGCTGGTTTTCCAGGGCAGCACCTGGAACGTCGACGGGTCGGGCCTGGCCACGGTGTCGGATTCGAAGACGCGCGCGAATCCCTCGATCGAGGAGCCGTCGAAACCGATGCCCTCTTCGAAAGCCCCCTCGAGTTCGGCGGGCGCGATCGCGACCGACTTGAGGTAACCGAGCACGTCGGTGAACCACAATCGAACGAAACGAATGTCGCGTTCCTCCAACGTGCGAAGCACGAATTCCTTCTGCCGGTCCATGACCGCAGCGTATGCACCGGCTGTTAAATCTGTGTTACGCGCGCGCAAGACCTAGCAGGCAAGGTTGCCGGGCGGCGACACCAGGTCGGTGAAGAACCGAAGCACCGCGGTGTCGACGCAGGCATCGCCGTTGAACACCACGGTGTGTTGCTTGCCGTCGAAGCTGATCAGCGAGGCACCCATTTGCCGGGCAAGGTCGACACCGGCCTGGTAGGGCGTCGCCGGATCACCGGTCGTCGACACCACGACGACCTTTCCGGGTCCGGGACCGGTGACCGGGTGCGGCGCCGACGTCGCCGGGACGGGCCAGAACGCGCACACGTCACGCGGCGCGAACCCGGTGAACTCGCCGTAGGAGAGAAACGGCGCGACGTCGCGGATGCGGCGATCGGCCTCGGCCCACACCGCAGGATCGGTCGGGTACGGATCGTCGACGCAGCGGATCGCGGTGAACGCGTCCTGCAGGTTCTGGTAGTGCCCGCCCTTGTCGCGGTGTTGGTAGTCGTCGGCCAGCAACAGCAGATCCTCCGCGTCGGTACCGCGTTGCAGTCCGAGCAGTCCGCTGGTCAGAAAGGGCCAGTAGCGCGCCGAGTACAGCGCGTTGACCGTGCCGGTGTTGGCGTCCTGGTAACCCAGCCCCCGCGGGTCCGACGTCGGGCCGGGCCGCGCGACCAAGGGGTCGACGAGTTGGTGGAAGCGGCTCACGTACTGCCCCGGATCGTTACCGAGTGGGCAGCCCACCACCTTGCCGCAGTCGGCGGCATAGGCGTCGAATGCCTTCTGGAAGCTCGCCATCTGACGGATGGTCTTGTCGATCGGGTTCAGCGCGGGATCGATGGCACCGTCGAGCACCATCGCGCGCACACGCTCGGGATAGGCCTCGGCGTACGCCGATCCGAGTTCGGTGCCGTAGGAGAACCCCAGATAGCTGATCTGTTGCTCGCCGAGCGCCGCGCGTACGGCGTCCATGTCGCGCACCGCCGACGCGGTGCCGATGTTGGCCAGGAAGGGTGCGCCCATGCGGTCCAGGCACTGCTGCGCGAACTGCCGGTACAAGCTCTCGATGTGGGCGACGCCCGCCGGACTGTAGTCGGCCATGGGTTCGCGCCGGTACGCGTCGAACTCGGCGTCGGTACGACACCGCAGTTGCGGCGTGGAGTGCCCTACCCCGCGCGGGTCGAAGCCGACGAGGTCGAACCGCCGCCCGATCTCGGTCCCGGCCAGCGCCGCGCCCATCCCGGCGACGGTGTCGACGGCCGACGCCCCGGGACCGCCGGGGTTGACCAGCAGTGCGCCGATGCGGTCACCGGTGGCCGGCACACGGATGACCGCAAGATGTGCTTGTGCGCCTTGCGGATCCGGGTTGTTCCAGTCGAGGGGTACGGCGAGGGTCCCGCACTGGGCCGTCGGGATCGCCGCCGAATTGGCCAACCACGGCGCGCAACTCCCCCACATCGGCGGCGCGGCGAACGGGGTCACCGACTCACCCTCGGGTGAGGCCGCCGCGGAAGGGATCCCGGCGATCACCACGCTCATCAGTGCGGGCACCACGAGCCCAACCGTCATCGCCAGCCTGCCCACCCTCCGCACGGCTGACATCGTCGCATGCGCGGTGCCGCCGTATCTGCGGCTGAGGCCGACCGGAGATCGGCCGGCAACCGTTCGGTGATGTTCGCCTGTCAGCAACGGGTGTCCGCTGGAGGCACCTTGACGTCGATCAGATAGGTCGTGGCGATGTCGTCGACGCACTTGTTGCCCTGGAACACCACGGTGTGCTGGGTGCCCTCGAAAGTGACCAGCGTGCCGCCCAGTTGGCGCGCCAGGTCCACGCCGGCCTGGTACGGCGTCGCCGGGTCGTTGGTGGTCGAGACCACGAGGATCGGCGGCAGTCCCTCCACCTTGAGCTCGTGCGGTTCACTCGTGGGCGGCACGGGCCAGAACGCGCAGGTGCCCAGCGGGGCGTCGCCGGTGAACTCGCCGTAGCTCATGAACGGGGCCACCTCGCGCAGGCGGCGGTCCTGTTCGACGACGGTGGCCTTGTCCTTGATGGCAGGTTTGTCCATGCAGTTCACCGCGACGCGCACATCGGTGGAATTGTTGTAGTGGCCCTTGGCATCTCGGCCCATGTAGAGATCGGCGAGCGCGAGCATGAGGTTGCCGTCACCGTTTTTGAGCGCGGTGAGCGCGTCGGTGAGGTGACGCCACAGGTTCGGCGAGTACAGCGGCAGGATCGTGCCGACGGTCGCGTCGCTGTAGCTCAGTCCGCGTCCGTCCCTGGTCTTGGCGGGGTTCTCGACGAGCGGGTCGATGATGCTCTTGTAGACCTCGACGGCCTTGGCCGGGTCGGTGCCCAGCGGGCAGTCCGGGCTCTTGGCGCAGTCGGCGGCGTAGTCGTCGAACGCCTTCTGGAATGCCGCGGCCTGGCGGATGCTCTCCTCCACCGGATCGGCGTTGGGGTCGATGGCGCCGTCGAGGATCATCGCGCGGACCTTGTCGGGGAACTGCTCGGCGTAGGTGGAACCGATCCGGGTGCCGTACGAGTACCCCAGGTAGGTCAGCTTGTCGTCACCGAGCGCTGCGCGGATGGCGTCGAGGTCCTTGGCGACGTTCTCGGTGCCGACGTTGGCCAGGAACTCCAAGCCCATCTTGTCGACGCAGCGCTGCACGAACGCCTTCGTCTCGGCCTCCAGGTGAGCCACACCCTCGGGCGTGTACTCGACGGTCGGATCGGCACGCTGCCGGTCGTTGTCGGCGTCGGAGTTGCACCACACCGCGGGATTGGACGACGCGACACCGCGCGGGTCGAACCCGACGATGTCGAACCGCTCCTTGACCGACTGGGGCAGGCTCGGCAGCAGCGACAGCGCCGATTCGACACCGGACTCGCCGGGACCGCCGGGGTTGATCACCAGCGATCCGATCCTGTCGCCGGTCGCGGGGAACCGGATCATCGCCAGGCGGGCGACGTCGCCGTCGGGCTTGCTGTAGTCGACGGGCACCGACAGCATGCCGCACTCGGCGCTGTCGGGGATGGGCGTCTGGTTGCCCGCACCGCCGTTGCACGGCAGCCATTGCACCGGCGATCCCGGCCGGGGCACCGCGACGATCGCGCGCCCGTCGATCACCTGGCTGCAGCCGCCTGCCGCCAGCACCGTCACCGCCAGCAGCGCGCCGAGCCTGAACCTGACCTTCATGGCACCACATGCTGCCATGACAGTGCATCGGTGCCGGTATCGGTGCAGGCTAGGTGTGTTTCGTGGTGGCCAGCAGCTCGTCGAGCGCAATCGTGAAATCGTCGGCCATGTCCCACAGGTCCGGGAGCAGTTCCGGACACGAGATGATGCCGACGTCGAGTTTGCCGGTCAGCGACATCACCGTGATGTTCAGCCCGGAACCATGGAAGATCGGGCCCAGCGGATACATCGCCTTGACCTCGGCGCCGAGGAAGTACAGCGGCACCTGCGGACCCGGCACGTTCGAGACGACGAGGTTGTGCACCGGTTTGGCGCCCGAGAGGCGGCTCGCCGCGTAGACCCGCATCGCGGTGCCGAACACCGCGGGTGCGGCGAATTGCGTCCAGTCCTGCAGCAGTGTCGCGCCGATGGCCGAGCTGTGTTGCTTGGCGACGGCGTTGGCCTCGGCGATGGCGCGCAGCCGTTCGGCCGGATCGGCGATGTGGCTCTGCAGCGCCGCGAACATCCCCGACACCTGGTTGCGCCCCGGCCGGTCGGAGCGGTCGTGCACCGACACCGGCACCATCGCGACGAGCGAACTGTCCGGTAGCTCACCGCGATCCGACAGGTAGGTGCGCAGCACCCCGGACACCAGCGCCATCACGACGTCGTTGACCTTGACGTCGAAGTGGTTCTTGACGGTCTTGATGTCGTCGAGGTCGAGTTGTGCGAACGCGATGTTGCGATGCCCGGTGATGTTGGCGTTGAACGCGGTTCTCGGCGCGGCGAACGGGGCCGCCATCGTCATCCCGTTGCGGGCCCGCCGCACGGTGTCGACCACCGAGGACAGCGTGGTCGGTACCACGCTGGCCAGCCGCAGCGGTCTGGTCGCGAACTTCACCGCGCCGTTGATCGCGATCTCCAGGCCGCTCGCGCCTCCCGGACCCTCTACCGGGTCGGGCGCCGGCGCGTCGGGTTCGGTGGCGCACAGCTGCGAGAGCAGGTTCGCCCCGGTGACGCCGTCGACGCTGGCGTGGTGCACCTTGGTCATGACCGCAAGCCGGCCACCCGCGTGCGCGTCGGTGCCCGCGATGTTCTCGATCACCCACATCTCCCACAGCGGGCGTGTGCGGTCCAGCGGCAACGACGCGATGTGACCGCAGATCTCGGCGAGTTCGGCACGCCCGCCGGGTGCGGGCAGGCCGATGCGGTGTAGATGACGGTCGACGTCGAAGTCGTTGTCGTCCACCCAAACTGGGTGATCCAGGTTGAAGCGGCTGTCGGCGAGTTTCTCGCGGAACTCTGGCATGGCCTTGATGCGCAGCGTCAGCGCGTCGCGCAGGCGGTCGAACGTGTATCCCCCTGGAATCGTCGAGGTGTCGAGTTCGAGCACCGAACACACATGCATCGGCTGCGCCGCGGTTTCGAGATACAGGAAGCTGGCGTCGAGTCCGCTGAGCCGTTGCATGTGGCTGATCGTAGGTGGGCACCCGGCAACTGTGAGGAAATCCACTTAACAAGGCTTTTACCTTCGACACCACCGAGTGGCAGACTTGCCCTTGTCAGCCGAACCCGGGGACCGACAGATCGGCCTCGAGGATTCGATACGACCGTCTATCGAGGGACAATGATGTCTGAACAGCCAATCTATGGTGCCGCAAACACCTCCGGCGGTGTTGTGGACACCAAACCGCGTACCAAGGTGCGCACCCTGACCTTGCAGAAGTGGAAGGCCGAGGGCCACAAGTGGGCGATGCTCACCTGTTACGACTACTCCAGCGCGCGGGTCTTCGACGACGCCGGCATCCCGGTGCTCCTGGTGGGTGACTCGGCCGCCAACGTGGTCTACGGCTACGACACCACCGTGCCGATCTCCGTCGACGAGCTGATTCCGTTGGCGCGCGCCGTGGTCAAGGGCGCCCCGCACGCGCTGGTGATCGGTGACCTGCCGTTCGGCAGCTATGAAGACGGCCCCAGCCAGGCGCTGGCCACCGCAACCCGGTTCATGAAAGAAGCCGGTGTGCACGCCGTCAAGCTCGAGGGCGGCGAACGCGTCGCCGACCAGATCGCGACGCTGAGCAAGGCCGGCATCCCCGTGGTCGCCCACATCGGTTTCACGCCGCAGAGCGTCAACGGTCTCGGGGGTTTCCGGGTCCAGGGTCGCGGCGACGCCGCTGATCAGACCATCCGCGACGCGATCGCCGTGGCAGAGGCAGGCGCGGTGGCCGTGGTGCTCGAGATGGTGCCCGCCGAGTTGGCGACGCAGATCACCGGCAAGCTCACCATCCCGACCGTCGGCATCGGCGCCGGCCCGAACTGCGATGCGCAGGTGCTCGTGTGGCAGGACATGGCGGGTCTGACAAGCGGCAAGACCGCCAAGTTCGTCCGCCGCTTCGGCGATGTCGGTGGCGAATTGCACCGTGCGGCAACACAATTCGCCGAAGATGTCGCGGCTGGGGTGTTCCCCGCCGAAGAACACAGCTACTGATCCCCCACTGGAGAAAACGACGAAATGGTCGCTGAGGGCGACCATTTCGTCGTTCTGGGGTCAGCAGGCCTAGGCGAACTCGGGCTTGCGCTTGCCCAGGAACGCGTCGACACCTTCGCGACCGTCGGCCGAATCGGCCCGCGCGGCGATGAAGCGGCCCTCGGCTTCCATCTGCTCTTCGAGGCTGTTCTTCAGCGACGACAGCAGAAGCGTCTTGACCGCCCCGTTGGAGCCTGCGGATCCGGCCGCGATCTGCTCCGCGAGTTCGGTGGCCCGATCGGCGAGTCCGGCGTCGGGCGTCACCTCGGTGACCAGACCCCAGTCGAAGGCCTCGGTCGCCGACAGCGTGCGATTGGTGAGCATCAACTCCTGCGCGCGGCGCATGCCGACCAGACGCGGCAGGTAGTACGACGCGCTGCCGTCGGGGCTCAATCCGACCTTGGTGTAGGCCATCGTGAACGACGCGGATTCTGCCGCGAGCACCAGGTCACCGGTCACCGCGATGCTGAACCCGGCGCCTGCCGCGGTGCCGTTGACCGCGGTGATCAGCACGGCGTCCATGCGGGCGAACGAGGAGATCGCCCGGTGCAGATCGTCGGCGACGCCTTTGATGAACGCCCCGCGCGACGGTGCGGTGGAGAACGCCTTGAGGTCACCCCCGGCGGAGAAGAAGCGCCCCGATCCCGTCAGCACCACGACCTTCGCGCCCGAGGTGTCGGCGCGGCGCGCCGCGTCGGCGAGTTCGCGGGTCATGGTGTCGTTCATGCCGTTCGCGGCGTCCGGGCGGTTCAGCGTGATCCGCGTGATGGGTCCGGACTGTTCGAATGTGATGGCTTCGTATGAGGTCTCGGTCACAGACCGGGACTTTAGCGGGCGGCCCGCCGGGGCGGTCGCACACCGAGGCGCGCCGCGGTTGCGCAGGCGATTTCGGCAAAGTCACCGTCGAAGCCGAGCACCCGCAGCGCGCCCTCCGCGATCACCCACGGCCGCTCGCCGGGGACGACGGCGTCGTCGGAACGCGAGTTGATCACCGATTCGACGAGCCGGAACGGCAGGTCGTCGGCCTCTGGCGGGCCCGCACACTCGGCGATGACCGCCCGGGCCAGGCTGCGGTACGCGCCGCGCAGGTCGGCGCGGCGGCGCCGGAACGGCTCGAAACGCTCGGCGCGCAGTTCGGGCAGCAGGTACAGCGCGCCCAGGTTCCAGCGGCCCGCGCACAGCTGTGTGGCATCGCAGATCACCAGGGCGTGCAGCCGCGGCGCCGCGGGCCCGGACTCGTCCAGCAGCCGGTGTGCGAGCTCCAAGGGTTCGTCGACGGTGCCCGCGAGCAGCGCGTCGAGGATGTCGTCCTTGGTCGCGAAGTGGTGGTACAGCGAGGCCTGCCGCACCCCCACCGCGTCGGCGATGCGCCGTGTGGAGGTGCTGCCGTACCCCTGGGTGGTGAACAGTTCGGCCGCGGCGTCGAGGATCTCCTCGCGCGCGGTCTTCCCGGGCCTGCGCGGTTGCTCCAGTCGAGGGCGGCCACGGCCGGAGGCGCTCGTCATGCCCGGTGTGCCGGTCAGGACGCCTGCTGCTCGGCCAGGTACTGGGCCTGGCACGCGCGGCGCGCCAGCTTGCCGCTCGTGGTGCGCGGAATCGACCCTGCCGCGACGAGTTTGATGTCGTGCACGGCAACGGCGTGGCGCCGCGAGATGGCCGCCCTGATGGCCTCGACGATCGGTGCCGGGTCGGCACGGCCTGCGCCGGGGGCGCGTTCGGCGACGATCACCAGGCGTTCGCCGTGCTCCGACGGCACCGAGAACGCCGCGACGTAGCCGGCGCGCACCGACCGCGACGCCTCGGCCACGGTGGCCTCCAGGTCCTGCGGGTAGTGGTTGCGGCCGTCGACGATGACCATGTCCTTGATGCGGCCGGTGATGTACAGCTGGCCGTCGAGGTACATGCCCAGATCGCCGGTGCGGAACCACGCGGCGCCCTCGGGGGCACCTGCGGCGTGGCTGCCGTGCGCCAGGCGCGACTGCAGCTTGTTGTGGAACGACACCTCGGTCTCGTGCGGGCGGCCCCAGTAGCCCTGGCCGACGTTGTCGCCGTGGAGCCAGATCTCGCCGACGCGCCCGTCGGGCAGTTCTGCGCCCGTGTCGCTGTTGGGGTCGACGATCACGGCCCACTGGCTGCGCGCGATCTTCCCGCAGGAGACCTGCGCGATGGCGCGAGGATCGTCCTCAGGCACCTCGACGGCACGTCCGGCGCCGAGTTCCTCGCGGTCGAGGAACACCGCGCTGGGATGTGCCTCGGGGCCGATGGTCGAGACGAACAGCGTCGCCTCGGCCATGCCGTAGGACGGCTTGACCGCGGTCGGCGGCAGCCCGTAGGGCGCGAAGGCGGCGTTGAACACGTCGATCGATGCCATGCTCACCGGTTCGGAGCCGTTGATCAGGCCCGCGATGTTGCTCAGGTCGAGCTCCTCGCCGGCGGGCGGCAGGCCGCGGTGCGCGGCGAGCTCGTAGGCGAAGTTGGGGGCGGCGGCGAAGGTCGGCACGTCGGAGGCGCCGAGCTCCTTGATCCAGCGGTACGGGCGGCGCACGAACGACACCGGGGACATCAGCGTGATGTGGCCACCGCACAGCGCCGGGAACATGATCATGAGCAGGCCCATGTCGTGGAACAGGGGCAGCCAGCTGACGCTGCGGATGTTCCAGTCGAGTCCGACCGAGATGATCATCTGCAGCACGTTGGTACAGACACCGCGGTGGGTGATCTCGACGCCGGCCGGGGTCCTGGTGGAGCCGGAGGTGTACTGCAGGTAGGCGATGCCATCGGTGTGCAGCTGTGCGGGCACGAAGGTGGCTCCGACGGCGGCGGGGACGGCGTCGACGGCGATCATGCGGGGCCGGCCGGCGTGGGGCAGCTTGCGGACGAAGGAGCCGACGGCCTCGGCGGCCTCGGTCGTGGTGAGCACGACCGACGGGGTCGCGTCGCCGAGGACGGCTTCGAGGCGCTCGGCGTGGCCGGGCAGTTCCGGGGAGAAGAGGGGGACGGCAATGGCGCCTGCCTGGATGGCGGCGAAGAACGACACCACGTAGTCCACGCCCTGCGGGCACAGGATCGCGACGCGGTCGCCGGGCTTGGTCACCTGCTGCAGCCGCGCGCCGACGGCGCGAACGCGGGTGTCCAGCTCCTTCCAGGTGAGCTCGACGACCCTGCCGTCGTGCTCGAAGTCGAGATACCGATAGGCCGGCGTATCGGCGAGCTCGGCGACGTTTCGGTCGAAGTACGACGTCAACGTCACCCCGTCGGGGATGGCGATGTTGCCGTCCGCATCGAGATAATCCTCGATCTTCATGCGTACCGAAGCGTCACGCGCCCCCATGACTTCAGAACCCATGCTGCAACTCTAAGAGATTTCCTCAGACTCTAGTGCAAAGCGGGGGTGCGCGGCGGAAAGTCTTTATCTGCCCGTGACCCGTCGATCGCGCGGGGCGAAGCCGGAAATGTGGCACGCTGAGGCCGATCGACGTTCCGTTGCCGGTGCCCGACGAAGGTGAAGATGGTTCCCCCTACGCCGAAAACTGCCAGGTACACCGAGGTTGAGCGAAAGTTCGAGGTGACCCCGGACACAGTGTCGCCCTCGTTCGAGGGATTGTCGGCCGTCGCCCGGGTCGAGCGGATTCCGTCACAGGATCTCGACGCTGTTTATTTCGACACACCGACGCGCGATCTTGCCGCGCGTCGCATCACGCTGCGGCGCCGCACCGGCGGGACCGACGCCGGATGGCACCTGAAGCTGCCCGCGGGGGCCGATGCGCGCACCGAGGTGCGCGCGCCTCTGAGCGACACAGACGACGCAGACGACGCCGTGAAGGTCCCCGAGGACCTGCGCGAGATCGTGCTCGGGATCGTGCGCGACAAGGCGCTGCAGCCCGTCGCCCGAGTCTCCACGCACCGGGCCGTCAGCGTGCTCTACGCGCAGGACGGCGCCATGCTGGCCGAGTTCTGCGACGACCACGTCACGGCGGCGGCCGTCGGCCACGAGGAGCATGCGCAGCAGTGGCGCGAGTGGGAGCTGGAACTGGCAGCCGGCCGTGACCCCGACACCGCCTCGGATCTGCTGGACCGGCTCACCAACCGGCTGCTCGACGCAGGTGCCCGGCCGGCCGGGCACGGCTCGAAGCTCGCCCGCGCCCTGGCGAGCGCTCCCCTGCCGGAGACCGAGACCTCCGAACCCACCGACGCGCTGCACCGCGCGATCGCCGAGCACGTCGCGGAGCTGCTGGAGTGGGACCGGGCGGTGCGCGCCGACGCCGATGACGCCGTACACCAGATGCGGGTGACGACGCGCAAGATCCGCAGCCTGCTGCAAGAGTCCGGCGACTCCTTCGGCGACCTTGACGGCATCCTCGACGAGCTGCGCGAGTTGGGCACCGTGCTGGGCGTCGCGCGCGACGCCGAGGTGCTCGCCGAACGCTACGAGCGCGCCCTCGACGATCTGCCCGACACACTCGTGCGCGGGCCGGTCCGCGAGCGCCTGGTGGGTGGCGCGCGGCGACGCTACGACTCGGGTCTGCGCCGGGCCCACCACGCGATGCGCTCGCAACGGTATTTCCGTTTGCTCGACGCGCTGGAGGGGCTCGTCGCGTCCACGCCGCAGACCGATACCGGCGATCCGGCCGGCGCCGTGGGCGCGGCGTACCAGCGGGTGCGCAAGGCCGTCAAGAAGGCCAAGGCGGTCGACACCGACGCCCCTGAGACCGGCGTGGATGCCCGCAACCACGCGCTGCACCGGATCCGCAAGCGCGCCAAGCGGCTTCGCTATACCGCGAGCGCGGCCGGTGAGAACCGCGTCGCCAAGCGCGCCAAGGCCGTGCAGTCGCTGCTCGGTGACCACCAGGACGCCGTGGTCAGCATGGAACACCTGAGCGAACAGGCGCAGGCCGCGCACGCCGCGGGTGAGGACACGTTCACCTACGGCCTGCTGTACCAGCGGGAGGACGAACTGGCCGGGCACGTCCGCACGCAACTGCAGAGTGTTCTGAAGAAGCTGCAGAAAGCGGTGCGGAAGGCCCGCTAGGTGGGGCGAACGAGTTGGCCTGTAAGCCGGATTCTGTTCCCCGCGGCCATCTCTGGCCGGCGGGGCGGCGGCCATCCATCTGGGTAGCCCGTCGCCGGGTACCTCGAGCGGCCTACCCGCAGGCTCGGGCGAGCAACCCTCGGGCGCCTGCGCGGCCGCAACCGGGTTGCGGCCTTCTTGGCCTTGCTTCGGGTGGGGTTTGCCTAGCCATCCCGGTCACCCGGGATGCTGGTGCGCTCTTACCGCACCGTTTCACCCTTACCATTGCTGGCGGTCTGTTTTCTGTGGCACTTTCCCGCGAGTCACCTCGGATTGCCGTTAGCAATCACCCTGCTCTGTGAAGTCCGGACTTTCCTCGACGCCCGTGTGGGCGCCGCGGCCGCCCGGCCAACTCGTTCGCGCAGATCACCGTACCCTCAAATCCTCGTTGCGGGTGCAACCGCACCGATATTCGCCATCACCGGCGGCGCAGCACCATCACGTTGTCGACCATCGGCATGGGCTGCCCGTCCGGGCCGGTCGCCTCGCGGTGCACGGCCTCGACGCGGACCCGTTCCCAGTCGGAGGCAGGCAGGTCGAGTCCGGCCAGCACTTCCTCGGCGCTCGGGAAGGGATGGTCGTGCGGTACCCGTGTCGCGTTCGGCGGCATCTTGCCGTGGTCGACGATCACCAGGTGCCCGCCGGGCCGGATCGCCCGCGCGGCGGTGGACAGGATCCGCGGCCGCTCCAGGCGCACCGTCGAGTGCAGGAATTGTGCGGAGACCAGGTCGAACTCGCCGTTCGGGAAGGTCTCGGACAGATCGTGGCGTTCGAAGGTGATGCGGTCGGCGACGCCACGCCGTTCGGCCTCGGCGGCGGCGCGTGACAGCGCGGTGTCGGAGATGTCGACGGCGGTCACCTCCCAGCCCTGTTCGGCCAGCCAGACCGCGTCTCCGCCTTCTCCGCAGCCGAGATCCAATGCGTGCCCGACGGGAAGGCCGGCGGCGATCTTCTCCAGCTGCGGGTTGACCCGCCCGCTCCAGATCTGGTCCCGCTCGCCGTAGTGCCGTTCCCAGTACTCGGCCGGCGAGAGGCCTTCGGTGGGCCATGGCGGTGTGGGCAGGCCGACGTCCTCGGAGAGCAGGTGTTGCACGACGGCGGCCGCGGTCTGGCTGCCCGCCGCGACCGCGGTGGCCACCTGGGGCATGTTGCCGGTGAGGTCCCCCGCGGCGAACAGGCCCGGCACCGTGGTGCGTCCGAGCGCGTCGACGACGACGGCGTCGCTGGACAGCGGTGTGGGTGCCCCGATCGCACCGAGTTGGGCGGCCAGCGGGGAACGCTGGTGCAACGTGGTGGCGACCAGGGCGCCGCGCCGGGCCAGGCTGGTGCCATCGGCGAATTCGACGGCGGCCAGTTCGGCGTCCTGCGCGACAAACCGCGCGATCGGCGTGGCGTTCACCGAAATGCCTGCGGCTGCGAGCTTTTCGGTCTGGGTGTTGTCGAGGCCGTCGGGTCCGTTGGTGAGCACCACGATGTCGTCGGTCCAGGCGCGCAGCAGCAGCGCCGAGTGCACGGCGCGGTCACCGCGTGCGACGACGGCCAGCGCGGCGTCCCGCACCTCCCAGCCGTGGCAGAACGGGCAGTGGAAAACCGAACGGCCCCACAGTTCCCCGAGCCCGGGGATGTTCGGTGGCAGGTAGTGCATCCCGGCGGCGAGCAGCACGGTCCTGGCGTGCTCGTGGCTGCCGTCGGAGAGGTCGAGGGCGAATCCGCGTTTGCCCGCGATGACTTCGCCCCGACGCACCTCGACGGTCGGGTACGCGGAGAGTTCGGTGTGCCCGGCCGAGTACAGGTCGGCGGGTCGGCGGCCGTCGCTGCCGAGCAGACCACCGATGCCGTGTGCGGACAGATTGCTCTGTTCGCCGGCGTCGACGAGCAGGACGCGCCGCCGCGCCCGGCCGAGAACCAGCGCCGCGCTGAGCCCGGCCGCGCCGCCGCCGACGATGATGCAGTCCCATTCCTTGTCTGTGCTGTTTCCCATGACAGCCACCTTGCCGATGCCATGACAAAATGCCAAGCTATTTTGCCATGAAGGCAAACAAGCAGGTGGGCGGGCATGAGAACACCCACCAGGACGTCGACGCCCTGGTCCGCCGCCGGCTGCGGGAGCTGCGCACCGAACGCGGTCTCACGCTGGAGGAGGTGGCGACCCGCGCACAGATCGACGTCTCGACCCTGAGCCGGCTCGAATCCGGTAAGCGCCGCCTGGCCCTAGATCATCTGCCGCGGCTGGCCTCCGCACTGTCGGTCACCACCGACGACCTGCTGCGCGCACCCGAGGCCGAGGATCCGCGCGTACGCGGCAACGCACAGACCCGCGACAAGATCACGTACTGGCCGCTCACACGGCACGGGCCTGCGGGCGGGCTGCACGCCTACAAGATCCGCATCAGCGAGCAGCGCAACACCCCGCCGGCGGAACTGCCGGTGCACGAGGGCCGGGACTGGATGTACGTGCTGTCAGGGAAACTCCGCCTCATCCTCGGCGAGCAGGACTTCACCGTCGAACCCGGTGAGGCCGTGGAGTTCTCGACGTGGACACCGCATTGGTTCGGCGTGGTCGACGGACCCGTCGAGGCCGTGACGATCTTCGGTCTGCACGGCGAGCAGGTGCACCTGCACTCGTGAGCTACAGGTACGCGGTCTGGTTCACCAACCGCACCGCCGAGCCACCGTCACCGTAGAATTCGGCGATCGACAGCGACGCCAGGTCGAGGTGCAACCGGTAGAGGATGCCCTCGCCGGCGTCGAGAGCCAACCGCAGCACGGTCTTGATCGGGGTGACATGGGAGACCACCAGCACCGTCGAGGCGCCGTGCTCGGCGATGATGCGGTCGCGCGCACGGCGCACACGATGCGCGACGGCGTCGAAGCTCTCGCCACCCGGCGGTTCGACACTCGTGTCCCGCAGCCAGCGCTTGTGCAGCTCCGGATCGCGTTGCGCCGCTTCGGCGAACGTCAATCCTTCCCACTCGCCGAAATCGGTCTCGATGAGATCGTCGTCGACGGTGACGTCGAGGCCTAGCGCCTTGGCCGCCGCGGCGGCCGTGTCATATGCGCGCTGCAGCGGTGAGGTGACCACGGCCGAGACACCCCCGCGCTCCCCCAGGTACCGCGCCGCGGCGTCGGCCTGCCTGCGGCCCTCCTCGGTCAGCGCCGGATTACCCCGGCCCGAATACCGCCGCTCGATCGACAATTCGGTCTGGCCGTGGCGCAGGAGCAACAGGCGCGTGGGCGCCCCGGTCACCCCGGACCAGCCCACCGAGGTCTTGACGGGTCTGTCGGGCTGCTCCGGCTCCTCCGAAGGGGGCGGCACCGCAGATCGCTTCTCGGGCACGGCGATCCCGGCCGCCGCGTCCATCGCCTCGTTGGCCAACCGGTCGGCGTGACTGTTGCGCTCCCGCGGAATCCACTGGTAGCTCACGTGACCGAAGTCCGCGGCGAGCGCGGCGGCGCGGCGCTGCAGTTCGATGAGGTCCGGATGCTTGACGCGCCACCGTCCGGACATCTGCTCGATGACCAGTTTGGAATCCATCGACACCGCGACATCGGTCGCCCTCAACTCGGCGGCCGCCTCCAGACCCGCGATCAGGCCCCGGTATTCGGCCACGTTGTTGGTGGCGCGACCGATGGCCTCTTTGCGCTCGGCGAGCACCGTGGTGTGGTCGGCGTCGTACACCACCGCGCCGTACCCGGCGGGACCCGGATTACCGCGTGACCCGCCGTCGGCCTCGACGAGGACCCTCACTGTTTGACCCGCAAGAGGATCGCGCCGCACTCGGGGCACCGCACCACGTCGTCGTCGGCCGCCGCGCTGATGCGCGCGATCTCGCCGCGGTCGATCTCGATGCGGCACGCACCGCAACGCCGGCCCTGCAGCGGACCCGCGCCCGCACCGCCACGGGCGCGCTGTTTCTCATAGAGCTCGACGAGCGGACCGTCGATCGCGTTCACCAGCGCGTCACGACGCGTTGTGCACTGGTGACGCGCCTGATCCAACTCCACCAGCGCCGCGTCCCTGGCCTGCTGCGCCTCTGACAGTTCGGTCTGCAGTTCGTCCACGCGGCGCAGTTCCTCGGACTGCTGCCCCACCAGTTCCTCGCGGCGTTCCATCACCTCCAGCAGCTGCTCCTCCAGGCTCGCCTGGCGTCGCTGCAGGGTCTCGAGCTCGTGTTGGATCTCGGTGACCTGCTTGGCACCCACCGAGCCGCCTTCGAGCAGCGCACGGTCACGGTCTTCTCGTTGACGTACCGAGTCGATCTCCGACTCGTATTTCGCCACCTGCGCATCCAGATCCTCCAGCGCGATCCCCAGCGCGGCCAACCGGTCGTTGACCTCGCCGCGCTTCGCAGCGATCTCGTCGAGGCGCTTCTGCTCGGCCAGGTTCTTCCCGCGGTGCGCGATGCGGGCGAGCTCGGCATCCACCTCGCTCAGCGCCAGCAGCGAACGTTGTTGGCTTACTTCAGCTTTCATCTTCATCCAGACTCTCGACATTCCATGGATCGGTGCGGACCGCACAGACCCGTACCGGCAATGCGTCCGAAAAATGCTCACGCAACACACCCGCAGCCTGTGCGCACCACGGGAATTCACTGGCCCAGTGCGCCACGTCGACCAGTGCGACGTGCGAGGCCCTGCGGTGTTCGTCGGCGGGGTGGTGCCGAAGGTCGGCGGTCACATACGCCTGCACATCGGCGGAGGTGACCGCACCCAGCAGCGAGTCGCCCGCTCCCCCGCACACGGCCACGCGACTCACCGCGGCGTCCGGGTCACCCGAGGCCCGTACCCCCCACGAGGTCGGCGGCAGCGCCGCGCGCACACGCTTGACGAACGCCGACAACGGCTCGGGTTGGGGCAGCGACGCGATGCGGCCGATCCCCACGTCACCGGGGATGGGAGCCAGCGGCAGGACGTCGAACGCGGGTTCCTCGTACGGATGCGCGGCGCGCAGCGCGGCAAGGATTGCGGGCCGCAGCCGCGCCGGGGCGATCACCTCGACGCGGTCCTCGCTCACCCGCTCCACGGTGCCCACCTCGCCGATGGCGGGTGTCGCGCCGTCGTGCGGCAGGAACTGCCCGGTGCCCGCGACGCTCCAACTGCAGTGCGAGTAGTCACCGATGTGGCCCGCGCCCGCCGCGAACAGCGCCTCACGCACGGCGTCACCGTCGGCTGCGGGGACGAACACCACCCACTTGTCCAGGTCCGGTCCCGCCGCCGCGGGCGAGAGCACGTCTTCGACGCGCAATCCCAGCGTCTCGGCGAGTGCATCGGAGACACCCGGGTTGGCCGAGTCGGCATTGGTGTGGGCGGTGAACAGGGCGCGTCCGGTGCGGATCAAGCGGTGGATCAGGGCCCCCTTGGGGGTGCCGGCCGCGACGGTGTCGACGCCCCGCAGCAGCAGCGGGTGGTGCGCGAGCAGCAGCCCACGGTCTGGGACCTGCGCGACGACGTCCGCGGTGGCGTCGACCGCGACCGTCACCGATTCCACCGGTTCGTCGGGATCACCGCACACCAACCCGACCGAATCCCAGTCCGCGGCCAACTTCGGCGGGTACGCCGCATCCAGCACGGCGATCACGTCGGCCAGTCGCACACCTGCCGATCGCCTGTTCATCACAGCACCTCCGTCACGGCATCCACCAGCACCGGCCAGTCCGCGCGCACCGCGGCGCGCAGGTGGTTTCCCGGCAAGCCCACGAAAGTATCGCAACGACGCACAGCAATACCTTTGCTTTGCAGATGTTTTCGCAGCAACTCTGCATCCGGCACTTCGAACAGCACAAACGGCGCCGCGCCGGGCACCACGTCGAGGCCCGCACCGGTCAGCGCCGCCACCATGTCGGACCGCTGTTGGGCGAGCCGGCGTGCCCCTGCCTCGGCCTCGGCGACGGCCTGCGGCGTGCTGACCGCGGCGATGGCCTCCAATTGCAACGTGCCCAGCGGCCAGTGCCTGCGGCGTGCGGTGAGCCGCGCGACGACGTCAGGGGCGCCGAGCGCGTAGCCCACCCGCAGACCTGCCAGCGACCACGTCTTGGTGAGGCTGCGCAGCACCAGCACGTCGGGCAGCGCTTCCCCGGCCAGCGACTCCGGTTCGCCGGGGATCGCGTCGGCGAACGCCTCGTCGACCACCAGCAGCCGCCCGGGCCTGCGCAGCGCGAGAATGTCTTCGCGCCGGTGCAGCACACCGGTCGGGTTGGTCGGGTTGCCGACCACCACCAGGTCGGCCGCGTCCGGGACCGTCGCCCCGCCCAGCTCGAACGGCGGCGCCAGCACGACGTGGTGCACATCGATGCCCGCCGCGGTCAGAACCGCTTCGGGTTCGGTGAACGACGGCGCGATCAGCGCCGCCAGGCGTGGGCGAAGCCCGGCCAGCAGCGAGAACCCCTCGGCGCCGCCCGCCAGCAGCGCCACGTTCGAGGTGTCGCGTCGGTGCCGCTCGGCGACGGCGGAAATCGCTCGGTGCTCGTCGGCCGCGCTGGGATAGCGACCGAGGTCGCCCAGGCGCACGGCGAGCCGTTCGGTGAGCCACGACGGCGGGGCGCCCGCGCGCACGTTGACCGCGAAATCGAGCATGCCCGGTTCGGCGGCCTGATCACCGTGGTAGCGGGCGGCCGCGCGAATGGCATCTGAGGGTGGGCACGGCACCCCACGACAGTAGTGGTCGGCCACCGTGACGGGCATCATCGGGCACCGGTGCCGCGATCAGGGACAATCGGGGTGTGACCGACGTTGTGACTGGCCGCGTCAGCGAGCTGACCCCCGACACTCGCCCCCAGTTGGTGCTGTTCGATCTGGACGGCACGCTCACCGACTCCGCCGAGGGCATCGTGTCGAGCTTCCGGCATGCGCTGCAGACCATCGGCGCGCCCGTGCCCCACGGTGATCTGGCCACCCGCGTCGTCGGCCCGCCCATGCACCACACGCTGAGCACGATGGGCCTCGGCGAACAGGCCGACGCCGCGATCGCCGCCTACCGCGCCGACTACACGTCCCGCGGATGGGCGATGAACAGCCTGTTCGACGGCATCCCCGCGCTGCTGGCAGATCTGCGTGCCGCGGGCGTCCGGTTGGCCGTCGCCACGTCGAAGTCCGAGCCCACCGCCCGGCGGATCCTGGAACACTTCGGCCTCGACGGTTTCTTCGAGGTGATCGCGGGCGCGAGCCCGGACGGCACCCGCGCGCTCAAGGCCGATGTCGTGGCCCATGCGCTGCGCCAGTTGGAGCCGCTGCCCGACCGTGTCCTGATGGTCGGTGACCGGATACACGACGTCGAGGGCGCCGCCGAACACGGCATCGACACCGTCGTGGTCGGCTGGGGATACGGCAGCGCCGACTTCTCCGGCCCGGCAGCTGTGGCCGCCCACGCCCACGTGGAGACCGTCGAGGCGCTGCGCGGGGTGCTCGGTGTCTGAGTTGCATGTGACGTTCGTGTGCTCGGGCAACATCTGCCGGTCCCCGATGGCCGAAAAGATGTTCGCCCACCAGATCGCCGAGCGCGGCCTGCGCCAGGTCGTGCGGGTCACCAGCGCGGGGACCGGCGGGTGGCACGCCGGTGACGGTGCCGACGAGCGTGCCGCCCTGGTGCTCGCCGAGCACGGCTACCCCACCGCGCACCGCGCGTCCGTCGTCGACGAGGGCCACCTTTCGGCCGATCTGGTCGTCGCGATGGGCCGCAACCACGCGCGGATCCTCACCGATCTCGGTGTCGAGCCCGAGCGGCTTCGGATGCTGCGTTCGTTCGACCCGCGCGCGGGCGCGCACACCCCGGACGTCGAGGATCCGTATTACGGCACGCGTGACGACTTCGAGGCCGTCTTCGCGGTGATCGACGCCGCACTGCCCGGTCTGCACGACTGGGTCGACGAGGCACTGGCCGCGCGAGGGATCGTGGCCTGATGCGCCGGTTCGGCTTTCTCGTGCGTCCCCAGTGGCTGGCGTTGTTCGTCGTGGTGATCGCGTTCGCCTACCTGTGCTTCACGGTGCTCGCGCCGTGGCAGCTGGGCAAGAACACCAAGACCTCGCGGGAAAACAGTCAGATCGCGAATTCCCTTCAGGCCGAGCCGGTTCCGCTTACCGATATCCTGCCGCATCAGGATTCGACGTCTGACGACCAGTGGCGCCGGGTGACCGCGACCGGCCACTACCTGCCCGAGGGACAGGTGCTCGCACGGCTGCGCGTGATCGAAGGCGAGCCCGCGTTCGAGGTGCTCACGCCGTTCGCGGTGGACAACGGCCCGACGATCCTCGTGGACCGCGGCTATGTGCGGCCGGTCGAGGGCTCGGGCGTCCCGGCGATCGACCAACCACCCACCGGCACGGTGTCCCTCACGGCGCGGTTACGTGATTCGGAGGCCGTCGCGACCGGTAAGGAGCCGTTCCGCACCGACGGTGTCCAGCAGGTGTATTCGATCAGCACCAGCCAGATCTCCGAGATCACCGGGATACCGCTGGCCGGTTCCTATCTTCAGCTGGTCGAGAATCAGCCGGGCGGGCTCGGGGTGATCCCGCTGCCACATCTCGACGCCGGGCCGTTCCTGTCCTACGGCATCCAGTGGATCGCCTTCGGCATCGTCGCCCCGATCGGGTTGGGTTACTTCGTGTACGCCGAGATCCAGCAACGCCGCCGCGAACGTGGTGCGCAGCCGGGCGCGGCGACCGAGCCGGGGACCAAACCCGCCGCCGAACTCACCCCCGAGGAGAAGCTCGCCGACCGCTACGGCAAGCGGCGCTGAACCAGGCGACAGCCACCGCGATGAGCGCGGCCGCGCCCTGCACGGCGCGTGACAGGCGCACCGCCCTACCCACGTCGGGAACCTCCGGTGCGCGACCGTCGCCCAGCGACGGGCGGATCTCCAGCTGGTGGGCGTACTGTGTCGGGCCGCCGAGTCGCACGCCGAGCGCCCCGGCGAACGACGCCTCAACCACGCCCGCGTTGGGGCTGGGATGCCGAGCCGCGTCACGCCGCCACGCGCGCAGCGCCGCGGATGGTGAGCCACCCACCACCGGTGCGCACACCGCAACGAGCAGCCCCGTCACCCGCGCCGGGACGTAGTTCAGCACGTCATCGAATCGCGCTGCGGCCCAACCGAACCGCAGATAGCGCGGTGAGCGGTGACCGATCATGGCGTCGAGCGTGTTGGCACCGCGGTACACCAGCACGCCGGGCACCCCGGCGACCGCGGCCCACAGCAACGGCGCCACCTGTGCGTCGGAGGTGTTCTCGGCCAACGATTCGACCGTTGCGCGGGTGAGCCCCGCGGCGTCCAGCGCGGCGGGGTCACGCCCGCACAGCGACGGCAACAGCGCGCGGGCGCCGTCGACGTCACCGGCGGCCAACAGTGCGGCCATCCGGTTGCCGACGCGGTTGAGCGACGTGCCGCCGAGCGCAACGAACGTCGCGGCGGCGATCGCGCCGGGGCGCCAGCGCCGCTGCGCGGCCACACCCAGCAGCGACAGGCCCGCGAGCAGCAGGCCCGTGTGCACCACACCGACTGCGCGGTGGTCGCGATAGGTCAGACGTTCCAGGCGTGCCGCGCCGGATCCGAACACCGCCACGGGATGGCCGCGCCGCGGATCGGCGAACACCAGGTCGGCAAGGTATCCGCCGGCGATCCCGACCGGGACCCCGGCTATCGCTGATCGGTTCCCTCGTCGGCGTCGCGGCGCAAACACCCGGGCAGCGTCTCACACCTCCGACATGGTTGGCACATCACGTGGCCTCGGGATCGCGCGTGCTCAAGTCCTCACCATGCGTCAGGGGCGGCACGTGCTCGACGGCCCCGGCAACCTTCGCCAGCCGCGCTGAGATCCGTTGTGCGGCTACCGCACGTACGCCGCCGGACCGTCGGGCATACCTGTCGAGCCGGTCGCGCAACCGGTCGGTGACCGTCAACGGCACGGCCGCCAGCACGTTGCCCGGGGGTCGCCTGGACACCACCGGGTGTGGCCGCGTCGGCGCGATACGGCGCACGGCGTCCCAGACGATTCCGAGCATCACCAACCCGCGCCGGGAAAGTGCCGTCTGCAGCCCGGGTAACAACGCGTCTTCTTCGTCGCGGACATCCGCGCGCAACAACGATTCGATCCGGCTCCACAACTCGCGGTGTCGGGCGTCCTCGGGGTCGGTCTTCTCCAGCTCGGTGAACAGGCCGTTGATCTCCTGATGTTCACGCTCGACGGTCAGGGTGAGGGCGGCACCGTCGGGCAGAACGCGCCGAGCCGCCGGCCACAGCACCGACTCCTCGGCGAAGGCGTGCGGAAACACCAGCCGACACAGTCTGGTCAGCAACTCCTGACGGTCGCGACCCCTGGCGCCGTCGACGGCGCACAACAACCTGTCGAGCTCGACATGGTCGCGGCGCTGGCGTACCAGGATGCTGCGGGGACCACCGAGTTCGGACGTGGTCTGGGTGGCGATGGATCGCATCATCTTGACCCTCTGCTTCTCGTAAGGACTAGGCGGGACGGGACGCCCGGTCAGCCAGACGCCCCGCCCCTATTCGGGAGGCTTCCGAAGGCCCGCTTACGTCTTGTCGGGATCGATGGCGTCCTTCAACTTGCCCATGACGCCTTTCTCGGTGCCGAACGACGGGGTGCGGGGTTCGCCCATCGAGCCGTCATAGGTCACGTAGAGCTTGGGGTCCGGCGGTGGGCCGGACTGTCGGTCACCCAACGGTTGCGGGTCAGCCAGGAACTGGCCGGTGTGGCGGCCGTCGGGCAGCGGATTGTTCACCCACCGGCCCTTGTCCGAGTCCGCGCCGTCGGACAGATGCCACAGCGTGCTGGCGTGTTCCTGGTACTCCTCGTCGAAGAGATCGTTCGGCGCCACCACGCCCTCCAACCCGTCGGACTGCAGCTCTTCGATTGCCGCGAGCCACATGTTCTGGTGATAGGTGTCGCGGGCGAGGTTGAATTTCAGCATGGCCTTGACACCGGGGTCGTCGGTCATGTGCCACAACCGCGCCGTCTGGACCCGGCCCTGGGCCTCGGCGGCCACGTTGGCGTAGAAGTCGGCGAGCAGGTTGCCCGACGCCACCACGTACTTCCCGTTCCAGGACTGCCCTTGGCTGTCGGACAGCGTCGGCGCCCCGCCGGAGACGATCGCCTGCTGCGGGTCCATACCGCCCATGACCGCCGCGACCACCGGGTCGCCGAGTGCGTTCTCGGTCGCGTCGGTGGCCGGCGCGCTCTCCAGGAGCCGGGCGACCATCGTGGCGATCATCTCGACATGCCCGATCTCCTCGGTCGCGATGTCCATGATCAGATCCTTGTACTTGCCCTTCACGCGGCAGTTCCAGCCCTGCATGAGGTACTGCATCGTGACGGTCATCTCGCCGAACGCACCGCCGAGAAGCTCTTGGAGCTTCCTGGCGTAGACGGGGTCGGGCTTCTCCGGCTTGACGTCGAATTGCATGTAATCGGTGTGACGGAACATGGAAACTCCAGATGCGGATTGTTGTCGATTGAACGGCGCCGGATGCTCGACGTCTCCACGCGGTTTCCCCGGTTTACTCCGCCCGAACCCGCTGATCACGATTTTCTTTTCACCGGCCGTCCCGGCCGTGAACTGCCACGCGACGGAGGTTCTCGGGGTTCTCGGGTTCTCGGCGCACACTCTTGCGGCTTCGCTGCCCGCCGCCACCGTGATCGAGAAGTTGTCCGTGCCCGGTGTGGGCTACGGCGTGTTCGAAAGCCCCGTCGACAGCGGCAATGTGTTCGAGCACCCGGTCAAACGCACACGCACCCCAGGGACCTATCTGACCGGGAGCTGATCCGCGAGGAGGTCGGCAAGGCGCATGCGGTGGTCCGCTCGCGCGACGGAAGTCCGGTGCGCTACAACGCCTTGGATCCCCGCCGGCAATTATGGGTCGTGGCGTGTTCATACGGCCCGCTCGACGACGAGTCCCCGCCGATGCCGTCTACGCCGACGCCCGCAAGCTGGGGACCACAGGGCAAGTGCGCGAAGACATGTGGCCCGCCGACCGCGCCGCGTTCGAGAACTACTGGACGCGCTCACTTGTGGACCCGCGGAGCGATCCGCAGGTGCGCGCACATCTGTGCGGCGTGGCGGCGGTGGCGTTTCTGCCCGCCCCGCTGCGTGCGCCGGCGGGCGGCTTCAATCTCTTTGCCACCACAGGCTTTCTGCCCGACGAGTTCTGCGCCCACATGAACCTCGACCGGTCCGCCGACCAGCAGCGACGGTTCGAACGGCTGTTGCCTGCGCTGCGACTCGCCGATCGAGTTATCCCCCGCGGAGTGTGGTTGCTGGGTTACCAGATGTACCTTTGGGACATGCGGGTCAGAAACCTACGTGGCAAAAGGATTGTCTGATGGTCGAATCGAGCAAGGCTGCCCCTGCATTTCCCACCCTCAACCACGTCGCGGTCACCGTCCGCGACCTCGCGGTCAGCGGACCGTGGTACCGCTCACTGATCGGCGCCGACCCGGTCCTCGACGAGCGCACGGACGCGGGTTTCCACCACATCGTGTGGGCGCTTCCCGGCGGCACCTTGTTCGGTATCCACCAGCACGACAAGCCCGCGGAGGCCGAGCAGTTCACCGAATTCCGGGTGGGTCTCGATCACGTCAGCTTCGGCGTCGCGAGCCGCGATGACCTGCAGGTGTGGCAGGACCGCCTCGACGACCTCGGCGTCGCGCACGGCGGGATCGTCGACGCACCGTACGGGTCGGGGTTGAGTTTCCGGGATCCCGACGGTATCGCGCTGGAGTTCTTCGCACCGAACTGATTCCGCGCTCAGGGCGCCGAGAAGGGGCTTTCACGGATAAGATCCTGGTTCGGAAGGAACATCCGTGAAAAACCTCATACCCGCGGTGGCCGTGTCGACGGCGATCGGTTTCGTGGTCGGCGGGATGGAAGCGTCTGCGCCTCCCGCCGATCCCACGGCCACTCCGGCACCTCCGCCGCCCGGTGCAGGTGTCTACCTCGTCACCGAGACCGCCGCGAGCGAGCATTTCGAGCCCTACGACTGGTCACTGTCGGACTGCGGACCGGGATGTCTGCACGTGCTGTCGCACTCCCCCGGCGCACCAGGAGCCTCGTGGGACATGGACATGCCGTGGATGGCGTCGGCCGATCACGATCAGGGCGCGTGGGTCGGCGAGCACACCAACCCGGGCATGGTCTGCGACGTGGGCACCCCGTGGCAGCATCAAACCGGCCCGGTGAAGATGAAATACGTCATCCGCCCGGATCTGACCGGATTCGTCAACATGGGCTTCTCGCAGGACAATCCGTCCTGCACAGGCGACACCGAACCGCGCAGCCGCAATCTCGTGCTGCGCCGCGCGCCGATGGTGTGGTCCTGAATTCTCCTACGGGCTCACGTTTCGGTGCCCGATCGCGTCTACAGGGTGTAAGCATCCGATATACGCAAGGAACACCGATACCCGTGAAGCAGACATGAAGGCCCCGTTCGAACGCGTCGTCCGACAACACGGCCCGACGGTGCTGCGGGTGTGCACGTTCGTGCTCGGCCCAGTAGACGCCGAAGACGCCTGGTCGGAGACGTTCCTGGCGGCGTTGCGGGCCTATCCCGACCTGGCCGACGACGCCAACGTCGAGGCCTGGCTCGTGACCATCGCCCACCGCAAATCGGTGGACATCATCCGCCGTCGCGAACGTGACGCGATCGCCGTCGGCGACCTGCCGGACCGGCCGACCACAATCGGCCTACCCGGCGCAGGCGACGACGAGCTCGCCTCCGCGGTACGCGCGCTGCCACCGAGGCAGCGTCAGGCGGTGGCATACCACTACTTCGTCGGCCTGCCCTACGCCGAGATCGCGGCCCTGCTGGGTGGCAGCGCCGACGCGGCCCGCAAGGCCGCCTCCGACGGGATCGCCACTCTGCGAAACCGATACCCGGACGCCCTGCCGAAAGGAGCGCACCGATGAACGACATTCTCACCCGACTGCACCGACGCCTCACCGACGCCGCGAGCGCCGACGGACTGCTCGACATCGCCTACACCACCGTCGACACCCCGGTCGGCCCACTTCTGTTGGCCGCCACCGAGATCGGGCTTGTGCGTATCGCGTATGCCGCCGAGGACCACGACACCGTACTGGACACCCTCGCGGCTCGGCTGAGTCCGCGGATCCTGCGTGCACCGCAACGCCTGGCCCCAGCCGCGCGGCAGATCGACGAGTACTTCTCCGGTGCCCGAACACAATTCGACATCCCGCTGGATTACACCCTGTCCCACGGGTTCCGGCAGCTCGTGCAGCGCCGGCTGTCCCAGATCCCTTACGGCCACACCATGTCCTACAAGGGTGTCGCCGAGATCGTGGGTAATCCCAACGCCGTTCGCGCGGTCGGCTCGGCCTGCTCCACCAATCCCCTTCCGGTCGTGGTGCCATGCCACCGGGTGTTGCGTTCCGACGGCAGCCTGGGCGGTTACATCGGCGGGCTCGACGCGAAAAGCGCACTGCTGGAACTGGAGCGCGCGGCATGACCGACCGGTGGGAGACCCGCGTCGAGGCCGGTGACTGGGCCGCCATCGCGGCCGAACTCGACGAGTACGGCGGCGCCCTGCTGCCGCGACTGTTGACCACTGCCGAAACCAGGCGGCTGCGGGCGCTCTACGGCGACGACGAGCGGTTCCGCAGCACGATCGACATGGCCCGATACCGCTACGGCCAGGGTCAGTACCGGTATCTGCGCACGCCGTATCCCGAACCGCTCGAAGCACTCAAGCACGCGCTGTATCCGCGGTTGCTGCCGATCGCGCGGGACTGGTGGACCAAACTCGGCCGCACGCCACCGTGGCCCGACACCCTCGACGAGTGGCTCGACATGTGTCACCGCGCGGGACAGACGAAGTCGACGGCGATCTTGTTGCGCTACGGCGCCGGCGACTGGAACGCACTGCATCGGGACCTGTACGGGGATCTGGTGTTCCCCCTGCAGGTCGTCGTCAACCTCAACGAGCCGGGCCGCGATTACACCGGCGGCGAGTTCCTGCTCCTCGAACAGCGTCCCCGCGCACAGTCCCGCGGCACCGCCACGCAGTTGCCGCACGGCCACGGCTACGTGTTCACCACGCGCGACCGCCCGGTGGAGTCGACCCGGGGTTGGTCGGCGGCGCCCGTGCGGCACGGCGTGTCGGCCGTCCGGTCCGGCGAGCGCATGACGCTGGCGCTGGTGTTCCACGACGCCGCCTGACCCAGGCACGGACGGTTCGGCGGCTTGCGCACCGCCTATCGGGGGTACTCCGAGTCGTCCACTGCCCCGGCGTGTGAAGGGTTGATCATGAGCGGTACCAGTCAGCGCCAACTCGGCAAGTCGAACAGTCCGATCGAGGACTCGCTCGAGGACACCTTCAACAGGACCGTCGAAGAAGGCAGTCAACGCCTGCACCGCACATGGCGGGAGGTCCTCGTCACGGGGTTCTTCGGCGGCACAGAAGTCGCGATGGGCGTACTCGCCTACCTGTCCGTCCTACATGCCACAGGTGACCAGCTGCTGGCGGGCCTGGCGTTCTCGATCGGCTTTCTCGCATTGCTGTTGGGCCACAGCGAGCTGTTCACCGAGGGCTTCCTGGTGCCGGTGACCACGGTCGCCGCCAAGCGGGCCAGCATTGCGCAACTCTTCAAGCTGTGGGGTGGCACGCTCGCGGCCAACCTGGTGGGCGGCTGGGTGATCATGTGGTTGATCATGTTGGGCTTCCCGAAGCTGCACGCCCAGACCGTGGAGTCGGCTTCGCACTTCGCCACCGCCCCGATCTCGGCCGAGACGGTTGCGCTGGCCGTGCTCGGCGGTATGGCCATCACCCTCATGACTCGCATGCAGCACGGGACCGACTCGGTTCCCGGAAAGATCGCGGCGGCCGTGGCGGGCGCATTCCTGCTCGCCGGCCTGCAGATGTTCCACTCGATCCTGGATTCACTGCTCATCTTCGGTGCGATGTTCACCGGTGAAGCACCGTTCGGGTACCTCGACTGGCTGAAGTGGTTCGGCTACACCGTGGTCGGCAACGTCGCGGGCGGGCTGGTCCTGGTGACGCTGCTACGCCTGCTGCGCAGCAAGGAACGGCTCGTGGAGGAGCGCATCCGGGCCGACGCCGAGTAGCCGGATGCCTGAAACCCGCTCGGCGGCAATGGTTCTGATGGTGACACGGACGCCGCCCGCCACGATTTCTCCCGTGCGGGCCTACCGGGCTTCGCCAGGAGGAACATGAGTGGGCGCGGACGGTATCGAACCGCCGACCGCTGGTGTGTAAAACCAGAGCTCTACCACTGAGCTACGCGCCCCGCCGCAGGCACGGTACACGGCCGAGCGCCGTGACCGGAAATCCCACACCGGATCTTAGTCAGCCACGCAGGGCCTGCAGGGCCGCAGTCCACACTTTCTGGTCGCGCACCTGCCCGGGTTCCATCATCTCGGCGAACCGGATGATGCCGGTGCGGTCGACGACGAACGTGCCGCGGTTGGGGTAGCCGGCGTCGTCGTTGAACACACCGTAGTCCTGGGCGACCTTGCCGTGCGGCCAGAAATCCGACAGCACCGGGAAGGTGAATCCGCTCTCGATGGACCAGATCTTGTGGGTGGGCGGTGGCCCGACCGAGATCGCGATGACCGCGGAGTGGTCGTTCTCGTAGAGCGGGAGCTGATCACGGATCGCGCCGAGTTCGCCCTCGCACACACCGGTGAACGCGAGCGGGAAGAACACCACCAACACGTCTTTCGGGTTCTCGCCCGTGCGGTAGTCGCTGAGCGTGACCGGCCGGTTGTTCTGGTCTCGGAGGGTGAAATCGGGTGCGGGTGTGCCGACGTCGAGCACTCAGCCGCGCTTCCCGGCGGCCTTGGACTTCGGCTGCACCAGCCGGCTGGCTGTCCAGTCACCCAGTTTCGCCGAGGAGGTCTGCATCAGACCGGCCGTCGGCGCCGATTCGGCGATCTCGGCGGGCAGCACATGGCCGGGCTTGCCGGTCTTGGGCGTCAGCACCCAGATCACGCCGTCCTCGGCGAGCGGGGTGATGGCGTCCATCAGCCGGTCGACGAGGTCTCCGTCGTTGTCGCGCCACCACAACAGCACGACGTCGACCACCTCATCGGCGTCCTCGTCGAGCAGCTCCGAGCCGCACGCCTCTTCGACGTCAGCCCGGATGTCGTCGTCGGTATCCTCGTCCCAACCCAACTCCTGGACCACCTGATCCTTGTGGATGCCCAGAATTTGAGCGTAGTTCGGGTCAGAATCCTTCCCCGCCGCCGCGACCACCTCGGTCCTCCTTAGCCTTCTCCGGCCCGTACGGGCCTGGTCGTTGTGCTGTCATTGTGCTGCTCATGCGTGTTGCGCCCTATCGTCGCACGCCGGTCCCGTCGAGGGAGTGTCCGGCGGCCAGTTCGGGCGATCAAATCCGTCAATAGGCGGCGTCACAGCGGTCGAGGGCGGCCGTCCGGGCCGCGTTGGACCGGTCCGATGCCGCGTTGAACACATCCGGTGAGGCGTTGCCCGAGATCGCCGACGACACCGCCCGCACGGCGTCGACCCATTCGGTCAGTGCGCCGCGCAGATCCGCGGGCAGCGTGTCGTTGACGCCCGCGGTGACCAGATCGGCGCTGCGGTTGAGCGCGTCGACGGCGGGGCCCGCCTTGGCCGCCATGTCCGGCGAGTTGTTGTTGGCCGCCTCGATGTAGGCGTTGACCGCGTCGATGGCGTCCACCGAGGACGTGCTCAGATCCTCACAGACGGTGTGGATCGCGCGCTGTGTCAGCGTGGCCTGGCGTTCGGATTCGCGCGCGGCCGAGGTCAGCGACGACGCCTCGATCGAGGCCGACACCGATGCGCGGTACACCGGCGCCTCGGCGGGATCCACTTGTGCGGTTCCGCCGGTCACCGTCGAACATCCGACAACCACCATCGCGATGACCGCCGAACCGCCCAGCGCCACCCCCGCGACCCTGTGGGTCGCCCCAAACTGCCAACTCATCGGCACGGTCTGCAGACGTTACCGGTTCTTAGCCATCAGGACGGGTTCATTGCACCTTCCACCCCTGTGAAGCACATGCGGCACGATAGGGAGACGATATAGGTGCCACAAGCACCTGATCGATTTAGTGACCGCCTAACAAGGAGCGGAAGTTGACCACCGAGTTCGTGCGCCAGGATCTGGCCCAAAACTCCAGCACCGCAGCAGAACCCGACCGGGTCCGGGTGATCCGCGAGGGTGTCGCGTCGTACCTGCCCGACATCGACACCGACGAGACCGCGGAGTGGCTCGAATCCTTCGATGAGCTGCTCGAACGTTCCGGCCCGGCACGGGCCCGGTATCTGATGTTGCGTTTGCTCGAACGTGCCGGGGAGCAGCGGGTCGCCATCCCGGCGCTCACGTCGACCGACTATGTGAACACGATCCCCACCGAGTCCGAGCCGTGGTTCCCCGGTGACGAGGACGTCGAGCGGCGCTACCGCGCCTGGATCCGGTGGAACGCCGCGATCATGGTGCACCGCGCGCAGCGTCCGGGAGTCGGTGTAGGCGGTCATATTTCGACCTACGCGTCGTCGGCGACGCTGTACGAGGTCGGCTTCAACCACTTCTTCCGCGGCAAGAGCCATCCCGGTGGTGGCGATCAGGTGTTCATCCAGGGGCACGCCTCCCCGGGCATCTACGCCCGCGCGTTCCTGGAGGGCCGGCTCACGGCCGACCAACTGGATGGTTTCCGCCAGGAACACAGCCATGAAGATGGCGGGCTGCCGTCCTACCCGCATCCCCGGCTGATGCCGGACTTCTGGGAATTCCCGACGGTGTCGATGGGGCTGGGCCCGATGAACGCCATCTATCAGGCCCGTTTCAACCACTACCTGCACGACCGCGGCCTCAAGGACACCTCGGATCAGCACGTGTGGGCGTTCCTCGGCGACGGCGAGATGGACGAGCCGGAGTCACGCGGGCTCATCCAGGTGGCCGCCAACGAGGCGCTGGACAATCTGACGTTCGTCATCAACTGCAACCTGCAGCGCCTCGACGGCCCGGTGCGCGGTAACGGCAAGATCATCCAGGAGCTGGAGTCGTTCTTCCGCGGCGCGGGCTGGAACGTCATCAAGGTGGTGTGGGGCCGCGAGTGGGACGTGCTGCTGCACGCCGACCGCGACGGCGCGCTGGTCAACCTCATGAACTCCACGCCCGACGGTGACTACCAGACGTACAAGGCCAACGACGGCGCGTACGTCCGCGACCACTTCTTCGGCCGCGACCCGCGCACCAAGGCCCTGGTGGCCGACATGACCGACCAGGAGATCTGGAATCTCAAACGTGGCGGGCACGACTACCGCAAGGTGTACGCGGCCTACCGCGCCGCGATGGAGCACAAGGGCCAGCCGACGGTGATCCTCGCCAAGACCATCAAGGGTTACACGCTGGGTCAGCACTTCGAGGGCCGCAACGCCACGCACCAGATGAAAAAGCTTGCGCTGGAAGACCTCAAGAACTTCCGCGATGTCACGCGGGTGCCGGTCTCGGATGCGCAGCTCGAAGAAGACCCGTACCTGCCGCCGTACTACCACCCCGGTCCGGAGGCACCCGAGATCCGTTACCTGCTGGAGCGCCGGCGCGCGCTCGGCGGGTTCGTGCCGTCGCGGCGCACCAAGAGCAAGCCGCTGCCGCTGCCGGGCAGCGACACGTACAAGGCGCTCAAGAAGGGCTCCGGTTCGCAGGCCGTCGCGACCACCATGGCGACCGTGCGCACGTTCAAGGAACTGTTGCGTGACAAGAACATCGGGCCGCGCATCGTGCCGATCATCCCCGACGAGGCGCGCACGTTCGGTATGGACTCGTGGTTCCCTAGTCTGAAGATCTACAACCGCAACGGGCAGCTGTACACCTCGGTGGACTCCGAACTGATGCTGGCCTACAAGGAAAGCGAAGTCGGCCAGATCCTGCACGAGGGCATCAACGAGGCGGGGTCGACGTCGTCGTTCACCGCGGTGGGCACGTCGTACGCGACGCACGACGAGCCGATGATCCCGATCTACATCTTCTATTCGATGTTCGGGTTCCAGCGCACCGGTGACGGCCTGTGGGCCGCGGCCGATCAGATGGCCCGCGGTTTCGTGCTCGGCGCGACCGCCGGACGCACGACGCTGACCGGTGAGGGCCTGCAGCACGCCGACGGGCACTCGCTGCTGCTGGCGTCGACGAACCCGGCCGCGGTCACCTATGACCCGGCGTTCGCCTACGAGATCGCCCACATCATCGAGAGCGGTCTGCAGCGCATGTACGGCGAGGATCCGGAGAACGTGTTCTTCTACCTCACCATCTACAACGAGCCGTACCAGCAGCCCGCCGAGCCGGAGAACCTCGACGTCGAGGCGCTGTTGAAGGGCATGTATCTGTACCGTCCCGCCCAGGACAAGCGCGCCAAGACCGCGCAGATCCTGGCCTCGGGTGTCGCGATGCCCGAGGCGCTGCGGGCGGCGGACCTGCTGGCCGCGGACTGGGACGTCGCCGCCGACGTGTGGTCGGTGACCAGCTGGGGTGAGCTCAACCGCGAGGGCGTCGAGATCGAGAAGCGGCGCCTGCGTCATCCCGGCGAGCCGGCGGGCACCCCGCACGTGACCAACGTGCTGGCCGACGCGGCCGGTCCGGTGGTGGCGGTGTCGGACTGGATGCGGGCGGTGCCCGAGCAGATCCGTCCGTGGGTGCCGGGCACCTACATCACGCTGGGCACCGACGGCTTCGGCTTCTCCGACACCCGGCCCGCCGCGCGCCGGTACTTCAACACCGACGCCGAGTCCGTCGTGGTGGCGGTCCTGCAGGGCCTGGCACGCGACGGCGAGATCGACGAGTCGGTCGCGGTCGAGGCGGCCAAGCAGTACCGCATCGACGACGTGTTCGCCGCGGGCGTGTCCTACGCCGACACCGGCAGCGCCTGAGTTCTCCATGCGCGAGCAGACGCGTAGGTACCCCGAAACGGCGCTCTTGGGGTACCGCCACGTCTGCTCGCGCGAAGAGCCGTTGGAGGAATCCGCCAGAAACCAGGCGTAGCTTTTAGACATGCCCGACAACCGGTTCGTCCCACCGAAGTCCACGGTCGAGGTCCTGGAGGCGGTACCCGACTCGCTGCTGCGCCGCTTGAAGCAGTACTCGGGGCGTCTGGCCACCGAGGCCGTGCACGCCATGGAGCAGCGGCTGCCGTTCTTCGCCGAGCTCGACGCCTCCCAGCGGGCCAGTGTGCAGCTGGTGGTGCAGACCGCCGTCGTGAACTTCGTCGAGTGGATGCGCAACCCCGAGAGCAACGTGGGCTACACCGCGCAGGCGTTCGAGGTCGTGCCGCAGGATCTTCGGCGACGTGTCGCGCTGCGGCAGTCGGTGGAGATGGTGCGCACGTCCATGGAGTTCTTCGAGGAGGCGGTGCCACTGCTGGCGCGGTCGGAGGAGCAGCTCACCGCGCTGACCGCGGGCATCCTGCGCTACAGCCGCGATCTGGCGTTCGCCGCGGCGAGCGCTTATGCCGACCAGGCCGAGGCCCGCGGCGCGTGGGACATCCGGATGGAGGCCAACATCGTCGACGCGGTGGTCCGCGGCGACAGTGGCGCCGAGTTGCAGTCGCAGGCCGCGGCGCTCAACTGGGACGCGACCGCACCCGCGACGGTGATCGTGGGCCTGCCGCGGGCGGACCGGATCGAGATGGCGCGCGACGACGTGCACGAGGTGGTGCGCCGCAACGCTCGGGCGGCGCTGTCCGACGTGCACGGCACGTGGCTGGTGACGATCGTTTCGGGTCCGCTGTCGGCGACCGACCGCTTCCTCACCGACCTGATGTCGGTGTTCGCTGACGGCCCGGTGGTGATCGGACCGACGGCTCCCACCTTGACCGCTGCGCATCGCAGTGCGACGGAAGCGATCTCGGGCATGAACGCGGTGGCCGGATGGCCGAGCGCGCCCCGCCCGGTGTCGGCGCGCGAACTGTTGCCCGAGCGTGCGTTGCTGGGTGACGGCGATGCCGTCGCGGCGCTGGAGACGGAGGTCATGCGGCCATTGGCCGACGCCGGACCTGCGCTCACCGAGACCCTGGACGCATTTCTCGACTCCGGCGGCGCCATCGAAGCTTGCGCACGCAAATTGTTCGTTCATCCAAATACGGTTCGCTACCGTCTGCGCCGCATCGCGGACTTCACCGGACGCGATCCCGCGGTGCCCCGGGACGCCTATGTATTGCGGGTGGCGTCGACCGTCGGGCGTCTGAGCAAACACGCATACCAGGCGACCATGACAAACAGCACGGTCAGCGTTGTGCCGACGATCCGGCCGGCGACGTCGGGTGGCCGCCGGGGCCACTGACGCGTCGCACAGGGGTGAGGCGCGGATCACAGATCGCGGCGAGGTATCGCTACGGTCGCATCACATGCACTTTTGTGGAGACCCTACAAAAACATAAGACAAGGTTCATAATCTCTTACACCGCGCAAAACCATCTTCACAGTGTTCTCTTAATGACGTGCCTCAAGGACCCGTGCTCGCATTGCTCGCCCCTGGACAGGGCTCGCAGACGCCCGGCATGCTCACCCCCTGGTTGGAGCTGCCGGGTGCCGCTGACCGTCTGGCCACCTGGTCGCAGATCAGCGGCCTGGACCTGACCACGCTGGGCACCACCGCGACCGCCGAGGAGATCACCGACACCGCGGTGACGCAGCCGCTGGTGGTCGCTGCGACCCTGCTGGCGCACGAAGAACTCACCAAGCGCGGGTACACCGCCGCGGAGACCATCGTCGCAGGCCACTCCGTCGGCGAGATCGCCGCCTACGCCATCGCCGGCGTCATCTCCGCCGACGATGCGGTCAAGCTCGCCGCGACCCGTGGCGCCGAGATGGCCAAGGCCTGCGCGGTCGAGCCCACCGGTATGGCCGCGGTGCTCGGCGGTGACGAGGCCGAGGTGCTGGCCCGCCTCGAGGCGCTCGACCTGATCCCGGCCAACCGCAACGCCGCGGGGCAGATCGTCGCCGCAGGCGCGGTCGCGGCCCTCGACAAGCTGGCCGAGGATCCGCCTGCCAAGGCCCGCGTGCGTAAGCTGGCGACGGCGGGTGCGTTCCACACCCACTACATGGCCTCCGCACTCGACGGATACGCCGCTGCGGCGCAGTCTGTAACGACCAGCGAGCCCACAGCGACACTGCTGTCGAATGCGGATGGACGGCCGGTGTCGTCGGCCGCCGATGCGATGGAGAAGCTCGTCGCACAACTCACCAAGCCGGTGCGCTGGGATCTGTGCACCGCCACGCTGCGTGATCGCTTCCAGGAGGCCGAGTCGGCCGGGATCGTCGAGTTCCCGCCCGCAGGCACGCTGGTCGGCATCGCGAAGCGCGAACTGAAGGGCACGCCGACGCGGGCCATCAAGTCCCCAGAAGACCTGGACGGTCTGGACCAGCTGTAGGTCCGGCACAACCGCATAACAAACGTCCGGAATGAACCCTCCACAGCCGGAGGGGCCATCAACAACAATGAAGGAGCCATCGTGGCCGCCACCCAGGAAGAAATCATCGCCGGTCTCGCCGAGATCATCGAAGAGGTCACCGGTATCGAGCCGTCTGAGGTCACCCCGGAGAAGTCGTTCGTCGACGACCTGGACATCGACTCGCTGTCGATGGTCGAGATCGCGGTGCAGACCGAGGACAAGTACGGCGTGAAGATCCCCGACGAGGATCTGGCCGGTCTGCGCACCGTGGGCGACGTGGTTGCCTACATCCAGAAGCTCGAGGAAGAGAACCCCGAGGCCGCTGCTGCCCTGCGTGAGAAGTTCGCGGCAGACCAGTGACCAGGCCTTCCACTGCCAACGGCGGTTACCCCAATGTGGTGGTAACCGCCGTCACGGCGACGACGTCGGTCGCGCCGGACATCGAGAGCACGTGGAAGGGCCTGCTGGCCGGCGAGAGCGGTATCCGCGTCCTCGAAGACGAGTTCGTCACCAAGTGGGATCTGCCGGTGCGTATCGGCGGGCACCTGGTCGACAACATCGACGATCACATGACTCGTCTGGACATGCGCCGCATGTCCTACGTCCAGCGCATGTCGAAGTTCCTCAGCAAGCAGCTGTGGGAGACCGCCGGTTCGCCTGAGGTCGACCCGGACCGCTTCGCGGTCGTGATCGGCACCGGGCTCGGTGGCGGCGAGAAGATCGTCGAGACCTACGACGCGATGAACGAGGGCGGCCCCCGCAAGGTGTCGCCGCTCGCGGTGCAGATGATCATGCCCAACGGCGCGGCAGCCGTCGTCGGGCTCGAACTCGGCGCCCGCGCCGGGGTCATCACGCCGGTGTCGGCCTGCTCCTCGGGTTCTGAGGCCATTGCACACGCATGGCGCCAGATCGTGATGGGCGACGCCGATTTCGCGGTCTGCGGTGGTGTCGAAGGCGGTATCGAGGCGTTGCCGATCGCAGCGTTCTCGATGATGCGCGCGATGAGCACCCGCAACGAGGACCCGACCGGCGCGTCGCGGCCGTTCGACAAGGACCGGGACGGCTTCGTCTTCGGTGAGGCCGGCGCGATGATGATCATCGAGACCGAAGAGCACGCCAAGGCGCGCGGTGCCAAACCGCTGGCGCGTCTGATGGGTGCGGGCATCACGTCCGACGCGTTCCACATGGTGGCTCCGGCCGCCGACGGTCAGCGCGCCGGTCAGGCGATGAAGCGGGCGATGGAGACCGCGGGGCTGGACCCCAAGGACATCGACCACATCAACGCCCACGCCACCGCCACCCCGATCGGGGACACCGCCGAGGCCAACGCCATCCGGGTTGCCGGTGTGGAGCACGCCGCGGTGTACGCCCCGAAGTCCGCGCTCGGCCACTCCATCGGTGCGGTCGGTGCGCTGGAGTCGGTTCTGACCGTCATGGCTCTCCGCGACGGCGTCATCCCTCCGACGCTGAACTACGAGACCCCTGATCCCGAGATCGATCTCGATATCGTTGCAGGCGAGCCTCGGTACGGCGAATACAAGTACGCCATCAACAACTCGTTCGGATTCGGCGGCCACAATGTGGCTCTGGCGTTCGGGCGTTACTGAGGCCCACTAGAGGAAGAAACGCGTAGATATGGCGGCACTGTCCACGGGGAACGGTCTTCCCAACGTGGTCGTCACCGGGGTTGCGATGACGACGGCACTGGCCACGGATGCGGAAAGCACCTGGAAAAAGCTGCTCGACGGTCAGAGCGGCATCCGTAAACTCACGGATCCGTTTGTCGAGGAGTACAACCTTCCGGTTCGCATCGGCGGACATCTCCTGGAGGAGTTCGATTCCGAGCTGACGCGGGTCGAGCTTCGGCGGTTGTCATATTTGCAGAAGATGGCGACGGTTCTCGGCCGCCGGGTCTGGGCCAATGCCGGCTCCCCGGAGGTCGACCCCCGCCGTCTCATGGTCTCGATGGGCACGGGCCTCGGTTCCACCGAGGAACTCGTGTTCGCCTACGACGGCATGCGGGCCAAGGGCCTGCGCGCGGTGTCGCCGTTGGTCGTGCAGATGTACATGCCCAACGGTGCCGCCGCCGCCATCGGCCTGGAACGCCAGGCCCGGGCCGGGGTGTGCACCTCGGTTTCGGCCTGCGCCTCGGGTTCGGAGGCGATCGCCAACGCGTGGCGCAACATCGTGCTCGGTGAGGCCGACATCGCCATCTGCGGTGGCGTCGAGACCAAGATCGAAGCTGTGCCGATCGCAGGCTTCGCCCAGATGCGGATCGTGCTGTCCAACAGCAACGACGATCCGGAGGGCGCCTGCAAGCCGTTCGACAAGGACCGCAACGGGTTCGTGTTCGGCGAGGCCGGTGCACTCATGGTCATCGAGACCGAGGAGCACGCCAAGGCCCGCGGCGCCAACATCCTGGGACGGCTCATGGGCGCGAGCGTCACCTCGGACGGCTACCACATCGTGGCGCCGGATCCCAACGGTGAGCAGGCCGGCTACGCCATGACCCGCGCGATCGAACTCGCGGGTCTCAAGCCCACGGACATCGACCACGTCAACGCGCATGCCACCGGGACCAACGTCGGCGACGTGGCCGAAGGCAAGGCAATCAACAACGCGATGGGCGGCCACAAGCCAGCGGTGTACGCACCGAAGTCCGCACTCGGCCACTCGGTCGGCGCGGTGGGCGCGGTCGAGTCCATCTTGACGGTCCTGGCGTTGCGGGACGGAGTCATCCCGCCGACGCGCAACCTGAACAACCTCGATCCGGAGATCGATCTGGACGTCGTTGCCGGGGAGCCACGGCAGGGCGATTACAAGTACGCGATCAACAATTCATTCGGATTCGGTGGGCACAACGTGGCGCTCGCCTTCGGAAAGTACTGACACTCAATCGAGTTGATGATTTCTTCAAGGCCGTCAGCCGCAAGTCCGACGGGCTACAGGAGGTTTGTATGACGATCATGGCCCCCGAGGCGGCTGCCGAGTCTCTCGATCCGCGCGATCCGCTGCTCCGCCTGAGCACGTTCTTCGACGACGGCTCGGTCGAACTGCTCCACGAGCGTGACCGCTCCGGCGTGCTGGCGGCCGCAGGCACCGTCAACGGCGTGCGCACCATCGCCTTCTGCACCGACGGCACCGTCATGGGCGGCGCCATGGGCGTCGAGGGCTGCGCGCACATCGTCGACGCCTACGACACCGCCATCGAGGAGCAGAGCCCCATCGTGGGCATCTGGCACTCCGGCGGTGCGCGCCTGGCCGAAGGTGTCCGCGCGCTCCACGCCGTCGGCCTGATGTTCGAGGCCATGATCCGGGCGTCGGGATACATCCCGCAGATCTCGGTGGTCGTCGGGTTCGCCGCGGGCGGTGCCGCCTACGGCCCCGCGCTCACCGACGTCATCGTCATGGCGCCCGACAGCAAGGTGTTCGTCACCGGCCCCGACGTGGTGCGCAGCGTCACCGGCGAGGATGTCGACATGGTCTCGCTCGGCGGTCCCGAGGCCCATCACAAGAAGTCCGGCGTGTGCCACATCGTCGCCGACGACGAACTCGACGCCTACGAGCGTGGCCGCCGCCTGGTCGGATTGTTCTGCCAGCAGGGTCATTTCGACCGGAGCAAGGCCGAGGCCGGCGACTCCGACCTGCACGCGCTGCTGCCGGAGTCCGCGCGCCGCGCCTACGACGTGCATCCCCTGGTGCACGCGCTGCTCGACGAAGGCGTGCCCTTCGAGGAGTTCCAGGCCAAGTGGGCGCCGTCGATCGTCGTGGGCCTGGGCCGGCTGGCCGGACGCACTGTCGGCGTCATCGCCAACAACCCGCTGCGTCTCGGTGGTTGCCTGAACTCCGAAAGCGCCGAGAAGTCAGCGCGTTTCGTGCGCCTGTGCGACGCGTTCGGCATCCCGCTGGTGGTCATCGTCGACGTGCCCGGTTACCTGCCCGGTGTGGATCAGGAATGGGGCGGTGTCGTGCGCCGCGGCGCGAAGCTGCTGCACGCGTTCGGTGAGTCGACGGTGCCGCGCGTCACCCTGGTGACCCGGAAGATCTACGGCGGCGCCTACATCGCGATGAACTCGCGGTCGCTGGGCGCCACCAAGGTGTTCGCGTGGCCGGACGCCGAGGTCGCCGTCATGGGCGCCAAGGCCGCCGTCGGCATCCTGCACAAGAAGAAGCTCGCCGCGGTCGAGGACCCCGCCGAGCGCGAGGCACTGCACGACCAGTTGGCGGTCGAGCACGAGAAGATCGCCGGCGGTGTCGATTCCGCGATCGAGATCGGCGTGGTCGACGAGAAGATCGACCCGTCACACACCCGCAGCAAGCTCACGCAGGCCCTCGCCGAGGCCCCGCACCGCCGCGGTCGCCACAAGAACATCCCGCTGTAACGTTCGTCTGTCGCTCGCGAGCAGACGCAAACCTGCCCCTTTTCGCCGCGAAAAGGGGCAGGTTTGCGTCTGCTCGGCAGTTCTACCGGGTGGTGTAACCGCCGTTGGCGAACAGCGTCTGGCCGTTGATCCAATGCCCCTCATCGGCGAGGAACACCGCCAGCGGGGCGATGTCGGTGATGTCGGTCAGCCGGTTGTACATCGCCTGCGACTTGTGGAACTCGACGCGTTCGGGGGTCTCCTGCGGGTAGAAGAACGGGGTGTCCATCGGCCCGGGTGCGATGTTGTTGACGTTGATTCCCCGCACGCCGAACTCCTTCGACGCGGCCCGGGTGAAGTGCTCGACGGGGCTCTTGGATCCCGCATAGGTGGAGTAGCCGTCGGTGTAGGCCGCCAGCAGGGCCGTCACGATCGTGACGATCGACCCGTTGTCGTTGAGGCGCTTGCCCGCCTGCTGCAGGAAGAAGTAGGCCGCCTTGGCGTTGATGTCGAACATCGCGTCGTATTCGGCCTCGGTGGTTTCCACGATCGGCTTGCGCAGCACCTTGCCGACGGTGTTGATCGCGATGTCGACACCGCCGAACGCGTCGACGGCCGCGTCGAAGAGCTTCTCCACGTTGGCGGGCACGGTCAGGTCCCCCTGCACCTTGACCGCCTTCACGCCGGCGGCCTCGACGGCCGCGATGGTCTTGTCGGCCTCGGGCTCGGTGGCTGGGCTGTTGTAGTGGACGGCGACGTTGACACCCCTCGAAGCCAACGTCGCACTGATCAGCCCGCCGAGGTTCTTCGCCCCGGCAGCTACTACTGCAGACTTACCTTCCAATTTGCTCATGCCCCGTACGCTACTTCCGCATTCCACAGGAGAAAAACACAAAATCGCGACATTTCCACAAGCAATACTTGTATATGCTGGCAGCGTGACGGATCAAGTACCTGATCTGCGCCGGTTACGGCATTTCGTCGCCGTCGCGGAAGCGGGCAGTGTGACCGCCGCGGCCGAGCAGCTACACCTTAGCCAGCAGGCACTCAGCAGCTCGGTGCAGCAACTTGAGAAGCAGCTGGGCGCCACCCTTTTCCACCGCGAAGGCCGCAGGTTGCGGCTCACCCGCGCCGGCGACGTGCTGCTTGCCGAGGGCCGGCCGTTGCTGGCCGCCGCGCACACCATCGCCGCCCGGGTCGAGCAGGCCGCCAACCGGGCCGAGGAGGTCTTCGTCATCGGCCACACCCCCGCGCTCAGCGGCATGGAGGCCTACAAGCACGTCGAGCGGGCCATCACCGCCTTTCCCGAGGCGTCCTTCACGTTCCGGCAGTTCTACCCCGACGCGCTCATCGAGGCGGTGCTCGACGGCAGCGTGCATCTCGGCCTGCGCCGGGGTGTGGCGCCGACGAGTGCGGTCGCCACCGCTGTCCTCGGTTATGACCGGGTCCGGCTCGCCTTGCCGAACGACCATCGTCTCGCAGGCAGATCCGCGGTCGACATCGGCGAGCTCGCCGGGGAACGCATCGCACTGTGGGCACCGCCCGGCGCGTCGTACTACAGCGAGTTCCTCATGGGCGCGTGTCGCCGCGCCGGCTTCGAACCCGACTACGTGGTCAGCCGCGTGCAGGGGGCGGCGACGGTGGCGGCCCCGTTGACCACGGACGCCATCGCGTTCGTCACCTCTCCCGCAGGCACGGCGATGGACGGCCGGGTCGTCGTGATCGACCTCCTGCCGGAACTGCTCGTCGGCGCACAGGCACTCTGGCAGCGCCACACCCACTCAGCCGTCCGGGACATGCTGCTCGCCGAGAGCCAGGCCCAGCGCGGCACTTCCTGACCGCGAGCCCAACCGCCCACAGAAGGTGCCTAACTGGCGGCGGCGAGGATTTCCGACGCCGCGGCAGACGCTCGCTCGCGGTCCTCGGCGACCAGGCCGATGCGGGTGCGCCGGTCGAGGATGTCGTCGATCGTCATCGCGCCCTCATGGGTCACCGCGTACTCGAACTCGGCTCGCGTGACGTCGATCCCGTCGGCCACCGGCTCGACCGGATGCGCGCAGGAGGCCTGGGCGATGACGTTGTGCGCCTCGGCGCCGTAGCGCGCGACCAGGGATCCGGGGAGTTCGATCTGCGCGCGCAGCGTGCTCACCGGGTTCGCGGGGGCGCCGACGAGCGGCAGGTTGCGGGTGCGGCACTCCCCCGCGGCCAGTCCACGCAGCTCGACCGCGCGGTTCAGCACATCCTCTGCCATGTACCGGTATTCGGTGAGCTTGCCGCCGATCACGCTCAGCAGACCATTGGGTGATTCGACCACGGCGTGCTCCCGGGACAGGTCGGCCGTGCGGCCTTCTCCTGCGTCGACAAGGGGCCGCAGGCCCGCGTAGCTGCCCCGCACATCGGCCTCCGTCAGCGTGGTGGCCAACGCGGTGTTGACGGTGTCGAGCAGAAACGAGATCTCGCCCGGGGTTGCCTGCGGCACATCGGGTACCGTGCCGGGCGCGTCCTCGTCGGTCAGTCCGAGGTAGATCCGGCCGAGTTGTTCTGGCATCGCGAAGACGAACCGGTTGAGCTCACCGGGAATCGGGATGGTCAGCGCCGCAGTGGGATTCCCGAAGGCCGCGGCATCGAACACGAGGTGTGTGCCACGGCTCGGACGCAGCCGGATCGACGGGTCGACGTGTCCCGCCCACACCCCCGCGGCGTTGATCACCACCCGCGCGCGCACGTCGAGGGTGTCGCCGGTGCGCTGGTCGGTGAGCCGCACGGACTCCCCGGTCGCGTTGTCCGCGGACATCCGGGTGAGGATGCGCGCGCCGTGCTGGGCGGCGGTGCGGGCGACCGCGACCACCAGGCGGGCGTCATCGACGAGTTGACCGTCGTAGGCCAGGAATGCGCCTTCGAGCCCGTCGGTGCGGATCGTGGGCGCCATCGACACCGCACGGGCGGCGTCGATGCGGCGTGACCGCGGCAGAGTGGCCGCGGTGGTGCCCGCGAGCTTACGCAGGCCGTCGCCGGCCAGAAACCCGGTCCGGATCAGCGCGCGCGACGCGCGGCTCATCTCCGGCAGCAACGGCACCAGCTGCGGCATGGCCTTGACGAGGTGAGGGGCGTTGCGGCTCATGAGGATTCCGCGTTCGATGGCGCTGCGACGCGCGATACCGACATTGCCGGTCGCGAGGTAGCGCAGACCGCCGTGCACCAGCTTGGAGCTCCAGCGGCTCGTCCCGAACGCCAGATCGTGTTTCTCGATGAGTGCCACGCTCAGTCCGCGGGTCGCCGCGTCGAGGGCGATCCCGGCGCCGGTGACACCCCCGCCGATGACGAGGACGTCGACGCGTTCACCGTCGGCGAGCGCGTCGAGTTCGGCTGCGCGGCGCCCGGCGTCCAGCGCCGTGCGGCTCGCGGCGTGCTGCCCGGCGGTCACGGCTTGAGGTATCCGTTCAACGAGTACGCGAGTTCCCCCGCGAGTGCGGCGGCGTCGAGGATCGGCTCCACCATCTGGGCGGACTGGATCGCCGACTGCGTGATCAGCAGGCACATCGTGGCGAGTTGGCGTGCATCCCCGGCGCGCACGCTGCCGTCCTCCTGTGCGAGCTTGATCTCGCCGGCGACCGCATCGATGAGGATCTGCTGGCTGGTGCCGAGCCGCTCGGCGATGTAGACCATCGCGAGGTCGGGCGCGGTGTGCAGCACGGCCATGATCACCTCGTCGTCACGGAGCCGCCCGGCCGCCGCGACGATGCGACGCACCAGCGCCTCCCGCCCCCGTTCGTCGGATTCGATCTCGTCGAGCACGCGCACGATCCGTGCCGTCAGCAAGGCGGCCAGGATCGATCGTGTGTCGGGAAAGCGCCGGTACACCGTCGGTCTGCTGACGCCGGCGCGCCGCGCGATCTCGGCCAGTGTCACGCGGTCGACACCGAACGCCAGGACGCAACTGGCCGCGGCGTCCAGGATCCGTTCGCCGAGCGATTCCCCGGCATCCTCGTTACTGATTGACACCATGTGTAATACTGTAACGCATGACGCGACCGGCCGAGCGATTACTGCCCCCGATGAAGTGGAACGCCTGGGGCGACCCGAAGGCGGCCAAGCCGTTGTCCGAGGGCATCCGCTCCCTGCTGCAGCAGGCGCTGGGGGTCGCCGACTCCGCCGCCGTCGAGAAGTCCCCCGAGGACGTCGCGCTGCGACCTTGCACGCTCACCGAAGCTGACCGCGACGAACTGTCCGCGATCATCGGCGAGCAGCACTGCCGCACCGACGACGTCGCGCGACTGCTGCACGCGGGAGGTAAGTCGACATTGGATCTGTTGCGCCGCAACGGCGACGGCATCCAGGACGCGCCCGATGCGATCCTGCTGCCCGGCGACGAGGACGAGGTGGGGGCGATTCTGCGGTACTGCACCGAGCACCGGATCGCGGTCGTGCCGTTCGGCGGGGGCACCAGTGTCGTGGGCGGACTCGACCCACTGCGCGGCGGGTTCTCGGCCGTGGTGTCACTGGATCTGCGTCGCCTCGACGCACTGCACCACCTCGACGCGATGTCCGGTGAGGCCGAACTCGGCGCGGGCATGACCGGCCCCCGCGCCGAGGAACTGCTCGGCGCACACGGATTTTCCCTCGGACATTTCCCGCAGAGCTTCCAGTTCGCCACCATCGGCGGCTTCGCGGCGACGCGGTCTTCGGGCCAGAACTCCGCCGGGTACGGGAGGTTCGACGACATGGTCCGCGGCCTGCGTGCGGTGACGCCGGCCGGCGTGCTCGACCTGGGCCGCGCGCCGGCCTCGGCGGCCGGGCCGGATCTGCGGCAACTGCTGCTCGGTTCCGAGGGTGTGTTCGGTGTGATCACGCGGGTGCGCGTGCGCGTGCACCCGATGCCGGAATCGACGCGGTACGAGGCGTGGTCGTTTCCCGATTTCGCCACGGGCGCAGAGGCTTTGCGCGCGGTGGCCCAGACCGGTACCGGCCCGACGGTGATCCGCCTGTCCGACGAGGCCGAGACCGGCGTCAACCTGGCCACCACCGACAACATCGGCGAGCGGTCGATCACCGGTGGGTGCCTCGCGGTCACGGTGTTCGAGGGATCCCCCGACCACACCGCCAGCCGTCATGCCGAGACCCGCGCCGTTCTGGAACAGCGCGGCGGCACGTCGCTCGGCGAGGGCCCGGCCAAGGCCTGGGAACACGGTCGGTTCGGCGCACCGTACCTGCGTGATTCGCTGCTCGCCGCCGGTGCGCTGTGCGAGACCCTCGAGACCGCGACCAACTGGTCCAACATCGCGGCGCTGAAAAACGCTGTGACGGAGGCTTTGACGGTGTCCCTCGCCGAATCCGGGACGCAGGCCCTGGTGCTGTGCCACATTTCGCATGTGTACCCGACGGGCGCGTCGCTCTACTTCACCGTCGTCGCCGCACAGCGCGGGGACGCGGTCGAACAGTGGCGCAAGGCCAAGGCCGCGGCATCAGAGGCCATGGTGCGCGGCGGCGGAACCATCACACACCACCATGCGGTGGGCGCCGACCACCGTCCGTGGATGCGGGCCGAGGTCGGCGAACTCGGCGTCGCGGTGCTGCGCGCGGTCAAGTCCACATTGGACCCAGCCGGAATCCTCAACCCCGGCAAGCTGATTCCGTGATCCGCCGCGTCACCGTCCTGACCAACCCGATGTCGGGACACGGCAACGCACCACATGCCGCCGAACGTGCCGTCACCCGTCTGCAGCAGCGCGGTGTCGACGTCACCGCGATCGTGGGGCGCGACGCCACGCATGCCCGCGAACTCGTGCGCGAGCACCTGGATCGCGGCACCGACGCGCTGGTGGTGGTCGGCGGTGACGGCGTGATCGGTCTGGCGCTGCAGGAGTTGGCCGGCACCGACGTTCCGCTGGGCATCGTCCCGGCGGGCACCGGCAACGACCACGCCCGTGAGTACCGCATCCCGACCGGTGACCCGCGGGCCGCGGCCGACGTGATCGCCGACGGGCACACCCGCACCGTGGATCTCGGCCGCATCGACGCCGACGACGGGACCCGCAGATGGTTCGGCACGGTCGTCGCGACCGGGTTCGATTCGCTCGTGAGCGATCGGGCCAACCGGATGCGCCGGCCGCACGGGCGGATGCGCTACAACATCGCGATGGTGGCCGAGATCTCCAAGTTGCGCCTGCTGCCGTTCCGGCTGTCGTTCGACGGCGGTGAACCCGTGGAGTGCGCGTTGACCATGACCGCGATCGGCAACACCCGCAGTTACGGCGGCGGCATGCTGATCTGCCCGGGCGCCGACCCCACCGACGGTCTGCTCGACGTCACGATGATCGCGTCGGCGTCGCGTTGGCGCCTGATCCGGTTGTTCCCCACGGTGTTCAAGGGCACGCACGTCGATCTCGACACCGTGACCACCCGGCGCGTCGCGACCGTGCACGTCGAATGCCCTAGCATCAACGCCTACGCCGACGGAGATTTCGCGGCGGCCCTTCCGGCCACCATCACGGCCGTCCCACGTGCGCTGAGGATCCTCACCCCCAACTGAAGCGCGAGACCGACGAAAATGCCGCCGCACAAGGCGTGCAGCGGCATTTTCGTCGGTCTCGGCGAATCGCGAACGGGCTATCCCACGCCCCGATTGAGCCAGGTCATCTCGCCGGTGTCGCCACCGTTGCGGAAGGGTTCCAGGGACTCGTCCCACGCAGTGCCCAGTACCGTGTCGAGTTCGGCGGCGAGCATGTCGGCACCGCCGGCCATCAACGAGCGCAGCCGCATCTCGCCGACCATCACGTCACCGTTGGCGCTCATGACACCGCTCCACAGGCCGAGCTGCGGGGTGTGGCACCAGCGGTGCCCGTCGACGCCCGCGCTGGGGTCCTCGGTCACCTCGAACCGCAGCACGGACCAGGACCGCAGGGCATTGGCCAACTGCGCTCCGGTGCCGACCGGACCAACCCAGTTGGTGACCGCCCGCAGCTGCCCGGGCATGGCCGGTTGCGGGGTCCACTTCAGGTTGGCCCGTGCCGACAGGGTCGACGACAACGCCCACTCGACATGCGGGCATACCGCCGCGGGTGAGGCATGGATGTACACCACACCTGTCGCCGCGTCGGCGAACTGGTTCGACGCACGCATTTGCTACTCCTTCGGCTCCACGAGGGACGTCTTCCCCAACGGCCTTGCGAAACCGGTCGAGCAAGCAAACGACCATGCGTTGTGTCTTGCGTGCCTATTGTGCCTTGTGAGGCGCATGTTGCGCTAGTGTGTCCCGATTTCTCTCAGCACACCATCAGAGATCGCCGGCCACAGTGGATACGTCCAGTCCCCGAAGTCCCGGTCGGTGAGCACCACAAGGGCCAGGTCAGCGGCCGGATCGACCCACAGAAAGGTCCCCGACTGGCCGAAATGCCCGAACGTGCGCGGCGAGTTGCTCGACCCCGTCCAGTGCGGCGTCTTGCCGTCGCGGATCTCGAATCCCAGACCCCAGTCGTTCGGCCGCTGCGATCCGAACCCCGGCAACACCCCGTTGACGCCGGGAAACTGCACCGAGGTCGCCGCGTCGTGCATCTGTTGTGACACCAGCGCGGGTCGCAACAGGTCACCGGCGAACAGCGCCAGATCGGCCACCGTGGAGGTGACGCCGAAGCCGGCCGCCTCGGCGCCGCCCAGCAACTTCGTCGTCGACATGCCCAGTGGGTCGAACACCGCCTCGCCCAGGTACCGCCCGAACTCGATGTCGGCGGCGTCCTCGATGACCCGCGCCAGCAACCGGAACCCGTAGTTCGAGTAGACCCGGCGCTGCCCCACCTGGGACACGGTGTCGGCGGAGTTCATCGAGACCCCGGAGGTGTGCGCCAGCAGGTGGCGCACCGTCGAGCCGTCGGGCCCGGCGGGGGTGTCGAGCTCGACGACGCCCTCCTCGATCGCGATCTGCGCGGCGCGCGCCACCAGCAGTTTGGTCACCGACGCCAGCGCGAAAGGTTTCGCGACGTCGCCGTGGGTGGCCAGCACCCCGGAGGGGCCGACCACCGCTGCGGCGGCCGAGGGCACCGGCCACTCGTCGATCATCTTCAGTGCTTCACTCGCGCTCACCGCACTGGATGCTACTTGGGCGCCGGCCGGCTGCCGGAGAACTACCGCTTGCGCGCGACGTAGTAGTAGTTGATCGGGTCGGTGTCGATCTCGCGGACGACGACGTCGTCGAACCCGGCGTCGGCCAGCATCGAGGTGGCCAGCTCCCGCCCCCACACCGTGCCCAGCCCGTCACCGTCGAGCGCCAGCGACACGGTCATGCAGTGCAGGGTCGACACGGTGTACAGGTACGGCGCGAACGGCACGCCGATGTTGTTCTCGACGTGGGTCGACGCCTTGATGTCGACCATCAGGAAGATCCCGCCGGGCCGCAGGGCACGGTAGATGTTCTCCAGGACGCGGGCCGGGTGCGCCTGATCGTGGATGGCGTCGAACGCGGTGATGACGTCGTAGGCCTCGGTGTCGTCGAGTTCGGCGACGTCACGCGCGACAAATGTGGCGTTGGTCAGGCCCAGGCGGCGCGCCTCGTCACGTCCGGTGTTCAGGCCCTCCTCGGAGAAATCGATGCCCCTGCACCGGCTCGCGGGGAAAGCCTGCGCGATTACGTTCACCGCGTGCCCGCTGCCGCAACCGATGTCGGCCACGTCCGCGCCCGTGCGCAGCCGGTCGACGAGACCGTCGGCCATCGGGAGGATGACGTCGACGAGCGCGGCGTCGAACACCTCACCGCTCTGCTCGGCCATCAGCCGGTGGAACCGCGGGTATTCGCTGTAGGGCAGGCCGCCGCCGGTGTGGAACCGATCGACGATCTTCTGCTCGACCTCGGCCAGCAGCGGGATGAACTGCGCCACCCGTGCGAGGTTGTCGGGTCCGGCCGCGCGGGTCAGCACCGCGGCGTGATGCTCGGGCAGGTGGTAGGTCCGTTGCTCGGGCGCGTAATCGATCACCCTGGCGGCGACCAGGCCACCGAGCCACTCGCGCACGTAGCGCTCGTTGAGCCCGGCCGCGTCCGCGATCTGGCCGCTGGTGGCCGGCGGCAACGCCCGCATGGTGTCGAAGAGCCCGGTCTGGTGCCCGATCGACAGCAGGATCGCGGTGCTGGCGCTGTCGAGGGCCTCGACCACGCGCGCGGCGAAGTCCTCGGTGGTGCCTGCGGTGGCACTTGATGTGGTGTCTTCAGTGGTGGAGGTGGTGTCTGACACGGCAGCCTCGTTCGGATTCACATTTAGCGTCGTCATGCCCGAGACGCTATGACCGGGGCGCCCACCGCGGCATCGGCCGAATCATGTGTTTCCGCCGACGCCGGATGGCACAAATGATGTACGGCCCTGGACTTCATTCAGTTCAGTTGTCTTTTCGTACCACTCCGTTCTGATGGGCCCAGGTGACCGCGGCCGTACGACTCGATACCCCGAGCTTGGTGTAGATGTTGGCCAGGTGCCTGCCGACGGTCTTGTCGCTGATGACGAACCGCTGGGCGACCTGACGATTGGTGGCGCCGCAGGCGATCGCACGCAGCACCTCGATCTCGCGCCTGGTGAGCCCACCCGGAGCTCCCCGGCCGCACACGCCGCTGGGTTGCACCGCGAGTTGCTCGTAGATGTTATCGGCGGTCGCGATGTCTGCCTCCGCGGCGCGCTCATCGCCAAGTGCCTTGTGCGCCAGCGCCATCCACTCGTACACCTCGGCGATGTCGTAGCGCTCCTGCTGCAGCCGGTACTCGCGAAGCGCCGCGCCGAAGCTCTCGAGGGCCGCGCCGTGCTCCCCTTGGCGCACCAGTAGCGCGCCGCGGGCGTGCGCGGCCCATGCGCGGTATCCCGGAGTGCCGAAAGCCTCAGCCCCGCAGGCAAGTTCATCGCAGTGCCGCTGCGCCTCGGCGATGTCGTCGCGGGCCAACGCCACCACGACGGCCGCACGCAACAACCGCATGCGGTCCAGCGGGCCCGCACCGGCCAGCGCCACGCGAAGGTCTGTCCAGGCTTTCCGGCTCTCCCCCATGCTGCAGTACAGCAACGCCTCGCCCGGCTGCGGATCCTTGCCCAGGATGCGCGCCTTGGCGAACGCCGCGAGCGCCCCCTCGGTGTCCCCGCGCCGCCGCCGAACCTCCCCCAGCAGATAGAAGCCCTCGGCGCCGACCCAGGAGTTGACGTCCTCCAACGCCGCACTCGCACTGCGCAACTCGTCTTCGAGCCGACGGTAATCGTCGTCGGCGGCCGCCAACTGCAGGCGGTGCACGTCGCACACCCGGTAATAGGGCGAGGGCGGATCGACACCGCACCAGCGCTCCATGGATTGTGTCCATGCCCGCATCCGGGGGTGATCGGCGAGCTTGTGGCACAGGTTCAGCACCACGCAGTAGATGTCGCCGGCCCACTCCACCCGCACGTATCCGGCCAGCAGCGGTAGCAGTGCCTCGTCGACCAGGGCGTAGCCGTCTGCCACGCGTCCCTGGTGGAGCGCGGCGATCGCCTGCGCCACGAGCGACAGTGAGCCCAGCGCGGGATCGTCGACGGTCTCGCACAGTTGCCGCATCCGCTCGGCGCGCCGCGCCAGCTCGCCGGGGTCCTGTTCGACCACCGCGACCACGACGTCGAGGTAGGCCAGATAGCAGTGCGTCGACCCGTTCGCGGTGTCCGCCAGCAACCGTCGCGCCCGGTTCATCCACCCCTGCGCGATGTTGAGGTCGCCGCGGGTCAGCCACTCCAGGGCGATGTCGACGGCCTTCATCGCGGCGGACGCCGGATCGGTGCGGACGAGCTGTCCGTACACCCGTTCGGAGAGCCGGAGGGCTTCCCTGCTGTGGCCGCGCCGCCAGGCCGACGTCGCGTACGCGTCGAGATCGTCGAGCGTCATCGGGCCGAGCGCCTCGGCCCGCAGGTACGCCTGATACGCGGCGGCCCAATCGGCGCGCGAATGTGCCGCCCGCGCCTCGAGCAGCGCGAGATGATCCGATGCCCACCCAACCGAACCTGTGGCCGCCGTCATTGCTGCCCACGGTATTACGGCGTGCGGTTGCGCGGCAGTAAACGACAACACTGGTCACCTCTGATAGCGACCTCGGGTGCTCACCGCTAGGTTATTGGCCATGCCCCAGACTGTGCGCGGTGTGATTTCTCGGAGTAAGCAGCAACCGGTGGAGTTGGTCGACATCGTGATCCCGGATCCGGGTCCGGGTGAGGTGGTGGTCGACATCATCGCGTGCGGGGTGTGCCACACCGACCTGACCTACCGTGAGGGCGGCATCAACGACGAGTTCCCGTTCCTGCTGGGCCATGAGGCCGCAGGCACCGTCGAGTCTGTGGGTGACGGTGTCACCAACGTCGAACCCGGCGATTTCGTGATCCTCAACTGGCGCGCGGTGTGCGGACAGTGCCGCGCCTGCAAACGCGGCCGCCCGCACCTGTGCTTCGACACCCACAACGCCGCGCAGAAGATGACCCTGACCGACGGCACCGAACTCACCCCCGCCCTGGGCATCGGCGCGTTCGCCGACAAGACCCTCGTACACGAGGGCCAGTGCACCAAGGTCGACTCCGAGGCCGATCCCGCCGTGGCCGGGTTGTTGGGTTGCGGGGTGATGGCAGGCATCGGCGCGGCCATCAACACCGGTGCGGTCACCCGCGACGACACCGTCGCGGTGATCGGCTGCGGCGGCGTCGGCGACGCCGCCATCGCCGGCGCGGCACTGGTCGGCGCCAAGAAGATCATCGCCGTCGACATGGACAACAAAAAGCTCAACTGGGCCCGCGAATTCGGCGCCACACACACCATCAACGCCAAAGACCTCGACCCGGTCGAGACCATCGCCGACCTCACCGACGGCTTCGGCGCCGACGTCGTCATCGACGCCGTCGGGCGTCCCGAAACCTGGAAACAGGCCTTCTATGCCCGCGATCTGGCCGGGACCGTGGTGCTGGTCGGTGTGCCCACCCCCGACATGACGCTCGAGATGCCGCTCATCGACTTCTTCTCGCGCGGCGGATCCCTGAAATCCTCCTGGTACGGCGACTGCCTACCCGAACGTGACTTCCCCACCCTCATCAGCCTCCATCTACAGGGCCGCCTGCCGCTGGAGAAATTCGTCTCCGAACGCATCGGCCTCGACGCGATCGAAGACGCGTTCCACAAGATGCATGCCGGTGAGGTGCTGCGCTCTGTGGTGGTGCTCGACCGATGAGCGCTTGCGCGAAGAGGAGACAAGACCGATGAGCGCTTGCGCGAAGAGGAGATCCGTATGACCGGTCCCGCGCAGATCCAACGCGTCGTCACCAGCGGCAAGTTCGAACTCGACGGCGGCAGCTGGGACGTCGACAACAACATCTGGCTCATCGGTGAGGATGGCGACGGCGCGGACGTCATCGTGTTCGACGCCGCCCACACCGCCCAACCGATCATCGACGCCGTCGCCGGGCGCAACGTGGTGGCGGTGGTGTGCACCCACGGCCACAACGACCACATCACCGTCGCCCCCGAACTCGGCGCGGCCCTCGACGCACCGGTGCTGCTGCATGCGGGCGACGACATGCTCTGGCGAGACATCCACCCCGACAAGGACTTCCGTCCGGTCGAGGACGGCCTCGTGCTCACCGCAGGCGGCATCGAGCTGCACGCCCTGCACACCCCCGGCCACTCCCCGGGCTCGGTGTGCTGGTCGATCCCCGACCTGAACGCCGTGATCTCCGGCGACACCCTGTTCCAGGGCGGACCCGGCGCGACCGGGCGGTCCTACTCGGACTTCCCGACCATCCTGGACTCCATCAAGAACCGCCTCGGCAAGCTGCCCGATGAAACCGTGGTCTACACCGGCCACGGCGACACCACCACCATCGGCGGTGAACTGGTCAACTACGACGACTGGGTCAAGCGCGGCCACTGACGCCTTGGCACCGCGAGCGTGCGTGTTTGCCGGTCGCCACGCCGCAAAACCTCAGCACTCCACGCACTCTCGCCGCCACCCAGCGTGCGTGAACTGCCGACCAGCGGCGGTATGTCGGGGCGCAAACACGCACGCTCGCGGTGCAGGGGGTTCTGATCACGGTGAGCCGGTACCTGTGCCAGATCCGGTCGTGGATCCATAGTGTCGTGCATGACGACATCGAGTGGACGTTCCGCAGCGGTCATCGGCGCCGGGCAGACCGGCGTCACCGCGGCGCTCGGCTTGTTGGACAACGGGTTCGAGGTCACCATCTACAGCGATCGCGATCAGAAGAGCCTACGGGACGACGTGCCTGCCACCGGTACGTCGCTCATCTTCGGTGAGGCGCAGCGGGCCGAGGAGTCGCTCGGACTCAACACGTACCTCGCGACCGGGCCGACGTCGACCGGACAGAGCGTGCGGGTACTCAACCCGCAGAGCAGCACACCCGAAGAGGTCGCGTTCGACGCGTCGTTCTCGGGTTTCCGCGGTATCGCGGTGGACACCCGCCTCAAGGCCGACGACCGGCTCACGTTGTTCCAGCAGCGCGGCGGGCGGTTCGTGGTCGAACCGGTCGATCCGGCGCGACTCGATGCGATCGCCGGGTCGGTCGATCTGACGCTGGTCGCCACCGGGCGCGGTGGACTGTCCCAGCTGTTTCCCATCGATCCGCGCCGCACCGCGTACGACCGCCCGCAGCGCACGCTGCTGAGCGTCACACTCACCGGACTGCCGCACGGGCCTGGAGTTTTCGCTCACCGCAGCCCCGAGGGCAGCGCGCACAACGCGTTCACGGTGGTCACCGATCAGGGCGAGTCGTTCCTGGGTGGCTACCTGCACAAGGATATCGGCCCGGCGTGGGCGTTCCTCGGGTGGGCCCGTCCCGGCAGCGACTGGGAGCGCCGGTTCGCCGCGGCCGACAGCCCGGCGAGCGCCCTGGAGATCGTCAACGACCTGCACCGCGCCTACATCGACTGGGACGCCCCCGAGGTGAGTGCCTTGCGGGTGATCGACGAGGATCCGCATTCGTGGCTCAAGGGCGCGGTGACGCAGGTGGTGCGTAACGGTGTCGGGCGCACCGCGAGCGGACATCCGGTGGCCGCACTCGGCGACACCGCGGTGACCTACGACCCGATCGCCGGTCAGGGCGCGCAGGGCGGGCTGATCCAGGCCGCGGCCCTGGTGCACAAGGCCGCCGCGCACGACGGCCCGTTCGACGGAACGTGGCTGCGGGCGGCGTTCGAGGAGTTCTACGTCCGCCGGGCGCGCGGCGCACAACTTGTGACGCGGCTGTTCCTCGGCGACCCCGAGTTCACCGAGCACGGCGGTCTGTTCTTCGGAGCGGCGAGCGCGAGCAGCCGGTTCGCGTCCAACCTGTTCGGCCTGCTGGATGATCCCCGGCGGTTCGAGCCCGCCGCGGGATCCGCGGCCGCGGCCAGGGACCTGATCACCGACCTCGCGGGAGAACCCGCCGACGACGTGCTCGCCCGTTTCGTCCCGGCCGGTGAGTTCCAGCGGTCGCAGCTGGCGGTGTCCCCGGTGTAGCTGTCGACGATCCGGCGCTTCCGGCCCTCGAGCTCCCTGCAGCTGATCACGGCGGAAGTCGGTCCTGGTCTCGTCGCCTGCGACTACCGTCGTGAGTGTCAGCAACGCCGGGAGGTGTGATGGCCCGCGACGAGGTGTCGACGACGGTCGCCGGGCGGCGGCCCACGTCATGCCGGCGGGTGACCGTCGATTCGCCTATGCGGTTCATCTTGGTCATCATTCTCGTCGTGAGAATGCTCATCGGTCTGCTGCTGGCCCGGCGGCGGGAATAGCCATGCCCAGGTACAGGGTTGCCGTCGACCCGGAACCGAGTGATCACCCGTCGAAGCCGCAGGCGCCGCGCCCTCACGCCGCCGGGCTCAACTCCGCGATCGCCCTGTTGGAGCAGGCCGCGCGGACCGTTTCGCTTCCCCGGGCGCCCTACCCCATCGTCATCGCCGACTACGGTGTGGGCACGGGGCGCAACTCGATGCGTCCGATCGCGGCGGCGATCGCCGAGTTACGCAACCGCACCCGCCCCGAGCACTCGGTGCTGGTGACGCACACCGACAACGCCGACAACGATTTCACCGCGGTGTTCCGCGGCCTGGCGGACAACCCGGACTCGTATCTGCGCTGCGACACCTCGACGTACCCGTCGGCGGTCGGACGGTCGTTCTACACCCAGATCCTGCCGTCGAACTCCGTGCACGTCGGCTGGTCGGCGTGGGCCATCGTGCGGGTGAGCCGCATGCCGATGCCGGTGCCCGACCACATCGCCGCGTCGTTCAGCGGCGATCCACAGGTGGTGTCCGCATATGCCCGCCAGGCGGCGTTCGACTGGCACGAGTTCGTCGCGTTCCGCGGCCGGGAACTGGCCTCAGGCGCCCAGTTGGTGGTGCTGACCGCGGCCCTCGGGGACGACGGCGACTTCGGTTACCGCCCGCTGTTCGCCGCGGTGATGGACACCCTGCGCGAACTGACCGCCGAAGGCGTGCTGCGCCAGGACGAACTGCAGCGCATGTCGCTGCCCATCGTCGGACGCCGCGCCAACGATTTCATGGCGCCGTTCGCGCCGTCGGGCCGGTTCGAGGGGCTGTCGATCAGCCACCTCGAGGTGTACGACGCCGAGGACGTGATCTACCGCAGTTACCGGAAAGACAGGGACACCGACGCTTTCGGGCTCCGCTGGGCGGATTTCTGCCGGTTCACGCTCTTCAACGATCTGTGTACCCCGCTCGACGACGACGCGGTGCGCTGCGCGCAGGTCCAGGACCGGCTCCACGCCGGTATCGCCACCAGGTTGTCGGCCCAGCCGGAGCAGATGCGGATCCCGTTGGCGCAGATCGTCCTTGAGAAGCGGCGTCGTTCGGGTTGATCAGCCGGCCATCCGGTCGCGGAACGAGTTGCGGTACTGCTGCGGTGAGACGCCGGTGAGCTTGCGGAACTGTTCGCGGAAGTTCGCCGGCGAGCTGAATCCCACGTGGCGGCCGATGGATTCGATGCCGTCGGCCGTACTTTCGAGCAGGTGTTGCGCATTGCGGATACGTACACCGGTCAGCCACTGCATCGGGGTCTGACCGGTCTCGGCCTGGAATCGCCGGTTGAGGGTGCGCACGCTCACCGCGGCGCGCGCCGCGATGTCGGCGAGGGTCAGTTCGCGGTGGGCCTCGTCCTCGATCCAGAGCAGCACGTCATCGAGTTCGGTGCGTTCCCCGAGCCGCCTGGCGGCCAGGGTGTTTCGACGGATGAACTGGGCCTGGCCGCCGTCGCGGTGCAACGGGGCCACGGCCATGCGGGCGGCGTCGGCCGCGACCGCGGCGCCGTGGTCGAGCCGGATCATGTGCAGGCACAGGTCGATCCCGGCCGAAGCGCCCGCCGAGGTGAGGATCTGTCCGGAGTCCACGTACAGCACGTCGGGGTCCAGGTCGACGGCGGGGAACGCGGTGCGGAACTCGTCGGCGGCCACCCAATGGGTGGTGGCACGTCGACCGTCCAGCAGTCGGGCCGCGGCGAGCAGGAAGGCGCCGGTGCAGATCGACGCGATGCGCGTACCCCTTGCATACGCGTCGCGCAGGGCCGCGAAGACCTCTGCGGGCACCTCCCCGGTCACGTCGTGTCGGCCCGGCACCACGATGGTGTCGGCCTGCGCGAGGTCGCTCAGGCCGTGATCGCTCGCGATGCGGAAGGTGCCTGCCTGCACGACGGGTTCGGCCGAGCACACCATGACGCGGTAGGCAGGCTCACCGGAGGCCGATTGGGCACGGCCGAAGGTCTCGACGGCCGTGCTGAGGTCGAACGCGATCGTGTCCGACACCGCGAGCACTGCGACAGTGTGCATGGTCTGACGCTACGGCAACCGGCCGATCGCGGCGTCGATCAGGTGCGGACCTGGTTCCTCGATCGCCGCGGCGAATTGCGCGGCCAGCTCCTCGGCGGTGCCGGCCCGGGTGGCGGGCACCCCGAATCCCTGTGCGATCGTGGCGAAATCGATGTCGGGATGGCCGATGTCGAGCAGCGAACGCGACCGATCACCGCTTGCTGTGGTGCCCACACGCTGCAACTCCATCTGCAGGATGGCATACGCATGGTTGTTGAGGATCACCACGGTGATGTCGAGTTGTTCGCGGGCCATGGTCCACAACGCCGAGATCGTGTACGCCGCGCTGCCATCCGCCTGCAGCGCGATCACGGGCCGGTCGGGCGCCGCGACCGCGGCGCCGACGGCGACCGGCAGGCCCTGGCCGATCGCGCCGCCGGTGAGGGTCAGCACGTCGTGCGGCGGCGCCGAGGCGGTGGCGGCCGGCAGCAGCACACCGCTGGTGTTGGCCTCGTCGGAGATGATCGCGTTCTCGGGCAGCAGAGCGGCGATCACCAGCGGCCAGTTTTGCACGGTCAGCGGTCCGGTGGGCGCGGGCAACGGATCCGGTTCGGGCAGTGCGGGCGCTTCGGCGCCGAGCACGTCGGCCAGTTTCTCCAGATCGACGGGCGCCAGCGTGTGCACCTGCGCATCCGCGGGCGCGAGCTCGCTCGGCTTTCCCGGATAGGCGAAGAACGACACGGGTTTTCGCGTTCCGGCGAGGATGAGGTGTGTCGCACCCGCCAACTGTTGCGTCGCGAACTCGCCGAGGTACTGCAGCCTGTCGAGCGGTGGGATGCCGCGGCCACGGGCCAGCCGGGCCGGGAACGTCTCGACGAGCGTGCGGGCGCCGGTGGCGGCGTGGATGCGCGCCGCCGCGGTCAGCCCGGCCGCCGCGGTGGCCGCACCCCCGAGCAAGATGACGACCTTGTCGCCGTGGGCGCGCAGTAGATCCGCGGCGGCGATGACGTCGATGGTGTCCTCGGTGTCCCCGGTGCGGTTGATCTGCGCCGGCACCGCACTCGACGCGGGTTCCTGCGCCCGATCCCATGAGTAGTCCGCGGGCAGGATCACCGTGGCAACCTTGCCGGGCGGACCGACGGCGTCGCGCACCGCACTGCGCACGGCCGCGTCGAGCTCCGCGGCCGACCCCGGCCGGTGCACCACGCCGTGCAGCCAGGCGCCGAGCGCGTCGATGTCGGATTCGAGCGGCGCGTCGAGGGATTTGTGGTACGTGGCGTGGTCGCCGACGATGTTCACGACGGGGCTGTGGGCGCGCCGGGCGTTGTGCAGGTTCGCCAGGCCGTTGGCCATGCCGGGACCGAGGTGCAGCAACGTCGCCGCGGGTCTGCCCGCGATGCGCGCGTAGCCGTCGGCCGCGCCGGTCGCGACGCCCTCGAACAGGCACAGCACGGGACGCATGTCGGGTGCGGTGTCGAGCGCCGCGACGAAGTGCATCTCCGAGGTGCCGGGATTGGCGAAGCACACGTCGACGCCTTCTGCGAGCAGTCGCCGCATCACCACCTGAGCCCCGGTGTTCCCCTGCGTATCGGTCATTGGTCCATACTGGCCGCTGGTCCCGGGTGGCGCCAGGATTTTCCTATGAGCCTGGGCGGCAGCGTTTTTCGCAGCCTACTGGTTGGCCCCCGGAACCTGGGGTGCGGGCACCCACGGCAGACCGGGGATCGTCGGATACGGCGCGGTGGGGCTCCAGGGCGGCGACGTGCTGGTCGGTGCCCCTGTGGTCGTCGGTGGAGGCGTCTCGGTGGTGGTGGGTGGCGGCTCGCTGGACGGCGGTGGCGTTTCCGTCGTCGGCTGCGTCTCGGCCGGTGGTTCGACGGGGGCCGGTGTCACGGTCTGCACCACGGTCTGGGGCGCGGGCGGCGCCTCGGTGAAGGTCTGCGGCGGCTCCTCCACGGCCACCGGCGGCGCGGGCGGGGCGTCGCCGGCGGTAGGGGCTGTCTCAGTGGCCGCAGTGGTCCCGGTGGTCTCAGTGGTGACTGGGGTGTCGGTCGATGCCGGTACCGTGACCTCGCCGCTGTCACGGTTGACCACCAGGACCGTCGCGGCCACGACCGCCAGCACGGCAACGGCGCCCGCTCCGACGACGGCCACGCGGCGCCGGTACCAGGGTTGTGCGGCGTCGGTGTCGGCCGGTTCGGGGCCGGCGAACTGCACCTGCGGACGCGGGCCGTACACCGACGAAGCCGGCTCATCGTCGACGTGATCGTCCAGCGGTGCGACATCGGGCACGTCGTCGGCGTCCGACCACGCCAGCGCCTGCGGCGCGGCGGGAGGTTCGGGGGCGACCAGGGCCGCGGCCATGGTCGCCGTACCGGCGCCCCCGGCCGCCGGTACGAGGGCGGTCGCACTGTCACGCACCGTTGCGCGCGCGGCGATCAGGCCGGCGCCGATCGCAGCGCTCAGTTCGGGTTGCGGCACGGTGATCACGGGCACCCGCAGATGCTCCGACAGTGTTGTGGTGATCGCCGGGGTGCGCGCCCCGCCACCGATGGTGGCGACAGCCGCAAGCGCACCAGGTGGTAAACCGTTGCGCTCCAAGGTGTCCTGCAGCACGCCGACGAATTCGCCAAGGGGAGCGCGCAGCACCTCGTCGAGTTCGGTGCGGGTGAGGCGCACATCGGCGCGATGCCCGGGAAGGTCGGCGACCAGCGTGGTTGCCGATTCGGTGGACAACCGTTCTTTGGCGCGCCGGCATTCGGCGCGCAATCGGCTCAGTGACCCGATCACCGACGTGCCGCTCAGGTCGATGGTGCCCGCTGCCGACAGGTCGTTGACGACGTGTGTCAGCAACGCCTGGTCGATCAGCGCGCCGGACAGGTCGGCGTGGCGCACCGTCGGTGCGATCGGTTGGTAGCCGTTGTCGGCCTCGGCGAGCGTGATGCTGGTGCCGCTGCCACCGAAATCGCACACGGCGATGACACCGCGGGTCGGCACGCCGGGATCGTCCTGCAGCGCCGTCAGCGCCGCTGTCGCGTCCGCCACGAGCGGCGCACCGCCGAACTCCGGCCCGAGTGCGCCGCGAAGCGTGTCGATCTGGTTGGGCCGCCAGTGCGCCGGATGGGTGATGGCGACCGGACCGAGCGGGCGGCCGCCGGTCAGCGCCACCAACAACGCGCCCAGCGCCTCGGCGACGAGCACCTCACCGCGGTGCGACGACCCGTCGACGGCCACGAGGCCGACAGGGTCGCCGACGCGGTCGACGAAGTCGGTGAGGATGAGACCGCGCTCGGTGAGGTTGGGGTTCTCACCGGGCACCCCCACCTCAGAGGGCCGGTGGGGATAGCGCGTCAGCACGGGCGTCCGCGTCACAGCGGCGCGCCCCACGTGCACCGCCGTCAGATTGGTCGCGCCGATCGACAGCCCTGTCCCGTCAACCATGTCACCCCCGTCTCGAAGGAAAACCTATCCGGTATTCCATCTCTTTTGACGGGACAGGCGTTACTCAGCGAATGGTTCCCAATCCAGGAATCAGTGGTAGATCCAGAGGTGTCACCCATCCCGGCAAATGCTCGTTGACCGCTGGTACGGCGTTGAGCGCGCGCAGTCCCGTCGCGAGGCACCCGGCCGCGGCGGCGTCGCGGCCCGAACCGTCGGTGAACCGGAACGCCGTCTCCTGCGAGATCGACGGCGTGCCCTCGATGTCGACGCGGTAGACGTCGTTGTCGTTGCCGGTGGGCCAGTCCGGTGCGGCATCGGCCCCGATGCGGTTGACGTGTTCGAGTTGGATGCGGGTCTCGCCGCGGTAGACGCCGTTGATCGTGAAGCGCACCGCGGCGACGTTGCCCGCCTCGATGACACCCTTGGCGGTCTTGCGATCGTCGGGGGTCACCCATTTGTCCCACGTGGTGGTGATGGTGTCGAGTTCGATGCCCGCGGCGTACGCGATCATGGGAACCGTTGCGCCCCAGGCGAAAATCAGAATGTCGGGGCTTTCCAGCAGCGGCCGGTGTTCAGGTGGCCTGCCGATGCCCATCTCGAACTCGTAGTCGCCGGTGTAGTTGGTGTAGTCCAACAGTTCCGAGGCGCGCACGCGGCGGACCTCCGAACACAGCCCCATCAGCGTCATCGGGAACAGATCGTTGGCGAAACCGGGATCGATCCCGGTGGTGAAGCACGACGACTGCCCCACCTCGCACGCCTCGGTGATGGGTTCGATCCAGTTGGGCGGATTGAGGTCCATCTCGGGCCACACCCACGGGGTCATGGCCGTCGAACACACGTCGATGCCCGCGCGCAGGAAGCGCGTGATCAGCGCGATGTTCGCGTCGGCGTGTGCCGCGGTGGGCCCGTAGTGCACCAGCGCGTCGGGTTTGAGCGCGATGAGCGCATCGACGTCGTCGGTGGCGGTGACGCCGATCGGCGCTCCCAACCCGCAGATTTCGCCGACGTCACGCCCCACCTTCTCGGCACTGCTGACCCCGACGCCCACGAGTTCGAACAACGGATGCCGGACGATCTCGGCGATCACCATGCTGCCCACGAAACCCGTGCCCCACACCACGATTCTTTTCGTCACGCGCTCACGATAGGCGGACAGTGCCGAACCGCGGTCGGTTTCCAGTGATGCCGGTCACACCGGGAATCCCGTTTCGTCGCGCCCGGGTTACCCCCAGCACCGGGACGGAAGGGAATTCGACATGACTCAAGCCGGCAGTATCAGCCCACTGGCAGACCGACGCGTACTCGTGACGGGTGGCGCGCGCGGCATCGGCGCCGGCATCGTTCGGCGGCTCGCCGCGGACGGCGCGGCAGTGGCGTTCACGTACGGCACGTCGGCCACCGACGCCGAAAAGCTGGCCGGCGAATTGACAACCTGTCGGTGTACGCGATGACCAAGGGTGCCGTGCAGGCCCTCACCATCGGCCTGGCCCGTGAACTCGGCCCGCGTGGCATCACCATCAACAACGTGCAACCGGGTCCCGTCGACACCGACATGAACCCGGCCGACGGAGGTCTTGCCGACATCATGAGCTCGACGACGGCGTTGGGTCGCTACGGCCACGCCGACGACATCGCGGCCGTGGTGAGCTTTCTCGCGGGTCGGGAATCCGGATTCGTCACCGGCGCCAACTGGAACGTCGACGGCGGCTTCACCGCCTGATTCACAGCACGCTGGGCGGTTCCTTCACGGTGTCCTCGAGATGACCTTTGAATTGCATTGCCCGGTAGGGCCACCCGGAGGCGGTGTGCCACTGCGACACCACGAAGCCGACACCGCCGGTGCGGTCCAGGCGGGATCCGGGTAGCAGGTAACCGCCGTACAACTGGGCGACGCGGCACCCTGCGTGGTGCTCGTCGCGCCAGGAGCACCCGGTCACGGGGGTCTGCACGGGTGTGGTGTGCATGTTGGCCACGGGCGACTCGATCACTCGGTATCCCAGCGCGTAACGCGACGCGAAGAACCCGCCTAGGATCCACCTGTCGGGGCCCAGCCGACGGAGACTCAGCTCGCCCCAACGTTCTTCGGACGGGGTGATCGGGGTGGCACGCGCCCCCCACTGCCAGCGGCCGCCGGTGTGACCCCAGCTCTGGTAGCGCGTTCGATCGCCGATGTACGTGGGGCGCACCCGCATGAGGATGATGCCCTTGTCGCGCTGAAAACCGGTCGCCGCCACGTACACCCAACCGTCGTCGGGGTCGTGGTCCCACGACCAGCACTGGGCATGCCCGTCGTGCAGATCGGCGGGGAACTTCGCCCGCTCCCCCAGGTGTTCCCACGATGCGCCGCAGTCGTCGGACCGCCAGATCTCGGTCCAGATCACGTTGGCGAAGCCCCGGTTGACGATCGCGTGCAGATACAACGAATCACCGACGCGCAGTAAGTCCGAGGGGATGACGGTGCTGATCCCGCCGCGCCGCCACCCTGATGAGGCGTCGTCGTGCACGTAAGGCCACAGTTGACGCGCGTATCTCGGATCGGGTCCCCCGGCACGCTCGTAGACGATCTCGTGGTTCGCGTCGCCGGTGCCGATCAGCACGATCGGCGAGCGCCAATCCCCTTGTCCCACGCGGTGACCCGAAAAGGTGTTACCGAACACCGAGATGAGCTTGCCGTCCGGGGCGAGCACGGAGGCACCCAGATCGGTGCAGGCCACCCCGAACCGGTCGGTGCGGCCCGGCCCGGTGATGTCGGCGACCTTGCCGTTGAGCAGCGGGAGCGTCACCCCCCCCCCCCCCCCCCCCCCCGCTCGCTAGGTGCACAAGCGCAGGCCCCAGGGCTCGCAGTCCAGCGGGTACTGATCGACCGGGATGGGCAGCGGCTCCTTGAAGCTCAGCGTGAACGGGAAGGTGTGGATGGCCGGCGCGAGCCCACAGACCGCATTGTTGGCCACCTGGCGCGTCCCGGTGAGCGTGACGTCGTTGAACCGATAGGTCTCCTCGATCGGCGCCCAGCTGCCGTCGGCGCACTTGATGCCCTCTTTGATGCTTGTCGTGAACTGCCACTGGCCGCCCGCCATCCTGGCGTCACCACCGCTCACGCCCTTCGAGCCCTGCACGTGCAGCATGCACGCCACGGGGAGGTACAGCGGCTCGCGCAAGTCGCCGACGACCGGGACGCACGACGGGTAGATCGTCCACGTCGCGGCGTCGAGACCCTCCTGCTGGTAGTTGTAGATGCCCTGCATCACGGGGTCGGCCTGAGCCGGGCCGGCAAACCCGACGCCCACCCCCGTCCACAGCCCCAACACGAGTGCGGGCACCGAGGCGATCGCTGCAGCCATGCGCTTGAAGGTCACAATGGGTGAGTATCGCAGTCTTGGTGACCGTCGTCACCGGTATGGTCGCGTACGTGTCATGCCGGTGCCGGTGACACCGGATGATCCTGGGGGGATCGTGACGAACCGACGGATGGTCACAGCATGGCTCGCCGTTCTCGTGCTGGTGTTCACTGCCTGTTCGACCGGTGAACGGGTGGATCTGGGCGATGAGGCGTCGGGCAATCTCATCGCGGCGATCGCCGGTGAGCCCGATCAGCTCGATCCGCAGAAGACCAGCGCGTACTTCTCGTTCGAGGTGCTGGAGAACGTGTTCGACACGCTCGTCGAACCCGATGAGAACCTGCAGATGCGACCCGCGCTCGCCGAGTCGTGGGAGGTCAGCCCGGACGAGCTCACGTGGACGTTCCATCTGCGTGACGGGGTCCGCTGGCACGACGGCACCCCGCTGACCGCCGACGACGTCGTCTACTCGTACCGGCGCATCATCGACGAGCAGCTCACCAACGTCGACAAGTTCGCCGCCGTCACCGACGTGAGCGCCCCCGATCCGGCGACCGTGCGCATCGTCGTGGCCCATCCCACGCCCAACCTGCTGACCAATCTGGGCGGGTTCAAAGGTATGGCGATCGTGCAGCGCAGCAACGTCGAGAGCGGGCAGATCGCCACCCATCCGATCGGCACCGGGCCGTTCGCGTTCGCCGGGCGCAAGAGCGGGGACTCGATCACCCTGAAGGCCAACCCCGACTACTGGGGGTCCGCGCCACGGGTGTCCGGGGTGACGTTCCGGTTCATCTCCGAGCCCGCGACCGCGCTGTCGGCACTGCAGGCCGGTGAGGTCGACTGGACCGACTCGGTGCCGCCGCAACGCGTCGCGCAGTTGCGTGACGACGACTCGCTGACACTGGCGGTGACACCGAGCAACGACTACTGGTATCTGGCGCTCAACGAGGCCCGCGCCCCGTGGAACGACGTGCGGGTGCGCCGGGCGATCGCCTACGGCATCGACCGCGACGCGATCGCCGCCGCCACCAGTTACCGCACCGCGGCGATCAACCAGCTGGCCATCCCGGAGGGCAACCCGTGGTACACGAGCTACGAGCGCTACCGGTTCGACACCGATGAGGCCAAGAGGCTGCTCGATGAGGCCGGGGCACATCCGGACAACCTCGACATGCTGGTCACCAGCGAGTACCCCGAGACCGTCACGGCCGCGCAGATCATCGCCGACAACCTTGCGCCGCTTGGCATCACGGTCGACATCCGCACGGTCGACTTCGCGACGTGGCTGGACGAGCAGAACACCGGCAACTTCGACATGCTCATGATGGGGTGGCTCGGCAACATCGACCCCGACGACTTCTATTACGCGCAGCACCATTCCAACGGCACGAGCAACGCACAGAAGTTCTCCGATCCCGAGGTCGACAGACTGCTGGACGCGGGCCGCGTCGAAACCGACACGGCCAAGCGCAAAGACATCTACACCAGGGCCGCGACCCGCATCGCCGACGAGGTCAGCTACATCTACCTGTACAACCCGTCGGTGATCCAGGCGTGGTCCAACGACCTGTCCGGATACGACGCGCGCCGGGACGGCGCCATCCGGTTCCGCACGGCCGATCTGGGCCGAGGTGGTGACGCGTGACTTCTGCGTCACTTCTGGGTAACCACCCGATCGTGCGATTCCTGGCGCAGCGACTGCTGTACTCGGCGGTGGTGCTCGTCGGCGTGCTGATCGTGGTGTTCACGCTGGTCCACCTCGTGCCCGGGGACCCGGTCCGCATCGCGCTGGGTACCCGCTACACCCCGGAGGCGTACGAGGCGCTGCGCACGGCCAGCGGTATGGACCGTCCCATCGTCGAACAGTTCTTCTCCTACATCGGCTCGGCGTTGACCGGTGACCTCGGAGTGAGCTTCCGCAACGGCGACCCGGTCACCGTGACACTGCTGGAGCGGCTACCGGCGACATTGTCGCTGGGCCTGGTCGGGATTCTCATCGCGCTCGTGATCGCGATCCCGGCCGGCATCTGGTCGGCACTGCGCGAGGGCCGGGTCAGCGACGCGATCGTGCGCGTGGCAAGCCAGTTCGGCGTGTCGATCCCGGACTTCTGGCTGGGCATCCTGCTGATCGGGCTGTTCGCGTCGGCGCTGGGCTGGTTACCGACGTCGGGTTACCGCCCGCTGTTCGACGATCCCGGCGGTTGGCTGCGCCACATCGTCCTGCCCGGGCTCACCGTGGGACTTGTGGCAGGCGCGATCATGACGCGCTACGTGCGTTCTGCGGTGCTGGAGGTCGCGGCGATGGGTTACGTCCGCACGGCGCGGTCGAAAGGTCTTGCGCCGCCCGTGGTCACGTTCCGCCACATCGTGCGCAATGCGCTGTTGCCCGTGCTGACCATCACCGGCATCCAGCTCGCCACGATTCTCGGCGGGGTGATCGTGGTCGAGGTGGTGTTCGCATGGCCGGGGCTGGGTCGGCTCGTGTTCAATTCGGTTGCCGCACGGGACTATCCGGTGATCCAGGGCGCGGTGCTGCTCATCGCGGTGCTGTTTTTGCTGATCAATCTGCTCGTGGACGTGCTCTACGCGGTCGTCGACCCGAGGATCCGGCTGTCATGACCGTCACCGAGCAGACCCGCGTCGCGTCCTGGCGGCTGCTCTTGTCCAATCCGGTCACCGCGGTCAGCGCCGCGGTCCTGCTCGCGGTGGCCATCGTCGCGTTCACCGCACAGTGGGTCGCGCCGTTCGGCGTCAACGACATCGACGTACCCAGCGCCCTGCAGGGCCCGAGCGCCTCGCACTGGTTCGGCACCGACGAACTCGGGCGTGACGTGTTCTCCCGCATCCTCGTCGCCGTACAGGCCTCCCTACGGGTCGCGGTGGTCAGCGTCGCGCTCGCGGCGCTCGTGGGCGTCACCATCGGCGTCGTCGCCGGTTACCGCGGCGGATGGCTCGACACGGTCGTGATGCGCGTCGTCGACGTGATGTTCGCGTTCCCGGTCCTGCTGCTGGCATTGGCCATCGTCGCGATCCTCGGCCCTGGCGTCACCACCACGATGCTCGCGATCGGCATCGTCTACATCCCGATCTTCGCGCGCGTGGCACGCGCCAGCACGCTGGGTGTGCGGGTGGAACCGTACGTCGCGGTGTCGCGCACCATGGGCACCCCCAGCGGATACATCCTGCGACGCCACATTCTGCCGAACATCGCCGGTCCGTTGATCGTTCAGCTGTCGTTGTCGCTGGCGTTCGCGATCCTCGCCGAGGCGTCGCTGTCGTTTTTGGGGCTCGGCATCCAGCCGCCACAGCCTTCGCTGGGCCGGATGATCTTCGACGCACAGGGTTTCGTGACGCTCGCATGGTGGATGGCGGTGTTCCCCGGCGCGGCGATCTTCGTCACGGTGCTGGCGTTCAACCTGTTCGGCGACGGGCTGCGTGACGTGCTCGACCCCAAGCAGCGCACGCTGATGGAGGCCAAGAGGACCTGATGACAGACCAGCAGACGGACGTTCCCATCCTCAGCGTGCGCGACCTCGCGGTCGGGATAGGCCGACGCGAGATCGTCCACGGGGTGTCGTTCGACGTGCACCGCGAGCAGACCGTGGGCATCGTCGGCGAATCCGGCTCGGGGAAATCTCTGACGGTGCTCGCGGCCACGGGCCTGCTCGACGCGCCGGGCGCCGTGGTGACGGGCACCAGCACCCTGGCCGACGGATCGCAGCTCGTCGGGGCGCGGGCGCGACTGCTGCGCTCGGTGCACGGCGGACGCATCGGCTTCGTCTTCCAGGACCCGGGCACGTCGCTGAACCCGCTGCTGACACTGGAGCGTCAGATCACCGAATCGCTTGAGGCGCATCGCAACATGTCGCGGCGTCAGGCGCGCACCCGCGCCGGCGAACTACTCGAGGCGGTGGGTTTGCCGCCCGAACGGCTCGACGCGTATCCGCATCAGTTGTCCGGCGGGCAGCGGCAGCGTGTGATGATCGCGATCGCGCTCGCGTGCGATCCGGAACTGCTCATCGCCGACGAGCCCACCACCGCACTCGATGTGACGACGCAGGCGCAGATCATCGACCTGGTCGCGGATCTGCAGCGGGATTTCGGCGCGGCCGTTGTGTGGATCAGCCATGACCTCGGGGTGATCGGCCAGGTCGCCGACGAGGTGACCGTGCTGCGTGACGGGGAGGCCGTCGAGCAGGCCCCGGTCCTCGACGTGTTCGACCGGCCACGTCACGAGTACACCAGGCAACTGCTAGCCGCGCGCCCCCGCGTCGACGACGCCGGTCCCCCGGCACCGCCCGCCGATGCCGAGGTCCTGCTGGAGGTCACCGATCTCGAGGTGCGGTACGCCGACGTCCCTGCGGTCAGAGGCGTGTCGTTCACCATCCGGCGCGGCACCACCCTCGGCCTGGTGGGCGAATCCGGTTCGGGCAAGTCGACGGTGGCGGCCGCTTTGACAGGCCTGTCGGAACCGGCCGCGGGCACCGCGACACTCGACGGAGCCGACGTGTTCGGCGGCGGACGCGATCTGCGCCGCCGGATCAGCCTGGTGTTCCAGGACCCGTTCAGTTCGCTGAACCCGAGGGCCCGGGTCGGAGCCACGATAGGTGAGCCGCTGCAGGTGCACGGTCTGGCCAAGGGTAGGCGGGCGCGCACCGGGCGGGTCGCCGAACTGCTCGAACTGGTGGGCCTCCCTGCCGATTTCGCGTCGCGGTATCCGCATGAGCTCTCGGGCGGTCAGCGCCAGCGGGTCAGCATCGCACGGGCACTGGCGACCGAGCCGGAGCTGCTCATCCTCGACGAATCGACGGCGTCGCTCGACGTCTCGGTGCAATCCCGGGTGCTGGACCTGCTGGCCGACCTGCAACGCGAACTGGGGTTGGCCTATCTGTTCATCGCGCACGACCTGGCGGTCGTGCACCGGATGAGCCACGACGTGATGGTGCTGCGCGACGGGCAGGTGGTCGAGTACCGGCCGGCGGCGGAGTTGTTCGCCGCCCCGGAGCACGAGTACACCCGCATGCTGCTGGCCGCGGTTCCGCCGCTGCGGCCGCATGAGAAGGTCTAGGCATGACGGATCTGCATGGCAAGACCGCGTTGGTGACCGGCGCCTCGTCAGGACTGGGTGCGGCGGTGGCGAAGCTGTTCGCCGCGCGCGGGGCCTCGGTGTTCGGGATCGCGCGGGACGCCGACCGGATGGCCGAGGTGTTCGGCGAGGTGCCCGGCGGCAAGTACGCGTCGGTGGACATCTCGTCGTCACAGGCGTGCGCGCAGGCGGTCGAACAGTGCGTCGCGCAGTTCGGCCGCCTCGACAGCCTGATCAACGTCGCGGGCTTTCATCAGATGCGCCACACGATTTCGGTGACCGACGAGGACTGGGACGAAGACCTCGCGGTCAACCTCAACGGCCCCTTCTACCTGTGTCGCGCGGCCCTGCCGCATCTGCTGCGGGCCGGCGGCAACATCGTCAACGTCGCCTCGATCGCCGGTATCGAGGGCGAGGCGTACTCGGCGGGTTACTGCGCCGCCAAGCACGGGCTGGTCGGGTTGACCCGCGCTCTGGCGGTCGAGTTCACCAAGGAACGGCTGCGGGTCAACGCGGTGTGCCCGGGCGGCATGCTGACCCCACAGACCACCGAGTTCGCCGCACCCGAGGACGCCGACTGGGACCTGATCATGCGCATCGCGGCGCCGCGGGGCTTCATGGACGTCGCCGACGTCGCCAAGACCATCGCGTTCCTGGCCAGCGACGACGCGGCCGCGGTCCATGGCGCCGTCTATGTCGTCGACGCCGGGAAGACCGCCGGCTGAGCGGATCGGCTTTTCCCCTTCGCTCTTCACCTTTCGGCCCGATGCGCGGCACCATAGAGGTGTCCATGATCGAAGAGATGTCCGGACGAAAGGAGCGGACGATGAAAGCCAAGGTCGGCGATTTCCTGGTCGTGAAGGGTTCGACCACCGACAAGCACGAGCAGCATGCCGAGATCATCGAAGTGCGGGCCGGTGACGGCTCTCCCCCGTACGTGGTGCGCTGGGTGACCGACGGACATGAGGCGACGGTCTATCCCGGTCCCGACGCGTTGGTCGTTTCCGCCGAGGAGCACCGCCGCATCGCCGAACGCGCCTCAGCCGGCACGGCAACGAATTAACCGGCGGCTTCGAGCGTGGTGCGCATCAACATCACGCTGTAGTCCGACCATCGCGACAGCGTGAAGTACAGATCCTCACCCTGCGACCACGGGTGGATGTAGGGCGCGTAGATGCCACCCGGGACCGCCGTGGAGCTGACAATCGTCTTCGCGCGGCTCCACGGCCCTTCCGGTTTGTCGGCGGTACGCATGACGACCGAACTGGTCGTGTTGGTGTAGAGCATGACGAACTTCTTGAGGTGATCGTTCCACGCCACCGACATCTCGCTGCCCGGCGCCCACACCACCTGCAGCGCCAGGAACGGGAAACCCTTGATCCACCCGAACGGCGTGAAGTACTCGTAGGCGGACTTGTTGGCCACGGCCGTCTCCACGACGCGGTACAGAAACGGCATGCCGCCGCGTCCCGCACCGGTGCTGTAGGCGTAGACGTACCCGTTGTGGCGCAGGTACGCCGCCATCTGGAAGTTCTGGTCGCCCCAGACGAACGGCACGCCCGGCACGGTGTTGAACCAGCTGGGGCGGATGCTCGTCGCGGGCACCGTCCACGTCTCGCCGTTGTCGCCCGAGACCGCGACAGCCGAGAAGTTGGTCGACCACTGCCCGGGCGCACCCCATCGGCTCACCGACATGAAATTGACGTATTGCGTTGTGCCGACCGCAATTCCAGCGGTGGGGATCACGGTGACCTCGGTGCCCGCGAGCCCGAGGCTCTTGATCACCTGGCGGGAGAAGTTCGGCCGCGCGGCGTCGACCGGTGATCCGGCGTAGACGTTGCCCGGTACCGGACCGGGGATGCTCATGCCGTCGGCGAGGTTGCGGTCGGCACTGCGGAACAGCGTGTTCTTGCGCCACTCCTGGTCTGCGACATTGCAATTGCCGAAGGTGTCGCCGAACGCGATGAGCACCTGGCGGTTGGCGCCGGTCTGGCCGTTGTCCCACATGATGCCCAGGTCGGCACCGGAGATGCCGAAACGCGTGTAGCTGTCGGTGTTGGGGCCGGTGATCCAGCCGACCGTGGTGGCCGTCGATGCGGCCGGCGCGGCCGCGGCACGTGCCGCGGTGTTGGGCGCGACGGCGGTGTCCTTGGCCTCTTCCGGTGTGTTGGCGGTCTTGACGGGTTTGCGGCCGATCGGCAGATGCGGGATCGGCAGCTTGGAGATGGCGTCGGGCATCGACGGGGCCAGACCGCGTGCGGACGCACTGGGTGTCGGCACCGAGCACGGGTCGGCCGCAGCGGGCGTGGCTGTGACGAGACCAGCGACCAGCCCAGCCGTGAGTGCAGTTGCCACAGTAGAGACGACGCGGGCAAGCGGCGCCGATGCCAGTCGACGAAATGCCGGCATGACACACCTTTCGAGCTGACGTAGCGGGTGCAATCCACGTCTTCGACGTGATCGATGAAGCCCCGACGCGCGACTAGGTGTGACAATAGTTGCTACAGAGACGGATGTGGTTTGCCGGTCACGATCCGGTATGGATCCGTGATCGCGCTGAGATGTGCCCCCGGATCAGCCGCCCGGCACTACGAGAACCGGCCGGAACGTGCGCTGCAACGTGGCTCCCGCGACGCTGCCGAGCAGAACCTTCTTGAGCCCGGACCGGCCCCGCGATCCGACGACGAGCGTCGCGGCCCGTTGCTCGTCGGCGAACGCCACGAGCGCGTCGGCCGTGGAACCCGCACCCGAACCGCGGAACCGCCGGACGTGATGCATGGCGTCGGCGCTGTCGGCGTCGCCGTCGTCGACCGCCGCCGACACCACGGTGCGGTTGGGGAACAACTGCTCGGCGGCCTTCCACGCGCGGTCCGAACCTGCCGACCCGTCGACGCCCACCACCACCGGACCGTCGGCCACGGCCTCGTGCTCGACCGAGAGCATGTACTGCGACACCACCAGGATCGGGCGAGGCGCGTGGTGCACCACCAGATCGGACACGCTGCCGATCTTCGACTCCGACGCCCCGGTGCCGCGCGCGCCCACGATCATCACGTCGGGTTGCAGCTCCTCACCGACCTGCGCCAGCCCGAGACCCTCCCCCGCCCAGGTGCGTTTCACCAGCGGCTCGGCTGTCCAGCCCGCCGCGCGGGCCAGCGTCACACCGAGATCGACCAAACGCGCGGACTCGCCCTCGCTCTCGGTGTCCACCAGGTCGATCAACTCGTCGACGTTGCGCGCCGAATGCCGCAACCGCGCGCGTAATCCCTTGCTGCCGAACGGCGGTGTGGACAGGTAGACGATCACGGCCTCCGCGCCGGGGAACAACACACTGCCCGTCTCGATCGCGCCATTGGCTGACAGGGACCCGTCGTAGCCGACCACAATCTTCATGCGCGTCCTCTTCCCTCGATCCGTTGTGTCCAGCCTAAAGCCTGCTGGGGATCTCCTGTGTGGATCGTCGCGTCCACACTCGCCGACATCCGGCAGTTCGCCTGATCGAGGCGGCTCAGAACATCGAGACACGACGCAGCACCATCGTCAACCCTTTGCCGTCGCTCTGAGATACTGCTCGGCAGCCGACGACAAGGGGTTGCTGATGGGATCGACGACGAGCGGCGCCGCGTATGTGGGACGCGTCGGCGCACTTGCCGTGGCACTGGGCATCGGAGCCGCACTGACCACCGGAACCGGTGTGGCGTGGGCCGACGACTCGGACACCTCCACCTCGTCGTCCACCTCGACCTCTTCGGGGACGTCGGGGACGTCGGGGACGTCGGGGGCGTCCTCGCCGTCTGCGGGCGCAGCCACGGACAAGTCCCGTAAGCCCGGTGTCGTCACCAAGCCGCGCATCCCGACGACGGGCAAGCTCAGCGAATCGCTCAAGCAGACCGCCAAGGCCGTCGAAGGTGCCATCAACGAGGCGCACAAACAGGCCCGGCAGAAGGCCGAACGAGCCCGCGAACACGCCGAGAAGCGGGCCCGGGAGCGGGCCGAGAAGCGCGCCGCGGCCGAGGCCGACACCGAGACCGATTCAAAGACCGGTGCCACCGGGAACCTTCCGGCCGAGGCAGCGTCGAAGACCACCCCCGCCACGAGCAAGCGCCAGACCGCGACCCCGGTCGTGAAGGTGCCCGATGCGCCGAACGTGCCTGAGGCCGTGGCCACCGTGCGGGCCCGGTCGACTGAGGTGGCGAAGGAGATCCGCTCCGAGGTCAACACCGCCCTGTCCGCGTTCAGCGCTCCCACGCTCACGCTGCCCGATCTGCGCCAGATGACCGAGCTCGTCGCGCCGCGACCCACGGCTCCGTTGCTCGTGAAAGCCCAACAGCCGGTGCGGGTTTCGGCGTCGCGGCCGACGATCACCGGCCTGGTGCGCGGATTGCTCACCGCCGCAGCCGGTTTCACGCCTCGGGCGGCGAGCACACCGGTCGCACCGACACCGTCACCCGCCGCCTGGGCGTTGCTGGCGTTCGCGCGCCGCGAGTTCGAGCGGGCCTTCACCCCGGGTGCGTCCACGGCGCTGGCGGCACCTGCGATCACCACATCGGCCGTGGTGAACCCGCTGCCGAGCCGGCTGGACTCGGTGCCGCTCGGCTGGGTGACGGGTGTGTCGAATCCGAGTGGCAACTGGCCGCAGACCAACAACACGTCGGGCTTCAACATCTGGGGTACCGATCTGGGCATCATGTGGGACGGCGGCGAGTGGAACGGCCGGCGATTCGTCCACACCGCGTTCGGCGACACGTTCAGCGGACCCGGTATGTCCGGATTCTGGCGGTCCAACGTGCTGTTGATCAGCACCGACCGCGTGCTGGGTGACGGGCTGGGACTGGAGCAGACGGGACCGGCCTATCAGTTCATCCCCGCGTCGGGACGAAACCTGTTCGGGCTCTTCGGTGGTTCGGAGGTCACCGTCATCCCCACCGCGGGCGTGCAGATCGACGGCACGCAGTACGTCAACTACATGTCGGTGCGCTCGTGGGACACCCCTGGCCGCTGGACCACCAACTTCTCGGCGATCTCGGTCTACGACCCGAGCACCGACACGTGGGTGCCGGCGCCGTCGACGATCCGCTCGGCGGGCTGGTTCCGCTCGAGCACGCTGTATGTGCCCGGCAGCCAGAACTTCCAGCAGGCGGCCTACGTCCTGCAGCCGGAGGATCAGGTCGGCGAGGACGGGATCCGGTACCTGTACGCGTTCGGAACCCCTTCGGGCCGTGCCGGCTCGGCCTATCTGTCGCGGGTGCCCGAGGACGCGGTGACCGACCTGTCGAAGTACGAGTACTGGGACGGTAACCGCTGGGTCGTCGGCAACGCCGCGGTGGCCGCGCCGGTCATCGGAGATTCGACGCGGTCGACGGGCCTGTTCGGCTTCGTCGTCGACTGGGCCAACGACCCGAACGTGCTCGGCGGTTACCTCGGTGGCCTGGTCGGCGCCAAGACCGGCGGCAACGTCAGTGAACTGTCGGTGCAGTACAACGAGTACCTCGGCAAGTACGTCGTGCTGTACGGCGACGGCAACAACGACATCCAGATGCGCGTCGCCGACCGGCCCGAGGGCCCCTGGTCGGATCCGATCGAGCTGGCGAGTTCGGCCGACTACCCGGGCCTGTACGCGCCGATGATCCATCCGTGGTCCGGCACCGGGATGCTCGCCGACGACAACGGCGATCCCGACCTCAACAATCTCTACTGGAACATGTCGCTGTGGGGCGACTACAACGTGGTGCTCATGCAGACCGACCTGTCCGGATTGAAAACCGTTCAGGTGTGAACTATTTCGAGCCGTACTCCTCGGGCGGCTCCGACGAGTCGACGTGGCCGTTGCTCATGATGGTCAGACCTTCTGGTGACACCTCGTAGCGTGCGCCGTCGGAGGGATTGACCGCGACGAAGCCGTCCCCCGAGGGCTGGGCGCTGGGGATCTCCAGGTTGGCGCCGTCGCGCAACCGCTCGCCGCGGTAGTAATAGCCGCCGGAGTCGCGCTCGCAGATGATCGCCAGCGACGTGGCCGTGCGGATCAGCGCGGCAGGCGTCGCATCCGAGTCACACCGGGCGGTGTGGCCGACGAAGCCCTGCTCGTCGGTACCGCTGACGGTCTCGGTGGCCGACCGGTTCGACGTCGTTGTGGTCGTCGATTCCGACGTCGGAGTCGCACCCTCGGGCGGGGCGAGGGGCGTGTTGCCGGTCGACGCGTTGTCATCACCGCCCACGAGCATCGTCGCGAGTATCGCGGCGATGCCGAACAGCACCACCGTCGCCACGACGAGCATCACCTGGGTGCGGGTGAACCGCTTCTTGCCCGGCGCCTGCGCAGCGGGAGCCGCAACAGCAGCGGCGGGTGCCGGCGGCGTCGGGTTCCTGGGCGGCGGCGCCGGCACCGAGGGATAGGCCGGCGGGTACGGCGTGAACCCGGTGTGCTCAGGGTTGGGGTACACCGTGGAGAACTGCCGGGTCGGCGTGGGCGGTCGACCGGTCGCGGGCGGGGTCGGTTTCGATGGCGGCGCCTGTCCGGCCGCGGCGGCCGACACCGCCCGTGCCAGGTCACCGGCCGTGGCGTACCGCGCGGCGGGGTCCTTGGCCATCGCCGTCGCGATGATCTCGTCGAACGCGCGCGGGACGCCGCGGCGCATGATGCTCGGCCGCGGCGGCGGGGAGAACATGTGCGCGCTCATCAATTGCCGCAGGTCCCCCGCCTCGTACGGCGGCCTGCCGATCAGCGACTCGTACACCAGGCAGGCCAGCGCGTAGATGTCGGCGGGCGGGCCAACCGTCTCGCCGGAGAACCGTTCGGGCGCCATGTAGGCGCTGGATCCGATCAGCATGCCGGTCATCGTGACGCTGGCCTCGCCGCCGATGTGGGCGATCCCGAAGTCGACGAGGTACGCGAAGTCGCCCCCGGTGAGCAGCACGTTCTCGGGTTTGATGTCGCGGTGCACCAGGCCGTCGGCGTGCGCGGCGTCCAGCGCCGAGGCCACCTGCGCGACGATCGACGCCGTGCGACGAGGATCCAGCGGGCCGTCGGTGCGCAGGATCTCCTTGAGGCTCGCGCCCTCGACCAACCGCATGTCGATGTAGAGGACGCCGTCGATGTCCCCGAAGTCGTGCACCGGGATGACGTGCGGTTCCTGCAGGCGCGCGGCCACGCGGGATTCGCGCCGGAACCGCTCCTGGAACCGCGGGTCGGCCGCGAACTCGGCCCGTAACAGTTTGACCGCGACCTCACGCCCCTTGACCGTGTCGTAGGCGCGGTACACCTCCCCCATGCCGCCGACGCCGATCAGCGACCGCAGTTCGTAGGGCCCGAACCGGGTGCCGAGGCGGGAGGCGCCGTTGGAGGCCATCGGGGTCATTCACGTCCTTTCGGCCGCCCGGACGCACGGGACCACCATCCGGGCGGGCACGGCGAGCGGCGCAGTGGTCCCGGTGACGAGGATAGAGAAGGCCCGTCCCCACCCCCGGGACCACGTCGCGGACGTCAGTTGAACGACGAGTGCGGCGCGCCGATACCCGGATCGATCTTGACGGGTCCGGCCGCGGTCGGCGTCACGGGGAAGTCGAAGATCGCCGTCGGGATGTAGACGGTCGCGCACGAGTTCGGGATGTCCACCACACCGGAGAGCCGGCCCTCGATGGGCGCGGCGCCCAGCAGCAGGTATGCCTGCTCGGGGCTGTACCCGAACTTGGTCAGGTAGTCGATGGCATGCAGGCAGGCACGTTGGTACGACAGGTGTGAATCGAGGTAGCGCTGTTCTCCGTCGAGGGTCACCGAGGTGCCCGAGAACGCCAGCCACTCGGAGTACTGCGGATCGGTGTTACCCGGCATGAAGATCGCGTTCTCGCCGACGCCGTAGGTCTCCATACCGCCGGGGATCACGTCGACCCGCAGGTCGATGAAGCCACCCATCTCGATGGCGCCGCAGAACGTGATCTCGCCGTCGCCCTGCGAGAAGTGCAGGTCGCCGACCGACAGGTTCGCGCCGTCGACGAACACGGGATAGAAGACCCGGCTGCCCTTGGTGAGGTTCTTGATGTCCTGGTTGCCGCCGTTCTCCCGCGGCGGAGCGGTACGCGCGGCCTCGGCCGCGGCCTTGGTGAACGCGTCGCCGTTCAGCTTGCCGAGGATCGCGTCCTGCGGCTCGGGCGGCAACGCCAGCGGCGGCACGCGGTCAGGGTCGGTCGCGATCAGCGCGGCCTCACGGGCGTTCCACTTGGCCAGCAGGCCCGCCGACGGTGCGGTGCCCATCAGGCCCGGGTGCACGATGCCGGTGAACTCGACGCCAGGGACGTGCCGCGACGTGGCCCTCTGACCCGAGAAGTCCCAGATCGCCTTGTAGGCGTCGGGGAACTGTTCGGTGAGGAAGCCGCCGCCGTTCTGCGTCGGGAAGATGCCGGTGTAACCCCAGCCCTGACCGGCGAGCGGCCCGGAGTCCTCCTGCGGGACGGGGCCGACGTCGAGGATGTCGACGATCAGCAGGTCACCGGGTTTGGCGCCCTCGACCGCGATCGGGCCGGACAGCACGTGCACGGTGGTCAGCGGCGCGTTGAGGATGTCGTCGGCGGAGTCGTCGTTGTGGATGGCGCCGTCGAACCACTCGCGGCAGTGGACGCGGAACGAGTCGCCCTTCTTGACCGTCACCGCTGGTGGGATGTCGGGGTGCCAGCGGTTGTGGCCCAGCTTCTCCTGTTCGGTGAACTTCTTGGTGGAGTCCAGCGGGAATACGAGGTCGGGCATGTGTCCTCCTTGTCGGACGGCTAGGCAGCTAGGGGCGGGGCAGCGTCTGGTGAAGCGGGTTGGTGGTGACCTTCTGTTTCTGTCGCCGCGTCCCCGGGGAAGGAGACGAGACGACCGCCGGGCGGTCCGCGGTGGCTCGGGTGGCGTCCTGCAACGCCATGCCGATCCCACTGCGGCCGATGTTGGGGGCCGAGATCAGTCGCCGCGCCGCGCCGTTGCAGCCGGGGCAGTCGATCACGTCGGGGCGCGAACTCATCGAATACAGCTGCTTGGTGGTGCCACAGCCGGACTCGCACCGAAATACGTAGAGAACCAACAGGTTTCCTCGCTATCCGATCGGGGTGAAGACACGCCCAACCTTACCGAGGAGTGCCGGTTCAGGGGTGGTAGTTGGACAACAAAACTGTCCTCGACGAATTCCGGTGTAGCCCGGTACAGTCCACGCCGCTGCAGCCGCTCACAAATTCCGTAGGCCCCGAAGGATCTTGGTCAGCGGGATATGCGCCGCCACTTCCCGCCGCGCGCTGCGCTGCACAGCGCTGAAGTTGCCGATGACGGCGTGGCGCACACCGTGATCGCGCCATTCGGCGACCTGATCGATGATGTCGGTCGCCGTCCCGGCGACGAAGCACTCTTTGAGCAGTGCCTGCGGAACCTCCGCCGTGGCGGACAGGACGGTCTGTTCGTCGTACTCCGGCGCAAGGATGTCCTGTGCGCCGCTGAACGCTTCGCCGAGTGGATGGCTCATGCCGTGCCTGAGCCAGGTTTGCGCAGAAGCGTTGAGCGTGAAGGCCTTGATAGCAGGCGAGGCCAGCGCCTCGTCGACCTCGTCGCGGCTTCCGCCCGTCACGATGAAGAACAGGCACGCGGGCGTGATCGCGGACGGGTCGCGGCCGGCGTCCGACGCAGCGGTGCGGATCTGATCGAGGCCTGCCGTGTATTGCTTGCGAGTGAGCATCATCGCCACCGGATACCACCCGTCGGCGTAACGGCCCGCGGCCCGGAACATGCGTGGCCCGTGGGCGCCGACCCAGATTTCTGGCCACCGACCGCGATACGGCGGTAGGTCGAACACCGCATTGTGCAGCGGGAAGAAGGGAGAATCGCGCGTGACCGGATCGCCCCCGGAGTCCCAGAGCGCACGGATCGTCGCAAGAGACTCTTTGAACCGTGCGACCGGTCGCGACCACTCGACCCCGTAGGGCTGATTGCTCTCACGCGCCCCCGTCCCGATACCCAGGATCGCTCGCCCTCGCATGAGCAGGTGCAGGGTCGCGGCCGCCTGCGCGGTGACGGCCGGGTTGCGGCGGCCGGCGTCGGTCACGCCGATCCCGAGACGCAGGCGCCCGAGGCGGTTGGAAGCGGCAAGGTGGCCGAGGACGATGACGAAGGTCCACCAGAAGCCGGGTCCGGCCGTCGACAGCGACAGACCGTAGATGCCGTACATCGCCACGATCGGCGAGATGAACGCAAATGCCGACCACAGCGAGAACTCTCGCTTCAACTCCGTTGGCGCGGAATCTATTTGACCATCCGTCGTCACTATCCCACCTCTCGCTACTCGATGACACGGGAAGTATGGGCATCAGATGGCGGCCACGTCGCGGTGAATCGACCAAACCGGGTGAGCCGTACAGCCGGGCCGTGTTCGTTTGTAGAGGTCTACATCCGTCAGGCCGCCGACGACCATCGGCGAGTCCGCGCGACTTCGGCACCGGTTCCCCTGCGGCTCAGCGGCGCCCGTATCGATTCGGTGACAAGGGTGCAACAGGCCTCGCGGGGCTCATCTGAGCACTTACCCTCGGATGAGGAGAACAGATGGCTGCAGATCAGAGTGCCGCAGTGTCTTACACCGCCGGGGCAACCGGCCTGGTGGTGATAGACCCGTACAACGACTTCATCTCCGACGGCGGCAAGGTGTGGGACCGGCTTCGGGGTGTCGCCGAGGCCATCGGATGCGTGCCGCACATGATCGAGATGACCGAGGCCGCACGCGTGTCGGGCATCCCGGTGTTCTACGCGCTGCACCGGCGCTACCGGCCCGGCGACTACGAGACGTGGCGGTACGTCGCGCCGATCCAACGGGCCGCCTGGTCGCACCGCACGTTCGAGTACGGATCATGGGGCGGCGAGATCCACCCAGACCTGGCGCCGCGTCCGGGGGACCTTGTGGCCCAGGAGCATTGGTGTTCCAGCGGCTTCGCCAACACCGATCTGGACCTGCTGCTCAAACGTCACGGCGTCCGCCAGATCATCGTCGTCGGGCTCATCGCGCACACGTGCGTCGAGGCGACCGTGCGCCACGGCGCCGAACTGGGCTACCAGGTGACGCTGGTGCGCGACGCGACGGCCGACTACTCGGTCGAGGAGATGCGCGCCGCGCTCGAGGTGAACCTGCCCAACTACGCGAACGCGATCGTGTCGACCGACGAGGTGATCCACGCGATCGCCGAGATGCGCTGACGCCGAGATTGCATCCAGGGACACAGAACGCGCGGACTTTGTCCCTGCGTGCAATCTCGGTGCGGTGCGATCGATCCAGCGTGGGCGGCCATGCCCCGCCGTGACGGGCAGCGGCGCCTCGACCCTCGATGAGGCGGACCAGGCGCCAGTCCCCCTGCGAGCAGCGTAATTTCACCCCAGTTCAGCGCAAAGGCCCCCGCCATACGAGGATGTGTGCATGGATCACATCACGTTCGTACCGACGGTCGAGCAGCTGCACTACACGTTCGGCGGAGCCGAGCCCATCATGCGGATCAAGCCGGGCACGGTACTGACGTTGTGGACCGAGGACGCCTACGGCGGGCGCATCACGAGCCAAGACTCGGTGGCCAGCACCGCGCTCGACACCGAGGACCTCAACCCCCAGACCGGGCCGTTCTGGATCGAGGGCGCCGAACCCGGTGACACGCTGGCGGTACACCTGGTCGACCTGACCCCGGCCCGTACGTGGGGTGCCTCGACGCTGATCCCGTTCTTCGGCGGGCTCACCAGCATCCCGGTGAGTCCGACGCTGCAGGACCCGCTGCCGGAGCGCACCTGGATCTACGAGTACGACCCCGCCACCCACACCGTCGGGTTCACCGCGCGCGGCAGCGACTTCGAGGTGGCCCTGCCCGCCAACCCCATGCTGGGCACCGTCGGGGTGGCCCCGGCACGGCGTGAGGTCCGCACGTCACTGGTGCCCGATGCGTTCGGCGGCAACATGGACACCCCGGAGATGACCGCGGGCGCCACCTGTTATCTGCGGGTCAACGTCGAGGGCGCCCTGTTCTCGCTCGGTGACGGCCACTACCGCCAGGGTGAGGGCGAGGCCTGCGGCACCGCGGTCGAGGGCGCCATGAACGTCACCGCGATCGTCGAACTCATCAAGGGCGGCGGCCCGGCCTGGCCGCGGCTGGAGACCGACACACACCTGATGGCGATCGGTTCGGGCCGTCCGCTCGAGGAGGCATGGCGCGCCAGCCAGGTCGAGATGATCACCTGGCTCGGTGAGCTGTACGGCCTGGACAAGTACGACGCCTATCAGTTGCTGACGCAGATCGCGCAGAATCCGATCGCCAACGTCGTCGACGTGAATTACAGTGCCCTCACCAAGATCGACAAACGCCTGCTTCCCGCGGCCTCGGCCTACGGCGGCATCCACGGTGAGCTGCGCAGCGCGGGCCGCGCACTCGGCGCCATCTCCTACTGAACCCGAACAGGACTGCCATGGATCTTGGATTGAGCGGTAAACGCTTCGTCGTCACCGGCGGCACGCGCGGCATCGGGCGTGCCGTCGCCGAAGGGCTGCTGGCCGAGGGCGCCGCGGTGGCGTTCTGCGCCCGCACTCCCGAATCGGTCTCCGCGACGCAACAGGAGCTCGCCGCCGACGGCGCGACCGTGGTGGGCACTCCGGTGGATGTCGGCGACGGTACCGCGGTCGCCGACTGGGTCGCGCGAAGCGCCGAGACGCTCGGCGGTCTCGACGGCGTCGTGGCCAACGTGAGCGCGCTGGCCATCCCCGAGAGCCACGAGAACTGGCGCACCAGTTTCGAGGTGGACATGATGGGCACGGTCGGACTGGTCGACGCCGCGCTGCCGTACCTGCTGAAGAGCGAGGCCGGCTCGATCGTGACCATCTCCAGCGTGTCGGGCCGCGAGATCGACTTCGCGGCCGGACCGTACGGCACGTTCAAGGCCGCGATCATCCACTACACCCAGGGGCTGGCGTACCAGCTCGCGGCGCAAGGGGTACGCGCCAACACGGTCAGCCCGGGCAACACCTACTTCCCGGGCGGCGTGTGGCCCACCATCGAGAAGAACGATCCCGAGTTGTTCGCCGCCTCACTCGCCCTCAACCCGACCGGGCGGATGGCGACACCGCGTGAGATAGCCAACGCCGTCGTCTTCCTCAGCAGCCCCGCGGCGAGCTTCATCACGGGAACGAACCTGGTGGTCGATGGTGCGCTCACCCGAGGGGTGCAGTTCTGACGGGTGTGTCGGCGGAGGGGACGCCCCTGGCGAACCCCGACATCTGGTAAGACAGTGGGACGATAGCGGACCTAACCACTGCCGCGTCGTGACTTCCAGACCGACCATCAAGGGTTTTCATGGCCGTACCCACCGACAGTCCCGCCGCGCGCAAAAGCGAGCACACCGGGATAGCTCGATGGATCCGTCGACTCGCCATCCCGATCATCCTCGGCTGGATCGCGCTGCTCGGGGTCCTGGGCGCCACGGTGCCGTCGCTCGAAGAAGTCGGTCAGATGCGGTCGGTGTCCATGAGCCCCGACTACGCGCCGTCGGTGATCGCGATGAAGCGTATCGGCGAGGTGTTCGACGAGTTCAAGTCCGACAGCTCCGCCATGATCGTGCTGGAAGGCGACAAACCGCTCGGCGACGACGCGCACATCTTCTACAACGACATGGTCGACCGGCTCGAGGCCGACACCGCGCATGTCGAGCACGTCCAGGACTTCTGGGGTGATCCGCTCACCGAGGCCGGCGCGCAGAGCAACGACGGCAGGGCCGCCTACGTGCAGGTGTTCCTCGCCGGCAACATGGGTGAGGCGCTGGCCAACGAGTCGGTGCAGGCCGTCCAGGACCTGGTCAAGGGGCTGGAGCCGCCGCCCGGGGTCAAGGTGTACGTCACGGGCGGCTCGGCACTGGCCAACGATCAGCAGATCGCCGGTGACCGCAGCGTGCGCATCATCGAGGCGGCGACCTTCCTGGTCATCATCACGATGCTGCTGCTGGTGTACCGATCGATCGTCACGGTGCTCATCACGCTGTTCCTCGTGGTGATCTGCCTGCAGTCGGCGCGCGGTGTCGTCGCCTTCCTGGGCTATCACGAACTCATCGGGCTCTCGACGTTCGCCACCCAGCTGCTGGTGACGCTCGCGATCGCGGCGTCGACCGACTACGCGATCTTCCTGATCGGGCGCTACCAGGAGGCCCGGACCGTCGGCGAGTCCAAGGAGCAGGCGTACTACACGATGTTCCGCGGCACCGCCCACGTGGTGCTGGGTTCGGGCATGACCATCGCCGGCGCGACGTTGTGCCTGCACTTCACGCGGCTGCCCTACTTCCAGACGCTGGGCATCCCGATGGCCGTCGGCATGACCATCGCAGTGGTGGCCGCACTGACGCTGGGACCCGCGGTGATCACCGTCGCGACCCGGTTCGGCAAGATCCTCGAACCCAAACGCGCGATGCGGATCCGGGGCTGGCGGCGGCTCGGCGCCTTCGTGGTGCGTTGGCCGGGTGCGGTGCTGATGGCGACGATCCTGCTGTCGCTGGTGGGACTGCTGGCCCTGCCCGGCTACCGGACCAACTACAACGACCGCAACTACCTGCCGGACGATCTGCCCGCGCAGGAGGGGTTCGCCGCCGCCGAACGCCACTTCTCGCCTGCGAAGATGAACCCCGAACTGCTGCTCATCGAGACCGAACACGACGTCCGCAATTCGGCCGACTTCCTCGTCATCGACAAGATCGCCAAGGCGGTGTTCCGCGTCCCCGGTATCGGCAGCGTCCAGGCCATCACCCGGCCACAGGGCGAACCGCTGGAGTTCAGCACCATCCCGGCCCAGATGAGCATGAGCGGGACGCTGCAGACCATGAACCGCAAGTACATGCTCGACCGGGCCGACGACATGCTGCTGCAGGCCGACGAGATGCAGCGCACCATCGAGTTGATGGACCGCACGATCGTGCTGATGCAGGAGATGGCATCGACCACCCACAGCATGGTCGGCAAGACGCACATCATGGTCGAGGACGTCAAGGAGTTGCGGGACAACCTCGCGAATTTCGACGACTTCCTGCGCCCGTTGCGCAACTACCTGTACTGGGAACCGCACTGCTACAACATCCCGATGTGCCAGTCGATGCGCTCGGTGTTCGACGCGCTCGACGGCATGGACACCATGACCGAGGCCATGGAGGAACTGCTGCCGGACATGGACCGGCTCGACGCGCTCATGCCGCGGATGGTGGCGATGATGCCGCCGCAGATCGAGACGATGCGCAAGATGCGCACCATGATGCTCACGATGCACCAGACCCAGAAGGGTCTGCAGGAGCAGATGGCCGCGATGCAGGACGGCCAGACCGCCATGGGTGAGGCGTTCAACACCGCCAAGAACGACGACACGTTCTACCTGCCGCCGGAGATCTTCAACAACGCCGACTTCAAGCGCGGTATGAAGAGCTTCATCTCCCCCGACGGAAAAGCGGTGCGGTTCATCATCTCCCACGAGGGTGACCCGCTGACACCCGACGGGATCAAGCTCATCGACCAGATCAAGCTGGCCGCCAAGGAGGCCATGAAGAACACTCCGTGGGAGGGTTCGAAGATCTACGTCGGCGGCACCGCCGCGGCCTTCAAGGACATGCAGGAAGGCAACAACTACGACCTGATCATCGCGGGTATCTCGGCGCTGTGCCTGATCTTCATCATCATGCTGCTGATCACGCGCAGTGCGGTGGCCGCCGCCGTCATCGTCGGCACGGTGCTGATCTCGCTTGGCGCATCGTTCGGGTTGTCGATCCTGGTGTGGCAGCACATTTTGGGCATCGACCTGCACTTCATGGTGATGGCGATGGCCGTCATCGTGCTGCTGGCCGTCGGCGCCGATTACAACCTGCTGCTGGTGGCGCGCCTCAAAGAGGAACTGCCCGCGGGGATCAACACCGGCATCATCCGTGCGATGGGCGGCAGCGGGTCGGTGGTGACCGCGGCCGGCCTGGTGTTCGCGTTTACCATGATGTCGATGCTGGTCAGCGAGATGACGGTGGTGGCGCAGGTCGGCACGACGATCGGTATGGGCCTGCTGTTCGACACCCTGGTGATCCGGTCGTTCATGACGCCGTCGATCGCGGCGTTGATGGGCCGCTGGTTCTGGTGGCCGCAGGTGGTGCGCACCCGTCCGGCCCGCGGCGTCGTCGCCCAGGCGCTGGCGCGCGAGAAGGCCGCCACCTCCTAGGCCGGTCCCGCAGGCACTCCCGCCCGACACCCGAGCCGTTACCGGTCCGAGATGGCAACGGCGCGAACCAGTTACGTGTAACCGTCACCGCGCGACGCCGGCGGGCATACGCTTGATCCATGTCCGGCCCGCCCCGCCGGTCGGGGGAAACGGTTGCCAAGCTGGCCATGCATTGCGTGCTGGCCGGATTCCTCGCGATGTTGTTGCTGTTCCCCGTTTTCGGCGGTGGTGGCATGCTCGTGATGCGACTGTCCGATCAGGTGGCACAGGATTCCGAACTGGTCCTCGAGGGCGAGGTGCCGATCGTGTCGACGATGGTCGACGCAGCCGGCGAGCCGATCGCGTGGTTCTATCAGCAGCGGCGCTGGGTGGTGCCCAGTGATCGGATCGCCGACACCATGAAACTCGCTATCGTCTCGATCGAGGACAAGCGATTCGCCGAGCACAATGGTGTCGATCTGCAGGGAACGCTCAACGGGCTCATCGGTTATCTGCGCGGAATAGAGGACGTACGCGGCGGTTCCACGCTCGAGCAACAGTACGTCAAGAACTACAACCTGCTGGTCAAGGCGAAGACCCAGGCCGAACGCCGCGCCGCCGTCGAGATCAGCCCGGCCCGCAAGCTGCGCGAGATCCGCATCGCCCTGGCCATGGACAACGCGTTGTCCAAAGGTGAGATCCTCACCCGCTACCTCAATCTCGTGTCGTTCGGAAACGGCTCGTTCGGGGTACAGGACGCGGCACGCACGTACTTCGGGATCGACGCGTCCCGGCTCAACTGGCAGCAGGCCGCGCTGCTGGCGGGCCTGGTGCGGTCCACCAGCGCGCTGAACCCCTACACCAATCCCGACGGCGCTCTGCAACGCCGGAACCTCGTACTGGACACCATGATCGAGTACCTGCCCGACCACGCGGCCGAGCTGCGCGCCGCCAAGGCCACGCCGCTCGGGGTGCTGCCACGTCCCGATCCATTGCCGCAGGGCTGTATCGGTGCGGGTGACCGCGCGTTCTTCTGCGAGTACGCGCTGCAGTACCTGGCGAGCGCCGGGATCAGCCAAGAAGACGTCGCGCGCAACGGCTACCTGATCCGCACGACCCTCGACCCCGCTGTGCAGGCCAGCGTGAAGTCGGCGGTCGACCGTGCCGCGGCACCGACCACTCGCGGCGTCGCCAGCGTGATGAACGTGATCACGCCGGGCAAGACCGCGCACCGTGTGGTCGCGATGGCCGACAACCGCACCTACGGTTTGAACCTCGACGCCGGCGAGACCATGCAACCGCAACCGTTCTCCCTCGTCGGTGACGGCGCCGGGTCGATCTTCAAGATCTTCACGACCGCAGCGGCACTCGACATGGGGATGGGGATCAACGCGCGCCTCGACGTACCCGCCAGCTTCGCGGCCCGCGGGCTGGGTAGCAGCGACACCCCGGGCTGCCCCAAGGAGACCTGGTGCGTGAAGAACGCCCGGGCCTACGGCAGTCCGATGAACGTCACCGATGCGCTGGCCCAGTCCCCCAACACCGCATTCGCCAAACTGATCTCGCAGATCGGGGTGCCTCGCGCGGTCGACATGGCGGTCCGGCTGGGGTTGCGGTCCTACGCCGAACCGGGCAGCGCCGCGGCGTACACCGACAATTCGGGCGAGAGCATCGCCGACTATGTGAAGCGGCAGAACATCGGATCGTTCACCCTCGGGCCGCTCGAGCTCAACGCCCTCGAACTGTCCAATGTGGGCGCGACCCTGGCCTCGGGCGGCGTGTGGTGTCCACCGACACCGATCGACAAGGTTTTCGACCGCAACGGCAAAGAAGTGGGCGTCGAGACCGTGCCGTGCGAGCAGGCCGTGCCGGAAGGACTCGCCAACACGATGGCCAACGCGCTGGGGAAAGACCATACGGGCGGAACCGCAACGGGTGCAGCGTCTTCGGTGGGGTGGACGCTGCCGATGTCGGGCAAGACCGGCACCACCGAGTCGCACCGCTCCTCGGCGTTCCTCGGCTTCACCAACCAATATGCCGCGGCGAATTACATTTTCGACGACTCCTCCACGCCGTCCGGTCTGTGTTCATATCCGCTCCGCAAGTGCGGCGACGGCGACCTGTACGGCGGTACGGAGCCCGCACTGACGTGGTACCGGGCGATGAAGCCCGTCGCCGAGCACTTCGGTCCGATATCGATGCCACCCACCGACCCGCGTTACGTCGAGGGCGGTCCGGGCAGCCAGGTGCCCAGCGTGACCGGGCTGAAACTCGACGCGGCCCGCAAGAAGTTGCAGGAAGCGGGATTCCAGGTCGCCGAATACCCCACGCCGGTCAACAGTTCCGCGACCAGAGGCACCGTCGTCGGCACCACGCCGAGCGGACGGACCATACCGGGATCGGTCATCACGATCAACACCAGCACGGGTTACGTACCGCCACCGGTCGTGGTGCGACCGCCCGAGGCGCCGCCGCCCCCACCCGGGGGACCGCCTCCGCCGCCCAACGTCGTGTTGATCCCCGGGTTGCCCCCGATCACGATCCCGGGCCCACCGCCGCCACCACCGCCACCTCCTCCGCCGGCCCCTCCGCCGCCCCCGCCTCCGGGGACACCGTTCTGACGTGGCTCTCGTGACGCGGCCCTCCTGACGTGCCGGCCACTCCGCGCGATGCGGTGTGGCGCTCATCGCGCTGAGCCGCGAAAAGCCGCGGGGCAGTTGCCGGAACGAAAAGAATCGCGCTGATTCGATCGCTATTTCCGTAAGAAGCCTTACGGCAATATGACGCGGTCATCAACATCCGCGTGCCCACCGGACGCGTCCCGACCGCACCGGTGACATCGGCTCCGTCGATCGAAAGACCAGTCAGTGATCCGAACTCCATATCGCCGTGCCGTTCCCGGCTCGCTCGCGCTCGTCGCCGCCCTTACCCTCGCGGGTTGCGGTGGTTCCGGCGGCGTCGACGAGTCCGCATCCGATGGGAACCCGGTGAGCGGGGGCTCCATCGTGTACGCGACCGACCGCGAACCCACGTGCCTGGATCCACACAACTTCGGCGACATGCCGCAAACCTACGTCGCGCGCCAGTACCTGGACAGCCTGGTCTCCGAGCGACCCGACGGCTCGGTGGTGCCATGGCTCGCCGAGTCGTGGGAGGTCTCCCCCGACGGCCTGACCTACACCTTCGCGATCAAGCAGGGGGTGAAGTTCCACGACGGCACCCCGCTGGACGCCGAGGCTGTCAAGGCGAACTTCGAGCACATCCTCGACCCGGCGACCGAATCGGCCACAGACGCCGGTTATCTGCGGCCCTACTACGAAAGCTCGCGCGCTGTCGACCCGGCGACATTCGAGCTCAGGCTCAAGACGCCGTATTCGGCTCTGCTGCCTGTGCTCTCACAGGCATTCTTCGGTATCCAGTCGCCGAAGGCCATGGCGCGCGGGCTCGAGCAGAACTGCCAGTCGCCGGTGGGCACCGGACCGTTCGTCGTCAAGGCCTGGAATCGCGGTCAGAGTGTCGAACTCGACCGCAACCCCGACTACAACTCGGCGCCTGCCGACGCCAAGCACCAGGGCCCGGCCTACCTCGACCACATCAGCTGGAAGTTCATCGAGGACGGCTCGGTCCGCGCCGCCGCCGTGCAGGGCCGCGACGCCGACATCATCTTCAACCCGCCGCCACAGCAGGTCGCGGCGCTCAAGGCCGACCCGAACCTTGCGACGCAGGAGTTCACCCACACGGGTCTGCCGAATGGTATTGCGCTCAACACCTCTCGTGCGCCGTTCAACGACACCAAGGTGCGCCAGGCGTTCATCCACGGCTCCAATGCCGAGGCTGCCGTGAAGAGCGCATATCTCGGTGTCTACGAATGGGAACACGGCCCGATCTCGACGACCACGCCGTACTACAAGGACCTGCCCAGCTTCTACTCCTACGACAAGAACACGGCAGACAAGCTGCTCGACGAGGCCGGTTGGACGCAGCGCGACGCCGAGGGTTACCGCACCAAAGACGGCAAGCGGCTGACCGCCGAACTGGTGTATTCGGCAGACCCGGGAGACACGCCGCCCGCGGATGTGACGCTGTTCCAGAACATCCAGTCCGCGGAGAAGGAGATCGGCTTCGACGTCGTGCTCAGGCCGCTGCCACAGGACCAGTACTTCGCCGCGTTCTCCGACAAGAACGCCTATGACGGGCTGACCGGTGCCTATTGGAACAGTCCCACCCCGGCCGTACTGTCGATCGTGTTCTCGTCGGACTCACTCAAGGCCGCGCCCGGTAACAACATGAGCTGGGTCGAGAACCCGAGAATCGACGAGTTGGTCCGCGCGGCCGCTGCCACCACGGATACCGCTGAGCAGGAACGTCTTTACGGCCAGACCCAGGACATCGTCGCCGACGAGGCCTACCAGCTTGGCCTGTACCCGGTGCTGACGCGCCTGGTCGCCCACAAGAAGCTCAAGGACGTCTGGATCGAGCCGTCCGAGGGCGAGCCGGTGCTGCACGACGCCTGGTTGGCGCCGTGAGTTCGGCCGTATCCGGCGTCCGCCGCATCCCACCCGGGGTGCGGCGTGCGCTTGTCCGTATCGTCGGCGTGATCGGCGTGCTGTGGGGTGCAGCCACTTTGACGTTCCTCGCCCAGCAATTGATGCCCGGTGATCCCGCGCAGACAATCCTCGGCGGCGCGGGGGCCCGTCCCTCACCCGAGCAGCTGGCCGCCGTGCGTGCGCAATACGGCTTCGACGAGGCCGCCATCGTGCAGTATCTGCACTTCCTCGGCGGCTTGGCACACGGTGACCTCGGTACGTCCTACATCCTCAAGCAACCCGTGGCCGACATCATCGGCGATCACCTCGGGCCGACCCTGACCTTGACACTGGTGTCGCTCGTGACGGCGTGGGTGATCGCGGTGACGGTCACGCTGCTGACCGCGCACCGGTCCCGCTGGGTGACGAGCGTCGGTTCGGCCCTGGAGATCTTCCTGGCCGCCTTACCTCAATACTGGTTGGGCATCGTGCTTCTGGTCATCTTCGCGATTCAGTTGCGGCTGCTGCCGGTGATCGGGGGCGACGACATCGAGGGGCTGATCCTGCCCGCGCTGACATTGGCGCTGCCGTTGGCCGGCTACCTCGGACAGGTCACCCGCGACGAGTTCTCGTCGGCCATGGAGCAGCCGTTCTCGGTAACGGCACGTGCCCGTGGTATGAGCGACTGGGGTGTGCGCTGGCGTCACGCGCTGCGGCACGCGATCCTGCCTGGGCTGACGTTGTCGGGGTGGGCGCTGGGATCGCTGTTCTCGACCGCGGTGATCGTCGAATCGGTGTTCGTACGGCCCGGTTTGGGTCGGGTCCTGGTCGACGCGGTCACGAGCAAGGACATGCCGGTGGTGATCGGGGTGACGCTGTTCGTGGCCGCGGTCTATGTGCTGGCCAATCTGCTGGTCGACCTCGGCTTCGTGCGCGTCGACCCGAGGCTGAGGAGGACCCGATGACCATCACCATGTCCCCCAGCTCCACCTCGGCGCCGCCGCGGCGGGTGCGCCCCGGGGTCATCCTGGCCACGGCCTTCCTGGTGCTCATGCTGGCCTGGGCGGTCGCGCCCGGCGCCTTCACCAGTGCCACGCCGTACGACACCGACATCGAGCACCCGCTCAAGCCACCGTCTTTCGAGCACTGGTTCGGCACCGACGCATCCGGCCGCGACATCTTCACCCGCGTGGTCCACGGCACGCAGAGCTCGCTGGCCATCGGCGTGGGCGCCACCGCCCTGGCGCTACTGACCGCGATCATCCTCGGGTTCGGCGCGGGCCTCGGCGGCCGCTTCGCCGACGGCGCCGTCAGCCGGTTGATCGAAGTGGTGCTGTCCATCCCGGGTCTGCTGCTCGCGCTGGTGTTCATCGCGATGTTGGGTCCGGGTGTGGTCACGCAGATCCTGGCGGTCGCCATCGGCTCGGCCGTCGGCTATGCCCGCATGGTCCGCGGGCAGGTCCTCGCGGTGAAGGACTCCGGATACGTTCACGCGGCAACGGCTCTCGGGCACTCGCCCAAACACATCATCTGCAGGCACGTGTTCCCCAACGCGATGCGTCCGCTGGTGGTGCTGGGCACCATGGGCATCGGCCAATCGATCGTCTGGGCGTCGTCGCTGAGCTTCCTGGGCCTGGGTGTCGCACCCCCGGCGCCGGAATGGGGTGCCATGCTCAACGCCGGCCGCGACTTCGTCTCCACCGCATGGTGGCTGGAGCTGTTCCCGGGGCTGGCGATCGTCGGCTGCACGCTGGCCGTCACCGTCGTCGGCCGCTACCTGCAGCAGCGGCTCGAAGGAAGACCGCGATGACCGTGTCCACCCCGGAGTCCCTTCGCTCCTGCCCGCCCGAGCTGTTGAGCGTCGCGGACCTCACAGTCGCCTTCGGCGACCGCGACGTGGTCCGTGGCCTGTCCTTCGACGTGAAACCGGGTGAGTGTTTCGCCATCGTCGGCGAATCGGGCTCCGGCAAGAGCGTCACCGCGCGGACCATACTCGGCCTCACCGGACCCGACGCCAAGGTCAACGCCACCCGCCTGGAGATCAACGGAAAGTCCATGCTGGGCAACACCGATCGGGACTGGCGACGCATTCGTGGCCGCGAGGTCGGGTTCGTGCTGCAGGACGCCCTGGTGTCGCTGGACCCGTTGCGCCGGGTGGGCGACGAGATCGCCGAGACCCTTCGGCTGCACAAATACGGCAACAAGGCCGCCCGCCGTACGCGGGTACTGGAACTCCTTGAGGCCGTGGGCGTCCCAGAACCCGAACTCAAGGCCCGCCAACTACCCGGCGAGCTGTCCGGTGGGCAGCGCCAGCGTGCCCTGATCGCCTCGGCGATCGCGCTGGATCCGTCGCTCCTGATCGCCGATGAACCCACCACGGCCCTGGATGTGACGGTGCAGTCACAGATCCTGGCTCTGCTGGACTCCATGAAGGCCAAGGGCACGGGTCTGGTGCTGATCAGTCACGACCTCGCGGTGGTCGGCCGGTTGGCCGACCGGGTCGCGGTCATGCGCAACGGTGTTCTGGTCGAACAAGGTCCGGTCGCCGAGGTGCTGGCCGCGCCGTCACATCCCTACACTCGGACGCTGCTGGACGCGGTTCCGGCCGCGCACCGCAAGGGCACGCGCCTGTCGCATCAACCGGCTCGCACCGTACACGTGCGGAATCGCACCGAGACCGGGGATGTGCTGCTTCGGGCGCGGAATCTCGTGAAGCGGTTCCGTGGGCCCGACGGCGTGGAGCGCACCGCGGTCGACGGCGTGTCGTTCGAGATCGGTGTCGGTGAAACCCTCGGCATCGTGGGCGAGTCGGGCTCGGGTAAGACCACCACCGCCCGCATGGCGTTGGCGCTCACCGAGCCCGACGAGGGCACGGTGCACCTGCTCGGCGAACCGTGGAGTGAGCTCACCGAGAAAAAGCGCCGCATGCGGCGCCGACGCATCGCGGTGGTGTACCAGGATCCGCTGAGCTCGTTCGACCCCCGGTGGACCGTGCGGCGCATCCTCACCGACGCGCTGCCCGCCGACGCCTGTTCTGACGCCGAGTCCCGCAACCAGCGGATGCGGGAACTGCTCGACGACGTCGGTTTGGACTCCGAACACCTGGACCGCCGTCCACTGCTGCTCTCGGGTGGCCAGCGGCAGCGTGTCGCCATCGCACGGGCGTTGGCGCAGGAGCCGTCGCTGATCGTGTGCGACGAACCGGTCTCAGCGCTCGATGTCACGATCCAGGCTCAGGTGCTGGACTTACTGACCGATCTGCAGGAGCAGCTCGGGTTGAGCTACCTGTTCATCTCCCACGATCTCGGGGTCATCCACCACGTCGCCGACCGGGTGTTGGTGATGCGCGAGGGCCGGGTGGTCGAAACCGGAACGGCTGCCGACATTTTCGACGCACCGCAGGACCCATACACCCAGCGGCTGCTGGCCAGCCTGCCCGCGGGCCCACCCGAACCCATTTCAGGAGGCACGCTGTGACCCGACAGATCATCCTCAACGCGTTCGACATGAACTGCGTGACGCACATCGTCGCGGGTACGTGGCGTCACCCCGAGTCGCAGGCACGGCGGTACAAGGACATCGGATACTGGACCGACCTGGCGAAGGTGCTGGAGAAGGGCCTGTTCGACGGGCTGTTCATCGCCGATGTGCTGGGTATCTACGACGTGTTCGGCGGTGGGCCGCAGACCGCGCTGCGCACCGGCGCGCAGGTACCGGTCAACGACCCGCTGCTGGTAGTGCCCGCCATGGCTGCGGTCACCGATCATCTGGGCTTCGGAGTCACGGCGGCAACGTCGTTCGAGCATCCGTACTCGTTCTCCCGGAGGATGTCGACGCTGGACCATCTGACCAAGGGCCGGGTGGGCTGGAACATCGTCACGGGTTACCTGGAGAGCGCCGCGCGTAACCACGGTCTGGACACCATCACACCGCACGCCGACCGCTATGACATCGCCGACGAGTACACCGAGGTGCTCTACAAGCTGTGGGAGGGCTCGTGGGAGGACGATGCCGTCGGCGCGGACCCGAACCGCAGTGAGTACGCCGATCCGGCCAAGGTCCACCCGATCAACCACGAGGGCAGGCACTTCCGCGTCCGGGCATCCACCTGTGCGAACCGTCACCGCAGCGCACGCCGGTGCTGTACCAGGCGGGCGCGTCGACACGGGGCCGGCAGTTCGGTGCCGAGAACGCCGAGGTCATCTTCATCGGCGCCCCCACCAAAGAGGTCCTGCGCACGGCGGTCGCCGACATCCGGGCCCGCGCCGCCGCGGCCGGACGCGATCCGTACGACGTTAAGATCGTCAACAGTCACGTCATCATCACCGGTGAGACGCAGGCGGCCGCACAGGCACGCCATGACGAGTTCCGCGGCTACACCGATCCGCAGGGGTCACTGGCGCTGTGGTCGGGTTGGCTGGGCACCGACCTGTCGCGTTTCGATCTCGACGACCCGGTCGAGGTGACCGACAACGAGTTCCTCAAGTCGTCGGTGGAGATGTTCGGGCAGGGCCAATGGACGCTGCGCGACTTCATCGACGCCCACGCCATCAACGTCGACGGCGCAATGGCGGTCGGATCGGCCAAACAGGTGGCCGATGATCTGCAGGAGTGGGTCGCCGAAACCGACGTCGACGGGTTCAACCTCACCAATGTAATCACGCCCGGCACGTTCATCGACGTGGCCGAGCACGTCATTCCCGAACTGCAGCGACGCGGCGCCTACAAGACCGAGTACACCGAGGGGACGTTGCGGCACAAGCTGTTCGGCCACGGCCCGCGACTCCCCGAAACCCACCGCGCGGCCCAGTACCGCCAGATCATCCAGGAGGCAACAGCATGACGGGCATCGCCACCGAACCATTGACCTACGGGTCGCAGCGGCTGGCCGAGCTGATCGAGAAGATCGGCGAGGGTTCCCTGGAGCGCGAACGCACCGGCGAACGGCCGTTCGCGGTCATCGATCTGATCAAGCATTCGGGTCTCGGCGCGCTGCGGATTCCGCGCGCCGACGGCGGCGGCGGCGCGACGTTGCGCGAACTGTTCGCGACGGTGATCGCGATCGCGGCGGTCGACGTCAACGTCGCGCACATCCTGCGCGGGCACTTCGCGCACATCGAGGAGCGGCTGCGCCTCGAGGGTGAGGCGCGACAGAAGGGCATCGATCTGGCGTTGAGCGGCAAGCTGATCGGTAATGCGTCCACCGAGATCGGCTCCACCCCGGCCGGTGGGTTCACGTGGCAGACCAAGCTCACTCGAGACGGTGACAACTACGTGCTCAACGGCAAAAAGTTCTTCACCACCGGCACGCTGTACTCCGATTACGCCGAGGTGCTGGCCAGTGATCCCGACGGCGCGTCGGTGATTGCGCTGGTGCCCACCGACCATCCGGGCGTGACAGTGCTCGACGACTGGGACGGTATGGGGCAGCGTGCCACCGGCACCGGCACCGCGATCTTCGAGAATGTGCCGGTGCCCGCCGACGAGGTGATGCAATTCGCGCCGCCCGGCGCCGACGACGAAGAGCAGTCGCTGTACCACTCCGGCGCGTTCTTCCAGCTGTACGTCACGGCTCTGGAGGTCGGCGTGATCCACGCGCTGCGCCGCGACGCGGTCGAGCACGTTCATTCGCGGGCCCGCAGCTTCGCGTGGGCGCCGAACCCGGTGCCTGCCGACGACCCGTTGCTGCAACGTGAGATCGGTGAGATCGCCGCCGCGGCGTACGCGGGCGAGTCCACTGTGCTGGCCGCCGCCGACGCGCTGGCGCGGGCCTACCAGGCCGACATCGACGGGACCGACGCGGACCTGAAATTGGCGCACGAGGCGTCGTTGCGGGCCGCGCAGGCCAAGATCGTCGTCGACGCGCTGGCGCAGAAGGCCGCGTCACAGATCTTCGATGTCGGTGGCGCGTCGATCGTGCGGCAGGCGTACCTGCTCGATCGGCATTGGCGCAACATCCGCACACTGGCGTCGCACAATCCGTCGTCGTACAAGGCGCAGGCCGTTGGCGCCTACTTCACGCGCGGCACCAAGCTGCCGGGGAGCGGATACTTCTGATCGATGGCAGCGGCACCCTCCTCGATCAGCTGCTGAGCCACTCCACGAACTGATCCGAGGTGATCACCGGTGCGAAGAAGTTGTTGATCCGCTCGAACGCCGCCCGTTCGTGGTCGGGGTGAACCGCACCGGTGGCGTCGCCGATGACGATCGGCAGCAGGCCGTGGTCACGGGCCGCGCGGGCGTTGCCCTCGATGCACCAGTCGAGGTGGATGCCCGTGAGCACCACGACCTCGATCTTCTGACGGAACAAGGTGCCCGGCAGATCGGTCCCGACGAACGCCGTCTGCAACGCCTTCTCGAACAACTCGTTGTCGCCCGGCTGCACAAGTTCCCGAAGCTCGCCGACAAGCTCGTTGTCCCAGGCGATCTGCTCTGGCGTCGCGTCGATGTGTCCGGTCCAGGCGTTGTACTGCACGCGGTCGAAATCGGTTTTCGGGTAGTCGTCCCGGAACACCGAGAAGCCGATCCAGTTGAACGACGTGAAGTTCTCCGCGTTGCGGGCGGCCTTGACGGCCTTGACGGTGGCCTCCAGGCTGCCGCGGAAGGCGTGGCCTTCGGCGTACTGCACACCTCCCGGCTTGTACAGCGAGTTCGATTGGCTGATCGACAGGAATGCCGCTGGGCGCGAGAGGATCTCGCGGAAGTCGAGCTCCTCCCAGTGTGGGGCCGGCGGCGGGATCGACGCGACGTTGCTTGGCGGAAAGCCGAGGGCTTTCGGGTCGAGCTCGACCGGTTCCAACGGCGTGATCCGGTTGGCGCGCTCCACAGTGCTTGTCACAGTCAGACCTTTCCTCGACCTTCACCGGCACGATGCCGGCCATGGTCGCATCAAGATCGCGACGGTAGGAGACATAAACTCACCGTGATTCTGAAATCGGGCAGTTCAGGGCGTATGCCGATCCCGCGCCAGGTTCGCTGACCGCACGCTCAGCACCTTGTCGAGGTAGGCGGCGATGGCGTCCCGGTTGCGGGTCAGGAACTCGATGCGTTCGGTGAGCCGGGCCTGCTCGCGCTGCAGCGTGGCGACCATCTCCGGGGTCACGTTCTGGACGTAGAAGGTCTGCGGCTGGTCCAGGCACGGCAGGAGTTGCTCGATGATGCGGGTGGGAAGTCCGGCGTCGAGCAGACCCGCGATCTGCAAGACGACGTCGACGTGCGCCTCGCCGTACTCGCGATACCCGTTGGCGGCGCGGCTCGGCATGAGCAGACCCTGCTCTTCGTAGTAGCGCAACTGCCGACGCGAGACACCGGCGCGGGCGGCGAGCTCGCCGATTCGCATGTGTCCGAGCTTACATTTGACCTTCACACAAGTGTGAGCGTTCAACACTCGTTGCAGGACTTGCCATCAGGCAACGGGATTGGAGGCCCACGATGCGACTCGGATTACGCCTGCCCCAGCGTTTGAACGTCGACCTGCGCCGTGACGTGGTCGAGGCGGCCAGGACGGCCGAGGCGGCGGGGTACGCCGGCGTGTGGACGTATGAACGCTTGCTGTTCCCACGCGATCCCGTCGAACCGTATGCGGGAACCGACGTGCCATGGCCGGAGCACTCGCGGCAGGCCGCCGATCCCCTGGCCATCCTCACGGCCGCGGCGGTCGTGACCGACAAGGTCCGCCTGGGCACGTCGGTCCTGGTCGCCGCACTCCACACACCTGTCCAGCTCGCGAAGGCGCTCGCGACGATCGACCAGATCAGCGGCGGCCGCATGGTCGCCGGATTGGGTGCGGGCTGGTCGACCGACGAACTGCGAGCCACCGGCGCCACCCGCGCCCATCGCGGTCGCTTTCTCGACGAGACACTCGATGTTCTCCAAGCCGTATGGGGGCGCGACCCGGTGACGTTTCGGAGCCCCCGAGTGGTGATCGAGGACGCCGCGGTCCTCCCCAAGCCGGTCTCGAAGATCCCGGTCCTGCTCGCCGGCGGCGGCAGCAATCTGGGCCGCAGCACCAGCCCCGCGGCCGTCAGGCGGATCGCCACCCGAGCGGACGGCTGGCTACCGGTGCTCACGACAACGGGACCTGCCGGAGCGGCGCGACTGCGCAGCAACTGGGACCGCATCCGGGAAGTGGCCGAGGAAAACGGCCGGGACGCGAGCTCGATGGAAATGATCGTCGTCGGCAATGTCACCTTCACCGACCACCCGGAGGGCCCGGATCGACCGGCCTTCGTCGGAACATTCGATCAGATCATCGAGGATGTGCACACGGCCGCCGAGGCCGGGGCGGACGAACTCATCGTCGATCTGAATCTGCAGGATTGGTTCAGCAGCACGTCGCAGATGCTGGACACGGCGGTGCAGATCCGCGAACGCTACGCGGCACAATGACGCAGAAGGTCGAACGTGTGTTCTAATGGGGCGCATGACTGTAGACGCTTCGCCCGACACCGTCGCCGCCCCGTACGTGGAGAGCGCCGCGGAGGAGAGCGCGCCCGCCAAGGCCCCAAGGAAGTCCGCAGGCAAGCGGTCGAAGACCGTGGAGCTCACCTTGACCGTCACCGGCACGGCGGACGGCGAGTGGCGCGCGGAACTCAAGCACGGCAGCGCATTCCTCGCGCGCAACCTCACCGTCACGGCCGCCGCGGTGTCCCGCGCGGCCAAGGAACTGCACGACGACATCTCCACCCCGCTCGACGCGGTGATCGCCGAGGCGCGTGCGCAGACGGCCGCCAGGGTCGCCGCGCTCGAAGCCGAACTCGAGGCCGCACGCAAGGCTCTCGCGGATCTCAACTAGCGCCGCGTCACGGCGCGATGGCGTATCGCGGCTTCGGGCCGGACGCGTCGAGCAACAGGTCGGCGACCCGGTCGAGCGGAACGGGATCCGCTACCAGATCGGTCCACGGATACCGACTTTTGGTACGCCGCAGGAAGTTCAGCGCCTGGGCGAGGTGCCGCGGCTCGTAGTTGTGGACGCCGACCAGCGTCAGATGACGACGGACGACGGCCTCGGGGTCGACCGCGATGTCGCCGTCGGGGGCCACCGAGCCGGCGAACACCGCGACACCGCAGACGTCGAGGGTGCGCAGGCCGGCCTGAAGCGCTGCGGCCTTGCCGGAAAACTCCAGCACGACGTCGCACCCCTTGATCTCCGACGCCGACGATACGGTCGCACCGGCCCCGAAATGCTTTGCGATTTCGCGTCGTTCGTCTGACGGATCGACTGCGGTGACCATCGCGGCGCCGAGGTCGGTCGCCGCCGCGAGGGCGGTGAGCCCGAGCATGCCTGCCCCGATCACCACGACGCGTCGGCCCGCGACCGGCATGGCACGTTCGATCACGGCCATCACGGTCGCAGTCGCACAGGCCGCGGGCGCGGCCACGGCATCGGCGATGTCGTCGGCGACGACGGCCACCGGCATGCCGTGCGGCAGCACGACACGCTCGGCGTAGCCGCCCGACAACGGCCATGCGGAGTACAACGATTCGTGCCCGGCCTTGCGGACCGTCCGGCATTTCGCGGTCACGCCCGCTCCGCACCGGTCACACGCGCCGCACGGCAGTGTCACCGACCAGATGACGCGCTGCCCGACTTCGACCGCCCGCCCGTCCACCGCTCGTATCTCGCCGCCGCCGAGCGCCACGACCTCCCCCACGGTCTCGTGTCCGAGGATCGACGGGCAGGGTTGAGGGCGTCGTCCGGTCACGGTGTGGCGGTCACTGCCGCAGACGGTGGCCAGGCGCACCCGCACGAGCACCTCGCCGGTCTGCAGCGGGGGCACCGGTAACGATTCGACCACCACGTCGTCGCCGCCACGCCAGATCGCGGCGCGCGTACGGGTGATGGCGTGGCACGTGGTTGAGTCTTGGTCGAGCCCGCTCGTCATGACACCGTCGCCGCAGCGCGCGTGACGCCGAACAGCGCGGGCAGTTCGGCCACCGACCGCAGCAGGTGAGTGTGCGGGTGGGCGCCCAACTCGACCTCGTCGCCCGCACCGGAGAGCACCCCGATCACGAAACCGGCGCCGGCGTTCGTGCCGGCCTGCAGATCACGCGGGGTGTCCCCGGCCACCAGAACGCGTGAGATGTCCTGCACACCCAGGCGCTCCATCGCGTGGTAGATCATGTACGGCGCCGGCCGGCCGGCCGCCACGTCACTGCCGCACACGACGGTGTCCACCACGGAATCGTCGCCCCAGCCCAACGACGACAGCAGCGCATCGACGATGTCGCGGTCGAAGCCGGTGTTGAGTGCGACCCGGATCCCCGCCGCCCGCAGATCGTGTAAGGCTTCGGGAACTCCCGGCAGCGGCACCGGCGGATGCTCGGCGTACGCGGCCCTCAACCGAGCGCGGAAGTCGTCGACGATCGCCTCGAGCGCCGTGTCGTCATCGACGGCCAACAGTGCGCGCAACGCCTCGTGCTTGGCCGCGCCATGCCATTTTGCGATGTCAGCCTCGGTCGGCGAACCACCATGCGCGACGACCGTCTGTTCGAGGACGCGGTACACCGCGGACCCCTCGTCGATCGTCGTGCCCGCGATGTCGAGGACGACGAGTTCAGGCCGTGGTGTCGTGCTGCCCATGGGTTTCCTTCCAGGTTCACGTTGTGCGCCAACGTTTCACAGGCCTCGACGGTCTGCCCGCACGTTGACCGGTTACGTCTTTCGGCAGACCTGACTATACAAGCTGCTGGCACCAGGAAGCGGCCAAGATTGATCTCCTACGGTGATTTTTCATGGGTGTTCACACAGCGTTCAACCACAGTTGTTCCGGCGACAACAGTCACACTCGCCCGCCCGGCTGAGTTGTGTTGATAGGTTGTCGCCGCTATGCCCGCTCGGGCGTGTCGGCAAGCAGGATGCGCAGACGTCGGCGACCGCGATACAGGCGCGACATGACGGTGCCTTCGCAACATGCCATCACCTCGGCGATTTCTCGGTACGAGAGCCCGACGACATCGCGATAGTAGATTGCCAGCCGGAACTGCGGTGGCAACGTGGCCAACGCATCGGCCAGTTCGATATCAGGCAACGCGTCCAGCGCATCGAGTTCGGCCGACCGCGACCCGGCCGGGACGTTCTCGCCGCGGCGGGCGAGCTGCTGGTCGGTGATGTGGTCACACAGATACTCACTCGGCCGCCGGCTCCCACGACGCAGACCGTTGATGTACGTGTTGGTCATGATGTGGAACAGCCACGCGCGAAGGTTGGTCCCCTCGGTGAACGTGCAATAGCCGGAGTAGGCCCTCAGTATCGTTTCCTGCACCAGATCTTCGGCGTCCACGGCATTCCGGGTCATTCGGCGGGCGCGCTTGTGAAGTTGGTTCAGCAGCGGAACCACACCGTTGGCGAAACGCACACTCAAGTCGGGATCACGGAAGGCCGGCGATGGCTCACCGGCTGCTGTGGAGTCAACTGTCGCCATGAGCAAATCCTGGGTACCGCCAGGGTGAGTTGTCATCGTCCAGGCGGTCGCACCACCCGGGTGATTCCCCCTCCGCGCCTACCGGTTTCAGCGGCTACGTACCCGCTCGCCGGGGTGCGCAGCGTCCCACTGGGCCTCGATACAGGCCACGCGGCGATTCTCCAGGACCAGCCACAACGCGCCCGCGACCGCGCCGAGCACCGCGATGACCACCGTGGCGGGCAACCATTCGGAACGCCGGTATCCGGCAGCCACCGCAGTGCCGATCAACCCCAAGGTCGCAACCGCCAGCAGAATCAACCCAGGCCAGTAGAAGTTGTCCTTCACCGCGATACCGGCATGTGGCTGCGCCGTCCTGGAGTGATCGGTCGGATCGTCGTTGGTGTCCCCCATCGCGCCTTTCTCCTTCGTCCACCGAGCAGCACGCTCAGGCTCCGCGGTTTGTGTACTCGTCAGACCGGGCAGTCCGCGTCTCGGACAAGCAACTCTGGCAACGTGATCGCGCCAATCGTCGTCACGAGCCACACCACGAGCGTCGTCGCCGCCCACTGGGCCACACCGCCAATCGTGAGTCCATTCGTCAATACGGACGCGAGGATCAACGCGACGACGGTCGACGCCAACCCTGTGCCGCCCAGCAGCAAGGTCGCGTACCGGCGCGGCAACCGCAAGATCGGCCAGGACAGGATCGCCTGCGTCACCTCGAACACCACCACAGCGACGATGAAGCCCCGTGGCGACAATGTGACTCCGGGGACGACCCTGGCCGCGGCGAGCAGTCCGATCGCCCACGAGGCCAGGAGGAGAACGGCGCGCACCATGAGCGGAGCAACGGTACGGATGGACATCGATTGCCGCCTGCCGGGCATCATTCCGGCGTGTGCCGAGTCCGGGCCGAGTCGATCGCGTCCGCGAGCAGCCATACCGACAGACCGAACAGGGCGATGTCTTTCATCAGGAACTGCCCGTTGGCAGACAGCACTGGAAAGCCACCGGCAGATGCCTCGCCCACGTCAGGTGTGGTGACCATGAAGCTGAGGGTGGTCAGGAAGAACAGCGAGGCGATCACGCCACCCAGGATGGATGCCTTCGGAAACCACGGTTTGAGCGCGATCAGTGCAGCCGTGATCAGTTCGACCAGACCCAGAAGTCGTCCGAACGACCTGATGGAGATGAGGTCATAGATCCAACTCATGAATGGACTGTTCGCCACCAAAGGTGAAATCCCGTGCGACTCATAATAAGTGAACTTCATGAGGCCGAACCACGTCAGTACGATCACCAAGGCATAGCGGGCGACGAGCGCCACGACAGCGGTGGTTCTCGAACCTCGCGCCGCCTCGACACCCACAGCTGACACCTGATCCTGTGACATCGTCTCTCCGTTCGTCTCTCATGACGCCGTTGCAGTCGGCACAACACCGCACGACGCGGACGGCTATCACTATCTGCCGGTACCAGGTGACCTGTCGTCACCCTGCTGAGGTTCTCACCCGGGTGAGATCCCCAGCAGGTCCTCAGCACATCGGTCTGATCGCTGAGCCGAGTGCCGGCCACCGAACCACTGCCCCGCGGCGATGAGCATCCAGCCGGTGAACGAGAACGTGTGAACTCAGCTTCATGTCGGAGCCGTCGATGCGTCATAGGCATCCAGTAGGCGCCGCCAGGAGTCGGCGAAACTGGCCACCCCATCGTGCTCCAGGACGGCGAAGACATCGGCAAGGTCGACACCGACCGCGCCGACGTCCTCGAGAACCTGTCGGGAATGGGCGGCCGTGCCGGCGATCGAGTCACCGGAGATGACGCCGTGGTCCGCGACCGCCTCCAGGGTTCGGTTGGGGATCGTGCTCACGGTGTTCGGGGCGACAAGTTCGGTGACGTACATGGTGTCTGGATAGGCCGGATTCTTCACAGCCGTGGATGCCCACAGCGGCCGTTGCGCGTTGCCACCGATATTGCGTAGCGCCGCATAACGGGATCCGGCCTCGAACACCTCTTGATAGGCCGCATAGGCCAGCCGGGCGTTGGCGATCGCTGCCGTTCCGTGTAGCGCCATGGCGGCATCGGTACCGATCGCCATCAGACGTCGGTCGATCTCGGCATCGACACGGGAGACGAACAGTGATGCCACCGAATGAATTTCGGTCAGATTTCGTCCCGCACGGTGTGCGGCCTCCAGTCCGGACAGATAGGCATCCATCACCTGCCCGTGGCGCTCGACCGAGAAGATCAGGGTCACGTTGACCGAGATACCTTCGGCCACTGCCGCGGTGATCGCCGGCATTCCCGCCGTAGTGGCGGGAATCTTGATGAACAGGTTCGGTCGGTCGACGATGCTCCACAGCTCTGCGGCCTGCTGTACTGTCGCCTCGGCGTCGTGGGCCAACCGCGGGTCCACCTCAACCGAAACGCGGCCGTCCGCGCCATTTGAGGCCTCCCAGTGCGGACGCAGCACGTCACACGCGGTCCGCACGTCGTCGGTGATGACCGTCCGGATGGCCGAGTCGGCGTCGACACCGGCCTCGGTCAATCGGGCGAGCTGCTGAGAGTACGCGTCGCTGTGCAGAATCGCCTTCTGGAAGATCGACGGATTGGTGGTGACCCCGACGACGCTCCTGGAGTCGATCAGCCGCTGCAGACCGCCCGACATCAAAAGATCGCGGGACAGATCGTCCAGCCAGACCGATACCCCGGCCGCCGACAGCGCGCTCAGAACGCGGTTCTGCGTCATCGCGAAGCCCCTGCCGCTCGATGCCCACGTGACCACTTCATCCGGGCGGCGACGAGCACGGCAGTGAACGAGAGGACCGGCACCATCGCGGCGAACACCATCTGCCGATCGCCCGCCGACAGTCCACCGCGGTACACCGAATGGCGCTCATCCATGACTTCTCGATTCGCCTGTGGTGCGCTCGGCATCACCAAAATCGCTGCTGTGACCCAGCTTCCATACCGGCTGTGCGTGTTCGGCGGGGTCACGTCGTGCGATGTGGCTCTGATCGTTGTCGAGGTAGTAGACCGCAGAGCCGCGGCCACCGTCTCGACTCGCGATCCGATTGTGGTCCTGGAAAAAGGAGTCAACCAGACTGCGGTAATCGGTTCGCTCGGAGTCATATGTCACCTCGACAGCAACGGCATGTCCCGGGTTGTCGCGGTCGACGGGACTGTGTACGTCGGGCCCCATATAGGCGATGCGGGTCGAGAGAACACCGGGCAATCCGCGCAGGAGGTCTTCGAGCCCCAAGAAGAAGTGTCCCGCGAAGATCGCGGTGCTCGTGGCCATGGTCAGACCTCCGTGAATTCCGAATCAGGATGTGGCGCGGGCTTCTCGGTGCCGGCAAAGAGGCCGAGACAGCCTCCGTAACCCTCTGCCTCCAGATGATCGCGGTGGACGAAACGCAACGCCGCGGAGTTGATGCAGTAACGCAAACCGCCTTCGGCGCCGGGTCCGTCGGTGAAGACATGGCCGAGGTGACTGTCACCGTGGCGCGAACGTACTTCGGTGCGCTCCCTGATGTGACGGTGGTCAGGCCTTTCGACGATGTAGTCCTCGTCGATCGGCCGGGTGAAACTCGGCCAGCCGGTGCCGCTGTCGAACTTGTCGACCGAGGCGAACAGCGGCTCACCCGACACGACGTCGACATAGATACCCGGTTCGTGATTGTCGACGTATTCGCCGGTGAAGGGAAGCTCCGTGCCGTTTTGTTGGGTCACGTAGTACTGCTCAGGGTTGAGCGCCTCGATCGCGGCGGGGTTCTTGTGGTATTCGTTCGGCACGGGTACTCCTCGTGATGAGTGCGGATATCTGATCGACGCCGGTCCGGCACAGGACTAGTTGCGGCCGGCCATGACGCCGCCGTCGACATTGAGAATCGCACCCGTGATCCAGCTGGCCTCGTCGGACAGCAGGAAGGTGATGGCGTTGGCCACATCGGCCGGTGTGCCGATGCGACCCAGTGGGTGCAGTGAGGCGAATGTCGCCAGCGTCGCGTCGATCTCGTCCTTGCGGACGAACCGTTCGTACAGCGGCGTTTTGACGACCGCCGGCGCGACGGCGTTGACGCGGATACCATGATCGGCCAGTTCGATGGCCAGATTGTGGGTCAGCGCGTGCAGTCCCGCCTTTTGCATGGAGTATCCGGTCGACGGTGTCGCGCCGATGGCCTGGTGCGCCCACATCGACCCGATGTTGACGATCGAGCCGCCCGCACCGTTGGTCACCATGCCCGCGACGACTGTCTGGGTGAGGAAGAACAGCGCGTAGTTCAGGTCGAGATACGAATCGTAGGCCTGAGCGTCGTAGTGCAGAAACGGCTTCGGAATGAAAAACCCTGCCGCATTGACCATCAGTGTCGCATCACCATGGTCTTCGGACAGTGCACGCTGGACCTCCGCGACCGCGGCGCGGTCCGTGAGTTCGGCAGCGATCCCCCACGCCTTGCCCCTGTGGTCGGCCAACTCTGACACCGTGTCATCGACACGATGGCTCGAGCGTCCGACGATGACGGCGCTGCCACCGCGATCGATCACATCGACCGCGGCCTGGCGCCCCATGCCGGCACTGCCGCCGACGACGATGACCTTCTTGCCTTCGAACTCTCCACCCACGGTCATATCCCCTTCTCGCTGTGATCGCCTCGGCGTATTCGTCTGGACCACCTCGTCCAGCGCGTCGATGAACGCTCGGTGACTGTCTCACCGGTCCGAGAAGCCCAGCCTGTACCGCGTATGGGTGAGCTGTCGTCACCCCGCAACGCCGATCACCCGGGTGAACCGGCCCACCGGGTGATGACCATTCACCCTTCGTCGATGAATGCTCAGTCAGACATCCGAACGAAAGGGCGGCCGATGATGGCCCTGAGAACAATCACCGCACTGACCGCTGTACTGATACTCGCGCCCGCTGCACACGCCGATCCGATGGCGCCCAACTCGGACCGGACCCCGTTGGTGCGCAAGGTGTTCGACCAACCCAGCAACATCCCGGGAAAAGTGCTGCAGGCAGTGACCGTCAGTTATCCACCCGGCGGGCGCAGTCCGTCTCACCACCACGCGAAATCGGCGTTCATCATGGCCTACGTGATCTCTGGAGCGATCCGGAGCGAAGTCGAAGGCGCCCAGCCGGCGCGCATCTACCACGCCGGTGAGACATGGAGCGAATCCCCTGGCGCACACCACACGATCAGTGAGAACGCCAGCGCCACAGAACCGGCGGAAATACTCGCCGTCTTCCTGCTCGACGCCGGCGACGGTCCGCTCACCACGGACGACCCCGACAATTGAGGCTGGGAGTCGTCTGTGCACGCGCCTGATCCGGTTCTGGTTGTCCGAGTGGCCCTGCGGGTGTCGCTCGCGACCGCCTTTCTGTCCGCTGTTGCCGACCGATTCGGTTGGTGGGAGCCGCTCGGGCAAGGCAACTGGGGCAGCATGTCCGCCTTCGCCGACTACACCCATCAGCTTGTTCCGTTCGCGTCGGGATGGCTGTTGACCCTGGTTGTCTGGGCCGCCACCGCGACGGAGACGATCCTCGGTGTCTTGCTGCTGACCGGCCGGTGGCCGAGATACGTCGGGGCCGTCGGCTGCCTTGTGCTGACCGTTTTCGGCGTCGCGATGGCGGTCTCCTTCGGTGTCGAATCACCACTGAGCTACAGCGTCTTCACCGCGGCAAGCGCGGCCGCGGCCTACGCCGTACTCGGGACGACACCACTGCCACACCGGCCGGCCGGAACGAAGTCGGTGGTTGAGGAACCCCGGCACAATCCAACTGGAGCGGCAGCGGCACAGCGTGTCGACAACGAGGCCGTACGTGCCGCGCAGGCCGTGTTCTCCGAAGACCACTGGAGGCGGTGGTGGACATGACCCGAGAACAGTTCGACGTCATCGTGGTCGGCGGCGGGGTGGGCGGCGTGGCCGCCGTGCGCAAGCTCGCCGCGGCCGGCCTCAAGGTCTCGATCGTCGAGGACCGACTGGTCGGTGGCGAGTGCCATTACTTCGGCTGCAACCCGAGCAAGACACTCATCCGCCCGATCGAGGTGTTCAATCTTGCACGCGCGGTTCCTGGTGTGGCCGAAACCATTTCGGATACTGGCCTGAGCCTTCCAGATGTGTTCGCCAAACGGGACGCGATCATCGAGCATCTCTCGGACCGAGATCGAACGGTGTCGTTGCAACAATCCGGTGTATCGGTGTTTCACGGGTCGGGCCGGCTGACCGGGCCCCGGACCGTCCGCGTCGTGCAAGCCGATGACACCCAGGCCGTCCTGACCGCACGCCACGCGGTCGTTGTCGCGACCGGCACCAGTCCGCACGTCCCGGAGGTACCCGGGCTGGCGCGAGCACACCCCTGGACCAATCGGGACCTGACCACGATGACACATGTGCCGCGCCGCACCCTCGTGGTGGGAGGCGGTCCGATGAGTGTCGAGTTCTCCACCATCCTGGCGGGTCTCGGCTCTGCGGTGACGCATCTGGTACGCGGAAACACCCTGCTGAGCAATTGCGAACCCGAAGCGAGTGAGATGGTCACGGAGTCGTTGCGAAAAAGCGGTGTCACGATCCACTTCGGTACGGAGTTGTCGGCGGTCACCCGTCCCGTGCCGGGTGGGCCGGTGACCGCGACCTTCCGGGACACCACCATCGAGGTGGACGAGATCGTTCTGGCCGCGGGACGACGCACCAACACCGACGACGTCGGATTGGAAACCGTAGGTCTGCGAGGAGGCGAAACCGTTTCTGTGAACGACCATCTCCAAGCGGTCGATGTCCCCGGCGGCTGGTTGTACGCATTGGGAGACACCACGGGACGTGCACGGCTTTCGCACATCTCCACCTACCACGGGCGTCTGGTGGCCGACATCATCGTCGCCCGGGCAGCCGGCCACGCACACGTGATGGACGACCTCGCTGCCCGCGACGCCCACAGCCAGGCGCAGGTCATCTACACCGATCCCCAGCTCGTCAGGGTGGGGCGCTCTGAAAGCCAGGCCAGAGCAGCGGGTTTCGCGGTCAGGACACGAACCGCTCGTTACCCCGACGCCGTGACACACTTCGCACTCAACAGGGACGGATTCGACGGATGGGCCAAACTCGTCATCGACGACGAGCACAATGTCCTCCTCGGGGCGACGTTCGTCGGCCCGCAGTTCTCCGAACTGGCACAGGCAGCCACTCTTGCCATCGTCGCGGGGCTGCCCATCAGCCTCCTGCGCCACGCCGTCGCTCCGCACCCGACGATCAATCAGGTGTGGGATCCGCTCCTCGCCCAGGAAACCGAACTGGTTCAACACCTGAGAACCGGTGAGCCGACGACACACGGGGTGAAGTTGTGAGCATGCGTGCAGCGGGGGTACGCGCGTTCGGCGAAACCGTGCAGTCGCTGGTAGTCGACGATCCGCGACCGTTGGCAGCCGACGAGGTCCTCATCGAGGTTCGCAGCGCCGGTATCGGCAACTGGGACGACATCATCCGCACCGGCGGATGGGACGTCGGCAGATGCCCACCGCTGGTGCTCGGCGTCGAAGGGGCAGGGGTCATCAGGGAGGTCGGCAGCAACCAGACCGGCTTCCGCGTGGGGGACGAGGTGCTGTGCCACCCGGTGCCTCTTCGTGAGCAGGGGACGTGGGCGCCGTATCTGATCGCGCCCGTCGGATCGCTCGCTCGGAAACCGCCAGGGATTTCCTGGGATATCGCGGCAATCTTCCCGGTGCCGGCGTTGACCGCCCAGCAGGTTGTCGACGACGCTTTGGCGCTACGCGCCGGCGACACGTTGCTCGTCCATGGCGCGGGTGGAATCACCGGTGGACTGATCGTCCAGCTGGCCGCCCTGCTCGGAGTCGATGTGCTCGCGACCGCGAGTTCGCACAGCGCCGACCGGGTTCGCGGGTACGGCGCGCGTGCCGTGATCGACTACCGCGATCCGATGTGGCCACACCACGCACAGACGTTGGCGGATGCTCCGATCGGCGCCGTCGCCAATGCGGCGCGCGGGGGTGCCGAAGCGGCGATGACCACGCTGGCCGACGGAGGTCGATTAGCCACCATCACGCCGGATCCGCCTGCGCCGGCCCGCGGCATCACGGTGAGACCCGTCTATGTCCGGTCCGACGGTGCGCAACTGACCCGCCTGACCGTCTTACTCGCCTCCCACCGGGTCAGCATGCCGACCCCGCGATCCTGCGACCTCGATCAAGCCGGCGAAGCCCTGGCAAGGGTTGTCGCGGGCCACGAGTCCAGCGGCGTGGTCATCACCCACGCATCGGTTCACACGGCGACAACTCGTTGAGCATCCGACGATGAGGAGACAACAGCGTGACGATCGACATATTCAGACCAGGCGGGCCGCGTGCGAGATCTGTCAGCCGCAGCGCGGGCAGGTCGGTGTTCCTGGGGACGATCGGTGTCCGGCACATCCTCGACAAGGTTCAGGCAGAGGGGCGTCTTTCCGTTCTCGAGCACCCGATGTCGCCGCGGGCGCTGGCCTCGGCGCTTCACCGTCACCACAACGAGGACGAGTACAGCTGGGTCATCGAGGGACGCGTAGGTGCACTGCTCGGCGATGAAGTGCTGTACGGCGGACCGGGCGACTTCATCGTCAAGCCACGCGGGCAATGGCACACGTTCTGGAACGCGAGCGACGAACCCGCCCGCATCCTCGAGATCATCTCCCCCGCAGGGTTCGAACAGTTCTTCGACGAGCTTGCCGGCCTCGGTGGTGTGCAACAGATCTCGACCGAGAACCTGGACGAGCTCTGTGCACGCTACGACCTGGAGATGGATGTCGACAGCGTTCCCGAGCTGTGCCATCGGTTCGGCTTGAGATTTCCCGGCGAACCGCTCTGACCCGCAACGAGCTTCCGAACACCATGGCCGAAATCCATCGAGGCAGAAGAGGCCCAGTTTCAAGGAGATTCGATGACCACCACCACCGATCCGGCAGCGGCCTGCGGGCCGGCACCCACGTCGAAGACGAAGTCTTCGCCATTCTGCCGGCATGAGTGACCATCCCGTCCTCGACCTGTCCGTGGACGCCCTACTCACCACCACGCGTTCGGTGCGCAGACGCCTGGACCTCACCAAACCCGTTCCCATCGGTCTGATCCGGGAGTGTCTGGAGATCGCGGTGCAGGCGCCGACATCGGCCAATCTGCAGAACGCGAGCTTCATCGTGGTGACCGACACCGAGCAGCGCCGGGCGATCGGCGATGTGTACCGCCGCACCTGGAACATGATTGCCGCGTCCCCGTACGCGGTCGCCGAACGATTCAAGGACGACCCCGTACGAAATCGCGAACAGCGCAGGGTGTCCGACAGTGCGACCTATCTCGCCGAGCACTTCGGCGAGGTGCCCGTCCTGATGATCCCGTGCGTCGAGGTCGTCGACGGAGACGGCGCACTGACGGCCGAGAACGCCAACCAGTATTGGAGTTCGGTCATGCCCGCCACATGGAGCTACATGCTCGCGGCTCGTTCGCGGGGTCTGGGAACCACGTGGACCGGCGTGACCATCATGGCCGACGAGGAGATGCGGGCAATCCTCGGCCTACCGGACAACGTCTATCACGCCACGACCGTCCCCACCGCCTACTACACCGGCACGACCTTTCGCCGGGCCAAGCGGATACCGCTCGACGATGTACTGCATTTCGACCGGTGGTGAGGGAGATCCGCCGTGACCTTCCGCAACGTCGCACCGACCCGACGGGCGATGGTGGTCGCGGTGACGGTGTCGATGGTCGCGTTCCTCGACTCCACGGTGATCAATCTGGCTTTGACGGCCATCGCGGACGACCTCGGCGGTGGACTGCGGTTGCAGCAGTGGATCATCGACGGCTACCTGCTGACGATGGCGGCCGCGATTCTGCCGGGCGGGTCCATCTCGGATCTGTTCGGGCGCGTCCCAGTGATGCGGTTCGGCCTGGTGGTCTTCGGGGTCGGCTCGGTGCTGGGTGGCGTTGCCACCTCGGCAGCGGTACTGATCACCGCTCGCCTGGTCCAGGGCCTGGGCGCGGCGTTCCTCGTCCCGGGCTCGCTGGCACTGATCAACACGGTCTTCGACAGAGCACATCAATCCGCCGCGATCGGTGTGTGGACCGCGTGGACGGGATCGGCATTCGCGCTGGGCCCGCTGCTCGGCGGCCTGTGTGTCGATTTACTCGGCTGGCGTTGGGTTTTCGTCCTCTCGGCGATACCGATGGCGATAGGGTATGCGCTGACGTTCTGGCTGTGCCCGGTGAACGGTAGGGCCACGGGTACGCACGTCGATATCGTCGGGATCGCGTTGTCGGCAGTGGGGCTGGCGGCATCCGTCTATGCTCTGATCGAATCGCAACGGACGGGCTGGACCGACCCGGGCGTCGTCACACCCGCAGCGCTCGGAGTTGCCGCACTGGCCGGCTTCGTGAACCGGCAGCGGCACAGCAGGCACCCGATGCTTCCGTTGTCGCTGTTCACCGCTCGCAATTTCACCGCGGTCAACCTCGTGACCGCGTTCGTCTACGGCGCGTTGACGCTGGGATCGCTGACGGTTGTCCTCTACGCCCAGGAAATCGGCCGATACTCAGCCACCGCGGCCGGACTGGCCACACTGCCGATCCCGGTGATGTCGTTCGTGCTCGCCCGCCATGTCGGCCGCATCGCTGCGCGGACAGGACCACGCGTGTTCCTGATCACCGGTCCGGCGCTGTCTGCCCTCGGGGTGCTGTTGATCCGCCCGAAAAACCATGGATTCCATGCGGTCACAGATCTGGTCCCCGGCATGGCGATGTTGGCCGTCGGACTTGTCCTCACTGTCACACCCCTGACGTCCGTGGCTTTGGCCTCGGTGCCTGTCGAGCACAGTGGCTTGGCATCGGCGGTCAACAACGCTGTCTCCCGACTGGCCGCCCTGGTGGCCATCGGATCGATGGGCCTGATCACCGTTGGCGCGACCGCCGCCGGATTCGCCGACGTGTTGAGGGTCAGCGCCGCGCTGTTCGCCCTCGGAGGGGTGTGCGCCGCGCTGGGGATCTCCAATCCCTCTGCCGGGAACGGACCCGTGCCCTGCGACGTCGCGGCACTGTGCCGTGACCGGCCCGGTGTGCAACCGGCACTGGCCGTCAGCCCGTCGGCCGCGACCGAGCAGTCACCTCCGCAATGACGGCAAGCAGCCATCGGTCAGGTAATTGCGGTGGACGTGTGCGTCGATCCAGTCGGAAAAGCGTGTCGCGAAGATGGTGGCGCTCTCACCCGGCGCGAGGGTCTGGTCGTCGATCTTCGCGCCGAAGTAGAGCGCCTCGGGATCTGTGACGACCCGACGCTGATCACCATGCGCCGCAAGGCCCGTGCGGACGAAATCGTCCATACCGATCGATTCCGGTCCGACGATCTCGATCACCCCGTTGACCGGCCGCTCGACCGCCGCTCGGGCGACCGCGGTGGCGACGTCGTCGGCGGCGATCGGACGGAACAACGCGTGAGGCAACCTGACGACGTCTCCCTCGGTCGCGGAATCGGCCAGGCTCACCGCGAATTCGTAGAATGGAGTTGCGCGCACGATCGAGTACGGCAGCCCCGAGTCCTTGATCAGATTCTCCTGGGCTGCCTTCGCGGAGTTGTAGCCGCTGTCCGGCATGGCCTGCGCTCCCACCACCGACAGCGCGACATGGTGACCGACTCCCGCTTCGCGCTCGGCCGCGAGAAGGTTGCGGGTCGTGGTGGTGAAGAACCGCATCACCGGTTCGTCGTCGAACAACGGCGAATCGGCCACGTCGACCAGGACGTCGGCGCCGGCGACAGCGTCGGCGAGTCCTTCGCCGGTGAACGCATCGACACCTGAACGGCGTGATTGGGCGGTGACGTCGTGTCCCTGCGCGCCGAGCGCGGCCGCCACCCTGGAACCGATGAGTCCACGACCCCCGATGACCACAATTTTCATGAAGAGCCTCCCATGCTCGATTTTTCGATGGTTCTGTTGATGCATCGCCCCGCGCGAACGGTCACCAGAGTCGCCGGACCTCGTCACCCACGATGTGCATGGCCGATTCCTCGGCGGATGCGGCGCCGCCGTCGACTCCCACGTCGTAGGCGCGGTAATCGGTGGTGGGATTGGTCGGGTCGATCTCGACGGCGACGAGCCGACCTGCCCGCGCATCGCCGACCTGATCGTCCACCGGTTCGCCGTCACTGTCGACGCTGTCGCCGATTCCGTCACCGTCCCACCGATCGGTCACATCAGGCTCCTCACGGGCCAAACGGCGCGCCAAGCTCTCATGGGTGCGCGCCTCCCATGCGGTGATCCCCCAGGCACCGAGTTCTCGCGGGCTCTCCGGAGGTGAGTAGCCTTCGTCGAGATCGATCCCGGTCTCCTCGGAATCCAGACTTTCCTCGGGTTCGAGCAGATGCCCCGCCACGTCGTCGAATTCAGAGATTCCCATCGGTGCGGACTCCGTTTCTCCCCGCGATACACCGCGCGGTGCTCTGCTGCCGCCCCATCAGACTCCGGACACCGAGCCCCACCGGCAGCGGTTACGAGCATGCGGCCCGGGCGGGCGAGTTGTCATCACCCGAAACGTCATTCACCCCGGGTGAGTCGTGTCAAACCGGCACCACGACCTGCAGTATGTCGAACTCCCCGAGAAGCGTTCGCCCGCACGACGGGCAGCGCGCGTCACGCCGGACCAGCCGGCGTACCCCTCTCGGCGCCATTCTGGTCACGATGCGCTGCGCGGCGCACTCCAGCGCGTCGCGATGATCGGCACAGACGAAACCGCACGCGTTACCGTGCTCGTCACAGTCGAAGCGCTGACAATGCCCGACCATGTGGAATTCGACATAGGCCACCGCTGTTCGAATGCAACGGATCCCGGTGTCGAAACGGCCGAGTTCGCATTGTGTTGCGACGTCGCCGTGACCGATGACGTCACGGAGAATGGCTGCGCGGTTCACCGGCGCGGCCCAGGTGAATGTCCGATCCGGCTCGGGCGATCCGGTGTTGTGGTGCATCCTTGCTCCCTCTGTCGACTGGACGACAATTACGACAACGATTGCGTCGGAACATTCGCTGACTGGCCGCCGCAGTGTGTCCAGACTTCAGCCCGCGGGGCGAACGGTCATCACCCTCACCGACCGTTCACCCGGGTGATCGGTGCAGAAGCTGGTCATGAAGCGCTGGTTCGGTCAGAGCAGGCGGAGTTCGCGGCCTCGGTCCACCGCCGAAGTTCGGTTGTCGACACCCAGTTTTCGGTAAATGGCACGCTGATGGGTCTTCACCGTATTGAGCGAGACGAAGAGCCGCTGTCCGATGTCCCGGCGCGACAGCCGGGTCGCCAGCAGGCGAAGGACATCGAGCTCCTTGGGCGTCAGCTCCTCGGCAGCCGTATACCCGTCGTGCCGTACGGCGACCGCCATGCCAAGGGCAGGTCCGGCCCCGCCGATCATCGCCCGCACGGTGGGAGGATTCGCACAACGCCGAAGCACTTCACCGGCTTCGCTGCGGTGCGCAGCTGCCGTGTCGCGATCGCCGAAATCGTTCAGAATCTCGGACCTGACCAGCAGGGCCTTGGCCAGTTCGAGCATCCCTGCACCCTTTCGGGCCAGGCCGACCGCCAACTGCGACGCGTCGGCGGCAGCGGCCCGTTCGCCGCGGAGGTGGCAAACGACGGCCACCGCCACCGACACGACGACATCGATGAAGTGTTGCGAGCCGGTTGAATCCGTGCCGACGCCCGTCGCCTGGCGGATCCGGTGTTCGGCGTCTGCGAGTTCACCGGCTTCGGCAGCGATCAGGCCGAGATAGCCCAGCGCGGAAACGCGGTGGCGCCGGTCACCGATTCTCTCGGTCAGATGCACGGACTGCTGCAAGGCGGAACGGGCCTCGTCGACGCTGCCCGAGAAGTACAGAGCAGCTCCATAGGTGACGTGGGCCGCGGACCGGGCCTGCAGCGCCTCGCCGAACTCGAGGGTCGTCGCGTGACGGGCCACTTCGAGCGCTGTCGCGACGTCACCCGTCTTGAACGCGTAAACCTCGCGCAGGGCCACGAATTGGTCACCGAGGCCACCATGTGAGATGGTGTCGTCCGCCAGACCGGCTTCAACAGCCTCGATCCACATACGCGCGTCGTCGAATCGGCCCAGGTTCAACGCAACCCACGCCCGGATCGCACTCAATCGCGGATCACCTGTGACGGTCCCCTCGGGAAGGAGGTCGAGCCAGCCCGACACTGTGGACAATCCGCCACCATTGACTTCGTTCACCCAGTCGCCGACGATGAGATCGGCGCTCTCGGCGACGTCACCCGCGGCGACCAGGTGACGCAACGCCTCGTCGACGAGTCCCTCGGACTCGAACCACTTCGCGGCTCGTCGGTGCAGTCCCGCAACAACTTCGGGTTCACACCGGTGCAACTCCGCACGCAGCAGCTCACCGAACAAGTGGTGATACCGGTACCAGTGACGTGACATGTCCAGTGGAACCAGGAAGAGGTTCTCGCGCTCCATGTCCTCCAACACCGACGCCGAATCGGACGATTGCAGGACCGCGTCGCACAGCGCACCGCTGAACCGCCGCAACACCGAGGTTCGAAGTAGGAAGTTGCGTATCTGCGGTGGCTGACAGTCGAGCACCTCGGCCATCAAGTAGTCGACGATATGCCGATTGTCGCCTGCGAATGTCCTGATGAAGGAGGCGGCCTCGTCACGCCCGGAAAGCGACAGGGCGGCGAGGTACAGGGCCGCCGCCCACCCTTCGGTACGGCGGTGCAAGAGATGGACGTCTTCTTCGGTCAGATCCAACCCGAGGATGTCGTTGAGCAGCTGATCGGCCTCGGCGATACCGAAACGTAGATCCGCGCTTCGCATCTCGACGAGATCACCGTTGGCACGTAGGCGGGCCAACGGCAGAGGCGGATCTGATCTGGTGGCCAACACCATGTGCAGGTTCTCCGGCATGCGGCCGACCATGAATGCCACCTGTTCGTGGACCGCCCGGTTCACCACCATGTGGTAATCGTCGAGGATCAGCACGATCGGATGGGCGACCGCGCCCAGGTCGTTCAGCAGAGCGGGCAGAACAACCTGAACGGGATCGGCACCCATCGTCAACAGTTCGACCGCGCGGGCCCCCACCCCCGGGCTGATCTTCCGCAGCGCCGCGATGACATACATCCAGAACCACACCGGATCGTTGTCAGACGAATCAAGCGACAACCAGGCGAACCGCCGATCTCTGTCAGACCCCAGGGCCCATTGTGAAAGCAATGTCGTCTTGCCCCACCCCACAGGAGCGCTCAGCAGTATCAGCCTGGATCGGCCGCTGTTCGACAACGCATCCAGCAGGGCCGTGCGGTGAACGAGCTCACCGGCGATGGCTGGGATGTGCAGCTTGGTGGCGAGCAGAACCGCGCGCTCCGTCTCACCACATGCTTCTGAGTGTCCTGCCGAGTGTCCCACTGAGGCGTTCATGTCCGAACTCCACGAATTGTGTGAACCGAGCGTCAGGGTGCGAACATTCGGCCCTGACGCGCATTGGGCGAGCTCCGGTTCCCCGACTTTCCAGGTGCTCGTTGTCGGGCCGCCCTGGCGCGCTGTCCGCGATGATCGTGGTGTTGTCATCGAATCGGACGCATCCTGCGTGATACCTGGCAACTCACCCGGGCGCCTCTTCGTCGGCGTACTCATGGCCGCCGGGACACCATGATGTACCCGCTGACACCGATCAGCACCGGCATCATCGTCAACATTCCCAACACTGTGCTGAGCATCGTTCCCAAATCCTCTGTGCCGTATCCTGTATCGTGGCGATTCGCCGTCGGACCCAGGAATCGCGCGCCGATGATCGCAGCAATTCAGAGTTCGATGACGTCCAATGACCACGGTGGCAGCACCCCACCCTGCCGCACCATCACCCGGCGGGTGATCTTTAGCGCCCGGTCGGCGTATACCTAGCTGCTTTGCGACCGTTGCGCGAGTCAGTCCACGTGCGGTATGACCTGCGCCAGCTGGGCCCGCGAGGTGATCCCGAGCTTGGCAAACGCGTTGTGGACATGCGTTTTCACCGTGTGCGGCGAGAGCTGCAATCGTTGCGCGACCGCACGGTTGGTCGCGCCCTCGGCGATCAGCTGGACAACTACGAGTTCGGACTCGGTGAGACTGTCCCACCCCGTCTTTGCCCGCTGCGGGCCCACAACGCGCCGTTCCAACCCCAGCCGGCGCAGCGCGCGGCCGACCCGGCGGGCATCGGCGGTCGCCCCGCACTCGTTGTAGGTGTCGAACGCCGCGTTCAGTTGGTCGAGAGCCTCGCCCTCGCGGTGTGCGCGAATCAGCTCGCCGCCGGCGTCAGCGGCCGCGCTTGCGTACAGAAGTGGCCGTGGGAACACACGTAGCGCTTCGGCAACCGCGACCAACGCCTCGGCGTCGTGTTCGAGGATTCCGCGGGCATATCTGGCCACGACCGAGAACAGCGGCACCGCGGGCCTCTCACGCTCGAGCACCTCGGTGGCCTGCAGCACCCGCGCGCGCAAACCGGCGTCGCCGGCAGCCGAGGCCACCTGCGCGCCCAGGATCAGCCGAACCAGGGCATGCGGGAAAAACGGTGTCGCCAGCAGGACCACGTCGCCGAGCCAGCGCATCGCGTCATGGATGTCGTCGCGTTGCCATGCCGCCCGCGCGAGCACGTACGCCGAGCCTCGACGTATGCCGGTGGAGCCGGTGGTGTGGGCGTCGCGCGCGTCATTGACCATCTGCTGCAGCAAGTTCCGGTCATCGGTGTGCGCGGCCACCTCGGCGAGGATCACCATGCGAAGGACGTCGTGCTCGGTCGCCCCTGCCGACTGCGGACCCGGGAGGGACTCCGTCTCCTCACGGGCGGCCGAAAGCCGCCCCGCGGCCAGATCGACGAGCCCCCTGAACACCGACCACATGGCGAGGGTCATCGCATTACCTTCGCGGCGGGCCTGCTCGATGCCGTCGGCCAGGCGGGCAGTAGCGTCGTCCAACCGGCCGACCACCGCCAGCAGGTTTGCGTTGTACATGCCGGCATAGGCATGGGCCAACGCCGTTTCGTTCGTCTGGGCGAGCGGGCGGAGCTCGTCGAAACGGCGAAGTGCGCGAGACGTGTACCCCTCACCGGCATCGAGTAAGGCGTGGGTGACGCCGGCCATGATCGTGGCCTCCGCATCACCGATGGCCGCCGCGGCCGCGGCGGCCTCGTCAGCGGCCTCACGTCGCTGCCCACCTTCGTCGAACACCAGGTTGTAGGCCAGCCACGCCAGATGCCGTGCCCTGGTGACCTCGCTGATGCCGCTCAGCTTGAGCGCCCGCCGGTTCTCCGCCACCCGCCGTTGGTCGGTGTGCTTGGTGTGCACCGGAAGCCGCAGCCGGATCTCGGCCTCGACTTCGTGCGAGGCCGCCTCCGAGAGGGCCACGTCGGCCAGTCCTTCGGCCTCGCGGTACCGGCTGGCGCGGTTGAGCCACCCGACGGTTTCGGCGACCAGCGATCCGTGCTCGGCGTCGTCGACGGGCAACAGCTCCAGCGCACGCTTGCTCAGGTCCGCTGCGGCGCTCGCATCTCCGCGGCCGACCGCTTGCGCGGCATGGCGCAGCGCGTCGATCGCTTCACGGTCGCCCGGTTCGGCACTGCGCGCCAGCTGGGTGGCAACCTCGGCAGGCGCGGCGCCCATTGCCAGCATGACCGACGCAGACTGCCGCTCCATCGCCCGGCGCAACGACTGCGGCAGGGATTGCCGGGTGGCCTCGCGCAGCAGATCATGGCGGAACCTCAACTGCTCGCCGTCTTCGATGAACAGATCCGCGCGCACGGCTTCTTCGAGAGCCGACAGCAACGACGTCGGCGTTCGTTCCAGCATCGCGGCCAGCAATCCCGCCGAGAAGCGGTCCGGCAGCACCGCAGCCACCCGGACCACCTCGGAAGCACCTTCCGAAAGCAGGTCGAGCCGCTGGTGCATGTTGGCGCTCAGCCGTCGCGGCAGCGCATAACCGGTGGCCACCGCACGCCCGTCGGAAAAATCGAGCCGACCCTCCTCGCCGAGGCCACGGACCAGCTCGCTGATCAGGAACGGATTGCCGTGAGCCTTGGCGGCCAAACTCAGCAACGACGCATCCGCCCTCGCCCGCACCGCGTCCTGGACCATGTCGGCGACCGCATCCGGCGTCATCGCCGCCAATCGCAGAAAAGTGGCGTCCGTGCGTTGCAACACCGACAACGTCTCTTGCGCCGCTTGTCCCCCCGCCCCGGTGCGGGCGGTGAGCACCCACAACACGGGCACGTCGGTCTCGGTGGCGAGTGACCGAAGCGCCAACAACGTGCCGTTGTCCGCCCAGTGGATGTCCTCAAGCACGATCATCAGCGGGGTTTCGGAGGCCGCCGCACGGATCGCGTTGTGCAGATCGTGCACCACCCAGTAGCGCAGATCCGCCGAACCGCCCAGTTCACGCAGCGCCTCGGCATCGCCGACAGGAGGATCCGCGCGCAACGTGGCCATGAAGAGGGCGAAAAACGGCACCGTTTGCTGATACTCGAACGCCTCGCCGAAAAGCGGCCGAACACCGGCCTTCTCAGCGATCGTCAACGCCTCCGTCAGCAGGCGGCTCTTACCGATACCCGGCGGCCCCTCGATGACCAACACTCCGCCGCGCCCCTCGGCGACCGCCGTGATCAGGCCGCCGACCACCTCCAGCTCACCCGCTCGCCCACGTATCGGCGGCGTGATCAGCCGTTCGCCGCCGACATCAGAAAAGCCCGTTGAAGGCCCCACCGGGTGTCCCGTCTACGGTTTACCGGACTGAAACTGCAGTGAGGTCAGTCTAGGCCGATCGACGTGGTCCACCCGAGAAGTTTGTCGCTCAGTCGCCGCCACACCGGAATGGCACCAGGTGAACGCGCGCTCTGACAGCCAGCTCGGCAAACGCGCCGCACACGCGGGTCGTGGCCGAGTGAGGGGAATGCTGATTTGCTACCAGCGGTCGCGGTGGTGTCCGGCTACGCTCCTGGCTGCGCGCGCGAGGCACAACCCGGCTCCGGCAGATCCAGGTCCGCCTTCCGGAGGCGATACACCTGGAGGGACAACCCGTAGTACTTCGTGGTCTCGCCGACCCATTCCATGCCGACCCGTCGTGCCGTTGCCACGGCACGACGATTTCCCTTCCGCATGACCGCGAGCACCTCACCGAGCCCGGAGTTCTCGAAGGCCTGATGGGCGACCGCGTGACCGGCTTCCGAGCCGTATCCGCGACCCCACATCGCCGGGGCGATCTGCCATCCGATCTCGAGGTCGCTGCGGCCCGGCGGAAGCGGGAGGAGAGCCACTCCCCCGATCACCTGTCCGGACTGCTCGTCGGTGACCGCCCACCGCCCCAACGGCAATCCTTCGGCGTCGCTCTGCGCGATCCACGATCCCAGCATGCGTCGCATGTCCTTGCGGTCGGCGGCTCGCAGTGCCGGGCACAACCAGCGGGCCACCCGCGGGTCACCGTAGATCGCGCGCGCCGCGACGGCATCATCCAGGCTCCACGGCCGCAACGTGAGCCGGTGCGTCCGGATTCGTCGTGTCTCGGGGTCGAGTTCGACGTGGGCCCGATCGTCCCCGCGGTCCATCGCGTCAGTTCCGCCCGGCCATGAAGCCGCCGTCTACGTCGAGAATCGCACCCGTGACCCAACTCGACTCGTCCGAGAGCAGATACACGATGGCGTTGGCGACGTCGGACGGTGTGCCGACTCGCCCAAGAGGGTGAAACGGTGCGAACGCGTCGAGCGTGGCATCGATGTCGTCCTTGGGAACCCACCGCTCCAGAGCGGGGGTCTTCACCGCGGCAGGCGCCACCGCGTTGACGCGGATCTTGTGTTCGGCGAGTTCGATGGCCAGGTTGTGGGTGAGCGCGTGCAGGCCGGCCTTCTGCATCGAATGCCCGGTGGAAGGGGTGACACCGAGCGCCTGATGTGCCCACATGCTGCCGATGTTGACGATGGAGCCTCCCTTCCCGCGGGCGATCATGCCGATCACCACGGTCTGGGTGAGGAAGAACAGGGCATAGTTGAGCTCCATGTACGAGTCGTAGTCCGGTTGCCCGTACTCGAGGAACGGTTTGGGTATGAAGAACCCGGCGGCATTGACAAGTAGCGTGGCGTCGCCGTGTTGTTCGGCGAGCGCACGCTGGATATCGGCGACTGCAGCGCGGTCGGTCAGCTCGGCCGAGATGCCCCAGGCCTCACCACCCCGGTTCATCAGCTCACCGACGGTGTCATCGACACGGGGTTTGGAACGCCCGACGATCACCGCACGGCCACCGTGGTCGACGACGTCAGCAGCGACCTGTCGTCCGATACCGGCGCTGCCGCCGACCACGACGACCTTCTTTCCCTCGAAACGCATGTTTGATTCCCTTCGTCGACGGAAGTGCTCACGAGCGATACAGCTCGACGGTGTGCAGCCGGAAATCCATTGAGACGTACGGCTTCTGCGGGTCGAGGCGAACAGGATCGAACTGGCAGGTGAGCACCGAGGTGTCGGCAGTGCGCGGATCGCACGCGGTCAACGTGACCACGAGTCGCAGTTGAGTCGATCCGGTGATGCCACGTCCCGAAACACGGACCGCAGGCGGGTCGCTGAGAATGTCGAGCCGCATCGGTATCACCCTCATGGGGTGGCTGAGCGCGTCTGCGGGGTCGCGGAACGACCCCAGCGCGATGTTGCCCACATCTGCGAGCAGCACATCGTTCTCCAACGCCTTGCCGGTCAAGGTGATCGAGATGGAGCCGTCGGATTGTGCGTGGTCAACAGCGGCTGTCGCGGTGGCCCCGGCCAACACCAGTTCGCGGGTGACCTCACGCCATCGGTCCCGCCGAGCGTCGTCATCGGCGTTCGTCTCCACCGATCCCTCGTCGATGCACTTGGAGGCCAATGTTTTTCGGCTTCGAAGCTCGGCGTCGCTGACCTGTTCGAGCAGCGGCTTTCCTGGATCGCGCAGCATCGTCAGCACGAAGCGACACGGGATGTCAGTGCGAAGATTGGCGTCCCGATAGTGGATCACGTCACCACCGGGTCCCCAGAACGCGTCTCCGGCCCGCAGGACGCGCGCCGGCTCACCTTCCCGCTCGAACAACATTTCACCGGTGATCATGTAACCGAACGCAGGCCCACCGGGAATGCGATGCGGAGGTGCCCCCCGGGCGCCGGGCGGATGGCTGACGACCACGGTCATCACGTCGACCTGGTCGGGTATACGCGGTGACCGCACTTCCTGCACCACCGTGATCGTCGAGCCCGACTCGGAGTCCGGCCAGTCCTGCAGCATTCGTGTTTCCTTCTGCGACCGTGAAGCACTCAGCCTTCTGTGACCCGCACGATCGTCTTGCCGGAAGAACGCTTCTCGGGAGCGAAAGCGGCGGGCGCCCCGGCGAGCGGCACCACATTCCCCACCACGGGCTTGAGCCGTCCGGCCCGTACCCGAGCGGCGAGGTCGACAAGGAGTGCGCTGTCGGGTTCCACGAGGAAATACAGTGCCCGCCCATCACTCGGCTGGGTCTTGGGTGGTTCGGCGATGGTGACCAGCGTCCCGCCGGCGCGCACCAGCGCAATCGAGCGTTCCAGGATCTCTCCGCCGATCACGTCGAACACCAGGTCGACTTCCCCGGCATCCTCGAGCTTCTCGTTGTCCAGGTCGAGGAACGTGTGGGTTCCCAGCCCGAGAGCCAGATCCCGGTCCGCGGCCCGCCCGGTGCCGATCACACGCGCACCCACCTCGCGGGCGAGCTGCACCGCGACAGACCCGACGCCACCCGCGGCACCGTGGATGAGAACTGTCTGTCCAGCGGCGAGCCGGCCGTGCTCGAACAGCCCCTGCCACGCGGTCAACCCTGAGATGGGCAGTGCGGCGGCCACGGTGTGGTCGATGTCGAACGGCAACGGTGCGAGGTGACGTGTCTCCACCGCGGCGTACTCGGCCAGGGAGCCGTTGCGTGCCCAGTCGGTCAACCCGAACACCCGCTGACCGACGGTGAATCGAGTGGTGCCGAATCCCAACTCGACGACGACACCGGAGAGCTCGTGACCGGGCACACTGGGTGTGCGGTCACGCCCCGAGCGCTCGGTCCACGTGTCCGGCCAGTCCAACTCACCTCTCGTGAAGCCCGCGGCGTGCACCCGCACCACGACATCGTTCTCGGAGACCACGGGGTATGGCAGCTCGGTCAGCGACAAGCCGGTGACGCCTGCGTCCCGATCCGAAACGGTGACAGCCTTCATTGCACGTCCTCCTGAAATGGGGTGTGGAGACCGGCGGGTCCGCCGTCTCCGATTGCGATGGCACCTACCGTGCTCAAGTCGCATCCCCTCGGATGCAGATCTGGTACACCGTCGGCTGCATGATGCCCTCCGATCGCCATCTGCTGTGCAAGAGTTCGCCGAACGAGGGTGAGTAGTCATCACCCCGCTCGTGAATTCACCCGGGTGAGTCCTGTGCTGCAGCCGAAACCTTTCTGGCCCTTCACCATCCAGAGACGTAACCTCGGAGCACACCGCCGCCGCCGCCGCGCGGGCACGGCCAGTCGGAATGGCAGACACATCAACGGAAAGGTCCAGACCATGCGGTATGACGTCGTAGTGCTCGGCGCGGGTTCGGGAGGCTACGTGGCAGCCATCCGCGCCGCACACCTCGGGTTGTCGGTCGCGATCGTCGAAGCTCACTATTGGGGCGGGGTGTGCCTGAATGTCGGATGTATCCCGTCCAAAGCGCTGTTGCGCAACGCCGAGATCGCGCACCTTCTGCGGGCCTTCGCCGACACGTTCGGCATCGAAGGTGAGACGAAGATGCGCTACGACGCGGCATACGAGCGATCACGCAAGGTCGCCGAGGAGCGGGTGCGCGGTCTGCGATTCCTCATGCGCAAGAACACAATCGATGAGTACGAAGGCCACGGGGCGTTCCTCGACCGCCACACCATGCGCATCACCGGCGACGAGGTGGACACCCGAATCGAGTTCGACGCGGTGATCGTCGCGACCGGCGCGACGCCGCGGCTGCTGCCCGGCACGAACCGCGGGCCCAGGGTGCGTACCTACGAAGAACAGATCATGGCACCCACGCTGCCGTCGTCGATCGCCATCGTCGGGGCCGGGCCGGTCGGTGTCGAGTTCGCCTATCTACTCGCGAATTACGGGGTCGACGTGACGCTCATCGAAGCCCTTCCCCGGGTGCTTCCGAACGAAGACGACGACGCCTCCAAAGAGATCGCCAGGGCCTACCGCCCGCTCGGCATCACGGTCCTGACCGGTACGCGCATCGAGGAGCTGATCGAAACCGAAGACGCCGTAACCCTCACCTACCGCAGACCCGGGTCCGTCGACGCTGAGACGCTCGTCGTCGATGTGGTGTTGCAGGCCATCGGATTCGCCCCCAACACCACGGGCTACGGGCTTGAACACCTGGGCGTGGAGATCGACCCGCGCACCGGCGGCATCGCGATCGACGACGTCATGCAGACTTCCGTGCCCGGCGTGTACGCCATCGGCGACGTCACCGCCAAGCTGATGCTCGCCCATGTGGCCGAAGCGCAGGGCGTCGTCGCCGCAGAGGCCATCGCCGGCGCACCCACGCTGGGGTTCTCCGATTACACGATGATGCCCCGCGTGACGTTCTGCCAGCCCCAGGTTGCCAGCTTCGGTCTCACCGAAGCGCAGGCGCGCGCCGACGCCGCGGCACGCGGCAGCGATATCGCGGTCGCCAAGTTCCCGTTCCGCGCCAACGGAAAGGCACACGGTCATGGCGATCCCACCGGATTCGCCAAGGTGATCGCCGATCGTGAGCACGGGGAGCTGCTCGGCGCTCACCTGGTCGGCGCCGATGTCGCCGAACTACTGCCCGAGCTGACATTGGCCCAGCGCTGGGACCTGACCGTCGAGGAACTGGTCCGCAACGTCCACACCCACCCCACGCTGTCCGAAGCGCTGCAGGAGACGTTCCACGGGTTGACCGGAAAGATGATCAACTTCTAGCCCTGGTCGAAAACCGCATATACGCCCAGGTCAGAGGGCTGAAGTGGGGCGGGCGGGGCTCGAACCCGCGACCAGCGGATTATGAGTCCGCGGCTCTAACCGACTGAGCTACCGCCCCCGGTGCGTATCGCGGCACTATGTTCCCACATCACCGGCAAAGCGACACCACGGGTTGCGCGAATGCCCACGGTTTTGGGCATCCGGCCGCCGGCTCACGGCCGTGACCCGCATTTGCTGAAAATACGACCCCAGCGGCCTGACAGCTCGCGGTGTCATCATGGCGGACGTGCCGTCCTCCGCTTTCGCCTCCGACAACGCCGCTCCCGCTCACCCAAGCGTCCTCGGCGCGGTCACCGCCGCCAACGCCGGCGCGGTGCCCTCCTACGGCGCCGACCCCATCACGCAGCGCGCCATGGACGCCCTGCGCACCACGTTCGACTCCCCCGACGCCGAGGTCCTGTTCGCCCTGACGGGCACCGGAGCCAACGTCATCGCGCTGGCCGCCTCGGTGCGCCCGTGGCAGTCGATCCTGTGCAGCGACATCGCGCACTCCCTGGTCGACGAGGCCGGCGGCCCGGTGCGCCTGTCCGGCGCGCAGCTCACGGTGCTGCCCAGTGACGACGGTCTGATCGACGCCGCGGTGCTGGACGGCGCGGTCGCCCGTCGCGGCGACGTGCACGCGTCGCAACCGCGCGTCGTGACCATCACGCAGAGCACCGAGAACGGGCGTGTGTGGACGCCGCAGCTCATCAAGGACTTCATCGACCACGCGCACGATCTGGGGTTGCTCGTGCACGTCGACGGATCCCGGATCGCCAACGCGGTCGCGGCCCTGGACGTCGCCCCGCGCGAGGCCATCGGCGACGCGGACATCGTGACCGTCGGCGGCACCAAAAACGGCCTGCTGATGGGCGATGCCATCCTGGTCCGCCGCCCTGACCTGTTCGACGGAATCCACTTCGCGCAGAAACAAATCGGTCACCTGAGCAGCAAGCAGCGGTTCATCGCCGCACAGTTCGAGGCCATGCTGCACGACGACCTGTGGTTGCGCAACGCCGCGCACGCCAACGCCATGGCCGCCCGGCTCAGTAGCGGCATGGTCGGACTCGGACTGGCGCTGGCCTCCCCCACCGACGCCAACGAGGTGTTCGTCAACCTCCCTGCCGCCACGTTCGCGGCGGTCTCCGAGCGCTATGCCGTGCACCACCTCGACCCCCGACTGCCCGCTGCGCGGTTCGTCTGCTCGTGGGCCACCACCGAGGACGAAGTCGACGACGTGCTGGCTCTGCTCGAGCGGGTATGAGTGCGGGACCCTGGCGGCCAGACCGACGTCAGGGCTGTGGATTCGGACGGCGACCCGTCGAAGGCACGACCGTGGTGTCGAACTGGCGTACGGGGCCGCGAACAGAACACTGGTCCCCAGACCGGTGCCGAACGCGAATTCGCTGTTCGCCGACATTTCCAGACCAGACGAAGGACCCTGGTGAGATGAGGTTTCCGCGAATCGTTCGAGTGCTCGTAGCAGTCATCGTGGTGGCGACCGCGTCTGCCGGGTGCACGTCCCGGGACGGAGCCGAGGAGGCGTTCGAGACGCCAGAACCACCCGCGCTGAAATCCATCGACCCGGCGCACCTGCAGAACGTCGTCGCCGAGGCCGCAGACAATCTCGACGTGCCGGGCGCCCTTGTGCTGCTGCAGACGCCAGCGGGCCGGTTCGTCGCGCGAACCGGCACCACCGAATTGGGCGCCCAGACCCCGCCGCAACCCGACACGCACTTCCGGATCGCGTCGAACACCAAAACCATGACAGCCGCCCTGATCATGCTGCTGGCACAGGACGGCAAGCTCTCGCTCGGCGACCCGGTCGCCGAGTACGTTCCCGGCGTGCCCAAGGGCGACGCCATCACCCTGAGCGATCTGCTGCGCATGCGCAGCGGACTGTACTGCTACACCAACGACTCGGATTTCGCGGCGACACTCGACACCGACCCGGCCAAAACCTGGACGCCACAAGAGATTCTGGACATCGCTTTCGCACACCCGTCGACCGTCGCCCCCGACACCGCCTACGAGTACTGCAACACCAATTACGCGCTGCTGGGCGTGGTCGCCGAGAAAGTGGGCGGCCTGCCGCTGACCGAGCAGTTCCGCCGGCGACTGTTCGAGCCGTTGGCAATGCGGAACACCCTGCTGCCCGCGCCGGCCGATGCGGCGAACCTCCCCTCGCCGTACTCCCACGGGTACATGTACGGCGAGACGTTCTACGCGATGGTCGACGAGCCTTACCCCGCCGAGATGACCGACGCCGCACGGGCAGGAACCCTCGAACCGATCGATTACACGCACCAGAACTCCTCGTACGCCACCGCCGCCGGCGGCGCCATCTCGACGGCCGACGACCTGGCCGTGTGGATACGTGCTCTGGTGACCGGGAAGGTGCTCGACGCCGAACACCAGCAGCAGTGGTTGGACAGCCTGCTGCCCGAGGACCCGGACAACCCGGAGGGTGGCCAGTCCTACGGATACGGCATCAGCTTCCAGAGATTCGGGCCGGATGCCGCCATGTACTACCACGGCGGCGAGATGCCGGGCTTCAACTCGTTCATGGGGTTCGACCCGGACAACGATGTGACGCTGGTGATCTGGACGAATCTGACCCTGTCACCGGACAACAAGACGACCGCCAACGCGATGCTGCCCGTCATCCTCGAAGAGATCTACTCGGATCTGGATTTCTAGGTGTAGATCGGCTGTCCGTCGGCACCGAGCCGGTACTGCTCGGTACCCTCACTGACCCGCGGAGCGTCGACACCCAACGCGACGGCCACCTTGTTGTTCGCGTTACGCATCACGTCGAGGGTCAGTTCGACAGCCTCGTCCGCCGAGAAGTGCCGGAGCAGTTCAGCGCCCGGGACCTGCGCCGGCGTCCAGATTATCGCGTCGACGAACCGCAGCGCGGCCTTGTGCCGGTCGGACAGATCCGAGTTCTCGTAGTGGTCGATCTCGTCGTAGAGGGTCTCGCACGCGCCCGCCTCAAGGGCCGACGCCTCACGCAGCGACTTGCACAGCCGGCAGTTGTGCACCCGGGCACCGCGCAGCCGCACGATCTCGGTCGTCACCGGATCCAGCGCCCGCATCCGGCCCACGGCGGGCACGAACACGTCGAGCACGAAGTCAGCCGGATCGGTGTCGTGGTCCCACACTTCGTCCTCGACAACGGAGTCCACACCGAGCGACGCCAACCCGGCCAGCACCCGCGGCACGAAGTCGGCGATGAATATCAGCGTCGTGACGCGAAAAGTCTCGACCCCCAACAGATCCGAGAAGGCCAGGCGTTGCGCCGGGTTGATCGCGCTGACGTCGGCGCTGAACTGCTCGGCGAACTCGGTGACCATCGGGTCCACGGCGCCGCCACGGGATTCGGCGGGCAACGGGTTCAGCCCCGTGACGCCTGCGCACACCTCACGGATATCGGCGTTGATGTCGGCCAGCTGTGGCGGCGACAGTGCCGATAGCGCCGCCAACAGGTGCAGCTCATGTGACACACCGGCAGTATCTCTCCGCTGTGGCGTCACCGCCAGACTTATCCCGCTTGCAGGCCCGAGGCGTAGCTTTCCTTGACCACCTCCAGGTGCACCCAGCTCTCGACGACACCGACGCCGGGCAGCCCACGGACGGCGTCGAGGATCTCGAGCAGCTGAGCCGCCGAGAACGCCCGCACCGTGGCCAGCACGTCGAAACGGCCAAGCGTGCGGGCCACGAAGATCACCGAACGCATCCCGGTCAGGGTCGTGAGCACCTCGGCGGCATCCCCCGTCAACCGGATTCCCAGGCCCATCGCGCTCTGCCGGTCCTGCCCGGAATGTCGCACCACCGCGCCGATGCGCACCACCTGCGCCTCGATCAGGCGCACCACCCGCCTGCGCGCACCGGCCGGGGAAAGACCAACGGCCTCAGCGAGTTCCACATACGATGCCCGGCCATCCCGTTGCAGCGCGCGCAGCAGCGCCAGGTCCGTGTCATCGACCTCGACGCTGACCTCGCCGACCGGACCCACCACGTCTCGCATCACCTCGACGTAGGTGAGGGTGTCCACGCCGACGACGCCGGGCAGCGACCGCAGGGTGGCGACCACTCCGTCGAGGTCACGCACGGACCCCACCCGGGCCTCGGCGATCAACCCGAACGGACCACTCGTCAGCGACAGGAACGCGACATCGTCGCGGGTTGCCAGAACCTGTGCGATCGGCGCCGCTGGGCCGTCGACCATGACGCTGACGTGTGCGAGCGCCCCGCGCCCCAGCACCGCCGGATGGACGACGCCACGCACCACGACCTGCCCGGTGGCGATCAACCGCTGGATCCGTGCGGCCGCGGCCGACCTGGACAAGCCGACTCGGTGGGCGATGTCGCGATGCGTGAGCCGACCGTCGTCTTCGAGCAGGCTGACGATCGCTTCGTCGACCTCATCCATGCGATCCATGGGCGTCAGACCTCGTTCGCAGAAAAATCGGGCAAAGATTTTTCGCCACTGTACTACCGGCATATCTGTCGCCAAAGGGCGCTGGAAGTCTTATTTTGGACGTAAATGACGCGTGATGCTGACGTATCGATACTCGAAACACCTGTGTAACGATTGAAACGATTGCGTCAGGTGACCTGCGGATTTACTGTTACCCGCACCACACCCCTCTGCCCCTGAGGATCGCCATGGCCCCCACCGAGCCCACACCGGTAGCGCCCAGAATCACCGAGGTCGAGCAACACGGCGTCGAACCGATTCCCGACGCCGAGCGCACCGCACGTCCACTCGATCTGTTCCGTCTGGTGTTCGGCGGCGCGAACACCATCGCGACGGTCGTCCTGGGCACCTTTCCCATCATCTTCGGACTGTCGTTCCGCGATGCCCTGTTCGCGACGCTCGCCGGTCTGGTGCTCGGCGCGCTGATCCTCGCGCCGATGTCATTGTTCGGCCCGCGCAACGGCACCAACAACGCGGTGTCCTCGTCGGCCCATCTCGGTGTGCACGGGCGCGTCGTTGGTTCGTTCCTGTCGCTGCTGACCGCGGTCGCGTTCTTCTCGATCTCGGTGTGGACTTCCGGCGACGTGCTGGTGGGCGGTGCGAACCGCGCGATCGGTGTGCCGCAGACCGACGTCGCCGTCGGTGTCGCCTACGGGATCTTCGCACTGCTGGTCCTCGTCGTGTGCATCTACGGCTTCCGGTTCATGCTGCTGGTCAACAAGATTGCCGTGATCGCTGCGACGCTGTTGTTCCTGGCGGGGGTCTTCGCGTTCGGTGGCGTGTTCGACGCCGGCTACGCGGGCAGCATGCACCTCGGCGACCCGCTGTTCTGGCCGTCGTTCGTCGGGGCCGCGCTCATCGTGATGTCGAACCCGGTGTCCTTCGGTGCGTTCCTGGGTGACTGGGCGCGCTACATCCCGCGTGACACGCCTTCGTGGAAGCCGATGCTCGCAGCGTTCCTCGCCCAGGTCGCGACGCTGGTGCCGTTCCTGTTCGGTCTGGTGACCGCGACCGTGATCGCCACGACCGCCCCGGATTTCATCGCAAACGGGGATTACGTCGGCGGCCTGCTGAGCGTTTCGCCGGGCTGGTATTTCGTGCCGGTGTGCCTGATCGCCCTCATCGGCGGCATGTCGACCGGCACCACCGCGCTGTACGGCACCGGCCTGGACTTCTCCAGCGTCTTCCCCCGGTTCAGCCGCGTGCAGGCGACCATCTTCATCGGGTCGATCGCGATCGTGTTCATCTTCATCGGCCGATTCGCCTTCAATGTGGTTCAGAGCATCTCGACGTTCGCGGTGCTGATCGTCACGTGCACCGCGCCGTGGATGGTCGTGATGATGATCGGCTGGTTCACCCGTCGCGGCTGGTATGACTCCGATGCGCTGCAGGTGTTCAACCGCCGCCAGAGTGGTGGCCGCTACTGGTTCAACCACGGCTGGAACTGGCGCGGCCTGACCGCGTGGCTGGTGTCGGCCGCACTGTCCATCTGCTTCGTGAACCTGCCCGACCAGTTCGTCGGCCCGCTCGGCAATCTGGCCAACGGTATCGATCTGTCCATCCCCGTCGGCCTCGGTCTGGCCGCTGTGCTCTATCCGGCGCTGCTGTGGCTGTCCCCCGAGCCGCGTGACGCGTTCGGCCCGGACGGCCCGCGCGGCGTCCCGTCCGGTGCCCCCGCCAACACCCCCATCGTGTCGCAAGACGCGATTCCCGCTCCGACACCAGAGAAGACACAGGGAGTTTCCGCATGACCACCACCACGAACTCATCCACGGCTTCCGCGCCGATCGGTCCGGTGGACGCCTCCAAGGTGCCCCGCTTCGCGGGCCCGGCGACGTTCGCGCGCCTGCCGCGTCTGGACCAGGTGACCAAGGCCGACGTCGTGATCGCCGGTGTGCCGTTCGACTCCGGCGTGTCCTACCGGCCGGGCGCCCGGTTCGGCCCCACCCACGTGCGCGAGTCCTCGCGCCTGCTGCGGCCCTACCACCCCGGTTTGGACGTCTCGCCGTTCGAGGTCGTGCAGGTCGCCGATGCCGGCGACATCGCGGTGAACCCGTTCAACATCCACGAGGCGATCGAGACCATCGAGGGCGCGGCCCGGGACATCACCGCGGACGGTAAGAAACTCGTGACCGTCGGCGGTGACCACACGATCGCACTGCCGCTGCTGCGGGCCGCGGCCGCCAAGCACGGTCCCGTCGCGCTCGTGCACTTCGACGCCCACCTCGACACGTGGGACACCTACTTCGGCGCCGAGTACACCCACGGGACGCCGTTCCGCCGCGCCGTCGAGGAAGGCATCCTCGACACCGAGGCGCTGTCACACGTCGGCACCCGCGGCCCGCTGTACGGCAAGAAGGACCTCGAGGACGACCGCCGTTTCGGCTTCGGCATCGTCACCTCGTCCGACGTGTACTACCAGGGCGTGCGCGAGGTCGTCGACAAGCTGCGCCAGCGCGTCGGCAAGCGGCCCGTGTACCTGTCGATCGACATCGACGTCCTCGATCCGGCCCACGCACCAGGGACCGGCACGCCCGAGGCCGGCGGTATGACCAGCCGCGAACTGTTGGAGATCCTGCGCGGCTTCCGCGGTCTCAACCTCGTGGGCGCCGATGTCGTCGAGGTGGCCCCCGCCTACGACCACGCCGAGATGACCGGTGTGGCGGCGGCGCACGTCGCCTACGACCTGGTGTCGCTGCTGGCCCTCGGTCCCGACGAGTCCTGATGACCGGCCGCAATGGTGGTGATGTGGTCGTCGAAACCCTCACCGCACTGGGTGTCTCGCACGTGTTCGGAATTCCCGGCCAGAACGCGCTGGGCCTGTTCGACGCGATCCGCCGCAGCAAGCTGACCTTCATCAGTTCGCGAGTGGAGAACAATTCGGCGTTCGGCGCCGACGGCTACAGCCGCGTCACCGGGGAGGTCGGCGTGCTGTTCCTGTCGACGGGGCCCGGCGCGTTGACCGCCCTTGGCGCGCTGCAGGAGGCGTACGCCACCGGAGTTCCGGTGCTGGTGATCGCCAGCCAGGTTCCCCGCGACGGCATGGGGTTACGCCGCGGCATGCTGCACCAGCTCGACGATCAGAAGGCCAGCGCCGCCAACGTCACCAAGAGCACGGCCGTGGCGCGAGAAGCCGCGGCGATCCCGAGCCTCATCGCCGACGCCTACGAACTGGCGCTGTCGGCGCCGGCCGGGCCGGTGTGGGTCGAGATCCCGCAGGATGTGCTGACCGAGCCCACCACGGTGCCGCCGGTGACCACGCTGACCGCGACGCCTACCTTCCGGGCCCCGCGCCCCGAACTGGTCGATGCCGCAGCGGATCTGCTCAACCGCGCGCAGCGACCCGTGATCCTCGCCGGTGGCGGGGTGCGGCGCTCCCCCGGCGGACCGGCCGCACTGGTCGCGTTCGCCGAGGCACTAGGCGCCCCCGTGGTGTCCACGGTCGGCGGCAAGGGCGCCATCGCGTTCGACCATCCGCTGTCGGCGGCCTCGTGGATCGAGGATCGTCACACCACAGAACTGCTCGAAGACGCCGACGTGCTGGTCGCGGCCGGCACCGCGATGGGCGAGGTCACCAGCAACTACTTCACGTTCGCACCGCGTGGTCAGCTCATCCATGTCGACGCCGAAGCCCGTGTGTTGCAGGCCAATCACCCGGCGCTGGCGATCCACGCCGACGCCGCGCAGGCCCTGACCGCGTTGACTGCGCGTGTCGACCCGCGGGACAACGCCGAGGGGGCACGCATCGCGGGGGCACTGCGAACAGCGGTGCAGGACCGACTCTCGGCACAGGACCTCGCCATCGAGCAGAAGTTGATGGCGGATCTGCGGACGGCGGTGCCGTCGACCACGCACACGTTCTGGGACATGACCATCGCCGGGTACTGGGCGTGGTCGGCCTGGGACCCGCAGCAGGGTGAATTCCATTCCGCGCAGGGCGCAGGCGGTCTCGGCTTCGCCTTCCCGGCCGCGCTGGCCGCGGCGATCGCCACCGGGCGACGCACGCTCGCGGTGTCCGGGGACGGCGGCGCGATGTACTCGATCGCCGAGCTCGCCACCGCGCGCCAGCACGACGCCGACATCACGTGGCTCATCGTCGACGACGGCGGCTACGGGATCCTGCGGGAGTACATGACCGCGGAGTTCGGCGCCGCGACCGCCACCGAGTTGGCCAGGCCCGACTTCGCACGTCTGGCAGCCAGTTTCGGCATTCCCGCCCACACCGCGACCACCGACACCGTCGGTGACCTGGTCGCGGACTCGTTCTCCAGCGACGGCCCGACAGTCATCGTGCTGCCCGCCGTCCTGCAGATGTTCGCCCCCACCCACCTCCCACCGAAGGAATGACATCGTGGGCAAACCGCTCGATATCGCCATCGTCACCGTCTACCTGATCGCCATGCTGGCGTTCGGCTTCTGGGGCAAGACCCGCACCAAGGATTCGGCCGACTTCCTCGTGGCCGGACGACGTCTTGGCCCCACCCTCTACACCGGCACCATGGCCGCGGTGGTGCTCGGCGGCGCCTCGACCGTCGGCGGCGTTGGCCTCGGCTACAAGTGGGGCCTGTCCGGTATGTGGCTGGTGGTCGCGATCGCCGTCGGCCTGCTGGCGCTGAGCCTGCTGTTCGCCGGCCGCATCCAACGTCTGAAGGTGTACACGGTCGCGCAGATGCTGAGCCTGCGCTACGGCGTCGACGCGACCTCGGCCTCGGGGGTGGTGATGGTCGCCTACACACTGATGCTGTCGGTCACCTCCACGATCGCCTACGCGACGGTGTTCAACGTGCTGTTCGGCACGGGTCGAACGATTTCGGTGCTCATCGGCGGGGCCGTGGTCATGCTGTACTCGTCGATCGGCGGCATGTGGTCGATCACGCTCACCGACATGGTGCAGTTCATCCTCAAGACGATCGGCGTGTTCCTCTTGCTGCTGCCGTTCACGTGGAACCGGGCCGGCGGAATCGACGGCATCCGCGAACGTGCGGGCGACGCGGTGTTCAGCCTGACCGCCATCGGCACCGAGACCATCATCACGTTCTTCGTGGTCTACAGCTTCGGAATGCTGATCGGACAGGACATCTGGCAGCGCGTGTTCACCGCGCGCTCACCGCAGGTCGCCAAATGGGGCGGCACGGCCGCGGCCCTGTACTGCGTCGCCTACGGCGTGGCGGGCGCGCTGATCGGTGCGGCCGCGTCGACCTTCCTGCCCGACGTGGAAGCCAAGGACGACGTCTACGCGCAGATCGCGGAAACGATTCTCCCCGTTGGCATCAGCGGTCTGGTGCTGGCGGCCGCGGTCGCGGCGATGATGTCGACGGCCTCGGGTGCGCTCATCGCCACCGCGACCGTCGCGCGCACCGATGTCCGCCCGCTGCTGCTGCGCCTCATCGGCCGCCGCGCCGAGACCACCACGAACGACCCGAGTCTCGAGGTGCATGCCGACCGCCGCTACGTGGTGGTGCTCGGCATCATCGTGATCGTCATCGCGGCCCTGCTCAACGACGTCGTGGGCGCGCTGACCATCGCCTACGACATCCTCGTCGGGGGCCTGCTGGTGCCGATCCTCGGCGGGTTCGTCTGGAAGCGGGCGACCGGTACCGGTGCGCTCGTCGCGATGGGCGTCGGCACCGTGGTGACTTTGGGCACGATGGCCATCGTCGGCGACGTGCTGGCCAATGACCCGATCTACTGGGGTCTGGCGACCAGCCTGGTTGCCTACGTGGTGGTGAGCCTCGCGACCACCCGCACCCCCGCGGCCGTGCTGCAGGTGTGGGACGACCGGCTGGCGGGCCGCGACCAGACGGCTACTCCCGGCGAGATTCCCACGGCCACGTCATGAGTGCCCACACGATGAGCACCAAGCCGCTCGCCGTGAACACGTACACCGGCCACGGGCCCAGCACGTCGAGCAGCGACGCCGTCGCAGGCTTGGCGTTGAGGAATCCATAGTTGGTGCCGGCGATGCCGTTGAACGCCATGGTGGCCGCGGCCCACACCGCGGTCACCGCCACGGCGAACCGGTAGCTGCGCCACGACGGACGCATGCCGCGACCCCAGCACAGGTAGATCGCGGCCCACACCACGAGCAGGTGGATCGACCAGAACGCCAGGAACTCGTAGTGGGGGAAGTCCGGACTCTTGAGCACAGGTGAGATCAGCGCCTGCGCGCTGAGCGTCAGGCCCCAATAGTAGGTGAGCTCGAACGCCCACTGTCGCTGGGACCAGAACGCGTATGCCCCGACGACGGTGGCAAGATCGGTCAACCGCAGCGGCACCGACCGTTCCAGGGTCGGCGGGATCCACGTGTACAACAGCATCGCGACATAGATCGCGGCGGTCACCCCGCCGAGCACCCGCCCCAGTATGCGCGCCTGGCGTCCGGACTGTCTGCGCCCGAGCCAGACGAGCAATGCCGCCACGCTCACGAACACCGCGATCGCGATCCAGTACGACGGCCCATAGGCCACGAACTGCCGCTGCGCCGCGTCGATCTGGCCGCTCATCGCGCTATCTCATTGCGCCTGACTCACCGACGACATGTGGAAATCGGGGATACGCAGCGTCGGCATCGCGGCTCTGGTCGCCCAGTCCCCCCACTCGCGCGGCAGGGTGCGCTCGCTGATGCCGGCCTCGGTCGCCCGCCGCAGCAGATCGAGCGGGCTCTCGTTGAACCGGAAGTTGTTGACCGCCGCGGTGACCTCACCGTCCTCGATGAGGTACACGCCGTCGCGGGTGAGACCCGTCAACAGCAGCACGGTGGGATCGACCTCGCGGATGTACCACAGCGTGGTCAGCAGCAGTCCGCGTTCGGTGGCGGCGATCATGTCTGCCAGTTCTGTGGTGCCACCGGTCATCAGGAGGTTGTCGGCGGGCGCGGTGATCGGGGTGCCATATTCGGCCGCCGCCGCGCGCGGGTACGCCAGCGCGTTGATCACGCCGTCGCGAATCCAGTCGACGCGCCCGATGTCCATGCCGTTGTCGAAGATCGACACCCGCTCCGACGAACTGGGCACCGCGACGAACGGTTGGCAGGCAAGGGGTTCGGCGAACGGGTCGGAGTACAGCGTGAGCCCCAGGTCGGTGAGCTTCTCCCCCACCCGGGTTCCGGCCGGTGCCGACAACGCGGTGCGTCCCTCGTGCGCGCCGCGGCCGTCCATGGTCCACGTCAGGTAGATCATCATGTCGGCCACGGTCGACGGCGGCATGAGCGTCTCGTAACGCCCGGCGGGCAGTTCGACCGTGCGCTCGGCCCAACCCAGCCGCAACGAAAGATCGTCGAGCAGCGAATCCACCTGGACATCAACGAAATCCGCCGTGCTCACGCCCGCCCACGCGCTGGCCCCGTTGCGTTTGGCGTTGATCTCCACCGACCCCGTCGGCTGGGTGTGGCGCCGACGCAGGCCGTTCGAGGTGGCCACGAACGTCGTCTCCAACACATGGCGGGCGTACCCGTAGAGCTGATCGGCACCGCGGAAGGCCTTGGCGAGATCACCGGCGATGCCGGTGAACACGTGCGCACCGGTGCCGGGCACCGGGGCGTCCCAGTCGCCGGGCGCGCCGTCCGCGGGCAGCGGCGGTGCGGCATCGCGGGCCTCCGGCGCGGCCAGGGCGGCCCGCTGCGCGGCCGCGACCAGGTCGGGGATCACGGCGGGGTCGACCTCGCTGGTGCGCATCGATCCGACATGGGCTTTCTCGCCGCGCCGCACGATCGAGATGACAGTGGTGGTGCGTCCGACGGTTTCACCGTTGGTGGTCATCGAGTTGTTCGCCCAGCGCAGCGACGCATCGGCGCGGTCGGTGACCAGCACGATGGTCTCCGTGCCCGGATCGGCCGCGCCGAGTGCGATGTCGACGACTTGTTGTGCGCCGATCATCGTCCGGCCTCCGTTCGGGTGTTGAGCACGTTGACGCCGCGGAACAGCGCACTCGGGCAGCCGTGGCTGACCGGTGCGACCTGACCGGGTTGCGCCTTGCCGCAGTTGAAGGCACCGCCGAGACGCCACGTCGACGGCCCGCCCACGGCTTCCATCGAACCCCAGAAGTCGGTGGTGGTGGCCTGATAGGCGACGTCGCGGATCTGCCCGTCGAGGCGACCGTTGCGAATCCGGTAGAACCGCTGTCCGGTGAACTGGAAGTTGTAGCGCTGCATGTCGATGGACCAACTCTTGTCGCCGACGATGTAGATGCCGTCGGTCACACGCGAGATCAGATCGTCGGTGCTCACATCCTCGGCGGCGGGTTGCAGTGAGACGTTGGCCATCCGCTGGATCGGCACGTGATGGGCTGAATCGGCGTACGAGCAGCCGTTCGAACGGGCCTTGCCGAGCCGCGGGGCGAACACCCGGTCGAGCTGATAGCCGACGAAGATGCCGTCGCGCACCAGATCCCAGCTCTGCGCCTGCACGCCCTCGTCATCGAATCCGACCGTCGCCAAGCCATGTTCGACGGTGCGGTCCGCGGTCACGTTCATCACCTCGGAGCCGTAGCGCATGGTGCCGAGCTTGTCCGGGGTGGCGAACGACGTGCCCGCGTACGCGGCCTCGTACCCGATCGCACGGTCGTATTCGGTGGCGTGGCCGATGGATTCGTGAATGGTGAGCCACAGGTTCGACGGATCGATCACCAGATCGGTGGGACCCGCGACGACCGATGGGGCCTTGGTCTTCTCGGCCAGCAGCGTCGGCAACTCGGCCAGCTCGCCCGCCCAGTCCCACACATCGGCATCGGTCACGGCCTCCCAGCCGCGGCCCATGGGCGGTGCGAGAGTGCGCATGGTCTCGAACGAGCCGGCCGCCGAGTCGACGGCGACGGCCTCCAGCGTCGGCAGCACGCGCACCCGCTGCTGGGTGATCGACGAACCGAACGTATCGGCGTAGAACGTCTGCTCCTTGACCGAGTGCACCCCCGCCGAGACGTGATCCACGCCGTCGGCCGCGAGCAGCCGCCCGGAGTAGTCGTCGAGCACCGCGATCTTGTCGGCCGCGGACACACTCAACGGGTCCACGCGATAGTCCGACACCCACGTCGCGTCGGTGTAGACCGGCTCGGCCGCGAGTTCGATGCGTTCCCCGTTGAGCGGCGCCAGCGCCGTCGCGACCGCGACGGCGCGCCGGGCCGTCTCCGCGGCGACCTGCGGGGCGAGTTCGGCGTTGGACGCGAAACCCCACGTACCGTCCACGATGACCCGCACGGCCAGCCCGATCTCGTGGTCGATCACCGAGGTCTCCAGCTCCCCGTCACGCAGCTGGATGATCTCGGTGGTGATGCGGTGGATCCGCAGATCCGCATAGCTGGCGCCGGCCGCGACCGCGGCCGAGAGCGCCGCGTCCGCCAGTTCGTGGCGGGGCAGGCCGAGGAAGTCGGCGTCCACTTGTCGCTGAGCTGTCACGGCTTCCCACGGTAGCGGCGCGCGGCGCCGGGCACCCCGCCAAGGGCCCGCGCGCCGCGCGTCTCACACCTGGTTTCTATGCCGTGCCCGCGGTCTGCACGAGCGTCGCCGACTGGCCGGACATCTGGCGGGCCGCGAAGTCCGCGGCCTGAACCGCCATGCCGTTGGTCTTGTACGCGCTGTGCGCGGCGCGGTCCAACCCACCCGGGAAGCACACCGGATCACCCGTGGCGCACAGCTGCACGGTCTTGGCGACATACGGCGCGCCGATCGTGATGGGCGGCGCGTTGCGGTCGGCCAGGTTCACCACCCAGCTCTCCGGGGTTCCGAACAGCACCACCGCGGCGACGTGCGATGCGATCGCCGGCGGCATGGGGCCGCTGATCCCCGCCGGCAGGGTGTACCCGGCGGGCAGGCTGCTCGTGGTGGTGTAGCCCGCGACGGCCGCGCCCTGCGAGTAGCCGCCCAGCACGATCTCGGTGTTCGGGCACTGCGCCGCGACCGCCTGGATCCGGTTGCTGGCGTCGGCGATTCCGGTGGCGGCCTGCGCGAAGTCCAGCGAAGCCGGATAGTTCACGGCGTACACGTCCACACTCTTGCCGGGCAACCGGTCGCGCAGCGCGTCGACGAAGGCCTGTCCGGTCGCACCGACCCCGGGCGCCTCGAAGGTTCCACGGGCGAAAACGACCTCGACGTCGGCGCACGCGTTGTCCGCTGCGCTCGCGATCGCGGTCGGCCCTGCCAACATGCCGAACACGATGCCGGCCAACGCGAGAACCGGGAAGATCGCCGACCGTGCCGCCTTGGCGACTATGTTCGGCTCGCGGGCTGGTTTTGACGTGCTCATGACTTCGGCCCCTCTGTCTCGTTTGCCCTCGCCTCGTTGCGGTGGCTGTTACTTGCATCAATGACGGCCGGGGGTGTCCGATTCCGCCAAGATCAAGTGATGTACGCCACGTGAGCAAATACGGGGCAATGGGATTGCCGAGGGCGCTTTCGGCGTTGCTCAACCGCTCGATCACCCACCGCAGGGCGGCACGTCCCACGATTTGATTAGTTAGGCTATCTTAGCGTAAGGTTTCGACCCTCCGTTGAGCCGTATCCGGCCGCACTCGGCTCTCACACCGATCTTCGAAGGGGGCAGCGTCATGTCCGTGCAGATGACCGAACGCCCGGCACCGCCGAAGGGCGGGGGCCTGCTGATCGCGGTTCTGGCCGCGGCAGGCGTCGCCGTGTCGTTGATGCAGACGCTGGTGGTGCCGCTCGTCCCCCAACTGCCCGATTTACTGGGCACGACGCCGGCGGACGCGTCATGGGCGGTCACCGCCACCCTGCTGACCGGTGCCGTCGCCACACCGATGTTCGGCCGGCTCGGAGACATGTTCGGTCCCAAACGGATCCTCGTCGTGTGCGCGGTGATCCTCACGGCCGGATCGGTTGTCGCCGCCATGACGAGCTCACTGGCACCGCTGGTGATCGGTCGCGGCCTTCAGGGCTTCGGCGCACCGGTTATTCCGCTCGGCATCAGCGTGCTGAGGGCCGCCCTTCCGGCCGACCGGGTGGGCGGCGCAATGGGAATGGTGAGTGCCTCGCTCGGCGTCGGCGGCGCGCTCGGCCTGCCGATGTCCGCGGTCATCGCCGAGCACCTGAGCTGGCACGCGTTGTTCTGGTGTGCCGCCGGCCTCGGACTGATGTCGTGCATCCTGTTCGCCACCCTCGTCCCCGACATCGTGCCGTCGGCGTCGATGGGCCGGTTCGACGTCCTGGGCGCGCTCGGACTTGGTGCGGCACTTCTCCTGCTGCTGTTGCCGATCTCCAAGGGCGCCAGCTGGGGGTGGACCAGCCCGACGACACTGGGACTGCTGATCGGATCCGTCGTCGTCTTCGTGGCGTTCGGCTGGTGGCAGTACCGTGCACCCACACCGCTCGTCGACATGCGCACCACGCTCAAACGGCCGGTGCTGTTGACAAACCTCGCCTCCATCGCGATCGGCTTCGGCATGTTCGGCACCAGTCTGCTGGGTCCACAACTGCTTCAGATGCCGACGATGACCGGCTACGGACTGGGGCAGTCGATGGTGATGGCCGGACTGTGGATGGCGCCCGGCGGCCTGGCGATGATGGCCACGTCCCCGATCGCCGGTCGAGTCATCGCGGCGCGCGGACCACGGTTCACGCTCATCCTCGGAGCGGTCATCATCGCCGTGGGATACCTGGGCGGCACGCAGCTGCTCGGCTCGCCGGCAGGCATTCTCGTCTTCGGGGTCATCTGCAGCACCGGTGTCGGCTTCGCCTTCGCCGCGCTGCCGACGCTGATCAACTCCGCCGTGCCCGTGTCGGAGACCGCGGCCGCCAACGGCATCAATTCCTTGGCGCGATCACTGGGCACCTCGACCTCCAGTGCGGTCACGAGCGCCGTCCTCGCGCAGATGACAGTCGTGGTCGCCGGGCACGCCTTCCCGTCGCTCACGGCGTTCCGAACCGCCATGCTCATCGCAGGCTGCGCGGCGCTCGTCGCGGCCGTCATCGCGATGACGATCCCCACGTCGGTGCCCGCACCCGCGCCGTCCGCGGTCGAACCCGTGCTGGCGCCCGTGCCCACCCGCCGCAGGGCGCAGCGACTTGAGAACGTGCTCACCGCACTCGGCCGCCAGGCCGCGGTCGCGCTGCAGATCCCCTCGACTCCGCACCGGCTCGACCGCGGTGACTACGTCATCGCCTCCTACCTCGGCGCTGCCCAGGCGCTGACGTTGAACGAGCTCGCGCGCCAGGTGGACAGCCCGACCGGGGCCGTCGACGAACGGATCTCCGCCCTCATCCGCGACGGCATGGTGAGCCGGCTCCCCGACACAGACCGGGCCGCTCCTCCGCGATTCGCGCTCACATCGAGGGGTCGCGCAACCTTCGAACGCCAGCGCACGCTCAACATCTCGCGACTGGAGTCAATCGTGGCCCGCTGGGACGACGGCGATGTCGCCGCCCTCATCGGGTATCTCGGACGGCTGTCCGACGGAATCGACGAGGAACTGCGGCGCCAGAATGCCGTCGTGCCCGATGCGGCGACCGACACCGCGCCCCACGGCATGTCACCTCACGCGCCCACGACGCCGATCCGGACGGTGCGCCCTCCACGTGTCCAGCCTCCCACGCGACCCGCACCACGCTCACTGCGCGATCGCTGGAGTGTTCCGAATCGCCCGCGATGATGCTCTCCCATGCCCGAGCCGTTGTACCGGCCGGCCACGATCGACGAGCGCGTGCACAGCAGGATCGCTTCGGAACGCGGGCGCCTTCGATGTCGAGGACGACATTCTCGCGGTGACCACCGGATTCGGTGCTCATGACCGTTCATCTGCGGCATGCAGGAGCGTGCGTAGGCGATGTCGGGCGCGGTAGAGGCGTGAGAGGACCGTGCCTTCGCAGCATGCCATGATCTCCGCGATCTCCCGGCTCCGAAGTCCTATGACATCGCGATAGTAAACAGCCAGCCGGAACTGGACGGGAAGTGTGGCCAATGCGTCTGTGAGTTCCTTGCCCGGCAACACATCCAGCGCATCAAGTTCGGCAGATCGTGGTCCTTGCAGGGAGTGTCGATCGTGCGCGGCCAGTTGCTGGTCGGTGATGTGGTCACTGAGATACTCGACTGGGCGGTGTTCCGCGCGGCGCAGACCGCTTATGTACGTATTGGTCATGATGCGAAACAACCACGCCTGAATATTGGTTCCCTCCGAGAAGGTATGGAACCCGGCGTACGCCTTCAGCATCGTCTCCTGCACGAGATCCTCGGCGTCCGCTACGTTGCGGGTCATTCGGCGAGCGCGGTCATGGAGTTGGTCCAGATGTGGGAGCGCATCGTCGACGAAGCGTGCGGTCAATGTTGCGTCACGCGATGTCAGCGGCGAGTCATCGTCCGCCGGGTGGCCAACTGTTATTGCCATGGTCCCACCATGTCTGGGCCCCGGGCGAATTGTCATCGTCCGGTCGCTGATTCACCCGGGTGAGACTGCCGCAGTGGATTGCCTCTCCGCCCCGATGTGGAGTGCACGTGGGCTCTCGGTCGCAAGGCAACGACTCATGGCGTGTAAACACTGAACTTCGCGAACGTGGACGTCGGCAACCGATCCTCGTCGACTGGGCCGGTCCGGGGCGGCACGTGCGCAACGTGAGTCGTGGTAACGGCTTGCAGTCAACGAGACGTAGCAGGCGATTCCTGTGCGGGCCGATCAGATCCCACCCTCCGGGCCGACGACCTGAGACCTGGCAGGCCGCAAATCCGTCGTCAGGACCGGGCAGCCGACCCGTTCGCCCCCTCAGCGAACTCACGCACCGCGGTGCGCGGATCCCCGGACCGCACCAGCGCCTCGCCGACCAGCACCACGTCGGCGCCGCACTTGCGGTATTCCGCCACATCTTGTGGACCAGATATCCCCGACTCCGCGACCCGCACCGCACCTTCCGGGATGAGCGGAGCGAGCTTCGCGAACACCGAGCGATCCACATTGAGCGTTGTGAGGTCTCTTGCGTTGATGCCGAAAAGTTCCGCACCGGAATCAGCCGCACGCTCGACCTCCTCGGCCGTGTGTGACTCGACAAGGGCTGTGAGCCCCAGTTCGGCACATACTCCCAACATCTCGGCCAGCTGAACGTCGGTGAGTGACACCACCATCAGCAGCGCCAGATCGGCGCCGTGTGCGCGCGCTTCCCACAGCTGATAGGGGTCGACGATGAAATCCTTCCGCAACAAAGGCACGTCGACCTGTGAACGCACCGCATCGAGATCGGCCAGAGAGCCGCCGAAACGACGCCCCTCGGTCAGCACACTGATGGCCGTCGCGCCGCCCGCTGCATACTGGGAAGCCAGCCACGCCGGATCGGGGATGTCGGCAAGCTCACCCTTGCTGGGGCTCTTGCGCTTCACCTCGGCGATGATCGAAACCCGCGGTAACCTGAAGGCGGGCAGGGGATCAAGCGCAGGAGGCATGTCGGCAACTCGCGACCGCAGCTCCGCCAGCGGTGTCTGGCGCTTGCGTTCCTCAAGGTCTTCCCGGACTCCGGCGAGGATGCCGTCCAGAACAGTCACTTTCTCTCCTCTTCAGCCAGCTGTCAGTTCCCCAGAAGCGGCTGTTACCCCGCCATGTTACCGAACAAGTCGTTCCTCAGAAGGCCGGAGCACGCCACCTCGAACCGCGTACTCTGTTTGCGGCACCGGCTATTCAAGGGACGGTGCTGCCGAAGGGATGCGCCACGATTGAGCGCCGCGGAGATCAAGCCACGCGTCGGTGGGCGTTTGCACGAGCCGGGCCAGGATGTGATCGCAGCACGGGCAACGCACCACGACGCCAGGCGTGCGGTGATAGACGTGGCTTTCGGCGAAGACCGCGGCACATCCACAACCGGCACAGGTCAGCGTTGCGGTCGTCACGTCGAAACCGAACACCTCCGCGAACGCACCCGCGGCGGCGTTGCCGTCGACATGCGCAGGTCCTGTCATCAATCCCTCCTTATAAATTCGCCGCTCGGCCCGAACCGCTCAGTCCGAATGTCCGATGACGAAAATCCTTGTGTGGTCAGGATGGTGGTCACTGTTTCCACGAAACCTGTTGGACCGCAGACGTAGATGAGCGGCGCATCGTCGGGGGTCCATCCTTGCACCGCGAGGTCATCGACTCCGATCCGGCCCGGAGGCCGGCCCGTCTGCCCGGCCTCCCGCGTGAAGATGAGAGCGACCTGCAGCCAGCCGCAGTCCCGTTCGAGTTGGGTCAGCTCCATGGCGTAGTAGACGTCGCTAGGTCGGCGTGCCGCGTACACGAGCCGAAACTCGCCGCTGCCCACCGATGTCCGCTGGCGCAGCATCGCCATCAACGGCACGATGCCCGACCCACCGGCGATCAGCATCGTCCGCGCTTCGTACGCCGGCTGCCACACGAACCATCGGCCGATCGGTCCGCGAATCTCGATCTCTTCGCCAGGACGCATTCGCGTGAGATAGGGCGAGACCTCTCCGTCGGCGATCTGCTGCACGGTGATCTCGATGCGCTCGCCGTCGGCCGGCCTGCCCAGCGAATAGCTGCGTTGCGCGCTGTATCCATCCTCAGCGGTCAATTTGAGGTCTATGTGCTGGCCTGCCAAGTGCCCACTCCAGCCCGACACGGCGAGCACCATCGTCTGCGCGGATTCGGTCTCGCGTGTTGACGCCACCACCCGCGCAATCCGCCACTGCAACTTCGGTGCCAGAGCTTTGTCCACGGGTCAGTCCCCCGCGTAGCGTTGTTCCCGCCACGGGTCGCCGTAGCTGTGATAGCCCAGGCTCTCCCAGAATCCGGGGGTGTCGCTGTCGCGCAGTTCGATTGATCGAACCCACTTCGCGGATTTCCAGAAGTACAGGTGCGGCACCAGGAGTCGTGCCGGGCCTCCATGCGCGGGAGGTAGCGGCTCGCCCTCGTAGCCGTAGACGATCCAGGCCTTGCCGCCGAGCAGGTCCGCGACCGGAATGTTGGTGGTGTATCCACCATAGGAGCCGATCAGTGCGAACTCGGCGGCGCTGTCGATCGATTCGAGAAGCGTGTCCAGCGACACGCCTTCCCATCTCGAATCCAGCTTGGACCAGCTGGTGACGCAGTGAATGTCGGCAGTGAGCTGCCGGCGGGGAAGTTCCTGCAGTTGCGCCCAGGTCCACACACTCTGGGCGCCGCGCTCGTTTTGGACGGTGAGCCGCCAACCGTCGAGGTCGATGCGTGGAGTGGGCCCTGCCTGCAGGACTGGAAAGTCCGCAGTCAGATGCTGACCTGGCGGCAAATCACGCGCCGACTCATTGCGGCGGCCGTGAAAACCCTTGTTCACAATGGTCATCAGTGCTCCTCGTCAAGGTTGTGATGAAGACGGTTTCGGCTCGCATCCCGTGACTTCTCGGCTCGGGGATCACCTTCCACGGATCTCAGACTCGAAGGGCGCCATGTCACGTCGTCACCCAGAACGGAGATGGCGCCCTTCGCTTCGAGGATGGCCAGATGAACGCCGTCGGCATCTGGGTGACCGTGTTCGCGCAGCACGGCCTCCAAGTCCGCCGCGGTCAAGCCGCAGCGGCGCAAGTTCCGTCGGTTCACTTCGCCGTCGTTGATCAGGACCATCAACGGCGGATCGATGAACCGGCACAGCGCGGGAACCAGACGCAATCGCGAGAGAACAGTGTGGGCGGCCAGAAGGCACAGCATCGCGGTCGTCGCTTGCAGCCACGTGGTGTCGGTGGCCGTCGCCGCACGACCGACGATAGCGCCTGCGGCCACGGCGGCGATCCAGTCAAATGGTGCGAATTCCGCGAGGACTCGCCGTTCGGTGATGCGGAACAGGACCACAGCTGTGAAGAACAACGCCGAGGTTTTCATCGCTACGTCGACGACGGTGGGTAGATCGCCGATGAGGACATGCGCGATGCGGTTCACCTGAGAACTACCGATCGTCGGGGGTCAACTGTCTCGGCCTGGACCGCTCGGCGCATTGACGCCGGTTCTCCCGGTTGCGGCGACACGCGGCACGCACGAAGACGAGACCGAGTGAATTCGACCTTCACACAGTCGAACTCGGCTCCCACAGCTAGTTACCTTTCCGGTTCCTTGACCTGATGCGTCGTATCGGTTGTCCTGCTGTACGCAGCCGAAACAGCCGATCACCACCGCACCGGTCTCTCGGCATCAAGCCTGACCCGGTTCGGGGTGAGCTGTCCTCACCCCGCCGCATCAACCACCCGGGTGAAGAAACAGCAGGACCGTCAGTCCGGTTCTGGCCGACGTCGGCGTATACCTAGCGGTCGCGATTTTCGGTGGTGTTGTCCGAACGGCGCATGAGTTGCGTCAGTTGAGCCCTGGACGTGATGTTGAGCTTTGCGAAGGCATTGTGGAGATGAGTTTTCACCGTGTTCGGCGACAGGTGCAGTTGCTGCGCCACCGAGCGGTTGGTCGCGCCTTCGGCGATCAGACGGACGACCGTGAGTTCGGAATCGGTGAGGCTGTCCCAACCGGCCCTTGCCCGCGGACGCATGACAACGCGGCGTTCCACGCCCAACCGGCGCAGCGCGCGGCCGACACGGCGGGCATCGCCAATCGCTTCGCACTCGACGTAGGTGTCGAACGCTGCGTTGAGCTGCTCACGCGCCTCGGCGTTGCGCTTTGCGCGACTCAACTCGTCGCCGGCATCCTCGGCGACACCGGCGTACAGGAGCGGCCGCGACGACGAACGAAGCACTTCCGCGGCAGCCGCCAACCCGTCGGCATCGTGTTCGAGGATCCCCCGCGCATACCTGGCCACCGCTGCCAACAGCGGCACCGCAGGCCGTTCACGCTCCAGCAGCTCGGCGGCCTGCAGAACCCGGGCGCGCAAGCCGGCATCGCCGGCGGCCGAGGCCACCCGCGCACCCAAGATCAGCCGGACCAATGCATGGGGTAAGAGAGGTGTGCCCAGCAGGCTGACGTCGCCGAGCCAGCGCGCTGCCTCATGAACGTCGTCGCGATACCACGCCGCCCGCGTCAGCACATATGCCGATGCTCGCCGTTGGCCGGCTGAACCGATGGAGTGGGCATCGCGTGCCTCGTTGGCCATCTGCTGCAACAAGTTTCGGTCATCGGTGTGCGCCGCCACCTCGGCGAGGATCAGCATACGATGCACGTCCTGCTCGGTCGCGCCTGTCGGCGGTGGAGGCGGCAGCGACTCCGCCGCGTCGCGAGCGGCCGTCAGCCGGCCCGCGGCGAGGTGGACCATCCCACTGATAACGGCCCAGGTGGCGAGGGCCAACGCGTTGCCTTCTCGGCCGGCTTGCCCGACGCCTTCGGCCACGCGGGCAGTCGCGTCGTCCAGTCGACCGACTACCGCCAGCAGATGCGTGTGGAACATCCCGGCATAAGCGTGCGCCAACGCCGTCTCATTCGTGTAGGCGATCGAGCGAAGCCCGTCGAGGCGGCCGAGCGCGCGGGCCGTGTACCCCTCACCCGCATCGAGCAAAGCTTGCGTGACCTCCGCCATGATGATCGCCTCGCGATCACCGGTGGCTGCCGCGGCGGCGGCAGCTTCGTCGGCTGCTGCGCGCGGTTGTCCGCCGTCGTCCTGCAACACGAGGTTGTAGGCCAGCCATGCCAGATGTCGTGCGCGGGTGACCTCGCTGATGCCGCTCAACTGAAGCGCTCGACGGCTCTCCGCCACCCGCCGCTGGGTGCTGTGCATGGTGTGGGTGGGCAGCCGGAGGCGGATCTCGGCCTCGACTTCGGGAGAAGCCGACTCCGCAAGCGCCACCACGGCCAATTCCTCGGCCTCGCCGTAACGGCTGGCACGGTTGAGCCACTCCACCGTTTCAGCGGCCAGCGACCCGTAGTCGAGGTCGCGGGTTGTCAGAAGTTCCAATGCTCGCTTGCTCAGATCCGCGGCAGCACTCGCATCGCCGCGGCCCACCGATTGCGCGGCTCGGCGGAGTGCGTCGATCGCCTCCCGGTCTCCGGGTGCGGCGCTGCGTGCCAGCTGGGTTGCCACCTCGGCCGGCGCGGCGCCCATCGCCAGCATGACCGACGCCGACTGGCGTTCCATGGCGCGCCGCAACGACTGCGGCAATGACTGCCGGGTGGCCTCGCGCAGCAAGTCATGCCGAAACTTCAGCTCTTCGCCGTCCTCGACGAGAAGATCCGCGCGCACCGCCTCCTCCAGCGCCGACAGCAACGAAACCGGCTGGCGGCCCAGCATCGCGGCCAGCAGACCGGCCGAGAACCGGTCCGGCAGCACCGCGGCAACACGCACCACCTCCGACGCCGCTTCGGACAGCAGGTCCAGTCGATGTTGCATGCCGACGCCCAGACGGCGGGGCAGCGCAGATCCGGCGGCCACCGCACGGCCCCTGTCGACGGTGAGCCGGCCCTCCTCGCTGAGGCCCCCGACGAGCTCACTGACCAAAAACGGATTGCCGTGCGCCTTGCCCGCCAGATCCAACAGCGATACATCCGCCCTTGCGCGCACCGCGTCGCAGACCATGTCGGCGACCGCGTCGGGCGACATGGCCGCCAAGCGCAGGAATGTGGCGTGTGTGCGCTGCAGCACCGACAAGGTCTCCTGCACTGCCGGCCCGCCGGCGCCCGTACGGACGGTCAACACCCACAGCACCGCCGCGTCCGGACGCGCCCTGACGAGCGACCGCAACGCCAGCAAAGTGGCGTTGTCGGCCCAATGGATGTCCTCCAACACAATCGCCAGTGGGGTTTCCGCGGCCGCCGCATAGATCGCGTCAGCCAGATCGTGCACGACCCAGTAGCGCAGATCGGCCGAGGCGCCCATCCGTCGCAACGCCTCGGCGTCGCCCACCGGGGGGTCGGCGTGCAGAGTTGCCATGAACAGCGAGAAAAACGGCACTGCCTGCTGATACTCGAACGCCTCGCCGAACAGTGTCCGAACACCGGCCTCACCTGCCAGTGTGAACACCTCGGTCAGCAATCGACTTTTGCCAATACCGGGCGGGCCTTCGATGACCACCGCTCCCCCGCGCCCCTGGGCGACCGCAGTGACCAGCGCGCCGATCACTTTCAGCTCGTCTGCCCGCCCCCGGATCGGCGGAGTGACCAGCCGCCGACCGTCGACATCGAAAAGGCCGGTTGAAGGCCCCCGGGGTGCGCTGTCCACGATTTGCCAGAATGCCACTGCAGGGCACGTCTTCGTAAGCCCGGTGCGTCACCTGCCCGGTCGCCGGCCCGGCTGTTCAGCTGTTGATGCCGGCGAGGGCGGGTTGGGCACCGGGACGGTCGAGCCTGGTGATTGCGCAGGTCATCGCGCCCAGGATCGACAACACCGCGCTGACACAGCGCCGTACTGCGCCGCCTGGTGACCGCGCAACGGAACCGGCTGAGCCTGGTGTGCGCGAATTTCACCAAGCATGGCGCGCAGTCGCGGCTCCTCTGGGCTGCCGGTGTAGCTGTCGAGCCAGTGCGTCAGCCGGTCGAGTATCGCCACCGGCAACGCCGTACGGCTGGACATGACCGCGCCGAGCACCCGCTCGATTGCGAGATGCGGTTCTCCGCAGCCCAATTCGACGAACGTCATGGTGCGTTCATCACCTTTCAGGCACGCATCTGCTGCGATCACCAGCAGCCATCCCATGTTCATGTCCGAGGTGAGCAACGAGTCATCACCGGCAGTCTCACGGTGTGAGGCGGTTCGGGGTGGCCCCGAACTCACACCGCTTCGATCTGCGACTTCTGAACGCACGTCCTGGTGTCTTTCCCTCACTTGGTGAGCGATTGGGCGGAATCACTTTTCAATCGCCTGGAGCGATACGCGTCGGCCGCCACGCAGACCCGTGCGTCCCACCCTGACCACTTGAGGGTCAATGGAAATGACCTGCGCAACGCTGGTCGCGAGACGGCAATGCCATGTCGAGATACGAGGCGTCCGAGCACGCCCGGTGGTATCTCCCAGGGGCGTTCCTCCGGTCGACCGTCGTCCCCGTTACCGGCTGTTCACCCCTGTGATCACTGCGGGGTTCGTTGTCGCGGAGGCATTGTGGTGCAGGCGTGAATTCGAAAAGGACGTCCCTCGGCACGTCAGTGCAGGCCGAGCTCGCGTGCTCGGGTGACCGCCGCGCTGCGGTTCTCAACACCCAGTTTGCGGTACAGAGCTCGTTGGTGGGTCTTCACAGTGTTCAGTGAGACATAGAGCCGTTCACCGATCTCACGGCGCGACAACCTGGTGCCGAGCAGCGCCAGGACCTCGTGTTCTTTGGCGGTGAGCTCCTCTACGATCGGGTCTTTCCGACTACGGGCGCCCAACCCGATGCCCGTACCGCGGTGTGCCGCGGTGAGCGGTCTCGCGACGATGCCCGGATCAGTGCAGTGCCGCAGCAGCATGGCCGCCTCGTTGCGGCAGGCCCGGCATTCGCAATGTTCGCCGAGGTGCCCCAGAATCTCCGCCCGCGTCAGCAGCGCGTTGGCCACCTCGAGGATTCCCGCGCCCCGACGAGCCAACCCGACTGCCATGTCGGCGGCCTCAGCCGCAGCGGCCGAGTCACGGCGCAGGTCGAGGATGATGGCCATGGTCAGAGAGACCATCATGTCCGCGAAATGCTCTCCGTCGGCCAGGTCTCTGCTGCTGCCGTTCGCCTGACGGATCAACTCTTCGGCGGCATCGAGCTCGCCTTGGCGGGCCGAGATCATCGCCAGGTAGCCCAATGCGTAACGGTGCGCGGGAAGATTGCCAACTCGCTCCGCGAGCGACGCGGCGGTACGGAAGGCCTGTTGCGCGTCGCAGGTGTCGCCGGAGAAGTACAGCGCAGCACCGTAGACGCAGAAGGCGATGGGCCTACCTACCGGAGCGTTGCCGAGGTCCAGACCGGTCGCACGCCTGGCCGTATCGAGGGCCGAAGGAAGGTCACCGGACCTGAACCGGTGCACCGCCCGCAGCACGACGAGCTTTTCGGCGATGTTGTCAACGCCTGTGTCGACAACCGCGCGCTCTGCTTGCACAGCATCGATCCATCCGCCTGCGTCGTCGAGATGGCCCGAGTCCAGAGCCACCCACGCGCGGGCCAAGCTCAACCGAGGGTTACTGGCCACGAGCTCGGGTGGCAGCACACCCAGCCAGCCCGAGACGGTCGACAACCGACCCAGGTTGAACGCGGTAGCCCAGCTGCGGGAGATCAGCCCTGCCGCGCCCGGTATGTCACCGGCGGCCACCAGATGGTGGATGGCCTCGTCGGTCAGGCCCTCACCGGCAAACCAAGCCGAGGCCCTTTGATGCAGAATCGGAACCAAATCTGGTTCGCTGCAGCGCAATTCGGTACGCAGCAGGTCTGCGAAAAGCTGATGGTACCGATACCAGCGCCGGGAGACATCCAAGGGCAACAAGAACAGGTTGTCCCTCTCGATGGTTTCCAACACCGACGCCGAGCCGCTCGTTGCCAGCACCGAGTCGCACAGCGCCCCGTTCAATCTGTCCAGGAAAGAGGTTCGGAGGAGAAAGCTCCGGATGTGCGCCGGCTGGCCGTCGAGGACTTCCGCGATCAGATAGTCGACGATGTGCCGGTTGTCGCCGGCGAAGTCCTGGATGAACTCTGCGGCATCGGTGCGACCTGCCAACGACAGCCCGGCGAGGTACAGGCCGGCCGCCCACCCCTCCGTGCGGTTGAACAGCAGTTGTACCTGCGCGTCGGTCAGCTTGAAATCGAGCACACCGTCAAGCAGATCGGCAGCTTCGCCGGCATGGAAGCGCAGCTCCTCGGCGCGCAGCTCCAGCAACTCGCCGCGAGCCCGCAGTCGCGCCAAGGGCAGCGCGGGATCCGAGCGGGTTGCGATGACGAGCCGGAAAGTCGGCGGCATCTGTTCGATGACAAAACCCACCTGCTCGTGAACGGTGCGATCTTCAACAAGGTGATAGTCATCGAGGATCAACGCGATGTGGTGGTCGATGGCGGCCAACTCGTCAAGCAGGGTGGGCAGGACCGCGCGCCGCGGGTCGGCGCCCATGCGGACGAGCTCGAGCGCACGCGGGGCCACCCCCGGGCTGGCCTTGCCCAGTGCTGTGATCGCACAGGCCCAAAACCGCGTCGGATCATTGTCGGAAGCGTCCAGGGACAACCACCCGCGTCGACGGCGATCGTCTGCCTCACTTGCCCATTGCGCGAGCAGCGTCGTCTTTCCCCAGCCCGCCGGTGCGCTCAGCAATGTGAGCTTCCGAGAGGGTTCCGCCGAAAGGATGTCGATCAAAGCCGACCTTTCGATGACCTGAGCTCGGATGGCCGGTGGGGCCGACTTGGCGGCGAGCAGCACTGCAGGCTCGCCGGCTCCCCCGGGTGCATCGGCGTCGAGCTCGAAGAGGGGCGGTGTGTAGCACTGTTGACCGGTGACCTTGGTGCTGCCCGCGACGATCATGTTTTGAACGCTAACCTCGGTGATCGCACGGATCATGGGCCACTTGGGTAAGGCGAGATTGGGCCAGTTGAGCTCAATCACTCAGGGCAGCAGTTGGATCAGGGCATCCAACGCTGCTGACCATGCGCTCGGAGCGGGCGCTGCGAAACCTACCACCAAGCCGTTCCGCCTGCTGACGCTTTCAGGATGGCGATACCGATCAAGACCCTCGACGCCGAGCCGTCGCCAAGCCTGTTGCCGGCGCAGCACGCTCGCATCATCCTCGGCAAGCTCAAGCAACACCTGCAGGCCTGCAGGCGTACCCGCGACCGTAGTCGCCGGTGATGACTCGGCGACGGCGGCGACCAGCTGCTGGCGGCGGCGCCGGTACTGAGCGCGCATGGTGCGAATGTGTCTGTCATAGGAACCCGAAACGATGAACTCGGCCATCGTCAACTGGTCCACGAACCCAGACGTCTCGCCGTATTCACCTATCTGCCGCACGACCGCTCCGACAAGCCGATTCGGCAACACCATCCAACCGAGGCGAAGGCCCGGCGCGAGAGACTTGCTCGCAGTGCCCATATAGATGACGTGCTCGGGATCGACACCGTGTAGTGCGCCGACAGGGCGACGGTCATATCGGAATTCGCCGTCGTAGTCATCTTCGATGATCACCCCACCGGTTCGTCGTGCCCAATCGAACGCTGCCGCTCGGCGGTCGGGATGCAAAGAGACGCCAGTGGGAAACTGGTGCGACGGCGTGAGCAGCACACCGCCGACCTCTGCCAGGTCATGAAGCGCCACGACGTCAGCACCGTGCGAGTCCACTTCCAACGGAGGGCAATGCAATCCCGCCTTGGCAAGTGACTCCCACTGTGTGTGAAGGCCGAACGCCTCTACCGCGATGGCCGCGACTCCGCCTTCCGCCAGCGCACGAGCCAACAGGCTCAATCCTTCGGCGACGCCGCTACAGACGACGATGTTGTGTGGTTGGGCGCGCACTCCCCGAGCACGAGCGAGATAATGGGCGAGGGCGTTGCGAAGCTCCAGCCGCCCCTGTGGATCGGAGTATCCGAACGCCTCGAACGGTGCGGCGTTCAACGCGCGCTTCACGGCACGACTCCACTCTGTCCGCGGAAATGACGCCAGGTCCGGACGTCCCGGTCGGAAGTCGTGGTCCAGCCGGCGCAGCGGTCGTCGGTACGGAGGTGGAGAGGCAGACCGGACGACTTCGGGCGTGCGTTGCGCAACCAATGTGCGCGAGCCGTGTCTTGACGTCAACCAGCCCTCGGCGATGAGCTCCGCATACGCGCTGGCAACGGTGTTCCTCGCGACACCGAGATCGGAGGCGAGCGCCCGGCTCGAGGGCAATTGGAGGCCCGGCACCAATCGTCCTGAACGAATCGCGTCGCGAATCGCCTCCATCACGCCCTCACGGATCCTTCCGCGGGGGCGATCCAGGTGCAGATCCAGCCCGGCGGCCGAAGGTGACCCCCTCTCTGAGTGCATGTCAGCGCTCATGGTCGTCCAGCAACGGGAGATGTGAACAACTCTGTACTAGAGCTGTCGCGCCTGCGCCTGCCATCGGCAACGGTGCACGAGCGCGTCGAACGATCGAGCGCTGATGAGCGCGCGGCAGCACATTCGACGTCGGCAATCCCGGCCCTGGCGTCATCTCTTCAGTGAGTGTCATAAGACCACGCCGGAGAAGCTAACTCGCAGATGGTTTGCTGACTCTGGGTCTGGTCAGATCGACGTATGGGGTGTTGGGGGTTCTTCCGGCGGCCACAAACGTGGCGAAGCGCTGCCCAAAGGCCGCTGCGGTGGCTACATCTGCAGGTGACATCTTCTGGGGATCACCGAACGGGTTGGTGGCCATCGCCCCGCCGTAACCACCGATGTAGTTGACGCTTTCGCGGGGCGCGGCCTTGTCGTAGGCAAAGGCCGGTTTCATGCCTGAGCCGATCCACACCATGCCCTGTTGCATCGCCAACGTCCAGAAGTAGGTGAGGGTGGCGAACTTGTCGCCGCTCATCCCGGTTGAGTTGGTGAACCCGCCCGCGAACTTGTCGCGCCACAGGGTGGGCCTCCACACGCGAATCGTCGAGTCGGCGAATCGTTTGAATTGCCAAGACGGACCACCCATGTGGGTGGGACAGCCGAAAATTATGCCGTCGGCGAGGGCCAACATGTCCCAGTCCGCCTCGTCGATCGCTCCCTCCTCGTCGATGCGGATCAGATGCGCATTCGCGTCGGCGATGCTCGTGCCGTACAACACCGCCTCGGCCAGACGCCAGGTGTTCCCCGCCCGCGAATGCGCCACGATGGCTACCGTTGCCACCTTCGCCTCCTTTCACTGCCCATCACTGCTACGTCCTGAGCTCACGCGTTCGACAATGGACCTTAGCAGCATAATGGACCATCTAGTCCACTGATATTGCGCCCTGGCAGTCTCGACGCGGGCGTCGCCCCGCTGCCGTCGCGCCGCTGTTCGAAAACACATCCGATCAGCGGCGAGTCGAGGATCGAGCCCCCGGATCGCCGAGCGCGGGCCCCAACCGAACCCACCGAATATTCGGCCCTTACAGCGTCGACAGGCAGGAATGGCGATCGGTTCCACCCTGACCGCAGACATCGCGGACGCGCCTGGTTTCGCGGCCCGACATCCGGCTCAGGTCGCAGCTCGAGTCGTCGATACGCCCGGCACACGAGCTCATACATCAGCTCCAATAACGGACTCTACAGTCCATCCCGTCTGGACGCAGAGTTCGGACGCGGCGGAGGGTGACCACGACGACACGCCGCCAGCTGGCACGCTGCGTCCGAGCGAATCTCTGGATTCGGACGAGGTCCACGACGACGCGACATCGTCGTCGACGTACCTCTGCGCTGGAACTCACCTGCGGAGAATCCGACACCAGACAGGCGCCCAGCCACCGAGGTGCCGAGCCCGGCTGCCCGGTCACAGTGACGCGGCGAGGGCCCAGAGTTCCTCGGCTGCGCCGGCGTCCGCCCACGTCAGCCCGCTCAGTACGACCTCAGTGGCTCCCGCATCCAGATAGCTTTGAAGCTTACGCCTTACCGCGTCCGCCGAACCCACCGCAGCAAGGTCTACTACGTCGGAAACCTTCTCTCGCGCAATCACTTTCTTGTACGATGGGATCGCCTCATAGAACCTCAACTGCTCGGCTATGAAGCTCTTCGCCGCGTCGACGTGTGTTGACACCACTGTGGGGACCTGCGCAATGATTCTCGGTTTCTGTCGTCCGGCGTCGACTGCCGACTTTGCGATCGCCGGTTCGATGAACTCGGCGATGGTTCGCGGACCGGCGAGGTACGGCAGTGTACCGTCAGCCAGTTCACCGGTGATCTGCAACGCCTTTGGGCCCATGGCGGCCACGTACACCGAGACCGGCGTACCCCCGCAGACCGACACCGGCCATCCGGGATGTGCACTGATCTCGTCACCGCTGAAGTCCACCGCTCCGGTATCGAAGATCGATCTCAGAACTGTCAGGTGTTCGCGCAGGCGTGTGATGTTGTTGGACCACGCTGTCCCGAAGGCCCGCTGTTCTGGGGCGTGAGCTCCAAGACCGAGGCCAAGGCTGAAGTTCCCGTGCGAAGCGGCCTGCGCCGTCTGCGCCAGTGACGCGACAATCAGCGGGTGACGTGGATTGATCGGCACCACCGCCGTGCCAACGCCGAGCCCCGGTACGGCCGCGCCGACCAAACCGGCGAGAGCGATCGCGTCGTGATCGTGTTGCTGACCGAGCCAGACCTGGCGGACGCCGAGGTCGTAGGCACGAGTAGCCTGAGACACCACGTCATCGACCCGATTGACCGCTTGTGGGTTGGGGAACAATACGACTCCGGTCGGCAAGGTGCGGTATCTCCTTCGTGGTGCGGGCGACTACGAGTCAACCCCGTTGCTCCCGTTGCAGTTTCAGGTGCCTCGCGGCAGGCGCTGTTGACGACGGCTCGGCGAAGACTGCGGCGGGTGGCGCTTTCACGACCGTCCCCATCACACATTCATCCATCGGTCGACGGGTCAGCGGTAAGGCGCGGTTGTACGCTGACGAGCTCGAGGCCAAGATCCCGTACTCTGTCGAGCAACCCGTAAAGCTGTGACTGGTCACGGATCTCGCCGATGAACGCAGTCTCAGTCGCACCGGACTCGAGGCGCATTCCTTCCAGGGCCGATCCCAACCGCTCGGTCACCCGCCCCCTGATGCAGATCTCGTACATCGTCGGCTGCACTTGCCCTCCGTTCGCCATCTGCTGAGCCAGCATTCACCGGCAGGGGGTGAGGCGTCATCACCCGCGGGCCACTTCACCCGGGTGAGCTTGTTGTGGTATCTGAACCAACCGGTCTGCGTTGACGCGCAGAAAAGGGCAGCAGGTACTTCTCGTGCACGCCCTGAAAGAACTATATAGTCCATTATTGCAGCAGATGGTCAGATGTCTGCTCGGCACCGGTCCTGGGCCGGCTCCTCGACGCGCCGATGCGGGCAACGACTGCGGCCCGACTCAGCCGGTAGTGTTGCGCTGGTGAGCGGCGGTGAGCGTCCGACGCGGCGGCGAACGACCGCACGCGGGGAAGCGACTCGTGCCCGGATGATCTCATCGGCCGCGGACCTGATGTATGTCCGCGGCGTCAATGCCGTCACTCTCGACGATGTGCGGGCCGCGACCGGAACCAGCAAGTCCCAGCTCTACAAACATTTCCCAGACGGTAAGCCCGAGTTGGTGCGCGCAGTCGTGGCGTTGCGGGCCGAACAGATCCTGACGCGCGAAGAGCAGCGCTTGGCGCGACTGAAGTCCATGAGCGGTCTGCGGCGCTGGCGTGACGCCCTGGTCCAGGGTGCAGCCCTGCAGGGGGGCGCCTACGGTTGTGCGCTGGGCAGCCTGGTAATCGAGCTTTCTGACCAAGATGAACAGGCACGCGCTTCACTCTCGGCACATTTCGCGACCTGGGAAAGGCTGCTGGCGGCTGGGTTTCGGCGGATGCAAGACAACGGGACCCTTCGCGCCACGGCCGACCCCGACGCGCTGGCCACCGGGCTGATGGCCGCGTTGCAAGGTGGCTACCTGCTCGCGCAGGCCAACCACGACGTCGCCCCAATGGCCACCGCTCTCGACATGGCGTTGGCCCATATCGAAAGCCTGACCATCAGCCCCACGAAAACCACCAGGTCACACAAAACGGCCAGGACCTCACGCCGTGCGAATACCACCCGGCCGAGCGACACGCCCGCCAAACGCTGAACACAAGCTGACACTTGTCGAGCGGAATTTCCGACGGCGTGCCACTCCCCAAGGAACTGCATATCGTTGCCGAGGTTCGACCCGGCATACCGGGTCGTCGCCGGAGCCTGGGCCGAGAAAATCCACCCAAGATGTCGGGACGAGGCGAGATCTGCGCCCAACCGCGTCATCTCCTGATCAGGTCGACGATGTGGCCGAAGTCGAGGTCGGATGCGAGCGCGGTCAAGTCTCCGTTCACAAGCTTCGCGGCAGCCTTTCGCGTGGCTCCGAGGGCGTGGGTATAGGGGTCGACCCCGAGGCTGACCCGGCGTACACCGATCGTCTGCAGTTGTGCGAGCGAAACGCTGTCCCGCGGGCCGACGAGTACGTTGACCGGTTTGGGCGCAACGGCCCTGACGACTGCGCTCATGGAGTTGATGTCCGGCAGATTCGGTGCATAGAGGACGTCGGCACCGGCCTCCGCGTACGCTGACAACCGGCGGATGGTGTCGTCCATGTCGGAAATGCCCCACAAGAAGTTGTCTGTTCGGCCGGTCAGAACGAGTTTCCCACGTGCGGCCGCGGCAGCCGCCTCGACGCGGCGAACCGCGTCGTCGAAGTCACGAATCGGATCATCAGGGTCACCAGTGGTGTCCTCGACCCCGATGCCGGCCAGACCGCGGGCAATCGCGGCGTCGACAGTGGCCGCGACATCCTGGGGCGTCTGACCGTAGCCGTCCTCGAAGTCACCATTGACCGGCAGTCCACTGACGGACGTCAGCACGGCGGCATGGTTCAAGTGCTCATCACGGCTCACAGCGTGTATGCCGTCGAGCCGGCCCAGTGTCGCGGCAAGAACCGCTGACGACGTCGCGATCGACTTGAATCCCGCATCTTTGAAGAGCAGCGCCGACGGCCCGTCCCATACGTTGGGCATGATGAAGATACCGGGGCCCCGGTGCAATTCAGCGAACCGTTCGTAACGTGCCCCGGCTGCACTGTCAGACATGCGTCGTCCTCCGATCTCGGTGCTGCGAAGTTCTCTCCCAAGCGGCGCAAGGCCCATCTCGGCCTGCTGGGTGACCACGACATGCCGGGTCACGCCATTCCATACCCCGACCGGAATTGTCTGCCAACGGCATCGTTGTGGCGATGCGTCAGGCGACCGGCACCGCGTCGTGCGCACATGCCGCGACACAGACCCACCTGCCGTCACGCTTCTGGTAGATGTCGGTGTAGAGAGCTTGCCTGGCGACTCCGTCGGCCAGCGTGGTCAATGTGCTGCGCCCATGGATCAGGGCGACATCGCCGAGGATTCGAATGTTGACATCGTGCACCGCAAGGTCTTTGAACGGAGATGGGCGCGGATTGGCGATGTAGTCCAGGTATTCGGCCCGGCCGCGCGTGACGCCCTCGAACTGGATGACAAAGTCTTCGGCAAGGAGGTCGCTGAAGCGCTCGACATCGCTGGTCTGATCGGAGTGGATGTAGTCGAGATTGAGTTGTCCCAGGATCGCCAGATCCTCGGCGGACTGCGTGGTGTCGTTCATTGCCTAGCGGTCTCCTCCGTGCGGTTCGGTATTCGCCCTGGATGTGCCGTCGTTTCAGTCCCGTGAACGCGGTGCAGGGTGTTTCGGTCGCGAGTTCCGCACCTCGGGGCCCGTTGAGCGCAGGGGCTCAGAATGCGCCGGGGGCTGTTCCCCTACTGAGTGCGGTTGGTCCGTCGAGCATGCGATTGCAGGACCATTTAGTCCACATTAGGCCGTCGCGGCAGTGGTTGGCAAGAGCGCTTCCGCTCGCAGTCTTCGAATCGTTGAGTCGGCCTCGGGACCGAATTACACCGCAGCGGCGACCTATTGCGGTTCGGCCGCGCTTGGCCGTCGGGCGGCGGTGGTGCCGATCGATGGAGCGATCGAGCTGCCAACGCCAACGGATTGCAGCAGTTTTTCGGCGCTTCGGCGTTTGTCAGTAGGTAAGCCTGTTCCGCACCATGAAGACGAAAGGCTCCCCTATGAGCTCGTCTGTATCCCCCAACCTCGGCACTGCGCAGATCGGTGTCACCGGTTTGGCGGTGATGGGTTCGAACATCGCGCGTAACTTCGCCCGTCACGGCTACACGGTGGCCTTGCACAACCGGTCGATCGCCAAGACCGATGCGCTGCTGGCCGAACACGGCTCGGAAGGCAGGTTCGTACGCAGCGAGACCATCGCGGAGTTCCTCGACGCGCTGGAGAAACCGCGCCGCGTACTGATCATGGTCAAAGCCGGCGAGGCCACCGACGCGGTGATCAACGAACTGGCCGAGGCCATGGAACCCGGCGACATCATCATCGACGGCGGCAACGCGCTCTACACCGACACCATCCGCCGCGAAGCCGCAATGCGCGAGCGCGGCCTGCACTTCGTCGGCGCCGGCATCTCCGGCGGCGAAGAAGGCGCCCTCAACGGCCCGTCGATCATGCCCGGCGGCCCCGCCGAGTCCTACACAAGCCTCGGCCCCCTCCTCGAAGAAATCTCCGCCCACGTCGACGGAGTGCCCTGCTGCACCCACATCGGCCCCGACGGCGCCGGCCACTTCGTCAAAATGGTGCACAACGGCATCGAATACTCCGACATGCAACTCATCGGCGAGGCCTACCAACTGCTGCGCGACGGCCTGGGCAAGACCGCGGGCCAGATCGCCGACGTCTTCGACGAATGGAACAAAGGCGACCTCGACAGCTTCCTGGTCGAGATCACCGCCAAAGTGCTGCGCCAGACCGACACCAAGACCGGCAAACCCCTCGTCGACGTCATCGTCGACGAGGCCGAACAAAAAGGCACCGGCCGCTGGACCGTCAAATCCGCCCTCGACCTCGGCGTACCGGTCACCGGCATCGCCGAAGCCGTATTCGCCCGCGCCCTGTCCGGCTCGGTACCCCAACGCAAAGCCACCGTGGGCCTGGTCTCCGGCCAACTCGGCACCGCACCCTCTGACACCGCCCAGTTCATCGAAGACGTCCGCCAAGCGCTCTACGCCTCCAAGATCGTCGCCTACGCCCAAGGCTTCAACCAGATCCAGGCCGGCAGCGCCGAATACCACTGGAACATCACCCCCGGCGACCTGGCCACCATCTGGCGCGGCGGCTCCATCGTCCGGGCCAAGTTCCTCAACCGGATCAAAGAGGCCCACGACGCCGAACCCGACCTCGCCACCCTGCTGGCAGCACCCTACTTCCGCAGCGCCGTCGAATCAGCCATCGACAGCTGGCGCCGCGTGGTGGTCACCGCCACACAGCTCGGCATCCCGATCCCCGGATTCTCCTCGGCCCTGTCCTACTACGACGCGCTGCGCACCGAGCGGCTACCCGCAGCACTCACCCAAGGCCTGCGCGACTTCTTCGGCGCACACACCTACGGACGCACCGACGCCGAACCCGGCAAAAAATTCCACACCCTCTGGAGCGGCGACCACAGCGAAATCGAAGCCTGAGTGTTCGAGCGCCACCACGCATCGCGCCCGCCCGGTGTCAGGATGCGCCCCCTTTGTCGAGTTCCGTGAAGAAGAAGCCTCTTCCCGATCGGGGAAGTTGATACGAAAAGGAGTGGTAAATACCATGTCTCGACTGAACGCCCCCGCCACTGGAGACCTCACGACCGAGACGCGAGCAGTCCTGGACGGCATCGGTGCGCAGTTCGGTTTCGTTCCGAGTATGTTCCAGACCCTCGCTGCGAACCCGACCGTGCTCGAGGTTGTGACCTCACTGCAGAGCAAGCTCGCACGCGTGCTCGACGCCAAGACGCGGCACACGATCGCGCTCGCCGTGTCCGAGTCGAACGGCTGCGACTACTGCCTGGCCATGCACTCCTACGTGTCGTTGCAACTCGGCGGAATGTCACAAGAGGACATCAGGCTCGCTCGTTCCGGAAGCTCGATCGATCCGCGCCGCTCCGCGGTCGCGCACTTCGTCCAGCAGGTGGTCGACACACGCGGACACGTGAGCGACGCCGACCTGGCCGCGGTGCGGAGCGCGGGCTACACCGACGCCCAGATCCTGGCCATCGTCACGGTCACCGTGCAGTTCCTCCTCACCAATTTCCTCAACAACGTCAACAAGACAGAGGTGGACGTCCCCGCGATCGACACCTCCGCCGCCGCCCCATGACCGTTCGACGTGGCGGCATCGGGCCGGCATCCAGCGCCTGCGGCAACGACGTTTCAGACGCCACGGCGATCTCCTAACTCCCATCGCACCAACAACTCACGAACACCACGAAGAAAGAGGAAGATCATGGACCTCGACAAATTGATGAACAAACACCTCACGAGGTACTTCGACCCGACGAAGACCATCCCGGAGCAGACCCTGCAGCAGCTGTTGAGGTTTCTGCGCTCGACCCCGTCGTCGGTGAACGTACAGCCGAACCACTTCTACGTCCTCGCGACGCGCGAAGGTAAGCAGAAGCTGGCCGACAACCTGGGAGAGGCCAACCGTGACAACCGCGAAAAAGTCCAGAACGCGTCTCACGCAATCATTCTCACGACCAGAAAGGACGTATCCGACGAACACCTCGCTGCGGTTTTCGCGAAGGAACGGGCGGACGGGCGGTTCCCCGACCCGGCAAAGCAGCAGCTGTGGGAGAAGATGACGCGAGCCTTCCTCAACATGCGCGACTCGACCTTCAAGGATCTCGACCACTGGATGGAGAAGCAGACCTACATGGCGCTCGGCATGACGATGATGGCCGCCGCCGAGCTCGGGGTCGAAGCCACACCACTCGAGGGATTCGACCGGACCACCGTCGACACGGCGTTCGGCATCGACGAGACGGGCCACACCACAACGGTTCTTCTCGCGCTCGGATACCCGGATCCAGAGAGGATCTACACGACCCCGATCTCGCGGTTCGACCCTGACCGCATCTTCACCTTCATCTGAACCGCAGGCCCGGCCTCCAAGGATGCCAGGGCCGTCCATTGGACGCACTGCCTGTGCCGGCATTGCCCCGTCACAGGCGCTGCGCCACCATCGCGACCATCCAGGAGTATGAAATGCAACATGACTCGCGGCTGCAGGCACGTTCGGCAACTCGCGCTGACGAACTCCCCGGGGCGGTGCGAAGCCGTCAGGACAACGGAGATTGGGAACTGTGGAAGGTCGGCGGCAAGGTGTTCATGCTGCACACCTCGATGCCCGGTGAGCCGGTCGTGATCCTCAAAGCAGATCCTCACGACGCGGAATCGCTGCGCGAAGCACACACGCAGATCACGCCTGGCTATCACATGAACAAGAAGCACTGGATCACGCTGCACCCCGGAAACGGCATCGATGCGGGGCTCATCGACGAGCTGGTAACCGAGTCCTACCTGCTTGTCGTCGAGGGGCTTCCGAAACAACGCCGTCCCCTGGACCCACAGATGTTCCGAACGGCCGCCCTGACGTCAGCTATGCGGCACTCTGCGCGTCCGTTGGAGACCTCAACGCAGGTAGGGAGAAAATTGTGCGAACCGCCCACTTCCGGCTGCCCGACCGGCCTCGAGCCAGAAGCGCCACGCCGATGACCAACCGACATCTCGAAGCCAGGCCATGAACCACACCCCAGATCCACCCAGATTCACCGGGGTCGATCACCTGTCATTGACCGTCACCGATCTCGAGGCCAGCACCGCCTGGTACCAGCGGGTCTTTCACGCTGAGCCGCTCGGTCTGGTGATTCCGCATCACGGCCGCGAGGAAACGGGTTACAGCGTATTGCTACGCGAGCCACTGTCCGGCCTGATCCTGGGCCTACACAACAACACCGGCAACCGCGGCGAGCCGTTCGACGAAGCCCGAACGGGTCTGGACCACGTGGCCTTTGCGGTGGCGGCACGTGCGGACCTGGTGAACTGGACAGCCTGGCTCGACTCGCTCGGCATCGCCCACACCGGTGTGGTCGATGAGACGGAGCCCCTCGCGTACTCCACCGTGGTGTTCCGCGACCCTGACAACATCCAGCTCGAACTCATTGCCACGCCGTAGTTCCCGACCTACGGCCGGGCGTGCGCGACCGATGCCGTCGCAACGCCAGATGAGGATAGCCGCGAACTGTACGTCGTGACCGACGCCGTGTACGGGCAATCAGAAACAGCGAAAGACAGAGCCGCATCGTCTGGAATAGGAAGAGAATCACCGATATCGTACTGGTGTGGCTGTTCGACCGATACGTATCTGCGGTGATCCTGTTCTCCATCGACCGGCCGAAACAGTCGAAACACGCGCGGACGGTGCACTTCCCACGTCCGTCGAGGACCTCGTCGCCGATATGTATCACACATTGGCGGAGTCGAGAGGTGTCGGTCTTGCTGCTCCACAGGTCGGGGTTGGGTTGCGGATATTCGTTTATGACTGTCCGGAGGATCGCGGCCGGCCGACGCGACACCGTGGCGTTGTGATAAACCCGGTATTGGAAGTGTCCCAGGTGGTCCGCCGTGCGGCGGCATCCGACGATGACGACGAGGGTTGTCTCTCGGTGCCCGGTTTCAAATTCCCGATTGTGCGAGCCGACTGGGCGCGTGTCACCGGAATCGACATGAGCGGCGGGGAGATCGAAATCGAGGGTACCGGCCTGTTCGCACGCATGTTGCAGCACGAGACCGCCCATCTTGACGGCGTGTTGTATGTCGACGAGTTGGACGAACCCTACTCCGGCCAGGCGCAGCAGATCATCAGTGACAATGGGTGGAACATCGCCGGAAGGTCCTGGACACCAGGCGAAGTGGATAATCCATTTCTGCGCTGAGTTTCAATCCGGTGTGTGACCAGCGGTGGGACCGTGACAGCGACAGGACGGCATTCCTGAGCCCCAACTCGCCGCCGCCGGCATGATTTTTGTCCTCACGCTCCTGGTTCTGATCTCTCGTCCGCGGAACTTTCTCCCACTGAATTGGGTGCTCCCCTCCGCCGCACCTCCGTCCGACCCGCCGGAGTGTTCGCAGCGATAGAGACAGTCGCTGTCTGATACGGGGCTGCCGGTCCTCCATTCTGACTGACCCGCTTTAATGGCTTAATGGCCACCTCGCGTGTCCGGACGACCGCCCTGGGGTACGCGCTCGTCGCGCCCAGCCTGTTCGGCGTCGTCACCTTTCTGCTGCTGCCCATGCTCGTCGTCGTGTGGCTGAGCCTGCACCGCTGGGATCTGCTGGGGCCGATCGAATTTGTGGGCCTGGGCAACTGGAGTTCGGTTCTCACCGATCCGGGCTTCGGGAAGTCTCTGGTGGTGACGCTGCTGTTCATGGCACTGGTCGTGCCGGCGCAGACCGTGCTGGGCCTGGCCGCGGCCACCATGCTGGCGCGCGGGCTGCCGGGCAGCGGGTTCTTCCGCACGGTCTACGTGCTGCCGTGGATCTGTGCGCCACTGGCGATCGCGGTCCTGTGGCGCTGGATCCTCGCACCCACCGACGGCGCGCTGAGCACGGTGCTCGACACCCGCATCGAGTGGCTCACCGATCCCGGGCTGGCGCTGCCGGTGGTGTCGGCGGTGGTGGTGTGGACCAACGTCGGCTACGTCACGCTGTTTTTCCTGGCGGGCATCCTCAACATCCCCGTCGACGTGCACAACGCCGCACGCACCGACGGCGCGACGTCGTGGCAGCGGTTCCGCCACATCACGCTGCCGATGCTGCGGCCGACGATGTTCTTCGTGCTGGTGACCGGGATCGTCAGCGCGGCACAGGTGTTCGACACCGTGTACGCGCTGACCGCGGGTGGACCGCAGGGCCGTACCGATCTGATCGCGCACCGCATCTACGCCGAGGCGTTCGGCGCCGCGGCGGTGGGGCGCGCCGCGGTCATGGCGCTGGTGCTGTTCGCGCTGTTGGTGGGCGTCACGATCGTCCAGCACCTGTACTTCCGCCGCAGGATCAGCTATGACCTCACCTGAGCGTCTCACGTCGAATGCGGTGATCTATGCCGGTCTGGTGCTCGGCGCGGTGGTCACGCTGCTGCCGTTCGGCCTCGGCCTGCTCACGTCGTTCACGCCGGCGCAGCAGTTCGTCACCGAGTCCCCGCTGTCGTTGCCGCGACCGCCGACGCTGGAAAACTATCTCGGTCTGGCCGACGCCGGGTTCGGCCGCGCCATCGCGGTCACGGCGCTGATGACCGCGGTGATCCTGCTGGGGCAACTCGTGTTCTCGGTGCTTGCCGCGTATGCCTTTGCCCGGTTGGAGTTTCCGGGTCGCGACATGTTGTTCTGGGTGTATCTCGCCACGCTGATGGTGCCAGCCACCGTGACCGTGGTGCCGTTGTACCTGATGATGGCCGAGGCCGGGCTAAGGAACACGTTCTGGGCGCTGGTGCTGCCGTTCATGTTCGGCTCGCCGTATGCGATCTTCCTGCTACGCGAGTACTTCCGCGGTATCCCGGGTGATCTGATCAACGCCGCGCGCCTCGACGGCGCCAACACCCTGGACATCATCACGCACGTGGTCGTGCCGGCGAGCCGGCCGATCCTGGTGACGCTGGCCATGATCACGGTGGTGAGCCAGTGGAACAACTTCCTGTGGCCGCTGGTGATCAGCAGTGGTGAGAAGTGGCGGGTGCTGACCGTGGCGACCGCGGGTCTGCAGACCCAGTACAACGCGCAGTGGACGCTCGTGATGGCGGCGACGACCGTTGCGATCGTGCCGCTGATCGTGGTGTTCGCGGTGCTGTCGCGCCACATCGTCCGCTCGATCGTGGTGACGGGCATCAAATGAGCGTCGAGATCGGCGTTTTCGTCGACACAGCCGGTGCGCAACGACATTTGCGTCGATCTCGCGGAGGGCCGCTGGGGAGGGGGTACGCATGAGGCGCTCCACGCTGCTGGCCGGTGGGCTCGCCCTCACGATGGCGGTCCTGCTGGTGGTCGCCGCGCTCATGGGCCGCACGACCGAACCGGCAGGTAAGACCGTGGTGACGGTGCGACTGTGGGACCCGCACGTCGCGGCCGCCTATCGGGAATCATTCGACGCGTTCAGCACCGAGCATCCCGACATCGAGGTCCGCGTCAACACCGTGGCGTACGCGAGCTATTTCGACAGCCTACGAACCGATGTGGCCGGCGGCAGCGCCGACGACATCTTCTGGATCTCCAACGCCTACTTCGCCGGATACGCCGACAACGGTCACCTCCTCGACATCGCCGGCCTGCTGGGTCCCCAAGCCGCCCGCGCGTGGGAGCCGTCCGTGGTCGATCAGTTCACCCGCCACGAAACCCTATGGGGCGTCCCGCAACTCACCGACGCCGGGATCGCGGTGTACTACAACGCCGATCTGCTCGGCGAAGCCGATGTCGACCCCGCCGACCTGGCGACGCTGCGCTGGTCGAACGGCCCTGACGACACGCTGCGCGCACTGCTGACGCGGCTCACCGTCGACCAGTCCGGCCGCACCGCCGCCACCCCGGGCTTCGACGCCGACCGCACCCGGCAGTGGGGCTACAACGCCGCCAACGATCTACAGGGCATCTACCTCAACTACATCGGATCGGCAGGCGGCGTCTTCTCCGACGGTGACCGGTTCGCGTTCGACAATCCGCAAGCTGTTGCGGCGTTCGAGTATCTGGTGCGGTTGATCAACATCGACCGCGTCGCTCCACCGGCCTCCGACACCAACGGCAACGGCGACTTCTCCCGCAACGCGTTCCTCGCGGGCCGCATGGCGCTGTTTCAGTCCGGCACGTACAACTTGGCCGCGATCGCCGATCAGGCCCGGTTCCGGTGGGGTGTGACGATGCTGCCGATCGGCCCCAAGGGCCGCGTCAGCGTGACCAACGGCATAGCGGCAGCGGCCAACGCCGCTACCCGGCACCCGGAAGCCGTCAAAGAGGTGCTGGCCTGGATGGCCAGCCGGCGCGGCAACGAATTCCTCGGCAGGCGCGGCGCGGCGATTCCCGCGGTGCTCGCCGCCCAACCCGTCTACCACGAGTACTGGGCGTCGCGCGGCGTCGACGTCAGCCCGTTCTTCCGGGTGTTGCAGGGCCCGCGGGTCCCCGCACCCGGCGGCGCGGGCTTCCCGGCCGGATTCGAAGCGCTCAAGCCGTATTTCGACGAGATGTTCCTGGGCCGCCGCGACGTCGCGCACACGCTCGCCGAGGCGCAGCAAGCCGCCAACACGGCAGCTTCACGGTGACTAGCCGCGTCGCCGCGGCAGGCTCGTGCCCAGCACCGTCAGCTCGAGGGCCAACGCCGTGCCGCACACCGCGGCCAGCACCGCGAAGGCGATCCAGTCGCGCCTCTTGGGTTTCGAATCGGCCGCCGAGAACTGACCGGTGCCGCCGCGCGCGGTGATCGCGTCGCCCATCTCGTCGCCGCGCCGCAGGGCCACGGTCACCGCGGCTGCGATGAGGTCGACGACACCGGACACCCGCTGACGGTGCCGCGCGCGGAAACTGTCGGGCCGTTCCCTGGGGCGCAGTCGCCGCGCGGCGTACAGCGTGCGGAACTCGTCGATGAGCATCGGGAAGGCGCGCAACGCCAGGGCGATCGTCACAGCCCAGTCGTGCACCGGGATCCGGAACACACCCAGCGGGCGGCCCAATGTGGCGACCGCCGGGGCGATGTCGGCGACGTTCGTCGTCCACGACACCAGCGCGCCGAGTCCGAGGAGCACGACCGACAGCGCCGTGATACGCAGGAAGTTCAGCAACCCGCCGAGGCCGATCGTCATCGAACCGATCTCGAATTCGGGGCTGCCGCCGGCGAACGTGGCGGTCAACGCGCCGAACGCGACGAGCAGCCACAGCCACCACGGAATGGTCGGCACCACACCGCGCGGGATGCGGGCCAGCCGAGCCGCCACCAGGATCAGGATCGCGGTGAAGCCGATGGGCACCCAGCCCGGATAGAAGGTCAGCATGATGCCGATGACGGCCACCGACAGCAGCTTGGTGCCGGCCCACAGTTGATGGATGACGCTCTCGCCGGGCACCGGGCGCAGGAGCACCACGGGCTTGCGCTGCCCGCCGGCCGGCGCGGTCATCGGGGGTCTCCCGCGGTCGTCGGGGCCGGGGCGAGTTGCCCGTCGCGCAGGTGCAGCGTGCGCGGGCACAGACCTTCCAGGCCCATGAAGTCATGGGAGATCACCACGACGGTCATTCCGTTGTTGCGGCGCAGGTCCTCCAACAGGCGCAGCAGCCCGCGCTGGCTGCTTGCGTCGAGACCGGCGAGCGGCTCGTCGAGGATGAGCGCGCGCGGGGACCGGGCCAACAGGCCGGCAAGCACGACACGGCGCATCTGGCCGCCGGAGAGCTGGTCGATGCGTCGCTCCCCCAGCGTCGGGTCGAGGCCCACGGTCGCCAGCGCAGCGTTGACCCGGTCCCGGTCGTGGACGGAGAAACCGGCGGCCGAAGCGATCTCACGCGCGACGCTGCTGCGCATCAGCTGCAGCCGGGCCGCCTGGAACGACAGGGCCACCGCGCCGACCTGTTCGGACACCGGCGCACCGTCGAGCAGGCACGCGCCGTAGGTGGGCACGGTCAGACCCGCCATGATCCAGGCCAGCGTGGATTTTCCCGAGCCGTTGAGGCCGTGGATGAGCACGCCGTCGCCCTCGTTGACCGTGAACGTGATGTCGCGCAGCGCGGTCTTCGCCCAGGGTGTTCCGTTGGCGTACTCGTGGCCGACGCCGGTCAGCTCGAGCACCGGCACACCCGGTTCGTGGCCGTTGACCGATCCCGTCGGCACGGCCGAGGTCTCGACCATGTCGGTGCTGTCGGCGGCGCCGCCGTCACCGTCGAGGCTCACGGTGCGGTCGGCGATCTCGGCCTCGCTGTTGTAGTGCGTGATGTGCACCAGCGACATGCGGTGCCGCCCGGTGAGGCCGGACACCACGTTCATCAGCGTCTCGCGGCCCTGCTGGTCGACCATGCTGGTGATCTCGTCGGCGATCAACAGGGAGGGTTCGCGCGCCAGCGCCGCGGCGACGGCGAGCCGCTGCAGTTCGCCCCCGGACAGACCGCCGGTGTCGCGTTCGGCCAGACCGTCGAGTCCGACCTCCGACAGCAGGCGGTCGACGTCGGTGGTGGTTCCCGGCGGCAGACCCCACACCACGTCGTCGGCGACCCGGGTGCCGAGCACCTGGCTCTCCGGGTGCTGCATGACGACCGCGGTGCCGCCCATCCGGCCCAGACCCACCGCGCCCGCGCGTTCGACCGAACCCGAGGTCGGTTCGCGGCCCGCGAGTACGAGCATCAGCGTGGTCTTGCCCGATCCGTTGGGTCCGGTGACCGCGACGTGCTCACCGACCCGTAGATCCATCGTCACCGGTCCGAGCGCGTCGTGGTCGGCGCCGGGATACCGGAACCGCACGTCGGTCAGTCGCGCCGGAACGGGTCCGATCGAGCCGTCTTCCGGCGGGCTGTCGAGCTTGTGGACGTCGGGGACGCCGAGCAGCCGGCCCAGCACGCGCGACAGCGCCCACCAGCCGACCATCGTGACCATGGTGATGCTGGAAATGCCCATCAGCAGCATCAGCACCGGCCAGTAGTGCAGCAAGGTCGCGAACATGTTCTTGAGCGGCTCGGCGACGTCCTCGAGGACGGGGATCCGCGCGAACACCGCGGCCAGGCCGTCGATGTTGGCGGTGAGGGTGTCGAACATGAGGTTGCGCAGGCGCGACAGGACCAGCAGCGCGGCGACGATCACGGCGCCGAACAGTGCACCTGCCACGATCGCGGCGGCGAACACCGTGGGCGTCCCCCGGCCGCGGCGTTTGACGATGCCGGTCAGGCCGCCGATGTAGGCGCAGTTGAAGACCGTCATCATGCCGCCGAGGCCCGCGATCAGAAACGCGATGACCCCGGCCGCGACGGTCGCCGCGAGCAGCACACGCAGCCGGTACCGGTAAGCCAGCAGGCCCATCGGTACGGTCCCCAGCACCGACAGCCCCGCGGCGAAAGGTACGACGACCGCAATGATCGCGGTGGCCGCGCACAGCGCAGCCATCACCGAGGCCTGCGCGAGCTCGCCGGGGGTCAATCCGCGCCGAGACGCTCTGGCCGGTCGGTTCGCGGTCATTTCTCGATTCTGCCAGCCAAGGGTTGCCGAACCGTTCGGCCCGTGTGTGACGGGCCCCACCAAACTTGGAATGCATAGTAAACCTATGTAAGGTGGTGGGCATGTCAGCGCCCAGCGTCGAGAATGTCCCGGTGACCTACGAAACCGAACTCGGCGCGGATCTGCTGGCAGTCGTCGCTCGCCTCAACCGGCTCGCGACACAGCGCACGCGGCTCCCGTTGCCGTACGCGCAGGCCCGGCTGTTGTCGACCATCGAGGATCAGGGCGAAGCCCGCATATCGGATCTCGCCCTGCTCGACCACTGCTCGCAGCCGACCATGACCACGCAGGTACGCCGCCTGGAAGAAGCCGGGCTGGTGTCGCGGACCGCCGACCCCGGTGACGCCCGCGCGGTGCTCATCCGCATCACCGACAAGGGAAAGAAAACCCTCAATCAGGCCAGGGTCGATCGCGCCGCCGCGATCAACCCCCGACTGGAACGGCTCAGCGACAAGGATCGCCAGACCCTCGTCGAGGCCGTCGAGGTCATCCGCAAAATCCTGGCCGACGTCGCAGAGCACCCCCTGCCACACGAAGACCAGTAAGGAGTTCCCGCCCCTCATGTGGCGCCAACCCAAAGCTGTTTGGGCCGTTGCCTTCGCGTCCGTCGTCGCCTTCATGGGCATCGGACTCGTCGACCCGATCCTCAAACCCATCGCCGACAATCTGGACGCGACACCCTCACAGGTGTCCCTGCTGTTCACCAGCTACATGGCCGTGATGGGCGTCGCGATGCTGATCACTGGCGTGGTGTCGAGCCGCATCGGCCCCAAACGCACCCTGCTGCTCGGCCTGGTGGTGATCATCGCCGGCGCCGGTCTGGCCGGGATGAGCGACACCGTGATGGAGATCGTCGGTTGGCGCGCCCTGTGGGGGCTGGGCAACGCCCTGTTCATCGCGACAGCCTTGGCGACGATCGTGAACTCCGCGAAAGGGTCCGTCGCACAGGCGATCATCCTCTACGAGGCGGCCCTCGGCCTCGGCATCGCGGTGGGACCGCTGGTGGGCGGCGTGCTCGGGTCGATCTCGTGGCGCGGACCGTTCTTCGGGGTCTCGGCGCTCATGGCGCTCGGCCTCGTCGTCACTGCCTTCCTGCTGCCGGAGACCCCGCGCCCGCAGCACGCCACGACCCTGGTCGACCCCTTCCGCGCGCTGCGTCACCGCGGGCTGTTCGGGGTCGGACTGACCGCGCTGCTGTACAACTTCGGTTTCTTCACGCTGCTGGCGTTCACGCCGTTCCCGCTGGACATGACGGCCCACCAGATCGGGCTGATCTTCTTCGGCTGGGGTGTCGCGCTGGCGTTCACCTCGGTGGTGGTCGCACCGCGTCTGCAGCACCGCTTCGGCACGCTGCCGACACTGCTGGTGAACCTGCTGGTGATGTCGGTGACGCTCGTGGTGATGGCGCTCGGCGCGGACAACAAGGTCGTGCTGGCGACCTCGGTCGTGGTGGCCGGCCTGTGGTGCGGCATCAACAACACGCTGATCACCGAGACCGTCATGAAGGCCGCGCCCGTCGAGCGCGGTGTCGCCTCGGCCGCCTACAGCTTCATGCGGTTCTGCGGTGCCGCCGTCGCGCCGTGGCTGGCCGGGGTGCTCGGCGAGCAGATCAGCGTGCACCTGCCGTACTGGGTGGGTGCGGCCGCCGTGGCCGCCGGTGCCGCGGTGCTCTACGTGACCCGCTCACACCTCACGGGAGTCGACGCCGAGGAGAGCGAGCTCGACGAACTCACCGACGAGGCCACCGCGGTCACCGTCGGCAACGACTGATCTCCCGGCAGCGCACTCAGGTGGTGACGGTGCCGATCAGCGTGCCCACGACGTAGGTCGCCGCGATCGCGACACCGCCGAGCGCCAACTGCCGCAGTGCCGCGACCGACATGCGTTTACGGGTGAACCGCGCGGCCACCCCACCGGCGATCAGCAGCCCCACCCCGCCGCACGCCAACCCGGCCCACAACGACTCGAAGCCGAGCAGATACGGGATCAGCGGGATGACCGCGCCGATCGCGAACATCAGGAATGACGACACGGCCGCGGTGGTCGGCGACGGCTTCTCGCGGGGATCGACGCCGAGTTCCTGCACGAGATGGAAGTTCAGGGCGCGGGTCTCGTCGCGGTGGATCTCCTCGGTGGCCTTCTCGGCGGTGTCCTCCGTCATCCCCATCTCCATGAGCATTCCGACCAGCTCGTCGCGTTCGGCCTGCGGATGACGCTTGAACGAGCGACGCTCCACGCGCACCTCGGATTCGATCTGCTCGTTGGCCGTCGTCACCGACGTGTACTCCCCCAGCGCCATCGAGAACGCCCCCGCGAGCAGGCCCGCCACGCCGCTGAGCACCACGGTCTGCGCGCTGGCGCTGGCGGCCACACCCGCGATGAGTGCGGTGTTGCTGACCAGACCGTCCATCGCACCGAACGTGGCGGCACGCAACCACCCGCCCGACACGTCGGCATGCGTGTGGTCGATGGAATGCGGCATTCCCGACGGCGACGTGCGCCGAGGTGAATCAGTCATGACGCTGATTCAACGCCGATCCTGGCGCGCAAATCCAGTGAGGTTCACCTGCGCTTGTTCGGTCACGCGATAACGTCGGGTATGACCACCACCGCCGAACATCTGCGCAACGCACTCGACGGCCGCTGGCGCGACGTCAAGAACGCCATGCGGGAGAACCTGTCCAACGAGATCTTCCGGCCCCACTACACCCCCAACACCGCGATCGCTCGCGCCAAGGTTGCCGAACAGCTCAAGATCATGGCGGCCGCGGGCGCGGCCGAGGACGGCTTCCGCAAGGAGCACGGCGGCAACGGCAACGTCGGGGCCGCCATCGCCCAGATCGAGATGCTCGCCATGAGCGACCTGTCGTTGATGGTCAAGGCCGGTGTGCAGTGGGGCCTGTTCGGCGGGGCCGTCGAGAACCTGGGCACCGAACGTCACCACAAGGAGTACGTGCGCCGCATCATCGACCTGGACCTGCTGGGCTGTTTCGCGATGACCGAGACCGGCCACGGCAGCGACGTGCAGTCCATCGAGACCACCGCGACCTACGATCCGTCCACGCAGGAGTTCGTGATCCACTCGCCCACGCCGACCGCACGCAAGGACTACATCGGCGGCGCTGCCGAAACGGCCCGTGTGGCAGCGGTTTTCGCGCAGCTGATCACCCCGGACGGCGTGAACCACGGCGTGCACTGTCTGGTGGTGCCGATCCGCGACGACGACGGCAACGATCTTCCCGGAGTGACCACATCGGACTGCCACTACAAGGGTGGGCTGCCCGGTGTGGACAACGGCCGCATCGTGTTCGACCAGGTACGCGTGCCTCGCGAGAACTTGCTGAACCGCTATGCCGACGTCTCGCCGGAGGGTGAGTACAGCTCACCGATCGAGAATCCGGGCCGGCGGTTCTTCACGATGCTGGGCACGCTGATCCGCGGTCGGGTGACCGTGGGCGGCAGCGCGGCCGCCGCAGCCCGCGTCGCACTCGACATCGCGACGCGATACGCCTTGCAGCGCACGCAGTTCAGCGCACCCGACGACGAACACGAGGTCGTCATCATGGATTACCTGGTGCACCAGCGCCGGTTGCTGCCGTTGATCGCGAAATCCTATGCGCTGCAATTCGCCCAGAACGAGTTGGTGGCCAAATGCCATGAGCTGCAGACCTCCGACGATCCCGATCCCGAGGAACAGCGTGAACTGGAGGCCCGCGCCGCGGGTCTCAAAGCCGCCAACACCTGGCACGCCAGCACCGCCATCCAGGAGGCGCGTGAGGCCTGCGGCGGCGCAGGGTATCTCGCCGAGAACCGGCTGATCGCGCTGCGCGCCGACACCGACGTGTTCACGACGTTCGAAGGCGACAACCATGTGCTGACCCAGCTGGTCGCCAAGGAACTGCTCACCGCGTACGCCGACGACATCAAGGGTATGAGCCCAGTCGAATGGGTGCGTTTCGCCGCGAACTTCGCCGGCGAACGTGTGCTCAAACGCACTGCGGCACAGACCATCATGCAGACCATCCTCGACGCGCGCCAGGACAACGAGGAAGAGGGCAGCCTGTTCAACCGCGGCACCCAGGTCAAGATGTTCGAGGACCGCGAGGAGTACTTGCTGGCGTCGGTCGCACGTCGACTGCAGGGCAAGGCCAAGGAGATGTCGGCGTTCGACGCTTTCAACGCCGTGCAGGATCACGTGCTGCACGCCGCCAGGGCGCACATCGACCGGGTCATCCTGGAGGCCTTCGTCGCGGGCATCGACTCCTGCGAGGACGACACGGCCCGCGAACTGCTCTCGGATGTGTGTGACCTGTACGCGTTGTCGGTGATCGAGGAGGACAAGGCCTGGTTCATCGAGCACCGGTTCCTGTCCACCGAACGCGCCAAGGCCGTCACACGCGGCATCAACGAGCGCTGCCGTACGCTGCGTCCGCACGTCGAGACGCTCGTCGACGGGTTCGGCATCCCCGAGCAGTTGCGCTACGCGGCGATGCTCGACCCCGCGGAGCTTCTCAACGGCTAGGCAGGCTCACGGGGATGGAAGGGGATCGACGGCCACCAACCGGCCGTCGTCCCCGATCCGGAACCGCACGGTCGCGATCCCCGTCGGCGCCTCCGGGCTGTCCCCGTCCTGCTGCCACTGGTAGTTCACCGTGACCGTGTCCTCACCGTTGGTCACGACGTTGATATAGGGCCGCGGCTCCGGCGTCGCTGTCCCCAAGGGGGTCTGGCGGTCGAAGAACAGCAACTGCCCGACGCTGTTGGGCTCCGGCTCGTTCAAACCCACCTGCACCCAGTGCAGCCGGCAGTTGGTCGTGTGGCCGTCCCTGACCTGCACCCACTTCGAGCCACCGTGCGGCGCGGGCAGCTTGCCGATCTCCTGCGCGACAGTGGTGGGGTCGGGAGCGTCGGCCGCCGTGCATGTATCGGGTGGCGGCGGCGGCGCCGAGGACGGCCCCCAGCCGCAGCCTGCGGCCAGGAACCCGAGGGACGCCACCACCACGCTCAGCCACCGGATCCGCATGGCGCCGAGCTTACGGGTGGCCCCCGACCGACAGGGGCGGGCCCGCCGAGGACGCTGGGGCGGCACTATGTTGGTCCGGAACGCAGACACGATCGGAAGTGGCGCCGCCCGTGAACACGGCGCCACCTGACCAAGGAGACGCAGATGGCCTGGTTCCTCGCCATGGAAGGCCCCGCCAACAAGGCCGTGCTGTACCAACTGCAGGAATCGGTCGACACCAACAAGCTCGCCGAGGAGATGGCCAGCGCCGCGACGCTGGATCGCGCCGTCGCGGTCCCGGCGATCCTGCAGAACAACAAGCAGCAGGTCACCGTGTACGTCCGCCCCGCCGCGTGGGGTGTGTGGACGTTCTACCAACTCACCGACGAAGAGCGCCAGGCGCTGGCCCAGGCCGCCAACCCGCTGGTGGAGGCGCTCGCGCAGGCGGCCAGGCAGAACCAGGCCAAGAACCGCCCCCAGGCCTGATCCACCCCAGGTCCGGCTCGCGTCACCGCCGCGTCGCGGTCATCGTGAGCCGGACCATTCCGCGTAACGCCCACGGCGTCCGCTTCGCGATGGCCGCGACCGCACGGTCGGCGCGGCGTGTCCCGGTTTGCGCGCCCGGCGTCGGCCTCGATGCCAGTTGCGCCTCGACGGTGGCCGCAGGCGCGTCACCGCCAGTGCCGACCCCGTTGTTCATGCCGTCGCTGACCGCCAGCAGTTGCCACGTCCCCGGCACACCACGCAATTCGACGGTGCCGCGCTCGACGAAGCTGGTCCCCGATCCGACGACGAGGTCGCGCACCGTGCGGGACACCAGGATCTCGCCCGGCCCCGCCTGACCCAGGATCCGTGCCGCGATGTGCACCGCGATCCCGCCGATGTCGTCACCGAGCAGTTCGCACTCGCCGGTGTGGATGGCCACACGAATTCTGATCCCCAGCGTCTCGGCGTCCGAACGCAGCGCCTCCGCATACCGGATCGCATGCGTCGGCCCCTCGAACGTGCTCAGGTGGCCGTCGCCGGTGCTTTTCACCACCACGCCGCCGAACCGGCCCGACAACTCCTCGGTGACCGCACAGAACCGCTGCAGGACCGTGCGCCACCGCTCGTCGCCGTTCGACGCGGCGTGCTGGGTCGATGCGACGATGTCGCTGAACAGCACCGTGCGCAGCGCCCGATGTGAGTTGTGCGGCGCCGCATGGCTTCCCGTCACCAGTTCCTCGATCTCGTCGAGGATCCGGCCGGGCTCGGTGAACCACGGCGCGTGGTCGGTCCCGTCGACTTCTAGCCAGCGCGCACCGGGAATGTGATCGGCGAGATACCTACTGCACTGCACCGGGACGCCGGGGTCGTCGCGGGCATGGATGACGAGGGTGGGAGCGGTGATCGTGGTGAGGATCGGCCGCACGTCGATTCGGAACGCGGCCTCGTATGTCGCCCGCGCCATTCCTGGGCTCGCGCACAGCCGCTCGAACATCCCCAGCTGACGCATCGAGCCCATCGACGGCATCGCACTCCTGATCGCCGCCCCGCTACCCCAGTGCCAGCGGACCGCTCTGGCCTGCTCCTGGAAGAAGGCGATCTGCTCGACCGACGGGCTGTACTGTTCACCCATCACCTCGACGGCGCGGTGCCGGATGGCCAGAGGGTCGCCGTCGAGATCCTCCCACCGGCACCCGGCCAGCGTCGGAAACGAGCCGTAGAGCACGAGCGCGCGGACGCGGTCGGGCCGGTTGGCGGCGAACAACATCGAAGCGGGACCACCCTCGCTCATCGCGAACATCACCGCCTGCTCGAAGCCGACCGCGTCCATCACCGCCTCGATCTCGTCGGCCCGGTCGTCGAGCGTGCGCACCTTCGGTACCGGATCGGACAAGCCCGTGCCCGCCTTGTCGAATATGACGACCCGGCAGAACGTGGCGAGTTGGTCGAAGAAGGACTTGAACTCCGGCAGGGTCCAGAACAGCTCGACGTGGCCCACGAACGGACCCACGAACACAAGCGGGATCGGCCCGTCGCCGAAGAGCTGATACGCCAGGCTCAGATCGCCGCACGAGGCGTACGACGTATCCGCCACAGATCCGAGCGTAATTGACGCGCGGCGTTACCAATACCTACGAAAACCGGGGGATCGCGACACCGCACATCGGAAGCTCGCCCAGCGGGTCCGCCGGTGCGGCGGATCCCGGAGAAAGCTCCCCCGGCTGGACTCGAACCAGCAACCCTTCGGTTAACAGCCGAATGCTCTGCCAATTGAGCTACAGGGGACTGCCTTTACCCCGGATCACCTCCGCGGCCGAGCGTTGACTCTAGCGTACGGACCGCCCCCGTCGCCAATCGCCTCCGGACGGGCGCGTCGGTACCCCGGTGAGGCAGGATGTAGGGCATACATCTTCGTCTGGGAGGAACGCTGTGATCCGCTACGCCGCCGTGATCGCTGTCGGCTACGTACTGGGCGCCAAGGCCGGACGACGCCGCTACGAACAGATCGCCAGCACCTACCGCGCCGTCACCTCCAACCCCGCGACGAAGGCCATGATCGACGCGGGCCGGCGCAAGATCGCCCGCCGGGTGTCACCCGATCCGCAGTTCGTGACGATGACCCCCATAGACGCGGAGACGTCGGTGCTCTCCGTGGAGGATCGCACCGACGTCTCGGAAAAGAAGGCTCAGCGCGGCTGGTAGCGCCGCTGGAGCGAGGTGGCCCCGATGCGGGCTAGCCGATGCCGCGGTTGATGCTGGTGCCGGGCAGCAGCGGGCCTGTGGTGAGACCCGGGTTGCCGCTGCCGGGTGCACCGACGGTCACCGGTCCGATGCCGCCGCCGACGGGCGTGCCGTTCGAATAGGACAGGCACTTGCCGTCCTCCTTGTTGCCGAACCACGCCAGGCAGGCCGGCGCGGCGCTCACATCGGCGTCCCCCGCGGTCATGCCGGCGACGAAGGCCGGGGCCGCCGCCGCGGCGACGACGAAGGCGCCGACGGCGACGCGGGTCTTCATGCTGATCGTCCTCGTGCTGAAGGTCACGGGTTGCCTTTCTGGCCGGACAGTGCCGTCGTCGGGTGACAACGGCACAACGATTGCACAACTTTATCGTGGCTGGCCACCGTTTGTTACCCGTCACGCAGTGAGATCATCCCCGCTGGCCTGTTCGAGAAGGCTGCGCCGGTAGGACTCCATCGCGACGAGGTCGCCGAACAGGGCGTGATATTCGTCTCCCTGCTCCACCGGCGACATGCGCTGCAGCTTCGATTTCACCTCGGCGATCTGCCGCCCGACCCACACCTCCTGCAGGCGGGCGAGCACGCTCGAGATGTAGCGCGGCAGCTTCTCGTCGTCCTCGACGTTGATCGCCTCCACACCGAGTTCGTTGACGAGGTTCGCCGCAGCCGGTGAGGTGGTCTGCTCGCGGACCGCTTCGATCCACTGCGCACCCGTGATCCCCGCCGACGTGCCGCCCGCGGCCTCCATCGCGGTGCGCACGGCGGCGTAGCCGGGATGCGTGAAGCTCTCCACGGTCAACGTGTCGAACACCGGTCCGGCCAGCGCCGGGTACTGCAACCCGGCCTTGAGCGCCTCGCGCTGCGGCCACAGCGTCGGATCCGCGGGATCGGGCCGCTGCACCGGTGGCGGTTTGGGCCGCGACGGCGTCTCGGCAGGGGCGCGGCGGTTGTCCTTGCGGCCACCGCCCTTGGCCTCCTCGCGGACCCGGCCGATCACCTGCGCAACGTTGTCCCAGCCGACCCACCCGGCCAACTGCCTGGCGTACTCGTCGCGCAGCGTCGGGTCCTTGATGCGCGCCAGCATCGGCACGCAGCGGCGCAGCGCCGCGACGCGCCCCTCGGCGCTGTCCAGGTCGTGTTCGGCGAGGGCGCTGCGAATCACGAACTCGAACAACGGTGTCCGCCGTGCCACCAGATCCCGCAGCGCACCGTCGCCGGACCGCAGACGAAGATCGCACGGATCCATGCCATCGGCCGCGACCGCGACGAACGACTGTCCGGCCAGGTTCTGTTCACCCTCGAACGCCTTGACCGCGGCCGCACGCCCGGCCTCGTCGCCGTCGAACACATAGATCAGTTCGCCACGGAAGAAGTTGTCGTCCATCATGAGTCGGCGCAGCATCGACAGATGCTGCTCGCCGAACGCGGTGCCGCACGAGGCCACCGCGGTCGTGACACCGGCCAGATGCATGGCCATCACGTCGGTGTAGCCCTCGACCACGACGGCCTGATGCCCCTTGGCGATGTCCCGCTTGGCCAGATCCAGCCCGAACAGCACCTGTGATTTCTTGTACAGCACCGTTTCCGGTGTGTTGACGTACTTGGCCTGGATCGGATCGTCGTCGAACAACCGTCGGGCACCGAACCCGATGGTCTCCCCCGACGACACCCGGATCGGCCACAGCAGCCGCCGGTGGAACCGGTCCATCGGACCGCGCTTGCCCTCGCGGCTCAGGCCCGCGGCTTCCAGCTCCTTGAACTCGAAACCCAAGCGCTGCAGGTGCTTTGTGAGCTTGTCCCAGCCCGACGGCGCGTAGCCGCAGCCGAACTTCGCGGCCGCGGCCGCGTCGAAGTTGCGCTCGGTCAGGTACTGGCGCGCGGGCGCGGCCTCATCGGACCGCAATGCCTCCGCGTAGAACTCCTGGGCCGCGGCGTTGGCCGCCAGCAGGCGGCTGCGGCTGCCACGGTCGCGCTGCACGTTCGTGGTGGACGCGCCGGTGTAGGTGACGGTGTAGCCGACCTTGTCGGCCAGCAGTTCGACCGCCTCGACGAAGTTGACGTGCTCGATCTTCTGGATGAACGCGTAGACGTCGCCGCCCTCACCGCACCCGAAGCAGTGGAAGTGGCCGTGGTTCGGCCGCACGTGGAACGACGGGGTCTTCTCGTCGTGGAACGGGCACAGACCCTTGAGGGAATCGGCCCCGGCCCGCCGCAACTGCACGTAGTCGCCGACGATGTCCTCGATGCGAACCTTGTCACGGATGGCCGCGATGTCGCGATCAGGGATTCTGCCTCCGGCCACCGGCATAGTCTATGCCCGGCGTCGAACCGGTCAGCGCGGCACAGGGAAGCTCCCCGGCGTCACTCCAGCGGCCGCGGCGAGCGGGCCTCGTGCACACGCTCCAGCCGGGTCTCTGTGTAGGAGGCGATCTGGTCGATGACCACCCGCAACCGGGCACCGTCGTCGCCCGCCGCGGCGAACTCCGGCGCGAACTGCGGGTCCAGGCTGCCCGGCGCCTGCGCCCACAACGCCAGTGCGACCTCGTGGATACGGGTGCGCTGATCGGCCTGCAGTTGCAGATGCCGGTGATCGGACATGATGAACTGCAGCGCGAGCATCTTGAGCACCGCCACCTCGGCGCGCACCAGGTCGGGCACCACGAGATCGGTGTCGAACCGCTTCAGCGGCCGGTCCCCGGCCACGGCCCTGGTCTCGGTGATCGCGGCGTTCGCGAACCGCCCGACGAGCTCACTGGTCAGCCGTTTGAGCGCGACCGACGCGGCGAGCGTGCCGTCGTACTTGCCGACGGCAGCCACGACGGGCATCTCCGACAGACGCTGCGCGGCGGCCAGCAGATCGTCGTGCGCGAGCGACGGGAACGCCTCGGCGCCCAGGCGGGCCAGTGAGTCGGCGGCATCGGCGTCGGCGAGCACCCGCAGGTCGATGCGCCCCGAGATCACGCCGTCCTCGACGTCGTGCACCGAGTAGGCGACATCGTCGGCCCAGTCCATCACCTGGGCCTCCAGGCAAGGCCGCTCCCCGGGTGCACCGGCGCGCACCCAGCCGGCCGCGGGGCCGTCGTCGTCCGGGAAGCCCACGTAGAAGCCGAACTTGCGACGCTCCTCGGTGCGTCGCCACGGATACTTCGTCACCGCATCCAGCGACGCCCTGGTGAGATTCAGGCCCGCCGAACGGCCATCGCCGTCGAGCACCTTGGGCTCGAGCCGGGTCAGGATGCGGAAGTTCTGCGCATTTCCCTCGAAACCGCCGAAGGCGTTGGCGATCTCGTTGAGCGCGCGTTCGCCGTTGTGGCCGTACGGCGGATGGCCGATGTCGTGCGCGAGTCCGGCCAGGTCGACGAGGTCCGGATCGCAGCCGAGCCCGATCGCCATGCCGCGGCCGATCTGCGCCACCTCCAGGGAATGCGTGAGCCGCGTACGCGGGTTGTCGCCGTGCCGCGGCCCCACCACCTGGGTCTTGTCGGCGAGCCTTCGCAGCGCGGCACAGTGCAGCACGCGAGCGCGGTCGCGTGCGAAATCGGTGCGATGCTCGGTGTCGGTGCCGGGCAGCGCAGCGCTCTTCGCCGGTTCGGGCACGAGCCGCTCCCGGTCGAAGTCGTCATAGTGGTCGTACTGCGTCGCATTCACCGAGGCACAGTCTGCCAGGACATGCCGCTCACGCCGCGCAGCACATTAGATTGGCCGTCATGCGCATCGGTCGATTGTTCAGCTTGCTGCTCGCGATCCTGACGACCGGATTACTGGTGGCCCCCGCCGCGGCCGCCGAACCGCCGCTGCGGCTGGCCACCCAGATCACCGACCAGGCCGGTGCGCTCTCGGCATCGCAAGCGGCGAGCGTTCAGCGTGCCCTCGACCGGCTCTACGACGATCGCCGCATCAAGCTGTGGGTGGTGTTCGTCGAGGACTTCTCGGGGCAGAACTACATCGGCTGGGCCCAGAACACCATGCGGCTGAGCGACTTCGGTGACGACGACGCGCTGCTGGCCGTCGCCACCGTGGACCGGGCGTTCGCGTTCCAGGTGCCCGACACCCTGGTGGACACGGCCCGCGCCGACGACATCCGGCGCAACAGCATCGGCCCGTCGCTGCGCCGCGAGGACTGGGCCGGTGCGGCCATCGCGGCCGCCGATCAGCTCAACACCGAGCCCGCGTCGGCCACGGGGGGCGGGGTGTCGTGGCCCGCGCTGCTCATCGTGCTCGGCATCATCGCGGTGCTCATCGGGATCCTGTGGATCTGGTCGCGGCGACGACGCGCCAAGCGGCGCAAGGCCGAGTTCGAGGCGGCCAAACGCGTGGACCCCACCGATCCGGACGCTTTGGCGAGCGTGCCGCTCGAGGCGCTCGACGCGTTGTCGCGTGAGATCGTCGTCGACGTCGACAATGCGGTGCGCACCAGCCAGGCGGAGCTGGAACTGGCGGTCGAGGAATTCGGCGCCAAGCGGACCGAGCCGTTCACCACCGCGGTGGCCAACGCGAGAAAAGCCCTCGCGCAGGCGTTCAACGTGCGCCAGATCCTCGACGACGACGTGCCCGAGACCCCGCTGCAGCAGCGTGATCTGCTGACCCGCGTGATCGTGTCGGCCGCGCGTGCCGACCGTGAACTGGAAGCCCAGAGCGCCGCGTTCGAGCAGTTGCGTGATCTTGTGATCAACGCCCCGGCGCGACTCGACCTCATGACCCAGCAGATGGTCGACCTCAGCGCACGCATCGAAACGTCGCAGCAGACCCTCGCGGCGCTGCACACACAGTTCGACGCGCGGGCGCTCGAGTCCGTCGCGGGCAACGTCGACACCGCGCGCGAACGGCTCGCGTTCGCCGACCGCAACGTCACCACGGCACGCGGACTGGTGTCCCGGCCCGCCGCCGACCAGACCGGACTGGTGGACGCGGTGCGCGCCGCCGAGTCCGCGCTGTCGCAGGCACGCACGCTGCTTGACGCGGTCGACAGCGCATCGACCGACATCAACCGGGCACTGGCCGGGCTGCCCTCTGCCGTCGCGGACATCGAGGCGGGCATCGAACAGGCGAACGCCCTTCTGGCACAACCCGAGACCCCGCAGGCCGACAAGCTCGCCACCGCGCGCGACGCCGCCGTGCAGGCTGCCGGCGAGGCCAAGTCCAACGGAACCGCCGATCCGCTCGGCACGTTCACGCGGCTGACGCAGGCCGACGCCGACCTGGACCAACTGTTGGCCACCGTGCACGAACAGCGCGAGGCCGCCGAACGCCTGGCCCGCACCCTGGAGCAGGCGATCTTCACCGCCCAGTCCCGCATCACCGCGGTATCCGACTACATCGGGACGCGCCGCGGCAGCATCGGCCCGGAGGCACGCACCCGGCTCGCCGAGGCCACCCGGCAACTGGAGGCCGCCCAGGCCAAACGGACCACCAACCCCAATGAGGCTGTGGCACATGCCAATGGCGCTTCGACGCTCGCCGCGCAGGCGCAGAGCCTGGCCAACGACGACGTCCGCGCCGCCCAGCGCAGCTACACCTCACACCATGGCGGCGGCGGAGCCGACATCGGCGCCGTGCTCGGCGGCATCATCATCGGCAACGTGCTGCGCGGCGGCTTCGGCGGTGGAGGTGGCTATGGCGGCTACGGCGGCGGCTTCGGTGGTTTCGGCGGCGGCTTCGGCGGCGGACGCAGCTCGGGCCGGCCCACGTCCTATGGCGGGTCGTCACATTCGTCGGGCCGCAACTACGGCGGTGGCGGCGGCCGCTTCTGACGGGTCAGTTTCTTCGCGCGAGCAGACACGCGGGTACCGGGATTTGCGCGTTTTGGGGTACCCCCGCGTCTGCTCGGCATCAAACGGTGAGCACCACCTTGCCGGAACCGGGCCGGTAGGACTGCGCTTCCCCTGCCCGATCCAGCGGGAAGGTGGCCGCGATGGTCGGCATCAGCGCGCCGCGGGCGACCAGATCCGCCAGTGCGGTCATGCCGAGCCGATCAGCTTCCACGAACAGCCCGGCCGGGCGGAGTCCTTTCGCGGTGGCTTCGGCGGCCCCCTCCGGAATGGAGTGGGGCAGCGTCGATACCAGGATGCCGCCGGGCTTGAGAACCTGCGGCGCCTTGGTCAGGTAGTCGTGTCCGATCAGGCCGAACACCTCATCCCCGGTGCGGTAGAGCGTGACCCCACCGAGTGCGTCCTGGCTGACGGCTCTCATGGCGCTCATCCGAGGAACCGGTTGACATCGTGGGCGAAGTCGGTGATGTGCTGGAACAGGAATCCGTGCCCGGCGTCGCTGTAGAGCACCACTTTGGCATCGGGCAGCTTCTGCGACATCGCGTAGGTGGCATAGGAATTGATCATCACGTCATGCGCGCCGTTGGCTACGAACACCGGCAGCTTCAGTTCGCAGAGGCGGTCGTAGTAGCCGGCGAATGCGGCGATGGCACCGAGTTGGGCGCGATAGGTATCCGGTTGGACGACGGCATTCGACGCGCCGAGCCGGACATCCAGGCGGCGCAGCGAGGCAAGGCCCGCGGCACGACCCTGATCGGACTCGGGGAAGAACAGGTACAGGTAGTCCTCGTCATCGTTGACGGCGTGGCTGAGGATCTCCCCGACCCGCCGCCCCGGCGCGGGCTGGTCGGGTACCCCTGCCGGGGTGCTGCCCGCCACGACAAGTCGACGCACCAACTCTGGTGCACGCAGCGCAATCCCCTGGGCGACAATGCCACCCAGTGACCAGCCCAGAATGTCGACCTGGGTCAGACCGAGCGCCTGAATGAAGGCGATACCGCCGTCGGCCAACCCGTCGATACTGGTGGGTGCGTCACCGCTGGAGAGGCTGGTGCCGCGATTGTCGAAGACGATGACCTCACGTTCGGCGGCCAGCGCGTCGAGCAGTTGCGGATCCCAGTGGTCGACGGTGCCGCGCAGACGCATGCACAGCACCAGCGGGACGGTGCCGGGCCGGCCGAAGCGGCGGTAATGGAACCGCTCGCCGTCGGGCCCGCCGACGAAGCGGTCCTCGGCCGCGTCGGAGAGGTAAGTCATGGCAGTCCTTTCAGTCGATGGTGATGTCGGTGAGTTCGATCGACACCACGAGTTGTTCGGGCACCGGGTGGTTGTCGGTGTCGCGGACGTAGATCATCCGGGTGCGTGGGATGATCAGGTCATCGATCTGGTCGAAGTCCGAGATGTAGTGGGCGGCAGGGGAACCACCGGCGATGTCGACCTGGTAGTCGCGGCGCCGGATCAACCCGTCGTCGTCGATGTAGAGGATCTGTTCGCGGCTGTGGGTGGCGATGGTATCGGGGTAGCGCACGTGCAGTCGGCGCCAACGGTGCCCTTCCTCCACCCAGGTCTCACCTTCCTCGGTGATCACGCCGGGGCAGGTCAGGTTGAATGGTTCAGCCGTGTAGGTCCACATGGCGTACCCGGTAAAATACGCGAGCTGCAGTGTGGTCCAGGGTGTTTCAAGGGTGTGCCCGGCGAATGAGGCGCGCGGGTCATCCAGTACCTCGACGACGTCACCGTCGGTGGTCTCGATGCCGACCCGCGTCGGCGTGTAGGCGGTCCGCAATCCGGGCGCGGTGAACGGCCACAGCGAGGTGCGCTGATCCTTGATCCACACGGTGATGTCACCGTCGTCGACGATCCCGGACACCTGCTTGATATCCCAGATGGCACCGCCGAACCGCTTGTGTGCGGTGACCGACGTCAACTGACGCCAGCGGTCCAGGCCGCCGTAGGCCTGCACTGTCTTGGTGAGAAGTTCCGTCATGAGGCTCAGCCTCACACCGGCCTGACACCCCCGGTATCAGTCAAATGACTACCGCTGACCTCAGGCCGGCTCCAGCAGCGTGACCTGCCGCGATGGCACCCAGGTTCCGTCGGCGCGCCGGAACGAGACCAGCACATGCTCGCCGGTGGATTCTTCGACGAACCGGTATCCGCTGTTCTCGGGCGAGATGAGGTGGCGGTGCCCCCACTGCCCGAGGGCGGCCAGCACCGGCGTCAGATCGCGTCCCATATCGGTGAGCACATAGCGGCTGCGGGTGCGGTCTCCGGGTTCGCGATAGTCCTCGACCGCCAGGATTCCCGCCTCGACGAGTTCGGCCAACCGGGCGCTGAGCACATCGGAAGCGACGCCCAACTGCTCACGGAACTCGGAGAACCGGGACCGTCCCAGCATCGCCTCGCGCACGATCAGCACCGCCCACCGCTGTCCCAGTATCGCCATGGTGCGGGCAATCGGACAGGTGGCGGTGCTCCACGGGTCGGTGCGCATGATCACATCATAACTGGATTGGCACGCCAAACTCAGACTGTTAGGTTCGGACAGGTGATGGTCGGCCGCCGCGGAGATCGAGCCGTGCCGTGAGCACGCCCAGACCTGGCACCGGCTGGGGGTCGTCTTTCCGTGCGAGATCGCCACCCACAGCACCGTACAAACCTCCTACATCGATGACACCGGACTGATCGGCCCCCACTTCGATGACGTCGACATCCAGGGCAGCATGCCTAGCGCCCGCTACCTATTTCCATCAACATAGGAGAATCCGATGACCGAAGATTTCACCAAAGGCACCCCGGTGGCCGGCGCCACCGCAGTGGTGACCGGCGGGCTCAAAGGCCTGGGCAAGTCGATCGTGGCGGCCCTGCTCGAACGTGGCGCCGCCACGGTGTATGCAACCAGCCGGTCGGCGGCCACCAGCGATGACCCCCGGGTCATCGCCATCACCTCCGATATCACCGATGCGGATTCGGTCGCCGCGCTGGCACGGGCCGCGTCGAAGGCCACCATCGTGGTCAACAATGCCGGGCTGCTCGGCGGAGAATCGTTGATCGACAGCGATTTCGACGAGATCCGCGCGGTCTTCGAGACCAACCTGTTCGGATCACTTCGGGTGACGCGCGCCTTCATCCCGGTACTGGTGGCCAACAGCGGCGGCACGATAGTCAACATCGCCTCGGTACTGTCCTGGCTGCCCGGCTACGGCGCCTATGGATCGTCGAAAGCCGCGCTGTGGTCGGCGACCAACTCGCAGCGGCTGAGCCTGCGCGACAAGGATATCAACGTGATCGGCGCCTACCTGGGCTTCACCGACACCTCGATGATCGCCGATCTCGACGTGCCGAAGAACGATCCCGCCGATGTCGCCCGCCAGATCGGAGACGGGATCGAATCCGGTGCCGCCGAGGTGCTGGCCGATGAGCTGACCCGCAATGTCAAGGCGGCCGGTCTGAGCTGACACGAGCGACGGCCAGCGCCAGTTGCACCCCGGGTAGCCGTACACCCGGGTGGCGCCCGTAGTGGTGGCCACCAGCGCCCCATCAAACCCAGCGCAGGCCGAATCCCCAGGACACCGCGTCATCGGCAACGGCCACGCCGAGCACCCCGTTCAGCGCCTCGCCGGTGCGGCCAACGCAACGGCGACGTCGTCGTTGATCGCATTGCGTCGGGGCCGATTGATGGTGATGGTCAGCACCGCACCGTGCACCTGCTGGGTTACCAGATTCTCGCTCACTTGGTCGCCGCCCGGTCGGCCGCAACTGCGCCATCTCGGCTGGGGAGAACTCGGGCTGCCCCGAGGATCTCATCATTGTGTTCGCCGGTGATCGGGTGCGTGGCGCGCCCGGTACCTTCGCCTGGCCCCGCACGGCATCGTTGGTCATGTGACCTATGGCGCGCAGGCGTTTGCGGTGAGCACACTGAAGTCCATGCCCACATACCGCGCATGGCAGGTCACCGGAGAACGCAACTTCGAACTCGTCGAACGCGAGATCGTCGCCCCCGACCACGACCGGGTCCGGGTGCGAGTGCACGCCTGCGGGGTGTGCCACAGCGATGTGCTCGCCGTCGAAGGGCAACGGCCCGAACCAGCGCAGCCGGTCGTACCAGGCCACGAGATTGTCGGCGTCATCGATGCGGTCGGTGACGGGGTGCGCGGTTGGGCACCCGGCGACCGCGTCGGACTGGGTTTCCTCGGTGGCCAGTGCAATTCGTGTGAATTCTGTCGGCGGGGTGATTTCGTGAACTGCACCGACCAGCCGACGCCCGGTACCAGCGAGGACGGTGGTTACGCCGAGATCGTGTACGCGCGGGCCACCGGTCTGGTGCGGGTACCCGACGGACTGCCCGCCGATACCGCCGCTCCCCTGCTGTGCGCAGGGGTGACGACGTTCAACGCCCTGCGCGGGATCAGCGCAGCACCGGGTGCGCTGGTCGGGATTCAGGGCCTCGGCGGTCTCGGCCATCTCGGGGTGCAGTATGCCCACCAGCTCGGCTACCGGGTGGCGGCCATCGCCCGCGGACCCGAAAAGGCCGAACTGGCAAAGGCTCTGGGTGCTGACATCTATATCGACAGCGCAGCCGAGGATCCGGGCACGGCGCTGACCGCATTGGGCGGTGCGGCCGCGATTGTCGCCACCGCAGCCAGCGGATCGTCGATGAGTCCACTGGTGGCCGGATTGCGCCCCCGCGGACAACTGGTCGTGGTCGGCGCCGCACCCGATCCAATTGCGGTGAACACCGCCGAACTGATCTTCGGGGGCCGCAGTGTGACGGGCAGCCTTACCGGCTCGGCGATCGAGAACGAGGACAACCTGACGTTCAGCCTGGCCAATGGGATCACACCGATGCTGGAGATGGTGCCGTTCGAGCAGGCTCCGCAGGCGTATGAACGGATGATGTCGGGGCAGGCCCGGTTCCGGGTCGTGTTGGAGATCGGGACGTCGTCATGATCAGTGTCCTGGACACTGATCTGCTGGTCATCGGGTTCGGCAAGGGCGGTAAGACGCTGGCAGCCACCCTTGGGACGCACGGGCGACGCGTCATCCTCGTCGAACAGTCCGCCGCCATGTACGGCGGAACCTGTATCAACACCGGCTGCGTTCCGACGAAATCCATGGTGCACCAGGGAGAATCGGGCACGGAATATGCCGCTGCGGTGGCTGCTACCGAGCAACTCACCGCCGGGCTACGCGCAACCAACCTGGCGATGCTCGATGCCGTCCCCGATGCCACCGTGCTGACCGGCCGAGCCCACTTCCTCGACAGCCACACCGTCGAAGTATCCACCGAGACGGCAACACTCACCGTGACCGCGCGCACCATCATCATCGGCACCGGCTCCGAACCCGTCATCCCGGACATCCCTGGCCTACGCGAGTGCCCGGTGACGCGCACCAGCGACCAACTACTGCACCAAGCGGCGCGCCCCGATCGTCTCGCGATCCTCGGTGGCGGCTACATCGGCCTGGAATTCGCGTCGATGTACGCCTCATTCGGTTCGGAGGTCACCGTGCTCGAACAGCGTCCCACCGTGCTGGGCCACGAAGACCCCGAGATTGCCGACGCCGCCCGGACATTGCTCGCCGATCGCGGCGTCGCACTTCGGACCCGCGTGGATATTGTTGGTGTACAGACGATCCTGCGCCCCGGGCAGCCGCCCGTCGGGCGGGTGGAGTACCTCGACGAGGGCAGCGCGGCATCCGTCGAAGCCGACAATGTCCTGATTGCGATGGGGCGCGCCCCCAATACCGCGGGACTGGGGCTGGACCGCGCGGGGGTTGAGGTCACCGACACCGGTGCGGTGGTGGTCGATGATTTCCGCCGCACCAGTCAGTCGCACATCTTCGCCGTCGGCGACGTCAACGGCGGGCCGCAGTTCACCTACATCTCGCTCGACGACCACCGCATCGTGGCCGACCAACTCAGCGGTGCGGCCACACCACGCAGTGCCGATGACCGGGTGGCAGTGCCGAACTGCCTGTTTCTCAGCCCACCGCTGGCACGTGTCGGCCTGACCGAGTCCCAGGCACGCAACGCAGGCTACCGCGTCCGGGTCGCCGTCAGCCCGGTGGTGAACCTGGCCACCGTGGCGCGGGCGCGCATCGTGGGCGACACGAAGGGAATCATGAAGGTCGTCGTGGACGACGCCACGGACCAGATTCTCGGTGCCGCGCTGCTGTGCCACGACGCCCAGGAGATCATCAACATCGTGGCACTGGCCATGCGGCACGGGATCACCGCCGCCGCACTGCGTGACGAGATCTATACCCACCCGTCCATGGCCGAGTGCTTCAACCAGCTGTTGGGGACGCTGCGCTAGTTTCAACGGTCCCGGCGCCCGGGCGCACCCCGCGGGGGCTGCCATGTCCATGCGACGACAAGATGTGCGACGGCGAACAGTACCGCGACTGAGGATGCGATGGCCCAGTTGCCTGCCGTGTCGCCGGTCGAGAGGGTGATGCCCAGTACCGTCGTCGCCAGGACGGCGCCGACATATCGGGAGGCCTGGAACACGCCTGAGGCCACGCCGGTGTCCTCCCGTTTCGCCGAGCCGTACAAGGCCTGTGTCAGAGCGAGATTGACAATGCAGTAGGGCACCCCGAGGGCGATCATCGTCGCGACCACCAGCCACGGTGTCACTGATACGGCCCCCAGGGTGAGCAGCGCTGCGCCCGCCGTCAGCACCAGTGCGCCAAACCTGAGGACGGCTCGTATTCCGTGCCGATCGACGCTCTTGGCGACCAACGGCGTCAAGACGATGGTGACGGCGGCCAGCGGGAACATCAGTAAACCGGCTACCCCGCTTTGGTAATGCCCCCTCTCCTGCAGTACCTGCGGCATTCCGAAGAAGGCGAGGTAGAACACCAGGTTGAACAGGATAAAGGCCAGGTACACCGTCGCCAGCGCCCGGTTGGCGCGCACCAACGAGAGATCGAGAAACGGTGTTGCAGTGCGCATCTCACGCCATCCGAACAATGTCGTCGCTACCACGGCCACCGCCATCAGCCACCAAGGCGGCCCATCGGCGGCATCGAGTAGGAAGATCATCCAGCACACCAGCGCTGCGGCGAACAACCCCACACCGGGTAGGTCGGACTCGGTCAGCGTCACCCGAACCCCCGCCCCGAGACGGGGCGCGTCGGCCGGGGCAAGCAGCCAGGCGCCCAGCCCGGCCAGCACGGCCAAAGGGATGTTCACCAGGAACAGAGCCTGCCAGCCGGACAGCGTTTCCAGCAGGCCGCCCAGGACGGGGCCCACGGCGGCGCCGGAGGTGTTGGCAATCTGGACACGCCCCAACAGGTGTGACGGGGGCACCCCGGAGCGCTGCGACAACGGTCGGATCGAGATGACGGCGCTGGGAAACGCCGTGGCCGCGGCGAGCGCCAACGCCACCCGTCCCGCGCACACCAGTGGGAAATTGGTCGCGACGCTGGTTGCCCCGCAGGCGAGGGCCACTGCCGTCATTCCGGTGACGAACACCCGCCGGGGCCCGAAGCGGTCAGCGAGGCGGCCCATGAGTGGCTGACCGGTGGCCGAGGCGACGTAGAAGACCGTCACCACCCAGGTGACGTTGGCGGCGTCCAGGCCGAATTCGTGCCGCAACGGCACCAGGGCGATCGCGATCATAGACGAGTTCAGCGGGCTCAGCAGGGTGCCGATACTCAATGCCGCCACCGCCCATCTAGTCCGGTGGTCCATGCGGGACTATCCGGATTCGGACATGGTGAGCACCACCCGGAAACGTGCCTCGTTGCGCATCATCCGGTCGTACCCGACCGCCGCGTCGGCCAGCGCCATGGGCTCCACCCATGGCCGGATACCGTGTAGCGCAGCGAAATTCAGGGTGTCTTCGGTGTCGGCGGCGGAACCGGCCGGATGTCCGTGCACGGTACCCTCGCTGTTGATCAGCTGAAGCGGTGTCACATGCAGCGACTCGGCAAGCACGGCCAAGGTGAGAAGTTCACCATGCGGAGCCAGGCCGTCCACGGTCGCACTGATCGCGTCCGGGTTGGTCGCGGTTGCCGCGACAACGCGAGCGCCGCCCAGCTTCCTCAGCTCCTCTGCCACATCCCGCGTGGTCGCATCGATGTAATGATGCGCCCCCAATTGAAGTGCCATATCGGCTTTTTCGCTACCACGGGCGATCGCCACGGTGCGGAATCCCATGTGCGCCGCGAACTGCACACCAAGATGCCCGAGCCCACCTACCCCGAGAATCGCCACCACGTCTCCTGGGTGTGCACCGCTCTCGCGCAGTGCATGGAACATCGTGACCCCGGCGCAGGCCAGCGGCGCGGCATCGACCGCGCTGAGCGCGTCGGGGATTCTGGCCAACCCGGACTGATGCACGATCATCGACTCCGCGTAGCCCCCGGGAAAGGCTGCGCCGGTGACCTTGGATCGCTCACAATGCACGAATTCGCCGCGGCGGCAAGGGAAGCAGGTACCGCAGTAGAAGCCGAACCAGCCCACGGCGACCCGGTCCCCGATCTGCCAGTCGACGACGTCAGGACCGATCGCGTCGATCTGACCCGCAACCTCATGGCCCGGCGTGATCGGAAACACTGTTCCGGGCAGATGACCGGCGGCGATCTGGGAATCGGAATGACACACTCCGCAGGCCTGTACCCGGATCCGGACATGGCCGCGGCCGGGCTCGACCAGCGGGCGGTCGGTGAGGGTGATCGGGCCTCCCGGCTCGGTGATCTGGACAGAACGATATGTGGGCATGGTGATCCTCTCGTTGTTCGTCGCAGACCACGACACCAGAGCGAGCCGTCCGGCGGTATCGGTGCCGTGACGGCGATTTTCGCTGCGGTGCACACGAGGTGGTCAACGGCAGCACGCCACGCCGGCCGGTGAGAACGCAGTCGCGTGACGTATGCCCTCAGCGGCAGAAGCGCAGCAAAATGCTTGGTGTGAACGAACTGTCCAGTGCTCGAACAGCGTTGGCCGCGCTCACCCCGATCGTCGCAACCATCGGTGACGACGATCTGCACTTGGCGACGCCGTGCGCGGGATTCGATGTTTCCGCATTGTGCGATCACCTGGTGGGCACTGTCGCCATGGTCGGAGCCGCAGCGGATGCCGGGTTCGGTGCGAGCGGTACGGGATCCGCGGGATCCCGCGTCATACGGTCCGCCGAGGCCGTCATCGCGCTGTGGCATCGACGTGGCACCGACGGCGAGGTGGTCTTCGCAGGCCGAACCATGACTGCCGGTCTGGCGCTCGGTGTGTTGTCGATCGAGTTGGTGGTGCATGGCTGGGATCTGGCAACCGCCCTCGGCCTACACCTGCCGATCGCTGCTGCTCACGCCGAGTACGTGCTGGGGTTGGCCCGCGCCATCATCACCCCGCAGAGTCGCATCACCGCGGGCTTCGATCCACCGATACCGGTCGGTGACGATGATGCGGCGATGAATCGGCTGATCGCATTCACCGGCCGCAGACCACTGCGCCCGTGACGTACGGTCAGCCGGCCAGCACGGCGTCGCCGTCGAGAGCGTCGCGAAGTTGATGACGGCTGGTGATCCCGAGCTTGGGAAAGACCTTGTACAGATGAGCGGCGACGGTGCGATGGGACACATAGATCCGGTCGGCGATCTGGCGGTTGCTCATCCCTGAGGCGGCCAGCCGCGCGATCTCCAGCTCCTGCGGTGTCAGCTCTTCGGCAAGGTGGGTCTGCGCTGTCACCAGCCCGGGCAGGTGCACTCCCGCCGCGCGCAACTCGGTTCGGGTGCGTTGCGCCCAGGGCACGGCATCCAGCGATTCGAAGGTGCGCAGTGCGTCCGAAAGTTGCGCCCGAGCGTCGACGATGCGGCGTTGCCGACGCAACCACTCCCCGAAACACAGTTGCGTGCGTGCGAATTCCAACGGCGCGTCCGCTGCGGTGTCCTGCTCGGCCAGTGCGGCACGGAAATGCGCTTCTGCGGTGCGGTCGGGGCCGGCCAGCAGCGCTCGACTACGGTGCACCAACATCGACAAATACCCTGACCCCAGGCAACTCACCTCCGACGCGACCGCCTCGACGGTCTCGGCGATGGATCCGATGTGGCGACTGGCGACGGCAGCTTCGGTCAGGTCGGCCACCGCCCAGCGCAGGGCGTATCGATGCTGGGTCAGCTTCGACAATTCGGTGAGCGCATCCTGGTGACTGTGCACCGACAACGCCAACAGTCCGGATGTCCATGCGAGGTCGTTCAGCCAGGGCAGCGGCGCGTCGGAGGGCAGGTTGCGGCGTGCGTCGGCCAGATTCTGCTGCGCGAACCGGGTCTCCCCACGACACACCTGCGCTCTGGCCAGCAGTGCGGCGGCAGCCCCTGCGCTGATCGCCATGTTTGCATCGGTGGCTATCTGCAGTGCCCGCTGCGCGCTGACGGTGGCCTCATGCAGGTTTCCGGCGAGGATCTGCGTCCAGGCCAACCCCCGCAGCGCCTCACATTCCAGCGCAGGTGAGCGGCCCGAGCGCGCCACCTGCAGCGCCTTTTCCCAACACTGCAGGGCAGTCGGCAGGTCGCCAATGGACGACGCAGCCAGGCCCATCGACATCAAAGCGCTTGCATCACCGTCGATCTGAGTGTGGATCGCCGCTGCCGATGCGCGGAACCGGTGCGCATGCGTGCCACCGTCGACGGTGGCCAAAGCGATATCGACACCAGGCATACCCAGCTGACTGATGTCGTTCAGACGCCGCACGACCTCCCGGCATTCTTCGGCCGACAGTTCCTGTAGACGACACTGTCCGGCGGCGGCCGCGAGGATCTGGATCTGGGCGTGCTGACTCGCGCGGTCGCCGGCCGCGGCAAGGCGGTCTGCCAACGTCACCAGGTCCGGCACGGACGCGGCGGCGACGCCCACAGTGGCCCCCAATCTGAAACGAGCGAGCGCGAGGCTGCCCAGATGTTCGAGATCGTCGAGATCCCGGGCCAACGGTTCGGCATCGGCGAGAATGTCGATGGCCTCCAGCGTCAATCCCGCTCGGCCGGCAGGTTCGATCGCACAGATCAGGCGACGCAGCCGGTGATCGGGTGCCGTGGACAGCATCGCCGCCCGCCGGAACGCCGCGGCGGCCTCTGCATGGGCACCGTGGCGTTGCGCGCGCAACGCCGCAGCCTCCATCTCGGTGGCGACGTCGTCATCGGGCCCGTACGTCGCCGCCGAATGCTGCCAGGCGCTGCGGACGGGGTCGGTGGTCGCGTCGGCCAGAGCCCGGTGAAACGACGAACGCTGCGACAGCGCTGCGGACCGGTAGGCAACCGACCGCAGCAGCGGATGGCGGACCTCAAACCTCCCCTGCAACACCGAGATCAGACCGTTACGTTCCAGCGGATCACGATGGTGCTCGGCAAGTCCGAGGTGCTGAGCGGCGGCAATCACCTCGGTCAGCGGGGCGTCTCCGGCCGCCGATATCAACGCCAGCCACTGGCGGCTGGTTTCGTCGATACTGTCGAGTTGTTCCAGGAAGACCCGTTCGATCCGTCGGGTCGTCGGCAGTGGTGTGGACCCGAAGACCGGATCGTCGCAGCCATGTGCAATGACGGCTTTGGTGAGTTCGGTGATGGCCAGCGGGTTGCCGCAGGCTTCCTCGAGTATCCGGCACTTGGTGAGTTCGGTGAGTTGATGTGTTCCGTCAGCGGCGTCGATTGCGCCGGACATCAGGGTTCGAGCCGTCACCTCGTCCACCGGGCCCAGGGGCATGCGCGTCAACGACACCAACCGTGCGGGTTCGCCATCGAGTCGTGGGCGTGCCGCACCCAACACCAGGACAGGTGAGTTCATCAGCCGCCGACCCACGAAGGTCAGTACGTGCAGAGAAGATCCGTCAAGCCACTGCGCGTCGTCGACAAGCAACAGCAACGGATGGTGTGATGCGGCTTCCTCGATGAGGCCGAGCATCGCCACCCCGATGAGCAGTGGATCGGGCATGGCGTGTTCGGCCAGGCCGAATGCCGCGAGCAGGGCGGTCCGCTGATGCGGCGGCAGCGCGTCCGCATACCCCAGTATGGGGTGTACCAACTCATGCACCGCGGCGTACCCGACGTTGCGCTGGCACTGGACACCTGCACAGGACAACACGGTGAAACCCTTGTCGGCCAACGACGTTCCCACCGCATCCAGTAGCGTCGTCTTCCCGATCCCGGCCTCACCCTCGATCACCAGCGCCCGGCCCCGCTGGGTGACCGTCGATGCGAGTTCGACGATCTCACCCAGTTCGACGGTACGGCCGATCACAGGTTCTCGACCATCCGAATCATGGTCAGATCCTCCTGGGCGGGCCGACGGGTATTCGCAGGCTAACATGCTAGGTTGGCATTGCCAACCTAGCATGTGGTGTGACGGCGGACATTCGCCCGTGAGCAGCAGATCATGTTCTCGACCTTGACCCATCGATGCCTCCAATGGTGAGAAGAACAGTCATCTGACCGATGGCCCCGGGGCGCCCCACCGAGCACCGTGGACGACATGAGTGTGGACACCACCCAAGCATTGCCCCCGCCGAGGAACGAACCGGCGCAGCCCATGCCGCGAACCTGGCCATCACGGTCGGATCCGACACGATCGCGTACCGGCGTTTCGGAAACGCATCGGCGAGCGTGCCTCCACTGGTGCTTATGCAACACTTCCGCGGCAACCTGGACTACTGGGATCCTGCTCTGCTCGACGTCCTCGCCGGGGACCGTGAGGTCATCACCGTGGACCTGCCCGGAGTCGGCGGATCCACCGGCACCACACCGGATACCGTCGCCGCGATGGCTCGTGACGCGCTGCGTTTCATCGACACTCTCGGATTGCGCGTCATCGACCTGCTGGGTTTCTCGCTCGGCGGCCATATCGCCCAGGAGATCGTTCTGGTGCGGCCGCGGCTGGTGCGTCGCTTGGTGCTGGCGGGCACCGCCCCGCAGGGAGCACCGGACCTGCACCGCTGGTCCGAGGACGTCTACGCCTACGCCTGCGCCGACGAGATCACCCCTGACGGCTTCATCGCGCTGTTCTTCTCGGGATCCGACGACAGCATCGAGCGGGGCCGGGCCTACCTGCAACGCACCCATGCCCGCACCGAGGATCGCGATCCCGAGACCACACTGGTGTGCCGCGACGCGCAATACCAGGCACTGATGACCTGGGGTATCCCGGAATCGGGCAAACTCGAACGACTTTCGGCGATCACCCAACCGACACTGGTCGCCAACGGCGACAACGACACCATGATGTCCACCAAGAACAGTCGCCTGCTGGCCGACCATATCCGTGGCGCCCAGCTGCGCATCTACCCCGACTCTGGGCACGGGTTCCTCGACCAGTACCCGGTGCTGTTCGGCCAACACATCCGGCAGTTCCTCGGCGTCTGACAGGCGACGGCGATGACAAAACACCGTGCAGAAAGCCGAGACCACTGAAATGACACCCCATGGCACCTTCGTCGACCATCCGAGCCGGCGGCTCCTGATCACCCTCCCCGACGGATACGAGCAGACCCAGCTCAACTACGAAACCCTGGTCCCAGCAGTCGATCTTGTACCGTTCGGACGGGCCGGAAGCTGGACCGATGTCCTCGACGAGATGAGATCCCAAGCCCCGCACGGTTTCGTGCGCTATTTCAGCAGTGATGTGGCGTCGGCGATGGCGCTGTCCGGGTCGAATCGACCGGCCTCCATATATCTGATGGGCAATCACACCATCGCCGAGCGCATGTACCGCCATGATCCGTCGGTCATGTTGCACGCGCCGCTTCGAACCCTGATCTACTACGGGCCGCACGGCACGGTTTTCGCAGTCGATCAGCCGAGCCTGCTCTTCGCCAGCTACGACAACCCCGCGATCGCGGCGGTCGGCCGTGAACTCGACGCGTTGCTGGCGGCGCTGATCGAGGCGCTCGACGGCGAGGTTCCGACGCAGCTGCGTTAGGTGCGTTCCGCCGCAAGCAGACGCGGATGTACCCAAAAGCACGCTCGGATTCAGGCGGTGACTGTAGCGAACGTGGATGGGCCTGAGAGTAGTCATCCCGGTGGCTTGTGCAACACCACAAAACCGGTGGTGCGCTCAACCGGGGTGCCGATCGCCGAGGCACTGAAGGCGCGAGCTTGTCAAGTTCTGACGTTGCGTAGCTGGAATTCAGCGATTCGATCGAGTTGAGCGTGTAAATCACCCGACGCAGCACGGGGGAACGCCAGAAACCCGATGAACTGTCCCCATGCTCGTGGGGCACCGGCGCGTCTGTCGGCGAAGGAGGTCAGCAGCCCTTGAGCCGCACCGCCAGGTAGTCGGAGACCTTGTTGATCGCGACGCGTTCCTGCGTCATCGCGTCGCGCTCACGGATCGTCACGGCGTTGTCCTCGAGCGAGTCGAAGTCGACGGTGACGCAGTAGGGCGTGCCGATCTCGTCCTGGCGGCGGTAGCGACGGCCGATGGCACCGGCGTCGTCGAACTCGACGTTCCAGTTCTTGCGCAACTCGGCCGCGAGGTCGCGGGCCTTGGGCGACAGGTCGGCGTGGCGCGACAGCGGCAGCACCGCGGCCTTGACCGGCGCCAGGCGCGGATCGAGCTTGAGCACGGTCCGCTTGTCCACACCGCCCTTGGCGTTGGGCGCCTCGTCCTCGGTGTAGGAGTCGACCAGGAACGCCATGAGTGACCGGGTCAGGCCGGCCGCGGGTTCGATCACGTACGGCACGTAGCGGGTGTCGGAGGCTTGATCGTAGAACGACAGGTCGACGCCGGAATGCTTGGCGTGCGTGGACAAGTCGAAGTTCGTGCGGTTCGCGACGCCTTCTAGCTCGCCCCACGGGTTGCCCTGGAACCCGAACTTGTACTCGATGTCGACCGTGCGGTCGCTGTAGTGCGACAGCTTTTCCTTCGGATGTTCGTAGAGCCGGAGGTTGTCGCGGTCGATGCCGAGATCGACGTACCACTGCAGGCGCGTGTCGATCCAGTACTGGTGCCACTCGGCGGCCGTCGACGGCTCGACGAAGAACTCCATCTCCATCTGCTCGAACTCGCGCGTGCGGAAGATGAAGTTGCCCGGGGTGATCTCATTGCGGAAGCTCTTGCCGATCTGGCCGATGCCGAACGGCGGCTTCTTGCGCGCGGTGGTCACCACGTTGGCGAAGTTGACGAAGATGCCCTGCGCGGTCTCGGGCCGCAGGTAGTGCAGACCCTCCTCGGTCTCGATCGGCCCGAGGTAGGTCTTGAGCATCATGTTGAAGTCGCGCGGTTCGGTCCAGCGCCCCTTGGTGCCGCAGTCCGGGCAGGTGATCTCGCTCATCGGCACCGAGTCGGGGTCGACCGAGCCCCCGTCTTTGGCGCTCTTCTTTTCCGCATACGCCTCTTGCATGTGGTCCTGACGATGCCGCTTGTGGCAGTTCAGGCACTCGACCAGCGGGTCGTTGAACACCTCGACGTGACCCGAGGCCACCCAGACCTGCCGCGGCAGGATGATCGCGCTGTCGAGACCCACAACGTCATCTCGACCCGTAACGACCGATTTCCACCACTGGCGCTTGATGTTCTCCTTGAGCTCGACACCAAGTGGCCCGTAGTCCCACGCGGACTTGGTGCCGCCGTAGATCTCGCCGGATTGGTAGACCAGGCCACGGCGTTTCGCCAGGTTCGCAACGGTGTCGATGATGGAAGCCACGGTGCAACAGAGTAGCGAGTTACCGGGGTGAACCCCGAACCGCGTGATCGACCGCTCGTCGGACGCGGTTGCGCGGACCCGTTGACATGCGAATCAGCGCATGTATTCTGATCGGTAATGAAAACGATTTCCAATTTGACCGAACACGGCGAGGCCCACGACCACGCCGGTACCCCGGCACCCGCACTGCCGTCGCGCGACGTGCTGGAGACCGCGGGCGAACTGTTGCGGGCGCTCGCCGCGCCGCTGCGGATCGCGATCGTTTTGCAGCTGCAGCAGTCGCAGCGCTGTGTGCACGAGCTGGTCGACGCGCTCGACGTCCCACAACCCCTGGTCAGCCAGCATCTGCGCATCCTCAAACAGGCCGGGGTGGTGTCGAGTGAGCGGGCCGGGCGTGAGGTGCTCTACCGGCTCGTCGACCATCACCTCGCGCACATCGTGGTCGACGCGATCGCGCACGCCAGCGAGGACCGCAGGTGACGGGCGCGGTCCGGTCGACGCGGCAGCGCGCGGCCATCGCCGACCTGCTCAACGAGACCGAGGGGTTCCGCTCGGCCCAGGAGCTGCACGACGAGCTGCGCCGGCGCGGCGAAGGCATCGGCCTGACGACCGTGTACCGCACGCTGCAGGCCATGGCGACCGCGGGCGTCGTCGACACGCTGCGCACCGACACCGGCGAGTCGGTGTACCGCCGCTGCTCCGAGCATCATCACCACCACCTGGTGTGCCGGTCATGCGGTTCGACCGTCGAGGTGTCCGGCGGTGACGTCGAGACGTGGGCCGCGCAGGTCGCCCGCGATCACGGCTTCTCCGACGTCAGCCACACGATCGAGATCTTCGGTGTGTGCGGCGACTGCGCGGACGAGCCCACCGACAGTTAGACCAGTTCGCGCGCGAGCGCGAACACGGTGTCGCGCGTCAACGGCGCCAGCTCGACATCGCCGGGCGCCGACGGGTCGACCCACGCCATCTCCTCGATCTCGGCCGCCACGGCGGGCGTGCCGTCGAGCCGTACCAGGTAGAGATACGCGTCCACGGTGTGCCCGGGCTCGTTGGCGGCAATGGCACGATGGCGCCCGAGTGAGCGCACCGACGACGGCTCCACCGCGGTGCCCAGCTCCTCGACGACCTCGCGCTGCAACGCCGCCAGCGGCTGTTCCCCCGGTTCGATCTTGCCGCCTGGCTGCATGAACGCCGTCGTACCGCGCTTGCGCACGACCAGCACGTACCCGTCGTCGTCGAGCACCACGGCCGCCACGATCCGCAGGACCGGATCGGTCACGTGCTCGGTCACGACGTCAGGTCCCGGCGCACGTCGGCACCGGTCGCCAGCACCATGAGGATCAGGGTGCGCAACGCGTCGTCGGTGAGCCCGGCCGCCGGGAAGTTGTACCGCAGCATGACGTCGGCGACCTTCTTGGTGGAGCCCTTGCGCGTCGCGGCCTTGGGCCCGGTGCCGTTGACCGGCGTCGTCGGACCCTCGGCCACCTTCTCCACCAACACCACCGAGCCCAGCATCGTGCGGCTGGCATGGCCGGCCACGCGTTCACGGATCTTGTTGTTCAACGGGAGATCCCACGCGAGCGGCTGCGTCAGCGACACCATCTCCAGGTCGTCGGCGATCGCGACCACCCGCACCAGGGCAACCGACCCCTCCGAGGTGATCCTCAGCGCGCCGTCCTCCTCCTCGGCGACCGACATCACCTCGGCGAGAACCGTCGACAAGCGTTGCAGGAGACCGGGCATCGAACTCACCTCCTCACGCGCGGCCGAAGCGCCGGTTGCGGTTGACGTACTCCTCGCACGCCGCCCACAGGTCACGCCGGTCGTAGTCGGGCCACAACTTGTCCTGGAACACATACTCGGCGTAGGCCGCCTGCCACAGCAGGAAGTTGCTGGCCCGCTGCTCCCCCGAGGTGCGGATGAACAGGTCGACGTCGGGGATGTCGGCGCGGTGCAAGTGCTTGGCGAACGTGGCCTCGCTGATGCGTGCCGGGTTGATCTTGCCGTCCACCGCGTCCTGGGCGAGGGCGCGCGCGGCCTCGACGATCTCGGTGCGACCGCCGTAGTTCACGCAGTAGTTGATCGTGATGACGTCGTTGTCCACGGTCATCTGCTCGGCGATGTCGAACTCTTTGATGACACTGCGCCACATACGCGGCCGCGAGCCGACCCAGCGCATCCGCACGCCCATGTCGTTGAGGTTCTCGCGGCGGCGGCGCACCACCTCACGGTTGAACCCCATGAGGAACCGGACCTCCTCGGTGCTGCGCTTCCAGTTCTCGGTGGAGAACGCGTAGACCGTCAGGTGCTTGATGCCGATCTCGATGGCGCCGCACGTGATGTCGATGAGCACCGCCTCACCCATCTTGTGCCCCTCGGTGCGGCCCAGGCCGCGCTGCGTGGCCCAGCGGCCGTTGCCGTCCATCACCACCGCGACGTGGTTGGGCACCTGGTCGGCCGGGATTTTCGGCGCGGCGGCCTTGGAGGTGTGTTGCGGCGGACGCGCGAAGCGACCGTTGGTGCCCGCCGGGATCTCGGGGAAGACGACGGGCCAGGTCGACTTGTCCGGGAAGGTCGGATAGTCGTCAGGCGCCGGAGGCAGTTGCGGGTAGGTCTTCTTGCCCCGTGTGGTTGCCATGCGCCATATCCTGCCTGACCAGCGCTGCGCGTTGCTCGGCGACCGTCCTGTCGACGCGGTACCCGCGCTCGACCAGAGGCAATGTGCGCAGTTGACGCTCCAGATGCCATTGCAGATGTGCGGCGATGAGCCCGCTGGCCTGGCTGCGGTGCGGCGGTGTCGAGGATTCGGCGTACTCCCAGTCACCGTCGTGCAGCGCCGACATCAACTCGAGGACGGCCTGCGGCGGGGTGCTCGACCCGCTGGGCCTGCAGTGCACGCACACGCTGCCGCCCGCGGCGACATGGAACGCCCGGTGCGGTCCTGGCGCGGCGCAGCGCGCGCACTCGGTCAGCGCGGGCGCCCAGCCTGCGATGGCCATCGCCCGCAGCAGATAGGAGTCGAGCACGAGTTCGCGAGCCCGTGCGCCGTCGGCGATCGCCCGCAGTGCCGCCACGGTCAGCCGGTGCAGTGCCGGCATCGGCGCACGCTCCTCGCCGGCCAGCCGCTCGGCGGTCTCCAGCATCGCGCAGGCGGTGGTGTACCGCCCGTAGTCACTGACGATGTCGGCGGCAAACGCGTCGATGGCCTGAACCTGGGTGACGATGTCGAGATTGCGGCCCGGATGCAATTGCACATCGATATGAGCAAACGGTTCGAGCCGAGCGCCGAACTTGCTGCGGGTACGGCGGACCCCCTTGGCCACCGCGCGGACCAACCCATGGTCGCGGGTGAGCAGGGTGACGATCCGGTCGGCCTCGCCAAGCTTGTGCTGACGCAGTACCACCGCCCGGTCACGGTACAGCCGCATGCGAACAGTCTTGCACCGTGGCCTGACAAGGCCCGACTCGCACCGCCGATATCCTCGAAAGTGATGGGAAAATCAACGGCTTGCGACTCGACGTTCCCGACGCTGACCAATCAGCTGTACCAACTCGCCAGCGGTGCCATCACTTCCGACGAGCTGGTACGGCGATCGCTGCATGCGATCAACGCGAGCCAGTCGACCCTCAACGCGTTCCGCGTGGTCCTCACCGAACAGGCGCTCGCCGACGCCGCCAAGGCCGACCGCGACCGCGCGGCCGGCAAACAGCTTCCGCTGCTTGGCATCCCGATTGCGGTCAAGGACGACGTCGACATCGCCGGGGTGCCCACGCGCTTCGGCACGGACGGCGAGCCCCGGGTGGCCGAGGCCGATTCGGAGGTGGTGCGCCGGCTGCGCGCCGCGGGCGCGGTGATCGTCGGCAAGACCAACACGTGCGAACTCGGGCAGTGGCCGTTCTGCAGCGGCCCCGGCTTCGGGCACACCCGCAACCCGTGGTCGCGTAAGCACACCCCGGGTGGATCGTCCGGTGGCAGCGCGGCCGCCGTCGCCGCGGGTCTGGTGACAGCGGCCATCGGGTCCGACAGCGCCGGCAACGTGCGGATCCCGGCGGCGTGGACCCACCTGGTCGGCATCAAGCCGCAGCGCGGGCGGATCTCCACGTGGCCCCATCCTGAGGCGTTCAACGGCGTCACCGTGCACGGCGTGCTGGCCCGTACCGTCGTCGACGCGGCGCTGGTGCTCGACGCCGCATCCGGCAACGTCGACGGCGATCGGCACAAGCCGACGCCGATCCAGGCCTCCGACTACGTCGGGGTCGCGCCAGGCCCCCTGCGCATCGCGATGTCGACGAAGATCCCGTTCACCGGTTTCCGCGCGAAGATCCACCCCGAGATCCGCGCGGCATTGCAGACCATGGCCGACCATCTCGGCGAGCTCGGCCACACCGTGGTGGAGAAGGACCCGAACTACAGCGTCCGGATGTCGTGGGACTTCCTGGCGCGGTCGACCTCCGGGCTGCTGGAGTGGGCCGACCGGCTCGACAACGCGGGCCACGGAATCGTCTTCGACCAACGCACCGTGGCCAACATGCGGATCGGGCGGCTGCTCTCGCAGAACGTGTTGCGCAAGGCGCGCGCCCACGAGGCCGAGGTCGGGCGGCGCATGTCGTGGATCTTCAACCTCGTCGACGTCGTCATCGCACCGACCACGGCGCAGCCCCCGCCGACGGCGCACGAATACGATCGGCTCGGGTGGTTCGCCACCGAACGCAACGCGATCGAGGCGTGCCCCCTGACATGGGTGTGGAACCTGTTGGGCTGGCCGTCGATCAGCGTGCCGGCCGGCTTCACATCCGACGGATTGCCGATCGGCGTGCAGCTCATGGGTCCGGCCGAGAGCGAGCCCCTGCTGATCTCACTCGCCGCCGAACTCGAGGCGATCACGGGCTGGGCCGCCAAAGAACCTGCGGTGTGGTGGAACACCCCCGACGGCCGCAGCCTGCCGCCCGTCCCCGAGGCCACCACGGAGGCCCCTGAGATCGCCGAGCCCTCAGAGGCGGCCGTCGAGACCACCGACGAGTTGTCCGAGACGATCGACGACGTGTCGCAGGCCGTTGCCGCGGTCAACGCATTGCGCTGAGCGCGGCTAGAAGCCGAGGCGGCCGAGCTGCTTGGGGTCGCGCTGCCAGTTCTTGGCGATCTTGACCCGCAGGTCGAGGTAGACCTTTGTGCCGAGCAGCTTTTCGATCTGCTTGCGTGCCGCGGTGCCGACCTCGCGCAGCCGGGCCCCGCGCTTGCCGATCACGATGCCCTTCTGACTGTCGCGCTCGACGTAGAGGATGGCGTGGACGTCGATCAGAGGATCATCGGCGTCGCGCCCCGGCCTCTCTGACACCTCGTCGATGACCACCGCGAGCGAGTGCGGCAGTTCGTCGCGCACACCTTCGAGTGCGGCCTCACGGATGAGCTCGGCCATGAGGACTTCCTCGGGCTCGTCGGTGAGTTCGCCGTCCGGATAGTACGCCGGCCCCTCGGGAAGCTGAGCCACGAGAACGTTCGTGAGCACGTCGAGTTGCTCACCCGCGGTGGCCGACACCGGCACGATCTCGGTATCGGGACCCATCAGCTCACTCACCGCGAGAAGTTGGGCGGCGACGCGGTCCTTGGGAACCTTGTCGATCTTGGTGACGATGCCGATCAGTGTGGTCTTTGGTGCCACCGCGCGGATCTGCTGGTGGATCCAGCGATCGCCGGGACCGATCGCCTCGTCGGCCGGGATGCACATCCCGATCACGTCGACCTCGGAGTAGGTGTCCTTGACCAGATCGTTGAGCCGCTGACCGAGCAGGGTGCGCGGCCGGTGCAGGCCGGGGGTGTCGACCAGGATGATCTGGAACTCATCGCGGTGCACGATGCCGCGGATGGTGTGCCGCGTCGTCTGCGGGCGGTTCGACGTGATCGCGACCTTCTGGCCCACCAGCGCGTTGGTGAGCGTCGACTTGCCGGTGTTCGGCCTGCCGACGAAACACACGAAGCCGGAGCGGAATTCAGTCAACGTCGGCCTCCGTCATACCGGTGCACCCGCACGATCGGTCACGATCACCGTCGCGTCGGCAGAAAGTTCCTCGACCGCGGCGATTCCCGCGTCCTCGGGCGAACCACCCACCAGGACTGCGGCTTCGATGCCCGTCGCACCGCTGGAGACCGCGGCAGCCACAGCGGACTGCAGCGCCGTGAGTTCCAGCGCGGCCAGCGTCACCGGCGCCCCTGCGTAGGTGCGGCCGTCCTGATCGCGCACCGCCGCACCCGATGCGGCCTCGGCACGCGCCATCGCCCCACGGGCGAGGACGACGAGCTTGGCGTCCTCGGCGTCGAGTTCAGTCATCTGCTCTCTCTCCTCCTCGCGAGCGGTCGGCCTTCTCCCCTTGGCGTGGGCGGGCATCGTTCTCGCTGCCTGGCACGCTGTGCAACTCCTGCTCCCGAGGTTCGGTCGGGCACACCAGCACGGTGTTGATACGAACCCGCCCGCGGTGGTCCGGCCCGCCTTCTGCGCGTAGCCGCAGCCCTTGCCACGTGACCTCGGCGCCGGGCAGCGGCACGCGGCCCAACTCGAACGCCACCAGCCCGCCGACGGTGTCGACGTCGAGATCCTCGTCGAGCTCCAACCCGTACAGCTCGGCGAGGTCTTCGATCGGCAACCGCGCCGACACGCGGTAGATGTGGTCGTCGAGCTCGTCGACCGGCGCTACCTCGTCGGTGTCGTATTCGTCGGCGATCTCGCCGACGATCTCCTCGAGCACGTCCTCGATCGTGACGAGCCCGGCCGTCGCCCCGTATTCGTCGACCAGCAGGGCCATGTGGTTGCGGTCGCGTTGCATCTCGCTGAGCAGCTCGTCGAGCGGCTTGGAGTCGGGCACGAACACCGCAGGGCGCATGACCTGGGCAACGGTGGTGTCACGCCCCCCGTTGGTCGAGTAGTACGTCTGCTGCACAAGGTCTTTGAGGTAGACGACGCCGACGATGTCGTCGACGTTCTCGCCGATCACCGGGATCCGGGAGTGCCCGCTGCGCACCGCCAGTGAGGTGGCCTGCCCGGCGGTCTTGTCGGATTCGATCCACACCATCTCGGTGCGCGGGACCATCACCTCACGCGCGGCGGTGTCGCCGAGTTCGAACACCGACTGGATCATCCGGCGCTCCTCGTCGGCCACCACACCGCGCTGCTGGGCCAGATCCACGACCTCACGCAGTTCGATCTCGGACGCGAACGGCCCGTTGCGGAAACCCCGGCCGGGTGTCACCGCGTTACCGAGCAGCACCAGCAGGCGGCTGATCGGGGTCAGCAGCACCGAAATGCCTTGCAGCGGAACGGCCGAGATCAACGCGATCGAGTAGGCGTTCTGCCTGCCGACGGTTCTGGGCCCCACGCCCATCGCGACGAAACTGGTGACCACCATGATCGCGGCCGCGGTGACCAGTCCCCAGCTGACGCCGAGCAGTCCGTCGAGGATCGACGCCAGCAGCACCGTGGCGCTGACCTCGCAGATGATCCGAAGCAGCACGACGAGATTGATGTAGCGCGGACGCTCGGCGACGACCTTCGCCAGGCGCGCCGCGCCGGGACGTTCGTCGCGGACGAGTTCGTCGATGCGGGCGATCGAGACCGTGGACAATGCCGCGTCGATGGCCGCGAACAGGCCGCCGAAGACCACCAGTGCGATGGCACCGATCAGCGGTAGGAGGCCGGTCACGGTTCGTCGAAGTATCGGGACTTGTCCAGCAGCCGCCGATCCTTCTCGCTCTGCCGGTCGGCGTGATAGGCCTCGACCTGGTCGGCCACCCATTCCTCGAGCAGTTGACGCTGCAGAGCGAACATCTCTTTTTCCTCGTCGGGCTCGGCGTGGTCGTAGCCCAGCAGGTGCAGTACACCGTGCACGGTCAGCAGCGCCAGCTCGTGGCCGAGCGAATGGCCGGCCTTGACAGCCTGTTGTTCGGCGAACTCGGGGCACAACACGATGTCACCGAGCATCGCCGGGCCCGGCTCGGGCGCATCGGGGCGGCCGCCCGGTTCGAGCTCGTCCATCGGGAAGCTCATCACGTCGGTCGGGCCGGGCAGGTCCATCCACCGCATGTGCAGATCGGCCATCGCCGCGCTGTCGAGCAGCACCATCGACAGCTCCGCGGCGGGATGGACGTCCATCTTCTCGATGACGAACCGCGCGACGCTGATCAACTCGGGTTCGGAGACGTCGTAGCCGGACTCGTTGGAGACCTCGATGCTCATCGACGCGACCGCCCGTTCGAGGAGCGGCGCTGCGCCCGGTTGAGCATCGCGGGTTCCTCGTGCCGTGCATACGCGTCGACGATCTCCGACACCAGCCGGTGACGGACCACGTCGGCGCTGGTGAGCTCGGCGAAGTGGATGTCGTCGACGTTGTCGAGGATCTGCATGGCCGCCCGCAGACCCGAGGTGGCCCCGCCGGGCAGGTCCACCTGCGTGACATCGCCGGTGACAACGATCTTCGAACCGAACCCGAGCCGGGTCAGGAACATCTTCATCTGTTCGGCGGTGGTGTTCTGCGCCTCGTCGAGGATGATGAACGCGTCGTTGAGGGTCCGGCCGCGCATGTACGCCAGCGGCGCGACCTCGATCACGCCGGCGCTCATGAGCTTCGGGATGAGCTCGGGGTCCATCATGTCGTGCAACGCGTCGTAGAGCGGACGCAGGTACGGGTCGATCTTCTCGCTGAGCGTGCCGGGCAAAAAACCGAGGCGCTCTCCGGCCTCGACGGCCGGACGCGTGAGGATGATGCGGTTGACCTGCTTGTTCTGCAGCGCACTGACGGCCTTGGCCATCGCGAGGTAGGTCTTGCCGGTGCCGGCAGGCCCGATGCCGAACACGATGGTGTGCGCGTCGATGGCGTCGACGTAGCGCTTCTGGTTGAGCGTCTTGGGCCGGATCGTCTTGCCGCGCCGCGACAGGATGTCCAGCGTCAGCACCTCGGCCGGGGACTCGTCGCCCGCACCGGTGAGGATCGCCACGCTGTGCCGGACGGTTTCCGGGGTCACGGCCTGCCCGCTGGAGGCGACGGCGACCAACTCGGCCACCACGCGCTCGGCCAGTGCCACGTCGGCCGGTTCGCCGGAGAAGGTGACCTCGTTGCCGCGTACGTGCACGTCAGAGGTGAGAACTTTTTCGATGGCCCGAAGGTTCTCGTCAGCCGAGCCGAGCAGGCCCACGATGATGTCGGGCGGAACAGTGATGCTGCTGCGTACCGATTCCTGTGCGGTAATCGACGAGTCAGCGCTCGTGTCGCGGGGCGTCACGTGGTGTTTCGTGCCTGCTTTCTGTGTTCTGTCGACGGCCGTGGTGACCGTCCTGCTGATCCGAGTTTACCGCTGGTCAGCGAGTCGGCCCAATGGTTACATGGTCCGTACGGCGAGAGGCACCCCATCGGGGTGCCTCTCGCCGTACGGACAGTCTGTGGTCAGTGGCTCTGATGAACCGAGGTGTCTACCTGGGGCACACTCACGTAAACTTCTCTCGTATCTGTCTCTGCCTTTTCGAACCGTTACAGTTAGTGGACTCGCAGGTGGCGGCTTTGACTTCCGCCGCAACGATCAAACCGCCGAATGTGGCAAGAAGCACATCAGTCCCGCGAGCCGGCCTCCGCGGTGACGGGCGCGCCCCGGCCCGAACCTTCGGTCTCGGCGAGCTCGTCGAGTGGCGGGACATGCTCGCCGGCCAGTACCTTGCGCATCCGCTCCCGGTCGAGCTGGCCTTCCCAGGCCGCGACCACCAGCGTGGCCACGCAGTTGCCAAGCAGGTTCACCGACACCCGCATCGAGTCCATGATGCGGTCGGCTCCCAGTAGCAGGGCCACCGCGGCGACCGGGATGGCGCCGTGGCCGATCGCCGCGACCGTGGCCGACAGCGCCAGGAACGACGAGCCCGGCACACCGGCCATGCCCTTGGAGGTGAGCATGAGCACCAGCACCGCCATGATCTGCTCGCCGAGGCTCAGGTCCACGCCGAGCGCCTGCGCGAGGAACAGCACGCAGATCGACAGGTACAGCGTCGCGCCGTCGAGATTGAACGAGTAGCCGGTCGGCACCACCAGGCCGGTCGTGGTGCGTGAACACCCGGCGTTGGTCAGCTTGGCCATGACCCTCGGCAGCACCACCTCGGTGGACGCGGTGCCGAGCGCAAGGAACATCTCGTCCTTGATGTAGAGGAAGAACTTCCACAGGTTGACCCGGGCGAAAACCTTGGTGACCACGGCGAGGATCACGATGAACAGCGCAGCCGCGAGGTAGCAGGCCGCGATCAGCTTGGCGTAGCTGCCCAGCGACCCGATGCCGTACTGGCCGATGATGTAGGCCATCGCGCCGAAGGCCCCCAGCGGCGCCAGCCTCATGATCCAGCCGATCACGGTGAAGAAGATGTGGCTGAGGTGGTCGATGAACTCCAACACCACGGGCGGGCCGTGCTCGCCGAACTTGGCCAGGCCGAGACCGAACAACACCGCGAAGAACAACACCTGCAGCAGCGCGTTCTCGGCGAACGCCGACACCACCGAAGTCGGGATGATGTTGAGCAGGAACTCCACGGTGTGCGGCAGTTCGCCGTCACCGGTCTTCTTCGCGACGGCCTCTGCCCCCGTGGCCAGCGTCTGCGCGTCGATGTTGAAGCCCGCGCCGGGCTTGACCACGTTGCCCACCACGAGACCGAACAAGAGCGCGAAGGTGGTGATGGCCTCGAAGTAGATCAGTGCCTTCACGCCGATGCGCCCCACCGACTTCAGATCGCCGACATGGGCGATGCCGAGCACCACGGTGCAGAAGATGACCGGCGCGATCAGCATCTTGATCAGCTTGATGAAGCCGTCCGCCAGTGGTTTCAGGCTGCCGCCGACATCGGGCCACAGCCAGCCCACGGCGATGCCCGCCACGATCGCGACGAGCAGGTGGATGAAAAGTGATGAGTACCACGGTGATTTGGTGGCCGAGGCGGCCACGTCACTGCGCGGTGGATCGATTGTCGGTGCCCCCATTCGCGGCACCGTATCCATGGCGGGTCACCGCGACGTGTGCGCGATGTTTCCGCGGCGAAACGCGCGAAATATATCCCCGGCCCGTCAGCCCGCGAACTTCTCCAGCATCCTGGTCACCGCCTTCTCGTCGGGGCGGGCGTAGATCTTCTTGGATCCGCGTTTGTAGTAGCCGAAGCCGGGACACCGGTCCGCGATGCCCTTCACGACTCCCAGATTCCGGACCACCTTGCCGGTCTTGGCCTCACGTAGTTCGCTGTCGTAGTCGACTGACAGGTAGTCGATCTCGATGCGAGCACCGGCATCCTCGTCTTCACAGGTCGCGGTCTTGATGGCCGTGCCCTCCTTGCGGGTCAGACACGCCACGGCGTTGATCTGCGTGAAACCCTGGGTGGGATCCGCGCCGGTCCACTTGCCGGATCCCACTGACATCCATTCATCTCCGTTGTAACCGAGTCCGTAGTAGAAGGCGACGACCTGGTACGGCTCGCCGTAGTCGGCAGCGTTCTTCACCCAGTCGCCCTCGCAGACATGGCGGAAGCTCACGTAACTGGTGGCGGTGACGGGTCCGTTCGTCGTCGCCGCATAGAAGACGAACCCCACCGCGGTGACGAACAGCATTCCGACGGCGGCAAGGATTCCGATTGCGAGTTTCGGGGTGCGCGATTTCTTCGGCGGCGGAAAGCCGCCCGGTGGCCACTGCGGCGACGGCCACTGCTGCCAGTGTGGAGGCTGTTGCCAGTACTGGGGCCCCTGCGGTGGCGGATTTGGTGGCGGCAGACTCACATCAGAAGCGTAAGTGGTCCCAGCACGTGCCTTGAGCACCAAATTTCCCAGCACTCAGTGAACTCCCCGAGCGACGTTCTACCTACCCCGGGAAACCCGATCGCCGACATGGTGCCCACCGCATGCAGCGGTGCCGGGCCCAGCCTGTCAGCAGCGCTGGATCTCCCAGCGCTGCGTCAACGCTCCGATCGCGCCCAACGCGACGGCCGCGGCCGTCGAGGTGCGCAGCACCGTCGGACCCAGCCGCACGGCACGCGCGCCCGCATCGGTCAGCGCGGCGATCTCGTCGTCGGCGATGCCGCCTTCCGGGCCCACGATCAGGATCACCGAATCAGCTTGGGCGAGTGGCATTTTCGCGAACGGTTCGGTCGCTGATTCATGCAACGCGAGCACCACGGCGTCGGACGCGGCGATGCGGCGCACCAGGTCCTTCGTCGACTCGACGCCCGCGACGGCCGGGATGTACGCCCGCCTGGACTGGCGTGCGGCCGAGCGCGCCACCGCGCTCCAGCGCCGCAGCCCCTTGTCGGCCTTGGGTCCGTCCCAGCGGGCCACACACCGCGCGGACTGCCACGCGACGAACGCGTCGGCACCGGCCTCGGTGGCCAGCTCGACGGCCAGTTCCGACCGATCGGATTTGGGCAGCGCCTGCACGACCGTGACGGCGGGGCGTGCCGGCGGCAGCGTCAACCGTTGTGTGACGCGCGCCGTGACGCTGCCTTTCGCGGTGTCCTCGACGACGCAGTGCGCGAGGCCGCCCGCGCCGTCGCTGAGGTCTACGTGCTCGCCCACGCGGATGCGCCGCACGTTGGCGGCGTGATGGCCCTCGTCGCCGTCGACGACGGCCGACTCCCCCGCACCGGGCAGCGCATCGACGTAGAACAGCGCCGCGCTCATGGTCTGGCCACGGCGGTCAGCGACCGGAGAACGTCTCGCGCAGCCGGCTGAACAGGCCGCCACCGGAGCTCGCGGTGCCCTGCGCCGTGCGCACCGAGGCGGTGTCGCGCGTGCGGTTCTCCTTGAACTTGCGCAGCAGCTCGATGTCGGAGCTCTCCAGGCGCGTCGGCACCACGACGTCGATGTGGGCGTGCAGATCGCCGCGCACGCCCGAACGCAGATGCGGCATGCCGTGCCCACGCAACGTGGTCACCGACCCGGGCTGGGTGCCGGGCGCGATGGTCAGCTCGGTGGGACCGTCGAGGATCGCGTCGACGGTCACGGTGGTGCCGAGCGCGGCGTCGACCATGGGCACCGAGATCGTGCAGTGAAGGTCGTCGCCGTCGCGCACGAACACCTCGTGCGGTTTCTCGTGGACCTCGACGTACAGATCACCAGCGGGTCCGCCGCCGGGCCCGACCTCGCCCTGAGCCGCGAGCCGCACCCGCATACCGTCGCCGACGCCTGCCGGGATCTTGACGCTGATGTCGCGACGGGCCCGTACGCGGCCGTCGCCACCGCACCGGTTGCAGGGATCCGGGATCACCTCGCCGACACCGCCGCAGACCGGGCACGGACGTGACGTCATCACCTGGCCGAGCAGGGACCGCTGCACGGTCTGGATCTCACCCCGGCCGCCACAGGTGTCGCACGTGGCGGGCGAGGAGTTGCCGTTGGTGCCCTTGCCGTGGCACAGATCGCACAGCACGGCCGTGTCGACGGTGACCTGCTTGGTCACGCCGGTGGCGCACTCTTCGAGGTCGAGCCGCATCCGCAGCAGCGAATCGGAGCCGGGCCGGACCCGCCCGATCGGCCCGCGCGACGTCGTGCCGCCCCCGAAGAACGCCTCGAAGACGTCACCGAGCCCGCCGAAGCCGCCGAAGCCGTTGGGCGCACCGCCGACGGACTCCATCGGATCGCCGCCCATGTCGACGATCCGGCGCTTCTCCGGATCCGACAGCACCTCGTAGGCCTGCTGGATCTCGGTGAACCTCTGCTGGGCCTCCTCGTCGGGGTTGACGTCCGGGTGCAGCTCACGTGCCAAACGCCGGTAGGCGCGTTTGATCTCCGAATCGCTCGCGCCCTTGCTCACTCCGAGCAGACCGTAGTAATCACGTGCCACGCTGACTTGCCTGACCTTTCTGTGCCGGTGTCACCGGCTGCGTCAAAGACTGCCTTAACGACTGCCGAGTACTTCGCCGATGTAGAGGGCGACCGCCGCGACGTTGGCGATCGTTCCCGGATAGTCCATACGGGTGGGACCGACCACACCCATGCCGCCGTAGACCTTGCCCGAGCTGCCGTACGCGGTGCTCACCACCGACGCACCGGCCATCTGCTCTGCCTCGGTCTCGTGACCGATACGTACGGTCACCTTGCCTGCCTCCTGTTGGGCGGCCAACAGGCGCAGCACCACCACCTGCTCCTCAAGCGCCTCCAGCACCGACCGCAGCGATCCGCCGAAGTCGGCGGTGTTGCGGGTCAGGTTGGCGGTGCCGCCGAGCAGCAACCGTTCCTCGGTGTGCTCGACGAGGGTCTCGACGAGCACCGTCGCGGCGCGTCCGACGGCGTCTGCCAGCCGGTCACTGCCGTTGAGGTGGCTGGCCAGGTCCGACACCGCGACCGAGGCTTGTGAGAGCGGCTTGCCCTCCATGGCCTGGCCGAGCATGTCACGCAGCGTGGACAGTTCGTGCTCATCGATCGCGTCGCCGAGTTCGACGATCCGTTGATCCACGCGCCCGGTGTCGGTGATCACCACCAGCAGCAGCCGCGCCGGCGTCAACGGCACCACCTCGAGATGGCGCACCGACGACGTCGTCAACGTCGGATACTGCACGATCGCGACCTGACGCGTCAGCTGCGCGAGCAGCCGCACCGCGCGACGCAGGACGTCGTCGAGGTCGACGCCCGATTCGAGGAAGTTGAGGATCGCGCGACGCTCCGACGTCGACAACGGTTTGACGTTGTCGATGCGGTCGACGAACTCGCGGTAGCCCTTCTCGGTGGGGATCCGCCCGGAACTGGTGTGTGGTTGCGTGATGTACCCCTCGGCCTCGAGAACCGCCATGTCGTTACGCACGGTGGCGCTCGAAACGCCGAGATTGTGCCGCTCGACGAGGGTCTTCGACCCGATGGGCTCCTTGGTCGCGACAAAGTCGGCGACGATGGCACGCAGCACCTCGAAACGACGATCGTCGGCACTACCCACGCCCTCACCTGCCCTTCGTATGCGATTCCCCCATTTTACGGGTCGAGAGCAGGTCCTTTGCCGACCGAGTCGCCATCGCCACGGCCGACCCTGAGCAGGTGAAGCAACCAGTGGAAAATTCGCCGATCGGTATTAGCCTTTACACCCATGCCGATGCCGAAACCGTGCACGGGTGTCTCGCGGGTGCGCCAACCATGATCTTCAAAGGCGTCCTTGAGGGTAAACCCTATCCGGAGCACGGCCTGACCTATCGGGACTGGTCTCGGATCCCGCCGCGCCAGCTGCGCCTCGACGAGCTGGTGACCACCACGACCGTGCTCGCGTTGGACCGCCTGCTGTCGGAGGACTCCACGTTCTACGGCGACCTGTTCCCCCACGCGGTGCGCTGGCGTGGCGACATCTACCTGGAGGACGGGCTGCACCGCGCGGTGCGTGCCGCGCTGCGCAACCGCACGATCCTGCACGCGCGGTTGTTCGACATGGACGCGCTGGAGCCGCAGGAGGCCTGACTACTGCGCCATGGCCTCGCGCAGCGTTCTCGGCCGCAGATCGGTCCAGTTCTGCTCGACGTAGTCGAGGCACTCGGCGCGGCTGCTCGCGCCGAACACCACGCGCCATCCGGTGGGCACGTCGGCGAACGCGGGCCACAGGCTGTGCTGGTCCTCGTCGTTCACCAGCACGTAGAACGTCCCGTTCTCGTCATCGAACGGATTGGTGCTCATCGATTCTCCTGATGGGTCGGTCGGTGGACGCGGGCAGTTCGGCCCCGAGGACGCGGTCGGACAGCAACCCGAGGCAACTCAGGTTGGGGAACCCGGGGCCCTGGTTCAGCCCGGCGAGGCCGGGCAGGAACAACTTGGGTGTCACGCCGGTGAGGGCGAGGTCGTAGCCGATGGATTCCTGCAGGGCATCGCCGGTCAGCGGGCGACCCAGACCCAGTTCGAGCATGTCGAGCGCGTCCTGCGCCAGCAGCGGCACGAACCACAGCGCGTCGGCGCCGGAGCCGTCGATCACCAGATCGAAGCCGTGCACGGTCTCCAGTCGTTCACCGCTTGACCCGGTTGCCGCTCGAAAAGCGGGGGCGGTCTGCAGGGTCAGCCGGATCCGGTCGTCTCGGGCGACCGCGTGGGCGACCCGGCCGCGCAGGTGACGGATCCGGTCGTCGGCCAGCAGCGCCTCCTGCACGCGCGCCGAGAACACCCCGCGGTCGGTGCGGTTCATGGCGTCGCGTCGCTCGTCGAGCGTGAGGCCGGCCCAGTGCGTGGGGTCCGAGTACAGCGTGTTCTCGAAGAAGCCCTCGCCGCGCGTGAACAACGTGACCTGCGGTGAGATCACCGTGATCGTCGACACCCGGTGGCGGAACAGCTCGTTGAGCATCGTCGCGGCGGTCTCACCGCCGCCGATCACCGCGACGCGCTCGGCGGAGATCAGTTCGCTGGCCGCCGCGCGGTGCCAGAACTGCGCGATGGACAGCACGCGCGGGTTGCCGGGCAGGATCGACTTCTCGGCCTGTCCCGGGCCGGTGATCATCACGGCGTCGGCGTGCACCGTGTCCTCGTGGGTGTGCAGGGTCCACGACTTCTGATCCTCACCGAGCCCGATCCGGGTCACCTCGCCGGTGATCAGCGACATGCCGATGTTGTCGGCCACCCAGTTCAGGTACTGGCTCCACCGCCGGTGGGTCGGTGCCGGTCTGCCGCGGTCGATCCACTCGGCGAAGTGCCCGATGTCGACGAGGTAGGACTGCCAGCTGTGCCGCATCATCCGCTCGTCGAGTTCGGCGTTGCGGCGCGGCACCAGCGACGAGCGGTACGGGAAACCGACGTCCTTCTCCGGGCTCGTGCCGAGACGGTGTTGCCCGTCGGTCCATCCGCCGACCGCCTGCCAGTTGGCGGCCACACCGGCGCGGTCGACGACGACGATCTCGGGTGCGTCGATCCCCATCGCCCGCAGTTCTGCGGCCTTGGCCGCCACCGCGATGGCCTTGGGGCCCGCACCGATGACCGCGAGCCGCGGTCTGCTGTCACTCACTCGATCACCTCTCGCAACGCGTCCAGCCACATGGTCTGCAGGGCGGCCACATCGGCGGCCGACAGGATGTCCGGCAGGGTCCGCCACTGCGCGCCCAGCACCGCCGACCCCTCCCTGTCGATCACCGCGGCCATGATCGTCAGTTCATGGCGCACTGCGGCATTCGGCTCGGGTATCGGCGTGACCCCGGTCAGCAGTGACCGGTCCTGCAGCAGGGCGTGATCGGCCGAATCCAGTTCGATACGGCCCAGGTAGTTGAGCAGGACCTGCGGATCCCGGTGCACACCAAGGCTTTCCGCGGTGTCCTCGCGCAGGTGGCGCAGCAGCCCGTAGTCGATCGGGTCGCCGGGTATCGCCGCGACCTGCTCGGCGACCCCACGAGCGTCGGCGGCGGTCACCCGCAACGGGTAGATCATGCTGAGCAGTCCCGCGGTGTCGCCGGTGTCCACCCGATGGGTGTCCTCCCCCAGATCGGCCGATACGACGGTGTCGGCGCGGCCGTAGGTTTCGAGCGCCAGCAGGGGCGCCGGGGCCGGTTGCCCGCGGTGGAGTCGCCACGCGGTGATGGCACGCGCCGTCGCCGCGGCGAGCACCTCGGTCACCGGAACTCCTCCGGTGAGCAGCCGGGTCGTGAGCTCCGGGTCGGCGAACGTCATCTCGATGGCGATGTCGCGCATCCGGTCGGTCGCCGGATCGACGCGCCTGGCTCCGATGTCGGGATCCGCACCGTCGAACTGGCGGTGCCAGAAATCGGCGGTGTCCAGCTTGAGCGCACGTTCGCAGAGCATGCGTGACCATCGCCGCAGCGAGGTGTGTTCGCGCACCGGCGTGGGTTGCCGACCGGAAGCCACTGCATGCCAGGCGGTTTCCAGTTCCCCGACCATGATTCGCCATGACGCCGGGTCGAGTGCGAGCACGTGCGCGGTCAGGATCAGCACGCCGCCGGGGGCGTCGGGGTGGTGCAACCACACCGCGTCGAGCAACGAGCCCTGCTGGGGGTCGATGCGGTCCACCGACAGTGCGGCCTGTCGGGCGACGGCGTCGACCAGGTCGCCCGACCCGGTCGCCTCGGTGAACACATCCCGCGGCTCGTGCGGCACCAGGGTACGGGTCACCCGGTCCAGCCGAGTGCGCAGCACCTCATGGCCGTCGACGACCGTGCGCAGCAGGCTCCGCAGCTGTTCGGCGGTGATGCCCTCGGGCAGCCGGAACGCCTCGGTTTGCGCCAGGCGGCGCGGATCGCCGTACTGGTAGAGCCAGCATCCGTTGGGCAGCAAGGGGATCGGACCGGACTCCTCGCGCGTGTCGTCGACGGCGGCGTGGTGGGCGTCGCTGTCGATCGCCGCGGCGAGTTCCCGCACGTTCGAGCACTCCAGCATCAGGCGTGCCCGCACCACCAGGCCACGCCTGCGCACGGCCTGCACCACCGACAGCGCGACGATGCTGTCCAGACCCAGATCGAGGAAGTCGGTGGTGACGCCCACGTCACGGGTGTCGAGCACCTCGGCCAGCACCTCGGCGACAACCCTCTCGGTGTCGGTGACCGGACCCACGAAACCGTCGGACTGCCGCCCGGGATCGAGGGTGGCCAGCCTCGCGTCGTCGACCTTGCCGTTGATGGTCAGCGGGATCTCATCGACGAGCAGGATGTGGTGCGGCACCAGGTACCTCGGCAGCGTCGCGGTGAGCATGCGGCGCAGCTCACCCACCGTGGTGTCGGTGGCGACGTACGCGGTCAGGCGTGGGCCGCTGCGGTGGCGGCGCACCGCGACGTGCGCGTGGCGCACCTGCGGGTGCCGGTGCAGCGCCGCGGCGACCTCGCCGGGTTCCACGCGGAAACCCCTGATCTTCACCTGATCGTCGCTGCGGCCCAGGAACTGCAGCGCCCCGTCGGGTGTCCGGCGCACCACGTCGCCGGTCCGGTACATGCGGGCACCCGGCGTGAACGGGTCGGCCACGAACCGGGCCGCGGTCTCCCCCGGCCTGCCCACGTAACCGCGCGTGAGTTGCCCACCGGCGAGGTACAACTCGCCTGCGACGCCGTCGGGCACCGGGCGCAGCCAACTGTCGAGCACGTAGGCGGCGGACGGGTCGGTGGGCCTGCCGATGCACGGGTCGCGGTGCTCTGCGATCGCCGCGACCACGGCCTCCACGGTGGTTTCGGTGGGTCCGTAGCAGTTGTGCGCCGACATCCAGGTGCGTTCGCACTCGGCCTGGATCGCCTGCCACAGCGCGGTGTCGATCGCCTCGCCGCCAAGCGCCAGGACCGCCAGCGGCACCGTCGTGAGGAGGCCGGCCGCCCGCAACTGTGTGAACATCGACGGTGTCGTGTCGATCATGTCGATCGCGAAGCGACCGATGGTCTCCACCAGCGCCTCGGCGTCACGCTGCACGTCGTCACCGACGATGTGGTTGCTGTGCCCGTCGAGCAGCGCCACGAGCGGCTGCCAGGCCGCATCGAACGTGAACGACCACGCGTGCGCGACCCGCAGCGGCCGGCCGAGGCGTTGCGCGGCGGGGCGCAGCACATTCCGGATGTGGTCAGCCGCATAGGCCAGCATCGCCTGGTGAGTTCCGATGACACCCTTGGGTTTTCCGGTCGTACCCGACGTGAAGATGATGTAGGCGCCCTGTCCGGGATGCACGTGGGCGGGCCGGTAGTCGGCGGGCAGTTCGGCATCGGCCGCGCGCACGGCGGTCACGAACGCCTCGTCGACTACGATCGGTTCGCGCCCGTCCGGGTGGGTCTGGCGGACGATCTCGCCGACCCGCTCGTCGGGCATCGCGGGGTCCAGCGGCACGATCAGACCACCGGCCTTGAGCACCCCGAGCATCGCGACCACGTACTCGGGTCCGCGCGGCAGGCGGATCAGCACCGGGGTTTCGGTGGCGACACCGCGACGAAGCAGTTCGGCCGCGACGCGGTCGGCCTCCTCGTCGAGCCTGCGGTAGGTGAGTTGACCACCGTCCCAGCTCAGCGCGATCGAGCCCAGGCGTTGTGCCGCCGCGTCGTGAAAGGCGGTGTGCAAACCCCCGGTGCGCGCGGTGGTATCGGCAGGAACCGCGACCGCGCGTTCGTCGTCGAGGGTGACCGCGACCTCGCGCAGCGGCCGCTCCCACGATTGCAGCAGACGCTGCACGACGGTGAGCACACGACGGCCCAGTGCGTACGGGTCGAGCATGCCCAAGGCGCCGTCGAGGGTTTCGACGAGCACCGTGAGCCTGCCGTGCGTGGGGTGCGCGGCGATGGTGATCGGGAAATGCGAGAGGCTCTCCAGCGCCGACGGGCGCAGCACCGCACCGTCGAGGGGGAACTCGTCGGTTCCCACCAGCCCGCCGGGCGGGAAGTTCTCGTACACCAGCAGCGTGTCGAACAACTCGCCGATCCCGCCCAGCGCGCGGATCTCGGTGTGGCTGAGGTAACTGTGCTCGCGCAGTTCGGCGGCCTCGCGCTGGACCGCGAGACACTGCTGCCCCACGGGCCGCGCCGGATCCAGCCGGATCCGCAGCGGCACGGTGTTGATGAACAGTCCGACCATCGATTCGACGCCGGACAGTTCGTCGGGGCGACCCGACACGGTCACCCCGTACACCACGTCGGTGCGGTCGGTGAACGCCGACAGGATCGCCGCCCACGCCATCTGGAACAGCGTGTTGACGGTGACGCCCCTGGCCCGCGCACCGTCGAGGATCTCGGCGGACTCACCCTCGCCGAGCGTGACCTCGGTGCGCGTGGGCAGACCCGGTTCGGCCTCACGACCGGACAGCGCCGGTGACAGCAGCGTCGGCCCGTCCAATCCGTCCAGGTGAACGCGCCACCGCGCGCGGCCGGCGTCCTGATCGCGGCCCGCGAGCCAACCGATGTAGTCGCGGTACGGGCGCGGCGCCGCGGGGAACACCGCTGCGTCACCCTTGGCCGCATACAGCGTGATGAACTCGCCGACGAACACCGGCAACGACCAGCCGTCGATCGCGATGTGGTGTGCCGTGACCACCAGACGCCAACGCTGCGCGGGCATTTCGATGAGCAGGAACCGGATGAGCGGTCCGCGTCCGAGATCGAAACGGCGCGTGCGTTCCTCGGTCTCGATCGCGGCGGCCGCCTCGGCGGTCGGCACGGTGACGTGGCGCCACGGCAGGTCGACGGCCGACGGCACCACCGCGACCGGGCGCGTCAGGTTGCCTTGGAAGAAGCTGGCGCGCAGGTTGGGGTGCCGCACCAGCATCGCCTCGGCACACGACCGCAGCAGCGCCGGATCGACCGCGCCATCGATGTCGGCGGCCATCGCGATGACATACGGATCGGCGCCGGTGTCGTCCTCGGTCAGTCCGGCCAGCGAGTACAGCCCCTGCTGCAACGGGCTGAGGGCGAGGACGTCCTCGATGCGGGGCGCTGTTCCGGTGGCGGTCATGGTGTCCCGTCTTGCGTTCGGCCCCAGCTCGCGGTGAGCCCGGCGAGCTCGTCGGGCGACAGACCCGACGCCTCCATGGGGGCGTGGTGAACGTCCCGCACGGCATCCGCTTGTCCCGCAGCGTCGCCGGTCGCATCGACGGCCGCGGCGAGTTCGGCCAGCACCGGGTGTTCGAACACCATGCGGGCCGTCATCGCCACACCGGCGTCGCGGGCGCGCGCGGCGAGCTGCACCGCGAGGATGCTGTCGCCACCCAATGTGAAGAAGTCGTCGTGGCGGCCCACCTGCGCGACCCCCAGCAGCTCGACGAGCATCGCGGCCACCGTGCGTTCGGTGTCGGTGCTCGGCGCCTCGAACGGTCCCGAAGCCGTGGTCGCCGGCCGGGTCAGGCCGTCGGGGCCGAGGTCGTCGACGACGGTGACGACGACATCGGTGAACTCGTCGGACAGCGCGGCCCGCACGCTCTCGAGGAACTGTGCGCGCTCGCCGTCGGCAAGGGCCCGGTCGGCCACCACGTAACCGGCCAGCAGCGGCGCCGAGCGGTTGTCCCAGTAGCGCGTCATCGCCGCGGCAACACCGTCGACAGCCTCCAGCGCGGCCTGCAGGCGCGGTTCACCGCAGGTGACGGGCTCGAGCCTGCCGTCGGCGGTCCAGCGGGCCCGGTCCCCGGTGCGGTACAGCCGGCCTGGGCCGAACGGGTTCGGGACGAAGCGTTGTACCGCAACACCATCGGCCGCCTCGGCGGCCGCGCTCACGGCACCGCCCGCGTAGTACACGTCGCCGATCACGCCGATGGCCACCGGCTCGAGCCACTCGTCGAGCACGTAGACGTTGGTGGCTCCCGCGGTCTGCGGAAGCGCAGGCGGCACCGCTTTGCGGCTCCAGTCCTCGACCAGCAGAGTCCGCTCCCCCGGCTCGATCACCGCGATGTCGCGCAGGGTCTTGTCGGCGTCGGTGGCGAACGCGTCGATGATCCGGTGCAGCCACCCGACGAGACGTTGTGCGGTCGAAGGCTCGTACAGCTCTGTACGGTAGATGATCGTGCCCTTGTAGCCGCCCGGCTGCCCGGCCGATTGACCGTCCGGAGCAAAGCCGGACTGCGCGAAGAAGTTCAGCGACAGATCGGCATGCGCCACGTCGAACGTGGGTTCCAGTGCGGTGAACCGGGTTTCGCCGTCCGCACTGTCGGAGATCACCTGATCGGTCGGCAGGTCCTCCCGCACGTGCACGACGACGCCGAACAACGGGTTGCGTGACAGTGAGCGCACGGGGCTCACGGCGTCGACCACGCGGTCGAACGGCAGATCCTGGTGCTGGTAGGCGGCGAGCGCCATCTCCCGCGAACGGCGCAGCACCTCACGCAGGGTCGGGTTGCCCGAGAGATCGTTGCGCAGCACGACGATGTTGATGAAGAAGCCGATCAGCGCATCGAGTTCGGGGGCCGTGCGCCCCGCGACCGGCGTGCCCAGCGGGATGTCGGTGCCCTGCCCGGCCTTGTGCAGCGCGATCGCGACGGCGGCCTGCAGCAGCATGAACTCGGTGACGCCGAGTTCTCGGGTGAGCTCGATCAGTCTGGCCCTGGTGTCGGCGTCGATGCCGAAGTCCAACGCCGCACCCTCGCCCGTGGGCACCGGCGGGCGCGGAAAGTCCGGTTGTAACCCGTTCTCTTCGGGTAGCCCCGCCAATTGCGTTGTCCAGTACCGGCGTTGCTCGCCGATCGTGTCGTCGGAGCCGGCCAGGAGGTCGGCCTGCCATGCGGCGAAATCGGCGTACTGCACCGGCAGCGACGGCAGTTCGACGTCACCACCGGTGTGGCGGGCGCGGTAGGCGGTGAGCAGATCGGTGAACAGCACCGTGCCCGACCAGTGGTCGGCCGCGATGTGGTGGACCACCAGCGACAGCACGTGATGCTCACCGGTGGCCAGCACCGCGGCGCGGATGGGCCAATCGGTCTCAAGGTCGAAGCAGTGCTTGCGTTCGGCGTCGAGTTCGGCCTGCAGCCACTCCTCGCCGTCACCGCGGGCCTGCCGCACCGGCACCGGTGCCGGTGGATGGACAATTTGGTATGGCGCACCGTCGATCTCGCGATAGGTGGTCCGCAGGATCTCGTGGCGTTCGACCACGTCGCTCACCGCGGCGATCAGCGCGTCGACGTCGCACGGTCCGGCCAGTCGCGCCGCGAACGGCACGTTGTTGACCGGGTTGGGCCCGTCGATGCGGAACTGGAACCATTGCCGCAGCTGCGCGGCCGACATCTGCAGCGGGCCGTCGTGGGGCACCGCGACGATGGCGGGCCGGCCGGTCGACGCACCCGATGCCACGAGTTCGTCGATGTGCGCGGCGAGGCCGGACACCGTGGCGTGCTCGAAGATGTCCTGTACGCCCACATCGACGCCGCACCGAGTCCGCACGGCCGCAACCAGTTTGGTGGCGAGAAGCGAGTGACCACCGAGATCGAAGAACGAGTCGTCGGCGCCCACCTCGGCCCGGTCGAGCAGTTCGGCGAACAATCCGGCCACCTGTCGTTCGGTGTCGGTGGACGGTTCCCGGAACTCGGTGGTCGAGGTGATCTCCGGCTCGGGCAGCGCTCTGCGGTCGATCTTGCCGTGCGCGGTGATCGGGATCTCGGCGAGTTCGACGAAGGCCGAGGGCACCATGTAGTCGGGCAGCGCAGCGGTCACCCGAGCGCGGATGCGTTCGATGTCGACGTGGTCGGCGCCCGCGGCGGGCGTGATGTAGGCGACCAGGCTCCTGCCGAGGCTCGGCAGATCGCTGACCACCACGACGGCCTGCCCCACCGACGGATCCACCGAGATCGCCGACGACACCTCACCGAGTTCGATGCGGAAGCCGCGGATCTTGACCTGCTCGTCAGCGCGCCCGACGAACTCGATGTCGCCGTCGGCGTCGCGCCGCGCGAGATCACCCGAGCGGTACATCCGGCCACCCGGGTTGAACGGGTCGGCGACGAAACGTTCGGCGGTCAGGCCGGGGCGCCGGTGATAGCCGTTCGCGATATGCGTTCCGCCGATGTAGATCTCGCCGATCACACCGACAGGGACCGGTTGCAGCGCAGCGTCGAGCAGGTGGATCGTGGTGTTGATCTTGGGTTTTCCGATCGGCACGATGCGCGCACCCTGCTTGCCCTCGACCTTGTAACGCGTGCAGTTGAGCACGGTCTCGGTGGGCCCGTAGAAGTTGTGCAGCAGCGAGTCGAAGGTGGCGTGGAACTTGTCGGCGATCTCCCCGGGCAGCGCCTCACCGCCGATCGGCACGCGCCGCAGGGTGCGCCATTCGTTGACGCCGGGCAGCGACAGGAACAAGCCGAGCAGCGACGGCACGAAGTGCATCGAGGTGATGCCCTCGTTGCGCAGCAGATCGGTCAGGTAGCCGATGTCGGTGAGGCCGCCTGGTTTCGGGATCACCAGCCGCGCACCGGCGGCCAGCATGCCGAAGATCTCGCCGATCGACACGTCGAAGCTCTGCGAGGCGACCTGCAGCAGGCGGTCTTCATCGGTGACGTCGTATTCGCCGCCGAACCACACGAAGTACTCCGCGATCGGGCGGTGCGGCACCGGAACACCTTTGGGCAGACCGGTGGAACCGGACGTGTAGATCAGGTACGCGGTATTGTCGGGCCGCAGCGGCCGCACGCGCTCGGCGTCGGTGGGGTCCGTTGTCGGATGATTCTCCAGCCCCGTGACGAACTCGCGCAGCACGATCTTGGGGTCCGAGTCGGTGAGGATGTAGTCGAGGCGGTCCTCGGGATAGGTCGGGTCCACCGGCAGGTACACCGCACCGGCCTTGACGATGCCGAGCGCGGTGATGACCAGTTCCGGCGACTTCTCCAGCAGCACCGCGACGCGGTCCTCGGTGCCGATGCCCTGTGCGATCAGCCAGTGCGCCAAGCGGTTCGCGGCCTCGTTGATCGCGCGGTAGGTGTAGTGCGTGCCCTCGTAGACCACGGCCGTCGCGTCCGGGGTGCGTTCGGCCTGCTGCGTCACCAGGTCGGTCAGGGTGGTCGCGGGCGTGTCGAAGGCCTCGCCCGTGGCCATCTGGGTCAGCCACGCGGCGTCCTCGACGCCGACCAGGTCCAGGCGTCCGAGCGCACGGTCGGGATCGGCGAGCGCGTTGTCGAGCAGCACCGTGAAGTGACGCAGCATCTGCTCGGCCAGGCCGGCGTCGAGCACCTCGGTGAGGTGCTCGGCCTCCACGGTCGCCCCGGTGGCCTCCCACTCGACCATGAAGCCCAGCGGCAACTGGGTGTGGTTGCCGCGCAGTTCGGCGCGTTCGCACGTCACGCCGTCGGGGCAGAACCCGCCGCCGTCGGGTTCGCGGAACCCGAAGCTCACCCGCGTCATGCGTTCTGCTCCGTGGCGCCGGTCCGGGTTGAGTTCGCGCACAACCCGATCCAGGTTGACCCGCTGATGGGCGAACGCCCCGAGCGCCACCTCACGGGTCTGCAGCACCAGGTCGCGGAATCCGGCGTCCCCGCGTGGCCGCATCCGCATCGCGACCGTGTTGCCGTAATAACCGATGGTGTCCCCGGAATCGCGGTTGAGCACCGGGGTCGCGACCAGGAAGTCGTCGGTGTGGGTGTAGCGCTTGATCAGTGCGCCGAAGGCGGCCAGCAACACCATGTACGGCGTGGCACCGGTCTCGCGGGCCAGCGCGGTCACCTTTTCGACTGTGTCGGCCGACAGACGCACGGTGCTGCGCTGTGAGCGGAAGTTGGTCGGCACGACAGAACCCGTGGGTCCGGGAAGTTCCAGCGGCTCGGGTGGATTCGCCATCACCTCGCGCCAGTAGGCGAGGTCCTCGTCGGAGGTGTCCGCGGCGGTGATCGCGACGCGCGGTGTGTCCGGGAGGTTCTCACCCGAGTAGGCGCGCGTCAGGTCGTTGAAGAAGACGGGCCAGCACCCGTCGTCCCATGCGATGTGGTGTGCGACGAGCAGCAGTACGTGCTCGGCCGGTCCGGTCTTGATGAGGGTGAGGCGCAACGGCGATTCGGTGGTGAGATCGAACGGCGTACCGAACTCACGCTGCGCCAGCACCTCCAGGCGCAGCTTGCGGGCCCGCTCGGATTTCTCGGACAGGTCGTGGGTCGTCCACGACGGTGCGAGATCCTCGTGAACCTTTGCGCGGGGCTCACCGTTGTCATCGGCGTGGAAGGTCGTACGCAGGATGGGATGGCGCCGCGCCACCGCGTTCACCGCACCGTGCAGCCGTTCGGCATCCAGGTCGCCGGTCAGCCGGTACGACAGGCTCACGTTGAGCAGGACCCCGCTCGGATCGAAACCCTGCACGAACCACATGCGGCGCTGTCCGTCGGACAGCACCGTGGGGTCGACGGCCGGCGCGGCGCCGTCGGCCCGGTGCCCGGCCGCCAGGCCGCGCTCGGCGAGCTTGCGCCGCATCAACTCCAGACGGGCGTCGACGGTGGAGGCCGTGGCGGTATCGGCAATGTCAGTCACGCGAGAACGTTTCCTTTTCGGGTCTTTCGAGGTGCTCGATGAGCTCGGTGGCGGTCACACCGCCGAGCAGGGTGGCCAGCGGCACGGAGCGCCCGGTGGCTTTCTTGAGCTTCTTACGCAGGTCGACTGCCAGCAGTGAGTCGACACCGAGGTCCAGTAGCGATGCATCGAGGTCAAGGCCTGTGGTGCCGCTCAGCTTGAGCACGTCGCCCAGCGCGGTGCGTACGGCATCACGCGCATCGACACCCACGGCGTCGACCGGTGGATCCTCGTCGGTGTCACCGGGTTGCCGTGGCACCGGTGCGGCCTCCCCGGTGTCGGTGTCGGTGCCGAGGTCGAGGAACAGCGCGAGGCGCTGCGCGTCGGCGCTGAACACCAACGGATCACCCGCGAAGTCGTGCAACCCGGTGTCGACCGCACGGTCGGGCGCCATGGCACGCAAACCCGCTCGTTCGACCCGGGCGATCTCGTGGGCGTCGATGACTCCCGCCCCTGGCCACAGACCCCACCGCACCGAGGTGCACCGCAGCCCCTGCGAGCGGAGCCGGTCCGCCATGACGTCGAGCAGCCGGTTCGCGGCCGCGTAGGCGGCATGCCCGAGGCCACCCCACAGCCCGGACACCGAGGAGCACAGCAGGATTCGTGCCTCCGGGCGCATCGGCCAGGCCGCGAGCAGGTTGGCGGCGCCGGTCAGCTTCGCGGCGAACGTGACCTGTGCGTCCGCGCCGGTGAGTTCGTCACCGATGCCGATGGCCGCCGCCGCGGCGGCGTGCACCACCAGCGACGCACCGCGGCCGCCGAACTCGGCGGCGACGTTACGCAGTTGTGCGGCGTCGGTGAGATCACAACGCGGCGCGACGATCTCGATCCCGCCGGGCAGCTCACCGGCCTGGTTGTCATCGAGCCCGGTGCGGCTCAACAGCACGATGCGTCGCGCACCCAGTGCCGCCAGGCGCCGGGCGAACTGCAGTCCCACCGCGCCGGTGCCGCCGGTGATGACGACGTCTTCGAGGACGTCGGCGGGCCACGGCGGCGATGTGGGCGCCCCGTCGCGCATACCGCGACGCCAGAGTGCCACCGCGGAACCGTCGGTGCGCAGCGCGATGTCTGCGGTACCCGGGATCGAACCCGACACCGCGCCGATCGCGGCGGCCCCGCCATCGGCGTTCAGGTCCAGCGGGACATCGAGCTGCCGGAAGTTCTGGTCGGGGTGCTCGAAGGCGATGCTGCGATGCATCGCGGCCATCGCGGCGCCCACCGGCAACGCCGCGGCCCGGTCGACCGGGACACGCTCACCGCGGCCGGTCACCAGCCAGACGTCACGCGTGGTCTCGGTGATCATGCCGGGATACCGCAGCAGACCGCTGTCGATCCGCCTGCCGAGCTCCTCTGCGGCGACCACCGGATCGTCCTCGCTGAGCATCGGTGCGATCACGACGAGAACCTCGGCCTCGGCGGGCGTGACCACCTCGACGCTCTCGATGCGTTCGGCTGCCGCACGAAGAGTGTCGGCAACCGAGCACTCCGCATCGAGTTCGACCACCGCGATGCGTCGGCCACCGCGCACTCCGGGCGTCGCCACCGGGTGCCACTGCTCCTCGGCCACCTTCAGTCCCGCGACCGGGGGAAGCGGATCCGGTTGCGCCCAGAGGTGTTCGGCACGCATGGGCGCGAACGGGAAGTCGGGCAGCACCGCACGGTGCTCGCCGATCCGATCGGCCCACCGGTATCCCGGATCCGCGAGCGCCACGGTGGTGACGTTGGCCGCGAGGCGCTCGGGCAGCTGTTCGTCACGCCGTCCGGAGCCGACCACCACCACGCCCCGCGAATCATCGAGCAGTTCAGCCATGTTGAACAGCAGGGCCGGATGTGCGGAGAGTTCGACGAAGACGCGGGCCCCGCGCCGCGCGGCACGGGCGATCGCACGGTCGAAGCGCACCGTGGTGCGCAGGTTCATGTACCAGTATTCGGCGAAATCTGTTCCGGCCTCGACCACATCGGCGGTGGCCGATCCGATGAACTGCACGGGCGCCTCGGCGAACCGGCCATCGGGCAGCAGCGCGTCGAGTTGGTCACGCACACCGTCGAGCGCGGTGGTGTGCGCCGGGAACCACATCTCGATCTCCTTGGCGAACGCACCTCGCGCGGCCACCGCCCGCACGGCGGCGGCGACGGCTTCTGTCTCCCCCGACACCGCGACCGACGACGGCGAGTTCACCACCGACAGTTCGAGCCAGCCGGGGGTTTCGGAGATCACGTCGGTGGCTTCCTCGGGCGTGATGCCGAGAACCGCGACCCGGTACGGGCCGGTGAGCCGGTCCAGCACGGTGGCGCGGGCGATCACGATCCCGACCGCCTCGGGCAGGGTGATGGCGTCCGCGACGTACGCCGCACCTATCTCACCGAGGCTGTGCCCCACCGTGATGTCGGGCACCACGCCGTAGGACCGCCAGACCCGCGCCAGCGCGACGCTGTGCGCGAACTGCGCACCCTGGATCTGCACCTGGGAGAACTCGTTGGTGGTGGCGCCGGAGGACGGATCGGCCAGCAGGTAGTCGAGCGGTGACGCCACGCCGGCGTTGCCGAACTCGGCGGCGCAGCGGTCGACCTCGGCGCGGTACTCGTCGAGCAGCCGGTAGGACTCGACGCCCATCGACGGCCACTGGCTGCCCTGCCCCGGGAACACGAAGGCGATGCGCCGCCGCGAACCCGGTTGTGGTGCCGCGGCTCTCGTGACGAGTGGATGGTCCTCGCCGTCGGCGAGCGCACGCAGGCCTGCGGTGAGTTCGTCGATGCCCGCGGCCCTGATGACCGCGCGGTGGCGGCGCAGGCGACGGGTACGCAGCAGCGTGTACGCCACATCCGACGGTGCGGTGTCGTTCCTGCCGTCCAGGTACCGCAGGATCGCCGCGGCGTCGGTGCCGACCAGATCCTCGGCGTGCGCGCTGAGCACGACGGGCACGCGCCCATCCGACAGTGCTGCGTGTCCGTTCACGCCGCCTCCCGGTCCGGGATAGCGACGATCGCGTGGGCGTTGGTGCCGCTCATACCGAATGCCGACACCGCAGCGATGCGCTCGCCGTTGACCGCAGGCCACGGCGTGAGCTTCGTGGCCAGACGCAATCCTTGTGCTTCCCAGTCGATCTCGTGGCTCGGCTGGTCGATGTGCAGCGTGGCCGGGATCGCGGCGTGTTGCCCGGCGAGCAGCACTTTGGCCAGCCCCAGCCCGCCCGCGGCGGCCTGCGCGTGGCCCACGTTGGATTTCACCGAACCGAGGAGAGCGCCGGCACCGGACGCGGTGGCACCGTACGTCTGGGCCAGCGAGCGCAGTTCGGTGCGGTCACCGAGTCGGGTGCCGGTGCCGTGGCCCTCGATCATCCCGACGTCCTCGGGGCGCACGCCGGCCTGGTCGATGGCCTTGTGGAACAGGCGTTGCTGCGCCGTGCCGCTCGGCGCGGTCAGTCCGGTGGTTCGGCCGTCCTGGTTCAGCGCGGTCGCCCGGACCTCGGCCAGGATGCGGCGGCCGTCTCGCAGCGCGGCCGACTTCCGTTGCAGGACGAACATCGCCGCACCCTCGGCCCATACGGTGCCGCTCGCGTGCGCGCTGTAGGGGCGGCAGTGGCCGTCGTCGGACAGCGCGTGCTGTTTGGAGAACTCGACGAAGTAACCCGGCGTGCCCATCACGCACACCGCGCCGGTCAACGCCAGGTCGCAGTCCCCGGCACGCACCGCGCCGACCGCGGTGTGCAGTGCGGTGAGCGCCGACGAGCAGGACGTGTCGATGGTGAGCGCGGGCCCGGCCAGATCGAGCGTGTAGGCGATGCGGCCCGAGATCACACCGAGCGAGGTTCCGGTGATGAGATGGCCGCTGTGGTGGGAGAACTCGGACAGTGCGGGCCCGTACTCCAGGCCCGAGGCACCGATGTAGCAGCCGGCGTCGTGCCCGGCGAGCTCGTCGGGATTGATACCGCTGTTCTCCAGCGCACGCCACGCCACGCGCAGCGCGACGCGCTGCTGGGGATCCATCGCGACGGCCTCGCGCGGCGATATGCCGAAGAACGCCGGATCGAATTGCCCTGCGCCGGTGAGGAACCCACCGATATCGTGGATGGGTTTGAAGCCGTCGCGCCGGGACCCGTCGAGCAGGGCGCCGACGTCCCACCCGCGGTCACGCGGGAATCGGCCGAGCGCCTCGCGTTCCTCGGTGAGCAGGGCCCAGTAGTCGTCGGCACCGGCGACCCCGCCAGGGGCCTCCAACGCCATCCCGACGATGACGACCGGGTCGGCTGCCGCCGGCGTGTCCCCGCTAGAGGTCATTGACCAGCTCCGCGACATCCTCGGTGTAGTCGTTGATGTAGAAATGCCCGCCGTCGAACATCGAGAGGGTGAACGCCCCGTCGGTGTGGATCTCCCAGCCGCGCAGCATGTCCTCGCTGATGCGGTGGTCCTGTTCGCCGCCGAGCGCGTAGATGTCGGCCGCGATCGTCACGGCGGTGTCACACGTGTAGCGGTTGAATGCCTCGTAGTCGGCGCGCACCGCCGTGAGCAGCAGCTCGACGAAGTCGTCGTCGTCGAGCAGCTGTGGGTCGGTGCCGCCGAGGTCGACCATCTCGGCGATGATCTCGGAGGAGCCCATCGGCAGCGCAGGAGACGCGGCGACCGCGGACGGCGCCTCACTCGCCGACACCCACAGTGCCTCCACCTCGACGCCGTTGCGCTCGGCGGTGCGGGCGAACTCGAACGCCACGACGGCACCCATGCAGTGGCCGAACAGGCGCAGCGGTCCCAGCCGCGACCAGTCCCCGGCCTCGAAGAGGTCACGGGCGAGGTCGCCGACCGTGGCCGGTGCGGGGTGCGAGAGCCGGTCCCCACGGCGCGGGTACTGCATCACGTAGGCGTCGGAGCCGGACTCGGCCAGCGCGAGGCCCAACGACCGGTAGGCCAGCGCCGCGCCGCCGGCGTGCGGGAAGAGCAGCGTCGGCTTGCCGGAACCGGCTGGTGCCGGGTGGCGCTTGATCCAGGATTCCAACGCGACGTCGGTATCGGTCACGATGCGGTCGCGGCGTCGAAGGCGGACGTCACCGGGATGGCGTACGGAAAGCTCCTCACCACGCAGCGATCCCGGTACGGAGGGACCTCGGCGCTGACGATCGCGGCGCCCACGGTCAGCGCCGCGGCCATGGCGAGCACCGATCGGCCGGGTTCTGTGGCCTCCCCGATGTGGACGGCACCTCCGGCCCGGGCGCCGAGACTCCGGATGAGCTCGTCGACCGCCTGGGTCGCGCGGGCATGGGACACCTCGGTGTGCCGGCCGCCAGACCCGACGACGCGATAGGCCGGTGCACCCGGATCGCACGGAACGGGTTCGGTGACACGCGAGCGGGCGCCGATCCCCAGCGCCTCTGCCACCGTGAGGGACGGCAGCCAACTCGGCTGCGCGCCGGATGCGAACAGCGCCATCCGCGCACCGGCCCGCTGCAGGAGCCGTTCGATGTCTTCGGCCGACTCGGCGACAACCGGGACATACACGGCACCGGCGGACAGGATGCCGAGGAAGGCCGTGACCGTGTCGGGCCCCGCGGGCCCGACGACAGCGACACCGTCGCCTGGACGCACGCCCGCGACGGCGAGCGCGCCCGCGACGGCGAGTGAGTTCGTCCGCAGTTCCCGGTAACTCGCCTGACCGGTAGACCAGGTCAGCGCCGCACGGTGTGGGTCCTCCGCGGCGCGCGCGTAGAACGCGTCATGCAACCCGCAGCCGGGTGCCGCGGCATCCGCGGGCGTGCCGGGGAGCTCGACGACCATCTCCTGAGCGTTCGGCGTAGTCGTACGTGCGATGCCGTTCACCACGACCTCCGATCCATTAGCAAAGGCTGCCCTAAGTTAGCGAAGTTACTGTATCCCGTTTGGCGAGGCTTACCTACCCCCACCCGGGCGCTCATCCCCTGTATGGTTCGTCACCACATCAAGGGGTCGAGGCCGTGCGCTGGAGTTCGGCGGCGATCTCGGCGTTGTCCATTCCGGCAACTTCCAGATAGAGCTCACACACCTGCTCCAGTCGGGAATCGTCGGATTCGCGGCCCATCAGCACGCCCGCCAGGCCCGCAACCGTCCGCGTGGCGAAGATGTCGGCGACTGCGGCGGTGTGGGTGTCCAGCCAGTCGCGCACCCGTGCGATGACCTGCGTGGCCAGTACCGAGTCACCACCCACGGAGAAGAAGTCGTCGTCCACTCCCACGTCGCTTCGGCCGAGGACCTCGGCCACGATCCGCACGAGCGCGGTTTCCAATGCGGTCGACGGCTCACGATGACCGCGGTCCACCGACAGGCCGGCCTCGCTCAACCGGCGCGCCACCGCGCGACGGTCGACCTTGCCGAGCGTGTACGGAATCCGGTCGGTGGTGACCAGCAGCCGCGGGACCATGTGCGCGGGCACCAGGGCGCGCAAGCGGTCGGCGACCGTTTCGGTGTCGAGGTCCGAATCGCCGAGGCGGATCAGGGCCCCGAGGACGTCACGGCCGCCTTCGACCGCGACCACGGCGGCCACCGCGCCCTCGACGCCGGGAACGCGCCGCAGCGCGGCCTCGACCTCGCCGAGCTCGATGCGGTAGCCGCTGAGCTTCACCCGGTGGTCGGTGCGGCCGATGAACTCCAACGTGCCGTCGGGCCAGTACCTGGCGAGATCCCCGGAGCGGTACCACCTCCGGCCGTCGTATTCGACGAATTTCTGTGCCGTCAGGTCGTTCCTGCCGCGGTAGCCACGTGCGATGCCGCGGCCGGCGAACCACAGCTCGCCCGGGACCCAGTCGGGGCAGTCCTCGCCCCGCTCGTTGACCACGCGGCACAGGTTGTTGGGGAACGGCACACCGTAGGGCACCGAAGGCCACGTGAGCGGACACGACTCATCGAGGTCCTCCCCGACTTCGTAGATCGTGCCGTGGATCGCGGTCTCGGTGGCTCCACCCAGCCCGGCGAACCGGCAGTGCGGTGCCCGCTTGCGCAGCGCACGGACCAGATCGGGACGGACCCAGTCGCCGCCGGCGAGCACCACGCGCAGCGACGACAGCGATCCGCCGACCTCACGCAACATCTCCAGCCAACCGGGCAGGAAGTTCACGACCGTGACCCGGTGCGCGTCGATGAGCCGCGCCCAGGTGTCGGGGTCGCGCCGGTGCTCCTCGTCGACCACCACGATCGCGCCGCCTGCCCGCAACGTGCCGAACACATCGGGAACCGACATGTCGGATTCGAGATGTGACAACGCCAGAGCCCGGTCATCCGGACCGATGCCGAAATGCCGGTACAGGAACTCCAGGGTGTTCATCACCGCGTCGTGGGTGAGCTCCACGCCCTTGGGTTCACCGGTCGATCCCGAGGTGAACAGCACATAAGCCAGATCGGCGACATCGAAGCCCGGGGGTTCGAATTCGGCCGGGTCCCCGACGATCTCGGCCTCGCCGACGGTGAGGGCAGGAACCCCGACCGCCTGGAGAATCGCGGGATGCTCGGTGCCGGTCACCAGTGCGAACTCGACGCCACCGGTATCGAGAATCTGCCGGGCCCGCTCATCGGGTTGGTCGATACCGATCGGCAGGTAGGCCGCGCCGGCGGTCAGAATGCCGAGCAGTGCCGGGATCTGCTCGGGGTTCTTGGGTCCCATCACCGCCACGACGTCCCCGCGATGTACGCCGCGGGATTGCAGTGCCGCCGCGACCGCGAGGACCTTGTCTTTCAGCTCACCATAGGTGAGTTCGCCCGTGGAGCCGATGACCGCGACCCGATCAGGAGCCTGCTCGGCGTTGCGGAAGAAGCCGTCGACGAGGCTGTCCCCGCTCGGCTCCGCGGCGGTGGCGTTGGCGGCCGCCCGCACGGCCTGCGACGCTGCCGAGACGGCGGGCGGATCGACCGCGTCCCAGGCATTGTCATCACTGGCCAGACGCCGCAACTCGGCAAGTTGGTAGTCGAACATCGCCTCGGGAAGCCCGGCCGGGAAGGCCTCGACACGCACGTCCCAGTTGATCATCAACCCCTTGGCCAGCGGCGTGGCCTGAGCGTCGATGAGCACCTGCGGCCCCTGCGAGATGGTCCAGACCGGCTCGCCGAACTGATCGGTGACGTCGCCGGCGAACAGGTCGCCCAGACCCAGCGCGCTGGTGTAGACGATGGTGGCCAGCATCTGCGCGCCGCGGTGCCGGCTCATGTCGCGCAGCACGTCGAGCCCCGACACCGCGGAGCGCCTGGCCGTGGCGTGCAGCGTCTCCTGCAGCACGCGTGCCCGCGCGATCGGGGTGTCGGCGCCGGCCAGGTCGATGTCGAGCAGCAGCGAGGAGGTGAAGTCGCCGACCAGTTTCTCGACGTCGGGATGGAACGGCTCACGGCCGAACATCGGCAGGTTCAGCAGGAACCTCGAACTCGACGACCATTTGGCGAGCGCATTGGCGTATGTCGAAGCCACTGCCATCGCGGGGGTGATCCCACGCCGGTGCGCCGCCGCGAACAGCGCATCGCGCGTGGAAACGTCGAGGATGTGCCACAACCTGATGCTGCGCAACGGATTTCGCTGCTCGGATTGCGGGATGAGCGGCAGCGCGGGCGGATCAGGCAGCTCGGGTATCCGCTCGGCCCACCACTGCACGTCTTCCGGTGACGGTGGCGGCGTGGAGGCGGTGAGCGCGGCGCGGTACTCGCGGTAGGTGTAACCGAGCGGCGGCAACTCCGCACCCCGGTAGAACGCGGCGAGATCGGCCATGAAGTTGCGGTAGCTCACCGCATCGGCAGCCTGCATGTCCATGTCGACGTGCAACCGGGTCCGGCCGTCCGGCAGGAGCGACAGGCTCAGCTCCAGCATGTCGACTTCGAGGAGCTGATGGGACTTCTCGTCGCGGATCGCCTCGAGCCGCTCCTCGGCGGCGGCGGGTTCCAGGTCGCGCAGATCGTAGATGTGCAGCGGAAGCCGACGGTCGCCGATCCGCTGGGTGCCGTCACCGAGGATCTCCACCCGCAGCATGGGGTGACGCTCGGCGAGCTTGTCGGCGGCGATCCTCAGCCGGTCGGGATCGACTCCGGCCCCGTCGAATTCGACGTACAGATGGGCCGCGACACCGCCGAGCTGCTGTTCACTCTGGCGGCCGATCCACATCGCATGCTGGATCGGGGCCAACGGGAAGGCCTCTGACGAGTCGGCGCCCTCTGCGGTCTGCGGCTCTGGACCCTTGGCACCTCCAGAACGCGCGGCGCGTTGGGCGACCAGTTGCCGCCAGGCATTCACGGTGGGAGCGGCCGCCAGTTCGGCGAACCCGACGTCGATACCTTGCCTGCGCCACCGGCCGGACAGCGACATCATCCGGATCGAGTCGAGACCGGAGGCGATCAGATCGGCTTCCGGATCCAGAGCATCGGGGCTCAGTCCCAGGAGTGCGGCCACCTCGTCGTGAACGGTCTTCGGACTCGTCGCCCCGCTACTCACCATGCCCTCCCGAAATAATTAGTACAGGCTGCCCTAACTTCGAGGAGGTTAGCCTATATTCGATTCGCCCACACACGCACCCAGAGGGGATCCCGATCACCGTGACCACCGGCACACAGCGCGAACTGCACGATCTCGCACAAGGATTCGTGCCATTCCCGCAGGATCGCGCCAAGGTGTACGAGAACGCCGGATACTGGCGGGGCCGGACACTGGACACCATCCTGCGTGATGCTGCCGCGAAATGGCCCGACAAGCCTGCTGTGGTCGACGCCACCGGCAGCCATACCTTCAGCGAACTCGACGCGCTTGCCGACCGGATCGGCGCGGCGCTGGCCGCCCGAGGCATCGAGCCCGGCGACCGGATGCTGCTGCAGTTGCCGAACTCACGCGAGTTCGCCGTAGCGGTCTTCGGGCTGCTGCGTGCCGGTGTGGTGCCGGTGTTGTGTCTGCCGGGCCACCGGTCAGCCGAACTGGGACACTTCGCCGAGGTCAGCGGCGCGGTCGGGATGGTGATACCCGACATCGCCGCGGGCTTCGATTACCGCGAGTTGGCCGGCCAACTCGTCGACACCCATCCCGCCCTCCGCCACATCCTGGTGGCCGGCGAACCCGGCGACTTCGATTCCTGGTCCGCACTGCACGACTTCGATCGGCCCGGACCTCCCGATGTCACCGTCGACACGCGCCTGCCCGCGGTACTGCTGGTGTCCGGCGGCACGACCGGACTGCCCAAGCTCATCCCGCGGACCCACGACGACTACGTCTACAACGCCGTCGCGTGCGCTCAGGCCTGCGAACTCGTGCACGACGACGTGTATCTGGCGGTTCTCCCGGCCGGCCACAACTTTCCCCTGGCCTGCCCGGGGCTGCTGGGATCGATGACGGTGGGCGCGACGACGGTCTACACCGACAATCCCAGCCCCGAAGCGGTGTTCCCGCTGATCAACACCCACCGCGTCACGGTGACGGGCCTGGTCAACGCGCTGGCCAAGCTGTGGACCCAGGCCTGCGAATGGGAACCGGTGTTGCCGACCACGTTGCGGCTCGTCCAGGTCGGGGGTTCGCGGATGTCCCCCGAGGAGGCGCGGTTCATCTACGACGGCCTGACACACGGGCTGCAGCAGATCTTCGGGATGGCCGAGGGCATGCTGAACTTCACCCGTCCGGGCGATCCGGTGGACGTGGTGCTCAACACCCAGGGACGGCCGATGTCCCCGCACGACGAGATGCGCGTGGTCGACGCGGACGGCAACGACGTGCCCCCTGGTGAGGAAGGCGAGCTGCTGGTCCGCGGACCCTACACGCTCAACGGCTACTACCGCGCCGAGGAAGCCAACGCACGGTCGTTCAGCCCGGACGGCTTCTACCGGACCGGGGACTGCGTGCGGATTTTTCCCGACGGCGAACGGGCGGGGTACGTCGAGGTGACGGGGCGGATCAAAGACGTCATCCACCGCGGTGGCGAGACCGTCTCGGCCACCGACCTCGAAGACCATCTGCTGACCCATCCCGGCATCTACGCTGCCGCCGCGGTCGCCCTGCCCGACGAGTACCTGGGTGAAAAGATCTGCGCCGCAGTTGTTTTCCGGGGAGCACCGATCGACCTGGCGGAACTCAACGAATTCCTCGACGAGCGCGGCGCCTCCGCCCACGCCAGACCGGATGTGCTGGTGCCGTTACCGTCGCTGCCGCTGACCGCGGTGGGCAAGGTCGACAAGAAGAAGCTCGTCGCCGCCATCACCGGCTGAGACGCCGCCCGCGGCGGCGGAGGTCCCGTCAGGAAACCTCCGCCTCCACCGGCACCGACAGCATCTCGACGATCTTGGCCGCGACCGCAGCGGCGGTCGGGTGTTCCCACAACAGGGTGGGGGGCAACGACAAGCCGGTCTGCTTCTCCAATTGCCTGCGCAGCCGGACCGTCATGATCGAGTCGACCCCGAGCTCCACCAGCGGCAGACTCGCGTCCACGTCGCCGGGCGGCAACCCCAGCTGCTGTGCGACCGCGGCGATCACCTGATCCTCGACGCTCCCGGCGTCGAGCTCACCGGCCGACAGCGACGCCGCCGCGTCCTGGTCGTCACCGTCGGGTCCCCACTCTGGCGCGATGTCGCTCAGGATCGGCACCGAGGCAGCCGCCGGGAGTACCGGCAGCACAACGAGATTGGCGTCATCGGTGCGCATCGCGAAATCGAGTGCGCGCATCGCGTCATCGGCCCCGACGGTGCCCATGCCCAGCGCATCCAGTTGCGCCGCGACGAACTCCGACGCCGATCCCATGCCAAGACCCCGCCAAGCCGTCCAGGCAACCGCGGTGGTGCGGTCGCCGAGCGCACGCCGGTGCCGGGCCAGCACGTCGAGGAACGAGTTGGCACAGGCGTACGCACCCTGGCCCGGGAAACCGGCGAGGTAGCCGCAGGAGGAGAACAACACCATCCAGTCCAACTGCTCGGGCCCAAAGACCTCGTGCAGGACCAGCGTGCCCGCGACCTTCGGGTGCATCGCCGTCGCGAATTCCTCGGCCGTCGTGTTCATCAGCAGCGCACCGGCTTCCACACCCGCCGCATGGATCACGCCACGCACCGGGGGTAGGTCGCTGAGGACCGCGCGCAGGGCGTCGGCCGAACCGGGTGCCCCGAGATCGACGGCCGCGACGGTGACCGAAACGCCCCGCTCCTCGAGCGCCGCCACCGCACGCACCGCCGGTGCGGCGGCCGAGTCGTCCCACGAGGACCGGTCCGGCAGTCCCGACCGCGACAACAACACCAGGCGGCGGGCACCGAGATCGGCCAGGCGCCGAGCCATCAACAGACCCAGCACACCCGTGCCCCCGGTGATCAGATACGTACCGGCGGGCGAACATTCGAGCGCCTGCGGCTCCGCTGCTTCCGCGGCTCCGGCTCTGGCCAGGCGTGCCACGAGGGCCGCACCGTCACGGACCACGACCACGCCGTGACCGTGCAGCGAGCCGAGCACGTCCAGCGGCAGCCGTCCGTCGACGACGTCGACGACGCCGCCCCACAACTGGGGATGCTCGGCGGCCGCAACCCGCGACAGCCCCCACAGCGGCGCATGGTTCAGATTGTCGCCCTCGTGCACACCGACGGTGAGCACCCACAGTCGTCCGCCCGGGTCTGCCTCGTGCTGCCAGGTCAGCGTCCGCATCACCAGGTCGACAGCGGCTTCCGGGGAATCGTCGCCGCGCGGAAGGACCAGGATCGCGACGCGATCGCCGAGATCGGCCCGCAGCGAACCGGTCACGGCAGGCAGCTCGGCCGGATCCTCGACGGCGACGTACGGCACGTTCGCCGCAGCCAATTCGCCGACCGTGCGGTTGAGTCCGTCGACGTCGCCGCCGACCAGGACAACACCGGTCGGGCGGGCTTCGCCGCGCGGATGAACCGGCTTCCAGGCGATCTGGTGCACGATGCGGCGCGCGTCGGCGGGCAGCCAGTCGCGGCCGGAATTCTCCAGCTCCTCGAACGTCATGCCCTTGATCGAGACCAGGACCGACCCCGCCCCGTCGGCGATCACCACATCTGTGGTCGTGGTCGCGGGGCGGCGGCGAACCGACAACATCGCGACGGCAGGCGGCGCGCCGTGCACCCGCACCCGTTCGATGCGCGACGGCATCCGGAGCCGTGCCGGCGCGCCGAAGATCGTCGAGGCCGCCGACGTCGCCGCATCCATCAGCGCCGCCCACGACGTCGGGGTCGATCCGTCGGCGGCCGCCGCGACCACCGCGAACAGCTCGTCGTCACCACGACGCAGATCCTTGATGTCCCAATCGAATCCCATGGCGGCGACCCCCAGCGTCGCCAAGGTGTCGATGACGTGGGACGGCGGCAGTACCTCGGTGCACCGGTCTCGGGCCGCCACGAGGTCCAGTCCCTGACCGCTCAGTTCGTCGAGATCGTCGGCGATGTCGGGCTTCGCCACGACGGCGCTGCTGTGGGTCAGCCAGCCGCCGTCCCGGTCGTCGCCCCCGGCCACCAGACGGGAGGCCAGGGTCAGCTGCCGGTCCTGCAGCACCACCTGGAGATCCCGCGCACGGCCTGGGGCCACCGGGGTCCGCAAGCGGACGTCGGCAAGCCCGGCGCCGGTGCACTCCCCGGCGGACCGGCTGCCGCCAGCTGCGGTCAGGAAGGTGTTGAGAAGCACTGCGGCGGGGACGATCTCGGTGCCCTTGACCGGATGGTCGCCGGGGTAGGGCCGCGAGTCGAGGTCCAGCCTGGTCTGCCACATCCGCGTGGACACCGTCCCGGCCACGTCGATCGGTCCGCCCAGCAGCGTGTGGCTGTCGGTGTCGTGCACGGCCCGACCGCCGGGGGGCGGCGTGGGCACACGCCAGAATGTGCGGTGCCGCCACTGGGTCACCGGCACATCGGCCGCCCACTCGTCACCGGCGCCGACGCCGTGCTCGACCGTGGCGCCGTGGCAGTACAGTCCCGCGACCGCGGTACTCACCGCGCGGGTTTCGGCGCACTCGCGACGCAGCACCGGGAGGACGGCATGTTCCTCGACACCGAGGTGCAGCAGTGTCTCGACGATCGAATGGGCCACCACCGGGTGCGCCGATACCTCGAGGAACAGCCGATGACCGTCGTGTGCCGCGGCAGCCACGGCCTCGGCGAAACGCACCTGACCGCGCAGGTTGGTCGCCCAGTATTGCGGCCCGCGCGGCATGGTGGACCGCGGGTCCGCCAATGCCGTTGTGTACAGCGGGATCTGGGCGTCACCGGGCGGCGGCAGGGTTGCGACCGCACGGGCGAGCTCACCTGTCAGGGCGTCCATCGCCGGACTGTGGAAGGCGACGTCGGTGTTGACCCGGCGCACCGAGATGCCCTGCTCGGAGAAGGACCGGCACACCTGTTCGACGGCATCGGTGACACCCGAGATGACCGCCGACTCCGGCGATGCACTGATGGCGGCCACGACGTCGGTGCGGCCGGACAGCCGCTGCTCGGCCTCGGCGAAGGGCAGGCGCACCAGCGCCATGGCACCGGCCCCCATCACGCCGCGGAAGCCGCGGGCACGGTGGCACGCGACCGCCGCGCCATGGCGCAGATCGAACACCCCAGAGACCACACACGCCGCGACCTCACCGACCGAATGCCCGATCACCGCTGCGGGCCGCACACCCCGCTCCCGCAGCAGCGCGGCCAGCCCGACCTGCATCGCGAACGTCAACGCCTGCACGCGGTCGGTGCCGCCGAGTTCGCCCGCACTCAACGCGGCACGGGCGGAGAATCCGAGCTCGGGACCGAAGACGTCGTCGACCTCGTCGATGACCGCGGCGAATGTCGGTTCGGCCGTGAGCAGTTCGCGCCCCATTCCCGCCCAATGCGAACCGTGCCCGGAGAACACCCACACCCCGTCGGCAGCCGGGTGTGCGGTCGGCAGCACGGTCCCGGTCACGACGGTGGCGCCGGATTCCCCGCGCACCACCGCGTCGAGGCCGGCGACCAGTTCGTGTGGGTGCTCGGCAACCACTGCGGCGCGGACGTTTTCGTGGTCGCGACGGCCCCACAGCGTGGCCGCGAGAGGAGCCAGCGGCTGGTCGGTGGTGCGGAGGTGGTCGGCCAACGCCTCGGCCTGGGCGGCCAACCGCACCGGCGAACGGGCCGACAGCGGTACGACGAGCGGTCCGGACGGCAGTTGCGGTGGCCGGCGCTCGGCGTCCGGCGCCTCCTGCAGCAGAACGTGAGCGATGGTTCCGCCGTAGCCGTAGCTGCACACCGCCGCGCGTCGCGGGGTGTCGGTGCGGGCCCACGGTTCGACCTCGGTGGGAACCCGCAACCCACTGCGATCCCAGTCGACCGCGGAGGTCAGCCGGCGCAGCCCCGCGGTCGGCGGGATCACCTCGTGGTGCAGTGCCAGCACGGCCTTGATGAGTCCCATCACGCCGGCGCCACCCTCAAGGTGGCCGATGTTGGGTTTCACCGACCCGATGCGGCATCGCTCGTCGCCGGTGCGGCCCGCGCCGTACACCTCGGCCAGCGCCGCTACCTCGGTGGGGTCGCCCGTCGGGGTGCCGGTTCCGTGTGCCTCGATGTAGCCGACGCTGGCCGGCGCGATCCCAGAGGCCCGGCAGGCTCGCCGGAACATGTCGGCCTGCGCGGCCCCGTTGGGCGACATGATGCCGACCGTCCGGCCGTCCTGGGCGACGGCACCGCCGAGCACCACCGCCAGGACCCGGTCCCCGTCGCGCTCGGCGTCGGCGAGCCGCTTGAGCACGACGACTCCCGCGCCCTCACCGCGCCCGTAGCCGTCGGCGTCCTCGTCGAACGTCTTGCACCTGCCGTCGGGGGCGGTCGCCCCGGCTTCGTCGAGCACCCGCACCAGGCCCGGTCCGATGAGCGCGCTGACACCGCCGGCCAGCGCCAGCGACGTCTCCCCCGCACGCAGCATCTGGCACGCCTGATGCACGGCGACCAGCGATGCCGCACAGGCGGCGTCGAGCGCGACGCTCGGCCCGCGTAGGTCCAGCAGGTGCGACACCCGGTTGGCGATGCCGCACAGGGACGTGCCGATCCCGGTCCACGCTTCGATGCCGGGCAGGTCCTCCATGATCAACTTGCCGTAGTCGTCGCTGTTGACACCCATCAGCACCGCGGTGTCGCTGCCGGCCAGGGCCCTCGGGACGATTCCGGCGTGCTCCAACGCCTCCCAGCTCACCTCGAGTGCGAGGCGTTGTTGTGGGTCCATCAGCTCCGCTTCGCGGGGCGACACGCCGAAGAACTCGGCGTCGAAACCCGCGAGGTCATCGAGGAACGTGCCCCAGCGGGTCGTCTCCCGCAGCACGGCGGCATTGCGCGGATCGCGGCGCAGATACGGTTCCCAACGCTCCTGCGGCACCTCGCGCACATCGCTGCGTCCCTCGAGCAGGTAGGACCAGAAGTCCCATGGCGTACCGACGTCACCCGCCACGCGGCAGCCGATGCCGATCACTGCGATGGGTTCTGGACCCGGTTGCGCCGCGTTCTCGGTGCTCACCGTCACCGGTCTCCGTCTTCGGCGTGATCGACGGGCCAACCGTGGATAGCCTTGCCTAAGTCACCGGGAAGCATGCGCAATATGCTCGCACAAGCACAGAACCGGGTGGCGCGTCCGTCCGCGTCCGGTTCGGCCAACGTGAGCAAGGTCACCGGCGTCGCCCCGGACCGGACCGTCCCGCCCGGCGCAGCCCCGCTTTCAGGCCAGCAGCGCGCACACCACGCCGTCGGCCAGCAACCGACCGCGGTCGGTGAGCACCATGCGCTCGCCCGCGATGTCGAGCAGTCCCTCCGCGACGAGTCCGGGTACCCGCGCGCGCTCGTCGGCCGCGAGGTCGTCCATCGCCAATCCGCGCCGCAGCCGCAGTCGCAGCATCACGTCCTCGGTGTGCCGATCCTGAGCGCCGAGCACCTCGAAATCGGCGATCGGCAACTCGTCGCCGGCGAGGGCCTGCGCATAGTTGTTGGGGTGCTTGATGTTCCACCACCGCGTCGCGTCGAGGAACCCGTGGGCTCCCGGACCCGCGCCCCACCATTCCCCGCCGTCCCAGTAACCGAGGTTGTGTCGGCACTCACCGCCGGGCGCGCTCCAGTTCGAGACCTCGTACCAGGCGAAACCCGCGGCCGTCAGCTGGCCGTCCAGCAGCTCGTAGCGGTGTGCGAGCACATCGTCGTCGGGGGCGGCGACCTCACCGCGGCGAACTCGCCGCGCCAGCGCCGTTCCGTCCTCGACGATCAGCGCGTAGCCCGACACGTGGTCGACGCCGGCGTTCACGGCCGCCTCGACCGAGCGGCGCAGATCGTCGTCGGACTCCCCCGGCGTGCCGTAGATGAGGTCGAGGTTGACGTGTTCGAAGCCCGCGGCCCTCGCCTCGGCCGCCGCGGCAGGCGCCCGCCCAGGAGAATGCGTGCGGTTGAGCACCGCGAGCACGTGCGGCGCCAGCGACTGCATGCCGAGCGAGATTCGGGTGTAACCAGCGTCGCGCAGCGTCGCGAACAGCTCGGGCGACGTGGACTCGGGATTGGCCTCCGTCGTCACCTCGGCATCGGCGTCCAGCTCGAAGTTGTCGCGCACCGCTTCGAGCACCGCGCTCAGGCCGGCACCACCGAGCAGCGACGGGGTACCGCCCCCGACGAATACGGTCCGCACCAGAGGCGCACCCACGTGTTCGGCGGCCAGGCGCAGTTCGGTGCGCAGCGCCGCCAGCCAGCCCTCGGGGTTCGCGCCGCCGAGTTCGGCGGGCGTGTAGGTGTTGAAGTCGCAGTATCCGCAGCGTGTCGCGCAGAACGGCACATGGATGTAGATGCCGAAAGGCCGGCCCGGCGTTGCGGCCAGATCGGGCTGGCCCAGCGGCGCGGTCCTGGTGGTCATCACTCGATTTTCCCAGACTGTCCAGCGAGGACTTTTGCTCACCCTGAACGCAAATATGGCCCGGTTAGGGCCGGTGGCGGCATACGTGGCAGAATGGCCGCGTGACTTCCGCCCGCAACAGCATCACCGGCGTCTCGCTGGTGGCTCGGCGGCATGTCGATTTCAAGCGCGTCTGTAGCTGTTGCTGTCTGCCCTGATCCTGCGTTGATTTCGGAACCTAGCCCACCCAGAATTTTCAGCTGGCCCGGATCTGCGCCGCCGGACAGCCACCGGTGATCAGCGCGATCCGTACGCCGGCTCCTTGACGAAGGAGCATTTCAGTGACATCTCCCGAGGCCCCCACCAAGGCCGACCGGCCCGCCAAGCGTCCCCGCGATGAAGGCCAGTGGGCGCTGGGCAGCCGCGATCCGCTCAACCACAACGAGCAGTTCAAGCAGGAGGACGACGCACTCAACGTGCGCGACCGCATCATCGACGTCTACTCGAAACAGGGTTTCGACTCCATCACCAAGGACGACCTGCGTGGCCGGTTCCGCTGGATGGGTCTGTACACCCAGCGCACCGAGGGCTACGACGGCACCTGGACCGGCGACGACAACGCCGATCTGCTGGAAGCCAAGTTCTTCATGATGCGGGTGCGCACCGATGGCAAGGCCATGTCGGCCCAGGCGATCCGCACCCTCGGTCAGATCTCGGTCGACTTCGCGCGGGACAGCGCAGACATCACCGATCGGGAGAATCTGCAGTACCACTGGCTGCGGATCGAGGATGTGCCTGAGGTCTGGCGCCGGCTCGACGAGGTCGGGCTGCAGACCATGGAGGCCTGCGGCGACTGCCCACGCGGCATGCTGGGCTCCCCGCTGGCCGGCGACTCCCTCACCGAGGTGCTCGACGCCACGCCTGCGCTGCGCGAGATCGAGCGCCGCTACATCGGCAACCCGGAGTTCTCCAACCTGCCGCGCAAGTTCAAGACCGCGATCTCGGGTCTGCAGGACGTGGCCCACGAGATCAACGACGTGTCGTTCATCGGCGTCAACCACCCCGAACACGGGCCCGGTCTGGACGTGTGGGTCGGTGGTGGATTGTCGACCAACCCGATGCTGGCCCAGCGTCTGGGCGTGTGGGTGCCGCTCGACGAGGTGGCCGACGTGTGGGAGGGCATCACCTCGATCTTCCGCGACTACGGCTACCGGCGGCTGCGGTCGAAGGCCCGGCTGAAGTTCCTGGTCAAGGACTGGGGCGTGGAAAAGTTCCGGGAAGTTCTCGAACAGGAGTACCTCAAGCGCCCGCTGATCGACGGCCCGGCTCCCGAGAAGGTGCCGCACACCGTCGACCACGTGGGCGTGCAGAAGCTCAAGAACGGTCTCAATGCGGTGGGTGTCTCGCCGATCGCGGGCCGCGTCTCGGGAACCATCCTCACCAAGGTGGCCGATCTGATGGAGGCCGCGGGCGCGGACCGTGCCCGCTTCACCGCGTACCAGAAGCTGATCATCCTCGATGTCGCCGATGACAAGATCGACGCGCTGCGCGCGGGACTGGAGGCGCTGGGCCTGCAGTCGACGCCGTCGCACTGGCGGCGGAACCTGATGGCCTGCACCGGCATCGAGTACTGCAAGCTGAGCTTCGCCGACACCCGCGGCCGCGCCCAGGTGCTGGTGCCCGAGCTCGAGGCGCGATTGGCAGACCTCACGCAGGATCTTGATGTACCGGTGACCGTGAACATCAACGGCTGCCCCAACTCGTGCGCACGTATCCAGGTCGCCGACATCGGCTTCAAGGGTCAGATGGTCGACGATGGCAACGGTCCCGAGGAGGGCTTCCAGGTGCATCTGGGTGGCAGCCTCGGCCTCGACAGCGGGTTCGGCCGCAAGCTGCGCCAGCACAAGGTGCTGTCGACCGAGCTCGGTGACTACATCGAGCGCGTCGTGCGCAATTTCGTGAAACAACGCGAGGACGGCGAGCGTTTCGCCCAGTGGGCCGTGCGGGCCGACGAAGCGGATTTGAGGTAGCCAACGTGACCGACTTGACGACGACGAAGACCGACGACGAGCTGCGCGAGCTCGCCGAGCGCGGCGCGGCAGAACTTGCCGGCGCGTCCGCCGAGGAGCTGCTGCGCTGGACCGACGAGCACTTCGGCGGCAACTACGTGGTGGCGTCGAACATGCAGGACGCGGTGCTGGTCGAGATGGCCGCGAAGGTGCGTCCCGGCGTGGATGTGCTGTTCCTCGACACCGGCTACCACTTCGCCGAGACCATCGGCACGCGGGACGCCGTCGAGGCGGTCTACGACGTGCACGTGGTCAACGTGACCCCCGAGCACACCGTCGCCGAGCAGGACGAGCTGCTCGGGAAGGACCTGTTCGCCCGCGATGCCGGTGAGTGCTGCCGGCTGCGCAAGGTCCAGCCGCTGAGCAAGGCGCTCAAGAACTACTCGGCATGGGTCACCGGCATCCGCCGGGTCGAGGCTCCCACGCGCGCCAACGCCCCGCTGATCAGCTGGGACAGCGCGTTCGGACTGGTGAAGATCAACCCGATCGCGGCGTGGACCGACGAGGACATGCAGAACTACATCGATGCCAACGGCATCCTCGTCAATCCTCTTGTCTACGAAGGCTATCCGTCGATCGGGTGCGCGCCGTGCACGAGCAAGCCGATTCCTGGGGCCGATCCGCGCAGCGGCCGCTGGGCGGGCCAGTCCAAGACCGAATGCGGGTTGCACGTCTCGTGACGCTCGTCCTCACCGCACACGGCAGCGCGGATCCGCGTTCGTCGGCCAATGCCCGGGCGATCGCCGGGCATGTGCGACGCCTGCTCCCCGACACCGACGTGCGGGTCGCTTTCTGTGAACAGAACGATCCGAATCTGGCCGACGTGCTCACGACGGTCGAATCGGGCTCGGTGGTGGTGCCACTGCTGCTGGCCAACGCCTATCACGCGCGCGTCGACATCCCGGCATTGATCGCGCAGACCGGTGCCGACGTGGTGCGTGCCGACGTGCTCGGCAACGATCCGCGTCTGCTGCAGGTGATGCGGGAACGCCTCACCGCCCTTGGGGTTTCGCGCTTCGATTCGAGCCTCGGGGTGGTGCTCACCGGCGTCGGGTCCTCCCATGCCGAGGCCAATGCACGTACCGCGGCGTTGGCGGCCGACCTCGCCGAGGGCACGCGCTGGGTCGGCACGCATGTCGCGTTCGCGACGGGGCAGACCCCGTCGGTCGACGAGGCCGTCGAGCAGTTGCGGGCCAGGGGCGCGACACGCCTGGTGATCGCCCCGTGGTTCCTGGCGCATGGCTGCATCACCGACCGTGTCGCCGAATACGCACGCCGCGAAGGTATTCCGATGGCCGAGCCGCTCGGGCCGCACCGGCTGGTCGCGGCCACGGTGCTCGACCGTTACGAGGAAGCACTCGCGGCCCGCACCGCCGGTTTCGCCGCCTAGATCTCCCCGCCGCTTTCGCCGAGATCAGCTGGACGTCAGGGCGGCGTCGGCGTTCGCGTTGTCGAGGGTGCGCGCCACCTGGACCTCGCCGGCGATGTGCGGCACACGCGTCGCGCGCACGTACACGGTGTCGCCCTCTTTCAATCCGAGTGCCTCGGCGTCGCCTCGTGTGATCTGCGCGGTGAACGGGATGTGGGATGCGGCGCTGGTGAGCTCGACGCGAACCTCGAAACCCAGCATCACGATGCGGTCGATCGTCGCGCGCAGCACACCGGTGACCTCGGCGGTGCCGTCGTCTGCGGCGATCGACATCTCCGGGCTGCGGCCCACGCGGATGTCGTGCGGGCGCACCAGGATTCCGTTGATCTCCGAAACCGCCCCGAGGAACGACATCACGAACGCGTTGGCCGGTTGGTCGTACACCTCGGTCGGGGTTCCAACCTGCTCGATCCTCCCCTTGTTGAGCACCGCGATGCGGTCGGCGACGTCGAGCGCCTCGGACTGATCGTGCGTCACCAGCACCGTGGTGACGTGTACCTCGTCGTGCAGGCGACGCAGCCACGTCCGCAGGTCGTCACGAACCTTGGCGTCCAGCGCGCCGAACGGTTCGTCGAGCAGCAGCACCTGCGGGTCGACCGCGAGTGCGCGCGCGAGCGCCATGCGCTGACGCTGACCACCCGAGAGCTGATTGGGGTAGCGGTTCTGGAAACCACTCAACCCCACCACTTCCAGAAGGTTGTCGACGCGTTCGGTGATCTCGGCCTTGGGACGCTTGCGGATCTTGAGGCCGAACGCCACGTTGTCGCGCACCGAGAGATGCTTGAACGCCGCGTAATGCTGGAACACGAACCCGATGCCGCGTTGCTGCGGCGGCACGCCGGTCACGTCGCGCCCGTTGATGGTGATGGTGCCCGAATCGGGCTGGTCCAGTCCCGCGATCGCCCGCAGCAGCGTCGACTTACCCGAGCCGCTCGGGCCGAGCAGTGCGGTCAGCGAGCCGGCGGGCACCTCGAAGTCGATGTTGTCGAGCGCCGCGAAATCGCCGTAGTGCTTGTTGGCACCGCGCACCACGATCGCGCTCTTGTCGGATTCAGTCATGGCCCTCACCCCTTCTAAGACTGTTCGGCCTTGGCGCGGCGCTTGTCAAGAAGCACCTGGGCCACCAGGACCACGACCGCGACCGCCATGAGCAACGTCGATATGGCGTATGCGCCGTACACGGATTCGGCGGTGCCGCGGTTGTACCGATCGGCCACCAGCAGCGTCAGCGTCTGCGAGGTGCCTGGCAGATTGGACGACACCATGATCACGGCGCCGAACTCGCCGAGCGTACGCGCGATCGTCAGCACGACACCGTAGGTCAGACCCCAGCGGATCGACGGCAAGGTGATGCGCCAGAAGGTCTGCCACCACGTGGATCCCAGAGTGGCCGCGGCTTCCTCCTGATCCGTGCCGATCTCGTGGAGCACCGGTTCCACCTCGCGGATGACGAACGGCACCGTCACGAAGATGCTCGCGAGCACGATGCCGGGCAACCCGAAGATGATCTTCAACCCCAGATTGTTCTCGACGAAGCCGAACAAGCCGGCCGAACCCCACAGCAGGATCAGCGCGACGCCGACCACCACGGGCGACACCGCGAACGGCAGGTCGATGACGGCCTGCAACGCGCTCTTGCCGCGGAACTTGTTGCGGGCCAACACCAGGGCGGTGGGGACGCCGAACAACACGTTCAGCGGCACCACGATCGCGACCACGAGCAGCGACAGGTTCAGCGCCGAGATCGCCGCGGGCGTGGACACCGACGTCAAGAAGGTGCCGATGCCCGGGGAGAACGTGCGCCACAGGATCAGCCCCACCGGCACGATGACGAGCACCAGGATGTAGGCCAACGCCACGTAACGCAGCAGGTTGCGCATCACCGGTGAGAGTGTCATCCCTGGAGCTCCTCACGTTTGGCGGCGCGCGAGCCCACGGCCCGCAGCACGAACAACACCGCGAACGAGATGACCAGCAGCACAATCGAGATCGCCGCGGCACCGGTGCGGTCGTCGTTCTCGATGAGGGTGCGGATCCACTGCGACGACACCTCGGTCCTGCCGGGCACCGCGCCGCCGATCAGCACCACGGATCCGAATTCACCGATCGCACGGGAGAATGCGAGGCCGGCCCCCGACAACAGGGCGGGCAGCAGAGCGGGCAGGATCACCCGCAGGAAGATGGTGCGGTTGTTGGCGCCAAGGGACGCCGCGGCCTCCTCGACCTCACGGTCGAGTTCGAGCAGCACGGGCTGAACCGAGCGCACCACGAACGGCAGCGTCACGAACAGCAGTGCGATGCCGACACCCCACTTGGTGTGCTGCAGATGCAGGTCGACCGGGCTGGCAGGGCCGTACAGGGCCAGCATCACCAGGCTGGCCACGATCGTCGGCAGTGCGAACGGCAGATCGATGACCGAGTCGACGATGCGCTTGCCCGCGAACTCGTCGCGGGTCAGCACCCACGCGACCAGCAGGCCGAACACCGTGTTCACGAGCGTGACGCCGGCCGAGATCGTCAGGGTCACCTGGAAGCTGTCCACCGCCGCGTTGGAGGTGACCGCCCGCCAGAAGGCGTCCCAGCCGCCGCCCGCGGCCTGCCACAGGATCGCCGCCAGCGGCAGGAGCACGATGACGCTCAGCCAGATCGACGCCGCCCCGACGCGCAGCGAGGTACTGCCGTAGCGCCCACGACGCGCGCCGGGAGCGGAAACCCCCGGCGCAGTCGTCGACGCCTCCGCGGGTGCGGTCATCCAGTCGCCTGCTTGTAGATCTTCGTGATGGTGCCGTTGTCCTTGTCGAACAGCGCCGGATCGACCGCGTCCCAGCCGCCGAGGTCGTCGATCGTCCACAGCTTCTCGGGCGTCGGGAAGTCCGCGGTGAACTCCTCGGCGACGGCCGGGTCGACGGGTCGGAAGCCTGCCTCGGCCCAGATCTTCTGGCCCTCCGGGGTGAACAGGAAGTTCTTCAGCGCGTTGGCCGCCTCCGCGTGCGCCGTGGTGTTGACGACCGCGACGGGGTTCTCGATCTTGAAGGTCTGCGGCGGGTTGACGTGCTCGACGGGCTTACCCTGGCGCTCGACGTAGATCGCCTCGTTCTCGTAGCTGATCAGTACGTCGCCGGTGCCCTGCAGGAACACGTCGGTGGCCTCACGGCCCGATCCCGGACGGGTCTTGACGTGCTCGGTGACCAGCTTGTTGACGAAGTCGATGCCCGCATCGGGATTCTGGCCGCCGTTGCTCTTCGCGGCGTACGGCGCCAAGAGGTTCCACTTGGCCGAACCCGAACTCAGCGGGCTCGGGGTGACCACCTCGAGTCCAGGCTGCAGCAAGTCGTCCCAGTCCTTGATGCCCTTCGGGTTGCCCTGGCGTACCACCAGCGAAACCACCGAGCCGAACGGCGTGCCCTTGGTGACGCCGGCGTTCCAGTCCTCGGCGACCTTGCCCGCCTTGACCAGCCGCGTGATGTCGGGCTCGACCGAGAAGTTCACGATGTCGGCCGGCTTGCCGTCGACGACGGCGCGCGACTGGTCGCCAGAGGCGCCGTAGGACGTGCGCACGGCGACGCCCTTGCCTTCCTCGGTGGCGGTGAACGCCGGGATGATCTTGCTCCAGCCCGGTTCGGGCACCGCGTAGGCGACCAGTGTCAGCGTCGTGTCGGCTGCCGCGTCGTCACCGCCGTCGCCGCCCGCGACGTCACTCGCGCCGCCGCCGCAGCCAACGGCAAGGACGCCGACGGCGGCGAGCACGACGGCTTTGGAGAGAACTGGCCAGAACCTGGATGTGGACTTGTCGGTGGGCACTGATCGACCTTCCTTCTGGGGCTGGGGACAGGGGTGAACCGTCACAGCGGAAGGGCAGATGGATCAGTTCTCTTGGCAAACGATCAGCCACGACTGACCCCGAACCGCGGACGGGTTGGGGTCAGCGACAACAGTGAGCATCGGCGACAACGCGGAAACCGGCAGCAGGAAGCACCACGATGTGGCTTCCCGTAGCGCTGGCGGCCGCGTGCATGGCGCGAAGAATAACAGAGATGAGAGCGCTCGCCGCGCCGAGAGGGGACCTCAGCGGGTGAGAAACCACATGACGATGACGAGCAGCACGAGGATGACCAGCACCAACGTCACCCGTGACCGCGGCATCCCGGTCATTTCGATCCCGCGTCCGTCGAATCGCGCCGCAACCGCCGAAGCCCCTGCACACCCTGGGCGAGCGCACCGTCGAGCACGAGCGCGATGCCGTACGCCAACGCCAGCACCACCGGCATCACGACCGCGGTCTGCGCCACGAAGGGCAGCCCCGTCAGCCACAGCTCAACGCCGTCCCACCAATTCAGGATCGCGCCCATGAGGCAAGCGTAGGCGATGGCAAAACTCGTCCCGTCCCGCCAGTAACTTTCGACACGTCCGTTCCGGGTAGACGCGGCGCATCTCCGCAGTCGATGATGTGCTGCATGGTTCTGCAACAGACCGAGCCCACCGATGGTGCGGACAGGAAGACGGCCGACGGCCCGCTGACTGTCACTGCTCCGGTGCCTTACTCCGCGGGCCCGACGCTGCGGAATCCGTTTCCGCCGATCGCCGACTACGGCTTTCTCTCCGACTGCGAGAACACCTGCCTGATCAGCTCGGCCGGATCGGTCGAATGGCTGTGTGTTCCCCGGCCGGACTCCCCCAGCGTCTTCGGCGCCATCCTGGACCGCGGCGCCGGCCATTTCCGCCTCGGTCCTTACGGCGTGAGCGTCCCCGCGGCCCGGCGTTATCTCCCCGGCAGCCTCATCCTGGAGACCACGTGGCAGACACACACGGGTTGGCTGATCGTGCGCGACGCGCTGGTCATGGGGCCGTGGCATGACATCGAGACGCGGTCGCGGACCCATCGCCGCACCCCGATGGACTGGGACGCCGAGCACATCCTGCTGCGCACCGTGCGGTGCGTGAGCGGGACCGTCGAGCTCGTCATGAGCTGCGAACCGGCGTTCGACTACCACCGGGCCAGCGCGGCGTGGGAGTACTCGGGCCCGGCGTACGGCGAGGCGATCGCCCGTGCGAGCCGCAACCCAGATTCCCACCCGACCCTGCGTCTCACCACGAACCTGCGCATCGGCATCGAGGGCCGCGAGGCGAGGGCCCGTACCCGGCTCACCGAGGGCGACAATGTGTTCGTGGCCCTGAGTTGGTCCAAGCATCCGGCGCCACAGACCTACGATGAGGCCGCCGACAAGATGTGGAAGACCAGCGAGGCGTGGCGCCAGTGGATCAACGTCGGAGACTTCCCCGACCATCCGTGGCGGTCGTACCTGCAGCGCAGCGCGCTGACGCTCAAGGGCCTGACCTACTCCCCGACCGGGGCGCTGCTCGCCGCACCGACCACGTCCCTGCCGGAGACACCTCAGGGCGAACGCAACTGGGACTACCGGTACTCCTGGATCCGCGACTCGACGTTCGCATTGTGGGGCCTGTACACCCTGGGTCTCGACCGCGAGGCCGACGACTTCTTCTCGTTCATCGCCGACGTGTCGGGCGCCAACAACGGCGAACGCCATCCGCTGCAGGTGATGTACGCCGTCGGCGGTGAACGCAGCCTGGTCGAGGAAGAGCTGCACCACTTGTCGGGTTACGACAACTCGCGGCCCGTGCGCATCGGCAACGGTGCGTACAACCAACGCCAGCACGACATCTGGGGCACGATGCTGGACTCGGTGTACCTGCACGCCAAGTCGCGCGAGCAGATTCCCGACGCGCTGTGGCCGGTGCTCAAGAACCAGGTTGAGGAAGCCATCAAGCACTGGAAGGAACCCGATCGCGGTATCTGGGAGGTGCGCGGCGAACCGCAGCACTTCACCTCAAGCAAGATCATGTGCTGGGTTGCGCTGGACCGCGGCTCCAAGCTCGCGGAATTGCAGGGCGAGAAGAGCTACGCGCAGCAGTGGCGCGCGATCGCCGAGGAGATCAAGGCCGACGTGCTGGCCAAGGGCGTCGACAAGCGCGGCGTGCTGACGCAGCGCTACGGCGACGACGCACTCGACGCCTCACTGCTGCTGGCGGTGCTGACCCGGTTCCTCCCCGCCGACGATCCGCGCGTGCGCGCGACCGTGCTGGCGATCGCCGACGAGCTCACCGAGGAAGGGCTCGTGCTGCGGTACCGCGTGGAAGAGACCGACGACGGCCTGTCGGGCGAAGAGGGCACGTTCACGATCTGTTCGTTCTGGCTCGTGTCGGCGCTCGTGGAGATCGGTGAGGTCAGCCGTGCCAAGCACCTGTGTGAACGCCTGCTGTCGTTCGCGAGCCCACTGCACCTGTACGCCGAGGAGATCGAGCCGAGGACCGGCAGGCATCTGGGCAACTTCCCGCAGGCGTTCACCCACCTGGCGTTGATCAACGCGGTGGTGCACGTCATCCGGGCCGAGGAGGAAGCCGACAGCTCCGGGGTGTTCGTCCCCGCGAACGCCCCGATGTAGGCGGCCTCCGGCCCGCGAGCAGAACCCTCTGCCGAGCAGCGGCCGAAAAACTCAGCCGGGATATATCGCTTGCCGGGGGCGCGCGGTGCTGGCAGCGTTGCGTGGCTGATGAGTAATCACTGGAGTGGATGCCTGCTGCCGAAGATCGTCACCGGTGGCTATCCGGCCGAGCAGGAGCGGGGACTGCCGTGAGCGCGCACGAGATCCGGGTGATCGACACCGAGGCCGAGCTGATCACCGCCATCAACGTGTTCCGCACGGCCATGGTCGGATTCCCGCAGCTGACCGATCTGCAGCCGGGCCAGATCCACACCCTCATGGAGCCGGGCCGCACGATCGGCGCCTTCGTCGACGGCCAACTCGTGGGCACCACCGATGCCCAGACCAGCACGCTCACACTGCCCGGCGGCAAACAACTCGCACATGCCGCGGTCACCCACGTCGGGGTGCTGCCGACGTTCACACGCCGCGGGATCGCGACCGATCTGATGCGCGCGCAACTGCAGCAGATCCGTGATGGCGGCGAGGCCGTTGCGACGCTGCGCGCATCGGAGGCCACGATCTACGAACGGTTCGGCTACGGCGTCGCCAGTTCGACGGCGACGATCGAGGTCGACGTCCGCCGCGCCACGCTGAGGTCCGGTGTCGCACGAGGTGGCCCGGTGCGCCTGGTCGACGTCGACACGTCGTGGGAGCTGCTGCCGCAGATCTACACCGCCAACCGGCCCACGCGTCCCGGATCCATCGACCGTCCCGCGGTGTGGTGGCATACCCGGCGACTCAAGGCGCAGGCCACGTCCGCGCCGAACTACGTTGCCGTGCAAGGTGACCCAGGTTCGGAAACCGGGTTCGTCCGTTACCACGCCGCCGACACCGACGGCTGGTTCGTCAGCAACCAGCGCACCGTCGTCGTCGACGACCTGTTCGCACCCACCTCCGAGGCGTACCTGGCCCTGGTGCGGTACCTGCTCGAGCTCGACCTGATCGATCGCGTGGTCTTTCCGGCGCTGCCCGTCGACGATCCGATGCCGATGTTGCTCACGGACCGTCGCACCGCGCGGATCACCGGTGTGCGCGACGAGACCTGGTTGCGCATCGTCGATGTCGCGGCGGCGCTGGTCGCCCGCACATACACCGGTGACGACGAGGTGACGCTGCGGATCGAGGACACGCTGCTGCCCGAGAACTCCCGCACGTTCCGGATCGCGCCCGACGGGGCGACGGCCACCGACCGGCCCGCACAACTCGTGGCCGGCGTCGAGGCGCTCGGGGCCGTGCTGCTGGGCGGATCATCGTGGCGCAGCCTCGTGTTGGCCGGATCCGTGCGGGCGGACAACACCGGTGCGGTGGACGCCGCCGACCGGTTGTTCGCGGTGCCGGAGGCGCCGTATGCCGGAATCGTGTTCTGAGAGAGGATAATTTCCCGCTGATCGAAACCGGTGCCGGTGGCGTCGCGGGGACAGATAGTGGTCGCATGATTGCGGCGACGTCGCCCGTGCGGGCGCGAATTCACAATGGCGCTCTTTGACGTCGCCGACCTCGCCGTCACGATCCACACCGGGAACCGCGCGAGCGGACGGCGAGCGGTGCGAGCGGTCGAATCCTTCTCGTTCTCGGTGCAGGCCGGCGAGACCGCGGCGATGGTCGGCGAATCCGGTTCCGGCAAGAGTGTTTCGCTGCTGGCTGCCACCCGGTTGCTCGGTACCCGCGCCCAGGTGAGCGGTTCTGTGCGCTTCGACGGACGCGACCTGCTGACACTTTCCGACCGCGAGCTGCGCGGAGTCCTGGGCAAGCACATCGGTTTCGTCTTCCAGGATCCACAGAGCAATCTGCACCCGTTCAAGACCGTCGGGAATCAGATCGACGAAGTCCTGCGAATCCACACGCGCCACAACCGTACGGCACGCCGTACCCGGGTCGAGGAGCTGCTCGAGGAGGTCGGCATCGCCGACGCCTCACGGGCCCGCGGTCACTATCCGGCCGAGTTCTCCGGCGGGATGCGGCAACGCGTCATGATCGCGATGGCCATCGCACTCAACCCGGCACTCATCATCGCCGATGAGCCGACCACCGCACTCGACGTCAGCGTGCAGGCCGACATACTGAGGCTGCTCAAGCGGTTGCAGGACGAGCACGGCACCGCGATCCTGTTCGTCAGCCACGATCTTGGCGTGGTGCACGAGATCGCCGATACGGTGACCGTCGTCAAGGACGGGCGCGTGGTGGAATCCGGTCCCCGCGAGCAGATCTACCGCGCGCCGCGTGAGCAGTACACCCGGGATCTGCTGGCCGCGTCCGCACTGCACACGCTCGGCGGACGCGGTGCCGGCGAACGCGGCACCGAACCGCTGCTGGTCGTCGACAACCTGCGCAAGAGCTACCGCAGCCGGGGCCGGCGCGACCGCAAGACGGTGATCGAGGACCTGAGTTTCACCGTCGACCGCGGCGAGATCGTGGGCGTGGTAGGCGAATCCGGCTCAGGTAAGTCGACCGTCGGGCGCATCGTCGCAGGGCTGCAGTACGCCGACGCCGGCACGATCGTGCTGGACGGGTATCAACTGCCCACCGCCGTCGACGACGGTGTGCCGCGGCTGGCACCGCGTACCCGCCGCATCGTGCAGATGGTGTTCCAGGACCCGTACTCCAGCCTCAACCCCCGCCGCACCGCAGGCGATTCGATCGCCGAACCCCTGCGCGCACAACGGGTACCGAACGCCGAGGTCACCGCACGCGTGCGGAAGGCCGCCACCCAGGCGAGGCTGTCGACGGATCTGCTGCAGCGGCCTCCCGCCGCGTTGTCCGGCGGACAGCGCCAACGGGTGGCGATCGCGCGGGCGCTGGTGCTCGACCCCGCGCTCATCGTCGCCGACGAGGCGCTGTCGGCGCTGGATGTGACCACGCAGGCCGAGATCATCCACCTGATCGAACAACTTGCGCGCGAACGGGACACGGCGTTCCTGTTCATCACGCACGACCTGGGCGTGGTGTCCTCGGTCGCGCACCGCGTCATCGTGCTCGCACCCGACGGCGTCGCCGAGATCGGCCGTACCGCAGAGGTGTTCGCCGCACCGCAGTCGGCCTATACGCGTCGTCTGCTCGACGCGGTGCCCCGACTCGAAGCGGCTGTGTCATGACTTCTCTCGCGCTGCGCTCCCCCGTCGCCGTCGAGCTATCGGCACGCAGGCGCGGCTGGCGCTCGTTTCTGGCCAACCCGGGTCTGCTGTTCGGGTCGCTGCTCGTCGGACTGGTTGTGCTGGCGGCGGTTTCGGCGCCGCTGATCGCCGCGGTGGTCGGGCACGGCCCCAACGACCAGTTCCCCGACGACACACTCGACGACAGCGGTCTGCCCATCACCGGCGGTAACGGGTTCCTGTTGGGCGCCGACGGGTCGGGCCGCGACGTGTTCATCCGCACGCTGTACGGCGCGCGGATCTCACTGGCCATCGGTGTCCCGGCCACCACGATCGCAATGGCGGTCGGTGTCGTCGTGGGTCTGATCGGCGGGTATTTCGGCGGCCGTGTCGACGCCGTGCTGTCGGAGTTCACCAACGTCGCACTGGCCTTCCCGTTTCTTGTGACGGCGCTCAGCGTGGTGACGCTCAACCGGGGCACCGCGGGTACCACGCTGGTCGACCCGGTCTTCGTGGTGATCGGCATCATCGCGTTGTTCTCGTGGACGTATTTCGCACGCCTGGTCCGTAATTCGGTGACCGAGCTGAAGGCCAGGCCTTTCGTGCTGGCCGCCGTCGGCTGCGGAAGCTCGCACACCCGGGTGCTGGTACGGGAGATCCTGCCCAACATCGCACCCACGGTGATCATCTACTGGGCCGTGCAGTTGCCCACCAACATCGTCGCCGAGGCGTCGCTGTCCTACCTCGGCGTGGGCATCCGGCCTCCGACACCGAGCTGGGGCACGATGATCGCCAACGCCCAGGATTCCGCGCTGTACCAGGTCCAGCCGCTGATGCTCATCGCGCCCGCGGGCGCGCTGTTCGTGACGGTGCTCGGGTTCAACATCCTCAGCACCCGGCTCCGCAGCCGGTTCGATCCCCTGTCGGCGCGGTGAACCCGATGACCCGTTTCCTCCTGGCCCGCGCTTCGCGCATGGCGCTGACGGTTCTCGCGGTCGTGCTGATCACGTTCGGCCTCACACGCATCGCGTACCGCAATCCGGCCCGCATGCTCGCCCCCGAGAACGCCTCGGAAGAGACCATCGCGGCGATCGCGAACAGCTTGCGGCTCAACGACCCCTGGTATCTGCAGCTGTGGTACTACATCGTGCGCGGACCCGAGATCAAGGGGACGCCGACCGGTCTGTTCAACTGGCCGCCCAGCCTCGGCTACTCCTACCGGCAGCAACGTCCGGTCACCGAGCTGATCCTCGAGAAGATCCCCGTGACGTTCAGCCTCGCCACAGGCGCGCTCCTGCTGTGGGTCACGATCTCGATCGTCCTCGGGGTGTACGCGGCCCGCAGGCCCGGCAGCGTGTTCGACCATGTGACCTCGGGCGTGTCGTATGTCCTTCTGTCCGTGCCGACATTCGTCACGGGCGTGGTCCTGCTGTTCGTGCTGTACTACCAGCTGTCCCTGGCCGGGGTGAAGTTCTTCCCCAGCGGGGGCTACGTGGCGTTCACCGAATCGCCCGCCGAGTGGGCGCGGCATCTGTTGCTGCCCTGGACAACTCTGCTGCTGGTCGAGGTCGGACTGTTCCAGCGGGTCGTCCGCGCATCGGTCCTGGAGGTCGCCGACAGGGACTACATCCGGACGGCGCGTGCGAAAGGCCTCGGCCCCCGCGGCGTGTACTTCAACCACGCGTTGTCGGCCGCGCTCAACCCGATCCTGACGTTGGGCGCCATCGAGTTCGCCGCGATCCTCGGCGGCGCGATCATCACCGAGCAGATCTTCGGACTCGACGGTGTCGGTCGCCTGGCCGTCAGCGCCGCCAACGACGGTGACGCACCCGTGGTGATCGGCTGCACCCTGCTCGGCGCCGTCATCTTCGTCGTCTCGACGTTCGTCATCGACGTCATCACCCACGCCCGCAGCGGCAAATGAGCATTCTCACAACACGACTGAGGAGCACCATGAAATCCACACGGAGAGTTCTCGGCGCGCTGATCGCCACCACGGCGCTCGTTCTCGCGTCCTGCGGAACCGACGGCGGCGAGTCGGCGTCGTCGACCCGCCCCGACAGCCTCTACGGCGGCACGCTGCGCATCGCGTCGGTCGAGGACATCGACGCACTCGATCCGCTGATCGCCTACTCGGCCGAGTCGTGGCAGGTGATCCGCGCGACCACCCGCCAACTCGTCACGTACCCGGGTAGCCCCGAAGGCATCGGCGAGGACACCACCGTGGTGCCCGATTTGGCCGAGAGCTGGGACATCAGCCCCGACCGCAAGACGTACACGTTCCACCTGCGGGACAACATCACGTTCTCCGGTGCGAGCAGCCGCGAGATCACCGCCCACGACTTCGTCTACGCCGTCAAGCGGTTCCCCGACCCCAACGCGCAGGTCAGCGCGATCACGTACTTCAACGCCACCTTCGACGGATTCGAGGAGTACGCCGCCGAATTCGCGAAGGTGCCGACCGGGGACCTCGCGGCCGTCAAGCAGTTCATCGACACCCACGAGATCCGGGGTCTCAAGGCCCTCGATGACAAGACGCTGCAACTGACGCTCACCGAACCGGCCAGCGACATCCTGGACATCCTGACCCTCAACTTCGTCACGCCGTTGCCCGAGGAGGTGACATCGAAGTACTTCGCCGACAGCCTGGAGTTCCGGAAGAACTACGTGTCGAGCGGGCCGTACCACATCGAATCCTACGATCAGGGCAAGCAGCTGACGCTGGCGAAGGTGCCCGAGTACAACTCCGAAGGCGATCCGCGGAAGGCCTACGCCGACAAGATCGTGTTCGACACAACCGTGGCCTCGGCCGACGCCGCGTCGCAGCAGTTGCAGACCGGCACCGCGGATATCGCGCTGTACGTGCGGTCGTTCCCGGCCAACGTCATCGCGCAGTACAAGCGGACGAACCCGCAGCATCTGCATTCGTCGGCGAGCGGTTCGGCGGTGTTCATCAGCTGGAACAATCCGGCCGAGCCGGCGACACCGGCCCAGGCCGCACTGAAGGACCTCAAAGTCCGTCAAGCCGTGAACTATTCGCTCAACCGGGCCGATGTGGTGCGCGGCCTGGGCGGTCCGGACTCGGCGATCCCGAGCAACGAGATCCTCACGTCGACGACGGTCGGATTCAACGACGAGAACCCTTACCCCACACCCGAGGACAAGGGCGACCCCGAGAAGTCCAAGGCTCTGCTCGCCGAGGCCGGGCATAAGGATCTGACGCTCAGCGTCGCGTACCGTAACACCCCGGAGTTCGAGAAGATCGGCACCTCGGTGCAGAATGCGCTGGCCCGCTCGGGCATCGCCGTGCGCCTCGTCCCGGTCGCGGGCGACAGCTGGGGCGCGTTCCGGGCCTATCTGGCCGACACGTCGAACCTCGACCAGTGGGATCTCGCGATCACGACGTGGACACCGGACTGGCAGGGCAACAGCGCACGGATGACGCTGGGCGGCTGGCTGAACTCCGATTTCGCGCCCGGTGGCACCTGGAATGGCGTCACCTACCACAACCCGCAACTCAACGCCGCGGCCGCGCGGGCCTTCGCCGCGCAGGATCCCACCGCGGACTGGAAAGAGGCCAACAAGATCGCCAGTGTGGATCTGGCATGGTTCCCCCTGATCGAGCGCGTGAAGACCATTCCCACCTCGGATCGCGTGACCAACTGGACCTGGCAGTCGCTCGGCAACAACGCCGACATCACCAACATCTCGGTCAACGGCTGATTTCTTCTCGCGAGCAGACACAAAACTGCCCTTTTTCCCACGAAATTGGGCAGTTTTATGTCTGCTCGGCAAGAGAATCAATCCGGCACACGGGCGAGGAGCCAGGCCTCGCCGTCGCCTTCGTGCTCGGCGATCACCCGCAGATCGCCGAAGTGCGCACGCAGTTCGCCGGCAGACGCCCGGAACGGCCCGGGCGCGGCGCCAACCCTGCTCAGCACGCAGATCGCCAGCAGCCCGCCGGGCGCCAGCCGGGCACGCAGTGACCGGTACAGCCGTGGGTCACGGAACCGGTGGCACAGCACGACGTCGACCGGCGCGCCGTCGGGCAGCCCGTCGTCGAGGTCGGCCACGTCGAACCGGCACCGCTGCGCCACGCCATGCCGCACCGCCAACTGCTCAGCCCGCGCGATCGCCACAGGCGACACGTCGAAGGCCCACACGTGTAAGCCCCGCTGCGCCAACCACACCGAGTTCTCGCCGCTGCCGCACGCGACGTCGAGTGCGCTTCCGGCCGTGGGGAATTCGTCGACATGACCGGCGAAGGACCGCGGCGGTCCCGGCACGGCGCCGGGCACCGGCCGGTCAGTGTATGCCGCGTCCCAGCGTGTGCGATCGTGTTCGCTCACGCGTTCACCCTATGGGAGGGGAATAGCCGCGGGCCCCGCGAGGTTGGCCCCAACATGCGAGCCATTGTGTACGACCCGCTGGCCCCTGCAAACCTTCGATTCGACGAGGTCGCCGAACCCGTTGTCGGCGCATCAGAGGCGTTGATCGACGTGCGGGCGATCGCGCTGAACTTCGGCGAACTGCATTTCATCGACCACGCACGCAAACCCGGTGAGGTACCCGGCTGGGACACCGCGGGAATCGTCGCGCAGGCCGCGGCCGACGGGTCCGGCCCACCGGTCGGAACCCGCGTGGTGGGGCTGAACTTCGGGGGTGGCTGGGCACAACGACGCGCCATCGCCACCGAGAACCTGGCCGTGTTGCCCGAGTTCGTCGAGTTCGACGAGGCCGCGGCGCTCCCGGTGGCCGGCGTGACGGCATTGCAGGCGTTGCGTGCACTCGGGCCGGTCGTCGGGCGACGCGTGCTGATCACCGGCGCCTCCGGTGGCGTCGGCCGTTTCGCCGTACAACTCGCGGCCCGGGCGGGCGCCCACGTGATCGCCGCGGTCGGCAGCCCGGCGCGCGGCGCGGGACTCGAAGAACTCGGGGCGGCCGAGGTGACGGTGGGGCTCGACGGGATCGACGAGCCGGTGTTCGGGGTGCTCGACAATGTCGGCGGTCCCCTGTTGGCGCAGGCTTTCCGGCTCGTATCCGATGGTGGGTCGGTGCAGTCCATCGGGATGGCCTCCAACCAGCCCACCACCATCAACTTCGAGGAGGAGCGCCGGACCGGCAACCGGAAACGGCTGGAGCCGTTCGTGATCGGCGCACCGATCGGTCAGGATCTGAGTTATCTGCTGACCTTGCTGGCCGACGGGGAACTCGACCCGCAGATCGGGCTGCGGGATTCCTGGGAGAACATCTCCACGGCCGCGTCGGCGCTGCTGGGCCGCACCGTTGCCGGTAAGGCCGTACTGCGCGTCGGCTGATCAGCGCCTCAGTTGCCCTGGCCTCCGCGCCCTCGCGACGCCAGGTCCGGCACCGGATCCTTGCCGTTGATGAACCAGTCGCCGAGGATCCGCGCCTTGTAGACCACGGGATTGTGCGATGCGAGAGTGCGGGCATTGCGCCAATGCCGGTCCAGGCCGAGTTCTTCGGACACGCCTGAGGCGCCGAGCGCGTCGAACACCTTCGTGGTGGACCGCAGTGCGGCGCCGATGATCACCAGCTGCGCCTGGGTGACCGCGACCTCGGCATCGATCAGCAGTTGACGGGCACGGTCCTCGCTCCCGGCGAGCCGGCCGGCCACCACGCGGTCGAGGGTCCGTGCGCTCAGCGCCAATGCGGCCTCCGCGCCGAACGCCTCCGCCGAGACCTCGCCGACCACCTGGAGGAGCTGCGCGTCGTCGGAGGGCACCTCCGAAAGCCCCTGTGGATAGTTGCGTTTGCGCTGTCTCAGCGCGGTCGAACCGTCTCGCTGTACGGCCTTCGTGATGCCCGTGAGCACGGCAAGCATCGCGATCTGGTAGAAGTGCGGCTGATAGGAGAACCGCTCGACCGCGGGGAACACATTGCCGCGCTCGGCCCTCGCGTTGTCGTAGTGCGCAGAACCACTTGCGGTGGTGCGCTGCCCGAAACCACGCCAGTCGTCGACGAGCCGCACACCCGGATCGTCGGCCCGCACCAGCGCGGTCCACAGTTCGCCGTCGTCACCGCGCCCGATCACATCGAGCCAGTCGGCGTAAAGACTGCCCGTCGCATAGTATTTCGCGCCAGAAACGCGCCAGTGGTCGTCCTCGGCGGTGATGGTGGTGGCGATGTCGGCGAGCGTGCCGTTGTTGGCCTCGGTCCAGCCGCCGCCGACGAACTCACCGGCCAGGAACCGCTTGATCCAGGTGTTGTTCTCCTCGGTGACGGGCGCGTTGAGCCGGTCCTCCACGAACGCCAGGTGGTTGCGCCAGATGTGCGCGACGTTGGGATCGGCCTGCCCCAACTCGGCCAGCAGCTGGAATGTCTGTTCCAGGGACGCACCGAAACCGCCCTGCTCGGCGGGAATCCGCAGGGTTCCGAAACCGGCCTCGTTGAGCCAACGCACCTGCTCATGCGGGAGAACTCGATTGCGTTCACGTCCCACATTGCCCTCGGCGATACGCGCGAAGACGGGCCGGAACACCGATCGGAGTTCGGCGTCGTATCCCGTCGGTCGCTTCAGATAGAAGCTGTCGCTGCTCATTTCGTACTCCCGTCGGCATCGATTCGATACGCGTATTCGTCGCGAACCGCCACGTATCCCAGTCGGCGGTACAGCACGTGCGCGTTGCTGGCGTTGTTGATGTCGGTGCCCAACGACGCGGCCGTGAAGCCGCGGCGCAGCGCCGCCAGCCAGATCTTCTTGAGCAGCAGCTCTCCGGTGCCCCGCTCCCTACGGTCGCGGCGCACACCGATGTAGTCGGTGTGTGCGCTGCGCTCCTCGCCCCGGTCGGTGCGAACGGTGTAGGTGGAGCCGAGGACGTATCCGACCACCACACCGTCCCGATCGACCGCGGCAAGACTGAAATCCGGGGTGAAGGCCCGGCTGTGCAGATGATGTTCCCAGCGTTGCGGCGTCTTCGACATGTTGCCGAAGTGCTCGCTGAACGTGTCGAACTGCAACCGGCGAACGTCTTCGCTGAGGCCGGCCGAGATCACCTGCGGCCACGCCAGGATCGTGAGTCCGTCGACGTGTGCGGCGGCGAGTTGTTCGGGGTCCTCATCGAGCAGGGACTTGCGGGTGCCGATGAACCGCCGCTCCTGGCGAGCGCCTCGGTCCACCAGCGCCGCGATCGCCGTGGCCTGGTCGGCGCCGATGTACACCCGCAGATATGAACCCGGTGTCGCGGCGCGGTGGAAATCGTCGACGATGTCACCGACGATCTCCCGGACCGCCTCCACAGGTGCCGAGGCGGCGAACACGAAGGTGCCCAGCAGTTCCGGTTCTGCGGTGTCGGGGCCGTGCAGCGCGGCATATCCGAGCACGCCGCCGGACTCACCGCGCAGGACGACGGCCGAGCCGGGCAACGCCCCGTCGAGTTGTTCGGCGATGTCGCGGGAGTCCGCTGCGAACTTCCGGCCGCCCAGACCCTTTGTGGTGGCGTGGAAATCGGCGATGTGGGGATGGTCGTGGGCGGTGGCCTGCCGGACGGTCCACGTGCCGGCGAACGTGTTCTGGGTGACGGTCATGGTGTCCCGCCCGGTTCGCCCTTGAGGACGTCGGCGATGCCTTCGTCGGCCAGCCGCTGCCGTTCCTCCTCCGAGAGGGTCTGGATGGTCCCGATGCGCCGCGCGATCTCGGGCCTGGTCCGCTTGAGGTACCAGTACCAGGCCAGCCCCGCCAGCAGGATCGCCCCGAACACGAACGGCAGGATGTTGAACGGGAACTCGGGCACCGGGTAGAAGTTGCTGACGATCACGTATCCGAGCCCGATGGTCGCGGCGACCGACACCACGAGATGCCACGGTGTCAGCGCGTTGATCTTGCGCAGCCAGATCGGGGTGGCGATCACCACGAGCAGATAGCTGGTGAGGAAACCCCAGTTGGCCACGTAGCCGCCGTACACGTCGAACACCAGCCGGCCCGCCGAACTGAACGTGGCGGCGACCGAGAACACGAATGCGACGATGCCGACGAAGACCACGCCGGCCCACGGCGTCTTGTAGTTCTCGTGCACCGTGGTGAACACCCGCGGAAGCGCGCCTTCGTGCGCGAAGGTGAACAGGGATCGCGCCGCGGCCGTGGTGACCGCGGTGACGAACACGATGAAGGCGATCGCCACCGCGGCGCTGACCACCTGGTTGACCCATCCCACGCCGACCGAGTCGGCAAGTTGGGGCAGCACCGCCTTGTCGCCGTCGATCTCGTCGAAATGCAGGATCTGCGGGTAGGTGGCGAAAATGTAGAGCACGCCGAGCAGAATCACCACGCGCAGGAGTGATCGCGCGATGTTGCGGTGGGCATTCTTGGCCTCGGCACCCAGTGATGCCACGCTCTCGAACCCCGCGTACGACCCGACCGCGGTCACCGCGGCGATGAACGTCGCGCTCGACCCGAGATGTTGAGGCTTCCACTGCTCCCAGTCGATCCGGAACCCGTACCCGATGTAGGACGCGACGATGATCACCAGAATCGAGGCGATGGCCAGCAGTTCGAATGCCAGCTCGTAGCGTGCGGCCACCGACACACCGCGGTACGGCAGGTAGACCGCGATCCCGACCACGACGGCCACCAACAGCAGCTTGAACCAGATGGCCTGGGAACCGAGGCCGATCGATTCCAGGAAGGCGTCCAGATACAGCACTCCGCCGAGCGTTCCGGTGGTGGCGAAACCGATGTAACCGAACAGCAGACTGAAACCCGCGGCGAAGGCGAAACCCGGCCCGAGTCCATTGCCGGTGTAGGTGCCCAGCGAGCCCGACGACACCGTGCGCCTGGCCTGGAAGCTGATCGTCAGCGCCACGAGCACGACGATCAACAGGCCGATGACCGCGGCCCACGCGGCACCCGCCCCTGCCGCGACGAACAGTGCGAACGGGACCACGGCCAGCGCGACGCTGGGGGCCGCGGCGGCGAGGCCCTGAGCGAAGACCCCGCATGCGCCGAGAGCGTCACGTTCGAGACCGGTGGATTCCGCGGCGGTCAGGGCCCGTCCCCCGACCGTCGCGATCGGATCATCTGTGGTGGTCACGGTGGTGTCCTTTCTGACCGCGACACGGTCCGCGCACAAACGAAGCCCGGACGATCGATTGATATCTGATGTCAGGCTGCAGCACGTGCAGCTGGTGTGAAACCGATGAAATCGGCGGGATTCTATTGAGAATGAACAGGTTTACGACGAAACGCGGCAGCGGGGTGCTGCTCACCCAGCAGCGGTGAGTCACCGCCGAACAGGCGCTGCCGCAGCGTCGTGGGGTCACCTGCATCACGCGCCCGGCCTCGTCTGCGCAGTTCCGGGATCAGGTAGGTGGCGACGTCGGCGAAACTCCCTGGCGTGATGTGATAGGCGATGTTGAACCCGTCGACGCCGGTTTTGTCCGCGTAGGCCTCCAGTTCGTCGGCCACCGTCGGACCGGACCCGACGAACAGTCTCCCGCCGAATCCGCCTAGGCCACCGACGTAGTCACGCAGCGTGACACGCTGGCGCGTACCGGAATCGGTGACCGCGGCGAGTATCGACCGGCTCGCGTCGGTGTCGAACTGTTCGATCGGGCGGTCGACGCCGTATGTGGACCAGTCGACTCCGCTGAGCGCCGACAACAAGACCAGCGCGCCCTCCGGGTCGTGGAACCGGGCCAACTCGTCGGCCTTGGCCCGCGCGGCCGAATCGGTGTTGTCGGTGACGATCTCGACCGAGGTGATGAACTTCAACGACTCCGGATCGCGGCCGTGTCCGGCCGCTCGCCGTCGGACGTCGTCGATGTTGGCCCGCAACACCTCCGGGTGCGGATCGGATACGAACACCAATTCGGCGTTGCGGGAGGCGAACTCGCGTCCGGCGGGTGAGGTGCCAGCCTGGAACAGCACCGGTGTGCGCTGGGGTGACGGTTCGACGAGGTGTGCACCGGGGACGCTGAAGTACCGGTCGTCGTGGGCGATGTCGTGCACCTTCGCCGGATCGGTGAACACCCCGAGTTCGCGGTCCCGCAGCACGGCGCCCGGTTCCCAGGAGCCCTCCCAGAGCTTGTAGGTGACCTCGACGAACTCCTGTGCCATCGCGTACCGCTCGTCATGAGGGATCTGACGGTCGCGGCCGATGATGTTGCGCGCCGCGCTGTCGAGCAGAGACGTGACGATGTTCCACCCGATCCGGCCGCGCGTGAGGTGGTCGAGCGTGCTGAACTTGCGGGCCAGCAGGTAGGGACTCTCGTAGGTGGTCGAGACCGTGACGCCGAACCCGAGCCGCTGCGTGGCCGCGGCCATCGCCGACACCGCCAGCAGCGGATCGGTGACCGGTGTCTGCACCGCCCGGGCCAGTGCCGCACCGGCGTCGCCCCCGAACACGTCGAGCTGGCCCACCGCGTCGGCGATGAACAGCAGGTCGAAGCCGCCGTCATCGAGCAGACGAGCGAGGTCCACCCAGTATCCGATGTCGGTGTATTCGGAGGTCCGGTCCTGCGGGTGGCGCCACATGCCGAAGTTGCCGTGCGACACCGTCGACATCGTGAAAGCCGCCAGCACATAGGGTTCGGTCACGACACCGACCTCTGCGGGGCGTCCAGTCCCAGGTGCGCGCGCAGTGTTGTGCCGGTGTACTCGTGGCGGAACAGGCCCCGCTTGCGCAGCACCGGCACCACCTGCTCGACGAAAAGCTCGTGCTGGCCGGGTAAACCGGAATCCCGCAGGACGAATCCGTCGGCGGCCCCTGTGGTGAACCACTCCTCGATGACGTCGGCGATGCGCTCGGGCGTCCCCACCACCGCGGCACCCCATCCGTTCACGGTGCGGTACAGGAACTCCCGCACCGTCGGGTTGCCCTCACTCGCCAGATGCCGGTAGCCCGCGAGTGCGGTCTGGTGGGTCTCGGTGTGCTCCGGGAATGCCGACTCCGGAACCGGACCGTCCAGCTCGGCGCCGGTGACGTCGACGTCGACCTCCAACAGCCAACCGGCCTGGTACTCGGGGCTGAAATACTCGTACTCCTCGCGTTCGGCGCGGCGGGCTTCCTCGTCGGTCGAGCCGACGAGGTAGCGCAGGGACGGTGTGATCAGCGGCGGCGTGGCGCGGCCCAGCTGCCGTGCCTGCGTGTGGATCTGGCGGTAGAACGTCTGCGCGCGCTCGCGGTTGCCGTGGCTGGTGAAGATCACCTCGGCATGTTGGGCGGCGAAAGTCCTTCCGGTCTCGGACGATCCGGCCTGGAAGAGCACCGGCTGTCCCTGCACCGAACGCGCCGCGCCGATCGGGCCTGCGACGTCGAAGTAGTGGCCGTGGTGGTTGGCCGGCCGGATCCGGCCGACGTCGTTGAAGACCCCGGTGGCGCGGTCTTCGACGATGGTGTCCTCACCCCATTCGTCCCACAGCTTGCGGACCACCTCGAGCGCTTCCCCGGCGATGGCGTAGCGCTCGTCGTGGGCGACGACACCGCGCGCGCTGAAGTTGTCCGCCGCGGCGCGCGCGAAGCTGGTCACCAGGTTCCAGCCGGCCCGGCCACCGCTGAGGTGGTCGAGCGAGAGAAGCTGCCGCGCCAGGTGATACGGGTGCGCCAGCGTCGCCGATCCCGTCACGACGAGGCCGATCCGCTCGGTCACCGACGACAACGCCGCGGTGGCGGTGAGCGGCTCGAAGTCCTCGGTGATCTTGTACGCCCAGGTTGCCGGTGGGCCGTAGTTCAGGCCGTCGGCAAAGAACAGGGCGTCGAAGGTTCCGGCCTCGGCGGTCTTGGCATACGCGATCAGCCGTCGCCGCACCCCGGCAGGCGTGTTGTCGGCAGCGGGATGGCGCCACGGACCGGCTGACCGGGTGTTGCCGAAGGCCAACAGATGAAGCTCCCTTGTCACCTCGGCGAAGTTACGGTCTGCCGCCGACTCGGCCCAGGTTTGCGCTCAGGGCGAGGCAATCTCGGTCTATTCGATGTTCGACACGATCCGGTCGACGATCGCGCTGGCCTGACTGTCGATGTCCTCGCCGCAGGCCCACGCCTCGACGACGACGTTGGCCGCCACCGACAGCGCGTGATGGCAACCGCCCCGCACCGCGTTCTCGGGCACCGACATCTGGCTGATCGTGGATTCTCCCGCGGTGACCTCGCTGACCGACCACTGCACCGGCAACTGAGCCGTGTCGTAGGTGGTCAGCGACCCCACGCAACGGTCCCAGGTCTTGTGCGATTCGTCGAAGAAGTCGCGGGCGTGGAGATCGGACCGGAACAGCACGACGACCTGCTCGATCCAGTGCGGGTTGAGCGCGCCGGGCTCACGCACGATCTGGTCGCGCACCGCGGTCCATCCGGTGCCGGCATACACCCGCTCCTGGGCGCCGAATGCCGCTGCGAGGCAGTCGGGATCGTCCATCGCCGCGGAGCTGTCGTTGAACTCGTCGAGTTCGACCGTCACCGTCAGGTCGGAGGATCCGACGATGTCACCCAGTTCGGTGACCGGCAGCAGCAGGGTGTCCAGATCAGCCTCGGACACCGTGGCCCCCAGCGGCCGTGCGGCGGGATCCCGCGTCGGCGTACCGCCGACGGCGTGCACACACCCCGAGAGCAGACCGACGGCAGCCACTGCGGCACCCGCGGTGCACAGCCGGGTCCATCGCCGCCCGGACGTCATGACTCATTGTCGCTCTCCGCGGGGCTTTTCGCCGGTGATCGTCCAGGGATCGTTCGAGCCGGATCGGTCAGCTCAGATCGCTGATCTGATCCATCATCACGTGCGCGATGTCGATCGCGACCGAATCCACATCGGTGTTGCCCTTCGGGCGGCTGTCTGGGTCGCTGTAGTACGCGACATCCACCTCGACGAGGCAGTTGGCGCGCACTCCCAGCGCGCGTGCCACCGGAGTGGTTGTGCGGTCGAGGGTATGGCCGAACTCGACGGTGGCGGCGACGACGGAATCCTCGACCCGCACATCGGTGACCCGGTCCGTGAAGAACCCGCCGCGCACCGCTTCCTTGACGATCGTGACGGTCGTGCCGTCGCAGTCCTGCCACTGCTCGGCGAACGTGTCGAACAGCTTGTTGGCAGCGGCGACGCTGTCGAGGGCCACCACGCCGACACCTGCGGCGAGAACGGCACCGCCATCCTCGTCACCCTCGAAACCCTCGCTGACCACCTCGGTGACCTCGGCCGACTCGTAGACGCTGCGCTGCATGGGGGCCGCGGCGCCCACGCAATCATGCGGCGAGGCATCGCTTTCCGTCGCCAGCCCGTCGGCCATGTCCTCGACGCCGCCCGCCAGTGCGCGCCGCCCGTTGGTGTCCTCGATCATCCGCTGATCCAGGATGTCGGAGAGTTCGTCGATGGCGGGCAGCACTTTTGCGATGTCCGCCGCGCCGAGCGGTCGGGGCGCCAGATCAGCGGCGGGTTCCACCGAGCCGTCGACGATCCGCGTACAACCCACCAGCAGCACCAGCGACGCAGCCAGTACCGACACCTTGCCGACCGTGTTCATCAGCAACCACCCCCACAGTGCACACCGTATCGATGACCCTACTACGTGCCATTCACCAGCAAACGCACCAAATGGGTGGGCGGGCCGTGCTGTCCGCCGAGCTGTGTCTCGCGCTATTTCTTGGGTTTGTCGCCCGCCGCGTCAGTGGACAGTGCCGCGACGAACGCCTCCTGCGGGACGTCGACCCGACCGATGGTCTTCATCCGCTTCTTGCCCTCTTTCTGCTTCTCGAGCAGCTTGCGCTTACGGGTGATGTCGCCGCCGTAGCACTTCGAGAGCACGTCCTTGCGAATGGCCCGGATATTCTCGCGCGCAATGATTCTCGAACCGATCGCGGCCTGGACCGGCACCTCGAACTGCTGGCGCGGGATCAGTTCCTTGAGCTTGGAGGTCATCTTGTTGCCGTAGGCCGACGCCCCGTCCTTGTGGACGATGGCCGAGAACGCGTCGACAGCTTCGCCCTGCAGCAGGATATCGACCTTGACCAGCGCCGCCTCCTGCTCGCCTGCCTCCTCGTAGTCGAGGCTCGCATAGCCGCGGGTGCGGGACTTCAGCGAATCGAAGAAGTCGAAGATGATCTCGCCGAGCGGCATGATGTAGCGCAGTTCCACGCGCTCCGGCGACAGGTAGTCCATGCCCTGCAGGTCACCGCGCCGCGACTGGCACAGTTCCATGATCGTGCCGATGAACTCGCTCGGGGCGATGATCGTCGTCTTCACGACGGGCTCGAACACCGTGCGGATCTTGCCTTCCGGCCAGTCCGACGGATTCGTCACGACCTTCTCGGTTCCGTCGTCCTGCACGACGCGGTACACCACGTTGGGCGAGGTGGAGATCAGGTCCAGGCCGAACTCGCGCTCCAGGCGTTCGCGGGTGATCTCCATGTGGAGCAACCCGAGGAACCCGCAGCGGAACCCGAAGCCCAGAGCCACCGAGGTCTCCGGTTCGTAGGTCAGCGCGGCGTCGTTGAGTTGCAGCTTGTCCAGCGCGTCGCGCAGATCCGGGTAGTCAGAACCGTCGACGGGATACAGGCCCGAGTACACCATCGGCTTGGGCTCGCGGTAGCCGGTCAGCGCCTCGGTGGCACCCTTGCGGGCCGTGGTCACGGTGTCGCCGACCTTGGACTGGCGGACGTCCTTCACTCCCGTGATGAGATAGCCGACCTCCCCGACGCCGAGGCCTTCGCTGGCCTTCGGTTCGGGTGAGACGATGCCGACCTCGAGCAGTTCGTGCGTGGCGCCGGTGGACATCATCGCGATCCGCTCACGCGGCACGATCTTGCCGTCGACCACGCGGACGTAGGTCACCACGCCGCGGTAGATGTCGTACACCGAGTCGAAGATCATCGCGCGCGTGGGCGCGTCGGGATCACCCACCGGCGGCGGCACCTGGCGCACCACCTCGTCGAGCAGTTCGGCCACGCCCTCACCGGTCTTGCCGGACACGCGCAGCACGTCGGAAGGCTCACAGCCGATGATGTGGGCGAGCTCGCCGGCGTAGCGGTCCGGGTCCGCGGCGGGCAGGTCGATCTTGTTGAGCACCGGGATGATCGCCAGGTCGCGGTCCAGTGCCAGGTACAGGTTGGCCAGCGTCTGCGCCTCGATGCCCTGTGCGGCGTCGACCAGCAGCACCGCACCCTCGCAGGCCTCGAGCGCACGGGACACCTCGTAGGTGAAGTCGACGTGGCCCGGGGTATCGATCAGGTGCAGGACGTGATCCTGCCCGTCGACGCGCCAGGGCAGCCGAACGTTCTGCGCCTTGATCGTGATCCCGCGCTCACGCTCGATGTCCATGCGATCGAGGTACTGGGCACGCATCGACCGCTCGTCGACGACGCCGGTGAGCTGCAGCATCCGGTCGGCCAGCGTCGACTTGCCATGGTCGATGTGAGCGATGATGCAGAAGTTCCGAATCTGCGCCGGCGCAGTGAACGTCTTGTCGGCGAAGCTGCTGATGGGAATCTCCTGGTGAGCGTGGGTCAAGCGCACGTGTTGTGCGCTTCTAGGGTATCGAGCGCCGCCCGCCGCGACACAATCGCCGGGTCTCCCGCTGACATATGCTCGATCCATGGTGTCGCAGTGGAAGACGTTCCAGCGAGTTCTGAAGGGCACCGAGAACCTCGTCTTCAACGAGGCGTCGAAGTTCGTGCGCCAGTTACAGAAGTCGGACAACGTGCCCAGGACCGTGCAACAGGGCATCCAGCAGGGCATTCAACAGGGCATTCGGCTCGGAATGGACGTGCTGGCCAGTGGCCTCGCGGGCGCATCGGCGAACAGTGCGCCAGCCATCACTGCTGGGCGGCCGGTCTCCCAGCACAGCGTCCCGACCGCGCACCGGGCACGGAAGGTCGTGTACTCCCCCGACCTGGACGGCCGCGCCGATCCCGGAGAGATCGTGTGGACGTGGGTGGTCTACGAGGACGACCCCACCAAGGGCAAGGATCGTCCGGTGCTCGTGGTGGGACGCGACCACTCCACGCTGCTGGGCCTCATGCTCTCCAGCCAGGAGCATCACAGCGACGATCCCGACTGGGTCGGCATCGGCACCGGAACCTGGGACTACGACGGCAGGCCCAGCTGGGTGCGCCTCGACCGCGTGCTCGACGTGCCCGAGGAAGGTATCCGCCGCGAGGGCGCGATCCTGGACCGCGTCCGGTTCGAGGTGGTCGCCCAGCGGCTGCGCGCCGAGTACTCCTGGAGCTAGCGCCCGCCGGTTCTGCCGCCTGGACGGAACCGCACGTAGGGCCCGGCGGAGTCGCGGGTGATCTCACACCGCACGCCGTAGACGTCGGCGACGAGTTGCTCGGTGAGCACATCCGCCGGGGGGCCTGACGCCACGACCGCGCCCGCCGACAGCACCACGACGTGGTCGCAGAACATCGCGGCGAGGTTCAGGTCGTGGAGCGCGACGACGGCGGTGATGTCGAGCTCGCGGATCATCGCCAGGATCTCCAGCTGGTGGGCGATGTCGAGGTGGTTCGTCGGCTCGTCGAGCAGCAGTTCCGTGGGTTGCTGCGCGAGCGCGCGGGCGATCTGCACCCGCTGACGCTCGCCTCCGGAAAGGGTGTGCCACAGCCGGTTCTGCATACCGAGCAGGCCCGTGACCGCGAGCGCGTCCCGCACGGCCGATGCCCCGTCCCCGTCGCCGCCGAACATCGTCGTGTACGGGATGCGACCGAGTCGCACCACGTCCCCGACCGTGATGTTCAGATCCGTCTCGGCGTGCTGGCCCACGAGCGCGACGCGTCGCGCGAGTGCACGGCGCGGCATCGCGGTCACCGGTCGCCCGTCGAGTTCGACGCGCCCGGCGTCGGGCCGGTCGAGCCCGGCCAGCAGACGCAGCAGCGACGACTTTCCTGACCCGTTTGGGCCGAGAACGCCCACGGTGCTGCCCGGCTGGAGAGCCACGGTGACATCCGCGAGCACGAGCCGGCCCGAGCGCAACCACCGCACGTCGTCGGCGCGCAAGCTCATCGCGCACCGGCCCTTCTGCGCAGCAGGATCATTGCGAACGCGGGCACGCCGAGCAGTGCGGTGACCACACCGGTGGGCAGTTCCTGCGGCGCGAACACGGTGCGGGCCAGCGTATCCACCCACACCATGAAGACGGCGCCGAGCAGCGCGACCGTCGGCAGCAACCGCCGATGGTCGGGACCGACCACGAACCGTGCCGCGTGGGGCAGCACCAGGCCGACGAACCCGATCGCTCCTGCCGCGCTGACCAGCGCGGCCGTCATCAACGCGGTGACCACCATCAGCACCAGGCGCGCCCGCAGCACCGATACACCGAGTGTGGCGGCAGCGTCGTGACCGAACGCGAACGCGTCGAGCGTCCTGGCATGGAACACGCACACCGCGAGCCCTCCGCACACCACCAGGCCGCATGTCACGACGTCGCTCCACGCGACCCCCGCGAGGGATCCCAGCAGCCAGAACAACACCCCCCTGGTCTGCTCGGCATCAGCAGAAGACAACACGATGAAAGACGTCAAAGCCGAGAAGAGTTGCGTCCCAGCCACTCCCGCGAGCACCACCTTGTCGGTGCCGCCGCCCGATGCGTAGGCCAGCACCAACACGACCGAGAAGGCGAACACCGCACCGACGAACGCACCCCCGGACAAGGTGAGCGCTCCGCCCCCGACCCCGAGCACCGCGACCAGCACCGCCCCGGTCGACGCACCGGACGACACCCCGAGGACGAAAGGGTCGGCGAGCGGATTACGCAGCAACGACTGCAGGATCGCCCCGCACAGCGCCAATCCGCTACCGCATGCGGCGGCCAGCAACACCCGCGGCAGCCGAAGCTCCCACACGATGCCGTCCTGCAGACGCGTCGCCCCTGACGGCCCAGCGCCGAGATGCTCGCCGATGATGCGGTACACGTCCGAAACCGACAGCGCTGCAGGCCCGATGGTCACAGCCAGCGCGGACGACGCGACGAGCAGGACCATCGCCGCGCTCCAGACCCCCACCAGTGAGCGGGTACGCACGATCACCGGTCCGACGCCAACCCCAGCTCGCGCAGCCCGCGCGCCACCTTCTCGACCCCGTCGACCGTGCGGATCGACGGATTGAGATCGGCGCCGTTGACCACGATGTACCGACGCTGCTGCACCGCGGTGAGCCGCTGCGTCACCGGATTCGACTCCAGGAACGCGATTTTGGTTTGCAGGGAGTCGCCTTCGATGGTTCTGCGGCTCAGATCCGCCAGTACCAGGACGTCCGGATCTCGCTCGGCGACGCTCTCCCAACTGACCTGCGGCCACTCGTCGGTCGTGTCATCGAACACGTTGCGCGCCCCGACCGCATCGGCGATGACGCCCGAAGCTCCGCAACACCCCGCGAAGTACGGGGCGCGGACATCGGAGAACCAGAACGCCATGTCCACGTCGGTACGTGTGCCCGACACCGAGTCCATCCGGCGCCGCAGGTCCCCAACGAGTTCCGCACCGCGCTCGTGGACGTCGAAAATAGCCGCCAGGTCGGTGATCTCGGTGTAGATGGCATCCATCGTGAACGGTTCGGTGCGCGCACCGTCGCCGTTGACCGAGGTCTTGCCCTCACAGTCGCTCGGCGCGAGGTACGTCGGGACGCCGAGTGCTTCGAACCGGTCGCGGTCGGCCACCCCGCCCGGGCCCAGCGTGCCACCGAACGACGCCGACACGAAGTCCGGTTCGGCGTCGAGCACGGTCTCCAACGACGGTTTGTTCACTGCGAGCACCGGCACCCGCGAATTGTCCTCGGCGAGGTCATCGCGCACCGGGTCGGTCCACGTCGCGGTGCCGACCATGCGATCGGCCAATCCGAGCGACAGCATCACCTCCGTGGAGCCCTGGTTGAGCGATACCGCCCGCCGAGGTGAGGCGTCGACCACCACCTGCCTGCCGCAGTTGTCCACGGTCACCGGGTATCCGTGCGCGCCGGCCGAGACCGCCACCGGCGCCGCGGGTCGACCGCAACCCGCCGTGACGACGACGAGGACCGCTGCGCCGGCACACAGTCGGCGGATCATGAGACGAGACCGAACGATTCGAGGCCCGCGGCCATCTTTTCGACCGCCTGCACCTGACGGATCCCTGGATCGAGTTCGGATCCGGTGAGCACCACGTACCGTTTGTTGCGCACCGCGGTCATGTGGCGGGTCACCGGATTGGATTCCAGGAAACCGATCTTGGTGTCCAGGGCGTCACCGTCGATGCGCCTGCGGTTGAGGTCGGCCAGCACCAACACGTCGGGATCGCGGGCTGCGACCGCCTCCCAGCTGACCTCCGGCCAGTCTTCCGACGCGTCGGCGAAGACGTTGGCAAGGCCGAGTGCGGCGGTGTACAGGCCTGGGGCCGAACAGCATCCGGCCATGTATGGCGTCCGCAGCCCGGAGAACCAGTACGCCACGGTGGTGCCCGGCTTCGGTTCGAGCGAGGCCTCGGACAGGCGGCGCTGCAAATCATCCACCAACCGCGCGCCACGTTCGGGCACATCGAACATCCGCGCCAACTGGTTGATCTCGTCGAACAGCGTGTCGAAGGTCAGCGGTTCGGTGCGGGTGACCGTCTCGCCGTCCACCTCGGCCCCGGTGCACACCGACGGTGACTGGTACGTGGCCACCCCGAGTTGCCCGAGCCTGGCGCGTTCGGCGACCACCGCGGGTGTGAATGTGTGCGCGCTCGCCGAGGTCACCAGATCCGGTTCGGCGGCAAGTACGGTCTCCAGCGACGGATCGTTGTCGGCGAGCCGCGGGACGCTTGCATTTTCCTCGGCCAGCGCGGGCAGCACGGGATCGAACCACGTCGAGGTGCCCACCATCCGGTCGGCGAGCCCCAGGGACAGCAGGATCTCCGTCGACGCCTGGTACAACGACACCACCCGTTGCGGTGGACGGTCGATCGTGACGGTGACACCGCAGTTCTCGAGCGTCAGCGGGTAGTTCGTCGTCTCCTCGTGGGGCGACGGTTCGGCACCGCGCGCCGAACATCCCGAGAACGCGCAGATCGCCAGCGGTAACAGGGTCAGAAGTGCGGTGATCGCACGCATCAGCCGATTCCTTCGATGCAGGGCCCAGTCGCGGAGCCGTCGACAGTAGATCCGGCCACAGGTGATCGGACTCGAGGCGGCAGCCTCTCACCGTTGCGCGTCAGTTCCGGATTCGCACCGGATTCCCCTGAGGTCGGCCTTCCGCACTGTAACAGCAGCACTGCCGCCGGCAGGCCCCCCGGGTTTCCGCCACGGCGCTTCAAATTCGTGGGACCGGGAACTCCAGGAAGATGACTGCTGTACCTCCCGACCCCAATCCGGCCGATACGCCCGATCTGGAACCTGGAGGTGGCGTCGCTCCCGGTGCGACGCCACCGGATTCCGCGCAGACCTCAGGCCTCGGCGAACCCGCGCCCCGCCCGAAGCACAAGATCACCCCGACCGCCGCGGTGAGCGGGATCGGTCTGGTGTTGTTCCTCGCGTTGTTCATCGCGGCCGGCGTGTTGCTGATCCTCAACATGACCGGTGTATTCGACTGACTAGCGGGGTCGGCGCCACATCAGGGTCATCACCGGCCCGTCGTCGGGCAACCGCACCTCGCCGGTTACCTCGAACCCGAAGCGGGCGTAGTACGGGATGTTGTCGGGGTTGCTGGACTCCAGATACGCCGGTGCGTGTTCGGCGTCGACCTGCTCGAGGCGTGAGCGCATCAAGGCGTGGCCGTATCCGCCGCCCCGCACGACCGGGTCACTGCCGATGACCGCGAGATACCAATGGGGTTCATCGGGATGATGCTCCTTCATCAGGTCGACGACCTGCCGTCCACGGCTGAGGTGTCGCCCGAAGGCGAGCAGCAGCATCGGCAACATCCGCAGTTCTTCGGCGGGGGTCTGCTTCCAGCGGCCGGGCCCGTCCCACAGGGCCGCTGCCCCTACTCCGGTACCACCGACCCCGGTGCCGCCCACAGCGACGTCGGCGCCCCCGCCATGCAAGTGGTGATGACGTGTGAGGGCCGCGAACATGCGCGGCAGCGCCCGGGCACGACGCGCGGCGTCGGGTATCACCCACTTCGTCACCGGGTCGTCGGCAAAGGCGCGACCCAGGACCGCGGCGAGCGGAGCGACATCGAATTTCTGTGCGGATCGGACAGCGACGGCGGACACCCGCCCACCATCGCACATCAGGTCAAGAGCCGGATGCGGCCAGCCCGATACGGGAACGCACCGCGCCTCAACGCCCCTGCGTGATGTAGGCCTGCAGCTGTTGTTGCTCGGTCTCGAGTTCTTCCATCCGGGTCTTCACCACGTCGCCGATGCTCACGATGCCGGCCAACCGGCCGTCGTCGAGCACGGGGATGTGGCGGACCCGGTTCTGGGTCATCAGCACGTTGAGGTGGTCGACGGTGTCGCGCGGAGTGCAGGTCGCCACGACACTGGTCATGATCGACGACACCGGCTGCGCCAGCAGGCTGCTGCCACGCTTGTGCAGCTGACGGACCACGTCGCGCTCGGAGACGATTCCCTCGAGGCCGCTCTTCCCCATCACCACCATCGCGCCGATGTTCATCTCGGCCAGCCCCGCCAGCAGTTCGGTGACGGTGGCCTGCGGCGAGATGGTCACCACTGCGGTGCCCTTGTTCTTCAGCACGTCCGCGATCCGCATACCGGCCTCCGATCGTGATCTGCCTCACACTAGGCTAATGGGAGCCGGGTGACACGGAAGCCGATTCGACCGTTTGGTGCTCATTTGAGCATCCTCCGGCACCCGGGTATCCAGGTGACCACTCCGAACGAAGGACCGCGGGCATGACCACCGGAAATTCTGTCCCCACCACCACGCTGGGTGACGATCTGTCAGTCAGCGCAATTGGTTTCGGCGCCATGGCGCTCACACCGGTGTACGGCGAGGTCGATGACGACGAGTCGCTGGCGACGCTGCACCGGTGCCTGGACCTTGGTGTGACTTTCATCGACACAGCGAACGTCTACGGCAGTGGCAACAACGAGAGGCTGATCGCCAAGCTCCTGGCAGACCGTCGCGACGAGGTCACCCTGGCGACGAAGTTCGGCATTGAGGGCAATCCGGCCGAACGTGCGTCCGGGAGCCCGAAGGTGCGTGGCGACGCCGAGTACGTACGCACCTGCATCGACGCGAGCCTGCAGCGCCTACAGACCGATGTCGTCGATCTCTACTACATGCATCGCCGAGACATGTCGGTCCCGATAGAGGAGACCGTTGGCGCCATGGCGGAACTGGTCGCCGCTGGAAAGGTCCGCCACCTCGGGTTGTCCGAGGTCACTGCACAGGAGCTTCGAGCTGCGGTACGGATACATCCGATCGCGGCGGTGCAGAGCGAGTGGTCGATCTGGAGCCGCGATGTCGAGCGCAACGTCGTGCCGGCCGCCGCCGAACTCGGGGTGGGTTTCGTCCCCTACTCGCCGTTGGGCCGTGGATTTCTGACCGGCACTGTGCGCTCAGCTGCCGACTTGGAGTCGCCGAACGATTTCCGCAAGACGATGCCGCGCTTCGGAGCAGACTCCCTCGAGGCGAATCTGGCGGTGGTGGAGACGATCCGGTCGATCGCCGAGGCCGTCGAAGCCACCCCGGCGCAGGTGGCGCTGGCTTGGCTGCGATACCGCGCCGATGCATTCGGCGTCGCATCCGTGCCGATCCCTGGCACCCGTCGCGCTTCCCGGGTGCAGGAGAACGTCGAGTCCCTCGACGTGACGCTCACCCCTGAACAACTCGAATCGCTGGATGCGGCCGGCGCGACGGTTTCCGGTGACCGCTATAGCGATACGTCCTGGTTGTCGGTGGGTCGCGAGTGAGTCCACGGTCCATTCGTTTCGCCCTGGCACAGGCAGGTCATGATGGGGGTGGCTTGTTCCGTTCGGAAAGGTAGGCCTGGTTGCGGGCGCGCTCGTTGTTGATCTGGCGGGCCCGCTGCGCTGCGCGGGTGAGCCGGCGCCGCGGCATCATCACGCCCCGCTGCCCTGAATCCGAACGCGGTGGGGGCGGTGGCAGCGCCGAGGTGGTGGTGTCCCACTGCGGAAACACCCACCGGCTGCCCGGCACGGTGATATGGGTGCGTCCGCTGGGCATCGTCCACACCACCCGGCCATCGGGCAACTGCCGATCGACAAAGCCCGCCCAGAAAGTCTTGACCAAATGGTGAATCCGACACAGACACTTGGTGTTCGACGCGTGCGTGGCCCCACCGGGGAACGGTTCCGTATGGTCGATATCGCAGAACTCCGCCGGGCGGTCACATCCCGGGAAGCGACACGTCAGATCCCGCATCCGCACAAACGCCGCCAGGCCGGCCGACGGCCGGTAACCCATCTCGGCGGCCACCGACGGCTCGCGCAGCTCCTTGACCTTGGCCCCCGAGGCGATCAACTGGGCGACCCACGGTGCCGGCACGATCCCACCCCCGACGATCACCGCGGTGGCACGCTGCGGTGAGAATGCCGGCGCGCGTGCGGGCCCACCACCGGGCTCCGGCTCCGGCTCGGAAGTGGAGGCGGCCTCGGACTCGGCGTCGATGATGGGAATCGGGTTGCCCGCATCATCGCCGTTGACATAGGGATCCGGCTTCGCATCGAGCACCGGCCGCTCGGCGAACACGTACACCATGGTGTTGGCCGCTCGCGGATCCGTCCCGGCGGCCGGGCAGTCGGGACTGGCGCACAGGCACGCCAGCCGATCCCCACCGACGGCAATCACGCCCATCGCATCCGAACGTCGCTGCCCCGCTGTCCGCGGATCATCGACGCAGACCCCGGCCACCAATTGCGCGATCCTCTTCAAGTACGCCTCTCTGTCGGTGACGAGCACTCGCCCGTATATCGATGCCGTCCCCGTCTCGTCATCCGGCTTACCGAACCGGACGTCACGATCCCGCGCCGCCTGCCTGGTGCGCCGCACCGCGGCCGGATCGTACTTCTCCAACAGGCTGTCGACACTGCGCTCCAACGCGACCACCGACATCGGCCCGAACTCATGAACGCGCGACGCCAGCTCCGCATCCACGACCGCCCACACCCGCGCATCGGTCACCAGCTGCGTCCGCCACGTCAACGTCTCCACCACCCGCGTACTCACCGCGCCCCGGGCGAACAACGCCGCCACCCGCGGCAATCGCTCACGCAACGCCTCGGCGATCCGCATCTCCTTGGACGCCGCCCGGTGCCCGATGTTCATCGCTGCGCCCACCTCAGCAGCCGTAGCGTCCCAGTCATCACAGGCCCACGACACCACCGCGTCCTCCGAGGGCGCCGCTCGACGCGATGCCAGTTCAGCGATGAACGCCAACCGCCGCGCCGCAGCCGCCGACTCCGCGCGCGACTCAACCTCGATACCGGCAACCAGTGCCTGATCGTCGAGGTCTTCGAACATACGTTCGATCATGCCAGAGGCCACCGACAAGCAGCGTCCCCGCCAAAGAGCCTGCCCGACTCGTCGGTTTCCGGCGTGTCCGATGGCCCGAATTGGTACCAAGGACAGCATGATCGAGGTCACCCTGCTGGGAACCGGAAGTCCCATCCCCGATCCCGACCGGGCCGGACCGTCGACGATGATCCGCGCCGGCGGCCAGACGTTCCTCATCGACTGCGGCCGGGGCGTGCTGCAACGGCTGGCGGCCGCCGGGTCGTCGGCATCGCGGCTCAGTGCACTGCTGCTGACGCATCTGCACAGCGACCACATCGCCGACCTGGGCGATGTGATCATCACGCGTTGGGTGAGCACGTTCACCCCGGATGTGCCGCCGCTGCCGATCATCGGCCCGCCGGGCACCGCAGAGGTCGTCGAGGCCACGCTCAAGGCATTCGGGCGCGACATCGGCTACCGCATCGCCCACCACGACGACCTGACCGCACCTCCGCCGGTCGAGGTCCACGAACGCACCGAGGGCCTGGTGTGGGACCGCGACGGCGTGGCGATCCGGGTGGCCCCCACCGATCATCGCCCCGTGACCCCGACGATCGGCTTCCGCGTCGAGCATGCCGACGCGTCGGTGGTGGCCGCGGGCGACACCGTGCCCTGCCCAACGCTCGACGCGCTCGCGACCGGCGCCGGCGCGCTCATCCACACCGCGATCCGCAAGGACATCATCGACACGCTCCCGCAGCAACGGATCCGCGACATCTGCGACTACCACTCCTCGGTGCCGGAGGCCGCGGCCACGGCGAATCGCGCCGGCGTCGGGATCCTGATCCTCACCCATTACGTCCCGGCGATCGCCCCCGGCACCGAGGATCAGTGGCGGGAACTTGCGGCCACCGAGTTCGACCGCCAGATCGAACTCGGTGCGGATCTACACCGTGTCGAGGTGCACCCGGGAGTGTGTGTCAAGCCAGTCGGGTGATCTCGACGACCACATCGAGGTCAGTGGACCCCTCGCCCGAGTAGATCCCCTTGAGGGGAGCGACATCTGAATAGTCACGGCCCACACCGACACTGACGTACTGCTCGTTGATCTCGGTGTCGTTGGTGGGGTCGTAGTCCCACCAGCCGCCGGTCCACGCCTGCACCCAGGCGTGGCTCTGGCCGTCGATGGTGTCGCCGATCGCCGCCTCGCGACTCGGATGCAGATAACCCGACACATAGCGTGCCGGAATTCCCATGCCGCGCAACATGATCAGCGACAGGTGCGCGAAGTCCTGGCACACCCCTTTACCCTCGCGCAGCGCGTCGAGCCCCGACGAGTGCACACCTGTGGTGCCAGGAACGTAGTCGAGTTCGCTGCGAACCCACTGCGCGGCAGCGACGACCGCCTCGAACGGGTCGTGCTCCTTGGCGATGCTCCTGCCGACGCGGTCGATGCGCTTGCTTCGCGGCGTGTAATGCGTGGGACCGAGCACCTCGTCGAACCTGTCGATGACGGCCTCGGTCCGAAGATCGTCCCAGCTGACGGTCTCCTCGGGTTTCTCGCCGACCTCGGTTTCGACCACCGACGACGACGTGACCTCAAGTTCCGTGTGCGGCGCATGCAGGTCGAACGCCGTCACCGCGGTGCCCCAGTAGTCCACGTAGCGGTAGGAGCGGGTGGCCGGGACGGTCTCCACCCGGTTGAGGATCACGTTCTGCCGCGAGTCCGATCGTGGTGTCAGCCGGGCCTCGTTGAAGGACGCGGTCACCGCCGATTTGTAGGCATAGCCCGTCGAGTGCACCACGCGCACACGCCACATCTAGATCTCACCTTCCTCGATGACAAGTGCGTCGCCGCGCCCCGCGTCGGTCCATGCCACCCACGGTGCCGAATGGAAGTACTGCTGCGCCAACGCTTCCCCGACTTCACTGCAGGTCGTCTGCAGGCCGGCCAGGCGCGTCTCCAACGATTCCAGCAGCGCGCCCGGCTGGAGGAACTCCAACTCGCTGCGGGCCCGGCCCAAGAGCCGCTGCGCCTCGGCCGTCGCGCCCAGGCGGTTGTGCGGCCGGTTGAGCAACTCGTCGAGGTTGTGTTCGGCCAGCCGCAGTGAGTGGAAGATCGACCGCGGGAACAACCGGTCCAGCATCATGAACTCGACCACCCGCCCCGCGTCGAGCACACCGCGGTAGGTGCGCAGGTAGGTGTCGTGGGCGCCTGCCGAACGCAGCAGCGTCACCCACGCCGGCGACGACGCGCGGTCGCCGACCCGCGACAGCAGCAACCGCACGGTCATGTCCACGCGTTCGATCGCACGGCCCAGCACCATGAACCGGTAGCCGTCGTCGCGGCTCAACGTCGAATCGGCGAGCCCGGCGAACATCGCCGCCCGGCCTTCGACGTACGACAGGAACTCGTGCGGCCCAAGTCGTTTCGCGGCCCGCTCCCTCTCGGCAAGCGCGTTGTACGTCGTGTTGAGGCATTCCCAGATCTCTGTCGAGGTCACCTCACGCGCGCCGCGGGCGTTCTCGCGTGCGGCCGAGATGGCGTCGACGATCGACGCACCGCCGTAGGTCCCGCGGCTGAACGCGACGATGTCGGTCAGCGACCACACGTCGAGGCGCTCTTCGGGCGGCTCGATCCCCAGAACGCGAAGCAGCGTGCGCGATGCCTGGTCCGGGTCGACGCTGGAGTCCTCCAGCAATTGGTGCACGGTCACATCGAGAATGCGGGCAGTGTCGTCGGCACGCTCCACGTAGCGGCCGATCCAGTACAACGATTCGGCATTGCGCGCCAGCATCGATACCCCTTACTGCTGTTGCTGCTGTGACGAGTTGTCGGCGGCGCCGTCGCCCTTGGGCGCTCTGGCGGTTTTGGGCAGCGCACGCACCACCTCCGCGGCCGCGAGTTCACGGTCGGCCAGCGACGCGCGCGACGCCAGCACCCACGTGTCCTTCGATCCACCGCCCTGGCTTGAGTTCACCACCAGAGAGTTCTCGGGCAGCGCCACCCGGGTCAGACCGCCGGGCAGCACCCAGACGTCGTTGCCGTCGTTGACCGCGAACGGGCGCAGGTCGACGTGGCGAGGCACGAGCTTGCTCTCGATCTGCGTGGGCACGGTCGACAACTGCATCACCGGCTGGGCGATCCAGGAGCGTGGGTCGTTGCGGATCTTCCTGGCGATCGTCGCGAGTTCCTTGGGTGAGGCGTCCGGCCCGAACACGATGCCGTAGCCGCCCGACCCTTCGACCGGTTTGATGACGAGTTCGTCGATGCGGTCGAGGACCTCCTCGCGTTCGTCGTCGAGCCAGCAGCGGTACGTGTCGACGTTGGCGAGCACGGGTTTCTCACCGAGGTAGTACTCGATGATCGTCGGGACGTAGGTGTAGACCAGCTTGTCGTCGCCGACACCGTTGCCGACCGCGCTGGAGATCACCACGTTGCCCGCGCGGGCGGCGTTGAGCAGGCCCGCGACACCGAGCACCGAGTCAGGGCGGAACTGCATCGGGTCGAGGAACGCGTCGTCGATGCGCCGGTAGATCACGTCGACCTGCCGCTCCCCCTCGGTGGTGCGCATGTAGACGACGTTGTCGCGGCAGAACAGGTCGCGGCCCTCGACCAGCTCGGCGCCCATCTGCCGGGCCAACAGCGAATGTTCGAAGTACGCCGAGTTGTAGACGCCCGGCGTCAGCACGACGACCGTGGGATCGGCGACGTTGGTGGGCGCGGCGTTACGCAGCGCCCGCAGCAGGTGCGACGAGTAGTCGCCGACGGCCCGCACCCGGTGCGTCGCGAACAGGTTCGGGAAGACCCGCGCCATTGTGCGCCGGTTCTCCATCACGTAGGACACCCCCGACGGCGAACGCAGGTTGTCCTCGAGGACCCGGAAGTCACCCTTGTCGTCACGGATCAGGTCGATACCCGCGACGTGGATGCGCACCCCGTTGGGCGGGACGATGCCCGCGGCCTCACGGTGGAAGTGCTCGCACGAGGTCACCAGCCGGCGCGGGATCACCCCGTCACGCAGGATCTCCTGCTCGCCGTAGATGTCGTCGAGATACATCTCCAAGGCCTTGACGCGCTGCCGGATGCCCCGCTCCAGGCGCGACCATTCGGTCGCCGAGATCACCCGCGGGACCAGGTCGAGCGGGAAGGGACGCTCCTGACCGGACAGCGAGAACGTGATGCCCTGATCGGTGAAGGCCCGTCCGAGCGCGTCGGCACGCGCCTGCAGTTCGGACGCGTCGGAGGGAGCGAGCTCGGCAAAGATGCCCTTGTACGGTCCGCGGACATTGCCGGACGCGTCGAACATCTCGTCGAACGCCTTTGCGTAGTGGCCCAGTTTGTTGTAGCCGTCGAACACGCCCCGGTGTTTGACGCGCGCGGGGGAACCGGCGGTGCGCGATGACCGCGCGGTCTCGGTCGGCAAGACCTTCTCGGCTCCTCGGGTTCGGGTCGGCGTTGGGGCGTCCATCCTCAACATGCTGCACCACCCGTGCTGTTTTTGCCGGGTCAACGCAAACCCCGTTTCGGCAGGCCAACGCGGGGTTGCGGTGGTAATACGGTTGGGCGTCCCGGTGCCCGCGGCGGTGCCCGCCGACCACGCTTTTGGGGGTTCGGGGACCTCACTGGTACCCTGAACAGTCGCTGCCCACAGTGCGGGCGGACCCACAGACTTCGGTAACCCCAGCTAGAGATTCAGAAGGAACTTCTTCGTGGCCAACATCAAGTCGCAGATCAAGCGCATCCGCACCAACGAGCGTCGTCGGCTGCGTAACCAGTCGGTGAAGTCGTCGCTGCGCACGGCGATCCGTGGCTTCCGCGAGGCCGTCGAGGCCGGCGACAAGGACAAGGCTTCCGAGTTGCTGCACGCCACCAGCCGCAAGCTCGACAAGGCCGCCAGCAAGGGCGTCATCCACCCGAACCAGGCCGCCAACAAGAAGTCGGCCCTGGCCCTGGCCTTCAACAAGCTCTGATCTCCCCCGCTCGCATCCGAGCGGCACCGGGTCTTGTGCCCCTTCCGTGATACACGGGTTTCACCCTTCAGCAGTATTCGGGTTCTACCCGGCGGCGAGCTGCGCCACCCGGCGCACCGCCGCCTCCAAGGCGTAGTCCGCGTCGGCGGCTACGCCTTTCACGTCTGCGTTGAGCGCCGCGACCACCTTCATCGCCTCCGCGACGGAATCCCGCGACCAGCGCCGCGCCTGCTTCTGCGCCTTCTGCACGCGCCACGGCGGCATCCCCAGTTCACCGGCCAGCCGGTAAGGGTCGCCCGACAGCGGCCCCACCCTGGCGATCGTGTGCACCGCCTCGGCCAGCGCGTCGGCCAGCACCACGTGCGGCTCCCCCGCGAGCATCGCCCACCGCAGCGCCTCGGCCGCCCCGGCCACATCACCCACCACCGCCTTGTCGGCGATGTCGAAGCCCTTCACCTCGGCCTTGCCGCTGTGATAGCGACGTACCGCGGCGACGTCGACGACCCCAGCGGTGTCGGCGACCAGTTGTGAGCACACCGCGGCCAATTCCCGGATGTTGGACCCGACCGCGTCGAGCACCGCGGTGACCGTGTCGTCGGACACCTTGGCGCGCAACCTGCGGAACTCGGAGCGGACGAAGTCCGCGCGCTCGGCCGGTTTGGTGATGCGGGCGCACGGATGCACCTCGGCGCCGATCTTCTTCAGCTGATCGGCGAGCGCTTTCGCGCGCCCACCCCCGGAGTGGACGACCACCAACACCGTTCCCGACGGCAGATCGGCTGCCGCCGACGCAATGAGCGCGACGGCGTCCTTGCCCGCCTCGGCGGCAGCCTCGAGCACGACCAGACGTTCCTCGGCGAACAGCGACGGGCTGAGCAGTTCGGCGAGCTCACTGGTGCTCACCTCACCGGCGCGAAGCCGGTCCACCGGCACGTCGTCGGAGCCGGCGCGCTTGCGGATGTCGCGCAGGATCGCGCCCACGGCACGCTCCACCAGCAGTTCCTCGTCACCCAACACCAGGTGTAGCCCGTCGGTCACGCCAATGATGGTGTCATGCCGTCCCGACACCGCCGACAACCTGGCCCGCCACCGTCCAGGCCAGCAGCACGAGTGCCGTCGCCGCCAGGACGCGACGCACCCAGCGGCTGCGCCAAAGCACCGTCAGCGTGATCCCGGAGACCGCAACGAGCACTACACCGGGCCACCCCGACGGGGTCGGCACCGTCGAGCCGGGCACCCCCGACGCCCACCGCGCGACCGACAACAACCACCACAACTCGGGTCCGGTGAACCGGATCAACAGCCCCGCTCCGGCGGGCCACACCGCGGCCAGCGCCGCGGCCGCCGTGCCCAGCACCGTGATCGGCGGAATGACCCCGGCCACCGCGAGATTGGCGGTCACGGCCACGACGCTGAAGCGGCCGGAGATTCCCGCGACAAGCGGCGCCGTGACCAACTGGGCCGCCGCCGCGACGCTGAGGGCCGCGGCGAGGGTTGCGGGCCAGCCGCGGGCCTCCAGCCGTCGTGCCCAAGCCGGCGCGATGACCACGATCGCCGCGGTGGCGCACACCGACAATGCGAAACCGACGTCGACGGCGAGTTCGGGCGCCGCGATCATCAACACCAGCACGCTCGCGGCGAGCGCCGGGATGGCTTGGCGCCGCCGATGAGTCACGATCGCCAGCAGCGTGACCGCGCCCATGACCGCAGCACGCAGCACACTGGCCGAAGGCTGCACGACGATGACGAACCCGATCAGGCCGAGCAGCGCGAGTGCGACCGCGATGCGCGGCCCGACCAGAACCGCGGTCATCAGCAGGGTTCCGCACACGATGGTCACGTTCGCGCCGCTCACGGCGGTCAGATGGGTCAGGCCCGCCGCGCGGAACTGCGCGGTGGTGTCCGCGCCGACCGAGGTGGTGTCGCCGAGCACCAGGCCCGGCAGGATCGCGGCCTGATCGGCGGGAAGAACCAGGCGCGCGGTGTCGGCGAACGCCATGCGGATGCGTTGTGCGCCACGCTGGATCGCCGGTGCGTCGCCGATGGTCGGATCACCGCGTGCCGACAGCACCGCCACGGTGAGATCGGCCCTGGCCGGCCGCGACAGGGTGGCGCGGAAACCCACCGGGCTGCCCGGCACGACGGCACCGAAGCGATTGGACGCGAACACCATGACGCGTCCCGAGACGGCGGCACCGTCGATCTCGGACAGCGTGGCGCGAAACATCACCCGACCGCCTCGGATCAGCCGCGGCACCTCGGTGACCACGACACGGACGGTCGCGGATCCACCGTAGCGATCGGCCACCGGGTGCTCACGAATCTGGTTGACACGCAACCCGATCGCGATCGCGAACCCCGCGCCGGTCACCGCGACGGCGATCACCACGGCAGTGGTGCGTATCGGACCGGCCCACCGTGTGGCCGCCGCCGCGAACAGTGTCGCGACCAACACCACGAGCACCGATCCGGCGATGTGCCAGACGATTCCGGCGGCGGTGACCATCCACGCGGTGAGCGCGGCAGGCACCAGACGCAGGTCGAGAGGTTCAGCCGTGTCGAGTGCTGTCGGATCCGCCGCGGACTGCGTCATACCCGGACCAGTCCACGCAGCTTCTCGAGCCGGGCCGGACCGATACCGTCGACGTCCCCGAGTTGGTCGACACTGGTGAAGCGCCCGTTCGAGTCTCGCCACGCCACGATCGCCTGCGCGGTCACCGGTCCGATGCCGGGCAGGGCGTCGAGGTGCTCGACCGTCGCGGTGTTGAGGTCGAGTGGGCCCGCCGGCGTCGACGGGCCACCGCTCGGCACGGGCTCGGCGGCAGCCGTCGCAGCACCGGTGGGTCCTGAGATCGAACTGCCCATCGTGGTCGGCTGCCCCGCCGGCGCGGCGATGCCGACGACGATCTGCTCACCGTCGGAGACCCGCCGCGCCATGTTGAGCCCGATCAGATCGGCACCTTCGAGCGCACCACCGGCGGCGGTGAGCGCGTCGGCGATCCGGGCTCCCGACGACAACGTCACCAGGCCCGGTTTGTGCACCAGGCCGACCACACTGACCACCACAGGGGCCGACGCATCTTCCGGTGTGGGAACCGACGACGAGACCATCTGCACCGGAGGGAGATTCGCGGACACGACAGGTGCCGGGCGATCCCGCAGCACCACGAACACCGTGATCAGCACCGCCAGCACCCCGATCGCCGCGAGGGCCAGAACGCCGGCCCGGCCGGGATCGGCGCGGATCGCGTTCAGCCACGCGGGCCGCTGTGCCTCGGTGGTGTCGGGCAGCCACTTCGAGAGCACGGTGTCGGGGGCTGCGCCGGTGTCGGCGGCGTCGTCCGCTGTGGGATCGGCGCCGTCATCGTCGGACCCGAGCCGGCGGCGGAGCCGCTGCACGGGCAATTCGGTACCCATGCCCGCGACGGTAGGACCGGCACCCGACGGCGCAGGCAGCCCGACGCCGCCGCGCGCGGGTGGCTGTGGATGAAATCGGGTCTGGGGATTACCCTCGGCCCGCCGATCAGGCGGCGTGCTTCCCTGACTTGGTGTGCTTGTTCTGCGTCGTCTTGCCCGACTCGCCGGAGTCACCGGTGCCCTTGTCGGACACCGATTTCTGGGGTTTTTCCGCCTTGGTCGATGAGCCGGTCAGGGACTTCAGCGCGCGTCCGATGTCGGAGACCGCTTTGTGCACCGGACCGGTTTTGGCCGTCGGTGACGCCTTGACGGGTTTGCTCGCCGAACCGGACGTCGTCGAGTCCGACTGCGCCGTACCGGACTTGGCAGTACCGGACTTGGCAGTACCGGACTTGGTGTCGGTCTCGGTCGCGTCGGACTTCGAGTCGGCTTTCACCTCCGCCGTGCCCGTCGCGCCCGTGGTGGCCGCGCCCGTCTTCGTGGTGGAGTCCGGTGTCGCCCCCGCCTGCGTCGTCGCGGCCTTCGTCGTCAGCGCGGGTGTGGCATCGAGGGTGACGGTGCGCGGGTTCGCCGGGGCACCGAGGGCGTTGTGGATGTTGGTGGCGGCGGTCTGCACCGAATCGGTGACGATCTTCGACGCGGTCTGCAGCACGTCGCCGGCCTGCTCGACGGCCGCGGACAGAGCCCGCACCGGGTCACCGGACCGCGCGAGTTCCTGCGCCGCGGCGTCGGCGGTCTGCACCACACCGAGCAGTACCAGCTCGCCGGCCTGGAACGCGACCGCGGCGGCGACCTTGATGGCCTCGACCGCGACTACCTCGGGCAACGTACGCGCACCGGTCTCGGTGGGCACCGGTACGCCAGGGCCGGGCAGCGGTTGGTTGAGCCCGTCGAGGATGGTCTGGCGGGCGGTGTTGATGGCGTCGGGCAGGGTCGCCGGATCGGCCAGCGCCGCCCCGACACGCAGCAGTTGCACGACCGCGATCTCCAGATTGTTGAACGCCTTGGGGACGACACGGTCGACGTCGTTGAGGATGATCCCCTCGGCGGCGGCGTTCGCCGGGCCGGTCACCGAAGCGGCGGCCGCGCCGATCGCGCGGGTCAGCGATCCGGTGGTGCCGAGAGAATCCAGGAACGCCACCGGCGACAGCGCCGCCCCCACCGGAACCGTCACCAGGCCCTGCACGATGAAGGGGCAGATGACGCTGCAGTACTGCGCCTGGTTGCGCAGGAACGCCAGCGGCAGTGCCCCGAGCGCGGGGCTCGCGGTCAGTTCGATCGGCGCATGGACGATCCGGGGCAGATCCAGCTCCGGCGGCGGCGCCACCACCACTGGGGCAACGGCGGCTGCACCGATCCCGGCGGCAGCGATCGTGGACAGTACAGCGGAGTGTGCGCTCGCATACAATTCGGGCCCCCAGATGTCGTCAGAAATCCTGCCCTATAGACACGCGCGTTGCCCCCCGGAAGGTTCAACGCAGTCACGAAAAATCGAGGACGACGCGCCCGCGCAGACCCCCGGCCTCCAGCATGCGATGCGCCTTCGCCGCCTCGTCGGCAGGCAACACCTCGGCGACGCGCAGCGTCAGCACGCCGTTCTCGGCCTGGCGGCTCAGCATGGCCAGTGCTTCGGTGTCGGTGATGCGGTCGGGCACCATCACCGGGAGCACCCGGATGCCGCGTTCGGCCGGACCGGCCCAGCCGCGCAGTTCGATCAGTGTCCCGCCGTCGGCGATCGCCCCGAGCACCTCGGCCTGTTGGTGCGAGGCATCCACCAGACCGGCCACGCCGTCGGGCACCACCTCACGCATCCGCGCCGCCACGTTCGGGCCGCGCTCGACGACGTGGTCGGCGGCGAACCCACGGACCAACTCCACATCCCGCGCGGCGGCGTCGGCGACCACCCTCAGGCCGTCGGCCTTCGCGAGTTCGACCGCATAGCCACCGACGGCGCCTGCCGCACCGGTCACCGCGACGGTCGCGTCGGCCGGCAACGCCAGTGTGTCGAGCGCCAGGCGCGCCGTCATGGCGTTCATGAGCAGGGTCGACGCCTCGGGGAAATCGGCGTTGGCCGGCGCCGCTACCACCGAGGCCGCGGGCACCACGATCTGCTCGGCGTACGCGCCGCCGTGCTCACCGACGAACAGCACCATCGCGATCACCCGCTGTCCCACGTGCAAGCGGTCGCCGCAGCCGGGGCCGAGCTGATCGATGACCCCGGCGGCGTCCATCCCGGGTACGAAGGGCGGACGTCGGTCAGGCATCCGGACCGCGTGACCGCCCGTGCGCAGCATGACGTCGGTGGGGCTCACCGCCGCGGCGTACACCCGGATACGGACCTCCCCCGGGCCTGCCTGCGGCTCGGGCAGATCGACTACCTGAAGAACCTCCGGACCACCGAATTCGTATACACCAATGGCTTTCACGCCTCTAGACAACCCGAGGCACCGGACCGCCATTCCGGACCGGATCACGCGGCGTGACGCGGTCGAGGAACCGGAGCAACTCGACCGGGAACGGCACCACGACCGTGGAGTTCTTCTCGGCGGCCACTTCCACCACCGTCTCCAGGAACCGCAGCTGCAACGCCGCGGGTTCGTTGCCCATGACATCGGCTGCCGCAGCGAGCTTTTCGGACGCCTGCAGCTCGCCGTCGGCGGTGATGACGCGTGCCCGCCGTTCCCGCTCGGCCTCGGCCTGCCGGGCGATCGACCGCTTCATCGAATCCGGCAGCACCACGTCCTTGATCTCGACCCGGTCGATGTGGATGCCCCACCCCACCGCGGGATTGTCGATGAGCAATTCGAGCCCCTGGTTGAGTCGCTCGCGGTTGGACAGCAGGTCGTCGAGATTGCTCTTGCCGATGATCGACCGCAGCGACGTCTGCGCCACCTGCCCGACGGCCGACATGTAGTCCTGGACATCCACGACCGCACGGACGGGGTCCACGACCTTGAAATAGATGACGGCATCGACGCGCACGGTCACGTTGTCGCGGGTGATGCCGTCCTGGGCGGGGATGGGCATCGTGATGATCTGCATGTTGACCTTCTGCAACCGGTCCGCGATGGGAATCAGCATCGTCAGACCGGGTTGCCGGATCCGGTTGTGCACCCGACCGAACCGGAAGACCACGCCTCTTTCGTACTGTCTCACCACCCGGATGTTGCGGATGCACAGCCAGCCCAGGGTCACCGCGACACCTGCCGTCATCCCGAGCGAATAGAGCATGTCCATGATTCGCCTCGATCCATGGATTCCGGGTACCGGCGCGTTCGCGCCATGACTCGATTGTGCGCCCGGCCGCCATCGGCGCGCAGGCGATCGCGTCCCCGGAGGCTAGTTCTCGGCCTCGACCGATACGGCGACTCCCACCGCGCCGCCACCGACATGCACGGCAAGCACCGGCCCCATGTCAGACACCTCCAGTGAGCGGAGAACGGGCAGACGCTCGGTGAGTTGTGTACCGATCTCCTTGGCGGCATCGATGTTGTCGACATGGTGGACAACCACGTCGGCCTGCCGGTCGCCGACCACCTCGACCACCTGCTCCACGAGCGCAGCGTGCGCTTTCGAGGCGGTACGGATGCGCTGCGAGAGCACCAACCTGCCATCCATGTCGAGGCGCAGCAACGGTTTCAGTGACAGTGCGGTGCCCAGCCACGACGCCGCGGTGCCGATCCGGCCGCTTCGCCGTAGGTTGTCCAGGCGGTGCACCACGATGAACGCGTGGGACCGGTGCGCGGCCGATCGCGCCGCCGCCTCGACGTCGTCGAGCGCCGCCCCGGAGTGCGCCGCGCGGGCGGCGGCCAACGCGGCGAATCCGATGCCCATCGCCGCCGACCGTGAATTGACCACCCGCACCGCGTGACCGAACTCGCGGGCAGCCGAGGCCGCCGAGCTGTAGGTGCTCGAAAGCGCCGCCGAGATATGAACGGCGACAACGCCATCGCCGCCGCTGTCGGTGAGCGCCTGACGGTACACCTCGGCGATCTCGACCGGTGTCGCCCCCGACGTGGTGACCTTGGGACGGTCGTGGATGTCGGGCGGCATCACGTCGACACCGTCGCGCAGGTCGTTCTCACCGTCGAGGACGTGCAGCGGCACCTGCCGGATCCCCCACTGTTCGCACAACTCGTCACTGAGCCGCGACGACGAGTCGGTCACCACCACCACCGTCATGTCAGTTGGCGGAATCCTGATGTGTCACACCGGCTTCGGCAAGGCCCTTGAGCATGAGCTCGGCAACGGCACGGTGCGCCTCGAAGTTCCAGTGGATGCCGTCGGGGTTGCCGCGTCCACCGAACACCTCGTCGGCGACCGCGGCCTTGAGGTCCACCAGGGGCACGTTGTGCTCCTCGGCCCAGGCCGTGATCGCCCGCACGGTGGGTTCGCGGCCGTGGTGGGCCCTGCCGTACGTGTCGGCGATGTGCACCGACGGCAGTGAGGCCACCACCGGGATGCCGGGCCGGTTGAATTCGATGGCGTCGCGGGTCATCTCGAGGTACTCGACCGTCACGTGCGGCGGCAACGCCGACCGCGCGATCGGCGACAGCCGCGGCTGCACCCAGCCGTAGGCGTCGCGCACCCACCGCCGCAACCGCGGCGGCCGCACGTACCTGATCAACTCCCGCAGAGCGGTGGGCAGCGGCGACGGCAGCGAGTCCATGCCGCTCGTCGCGAAGATCACCGCTCCGGCCCGTGGCAGCGCTGCCCAGGACCGGGGATCCTGCGTCGCCGCCCACCACACGTCACGGCAGGTCCAGCCGATCCGCCCGATCAACTCGACATCCCAGCCCAGCTGCTCGGCGACGATGTTGGGCCAGATCCGCGGATCGTCGGCGGGCAGGCCGCCCGTCGGACCGAAATACGACAGCGAATCGGCGAACACCAACAGCACCGGCCTGCGGCCGGGGGCCGACTCAGAGGACATCGTTGGCCACCTGCGCCGAGGCGTTCCACACGTCGAGCCGCCAGCGGATCTCCGCGAACCCCGCGTCGTCGGTCGAATGGCCCGACAGCTGCACCCAGCTGGCGTTGCCCATACCACCCAGGATCGGCCAGTTGTCGACCGGTAACCCGAGCAGCCCCGCCGTCAACGCCGCGATCAGCCCGCCATGGGCGACCAGCACCACGGGGCGTTCCGACCCCGCGCCCGGCTGGTCCAGCCCCCACTCGGTCTGTTGCGCAACCAGCTCGGCGACCAGCGGCAGGCTGCGTTCGGCGACATCGACGCGGCTCTCCCCGCCGTGCGGTGCCCATCGCGCGTCATCCCGCCAGGCAAGCCGGGCGCCCGGCGCCGCAGCGTCGACCTCGAGGTGGGTCAGGCCCTGCCAGTCCCCCAGGTGCGTTTCCCGCAACCGCTTGTCCACCGCCACCGGCACCCCGGCGCGGATGCCGAGCGTCTCCGCCGTGTCGAGCGCGCGCCGCAGATCCGACGAGACGATCAGCAGCGGTTGACGCTTCGCGAGCACCTCGGCCGCCGCAGCGGCCTGATCGCGGCCGAGATCGGACAGATCGGTGTCGAGCTGGCCCTGCATCCGGCTGCCGGCGTTGTACTCGGTCTGGCCGTGACGCAGCATCACCAACCGACGCACCCTCATCACTGCCTCATTCCTGCGGCTCGGCGGTCTCGCTCTGCTGGTCCAGATCCACGGGCACCTGCGGGCAGTCCTTCCACAGCCGGTCGAGTGCATAGAAGTTGCGCTCGTCCTGATGCTGGATGTGCACCACGACGTCGATGTAGTCGAGCAGTGTCCAGCGACCCTCGCGGGTACCTTCCCGCCGCGCCGGCTTGTATCCGGCGAGCCGCATCTTCTCCTCGACCTCGTCGACGATCGCGTTGACCTGCCGCTCGTTGGACGCCGAGGCGATCACGAAGCAGTCGGTGATCACCAGCTGTCCCGACACGTCGATGACCACCACGTCGTCGGCCAGCTTCGAGGCGGCCGCCCGGGCCGCCACGGTCGCCATCTGGACGGCCTCGTCCGTCGCGGTCATCGCACTGTCTCCTTGTTCCTCGTATCGCCTTTGGCATCCGCGGTGTACAGACCGCGTTTCGCCACGTACTGCACCACGCCGTCGGGCACCAGGTACCAGATCGGGCGCGCCTCCTCGGCGCGCCTGCGGCAGTCGCTCGACGAGATCGCCAGTGCCGGGACCTCCACCAACGACAACGCATCGGGCGGCAGTTCGCGCATCGCCTCCAGGATGTGTTTGCCGTCGAGCTCGTAGCCGGGCCGGCTGACGCCGACGAACTTCGCCATCGAGAACATGTCCTCCCAGTTCTGCCAGGACAGGATCGACGCCAGCGCGTCCGCGCCGGTGATGAAGTACAGGTCCGCGTCCTCGTTGAGATCCCGCAGGTCACGCAGCGTGTCTTTGGTGTAGGTCGGACCGCCGCGGTCGATGTCGACCCGGCTGACCGAGAACCTGGGGTTGGACGCGGTCGCGATGACGGTCATGAGGTATCGGTCCTCGGCCGCGCTGACCCTCCGGTGGTGCTTCTGCCACGGTTCACCGGTGGGGACGAACACCACCTCGTCGAGGTCGAACAGGTCGGCGACCTCACTCGCCGCGACCAAGTGCCCGTTGTGGATGGGATCGAACGTCCCGCCCATCACGCCCAGCCTGCGCCGTGTTGCCACGAATAGCGAGCTTACGGCAGCGTCGGGCGGGGCCTGCACTCGTGCAAATCTGTCCGGGATCAGACCGGCAGCAGCCCGTCGATCACGGCGGCCAGCTGCTTGGCCGACCGGCACTCGTGCATCGGGATGATGTCCTGGTACTTCGGCGCCGCAGAGTCGCCGCTGCCCCACAGATGCCTGGGCTCCGGGTTGAGCCAGTGGGCATGGCGGCTGGCGGCCACCATGCGTGCGAGCAGCTCGGTCTCGGGGTTGCGGTAGTTGTTGCGCCCATCGCCGAGCACCAGCAACGAACTGCGCGGGGACAACGCGTCGGGGTACTTGTCCAGGAACGACACGAAGGCGTGCCCGTAGTCGGAGTGGCCGTCGCGGGTGTAGACCCCGGCCTCGCGGGTGATGCGCTGTACGGCCACCGCCAGATCCGCCTCGGGCCCGAACAGCTCGGTGACCTCGTCGGTGGTGTCTATGAAGGCAAAGACGCGAACCCTACTGAACTGCTGGCGCAGCGCCGAGACGAGCATCAGGGTGAAGTGGCTGAAGCCGGCCACCGACCCGGACACGTCGCACAGCACCGCCAGCTCGGGTCGCGCCGGGTGCGGCTTCTTGAGCACGACGTCGATCGGCACCCCGCCGGTGGACATGGACTTGCGCAGGGTCTTGCGCAGATCGATCTCGCCCGCGCGGGCGCGTCGCCTGCGCGCCGCGAGACGGGTGGCCAGGGTGCGGGCCAGCGGCGCGACGACGCGCTGCATCTGCCGCAGCTGATCGCCCGAGGCCCGCAGGAACTCGACGTTCTCCGCCAACTGCGGCACCCCGTACATCTGCACATGCCGGCGGCCGAGCTGTTCGGCGGTGCGGCGTTTGGTCTCGTTCTCGACCATCTTGCGCAGCTGCGTGATGCGCTGGGCGGCGAGCGCCTTGGCGATCTGCTCCTGCGTGGGCGTCGGCTCGTCACCGTACGGAGCGAGCAGACCCGCGAGCAGGCGGCCCTCCAGGTCGTCGAGGCTCATGGCCTTGAGCGCCTGATACGACGAGTAGGACGGACCGCGGCTCGAGTTGTACCGGCCGTAGGCCTCGACGATCTGGGCGATCAGCGCCGCGAGGCGATCGTCGAGGTCGGCCAGATCCTCGTTGTCGGCGAGCATCTGCACGAGCATCTCGCGCATCGCCTCGATGTCCTCGTCGGGCAGTCGCGGGGTCTGATCCGCGCCGCCTCCGTCAGCGGCGTCATCGTCTTCCAGGCGCGTACGCTCCCCGAGCGCGGCCGGGAAGAACAGGTCGAACAACGCGTCGTAGGTGTCCCGGTGGTCGGCGCGACGCAGCACCGCGCACGCGATGCCCTCGCGCAGCGCCTCACGGTCGCCGAGCCCAAGGACCGTGAGCACCCGGCCCGCATCGACCGTCTCCGAGGGGCCGACCGAGATACCTTGCCCGCGAAGGGCTTCGACGAACTCGACGAGGTGTCCGGGCAGGCCGTGCGGGGCCAGTGGCTGTGGGGGGCGGACCCGGCGGGAAGCCATCAGCGCACCCGGTCAGTTCAGCTTGAGCTCGCCGGCGGCGCGCTGCTGGTCGGACTGGTGTTTGAGGATCACGCCGAGCGTCGCCGCGATCATCTCGTCGTCGATGGTGTCCATCCCGAGCGCGAGCACCGTGCGGCCCCAGTCGATGGTCTCGGCGACCGAGGGCAGCTTCTTGAGCTGCATGCCGCGCAGCACACCGATGATCCGCACCAGTTCCGAGGCGATGTGCTCGGGCAGCTCCGGCACCCGCGACAGCAGGATGCGCCGTTCGAGCTCGGGATCCGGGAAGTCGATGTGCAGGAACAGGCAGCGCCGCTTGAGCGCCTCGGACAGCTCACGGGTGGCGTTGGAGGTCAGCACCACGAACGGAGGGCGCTCGGCGGTGATGGTGCCCAGCTCGGGCACCGTGACCGCGAAGTCCGACAGCACCTCAAGCAAAAGGCCCTCGATCTCGATGTCGGCCTTGTCCGTCTCGTCGATCAGCAGCACCGTCGGGTCGGTGCGCTTGATCGCGGTGAGCAGCGGCCGGGCCAGCAGGAACTCCTCGCTGAACACGTCGGTCTTGGTCTGCTCCCAGGCTTCAGTGTCGCCACCCGCAGCCGCGTTTCCGGCCTGGATGCGCAAGATCTGCTTGGCGTGGTTCCACTCGTAGAGGGCACGTGCCTCGTCGACGCCCTCGTAGCACTGCAGGCGCACCAGTTCGCTTCCGGTGCACTGCGCGACAGCGCGGGCCAGTTCGGTCTTGCCGACACCTGCCGGACCCTCCACGAGCAGCGGCTTGCCGAGCCGGTCGGCGAGGAAGACCGCGGTGGCCGTGGCGGTGTCGGGCAGGTAGCCGGTGCCGGCCAGCTTGCGCGCGACATCGTCGATGTCGGCGAACAGCGGTGCCGGGCGTGCGGGCACGCTCATGTGATCTCCTCTCGGGCGGCTGTCGCAGGCCGCCCTCAGACGGGTCGGGTCTGGCCGTCGCCCCACACGATCCACTTGGTCGACGTCAGTTCGGGCAACCCCATCGGCCCACGCGCGTGCAGCTTCTGGGTGGAGATGCCGATCTCTGCGCCGAAACCGAACTGTTCTCCGTCGGTGAACGACGTCGATGCGTTCACCATCACTGCAGCGGCGTCCACACGCTCGGTGAAGCGCTGTGCGGCAGCAAGGTTCGTGGTCACGATGGCCTCGGTGTGGCCAGTGCCGTAGGTGTTGATGTGCTCGATCGCCGCGTCGAGGTCATCGACCACGGCCAGCGCGATGTCCATCGACAGGAACTCGGCGCGCAGTTCCTCCTCGGTGGGGTCGGTGTGCACGGTGACACCGGCGTCCTGCAACGCCTTGGTGAGCCGTGGCAGCGCGGTGTCGGCGAGCGCGCGGTCCACCAGCAGTGTCTCGGCCGCGTTGCACACGCTGGGCCTGCGGGTCTTGGCGTTCAGCAGGATCTTCTCGGCCACGTCGATGTCGGCCGACTCATGAACGTAGACATGGCAATTGCCGACCCCGGTCTCGATGGTGGGCACCTGCGCGTCGCGCACGACCGCGTCGATCAGGCCAGCGCCTCCACGCGGGATCACCACGTCGACAAGGCCACGCGCCTGGATCAGGTGCGTGACACTGGCGCGGTCGTGGCTCGGCAGCAGCTGCACGGCGTCAAGCGGCAGGCCGTCGGCCGCCAGCGCCGCCCGCAAGGCGTCCACCAGCGCCTGATTCGACCTGGCCGCCGACGAACTGCCGCGCAGCAGCGCGGCGTTGCCGGACTTCAGCGTCAGCCCGAACGCGTCCACGGTCACATTGGGTCTGCCCTCGTAGACCATGCCGACCACGCCAAGCGGCACGCGCTGCTGGCGCAGCTGCAGCCCGTTGGGCAAGGTCTTCCCACGCAACACCTCGCCGACCGGATCGGGCAGTGCCGCGACCTGACGCAGCCCGGCGGCGATCCCGTCGACACGTTGCGGATTGAGGGCCAGCCGATCCAGCATCGCCTCGGGTGTACCGCTCTGGCGTGCGGCGTCGACGTCAGCGGCATTCGCCGCGAGCACGGCGTCGACGTTTGCCAGCACGCTGTCGGCCGCGGCGTGCAGCACCCGGTTCTTCACCTCGGCGCTCAGGGTCGCCAGCGTCCTGGCGGCCACCCGAGCGCGCCGTGCGGCGCTGTGGACCTGTTCACGGAGGTCGGCGACCGATTCCTGCCGACCGGCAGAACCCGATCTCGATTGCGCTTCCACGCTCATTGGGCCAGCGTATCGGACCTGTTGGCAGTGTTCTCATGCAGGCTGACAGGTGTCAGTGGCGAGTCGGTGCGGGAACCGGGGCGAGTCGCGGGCGAGTCGGTGTCTGCTGGTCTAGCGTGATCGGTTATGGGCGCTGCGCGGGTTTGCGTCGTCGGGAGCATCAACGCCGACCTCACCTTCACCGTTCGGAACCTGCCACGCCCGGGTCAGACCGTGCTGGCGTCGTCGCTCGCGTCGGCCTCCGGCGGCAAGGGCGGCAACCAGGCGGTCGCGGCGGCCCGCGCGGGGGCCTGCACCGCGCTGGTGGCCGCGGTCGGTGACGACGCGGCCGCCGAGTCGCTGCGGGCGCACCTGCGCGCCAACGGAGTCGACCAGGACGCGGTGGTGAGCCTCGCGGGCCCGAGCGGTTCCGCGGTGATCGTGGTCGACGCGGCAGGTGAGAACCACATCGTCGTCGCGCCCGGCGCCAACGCGCGGCTCGATGTCGAGACGCCCGAGGCCAGGGCCGCGATCGGTTCGGCCGACGTGGTGCTGCTGCAATTGGAGATCTCCCCCACGGCGGCCATCGCCGCGGCACGGCAGGCCCGCGCCGCCGGTGCGGTGGTCATGCTCAACGCCTCACCGGGCGGCACCGCGGCACACCACCTGCTGGCCTTGTCACATGTGGTCGACGTGGTGGTGGTCAACGAGACCGAGGCCGCGGAGTGGCACTGGCCGGTGCGGCACCTGGTGATCACGCGGGGTTCGCGTGGCGCGAGCTATCTCGGTGACGACGAGCGGTTCGACGTGCCGGCACTGCGGGTGCGGGCCGTGGACACCACCGGGGCCGGCGACGTGTTCGCCGGGGTGCTCGCCGCGGGATGGCTTTCCGGTTACGAGCATGCTCTGCAACGCGCTTGTGCCGCCGGGGCATTGGCGACGCTGGTGCGCGGCGCCGGGGACTGCGCGCCGTCCGCGGCCGACATCGACGCCGTCCTGACTCCGTGAACTGCCACTGAAACCGCTACCGTTGCCCTTGTAGTCGCGCATTGCGACCTCGGCACCATCTGCGCCCCTCGTCAACCCCCAGCCCCCGCAGGGTGCCTGGCTCCGAACCGCCGCCACGATCGCCTCCATCGCGCGAGGACGCTTGAGTCTCGCCGAGGCCGTCACGACGGAGGAACTCAGCGCCGAAGGCGACCAACAGACCCTTGCCGCGCTGCTCACCCTCGCCGAACGTCGGCTTTCACGTCACGCGCGAATGCCCTGACAGCGCTTCAGCTCTCCGGGATCTCGCGTTCGATCTCGTCGAGCCAGATACGGGCCGACATGTCCGACGGCGCCCGCCAGTCGCCACGCGGTGACAGTGCACCGCCATGAGAAACCTTGGGACCGTTCGGCATTGCCGATCGCTTGAACTGCGAGAAGGAGTAGAACCGCTGCGCGAACACCTGCAGCCAGTGCCGGATCTCCTTGAGTGAGTACGACGGCCGCTCGTGCTCGGGGAACCCGGGTGGCCAGTCGCCTGCACCGACATCATGCCAGGCGTGCCAGGCCAGGAACGCGACCTTCGACGGCCGGAACCCGAAGCGCAGCACTTGGAACAGCGAGAAATCCTGCAGCGCATACGGTCCCACCTTGGCCTCGCTGCTCTGGATCTCCTCGTCCTCGCCGGTCGGCACCAACTCGGGGGTGATCTCGGTGTCGAGGACCGACTGCAGCACCTCGTTGACCTCGTCGTTGAACTCACCGGAGGAGATCACCCAGCGGATCAGGTGCTGGATCAGGGTTTTCGGGACGCCGCCGTTGACGTTGTAGTGCGACATCTGGTCGCCGACGCCGTATGTCGACCACCCGAGCGCGATCTCGGACAGATCACCGGTGCCCAGCACGATGCCGCCGCGCTGATTGGCCAGACGGAACAGGTAGTCGGTGCGCAGGCCGGCTTGGACGTTCTCGAACGTGACGTCGTAGACCTTCTCGCCGCGGCCGAACGGGTGACCCATCTCGGTGAGCATCAGCTGCGCGGTCTGTTTGATGTCGATCTCTTCGAACGTCACGCCGAGTGCGCGGCTCAATCGGACGGCGTTGTTCTTGGTGCGGTCACCGGTGGCAAACCCCGGCAACGTGAAGGCCAGGATGTCGCTGCGCGGCCGGCCCTCCCGGTCCATCGCGCGCGCCGCGACGATCAGCGCGTGGGTGGAATCGAGCCCACCCGAAACGCCGAGCACGATCTTCGGGTAGTTCAGCGCCCGCAGCCGCTGCTCAAGACCCGACACCTGGATGTTGTAGGCCTCGTAGCAATCCTGTTGCAGCCGTTCGTAGTTCGACGGGACGAACGGGAACCGCTCGATCTCACGCAACAACCCGATGTCACCGGTCGGCGGGTCGAGCTGGAACTCGATGCGGCGGAACGCGTCGACGGCGGCGCCGTGGTGGCGGGCGTTGTCGTCGAACGTGCCCATCCGCACGCGCTCGTTTCTGATCAGCTCGAGGTCGACATCGGCGACCGCACGGCGCTCCCCGCGCGGGAACCGCTCACTTTCGGCAAGCAGGTTGCCGTTCTCCCAGATCATCGTCTGGCCGTCCCACGCCAGGTCGGTGGTGGACTCCCCTTCGCCCGCCGCGGCGTAGACGTACGCGGCGAGGCACCGCGCCGAGGCCGACCGCGCCAGCAGGCACCGGTCCTCGGCCCGGCCCACGGTGATCGGGCTGCCGGACAGGTTGGCCAGCACCGTGGCCCCGGCAAGCGCGGCCTGCGCGCTCGGCGGAATCGGGACGAACATGTCCTCACAGATCTCTACGTGCAACACCAGGCCCGGCACATCCGATGCCGCGAACAACAGGTCCGGCCCGAAGGGCACCTCTGCGCCCGCGACCCGGATGGTGCCCCGGGTCTGGTCACCGGCAGCCATCTGCCTGCGCTCGTAGAACTCGCGGTAGGTCGGCAGGTAGGACTTCGGCACGACGCCGAGCACCGCGCCCCGGTGGATCACCACGGCGGTGTTGTAGATCCGGTGGCGGTGCCGCAGCGGTGCACCGATCACCAGCACGGGGGTGAGCACCGAGGTCGCCGCGACGAGTTCGGTGAGTGCCTCCTGCACCGACTCCAGCAGCGTGTCCTGCAGCAGGATGTCCTCGATCGAGTACCCCGACAACGTCAGTTCGGGGAAGACGGCGACCGCCACGCCGTCGTCGTGGCAGGCCTGCGCCAGCCGCAACACCGATTCGGCATTCGCGTGTGGGTCGGCCAGTGCGGTGTGGTGGGTGCAGGCGGCAAGCCGGGCGAAACCGTGCCGGTAGGCGCTGTAGAAGTCCATCACTCCCATTGTTGCCCGTGAAGTGTCGAGATCGGGTGACGGGGTATCAACAAGTTCATGAGCGATACCGCCGTTGTCATTGTCGACATGCTCAACACCTATGAGCACGAGGACGCCGAACTTCTCGCGCCCAACGTCGAGAAGATCATCGATCCGCTGGTCAAGCTGATCGGGAAGGCCCGTGAGCGCGAAGACGTCGACCTCATCTACGTCAACGACAACTACGGTGACTTCACCGCACAGTTCAGCGACATCGTGGCCAACGCCCTCGACGGCAAGCATCCTGACCTGGTGCGGCCGATCCTGCCCTACGACGGTTGCCGCCTGCTCACGAAGGTGCGCCACAGCGTCTTCTACGCCACCGCGCTGGACTATCTGCTGGGCCGGTTGGGCACCAAACGCGTGATCCTCGCGGGTCAGGTCACCGAGCAGTGCATCCTCTACAGCGCCCTCGACGCCTACGTGCGCCACTTCGAGCTCGTGGTGCCGTCGGACGCGGTCGCCCACATCGACGCCGAACTCGGCGACGCGGCGCTGGAGATGATGCGTCGGAACATGAGCGCCGACGTGATCCCCGCCGTCGATTGCCTGAGCTGATCTCGTCCGGCTGACCTGCACTGATACCGATACGCCTATCCTCGAACTGATGGATGCCCCCGAACTCGTCGCCCTGCTGCAGGGCCGTCGCATCGTGGCGCTGACCGGTGCCGGGATGTCGACCGATTCGGGGATTCCCGACTACCGTGGTCCGGACTCCCCGCCCAGCAACCCGATGACCATCCAGCAGTTCACGTCGGATCCGGTGTTTCGGCAGCGGTACTGGGCGCGCAACCACGTCGGCTGGCGTCATATGGACGACACGCAGCCCAACGCCGGGCACCGGGCATTGGCGGCGATGGAGGCCTCAGGCGTCGTCGCGGGTGTGATCACCCAGAACGTGGATCTGCTGCACACCAAGGCGGGCAGCCGTGAGGTGATCAACCTGCACGGCACCTACGCGCAGGTGGTCTGCCTGAATCCGGACTGCCGCCACACCATGTCACGCAGCGCGCTCGCGGTGCTGCTGGAGGAGGCCAATCCCGGATTCCTCGAGCGGGTCGGATCGGTGGGCGGGATTGCCGTGGCGCCCGATGCCGACGCGATGATCACCGACACCGCGTCATTCGTGGTCGTGGACTGCCCGATGTGCGGCGGCATGCTCAAACCCGACATCGTCTACTTCGGTGATAGCGTGCCCAAAACCCGTGTGGATCAAGCGTATTCGCTGGTGGACAGCGCCGAGGCACTGCTGGTCGCCGGCTCGTCGCTCACGGTGTTCTCCGGCTACCGGTTCGTCCGCCACGCCGCAGCGCGCGGAATCCCGGTGGGCATCATCAACCGCGGGCCGACCCGCGGCGACGAATTGGCGACGGTCAAGGTGCACACCGGATGTTCGGAGATGCTGACCCTGCTGGCCGGTGAGCTCACGAGAACGTACACGGCATCGCCCGGATAGCGTGCACGAAGTTCCCCTGCAGATACTCGGGTTCACCGGCGCGGATGTCGGGCAGCTGGTGCAGCAATTCGGAGAAGATCGCCCGTAGCTGTGTCCTGGCGACGTGCGCCCCGAGGCAGAAGTGCCGCCCGCCGCCGCCGAATCCGACATGCGGATTGGGCTTGCGGCCCAGGTCGAGCACGTCGGGCCGGTCGAAGACCTCGGTGTCCCAGTTGCCCGAGGCATAGAACATCACGACCTTCTCCCCCGCCGCGATGTGCTGCCCACCCAGTTCGACGTCGACCGCAGCGGTGCGGCGGAAGGTCATCACCGGCGACGCCCAGCGCACCATCTCCTCGACGGCCACACCGATGCGGTCGTCGAAATCCTCCATGAGCCAGGCACGTTGGTCCTCGAACTCGGTGAGCGCCGCGAGCGCATGGCTGGTGGTCTGGCGCGTGGTGTCGTTTCCCGCGACCGCCAGCAGCACGAAGAAAGCCGCGACCTCGGCGTCGGTGAGCCGGTCACCGTCGACCTCGGCGTGCACGAGCGCGCTGATCAGATCGTGGCCCGGGTGCTCGCGGCGCTCGGCCGCCAGGCTGAACGCCACCTGGTGCAGATACATCTGGTTCTCCAGTAGCACCTCGAGCGGGTTGCGCCCGGCGAGGTAGACGGGGTCGGCCCACGACACCAACGCATCGGCCGCGTGCGCGACCTGTTGGCGCTCGGATTCGGGGATGCCGACCATGTCCGACAGCGTCCGGATGGGTAGTTCCTTGGCACAGTGGTCGACGAAGTCGACGCCGCTTCCCGCGGCCTTCAGTTCGGCGACGATGTCCCGGGCATTGGCTTTGATCGAGTCCTCGATGCGCGCGACCTGCCGGGGCGTGAACGCTGCGTGCACGAGCTTGCGGATCAGGGTGTGTCGCGGAGCGTCCATCGCGAGGAACGACTGTGACGCCTCGAGCAGTTCCTGCGGGACGTTCTCGAACAGCACGCCCTGCCCGGACCGGAACGTCTCGCTGTCGCGGCTGACCGTGACGATGTCGGCGTGGCGCGTGACGGCCCAAAAGCCCCTGTCGTCGGGGTCGTGCACCAACGCATCCTCGACGGGCGGGTGCCAACTGAGGGGTCGTTCGGCCCGCAGTCTCGCGAAGGCGCGTTCCCTCTCGGCGGCGGTCGTCGCCCAGAACGCGCGCGAGGACAGATCGATCGAGTCGTACGGGCGTGTGATCGGCAACACAGTCATGTCGGCGACAGTAAGTCTAGACAGTGTGTCTAGTCAAGATGCAGCCGATGCCGATACGCTGGACGGATGCCATCGGTCACCCGGAAACCGCAGGCCAAACGGGAGGAACGGCGCGAGCGCATCGAACGCGCGCTGCTCGACGCCACCGACCGGCTGATGGCCGACGGCACGAGCTTCACCGAGCTCAGCGTCGACCGGCTCGCCACCGAGGCCGGGATCTCGCGCGCGAGCTTCTACATCTACTTCGAGGACAAGGGTCACCTGCTGCGCAGGCTGGCCACGCAGGTGTTCAGCGATCTCGCCCAGGATGCGCAGCGCTGGTGGGGCGTCGCGGGCCGACGCGACCCCGGCGATGTCCACACCGCGATGGCGGGCATCATCGCGAGCTATCGCCGCCACCAACCGGTGCTGGTCGCACTCAATGAGATGAGCGCCTACGACCCCCTCGTCGGGCAGACCTATCGCGACCTGCTGACCGAGATCTCGCAGCAGCTTGCCCGCGTCATCGAGGAGGGCCAGGCCGACGGATCCATCCGGCGCCAGCTACCCGCGGCCACCACCGCGAGCACGCTGACCTGGATGGTCGAGCGCACGTGCCATCAGAATCTGCCGACCCGGCCGGCGTCATACGATGCCGAACTGGCCGACACCCTCACCGAAATCGTCTGGGGTGCCCTGTATCTTCGCCCCACCTCCGAGTGATTTGTGCACCCGCACCGACGATGAGCGAGCGTGTGCGTGCACAAATCGCTAGGTGCGGACGAGGTCGTCGGCATGAACCGCGGGCCGGCGCATCTCGACGGGCAGGTCGTGCGTCGAGCGGCCGATCATCGTGGCGAGTTCTGCGGTGTCGTACGCGACGACACCGCGCGCGACGGTGCGTCCGTCGAGCGCACGCAGATCGACCACGTCACCGCCGTGGAACCGGCCGGCCACCGCGGTGATGCCCGCGGGCAGCAGCGATCGGCGCTGCTTGATCACGGCCCGCACCGCGCCGTCGTCGAGGGTCAGCGCACCGGCCGACTCGGCGGCATAGCGCATCCAGAACTTGCGTGCCGACATACGTTCGGGGCGTGGCGCGAACACCGTGCCCACCGAGGCGTCGTCAAGAGCGCGCGCCGCGTCGGCCGCGGCCGCGAGCAACACCGGGACGCCTGCGTCGGCGGCCAGCAGCGCCGACGACAGCTTCGAGGCCATACCTCCGGTGCCGAGGCTGCTGCCCCGCCCCGCGACCACGCCGTCGAGGTCACCTTCGGCGGCGACCTCGGGAATGAAGCGGGCCGGGGAGTCGGGTGTCGCCTTGCGGGGATCGCCGTCATAGAGGCCGTCGATGTCGGACAGCAGGATCAGCGCGTCGGCGCCGACCAGGTGCGCCACCAATGCCGAGAGCCGGTCGTTGTCGCCGAAGCGGATCTCGTTGGTGGCGACGGTGTCGTTCTCGTTGACGATGGCCACGGCGTGAAGGGCGCGCAGCCGGTCGAGGGTGCGCTGAGCGTTGTTGTGCTGCACGCGCATCGAGATGTCGTGCGCGGTGAGCAGCACCTGACCGACAGTGCGGTTGTAGGCGGCGAACGCCGAGCTCCACGCGTTCACCAGCGCCACCTGCCCCACGCTGGCCGCGGCTTGCTTGGTGGCGAGATCTGTTGGCCGCTTGGACAATCCGAGCGGTTCGATACCGGCGGCGATCGCACCGGATGACACGATCACCACGTCCGAGCCGGCCTTCATGCGGCCCTCGATGGCCTCGACGAGACTCGCGAGCCGGTTGGCGTCGAACACCCCTGACGGCGTGGTGAGGGCCGTGGTTCCGATCTTGACGACGACACTGCGCGCGGTGCGGACCGCTTCGCGGTGCACGCTCACGAGTCCTCTCCTCCCGATGCTCCCGGTTGCCTCCGTTCGCGCCGTGCGGCTTTTCGTTCGGCGGCGCCGACGCGGTCGCTCTGCTCAAGCCGGATGTCGGTGCCGCGGCCGGTCATCGTGACATCGACACCGGCAGGGGTCTGCGGCTCCCAGTCGAACGTGACGTCACCGATGGTGACCGCGCAGCCGGGCTTGGCGCCGCGCTTGAGCAGTTCGTCCTCGACGCCGAGCCGTGCCAACCGGTCACCGAGGTAACCGACCGCCTCGTCGTTGTTGAAATCGGTCTGCGCGATCCAGCGTTCGGGACGCGTACCACGCACGATGAAGCCGCCCTCGCCGTCGGATTCGATCGTGAAACCGCTCTCGTCGACCGGGATCGGCCGGATGATGGGGCGCCGCGGGGCAGCGACCGGCTGGGCGTCCCGGTACTTCTTCACCATCTCCCACAGCGCGAATGTCAACGGGCGCAGACCGTCCCGGCTGACGGTCGAGATCTCGTACACTGGCCAGCCGAACCGGCGGGCGACCTCTTCGTTGACGAAGTCGGCGAGTTCGCGCGCGTCGGGGACGTCGATCTTGTTGAGCACCACCGCGCGCGGTCGTGACGCCAGATCACCGAGGGTCGAATCCCCTTGCAGTGTCGGTGTGTACGCCGCGAGCTCGGCCTCGAGGGCCTCGATGTCGGAGATCGGGTCGCGCCCCGGTTCCATGGTGGCGCAGTCGACGACGTGGACGAGCACCGCGCACCGTTCGAGGTGGCGCAGGAAGTCCAGGCCGAGGCCGCGGCCCTCGGAGGCGCCGGGGATCAGGCCCGGAACGTCGGCGACGGTGTAGGTGTTGTCTCCTGCCGACACCACGCCGAGGTTAGGCACGAGCGTCGTGAAGGGGTAGTCGGCGATCTTGGGCTTGGCGGCCGAAATCGCCGATACGAGAGAGGATTTGCCCGCCGAGGGGAAGCCGATCAGGCCGACGTCGGCGACCGTCTTGAGTTCGAGTGTGAGATCGCGCTCCTGCCCCTTCTCACCGAGCAGCGCGAAACCGGGAGCCTTGCGAGCGCGGGAGGCCAGGGCCGCGTTCCCCAGTCCGCCGCGTCCACCGGCGGCCGCCTCGAACCGGGTGCCCGCACCGACCAGATCGGCGAGCATACGCCCGTTCTCGTCGAGAACGACAGTGCCGTCGGGAACGCGAACCTCAAGATCGGCGCCCGCGGCGCCGTCGCGGTTGCTGCCCGCGCCCGGCTTACCTGACGGCGCGACGACGTGGGGATGGAAATGGAAGTCCAGCAGGGTGTGCACCTGCGGATCGACGACCAGGATGACGCTGCCGCCCCGGCCACCGTTGCCGCCGTCGGGACCACCGAGCGGTTTGAACTTCTCGCGGTGGACAGACGCGCAGCCGTTACCGCCGTTGCCTGCCCGGGCGTGAATGACGACTCGGTCGACAAACCGGGGCATCGGACATCCTTTCCGTTGAATGTGAAGCTATCGCGAAAGTTCTGTCGAGAACTCCGGCAGCTTCACATCCACGGGGAAAAAGTCCTCGGAGTCTCAGGCCTCCGGCCGCGCAACCGGGACGATGTTCACCGTCTTGCGGCCACGCTTGGCGCCGAACTCGACAGCGCCGGGGGCCAGGGCGAACAGGGTGTCGTCGCCACCGCGGCCGACGTTGATGCCCGGGTGGAAGTGGGTGCCGCGCTGGCGGACGAGGATCTCGCCTGCCTTGACGACCTGACCACCGAACCGCTTGACGCCGAGTCGCTGAGCTGCTGAATCGCGACCGTTGCGAGAGCTGGAAGCGCCCTTCTTGTGTGCCATGTCGAAACGCCTCCTACTACTTGATGCCCGTGACCTTGAGCACCGTCAGCTGCTGACGGTGACCCTGGCGCTTGTGGTAGCCGGTCTTGTTCTTGAACTTGTGAATGCGGATCTTGGGACCCTTGGTGTGCTCCAGCACCTCAGCCGTGACCGCGACCTTGGCCAGGTCATCGGCCTTGCTGGTGACGTTGGCGCCGTCGACCACCAGGGCGACGGGCAGCGACACCGACGCGCCGGGCTCGGAGTCGAGCTTCTCAACCTTCACCACGTCGCCGGCGGCAACCTTGTACTGCTTGCCGCCGGTCTTGACGATTGCGTATGTCGCCATCGTGTCCTCTGCTCTGCGGGCGCACGTCACCAGGCGGTGTGTGCGCGGGTCTTGGGTGGCGGGAGGTGGTCCCACCGGCCGCCGGCCTGACCACAGGCTCTGGCGACAACTGGTCAAGGGTACGTGACCAGCGGGTAGAGGGTCAAACCGGGTCCCGCCGATCCGCCGTGACGCTCGCCCTAGTCATGGCTGGGCGGGCCTGCCGGGCGCGCTGCGGCGCGACGACGCACACGGCCCCTCGGCGCCGTCACCGGCGGTTCGTGGACTTCCCTGACCGGTTCGCCGTCCTCGTCGTCGTTGTCGCCGTCGTCGTCAGAGTCCTCGTCGATGTCCTCGTCATCGGTGTCGTCCTCGTCCTCGTCGTCCTCGTCGTCCTCGTCGTCCTCATCGGTGTCCTCGGTGTCGTTGATGACCTCGATGTCCTCGTCGAGTTCGTCCTCGTCGTCGTCGAGTTCGATCTCGTCGCCCTCGTCCTCGGTGTCCTCATCCTCCGAGTCCACATCCGAATCCACATCGGCGTCCTCGTCGGAGACATCGTCGAGCTCGTCCTCGGCGCCGGGAGCCGCACCGGTCGTGACGTCGACGTGCTCGTCGGCACCGCGCTCGTCGCGCGTCCCGTCGTTCGCCTCGGCCGCGGTGGTGTCCTCGGCCTCGGCGTCCTCGTCGTGGTCGTCGTGCTTGCCGTTGGCGGCCGCCATCGCCTTGAACATCGGGTGCTCACCGGGCGTATGGTCCGGAACCTTGGCGACGTGGACTTCTTCGGTGCGGCCGGCGCCCTTCTTGCCGCGCTTGCCGCGTCGGCTGCCACCGCCACCACCGGAATCTGACTTGCGCCCGCCGTTGGACGACGCGGAGTCGACGGGATCGCCGTGCAGGACGATGCCGCGACCGCCGCAGTGGGTGCACGCCGTCGAGAACGCCTCGACCAGCCCGGTTCCCAGGCGCTTACGCGTGAGCTGCACCAGGCCCAGCGAGGTCACCTCGGAGACCTGATGCCGCGTGCGGTCGCGTGCGAGTGCCTCGGTCAGCCGACGCAACACGAGGTCGCGGTTGGACTCAAGCACCATGTCGATGAAGTCGATGACGACGATGCCGCCGATGTCACGCAACCGCAGCTGCCGCACGATCTCCTCGGCGGCCTCCAGGTTGTTGCGGGTGACGGTCTGCTCGAGGTTGCCGCCGGAGCCGGTGAACTTGCCGGTGTTGACGTCGACGACGGTCATGGCCTCGGTGCGATCGATCACCAGCGTGCCGCCCGACGGCAGCCACACCTTGCGGTCCATGGCCTTGGCCAGCTGTTCGTCGATGCGGTGCACCGCGAACACGTCGGGGCTGTCCGGTCCGGCGGGCTCGTACTTGGTGAGCCGCGGCATCAGGTCGGGAGCGACGGCCTCGACGTAGGAGTTGATGGTGTTCCAGGCCTCGTCTCCGGAGACGATGAGGCTGGAGAAGTCTTCGTTGAACAGGTCGCGGATCACCTTGACCAGCACGTCGGGCTCTTCGTAGAGCGCCACGGCCGCCCCGGCCTTTTTCCCGGTGACCTCGGCGGCCTTCGCCTCGATCTCGGCCCAGCGCTTCTGGAGGCGCTCGACGTCGGCGCGGATGTCCTCTTCCTTGACGCCCTCCGACGCGGTGCGGATGATCACGCCGGCATCGGCAGGGACCACCTCGCGCAGGATCTCCTTGAGCCGCTGCCGCTCGGTGTCGGGCAGCTTTCGGCTGATACCCGTCGACGACGCGCCGGGCACGTACACCAGGTAGCGGCCCGCGAGGGAGACCTGCGTGGTCAGGCGCGCGCCTTTGTGGCCGACGGGATCCTTGCTGACCTGCACGACGACGTAGTCGCCGGGCTTGAGCGCCTGCTCGATCTTGCGGTTCTGACCGCCCAGGCCCGCGGCTTCCCAGTTCACCTCACCGGCGTAGAGCACGCCGTTGCGACCACGGCCGATGTCGACGAACGCGGCCTCCATCGACGGCAGCACGTTCTGGACGATGCCCAGGTAGATGTTGCCCACCAAAGAAGCAGAAGCCGCCGAGGTGACAAAGTGCTCGACCACGACACCGTCTTCGAGGACCGCGATCTGCGTGTAGCGCGCGCCCTCGTGCGGCGGCTCGGTGCGGACCTTGTCGCGCACGATCATGGTGCGCTCGACGGCCTCGCGGCGGGCCAGGAACTCGGCCTCGCTCAGGATCGGCGGGCGGCGGCGCCCGGCGTCGCGGCCGTCGCGGCGGCGCTGACGCTTGGCCTCCAGCCGCGTGGAGCCGCTGATGCCCTGGATCTCGGACTCGTCGCTCTTGTCGTTGCGGTCGGTGCGCGGGGTGCGCTCGTGCACGACGGTGTTGGGCGGGTCGTCGGGCGAGCCCGCGTCGTCGCTGTCCCCCGAACCGCTCTTGCGCCGCCTGCGGCGACGACGCCTGCGGGTACCGCCCTCGGTGGTGGTGCTGTCGTCGTCGTTGTCCTCGGAGTCCTCGGATTCCTCCCCCGAGTCCTGGTCTTCGGCGTCGTCCTGGTCGTCGCCGGACTCGGTGTCGGAGTCCAGCGCGGATTCGTCGTTCTGCTCGCCCCGGCCACGCCCGCGGCCGCGGCGGCCGCGGCGACGCCGCCTCGGCCGGTCGGCCTGCTCGTCGTCGGAGTCGGTGTCGGCCTCGGACTCGGCGCCGGTGTCGTCGTCCTCGTCCTCGTCGTCGGTGACGGCGGGTTCGAAGCTGATGGGCTGCGGCGCGACGAACAGCGGCAGGTAGTCCGGGCGCTCGGTGTGGGGCTCGCGGGCCGGCGGGATGTTGGCGTGCTCGAGGATGAGCCGCGATTCGGGTTCGTCGCCGACGAGGACCGCGCCTCGGAACGCCGGTTGCGCGGCCTGCTCGGCGGCCACCGCCTCGGGCTCGGACTCCGGCTCCGAATCGGCCTCGGACTCCGGCTCGATGTCTTCCGTCACAGTCTCGGCTTCGGCCTCGGTCCGCGCTTCGGCCTCGGCTTGCGGTGCGGCTGCGGGTTCCGCCTGGGGCTCGGCAGAAATCTGCGCGACGGTCTCGGTGACCGTCACGACCTCGACCTGCTCGGATTCGACCGGGGCCGGTTCGGGCGTGTCGACGGACAGTGCCGCACGCACCCGCTCGGCGTCGGCCTTGTCGACCGTCGAGTGGGCGCTGCGCTGCCGTCCGTCGAATTCGGCGAGGGCGTCGAGCACGCGTCGGCTGGTGGTGCCCAGGACACGGGCCAGCGAATGGACTCTCAGACGCTCTGGGAGTCCCTCCTGCTGGGGAGTCTGGGTTGATAGGTCTTCGGTATGGGCATCTTCGGCCACGAATTCTCCTCAAGCCCCCGGGCGCGTCGTACGACGCGGCCACGCGAGGGCTTCCGCTATTGGCCCGGGCTACGTTCCCCGGACTTGTTGTGGTCTCGCTCCGGGCGGTCCGCTCCCGAACCCACCCGGTGCCTGGCTGAATGATGGCTGGACGGTCGGCGCCGCACCGGATTGCGGTGGTCGCGCTCGTCGAAGTCTTCATTCGGGTGCCCAGCCTCGGTTGAGGCCGCTCACCCGCACCCAGTATCCCACATCACTGGCGTCCGACCGACCAGACTGCGCAGTGCTCATCGGTACGAGACCACAAAACGGCCCCGGAGCCGGTCAAATAACCGCGTCCGGGGCCGTGTCGGAAGTTGGAAGTGGAAAGAAATCAGGCCGAGGTGGCTTCACCGGGGAACCACAGGGCGATCTCGCGGGCCGCCGACTCGGGCGAATCGGAGCCGTGCACGAGGTTGTCCTGCGTGACGAGCGCGAAGTCACCGCGGATGGTGCCGGGGACGGCTTTCTCGACCGGATCGGTGCCGCCCGCGATCTGACGGAACGCCGCCACCGCCCGCGGGCCCTCGACGATCGCCGCGACGACCGGGCCGGAGGTGATGAACTCGAGCAGTGAACCGAAGAACGGCTTGTCCGCGTGCTCGGCGTAGTGCTGGCGCGCGAGGTCATCGCTGACGTTCTTGAGTTCGAGCGCGGCCAGCGTCAGGCCCTTGCGTTCGATACGGCTGAGGATTTCCCCCACGAGGTGGCGCTTCACACCGTCCGGCTTGATCAATACGAGGGTCCGCTCAGTCACGGCAGGAAGCGTACCGGGCGGTATCGAATTTTCGCGAACTCGCCCCCGAGCAGGTTCTCGGGCTATTCGGTGGGGCGTTGCTGGCCGGGCAGCAGCCCTCGTTCCTGCCTGCGTTTGACCTCATGGCGCAGGTAGACCACCAACAGCCAGACGACGAGGAACACCACGCCGATGAAGCCGATGGCCGCGTGGAACATCGCGCCGGCGATCACCGGGATCTGCAGACCCAGGTTTGCCCACAATGCCCACGGCCTGCCCTGCACCCCGCACATGAGAATCAGCACGACCGCCAGGCCGATCAGGTAGCCGCCCGCCGTCGCCGACAGTCCCCCGACCGCGACCACCGGAAGGGCGAGCAGCACGACGATGGCCTCCAGGATCAGGCACGCCGCCATGACCCCGCGGAAGCTCCGCCACGGATCCGACGGCCCCGGTGGCGCCGGCTGGTTCTGGGCTGGTTCGTCGCTCATTCCGGGTCCCGTCCGAACAGGGTTCTGGCCGCGCCTGCGGTCACCACCGAGCCGGTGATGACCATGCCCGCACCGGACATCGAGTCGGTCTCGGCCCCGGCCTGCTCGACCAGGCCCGTCGCGGTCTCGATGGCATCGGGCAGGGTCGCGGCGGTGATCACGCGCTCGGGGCCGAACCGTTCCTCGGCACGCATAGCCAGCGATTCGACGTCGAGCGCGCGCGGTGAGCCGTTGTGCGTCACGACGATCTGGTCGAACGCGGGCTCCAGCGCGGTGAGGATGCCGTCGACATCCTTGTCACCCATCACCGACACGACACCGACGAGATGACGGAAGTCGAACTCCTCCTGCAGGGTCTGCGCCAGCGCGGCAGCGCCGGCCGGGTTGTGCGCGGCGTCGATGAACACCGTCGGTGCGCTGCGCATCCGCTCCATCCGTCCGGGGCTGCGCACAGCGGCGAAACCCGCGCGCACCGCCTCGACGTCGAGTTGCCGGTCCGCGCCCGCACCGAAAAACGCCTCGACCGCGGCCAGCGCGAGCACGGCATTGTGCGCCTGGTGCTCGCCGTGCAGTGGCAGGAAGACATCGGTGTACACACCGCCGAGGCCCTGCAGTTCCAGCAGCTGCCCGCCGACCGCCACCTGCCGGTCCAGCACCGCGAACTCCGAATCCTCACGGGCCACCGCGGCGTCGGCGCGCACGGCCTCTGCCAGCAGCACCTCCATGGCGGCGGGGTCCTGTTTCGCGATCACCGCGACCGTGTCGGTGGGCACCAGATCGTCGGGCTGGCGGGTGATGATGCCCGCCTTCTCCCCCGCGATCGCGTCGATCGTGTCGCCCAGATAGTCGGTGTGGTCCATGCCGATCGGGGTGATCACCGCGACCGGGGCGTTGACCACGTTGGTCGCGTCCCAACGCCCGCCCATACCGACCTCCACGACCGCGACGTCGATCGGCGCGTCGGCGAACGCCGCGAACGCCATCGCCGTGAGCACCTCGAACTTGCTCATCTTCGGCCCGCCCGCGGCTTCGGACTGCTGGTCAACCAACTGCACGAACGGTTCGATCTCGGTGTAGGTCGCCACGTACTGTGCAGGCGAGATCGGTTTGCCGTCAATGGAAATGCGTTCGACGGCGGATTGCAGGTGCGGGCTGGTGGTGCGCCCGGTCCTGCGGTGCAGGGCGATCAGCAACGCGTCGATGATGCGGCACACCGAGGTCTTTCCGTTGGTGCCGGCCACGTGGATCGACGGGTACGCGCGTTGCGGCGAGCCGAGCAGCTCGAGGAGCGCCGCGATGCGCGTGGTGCTCGGCTCCAGTTTGGTCTCCGGCCACCGCTGATCGAGCAGATGCTCGACCTGCAGCAGCGCGGCGATCTCGTCCGGGGCAGGGACTGGGTCGGTCACCGGATCCTCGTCACTTCAGACCGGCCAGGCGGGCGGTGATGCGTTCGACCTCTTCGCCGGCCAGGGTCTGTCTGCCCCGGATCTTGTCGACGACCTCGGCGGGCGCCTTCGCCAGGAACGCCTCGTTGCCCAGTTTCGCGGTGGTGGTGGCCAGCTCCTTCTGCGCCGCCGCCAGGTCCTTTTCGAGCCTGCGCCGTTCGGCGGCGACGTCGACGGTGCCCGAGGTGTCGACCTCCACCACGACGGTGGCCTGGGACAGCCGCACCTCGACCGACGCCGACGGGGTGAACCCGTCCCCGGCCTCGGTGAGCCACGCGAGCGCGGCGACTGCGGGAAGCTGGGCGGTCAGACCGGCGGCCTCGACATCGGTGAGCCGCGCGGGAACCTTCTGCCGGTCGGCCAGACCCTGATCGCTGCGGAAGCGGCGCACCTCGGTGATGAGCTTCTGCATGTCGGTGATGCGTTGCGTGGCAACGGTGTCCAACGCGAACCCGGACGGCTCGGGCCACTGCGCGATCACCACCGACTCACCGCCGGTCAGCGTCTTCCACAGTGTCTCGGTGACAAAGGGCATCACCGGGTGCAGCAGCTTGAGCAGGGTGTCGAGGACCGCCGCCAGCACTGCCGTGGTGTGCGTGAAACCCTGCCCCAGTTGGACTTTGGCGAGCTCGACATACCAGTCGCAGAACTCGTCCCAGGCGAAGTGGTACAGCGCCTCGCAGGCCCGGTTGAACTCGTAGTTGTCGAACGCCGAATCGACCTCGGCGCGAACCTCTTCCAGCCGGCCCAGGATCCAGCGGTCGGCGTCGGTGAGCTCGGACGCGGCGGGCAACGGAGCCGGTGCGGCTCCGTTCATCAGCGCGAACCGCGTGGCGTTGAACAGCTTGGTCGCGAAATTGCGGGAGGCCCGCGCGTGGTCCTCGCCGATCGACAGGTCACCGCCCGGGCTCGCGCCGCGCGCCAGCGTGAACCGCAGCGCGTCGGCGCCGAACTTCTCGACCCAGTCCAGCGGGTCGATGCCGTTGCCACGGGACTTGCTCATCTTGCGGCCGAACTCGTCGCGGATCAGCCCGTGCAGGAAGACGTTCTCGAACGGCACCTGCCTGCCACGGGCCCCTTCGAGGGTGACCGCCGGATCGTCGCCGACGAACGTGCCGAACATCATCATGCGGGCGACCCAGAAGAACAGGATGTCGTAGCCGGTGACCAGCACTGACGTCGGGTAGAACCTGGCCAGTTCGGCGGTGTGGTCCGGCCATCCCATGGTCGAGAACGGCCACAGCGCCGACGAGAACCACGTGTCGAGCACGTCGGGGTCCTGCTCCCAGCCCTCCGGGGGCGTCTCGTCCGGCCCGACGCACACGGTTTCCCCGTTGGGGCCGTGCCAGATCGGGATCCGGTGCCCCCACCACAGCTGCCGGGAGATGCACCAGTCGTGCATGTTGTCGACCCAGGCGAACCACCGCGGTTCGAGGCTCGGGGGGTGGATGACGGTGTCGCCGCCCCGCACCGCGTCGCCGGCGGCCTTGGCCAACGATTCGACCTTGACCCACCACTGCAGGCTCAGGCGCGGCTCGATGGGTTCGCCGCTGCGCTCGGAGTGCCCGACGCTGTGCAGGTATGGGCGCTTCTCGGCGACGATGCGGCCCTGGGCCGCGAGCGCCTCGCGCACCTTGACCCGGGCCTCGAAACGGTCCATGCCGTCGAATTGCGTGCCGGTGTCGGCGATGCGGCCCTTGGTGTCCATGATCGTGGGCATCGGCAGGCCGTGGCGCATGCCGATCTCGAAGTCGTTCGGGTCGTGCGCGGGCGTGACTTTCACTGCGCCGGTCCCGAATTGGGGGTCGACGTGGGTGTCGGCGACGATGATCATCTCGCGATCGACAAACGGGTGCGGCAGCGTCGTGCCGACCAGGTGCCGGTAGCGCTCGTCGTCGGGGTGGACCGCGATGGCGGTGTCGCCGAGCATGGTCTCCACACGGGTGGTGGCCACCACGATGTGCGGCTCGTCGTCGCTCATCGACCCGTAGCGGAACGAGACCAGCTCGCCCTCGACGTCGTCGTACTTCACCTCGAGGTCGCTGATCGCGGTCTCCAACACCGGCGACCAGTTGACGAGGCGCTCGGCCTGGTAGATGAGCCCCGCGTCGAACAGGCGCTTGAAGATCGTGCGCACGGCACGCGACAGACCTTCGTCCATCGTGAAGCGGTCGCGGCTCCAGTCCACACCGTCGCCGAGGCGGCGCATCTGCCCGCCGATGGTGCCGCCGGACTCACGCTTCCAATCCCAGACCTTCTCGATGAACGCCTCGCGGCCGAGGTCCTCCTTGGTCTTGCCCTCGGCGGCGAGTTGCTTCTCCACGACGGTCTGCGTCGCGATGCCCGCATGGTCCATGCCCGGCAGCCACAGCACCTCGTAACCCTGCATGCGTTTGCGCCGAGTCAACACGTCCATCAGCGTGTGGTCGAGCGCATGGCCCATGTGCAGGCTGCCGGTGACGTTGGGTGGCGGCAGCACGATCGAGTACGGCGGCTTGTCGCTCGTGGGATCGGCGGTGAAGTACCCGGCGTCCACCCAACCCTGATACAGCTCGGCTTCCACCGCACCCGGGTCCCAGGACTTCGGGAGGGCATCGGCACGGTTCTCAGGACTGGCGGTCACCGCGCCATTCTATGAAGTACGAGGGGCGATGAGCGAAAGCCCCCGTCGCCACGGCGTTCGCTACGCGACAGGGGCCATGCAAAGTGATCCTGGCTACTTCTTGCCGCCGAGCAGACCACCGAGGATCTCACCGATGGCGTTGCCCTGACTGCCGCCGAGCACGCCGCCGAGGATGCTGCCGAGAGGGTTGTTGCCGCCGCCCTGGTTGCTCTGGTTGCCCTGGTTCGCGACGCCGCCGAGGATGCTGCCGAGGATGTCGGTCAGGCCGCCACCGCCGGAGCCCTGCTGCTGGGCCGGCGCGTTCTGCTGCGAGAACTGCTTGCCGATGTAGGCCAGCACGATCGGCGTGATGATCGGCAGGAGCTTCTTGATCAGGTCGCCGCTGCCCGCGCCGGTGCCGGCGAGTGCGGACGCCACGGCGTTGCTGTCGTTGCCGCCGAACAGGTGCGCGACGAGGTTGTCACCCTGCTTCTCGTCGACGTCGTCGACGTTGACGCCGCCATCGAGCAGACCGCTGGCCGCCTGCTCGGTGACCGCGGACTCCAGCGGAGTCGAGTCGATGTGGTCTGCCTCGACGTTCTGTTGCAGACCGCCGACGAGCGCGGGAACCAGGGTCTTGATGGCCGCGGTCACCTCACCTTCGTCTGCGCCGACTTTGTTGGCGATATCCGCCACCGGGATCTGGGCGAACAGTTCGTCGAGACCGGCCATGATCGTTCTCACCTTCGTTGCTGGTGTGATTGCGTATCCGGCGATGACACTAGTGCACGAGATCTTGTGTCACAGGGCTTCCGCGCGGCCAGATCCATATTGCGACAACGCCGGTGCATCTCAGCCCAGCGCCGCGGTCTCCAGCACGACACCGGCCGCCGGGAGGCGGGTCAGCAGCGCGTCACCCATTGCTGCGGCCGGTGTCAACACACCGCGCAGGTCGGAGAGCTTGTCGCGGTCGAGGGCCAGCGCCAGCCCGCACTCACCCAGCAGCACGGCGGTCGCCTTGTAGCCGGGATCGCCCTGCTGGGCCATGGTCGCGACGTAGCGCCTGCCCGACGTCGTCGTGGTGTAGGTCTCGACGCGGTAGTGGCCGCGTTCGCGCGTGCGTTCACTGGGGCCGGTGCCCGGCTTCGGCAGCACCCGGTCGAGCAGACCCGGGGGGATCTTGTCGAGGTGCCGTCCACCGAGGCCCAGCGTCGCCGCGTTGGACGCGGTCAGAAGCGCCGCGGCGACCGGGGCGACCGGCGAACGCCCGCAGCTCATCTGCTCGGTGTAGGCGAACTTGCGGCCGTAGGCGTAGTCCAGCAACGCATTGCTGCGTCGAACGATTCGACTGTTCGGCGCCGCCATCGCGAACGCTCCGGTCCAGTATCCGGCCAGCTCCGGGGCGATCTCGGCGCCGCGGCGCCACCGCACGTCGGGCTGGTCCCCCAGTTCGGGCTCGCGGGCGCGATCCGGACTGAGGGTGTAGGGATCGGTCATCGCGGCGCGTGCCCCCGGATCGGTCGACGACGTGCGTAGCACTTCGATCATCGAGGCCGCGGTTCCGCCGGACACCCCACCGGCGAACGAACGCAGCACCAGATCGGTGTCGACGAGCGCGCCCGCGCCGTCGGCCACGACGCGCCGGTACAGCGCGTAGACCGTGAGATCGGAAGGCACGGAATCGAATCCGCACGAGTGGACGATCCGCGCGCCGTTGGCGGCGGCCTGCTCGTGGCACCGGTCGATGCTGTCGCGGATGAACATCGTCTCACCGGTGAGATCGGCGTAGTCGGTGCCTGCGGCCGCGCAGGCGGCCACCAACGGCAGACCGTAGCGCGTATAGGGACCCACCGTGGTCACCACGACCCGGGTGCGCGCGGCCATGTCCGACAGGGTCGACGGATTGTCGGCGTCGGCGATCACCAGCGGCCAGTCGGCCGCGCCGCCGCCGAGGGTGGCGCGGGCCGCCTGCAGCTTGTCCGCAGAGCGGCCCGCCAGTGCGATGCGCGCGCCACCGGCGGCGTTCGCCAGGTATTGCGCTGTCAGCTTGCCGGCAAAGCCGGTGGCGCCATACAGAACGAGGTCGAACTCACGCTGCGTCACGGCCCCGACGCTACCCGAGCAGCCCCGGCACCTGGGCCGGCTCTGAGCGCACGTGCTCGTCGAGGAACGCGGTGACCACCTGGTACCAGATCTTGGTGTGTTGCGGTGTGAGCACCCAGTGGTTCTCGGCCGGGTAGTAGAGGAAGCGGTGCGGGCTTTCCCCGTTGTCGTCGGCAGGCAGGGCCGAGTCGGTCAGCAGGTCGTACCACAGCCGCAGGGCCTCGCCGATCGGTACGCGGTAGTCCTTGTCGCCATGGATCACCAGCATCGGTGTGCTGATGCGGTCCACGAACCGGTGCGGCGAATTGCGTTGTGTCATTTCCGGAGTCATTTCGCGTGCCCACCAGTAGGCGCCGTCGGTGGTGTGCCGGAACTGATCGAGTTCCCACAGGCCGGCGTGCGTGACGATCGCGTCGAACCGGTCGGTGTGGCCGGCGATCCAATTGGCCATGTAGCCGCCGAACGAACCGCCCATCGCCGCGGTGCGTGACGCGTCGATGCGGGGGTGCGCGCTCGCCGCGTCGGTGGCGGCCATCAGATCGGTGTACGGCGCCTCGCCCCACGCACCCCACCCCCGCGCGATGAACTGCTGACCGTATCCGGTCGACAGGGCCGGATCGGGCATGAGCACCGCGTAGCCGTGCGCGGTGAGCAGCCAGGGGTTCCACCGCCAGTGCCAGCTGTTCCAACTGCCCAACGGTCCGCCGTGAACCCACAGCACCAGCGGCGCGGGATCGGTGGACTCCGGCAGCGTCAGCCATGAGCGCACGGGTGTACCGTCCTCGGCCGTCGCGGTGATCTCGGTGAGATCACCCGGGAGCGCGGGTGCGTCCACGCACGGCAGTTCCGTGACGGTGCCGTCGGGATCGAGGCGCACCGGATGCGGAGGTGCTGTGTAGGAACTGCGCAGCGCGTAGATGATCCCGCCGGGTGCCGGGCAGACGTCGGTGTAGGTGTGGTCGTCGTCGGTCAGGCGGGTCACCGCGCCGGTGTCGGGGTCGACGGAGAAGACGGGTCCGCGCCCGTTGTCGTCGGCGGTGATGATCAGGGTGGACGCGTCGGCGGCCCACGTCACCGCCGACGGCCACCGGTCCCAGTCGGTGGCCACCTCCACCCACTCCCCGCATGAGTGGAACCTCATGAAGCACAAGGTGATTCGCCCCGGCGTATCGGCCGTGGAGTGTGTCTCACGGGTGAACGCGAGCGCGCTGCCGTCCGGCGCGATCACCGGGAGCTCCAGATCGGCCAGCGGATCGTCGGCGATGGTGGTCCGCGTCCCGGTGGCCCGGTCGATGCGGACCAGCGTCGATCGGGACGCTGCGCCGGGGGCGGGCACTCGCCAGGACGCCACCACGAACGAACCGTCCGGGCTGACGTCGAATGTGCTCTCCTGCAGGGCAATACCAGGGGCCGCGGTGAGATCGCGCCCGGCCTCGACATCGAAAAGGTGTGGTTGGTCCGGCCCCAGGTCGTGATCCCACCGGCGTACCGGGTATCCGGTGTGCAGAATGGCCGATACCTTGTTGTCCTTGCGCTGTTCACGCAAGACCCGGTCGGCCTCGACGTCACCGGCGGAGGGCAACAGCGGTGCTGCCGCGACCGTGACGTCGGCGCCGCGGGCGCTGACCGCCGCGCTGACACCACCGGGCAGCGCGAGCATTTCGTGGGCCTCTCCACCGAGGGCAGGTAGCCGCCACAGCGCCGCGGGCGGTTTGTCGTCGTCGTCGGTGGGCCGCACCGCCAGGAACAACACGTCACCGCCGGCGGTGAACACCGGCGCCGACTCTCCCTTGAGGCCCCGGGTCAGCCGCCGTGCCGGTTGCTGCCCGGCAGGATCCAATTCCCATAACGCGGTGACGAATTCGGTGCGTTTGGAGTTGAGCGTGCTGATCGTGGTGACGACTCGTGAGCCGTCGGGCGAGACGGCCAGCCCAGAGATGCGCGGGATGTCGAGGAATGCGTCGAGGTCGTGGAACGGCGTGGAGGTCATGTTCCGTTGCTAGCACATTCGGACTTCATCGGGATTTAACGCGACGTGATCAGCGGGACACATCACACGGGTTAGCGTACGACCGGTACACCGTCAGTACTCCGAGAATCCTACGAAGAAACGAATTTCCGCTCCTTCCCCCTGTGGAGGTTTCTGTGCCACCTGATGTCCAAGATGCCCTCGACACGATGGCGACAATCAACAACGAGTTCTACTACTGGATGTCCATCGCGTTGATGATGCTCATCCACGCAGGCTTCCTCGCCTACGAGGTGGGCGCGTCGAGGTCGAAGAGCGTGCTCGCCACCGCGATGAAGAACCTGCTCGCGCTGGCAACCATCATCGCGTCCTTCTACTTCGTCGGGTGGTTCCTCTACAACGCGATGCCGAGCGGTTTCATCGAGTTCAACGAAGCCGCCAAGGCCGCGTTGCCATGGAGCGACAACATGGGTCCGAACATCCAGGACTCGGCCAGCGGCATCTTCTGGGGTGCGTTCGCACTGTTCGCCGCGACCACGGGATCGATCATGTCCGGCGCTGTGCTGGAACGCATTCGCACGAGCGGGTTCCTGGTGCTGACCGTGCTCGTCGGATCGGTCACCTGGATCATCGGCGCCGCGTGGGGATGGCACGGCGCCGGGTGGATGCTGACCCAACTGGGCTTTCACGACGTGGGTGCCGCGGGCTGCGTGCACATGATCGCGGGCTTCGCCGCGCTGGGTCTGCTGATCAATCTCGGGCCGCGCATCGGCAGGTTCCGGGCCGACGGCACGCCCGTGACGATCCGTCCACACAACCTGCCGCTGACCATGCTGGGCCTCATGCTCATCTTCACCGGCTTCTTCGGGTTCCTGATGGGCTGCGTCATCTATGCGGGCGACGGACTGTCGACCATCTACGCGAGCCCGACAACCATGAGCGCGTTCGCGTTCAACACCCTCATGGGACTGGCGGGCGGCATCATCGGCGCGTACCTGACGTCGAAGGGCGAGCCGTTCTGGACCATCTCGGGCGGTCTGTGCGGCATCATCGGCGTCGCCTCCGGCATGGACCTGTACCATCCGGGCCTTGCGTTCGTTCTCGCGTTCGGTGCGGGTGCGATCGCCCCGTTCATCGGGCGCCTGCTGGAGAAGTTCAGGATCGACGATGTGGTGGGCGCGGTGTCCGTGCACGGCGGCATCGGTCTCTACTCGGTGCTCATGGCCGGTGTGTTCCTGCACGGCTATCCCAATACCGGCGGAAACCCGTCGATCTCGTTCTGGGGTCAGGCGATCGGGGCGGCGGTGTTCGCCGCGCTCGGCTTCATCCCGGCATATCTTGTCTCGCTCGGTCTCAAGAAGGTTGGGCTCCTGCGCATTCCGAAGGAGGTCGAAGAGCAGGGACTGGACCTCTCGGAGGTTCCTGCCACCCCGTACCCCGAAGGTATCCCGGTGACGGTCATGCCGGCGAACGGCAACGGAGCGCTCGTCGCCGCCGTGGAGGTGAAATAGATGTTCAGTCCGATCGACAGTTACGACGACGCGTCGGTGGTGTTCACCTTCGGCGGATACTCCGTCGGCGTGTGGCTGTTCTTCATCCTGTCGGTGTTGCTCTTCGTGGGGTTCTTCGTCCGGATGGTCCAGCACGAGAACAAGGCGTACCGGGCCATCATCGAGCACAAGCCGGTCGAGCCGGGCCCTGCAGCGGAAGGAGAACCGACCCCCTACTGATCCGAACGCAACCGCAAAGCGCCCCGGCCCAGTGGCCGGGGCGCTTCACGTCGTTCGACCGGTCGCTCACTGTTGACGCACAAGCCATTCCACGGCGCGGTCGCGATAGCCGATGATTCCCTTGTAGTCGGCCATGTCGTCGGGAAGATCCGCGAGAACCGCGGCGAGCCGCTCCCGCCAGGGGCCGACCGTGGCGATGTCGGCGAACGGCAGCATGTAGGTGCGGATGAGAAAGCAGATCGCGCCGGACTCCGACAGGCGGATCAGGTGCTGCAGTTCTACGCGCAGATGGACAAGACGGCCGAACGTCGCATCGTCGACGCCGCCGATCATCACCCGGTCCGGCCCCCATTCGGGGTACCGCTCGGTGGACACGTCGAGCTTGCGCCCGATGGTCAGCGTCCAGTTGGTGCGTCGGTAGATCTGGTTGGGCTGCAATCGCATCAGGAACTGACGGGCCCGGGTGATCACGCCAATCTCGCGCAGCCGCGGCACCGGACCGTGGATCTCCAGAAACGTCATCCCGACGTCGAATCCGAACGACCAGTCCGCGGCGAAGGTCACCACGCCCGCGTCGCCGTACAGGTCGTCGTCACGCTGGTCGAGCAGGACGATGTCGTCCTGTACCTGCCCGGCGATGTAGGCCAACGGTTCGGCAGGCAGCGTCGATTCGTCACCGTAGACGAAGCTCCGCGCCATCCCGAGTCGCCGGTTCTCCCAATGCCAGACACCGTCGGCCTGGGTCAGCGACATCGTGTCCGGGTAGGCCGTCGCCATCTCCCGCATGAGGGTCACCATGGCGTCCCAGCACGCGGCGCGCATGTGCGGCAGTACGGCGTACCGGGTGGGATCCGCAGCGAGAATCTCTGCGCGCTGGGCGAGTTCGCGTTCATACTCGCTGTCGATGTCGACCACGCGTTCGCCCCACTGGCCCGCGGGCGTCGATACGCGACCGCCGGCGGGTTCGACATTCGTGCTGTACCGGTACCGGTCGGTGGTGAACGGGAACGGGAAGGCCGCCACCAGGTCAGGCGCGGACAGCCATTCAGGTGTGATCGTCACAGGGCAAGCTCCAGTCGTTCTCCGGCCGCGCGCGACACACACGCCATCAGCGCATCCCCGCACTGCTTCTCGGCATCGGTGAGATACAGGTCGCGGTGCAGGATGTCGCCCGTGGCCACCGGGATGCGACACTCTCCGCACACTCCCTGGCGGCACAGATTGGGGATCACATGCCCGTGCTGCTGGAGCGCGTCGAGTAGCGACACCCCCGATGGCACGATGAGGGTCAGCCCGGTGGCGGCGAGCTTGACCTCGAACGGGTCACCGGCGTCGAGTGTGTCGACGCCGAACCGCTCGCAGTGGATCCGGCTGGTGGGCCAGCCGAACCCGGTGGCCCGGCCGATCACGTCGTCCATGAACGGGCCGGGTCCGCACACGTAGAGGTGGGTGCCGATCGGTTGACTGACCAACGCCGCCGCGAGTTCCGCGTGAAACCGGGTGCGGTCGGTGCAGATCCGCGCGGGCATCCCCACTTGCTCGATCTCGTCGAGGTGAGCGCCACGGCCCGCGCGGTGGATGTAGAGGAGATGGGCATCCCGGCCCCACCGTTTCGCGCTGTGCAGATGCGACATCATCGGGGTGATGCCGATGCCGGCCGCGACCAGAAGATGCCGCCGCGCCCCCAGGACCGGGAAGAAGGCGCTGCGCGGCGCGCTCACGTCGACGGTCTCGCCGATCCGCACCTCGTCGTGGATCCAGCGGGATCCGCCGGAGCCGTTCGGGCACAACAACACCGAGACGACGTAGCGCATCGGGCAGACTCCGTCACCGGTCAGCGAGTATGCGTTGGCGACGTCTCCGCACTGCACCACGACGTGACTGCCCGGCGGGTAGGACGGCAGGGCGTGGCCGTCGGGGTGCGCAAGGCGCAGGGTTCGGATGCCCGGCACGCTGTCATCGATCTCGGTGACCCTCAGTTGCATCACGACGCCACCACCCGATGTTCGGCGTCCACCTGATAACCCAGGTGCGCACCCGCGCGACGCGAAACGTGGTAGTGCACCACCAGTTTGCGCCCGCAGCCGACGCAACTGACCAAACCCTCGATCTCGACGGCGGCCGTGGTGACGGTTCGGCAGTGCGCGCAGAACACGTCGCGCTCGGCGACCTCGGTGCTGGCGATGGTGATCTCGTCTTCGGCGATGCCCAGCGCCAGGGCATGCGCGCGCAGCCGCAGGCCGACGCGGGCCGGACCGGCGATCATCAGCCGCCAACCCACCACCGCGGTGGCGACCGCCCTGTCGATGACCATGCGGGCCTGCTGGTCCGTGTCGACGCGATGCACCTGCACGGCCCCGGCGAGTTGACCGGTCCACCGCGCGATCACATCCTCGGCCGGACCTGTCGCGACGATCGTCCACGACCGTCCCGACGCGTCCGCATCGGGCACGGTGGCGGTCACGGTCCATGGCGGCACGTTGGTCAACTCCAGAGCAGGTTTCATCGGGCCTTCCTTCTGGCGACAGCCCCATTCGGGACACCTTGGGTGAACACGTATCGCCCACAGGAAACCACTGCTGGGTTTCACCGCTGTGAAGTCGATGTCTCAACCTGTTGACGCACCGAAGCGATCGGATCGCCGTGTCGTTCTTTCAGGTGAGCGGGCCCTTGGCTGCGGAGGGCCCGCTCACCCGCGCCCGGGGTATCCGTGAAATCCCGATCCGGCCCGATACATTCGACCGATGGCAGCGTCGATCCTCGTCATCGGTGCCGGCATCACCGGTTTGTCCACCGCCGTCGCACTGCAGCGCCGCGGGATCGACGTCAACGTTGCAGAGGCGCGCGCCGACACCGCCTCGGGTGCGGGAATCAGCATCTGGCCCAATGCACTGGCCGCACTCGACGAGATCGGACTCGGCGACACCGTGCGCGATGCTGGCGGCCGGGTGACGGCGGGTGCGCTGCGCTGGCGTGACGGCACTTGGCTGCGCCGCCCGCACGGCGAGCGGATCACCCGCGCGCTCGGCGAGCCGCTGGTGGTCATCCGCCGCCAGGTCCTCACCGAGATCCTCGCCGGAGCGCTCGCACCGGGCACCGTCAACCACGACCTCGAGGCACGCAAGGTGGAGACCGCCGCCTCCGGCGTCCGCGTGACCTTCACGAACGGTTCGGTGCGCGAGGCGTCCGGTCTCATCGGGGCCGACGGTGTCGACTCGGTTGTCGCACGCCACCTCAACGGTTCGTTGCAGCGCCGGTACGCCGGATACACGGCATGGCGCGGTGTGGCCACGCACCCGCTCGATGGCGACCTGGCCGGGGAAACCATGGGCGCCGGTGTGGAGGTCGGGCACGTCCCGCTCGACAGTGACCACACCTACTGGTTCGCGACCGAGCGCGCGCCGCTGGGGCAGCGGTCCCCCGACGGCGAACTCGCGCATCTGCAGAGGGTGTTCGGATCGTGGGCCGAGCCGATCCCGACGCTGTTGGCGGCGACCGACCCCGCCGACGTGCTGCGCAACGATCTCTACGACCGCGAACCGGCCCGCTGCTGGGCGCGCGGTCCGGTGGTGATCGCCGGGGATGCGGCCCATCCCATGCGGCCGCATCTCGGGCAGGGCGGTTGTCAGGGATTGGAGGACGCCGCCACGCTCGCCGGTCTGGTGGCGCGTGAGCCCGATCTGCCCACCGCGTTCTCGCGATTCGTGACGATTCGCCGCCGCCGGGTGGCAGGCATCGTGCGCACGTCGCGCCTGATCGGCCGGATCGTGAACCTGCGGCCCGCGGCGCTCAGCGCCGCGGCGAGTCGCGCGACCGTGCTGGTGCCCGAAGCCGTACTGCACCGTCAACTGGCGTCGATCGCCGCGCGATCGGCGTTCCGGCCCACGGGTTAGCGTCCGAAGGCACCCAGCGGGTCGAGCAGGGTGGAGCAGAGCCGGCGCAGGTCCAGGATGCCCAGCACCGCTCCGGGCCGTACCGTGCTGCAGCCGCCACCTGCCGCCGGGGTGCCGGCGCCCCCGCCCCACACAACCGGCGAACCACCGCGCGCGCCGCACTTGGGCCAGGCCTTCAGCCCCTGGGTGCGCAGGACGTTCTCGGCGACCCTGATCTGCTCTTCGCGCGACGCGGTCGCCGGGGACCCGGTACCGCCGTGGGCCGACCACGTGGACTGCTTGAACTGCAGGCCACCGTAGTGGCCGTTGCCCGTGTTGGTGGACCAGTCGCCGCCGGATTCGCACGCGGCGATGGCGTCCCAGTTGACGCTGTCGGCGGATGCGGTCGCCGGGGACAGGATCATCGGCCCCATCGCGAGCGTGCCTGCCAGCGCGGTGAGCCCGAAGGCCCTTTTCACTGCCGTACGAACGTTCATCATCATCGTGGCCCTTCCCCGACCTCCGACACGAGGACCGCGAACATACGTTGGTCACATTTCTGCAACCGCGCGATCACCAATGGGTTCGCGTGAGCCACGTCACGCGTTACACGCGAGGCTGAAGTTTTTGTCGGGGCGGGCGTTCTTCAGGGGACAGGAGGGCCTGGAGAGGAAACAGAAGCGGGTTCCGGGCAATGCCCGGAACCCGCTTCTGACCTGCTCAAGAGGCAGTATTCGACTAACCGCGCTTACCGCAGACGGGCCAGGCGCCGATGCCCTGGGTGCGCAGCACATTCTCGGCGACGCGGATCTGCTCGGATCGCGAAGCCTGGTGCGGCATACCCGCGCCACCGTGGGACCGCCAGGTGCCCAGGTTGAACTGCAGGCCGCCGTAGTAGCCGTTTCCGGTGTTGATGGACCAGTTGCCACCCGACTCACATGAGGCGATGGCGTCCCAGTTCACGCTGTCCGCATTGGCGGTGCCGGCACCGAGCGCGATGGGAGCCACAGCGAGCGCCCCAGCGACAATGCCCAGCCCGAACGTCTTGCGGATGTTCTTCACTTCGTTCCTTTCGCCAAGCGCGCGCCATCCACACCCGTTCACACGGGAGCGGCTACCTGTCACCAGGCAGGAGGGGTTGGTTCGTGCCGTCTCGGTCAGGCACGAAAGGGGGGAGCTCGAACGCTCTACCGGGTATGCGACCCGGCTCCGTCGGGGCGTCTACGCCGCCGCGGCCCCACTCACACGCAGGTTCGTGGTTTTGAAATTGTTTGCCCTTTGACGGGCTCGGGTAGGAACCTACAAAGCGATCGAAGAGAAGTCATGTCGATCTAGAAGCGGTCGCGGCTAGATAACGTTCAGATAACGACTCGATGAAATAAACGTTTATGCAGGTCACCTCGCGCTTTCGCGCCCCTGCACCGACAACGCCTGCCGGGAATAAACGTGATGTAGATCATGATCATTTTGTGACTCGCGTCACCGATTTCGACGCCTTGGTGTGCACGCGCCGGCCGAGCCACAGCGGCATGGGGGCTTCTACGCATCAAACATGCAGGTAGAAGCCAGTTCAGCCGGCCCGGGGCCCGCCCCACCGCAGCAACGTTTTCGTTCGCTGTCACCCCACCGCGCTCCAGATGCCGCCGATCTGGCCGAATTACCGTGGCACACAAGGCGATAACGGCGCGCCCGACGTCGCGGTCCGGCTGCCGCCGTGGCGATCCACCATCTCCCGCTCTACCTCATATGCCACGTAAATCGTTGTCTCACAACCGGTTACCTCCCCCGCGGTGCGGAGGCACCGCCCGCCCGTACCGCGCGAAGACGCGGACATGGCCGTTGCCGACGCAACAAACCGCGTGGTCAGCGGGGTCACCGATAGTTAGACCGGCTACAGCACGGCAAAACGCCCCTTGGCCCGCCGAAATCCACCTCGTGCCACAGCGCCGAAATCCGAACGGAGCCAGTGGTTCTCACGGTCCTATTCGAATACGGACGCACGGTCCACGCCACGACGCACCTGGTGAAGGACGCGGAATAAACTGCTCAATTATCGGCCTTTTATCTCGAAACGATAAATTCGGCCCTGATCCCCGACAATTTCGCAATTTGCTGAAACCAGCTCCGCAATTCTTTCGCATACGGGGCGCCGAGCCACGTCAGGGCAGATCTTCTGGGGTGTTGACGTTGGTGAGCGCCTTCTGTGGCTGCATGACGAGTCGCTGCGTGTCCACGCGCTCGGCGAGGGCCCGCATGCTGCGCTCGCCCGCCGAGACCAACTCGCCGATCGTCTTCGACAGGTCGGTGCGGTAGATCCCCGCCAAGTAGTGATCGCGGCCGTCCCACGGCAGCACGATGTCCACCCCCAGCCGCTTCGCAGGGTCGACGAGCACATCGATGAGATCGGCGGACAGGTACGGCATGTCCACCGCACACACGAACGCCAGCTCACAACCGGCCTCCGCGGCCGCGCGCAGGCCACGGCCCGCCGCCAGCAGCGGTCCGACTCCGCGCACCTCGTCGCGCAGCACGTGCGCCGGCAGGTCCGGAAGCGGCTGGCCCGGCGCGGCGATCACGAACACCGGGGAACATCGGGGCGTCACCGCGGCGACCACCCGCTCCACGAGGGTCGTGCCCTCGAAGACCAGGGTGGCCTTGTCACGTCCCATACGTCGCGAAGCCCCGCCCGCCAGCACAACGGCGGCGAGCGGGGCTGCGCTCAAATCGTCTCGGTCAGTACCTTCAGTCGACAGTCCACGTGTCTTTACCACGCAGCAAGGATTGCAGAGCGGCGGTGTCGTGGGGCTTGGAATCGATGGCAGTCGCCACCTGCTGACGCGCGGCGTCGTCGTAGGTGGGGCGGCTGACCTTGCGGAAGATGCCCATGACCATGTGGTCCAGGTTCTGCTCGCTCAACCGCGACAGCGCGAACGCGTATGCCGGATCGTCGATCTCGGCGTTGTGGACCACGATGTCGTCGGCCGAAACCTCGGCGGTCTTCGCGATCTCCAGGCCGTAGCCGGACTTCACGACGCAGTACTCGCCGTCGGCACCGAATGTGATCGGCTCGCCGTGGGCCAGGTTGATCAGACGCTCCTCGGCGCCTTCTTTACGCAGCGCGTCGAAGGATCCGTCGTTGAAGATCGGGCAGTCCTGCATGATCTCGACCAAGGCCGCGCCGCGGTGCTCAGCGGCACCCCGGAGCACCTCGGACAGGCCCTTGCGGTCGGAGTCGAGTGCGCGCCCGACGAACGTGGCCTCGGCGCCGAGCGCCAACGACACCGGGTTGAACGGGTAGTCCAGCGAACCCATCGGCGTCGACTTGGTGATCTTGCCGACCTCGGAGGTCGGCGAGTACTGGCCCTTGGTCAGACCGTAGATCCGGTTGTTGAACAGCAGGATCGTGATGTTGATGTTGCGCCGCAGCGCGTGGATCAGGTGGTTGCCACCGATCGACAGCGAGTCCCCGTCGCCGGTGACGACCCACACCGACAGGTCCGGACGCGCGAGCGCCAGGCCGGTCGCGATGGTCGGGGCGCGGCCGTGGATCGAGTGGAAGCCGTAGGTCTCCAGGTAGTACGGGAACCGGCTGGAGCAGCCGATGCCGCTGATGAACGCGATGTTCTCGCGACGCAGACCCAGCTCGGGCAGGAAGTTGCGGATGGTGTTGAGGATGACGTAGTCACCGCAACCCGGGCACCAGCGGACCTCCTGGTCGCTGGTGAAATCCTTGCCCTTCTGCGGCTGGTCGGTGGTGGGCACCAGGGCGTTCTTGGTGAGCCCGGCATCCGTCAATCCCAGATCCGCGCCCACCAGCTGCGCCGATGTGCGATCCGCTTCGCTTCTCGCTGTTGTCATGCGTTGGCTCCCACAGCAGACTCTTCACTTGCTTCGCCCTCAACGGTGGCTGCCGCCAGCCGTGCGAACTTGGCCTTGTCGGTTTCCTTCTCACCCAAGGTTCCGTCGAGCGCCGCATCGATGATGCCCTCGATCTCGTCGGCCAGGAAGGCCATGCCCTCCACCTTGGTGACCGACTGGACATCGACCAGGAACTTGCCGCGCAGCAGCAGCGCGAGCTGGCCCAGGTTCATCTCGGGCACGACCACCTTCGGGTAGCGCGCCAGCACCTCGCCGAGGTTGGCCGGGAAGGGGTTGAGGTACCGCAGGTGCGCCTGCGCCACCTTGATGCCCTTGCGGCGTGCGCGACGGCACGCCTCGCCGATCGGGCCGTAGCTGCTGCCCCAGCCGAGCATCAGCAGCTCGGCATCGCCGGTCGGATCGTCGACCTCCAGATCCGGCACCTTGATCCCTGCGATCTTCTCCTGGCGCAGCCGGACCATGAGGTCGTGGTTCTTGGGCTCATAGGAGATGTTGCCCGACCCGTTGGCCGATTCGAGACCGCCGATGCGGTGTTCGAGGCCCGGCGTGCCGGGGATCGCGAACTGACGTGCCAGGGTCTCGGGGTCGCGCGCGTACGGCTGGAACGGCTCGCCGGACTTGGCGAACGTGTGCTCGATGCGCGGATACGAGGCGATGTCCGGGATCCGCCACGGCTCGGAACCATTGGCCACCGCGCCGTCGGACAGGATGATCACCGGAGTGTGGTAGTCGATGGCGATCCGCGCGGCCTCCACCGCGATGTCGAAGCAGTCGGACGGCGACCGCGGCGCGACGACCGCGACCGGAGATTCGCCGTTGCGTCCGAACAGCGCCTGCAGCAGGTCGGCCTGCTCGGTCTTGGTGGGCAGACCCGTCGAGGGGCCGCCGCGCTGTACGTCGATGACGATCAGCGGCAGCTCGGTCATCACCGCGAGGCCGATGGCTTCCGACTTGAGCGAGATGCCGGGACCCGAGGTGCTGGTGACACCGAGGGCGCCGCCGTACGACGCGCCGATCGCGGCGCCGATACCGGCGATCTCGTCCTCGGCCTGGAAGGTGAGCACGTTGAAGTTCTTGTGCTTGGACAGTTCGTGGAGGATGTCCGACGCCGGCGTGATCGGGTAGGTGCCCAGCACGACCTGCAGGTCGGCGAGATGACCCGCCGCGACGATGCCGTAGGCCAGCGCGGTGTTGCCCGAGATCTGGCGGTATTCACCGGCGGTGAGTTTGGCGGGCGACACCTCGTAGGTGGTCGCGAAGGCCTCGGTGGTCTCGCCGTAGTTCCAGCCGGCCTTGAGCGCCAGCACGTTGGCCTCGGCGACATCGGGCTTGCGGGCGAACTTCTCACGGATGAAGCTCTCGCTGTGCTCGAGCTCGCGGCCGTACATCCACGACAGCAGGCCGAGCGCGAACATGTTCTTGGCGCGTTGGCCGTCCTTCTTGCTGGCGCCGATCGATTCGACCGCGCCGAGCGTCAGGGTGGTCATCGCGACGGAGTGCACGACGTAGTCGGACAGCTCGTCGGTCTCCAGCGGGTTGGCGTCGTAGCCGACCTTGGCGAGGTTGCGCTTGGTGAACTCGTCGGAGTTGGCGATGATCAGGCCACCCCGCGGCAGGTCGGAGACGTTGGCCTTCAACGCGGCGGGGTTCATCGCGACCAGCACGTCGGGCCGGTCACCGGCGGTGAGGATGTCGTAGTCGGCGATCTGGATCTGGAACGACGAGACACCGGGCAGCGTGCCCTGAGGGGCGCGGATCTCGGCCGGATAGTTCGGCTGGGTCGCCAGGTCGTTTCCGAACAGCGCGGCCTCGGAGGTGAACCGGTCACCGGTCAGCTGCATACCGTCGCCGGAGTCGCCGGCGAATCGGATGACCACCTTCTCGAGCTTCTGCCGCGGCGCGGCGCCAGTGCCGTTGCCGTTCTCACCCACGGCTCCCGCCTTTCACGCGTTTTTCGGTCGATCTCACCGTGTCGTCCGGCACGTTGCCGCCTGTGGCGATGTGCGACGTTTCCCCCGGGATCGAGACCTCACCGAATTTTGATGTCACTACCAGTACCGATTATTGCATTGCTCTTAGGCTCGGCCCGACCGGATCGACCTGCGACACGCGGACCCATCCGATCCGAATCCCCAGTTCACTGACGTGCCGAAGCCGAGTTCGAGACAAAACTGTGGTTTTCGTCACGTTAAGAGAATGTCATTCTCTAAGAAACCAGACTACCCACCGGTAGTCACGCACCACCCCGGCGAGCCGGACTTGACACGTGTCGAGTTTATCAGGCGAAATGTCGCGTCAGACGCGGTCGGCGGGTTCGACGTGAACCCGCTTGTCGAGCTCGCGCGCCACGAGGCCGCTCGCCAATTCCGCGGCCCGTCGCGGATCCGCGCCTGCGGCCCGGTGCGCCACATAACAGGCGGTGAACATGTCTCCGGCCCCGGTGGTCTGCACACCGAGCACACGCCACGCCGCGGGAACACGCATGCGGTCCCCGTCGACGAAGATGTCGCAGCCTTCCGAGCCGTACGTCACCAGGATCTCCGGCACACCCAACCGCTCGGCCGTTGCGGCGTCGAACGGTCCGTCGGCGACGATGACGGCCTCATCCTCGGCGAGCTTCACGATGTCGAGGTGGGTTAGCAGGTCGTCCGGGAAATGACGGTCCTCGACGAGCGGGCCCAATCGGTCGGCCCGCACGAGCCCCTGCCCGTCGTAGGCGATGCGGTGACCCCGCGCCACGAGCGCCGCGAGCGTCTCGGCAGGGAAATCGGTGCGCAGCAGCGGCGCGAGGTGGACCCACGTCGTCGTCGGATCGGCGGCCTCGACGTCGGCGGGTGACCACACCGGGCCGATCGCGTCGACGCCCATGTGCCGGTGGTCGGTGTCGTCGTAGTCGAGCCGGAACGAGCTGGTGACCGCCGACGGCAGGATCTGCACGAGCGGCCCGAACCGCTCCTGCAGGCCGTCGAACAGCGAGTGATCACGCTCGGCGCCCATCGCCACGATCCGGCCGACACCGCCGGCGGCCTGCAGCGCGACGCCGGCGAACGACGCGCAGCCGCCGGGGCTCGGCGGGGCTCCGTTGATGACGTCGATTGCCAGGTTGCCCAGCACGGTCACGCCAGGGACTAACTCTCGTGGCATGAAACTTCGGTCCCTCGGTCGCGATCGATGTCAATACAGTCTGACGCCGACGGATCGTCACATGCGTCGGGCGAAATCGTAGCCCCACATCCTGGACGCCTATCCGGGTGCTCACCCGGACGGCTCACATGGGCAGGTTGTAGGGCGTGACCACCTGGATGGGCGCCGGGCGCACGGGCTCGGACGGCAACGCCCCGTGCTGCTGCAGGATCAAGCGCATCGCCAGGTGCGCATCGGCACGCAGATCGTTGTGCAGGACGGCCGAGATCCGGCCGTCGCGCAGCAGTCGGCGATTGTCGACGTCGAGATCGTGGGCGATGAAAACCTTGCATTCGCGACCGAGCTTGTCGAACGCCGCCACCGTCGCGGTGTTGCCGCCGCCTGGTGAATAGACGGCACCCACCGACGGGTTGCGCTCCAGGGCCTGCAGCACCAGGCGTTCGTTGGTCGCGTCGATACCGTCGCTGTCGGTGACCTCGACCACCGTCCGGCCCGATCCGCGCAGACCTGACCGGAACCCGACCTCCCGCTCGCCCTCGCCGCGGAACACCGTGCGGCTCAAGGTGATCAGCACACCCGCCGGGTCCGTGCCCAGCCACTGCTCGATGAGATAAGCCGCCGTGGCGCCGGCACCGTGATTGTCGATCCCGACATACGCGCAACGTGCGCTGGTCGGAACATCGGTGGTGTAGGTCACCACCGGGACGCCGGCGGCCACCAGCCGGTCGACGGCCTCCACCACCTCCGGTTCGTCGGGTGCTTTGAGCACCACACCGTGGCTGGACTTGATGTGGGCCAGGGTGTCGACCATCTGCGCAGTCGATCCGGACTCCCACAGATGGAATCGGGCGCGCAACATCGCGGGCGCGAACGCGGGCAGTTCGGCCTCGATCGCGGTGCGGAAGGCGTCGGAGAACCGCTGCGGGGTCTGCATCACCACGTCGATGAGGAAACGCCTGCCGTTGAGACGCAACTGCGCGCGCTGCTTGTCGAGGTCGGCGATCGCCTGGCGCACCTCGGCCCTGGTGTTCTCCCGCACGCCGGGCCGGTTGTTCAGGACGCGGTCGACGGTCGCCTCGCTGAGCCCGCACTGTTGGGCGATCTCGCGGACCTTGTAGCGGTGCGCCATCGGCATCCCTCCGCTCCGAGATCTGATGGTTTTTTGATGGATTTTTGCCGTTGATTGTGGCACATCGCACAGCAAGACTGTCAGCCATGACCTCATCGCCGATCACTCGTCGCGGAGCGTTCATCGACGAATCCGACTGCTCGCTCGACGATTTCCGGGCAACCATCGCGCGTAGCACCGACGCCGCCGACTATCCGCACGCCGTCGACATCCGCCACAACGTGCCGGTGTACGCCGCCGCGTCCCTCGATGCGCTCGACGGTGCGCGACGCCGCGCCGTGCAGGCCGAACTGGTCGCCGCGCTGTCGGACGGTCCGGGCGTGGTGGTGTTCGAGAACGCCTTCGATCCCGCCGTGGTCGATCGGGCGAGCGCGGCGTTCACGGAGCTCATCGAGGCCCAGCGCGCGGCCGGTGGCGCTGCCGGTGACCACTTCGGCGCGGCGGGCGCCAACGACCGGGTGTGGAACGCCGCCCAGAAACTCGCCCTGCACAGCCCGCGTGTGTACGCCGAGTACTACGCCAACGACGTCCTGGCGTTGGTCTCGCAGGCCTGGCTGGGTCCGCGCTATCAGGTGACCTCTCAGGTCAACGTCGTCAATCCCGGTGGGGCCGCGCAGGTTCCGCATCGCGACTACCACCTCGGTTTCGTGACGCCCGACGCGCTGGCCGCGTACCCCACGCACATCCACCGGTTGTCGCCCGCGCTGACCCTGCAGGGCGCGGTGGCGCACTGCGACATGCCGGTGGAAAGTGGCCCGACCATGCTGCTGCCGTACTCGCAGACCTTCGAGGCCGGGTACATCGCGTTCTACCGGCAGGAGTTCATCGACTTCTTCGCCGAGCACCATGTCCAGTTGCCGCTGCGCACGGGCGACGCGGTGTTCTTCAGCCCGGCCCTGTTCCACGGCGCCGGGGCGAACACCTCGACCGACATCCGGCGCATGGCCAACCTGCTGCAGATCTCCTCACCGTTCGGCCGGGCCATGGAAGCCCTGAACCGAACCGCGATGATCCGCGCGGTCTACCCCGAACTGCTCGCGATGCAGGCTGCCGGGCGCGCCGCGCATGAACTCGCCAACGTCGTCAACGCCACCGCCGAGGGTTACGCCTTCCCCACGAACCTCGACCTCGACCAACCCATCGGGTCGCTCGCCCCGCCGAGTCAGGTCGACACCGTGCTCGCCGCCCTGGCCGACCGCCGCACGCCGGCCGAACTCGACACCCTTCTCTCACTACAAGATGAACGGAGAATTCCATGACCACGCTCGGCGTAATCGGGTTGGGCCGCATCGGCGCCTTCCACGTCGACACCCTGAGCAGCCTGGACGGCGTCGACGGCCTGGTGGTGGCCGACGAGCGTCCCGACGTGGTGGCTGCCGTCGCGGCCAAACACGGTGCCAAACCGGCCGATTCGGTCGAAGAACTGCTCGATTCCGGCGTCGACGGCGTGGTGGTCGCGGCCGCGACCCCCGCCCACGCCGAACTGACGCTGGCCGCCGTGCACCGCGGATTGCCGACGTTCTGCGAGAAACCCATCGCCTCGACCGCCGCGGAGAGTGCGCGCGTGGCCCAGTCGATCGCCCGGTCCGGGGTTCCCGTCCAGGTGGGCTACCAACGCCGGTTCGACGCCGCGTTCGCCGCGGCCAAGCGTGAGGTGGATTCCGGGTCGCTCGGCGCGCTGCACACCGTGCGCAGCACCACCATGGACCCCGCTCCCCCGTCGATGGACTACATCAAGGGCTCGGGTGGGATCTTCCGCGATTGCGCGGTCCACGATTTCGACGCGCTGCGGTGGATCACCGGGCAGAACGCCGTCGAGGTGTACGCCACCGGCACAGTGCAGGGCGATCCGCGCTTCACCGAATACGGTGACGTCGACACCGCCGCGGTGGTCGTCCGGTTCGACGGCGGGGCGCTCGGCATCGTCTCGGCGGCCCGCTACAACGCACGCGGTTACGACTGCCGCCTGGAGGTGCACGGGTTCAACAACTCGATCGTCGCCGGCTGGGATCAGGGCACCCCGCTGCAGAACATGGATCCCGACAACGAGTTTCCGACGGGTCCGTATCACCACTTCTTCATGGACCGGTTCACCGCGGCGTTCCGCAGCGAGTTGGCCGGGTTCGTCGAAGTGGTCAAGGGCAACCCGATCCCCGGCGCCACCGTGGCCGACGCCGTCGAGGTGGCCTGGATGGCCGAGGCCGCCACCGAATCACTGCGCCGCGGCGCACCCGTGCGGATCGAGGAGGTCCGGAACTCATGACCGGAATGAAAATCGCGGGTGCACCGATCTCGTGGGGCGTGTGCGAGGTGCCGGGCTGGGGTCATCAACTGGACCGCGACCGGGTGCTGTCCGAGATGCGCACCGCGGGTCTGGCCGCGACCGAACTCGGTCCCGACGGGTTCCTGCCGTCGGACACCGGCGAGTTGACGGCTGTGCTCGGCGCACATGACCTTTCCTGTGTCGGCGGGTTCGTGCCGGTGGTGTTGCACGACGCCGAACACGACCCCGCCGAGGATCTGGCCGGACCCCTGGCCTCACTTCGCGCCGCGAATGCGGGTGTGGTGGTGCTGGCCGCGGCCACCGGGGCCGACGGCTACGATTCCCGTCCGACCCTCACCGAGCGGCAATGGGCAACCCTGCTGTCCAACCTGGATCGCCTGGCACAGATCGCCGATGACGCCGGGCTGCTGGCCGTGCTGCACCCGCATGTCGGCACCATGGTGGAGACCCGTGAAGACGTGGACCGGGTGCTCGCCGGATCGTCGGTTCCGCTGTGTCTGGACACCGGCCACCTGTTGATCGGTGGCACCGATCCGCTCGAACTCGCCAAGGCGGTGCCACACCGCATCAAGCACGCGCACCTCAAGGATGTGGACGCCGCACTCGCAGCACGCGTGCGCGCCGGAGAGGTGAGCTACACCGACGCGGTGCGCGCCGGCATCTACACACCGCTGGGCACCGGGGACATCGATATCTCCGGCATCGTCTCGGTGTTGTGCGACAACGGCTTCGACGGCTGGTTCGTGATGGAGCAGGACACGATCCTCGACGCCGAACCCACCGACGAGGGTCCGCTGCGCGACGTGCGTACCAGCGTCGCCTACCTCAACACGCTGACGGCATGACCGCACTGCGCATCGGGATCCTCGGCGCGTCCCGCATCGCCGAGAAGGCCATCGTGGGCCCGGCCGAGGATCTCGGACACCGACTGGTGGCCATCGCCGCTCGCGACCGGCGGCGTGCCGAGGCGTTCGCCGAGAAGTACGGCGTGGAACGCGTGCTGCACTCCTACCGCGACGTCGTCGAGGACGCGGACGTCGACATCGTCTACAACCCGTTGGCCAACGGACTGCACGCACCGTGGAACCTCGCGGCGATCGCGGCGGGGAAACCGGTGCTGAGCGAGAAACCATTCGCGCGCAACGAATCCGAAGCCGCCACCGTCGCACAGGCAGCGGTGAGGGCCGGGGTGCCGGTGCTGGAAGGATTCCACTACCTGTTCCACCCGGTGGCACGGCGCGCGTTCGCGCTGGCCGCCGACGGTGAACTGGGCGAGATCACGCGCGTCGAAGTGCGGATGGCCATGCCCGCCCCTTCCGATGACGACCCGCGATGGTCGCTGGAACTGGCGGGTGGTGCGCTCATGGATCTGGGTTGTTACGGCATCCACGTCATGCGCATGCTGGGTCGTGCGGGCGTCGACGGACTGGGCGGGGACCCGAAGATCCTGGGCGCGCGGGCCGAGGAGCGCACGCCTGGCGTGGACGCGTGGTGCGAGGTCGATTTCGTCTTCCCTGGCGGCGGCACCGGTGTGAGTACCAATTCCATGGTGGCCGAGGACTACTCGTTCACCCTCACCATAACCGGGTCCGACGGTGAGGCCTTGGTGCACGACTTCATCCGGCCCAATCTCGACGATCGCCTCACGGTGATGACGGGCGCGGGTGTCCGGGTCGAACACCCGGGCACCCGCCCGTCGTACACCTACCAGTTGGAGGCGTTCGCCGCGCACGTGCAAGACGGCACCCCGTTGCCGTTCGGTGTCGACGACGCGGTGACCAACATGGCGTTCGTCGATGAGGCGTACCGGGCCGCGGGGATGGCGCCGCGATGAGCTTCGAGCTGGCCGTGTGTGCCGAGATGGTGTTCACCGACCTCGACATCGTCGAACGCGTGCGCCGGATCTCCGAGATGGGCTTCGCCGTGGAGATCTGGAGCTTCGCCGACAAGGATCTGGATGCGCTCGCCTCCACCGGTGCGGTCTTCTCGTCGATGACGGGATACCTGCACGGCGACCTCTACGACCCCGACGGGGCGCGCGAGGTGGTGCGGACCGCCCACGATGCCGTGAAAGCCGCTGCAGTGCTCGGGGTTCCGCGTCTGGTCGTGCACCCGGGCGAGCTGGTCGACGGGAAGGCCGCCCGGCCGCAGCACCGTGCCACCGGCTCCATGTGGCTGTCGGCGCTGCGGGGGCTTGAGGCGCTCGGTGAACTGGGCGCCGAGGCGGACGTGACGTTCTGCCTGGAGAACCTCAACACGATCGTCGACCATCCAGGCGTCCCCCTGGCCCGCGCGAAGGACACCCTGGCCCTCGTCGAGGGTGTCGGGCATCCGAACGTCAAGATGATGCTCGACCTCTACCACGCCCAGATCGGCGAGGGAAACCTCGTCGAACTGGTGCGCCGCGCCGGAGCGGCCATCGGCGAGATCCAGGTGGCCGACGTGCCGGGACGCTGCGAGCCCGGCACCGGGGAGATCCACTACCCCGCGGTGGCGAAGGCGTTGCGCGACAGTGGTTACGCCGGGACCGTCGGGATGGAGGCATACGCCGAGCGCGACAGTGTCGCGGCGCTGGAGGCATTCCGCGCGGCGTTCACCGTTCAGTAGCGGACGCCGCTGCCGAGCGCGGCCGGGTACACCGTCGACCGCTCGCCGTCGACGGTGGCGCCCGCGAACTGCAGGTTCGCGCGCAGTTCGCCGTTGAACTCGGCCGGGTAACTCAGCACCGGCGCAGAAACCGCATCGAGCAGCTTCAAATGCTCGGGTGTCAGTTCGACGCCGAGCCCCTCCAGGTTGGACTCCAGGTGCTCCAGGCGTCGCGCACCGATGATCGGCACGACGGTACCGGGGCGCGCCCGCAGCCAGGCCAAGGCCACTGCCGCAGAGGTGATTTCGAGCTCGCTCGCGATGCCGGCGACCGCCTCGATGACGTCGTACTCCGAATCGGTGGGGCCGCCGCCGACGAAGGCCGCCCTGGCCGAGTCGACGGCTGCGGAGTCGCGCCGGTACTTGCCGGAGAGAAACCCGTTCTTCAACGGACTCCACGGCACCAGCGCGATGCCCTGATCCTGTGCGAACGGAGCCAGTTCACTCTCGACCGTGCGGGCCAGCAGCGAGTACTCCACCTGCAACGCGATCAGCGGGGTCCAGCCCCGCAGCAGCGCCATGGTCTGGGCCGAAGCGGTGACCCACGCCGGGGTGTTGGAGAAACCGATGTAGCGGACCGTTCCCGCTCGCACGAGGTCGTCGAGGGTCCGCATGGTCTCCTCGATGGGCGTGTTGCGATCCCAGTTGTGCAGCCAGTACACGTCGAGGTAGTCGGTCTGCAGTCGTCGCAGCGTGTCGTGCAGTTGATGGATGATGGCCGACCGGCCTGCCCCGCCGCCGTTCGGGTCGCCCGGGAACATGTTGCCGAAGAACTTCGAGTCCAGCACCACATGCTGACGGCGGCCCGGCGTGCGGGCGAAGAAGTCGCCGAGAATCTTCTCGGAGTGGCCGTTGGTGTAGAAGTTGGCGGTGTCGATGAAGTTGCCGCCACGCTCGAGATAGGCCGAGAGGATGCGCTCGGAGTCCTCGACCGAGGCTCCGACGGCACCGAAATCCTCTCCGAAGGTCATGGCACCGAGCGCGAAGGGGCTGACCCGAAGGCCCGATCTGCCGAGGGTGACGTAGCTGTCCAGGGTCATCGAAGTTCTCTTTCTTCAGGGGAATTGGATGACTCCATACAACCGCCGGGAGACGCGCGACGGTAGCGCGATCCTCTCGACCTCTTGCACAATCCTGCTGATCTCTCGACGATCGTGCGGGTCGGATGATTCAGTGGGGACATGCTCATGGAGCGGGACCTGCTGGCGGAGATCAGCGAGCGCATCGAAAAGCACGCGCGACCGGACCTGCAGACACCCATCGACGGCCTGGTGCTGTCGAAGGTTGCCGGCTCGGCAGCACCGAACTATGCGCTGACCGAGCCGCTGCTGGTGGTGATGGCCCAGGGCGGCAAGCGCATCCTGCTCGGCGACGAGGTTTTCGAGTACCGGGCCGGCCAGATGCTGATCGTCACGGCGAGCCTGCCCATCACCGGCCACTACCTCGACACGACGCAGCCGTCGATGGGCATGGGCCTGGTGTTGCGTCCGGCCGCGCTGGCCGAACTGGCACTGCGGACCCCTGTCCGCCCGGCACCGCGCTCCACGACAGCGGAGCCCGCGATCGCCGTCGCGGACGCCGACGCCGAGATGCTCGACGCCGTCGCCAGATTGTTGCGGTTGATCGAACGCCCCGACGACGCACCGGTGCTCGCGCCGCTGATCGAGCAGGAGATCCTGTGGCGTCTGCTCACCGGGCCGCACGGCGCCACGGTCCGCCAGATCGCGCTGGCCGACAGCGCGCTCACCTACGTCAACCGCGCGATCACCTGGATGCGGGAGAACTACGCGACTCCCGTCCGGATCGAGGATCTCGCGCGGATGGCCGGCATGAGCACGTCGGTGTTCCACCGTCACTTCCGCGCCGTGACGGCCATGAGCCCATTGCAGTTCCAGAAGCGGATCCGTCTGCAACAGGCCAGATCCCTGCTGGTCGCGCAGCCCGGTGACGTCGCCGCGGTCGGGCACCTCGTCGGCTATGACAGCCCGTCACAGTTCACCCGCGAGTACCGGCGCATGTTCGGCGCCCCGCCAGGGCAGGACGCGGCCCGCCTGCGCGCCGCACAGGCGCCGGAACCGGCGAGCCTGCCCTGAAAACGCCACGAGCGTGGGCCTTGTGCACGCTTTGGCGGGATTTTCCGTGCACAGGGCCCACGCTCGGCAGGTGTTTACTTGCGGCCCAATTCGTGGCTCAACGCCTCGAGCTCGTTGCCGCCCGCCATCTCCTGCGTGAGGTGCTCCAGCGTGATCTCGTCGTACGTGCAGTCCAGCTTCTGCCGTCCGCGGTTGAGCAGGATGAAGTGGTCTCCGACCATGTACGCGTGGTGCGGGTTGTGCGTGATGAAGATGACGCCGAACCCCTGATCCTTGGCGGCCGTGATGTACCGCAGGACCATTCCGGACTGCTTGACACCGAGCGCTGCCGTCGGCTCGTCGAGGATCAGCACCCGCGCCCCGAAGAAGATGGCCCGAGCGATCGCCACACACTGGCGCTGGCCACCGGACAGCGACCCGATCGGCGCGTCCACATCCGGCAGGTCGATGCCCATCTTGTGCAGCTCGGAGATCGTGGTGGCGCGCATCGCGTTGATGTCGAGCGACTTGAGGATGCCCTTCTTGCGCAGCTCGTTGCCCAGGAAGAAGTTGCGCCACACCGGCATCAGCGACACCACTGCCAGGTCCTGGTAGACCGTGGCGATACCCGCGTTCAACGCGTCCTTGGGCGATTCGAACACCGTGGGCTTGCCGTCGATGAGCACCTCGCCCTCGGTCGGCTTGTGCAGACCGGCGATGATCTTGATCAGCGTCGACTTGCCCGCACCGTTGTCACCGAGCACGCACGTGACCTCTCCGGCGCCCACGCGCAGGTTGATGTCCTTGAGCGCGATGATGTTTCCGTAGCTCTTGCCGACGCCTTTGAACTCGACCAGCGGCACAGCGCCACCGGACGGGGTCTCGGCGATCGGGGCCTCAGCGGTTGTACTCATCTACTCACCTCTTCGCCGCGTAGTTGCGCACGACGTTGTTGGCGACCACCGCGAACAACAACATCGCACCGAGGAAGAACTTGAACCAGTCCGGGTTCCACCCGGCGTACACGATGCCCTGGTTGGTCATGCCGAAGATCAGCGCACCGATCAGCGTGCCGATCGCGGTGCCGTACCCACCGGTGAGCAGGCAGCCGCCGATCACCGCGGCGATGATGTAGAAGAACTCGTTGCCGACACCCTGGCCGGACTGAATGGTGTTGAACGAGAACAGCAGATGCATGCCGACGAACCAGGCGCAGAACCCGACGACCATGAACAGGCCGATCTTGACCTTGGTGACCGGGACGCCGACCGCGCGGGCGCTGTCCTGGTTACCGCCCACCGCGAAGATCCAGTTGCCGATGCGGGTCTTGAACAGCACGTAGGTGGCGATGACGGTGAACAGGATCCACCACAGCACGGTGATCCTGACATCGACCGGGCCGACCTTGATCACCGACGCGAAAACGGTTCTGCCCGAGTCGAAGCCTTCCATGTCCGACACGCTGGGCGTGGCGACCTGTCCGGAGAGCAGCTTGGTGACCGCCAGGTTGATGCCGGCGAGCATGAAGAACGTGCTCAGGGTGATCAAGAACGACGGGATCTTGGTCCGCATCACGAGGAAACCGTTGAAGAAGCCGACCGCCAGCGACAGCACGAGCGCCAGCGCGGCGCCCACCCACAGGTTCAGGTGCAGGTTGTAGGCCAGCATCGAGGCGGCCAGCGAACTCGTGGTGACCGCGACGCCGGCGGACAGGTCGAACTCCCCGCCGATCATCAGCAGTCCCACCCCGACCGCCATGATGCCGATGGTCGAACTGGCGTACAGCACCGTCGCCATCGACTCCGGCGAACGGAACGGTGGCGCGACGATGAGGAACAGGATGAAGATCCCGACCGCACCCACCGCCGCGCCCATCTCCGGACGGATGATCAAGCGCTGCAGCTTGTTCTGTTCCTTGACGCGTTCATCGTGGACGACCTTGTGGGATTCGAGGTCTAGATCTGCCTGGGTGCTCATGGCTAACGGGTCCCGTTCTTGGCGTATTCGGCGACCGCGTCGATGTTCGACTTGTCGATGAACGACGGGCCGGTCAGGGTGGGCTGGTTACCACCGATCACGTTGCCGTTGTTGAGGAACAACCACAGCGAGTCGACGGCGAGGTATCCCTGCAGGAACGGCTGCTGGTCGACGGCCCACTGCACGTCGCCGTTCTGGATGGCGTCCACGAGCGCGGCATTGGTGTCGAATGTCGCGATCTTGGCCTGGCTGCCCGCGTTCTTGGCAGATTGCACGGCAGTGAGCGCGAACGGTGCGCCGAGCGTCAGGATCGTGTCGATCGAGGGATCCTGCTGCAGCTTGGCGGTGATGGTCGATTCCACCGACGGCATGTCCTTGCCGTTGACGTTGAGCACCTCGCTGGCCGGGAACGTGTTCTTCACACCGGCGCAACGGGCTTCGAGGTCGACGTGGCCCTGCTCCTGGATGACGCAGATGACCTTCTTGGCGCCTTCGGCGGTCAGTCGTTTGCCGGCTTCCTGCCCCGCGATGTAGCCGTCCTGGCCGAAGTACTCCTTGACGCCCATGCCCTGCCACGCGTCGAGACCGGCGTTGAACGCCACCACCGGGATGCCCTTGGCCGTCGCGTTCTGCACGGCGGTCCTCATCGCATCGGGTTTGGCCAGGGTGACCGCGATGCCGTCGACCCCGCTGTCCACCGCGGTCTGGACGTGGTTGGCCTGGTTCGGGGCCTCCGGGTCCGAGGAGTACCGCAGTTCGATGTTGTCCTTCTTCGCGGCCGCTTCGGCGCCCTTGCGCACGAGATCCCAGAAGGAGTCACCCGGGACCTCATGGGTGATCATCGCGACGGTGAACCGCGGGGTGTCGGCGGTACCGCCACCCATGTCACCCCCGCCGCTGCTGTCCGGCTTGCCCCCGGTGCTGGAGCACGCGCTGGCGCCCAGCAGGAGTACGCCTACCCCGGCAGCCGCCACGAGCCGACTCAACCTCATTGCATCTCCTTGCTTCGACGTCACCGCGGCGCTCGGTCATGCCAGTGGGCTAGCGTCACGGCCTCGCTGTCGATGTAATACCGCTCACATCCGAAAGTCAATACTTTGTTATGACATTAGGACTGCAGGTCAAAGTTTGCCCGGCCACGCCCGCATGACGACGACACATGACCACAGACCCAGGGAGGTCCACCGATCACCCTGCGCGGCAATATTTTTGATCGTAAAGAACTGCGCTACCGGTCGACGAGGGTGGTGTCGAAGTAGTAGCGCGACGCCCGGTAGGCGTGGCTTCCGTACTCCACGATGCGGCCGGAATCGTCGAATGCGGTCCGCTCCATCACCAGCAGCGGCGCCTTGGGTTTCTCATCGAGGAGACGCGCCTCCTCACGGTCGGCGGCCTTGGCTCCGATGCGCTGACGCGCCAGGCGGATGTGCACACCGCGCGCTCGCAGGGACTGGTACAGCCCGGACTGTTCGAGCTCGGCCTCGTCAGGCGCCAGCGCTGCGGGCAGGTAGTTGGTCATGAGCGCCAGCGGTTGTCCGTTCGACGAACGCAGCCTGCGCACGCAGGCGATCTCGGTCCCAGGCTCGACGCCCAACCGCTCGGCGATATCGGCCGAGGCGGACCGCATGGTGTATTCGAGCACCTCGGTGGCCGGTTCCTGACCGGCGCGCGCAAGGTCGTCGTACAGGCTGGTGAGTTCGACGGGCCGGTGCACCGGGGTCTGCACCACCTGGGTGCCGACCCCGCGCTTGCGTACCAGCAGTCCCTTGTCGACGAGTTCCTGGATGGCGCGGCGCGTGGTCGGACGGGACAGATTGAGCCGGCTGGCCAGCGCGAGCTCGTTCTCGAACCGGTCCCCCGGCTTGAGTTGTCCGTCGAGGATGGCCTTTTCGAACACCTGGGCCACCTGGAAGTACAGGGGTACGGGGCTCGAACGGTCAAGTTCGACAGACAGCGTCGGGGTCACTCTCGCTCCGATCCTCGAGGCTCGTTCCGGCGGATCCACCGATGATGAGTTCATAGCGTACCTGCAAATGACTGGAAGTAAGAATGTCAGAACAAAGTCTTGACAGAAGAACGCGGCGGGGAGCACAGTCGAAGCGATGCCAGGCGAGTGTCCTCCGCCCGGCTCGCCGCCGCACACCCCACTCTGGAGTCAATCGTGACGAACTCTCCCCCACCGCAACTCGATGTCCTCGCGATCGGCCGCTGCGGGGTCGACGTGTACCCACTGCAGGTCGGAGTCGGGCTCGAGGACGTGCAATCCTTCGGCAAGTTCCTCGGCGGCAGCGCCGCCAACGTCGCTGTCGCGGCAGCACGGCTGGGCAACCGCGCCGCGCTCATCTCGGGTGTCGGTGACGACCCGTTCGGCCGCTACGTCCGCAACGAACTCGCCCGGCTCGGTGTCGACAACCGCTTCGTCGCCACCGACGACCGGTATCCGACGCCCGTGACGTTCTGCGAGATCTTCCCGCCCGACAACTTCCCGCTCTACTTCTACCGCAAGCCCTCGGCGCCGGATCTGCAGATCCTCCCCGAGCAGATCGACGCCGACGCGGTGCGCGGCGCGAGGCTGTACTGGTCCACGGTCACCGGCCTGTGCGAGGAGCCAAGCCGCAGCGCGCATTTCACGGCGTGGCAGGCGCGCGATGAGCACTTGCGCGAAGAGAATGCGCCAGGCCGCGCTCCGCTGACCGTGCTCGACCTCGACTACCGGCCGATGTTCTGGGAGTCCCCCGCCGCGGCCACCAAGCAGGTGCAGCGGGCATTGCAACATGTCACGGTCGCCGTCGGCAACCGTGAGGAATGCGAGATCGCGGTCGGCGAGACGAACCCGCACCGCGCCGCCGAGGCGCTTCTGGACCTCGGTGTGGAATTGGCGATCGTGAAACAGGGACCGCGCGGCGTGCTGGGCAAGACCCGCCACAGCTCGGTCACCGTCCCACCCAACGAGGTCGACGTGGTCAACGGCCTCGGTGCGGGAGACGCGTTCGGCGGCAGCCTGATCCACGGTCTGCTGCACAACTGGCCGCTGGAGAAGACACTGCGCTATGCCAACGCCGCCGGCGCCATCGTCGCCTCGAGGCTCGAATGCTCCACCGCGATGCCGACCGCGGCCGAGGTCGCCGCACTCGCCGAACAAACCGCCGTGGAGGCCGTGAATGTCTGAACCCGCAGTCTGCTCCGACCGCACCGCCATCACCCACGTCCGGGCCTCCGCGCCCGGCGTCATCGCCGCGGCATGGCAGCACCGCGCCACCCGTCCGACGGTTCGCGGCGACGGCAGGCTCATGATCGTCGCGGCCGACCATCCGGCCCGTGGCGCGCTCGCCGTCGGGTCGCGGCCCACCGCGATGAACAGCCGCACCGATCTGCTCGACCGCCTGTGCACCGCGCTCGCCGACCCCGGAGTCGACGGCGTGCTGGCCACCGCCGACATCCTCGACGATCTCCTGCTTCTCGGAGCGCTGGAGGACAAGGTGGTGTTCTCGTCGTTCAACCGGGGCGGGCTGGCCGGCTCGTCGTTCGAGTTGGACGACCGGATGACGGGGGCCACCGCGGCGTCGACCGCAGCCGCCCGGATGAACGGCGGAAAGATGTTGTGCCGTATCGATCTCGACGATCCCGGGACGGTGGCCACGTTGGCGGCCTGTGCCCAGGCGGTCGACGCGCTGGCCGCCCACGGGCTCATCGCCATGCTTGAGCCGTTCATGTCGAGCCGCGTCGACGGCAAGGTCCGCAACGACCTGAGCCCCGACGCGGTGATCAAATCCGTGCACATCAGCCAGGCGTTGGGATCGACGTCGGCCTACACCTGGTTGAAGCTGCCCGTGGTCGACGACATGGAGCGGGTGATGGAAGCGACCACCATGCCGACCCTGTTGCTCGGCGGTGACCCGACCGATCCCGACCAGGCGTTCGCCTCCTGGGAGAAAGCCCTGACATTGCCTTCCGTGCGCGGCCTCATCGCAGGCCGAAGCCTCCTGTACCCGGCCGACGACGATGTGCGCTCGGCCATCGCCACCGCAGTGAAGTTGGTGCACTGACATGCATTCGAAGCTCTACATCCCGGCGCGCAGTGCCGCTGCGCCCTACACCGTCGACATCACCCCGGAATCGGCCGGGTGGGCCGAATCCTTGCTTCAGGTGGTCGACCTCGACGGATCCGGCTCGGTGTCGCGGACCACCGGCGACACCGAAGTCATGATCCTGCCGCTGGCCGGCGGTGGCGAGATCGAGTGTTCGGCTGAGACTTTCACGCTCACGCCCCGTGCATCGGTTTTCGACGGCCCGGCCGACATGGTGTACCTGGGTATCGGCCAGGACTACACGATCACCGGTCACGGCCGTATCGCGATCTGCGGCGCACGGGCGACACGCAGTTTCCCGAACCGGCGGCGTGCCGCGGCCGACGTTCCCGTCGAATTGCGCGGGGCCGGGAACTGCAGCCGCCAGGTGCACAACTTCGGCACCGCAACCGCATTCGACGCCGACTCGCTGATCGCGTGCGAGGTGATCACCCCGGGCGGCAACTGGTCCAGCTACCCGGCCCACAAGCACGACGAGAACACCGAGGTCGAAACGCAGCTGGAGGAGATCTACTACTTCGAGATCGACGACAGCCCGGCGGGCACACCCGGTTTCGGATACCACCGGGTGTACGGCACACCGGAGCGGCCGATCGAGGTGCTCGAGGAGGTCCGTTCCGGTGACGTGGTGCTCGTGCCGCACGGATATCACGGACCGTCGATCGCGGCTCCGGGCCACCACATGTACTACCTCAACGTGATGGCCGGTTCCGGTCCCGACCGGGCCTGGCTGATCTGTGACGACCCGAACCACACCTGGCTGCGCAGCAGCTGGGAACACCAGGACGTTGACCCCCGGCTGCCGTTCGGCGCCGCATCCCGCGAAGGAGCCTGATCCCGTGGTATCCACCGCACCCAAATCGACCGAGAAGCTCGCCGACACCGAAGAGACCGTTCGACTCACCGTGGCCCAGGCCACCGTTCGTTTCCTGGCCAACCAATATGTGGAACGCGACGGTGAACGGAACAGGTTCTTCGCCGGCTGCTTCGGCATCTTCGGCCACGGCAACGTCGCGGGCCTGGGCCAGGCCCTGCTCGAAGACGAACTCGCCGCCGCGGAAGCAGGCAGGCAGCCCGGCCTCAAGTACGTGCTGGGCCGCAACGAACAGGCCATGGTGCACAGCGCCGTCGCCTACGCTCGCCAGAAGGACCGCCTGCAGACGTGGGCGGTGACCGCGAGCATCGGCCCTGGCTCGACGAACATGCTCACCGGCGCGGCGCTCGCCACGATCAACCGGCTGCCCGTACTGCTGCTGCCTGCGGACACCTTCGCCACCCGGGTGAGTTCCCCCGTGCTCCAGGAGCTGGAACTGCCCTCGTCGGGTGACGTGACGGTCAACGACGCGTTCAAGCCGTTGTCCCGTTACTTCGACCGGGTCTGGCGTCCCGAGCAGTTGCCCGCCGCGCTGCTGGGCGCCATGCGGGTGCTGACCGACCCCGTCGAAGTCGGTACGGCGACCGTGTCCATTCCCCAGGACGTGCAGGCCGAGGCACACGACTGGCCGGTTTCACTGTTCGCCGAACGCACCTGGCACGTCGCTCGCCCGGTACCCGAGCGCTCGGTGATCACGCGTGCCGCCGAGATCATCGCGTCGGCCCGCAAACCGTTGATCGTCGCGGGCGGCGGTGTGCACTACTCCGGCGCCGAAGAGGCGTTGGCGGCCTTGTGCGAGCAGACCGGCATTCCGGTCGCCGAAAGCCAGGCAGGCAAGGGATCACTGCGCTTCGACCATCCGCAGTCGGTCGGCGCGATCGGCTCGACCGGCACCACCGCGGCCAACGCGCTCGCATCCGAAGCCGACGTCGTCATCGGGATCGGCACGCGCTACAGCGATTTCACCTCTGCGTCGCGCACCGCGTTCAACAATCCGGATGTCCGCTTCGTCAACGTCAACGTGGCCTCGCTGGACGCTGTGAAACAGGGCGGCATCAGCATCACCGCAGATGCCCGCGAGGCGGTCGACGCGCTGCGGGCGGCGCTGGGTGATCACCGCGTCAGCGACGAGTACCGCTCGCGGGTCACCGAACTGGCCGCCGAGTGGGAGCAGACGGTGTCTGCCGCGTACGCCGTCGACGATGCCGTACCGCTGAACCAGAACCAGGTGATCGGCCTGGTGAACACGCTGTCGGATCCACGCGACGTCGTGGTGTGCGCGGCCGGATCGATGCCGGGTGACCTGCACAAGATGTGGCGGACCCGCGACCGCAAGGGCTATCACGTCGAATACGGGTATTCCTGCATGGGTTACGAGATCGCGGGCGGTATCGGGGTGCGCATGGCCGATCCCGACCGCGACGTGTTCGTGATGGTCGGCGACGGCTCGTACCTGATGATGGCCACCGAGATCGTCACCGCTGTGCAGGAGCGCGTGAAGATCATCCCCGTCATCGTGCAGAACCACGGATTCGCCTCGATCGGTGGGCTCTCGGAATCCGTGGGGTCCCAGCGGTTCGGCACCGCGTACCGCTACCGCACCAGCGACGGGCGCCTCGACGGTGACACCCTTCCGGTGGACCTGGCCGCCAACGCCGCAAGTCTCGGCGCCGACGTCATCCGGGTGACCACCGCTGCCGAGTTCACCGACGCCGTCAAGGTGGCCAAGGCCGCCGAGCGAACCACAGTGATCCATGTGGAGACGGATCCGTTGATCTACGCCCCCGACAGCCACTCCTGGTGGGACGTACCGGTGTCGCAGGTCTCGGCACTGGAGTCCACCCAGACCGCTTACCAGCGGTACTCGGAGTGGAAGAAAGTGCAACGGCCGCTTGTCAACCCGTCAGATCGATAGAAAGTCACGCAGGACATATGAGCACCATTCGTGTCGGGTCGGCACCGGACTCCTGGGGTGTGTGGTTCCCCGACGACCCGCAGCAGACCCCCTATACGCGGTTCCTGGACGAGGTCGCCGCCGCGGGGTATCGGTGGATCGAGCTGGGTCCCTACGGGTATCTGCCCACCGATCCCACGCAACTCGCCGATGAGCTGGCCCAGCGGAATCTGAAACTGTCCGCGGGCACGGTCTTCGAGCACCTGCACCAGGACAATTCCTGGGATGCCGTCTGGGGCCAGATCGAGGATGTGGCGAAGCTGACCGCGGCGGTCGGCGGCAAGCACGTCGTCGTCATCCCGGAGATGTGGCGCGACCCCGCGACGGGTGCGGTACTGGAAGACCGCGATTTGACGGCCGAACAGTGGCACAAGAAGACCCAGGGCATGAACGAACTGGGCAAGGCCATGTACGAAAAGTACGGCGTGCGTGCGCAATACCATCCGCACGCCGACAGCCACGTCGACACCGAGGAGAACGTCTACCGATTCCTCGACGGCACCGACGGCGAGTTCGTCAATCTGTGCCTGGACACCGGGCACATCAGCTACTGCGGCGGTGACAACATCGCGATCATCCGTCACGCGCCCGAGCGCATCGGCTATCTGCACCTCAAGCAGGTCGATCCCGAGGTGCGGGCCAAGGTCGAGGCCGAGGATCTGCCGTTCGGCGAGGCCGTCAAGCTCGGCGCGATGACCGAACCGCCGCGCGGGATCCCGGACATGCCACCGCTGCTCGCCGAGATCGAGAAGCTCGGCATCGACGTGTTCGCGATCGTCGAGCAGGACATGTACCCGTGCGATGTGGACACTCCCCTGCCCATCGCCAAACGGACCAGAACCTATCTGGGTTCATGTGGCATCCCGTCGGTCGCGTTCGCCTAGCCAAACCAGTCCAGGAGCATCAATGTCTGATCTGCGTGTTGCGGTGCTCGGCGTCGGTCTCATGGGCGCCGACCACGTGCGGCGCATCGAGGCCCGGATCTCCGGTGCCCGTGTCGCGGTGGTCAACGACTACGTGGCCGAGAAGGCCGAGCAATTGGCCGCGACCATTCCCGGCTGCCGCGCGATCGGCGACCCGCTCGACGCGATCGCCGACCCCGGCGTTGATGCGGTCGTGCTCGCGACCCCCGGTCCCACCCACGAAAAACAGCTGCTCGCATGTCTCGAGCACGGCAAACCGGTGCTGTGCGAGAAACCGCTGACCACTGACGTGGACACGTCGTTGCATGTGGTTCGGCGCGAGGCCGAGCTAGGCAAGCGGCTGATCCAGGTCGGTTTCATGCGGCGGTTCGACCATGAGTATGCGCAATTGAAGGCGCTGCTGGACGCCGGTGAACTGGGCACGCCCCTGGTGCTGCACTGCGTGCACCGCAACCCCGCCGTACCGCACGGATTCGACAGTTCGATGGTGGTGCGCGACTCGCTGGTACACGAGGTGGACGTCACGCGGTTCCTCTTCGACGAGGAGGTCTCGTCGATCCAGATCATCAAGCCGGCCGCCAATCCCAATGCACCCGAGGGGCTTTCGGATCCGCAGATCGCCGTCCTGCGCACCGCGTCGGGTAAGCACGTGGACGTCGAGCTCTTCGTCACCACCGGCGTCGCCTACGAGGTGCGCACCGAGCTCGTCGCCGAAAAGGGCAGCGCCATCATCGGTCTCGACGTCGGCCTGATCCGCAAGGGCGCGGCGGGCACCTGGGGCGGCACCATCACACCCGGTTTCCGCGAGCGCTTCGGGCAGGCCTACGACACCGAGATCCAGCGCTGGGTCGACGCGGTTCGCCGCGGTATCGACGCCGACTCCGGGGATTTCACCGACGGCCCGACAGCCTGGGACGGTTACGCGGCGGCCGCGGTGTGTGCGGCCGGCGTCGAGTCACTCACCAGCGGTGAGCCCGTCGAGGTGAAGATGGTCGAGCGCACGTCGATCGAGGGCGCCTGACATGTTGATCGCCCTGGATCCCACACCGTTTCATCACGATCACGATCTGCTCGAGCTTCCGCGGGTGGTGGCCGACCTCGGCTACGAGTACCTGCAACTCACCCCGCACCGCGACTTCATCCCGTTCTTCAACCACCCCCGGGCCGACGACGCCCTGGTGGCCGCGTTCCGCAAGGCCTGCGCAGACGCCGGTGTCGGGATCGCCTCGGTGCTGCCCGTGCTGCGGTGGTCCTGGCCCGACGAGGACGCCCGGGAAGCCGCGGTACGCAACTGGAAACGGGTAATCCAGATCACCGTCGACCTCGGCGTCAACGTGATCAACACCGAGTTCTCCGGCCGCCCCGAGAAGGCCGAGGAATCCGAGCGGGCGTTCTTCCGGTCGATGGAGGAACTGCTGCCGATCTTCGAACGGGAGGGCATTGACGTCAGGATCGACCCGCACCCCGACGATTTCGTCGAGGACGGCCTGGAGGCGCTGCGCATCATCCGCGGCGTCAACTCCCCCAACATCGGCATGGTGTACGTGGCGTGCCACACGTTCCACATGGGCGGCAACATGTCCGAGATCATGCGCACCGCAGGTGACAAGCTGCGCCTGGTGCACGTGGCCGACACCATGGACCACCACCGCTCCCACGGGCTGCGGTACATCACCAACCCGCCGGGCAGCCCGGCCCGGGTGCACCAGCACCTCAAGATCGGCGACGGCGACATCGACTGGGACGAGTTCTTCTCCGGCCTCGCCGAGATCGGCTTCTACGACCGCCCGGAAACGGTCATGGTGTCGTCGGTGTTCGCCGAGGACGAGACCGCACACGACGTGTCCCGTTATCAGCTGAAGACGATGACGGACTACGTCGCCAAGTACCGAAACTGATCCTCACGAGGACCGTCTGGTTCCCATATCCGTCCACATGCGGTCGATGCGGGAGCTGAGGTCGATCGCGGCGGCCACCTCGGCGAGGGCCGCCGCGACGATCGACGCCGGCGACCGGTCCAGTACGACGAGCCCGATGGCCGGGCTCGCGCCGTGCTGGACCATGGGTCGCGCCGCGAACCCCTCGGGGATTCCCAATTGCGGCAACCACGCGGTGGAGGCGATCGTCGCGCGTTTCGACGAGATCAGGTGCGCGTACAGCGCATCCACCGTGTCGGCCTCCACCGCCGGACGGTACTGCGCGCCCTCGGCGGCCATGTTGGCGTCGAGGATGCGCCGGTTGCGCATGGCGGTGGTGAGCATGCACAGCTGACGCGTCGCCGCGTCGGCCCAACTCACCTCGGGTTCGCCCATCAGCGGATCGTCGGCGGGTGCCACCAGCACGTAGTGCTCGCGGTACAGCTCGACCGACCGGGTTCCCGGCGGGGTCTCCTCGTCGAGGTAGGTCAGCCCGCCGTCGATCTCGAAATCCGCGAGCCGGCGGGCGATCTCACGCGAGGACAGCGCCTCGATGCGCATCGAGGCCGCCGGGTTGCGGCGCAGGAACTCGTCGGTGATGAACGGGCTCGCCGGCACCGCGGTCGGTATCGCCCCGACGCGTGCCGTGGCGGTCAACCGGCCCTGCATCCGCTCGATGTCGGCCAGCATCTCGTCGCGTTCGGCGACGATGCGCTGTGCCCATGTCACCACGCGGCGGCCCTCCTCCGTGAAACCTTCGAAACGCTGCCCCCGCTGCACGATCGTGATGCCCAGATCGCGTTCGAGCCGACGGATCGCCACCGACAGCGTCGGCTGACTCACGTGGCATCGCGCGGCGGCCCGGCCGAAGTGGCGCTCGGCGGCCAGCGCGAGCAGATAATCGAGGTGCTGTAACATCACATCGCTTGCCATGGCGTCCTCAGGGTGTCGTCGCTGTTTGATAGACAGCGTCTATCAATGCATGTGATAAGCCAAATACGAACTGCGCCTCATCTCCTGCCGGAGGCCGTCACGCGCGTCTAGATTGGGCTCATGACCCGCGCCAGTGACGTCCGAGATAACGGGGCCGATTACAAAGCCGATTACGACGATCACGATGTGATCACGACGGGCCCCAAACACGAAGCGGCGGGCGTGAAAGCCGTGATGGTGTCGATGCAGCGCGGGCTCACCCAGATGGGACCGGTGCGGACCGCCGCGGCGTTGACGCGTCTGAATCAGCGTCACGGATTCGACTGCCCGGGTTGTGCGTGGCCCGAGGAACACGGCGGCCGCAAGCTCGCCGAGTTCTGCGAGAACGGGGCCAAAGCGGTGGCCGAGGAGGCCACCAAGCGCAGGGTCACGCCGGAGTTCTTCGCCCGCCACACCGTCGCCGAACTGCAGAACAGGCCCGAATACTGGCTGTCGCAGCAGGGTCGGCTGACGCACCCGATGGTGCTGCACGAGGGCGAGACTCACTACCGGCCCATCTCGTGGGACGACGCCTACCAGCTGATCGCCGACGAACTGCGCGCCCTCGACTCCCCCGACCAGGCGTGCTTCTACACCTCCGGACGCACGAGCAACGAGGCGGCGTTCCTGTACCAGCTGCTGGTGCGCAGCTACGGCACGAACAACCTGCCCGACTGTTCCAACATGTGCCACGAGTCGTCGGGCACGGCGCTGACCGAGTCGATCGGCATCGGCAAGGGCTCGGTCACCGTCGAGGATCTGACGCTGGCCGATGTCATCGTGATCGCCGGGCAGAACCCGGGCACCAACCACCCGCGCATGCTGTCGATCCTCGAGAAGGCAAAAGCCAACGGCGCGAAGATCATCGCGATCAACCCGCTACCTGAGGCAGGGCTGATCCGATTCAAGGATCCGCAGAAGGTCCACGGCGTCGTCGGCCATGGTGTCCCGATCGCCGACGAGTTCGTCCAGATCCGCATCGGTGGCGACATGGCGCTGTTCGCCGGTCTCGGCAAACTGCTGCTCGAGGCCGAGGACCGGGCGCCGGGCACCGTGGTCGACCACGAGTTCGTCACCGCGCACTGCGCGGGGTTCGACGAGTACGCCGCGCAGACCCGCGCGGTGGACCTGGACACCGTCGTTGAGGCCAGCGGCATCGATCGCACGCAACTGCAACGTGTCGCGGACATGCTGATCGCCTCGGAACGCACCGTGGTGTGCTGGGCGATGGGGCTCACGCAGCAGCACCACGGCGTGGCCACCATCGGTGAGGCCACCAACCTGCTGCTCATGCGCGGCATGATCGGCAAGCCGGGCGCGGGGGTGTGCCCCGTGCGCGGGCATTCCAACGTGCAGGGCGACCGCACCATGGGCATCTGGGAGAAGGCGCCCGACAGTTTCCTCGATGCCCTCGACGCGCGGTTCGGCATTTCCAGCCCGCGCAAGCACGGTTACGACGTCGTCGACGCGATCCGCGCGATGCGAGACGGCAAGGCCAAGTTCTTCATGGCCATGGGCGGCAACTTCGTGTCGGCCAGCCCCGACACCGAGGTCACCGAGGCCGCGCTGCGCAATTGCAATCTCACGGTGCAGGTCTCGACGAAGCTGAACCGCAGCCATTTCGTGCCCGGCCGCAAGGCGCTGATCCTGCCGACGCTGGGGCGCACCGACCGCGACATCGTCGACGGGCGCAAACAGCTGGTCTCCGTTGAGGATTCGATGTCGATGGTGCACCTTTCCCGCGGTAGCCTGCAGCCGCCGAGCGATGAACTGCGCAGCGAGGTGGCCATCATCTGCCAGCTCGCCCGTACCCTGCTCGGCCCCGACCATCCGGTGCCGTGGGAGACCTTCGCCGCCGACTACGACACCATCCGCGACGCGATCGCCGCGGTGGTGCCCGGCTGCGCCGACTACAACACCCGGGTGCGCCGACCCGACGGTTTCCAGCTGCCGCACCCGCCCCGGGACTCCCGCGAATTCCCCACGCACACAGGCAAAGCGAACTTCGCGATCAACCCGTTGGAATGGGTGCCGGTGCCGCAGGGCCGTCTGGTGCTGCAGACCCTTCGCAGCCACGACCAGTACAACACCACCATCTACGGCCTCGACGACCGCTACCGCGGCGTGAAGGGCGGCAGGCGCGTGGTGTTCGTCAACCCCAACGACATCGCCCGCCTCGGCCTCAGGCCCGACGACAGGGTGGATCTCGTGTCGGAGTTCGACGGCCAGGAGCGGTGGGCCAAGGACTTCCTGGTGGTGCCGTACTCGACGCCCGAAGGCAACGCCGCGGCCTACTACCCCGAGACCAATCCGCTGGTGCCGCTGGACCACGTCGCGAAGAAGTCCAACACCCCGGTGTCCAAGGCGGTCGTGGTGCGACTGCAGCGCCGCGAGGGAAGCGCGCCGTAATGGGCCGCGTGACCGCGCGGCGCCGCGCCCACCATGTGACGCCGGACCGGTCGGAGGCCCGGCCCGAGACGCTCGTCGTCGAAGAGCCGATGGAGATCCGGGTCAACGGCACGCCGATCACCGTCACGATGCGCACCCCCGGATCCGATATCGAACTGGCACAAGGGTTTCTGCTCACCGAGGGGGTGATCCGCAGGCGCGACGACCTGCTCGCGGTGCGGTACTGCCGCGGCGCCACCGAGGACAGCTCAGGTTTTTCGCAGAACACCTACAACGTCCTCGACGTGACGCTGGCACCCGACGTGCCCGCGCCCGACGTCGACGTCACCCGAAACTTCTACACCACGTCGTCCTGCGGGGTGTGCGGCAAGGCCTCACTCGACGCCGTCCGGCTGATTAGCAAGCACTGCCCCGGCGACGATCCGGCCACCGTGACCGCCGAGACGCTCGCGGCGATGCCGACGCAGTTGCGACGCGCGCAGAAGGTCTTCAACAGCACCGGCGGCCTGCACGGCGCCGCGCTGTTCGACACCGACGGGACCATGCTGGTGGTCCGTGAGGACATCGGCAGACACAACGCCGTGGACAAGGTCATCGGCTGGGCGGTCGAGCACGAACGGATCCCGCTGTCGGGCACGGTGCTCCTGGTGAGCGGACGCGCGTCGTTCGAGCTCACCCAGAAGGCCGTGATGGCCGGTATCCCGGTGCTCGCCGCGGTGTCCGCGCCATCGTCGCTGGCGGTGGACCTCGCGAGCCAGTCGGGCCTGACCCTCGTGGCTTTCCTGCGGGGAGATTCGATGAACGTCTACACCCGCCCGGACCGCGTCATCAACTGATCGGACGACTCCGAAACACGGCTCTACCTGCAATCTCCACCTGTTCTCCACGAAACCTCCAAGCCCCGGGCCCCCGTCATCGCCGACGATGGACTGTCGTCGCACATCGCAGATCACGGGAGCACGGGTATGGCGGACATCCTCATCGCGTCACATTCACCGATCGGGCACATCGGCCCACTGCTGAATGTCGCGTACGGACTCGTCGGGCGCGGCGACCGGGTGACCGTGCTGACCTCGGCCGAGCACACCGACGCGATCCGGGCGAGTGGAGCCATCCCGGTGGCACTGCCCGACGAGGCCGACCCCTGCTTCGACCGCATCGATGTCGACAAACCGAAGCGGGCCAAGACCTCGAGCACGTCGCGGCTGACCGCTCGGGTCAACGCGGACATCGTCGCGTTCTTCGTCGCGCCCATGGCCCCGCAGGCCGACGCGCTCGCGCGGCTGTTCGAACAACGGCGATACGACGCGGTGATCGCCGACTGGGGATTCTCCGGCATCTACCCGCTGCTGTTGGATGACCGCGCCGACCGGCCGCCGATCCTCGCCTACTCGACGACACCGCTCATGCTCAGCAGCCGTGACACCGCACCCGCGGGCCTGGGGCTCCCGCCGCCGCAGCACACGGTGGCGCGGCTGCGTAGCCGCGCAGTGGCCGCGCTGACACAGAAGGTGCTGCTGCGTACCGCCCAGCGCGCCGTGCAGAACCAACTGCACCGCATGAACTCCCGTCCCCTGCCCACGTTCTTCCTCGACGCGGCTGTGCTGGGCGACCGGGTCATCGCACCCACGGTGCCGCAGTTCGACTACCCCCGAAGCGATCTGCCGGGCCATGTGCGTTACGTCGGTGCGGTGCATCCGATGCCGAGCCGCGGCTTCCGACGGCCGCTGTGGTGGCGACAGCTCGACGGTGATCGACCCGTCGTCCACGTCACACAGACCGCCGTCGACGACAACGACCTCGGCAGGCTGATCGAACCGACCATCGAGGCTCTCGCCCACGATGACGTCGTCGTCATCGCGAGCACCGGCGGACGTGACCTCGATGCGCTGCGCACCCCGGTCCCGGCGAACACCTATGTGACCAGACACATCCCGCACGATCTGCTGATGCCCAAGGTCGACGTGCTGGTGACCGACGGCGGCTACGGCACGGTACAGCGGGCACTGTCGTGTGGCGTGCCGCTCGTGGTGGCCGGCACGACCGGGGACAAGCCCGAGGTCGCCGCCCGCGTCGCATGGTCCGGCGCGGGCATCGATCTGCGCACCGGCACACCCACGCCCGCCGCGGTCCAGCGTGCCGTGCGCACGGTTCTCACCGACAAGCGCTACCTGTGTCGCGCCCGCGAACTCGAAGCGGCGTTCGCCCAACGCGACGGGGTGGCCGAGATCCTCGCCCTGGTCGACGAGGTCATCGCCGAGCGCCGACGGAGGTCCACCGCCACTCACTCGCGAGCAGAGGCAAACCTGCCCATTCCCGGCCAGAAATAGGCCGATGATCCGCGACGCGACGAAGCCCCCGGGACATGGAGTCCCGGGGGCTTCTGTCGAGTCTGCTTACGCGCTCTTGTCGCGGCGCTCGCTACGAGAAGGCTTGCGCGGCACGATGGTCGGCAGGACGTTGTCCTGCACGGTCTCCTTGGTGACGACCACCTTGGCGACATCGTCGCGGCTGGGGATGTCGTACATCACCGGCAGCAGGACCTCCTCCATGATGGCGCGCAGGCCACGAGCACCGGTGCCGCGGTGGATGGCCTGATCGGCGATCGCTTCGAGGGCCTCGTCGGTGAACTCCAGCTCGACGCCGTCCATCTCGAACAGACGCACGTACTGCTTCACCAGTGCGTTCTTGGGCTCGGAGAGGATCTTGACGAGAGAGTTCTTGTCCAGGTTGGTCACCGACGCCACGACGGGCAGGCGGCCGATGAACTCGGGGATCAGACCGAACTTGATCAGATCCTCCGGCATCACCTCGGCGAAGTGGTCCTGCGTGTCGATCTCGGCCTTGGACCGCACCTCGGCGCCGAAGCCGAGGCCGCGCTTGCCGACACGGTCGGAGACGATCTTCTCCAGGCCCGCGAAGGCGCCCGCAACGATGAACAGCACGTTGGTGGTGTCGATCTGGATGAACTCCTGGTGCGGATGCTTGCGCCCACCCTGCGGAGGCACCGACGCCTGCGTGCCCTCCAGGATCTTCAGCAGGGCCTGCTGCACGCCCTCACCGGAGACGTCACGCGTGATCGACGGGTTCTCGCTCTTGCGCGCGATCTTGTCGACCTCGTCGATGTAGATGATGCCGGTCTCGGCGCGCTTGACGTCATAGTCGGCGGCCTGGATGAGTTTGAGGAGGATGTTCTCGACGTCCTCACCGACGTAGCCGGCCTCGGTCAGCGCGGTCGCGTCGGCGATCGCGAACGGCACGTTGAGCATCTTGGCCAGCGTCTGCGCCAGGTAGGTCTTGCCGCAGCCCGTGGGTCCGAGCATCAGGATGTTGGACTTGGTCAGCTCGACCGGTTCGGACCTCGAGTCACGGGACTTCTCCCCCGCCTGGATCCGCTTGTAGTGGTTGTAGACCGCAACGGCCAGCGTCCGCTTCGCGGCGTCCTGGCCGATGACGTAACCCTCGAGGAACTCGCGGATCTCCGCGGGTTTGGGCAACTCGTCGAGCTTGACATCGTCAGCGTCGGCGAGTTCCTCCTCGATGATCTCGTTGCACAGATCGATGCACTCATCGCAGATATAGACGCCCGGCCCCGCGATGAGCTTCTTAACCTGCTTTTGGCTCTTCCCACAGAACGAGCACTTCAGCAGGTCACCACCGTCTCCAATGCGCGCCATGTGGGGGGGTCCTACTTCCTGTTCGCAGTCAGTCTTTACGCCGCTTCGTGGGTCTCCCCGGGCGTATGCCCGACGCTACCCGTTTGTTCCGGTGCGATGCGACCTTAAAGCCGAATCGCGCGGATGGTATTTGTCCGTGCTGGAGAACATAACGCTCTCGGCGGCCCGCCACGCGTCGGCGCGCTGTCCGTGTCTTGGGCGTGTCGTCCGGCAGGCCCGCACACCGCCTCCGACATGCCCTCGAAAAACGCGCTGACACCGTGGTGTTTGCCGTTCTCCACGATACCGTGCGCCACTTCCACGCCCGCCGCGGATTTGAGGCAAACGCCCCATGTGCTGGGCGGACAGCGCAGGCAGCCTTGTGCGCATGAAGAAAACACCCAACCCCATGGACGCGGCGAACGCCGTCCTGCGCGACCCGACCCTGCCCCGCGGCGCCGACGAACGCTTCGTCGGCTTCGGCGTCATGGGATTCCCGTTCGCCAGCGGCCATTACCTGGCGTTGCGGTACTTCCCCGCGACGACGTTCGCACCGGGATACCGATCTGTCTGGCATCGCGACCCGCACGGCACGTGGACGTTCTACGCGACCACGCCCGCGCAGCAGAGCTGCGCCAGATACTTCAGTTCCGCGACCGACAACGACGCGGTGCAGTGCGACATCGACGTCGCCTGGACGACGCCGTGGTCGTTGCACATCGGCATACCGGGCCTGCTGTCCTGGACCGTCGACATCCGGTCGACGCCGGCCAGCCGAGTGGTCAGCGCCATCGGCCGCAGCCTGCCGACCGCCGCGTGGACATCTCCTGCCGCTCTTCGCGTGATCGGCCGCACAGCGGGCACGATGCTGCGCGCGGGCACCGTCCAGCTGGCCGGCACGGCGCCGAACGGACAGCGGTTCATGATCGCCCCCACCCAGGTGTGGCCGGCCGACGGTCACGCGCGGTTGCGCGGCGTCGACCTAGGACCTGCCGGTCCCCTGGAAGAACAGACGGAGCTGGCGGACTTCCGGCCGCCGCAGCGCGGCATCTTCGTCGTCGGATCCGGGCATTTCGACACGTTCGACGCGGCCAGGCACCGGTCAGCGGATCGGACTGTGCTGATCGACGGAACCAGCCCCGGCCTGGGCGCATAATCGACCGATGGCGTCGCCGCCGCCATCGGCCAGGCCGCCGAGCCGCGCCGAGTTGCTCGCCGCCCTGTCGGTGGCGGTCGACCTCGGCCTGGGGCAACCCGGCGAGCACATGCTGCGCTCGGCGCTCATCGCGACCCGACTCGCCGATCGCCTCGGGCTGAGCCGGCCGCAGCGGGACTGCGTGTACTACACCACCCTGATCATGTGGATCGGCTGTCACGCCGATTCGCATGAGTACGCGCGGTGGTTCGGCGACGACATCGCGGTGCGTCGCGACACCTATGACGTGGACGTGACCGGACTCCCGTTCCTGCGATTCCTGGTGACCCACGCGGCCCACGGCGAGCCGCTGATCCGCCGCCTGCACGTGCTCGGGTCGCTGCTTGTCGATGCGCGCGGGCAGTTGTCCCGCTTGATCCACTCGCACTGCACGTCGGCGGCACTGCTCGCCGACCGGATGGGCCTGGGGCCCGACGTGCAGGCCGCCCTGGCGTACACATTCGAACGCTACGACGGCGGCGGCATGCCGTCGGGCGCACGCGGCGAGGACATCCCGATCCAGATGCGGGTCGCCCAACTCGCCGACCTCGTCGAGGTGCACCACCGGGAGCGCGGCCTCGCCGGGGCGCTGGCAGTGGCATCGGCTCGACGCGGCGGCCAGTTCGACCCGCGTGTCGTCGACACGTTCGTCCGTTACGCCGACGCGATCCTCGCCGGCCCACCGGCCGGCGACGTCTGGGCTGCCGCACTGCACGAGGCGCCGGACCGCCATGCCCGACTCGACGATCCGGGGCTGGACTCGCTGCTGATGGCGCTCGGCGACTTCGTCGATCTCAAATGCCCGTTCACCCTTGGACACTCGCGGGCGGTGGCGCAACTGGCGGCCCAGGCGGCGCGGGTCGCCGGTCTCGACCCCGACGTGGTGGCGCGGACGCGACGAGCCGGCCACGTGCACGATCTGGGCCGGATCGGGGTGTCGAACCAGATCTGGTCCAAGCCCGCGACGTTGAGCGCGGCGGAATTCGAACGGGTGCGGCTGCACCCGTATCTCACGGTACGGATCCTCAGCCAGGTGCCTGGACTGCACGCGGTCGCTCAACTCGCGGGCAACCACCACGAGCACCTCGACGGCTCGGGCTATCCGCGTGGGCTCAGCGCCGCGGGGCTCACGCTGCCCGACCGGATCCTCGCGGCCGCCGTCGCCTATCAATCAGGTTGTGAGCCAAGGCCGTACCGACCGCAACTGACCCGGCCGGCCGCCGCGCAGCGGCTGCGCGAACGCGTCCGTGCCGGCGCACTCGACACCATGGCCGTCGAATCGGTGCTGCAGGCGGCCGGACACGGCGACGGCCGCGCGTGCCCGCGTCCCGATGGGCTGACCCCACGCGAACTCGACGTGCTGCGTCTGGTGGCCCGCGGCGCGTCGAACAAGGAGATCGCCGAATCGCTGGTGATCAGCCCGAAGACGGCGCGCAACCACGTCGAGCGCACCTACGCCAAGATCGGCGTGTCCAACCGGATCGGCGCCAGCATGTACGCGCTGCACCACGGACTGGTCGAGCCGCAACAGTGACGAAAACGGGTCCCCGGCGTGCGCCGGGGACCCGTTGTTCGACTGTCGGAGCGTTACGACGCCGTCTGCGCGGAGAGCTTGCGGTACTGCAGCACCGTGTCGATGATCCCGTACTCCTTGGCCTCGTCGGCCGTCAGGATCTTGTCGCGGTCGGTGTCCTTGCGGATCTGCGCCGGATCCTTACCGGTGTGGCGTGCCAGCGTGGTCTCCATCAGTGTGCGCATGCGCTCGATCTCCGCGGCCTGGATCTCCAGATCGGAGAACTGGCCCTGGATCACGCCCGCGAGCGCGGGCTGGTGGATCAGCACGCGCGCGTTCGGCAGCGCCAGGCGCTTACCGGGCGTGCCCGCCGCCAGCAGCACGGCCGCGGCCGACGCGGCCTGGCCGAGGCACACCGTCTGGATGTCGGCGCGCACGTACTGCATGGTGTCGTAGATCGCCATCAGCGACGTGAACGAACCGCCGGGCGAGTTGATGTACATCGTGATGTCGCGGTCGGGGTCGAGCGACTCCAGCACCAGCAGCTGGGCCATGATGTCGTTGGCCGATGCGTCGTCCACCTGCACGCCGAGGAAGATGATGCGTTCCTCGAACAGCTTGTTGTACGGGTTGGACTCCTTGACACCGAAGCTCGAGTGCTCGATGAAGGACGGCAGGATGTAGCGGGCCTGCGGCTGCAGCCGGGCGTCCAGTGACGGATGAATGTTGCTCATTTGTCTAGTCCTGCTCCCGGTCCTTCGCCATTGACTGAGGCGCTGGTGATGATGTGGTCGACGAACCCGTACTCCAGCGCTTCCTGTGCGGTGAACCAACGGTCGCGGTCGGAATCGGCCTCGATGCGCTCGATGGGCTGCCCGGTGAACTCGGCGTTGAGCCGGAACATCTCCTTCTTGATGACCGCGAACTGCTCGGCCTGGATGGCGATGTCGGCCGCACTGCCGGTCACGCCGCCGAGCGGCTGGTGCATCAGGATGCGCGCGTGGGGCAGTGCGTAGCGCTTGCCCTTGGTGCCCGCGGCGAGCAGGAACTCACCCATCGAGGCGGCCATGCCCATCGCGTAGGTGGCGATGTCGCACGGCGCGAGCACCATGGTGTCGTAGATCGCCATACCCGCGCTGATCGAGCCGCCGGGCGAGTTGATGTAGAGGTGGATGTCCTTGGTCGGATCTTCCGCCGACAACAACAGGATCTGTGCGCACAGCCGGTTGGCGATGTCGTCGTCCACTTGGGAACCCAGGAAGATGATCCGCTCGGCGAGCAGCCGCTCGTACACCGAGTCGACAAGGTTCAGCCCCTGCCCGGTGCCACGCATGTCAGTCACGACTGGATACCTGCTTTCTACTACGTCTTGGTCCACGCATTCGTACTGACGACACTAACCAACCTGATGCGCGAAGCACTCCCGGACGGGGGCGCGTTCGCTCACAGCGTCACTTGTCGGTGTCGTCGCCGTCCTCGGCGGATTCGCCATCGGCGGCGTCGGCGCTCTCGTCGGTGCTGTCCTCGGTGGCCTGCTCACCCGACGGGCCGAAGAACTCCGTGGTGTCGATCACGTTGCCGTCGGTGTCGGTGACCGTTGCGGCGTGCACGACCGCGGCGATCGTCAGCCCGCGGCGGACATCGGCGAACATGGCCGGCAGCTGGTTGTTCTGCTGCAGGATCTGGATCAGCTGCTGGGGCTCCAGGCCGTACTGACGCGACATCAGCACGAGACGCTCGGTGAGATCGTTCTGGCTCACCTGGATCTCGAGCTTGTCGGCCACGGAGTCCATGAGCAGCTGGGTCTTGACGGCCTTCTCCGCGTCGGTGCGGGTCTCGGCATCGAACTCCTCGCGGCTGCTGCCCTGCGCGGCGAGCTGCTCGGCGAACTTGTCCTCGTCGTGGTCGAGGCCGTGGATCGCGTTGTGCAGCACCTCGTCGACCTGCGCCTGCACGATCTTCTCCGGCAGCGGCACCTCGGTCTGCTCCAGCAGCGCCTCGATCGCCTTGTCGCGGATCTGCTCGGCCTGCTGCACACCCTTCACGCGGCGCACCTGCTCGACGAGGCTGTTCCTGAGCTCCTCGATGGTGTCGAATTCGCTTGCCAGCTGGGCGAATTCGTCGTCAGGCTCAGGCAGCTCGCGCTCCTTGACCGATTTGACGGTCACGGTGACCTCGGCGTCCTGGCCGGCGTACTCGCCGGCGACCAGCTTGGTGGTGAACGTCTTGGACTCGCCGGCCTTCAGACCGGTGATGGCCTCATCGAGACCGTCGATGAGCTGGCCGGAACCGACCTCGTGCGACAGGCCCTCGGTGGTGGCCTCGGGCACCTCGTTGCCGTCGACGGTGGCCGAAAGGTCGATCGAGACGAAGTCACCCTCCTGGGCGCCCCGCTCGACACCGGTCAGGGTGCCGAAGCGCGCGCGCAGCGACTGCAGCTCGGCGTCGACCTCTTCGTCGGTGACCTCGATGGGGTCGACGGTGATCTTCAGCGAGTCCAGCTCCGGCAGCGTGATCTCGGGACGGACATCGACCTCGGCGGTGAACACGAGCTCTTCGTTGTCCTCGAGCTTGGTGATCTCGATCTCGGGCTGGCCGAGCGGCTTGATGTCCGAGGTCGTGACGGCCTCGCTGTAGCGGCTGGGCAGCGCGTCGTTGACGACCTGCTCCAGCACCGCACCGCGGCCGATGCGGGCCTCCAGCAGCTTGCGCGGCGCCTTGCCGGGGCGGAACCCGGGCAGCCGGACCTGCTTGGCCAGCTCCTTGAACGCGCGGTCGAAGTCGGGCTCAAGCTCGGTGAAGGGCACCTCCACGTTGATGCGAACCCGGGTGGGGCTCAACTGCTCGACTGTGCTCTTCACCTTGTGCTCCTCGATGTCTTTCTCGATGTCCGTGTCGTACGGGTGGGCGAGTCGGGGTGACAGGATTTGAACCTGCGGCCTTCCGCTCCCAAAGCGGATGCGCTACCAAGCTGCGCTACACCCCGTGGTGGTCCATCCGCAGGCCGAGAACCGCGAAAGGGCCACGCGAGATACTACGTGCTCGCGACACGAGACCCTCAATTGGATTTGGTTTCAGCTCCCCGGTACAGTGCTGGTGCTGACATGCGGGCGTAGCTCAATGGTAGAGCCCTAGTCTTCCAAACTAGCTACGCGGGTTCGATTCCCGTCGCCCGCTCGGTAGGGACCGCCGTTGTGCGGTCCCTTTTTCATTGCCGAGTGCTCAACTGGCTCAACTGCCCCGCCATTTCTGCATGAGGGTCGTGGTTCGTCGGTTGAGAACACGAACACGACCATGGTGCAGAACTCGGCGCAATGCCCCGGGGTGCTTAGATCTTTGCTGAGCCGAGTTCCGAGCGAAGGGGCGCGATGAATCAGCCATACCCCCGCAACGGATGGCAGCATTTACCGCCACCGCCCTATTACGGCCAGCCCTACCCGTCCGGCCCGCACCCGCCGCCTCCCCCACCGCCCAAGAAGCGCAAGACGTGGCCCTGGATCCTGCTCGCGCTCGCCGCGGTCGTCGCCCTGGCGGCAGGGGGCCTCATCGCAGTCAAGCTCTATACGAACCGGGACGTGACACTGACGTTGGAGGTCACCGGCACCGGATCCTCGGCCTTGGTCGCGTACTCGCACGGAACCGACCCACCCGGTGATTTTGTCGAGGTCTCACTGCCGTGGTCCTCCGAGGGCACCGGAGCAAGGGATTGGCTGTTCGACCTGATCGTGCAGCCGACCACCGCGAGCGACACCGTGACGTGCAGAGTGACGTTCGACGGCATGGAGCTCGCTGCCGAAACCTCGACCGACGGACGCACGCTGACATGCACCGGGCTGGTGCCCGCACACGACGACGCTCACGGGTCCTGACGCGCAGACGCTCAAATCTTCGAAGGGGGCGCGATGAACCAGCCATACCCCGGCCAACCCCGAAATGGGTGGCAGCATCTACCACCTCAGCCTTGTTACGGTCAGCCTTACCCGCCTGGCCATCACCCGCCGCCTCCGACACCCAAGCGGAAAAAGACCGGGCTGTGGGTACTGCTCGCACTCCTGGCCGTCATCGTCGTGGTTGCCGGTGGCGTGGTCGCGCACACGCTCTATGCGAACCGCGACTGGACCGTGACCTTCGAGGTCACCGGCACCGGCACGTCCGCAACAATCCGGTACTGGGCAACCGAGGACGGGGGCAACATCTTCCGCGACGACAGTGCCGCCTTGCCGTGGGCCCGGGAGATCACCTTGAGCGGCTCCCAGAACGCCTTCGTCCTGGATGCCTTTCCCGCTACCGAGGACGACACCGTGACGTGCTCGGCAACCGTGAACGGTCAAGTGATCGTGACGAAGACTGCTTCCCCGGGCAAGCAGGTGGTGTGCTTGGGCGTCAATCCAGACGCCAGGAGGTGACCCTCGTCCCGTCATGTCTCGCGTCATCGATTTCTGCGCCAGGGTCGCGATCCGTCTGGATTCACGACCCTCGAGTGGAAATCGGCGAACCAGGCCGGCTCAGGACACGACACCGACGCGTGTCGAGGCTGTAACGATCCGATTCCGGTGGAGGATTCACCCAGCGGACCGCCCTACTATCGGCCGGAATGGCTCGTCCGCACCTTGGACGCCGAATCGCGCCCAGGAGGATCGTTGACCGCTCAGCTCGCGATACCGATCTCGGGCACATGCGCGCCCGGATTCGAGCGGGTCCGTACCGCGTTCGAGCAGAACTTCACCGAGCGCAATGAGGTCGGCGCCGCCGTCGCGGTCTGGGTCGAAGGTGACCTCGTCGTCAGCCTGTGGGGCGGGCACGCCGACGCGGCGCGGACCCGGCCATGGCGCGAGGACACCCTGGCGAGCGTCTACTCCGGCTCGAAGGGCCTGACCTCCACGTGCATCCACCTGCTGGCCGACCGCGGGGAGATCGATCTCGACGCACCCGTCGCCCGGTACTGGCCGGAGTTCGCGCAGGCCGGCAAGCGGGACATCACCGTCGCGTCGGTGCTCGCGCACCGCTCCGGCACGATCGGGCCACGCGAACCCATGGACTGGCGTGAGATCACCGACTGGGACGCGGTGTGCACGCGCATCGCGGCGTCCGAGCCGTGGTGGCCGCCGGGCACCGCGCAGGGCTATCAGGTGGTCACGTTCGGGTTCATCCTCGGGGAGTTGGTACGACGCGTCACGGGCCGCACGCTGGGCCAGTATCTGCGTACCGAGATCGCCGAGCCGCTGGGCGCCGACATCCACATCGGTCTGCCGCGCAGCGAGCATCGCCGGTGCGCGGAAATGGTCAACAAGCCGACGGTGCGCGGCGTGCTGGCCGATTTCGGGCTGCCCCGACCGACATCGCTCGACGACCATCCGATGGCCGGGTTCGCGGTGTCGATGGACTTCGTGCCCGACGACGAACTCGGCGTGCACGACCTCAGCGCGTGGCGCACCGCCGAGTTTCCCAGCACCAACGGCCACGTCTCGGCGTTGGGCATGGCGACGTTCTACAACGCGCTGGCCCAGGAGAAACTGCTGAGCCGGGAGCTGATGGAGCGCTGCCGGGTGTCGCAGGGCGGATTCGAGGCCGATCTGGTGCTCGGTCCCCGCGTGGCCGACCACGGTTGGGGCCTCGGGTACATGCTCAACCAGCGCGGCGTGGCCGGGCCGAACCGGCGCACATTCGGCCATGGCGGCTCCGGTGGATCGTTCGCGTTCGTCGACCTGGAGCACCGCATCGGCTACGCGTACGTCATGAACCACTTCGACGCGACGAAGTGCAACGCCGACCCGCGAACAGTCGCGCTGTCCAACGAGGTTTACTCAGCTCTCGGCGTAATCTGACGCCTGTTCGCACCCCGGGAACCGTGCTTTCCTGTGGGTAGGCTGGACGGCATGAACGGCGTCCTGCTGCTACTCATCGTCCTTGTCATCGGAGCGATCGCGTTCGCGGTCTACAGCTCATCGCGGGCGACGGGGCGGCGCACCGCTGAGTCACTGGCCGACGCCAAGGCCGACGCGCGTCGCGTCATCGAGCGTCTCGGCGGCCAGGTGCTCAACCTCACCGGAAACGACGAGGCGTCCAAGCAGGCGCTCGCGGACGCATCTGAGCGCTACACGGCGGCCTCGTCGCAGATCGACCAGGCGACGACGGTGAAACAGGCGGCGCTGGCGAAGGAAAGCGCCATCGAGGGCCTGTACTACGTGCGCGCCGCGCGCACCGCGATGGGTATGGATCCCGGCCCCGAACTGGAATCGCTGGCAGGCCAGAAATCGGCGGGTGCGGTCACCGAGGACCGTCGCATCAACTTCGACGGCCGCGAGATCGAGGCCTCCCCGGCGCCGTCTCCGCGTACCCCGAACTACTACCCCGGCGGTCGCGTGGCCGGACGCCCGGTGCCCGCGGGCTGGTACTCCGAGCCCTGGTGGAAGCCCGCGCTGATCGCAGGCGCGTGGGGCCTCGGATCGGTGCTGCTGTTCGACGCCCTGTTCTCCGGGATGCACGGCGTCGACTACGGGGCCCAGGGCTTCGAGGCCGGTTACGGTGACGGCTACGCCGACGGCCTTGCCGCCGGCCAGGACGGTGGCTTCGACGGCGGTGGCGACTGGGGCGGCGCGGACACCGCCGGCGACTGGGGCGGCATGGACACCGGCGGCGACTGGGGCGATTTCGGCGGTGACTTCGGCGGGTTCTGAGGCCCTTTCGGGCACGACCGGAGCGCCACCGCTCAGAGTCGGCTCTCCAGGCGGGCCGTGACGCCGGCCTCCTGTAGATCGAGCCGTTCCAGCATGGCCCGCACGGCCTCGTCCTCGATGTTGCCCGCGTCCCGCTCTTCGATGAGCGCGGCCCGCTGCGCGGCAAGCACGTCGCGGTACAGCGCGGTGAACGCCGTGGCCCGCTTGATGGGCGCCTCGGGATCGGGCATCTCGTCGACGTCCTGGGTGTGCCGCGCGATCCGGTTGTAGATCTCCTCCACCAGTGCCGGGTTGAGGCCCGCCGGCGGGTTCTCATGGAAACCGGCCAGGACTTCTTCGGCGGCCTCGTGGACCACGCGCTCGGCCTTGACCTCCTCGGCGCGGTCGGCCTCGTGGTCGTCGTTGAAGCGCGAGATGCGCAGCCTGCGGATGAGCCACGGCAGCGTGGAGCCCTGCAGCAGCAGCGTGCCGACGGCCACGACGAACGCGATCGCCTGGATGGTGGCGCGTTCGGGGAACGGTTCGCCGGATTCCGTCGTCACCGGGATCGCGGCCGCGGCCGCCAGCGTGACCACACCGCGCATGCCGGTCCAGGACAGCACGACGTTCTCCTGCCAGCTCAACGTGCGCCGGTCGACCAGGGTGCGCCAGTTGCCCTTGCGCTTCTCGCGCTTCCTGCGGACCGCTGCGCCCAGCGAACTCCGACCGCCCTCCGGAGCCGGGACGCTGAACTTCTTCTCGACGTGTCTCGACAGCTTGTTGCGTCCGAAGATCGCGAACACCGACAGCGGACGGATCACGAGCACGATCAGCAGCACCACGGCCGAGGCGGTGATCACCTCGGTGAGCGACTCGTGTGCCTCCTTGAGGTCTTCCAGCACGAACCGCAGATGCAGGCCGATATAGGCGAATACGAACGCCTCCAGCAGCACGTCGACCGAGTTCCACACGTAGCGTTCCTGCAGCCGCGTCTGGTAGCCCGCGCCGAGATTGCCGTTGCCGACGACGAATCCGGCCACCACGACCGCCAGTACGCCGGAGGCGTGCAGTTCCTCGGCGGTGATGAAGGCCGCAAACGGCACCACGAGCCCCTGGACGGTCTCCAGCCCGGGATTGGCCAGCCGCTTGCGGATCCACAACGTCACGTATCCGAGCACCGCGCCGACAAGCGGGCCGACGGTCGCACTGTAACCGAACAGCAGAAACGGGTTCTCGATGAAGGTGTGGCCACCGGCCACGTGGGTCACCGCGATGGAGAACAGCGTCAGCGCAGCGGCGTCGTTGATGAGGCTCTCGCCGGTCAGGATCGCCATCATCCGTTTCGGCAGACCGAGTTTGCGGCCCACCGCCACTGCGGTGACCGCGTCCGGCGGCGCCACGATCGCGCCGAGCACCAACGCCGTCGCGAACGTCAATGGCACGATCACCAGCCACGAGGACACCGCCGCAACCGCAAACGCCGACACGACGACGAGTCCGACACCGAGACCGAGGATGGGCCGAATGTGGCGCAGGAACGTCGGAAACGAGAAGTTGAGCGCGGCCGAGTACAGCAGCGGGGGCAGCACCACGGACAGCAGGATGTGCGAATCGAGTTCGGGCGGTTCGAACTCCGGGAGGAAAGACACTGCGCTGCCGACCACCACGATCATCAGCGCGGGTTCGAACCCGCGGTGGTGGGCGATGGCTGTGACGAGGATCGCTCCGACGACGACCAGTAGCAGTTCCACCCCGAAATTGTGCCGCGCCTACGGACGTCTCGCCCAATCAGGACTGACAGGTCGGGCACCAGAACAGGTTTCGGCCCTCCAGTTCGGCGGTGCGCACGCCCGTGCCGCAGATGCGGCACGGCTCACCCGCCCTGCGGTAGACGTAGGTGCGTGGTCGGCCGGTCCGGTAGGAAGGTGCGCCGTGGTCGTGTTCGGGCCGGACGACGACGATCTTGCCGCGCCGCACACCGATCTTCATGAGTGCGACGAGATCGGTCCAGATCGCCTCGAATTCGGCCGCGTCGAGTTGCGTGCCCGGCAGGTAGGGGTCGATGCCGTGGCGGAACAGCAGCTCGCTGCGGTAGACGTTGCCGACGCCGGCGATCACTGTCTGGTCCATCAGCAGCGCCCCGATCGGCCTGCGCGACTTGGAGATCCGCTTCCAGGCCAGGGACGGGTCGGCGTCGGGGCGCAACGGGTCGGGTCCGAGTTTGGCGATGACGTCGACGATCTCGGGTTCGGCGATCAGCTCACACACCGTCGGCCCGCGCAGGTCGGTGCCGTACTGCGCACCGACCATGCGCATCCGGACCTGCCCCACCGGCAGTGGCAGTGCCGGTTCTTCGGGCACGGGCCACTCGGTGAACGCGCCGTACAGACCCAGGTGGATGTGCACCACGCGGCCACCGTCGTAGTGGTGGAACAGATGCTTGCCCCATGCACTCGCCCGTTTGAAGATGTGACCGCTGACCGCCGCGGCGCCGTCGGCGAACCGGCCCTGCGGGCTCGAGACGACGACGGCGGTCCGACCGAACCGACGTTGGTGCAACCGGGCGAGCCGGTGCAGGGTGTGCCCCTCAGGCACCGAAGACGCTCGCGGTCAGGCCGGCGCGCCCGGAACCGCGGGTGCGACGTGCGTGCGTTCGTACTCGGCGAGGATGTCGATGCGGCGCTGGTGCCGCTCGGCCTCCGACCACGGGGTGGTCAGGAACGCGTCGACGATCGCGAGCGCCTCCTCGGTGGTGTGCATCCGGCCACCGATGCCGACCACGTTCGCGTTGTTGTGCTCGCGCGCCAGTTTCGCGGTTTCGACGCTCCAGGCCAGCGCGGCGCGTGCACCGGGCACCTTGTTCGCGGCGATCTGCTCACCGTTGCCCGACCCGCCGAGGACGATACCGAGGCTGCCCGGATCGGCGACGGTCTTCTCCGCCGCGGCGATGCAGAACGCCGGGTAGTCGTCGTCGGCGTCGTACTCGTATGCCCCGCAGTCGACGGGCTCGTGGCCGTTCTTCTCCAGGTGGGCGATGATCGTTTTCTTGAACTCGAAACCGGCGTGATCGGCACCGACGTAGACGCGCATGCGGCTAACCCTAACGTGTCAGCACTCCGTGACCACGATGCCGGCCTGCAGCAGGTCCAGCAGCCGCTGCGTCTGCTCGACCGAGCCGCTTGCGATGCAGATTCCCAGCAGGCTCGACACCACATCGTCGGCGCGGACGGCGGCGCGGAGGACACCGGCGGCGGCGCACGCATCGACCAGGAGGCCGACGGCCGCGACGATCCGCTCGCGGGTCTCGTTGCGGTCGATCGAACCGGACTCGAGGACCACGAGTAACGACTCGGCCATCCCACGCTTCGCCCCGACGAACGCGGCGTAACGATCCATCCAGCGGCGCAGTGCCAGGGCGGGCGGGTGCGTGTCGAGCAACTCGGCGGCGCAACCGCACACCTCCGCCAACTCCGCCCGGTACACGGCCTCGACAAGCGCCTCACGCGTGGGGAAATGGCGGTAGAGCGTGCCGATACCCACGCCCGCGGCGCGCGCGATCGCTTCGAGCGACACCGGCGCGGCGGTGGTCTCGGCGGCCCCGAATGCGGTCGCCGCCGCATCCAGCAGGCGTTCACGGTTGCGTCTGACGTCGGCCCGCTCAGCCATCGCGGAGGCACCTCCGGTTTGTTACGTTGGTAAAGCGGAGGGTCCTCCGCATTTCGGAGTATGGCACGAGGAGAATTTCTGTGACCACTGAGAGCCCCGGCAGTCCTGGCATTCCCGGTGGGTCCGGCACGATCGGGACACAGCCGGTGGCCCGTGTGGGCTACGGCGCGATGGCACTCGGACCTCGCGTGCCCATCGACGACGCCGTGGCGCTGCTGCGCCGCGCCGTCGAACTGGGCGTCAACCACATCGACACCGCGTCGTTTTACGACGACGGCGAGGTGAACCGCCGGATACGCCGGGCACTGGCCCCGTATCCCGACGATCTGGTGATCGTCAGCAAGGTCGGCGCGCGACCGGCCACCGGACCGGTGCCGCTCGCTCTCGCGCAGCGGCCCGCCGAACTACGAACTGCCGTCGAACGCGATCTCGCCGAGTTGGGCGTCGACCGGATCGCGGTGGCCAACCTGCGCCGCGCGGACATCGGCCCGGGCCTGATCGCCGAGGGCGACCAGGTGGTCGATCTCGACGATCAGCTTGCCGAGATGATCGCGCTGCGCGACGAGGGCAAGATCGCCGCGATCGGCATGAGCAACATCGATCTGGACACCGCGCGGCGGGCCGCCCCCGCAGGCATCGTGTGCATCCAGAACGCGTACAACCTGCTGGACCGGACAAGCGAGGAGCTCCTCGGATTCGCGCGGCAGCAGAACATCGCGTTCGTGCCCTATTTCCCGCTGGGCTCGGCGTTTCCCGGCTTCCCCAAGGTTTCCGACAACCCGGTGGTGCGCACGATCGCCGCCGAGTCGGGTGTCACGCCCGCCCAGATCGGCCTCGCCTGGCTGTTGGCCCATGCGCCGAACATCCTGCTCATCGCCGGCACGGCGTCGGTCGATCACCTGGAGCAGAACGTGCGTGCCGGTGACATCACGTTGAGCGACAAGGCGATCGCGGCCCTCGACGCCGTGCCCGGCGAGCGGTCACCCCACGGTGATGGCGTCGAGGCGTTCCTTGATGAAAGCTGACGAGATGACCGGTTCGAGCCCCGCGGTGCGGCCGACGGGCGGCTGCAGCGGCGTCACCACCGCGTCGTGGTTGGCCTCGTAGAAGTAGATCAACGACACCAGGTCCTCTTCAGGGGCGTCCGGCTGCGGGGGCAGCACGCGGTGGCGTCCCGACGGCCACCGGCGGCCGCTCCAGTACTCCAGCAGGTCACCGATGTTGACGGTCAGCGCGCCGGGCTCCCACGGCGCGTCCTCCCAGCCCTCGGCCTCGGAGTACACCTGAAGTCCACCTGCTCCGGGCTCGCGGTCGAGTACCGTGACCGTTCCGAAGTCGGTGTGCGGACCGATGCGGAACTGGCCTGGCTCGGGCTCCCCCACGGCGGTCAACGGTGGGTAGTGGTTGATGTTCATCGTCCACGTCGGTCGATCTGCAAGCGCCACAAAGGGATTCGCGGGGAGCCCGAGGGCGTGGGAGAACAGGTCCAACAAATCGTCGGAGAGTTTCCGCATCGCGGCGGTGTATTCGGCCACCAACGGCTGCAGCGCGGGCACTTCGATGGGCCAGACGTTGGGCGCGTACCAGATCCGGTCCACCTCGGGATCGCCGGTCGCGGTGTCCGACCCCAGGCTGAAGCTCTCTTTCAGGTCGGGTGGTGTCTCGGTGCCTTCGGCGTACCCGTTGGCCTCGGCACCCGGCCCGATCCAGCCGCGACCGCCGACGGGCACCGAGTACCGCCGCTTCGTCGCGTCCGGCAGGGCGAAGAAGTCGCGGCTCGCGGCGCGGACACGCGCGGCGAGGGCGGGGTCGACGTTGTGGCCGGTGACGACGATGAATCCCGCGCGCTGCAGGCCGGCGTCGACCTCGGCGGCCACCGCGTCGGCCTCGGCGCCGCCGGCATACCACCGTGAAAGATCAACTGTCGCAATGGCACTCACTCGCCGATGTCCTCCGCCCACAGATCCGGTTTCGCCGCGATGAAATCCTGCATCATCTTCACGCACCGCTGGTCATCCAGCAACGTGACAGCGACGCCGTGCTCGGCCAGCCACTCGTGACCGCCGGAGAATGTGCGTGCCTCGCCGATGAGAAGGGCACCGATGTTGAACTGACGGACCAGGCCGCTGCAGTACCAGCACGGTGACAGCGTCGTCACCATGATGGTGTCGCGGTAGCCGCGTTGCCGGCCTGCGGCACGGAAGGCATCCGTCTCCGCGTGCACCGATGGGTCCCCCTGCTGCACCCGCCGGTTGCGCCCGCGGCCCAACAGCTCACCGTCGGCGCTGAACAGGGCGGCGCCGATCGGAATGCCGCCTTCGGCCAAGCCTTTTTGCGCCTCTTCGACCGCGACGTCGAGCATCTCCCCGGGACTCATGGCTGCACCCTTCCATCGTTCATTCCTCGCCACACAGCGACAGACGGCCGATCAGGCGAGCACCGATCACGGCGATCCGGAGGTGATTCGGCCTCGGCGGAACCGTCGGCAGCGCTCGCGGGCGTCGTCATGCGTTACACCGTGGCCCCAACTGCGGTGTAACGCAAGCTGAACACACAGGCTGTCTCGACGTCAGTCGGGTTCTGCGACCGCGAGCAACTCGCGGGCGCTGGCGACGATGTGTCCGTCGAGGGCCGACCGGCGCACCTCGGTACCGCCCGTGGTGATCGCCTCGAGCAACGCGCGGTGTTCTTCGGGGATCGCGAACGGGCTCTCGTGACGTTTGGCGAGCCGGTGGATCTGCATTCGGATGCGCGGCTGGACGCTGGCCCACAGTTGCATCGCGTGTTCGGAATGCGCGCTCCTGACGATCGTCTCGTGGAACAGCACGTCGAGTTCGTTCAGCTGTTCCAGGTCACCGGCGCCCGCCGCATCGTCCATGAGCGCCACCAGACGCCGGAGTTCGGCGAGCACCGCCGGATCGGCACTGGCCTTCTCGACCGCGAACTGCTCGATGGACAGCCGCACCGGCAGCAACACCCCCAGCAGTTCGTCGGCGCTCACGGTGGCCACGAACGCGCCCCGATTGGGGATGTGGTGCACCAGCCCTTCGCTTTCCAGCTGCCGTAGCGCTTCGCGCACCGGGCCGGGGCTCGTGCTCAGATGCGCGGCCAGCACGTCCTGCTTGAGCTGCGCACCCGGCGGCAGACCGCCCTTGACGATCTGCTCACGTAGCCAGTCCGCGATCTGGTGCCGCCGCGACGAGGCCAACGGGGCGGCGACCGCCAGAGGTTGCAACGCCTCCGTCATGATCCTTCTCCTTCGCAAGGGTCGCCAGGGTCGCCCGCTGGCGCCATCCTAGGCAGCCGCGCCTGCCCGCGAGCGTGCTGACACAGTTGCCGGCGCACTATTGCGCCGATTACAGATTATAGATAATCTCTGATCCACTCACAGTCGCCCGTCGGCCCCACCCGGCCAATCGGTGAAACAACCTGCGGATAAAGGAAACCCATGCGTAGACGCACCCGTGCGGCGATCGCCGCCCTCGCCGCCACCACCGCGCTCGTTCTGGCCGGTTGCACCTCGTCGGACCAGGCGGGCCCGACCCAGAACAGCACGTTGACGAAAGTGCTGAATTCCAAGAAGCTCACCGTCGGCGTCTTCGCGGACGCGCCCCCGTACGGCGTGATGAACAGCTCGGGCGAATACCAGGGCTTCGACATCGACAAGGCCCGTGCGCTGGCCGACTCCCTCGGCGCCGACGTCCAGTTCGTCAGCACCACCAACGCGAGCCGAATCCCCATGCTGGAGACGGGGAAAGCAGATGTCATCATCGCCGCGCTCACCAACCTCGATGAGCGGGCCCAAGTGGTCGCACTGACCAGGCCGTACGCCTCGGAGGGCCAGCTGGTCGTGGTGCCGGCCGACAGTCCCATCCAGGGCTACGACGACCTCGCGGGCCGCACGGTCGCCGCCACCCGCGGCAGCGTGCCCGCCACCATCCTCGAAACCGAATTCCCGCAGGCCAAGCCCAGCCTGTTCGAAGCCGTCGCCGACTCGATCCAGGCGCTGCGCAGCGGCAAGGTCGACGCGCTCATGGAGAGCACGGCTGTCGTCGCCGAGATCCGTGCGAGCCAGAAAGATGCGGTACGCGTTCTCGACGCTCCCCCACTGGCACCGTCGTTCGTGTCCTTCGGCGTGAAGATGGGCGATCAACTCTGGCTGAACTACCTCAACAACTTCATCCTCAACTACAACATCAGCAAGGCGGCGAACGAGTCATACAACAAATGGCTCGGCATGGACGTACCAGAGCTCATCAAGTAGTCACTGCGCCCACCACGTTCAGGACACACCATGCAGCTCTACTACGGCGATCTCGTCCCGTACCTCATACCACTGCTCAAAGGGCTCGCGGTCAGCATCGCGGTGAGCCTGGCCGCGACCGCGATCGGTGGCGCGTTCGGGATCCTGCTCTATGCGGGACGAACCGCACGGCTCAACGTGTTCCGTGTCGCGGCCTCGGCCTACATCGAGATCATCCGCAACACGCCCCTGCTGCTGCAGCTCTACCTCGTGTACTTCGCGCTGCCGCACGCCGGGGTCAACCTCGATCCTGTCACGGCAGGCATACTGGCCCTGAGCATCAACAACTCGGCCTACATGGCCGAGATCTACCGGGCCGGGTTCCAATCTGTTCCCGCGGGACTCCGCGAAGCCGCAGCCGCACTCGGTATGAGCCCGCGCGACACGTTCTGGCGAGTGCTGTTCATCCCGGCCATGCGAAATGTCCTGCCCGCCATCACCAACCAGACGATTCTGCTGTTCCTCGCGTCGTCGATCACGTCGGTCGTGTCCCTGCCCGATCTGATGCACGTGATGATGGGCATCACCTCGACGACGTTCCGCACCATCGAGGCCTTCACCGTGGGCGGCCTGCTGTACTTCGCCGTCGCGTTCCTCATCGCAAGTTTCTCGCGAGTCGTCGAGACCCGATTCATCAAGTGGAAGGTGGCGTGATGTTCGAGGGACTCGGCACCCAACATCTGACACTGATCTGGCATGGAGCCCTGGTCACCGTGCAGATCTGCACTCTCTCAGTACTTTTCGGAGGCGCACTGGGAATCGTCATCGGTTTGATGTCGACAGCACCGGTACGGGTGCTGCGGTGGGTGGCAGCGCTCTACGTAGCGGTGATCCGCGGCATACCGGTGTTGTTGATCATCTTCTTCGTCTACTTCGGCATCCCTCTACTCGCGCCGGGCAGCAGCCTCTCGGAGTACTGGGCTGCCGTGATCGCGCTGTCGGTGTTCGCCTCGGCCTATGTCGGCGAACTGGTGCGCGGCAGCATCCAAGCGGTCCCGCACGGGCAGTTCGAGGCGGCCGACGCACTCGGGTTGTCCTACGCACAGCGGATGCGCTGGGTGATCCTGCCGCAGGCGGCGCGAGTGATCGTGCCGCCGGGCGTCGGGTTCCTGGTGGTGCTGATCAAGGACAGTTCGCTGGTGGCGGTCATCGGCCTCATCGAACTGACGCGGGCCGGAAACGTGGTCAGCTCGCTGACCGCCGACCCGATCACCACCTATCTGATCGTCGGCGCGTGTTACTTCGTCATCTGCTACGCGCTCTCGTCACTGGGGCGCCGCTACGAGCGCCGACTCGGCGTTCACGTCAAAGCCCCCGAGGTCGGCGACGCCCTCAAACTCACCACAGGAGCGAAGAAATGATCAAGGTCGACGGACTGCGGTTGAGCTTCGGCGACACCGAGGTGCTGCATGGTGTTTCGTGCACCGTGGCCGAAGGCGAGGTGGTGTGCATCATCGGGGCTTCCGGATCGGGTAAGAGCACCCTGCTGCGCTGTATGAACGGGTTGGAGCGCCCGTCGCACGGCACGATCGTCATCAACGGCCACACCCTCGGACCGCAGGAGAAGACGGCCGACCTGGCGGTGGTGCGCCGCGACGTGGGCATGGTGTTCCAGCACTTCAATCTCTTCCCACACATGACCGTCATGGACAACATCACTCTGGCGCCTCGTCGCGTGCTCAGGCGCAGCAGGGACGAGGCGCAGGAGCGGGCGCGCACCCTGCTGTCCAGAGTGGGACTGGCCGACAAGGCCGACGTCTATCCCGATTCCCTGTCGGGTGGCCAGAAGCAGCGTGTGGCCATCGCCCGTGCGCTCGCGATGGACCCGACCATCATGCTGTTCGACGAACCGACATCGGCACTGGACCCCGAAATCGTGGGTGAGGTGCTGACTGTGATGAAAGACCTTGCCGCCGAGGGTATGACGATGGTCGTGGTGACCCACGAGATGGGCTTCGCCCGCGAGGTGTCCGACCGGGTGATCTACATGGACAAGGGCACCATCGTCGAAACCGCCGGACCGACGGAACTGTTCACCTCGCCCGAGGAAGCCCGTACGCGCGAGTTCCTCAGCAAGGTGCTCTGACATGCCCGCACTGGACTTCCTGCTGACCGGGGCACAGATCGTCGACGGCACCGGAGCTCGCGCCCGTCGCGCCGATATCGGGCTGCGCGGTGACCGCATCGAGTTCGTCGGTTTGTCACCCGACGCCAGGGCCGTCACCACCGTGGACTGCACCGGCATGCTCATCACCCCGGGACTCATCGACCCACACAGCCACAGCGACTGGTCGGCACTGGGCAATCCCGACGCGTTCAGCACGATCCACCAGGGCGTCACCACCGAGGTGGTCGGCAACTGCGGGGTCACCTACGCGCCCATCGGCGACGACGACGTCGACGCGACCGCGGGCGCCCTGCGCGCGATGGGCTACCAGGGACCGATCGACTGGCGTGACTTCGGCGAGTACGTGGCCCGTGTGCACTCGGGGCCCACGGCGCAGAACCTCATGTGGTTCGTCGGGCACACCGCGCTGCGCTCCGCGGCGCGACGAGCCACCGACGGGCTGCGCGAACAGATCCGCTTGCTCGAAGACGCCATGGACGCCGGCGCGATCGGCTTCTCCAGCGGCCTCGAGTACGGCTCGGGACGGTTCGCCACGACCGAGGAACTCGTCGCCCTGGCCCGGGCGGCGGGACGACGGGATGGCATGTACGCCAGTCACATCCGCAACCGCGATGCCGACCTGGACGCGGCCGTCGAGGAATTCTTCACGATCGTGACCGCGGGCGGGGTCCGCGCGCAGCTGTCGCATCTCAACGTCCGCCACGACACCGGTGCCCCACCGGGTGCCTGGGCTCGGGCCGCCGACCGGGTGGTCGCCGAAAGACGTCGCGGGACTGACGTACTCGCGGACATGACACCCTATCCCCACGGCATCGGCATGGCCACCGGACTGCTGCCGGGCTGGCTGGTCGAGCGCCCCGCCGCCGAGGTCGCGGCGCTGCTCGGTGACCGCGAGATCCGGGACCGGGTCCGCCTCGACGGCGACCGCTATTGGCGGTTCGTACATCGCGGCCAGTGGCACCGGGTGCGCCTCGGCGTCAGCACCACCCATCCGGAATGGGAAGGTCTGTCGTTCCCCGAGATCGCCGAACGGCACGGCACCGACGAGTGGGAATGCCTGTTCGACATTCTCGCCGCGGCCGGGGCGGAGATGGGCGGCGTCCAGTTGCTCGGTGATCTGTTCAGCGCGGACCATCTGGCCGAGGCCATCGGCCATGATCACTTCTTGCTCGGTGTCGACGCCTTCACGACATGCCGTCATGGTGCGCTCGACGGCAGAACACGCAATCCGCTGTTCTATCACGGGCATACGCACTATCTGGCTCATCACGTGCCTGCGGGGACCCTGACGTTGGAGACCGCGATCCACAAGATGACCGGAAAGGTCGCCGAACATTTCGGCATGCGTGACCGGGGAGAACTTCGGGCGGGCGCATTCGCCGACATCGTCGTCTTCGATCCGGCCGTCATCGACCGCACCGACACCTGGGGTCTGCCGACCCGATATGCCGAGGCGGCCCGTCACGTGTGGGTCAACGGCGTACCCGTCGTCACCGACGCTGTCCACACCGGCCGAAGGCCTGGAGTCATGCTCACCCACCGGTCGTGAACCTCACGACAGCACCCTCACTCAAGGAGCACCGAAACCCATGAAGATCACCGACATCCAGACGTGCGGCCTGCGCGGCGCCACTCCAGAGGGCGGCTGGTCCAACGAGCTGCGGCCCGACGACGTCGTCCACACCTTGGTCGCCGTACACACCGATACCGGCCAGGTCGGCATCGGCAGCGCGTTCACCACCGAGGGGTTGGTGGCGGCCGCCGTGGATCTGCTCGCGCCACAGCTGATCGGCCAGAGCGCGCTGGAGGCCGAACGGCTCACCGAGACGCTGCACCAGAGCGCGTTCTGGATGGGCCGCGGCGGTTCGCTCACCCACGCCACCAGCGCGATAGACATCGCGTTGTGGGATCTGGCCGGGCAGGCTCTCGGGCAGCCGGTCGGGCGGCTGCTGGGTGGCCGCTATCGCGATCGGGTACGCCCATACGCCTCGGTGCTCATGGACGAGGCCCCGGCGATGACCGAGAACTTGTCGGAGCTTGTCGACCAGGGCTTCACCGCGTTCAAGATCGGCTGGTGGAAGTTCGGCCGCGTGGACGCGCAAACCGACGAGCGCACCGTGGCCGCGGCGCGGGAGGCCGTCGGCGATCATCTGCTGGCGGTCGACGCCGGTGGATCCGAGGCGTTCTTCCCGGGCGGCCTGTCGTGGGCGAAACGCACCGCCGACATGCTGGCCGACTATGGCGTCGCATGGTTCGAGGAGGCGCTGGCACCCGACGACCTCGACGGGTTCACGGAACTGCGAAGGCATTCCAAGATTCCGATCAGCGGTGGTGAGGTGCTCACGCGCCGGCAGACGTTCCTGCCGTTCCTGGATGCGGGCGCCTTCGACATCGTGCAGCCGGACACCACAAAGGGCGGTGGTCTCAGCGAGTCACGCCGCATCGGCTGGGCGGCCCAGGACCGCGGCATCAGGCTGGTACCGCACGGCTGGAACACCGCGGTGGGGTTGGCCGCCGATCTGCATCTGGCATCCGCACTGGCCGCCACCGATCTCGTCGAGTACAAGACCGGATCGGCATACATCGACGAACTCGTCTGCGCCGGATGGGAGCTCGACCGCGACGGGATGCTCGCGATTCCGGAGACACCGGGGCTCGGCATCACGCTGGATCCGGCCGCCCTCGAGCGCTACGGCACTCGGCCTTCCTTCGCCGATCCGCGATGAACGACGTGTTCGATCATCGCGTGATCCCGCTCGCCACCGTGCGGGATCCGGGTCACGTCGACGTGATCGGCGACGGTCTCGTCGACGGGGGCCTGCCCGTGGTCGAGGTCGCGCTGCGTGGTGAGTACGGTCTGGCCGCGATCCGCAGACTGTCGGCGCGGGGCGACATTCTGGTGGGCGCGGGGACCGTCCGCTCGGTCGCGCAGGCCGCTGACGCGATCGAGGCAGGCGCACGGTTCATCGTGTCTCCCAACCTCGACGATGATGTCGTCGAGTTCGTCGGCCGCGCCGGGCTGGCGGTCATCCCCGGCGTGCTGACGCCGACCGAGGTGGGCAACGCCGTGCGGCTCGGCCTGCACAGGCTCAAGTTGTTTCCGGCCGCTGCCGTCGACGCCCGCGCGCTGCTCACCGCGTATCGCGCGGTCTTTCCCGACGTGGCCTTCATGCCCTCGGCAGGCATCACCGCGGCATCGATGGCGGAACTGTTGGAACTGCAGGCGGTTTTCGCCGTCAGCGGCAGCTGGATCACCGCAGCGGCCGCGAGAGGCGCGACCGCGGTGGCCGAGGAGGCAAGGGCCGCCGTCACGATCGCGACCGGAGGACGGTGGCGCGCGTGACTCCCCGATTCGACGTCGTCACGGTCGGTGAGAGTCTCGGCCTGCTCACGGCATCACGGTCCGGTCGCCTCCACCACAACCGCGATCTGCGACTGGGATTCGGTGGCGCCGAGAGCAATGTGGCGATCGGAGTCGCTCGGCTGGGCGCAACGGCGGCCTGGATCGGCCGGGTGGGCGACGACAGCCTCGGCGAACTCATCGTGCGCGAATTACGGGCCGAGGGGGTCCACGCCTTCCCGGTGGTCGACCGCGGCGCCTCGACCGCGCTGATGATCAAGGAACACCCGTATCCGGGCGCCGCCCGCATCACCTATTACCGTCGCGGGCAGGCCGGCAGCCGACTGCAGCCGCGTGACGTGCCCGACAGCGTCGTGTCGGACACGAAAATCCTTCATCTCACCGGCATTTCGGCGGGCTTGGGTGCCTCCACGCTGGCCACGGCCCATGCCGCGGCGGACGCCGCGGCTTCGGCGGGTGCGACGATCTCCTTCGATGTCAACCATCGCACCGCACTGTGGCAGGACCGCGGCGCGGCCTCGGCGGCCTACCTCGAACTCGCCCGCCGGGCGCATATCGTGTTCGCCGGGGAAGAGGAGGCCTTCCTGCTCACCGGGATCGACACCGCTCATGGCCAACTCGATGCCCTGTTGAGCCTCGGCGTCGACTGCGCGGTGATCAAACTCGGCGCGGACGGCGCGATCGCTGCCACCGCCACGGACAGGCTCTCGGCCCCGGCCGTGCCGGTGCCGGTGGTGGACACCGTCGGCGCGGGAGACGCCTTCGTCGCGGGGTGGCTGGCAGAACTCGCCGGTGGCGCCGGCGTTGGACAGTGCCTGGACACCGCGGTGGCCTGTGGCGCGTTCGCCTGCACGGGTGGAGGCGACTGGGAATCGGCGCCGGGCCGCGACGACCTCGACTGGCTGCGCCGCGGCCCGGCCGATCCCGTTCTGCGTTAGTCGAATTCGGGGCTCTCGGTGCGGGACCGCTTGAGCTCCCAGAAGTGCGGGTAGGACGCGAAGGTGACGGAGGCGTCCCACAACTTGCCGGCCTCCTCGCCGCGCGGGATGCGCGACAGGACCGGGCCGAAGAACGCGACGCCGTTGACGTGGATGGTGGGGGTGCCGACGTCGTCACCGACGGCGTCCATGCCGGCGTGGTGGCTGCGACGCAGCGCCTCGTCGTACTTGTCGGTGGTGGCGGCCTCCGCCAGCTCGGCGGGCAGGCCCACCTCCTCGAGCGACTGCGCGATCACCTCGTCGAAGTTCTTGTTGTCCTGGTTGTGGATCCGGGTGCCCATCGCGGTGTAGAGCGGCGACAGGATCTCGGAGCCCTTGAGCTGCTCGGCGGCGATCGCGACGCGGACCGGGCCCCAGGCCTTCTTCATCATCTCCTGGTATTCCTCGGGCAGGTCCCTGCCCTCGTTGAGGACCGCCAGGCTCATCACGTGGAACTGCACCTCGATGTCACGCACCTTCTCCACTTCGAGAATCCAGCGCGAGGTGATCCAGCACCACGGGCACAACGGGTCGAACCAGAAACCTGCGACATCCTTCTGAGCCATCAACGCGTCCTCTCCACAACCGGTCGGAATTCCGTTCAGCACAACTGCCGGCGCGCCCGCGGTGTTCCCGCTCACAGCCCGGCCGACACAACCGGATGGGCTTGCACAGGAAAGTCACAGCCAAAGCACGCAACGCAGATAGTGTGCCGATCTTTATCGAACCGTGTTGTCACTGTGATCTACGTCAACCACCGTTACAGAAACGTACTAGAGCGCCATGAGTGCTCTCCGTGACAACTGAGGAGCCACATGTCCGCTCGACTCTCCGTGATGCTCGCCACCGCCACCGTCACCACAGCCGTGGGCGTCGCCGGGCCCGCCCAGGCAGAACCGGGCGCCCCCGGCAACCCGGTGGACCGCTCGTTTCTGACCGCCCTGAACAACGCCGGCGTCAACTACGCCGACCCGGACGCCGCCGTGCGACTGGGCCAGCAGGTGTGCCCCATGCTGGTCGAGCCCGGGAAGAACTTCGCGTCGGTCGTGACGAAGCTGCGCGGGGACCGCAGCGTCGTCTCCCCCGACGTCGCGGCATTCTTCGCCGGGATCGCGATCTCCATGTACTGCCCCCAGATGATCTCCGGAATCGGCGACGGGACCCTGTTGCGCATGCTGGCGGTTCCCGGCCTGGGCGCATTGGGCCGGTAGGTCGGCCGGTGTCCCCGCCAGCCGATAGGTTGGACGGGTGGCACTTCCCAACCTCACCCGTGATCAGGCCATCGAGCGCGCAGCTCTGGTCACCGTCGACACCTATCGCATCGTCCTCGATCTGACCGACGGCCAAGGAAAGCCGAGCGACCGCACCTTCCGGTCGACCACGACCGTGGAGTTCGACGCACTCGCAGGCGGCGAGACCGTGCTCGACCTCGCGGCCGACAAGATCCACAGCGCGACGCTGAACGGCAAGCCGATCGACGTGTCGGCGTACGACGAATCCACGGGCATCCCGCTCGTCGGACTCGCCGAGCACAACGTGGTCGTCGTCGACGCAGACTGCCTGTACTCCAACACCGGCGAGGGCCTGCACCGGTTCGTCGACCCGGTCGACGACGAGGTGTACCTGTACTCGCAGTTCGAAACCGCCGACGCCAAGCGCATGTTCGCATGCTTCGACCAGCCCGACCTCAAGGCGACGTTCGACGTCAAGGTCACCGCGCCGACCCACTGGGAGGTCATCTCGAACGGCGCGACCACCTCGGTCGAGACCACCGAGGGCGCCAAGGTGCACACGTTCGCGACCACGCCGCGGATGAGCACCTACCTGGTGGCGCTGATCGCCGGTCCGTACGCGGTGTGGCGCGACGAGTACACCGACGAACACGGCACCATCCCGCTGGGGTTGTTCTGCCGTAAGTCGCTGGCCGAACACATGGACGCCGAGCGGCTGTTCACCGAGACCAAGCAGGGCTTCGGGTTCTACCACGCCAACTTCGGCGTCCCCTACGCGTTCGGCAAGTACGACCAGCTGTTCGTTCCCGAGTTCAACGCCGGCGCCATGGAGAACGCCGGTGCGGTGACGTTCCTGGAGGACTACGTGTTCCGCAGCAAGGTCACCCGGGCGTCCTACGAGCGCCGCGCCGAGACCGTGCTGCACGAGATGGCGCACATGTGGTTCGGTGACCTCGTCACCATGACCTGGTGGGATGACCTGTGGCTCAACGAGTCCTTCGCGACGTTCGCATCGGTGCTGTGCCAGGCCGAGGCCACGGAGTACAAGCAGGCCTGGACCACGTTCGCCAACGTCGAGAAGTCCTGGGCGTACCGCCAGGACCAGTTGCCGTCGACGCACCCGGTCGCCGCGGACATCCCGGACCTCGCCGCGGTCGAGGTGAACTTCGACGGCATCACCTACGCGAAGGGCGCGAGTGTGCTCAAGCAGCTCGTCGCCTACGTCGGCAAAGAGGAGTTCCTGTCGGGGCTGCGGGACTACTTCCGCGACCACGCGTTCGCCAACGCGACCTTCGGGGATCTGCTCGGGGCGCTGGAGAAGGCGTCGGGCCGCGATCTGTCCGGCTGGGGCCAACAGTGGCTCAAGACAACAGGTTTGAACAAGCTGCGGGCCGACTTCGATGTCGATGATTCCGGCGCGTTCACCCGGTTCGCCATCGCGCAGTCCGGCGCGGCACCCGGGGACGGCGAGACACGCGTGCACCGCCTGGCCGTCGGCATCTACGACGACGTCGACGGCAAGCTCGTGCGGGTACGCCGCGAGGAACTCGACGTCGAGGGCCCGCGCACGGAAGTCCCTGAGCTGGTTGGCGTTTCGCGCGGCCAGTTGATCCTGGTCAACGACGACGATCTCACCTACTGCTCGCTGCGGCTCGACCCGGACTCGCTGTCGACGGTGGTCAACCGCATCGCCGACATCGCCGACCCGCTGCCGCGCACGCTGGCCTGGTCGGCCGCATGGGAGATGACGCGGGACGCCGAGATGAGGGCCCGCGACTTCGTCACGCTGGTGTCGTCGGGCGTGCACGCCGAGACCGAGGTCGGCGTGCTGCAGCGGTTGCTGCTGCAGGCGCAGACCGCGCTGGGCTCCTACGCCGATCCGGAATGGGCGACGACCGTGGGCTGGCCGGAGTTCGCCGACCGCCTGCTCGAGCTGGCCCGCGCCGCCGAGGCGGGATCCGATCATCAGCTGGCGTACGTCAACGCGCTGACCACGTCGGTGCTGTCGACGCGCCACACCACGCTGTTGGCCGATCTGCTCGATGAGGATCCGGGCTCACTCGGGCTCGACGGCCTGGTCGTCGACACCGACCTGCGCTGGCGCATCGTCGTCGCGCTCGCCCGCTCCGGTGAGATCGACGCCGACGGCCCGGAGACGCCGTTCATCGACGCCGAGGCGCAACGCGATCCCACGGCGGCGGGCAAGCGGCAGGCCGCAGCGGCCTCGGCCGCGCGCCCGCAGGACGTCGTGAAGGCCAACGCGTGGCAGCAGGTGGTCGAGGACGACACCCTGGCCAACATCATGACCCGCGCGATCGTCGGCGGCATCGTGCAGCCCGGGCAGGCCGAGCTCCTGACGCCGTTCACCACGCAGTACTTCGCGGCGATCTCGGGCGTGTGGGCCCGCCGGTCCAGCGAGGTCGCCCAGACCGTCGTGATCGGGCTCTACCCGTCGTGGGACATCAGCCAGAACGGGCTCGACGCGGCCGACGCGTTCCTGTCCGACCCCGAGGTGCCACCGGCGCTGCGCCGGCTGGTGCTCGAGGGCCGCGCCGGGGTCGAGCGGGCGCTGCGCGCCCGCGCGTTCGATGTGAGCTAGACGTCACCCCCGCACGCACCGCGAGCGTGCGCGACCGCACCGCGAGCGTGCGTGGCTGCTGCCCGACACGCCGGAAAACAGCAGCATTCGGCGCACGCTCGCGGGCCATACCCTTGGCCGGTGGCTGTCAGTCGTACCCGTTCAGCACGGTATGCCCGCAGGCGTAAGCGCAGGCTCGACGCCGTCGTCAACGATCTCACCCCCGCACAGTGGGAGGCGATCAAGCAGGCGTGGGGCGGCTGCGCCTACTGCGGGGCCTCGGCCGGCCCGTTCCAGAAGGACTGCGTCATGGCGATCTCGCGGGGCGGGCGCTACACCGTCGACAACGTCGTGCCTGCATGCGGGTCGTGCAACGCGAGCAAGTGCAACGACGAGGTGACCGGGTGGCTGCGTCGTAAACGCCTCGACGAGCGGCGGTTCCTCACGCGCTACGTCGAGATCCGCGCACAACTGACCGCCCGGTTCGCGTAGCGACCCCACAAATGCCGCGAGCGACCGTGCTCACGCACGGTCGCTCGCGATCAGAAGAAAATCAGGCAGGCGAAACGCCGGCCGACATGACACGCACGGCGCTGATCAGGCCGTCGATGAGGTTGCCCTCCTTGAACGACGCGGCGGCCGCCGAGACGCCCAGCGGAGCGGCGGCCTCGATGCCGCGACCCTTCACGTCGGCGCCGTAGACCACCTCGATGGCGCGCTGATCCGGCGAGACCGCCAGCAGCACCGCATTCTCCGGGGTTGGCACCTTGGCCAGGATCTCGCGGGCCGTGGCCGCGGTGTCGGCACCCAGCGGGCCGATGTACACGGCGAAACGGGCCTTGGCCGCACGCGAGCCGTACTTGAGGGCGTCGTCGAGCACCACCAGGTCCATGGTCGGGAACGGGTAGTGCACGGACAGCTCACCGGGCTCGGTGACGGCCGAGATCCGCCCGCTCGAGGTCAGGGCGTAGCCGTACGGCAGATCCAGTTCGGCGTCGCTGAGGGTCGCGATGTCACCACTTGCCACTTGCGCCGCCTCCAATCGCTACACCGTGCGAATCGTGTCCGTGACCGCCATGTCCGTGATCACGCGGTTCCTCGGCCGCCCACAAGATCGGCGCGTGCGTCCACGGGTCAGACATCTTGTAGGTGTCCGGATGCGGCCCCTTGCGAGTCATGAAGATCAGCGCGAGGACCGCGAACAACACCAGCGGGACCCCTCCGATGAGGCCATGGGTAAGTGCTGTGCTCACGAGCAAACCGTATCAGTCGCGAACTGTGCGCGCGCTGACAGTAAGGCCCGTTCAGGCCGCGCCCTCGCCCAGATACCGCACCCACGCGGGGTCGAGCTCTTTGACCGTGGACAACAGCCGCCAGTGCTGGCCTTTCGGCGGCATGGGCACGCACCGCAGGGTCCAGCCCAGCTCGGTCAGCAGCCGGTCGGCCTTGCGGTGATTACACGTCGCGCACGCCGCGACGCAGTTCTCCCACGAATGCTCGCCACCCCGGCTGCGGGGCACGACATGGTCGACGGTGTCGGCACGGCCACCGCAGTAGGCGCAGCGGAACCGGTCGCGGTGCATCAGCGCGGCCCGCGTCATGGGGACGCGCGCGCGGTACGGAACACGCACGTAGGTGCGCAGCCGGATCACCGACGGCACCACGATCGAGCGGGACGCGGAGTGGATGACGGGGCTCGCCGGGTCGTCGTGGACAACGTCGGCCTTGCCGCACACCACCATGATCACCGCCCGGCGCAGCGGCAGCGCCGTGAGCGGCTCGTACGTGGCGTTGAGCAACAGGACCCGGCGGCGTCCCCACAGCGACGCATCGGGTTCACCGGTCGCGAGGGGCTCAACACTGTGCAGAGGACGATTGGGCGCAAGGGGCCCCGCAGGGCCGGGACTGTGGCCGGTCCGTCGAGTATGGGCTTTTCTGCTGTGCGCCATGGAGCCTCCGGAGAGACAGTCCACCACGGATCTCGCGCAATCGCACGATAATTCTTCGGGTGTTCGCAGGTCAGTCCGATGAACACCAGGTGACGGGCTCGCCCTCGCCCGGCGGGGGCCCGCGGATCAGGAACAATGGGAACCGTGACGCAGGTTCAACGATCTTTTTACGACGAAGTCGGTGGCCACGACACGTTCCACGCCATCGTGTCGCGGTTCTACCAGCTGGTGCGTGAGGACGAGATCCTGCATCCGCTGTATCCCGAGGACGATTTCGAGGGCGCCGAGGAACGGTTGCGGATGTTCCTCGAGCAGTACTGGGGCGGTCCGCGCACCTATTCCGATCAGCGCGGTCATCCCCGGTTGCGGATGCGCCACGCCCCGTTCCGCATCGGGTTCCTCGAGCGTGACGCCTGGTTGCGGTGCATGCGCACCGCGGTCGCCGAGATCGATTCGAAGACACTGGACGACGCGCACCGCCGCGCACTGCTGGACTACCTGGAAATGGCCGCGGACTCGATGGTGAACTCGGCGTTCTGATGGCGCAGTGGTGGTCGCACGCGGTCTTCTACCAGGCCTATCCCCGCTCGTTCCGCGACAGCAACGGTGACGGCGTCGGCGACCTCGACGGAGTGAGCGCCGGCCTCGACTACCTGGTCGACCTCGGTGTCGACGCGCTGTGGCTGAATCCGGTGATGGTGTCGCCGATGGCCGACCACGGCTACGACGTCGCCGACCCCCGCGACGTCGACCCGCTGTTCGGCGGGCTGGACGCGCTGGACCGACTGCTCGACGCCGCGCATGCCCGCGGCATCCGCGTGACGATGGACCTGGTGCCCAACCACACCAGTTCGGCGCATCCGTGGTTCGTCGAAGCGCTGGCCAATCCCGAGCGCCGCGACCGCTACATCTTCCGCGACGGGCGCGGTCCGCACGGGGCACAACCGCCCAACAACTGGGTGTCGGTGTTCGGCGGGCCCGCGTGGACGCGCATCATCGAACCCGACGGCACCCCCGGCCAGTGGTACCTGCACCTGTTCGACCCGGCACAGCCCGACCTGAACTGGAACCACCCCGAGGTCTTCGAGGACCTGGAGAAGACGCTGCGGTTCTGGCTCGACCGCGGTGTCGACGGATTCCGCATCGACGTCGCACACGGCATGGCCAAGCCGCCCGACCTGCCGGACATGATTGTCACCGACACCGCGCTGCTGCGTAACAGCGACGACGATCCCCGTTTCGACAACGACAGCGTCCACGACATCCACCGTTTCATCCGCAAGGTCCTCGACGACTATCCCGACACCGTCGCCGTCGGTGAGGTGTGGGTGCACGGCAACGAGCGGTTCGCGCGGTACCTGCGGGCCGACGAGTTACATCTGGGGTTCAATTTCCGTCTGGTGCAGGCGGATTACGATGCGGCCGAAATCCGCGACGCCATCGACAACGCCATGACCGCGGCCGCGCTGGAGGGTGCGACGCCCACCTGGACGCTGTCCAACCACGACGTCGACCGCGAGGTGACGCGCTACGGCGGCGGTCCGCTCGGTGTGGCGCGGGCCCGGGCCATGGCACTGGTGATGTTGGCCCTGCCAGGTGCGGTGTTCATCTACAACGGTGAGGAACTCGGCCTGCCCAACGTCGACCTGCCCGACAACGTGCTGCAGGATCCGGTGTGGGAACGCTCGGGTCACACCGAGCGTGGCCGCGACGGTTGCCGGGTGCCGATGCCGTGGTCGGGCACCGAACCCCCGTTCGGGTTCTCCTCGACGCCAGACACGTGGCTGCCGATGCCCGCCGACTGGGCGCCGCTGACCGTGCAGCGACAGTTGGCCGATCCGGCGTCGACACTGACGTTCTACCGCCGGGCGGTCCGGTTGCGTTCCACGCGTGAGGAATTCGACGGTGCGGGCATCGAGTGGGTGAACGATCAGGTGTTCCGCAGGCCCGGCGGGGTGATCTGCGCCTTCAACACCGGGCCGTCTCCCCTGCCACTGCCCCACGGTGAGGTATTGCTCGCCAGCGGCGAACTCGTCGACGGCATGCTGCCACCCGACACGGCGGTCTGGCTGGTCTAGTCAGTTCAGGATCAGAGCGGGGTGGCCGCGGCGGCGGTACACCGAGCCGAAGCGCGCGTCGATCCGCAGCCACGCGGGATGTGCGCGCACGCGGACGATCTCCTGCGCACTGACCTCGTCACCGGTCTGCGGGAGGAACCCCATTGCGGTCAGGGCGAACACACACCGCATCGGGATGCCGACGGTGACGTCGCCGCCGCTCACCGACAGCACCTCCTGATCCAGCAGCGACGCCGGCGGTCCGTGCGCACTGCTGTGCTCCTTGGCGAGCGCGATACCCTGCTGCGCGAGGTCGAGGATCACCCGCGCCGGGACGTCGTCGAGGTGGACGAACCCGTCCTCGGGCGGCAACGCACCGCGCCACGCCGAATCCATCGGGAAGCCGGGATCGATGTGGCCACCACCGCCCGCCAGCGCGGTCGCGAGTGCGTCGGCGCCCGCGGACAGATCATGCGGGCGGATGCGTCCGGGCACCACGCGGCAGGCGAGCACGTCGAAACCGGTTGCCACCCAAGCGACCACGTGCCCGTCGCGACCACGCTGCCGGAACCGCACCACCGCCGCCTCGTCGAGGCGCAGCGCGCGATCGACGAATGTCATGAGATCCCCGCGGTCCTGCGAACCCTCAACCCACAGGCCCCGTTCCGGGACGTTCATCGCAGATGGGATTCGAGGTATGCACGTTGTCCGGGCGTAAGCCGTTCCAGCCGTTGCTGTTCGATGTGCACGGCCGCCAATTGGGTCTCGCCGATCACCGACGGTTTGGAGTCGGGCGCGGCGTTGACCGACCTGACCTCGTAGCCGATGGTGAAATCCACCGCACGCACCCGCTTGCTCCACATGGTCACCTGCAACGGTGAGTCGACGAGCCGCAACTGACCTTTGTACGAGATGTTCACCTCGGCGATCAGCAGGCCGATCGTGTCGATCGTGGGACCGAACGGCTCACGCAGGAACGGTATCCGCGCCTCTTCGAGGATCGTCACCATGGTGGCATGGTTGATGTGCTGGTACATGTCGATGTCCGACCAGCGCACATGCACCGGCGTCGTAAAGCTCACGTTGTCGTCGTCTCCTCAGGCGAGCGTCGTCGCTCACCCCGTTGTTCCGGTCCCGCTCGTTCGCGTCATGCTGCGGATCTGACGTGCCGCGACCGACAGCGTCGCCAGATCCTGCTCACCATCTTTGTATATCTCGGTGAGCGTGCGACGAGCGCGGGTGACCCGCGAGCTGTTGGTGGTCTCCCATTCGGCGATCTTCTCCTCGCCGGTCTCGTGGGGTTCGCCGACCGCCAGCACGTCGAAGCACAGCGCACGCAGCGACCCGTAGATGTCGTCGCGGATGGCGAGACGGGCCAGCGAATGCCACCGGTCGTTGCGGCTGAGCCGCGAGACCGCCGTGAGCAGCGCGTCGGCGCTGAGGTGGTCCATCAGCGCGAAGTACGTGTCGGCGACCTCGTCCGGTTCACGATCGACGATGTCGGCGATGTCGATGACGTCGAGCAGGCTGTACTGATACAGGCCGGTCGCCACGGTGTACGCCAGGTCGTCGGGCACGCCATGCGACGAGAACTCCCCGGCTTCCTTCGTGACGATCGCCTTGTCGTCGCCACGCAGCCATTCGGACATGCGCGGGGTGAGCGACGCCACCTTGGCAGCGAACCGGTTGATCTCGGCGCCGACCGCCAGGGGCTGCGGCCGGTAGTTGAGCAACCAGCGCCCGGCCCGGTCGACCAGGCGACGCAGATCCAGCGTCATCCGGTCGGTGACCGAGGTCGGGACCCCCTCGTCACCGGCGGCGCGGATGCGACGCCACACGTCGCCGATGCCGAAGATCGCGTTGGTGGCGACGTAGCTGCGAACCGCATCGACCGGCGCGACGCCGACGTCCTCGGTGATGCGGTAGGTGTAGCTGATACCTGCCGTGTCGACGAGGTCGTTGACGAGCATCGTGGTGATGATCTCGCGGCGCAGTTGGTGCGAGCGGATCTCGGCGTGCAGGTCCTCGCGCAGCCTCGACGGGAAGTAGTACGGCAGCCGCGAGGCGAAGACCTCCTGGTCGGGCAGGTCGCCGGCCAGCACATCGTCTTTGAGCGCGAGCTTGACGTGCGCCATCAGCGTTGCGAGTTCCGGTGAGGTCAAACCGATTCCGGCTTCGGAGCGGCGGCGGATCTCCTTCTCCGACGGCAGCGCCTCCAGTTCCCGGTTGAGTCCCCGGTTGTCGACGAGATCCTTGATCATGCGGGCGTGCACCGAGAGCATGCTCGCCGCGTTGGCCCGGCTGGTGCCCATCAGATCGTTCTGATCCCGGTTGTCGGCCAGCACCAGCTCACCGACCTCGTCGGTCATCGACAGCAGTAGATCGGTGCGCTCCTCGGGCGTGACCTTGCCCGCGGTGACCGCGGAGTCGATGAGGATCTTGATGTTGACCTCGTGGTCCGAGCAGTCCACGCCCGCCGAGTTGTCCAGCGCGTCGGTGTTGATGCGCCCGCCGGCCAGGTTGAACTCGATGCGGCCCAGCGACGTCACCCCGAGGTTCCCGCCTTCACCGATCACCTTGGCGCGCACCTGGTTTCCGCACACCCGGATCTGGTCGTTGGCCCGGTCGCCGACCTCGGCGTCGGCCTCGATCTCGGCCTTGATGTAGGTGCCGATGCCGCCGTTCCACAACAGGTCGACGGGTGCGGTGAGGATCGCCTTGATCAACGCGGGCGGGGTCAGCTCCGAGACCCCGGCGTCCAGGCCCAGCACGGTGCGCACCTGGGGGCTGATCGGGATCGATTTCTGCTGGCGGCTGTACACGCCGCCGCCCTCGCTGATCAGCGATTTGTCGTAATCGGCCCAGCTCGACCGGGGCAGATCGAACAGCCGTTTGCGTTCCTGCCATGAGCGGGCCGCGTCCGGGTTCGGGTCGAGGAAGATGTCGCGGTGGTCGAACGCCGCGATCAGCCGGATGTGCTGCGACAGCAACATCCCGTTGCCGAACACGTCGCCGCTCATGTCGCCGATTCCGACGACGGTGAAATCCTCCCGCTGGGTGTCGACCCCGATCTCACGGAAGTGCCGTTTGACCGATTCCCACGCGCCCTTGGCGGTGATGCCCATGGCCTTGTGGTCGTATCCGATCGAACCGCCCGAGGCGAACGCGTCGCCCAGCCAGAAGCCGTAGGACTTCGCGACCTCGTTGGCGATGTCGGAGAATGTGGCGGTGCCCTTGTCGGCCGCGACCACCAGATACGCGTCCTCGCCGTCGCGGCGGACCACCTGGGGCGGTGTGATGACGGCACCGGTGGCCTTGTCGACGTTGTCGGTGACGTCGAGCAGACCGGAGATGAACAACCGGTAGCACTCGACGCCCTCGGCGCGTGTGGCCTCACGGTCGGCCGCGGCGTCACCGGTGAGCGCGGGTGGTTGTTTGACCACGAATCCGCCCTTGGCGCCGACGGGCACGATCACGGCGTTCTTGACCGCCTGCGCCTTGACCAGGCCCAGAATCTCGGTGCGGAAGTCCTCCCGACGGTCCGACCAGCGCAGGCCACCGCGCGCGACGAACCCGAAGCGCAGGTGCACGCCTTCCACACGTGGGGAGTACACGAAGATCTCGAACCTGGGCCGTGGCAGCGGAAGTTCCTTGATCACACCGGGATTGAGCTTGAACGCCAGCACGTTGCGCGCCCGTGCCGAATCCGGGCGCTGCACGAAGTAGTTGGTGCGCAGCGTGGCTTCGATCAGGTTCGCGAACGCGCGCAGCACCCGATCGGTGTCCAGGCTGACCAGCGCGTCGATGTCGGCTGCGACGGCCGCGGCGGCACCTTGCGCGTCCCGTGTGCCGGACTTCTCCTCCGACGGGTCGAACAGCGCCTCGAACAACTCGACGAGTGAGCGTGTGGTGTGCGGGTTCTCGTTGAGCACCGACTCGATGTGCGACTGGCTGTACGGGAACCCGGCCTGGCGAAGGTACTTCGCGTAGGCCCGCAGGATCACGACCTGCTGCCAGGTCAGACCCGCGCGCATCACGAGTTCGTTGAACCGGTCGATCTCGACGCGACCCTGCCAGATCGCGGTGACGGCATCGGCGAACCGCTGCGCGGTCGCCCGCTGCGCTTCGGCGTCCGGCGGCTTCGCGATGCTGTGGTGCGGTGAGATCTTGAACTGGTAGATCCACACCGGCAGACCGTCGGTCCGCCGCAATGTGAACGGCCGCTCTTCGAGCACCACGACGCCCATGGATTGCAGCATCGGCAGCAGCTCACTCAGCGACGCCGAATGTCCGCCCAGGTACCAGGTGAGCTTCCAGACCCGGCTCTCACCGGTTTCGGTGAGAACGAGCTTCACCGAATTGTCCTGCAGCCCCTCGACGATCGAGATGTCGGCGATGGCGTCCTGTGGTGCGAACGCCTGCTTGTAGTCCTCCGGGAAGGCGTGCGCATAGTGCTCGAGGGCCGCGGCGCTGATGTCTGCCGCGGCCGCCGCGCTGATCATCCGGTCCCCCCAGTTGCGGGTGGCCTCGGTCAGCAGGTCCTGGATGCGGGTCTCGTTCTCGACCGAGGTGTCCACGGTGTTGGCGGCGGCACCCTCGGGCAGCCGCACCGTGAAATGCACCACCGCCCACGGCGACTCGCTCACCCTGGCCGAGTAGTCGATGCCGGCACCGCCGAGTTCGCGGACCAAAATGTCCTGCATCTCCAACCGCACCGCGGTGGTGTAGCGGTCGCGGGGCAGATACACCAGGCACGACACGAAATGCGCGAGATGATCGGCCCGCAGAAACAGCAGGGCGCGACGCCGCGAACCGAGATCGACCACGGCCAACGCCATTTCGAGCAGCTGCTTGGAACTCAGCGCGAACAGTTCCGGACGCGGGATGGTCTGGATGATGTCGCGCAGCATCTGCCCGGGATGGCTCGGGTCGCGGTGCGCCATCGCCAGCGCTTCCTCGACCCGACGCGAGATCAGCGGGATGTCCAGCGCGTTGGCGTTCATGGCGGCGAAGGTGAACAGGCCGACGAAGCGGTGCTCGATCACGCGCGACGCGCCCGGGCTCTCACGGATCACGACGATGTACGGATAGGCCCCGTAGCGCAGATAACTCGGGATGGTCGCTTGCGCGAGCACCACCAGGTCGTCGCTGTCGGTCAGCGGCGGCAGCACGTCGCGCCGAAGGCGCAGCACACCGAGCCTGCTGGCCGGGTCGACCTCGGCGTTGCCGTCGCTGACCACGCACTGCTGATAGCCCAGCAGCAGGAAATGGCCGTCGGCGAGCCAGCGCAGCAGTGCTGCGACCTCTTTGCGTTCGGCGCTCGGGAAATGACCTTCGACGTCGGTTGCGAGGTCGTTGGCCAGGCCGTGCAGCGCCGCGGTCATCGCTCCTGAGTCGAGACCGATCTGCCGAGCCTCGGCCAGGACGCCGGGCACCAGGCGCGTCGCCTCGGTGAGAGCCTCGCCGTCGGCGGCCGCGGTGATCGGCACCAGGATCCAGCACTCGTCGACACCGTCGGCGGCACCCCCCTCGGCCGCCGGACGCAGGTCGAGCAGTTCGCCGTCGGGACCGCGGCGCACCCGGAACACCGGGTTCATGATCGCGGTGTAGGCGATGCCGTGGCGATGCAGCAACACCGTGACCGAATCGACCAGGAGCGCGGCCTGATCGGTCACGATCTGCAGCGCGGCCCCCGCGCCGTCGCCGGGGTACACCGCGGTTTTCGTCTCACCCGGAGCACGCCTGCTGGCCAGTCGGTAGTACGCGGCCACCAGATCGTCGGAGACGAGTTCGTCCTGCGTCGCAGTCACCGATGGCGCGGTCGACGTCACGCCCGGCGCGTCGGCCTGCGGGCCACGATAGCTGGACAGGAAGGCCACCGACAGCCGACGGATCACCTCAGGCGACGCATCGAGCCCTCCCCGGTGGCCGTCCTGCTGACCGTCTCCCGTCATACCGATCACTCCTGACTCACGCTTTGGCACACCGGCATTGGTGCGCTAAGGCGACACTAGTCGCCGCGGCTGTGACCCGGTTGGGGAATCCGGGCCCACAACCGGTGCACGCTCAGTCTCGGGTGAGTCGACGGTGCGTGACGCGGTGCGGACGCGCCGCCTCGGCACCCATGCGCTGGATCTTGTTCTCCTCGTAGGCACCGAAGTTGCCCTCGAACCAGAACCACTTGGCTTCGTTGTCGTCGTCGCCCTCCCACGCCAGGATGTGCGTGCACGTGCGATCCAGGAACCAGCGGTCGTGGGAGATCACGACCGCGCAGCCCGGGAACTGCTGAAGCGCGTTCTCCAACGACGACAGGGTTTCGACGTCGAGGTCGTTGGTGGGCTCGTCGAGCAGGATCAAGTTGCCGCCCTCTTTGAGCGTCAGCGCGAGGTTCAGGCGGTTGCGCTCACCACCGGAGAGCACACCGGCCGGCTTTTGCTGGTCCGGTCCCTTGAACCCGAACGCCGAGACATAGGCGCGCGACGGGATCTCGTTCTGGCCGACCTCGATGTAGTCGAGGCCGTCGGAAACCACCTGCCACACGGTCTTGTTCGGATCGATGCCGGCACGGGTCTGGTCGACATAGGACAGCTTGACGGTCTCACCGATCTTGACCGTGCCGCTGTCGGGCTGCTCGAGACCGACGATCGTCTTGAACAGCGTGGTCTTGCCGACACCGTTGGGGCCGATCACCCCGACGATGCCGTTGCGGGGGAGCGTGAACGACAGGTCCTTGATCAGGGTCCGGCCGTTGAAGCCCTTGTCGAGGTGTTCGACCTCGACCACGACGCTGCCCAGCCGCGGCGGCGTCGGGATCTGGATCTCCTCGAAGTCGAGTTTGCGCGTCTTCTCGGCCTCGGCCACCATCTCCTCGTAGCGGTCGAGACGCGCCTTGTTCTTGGCCTGGCGGGCCTTGGCGCCCGAGCGCACCCACGCGAGTTCTTCCTTCAGCCGCTTCTGCAGCTTCTGGTCCTTCTTGCCCTGGACCTCCAGGCGCTCGGCCTTCTTCTCCAGATAGGTCGAGTAGTTGCCCTCGTACGGGTAGGCCCGTCCGCGGTCGAGCTCAAGGATCCACTCGGCCACGTTGTCCAGGAAGTACCGGTCGTGGGTGACCGCGAGGATGGCGCCCTTGTAGGACGCCAGGTGCTGTTCGAGCCACAACACGCTCTCGGCGTCGAGGTGGTTGGTGGGCTCGTCGAGCAGCAGCAGGTCCGGCTTGGACAGCAGCAGCTTGCACAGCGCGACACGACGACGCTCACCACCGGACAGGTGGGTCACGGGCTCGTCGGGCGGCGGGCAGCGCAGGGCGTCCATGGCCTGCTCCAGCTGGGAGTCGATGTCCCACGCATCGGCGGCGTCGAGCTCCTCCTGGAGCTTGCCCATCTCCTCCATGAGCTCATCGGAGTAGTCGGTCGCCATGAGCTCGGCGACCTCGTTGTACCTGTTGAGCTTGGCCTTGACCGCAACGCCGTCCTCGACGTTCTCGCGGACGGTCTTGGTCTCGTCGAGTTCCGGCTCCTGCATCAGGATGCCGACCGTCGCGTCGGGCGCCAGGAACGCGTCGCCGTTGTTGGGCTGGTCCAGGCCCGCCATGATCCGCAAGACGCTCGACTTGCCCGCCCCGTTGGGACCGACGACACCGATCTTCGCTCCTGGGAGGAAGTTCAGGGTGACGTCGTCAAGGATGACCTTGTCGCCGTGCGCCTTGCGGACCTTCCGCATCGTGTAGATGAATTCGGCCATGCCGTGATGTGCCTTTCTGAAGCTGTTCGAGTCGTCTGGTGCGCTCGCGGTCGCCGCGGCAAGCGCCACTTGCTCGCCGACCATCCTAGGCGTGGCCGAATACGGCTACGCCGTCAGTGGCAGCCCGTCGTCGGCGAGGTCGTCACCCAGGTCACCGCCGCCCTCTGCCGAGGCTTCCGGGTCTTCTGGGTCTTCCGCGTCGTCGACGTCGTCGACGGGACCTCGTCGGCCCGCGCCGTCGTCGGGACCGGCCGCGATGTCGGCCCTCGGCCCGTTGGCGGGCTGCACCTTTTCTACCCGCGCGATGCACCGGGACAGGTCCGGACCCACCGCGGTGGCCCTGACCTCGACCGACGAGCGGCGCACACCTTCGCGATCCTCGTACTCGTTGGTGTAGAGGTGGCCGACGACGACCACGGAGTCACCCTTGCCCAGCGAGGCGCTGACACCACGGGCGAGGTTCCCCCAGCAGTTCACCGTGACATACAACGAATTGCCGGGCTCCCAGGTGCCGTCGGCGCCGCGTCGCCGCGAGTTGCTGGCCACCCGGAACTTGTAGAGCTCCTGATCGCCGAAGCGCAGCCGCACCGGATTGGTGACGATGTTGCCGACCACAGTGAACGGTGTCTCGAACATGTTCATTCCCTTTCGCTTCCTGTTCACGGTCCGGCATGAACACCGGCCGTCTGCCGCCCATTCATCGCCAGGCGGCCGACGGGGGCCGTGCGCAGGGCGCAGGGAAGCGGCGGGGTTGTGGATGAAATGCGATCTGGGGACAACGGTCGGCCGCAGAACCCGGCCAGGCGACGCAACGCCTCCAGGCTGTAGTTACCGGGCCGTGCACTCGCACTTGCGCACGGTAACTACAGCCTCGGCGCTGGTCGTAGCCGTGACGGCCTCGACCCGTCTATTGCGGCGGGTTGTCCCGGCGGGCCAGGTGGGCCAGCATCCGGTTGTAGGCGGCCAGATCGGCGTCGTCGTCGCGTTCGGCGGCACGGTCGAGTCGTTTGGCCGTGCGGTCGTCGCTGCGCCGCCACTGGATCAGCAGCGCGAGCATGACGATCACCAGCGGGACCTCACCGGCCGCCCACGCGACACCGCCGCCGAGCTTCTGGTCGGCGAGCAGGTCGGTGTGCCAGCTCAGCTGCAGCGACCGGTAGAAGGGTTCGCCCAGCACGGTCTGCATGCCCATCAACACCACGCCGAAGAACGCATGCAGGGGCAGCGACGCGAAGACCATGCCGATCTTGCCGAGGTGCGGGATGGGGCGCGGGGTCGGGTCGACGCCGATCACCACCCAGTAGAACAGGTAGCCCGTCAGCAGGAAGTGCACGTTCATCAACACGTGTGCGGCGTGCTCGCTGACCGCGGCGTCGAAGATGCCACCGAAGTACAGGCCGTAGAACCCGATCACGAACATCAACGTCGCGATCACGGGGTTGGTGAAGAACTTCGAGATCTTCGAGTGCAGCGCGGCCAGCAGCCATTCGCGCGGGCCCGGCGGCTGTCCGCGCCCGGCTGCGGGCAGCGCGCGCAGCGCCATGGTCACCGGCGCGCCGAGCACCAGCAGGATCGGCACCAGCATGGACAGCAGCATGTGGGCGATCATGTGCATGCTGAACATCGCGGGCATGTACCGGCCGAGGCCCGACGACGTCGTGAACAGCAGCGTCGCGCAGCCGAGCAGCCACGCGAGGGTGCGCCCGGCAGGCCACGCGTCGCCGCGGTGTCGCAGGCGGTACAGCGCGGCGAGATACACCAGTGCGCCGACGATCGCGGCCGTGCCGAACAGCAGGTCGAAGCGCCAGTCGAACAGCACGCGGGCCAGCGTGGGCGGCCCGGCGAAGTCATAGCCGATGGCCACCTCGGCGGCGCTGGGCACGCGCCCGATCGGGGGCGGCGGCGTCCGTCCGAGTCCGACCGCGATGCCGAACGTCACACCGAAGATCACGCCCTCGGTGAGCGCGAGCCGGATCAGCGGCCGACGCGCCGTGGGATCGTCCTGCAGCGTCGACACCGCGCTGCGGCGCTGGAAGTAGCCCAGCGTGCCCAGCACGACGAGCGCGATGATCTTGCCGACGATCAGCCAGCCGTAGGACGTGCGGAACAGATCCGCGGGCTCCATCCGCACGAGCGCGTTGATCACGCCGCTGATGCCCATCGCGATGAAGCACCACAACGCCAGCGCCGAGAAGCGGCGCGCGGCCAGCGCGGTGGCGGAGCCCTCGCCCGCTCCCCCACGCATCGCATGCGCCAGCAGCGCCAGCAGTCCACCGGCCCACACCGCACCGGCGATCAGGTGGATGAACAGGCTGTTGGTCGCCAGGTCATGCGCGCCACCCGACGACGAGTGCCCGGTCAGGGCCAGCGGGACCAGCGTCAGCAGCGAACCCGCGAACAGCACCGGCGTCCAGCCCCAGCGCAGCACCGGAAGGCTCGCGATGGTCACGGCAGCGGCGAGGATCGCGGTCCAGCGCCACGCCCCGGCGATGTCGACGAGGCTCGTCGCCGACCACACGTCGACCGGACTCAGATGATCGAGGACGGGTTGGCCCGACACGTCGGAGACGGTCAACGGCACCAGCAGGGCCGCGCACACGGTCCACACGGCCGAGGCCGCCGACCCGAGGCGCAGTGCACGGTACCCGGCCACGTCGAGGACGCCGCTGTCCTGCGGTGCGACCAGGAACGCCGCGAACAGGAAGGAGCCGACCGCGACAACGGCGGCGATCTCGCCGGCCGCGCGCACGAAGGGCAGGCCGTAGGTGGTGACGGGACCGGGGTTGGGCAGGCCCGTCGCGGTCAGCGCGTCGGCCAGCGCGAGCGCCCCGATCCCGGCTGCGACCGCGCCGGCGAGGAGTCCGACACCGACCAGCACGGGCCAGACTGCACGCACGTCGGAGGCCACGCGGCCGACAGAAGTCATGCATCCAGCGTATGGCGTGGCTCAGGCCACAGCGGACCGCCTACCACTTGAAATGCGAAATCAGACGGGCTCGCCCCGCTGTGCGCGACGCTCGCGCTCCCTGGCGGCGAACAGTTCACGTGCGTACCGGTCGACGGTGTCGAGGTCCCGCAGGATGCCGCGCAGTTCCTCGCGGAACGCGCGTCGCCGCACCATGAGGTCCGGACCGTGCTCAAGCAATCCCTGGTCGGCCGCGACCTGCCGCGCGGTGGCGAACAGGAGTGCGGACACCGATTCGTTGTTGCGGATGCGGCCCTGGGCGACGTACTGCCTGCCCACCCCGAGCGCCAATTTGGTCAGGTCCTTCTCGGCGATCTCGGCGGGCGCGTCGCGCAGTACGTCGGCGACGACGGTGTACGCCTCGAAGTACGGACGCAGCATGGCGTCGGCGAGCAGGGGGCGCTTCTCGCGCATCAGCGTCTCGATGCCGCCGCGGCCGGCGCGCACCTGCTGCTCCCAATCGGCATGCCACGACATCTCCTCGGCCACGTTCGAGTGGAACGCCGCCGAGTCGGCAAAGTAGAAGTCGAATTTCAGCAGGTCGCGCAATCGCACCACCTGGGTCCAGAAGGCCTGCAGGGGGTCGCGCTCCGGACCGTCAGCGGTGCGTGCGGCGTAGGCGAGCGCCAGTTCGACCAGTGAGGTCTCCAGGAACGCGTGGATCAGGGAATTGCGGTAGAACGCGGCTTCGAGTTCGTTCTCGGGGGCGATGCGCCAGACCGGTTCGCGGCCGGTGTCGATGCACGTGACGGGATGCCCGCCGGACAGCGCGTCGACCGCGGAGCGCACACCTTCGAGGGTGCGCAGTCGCATCGCACTGTTGGTCACCGGGGTCTTCTTCTGTTCGAGGTAGTCGAGCGAATCCTGCAGTGCCTGATGGAGTTGCTCGAGCGTGAGTGCGACGCCGCGGGCGGTGAGCAACAGCGCCGACACCAGGTTGGTCGCGTTGACCGGGGTGACGCGCAGGATCCGCCACGCCACCTCGAACGCCATCTTCTGCATCGCCAATCGCTTGGCCGCCTCGTCCTCGATGAGCGGGCCGTGCGGATCGCCGAGGTACTGCCGCATCGAAACCGGTTCAGGGAAGCGGACATAGATCTTGCCGTAGTTGCGTTCGCCTTGTGCTTTGACGAAGTTGTACAGCCAGCTCAGCCCCTCGGGCCGCTTCTCGCCGCCGCGTGCGTACTCGGCGTACTCAGCCGTCTCGTGCAGCTGGTCGAAGCTGATCGACACCGGCTGCAGCAGGATGTCGTCGCTGCGGCCGTCGAGGTAGGCGTCGGCGACGTACGCGAGCAGTCCGAGCTTGGGCGGCAACATCTTTCCGGTACGCGACCGCGTGCCCTCGATGGACCAGTTCAGGTTGAACCGCTTCTCGACGAGGTAGCCGACGTACTGGCGCAGCACGTACTTGTACAGCGGGTCGTCGAGCTTGCGGCGCAGGAAGATCACGCCCGAACGGCGGAAGATCGGACCCATGACGCCGAACGACAGGTTGATCCCGGCGAACGTGTACACCGGTGGGAGCCGGTTCTCCTGCATCGCGACCGGAACGATGACACCGTCGAGATACGAGCGGTGGGAGAACAGCAGCACCGCCGGATGCTGTTCCAGCGCCTGACGCATCTGCTCGATCTCGGCGCGATCGTAGTCGATCCGCGGATCGAAGCCGCGGCTGAAGATCGCCCGCCCGAGCGACGGGATGAGGTCGACCGAGAACCGGCTCCACCCGGTGGAGAGCTCGTCGAGCATCTCCCCGGCCTTCTCCGGCGTGGCTCCCGGGATCTGGGCGAGGCCTTCGGCGAACCGGGCCGAAGCCATCATCTCGGGTTTGACCAACCGCGGTGACTTGTATTCCGGGCCCAACAGCCGCAACTCGACCCGCTCGATCGCCAGCACAGCGCGGCGCAACACGAAATGCGCGAAGTCGCGAGGGTTCTCGCCGACGGTCGTCTCACTCCACTGCTTGCGCAGGTCGGACACCTTCGCCGGTTCGCCGGCGACCACCCTGGCCCGCGACGGATCCTTGCGCAGGATGCGCCGCTGCAACATCTCCGGCGGCCGGTAGGTGTCGCGGCCCGACATCAGCGCGACGACCTTGAGCCGTGTGGGCAGGCCGCCAGGCACCCAGAACACCCGCACCGGCACGACGAGGCGGTTGTCGTCGGCTTCGAGTTCCTCGACGAGCCGCGCCAGATCGCCGGGCGCCGGTTCGTCGGTGGCCGGCAGCCGGAGTACCTCGACCTTGGAGTCGGGGTGCTCCCGGCGGTGGGTGCGCAGCCAGACGTTGAGCAGTTCCAGTTCGGCGTCCGAGGACACCGACGCCAGCACCAGCGCGTCGTCGTTGGTGGTGAAGCTGGCGAAGTAGTCGGTGGGGGGCGCGGTCACGGGCGTCCTTTCGCGGGCGCCTTCTTCGTCGCTTTCCGGGCCTTGCCCTTCGCGGGCTTGCGCGGCGAATAGATGTCGAACTCCGGCAGGTGGTCCAGCGGCCACGACGCGAGCGTGTCGAGATAGATCTGGCGGACCTGCTCGATGCGTTCGGGCAGGTCGTCGACGGTCCAGTCGTCGACCGGGATCGGTGGGTACACGGCGACGTCCACGGTGCCTGGGTTGAAGGTGCTCGAGTCGCGCGCCGCGATCACCTCGGCGTTGCGGATCACGATGGGCACCACGGGAACTCCCGCCGCCATGGCGATGCGGAACGCACCCTTCTTGAACGGGCCGACGGCGGTGGTGTCCAGCCGGGTGCCCTCCGGGGCGATGAGGATCGAGATCCCTTCGCGGGCAAGTTTTTCCACCTTGTGCAGGCCCTCGACCGCCTTCTCCGGATCGTCGCGGTCGATGAACGCCGCATCCATGACGCGCCCCAGTGTCCCAACCAGTGGGTCGCCTGCGAGCTCCTTCTTGGCCACACTGGTGAAGTTGTCGCGGACCAGGGCGCCTGCGATGATCGGATCGACCTGGTTGCGGTGGTTGAACAGGAACACCGCCGGGCGTTGGGCGGTCAGGTTCTCCTCCCCCAGGACGTTGAGATTGACCCCGGTGGTGGCCAGCAACACCCGGCTCCAGGTGGCGGTGAAGAAGTTGACGCCGCGACGGCGGTCGCGGTTGAGCAGGCCCCAGCCGATCGCGCCCGCCGCCACCGGCATCAGGGACGCCACACCGGCGACGGTGCGCAACTGCGCAATCGGGCTGCTGCCGCTGCGGCTGGTGAAACGCAGAATGGGCCACCCTCGTTTGGCGGCGACCGCGGCGAGCTTGCCCTCCGGGTTCGTCGGCCGCGGGTTGCCGACGAGGTACATGAGCGCGACGTCCTCGTCGCCGTCGGCGTAGAAGTAGCTCTTCGACAGGTCCACACCGTTTGCGGCCGCGAACTCCTGTACGGCGCGGGCCTTCCCCGCACCCCAGATGATGGGCGTTCTCACCTCACCGGTGATCAGGCCGTCTTCGTCGGTCTCGAACTTGTTGCTCAGCACGTTGTCGATCCCGAGGAAGCGGGCCACCGGTTCCACCTGCACCGTCAGCGCCGAGGAACTGAGCACCACGGTGTGCCCGCGGGCCAGGTGAGCGCCGACCATCGCGCGCATCTCCGGATAGATGCGGCTCTGCACGTACTGCACGAACAGACGCTCCCCGAGTTCGTCGAGATCGCTGAGCGAGTTTCCACGCAGCATCCGCGCGCCTTTGCCGATGAGATCCTCGAACTCCGAGCGGCCGAGGCGGTGGTTGAGTCCGGCCTGCACCATGCCGATGAACTCACCGACGCTCATCTGACGCCGCCACAACCGATCCTGGGTCATGATCACGCCGGTGAAGCCCGCCACCAGGGTGCCGTCGAGGTCGAAGAAGGCACCGATCTCCGGGCCTTCGGGGCTGGCCTCGATCTCGGCCAGCGTCCCGGGCAGCCGCATCTGCTTGCCGTTCGTGGATGTCACTGGGCACCACCGCTGTTCGGTGCCGGGTCGAACGACGCCGGGGTGCAGCGTGTGTCGCCGCCGAGGGCGAGCACCTCGTCGAACCCTTCCTGCAGACAGCGGGCGAAGAGCGCGTCGTCGTTGATCGCCGCGCGGTCGTAGCGGGCGGTGACGGTGATGTGGCCGCCTCGGGAGATCAGCACCACCATCATCGCCACGCCGGGCAGCGGGCCGAGCCCGTAGTGCCGCAGGACCTTGGCCCCGGCGATGTAGGTGTCGCCCGGGTAGATCGGCACGTTGGAGGCCTGTACGTCCGAGTTCACCACCGAACCCGCGACCGACTCGAGGATCGTGTCGGGCAACAGGCTCAGCACCGGCGCGATGGCACCGACGACGTCGATCGCCCGCTCCTCACGCCTGCTGGTCATCTGACTTCTCACGGCCTTGATGCGCTTGCCCGGGTCCTCGATACCGATGGGGGCCGACAGGTTCACCCCCGCGAACCGATTGCCGCCCGCAGGGTCGTCCTCGGCCCGCAGGTTCACCGGCACCGCCATCGGCAGCGAGTCGACCGGTACGCCCTTGGCCTCGTGGTAGCGCCGCAGCGCCCCGCACACGCCGGCGAGATAGGCGTCGTTGATGGAGCCACCCGCGGCCTTGGCCGCGCGGTGGAAGTCCCCGAACGGGATGTCGATGGCCTCGCTTCGCGACGCGAGGCTGCGGCGGCGCAGCAGCGGCGACGGCTCGGCGGCCGGCGCCATCACCCTGGAACCCGACATCGCGTAGTCCACGACCCCGCTGACCGCCGAAATCGGATCGCGCACCACCTTGGTGACCGCACGCGCCGCGCCGCCGAGCGCGCCGAGCACGCCACCGGCGATCGATCCGGGCAGCCGGTTGATGCCCTCCCGCATCAACTCGTTCGGCGAGAGATCCTGCGGGATGGGCAGCGGCGGTGGCGCGTCCGGTTCCGGGTCGCGTTCGAGGTCATAGATGCTGGCGAACATCTCCACCCCGCCGACGGCATCGCTGACCGCGTGGCTCAGGTGGAGGATCGTCGCGGCGCGCCCGTCGGCGAGGCCCTCGACCAGCGTGGCGCTCCACAGCGGACGTGTGATGTCCATCGGCGACTGCATGGCCACCTCGGCGAGATCGAGCACCTGCCGCAGCGTCCCAGGGGCAGGCACCCGCACGCGTCGCACGTGATAGTCGAGATTGAAGTCAGGGTCGACCACCCAGCGCGGGGCCGCGGTCGGAAGCGTCGGCATCACGACCTTCTGCCGCAACCGCAGGACCTTGCGCGATGCGTGGTCGAAGCGCGTGCGGAACCGCTCCCAGTCAGGCGTGGTGTCGAGGATCTCCACGCCCATGATCCCCGAGCGCGTCCGCGGGTTCGCCTCCCCGCGATGCAGCAGCTGGTCGACTGCACTCAGCTCTTCGGGCAATCCGGCCGCATCCCGCTCCGGCACGTCGCTCATAGCGTGGTCCCTCTCCCCTCACCCTGCAGCCAAGTGCAGCGTCCACGCTAGTCTCCGACCGCCGGGCTCGGGTCCGCTTTCCCACGTGTCACAGGGAGCGAGGGGGCGGGCCGGACACGATAGACTCATGCGGCGCTGCCTCCGTAGCTCAGTTGGATAGAGCAAGGGCCTTCTAATCCCTAGGTCGCAGGTTCGATTCCTGCCGGGGGCGCTTTGTGGGGTGTATGGGCCCGGGGGTGCTACGGCCCGGTCAGAACCGGCATCACCTCTTGCCGGGGTGTCGGGCTGTCGCACCCGGGCCCCACTCGTCGCTCCCGCGCTTGGCGTCCGCGGTGCGCGTCGCCTCGGCGCGCGGCCGAAATCCTCGGCGAGGAACCCTCCAACCGCTAGCGCGGCTCGGCCAGGTCGGTATCCGGCACATCTGCACCCGGCACATCGGCGACGAAAAATTACCTCAGCGAAACGTCCGCTTGAGGAATGCGTCGAGTCGCGCCCGGTCGATGGCACCGCGCGTCGCGTAACCCACGTATCCGTCGGGTCGGATGACGAAGACCGACAGCGCCTTTGGGGAATATGCCTGTGCGAAATCGCCGTCTGTGTCGTTGATCACCGGCAGTACCGTGGTGTCCACCTTGGCATCGGGATGCGCGACGACGTAGACGTCGGCCCGCCCGTGTGCGGCAGCGGTGGCCGCCTCGGCCGCGGCCTCCAGATCGGCGACCACATCAAGTCCGGCTTCGGCACCGGCGTAGCACAGCACGGTGTGCCGCGTGCCGTCCATCAGAGTGAACAACCGGAGCGGGTCGGTCACCACGGCGCGCGTGAGACCCCGTGCGTCGGGAGCGCGTTGCCCGGGCCGCGGTGGCGGATCATCGGGGCCGGACGCGGCGACGACGGGGCTGCCTGCGTAGTCGATCAACAGCTGCGCCTCCCGACGCACGACGTAGCTCGCGTCGGTTGAGTCGGCACCTATCCCGTCGCGTGCACTGCGGACCGTGCGGCCCACCACCTCCTCGCCGACAGGACGGCGTTCGGCGTCATAGCTGTCGAGCAACCCGTCGGCGGCGACCCCGGTCACCGCGAGCGCGAGTTTCCACGCCAGGTTCTGGGCATCCTGGATCCCGGTGTTCATACCCTGTGCGCCGGTGGGCGGGTGGATGTGGGCGGCATCGCCCGCGACGAAGACACGGCCGCGACCGTAGGCGTCGACGATGCGGTGGCTGATGCGGAACACCGAAGACCACCGCAGGTTGCGGGCCGTGGTGGGTTCGGGTGCGAGCCGGTCCAGCACGGCCTGGATGTGCGACAGTTGCGGCTTTGTGCCGCTTTCGAATCCGTGCTGCACACCACCCGACGCGTCGGTGGCCAGGTCGGGCGGCACGAGCATCGACATGCGGTAGCGGCCCCGCCCGGGCAGCGGGATGCACACAAGCAGGTCGTTGGTCGTGCCGTCGGTCTGGTTCATCGCGCGGATCGCGTATCCCGGCGGCAGCGACCAGTCGACCTCGACGTCACCGAGCATGTACTGCTCGTCGAATGCCGCGCCCTCAAACGTCAGCCCGAGTGCCTTGCGCGTGATCGAGTGCGCACCGTCCGCACCGACCAGATATCCGGCCCGGACCGTCTGTCCGGATCCGTTCTGCGCGGTCAGCGTCGCGGTCACACCGTCGGGGTCCTGTGCGAAACCCGTCAGCCGCCAACCACGTTCGATCACCACGCCGCGTGCGGCCGCCTCGCTCCGCAGGACGCGTTCGGTGGCGTACTGTGGCAGCGCGATGAACTGGTACGGGACGTCGTCGGGTAAGACGAGGTCCATCCGCCCGACCTGCTCACCGTTGACGTAGACGATCTGGCCCCGCATCTGCACCGCGGCGTCGAGAATCTTGTGCACGACGCCCATTCGCTCGAATACTTCGAGTGTGCGTGGTTGCACCCCAACCGCTTTCGCGTATCGAGGCGGTTCGAACAGCGGGTCGACGATGCGGCACCGCGCCCCGTGGCGGGCGAGTTCGATGGCGACGGTCAACCCTACGGGGCCGGCGCCCGCGATGAGCACATCGGTGGCTGTCACCACGCGATTATGCGCGGGCCTGGGGTTTCTGGAGACGTTTCAGGACCGCATCGTCGGGGTGCGGAATGCCGCGCGCTCCCCGGCGCTGGCACTGACCTGCGAAACGGCGGGCGTGGAGCCCTCCCGCGAGCATGGGCACGTGCGCACCCGGTGAGCGGCGTGGCACAGTCGATGGGGTGCCCTCACCCGCGTACTGGAATCACAACACCGCCTACCACCCGTGGCTGCGTCGGATCGCGGCGCAGCACCGCGGGGACGTCCTGGACGTCGGCTGTGGTGACGGCCTGCTCGCGCAGCGGCTCGCGCCGGTGTCTCGTTCGGTGACCGCGATCGAACCCGATCCCGAGACGCTGCAACGTGCCTGGGTCCGCGTCGCGCACCTGCCCAATGTGACTGTGGCCCAGAACGATTTCGACAACTTCGACCCAGGCACCCGCCGCTTCGACCTGATCACCATGGTGGCCAGCCTGCACCACATGGACCTGCGTGCCGCGCTGACCAAGGCGCGGGAACTGCTCAGCCCCACCGGCGAGATCGCGGTCGTGGGGCTGTCGGCCAACAAGACGCTACGGGACTGGGTGTGGTCGGGGCTGTGCCTACCCGCGGTACGGGTGGGATCGTTCTGGCACCGCGAGACCCGCGACATCGGCGTACCGGTCGCCGGTCCGGACGAGAGCCTCGACGAGATCCGTCGGGTCACCGCGCAGGTCCTCCCGGGGGCGACGATCCGTCGGGCCCTGTACTACCGGTACCTGCTGCGCTGGCAGCCTGCGAACTAAGCTGGCCGCCGTGGCCGATTCCGTACTGGTCGAGACCTCCGACCGCATCGCTGTGATCACTGTCAACGACCCCGATCGCCGCAACGCGGTGACCTTCGAGATGTCGGCGGCGCTGCGCGGTGCCGTCGAGGCCGCCGAGGCCGATCCCGATGTGCACGCGGTGGTGGTGACCGGCGCAGGCAAGGCGTTCTGCGCGGGCGCGGACCTGGCCGCCCTCGGCACGGCGACCGAGGACGGCCTGCGCAAGATCTACGACGGCTTCCTCGCCGTCGCGCACTGCGCGCTTCCCACCATCGCCGCGGTCAACGGTGCCGCGGTCGGGGCGGGGCTCAACCTGGCGCTGGCCGCCGACGTGCGCATCGCCGGGCCCACGGCGTTGTTCGATCCGCGCTTCCAGAAGCTGGGGATCCACCCGGGCGGCGGTGCCACCTGGATGCTGCAGCGGGCCGTCGGACCGGAGGTGGCACGAGCGGCGCTGCTGTTCGGGATGCGGTTCGACGCCGACGCCGCGGTCCGCCACGGACTGGCGCTCAGCATCGCTGACGATCCTGTCGCCGCGGCCAGGGAACTGGCCGCCGGGCCCGCGAGCGCACCCCGTGAGGTCGTGCTGGCCACCAAGGCCTCCATGCGGGCGACCGCGAACCCCGGCGTGATCGACAGCGATCAGCACCGCGCGGCCGTCGACATCGAGCTGGGCCCACAGGCCCGCTCGATCGAGTCACCCGTGTTCGCCGCCCGCCTCGCCGCCGGACGCAAGTAGATCTCTCAGAGGTCGAGCAGGGCGAGGTCGGGCTCCTCGATCAGCCTGCGCAACTCGCCGAGGAACGCGGCGGCCTGGGCACCGTCGGCGATGCGATGGTCGAACACGCACGTCAGCGACATCGTCGGGCGGGCCACCACGGCGCCGTCGACCACGACCGGCCGTTCCCGCAGCGAACCCATGCCGAGGATCGCGGCCTCGGGATAGTTGATCACCGGAACGCCGTCGTCCACGCCGAGCGCACCGAAATTGGACACCGTGAACGTCGAGCCGGTCAGCTCGGACGGCGACAGCGTGCCCGCCCGGGCGCTGTCCACCAGTCGGGCCACCGTGACAGCGAGCTCCCGGGTGGTCATCGCCTGCGCGTCGCGCACCACGGGCACCAGCAGGCCGCGCGGTGCGGCGACACCGACCCCCAGATGCACCGCCGGGTGCTGATGGATCTGCGGGCCGCTTGTGGTCTCCATCCACGTCGCGTTGAGCACCTCGTGACGACCCAACGCGAGGGTCAGCAGCCGTAGTGTCAGCACGAACGGTGTGATCGACACGTCCGGCTCGGCGGCCCGGATGCGGTCACGCAACCGCAGCAACGCCGTGCAATCCACGTCGACCCGTGCATGCGCATCCGGAATCTCGCTGCGCGACAAAGACATTCGTCGCGCCATCTCGGCCTGAACACCGCGCACGTCGCGCGTCTGTGCCGGCGGGGACGGCCTGATTGTCTTGGCCGGCTGCGCCGCCGGTGACCGGTTCGCCGCGGCGACCACATCGTCGCGCGTGACGATGCCGTCCGGGCCCGATCCCGGGGCCAAAGCGCTCAGGTCGACGTTCAGGTCCGCGGCCAACTTGCGCACCGGCGGCTTGGCCCGCGCCCGCGGGCTCCGGGTACCGCGTCGGCTGGTGTCCATCGAGTCGTCGGTACCGTATCCGACGAGGACCGGCTTGCGGTGTGCGCCGGTGCCGTTGTTGCCCGCCTGCGAACCTGATCGTGAGCCGGAATGCGCGCCCGCAGGTTCATCGGCGGACGTCGCGATCCGCACCAACAGCGACCCGACGGCGAGAGTGTCCCCGGCCGCACCGCCGAGGTCGAGCACCTTCCCGGCATACGGGCTGGGAATCTCGACCTCGGCCTTGTTGGTCTCGACGGTGCACAGTGTCTGGTTGAGCTCGACGTTGTCGCCCACCGCGACATTCCAGCTCGTGATGGTCGCATCCTGGAGTCCCTCACCGAGATCGGGCACCAGGAAATCCCGGGTGCTCACGGCTGCTCCATCGCGCGCTCGACGCAGTCGAGCAGTCGGTCGACGCCGGGTAGCCACAGCTTCTCCAGCCTGGCCGGCGGGTACGGCGTGTCGAATCCGGTGGCCCGCAACACCGGAGCCTCCAGGTCGTAGAACAGCTCCTCGGAGATCCGCGCGGCGAGTTCGGCTCCGAAGCCCAACGTTCGTGGGCCTTCGTGCATCACCACGGCACGACCGGTGCGTCGCACCGACTCTGCGACGGTGTCGAAGTCGAGCGGGTTGAGCGACCTCAGGTCGACAACCTCCATGCTCCACCCGCGGTCCTCGGCGAGTTCCGCTGCCGACATCGCGGTCGCGACCAGCCCGCCGTAGGTGATGACGGTGACGTCGGATCCGTTGCGGCGCACGGCGGCCCGGCCGATGGGCAGACCCGGGGTGGTGGTGTCGACGGGTTCGCGTGCCCAGTACCTGCGCTTGGGCTCCAGGTAGATCACCGGATCGGGGCCTGCGATCGATTCCCGCAGCAGCCAGTACGCATCCGACGGCGTGGACGGAACGACGACCTTGAGGCCCGCGGTGTGCAGCCAGTAGGTCTCGGTGGATTCGGAATGATGCTCGACGGCCCCGATGCCACCGAACGACGGGATGCGTACCGTCACCGGCATGTCGATGTCGCCGTGCGTCCGCATCCGGTACTTCGCGAGGTGGCTGGCGATCTGGTCGAACGCCGGATAGCTGAACCCGTCGAACTGGATCTCCGGTACCGGTTTGAAGCCGCGTATCGCGAACCCCACCGCGATGCCGATGATCGCCGATTCGGCCAGCGGGGTGTCGAAACACCGGTCGGCGCCGAAGGTTCCGGTGAGCCCGTCGGTCACCCGGAACACGCCACCGAGTGTCGCGACGTCTTCACCGAAGACCAGGACCCGCTCGTCGGCGGCCATGGCGTCGTGGAGTGCACGGTTGATCGCCTGCACCATGGTGAGTTCGGTGACGACGGGCGTCTCGGCGGTCGTGGTGAGAACGCTGCCCCACGGCTCCGGCGAATCTCCCTGCGCCGCAGGTCGGTCGATGATCTGGGTCATCTCATGCCTCCTTCGCCAGCTCCGAGAGCAACTGATCACGTTGACGCGCCAACTCGGGTGTGATGTCGGCGTAGACCGTGTCGAACAATTCGGCCGGGTCGACATCGGGCGCGCCCACGATCGCGTCGCGCAACTCGGCGCACAGCCTCGTGGACCGCGCGGCCACCCGCTCTTCGAGGCGCTCGCTCCACACCCCGGTGTTCTCCAGGTAGGTGCGGTACCGCGCGATGGGGTCTCGTGCCGTCCAGGCCTCGACCTCCTCGGCGGAGCGGTAGCGGGTCGGATCGTCGGAGGTGGTGTGCGGGCCCATGCGGTAGGTGACGGCCTCGATCAGCGTCGGGCCCTGTCCGCGGCGCGCCCGCTCGGCGGCTTCCGACATCACCGCGTAGCAGGCCAGCACGTCGTTGCCGTCGACGCGGACGCCGGGCATGCCGTAGCCGATGGCGCGGTGGGCGATGGTGGGGCCCGCCTGCTGCCTGCTGACCGGTACCGAGATCGCCCACTGGTTGTTCTGGACGAAGAACACGCACGGCGCGCGGAACACCGAGGCGAGGTTGAGCGCCTCGTGCGCGTCGCCTTCGCTGGTCGCGCCGTCACCGAGGAACGCCACGGTCACCGAATCCTCACCGAGGCGCTGGGCGGCCATCGCCGCGCCGACGGCGTGCAGACCGTGGGTGCCGATGGGGATCGCGATGGGTGCGACGCACTTGCTGGTGAACGACAGGCCGCCGTGCCATTTGCCGCGCCACACCGCGCCCATCTGGGCCGGCGTGATGCCGCGGAGCAGAAACGCACCGATCTCCCGGTACTGCGGGAACAACCAGTCGGTTTTGCGCAGGCACGCCGCCGCGCCGATCTGCGCGGCCTCCTGTCCGCGGCACGACGCGTACAACGCCAGCTCACCCTGGCGCTGCAGGTTGACGAATTCGATGTCGAGGCTGCGGGTGACCACCATCGACTCGTAGAGCCAGCTCAGCGTCTCCGGTGGGAGGTCGCGGCTGTAGCGCGAGGGGGGTCCCTCCGATGGGGGCGAGCCGTCGGCAGCAACCAACTGCACAGGCTCGGGGTCGAATCCGGGGTCGTACCCGGGCGCAGACGCATACTGCATGGCCATACCGCCTCCTTCAGGTGACGGCATGTTGCGCCGTCATTCCACGAGGTGCTCAGTGCGACGACGGTTGGAGCAAAACCCCAGGTGAGGGGGCCTCCAGCTGGTGCCGGGGTGAGGCGCCAGGTGGACAATGTGCTCGGTGCGTCGCAGCACAGGGGCAAAGCCCATTATGCCAGCGGCGGCTCGGTCCCTGTGACTGCCGCCACAATGTGTCGCTAACCGTTACCCGGTGCCAGTGCGGCGATGCGTTCTGCGCGTCGCAGTACGGGCGCGTCGACCATGACGCCGTCGAACGCGAACGCACCCGGTTGTGCCTCGGCGGCCGCGAGCAGTTTGCGCGCCCACTGCACCTGCTCGGGGGTCGGCGTGTAGCCCTCGCGGATGACGGCGACCTGGCTGGGATGGATCGCGACCTTGATGTCGAAGCCGACCGCCACGGCGTCGTCGACCTCGGCGCGCAGTCCGTCGAGATTCTTGATGTCGATGTACACCGAGTCCAGGGCCTGTTTGCCGAAGGCCTTCGCCGCGAGCAGCGAGCGGGACCGCACATACTTGGCGACATCGCGGTAGGAGTCGTCGGGGAACCGGTTGTTGGTACCGCCGAGGTAGCCGAACAGATCCTCGGCGCCCCACATGACACCCCACGTGTTGGCCGCCGCGGCGGTCTCGTCGACCTTGAGCGCCCCGAGTGGGGTCTCGACGATCAGCACGACGTCCAGCGGCGCAAGCGCCGTGACCTGTGCGGCGGATTCGCACTTGGGCAGCATGACGGTCGTGTACCCGGTCTGCGACAGCACGTCGAGGTCGAGTTTCTGTTCCGGCGAGTCACCGGGGTTGATCCGCACCACGGTGCGCGCGGGATCCAGCGGGGTGCTCAGCAGCGCCTGTCGCGCGGCCGGTTTGTCGCCGGCGCCGTCCTCGAGGTCGAGGATCACCACATCGGCTGCCGCGGCGGCCTTTCCGAATCGTTCCGGTCGGTCGCCCGGGCAGAACAGCCACGCCGGGCCGGTGGTCGCCAGGCCCATCGTCACGCCTCCCCGTCCGGGCGCATCCGCACCATGGTCTTACGCTGCGCGGTCGCCACGATGTCACCGTGCTGATTGCGGCCGGTGTGCGCGAACGTGACGATGCCCTCCCCCGGCCTGCTCTTGGAGGCACGCTTCTCAACGATCTCGGTCTCGGCGTAGAGGGTGTCTCCGTGGAAAAGTGGCTTGGGGAAAGCGATCTCGGAGAAGCCGAGGTTGCCGACGATGGTGCCCTGGGTCAGCTGCGCGACCGAAAGACCGACCAGCGTCGACAGCGTGAACATCGAGTTCACCAGACGCTGGTTGAACGGCGGCAGCGCATCGGAGAAGGCCGCGTCCAGATGCAGCGCCTGGGTGTTCATGGTCAGTGTGGTGAACAGGACGTTGTCGGCCTCGGTGATGGTGCGGCCGGGCCGGTGCAGATACACCACACCGGTCTCGAACTCCTCGAACCACAGACCGCGCTGTTCGACGACCTTCTTGGGCGCCGCGCTCACAGACCGAGCTCCCTTCCGATCAGCATCAGCTGAACTTCCGTTGTGCCCTCGCCGATTTCGAGGATCTTGCTGTCCCGGTAGTGCCTGGCCACGGAGTACTCGTTCATGAACCCGTAGCCGCCGAAGATCTGCGTGGCGTCCCGCGCGTTGTCCATCGCGGCCTCGCTGGCCACCAGCTTGGCCACCGAGGCGGCCTTCTTGAACGGCTTGCCGGCCAACATGAGCGCGGCGGCGTCGTAGTAGGCGGTGCGGGCCGCGTGCGCGCGGGCCTCCATCCGGGCGATCTTGAACGCGATCGCCTGGTAGGTGCCGATGGCCGCGCCGAACGCCTGACGTTCCTTGGCGTACTTCACCGATTCGTCGACGCAACCCTGCGCGGCACCGACCGACAGGGCCGCGATGGCGATGCGACCCTCGTCGAGGATGCGCAGGAAGTTCGCGTAGCCGCGGCCACGCTCGCCCAGCAGGTTCTCCTCGGGCACGCGGACGTCGTCGAAGCTCAACGGGTGGGTGTCCGATGCGTTCCAGCCGACCTTGTTGTAAGCGGGTTCGGCGGTGAACCCCTCGGTGGGCACGGGCACCAGGATCGACGAGATCTCCTTCTTCCCGTTGTTGTCGCCGGTCACCGCGGTCACCGTGACGAGTTTGGTGATGTCGGTGCCGGAGTTGGTGATGAACTGCTTGGTGCCGTTGATCACCCAGTGCCCGTCGTCGAGACGCGCGGTGGTCTTGGTGGCACCGGCGTCACTACCGCCCCCGGCCTCGGTCAGGCCGAACGCGCCCAGGGCCTTCCCGCTCGCCAGCAGCGGCAGCCACTCCTGCCTCTGGGCGTCGTTGCCGAACCGGTACACCGGCATCGCACCGAGGGACACCCCGGCCTCCAGGGTGATCGCGACGCTCTGGTCGACCCGGCCGAGTTCCTCCAGGGCCAGGCACAGCGCGAAGTAGTCGCCGCCCATGCCGCCGTACTCTTCGGGGAACGGCAGGCCGAACAGGCCCATGTCAGCCATGCCCGCCACGACCTCGTACGGGAACGAATGTTCCTCGTCGTGCTTGGCGGCCACCGGCGCGACGACACTTTCGGCGAAGTCGCGCACCGTCTTGGCGAGTTGTTCGTAGTGGTCGGGAAGGGTGCCGGTGGACAAGAAGTCGGTCATGATGCGTTCTCCTGAGTGTGGGCGGTGATTCGGGCCAGCGGCTGACCCACTTTGACCTGATCGCCGACGGCGACGAGTATTGCGGCCACGCCGTCCACCGGCGCGGTCAGTGCGTGTTCCATCTTCATCGCCTCGACGGTGACGACGACGGTTCCCGCGGCCACCGGTTCGCCGTCGGAAACTCCCACGGCGACAACCGATCCCGGCATGGGGCTGACGAGTTCGGCGTCGCCGCTGTGCTCGTCACCCGGACGTACCGGCGCTTCGCGCACCTTCTGCGCGGCCCAGGTGCGCCCACCGCCGGACAACCAGATCTGTCCGTCGGCGACTGCGACGCGGTAGTCGGTGCGCAGCCCGTCGAGCGTGACGGCGAAGTGATCTGAGCCCGGAGTGAAGACCGCGCTCATGGTGTGGGTTTCGCCGTGTTCGACAGCTGCGGTGGCCCGCTCGGGGTTTCCGCTGATGTAGACGTGGTCGGTGCGGTCACCGCCCTGCAGCCGGAACGTGGCGGGTGCCCATTCGCCGACGCGCCAGCCCGAGGGCACACGCCAGACATTCCCCTCGGCTGCCGCCCACTGTTGCGCCCACAGGTAGGCCGCCGCCGCGATCAGCTGTTCGTCGCCGACTGCGGCCGGCACGAAATCGGGGGCCCGCCGGTCCAGCAGGCCGGTGTCGAGGTGCCCCGCCACGACGTCGGGATCGGCGAGCAGGAACCGCAGGAACTCGATGTTGGTGGTGACGCCGAGGACCGCGGTATCGGCCAGCGCCCGGTCCAGGATCTGCAGCGCCGATGCGCGATCGCCGCCATGGGCGATGATCTTCGACAGCATGGGGTCGTAGTCGCTGCCGACGACGGTGCCCGCCGCGAGGCCCGAGTCGACACGGACCCCGCGCCCGCTCGGCTCACTCAGGCCCAGTACCGGGCCGCCGGTGGGCAGGAACCCGTTGGCCGGATCCTCCGCATAGACGCGGGCTTCGACGGCGTGGCCGGTCAGCACGATGTCGTCCTGTCCGATCGCCAGCTTCTCCCCCGCCGCGATGCGGATCTGCTGTTCCACCAGGTCGATCCCGGTGACCAGTTCGGTGACCGGGTGCTCGACCTGCAACCGGGTGTTCATCTCCATGAAGAAGAACTCGTCGGGGCGGTCGGCGGAGACGATGAACTCCACCGTGCCGGCTCCCGTGTAGTCGACACTACGCGCGGTATCACACGCCGCGGCCCCGATGCGGGCGCGCGTGGCCTCGTCGAGCAGCGGCGACGGCGCTTCCTCGATGACCTTCTGGTGACGCCGCTGCAGGCTGCATTCACGCTCGCCGAGGTGGATGACGTTGCCGTGCGCGTCGGCGAGCACCTGCACCTCGATGTGGCGGGGCCGCTGGACGAACCGCTCGAGGAACAACGTGTCGTCTCCGAACGCCGCACCTGCCTCGCGCCGGGCCGAGACGAGCGCGGTCGCAAGATCACCGGCCCGTTCGACGACGCGCATGCCCTTGCCACCGCCGCCGGCCGACGGTTTCACCAACACCGGATAGCCGACCTCGGCGGCACCGGCGATCAGGTCGTCGTCGGTGAGCCCGGGACGCGAGATACCGGGCACCACCGGCACACCGAATGCCGACACCGCGGCCTTGGCCGCGATCTTGTCGCCCATCGTGGCGATCGCCGACGCGGGCGGGCCGATGAACACGATGCCCGCCGAATCCAGCGCAGCAGCGAATTCGGCGTTTTCCGAGAGGAATCCGTAACCGGGGTGCACGGCTTGGGCACCCGTGCGCCGTGCGGCGTCGATGACGGCGTCGATGTCGAGGTAGCTCTGCCGGGCCGCGGCCGGGCCCAGACGCACGGCCGCATCTGCTTCTGCGACATGACGCGCTTGCGCGTCGGCATCGCTGAACACCGCTACCGAGCGGATTCCCATGGCGCGCAGCGTGCGGATGACGCGCACCGCGATCTCGCCGCGATTGGCGACCAGGACCGTGTCGAAGGTTTTCGCGCTCATCATCACATCCGGAATACGCCATAGGAGACCGGCTCCAGCGGAGCCTGTCCGACAACGGAAAGGGCCAGTCCGACAATGGTTCTGGTGTCAGCAGGGTCAATGACACCGTCGTCCCACAGCCGTGCCGTCGAGTAGTACGGGTTGCCCTGATGTTCGTATTGCGCACGGATCGGCGCCTTGAACTCCTCGGCTTCCTCGTCGGTCATCTCGCCGCGGACCGTGGCGAGCACCGATGCGGCCTGCTCACCGCCCATCACCGAGATCCTGGCGTTGGGCCACATCCACAGGAACCGCGGCGAGTACGCGCGGCCGCACATCGAGTAGTTGCCTGCGCCGTAGGAGCCGCCGATGACGACGGTCAGCTTGGGCACGCGGGCACACGCGACCGCGGTGACCATCTTGGCGCCGTGCTTCGCGATGCCACCGGCCTCGTAGTCGCGGCCGACCATGAAGCCCGAGATGTTCTGCAGGAAGAGCAGGGGTGTCTTGCGCTTGTCACACAGCTCGATGAAATGCGCTCCCTTGACCGCGGATTCGCCGAACAGCACACCGTTGTTGGCGATGATGCCGACGGGGTGGCCGTGGATGCGCGCGAACCCGGTGACCAGGGTGGTGCCGTACTCGGCCTTGAACTCGTTGAATTCGCCGCCGTCGACGATGCGCGTGATCACCTCGTGCACGTCGTAGGGCACCCGCGCGTCGACCGGCACGACGTCATAGAGCTCGGTCTGCTCGGCGACCGGGTCCACGGCGGGCAGCACCTGCCAGGGCGGTGGATCGGCCGGGCCGAGCGTCGCGACGATGTTGCGCACGATGCGTAGCGCATCACGGTCGTCGTGGGCGAGGTGATCGGTGACGCCCGAGATCTTGGAGTGCAGGTCGCCACCGCCGAGTTCCTCTGCGGTCACCACTTCCCCGGTGGCGGCTTTCACCAGCGGCGGACCACCCAGAAAGATGGTGCCCTGATTTCGCACGATGACCGCCTCGTCGCTCATGGCAGGCACGTAGGCACCGCCTGCGGTGCACGATCCGAGCACCGCGGCGATCTGGGCGATGCCCTGCGCGCTCATGGTGGCCTGGTTGTAGAAGATGCGTCCGAAGTGGTCGCGGTCGGGGAACACCTCGTCCTGCCGGGGCAGGAAGGCGCCGCCGGAGTCCACCAGGTAGATACAGGGCAGCCGGTTCTGCAGCGCCATCTCCTGGGCCCGCAGGTGTTTCTTGACCGTGATCGGGTAGTACGTCCCGCCTTTGACCGTGGCGTCGTTGGCGACGATCACACATTCCCGGCCGGAGACCCGCCCGATGCCGGCGATCATGCCCGCGCCAGGGCATTCGTCGTCGTACATGCCGTTTGCGGCCAGCGGCGCGAGTTCGAGGAACGGGCTGCCTGCGTCGAGCAGGCCGTCGACGCGGTCCCGCGGCAACAGCTTGCCCCGGCCGACGTGGCGTTCCCTGGCACGTTGCGGACCGCCGAGGGCCGCGGCCGCGAGCTTGCCGCGCAGCTCGGCGACCAGCGCCAGATGTTCGTCGCGGTGCGATGACAAGGCGTCTCCATCTGAGTTAATGACGACTAACTCGTGGTACGTTAGTCACGATTAACCGAGTTGTCCATACCCACAGAAAGCCCGTTCGAGAGACGCCATGTCCACCGCTACGCGCCGCAGCCAGGCGAAATCGGATCGGCGCAGCCAACTGATCGCCGCCGCGGAACGCCTCGTGGCCGAACGTGGCTATCTCGCCGTGCGCCTGGAGGACATCGGCGCCGCCGTCGGGGTCAGTGGTCCGGCGATCTACCGACACTTCTCCAGCAAAGAGGCGATGCTGGTCGAACTCCTCGTGGGCATCAGCACGCGGCTGCTCAACGGCGCGCGTGAGGTCGTCGACACCCACGACGACCCGGCCGTTGCACTCGATGCGCTGGTCGATTTCCATCTCGACTTCGCATTCGGTGAGTCGGACCTGATCCGCATCCAGGACCGTGACCTCGGCCACCTGCCCGACACGGCCAAACGTCAGGTGCGTCGCGCGCAGCGTCAATACGTCGAAATCTGGGTGTCGGTCCTGACGCGACTGCGCCACGATCTGCCCGAGGCACAGGCCCGCGTCATGGCGCACGCCGCCTTCGGCCTGCTGAACTCCACCCCGCACAGCGTCAAACCGACTGCTGCCAAAGCGCTTTCGAACACCGCCCAGTCACGCGCGGTACTGCGTCGGATGACCGTGGCCGCCCTGACCGCGACGGTCTGACTGCTCGGTTTCAGCTGGTGAACGCCTTGACGAGCCAGCGTTCCATGGCGTCGACGAGCACCGCGCGGTTCTCCCGCTTGATGATCTCGTGGCCGTCGTCGGCGAACATCAGCAACTCGACCGGACGTCCCAGGTCGCGGAGGGCGTCGTACATCTGCAACGACTCGCTCGGCGGCACGTTGGTGTCGTTGGCGCCGTGCACCAGCAGCAGCGGCGCGGTCAGCGCATGCGCACGCGGCAGGGGGGACAACGTCTCCAGCAGTTCACGGTCGGCGACCGGGTGGCCGTATTTCGGATAGGCCGCCGCCGCGATCCACGGTTCGGTGTTGTGGTAGAAGGTGTTCAGATCACTCATGCCGCAGATGCTGATGCCCGCGGCGAACAATTCGGGGTAGAACGTCAGCGCCGCCAACGTGAGGTATCCGCCGTATGACCAACCCGTGCATGCGATCCGGTCGGCAGGTGCCAGCCCGCGGTCCACGAGGTACTGCACGCAGTCGGCGACATCGTCGATGGCCGCGAAGCGCTTTTCCTTGTCGTCGGCGTGCATGAAGGCGCGCCCGAATCCTCCGGATCCGCGCACATTCGGGGTGAGCACCGCGATGCCTGCCTCGAGCAACTGAGGGTAGAACTCGTTGTATTCCGGGCGTGCCTGGCCCTCGGGACCACCGTGGAGGAACAGCATCGCCCCGATCGGTTCGGTGTGTGGCCAGTACAACCACGAGTTGAGCTGAAGACCGTCGCGAGCGGTGATCATCTCCAAAGTTGGTGTGCCCGTGACGGGTCCCCCACTGGGCAGGCGGTCGATGCGCTCCCACTCGCCGGTGCGCGGATCGACGAGTTCGACCGTCGGCGGCAGTGACGGCCCCTGGACGGTCATCGCGACCATGGAACCGCCCGCGCTGATGCTCAACTGGCTGGCCACCATGCCCGGCAACGGGATCGGTTCGGAGAGCGTCTCGTCGGCGTATTCGAGGATCTGCAACTCGCTGCGCCCGTCGACGTTCCACAACATGGCCACGGTCGACAGGTCGTCACTGACCACGAACTCGTCGAGTTCGTATCCGGGCCGCTCGGCAACGACATGGTAGGACACGCCGTCGGCGGTCACGGTCACCTCGAGCAGGCGCGCGTGGCTCGCGCCGTTCTCGCTTCGGATCAGTGCCCGCACATAGCCTTCCGTGGATTCGGCGTTGTGGTTCTTGTGCGGTTCCAACAGGGTGACGGTTTCACCGTCCAATCCCGTACGCACCCGCCGCGGATGGTGATCGTCGAGGATCACGCCGTAGTCGGTGGTGGAACCGGGATCGTAGGGCAGCAGCGCGATCTCGCGTCGGCCCCAGAGCATGATCAACTCGCGGTAGCCGCGCGGCCCCACCCGCACCAGCGATGCCCCCTGCCACGAGTCGACCAGCCGTCCACTCGAGCGCCGGTCGAGCACCGTCGTCTCGCCGGTGGCCGGATCGATCAGGCACGAACTGCCGACACCGTCGTCGCCGGTCAGGATCGCGGCCACCTTGGTGCCGTCCCAGCCGATCAGCTCGGCGGTGCCCTCATTGACGTCATCGGGCCACGAGTCGATGCGACGTGCGTCACGATCGTCCGGATCGGTGGTCACCACCCAGATCTGGCTGCGGGTGGCGCCCTCGGGAGCTACTTCACAGGCCAGCCAGTGACCATCGGCGGAATGAAGGACACGAAGGACCGGGCCGACGACGGGAAGTTCGACGTCGCGCGAAGAGCTGGCGCGCCGGCCGCGCAGGAAGCGCTGCACCGCCCGCGGGAAGCCGCCATCGTCGACGAGATGCGCGAACGCCGTCGCATCCGGTGACAACGACGCACCGTAGTTCACCCGAACGTGCCGATCCGCGGTCACTCGTCTCCTCCCAGGCCGCACGGCCGTACTCGGAAAGCGTGCCACACCGATAGCCACCCCCGCCGCCGTCGCGGCACACTGAGCAGTTGCACAGGTACCCTGCAGCCATGAGGTGGGCATGACCGATTCACCACGCCGCGACGGCAGCGAACCGACCCAGCAGTTCGGAAACCGCCATCCCGAAAGCTATCCCGTCGACTATCCCGATCCGGCGTACGCGAACCAGACGCCGTACAGCGGCGCCTACCCGGCTGCGCCCACGCCGCAGGCCGATCAGTCCCAGCCCACCCAGCAGTTGCCTGCGTACCCGCCCTATGGCTACGACCCGTACGCCACCGGTCAGTACGGGGGCGGCCAGTACGGGGCCGGCTATCCGCAGGCGGGTCAGCCGCCGCCCGAGCAGGGACCCGAGGACCGTGAACCCCGCATGTGGTTGTGGGTGCTCGCCGCGCTTGCCGTGCTCGTCGTGGTGGGCCTGGTGATCGCGCTCGTGATCGCCAACGGCTCGCGACAGGAGACCGTCGTCGCGCCGCCGGTGTCGCCGCAGCCCAGCTTCAGTGAGCCCACGACCACGTCGCCATCCCCGTCACGCACGCCGCGTCCGGTGCCGGTACCGCCCACGACGGTCCCGCCGACGGGAACCACCACGCCGGGAGCCACCGAGACCGTGGTGTACGAGGTGTCCGGCGAGGGGCGTGCGATCAACATCACCTATCTCGACACGGGCGGCATGCTTCAGACCGAGTTCAACGTGCTGCTGCCGTGGAGCAAGCAGGTCGAGTTGGCCGAGCCCGCGAAGGAGACCGCGAGCGTCAGCGTGCTGAACTTCGGTCCAGAGGTGTCGTGCACCGTGACGGTCAACGGCGTGCAGACGCAGCATCGCACCGGTTCCGGTCTGACGATCTGCGTCGGTGCCCAACGGTAGGTACTAGCGGGCGGTGACACGCTCGGGCGTGCGCACCGCCGCCATGCCCACCAAGCCGGCCACCAGCACCAGGCACAGGCCGCCCATGCCGGCCCGGTCGCTGCCGAAGATGTCGATGAACATGAAGAACAACCACGGCGCGAGGAACGACACCGCGCGACCCACGGTGGTGTAGAGCCCGAACGCCACACCTTCCTTGCCCTCGGCGGACATGCGCAGCATCAGCGTGCGCGCCGACGACTGCGTGGGCCCGATGAACAGGCACAGCGCCAGCCCGCACGCCCAGAACGCCACGGGCCCGGACAGCGCCATCATCACGGTGCCCGCCGTGATCATCGCGGCGAGCGAACCCACGATGATGGGTTTGGAGCCGATCCGGTCGTCGAGCTGACCCCCCACGACGGCACCGATCGCGGCGATCACGCACGCACTGATGCCGAACAGCAGTACATCGGCCTCGCTGATGCCGTAGACGCTCACCCCCAGCACGGCACCGAACGTGAACACCCCGGCCAGCCCGTCCCGGAAGACCGCACTGGCGAGCAGGTAGTAGACGATGTTGCGGTCGCGCCGCCACTCGCCACGCACCTCCGACCACAGTTTGCGGTACGCGCCGACGAAGCTCGTCCGCGCGGACGGCACGGTCGCAGGCACCGACGGCACCGCGACGAACACCGGCACCGCGAACACCGCGAGCCAGGCCGCGGCAAGCACCATGACGGCCCGCACGTTCTGCCCGTCGGCCACCGGCAGGTCGAGCAACCCGCGGGTGTCGCCGTCACCGGCGATGAACCCGAAGTAGACGAGCACCAGCAGGACGACGATGCCGGAGTACCCCAACGCCAGCCCGAGCGCCGACACCCGACCCGAGTTGTCCGGTGTGGACAGCTGACGCAGCATCGCGTTGTACGGCACGCTCGCCAGTTCGCCGCACGCCCCGGCCAACGCCAGCAGCACCAGACCGGCCCACAGATAGCTGTGGTCGTCGCGGATCAAACTCATCGACGCCGTCACGATCACGACGCAGCCGGTGAGCACCGCGAGCGCGGGCCGCCGACGTTCGGGTGCGTCGACCCAGACCCCGGTCGCCGGGGCGAGGAACGCCACCGCGATGCCCGCGACGGTGAGCGCACGGCCGAGCCAGCTTGCCGGTGTGGTGTCACCCGGCAGGTCGGCGCCGACGGATCCGGTCAGATAGACCGAGAAGACGAACGTGATGACGATCGCGTTCAAGCCGGCAGAACCGCAATCCCACAGGGCCCACGCAACCACCCGCGCGCGGCCGGGGTTGATCATGTCCGACACTTTATGGCGTGGGCCGGCTTCTAGGATGAGCCGCATGCCAGTACCCGCACCCAGTCCGGATGCCCGTGCCGTTGTCACCGGCGCCTCGCAGAACATCGGCGAGGCGTTGGCGACCGAACTCGCTGCCCGCGGCCACCACCTGATCGTCACCGCGCGACGTGAGGAGGTGCTGAGCTCGCTCGCGCAGCGGTTGACCGAGCGCTACGGCGTCACCGTCGAGGTGCGTGCGGTCGATCTCACCGACCCGGCGGCCCGTGCCACGTTGTGCGACGAACTGGCCGAGCGGGAGATCTCGATCCTGTGCGCCAACGCCGGCACCGCGACGTTCGGCGCGGTCAAGGATCTGGACCCGGCCGGCGAGAAGGCTCAGGTGCAGCTGAATGTCCTTGGCGTGCATGATCTTGTGCTCTCGGTGCTGCCCGGCATGGTGAAGCGCCACGCAGGCGGGATCCTGATCTCGGGTTCTGCGGCGGGCAACTCGCCGATCCCGAACAACGCGACCTATGCGGCGTCGAAGGCCTTCGCCAACACGTTCAGCGAGTCGCTGCGCGGCGAGCTCACCGGTGTGGGCGTGCATGTGACGCTGCTGGCGCCGGGCCCGGTGCGCACCGAGCTGCCCGATCCGTCGGAGCAGTCCCTGGTCGAGCGCCTGATCCCGGACTTCCTGTGGATCGACACCGAGTACACCGCCAAGCTGTCCCTGGACGGCCTGGAGCGCAACAAGATGCGCGTGGTGCCGGGCGTGACCTCCAAGGCCATGTCGGTGGCCAGCGGCTATGCGCCGCGGGCCATCGTCACGCCGATCGTCGGCGCCGTCTACAAGAAGCTCGGCGGCGGTTAGTCGGAGGGAGTCAGCGGCGGCGACGGCCGGTGCCGAAGATGCTGCGGGTGATCTCACGCCCGATCACGGTGCCGGCCGAGCGCATCGCGCTCTTGAACGCGGGGCTGGCGACCATCTTCTCGAAGAACCCTGGCTCCTCGGGCTGCGCGGGGGCCGGCATCGGGGCGACGTCGCCCGTGGCCTCGACACCGGCGGAGCCACCCGCGTCACCGCCCTCCGGCGGCGCGAGTTTCGCGGCCAGCCGCTCGTAGGCCGAATCGCGGTCGATCGTCTGCCCGTAGGTGGCCTGCAACGGGCTGGCCTTGGCGGCCGCCGCGATCGCGTCGGCGCCGATCGTGTCCATCAGCGAGCGCGGGGCGCGCATTCGCGTCCACGCCACCGGCGTCGGCGCGCCGTTCTCGGAGAGCACCGTCACCACGGCTTCGCCGATGCCCAGTGAGATCAAGGCCTCTTCGAGGTCGTAGACCTTGGTCTTGGGGTAGGTGCGCACGGTCTTGGTGAGCGCCTTCTGATCATCGGGGGTGAAGGCGCGCAACGCGTGCTGGATCCGCGCACCCAACTGGGAGAGGACGTCGTTGGGTACGTCGGTGGGCAGCTGCGTGCAGAAGAACACCCCCACGCCCTTGGACCGGATCAGCTTGACGGTCTGCTCGACCTGTTCGAGGAACGCCTTCGAGGCGTCGTTGAACAGCAGGTGGGCCTCGTCGAAGAAGAACACCAGCTTCGGCTTGTCGGCGTCCCCGACCTCGGGCAGCGTCGTGAACAGGTCGGCGAGCACCCACATGAGAAACGTCGAGAACATCACCGGGCGTGCCGCCTGGGCGCCGAGTTCCAGCAGCGTGATGATGCCGCGTCCCTGGTCGTCGACGCGCAGCAGGTCCTTCGGCTCCAGTTCGGGCTCGCCGAAGAAGGTGTCGGCGCCCTCGGCCTCCAGGTTCACCAGCGCACGCAGGATCACCCCGGCCGTGGTCGTCGACACCGCGCCGAGCGCCTTGAGCTCGGGCTTGCCTTCGTCACTGGTGAGGTAACCGATGACCGAGCGCAGATCCTTGATGTCGAGCAGGGGCAGCCCCTTCTGGTCGGCCCAGTGGAAGATCAGCCCGAGAGTGGATTCCTGAGTTTGATTGAGTCCCAACACCTTCGACAACAGGATCGGGCCGAAACTGGTGATGGTCGCTCGCACCGGCACACCGATGCCATCGGTGCCCAGCGACAGGAACTCGACCGGGAAACCCGCGGGCGCCCAGTCGTCGCCGGTGTCGGCCGCCCGCTGGGTGACCTTGTCGCCGGTCTCCCCCGGCCTGGCCAGACCCGACAGGTCGCCTTTGATGTCGGCCATCAGCACCGGCACGCCGGCCGCGGACAACTGCTCGGCGAGGACCTGAAGAGATTTGGTCTTGCCGGTGCCGGTGGCGCCGGCGATCAGACCGTGCCGGTTGACCGTGGCAAGCGGGATGCGCACCCGCGCGGCGGGGTCGACGGTGCCGTCGACGACGACGGTGCCCAGCTCGAGGGCTTGCCCTTCGACGGCATATCCGGCGGCGATCTGCTGCGCGGGAGTTGCTGTCGATTCGGTGGTCATACCGCGGTCCTCCGTTCGCCCGGGCGAGCCCCCGAGCGAGCTCACGTGGGTTTTGAGACTACTGGTCATCCGACGGGTATGGGCGCGTGGACGACCCGGGTGGGAATACTGTGGATCTTCGTGCGAGACGAACTGGTGTGGATCGACTGCGAGATGACCGGGCTGGACCTCAAGTCCGACCTGCTCATCGAGATCGCGGTCCTGGTGACCGATGCGGACCTCAACATCCTCGGCGACGGCTTGGACGTGGTGATCCACGCCGACGACGCGGCGCTGTCCTCGATGGTCGACGTGGTCAAGCAGATGCATGCGCGGTCCGGGCTGACCGAAGAGGTGCGCAGATCCACCGTCGACATCGCCACGGCCGAGGAGATGGTGCTCGATTACATCCGCGGGCACGTCAAGCAGGCCAAGACCGCGCCGCTGGCCGGTAACTCCATCGCCACCGATCGTGGCTTCATCGCCCGCGACATGCCCAAACTCGACGACTACCTGCACTACCGGATGATCGACGTCAGCTCGATCAAGGAGCTGTGCAGGCGCTGGTACCCCCGCATCTACTTCGGCCAGCCGGAGAAAGGTCTCGCACACCGCGCGCTGGCCGACATCCACGAGTCGATCCGCGAACTGAAGTACTACCGCGCGACGGCCTTCGTGCCCCAGCCCGGGCCGTCTACCAGCGACATTGCCGCCATCGCCGCCGAACTCGGGCCCCGGTCGAACGACGCGGCGGATACCGATTCGGCTTAACCCCACCCGAGCGGTTAGTATCTACGGGCCGCGTCCGCCGAAAGGCAAGCGGCGATGGTGGCTGTAGTTCAGTTGGTAGAGCACCAGGTTGTGATCCTGGCTGTCGCGGGTTCGAGTCCCGTCAGCCACCCCGATATCGGGAGCCCCGCCTACGCGAGTAGGCGGGGCTTCCGCGTTTGTAAGGGACCCGATCGGTCTGCGGTCGGCGCCACACCGACGCCGTGCCGCACCGCGTGCGTGATCCGTACCGGCGAACGCGGCCAACCGGGCCCACGTGCCCGCAGCAACGTCGACGCATTCAATGTCCAAGCGTGCCAACGGTTTGCCGGACCGATGTCGCCCGATCCGGCCGATCCGATGCGTCACACGTCGGCGCCGACCGTTGGTCGACGTACCGCGGGCCGATCGCGCCGATCGCTGAATCAGATCCTCGCCTGCCACACCTGGTCGCATTTCCGGCAAACAATATTGACGTTGCCATAAGACGAATTCGGTACCAATTAGTTCAGGCTGGAGCGGAATTGAACATAACTTGACATATGTCGCCACTGCCTTTGAACTGGCCAAAAGGAAGCGATTGTGAGATTGGTCTCATAAGAGCACTTATGGCGATTTACCGAATCCGACTGTTTGCCAACCATACCAGATACTACGCACATCCGGCGGGCCCCGCGAATCGACGCGCCACACCACCCAGGGTCACATGCATGGCACCAATCACGGGTTACGGTCGGAGACAGGGCGATCCGCACCACCGGCGGACCGCGGGCCGCCCGACCGGCCGGGCGCAGCGCTCTCACTGACGCTCCGGCAAACCCGCAACACCCCGTCTCCTGAGCGGTCGCACAGCCTCGTCAACAGGCGAGTTCGGGAACGAAAACAGCGACTCCGCAGGTCTGGACGTCACAGTTTGCCCCTGCGACGCGCGGAAGGCCGCGCATCGAGCGCACCGGTAGCTGACGCGGCCGACGGAGGCCCGGCCCGCCGGCCGAGCGTTAGCGGCGACACGTGTCAACTTCGGAAACATCCTGATACACCGTTTCCATAGCCCTACTAGCAATTTACGGCAGCGTAAAACGCGCTCTCTTGCTGATCTTGACCAACCATTTTTCAATGGCGCATTGCTGGATTCGCAACCGGATGCGAAATATCGAAGAAAGTGCCCCCTGCCACGGCTTTTCACGGATGGCACGGCATCAGCACATCGTGGTACTAAGTACGCCGATCGCGTCATTAGTAGGGGAAGCTTTGACTCAAAATTGTGTTGCTCCAGTTGCCATCATCGGAATGGGGTGCAGACTTCCTGGAGCAATCAACTCGCCACAGCAGCTATGGGAGGCTCTCCTCCGTGGCGATGACTTCGTCACCGAGATTCCCACCGGCCGGTGGGACGCCGAGGAGTACTACGATCCCGAGCCAGGGGTGCCCGGCCGCTCCGTGTCGAAGTGGGGCGCCTTCCTCGACGACCCGGCCGCCTTCGACCCCGATTTCTTCGGCATCACCGAGCGTGAGGCCGCCGCGATCGACCCGCAGCACCGCCTGCTGCTGGAGACCGCATGGGAGGCCGTCGAGCACGCCGGCCTGAACCCCGCCGGGCTTTCCGGATCGGCGACCGGCGTCTTCATGGGCCTCACCCACAACGACTACGCACACCTGGCTGCCGACGCCAAGGCCCTGGAAGGCCCCTACGGGTTCACCGGCACCAGCTTCAGCCTCGCGTCCGGCCGCATCGCCTACGCACTCGGCGTGCACGGCCCCGCGGTGACCGTCGACACCGCCTGCTCGTCGAGCCTGAGCGCCATCCACATGGCCTGCCGGAGCCTGCACCAGGGTGAGAGCGATGTCGCCCTCGCCGGCGGCGTGTCGGTACTGCTCGAACCGCGCAAGGCCGCTGGCGGCTCGGCTGCCGGCATGCTGTCGCCGACCGGCCACTGCCACGCGTTCGACACCGCGGCCGACGGATTCGTCTCGGCCGAGGGCTGCGTGGTGCTGACCCTCAAGCGACTCGACGACGCGAACGCCGACGGCGACCGCATCCTCGCCGTCATCCGCGGCACCGCCACGAACCAGGACGGCCGCACGGTCAACATCGCGACGCCGTCCGCCGACGCGCAGGCCGCGGTGTACCGGCAGGCGCTGGCGGCAGCGGGCGTCGAGGCCAACACCGTCGGTCTCGTCGAGGCCCACGGCACGGGCACCCCGGTCGGCGATCCGCTCGAATACTCCAGTCTGGCCGAGGTGTACGGCACCGACGGCCCGTGCGCGCTGGGGTCGATCAAGACCAACTTCGGTCACACGCAGTCCGCGGCGGGCGCCCTCGGCGTCATGAAGGCCGTATTGTCGCTGCAGCACAACGTCATTCCGCAGAACCTCCACTTCACGCGGCTGCCCGACGAGATGGCGAAGATCGAGACGGGCCTGTTCGTCCCCGAGGCGATCACGCCGTGGCCCGTGACCGAAGGGCAGCCCCGTCGCGCCGCGGTGTCCGCATACGGCCTGTCCGGCACCAACGTGCACGCGGTCCTCGAGCAGGCGCCCGACACATCTGATGATTCTGCTGTGGCACAGGCGGTCTCGCCGCAAACCGAACGCACCCTGGTATTCCCGGTGTCAGCCAGCTCGCCCGATGCCCTGCGTTCGACCGCACGGAATCTGGCCGACTGGGTGCTGCGCAGCGGTGACGGCAACGGCCGTGGCCCCGCGGTGGATCTGAACGACCTCGCATACACACTGGCCCGCAGGCGTGGATTCCGGTCCGCGCGTTCGGCCGTGCTCGCCACCGACCGCACCGAGCTGGTCGAGGGGTTGCGGCGGATCGCCGACGGTGAGGCGCTGCCGCAGGAGGCCGTGACCAACGACGACCGGGGCCCGGTATGGGTGTTCTCCGGTCAGGGTTCGCAGTGGGCCTCGATGGGCGCCGAACTGCTGGCCAAGGAGCCGGCTTTCGCGGCCGCCATCGCCGAGCTGGAGCCGCTGATCGCGGCCGAGTCGAACTTCTCCGTCACCGAGGCCATGACGGCCGCCGAGACTGTCACCGGTATCGACCGGGTACAACCCACGATCTTCGCGGTCCAGGTCGCGCTCGCCGCGGCCATGCGGTCGCACGGCGTGGTGCCCGGTGCGGTCATCGGTCACTCGATGGGTGAGGTTGCCGCTGCGGTCGTCTCGGGTGCCCTGTCGCCGGAAGACGGTGTGAAGGTGATCTGCCGTCGTACCCGTCTGATGTCTCGCATCGCCGGGTCGGGCGCCATGGCGATGGTGGAACTGCCTGCCCAGCAGGTGCTTTCCGAGCTCGCCTCCCGCGGCGTCGACGACGTCGTGCTGTCGGTGGTCGCCTCGCCGCAGTCCACCGTCGTCGGCGGCGCCACCGCGTCTGTGCGGGAACTGATCGCAATGTGGGAGTCGCGTGGCGTCATGGCCCGCGAGATCGCCGTCGACGTCGCCTCGCACTCGCCACAGGTCGACCCGATCCTCGATGAACTCACCGAGGCGCTGGCTGACCTCGAGCCCGGAGAACCCGAGATTCCGTACTACTCGGCGACGCTGTACGACCCGCGGGATTTCGCCGACTACGACGCGTACTACTGGGTGGACAACCTCCGCCACACCGTGCGTTTCTCGGCGGCGGTTCAGGCCGCCCTGGAAGACGGTCACCGCGTCTTCGCCGAACTGTCGCCGCACCCACTGCTGACCCACCCCGTCGAACAGACGGCTCGCAGCCTCGACGTGCCGCTGGCGGTCTTCGCCGCGATGCGGCGTGAGCAGGAGATGCCGCACGGTTTGCTCGCTTTCGCCGCCGACCTGCACAGCGCCGGTGCCGCCATGGACTTCTCGGTCCTCTACCCGACCGGCCGACTGATCGACGCGCCGCTGCCGGTGTGGAGCCACTCGACGTTGTTGCTCGACCGTGAACTCGAGTCGTCGTCGCCGGGCGTGCCGTCGGTGTCGGTGCACCCGCTGCTGGGATCGCACGTGGTGCTGCCGCGAGAACCCGAAGAGCACCTGTGGCAGGGCGATGTGGGCACCGAGGCACACCCGTGGCTGTCCGATCACCGAGTCCACCAGGTCGCGGTCCTGCCCGGCGCGGCCTACTGCGAAATGGCCTTGGCCGCGGTGCAGCCCGTGTTGGGCGGCGAGGGCGAGGTTCATGACCTGAGGTTCCACGACATGCTGCTGCTCGACGAGGCCACACCGGTCTGGGTCTCGGCGGCCGTGACCGCGCCCGGCACCGCCGAATTCGGTGTCGAGACGCATCAATCGGGCGATCGCACCCAGCGTGCGACCGCGGTGCTGCGTGGCGATGTCGACGCCGAACAGCCTGCCGCGCACTCGATCGACGCCCTGCTCGCCGCACACCCGAACCGGGTGGACGGCGACGAACTGCGCGCCGGTTTCGGCACCGTCGGCATCGGCCACGGCGCGGCCTTCGCCGGTCTGTCCGAGGCGTATGTCGCGACCGCGGCCGAGCCCACTGTGCTTGCCGCAGTGGCCCTTCCGGGCCCGCTGCGCTCCGGGCAGCGCGGTTACACGGTGCACCCGGCACTGCTCGACGCGTGCTTCCAGTCGGTGGTCGCACATCCCGAGGTCCAGAACATCGCCAGCGGCATGTTGCTGCCGCTCGGTGTGCGCAGGCTGCGGGCCTACGGTTCCACCCGCAACGCGCGGTACTGCCTGAGCCGGATCGTCAAGGCCGACAGCACCGGTGTCGAGGCCGATCTCGAGCTGCTCGACGCAGACGGCACCGTGCTGCTGAGCGCCATGGGTCTGCAGCTGGGCACCGGCAACTCGGGTAAGGCGGAGCAGGAACGTCTGCTCGACGAACGTCTGCTCACCATCGAATGGCAGCAGCGTGAACTCCCCCGCCCCGAGGGATCCGAGCAGGTCACCGCCGGGTCGTGGCTGGTGATCCTGGCCGGCGACGCCGACGAAAATCCGTGTGCCACAGGCATCGTCGGCGCCCTGGTGTCGGCAGGCATGCCCACCACGACCATGGCGTGGCCGTCCGGCGCCGACCACGATGCCCAGTCACGAGCCCTCACCACGCGCCTCGACGAGCAGCCGCTCGCCGGTGTGGTCGTCGTGGTCGGCGAGAACGACGCAACGCGGGACGTGGGCACGGACGGACGCCGCGGGGCGGACCACGTGCGCCATCTGGTGCGCATCGCGCGTGCCCTGGCCGACGCCGTTGGCGAACCGCCCCGTCTCTACGTCGTGACCCACCGCAGCCAGCGCGTCCTGGACTCCGATGACCTGCGGCTGGAGCACTCCGGTCTGCGTGGCCTCATCCGGGTCATCGGCATGGAGCATCCGCGGTTGCGCGCCACCCAGATCGACGTCGACGACCGCACCGAGGGCACGCAGCTGGCCCACCAGCTGCTGTCCGGATCGCCCGAGGACGAAACCGCGTGGCGTGACGGGCAGTGGTACGCAGCGCGGTTGTGCCCCTCGCCTCTGCGTGCGGCCGAGCGACGCACCGCGTTGGCCGACAACGCGGCCGAGGGCATGCGACTTGTCGTCCGAAACCCAGGCGACCTGGAGTCGATGGAACTGGTGACCTTCGAGCGCGGGACGCCTGGACCGGGTCAGATCGAGGTCGCGGTCAAGGCGTCGAGCATCAACTTCGCCGATGTCCTCGTCGCGTTCGGCCGGTGCCCGAGCTATGACGGCCGCCTTCCCGAGCTGGGATCCGAATTCGGCGGCGTGGTCACCGCGGTCGGGCCCGGCGTCACGACACACCGCGTCGGCGACCGCGTCGGCGGGGTGTCCGCCAACGGCTGCTGGAGCAACTTCGTCACCTGCGAGGCCGATCTCGCCACCAAGTTGCCCGACGGCATCACCGAACACGAGGCTGCCGCAGTCGGATTGGCGTACGGCACGGTGTGGCTGGGCTTGCAGGAGCTGGCCCGGATCTCCGCAGGCGACAAGATCCTGATCCACTCCGCCACCGGTGGTGTGGGCCAGGCCGCGATCGCCGTCGCCCGCGCGGCCGGCGCCGAGATCTACGCGACAGCGGGCAGCGAGAAGCGCCGTCAGCTGCTGCGCGACTGGGGCATCCAGCACGTCTACGACTCCCGCAGCACCGACTTCGCCGACCAGATCCGCACCGACACAGACGGTTACGGCGTCGACATCGTGCTGAACTCGGTGACCGGACCGGCACAACGGGCCGGGCTGGAACTGCTCGCGTTCGGCGGGCGGTTCGTGGAGATCGGCAAGCGGGACATCTACGCCGACACCCGCCTCGGATTGTTCCCGTTCCGCCGCAACCTGTCGTTCTACGCCGTCGACCTCGCGTTGATGACGGTGACGCATCCGCAGAAGATCCGTGACCTGCTGGCGACGGTCTACCGCCTGATCGCCGACGGCACACTGCCGTTGCCCCAGATCACGCACTATCCGCTCCACGACGCCGCGACCGCGATCCGGCTCATGGGCGGCGCACAGCACACCGGCAAGCTCGTGATCGACATCCCGGACACCGGGCGAAGCCACGTCGTGGTGCCGCCCGAGCAGGTGCCCGTGTTCCGCGGCGACGGTGCGTACGTCATCACGGGCGGCCTCGGCGGTCTGGGCTTGTTCCTCGCCGAACGGATGGCTGCCGCCGGTTGCGGGCGCATCGTGGTCAACTCGCGTAGCGCACCGTCGACACGGTCAGGCGAGATCATCGACCTGATCCGCGCCACCGGCGCCGACATCGTCGTCGAGTGCGGCGACATCGCCGAGCCCGATACCGCGCGCCGGCTCGTGGCTGCCGCGACCCAGACCGGTCTGCCGCTGCGCGGCGTGCTGCACGCGGCGGCGGTGGTCGAGGACGCGACACTGGCCAACATCACCGACGAGCTGGTCGAGCACGACTGGGCGCCGAAGGTCTACGGCGCATGGAATCTGCACCAGGCCCTGCAGTCCGGCGGTCCCGCAACCGCCGAGCTGGATTGGTTCTGCTCGTTCTCCTCGGCCGCGGCCCTGGTGGGCTCACCCGGTCAGGGTGCGTACGCCGCGGCCAACAGCTGGCTGGACGCCTTCATGCACTGGCGGCGGGCCCAGGGCCTGCCCGCGACGTCGATCGCCTGGGGTGCCTGGGGTGAGATCGGCCGGGGCACGGCGATGGCCGAGGGCGACAACGCCATTGCTCCGGACGAAGGCGCCTACGCTTTCGAGGCCATCCTGCGCCACGACCGGGTGTACAACGGCTACGCTCCGGTTCTCGGTGCCTCCTGGTTGACGGCGTTCGCGCAACGCAGCCCGTTCGCCGAGATGTTCCTGTCCGATACGCAAGGCGCTTCGGAGACCAGGAAACTGCGTTCCGAACTCGCAGCGCTGCCGCGTGAGGAATGGCCGACGCATCTGCGCCGCCTCATCGCCGAACAGGTCAGCCTGTTGCTGCGCCGCACCGTCGATCCCGACCGGCCGCTGTCTGAATACGGGCTGGATTCGTTGGGGCACCTCGAACTTCGCACCCGCATCGAGACCGAGACCGGTGTCCGCGTCAGTGCGATGGACATGACGACCATCCGAGGTCTGGCACAACGATTGTGCGAGATGCTCGACACCGACGACGCCATGTCGGCGTCGTCGTGATCAACGCAGTCCGCATCGTCAGTCATCGAAGGGAGGAGTAGGACCATGTTCGAGCTGACCGACATCCAGAACTGGGTCGACGCTCCTGGCAAACACGTGTCGTGGGGCCCCTCCCGGAGCACATCGGCGAAGGTTGCCGAGGCCCCGGCGAGCGATGTGCCCGCCAGTTATCAGCAGGCCCAGCATCTACGCGCATACCGCGAGCACACCGCCAGGGGCGTGCCGATGGCTCGCCTGACCGTTCCGGTGTGGAACATGAAGGGCCAATGCGACATCCGGGCGATGACGTATGTGATCAATGCCTACCTCCGTAGGCATGACACCTATCACAGCCGCTTCGAGTTCACCGTCGACGACCGCATCATCCGCCGCAAGCTCCGCAACCCCAGGGATGTGAGCTTCGTACCGACCGACCATGGTGTGCAGACCTGCGAACAGTGGCGCGAGCACGTCCTGGACACCCCCGGTCCGCTGCAGTGGGATTGCTTCCGGTTCGGGATCATCCAGCGCGCCGATCACTTCACCTGCTACATGAGCGTCGACCACGTGCACGTGGATGCCACATTCCTCGGGTTGATGCTCGTCGAGATCCACCTGATGTACGCGGCACTGGTGAGCGGCGGCGCGCCGATCTCACTGCCGCCCGCCGGCAGCTACGACGACTACTGCCTGCGGCAGCGCAAGTACACCTCGGGGCTCACGCTCGACTCCCCCGAGATCAAGGAGTGGATCACCTTCCTCGAGGGCAACAACGGCACCCTGCCCAAGTTCCCCCTGCCGCTCGGTGACCTGTCGGTGCCGTGCACCGGCGACCTGATGACGGTGCAACTGCTCGACGAACCCCAGACGCGGGGTTTCGAATCCGCCTGCGTCGCAGCGGGTTCGCGGTTCATCGGCGGAGTCTTCGCCGGTGCTGCGATCGCGCAGTACCAGTTGACCGGTATCGACACCTACTACGTCATCACGCCCACGACGACCCGAGCCACCGAGGCAGAGGTGCTGGCGACCGGGTGGTTCACCGGGACCGTGCCGATTTCGGTACCCGTCGGTGCGTCGTTCGCCGAGACGGCCCGTACTGCCCAGAAGGCGTTCGACTCGGGTCTGCACCTCGCGCATGTCCCGTTCGACCGCGTGCTCGAGTTGGGCGCCACCGAGCGGGGCCTTCGGCCGCCGGACCCCGGCGTGCCCATGGTGTCGTACCTCGATGCCACCGCCGCTCCGCTCTCCCCTGCCGTCGTCGCCGAGTGGAATGCGATCAACGGACGGATCTACAGCGAGATGGGCGCGGCCAACCAGGTCGGCATGTGGGTGAACCAGTTCGGCAGCGGCACGTGGATCACGGTGGCGTTCCCGAACAATCCCGTTGCGCGCCAGTCGGTCGAGCACTACGTGGAGGCCCTCAAGTCCGTGTGCGTCGGGGTGTCCGAGGGCCGGCCCGAGGCCATGGCGGTCGATCAGGTCACCGAGTTCGACCTCAAATCGGCCTGAGATGCGGCGATTCCAATGAAACTATCGACACCGCCGAGCACCGCGGCACCCGACGACCGGCTCTCGTACACCGACCAACTGCTCTTCCTCGGGCAGCGCGCCACCGGACAGGAACTGGTCGCACAGTGCGTGTGGGTGTATGAGCATCCCGTCGACGGTGACAAGTTGCGGGAGTTCCATCGCAATTTCGGCAACGGGCTGCCCGGTCGGCGCATCGAACGGTCCCCGTTGCCGTTCGGGAGGCATCGCTGGGTCGCGTCCACCGGGCCCGCGTCACCGCTCGACATCGCCGAACAGCCGCGCCCCCGAGCCGAACTCGGTGACTGGGCCGATGAGCGGGCACAGCTTCCGATCGACCCGGAGTTCGGCCCCGGCTGGCACATGGGTGTCCTCCCGATGACCGACGGTTCGACAGCGGTCAGCCTGGTCATCTCACACTGCCTGATCGACGGGCTCGGGACGCTGCAATCCATCGCCAACACCGTCAAGGGTGAGACCGTGGACTTCGGTTTCGCCGCGCCCAATTCACGCGGCCGCCTGCCGGCGGTGCTCGCCGACGCCCGCCAGCTCGTGCGCGATCTGCCGGAGACTGCCGCCACGCTCGTGCGGGCCTGCCGGCTCGCGATCCGACGACGCCACCAGGTCGCGCTGTCGGGGAAGCCGCGGCGAGATTTCGGGCCGGACGGCGGCGGCGACGTCGTCGCACCGGCGATCGCGTGCTACGTGCCGCTCGAGGAGTGGGACCGGCGCGCGGCGATGCTCGGTGGGAACAGCCATTCGCTGGTCGCCGGGTTCGCCGCGAAACTCGGTGAGCTCACCGGGCGCCGCCGAGGCGACGACGGCAAGGTTCTGCTCCACATCCCGATCAGCGACCGCTTGCCCGGTGACACCAGGGGCAACGCCGCGTACATCGTCAACGCGCATCTGGACCCCACCGGCGTCACCGAGGATCTGTCCGGTGCGCGCTCGGCCGTCCGGCAGGCCCTCGAGGCCTACCGTCGAGAGCCCGACGAGACGCTGCAACTGCTCCCGCTGACCCCGTTCATCCCGCAGCGCGCGGTGGCCCGCGGTTCTCAGGTCGTCCTGAACCTCACCGATCTGCCGGTGTCGTGCTCCAATCTCGGCGACATCGACCCGCTGGTGTCCCGAATCGACGGCACCGCAGCCGAATACCTCATCCTGCGCGGGGTCGATCGCCGCGTCTCACGCGAGTTCCTGGAGAACCGCAACGGGTTGCTGACCGTCCTCGCCGGGCGCGTCGACGACAAGATGTCGATCTCCGTCATCGCCTACCAACCCGGCACCCCGAACGACAAGCCGCAGCTGCGGGAGTTGGTCGCCAAGGCACTCGCCGAGTTCGATCTCGTCGGCACGATCGCCTGACCGGCCGATGTTCATCGCTGTGGTAGGAGGTTGATCGTTGGCGATTCAGACCCGCCCCGTACGAGCGCGTGTCCGGGCCGTGGATGCCGCAACACCGGACAATCGGCTGTCGTTCATCGACCAGGCCGGGTTCCAGATGTTGCGTGCGACCGGTCGCCACCAGCTCATGCAGGTGATCTGGATCTATGAGCACGCCGTCGACATGGACGGCCTGCGGCAGTTCCACCGCAATTTCGGCTACGGCCTGGCCGGTCGAAGGATCGAGCGGTCACGTCTTCCGTTCGGCCGTCACCGGTGGGTTGCCCATCCGGGACCGCAGAGCGAACTCGCCGTCGCCACCACGCCGCGCTCCCGCGCCGAGGTCAGCGACTGGGCCGATGAACAGGTGCGGCTGCCGATCGACCCCGAACACGGACCCGCGTGGCACATGTCGGTTCTCCCGGTCACCGACGGCTCCACGGCCGTGAGCCTGGTGGCTTCACACCACATCGGTGACGGCATCGGTGGGGTGCTGACGCTGATGGAGGCCGTCGCAGGCAGCAAGCGCCAGTTCGGCTTCCCGCCGCCGCAGTCGCAGCCGACTCGCCGCGCGATCGCCACCGAGTTGCGTCAGACGGCTCGCGACCTGCCGGAGCTGGGCCGCACCGCCTGCCGGGCCGTCAAACTGCTGCGCCGCCGTGGAGCCGAGCTGATCCGTTCGGCGCGGACAGAGCACAACACCGCACCGCGGACGACATCCAACGAGCCCGTGTCCATACCTGCGATCTCGGTGTACGTCGACATCGACGACTGGGACCGGCGCGCAACCGATCTCGGTGGTAACAGTTACTCGCTGCTGGCCGGGTTCGGCGCGAAGCTCGGCGAGCGGATGAACCGCGCCAATGCCCAAACCGGCGTGGTGACGCTGTCGATCGCGCTCAACGAGCGCACCTCGTTCGAGGACACGCGCGCGCTGGCAATGACTTTCGCCAGCGCGAGAGTCGATCCACGCCCGTGCACCTCCGACCTGACGGGTGTGCGCACCACCATCCGCCAGGCGATCGAGACGGCACGGTCCACCACCGACGAAGCGCTTGAACTGCTGCCGCTGATCCCCTTGGTGCCCAGACGCGCGCTGCAGGGTCTGGGCGGGTTGTTCTTCGGTTCGCCGTCCGACCTGCCCGTGTACTGCTCCAATCTCGGTGACGTGGACCCCGCGGTGGGACGGGCGGACGGGACGAACGCCGAGTACGTGGTGATGCGCGGTGTCGACCAGAACGTCACGCGGGGCGACATCGAGTCGATGGGCGGCCAGCTCGTCCTGGTCTCGGCCCGCGTCAACGACAAGATCTCGATCGGCGTCGTCGCCTATCAGCTCGATGCCGAGAACTCCAAACCCCGGTTACGGGAACTTGCAGCATTGACGCTCAAGGACTTCGGACTCGCCGGCGTGATCGATTAGGAAAGGTGACACCCCATGACCCGCAGTTCTGTCATCGGTGTTCTGCGCGAGCGAGCCAGCCTGCAACCCGGCGACGCCGCATTCACATTCATCGACTACGACGCCGACCCCGATGGCGTCGCACACACCCTCACGTGGTCGCAGCTGAACCGTCGTGTTCAGAGCCTCGCCCACGAGATGCAGTGCCGCAGCGCGGTCGGTGACCGTGCGGTCATCCTCGCACCGCAGGGCCTCGACTACGTCGTCGCGTTTCTCGCGTCGTTGCAGGCCGGGCGGATCGGCGTCCCGCTGTCGGTGCCGTTCCCCGGCGTACACGACGAACGTGTCACGGCGGTCCTGCACGACACCGCACCGTCGATCGTGCTCACCACCTCGCAGGTGTCCTCGCACATCGCCGAATACCTTGAGCCGCAGGCCGGTCAGGCCACCCCGTGGATCGCCGAGATCGATACGCTCGACCTCGACACCAGGCGCCGCCCGGTCAAACGCGAACAGGCACCGGAAACCGCGTACCTGCAGTACACGTCGGGTTCGACGCGTACCCCGGCCGGTGTGATGGTGTCGCACCGCAACCTGACCGCCAATTTCGAGCAGATCGTCGCGGGATTCTTTTCCGACAACGTCGCGCCCTCGGACACGACGTCCGTGTCGTGGCTTCCGCTGTATCACGACATGGGGCTGATGCTGGGTCTGTGTGCCCCTGTCCTCGGCGGCTGGCACACCGTGCTCATCAGCCCGTTCGCGTTCCTGGCCAGGCCGGCCCGGTGGATACAACTGTTGGCGAGCCACCCCGCCACGGTGACCGCGGCACCCAACTTCGCGTTCGACCTGGCGGCGAGGAAGACCTCGGATGCCGACCTCGCCGGCATGAACCTCGGGGACGTGCGCTGTGTGCTGAGCGGTAGTGAACGCGTGCACGAACCGACGCTGCGCCGGTTCGCCGACCGGTTCTCCGCGTTCGACCTCCACGAAGAGGCGCTGCGCCCGTCGTACGGTCTGGCCGAGGCGACCCTGTTCGTGGCGACCCGCCAGCCCGGCCAGCCGCCGAGAGTCGCCCGGTTCGCCGCCGAAGAACTGTCCGCGGGCCGCGCCGTACCGTGCGACGACGAAAACGGCACGGCTCTGGTGAGTTACGGCATGCCGGAGTCACCATCGGTGCGCATCGTCGATCCCGGAACCCGATCGGAGTGCCCGTCCGGAACGGTCGGCGAGATCTGGGTACACGGAGAGAACGTGTGTGCGGGGTACTGGGAGCAGTCCGAACGCACCGAGACCACCTTCGGCGCGTCGATCGAAGACCCGTCCGCCGGGACACCGCGTGGACCGTGGTTGCGCACCGGCGATCTGGGATTCGTCTCGCACGGTGAACTGTTCATCGTCGGTCGCATCAAGGACGTCGTGATCATCCGCGGCCGCAACCACTACCCCGACGACATCGAGGCCACCATCGCCGAGATCACGCGCGCCCGCGCCGCGGCGATCTCGGTGGACAAGGACGATACCGAGCACCTCGTGGTGATCGCGGAGGTCAGGGAGAACCCCAAGAACCCCGACGGCGACATGGCCGAGTACCTCGTCGACCTCGAAGGCGAAGTGATCGCGGGAATTTCCCGCTCGCACGGCATCATCCCCGCAGATCTCGTGCTGGTGCCGCGCGGCTCGATCCCGATCACCACCAGCGGCAAGGTGCGCCGCGCTGCGTGCGCCGAGCAGTACCGCAACGACGCGTTCGCCCGTCTCGTCACCGCGTAGCGCCATGGCAACGAAGATGCCGGTGGTCGCGGCCATCCCGAACTACAACATGGGCGACAATCTCGACAGACTCCTTCCGCAGGTGCTGGCGCAGGGCTACGACGACGTCTTCGTACTCGATGACGCCTCGACCGACGACAGCGCCGACGTGGTACGCCAATTCGGCGGCGACGTGAAGTTCGTGCGCAGCCCGCACAACCAGGGGGCCGGCGCCAACCGCAACCAGATCATCGACTGCGTCGACGACGGCACGCTCATCCACTTCGTCGATGCCGACATGGAGTTGCAGACCGACCGGATACCCGAGACCGCGCGAGAAGTCTTCTCGCGCTACACCCATCGCGGTGTCGGTCTGATCGGCGGTCTGGTGTGCAGGCACGACGGCATCCAGGAACCCCACAACTACGGCGCGGTGTTCTCCGCATGGGGTGGTCTCACCTCCGGGCTGCCCCTGATGATCGACCGGTTGCGGGAGACCCCGCGGATCGCGGCCGCGGCGCAACGACTCGCCGCACCGCTCATGCGTGACTGGCCCAACATCCTGGCCACGCCCACGCCGACGCCCGCGTACTGGCTACACGAAGGAAACATGCTCGTCGACTCCGGAGTGCTGCGGTCACTCGGTGGCTACGATCCGGCACTGCGGTGCCACGAGACCCAGGACCTGGCCATCCGGATGGAAAAGCGGGGCATCGGACGGCAATTCGACCCCGAGATCAAGGTCATCCACCTGCACATCGATGTCCGGGGTAAGAACCGCAACCGGTGGGCGAACCGGGCCGTGCGGCAGTTGATCCGCAAACACGGCCTGATGCGCTGGCTCTGCGACCGCTGACCTCAGATCGTCGACACGCCGCTGGCGAGCATCACCACACCGAACACCCCGAGGATGCACGCGAAGATCGGTTTGCGGTATGCGCCGATCCAGTCGTGCAGTTTCGCGACAACGGCTTTGGTCTTCGCCGGCGACGCCAGGTAACCCAGCAGCGGTATCTCCGCGATCGCGAATGCCACGAGTGAGAACACGATCGCAGCGCTGACCTGGGTGCCGATCGCGGCCCCGGACGCGGCGATCGCGAGAATCGCGAAGCAGTACTCCAGTGGCGGCGTCGCCGAGAACAGGCCCGCGGCGAACGCCATCGCGACCGAGTTCCCCCACCGGCCCGAGAACAGTGCAGGCCAGGACAGCCGGGGCAGCCGCGACGAGCTCGCGGGCGCCGTCTGTGCGGCGGCGGCAAAGGCCATGGCCGAAACCGGATCCCGGATCTCGGTTGCCGGGGCGATCATCGTCCGGCGACGAGCCCGCATCGCGATGATCACCGCAACGGGTATCGCAAGCAGGCCCAGAGCGATCTGCATCGGTGGGATGACGGGTTCCTCCGCGGCGGCGACGACGAAATCGGTCACCGGTCGCACCACACCGGGCAGGAACATCAGCGCGATGACGGCAAGGCCCACGCCGGTCACCATCAGGCCCAGCCAGTACGCCAACAGGTTGGCCACCGGTCGTTCACGCCCGATCAGCAGCAATGTGATTCCGATCCGCACCGGATCCACCGCAGACATAAGCGCGAGTACCAGGACTGCGCTCCACATATCACACCACGCTAACTCTTGGCGGCCGATGCCGACTTGTCGGACTTCTCCGACTTTTCCGACTTGTCGGACTTCTCCGACTTGTCGGACTTTTCCGGCGCGTTCGTATCGCGCTTGGCCGGACGATGCGCCGCAGCCGATTCGGTCCGCCGATCACCGTTGTCGGGTGCGGCGTGTTTCGGCTTTGCGTTCGTGGCACGCGACGACGGTTTCGATGCGGCCGCGCCGGAATCGGGCGCACGGTGTCTGCCACCGGAGGCGTCTGTCGACGCTGTGGCGGCGCCACTCGCAGGGTGGCTGCTCGACGAAGAATCCTCGTCACCGGAGGGCTTTTGCGGATCCGAGGTCACCTCACCGGACTTCGCACCCGCGGCGCGGCCCTGCTGTTTCGGCCCGCGTTTCGCCGCGGTATCCGCAGTGTCGGTACTTTCCGCCGCGGTCCGCGAGTCGCCCGTCGCGTCCGTCGAGGATTTCGGGTCCGACGGCTGCTGCGTCGATCCGGTGGAATCCGGGCTCGTGGCCGTCCCGGCGGTTTCCGGCTCGTCACCGGTTGTGTCGTTCGGCGCGTCGACGGTCTGATGTTCTTGTCGCGTCGCCTTCTCGGTGATCGCGACGACCTGGTCGGCAGTCGGATCGATGCGCGACTCGGTGAGAGACTTCCGCAGCGACACCAGCGTGGCCGCAGATGTCGAGGAAGTGCCCTCGGCAGTTTCCGCCGGGCTTTCCACAGCATCGGCGGGAGGGTTCAGGTAGTCCACATCGGGGCCACCGACTCCGAACGGACCTGGACGTTGTGTGCCGAACGGTCGTGTGCCGTTGATGTTCTCGATCGCGTTGTCCCATCCGGTGGGAATCGCGACGACGAAATCGACCGCCGTCTTCAGCGGGTCTTTAGCCGGAACCAACGTCCACGGTTTGGGTTCACCGGGGCTCGACGTCCGGTCGTACCCGGACTCCACGAGAACCCGAAGCGGCGCATCGAGAACATCGGCCAAAAACGAGCCGACCACCGGGGTCTGCGACAGTTCGTAGAGCAGCGGCAACGTGTCGGCGGGAATCATCAGGTATCTGGTGTCGCCGTACTGCCCCTGGTCGATGATGCCGGGTTCATCGAGGCTGTGGTCGGCGTAATGGGGATGCAGAAGCCGCTGTCCGGCGTTTGCATTGGCCACTGCCAGCAGGTTGGCGGGGTTGATCGGTTGGTCCGCCCAGCCGTCGTACTGGATCGCGATGTCGATCGTCGAGTACTGGGTGTTCGTCGGAGTCGAACCGTTGAACGTCACGCCACCGTTCGGGAATCCGAGCGGGATGGTGAAACCCTGGGGGCCACGGGCCAGAAATCCCCCGTTGGGTCGATTTCCGTTGGCCGTGAGGATGAACGACACGTCCGGCCCCTCGCCGAACGGGTACTTCGCGGCGAGCCGGGCCTTCTCCAGGGTGGCGATGGCCGCGCTCTGAGAGAACCCGAAAACCACCAGATCATCGTCGGCCGCGGGCCGATCGGATCCGATGTCCTCGTTGATGTCGCACGCCTCGCCCGAGTTGATGCAGGTGTCGAGTTTCTCGGTGCCCGCCGCGACCGACCTGTCGAAGGTCAACGAGTTGTCCGACGGGTGACCGGAGTTGAACTCCGCCGGCGTGATGACCGCGACGGCGTTGTACGGCCCACCGGGAATACCGCTGCCGGGTCGGGATGCCGAGGGCGTGACGAAGTTCGTGACGACTTTTGTCGTGTAGTCGCGGATGAACGGCAGGCCGTCCTGATCCGTGGTGAGCGGATCGCCCGATCCACCCATGATCAGGACGCTGGTCCGTGCGGCCGCCGCGGCGACCGACACGACCGTCGAAACCAACCCCAGCGCAACGACACTCAGCAGAGCGATCAGCGTCACGCGAGCATCGCGCATCACAACGCGCATCGGACATTTCCTCCCGGCGGCACTTCGACACGTCGGCGGTCCGCGTGGATTCCCAACGACCGAAAAAAGGTGGTGAAGGCCTGCATCGCGAGGAACTCTACCGAGGAAAAGCCCTGATCACGAATCGATGACGGACAAAAATCGTCGGCAGGCCGGGCCGATACGCGAACCGATGATCGCGGCAAACCACAGCGGTTTTGCCACGCCGGATCGATCATGGCGCAGGTGAACCGAGATCGGTTCGCAGCACACCGTAATCGGCGTCAAGACATGTGCGCAGCGCGTCGACGGCCGCGCGTGTTCTTGCGCGGATCGCCTGCGAATCATCCAGGGTGGCGAGCACCCGCTCCACCACGGCGGATGCACTGAGGGCGTCGGTACGCATCAACGCACGCTCGTCGTCGATCGACAGCGCGAAATCGCGGCACTTCGGCTGGTACTCCAGCGAGACGACCGGTGTCTGCGACAAGGCCGCCAGAATTCCGGCGTGCAGACGGCTCACGATTACCGCCGAGCAGCGAGCAAGCTCGGCCGCCGCGCCTGCGGCATCTCCCGGCGCCACGATCTGCGCCCCGGTGCCTGCCAATGCCTGCGCGGTCCAGCGCCGATCCGAACCGTTCATCAGGATTCCCACAAACCGGTACCCGCGCGTCGAAAGCTCCCGTACCGCCCCGGAAATCACATCAGCCACACCCGCCGGGTCATGACCCCACAGATCGTCGCCGAACCCCAGGTTCAACCCGATCAGTCCATCCTGCGGCGCGACGTCGGGCCGCGGCAGCGACAACGCCGGATCTCCGGCGACCTTCACGGAAAGTCCCGCATCTGCCAGCAACTCCGCGCTTCGCGGCCCCCGCACCGAGACCACCCGAAACCGCGACAACAGGGGAATCCAGCGTCGGAGCTCATCGGGCCCGGAGCCGCTGCGGCGGCCCTCGAAAACAGGGTCCTCCACACCGACTCCGATGGCGTAACTGCCCTGCGCGCTCGTGAGTTTCAGCCCACGGCCGGAAAGCCTCCGCCAATGCCGCCTGCCGATCAGGGTTCCGCCGCCGATGACCTGGGCGCTGCGCCGCAAGGACCGGTTGAGGCCGGTCAGGCTCGCGCGGAACCGCTCCCCCGGCAGCACCGGCAGATCCGCGAAACCCACACCCGGCAGTTGCGCACGCACCGCGTCGTAGATCGCGTCGTCACCGAGATTCCCCCGACCGTGCCATCCCAGATACCCGACCGACGGGGTCGACGAGGTGGCCGCCGCATCGCGATCAGCTGCGCTGTTGATACTCATGCGAGGTACTTTCCTGGGTCTTCGAGACGAGAGGTCCGTGCCGGCTCTCGTGCTCGGTAGGCGCGTGCCGCGGGAGGTTCAACCGTACCCCGGGCCAAGTTCGACAGCACACTTCGTCATACTGATGCATACCGAGGCCTTCGGAAATGCCGACGAGGGCGCGGCGGGCACGTCGATGTTAGCCTCCGGAGAACAGCAGGCGCGGTGCGCGGCCCGGTTTCATCGGCCCGATCGCGCCGCGACGGTGCGACCGCATCGGAATTCAGATGTTCGAGGAGTTTCAGCAAATGTTGAGAGCGCTTGGCGCCCTGCGTCAGAAGACCGATTACCGGCGCTGGGCCGAACCTCGCAACATCTATGCCTCGTGGGAGAGCCGCACCGAGCGGGCCGCGCAACTGATCCCCGACGGCAGCCGCGTGATCGAATTCGGCGCCGCGAAACGGGTGCTGGAACGCCATCTCGATCCGTCGTGCACGTACGTCCCGTCCGACATCGTCGATCGCGGACCGGGAACCATCGTCGCCGATCTGAACGAACGCCCGCTGCCGAATGTCGAGCCCGACTCCTACGACGTCGCGGTGTTCATGGGCGTGCTGGAGTACATTCACGACCTACCGGAGCTCGTGGACTGGCTGGCCGAGCGGTTCGCGACCTGCGTGGCGTCGTACGCGTGCGCACCCGCCAAGCCCCACACGTTGCGGGCCGCACGCGAGAAGGTCGTCCGCCTGCAGCACGGGTGGATGAACAGCTACACCGACGAGGGGCTGCGGTCGCTGTTCACCGATCGCGGTTTCACGTGCCACCACGAAGAAAGCTGGGAAAACCAACGCCTGTTTGTGTTTTCACAGCTTCCTTCGTCGAGCTGAGCCGGCTGACCCAGCTGCCTCACCTGACCTCGACGAGTCCCAGGCGTCGATTGCGGCGGAATTCCACAGCTCCGGCGACCGAGTCGGACCGGGCGATGTCCAACCACGCCTCGTGCATGCCCTGCCCGTAGGTGATGTCGTCGAACAACACCAGGCCCCCGGGTGCCATCAGCGGCTTCAGAATGTCCCACTGCTGCATGACGAAGTCGTACGTGTGGATGCCATCGACGAATGCCAGATCGATCGGGCCGGGAACATCTTTCACATGCTCCTCAAAAGCCCCACGCGTCAGCGTGAATCGCTTGGTCACCTGGGCGATGGACTGCTCGGCCACGTCCGCCCACTTGTCGTTGATCTCGAAGCTGTACAGATGTCCGGACTGATTCGCCTCAAGGCCGGCGCCGAAGAACATGCCAGACACCCCGAATCCGGAACCGAACTCGATGACGGTCTTGGGCTTGCGCTGCATGACGAGCCACGCGTAGACATCACCCTGAAACGATGGTGAACTCACCTCGCGCGGCGTGAATTTCGCGTCGGGGAGGTCGTACTCTTCGGCCACCTGCTGCGGTCCCAGACGTTTGTGGTTGGCGGCCAGGATGGCCTCGATCCGGTCCCGCTGGGGTGCCGGTGGGAACCGTCCGGGAAGATCGGCGATCCAGCCCCCGTAGGTAATCCACTTCAACGAGAGCAGTTTCAACGTGCGCGTCAGCATTCGGACAGTGTAGAGCCAATTCGGCGAACCGTATGACCTCGGTGCAACGCGATGACCTGCAACTCAAGATCAACCGGCACACCGAAATTCACGCCGGCGAGGCACCGGACGCCGACACCCGCTGCGCACGCGCCTTCTCCTCGAGCAGGTCGGCCGCCGCCGCGACACTGGCAGCGGGTGTGGTCATCTGCGCGGCGACTTCCTGTGCACGGCGCGCGGTCCGCGGGGAAAGCACCGAATGCAGTCGGTTCCGCAGCGAGTCCTGCGTGACCTTCGAGAACCGTTCTGCCGTACCGACTTGCAACCTCTTCACGGCCGCCGCCCACACCGGCTGATCGGCGCCCACCCACAAGATCAACGTGGGCTTCCCGGCGCGCAGTCCGGCCGCGGTGGTGCCCGCACCACCGTGGTGCACCACCGCGCGGCACAGCGGGAAGGTCTCGGCGTGATTGACCGCGCCGACCACCTTGACGTGGTCATCGTGCGGAATGTCGTCGAGGTCCCACGCACCCGAACTGATCAAGGCGCGCTCTCCCAGTTGCGCGCACACCGCCGAGATCATCGCGACGGCATCGCCCGGTGACTCCACCGGCATGCTGCCGAAGCCGAAGTAGATCGGCGGCTTTCCAGTTGTGGCCCAAGCTGTCACGTCCGAGTCGGCATCGGTCGGCAGTTGGAGGGTCAGCGCCCCGACGAACGGACGTGTTCCCCGCCACTCCTGACGCAGTCCGGGAAAGAACACCTCGTCGTAGGCCTGGATTTCGAGTGCACCGCTCTCCACGATGCGCCGTACCGAACGAGAGGTGGCCGGCGGCAGACCCAATTCGCGCCGCTGCGCGTCCTCGGCCCCCTTCAGAATCCGCCAGTACCCCCATTCGACGACCGCCCACAGCGGCGGCACGAGTCGTTCGGGCAACGGCACCGGCAGAATCTGGCTATTGGCACGGTGCGGGAAGAAATGCAGTGCTGCCAGCGGTATGCGTTGACGTTCGGCGACATTGGCAACGACTTCCTGGTACGTGGTCCCGGTCAGCAGCAGATCGGCGCCATCGGCCAGTTCCGTCACGGTGGCGTTCATCTCACCCCAACCGCCGACCATGTATTCGCGGCCTTCACGCAGGGCCTTGATCGGATTGCGGACCTTCCAGAAATCGCGGAAAGTGTCAGCGTCCAGTTGTTGTTGGGAGTCGACGCCATAGGGGGCCGCGGTCAGACCGGCACGTTCCACGAACGGAACGAGATTGGGCGGTACCGCCATTCGGACTTCGTGCCCGCGGCGGCGCAGTTCCAGCGACACCGCCGCGCTCGGTTCGATGTCGCCTCGGGTTCCGTGGGTTGCCACTACAAATTTCATCGTCATCCCGTGGATTGCTCGCCAACCGCAGGACCTGAATGCCCGCCTGGACACCAGCACGCTATAAGGGACGGACGATTCCGACAAACCGCACGTCGGCCCCGGAAACGTTCACGCAGATGAGAAGGTCGCCGCACGTGTAGCATGACGGGGATGTTCCGGCGCTTCGTGCCGCGAAATTGGTTGTCGCGGGTGGGATTCTCCGGTCTTGGGAGATTCATAGTTCGCCATCCCCTCGTGGTCATCGCCTCCTGGTTGGCGGTCGCGGGTGTGTTGCTGGCGGCTGTCCCTTCGCTGCCCGCGGTCGCCGAACGCAATCCGCCCGGATTCCTGCCCGCCGATTCGGAGGTCTTCGCGGCCGGCAACGATATGCAGAAGGCGTTCAATGAAACTGGCGGCGGAAATGTCGCGATCGCGATCCTCAGCAACGACAACGGGCTGACACCCGACGACGAGGAGACCTACCGCAAGCTGGTGGAGAAGCTGCGCGCCGACACCGAGAACGTGCTGTCGACGCAAGACTTCGTGAGCATCCCCGAACTGCGTCAGGTCATGACCAGTGCGGACAACAAGGCTTGGCAGTTGCCGATCAGCGCGGCCGGGACCATGGGCACCGCCGACGGCCAGACGGCCTATCGGCACATCGTCGACACCGTGAAGTCCTCGACCGCCAACACGTCGTTGTCGGCCGAGGTGATCGGGCCGGCCGCCACGTTCGAGGACGTCGTCAAGATCGGTGAACGCGACCAGCATGTCATCGAGATCGCCACCGTCCTGATCGTGCTGACGATCCTCATCATCGTCTATCGCAACATCGTCGCGATGCTGCTCCCCCTCCTGATGATGGGCGGGGCGTTGGTGGTGGCCGAGCAGGCGGTGGCCGGTCTCGGCGCGCTGCACGTGATCGGCCTGGGCCCCCAGACCCTCATGTTGATGACGGCGATGATGATGGGGGCAGGCACCGACTACGCCATCTTCTTGTTCAGCCGTTATCACGAGTGCGTGCGGTCAGGGCTCAGCTCCGACGACGCCGTCGTCGCGGCCCTCGACTCGATCGGCAAGGTGATCGCCGGATCGGCAGGCACGGTCGCGATCACATTCCTCGGCCTGGCGTTCACGGACCTCGGTGTGTTCTCCACCGTCGGCCCGGCGCTTTCGGTCACCATCGCATTCGGCTTCTTCGCGTCCGTGACACTGCTGCCTGCGATGATCGTGCTGGCGGGGCGGCGTGGCTGGGTCAAGCCCCGCAAGGATCTGACCGGCAGGTTGTGGCGCCGGTCCGGCGTGCACATCGTGCGCAAGCCCGTGATCCACCTGGCCGCCAGTCTCGCGGTACTGCTCGCGCTGGCCGGGTGCGCCATGCTGGTGAACTTCAACTACGACGACCGCAAGAATCTGCCCGACGATGCGCACAGCAACATGGGTTACGCGGCGCTTGACGAACACTTCCCCGTCAGCAGTACCGTCCAGCAGTTCATCCTGATCCAGTCGCCGCAGGACCTGCGAAGCCCCAAGGCGCTGGCCGACATGGAGCAGATGGCCCAGCGTGTGAGCCAGCTGCCCGACATCGAGATGGTCCGCGGTGTCACGCGCCCCACGGGCGAGATGCTCCAGGAAGCCCGCGCGACGTGGCAGGCCGGCGAGGTCGGCGGCAAGCTCAACGACGCGGTCGGTCTGATCGACGCCAACGATTCGCAGCTGTCGGCGCTCAGTGGCGGCGCGCACAAGCTCGCCGACGTCCTCGGGCAGATCAGCTCGCAGGTGACCAACGCGCTCGTCACCGTGCGGCCACTGGTCGGTGCGCTCGCCGACATGCAGACGAAGTACGGCGGTGCCAAGACCCTCGACCAGATCGACCAGACCACCGAGCTGGTCGCCAACATGCGGTCGCTGGGGCGGGCCATGGGCGTCAATCTCGCGCGGATCACCGACGTCTACAACTGGGCCGCCCCTGTGGTCAGGGCCCTGAACGTCAGCCCGGAGTGCAACATCGATCCGGCCTGTGCTGCGGCCCGCGCGGATCTGCAGCGCATCGTCGACGCCAAGGACAACGGAAACCTGGACAAGTTCGCCGAACTCGGACGCCAACTGGAATCCACCGAGGGCGACGAGACACTCGACGAAGCCGTCAAAGGCCTGCAGGAGAGCATCAACGAGGCCACCGCGGCGGCCCGCGAACTCGGACTGGAAGACGCCACGAGCATCAAGCGCCAGCTCGACGAGCTGGAGCAGGGCGCCGACCTGCTGGCAACTTCCAGTCATCAACTCGCGCAAGGCGTCCAATTACTCGTCGACCAGACCAGGAACATGGGTCGGGGCCTCGATCAGGCCTCGCAGTTCCTGCTCGCGATGAAGCGCGACGCGTCCGATCCGCAGATGTCCGGCTTCTACATCCCGCCACAGATCCTCACACAAGATGAATTCAACAAGGCCGCAGCGCTTTTCGTCTCACCTGACGGCCACTCCGTCAGGTACCTGGTCCAGACGGCGCTGGACCCGTTCGGCACCGAGGCCATGGATCAGGTCGATGAGATCGTCAGGGCGGCCGAAAGCGCCCGCCCGAACACCACTTTGGCGGACGCGAAGATCTCCCTGGTCGGCTTCTCGTCGATACAGAACGAGGTGCGCACCTACTACGACGGGGACATCCGGTTCATCATCACCGTGACCCTGATCGTGGTGTTCCTGATTCTGGCCGGGCTGCTGCGATCGATCATCGCGCCGATCTATCTTGTTCTGTCCGTTGTTCTTTCGTACATGTCAGCGCTTGGCATCGGCGTGGTGTTCTTCCAGTTCATTTTGGGCAAGCAGATCGTCTGGACGGTGCCGGGCATGGCGTTTCTGGTGTTGGTCGCCGTGGGCGCCGACTACAACCTGCTGCTGATCTCACGAATACGTGACGAGGCCGCGCACGGCATGCGCACGGCCGTGATCCGCACCATCGGCGCCACCGGCGGCGTCATCACCTCGGCCGGGCTCATCTTCGCGGCATCGATGTTCGGCATGACGTTCAGCAGCCTGCTGGCCGCCGTGCAGATCGGTTTCATCATCGGCGTCGGTCTGCTGCTGGACACGTTTTTGGTGCGCACCATCACGGTGCCTGCCGCGGCGGTGTTGATCGGCAAGCTCAGTTGGTGGCCGACCAAACCGCCTGCCGGGGAGCCTGTCCGCAAGGCGGACGACGCCGAGCCCACCGCGACCACCGATGAACCTGAGGGCCCCTCCGAGCCTGTGGCGTTGCCGGCCGGCCAGGTGTGAAAACGGCCGCGATCCCGGCTATTGCTTCGCCGGCGCCCGCTTACGGATGCGCGGTGACAACTGGACGACCTCGGGAACCACGGTCGGGTTCTCGAACGCCGTCGTCACCAGCGACACCAGCGTGTTGGCGACATCGTGAAGCGCCGACATCCTGGCCGGCAGCGCTCCCTGTTCGACCCACAGCTTGAGCAGCTGGTCCAGCAGGTCGCGGTCGGCACCGCGCAGGATCTCGGTGTCCTCGGTGGGTCCGACGCCAACCCGGATCAACGACAACTCCGGGTGCTCACTGCGCCACGAGTGCAGGATCTCGTCGAGGGCGGCCTTGCTCGCGCTGTAGGCCGCCACGCCGGCACGGGGGCGGCCCACGTCATGGCTGGACGCGACGAGCACCACGCCGTTCTCCGACAACCGGGGTACCGCGGCGCGGAGCACGTGGTTGGCACCGATCGCGTTCACGCTGAACGCGTGCAGCCACGTGGCGAAATCCGTGTCCTCGATGTAGGCGAACGGGATCACCGTGCTGGTGAACACCACCGCGTCGAGGCCGCCGAGGGCGTCGGCCGCCTCGTTGACCACCCGTGTGATCGCCGCGCGGTCCTCGACATCGAGTTCGAACGCGAATCCCCCGACCTTCTCCGCGAGGGCATCCAGCAGGTCGATACGTCGCGCCGCCACCGCGACCTTGACACCACGCTCGGCGGCGCTCTCCGCGACAGCATGTCCGATGCCCGAGGAGGCGCCGACGACGAGGAGACGCAGGCCGGCCCCATCGGGTCGTTGGCTGCTCATTCTTGCCTGTACCTACTTCCGTGCTCGTTTCGAGTGCGTGTTTTAGGTCACCCTTCGTTTCGGAGGACAGTACCGAACGCGATGAGTTCCCGGCGCGAGGTGGGTCTGTACAGGGTCGGTACCGAACGAAGAAACCGAAGACAACACTTCACTGCCCTAGGAGATCCGATGACGACAGCCATACCCCCGGTGGTTGACCGCGATACCTGGCGCGCCGCACTCGACGACCTGCGTCGACGTGAGAAGGCGGCCACCAGAGAACTCGACGCGATCGCCGCGGCGCGACGGCGCCTGCCGATGGTCGAGCTGCCCGAGTACGTGCTGATCGGGGCCGACGGCCCCGTGCGGCTCGCCGATGTCTTCGCGGGCCGGTCCCAGCTCATCACCTATCACCACATGTGGACCGACGGCGCCCAGTGGCAGTGCGGTGGCTGTACGGGCTTCACGTCGCAGTTCACACGGCTGGAGTTCCTGGACAACTACGACGCCCGATTCGTCGTCGTCACCAACGGGCCCATCGAAGAAGCGCTGCGGTACCGCGCCAAGGTCGGGAACACCATGGAGTGGTTCTCGTCCTCGGAGAGCTCGTTCGGCGCCGACGTCGACGCCGGCCCCAACGAGGGCTTCGCGGTGAACGTGTTCCTGCGGGTCCCCCATCCGTCCGGGGACAAGGTCTACCGGACCTGGCACACCAACGGTCGCGGCACCGAACAACTCAGCCACACCTTCGCACTCATCGACCTGCTGCCGTACGGCCGCCAGGAGGAGTGGCAGGACTCCCCGGAGGGTTGGCCCAAGCGCCCCACCTATTCGGGCTGGCTCGACAGTCCCGACATCGCCCGCCTCTACGGGGAGAAGGTCCAGGCATGAGCACGCCGAAACGCTATGTCGTCAGCCGCAGGATCGCGGCCGCGCCGCAGGACGTGTTCCGGGTCCTGTCGGACCCGGCCCGTCACAAGGACACCGAACCGGGCGACTGGGTGCGCGACGCGATCGACCCGCGACCCATCACCGGCACCGGGCAGCTGTTCGCGATCAACATGTTCCTCGAACAGGCCGGCGGCCACTACGTCATGCACAACCTCGTCACCGAATTCGACGAGAACCGGACGATCGCGTGGGTGCCCGGCCAGCTCGACGAGGCGGGCAACCACACCCCGGGCGGCTGGTTCTGGCGCTACGACCTGTTACCCGACGGGGATGCCACCGAGGTCACGCTGACCTACGACTGGACGGACACACCGCAGAGCTTCGCCGACCAGATCGGCGGCATGCCACCGTTTCCCGAGCAGTTCATCGTCGACTCACTGGCCACGCTGGACCGTTCGGTGCGGTAACACTCAGGTGCTGGCGTTACCGGCGCGCCACTGTTCCCACGGGATGTTCCAGTCGCCCAGGCCGTCGGTGCCGGGAAGCAGCGAGCCGACGGTGTTGCGCACCTCGACGATGTCGCCGCGCTTGGTGTTCTCGTAGAACCAACGCGCGTTGGCGGTGCTGACGTTGAGGCACCCGTGACTGACATTGCTGTAGCCCTGGCTGCCCACCGACCACGGTGCGCCGTGGACGTAGATGCCGCTGTAGGACATCTGGGTCGCGTAGTCGACCTCGGTGCGATACCCGTTCGGCGAGTTGACCGGAACGCCGTAGGTCGAGGAATCCATCACGAGGTGCTCGTAGCGATCGCCGATGATGTAGATGCCGTTGTTGGTGGGCGTGCTGTTCTTGCCCATCGAGATCGGCATGGTCTTGATGACCTCGCCGTTGCGTCGCACCGTGAGCGTCTTCGTGTTGTCGTCGGCGACGGCGACGACCTCGTCACCGATCTTGAAATGGGTTTCGACGTTGTCCTGCCCGTACAGGCCGTCACCCAGTTCGACGCCGTAGGTGTTCACCGACACATCGACCGTGGTGCCGGGCTTCCAGTACTCGGCGGGCCGCCACCGCACCTCGCGGTTGTTGAGCCAGTAGAAAGCGCCCTCGACGTGCGGCGTGGTCTTGACCGTGATCGCGCGCTGCGCCGCAACCCGATCGGTGATGTTCTCGTCGAAGCGGATCGCGATCGGCTGGCCCACCCCGACGACTTCGCCGTTGTTGGGCAGCACGTACGGCATCGTCAGGTTCTCCGGCGAGTGCGTCTCGAACTGGATGCGCCGATTCGTCACACCGCCGAGGCCGAGCGACTGCGCGGTGAGCGTGTACTGCTCGTTGTAATCCAGCGGATCGGTGGTCGACCACGTCAACCCGTCCTCGCTGAGCGTTCCCGCGACCGGCGAGCCGCTCTCGTCGGTCATGCTGACCGCGCCCAGCACGCCGTTCTCCGCGGTGACCGTCACGGGCGCCTCGACCCGCACGCCGACCGCGCCGTCGGTGACCGAGGCGTTGACCCTCGGCACCAGGAGGTCACCGAACGGTGTGCCCTTGTCGGCGATCACCGGCGCAGGCCCGTCCTGTTCGTCCTTACCGCAAGCCATGAGACCGAACAGCAATGCGGGCACCATTGCGACAACCGCCGACCGGAACAAACCGCGGCGCGGACGGATCACCGTCGTTACCTGCCCCATCACGCTCCATCCCTTGCACCCGGCTGCGACCAACCAGTTCTCGCAACGATTCTAAGGGCAACTTCGGACTACCCCCGGGCGAAGCGCTCGCCGGCGCTCTGGCCTGCGGATTTCACGCTCGGGGTCTTGTCCTGTTATTGTCTTCACCGCGCGCCGTTAGCTCAGTTGGTAGAGCAGCTGACTCTTAATCAGCGGGTCCGGGGTTCGAAACCCTGACGGCGCACCATACATCGCGTGAGGGCGGGCCAAGTGCCCGCCCTTTCGCGTTTCTGAGTTCGGAAATGATGTTGACCTGCGGTCGATGTCTTTCAGCTGACGCGATATCGGTCGGAGACGCTCTGCTCGGCCTCTTCCAGAAGGGCCTCGACCGCGCCCGCCAGATGAGCCGCGGCATAGCCGGCGTCGCGGTACTGCTCACTCTTGAAGCGGTCGAGCTCCCGCCGCAGGTCGCCCAGCGTTTCGTCGCTCACATGTGCCATAAGACCTCCCGCACCGTGCCGAGGGAGGAGCGGACGCTTCGCGGCGGCATGGCGCCGGAGACGTCGTGACGAGGCGGCAAATCCGAGGAAAATCTGCTGCACGACACGTCCCCCCTTGATCACACGGTTTCATCCGTGTTGCAACTGCGCTTGATTCACCGATCCGCTCCCCGACCCGGACCTGCCCTCGACCTTAGCTACACAGCCACGTGGTAGCAACCGTTCGCGCGATAACGGCCGTTCACCGGATCTGCGGCCGGGAATCGCCAGTTCCGTTGCGGTTCGCGGTACACCGACGGAAAAGCCCTGCGCACCAGCCAGAAACAGCCCCTCCGGCCGACCCGGCGCCGCCCGACCGACGCCGGCACCAAAGCGGGCACGCGGGCCGACGGCGACAACCAGCAAACGGCAGCACGAGCAGTTACGGCGATGCCGACGGCCCAGCGCTCATCACCTTCCCATCGCGCGGGGCACGGCACAGTCGGATGCGACGCATTAGCTGGGTCCACGCGGTCCGGGCAGATTCAAGATCAACCGAAGCGTGACGCAGCGCCGGCCTCGAAATCCGCACACTTTGCCCATTGACAGCGCGCTTTTCGTCTGCCTGACGTCGCCGACCACGCGTCAAATGTGCTGCTATCAAGATCAACCTTCGAGGTCACGAGCGGTTTGCGAGATTACTGACGCTTGCGATAGTTACTAATTGACCTCGATATCCGAGACATACCCTGGTCAGACGACAGACATGCTGCTATTCTCTAGTTAGCTGACTTATAACGGCCGGCCTCCACGTAGCAACAGCGCCAGGATTCGAGGTATTAGCTGATGACCACGGCAGGTGACCAACTCCCGGCGGCGTCGACCACCTCGCAGTTCGTTGCTACTCATCAGCCGATCATGGTCTACACCTGCAACCGCATCGGACGCGTCGCCAATCCACCCAGTTTCTCGCTGGCAGGCTGGCTGCGGACCGGACGCCGACGCTGACCCGGCGGCCCGCTCACCACGACAGCGCACAGAGAAACGCCCGCCGGTTTGACCGGCGGGCGAACACACGATGCTGTGGTCAGCGGCGCTTGATCCGACGCACGATCACGATCGCCACGATCGCGCCCACACCCGCGAGTGACGCCGTCACCGCCGGTTTCTTGATGAACCCGACGACCACGGACCTGACGTCTTCGGCGAGCCGCTGTGGATTGGCGCGCTCGGCCAGCGAATCGACGGTCAACGCCAATCGATCACGAGCCTCGTCGATCTCCCGCTTGATGGTCTCCGGATCGCGGTTCGCCACTGTTTGCTCCTCTAAGCCGGTCCCTGTCGTGGTGCCCTGCGGCACTACCCTAGATCAGCCGGCACCGTTCCATCGGTACCGCCCGACGAGAAGGGATCCAGTGCATGCCGCCGACACCCCGTCTACAACCAGGTGACACCGCACCCGCGTTCAGTCTGCCGGATGCCGACGGCAACACCGTCAGCCTCGCCGATTACCGGGGCAGGAAGGTCATCGTCTACTTCTACCCGGCGGCGTCGACTCCCGGTTGCACCAAGCAGGCCTGCGACTTCCGCGACAACCTCGCCGAACTCAACGATGCGGGCCTGGATGTCGTCGGGATCTCCCCCGACAAGCCGGAAAAGCTCGCCAAGTTTCGCGACAAGGAAGGCCTGACCTTCCCGCTGCTGTCCGATCCCGACCGCAACGTGCTGACGGCCTGGGGTGCCTACGGCGAGAAGACGATGTACGGCAAGACCGTTCAGGGCGTCATCCGGTCGACCTTCCTGGTCGACGAGGACGGGAGGATCGCCGTCGCGCAGTACAACGTTCGCGCCACCGGCCACGTGGCCAAGCTGCGGCGCGACCTGTCGGTCTGATCGTCAGGTCTGCGTGACCAGCAGGACGGTCAGGTATGCGAGGTAGACGACCACCATCGCGGCCCCCTCGGCACGATGAACCCTGCGGCCCGAGAAGAAGACCGGGATCAAGATCAGCGTGGCGGCCACCATCACGGGAATGTCGATCCACACCAAGTTGGATGTGAGCGGCAGCCCCTGACCCGGCACGAGACATGTGACACCCAGGATCAGCACGATGTTGTAGACACTGCTGCCCAACAGGTTTCCGATCGCGATGTCGCGCTCACCGCGCATGGTCGAGACAATCGTCGTCACCAGTTCGGGAGCCGAGGTGCCGATCGCGACGATCGTGAGACCGATCAGCGCGTCGGACACACCGAATTCGCGCGCGATGCCCACGGCCCCGTCGACCAGCCACTCGGCCCCGACGACGACGATCGTGATGCCCACGACCGTCATCGCGACATGGCGTACGAGCCCTCCGGTGCGCCGAAGCTCCGCCTGGTGTGCCGGCGTCTCGTCGTCACCGATCGGCTCGCCCTGATATCCCTGGCCCCGGTAGGCCGATGCGTACTCGTCGACGAGGTCGCGGGTCTCCGACCGCGCCGAGCGCACCACCACCACGGTGTACGCGATCGCCGAGCACAGCAGGATCACGCCGTCGACCCGCGAGAGGGTTCCGTCGACGGACAGCACCCAGAACAGCACCGCGGCCACCGCCATCGCGGGCAGGTCGAGACGCAACGTGCGATGCTGAATCGCCAACGGCCGCAACAGCGCACTGAGCCCGAGGATGAACAGCAGGTTCACGATGTTGGTGCCCGCGATGTTGCCGACGGCCAACGCCCCACTGCCTTCCACAGCCGCCGTCACGCCAACGGCCAACTCGGGCAGGCTCGTCCCGATGGACACCACGGTCAAGCCGACGACGATGGGACTGATCCCCATGCGCGACGCCATCTGCGCGCCACCGCGAACCATCATCTCTGATCCGAAGGCCAGGGCGACGAGGCCCACCGCGAACCAGGCCGCGCTGCCCAGCACGGTCGGTCAGCGGCCCAGCGCGTCGAGCAGCAACGCCTCTGCGGTCGCGGCCTTTTCGAACACCCCCAGGTGCAGGCTCTCGTTGATGCTGTGGGCCTGGGTCCCCGGGTCCTCGACACCGGTCACCAGGATCGTCGCCTCGGGGAACGCCGCGGCGAACTCCGCGATGAACGGGATCGATCCGCCCATCCCCATGTCGACCGGTTCGTGTCCCCAGGCCTCGTGGAACGCCGCGCGGGCGGCCTCGTACACCGGTCCGCTCGCATCGATCGCATAGGGCTGGCCGAGGTCGCCCGGCGTGACGGTGATTCTCGCCCCCCACGGCGTGTTCGCCTCGAGGTGGCGGGTCAGGGCCTCCAAGTGCGCCCGAGCGTCGCCACCGGGGGCCACACGCATGCTGATCTTGGCGCGCGCCCGCGGGATCAGGGTGTTCGACGACTTGCCGATCGGTGTGGTGTCGATGCCGATGACGGTCACGGCGGGTTTGGCCCACATGCGTTGCACCACTGAGCCCGAACCGATCTCGGACACGCCGTCGAGAAGCCCCGACTCCTGCCTGACCCAGTCCGCGCCCCGGTCGACGTCGGCCGCGGTCGCCTCGTGCAGACCGGCCACCGCGACATTGCCCCCGTCATCGTGCAGGCTCGCCAACAGCCGCACCAGGACGCTCAGCGCATCGGGGACCACTCCGCCCCACAGACCCGAGTGCAGGCCGTGATCGAGCGTGGCCACCTCCACGACGCAGTCCACCAGGCCGCGCAACGACACCGTGAGCGCGGGCAGTTCGGTGCTCCAGTTGTCGGAGTCGGCGATCACGATGACATCGGCGGCAAGCGCGTCGCGGTGCGCCGCGAGCAGGGCGCCCAGCGACGGCGAACCGGACTCCTCCTCGCCCTCGACGAACACCGTCACGCCCACGGGCGGCTTGCCGTCGAAAGCACGTATGGCAGCGAGATGGGTTGCGATACCTGCCTTGTCGTCGGCGGTGCCCCTGCCGTACAACCGGCCGTCACGTTCGGTCGGCTCGAACGGCGGCGAATCCCACTGCGCCGCATCGCCTTCCGGCTGCACGTCGTGGTGGGCGTAGAGCAGCACCGTCGGGGCACCCGGCGGCGCGGGGTGATGCGCGATGACCGCAGGCGCACCGCCCTCGCTCACGATGCGGACCTCGCCGAACCCGGCGTCGGTGAGCAGCTTCGCCACCGCTTCGGCGCTGCGCGCCACCTCACCGCGGCGGGCCGGATCGGCCCATACCGATTGGATGCGGACCAGATCCTCCAGATCGGCCCGTACCGACGGCAACACCTGCTTGACCCGCGCGACCACATCACTCATACGACGAGCCTAATCGCGGCGTGGCGGAGTATGCCTACGGCTCTTCGATGATCGCGACCGCAGCGGCGGTCTGATCCTCGTGGGTGAGCGACACGTGGATCGTCACGCTCTCCAGATGCTTGGCGATCTCGCCGGACAACCGCACCTTGGGACGACCCCACATGTCGGTCACCACCTCGATGTCACGGTGGATCCCCTCCGGCAGGGCGGGCCGCTTGGAGAACCGAGAGCTCGACCAGGCCTTGATCACGGCTTCCTTGGCGGCCCACCGGGCCGCCAGGTGCCGGGCCGCCGACGAACTCTTGTCCGCGGCGTCCCGGCGCTCACCCGGCGTGAACGTCTCGGCGAACACGGTTCCCGGCCTGTCGACCTGCTCGGCGAAATCCGGGATGGACACCAGATCGATACCGACTCCGACTATCGCCATAGAAGGGAACCTAGCCCAGCCACTCCTGAACCTGACACACCGCTCCCCTCATGTGCGGTCACCGGATGTAGACACCGTTCTCGCCGAGGCGTGCGTCCGCGTCGAGCAGCATGGCCGCCTCCTGGCGCTTCTCCGGTGCGTCGTGATCGAACCGGCGATCGGCGGGCTTCTCGTACATCGGCCGCCCACCGGCGATCGCGCTGACCAGCCGGCGCTGACCGGCGAGCATGCGCTGCTCGGCCCGCTTGCGGTAGTCGTCGCGCTCGGACGGATCCAGCGCGGCGATGAACGCCTCCGGATGTACCAGGGCCACCAGACCCGACACGTGCCCGAACCCGAGGCTGGTCACCAGACCGGCCTTGAGCGGGAACTTGCCGCGCAGATCCAGGGGCTCACGCACCCACACGAAGTGACCGGAGGTGGCCAGCTCGTCATCGACGCAGTCCAGGCTGCGGTTCGGCGGGATGACGCCGTCGCGCAGGATCTGGCACAACCCCATCATCTGGAACACCGCGGCGCCGCCCTTGGCATGGCCGGTCAGGGTCTTCTGGCTGACGATGAACAGCGGGTTGCCCGGCGCCCGGCCCATCGAGTCGGCGATCCGCTCGTGCAGTTCCGTCTCGTTGGGATCGTTGGCCAGCGTCGAAGTGTCGTGCTTGGAGATCACCGCGATGTCGTCGGCGCCGACGCCCAGCTTGGCCAGCGAACGAGCCAGCGACGAATCCTTGCCACCGCGAGCGGCGCCGAGGGCACCGAGTCCCGGAGCGGGGATCGACGTGTGCACGCCGTCGGCGAAGCTCTGCGCGTAACCGACGACCGCCAGCACCGGCAGCCCCATCTTGAGCGCGAGATCACCACGGGCCAGCAGGATGGTGCCACCACCCTGGGCCTCGAGGAACCCGAGCCGGCGACGGTCGTTGGCCCGCGAGAACTTCGAATCGCTGATGCCCTTGGCCCGCATCATCTCGGTGTCGGCGGTGGCCGCCATGTCACCGAAGCCGATGATGGCCTCCAGCGTCAGATCGTCGAAGCCGCCCGCGATCACCAGGTCGGCCTTGCCGAGCTTGATCTTGTCGACGCCCTCTTCCACCGACACCGCAGCCGTTGCGCACGCACCGACCGGATGGACCATCGCGCCGTAACCGCCCACATACGACTGCATGACATGTGCGGCAACGACGTTCGGCAGAACCTCCTGCAGGATGTCGTTCGGCTTGGCCCGGCCCAGCAGGTTGCCGTGGTACATGGTCTGCATCGAGGTCATGCCGCCCATGCCGGTGCCCTGCGTCGAGGCCACCTGGCTCGGGTGCACCCAGCGCATCAGCTCGGTCGGCGTGAAGCCGGACGACAGGAACGCGTCGACGGTCGCCACGATGTTCCACAGCGCCACCCGGTCGATCGAGTTCGCCATGTCGGGCGTGATGCCCCACACGGTCGGATCGAACCCGGTCGGGATCTGCGCACCGACGGTCCGCGACAACTTGGTCTTGCGCGGCACGCGAATCTCGGTGCCCGCCTTGCGGGTGACCTCCCAGTCGGACGAATCCGGCAGCGGACGGGCCACGGTGTGCTCGGGATCGAACTCGACGAACGCACGGGCATCGGCCTCGCTGGACACCACGAACGAGAAGTCCTTGTCCAGGAAGACACTGACCAGAAGCGGCGACGCGTGATCCGGATCGATCGCACCGTCGTCGACGAACTCGCGGATGCCACAACGTTCCACGACGGCGTCGTGATAGCGCTCCACGATCTCGCACTCGGGCACCAGTTCACCGGTTGCGGTGTCGTACCAGCCGGCCTTGGGATCGTCCTCCCACTTGACCATGCCGGTCGTCCACGCGAGTTCCAGCACACCGGCCGCCGACAGCTCGCCGTCGACCTCCATCTCGAAGCGCGTGCGCGACGAACCGTACGGGCCGAGTTCGGCGCCACCGACGATGACCACCAGATCGGCCGGGTCGACGTCGAGGTCGTCCCACTCCGGAGCCGGCGCCGGGTCGTATCCCCGCGGCGGCGACGGCAGCGCTGCGATCACACCGCCGGCGCCATCCTCGTCGTCGTCGGATTGGTCTGCGGTGGCGGACATCTCCTCGCGGGCCTTGGCAGCCAGCTCGGCCATGTCGATCTTGATGTCACCCAGACCGCCGGTCAGGTCGACCTTCACCGGTGCGCCGGCCGCGGCGACCTTCGTCTCCACCGTGCACAGCTCGAGCAGCATGGCAGCCATCTCGTCGGTGGTGTAGGTGGTCACGCCGGCCTCTTCGACCGCACTGACGATGGCGTCGTTGTGACCCATCAGGCCGGTGCCCTTGGTCCAGCCGATCAGCGCGTGCGCCAGGCTGACCCGTTCGGCCCACGACGACTCGGCGCTCCAGCGGTTCACCAGTGCGTCGAGCGCCGACTTCGCCTCGCCGTAAGCACCGTCGCCGCCGAACATGCCACGGTTCGGCGAACCCGGCAGCACGACATGCAGACGCGACGCGATGTCCCGCTCGGCACCGATCCTCGACAGCCCGCCGATGAGCCGCTCCACGGCCCACAGCAGCACCTTCATCTCCATCTCGGCGCGTGAACCGGCCTCGGACATGTCCCCACCCACACGCGGTGCGGCGAACGGGAACAGCAGCGTCGGGGTCTGCGCGTCCTTGAGGTGGATCGATTGCGGCCCAAGGCTTTCGACCTGTTCGGTACCGACCCACTCGACGAGCTTGTCGATGTCGCTGTAGGAGGCCATGTTCGCCGGGACCACCCACAGGGTGGCGTCGAACCGGGCGTGATCACGGTAGAGCTGCTTGTAGAACGCCAGGCGATCGTCATCCAGACGCGACGTCGTGGCGATAACCGTGGCGCCGCCGTCGAGCAGCTGCCCGACGACCGATGCCGCGATCGAGCCCTTCGACGCGCCGGTGACCACCGCGACCTCGTCGCAGTAGCGGCCCTTGCCCGGGTTCTCTGCACCCGCGGCGATCCGGCCGAACAGCGAGGCGTGGACGTTGCGGCCCGCGGCAAGGGCCTTGCCCTGCCACCAGTTCGCCTGTGTCGCAACAACATGCCCTGCGCCCTCGAAACGCTCGGAGAGCTGCTCCCACTGCGCGTCGATGTCGTCTTCCTCGGCCAGCCACAGCTTGACCAGATCCTCGCGAGCGCTGGCCCACCGGTCGTCGAACACGACGGCCTTGCGGGCGTCGAACGCCGGTGCCACCAATCGGGGCCAGTCCGAACCGAGTTCGGTGGTCACCAGGTCGATCAGCTCGGCGTCGGTGGCCTTCTCCGGCGTGGTGACGGCCTCGCCGAGGCCGAGCTGGTTGAGCACCAGGCGCGCGGCCGAGGCCAGCACACCGTCGGGGCCCGTCACCTTCTCGGCGAACTCGCCGAGTGCCGCCGAATCCACGACACCACCCGAGGCACCGCCCGCCGAGGGCAGCGACACCGAGACGCCGCGCCGCGCCGCGACCGCGGCGACCGCGGCGTCGATGACCTTGTCGACACCTGCGGCGTCGGCCAGCGCACCGGCGTGCAGACCACCCAGGTCGCCACCGCGCACGCTGCTGCCCTCACGCGTGCCGAGCGCGAACTCGACGGTCACGTGTTTGGCCCAGCCCGGGCCCAGCTCCCAGGTCTTGGTGACCCGCTCGGTGATGTACGCCGGACGCTTGCCCGACGGTCCGAGCACCGTGCGCAACTGGTCGTTGATCGCATCCGAGAGCACAGGTCCGAACGGCTTGTAGGTGCGGGCGAGCTTGGTCACCTGCCCCTTGAGCGCGCCCAGATCGGCCTCTGCCGCACCGTCGATGGCGCCGAGGTTCAGCTCGGAACCGAGGTCGACCAGCAGCTGGTTGCGCCGCGAGGACGCACCGTCGGTGATCGACTCGATGGAGTCGAGCGCCTCGATCTGGTCGATGCGCATCTTGGCGCTCAACGCGATCAGGGCCACCGTCGCATCCGCGGCATCGAAGGTGATGTCGTCGGGGCGAGGTCCGCCCGCCGGCGCCGACGGGGCGGCGACCGGAGCCGGGGCCGCCTCGGCAGCGGGGGCTTCAGCGGGAGCCGAAGCCGCCGCGGGGCTTTCGTCGACCTCGGGCTCCGGCTCCGGATCGGTGTCCGTCGCGAACAGCACCGCGGCGTCGCGCTCCGAGTTGAGCACCTCGACAGTGCTGTGCGAGTACTCGGGCAGCTTGAGCGTGTTGGTCGCCAGACCCGCCACGGTCGGCGCCGACTTCACGCCGATCTCGACGAACCGCTCGACACCGAGACCGCCTGCGGCCTCCTCGATGAACAGCAGGTCCTGCGTCTCGATCCAGCGCACCGGGCTGGCGAACTGCCAGGCCAACAGCTCGATGACGATCTTGCGGCACAGCTCCTTCGGCTTCTCGTTGCGCCACGTGTCGTAATCGGCGAGCACCTCGTCGAGCGGCTCGGCGGGCACCAGATCGCGGATCTCCTGGATGAAGTCGCGGTCCAGGGTGAACGGACGCGGAACCAGGTTCGGGATGTAGCGCCCGATGATCAGCTCGGGATCCTTGTCGCGCGGCATGACGCGCTCCAGGCTGCGCCGGAAGTCGGCCACGCCGACCCGCAGCACGCTGGAGTGGAACGGCACATCGATACCGGGCACCAGGATGAACGACCGCTTGCCGCCGGTGATCTGGCGGCGACGCTCGATCTCCTCCTCCAGCGCCTCCAGGCCCGCGACCGTGCCCGCGATGGCGTACTGCGAGCCGCGCAGGTTGAAGTTCACGATCTCCAGAAATTCACCTGTGCGCTCGGAGATTTCGGCGACGAAGTCCTTGACGTCGGCGTCGTCGAGATCGATCTGGCTCGGCCGGATCGCGGCCAGGCGGTAGTTCGACCGGCCCAGTTCGTCACGCGGCACGATGTCGTGCATCTTGCTGCCGCGGTGGAACACGACCTCCAGCAGCGCCTCCAGCTCGTACACGCCCGACACACACGCCAAGGCGGTGTACTCACCGACGGAGTGACCGCAGGCGATCGCGCCCTCGACGAACGCACCCTGCTCGCGCATCTCGGCGACCTGCGCGGCCGCCACGGTCGCCATCGCGACCTGGGTGAACTGCGTCAGGAACAGCACACCGTCGGGGTGGTGGTAGTGCACACCGGAGGCGATCAGGCTGGTGGGGTTGTCGCGGACGACGTGCAACACCGAGAACCCGAGGGTTTCGCGGGTGAACTTGTCGGCCGAGTCCCACACCTTGCGGGCCGCCTTGGAGCGAGCACGGACCTCCATGCCCATGCCCTTGTGCTGGATGCCCTGGCCGGGGAAGGCATACACGGTCTTCGGCGCGGCCAGGCGCGCGGTCGCCGACATCACCAGCTCCGAACCGATGCGGGCCGAGACCTCCAGAACCTCTGCGCCGACGTCGATTCCGACGCGGTCGACACGGAAATCGACCTCGTCACCCGGCTTGACCATGCCGAGGAAACGGGCGGTCCAGCCGATGAGCTTGGCCGGCGGGACCGGCTTGCCGTCGGTGGCGGTGACGACGTGCTGGGCCGCGGCCGAAAGCCACATGCCGTGCACGATCGGGCCTTCCAGGCCGGCCAGCAGCGCGGCGGCCCGGTCGGTGTGGATCGGGTTGTGGTCCCCCGAGACCACGGCGAACGGCCGCATGTCGACGGGCGCGCCCACGGTGACGTCGCGACGGCGGCGGCGGGCGGTGTCGGTGGCGTTGTCGGAGATGGCACCACCGGCGCGCACCGGGTCGGTCAGCTCCGCCGCACCGGTGCGGCCGCGGATCGCGAACCGCTCCTCGAGCGTGGCCAGCAGCGTACCGTCGGCCGCGTTGCGAACCTCGACCGAGACCGGCACGACGCGGCCCACCTCGGTGTCAGTGGCCGCCGAAGCCGTTGCGGTGACGGTGAATTCGGCCGGGGTCTTCGGCAGCTCCGCCAGCAGGTGTGCGGCGTGGTCGAGGTGCACGAGGCTCAGCAGACCTTCGATGACCGGGAACCCGGAATCGGTTGCCGCCGAACCGATCGCGGCGAACACCGCGGGCCAGCAGCGACCGACGAGGGCGTCGGGCACGACGGTGAGCGTCGGGGCCAAGGGAGCACCGAACGTCGCGGTGACACCGGTGTGGTCGGCGACGCGCTCGGGATCCCAGTCGACGGTCACGGTCGCGGTGCCGTCGACGACCTTCGGCAGTGCCTCGGGTCCTTCCACGCCCGCGGCGATCGCGAGCACGGCACGCATGGCGGCCGAGGCGTCGGCGACCTCGACGATCGGCGCGCCGCCGCTGCGGACGACGTCGGTCAGCGTGAAGCGGATCTCGATCCAGGTCCCGGACAACGGAACCGACAGCACGACGTGCTGATCGTCGGCGACCTCAAGGCGGGCGCCCGTCGAGGGATGCGACGCGGAACGGCTGTCGGCGCCATTTACGCCTTCACGCACCTGCCACTCGGAGGGGGCCGCGATGCGGTGCACCGGGTTGACCGACATGCGGCCCGCCCACAGGACGTCGGGGGCGTCGAGCACCACCGCCAGCGGGCCGCCGGCGTCGCGGCGCGCCTGCCGGCGCGACAGCACGTCGACCGGTTCGGCACCGGCGGCGAGCACCTCGTCGACCGCGGCCTGCTCGAAGCGGTCGAGCAGTTCGCCGACGGGCTCGTCGACGCGGGTGATGCCCGCGACGGCCGCGGTGCCCGGGATGACGCACACCTGGTCGGCGTCGTAGCGGGCGTCGTGCGCCTGCCACAGCGAGTCACTACGCCACCAGCGGCGCACGTCCTTGTCGATGACCGGAACGAAGTTGACCGGCTTGCCCAGCGTCTTGCACAGCTCGACGAAGAACGGGACATCGGCCGGGTGCAGAACGACGGTCTCGGCGTCCGGGTAGCTTCCGAGCAGCGCCGAGATCGCGGCCTCGGGATCCTCCAGCAGCCGCTCGCCGCCCGTCTGCGGGTCGAACAGCGTCTCGATGGGACCGGAATCCTTCGGGTGCAGACGCGCTTCGGCACGCTTGAGCATCTGCTCGAAGCGGTCCCGCCACGTGATGTCGAGCCACGGCGAATCCGGGCGTTTGGTGTCGGCGGTGCTGTTGCCGTCGCCGATCGCGAGCTCGACGTAGCGGCGCAGCCACTGCAGGTAGGTCATCGCACCGACGTCACCGAAGTACGGCTTGGCGGTCTGCGCCATCGCGGCGATGATCTCGTCGCGGCGCTCGGCGACCGCGTCGGCGTCACCGGCGACCTCGTCGAGCAGGCGACCGCAGCGCGATGCGGCGTTGTCGATCTCGTGGATGTCGGCACCGAGCTGGCTGCGCCCGGAGGCCATACCACCCGAGGCCCTGCCCGCGCCCACCCACGCTTCGGTGCCCTTGGTGTCCACCAGCAGTTGCTTGACCTGCGGGGAGGTCGTCGCCTCAAGAGTGGCCATCGCGGCGGTGCCGACGAGGATGCCGTCGATCGGCATCAGCGGGTAACCGTGCACCTCGGCCCAGCGGCCCGACAGGTACTCGGCGGACCGCTCGGGGGTGCCGATGCCACCGCCGACGCAGATCGTGATGTTGGAGCGGCTGCGCAGCTCCGAGTACGTGGCCAGCAGCAGGTCGTCGAGGTCCTCCCACGAGTGGTGGCCACCCGCGCGGCCGCCCTCGATGTGGACGATCACCGGCTTGGTCGGGACCTCGGCGGCGATGCGGATGACCGAACGGATCTGCTCGACGGTGCCCGGCTTGAACACCACGTGGCTGATGCCGACGTCGTTGAGTTCGTCGATCAGCTCGACGGCCTCTTCGAGGTCCGGGATGCCCGCGCTGACGACCACGCCGTCGATCGGGGCGCCGGACTGACGCGCCCGCTGCACGAGACGCTTACCGCCGACCTGCAGCTTCCACAGATAGGGGTCGAGGAACAGCGTGTTGAACTGGATCGCGCGGCCGGGCTCCAGCAGGGTCTCGAGCTCGGCGATGCGGTCGTTGAAGATCTTCTCGGTGACCTGCCCGCCACCGGCCAGCTCGGCCCAGTGACCCGCATTCGCGGCCGCCGCCACGATCTTCGCGTCCACGGTGGTGGGCGTCATGCCTGCGAGCAGGATCGGGGAACGTCCGGTGAGCCGGGTGAACTTCGTCTCCAGCTTGACCGAACCGTCGGGCAACTTCACCACGGTCGGCGCGTAGCTGGACCACGGGCGGGCAACCTCGGGGACCGCACCCACCGTGAACAGGTTGCGCTGGCCGCCGCGGGTCGCGGCCGGGACGATGCCGATGCCCAGTCCACGGATCACCGGCGCGGTGAGCCGGGTCAGGATGTCGCCGGGGCCCAGGTCGAGAATCCACCGGGCGCCTGCCTCGTGCAGCTCGGTGATCTCGTCGACCCAGTCGACCTGGCGCACCAGGATCGCTTCGGTGAGTTCCTTGGCGAGCTCGACGTCGAGGCCCACGACCTCGGCCCACCGGCCCACGATGTCGATGCCGTCGGACAGGCGCGGCGTGTGGAACCCGACCTCGACCTGCACCGGGTCGAAGACCGGCGCGAACACGGCTCCGCCGCGGACCTTGTTCTTGCGCTCGGCCTCTTCCTTCTCGGCGATCTGTGTGCAGTACAGCTCGAACCGCGACAGCTGCTCAGGAGTGCCGGTGATGACCACCGAGCGGCGCCCGTTGCGGATGGACAACACCGGCGGCAGCACGGTGCGCACGTCGGAGGAGAACTCTTCGAGAAGCTCGTAGATGCGCTCGGGGTCGGCATTGGTGACCGAAACCATCGGCGGGCGGTCCCCCAGCACGGTGATGCCGCGGCGACGCGCGACGAGGGTGCCCGCGGCCCCGATCAGCTGCGCCAGGGCGAGCAGTTCGACGTCCTTGGCGCCCTTGGCCGCGAGCGCATGGACCGCCAGCACGCCCTGAGAGTGGCCTGCGACCGCGACCGGCGGGGTGGCGGCCAGATCCATGCCCTGGCGGGCGAGCGCGCGGACAGCGGCGATCTGGGTCAGCAGAACACCCGGCACCGAGACGGCGGCGGAGGTCAGTTGCTTGTCGGTGGGCACCGGCTCCTCGGCGGCCAGCGCACGCACCCACTGCAGCGGCTCGAAGCCGATGGGGCGGACGACGACGAGTTCGGACGCCACGGGCTCCAGCAGCAGCTCGGCCTCGCCGGCCAGCGTTGCGAGCTCGGCTTCGATACCGGCCAGCGACACCAGTTCCTCAAGGGTCTCCAGCCACGCGCTGCCCTGACCGCCGAATGCGACGGCGTAGGGCTCGCCCGCGCTGAGCCGGTCGACCAGGGCGTGGGTGGTCTCGGCAGCGTTCCCTTCGGCCGTACGGTCAGATCCGGACTCGTCGTTCCAACCGGCACGGACCCGGTCGTGTTCGTAGATCGTCACTGGCGCTGTCTCCTCGTGCTGCTCTGTCTGCTGCTCTGTGTTGTCGCGTGTGGGCCTGTCGCGCAGGGCGGCGGCTCGGCGGTCTTGCGTGGGTCTTCGTGGTCTCTGGCGGTCTCGTGGGCGCGACCTGGGCGCCTCGGTGCGTCAGGCCAACGGCGATTCGGCGTCGAATCCTCTGGGCGTGCGGAGCGGTCCCGGTCGGGTCTGCTCGCGGCGGCGCCCTAATAAGAGTGGCATAAGAACAGAGCTGCTTTTTCGGGGCCAATCGGTTACTGATGAGTTCTACGCACGGGTAACCGTCGGCAACGTTACGCGCCGCCGACGGGCGGCCCGAGTTCTTCAGGACAAACGTCCTGCATGCAGGTGGTTACGGCTGAGTAGGGACAACACCGCAGATCAAGGCAGCATTGTTACCTAATCGTTATCTAAATTTTCGGGCAGACAGACGGGTCTCGAAGAAGCGCGGAACAATCGACAATCCGGACGGAACTGTCTATTGAGCCGTACGGCATCCTTCAAGAAGTTTGCTGAAAAGACTTACCGGTCAGTAAGGTTCGGCGCCGGCGGTCGGCCCCACCGGCCGTTGCGCGGCTTTGAGATGTGTTGACGTCGACGCCGATGCCGCTACTTTTCCGCTTGCGAATGCCGAGTCGTGAAGACGCGCACCCCGGGTGCACCACCCCGCCCGGTGAGCCCCCTACCGCACCGCCTGCGGCAGGAACCCGGGACCGTCCCGCAAAGCCCGCTCGATGGTCCGAAAGTTGGCGTACACCGGGATCCGCCGGTCTTGCCGCCCCACAGGCGGGGCGCCACCAGCTGTTTGTACTGCTCGCAGGCCCGATTGTGGTCGATCGACGCATAGCGGGGCGCGCCGCGGGATCCGCCCGCGGCAACATCGCACCGCCACCTTCGTTCGGCATGCCGCACGCGGGCCGCACGGTCCGAACCGGTCCGCGATGACCGCTTGCCGAAGTGCCGGCGGGGAACCGCCTTGAGCCCGCTGCGGTAGAGGCTCGGCGCCTCCTCCAACCGGATGGCCTCGCCGTGCATCCCGGCTCCGCCGGGTCGACGCCCGCAGATGTGGCGGGTTGCCCCGAATGGCACGTGAGGAGCGGGGGTCGGCGGGTCGCGATGACAGCGGCCGCTGAGCCCGATCACGACAACCGCGCCATCGCCACCCAACGAGGGATCAGCAGAAGCGGTTTGCCGGCGAGACGAAATCGATGGCCGGAACCCCCTCGTCACAACGGAATCAGCATTGAGACTGCGAACACACCGCTGAATTCTTACGATGAGCCATGCCTTCGGGGGAATCGGTCGGCGCACCCGGCTCCGGCGCCGCAGCCGTCGATCCGCCGCCACCGCGCATCGAGCTGGTCGGGGTCCGCAAGGTGTTCGGCGACAGCCGTCACGAAGTGGTGGCCGTCGAGCATGCCGACATCGCGGTCGCCGACGGAGAGCTGTTCGCGATCCTCGGACCGTCCGGATCCGGCAAGACCACGGTGCTGCGGATGATCGCGGGATTCGAGACCCCCACCGCCGGCACCATCCGCCTGGGCGGGGCCGACGTCACGGGGGTGCCCGCGCGGCACCGCGACGTCAACACCGTGTTCCAGGAGTACGCACTGTTCCCCCACATGACCGTCGCGCAGAACGTCGAGTACGGGCTTCGGGTACGCGGCGTCCCCAAGGCCGAGCGGCGCCGCCGCGCGGCCGACGCGCTGGACATGGTGCGGTTGACCGATCAGGCCCGGCGCCGCCCCATGCAGTTGTCGGGTGGACAACGACAACGTGTGGCGTTGGCGCGCGCGCTCGTCGGGCGTCCGCGCGTACTCCTGCTCGACGAGCCCCTCGGCGCCCTCGACCTCAAGCTGCGCGAGCAGATGCAGGTGGAACTCAAGTCCATCCAGCGCGAGGTGGGAATCACCTTCGTGATCGTGACCCACGATCAGGACGAGGCACTCACGCTGTGTGACCGTCTCGCGGTGTTCAACAACGGGCGCATCGAACAGATCGGACCGGCGCGCGAGGTATACGAACATCCGGCCAACCGCTTCGTCGCCGATTTCGTCGGCACCTCCAACGTGCTCGACGGAGCCGACGCCGTTGCGGTGTTCGGCCGGTCCGGCACACTCGCGGTGCGGCCCGAGCGCATCGCCGTCGCCGCCGCCGGAACCGACCCGGCCACCGGGCATCGCGGTGTCGCGGCGACGGTCACCGAGATCATCTACGCGGGCCCGCTGACCCGCATCGCCGCGACCACCTCCGGCGGCGTCACCGTCAACGCCAGTGTGTTGACAACGAGTTCATCTCTGCCCCAAGACATCTCCCATGGCGCTCCGATCACACTGACGTGGCCGGAGTCCGCGGTCCACCACCTTTCCGACTGATGCCCACGAAGGATCCGATGATGAGAATTCTCGCCATGCGCGATGCAGTCCGTACCGGATTCGTTCTCGCCGCGTGCGCGACGCTCGTCGCCGCGTGCTCGGGTTCACAACCGGGCGGCGGAGGCGAGGATGGTTCGCCACCGGCGATGGAACCGCTGAGCGTCGTCGGCGAGGGCGAAGGCCAGTTGAATCTGATCGCGTGGGCCGGCTACGCCGAGGACGGCTCCAACGACCCGGCGGTCGACTGGGTGAGGCCGTTCGAGCAGCAGACCGGTTGCCAGGTGAACGTCAAGATCGGCAACACCTCCGATGAGATGGTGCAGCTGATGAGAAGCGGCCAGTACGACGGTGTTTCGGCATCGGGGGACGCCACGCTGCGCCTCATCTACGCCGGCGACGTGGCACCGGTGAACACCGAACTGGTGCCCAACTACGAAACCATCGCCGAGTTCCTCAAGGATCAGCCGTGGAATTCCGTCGACGGCCAGATGTACGGGATACCCCACGGCTGGGGCGCCAACCTGCTGATGTACAACGTCAATGTCGTTCGGGACGCCCCGAACTCGTGGGCCGCGGTGTTCGACGACGCCGCGAAGTACCGAGGCAGGGTCACCGCGTACGACTCCCCCATCTACATCGCCGATGCGGCGTTGTACCTGTCGAAGACCAGGCCCGAACTCGGCATCGAGGACCCGTACTCGCTGACGTCCGAACAACTCGATGCCGCAACCGAACTGCTCAAGGCGCAACGCGAGAACATCGGCGAATACTGGTCGGACTACACCAAGGAGGTGCAGGCCTTCGAGTCGGGCACCTCGGTGATCGGCACCACCTGGCAGGTCATCGCCAACACCATCGGCGCAGGCAACAAGGTGCAGGTCAACACCGTGCTCCCCAAGGAGGGGTCCACGGGCTGGTCGGACACCTGGATGTTGTCGTCGAAAGCCGCCCACCCGAATTGCATGTACAAGTGGATGGACTGGATCGTCTCACCGGAGGTCAACGCACAGGTCGCGGAGTACTTCGGCGAGGCTCCGGCTCAGACCAAGGCGTGCGAGCACACCACCGAGAAGGATTTCTGCGACATCTACCACGCCACCGACGCGGAGTTCGCGGCCAAGATCCACTACTGGACCACCCCGCAGACCAAGTGCGTCGACGGCAGCGGTGAGACCTGCACGGCCTACAGCGAGTGGGTCGACAAGTGGCAGCAGATCAAGGGCTGAGAAACCGGGCCCGGCTGGCCTTCCTGTTGACGCCGCCGCTGGCCTGGCTTGTCGTCGCCTATCTGGGATCACTTGCGGTACTTCTCGTCTCCGCCTTCTGGCAGACCGACGAGTTCACCGGTGCGGTGGTGCGGACATTCACGCCGCACAACATCGAGCGGGTGCTGACCGACGAGGTCTTCCGCGTCGCGACGCTGCGCACCCTGGGGGTCGCCCTGACGGTCACCGTGATCTGCGCCGTGCTCGCGGTGCCGATCGCGTTGTACATGGCCAAGATCGCCTCACCACGCACACGGCTGATCCTGGTGGTGGCGGTGACCACCCCGCTGTGGGCCAGCTACCTCGTCAAGGCCTACGCGTGGCGCATGCTGCTCTCACCGGAGGGCCCATTGTCGTGGGCGACGGGGTTCACCCCCGGTTACGGCATCACCGCCACGGTGATCACATTGACCTACCTGTGGTTGCCGTACATGGTGATCCCGGTGTACGCGGCGTTCGAACGCATCCCCGACGCGCTCGTCGACGCCAGTTCCGACCTCGGCGCCTCGGATTTCGCCACCATGCGAATGGTGCTGACACCGTTGATCTTCCCTGGCATCGCCGCCGGATCGATCTTCACGTTCTCGCTGTCACTCGGCGACTACATCGCCGTGACGATCGTCGGAGGTAAGACACAGATGCTGGGCAACATCATCTACGGCCAACTCGTCACCGCCAACAATCAGCCGCTGGCGGCCGCACTGTCGATCATCCCGCTCGCCGCGATCGTCGCCTACCTGCTGGCGGTGCGGCGCACCGGCGCTCTGGAGAGTGTGTGATGTTCTCACGCAACGGGCTTCGGGCGTTGCGGATCTGGACCGCCGCGGTGCTGGTCTTCCTGTACCTCCCGCTGCTGCTGGTCCTGCTCAACGCGTTCAACGCGTCGCGGACGTTCGCGTTCCCACCCACGGGCCTCACCTTGGCGTGGTGGGCCGACGCGGCCGGCAGCTCCGGGATGTGGCAGGCCCTGGCCAACTCCGTCGTCGTCGGCCTCGCCGCTACCGCGATCGCCCTGGTGCTGGGCACCATGATCGCGTTCGCCGTGCAGCGGCACCGGTTCTTCGGGCGCACCACGGTCAGCTTCCTCGTGGTTCTCCCGATCACACTGCCCGGCATCGTCACCGGCATCGCGTTGAACGCGACGTTCACCTCGGCGTTGGGTCTCATGCTCGGCATGGCCACGGTGATCATCGGCCATGCGACGTTCTGCATCGTCATCGTGTTCAACAACACCCAGGCGCGGCTGCGTCAGATGGGCTCGAGCCTGCAGGACGCATCGGCGGATCTCGGCGCGTCGTCGTGGCAGACCTTCCGGTTCGTCACGTTCCCGATGATGCGCGGTGCGCTGCTCGCCGGTGCGATCCTGGCCTTCGCGCTGTCGTTCGACGAGATCGTGGTGACCACGTTCACCGCGGGCCCCACCGTGCAGACGCTGCCGATCTGGATTTTCTCCAACCTCTTCCGGCCCAATCAGGCTCCGGTGATCAACGTCGTGGCGGCCGCCCTCACGGTGCTGGCGATCATCCCGGTATGGCTCGCGGGACGTTTCGGGGGCGACCCGGCGGCCGCGCGGGTCTGAGCCGGTTCATGAAGCGCGCCGCTGCAACGCGCGCCGGAAGGCACGGTGAAACGACCGATTGAACGTGCGGGCCACCACGGCCGGGGTGATGTTCGCGGCCATGTCACCGGCTGGGTCCCCGAGCGCGTCCTGGGCGAGTACGTCGGCCGCCTGCTCGGCCAGGTCGTCGACGGTGTCCGCGGTCAACCGGGCGATGCGCGCCGCGGTCTGGATCAGCGTGCGCTGATCGGCACTGTCGGCCGCTGACGCGCTCAGGGCCGGGTCGGTCAGCACGAACGCTCCTTCGACCACCTCGGCGAGGCCCACCTCGACCAGCGTCCTGACATCGGCATCCGGGACTTGCACCTCGACCGCGACGGGCGACCGGTGTGCGGCCAGCTGCGCCCGCTCGATGCCCAGCACCTCGGTGAGGTCCTGCCCGTGGCGGACACTGCTGAAGAACTCCGCGATGTGCGCCGAGCTGAAACCCTTGTTCAGCAACTGCGTGATCACCTTGAGCTGCGCCGCGTGCACGTCGTCGTAATACGCCGAACGCCCCACCCGGCGAGGCGGGTCGAGGAGGCCGCGCTCACGGTACGCGCGGATGTTTCGCGCGTTGACACCCGAGATCTGGGCGAGTTCGTCCAACCGATACTCAGCCAACCCGACGTCCCCCGCGCCGCCCTGAACGGACCATCATGCCGCCACCCTACCCTCGCCCGAACGTTGCGAGCAAATTTCATACACCACACTGCACAGCACGGAGACTCGAGATCTCAGCATCTCTTATCTGCACTTATGTGAAGTCGGTCGGAACAAGATATTCGTGAGAATGCAATCTCAGCCAACTCTCAGCCTGACCTTGGCGGGGCACGGTGAGTGAATTCACCTCGGCAGAGATGGAATCCGCGCGCCCCACTGGGCGACCATGGACTCCGGACATCAGAACAGATCAGGCTCGACGAAAGGCTCCGCGGTGCGTCCCTGGATTGTGTGGGCCACCGGACTACTCGCCTACATCATCGCTGTCCTCGACCGCACCACCCTCGGCGTCTCGGGTCTGCAGGCCGCCGACCGGTTCTCCGCCACCCCGACCGTGCTGTCCACGTTCGTCGTGCTCCAGGTGGTCGTCTATGCCGGGGCGCAGGTGCCCGCCGGGCTGCTGCTGGACCGGTTCGGATCGCGCGTGCTCATCGTGTGCGGCGCCGCACTCATGGCCTCCGGCCAGTTGGTGCTGGCGTTCAGCGAATCACTGCCCGCCGCGATCGGCGCCCGCGCGATCGTCGGACTCGGTGACGCCGTCACGTTCATCTCGGTGCTGCGTCTGGTGCCGCATTGGTTCAAGCCCGGTCAGGTTCCGCTGCTGACACAGTTGACCGGGATCTGCGGCCAACTCGGCCAGGTGCTTTCGGCAGTTCCATTCCTCGCGCTGCTGTCGGCCGCCGGGTGGACGCCGGCCTATCTGTCGGTCGGAGCGTTCGGACTGCTCGCGATGGTGCTTGCGCTACTTGTCGTCCGCAACACTCCGCACGGCCGGGTGGTCACCACCGAGACCGCCTCGGTCCGCGACGTGCTGTGCAGCGTCAAGACCGTGTGGCTGCGGCCGGGCACCCGGCTCGGGTTCTTCACACACATGGGCACGCAGTTCTCCGTGACGGTGTTCGCGTTGATGTGGGGCGTGCCCTATCTGACCGTGGCACAGGGCCTCTCGACGGCAGCAGCAGGCACGCTGCTCACCATCTCGGTGGTTGCGGCGATCTCGTCCGGGATCGTCATCGGTATCTTCACCGGCCGCCACCCGCATCGCAGATCGCGTCTGGTGCTCGCGATCATCCTCAGCAATGCCCTGATCTGGACCGTGGTGCTTTCGCTGCCCGGCCCGGCGCCGCTGTGGCTGCTGGTCGTCCTCATCGTGGTGATCTCGGTGGGCGGCCCTGGCTCGATGGTCGGGTTCGACTTCGCCCGCACGTTCAACCCGAGTGCGACGCTGGGCACCGCGCAAGGCATGGTCAACATGGGCGGGTTCCTGGCGTCGCTGCTCGTCATGCAAACCATGGGTGTGGTGCTGTCGCACGCCGGAAGCTACACGTTCGAGTCCTTCCGGCTGGCGTGGACCGTGCAGTACGCCGTGTGGATCCTGGCCACCATCGGCATCCTGATCACCCGTCACAAGACCCGCAGGCTGATCGCGGCCGAACAGGAACGCATGCTGCTGGAGGGCTTCGAGGCTCACCCCCCGCGCTGATCGCCGATCCGTGTCGCGACGATCGCGCTGACGTGCCGGTGTCCTCGCGCCTCGTATCCGGCGACGACGACCATCGGCGCGGTAGTCACGAGCAGCAGGCACAGCGCCATGTCGATCCCTGCCGCACCCAGGGCAACCGATGCTGCCAGCGGCACCGCCGCGACCACGAGAAGGATCAGATAGAAGGTGTCGACGGTGCCGACCAGCGTCGTGTAGATGACGAACATGCCCGCCAGGAAGATCGCGACCGGAGTGGCCACCGCGAGCACTGTGGCCACCGCACCGAGGTGCGAATGCCCCTCGACGTAATAGGCGGCCACATGCAGTCCGGCCCCGGTACCCACGATCGCCCCGAACACGAAGATGTGGAAATAGCCGTAGCGGAACGACAGTCGCCGATGCACGTGTAGCAGCTCCGCCGCGGGAACCAGGAAGTACACCCACCACAAACCGAAGGTGAGCGCGGTGCCCGCGACGGCGAGCAGCACCGCATCGGCGGACCAGCCCTGCTCGCCGACCGCGGCCGTCAGAGACGCCGCGGTACCGACCACGCCTTCACCGAGGGCGATGATCGCGAGAAGTCCGTATCGCTCGGCGATGTGGTGGGCGTGCCAGGGTGTGCCGCCCATCCGGCGTTCGGCCAGTAGCGGACCACAGATCTCGATCGCGACCAGCACCACAGCGGTCACGAAGAACGCCAGAACCGACGTCTGCACGAAGATCTGGGTGATCCAGCCGATCTGTGCCACCACCAGCGCGGTGGCATAGGTGAGGCAGGCCGTGCGATGTTGCGGATCCTGCGCGGCCGCGCGAAGCCACTGGCCGACCAACGCGACGCGCATCACCACGTAGCCGGCCACCATCACGGCGTTGTCGACGTGTCCGCCATGGTCGATCGAGGCGAACGTCGCAGGTAACCCGAGCGCGAGGATGATGACGCCGACCATCTGCAACATGGTCATCACCCGGTAGACCCAGTCATCGGTGTCGTACGCGGACGCGAACCACGTGAAGTTCATCCACGCCCACCAGATGGCGAACGTCGCGAAGCCGAATCCCGTCAGCCCCGGGGAGACATGCCCTTCGGCCATGAGATGTGCCAGCTGCGAGGCCGCGACACCGAAGGCGATCACGAACGTCAGGTCGAACAACAGCTCAAGCGGCGAGGCGACACGATGCTGCTCGTGCGGATCGCGCCCGCTCATCCGGAAAAGCCGGTGGGCCCGTACCGGAAGCTCGCGCACACCGTCGTCCACGTCTTTGCTCCTCCCCCCTCGTCAACTGCCGGCGTCCCGGCCTTCGGACATCTTCAGGCCGTTCGCCCCCAGGGCGTCGACGCCGCCACCACATGATTGCCCAGATCGCCGACAAATGCAGTAGTGCACTACTCGTGTCGTACGCGTGTTTCGGCGGCACGATGGTCGGGTGGCTACAGAGTTTTCGCTGAACCTCCTGGGTGAGTTCGTCGTTTACCGTGACATGGAGCAGCTGGCATTACCACCGTCGTGTCGGCGACTGGTTGCACTGGCCGCCTTGAAACCGAAGCCGCTGAACCGTAACTGGGTGTGCGAGGCGCTGTGGCCGGGCAGCCTGCCCGACCGGGCCGTCGCGTCCCTGCGGTCCGCCCTGTGGCGGCTGCGTCCGATGGGGGCGGACGCGTTGCTGACGGTGCGACGGCAGGACATCTCGCTCGCGCCGCACGTATGGGTGGACTGGCGGGAGGTCACGCGACTCGCCGACCTGCGCGCGACGCGCGGCGGTGTGGCCGAGCCTGCCCTCAAGGCCCTGCTGCACAACGGCGAACTGCTCGAAGGGTGGACCGACTCCTGGTGCACCGCCGAGCGTGAGCGGCTCCGTGACCTGCGGCACGACGTGCTGTCGAGCGCCACGGCACCCGACCGCAGGCAACTCCCCCAGCACGGTTTCAGCCCACACGTCCTGCACCGGGTCACTGATCTGAGGGCGCCGTGACCCCGGCGGCGGTGATGCTGGTCGTGCTGACGGCGGTCGGCCTGCCGCTCGCCGCTTGGGGGCTGCACGACCTGCAGGCGTGGCTGGAGCGCTGGGCCTACGACCGCCACGCCCAAGACTGAGCGGGCCTGATGGACCCGAACGGTCAGACCGGATCGAAGGTGGAGATCAGCCAGTTGCCGTCGATCTTGGTCAGGCCGACCTTGACGCTGCTCGTCGCGAACGACCCGTCGGGGATCTCCTGACTCGTGGTGGCCTGGTTGATGAACAACAACACCACCGCCGAGTTCGGCGTGATTTCCGCGACCGCACCGTTCACGACGGACGCCTTGGTCTTGACCTTCTTCTGCTGCGCGGCCGGGGCCACGACCTTGGTGGTGAAGTCGGTGTAGTACGACAGGAAATCACCTGTGAGGTGTGTCTTGGCGGTCTCGAAGTCCCGGTCGAGGCTCTCCGGCGCATACGACAGCAGCGCGACCGTGCCATCGGTGGCCGCCTTGAGCGCCACGTCGGCGGCCGCCGAATCCGTCTGCTTGTCCACCCGGTACTGGGTCAGGTAAACCACCGTCGCCAGCGCGGCCGACGCCACCAACGCCAGTCCGAGCAGGATCGGCACGGCCCTGACCCTGACCGCGTGCAGCACCCCACGGGGCGGCGCCGGATCTTCGGCGCCTGCGGGTTCGTCGGGACCGGCGACGGCGTCGCGGTCGGTCTCGTCGACTGAGGTCTCGATGTCAGGCCCGGTCTCGGAGATGCCGGTCTCTGTGGTGTCGTTTTCCGCGCTCACGGTACGAACTCGACTTTCGCCAGCTTGATCTGGTCGCCGTCCCGCTGGACGGTCACACTCAGGCGCCAGTTGCGTGGATCCTGGTTGGCCCCTGCGGCATTCGTGATGTTCGAGGTCGCCGCGACCAGCACGACCGCGGAATCGTCGGTCATGGAATCCACGGCCGCGGCGTTCACCTGGGCTTCGGTCATGACCTGGGCCTGCTCGGCCACCTTGGCGAAGTCGTCGGCGGTCGCCTCGAAGTCGGCCTTGAAGTCGCCGGTCGAGATGTCGATGATCCGCTGGACGTCCTCCTTGGCGCGGGTGTGATCGAGCGACATCAGGGTGACGACACCCTGGCGGGCTGCCGCGGCGAACTCGGCGGCGCGTCGCTGGTCGTCCTGAAGCTGCTTGTGGTGGTACATCATGACGCCGCTGACCGCCAGCAGGCCCACGGCCAGCACCACCGTGCCACCGGCGGCGACCCACTTGAACACCCGCCCGCCCGATGGCCGGCGCTCGGCCACCGCGGGCGCGGGCGCCTCCTTCGGGGCCTTGCCACTGTCGACCGGTTCCTCGCCGCCCTCGTGGGCAGCCTCTTCGTCGACATCGGCGCCTGCGTCGGGCTCCGCGGCCGCGGCGTCGCGCTTGGCGGCCTCGTCGGCCTGCCGCCGCAACCGCAGGGCCTGTGCGCGGGCGCGCGCTGCCGCGGCGACCGCCTCGGCTTCGGCAGCCTCGGCCTCGGCCTGTTCGGCCAGCGCCAGCGCGTCGCTCGCCGAGAGTTCCCCGGGCAGGGGTTCGTCGGTGTTCAGGTCGGCTTCCCCCGGATCGGCCACCTGATCAGTATGGTGACCGCCCCCTGGATCAGCGTCCCGGGGATCGTCGATCACCGGCAACGTAGGCTTGCGGGACGGCATGAAAGACCTCCTGTCCGTTCAGCAGCCTGCTTAATGAGAATCACGTTATCAGTTTTTGATAGCGACCCGACTCTATATCAGCATGAGGCGGCGCCGAAATACCGCTTTTACTGCGGAAATGTTGTTTACGTGCTGTGCGGACGCTCAGTGCTGGTTGAGCGTTTCACGGGCCTGCAGGCGGTCCTTCATGACCTTGCCCGTCGCGTTGAGCGGTAGCTCGTCGAGAAATTCCACGTACCGCGGCACCTTGTATCCGGCCATGCGCTCACGACTCCAGACAATCAGATCTTCGGCCGACACGCGCTGCCCGGTCTCGGCCGCAGGCTCCTTCAACACCACGAACGCCTTGCCCACCTGGCCGAGGCGCTCGTCTTCGACACCGATCACCGCGACCTGTGCGACCGCGGGGTGTTCGAGGAGGAATCCCTCGATCTCGGCCGGATAGGCGTTGAATCCACCGACGATGAACATGTCCTTCTTACGGCCCACGATCCGTAGCCGACCGTCTCCGTCGAGCGTGCCGAGGTCGCCCGTGTGCAGCCAGCCGTCGGCGTCGATCGCCTCGGCGGTGGCCGCCGGGTCGTCGAGGTAGCCCTGCATGACGCTGTAGCCACGGATCAGCACCTCACCGTCGTCGGCGACCCTCACCTCGACACCGTCGCATGCCCTCCCCACGGTGGTCGCGATGTCGGTGAAGGAGTCCCCCGGCCGCGACAGTGTGGCGGTGCCCGCCTCGGTCAGCCCGTAGCCGGTAGCGACCGTCTCGAACGGCAATTCCTCGTGGATGCGGCGGATGAGTTCGACGGGGATGTCGGCCGCGCCGGTCACCGCGGCCCGTAGCGTCGAGAGCTTGCCCTTGTCGGACACCGCGAGCAGCGAGTGATAGAGCGTCGGCGGCCCCGGCAGCATCGTGACTCGTTCGGCCGCAATGAGATCCACCACGGCGTCGACGTCGAACACCGGAACGGGCAGCACCGTGGCGCCCCGGATCAGGCTCGCGATGCAGCCGGCCTTGTATCCGAACGTGTGAAAGAACGGGTTCACGATCAGGTACCGGTCACCCTCGCGCAGATCGGCGAGGTCACACCATTCTTGGTACAGGCGCAAGGTCTGGAGGTGGTTCATCATGACGCCCTTGGGGCGCCCGGTGGTACCCGAGGTGTAGATGATGTCGGCGATGTCGGTGCCGCGCAACCCGCTCGCCTCGGTCGGTTCACCGGCGACCAGGAAGTCGGATTTGATCTCGATCGCGGGCACGCCGGCCGGCGCCGCGAAATCCTGGCCCAGAAACCCTTGTTGGCGCAGAACGATTTTCGCGCCACTGCGCAGGATGACGTCAGCGGCCTCCTCGGGCCTGAACCGCGTGTTCACCGGGACCACCACGGCACCGGCGGTGAGTGCGCCGAACGCGGCGATCATCCATTCGGCGGAGTTGGGTGCCCAGATCGCGACCCGGTCCCCTCGCATGATCCCGCGCTCCGTGAATGCACCCGCGGCGCGGCGCACCCGGTCGGCGAGTTCGATGAAGGTGAGGCGCAGCGGACCGTCGGCCCCGGCCGGATTGTCGCCATAGTCGACGACGGCCGGATTGTCGCCATAGTCGACGACGGCTTCGGCGTCGCCGAACCGGTCCGCAGCGCCCAAGACCATCTCGGGGATGGTCTGCCAGGTGACGCGGTAGGTCACACCGTCACGAGGCGACCGAGGTTGCCGCCCATGATCTTTGCCTGATCCTCGACCGACAGGTGCTCGAGCGCGGTCACGTAGTGCGTCGGCTCGGCCAGGCCCTCGGGGTGCGGCCAGTCCGAACCGTACAGCACCTGGTCCACACCGATGAGGTTGATCAGGTCGTCGATGCCCTCCTCATAGAACGGGCTGACGTAGATACGGTTCTTGATTTCCTCGATCGGATTGCCCAGGAACGCCTCCGGCGCCTTCTTGTACACCTCGGCCATGGAGTCCAGCAGCGGGAACATCCATTTCGACCCCGCCTCGACAATGCCGACCTTGAGCTTGGGGTGGCGGAACAGCGCACCGTGGATCACCCACGACGCCACCGCATCCTGAATCGGGCGCCACTCGTTGAGGATCGACATCGCGTTGGTCTGGAACGGCAGCATCTCCTGCGCCTCGCCGTCCCACTCGGAGGTGTAGCGCGAGTAGCCACTGTCCGACGAGTGCATGCCGACGAAGATGTCGTGGTGCACGACGCGCTCCCAGAACGGGTCGAACTCGGGCAGCGCGAACGAACGCGGGCCGCGGAAGCCGGGCACCGGCGCCGGACGGATCAGGATGGCGCGGGCGCCGCGCTCGACGCACCACTCAAGCTCCTCGATCGCCTTCTCGACGATGGGCAGCGTGATGACCGGCGTGGTGAAGATCCGGTTCTTGTAGTTGAAGCCCCACACCTCGTCGAGCCACTGGTTCAGCGAGTGGATGATGACGTGGATGGCGACCGGATCGTCGCGCAGCCGCTCCTCGATGAGGCTCGCCAGGGTCGGGAACATCAAGGAGCGGTCGACGCCCAGCTGGTCCATCAGCTCCAGGCGCGGCGCGGGCTCGAAGAAGGCCGGGATCGACCGCATCGGCTCGCCGAACAGCTCACGCTTGCTCTTGCCGTCGGGGTTGCCGAACTTGAAGTACTCCTCCCAGGCACCCGGCTTCGCGACCACCGAGAACGTGGGGTTCGGGATGTAGTTGCTGATATGGCCCTTGATCGCGATCTTGGTGCGGCCGTTGACCTCGACGTACTGGACGACGTCCTTGTACTCCTTGGGGAGGTACTTGGTCATCGCCTCCGGTGGCTCGTACAGATGGTTGTCCGCGTCGAACAGCGGAAACGGTATGTCGACTCGATGCGACAGTTGCCCCATGGAACACTCCTTTTCCTATCGCGAGAATCATATTCTCAGTTTGTGGATGTCGCAATGTCCATCGCCGCCGCCGGATCCTGGACAGCCTGGCGCACGCGGTATTTCTGCACCTTGCCGCTCGCGGTGCGGGGGAAGTCCGCACCGTCCGGGACGTGGTGAAGTTCCTCCGGCCATTTCTGCCGTGCCACCCCGACGCGCTCGAAGTGCGCCCGGACCTCGTCGAGGGTGGGCATCGGCGAACCGGCCCGGGTTCGCAGTACCGCCGCGACGCGTTCCCCCAGGCGCGCATCCGGAGCCGCCACCGCGATCGCCTCGATCACCGCGGGCATCCCGAGAAGCACCTCCTCGACCTCGAGCGCGCTGATGTTCTCGCCGCCGCGGATGATCAGGTCGGCCGTACGGTCGGTGATGGTGAGGTACCCGTCGCCGTCGAGGTGACCCACATCGCCGGTGCGGTACCAGCCGTCGGCGTCAAAAGCCTTGGCAGTCAACGCATCGTCGGTGTACCCGAGACACAGATCCGGCCCGCGGCTGAAGATCTCACCGTCGGGGCCGAGCCGGATCTCCACACCGGGACGCGGGTTGCCGTCGGTGAAGAGGCGCTTGTGCTCCGGGGCCGACGGCGTTGACCCGGTGATCGACGGATGTTCGGTGCTGCCGTACGACCGGTATACGAAGATGCCCAGATCGGCGAGACGGCGCGTGACCGCTGCGGGCACCGTGGATCCACCGAGCCCGACGGTGGTGATGCGGGCCAGATGTTTGTCGGCGAACTCGGGATGGTCGAGCAGGCTCGTGACGAAATACGGTGGCCCACCGCCGATCGACAGTCCGTCGCGCTCCATGAGCCGGAGGACCTTCACGGGATCCCATACGTCACACAGGTCGATGGGCGACCCTTCGAGCACCGGGATCAGGAACGCTCCCACCATGCCGATGAAGTGGCCGACCGGTGTCGCGGTCAGCTGGCGACCGCGGTCGGGCGGGTAGTTCGCGAGCAGCTGGCGGGTCTCGCAGCTCAGGGTCTGGTGACTGTGGATGACCCCCTTGGGGTCTCGCGTCGTCCCCGAGGTGAACGCGATCAGCGCGGGACCTGCGGGGTCGGCGTCCAGAGTGCCGGACATCGGCGTCGCGGCGAGCAGCTCTGCGAACGACGACTCGCCGACCAGGCCCACGATCGGCACCGCCGAACACAGATCGGGCTGAAAGCTCATGCGGCCGAACCGCTCGGTCGTGAGGAACACCTTGGGTTCGGCGGTGGACAAGATGTGGCCGAGTTCCTTGCGGCCGTAGAAGTGCACGATCGGCACGGTGACCGCACCGAGGAAGGCCGACGCCCAGAACACGGCAGCCGCCTCCATCCAGTTCGGCAGCTGGAACGCGATCACGTCCCCCGGCCCCACCCCACGCGCTCGCAGGCCCGCCGCGAGCCGGCGCGCCAGCGTCTCGACCTCGCCGAAGGTTCCGGCATAGGGCCGCACATCGGAGTGCACGCAGAACGTGACGTCCGAGCCGGCGGCCAGGCCGTCGGCCAGCATCTGCCCAAGCGTCTGCGGCGTCCACCACCCTTCCTCGACGTACCGTTTGATCAGCTCAACGGGGATGTCGCGCACACCGGTGATGTTATTCTCGGGACACGAGAATGCCAATACCGGAAGTGGAGAACGATTGATGGTCGACCTCGAACTGGATGGCGAACTGGCGGTCATCACCATCGACCGGCCGCATGCCCGCAACGCCATCTCGCTCGACACCATGGACGAGCTGGACAAGGCGCTCGACGGGGCGGCCGGCTCGCGCGCGCTGGCCATCACCGGTGCGGGCGATCGGGCGTTCGTGTCCGGGGGCGATCTCAAAGAGCTTGCGGCACTGCGTACCGAACGTGAGGCCGGGGCCATGGCGTGGCGGATGCGCTCGATCTGCGACCGCATCGCCGGGTTCGAGGGTCCGGTGATCGCCGCGCTCAACGGGCATGCCCTCGGCGGCGGCGCAGAGGTTGCCGTGTCGGCCGACATCCGGATCGCAGCCGACGACATCAAGATCGGCTTCAATCAGGTCGCGCTGGAGATCATGCCCGCATGGGGCGGTGCCGAGCGACTGGCCACGCTGGTCGGTCGCAGCCGGGCCCTGCTGCTCGCGGGTACCGGGCAGGTGCTCGATGCCGCCGATGCCGAGCGCGTCGGCCTCGTCGATCAGGTCCTGCCGCGTGCGGCGTTCGCCGACGGCTGGCGAGACATCGCGCGCGCCCTTGCCGGGCGCCCGGCAGGCGAGATCAAACGCGTCATCGACGGAGTGCCCACCACGGAGGCGGTGGCCGCGTTCGCGCGCCTGTGGGTCGCCGACGAGCACTGGGTGGCCGCCGACAAGGTCATGAACAAGAAGAAGTGAGCTCGCACGCCGTCCCGCTCACCCGCCGCCGAGTTCGCGCACCGGATCCGTGCCGTTCCACGTCGCCGCGGCACGACGAACGTACGCGGCCATCCCTGCCGACGCGTCGGTCAACTCCATGATCTCGACGACCGACGCCCCGGCAGGCGGTTCGTAGTACGCGAAGCGCACGCCGGCATCTTCTCCACCCCACCACACCTTGGGCCAGCCCGCGCGGTCGAGGTTTGTCACGGCCTCGTCGAAATCTCTTGCCCAGTACGCGAGTTGGTGGAAGCCACCGCCGGTGGCGGTGAGGAACTCGCTGAAGACGCTCGGGGTGTCGGGGTAAGCGGTAGCAGATTCTCACTGGACGAGAATCGCATTTCCAGTTATCGTCAGCACGTGTCGACTCAGAAAGCTCTGGCGCCGGAGATCTCCACATGGCCCGATGAGAACCCGCAGTTGATCGGCAGCAAATGCGGCAGCTGCGGGTCGTACGTGTTCCCCGTACAGGACCACTGCCCCAGATGCAGCAGCGCCGACACAACCGAGGTTCGACTGCCGCGCCGCGGCACCGTGGTCGCGTGGACCACTCAGGGCTTCCCGCCCGGCGCTCCGTACGCGGGCCCGACCGGTAAGGATTTCGTGCCGTTCGGCGTCGGCCTGGTCGAACTCGCCGACGAGACCGGCCCGGTCATCCGCGTCGAGGGCCGCCTCACCGAAAACGACCCGGCCAAGCTGGAATTCGGCCAGGAGGTCGAGCTCACGATGATTCCGTTCACCACCGACGACGAGGGCAACGAGGTCGTCACGTTCGCGTTCCAGCCGGTCTGAGGAGGCATCAGCATGTCCAATGACGTCGCGATCATCGGCGTGGGGTTGCACCCGTTCGGCCGCTTCGACAAGCCTGCTGTGCAGATGGGCGCCGAGGCGATCCGGCTGGCGCTCAAGGACGCCGGGGTCGAGTGGAAGGACATCCAGTTCGGCTTCGGGGGAAGTTACGAGGTGTCCAACCCCGATTCGGTGACCCGTTTGGTGGGGTTGACCGGCATCACGTTCACCAACGTGTTCAACGCGTGTGCCACCTCGGCCAGCGCGATCCAGCAGACCGCCGACACGATCCGGTTGGGCAAGTACGACATCGGCGTCGCCGTCGGCCTCGACAAGCATCCGCGTGGTGCGTTCACCGACGATCCGGCCAAGCTCGCACTGCCGCAGTGGTATGCCCAGAACGGACAGTTCGTCACCACGAAGTTCTTCGGCATGAAGGCCAACAAGTACATCCACGACCACAACATCAGCCAGGAAACCCTGGCGCGGGTGGCCAACAAGAACTTCCGCAACGGCGCGCTGAACCCCAATGCGTTCCGGCGCAAGGAGATCTCCGTCGAGGAGATTCTCGCCTCCCCCGCACTGAACTACCCGCTGACGCAGTACATGTTCTGCGCACCCGACGAGGGCGCCGCCGCGGTGATCATGTGCCGCGCCGACATCGCGCACAGGTACACCGCCACACCGGTCTACGTGCGGGCCAGCGAGATCCGCACGCGGACCTTCGGCGCTTACGAGGTGCACGCGACCTCGGCTCCGCCCGAGTCCGACGTGGCGCCCACGGTGTACGCGGCCAGGGCGGCCTACGAGGCCGCGGGCATCGGACCCGAGGACGTCGACATCGCGCAGTTGCAGGACACCGACGCGGGCGCCGAGGTGATCCACATGGCCGAGACCGGTCTGTGCGCCGACGGTGACCAGGAGAAGCTCTTGGCCGAAGGCGCCACCGAGATCGGCGGCTCGATCCCGGTCAACACCGACGGCGGCCTGATCGCCAACGGTGAGCCGATCGGCGCTTCGGGCCTGCGCCAGATGCACGAACTCGTGCGGCAGCTGCGTGGCGAGGCCGGCGACCGTCAGGTACCCGGGCACCCTCGCGTAGGGCTCGCACAGGTGTACGGCGCGCCCGGCACCGCCTCGGCCACCATCCTGTCGCTGTGAGTTTCTCGCGAGCAGACGCAAAACTGCCCATTTTCGCACGAAAACAGGCAGTTTTGCGTCTGCTCGCGAGGGAAAACTCAGGCCGAAATCTCTGGAATGCCAGGGATCTCGATCGGCAGCGGTTCGCCTTCGATGCGGCGCAGCCAGCTCTCGCAGAACTCGAGCACCTCGGTGTGTCCCGCCGACATGCCGAGGGCCTGCTCCATCACCATCACGCGCGACACGCTGGTGGCCAGGAAGGTCCACACGACCGGGGGCACGTCGGCCGAATTGACGCCGTAGCGGTCGAGCGCGGCGGTCATCGCCTTGGTCTGCTCGTCGCGGAACCGTTCGGCGTAGCGGGCGATCTCGGCGCGCAGGGCCTTGCGATGGTTGGCCACGCCCATGATCTCCATCGTCAACCGCGTCGCGCTGGGGTCGATGCCGAAGCGCCACAACGCCCACAGCGGCTGCGCGGAGTTCAGCGCCTTGGCCTGGACCTCGAGCCCCTCCTCGGCGCGCCTGCGGAACACCGCGAGGAACAGGTCGTCCATGGTACGGAAGTAGTAGTGCACGAGCTGCGGCTTCAGCCCGGCCCGCTCGGCCACCCGCCGCGATGTGACCGCCGCGTAGCCCTCGTCGATCATCAACTGTTCGGCGGCATCGAGCAGCACGATGCGATTCTTCGCGTCCGGCGCCCCGATCCTTCGCGCCGATGCCATACCCGAACCCCTCTCCGAGAACGCCGCACGTCACGTCGGCCGCGACGCACACCAAATCGTAACGTCGCCGCGCGTTGTGATCTTGACCACGACTCTACCGGCATGCTAAGCAAGTGCTCAGCAATTCACGGATTTTTCCGCTCCCGCGGCGCGGCCCGCCGCGACACCACCGCAGCGCACATCGAATTCGGAGGAAGCGCACCATGTCAGATTCCGCGACGACCGATCCTGCGGCCACGACACCGGACTTCGACAACGTCGACTACTTCACCGATCAGTCACTGGTCCCCGACCCGCATCCGTACTTCGACCACCTGCGCAGCAAGTGCCCGGTGGTGCGCGAGCCGCACTATGGCGTGCTCGCGGTCACCAGCTTCGAAGAGGCCACCACGGTGCTCAAGGACACCGAGACGTTCTCGTCGTGCATCGCGGTCGGCGGCCCGTTCCCGCCGCTGCCGTTCGCGCCGGAGGGTGACGACATCACCGAGCAGATCGAGCAACACCGCAAGGAACTGCCGATGTTCGAGCACATGGTCACCATGGACCCGCCCGAGCACACCAACGCACGGTCGCTTCTGAACCGGCTCCTGACACCGCGGCGCCTCAAGGAGAACGAGGACTTCATGTGGCGGCTGGCCGACGAGTGCCTCGACGACTTCATCGACGACGGCAGCTGTGAGTTCCTGAGCCAGTACGCCAAACCGTTCTCCCTGTTGGTGATCGCCGATCTGCTCGGCGTTCCAGAGGAGGATCACGACGAGTTCCGGCACGTGCTGGGCGCTCCGCGGCCCGGCGCGATCGTGGGATCGCTCGACGGTGATCAGCTCGCGATGAACCCGCTGGCCTGGCTCGACGACAAATTCGTTCGCTACCTTGAGGATCGACGCAAGGAACCTCGTGACGACGTGCTGACCGCGCTGGCGACCGCGAAATACCCGGACGGCTCGACGCCTGAGGTGATCGACGTCGTGCGTTCGGCGACCTTCCTGTTCGCGGCGGGCCAGGAGACCACCACCAAGTTGCTGTCGGCGTCGCTGCGGGTGCTGGGCGACCGGCCCGACATCCAGCAGGCGCTACGCGACGACCGCAGCCGCATCCCGACCTTCGTCGAGGAGGCCCTGCGGATGGATGCCCCGGTGAAAAGCCAGTTCCGCCTTGCCAAGAAGACCACGCAGCTCGGCGGTGTGGACGTGCCGGCAGGTACCACGCTCATGGTGTGCCCGGGGGCGGTCAACCGCGACCCGGTCCGCTTCGAGGATCCGCACACCTTCAGCCTCGACCGCAAGAACGTCCGCGAGCACATCGCGTTCGGCCGCGGTGTGCACAGCTGCCCGGGCGGCCCGCTGGCGCGCGTCGAAGGACGGGTGTCGCTCGAGCGCATCCTCGACCGGATGGCCGACATCACGATCGACGAGCAGCGTCACGGTCCGGCCGACGACCGTCGGTACACCTACGAGCCCACCTACATCCTGCGTGGCCTCACCGAACTGCACATCGAGTTCGCTCCGGTGCGCTGAGGACGGGGAGATTCCGAATTCGCCAGAGCGAAGTTCGATCTCGTTCTATAGTCAGCCGTGCAGTGCCGCGAGCCGTGGAGGTGCTTCGTGAAATCGCCCGTGATGTGCGCCGTGGTCAGTGCAGCAAGCGCCGTGGCCACAGCTGCGGCAACGCTTTTCGCTCCACCCGCAGCAGCGATGAATCTCGGCAACTACAACCTGCACATGCCCGATCGCCGCGACTTCCACACGTATGTCTTCTCGATGATGTCACGGTGCAGGGATGCCGACAACAACAGTCGCAGTGACTGCATACAGGTTCAGGCGATCCCTCAGCCGATCGCCAAGGCCGCTAACACCTACACCGAGGCGATCCTCGTCGACGGTCGTTACACCATGGTCATCGACGATCCGTTCGGGCTGCGTTGCGGCGACATCTACTACGGCCCCACGATTCCCACCCACGACGTGTACACGTGGGACGCAACGACACTCGCCGGCCAGATGGTCTCGACATTCGACGCGGGCTGCGACGGCGCCCCGGGCGGGTCACTCACCTATCCGTTGTTCCTGACGAGGATGTGATCGATGCGGTCGACACTGGCTTTCGCCACCACGCTGGGCCTGCTGGGAGGTGCGCTGGTGGCCGCGGCACCCGCTGCGGCCGATGACCCCGTGCTGCATCACGTGCGTTACACGGTGACCGCGGATGCGCCGTTCTGGGCCCACATCTACTATCGCGACACCGAGCCTGCGATCTTCTCCGACTACAGTCACAATCCGTACATCTTCAGCCCGCGCGCCGAGGCGGACATCGCGCCCGACAAGCCGTGGGTGCACGAGACGATGCTCGCCGACCCCAACCTGTGGGCCATGGTGGTGGTGCAGAGCGGGGAGGCGCCGAATCTCGAACCGCCGGGATTCAACTGCGAACTCACGGTCGACGGCGTCGTGGTGAAGACCGACAGCGGGCCCAAGGGCGCGCTGTGCTCGATACGGGCGTGGTGAGCCCCAGGCCCCGCCAACGCGGTTACGCGTCCCCGCGCCGCCAGAGCGTCTCGCCGTTCATCGGCACACACGTCAGGAACAACCCGTCGGGCGCCTGGGCGACCATGTTCAATTCTCCCAGGCACGAACTGTTCTCGTCACGGATGCCCGCCATGGGCGGCGACCGGAACCACCTGGGCTCGTACCGGCGAGGCGAACCGCAGAACACCAGGCGGCCCCAATTGTTACGGGCATCAACGCCGAACACGTAGTACGTGGTGTTGCTGCACGGTGCCCCCAGAACGGCATGCGGATTGATGCCCGGTACGCAGAACGCGTCGTTACAGGTCTGCGGGCCCGCATTGGCCGGTGGCGCTGTCAACAGACCGGCCAGAACCGTTGCCGCGGCCGCGATCACCGTCACTCGCACCCTGCCAGAGTGCCACACCAGGAAACGAAATTCTTCCTTTCCGAGAAGATTGCGCATGGCGGTTCCGGTGAAGCCGGCAAATCCGCACGATGACGGTGACCGGGCTGTCCAGCACTGTTATTCTCCACGTTGAGAATGTCGGTACCGATCATCTCGATCCCTTTCAGGAGCGGCTCATGTCGACCACCAAACTGATTGCGAGCGCGGCGATCTTGGCTTCGGCGACCGCGATGGGTCTCTGTGGCGCACCGCCTGCGTCGGCCGGCAAGGACTGGGGTATCAACGGCACGTTCGCCACGTCGTCGAACGGCGAGTGGGCGAAGATCAACGAGCGCTACCAGAAGCAGCCGTCGACCCGCAGCACATGGACCATCAGCACGCAGTGCATGTCGCCGACCGAATGTACTGGCACGGTGACCAGCGATCAGGGATGGTCGGCGCCGATCTACACCAACAGCGGTCTGTGGTACATCAAACGGGTTCTGCCGCAATGGCGGTACTGCGCCGACGGAACCCCCATCGAGGGTCTGCAGATCTACAAGATCTATCCGGTCGGAGAAAACGCGCAAGTCGACGTCAATTCCGACGAATACACCGGCGAGGACTCCACGACCGGCCCCAGTGGATCCTGCGGCCGCAATCAGTGGCCCGCGATCCGGATGCCGTTCTACATGAAGAAGATCTGACAACCCGCACTCAACTCGGCATGAGGTCCTGCCACGACTTGGCCCCACCCACCAGGTTGGCCTGGCGGTAGAGCTTGCCGTCGGCGCCCAGGTACTCGCCGTTACGCGGGTTGTACTTCGCCACCGTCACTGCGGGCCCCGACGGTTTCCCACCGTCGTACGCGCTGGGCGCGGCCACGGGTGCACCTGGCTCCGTCGCCGGCGGCGGAGCTGTGAGGCCGTGCGGCACAGGCACTTCGGTCGCCTGTGGCAGTTGCGCCGGCGGCAGCGGCACGATCTCCGGGTTGCGTATCGGCGCCGGTGGCTGCCCCGGCACCGGCGGATCGACGTAGATCGGCTGCCCCGGCAGCATCGGGCCCGGGTTGGTGCCTGCGAAGTTCGGCGGCGGCTGCGGCGTCGGAGGCGGACCCGGCGGAGGCTCCGTCACGCCAGGCGGCAACGGGCTGCCCTGCAGCGGACCGAAGATCTTGTCGTCGGGCCGCACGCGCGAATCCGGTGCGACACCTTGCGCTATGAGGTTGGGGTCGAACGGGTACGGGCCGAGCGTGTGCTGGCGTTGCGCCAGCGGCTGGTAGCCGTTGGGGTCGTTGCACAACTCGACCGTGGGCGCGCGTTTACCGGGGTGCGCCATGCACGGATAGTTGCGCGCACCACGCACGGCTACCGGTGAATCCTGCGGCAGCTTGCAGTAGAGGTTGTCCGGGGTGTCCATATCGCTCTCGTCGGCCGGTGAACGCCATGCCGATGGGGGCAGGAAGCCCACCGTGCACGACGACGGGTCACCGAGGCCCAGCGAGAACTCACCGTTGGGAAGGCCTGCCGGGCTGTTGGTCGGCGTGTACGTCTGGATTTGGGCGACGTACGGCGGCAACAACACCAGCAACTGTTCGATCGACGGGTTGTAGGTCACCGCGATCTGTCCGATGGTGGTCAGGTTTGCCAAGAGCACCGGCAGTGTCGGTTTGATCCCGTCCAGCAGGCGGGAAGTCTCGTGGGCGAAACCCGGCCCGTCGCGCAGGACCTTGCGAATCGGTGCGTCGTTGTCGGACACCGTCTGAGTGATACCGGCGAGGCTTCGCGCCCAGGTGCGGATCGAATCCGCGGTCTGGGCCTGCGCGTCGAGGAACGGTCCGGAGTCGTCGATCAGGGCACGGGTCTGGTCGGAAACCGCACTGGCATCCCCGGTGATGGTCGACGCCGAATCCAGCAGCGAACCGAAGTCGAACCCGGTGCCGTTGAACGCTTCGTAGGACTCGTCCAGCAACTGGCTCAACTTGTCCTTGGGGATGGTGTCCACCAGCGCACTGAGCTGGTCGAGCATCGGGCCGACCGCTTGCGGAACGGTGGTCTCCGACATCGGGATCACCGAGCCGTTCTCCAGGTAGGGCCCAGAGTCCTTGCGCGGCAGCAGTTCCACGTACTGCTCCCCCACCGCCGACATGCTGCGCACCTGCGCCTGCAGATCCGCGGGCACTTTGGGTGACCGGTCCAGCGACAGCGTGGCCTCGACGCCGGTCTCGGTGAGCTTGACATCGGTCACCTTGCCGATCTGGGACCCGCGATAGGTGACGTTGCTGAACTGGTAGAGACCACCGGTCGCGGGCAGTTGCAGCGTCACGGTGATGCGGCCGAGCCCCAGCAGGGTCGGCACCTGCATGTAGGAGAACAGCATCACCGCCACACCCACGATCGAGGCGATCGTGAAGATGATCAGCTGGGTGCGTATGAGACGGGTGAGCATTATCCGCCACCCCCTGTCGTGGGCTGGGCCGATGCCGCCGGCGGATTCGGTTGGTCGCCGTAGGGTCCCGCGAAGATCTGCGTGGGATCTCCTGGTGTCGTCACCGGTGCGGGCGCTCCGGGCAGCGTGAGCGGCGCCGGTGGTGCCACCGGCAGCACCGGTCCGGCGTAGGCAGGCGGAGGCCCCGGCGGCGTTTCTGGCATCGGAAGCGTGGTCTGGTCGACCGGCGCCGCGGGTACCGGTGGATCCGCGAACGGCGGCGGGAATGAGGCCGGCCCGGGCGTCTCGACGCCGGTCTTGAGCGGATCGTACGTGTAGTTGAGGTAGTACGGATCACCGGGCGCCGGAACCAGTTGTGCGCCTTCCTGTTCCCACCGCGTACCGAGCATCAAGCTGCGCTTGAGCCGCGGGATGGTCAGATCGATGGTCGCGAACAGGTTGTAGTAGTCACCACGGATCGCGCGGTCGATGAAGCTCTGCGTGAACGGGAAGTGCCCGGCGAATTCGAGCACGCCCGCCAGCTCGGGTCCGACATCGGCGAGTGCCTTGATCGCGGGCTCCAGGTTGCGCAGGTTGCGGACCAGGTCGTCCTGGGATTCGTTGACCAACTGATGTGCGGTATTGCCGAACGTTCCCAGCTTCTGCAGTGCCGTGGTGAATCGTGGCCGCTCCTGGATCAACACGTCCATGGCGGGCGGAATCTTGTTGAGTGCCCGCGTGATCTCTTCGCTCTGGCCGGCAAACGTCGAGGCGAGCCGGTTCAGCGACTGGATCGATGACACGATGTTGTCCCGCTGCGCGTCGAGCGTGCCCACGAAGTTGTCGAGACGTGTGAGCAGGTCGCGGAAGTCCGCCTCCCGCCCGTCGAGCGCAACGCTGAAGTTGTGGATCACCTCGCCGATCTGTCCGAGGCCGCCACCGTTGACGACGGCCGCCAACGACGAGAGCGTCTGCTCGGTCGTCGGGTACGTCGACGCACTGTTCAGCGGAATCGTCCCACCTGGTGCCAGACGCCCTTGCGGCACCTGGCCGAGCGGCGGGTTGACCGCCAGGTGCATCGAGCCCAGCAGGCTGGTCTGCCCGATGGTCGCGACCGCGTTCGCAGGCACCACCACGCCCGGTTTCACCGAGAACTCGACGTCGGCATGCCAGTCGCGCACGGCCAGCTTGCGCACGCTTCCGACGACGACGTCGTTCATCATCACCGGTGAGTTCGGTTCGAGCGTCGCGACATTGGCGATCTCGACGTGGTACACGACCGAATCGGCCCCACGTCCCTCCGCACCGGGCAGGGGCAATGAGTTGACGCCCTGGAATGCGCACCCGCTCGCGGTCAGCGCGACGCAGGTACCGGCCGCGACGGCGAGCCGTATCCGCTTTCGGTTCCTCATGCCGGTGGTGTCCCTTCTGCGGGCTCAAGGGGCGCTTCGGCCGGTAACGGTCCTGGTGCCGGTCCCGGCGCCGGACCTGGCGGCGGACCCGCCGGGGCGAGCATGTCGCGCACCGAGGACGGCACGCTCGGCGGCACGATGGGCGGCGCCCCGGGCAGCAACTGCGCAGCGCCGGGCGGCGGCGTGCCAGGAGGACGCCCCGTGAACGGCGGCGGCGCGGGCGGTCCCGGGTTGTAGGCCGACAGTGCGGGCGGGGCCTCGGCCGGTTGCGGCGATCCCCCGCCGGCACCGGGTGCCAGATTCGGATCGGAATAGATGATGTTTTCCGGGTTCGCCGACGGCATGAGGTACGGCGAGACCGGGAACGGCACGTTGTTGAAGTTCAACAGGCGCAACGCCGGACCTAGGTACTGCGCACACAACTTGGCGGTCTCGGGAGCCGTGACGTTCTCGACGGCCCCGATCGCCCCGCAGATGAAGTGCAACGGATCGCTCATGTTGTGGAAAACGAACTGCCCCACCGGACTTCCAGAATCCGGGTTGTAGATGTTATAGCCGTTGACGAATGCGTTGGGCGCGATGTGCAACAAGTTCTCGACCTGCAGGCGCTGGTCGACGAGGTTCGAGGTGACATCGGCAAGCCGTTGGATCTGCTCGGAGGTCTGGTTGCGGCTGCCCGCCACGAAGCGCTGCACCTCACCGACTGCGACCGACAGGTTCTTCAGTGCGGCATCGAGATCGGATCGACTTCCGTCGACCACGCTGGTGAGCGTGGCCAGGCGGTTCTGGAACGCCACCACCTGCTGATTGCTGTCACGCAGCGCGGTGACGAATGTCTGCAGGTTCTTGATGATGTCGACGATGTTGCCGCTGCCTTCGGCGAGAATGCGTGCGACACCGGACAACTGGGAGATGGTGTTGCGCAGTTTCTCGCCGTTGCCCTCCATGGCGTTGGCGGTCGTCTCGATGAACCGTGACATCGAGGTGCCGTCGACGCCGCTCTGCGGTCCGAGTTCGGTGGCCAGGCGCGTGAGTTGCTCCTTGACCTCGTCCCACTCGACGGGCACCGCGGTCCGATCCAGACCGATCACGGCGTCGTCGGGCAGGGTCGGCCCCTCCGACCGGTAGGCCGGTGCCAGTTGCACATAGCGCGCAGCGACAAGATTCTGGGCGACGATGACGGCCTTGGCGTCCGCCGGGATGGGCACACCGCGGTCGACCTTGAGGGTCAGCCGCGTCTGGGTGCCCTCCGGGGTGATCGCTTCGATGGTCCCGACTTTCACACCGGACACCCGCACGTCGTCGCCCGGGTAGATACCGGTGGCCGAGGTGAACAACGCCGAGATCGTTCTGGGCGCGAAGAAGGCCTGACGCACCAGCACGGCCGCGCCCGCGACGAGCAGCACCACCAGCCCGATCGCGAGTCCCTTGGCGATTCGCTTGCGGTTCATCAGCGTGAACCTCCCGGGATCCCGTTGTACGGCAGCGGCAACTCGGCGCGCGGGCCGACATTGTCGGGCGGCTGGCCCGCGTTCTGGCCGCGACGGAAGCCGAACGCGTAGTCCAGGAACGGCTGCAACGCGAACTGCGCGACCGCGAGGTTGGGCACGTACGCGTTGTAGTACGGCCCGTTGGCAAGAGTCTCGCCCTGCGACAGCATGAACTTCTTCATGTCGGGAAGCATCTTGTTGATGTTGTCGCGGTTCTTCTGCAAAACCTCGGTCACGCGGTTCAGCCGCTCCAGCGTCGGGGCCAGTTCGGCTTCGTTGTCGGCCACGAGCCCCCTGAGTTGCTCGGCGACCGCGGACGTGTTGGCCATCAGGTCGACGATGGCCTCGCGGCGGTCGTTGAGCACACCCAGCAGGTCATTGGCGTTGAGTATCAACGTGTTCAGCTGCTGGCTGCGTTGTGACAGCACTCCGGTGACCTCACCCGCACTCTTGAGCAGGCTTGCCAGACTCTCGTTGCGGCCGTTGATCGATTGCGAGAGCCGGCTGAGTCCGTCGAAGGTCGGCCCGAGCTGTGGCGCGAGTTGATCGATGGTGGCCGACAAGGTATCCAGCGACTGGTTGAGCGACGCGGTATCGGTTCCAGCGGTGTTCGTGGTCAACTCGCCGACCGCATCGGTGAGAGAGTACGGCGACGAGGTGCGTGATGTCGGGATCACATCGGTGGTGCGTAGTGTCCCACTGCCGTCGGACTCCAAGGTCAGTACGCGCTCCCCGAGCAACGAACCGGTGCGGATGTGTGCCGTGGTCAGTGATCCCAGAGGGAATTTGCCTTCTGTCGTGAAGGTGACCAGTGCATCGCCGTCGTGCAGGCTGACGTCGGTCACCGAGCCGACCTTGATGCCTGAGAGGGTCACGTCGTTGCCGACGGCGATGCCGCCGGCCTCGGTGAACAGCGCCTGATGGCGCACCGACGACGCCCACTGCATCAACCGTTCGGGCTGCAGCCCGACAGCGACCACGAGGATCATCAGCACCGTGCCGATCAGGCCGGCCTTCACCAAGTTCGACTCGCGATATTTGAGCATCAGGGCTCCGCGCACCTCCCGCCTTCTTGCTTGATCATCGGGAAGACAGCAGTCCTGCCCTGAAGGTCGGTGACGCGGATCGAAATACCGCACACGTAGTACATGATCCAGCTGCCGTACGACCCGAGGCGTGCGAGCTTGCGGTAGTTGGCCGGTGCCTTCTGCAGACCACGGTCGAGTACCACTTTGTGGTCGTCGAGCAGCGGCGCCATCCGGTTGAGCTGATCGACGGTGGCGTTCAACGGAGGTCGGGCCTGCGTCAGCAGGGTGGCGATGGACGCGGTGCCGTTGTCGAGTTGCGTGACGGCCGTGCCGATCGGGTCACGGTCCTGCGACAGGCCGCTGATCAACTGCTCCAGACGATCGATCGTGGCGGAGAACTTGCCGCCGTCGCGGTTCAGGGTGTCTACCACGGTGTTGAGGTTGTCGATCAACTGGCCGATCACCTCGTCGTTGTCGGCCAATGTGTTCGAGAACGACGAAGTCTTGCTCATGAGCGAGCTGAGCGTGTCGCCCTGGCCCTGGAAGATCTGGATGAGCGACGACGTCAGCGCGTTGACGTCCTGCGGGTTCAGACCCTGGATCACCGGTTTCAGACCACCGAGGAGCAGGTCGAGGTCGAGCGCACTCGCGGTGCGGTCCTTGGGGATCTGCGAACCTGCCGGGAGCAGACGCGTCGATCCCGGGCTGTCGATCAGTTCCAGGTATCGGTCACCGACGAGGTTCAGGTAGCGCACCGCGGCTCTGGTTCCGGTGGTGAGCGCGATGTCGCGTTCGGTGTCGAACTCGACCAGTACGGTCCGGTCGGATTGCAGTGAAACGTCTTTCACGGTTCCCACCCGGACACCGGCGACACGTACCGAATCTCCGGACTCCAGCCGCGACGCGTCGTCGAACACCGCGGAATAGCCCGCGTAGGCGCCGCCGCGGTATTCGGAGAACGTCATGAACAGGAACGCGGTGAGAACCGCCATGACGACGGCGAACGCCCCGAACTTGACGAGTGTGCTTGAAGCGCGCCTCATCCGGGCATTCCGATCTGTGCCGTGTTACGTGGCGGGCCGTCCAGCGGGCCGAACAGCAGCTGCTTGAGGCCGTCGGAGTTCAGCAGGATGCCCTGGTTGCCGTACTGCCACGGGTTGGCGTTGGTGTCGGTGACCAGGTACTTGGAGCGTTGTCCGAAACCGATGTACGGCAGCCCCATACATTGCGGTCCACCCTTGGCCGCCACCTTGGGCAGGTTCTGCGGGTAACGATAGCGCTCGATGCCGAGGGTGAACGCGACATTGACCAGAACGCCCGGGTCGCTCTGCGGCGGTTGGTTCTTCACCCACACCATGCCTTCGAGAGCGCAGTTGAGCCCAGGCGCGTACTCGTTGAGCAGATCGGTGGTGGGCACCAGCAGATCCAGTGTGGTGCTCAGCGCCTCGCGGTTGCCGCCGATCACGTCGTTGCCGACATCGGCCAGGCCGATCGAACTGACCAGGAACGCGTCCAGGTTGTGCTGCTCGTCGACGATGCTGTCGCTGATGCGGTTGGTGTTCTCGATGGTTTTCAGCAGGTCCGGCGCGGCGTCGCCGTAGGCACCCGACACCACCGCCATCGACTCGAGGTCTCGGTTGAGGCTTGGCAGGCTGGGCTCGAGTTTTTCCAGCAGGGCCTCGAAGTCACCGACCGTCTGGCCCATCTTCTCGCCGCGGCCGCCGAACGCCGCCGAGATCGCACCCAGGGTTTCGTTCAGCTTGGCGGGGTCGATCTTGTCGAGCACCCGGGTGAGTTGCTGGAACACGGTGTTGATCTCGACTGTGACGTGTTCGCCCTGCAGGACCTGGCCCGGCCGCATGGTGCCCTCGGGATTGTCCGGCGCGACGAGATCGACGAACTTCGCACCGAACACGGTCGAGGACGCGATGTCGGCGGTCACGTTGCCGGGTATGAGACGCAGCTGCTCGGGGTTCATCTCGAGATGCAGCGCGGCTCTCCCGTCGGGCAGCGTCTCGATCGAGCCCACGGTGCCCACCTGGACACCGCGCATCTTGACCTTGGCGTCCGGGTTCATCACCAGGCCGGCACGGTCGGAGATCACCGTCACCGGTTCGGTTTTGGTGAAGTCGCCGCGGAACAACATCACCGCCAGCGCGATGATCAGGCCGACCACGACGACGGTCCCGAGTCCGGCGAGCGGGCGGGCGTATCCGCTCGCGCCGAAGCTGCGCCCCGGACGGGCCGCAACGGGCTTGGCCGAGGTGTCCGTCTCGGACCGGTGGGCCGGGCCCGGGCCGATGTTTCGTGTCAACTTCTGCTCCTACCCGGACAAGTTGAAGTTTCCGTTGGACCCGTACACCGCGAGTGACACCAGCAGCGTCACGGAGACGACGACGATCAGCGAGGTACGCACGGCGTTGCCGACCGCCACGCCGACACCGGACGGGCCGCCGGACGCGAAGTATCCGAAGTAGGTGTGGATCAGCAGGATCGTGATGGCCATCAAGATCGCCTGCAGGAACGACCACAGCAGGTCGATCGGGTTGAGGAACGTGTCGAAGTAGTGGTTGTAGAGCCCGCCGGACTGGCCGAGCAGCACCACCGTGGTGAACTGGGACGCGAGGAACGACAGGATCACCGCGATCGCGTACAGCGGGGTGATGGCGATCATCCCGGCCACGATGCGCGTGCTCACGAGGTACTCGACGGGCCGGATCGCCATCGATTCCAGCGCGTCGATCTCCTCGTTGATCCGCATCGCGCCGAGCTGGGCGGTCACACCCGCGCCGAACGTGGCCGCCAGACCGATGCCCGCGACGACCGGCGCTGCGATCCGCACGTTGATGAACGCCGAGAGGAATCCGGTCAGCGCCTCGATGCCGATGTTGCCCAGCGACGAGTACCCCTGGATCGCCAGCACGCCGCCGGTGGCCAGGGTCAGGAACCCGACGATGACGACGGTGCCGCCGATCATCGCGAGGGTGCCCGCGCCCATGGAGATCTCGGCGATCAGCCGGACGAGCTCCTTGCGGTAGTGCAGCGCCGCGTGCGGGGTGCCCGCGATCGCGCGGAGGTAGAACAACGTGTGGTCACCGACGCGGCTGAGCGTCGAGACCGGCTTGTTGAACTGCCGGGTGAGCCGCGGGTAGGTGGACCGCAGGATGGTCATGGTTCCCATGGCGCGCCTAACCCGTCGTCATCCGGATGCCGATGGCGGTCACCACCACGTTGATCACGAACAACGCCATGAAGGCGTACACCACGGTTTCGTTGACCGCGTTGCCCACGGCCTTGGCCCCGCCGCCGACGATGGTCAACCCGCGGTAGCACGCCACCAGGCCCGCGATGAGCCCGAACAGGGCGGCTTTCACGCAGGAGATGATCACCTCGGGCACGCCGGTCAACAACGTGATGCCCGCCGCGAACGCGCCCGGGTTGACGTCCTGGATGAACACCGAGAACACGTAGCCGCCGAGGATGCCGATGATCACCACAAGGCTGTTCAGCAGCAGCGCCACCAGACCCGAGGCCAGGATGCGCGGCGTGACCAGACGCTGAATCGGGTTGATGCCCAACACCTCCATGGCATCGATCTCCTCGCGGATGGTCCGCGAACCCAGGTCGGCGCACATCGCGGTGGCACCGGCACCGGCGACGATCAGCACCGTCACCATCGGGCCCAGCTGCGTCACCGCGCCGAACGCCGCACCGGCGCCCGATAGGTCCGCGGCCCCCAGCTCCCGCAGCAGGATGTTCAGCGTGAAGCTCACCAGCACCGTGAACGGGATGGCCACCAGCAGCGTCGGCGCCATCGACACCCGCGCGATGAACCAGCACTGGTCCAGGAACTCGCGGCCCTGGAACGGTCGGCGGAACGCGAACAGGATCGCATCGAGCGACATCGAGAACAGCGCCCCGACGGCCTGCATCGGCCCGGACAGGTTGCGGCCCAGATTCACACCGGGCGACCACCTATTGGCCATCGGCTTGTGGTCCCTCCAGGTTGTTTCCTGTCGATGCGGTGGTCGATACGTCGGTTCTGTCCACGTACACGATCCGGACAGCCGCTGCCGTCACGCCGCGGCCCCCACGGGCACAGGGTGCACCGGGCGATCCAATTGGCTTGCTCGGCAATGGAAGTGACCGTCACCGTGAGCCATCGGGCCCACCTCCCACTCACCTCGGACCACCTGTCGGATCACCCCGGACACACTCCCGCCGGTGGCGACATCTGACGGGCCTGCGAGCGCGTCCGCAACCAAGGCGCCGATCGTATCGGAAGCAATGAGTGTCGCGAGGGCGAATCCGACAGAATCGACTCCCCTGGTTGATGATTGCGCCTGCTGGGCGTGCCAGCGTGACGGGTCGGTACACAAGGTGTCGCGCATACGGACTAGGTGACGGCGCCGACGGTCTTGAGCTCGATGATGCGGTCCCAGTCGAGGCCGAGTTCGGCGAGGATGTCGTCGGTCTGTTCGGCGAATCCGGGCGCCGGACCCGGCTGCGGAGCCGACACGTCGAACTGCACCGGGTTGGTGACGAGTTCGAGTTCACCGGCCTGCACGAGGTACTCGTTGGCCCGGATCTGGGTGTCCTGCGCGGCCTGCAGCGTGTCCTGCACGGGCGCCCACGGACCGGCCAGCGTCGCGAAACGTTCACTCCATTCCGGCAGCGTTCGCTTCTTCATCGCCTCGGTGAGGATCTCGACCGCGACCGCCGTGTTCTCCGCGATGGACTCGACCGTCGCGAAACGCGGATCGTCGATGTGGTTCTCGAGATCCATGTGGCGGCACACGTCGGCCCAGAATTTGGTGGGCTGCATCATCACGAACGAGATGTAGCGGCCGTCGGCCGTCGCGTAGAGACCGACGAGCGGGTTGATGGGTGACCCGTGCACTCCCGGCGGCGGCTGCACCATCAACTGATCCAGGTGGCTGGTCAGGGCGATCGTGTGTCCCATCGCCCACAGGCCGCTGCCCAGTAGCGACACGTCCACGATCGACGGCTCGCCGGTGCGCTCGCGCTTGAACAGCGCCGCGGCGATACCGCCGGCGAGGTTGGTGCCGGAAATGGTGTCGCCGTACGCGGGCCCTGGCGGGCCGATCATGCCCTCGATACCCGGCGGCGTGATCGTCGCCGCCGCACCGGCGCGGCACCAGAACGCCGTCATGTCGTAACCGCCCTTGACCGACTCCTCACCCCGCGGTCCGAGCGCGCTGCCGCGCGCGTAGACGATCTTCGGGTTGACGGCGCGGATGTCGTCGACGTCGATCCCGAACTTCTCGCGGTGCCCGGGCAGGAAGCTGGTGAGGAACACATCGGCCCGTCGTGCCAGTTCGAGCAGCACCTCTCGCCCCTCCGGCACCGACATGTCGAGGCCGATGCTGCGCTTGCCGCGGTTCGCGTGTTCGATGTTCGGGTTCGGATCGCCCTCGACACGCAGGGGTCCGGTCTGGCGCAGCCCGCGCTGCGGGTCACCGGTCACGGCGTGCTCGACCTTGATGACGTCGGCTCCCCACTCCCCCAGCACGGCGCCCGCCGACGGGACGAAGCCGTACATGGCGACCTCGAGGACGCGAATACCTTCCAGTGGCCCGCTCATCGGTGCCGCCCTCTTTTCTGTGTGCCCATCGCTAGCCCACCACCGTGGCGAACGTCTTCGATTCGAGGAATTCTTCGAGTCCCGCGATGCCCATCTCGCGGCCGATGCCGGACTGCTTGTAGCCGCCGAACGGGCTGTCCGGGCTGAAGTAGTTGCCGCCGTTGATCGAGAAGGTGCCGGTGCGGATCCTGCGGGCCACGGCGATGGCCCGCTCCTGGCTGCCGAACACCGCGCCGGACAACCCGTAGATCGAGTTGTTGGCGATGCGCACGGCGTCGTCGTCATCGGTGTAGGAGATGACGGCGAGCACGGGCCCGAAGACCTCCTCCTGCGCGATCTCGCTGTCGGGATCGACATCGGCCAGAAGCGTTGGCGTGTAGAAGAAGCCAGGGTCGACCTTCTCGCCGCCGGTCACCAGCGTCGCACCTGCCGCGACGGCACGCTTCACCATGGCGTCGACCTTGTCGCGCTGCTTCTCGCTGATCAGCGGACCCATGTACACCGACGGATCCGCTGGATTTCCCAACCGGACCAGGGCGAAGTTGTTCTTCACCAGTTCGACGATCTCGTCCTGGTGGGCCGCGGGCACCAAAAGCCGCGACGTCAGCGCGCAGCCCTGGCCGGCGTGCGTCACCATGGAGAACGCCGAGAACAGTGCGGCCGTGCTGAAGTCCGCGTCGTCGAGGACGATCGCCGCGGACTTCCCGCCGAGTTCGAGGAACACCCTCTTGAGCGTGTCGCTCGCAGCGGCCATGATGCGGCGGCCGGTCGGGGTGGAGCCGGTGAAGGTCACCATGTCGACGTCGGGGCTCGTGGTCAGCACGGCACCGACCTGCGGGTCCGCACCCGAGAGCACGTTGACGACGCCGGCCGGGATATCGGTGTGGTTGGCGATCAGCTCGCCGAGCGCGAGGGTGATCAGCGGCGTGTCGGGGGCCGCTTTGAGCACCACCGTGCAGCCTGCTGCCAACGCGGGTGCGAGCTTGGCCAGTGCCAGCTGGTTGGGGTAGTTGTAGGCGATGATCGCGGCGACGACACCCGCGGCTTCCTTCTCGACCCACCGGTGGTGCCGCATGCCGCGGCTTTCGATGTTGCCGAGGTCCTCGGTGAGCGGATAGGTCTTGAGCAGTTCGGCGTAGTACCGCACGATGTCGATCGGCTGGTCCAGCTGCGCGCCCGCGCACAGCGCCGCGGTGGCACCGACCTCGGCTGTGGTCAACTCGGCCAGTTCGTCGCGATGGTCCAGCAGGACCTTGTGGAGCTGCTCGAGGCAGCGCACGCGAAGCCCGGTGTCGGTGGACCAGTCGGTGGCGTCGAAGGCCGTGCGCGCGGCCGCGATGGCGACTTCGGCGTCAGCGACCGTGGCGTCCGGTGCGTACCCCAGCACCTCTGAGGTGGCCGGGTTGACGGATGGAAACGTTCGCGGCGTCTCGCGCAGCTCTCCGCCGATCAACAACTTCCGGTCAGCACGCTGTTCTTCGGCGATCGTCGTCGTGTCCCGCATCATCCTCCTCGGCGACTGGCGCGATGTGATGGAAATTTCATTCTCATCACCGGCGAATCATACATTCGCATGATGAGAACTCAAGCGAAATGCAGATCGGCAAGTCATGGGCCTGATATGCCATGCGGGCCCACGAACAGGCGGTATCCACGCCGCGTTCAGATCTTGCGAACTCAACCGCCCCGAGAGTACGGTTCTCATAATCGGAAGGATGATTCTTGAGCGCTGAGAGAGCCGGGTCCGGCACTGAACCCCGAGGTTTGCCGTGAAGAACGCAGTGGTCACCGGAGGCGGCTCCGGTATCGGAGCGGCGATCGTGGCCCGCTTGCGTGCCGACGGTCTCAACGTCGCCGCACTGGACCTGCAACCGTCGGATGACGAGTTCTCCCACATCGCCGACGTCACCGACCGCGCCGCGGTCGACTCGGCCATGCATGCGGTACGCGCGCAGTTCGGTCCGATCTCGGTTCTGGTCAACGCGGCGGGCATGGACTGCTTCAAGCGCTTCACCGACATCTCGTTCGAGAAGTGGCAGCAGGTGATCGACGTCAATCTCAATGGCGTCTTCCACTGCGTCCAGGCCGTGCTGCCCGACATGATCGAGGCCGGCTGGGGCCGGATCGTCAACATCTCGTCGTCCAGCACGCACTCGGGCCAGCCCTACATGTCGCCGTACGTCGCGGCGAAATCGGCGGTCAACGGCCTGACGAAGAGCCTGGCGCTCGAATACGGCCCCAACGGCATCACGGTCAACGCCGTACCACCGGGGTTCATCGACACCCCGATGCTGCGCAAGGCCGAAGGCAAGGGCTTCCTCGGAGACACCGAGCAGCAGATCGCCCAGACACCGGTGCGCCGGATGGGCCGCCCCGAGGACATCGCGGCGGCCTGCGCGTTCCTGATCTCGGAGGAGGCCGGTTACATCACCGGCCAGATCCTCGGCGTCAACGGTGGCCGCAACACCTGAAGGTGTCTCAGCACAACAGTTTTCGGGCACACATCGGAAAGGACAAGGATGGGAAGCGCAGAAGGCAGGGTAGCCGGGAAGGTCGCGTTCATCACCGGTGCCGCGCGCGGTCAGGGCCGCAGCCATGCTGTTCGGCTCGCCGAAGAGGGCGCCGACATCATCGCCGTGGACCTGTGCCAGAACATCGACTCGATCGGCTACCCCCTGGCCACGCCGGAGGATCTCGAGGAGACCGCACGGTTTGTGGAGAAGACCGGGCGCCGCGTGGTGACCGCACAGGCCGATGTGCGCGACGCCGCGCAGCTCAAGGACGCCCTGGAACGCGGCGTGAGCGAATTGGGCAGGCTCGACATCGTCGTAGCGCAGGCCGGCATCGCGGCGATGAAGGGCAATCCGCCGCTGCAGGCCTGGACCGACGGCATCAACACCAACCTGGTCGGCACCATCAACGCCATCCAGGTCGCGCTCCCCCATCTGGGCGAGGGCGCCTCGATCATCGCGACGGCATCGGCCGCGGCCCTCATGGACGCCCACAACAAGCCGAACCCCGGCGCCGATCCGGGCGGCATGGGCTACATGGTGTCCAAGCGGATGATCTCGGAGTACGTGCACTACCTCGCAACAGAACTGACGCCACTGGGCATCCGCGCCAACGTGATCCACCCCACCAACTGCAACACCGACATGCTGCAGAGTGAGCCGATGTACCGCTCCTTCCGCCCGGATCTGGAACATCCCACCCGCGCCGACGCCGAACCGGTGTTCTACGTCCAGCAGGCCATGAAGGTGCCGTGGGTCGAACCGTCCGACATCAGCAACGCCGTGCTGTGGCTGGCCTCCGACGAGTCGCGCTTCGTCACCGGCATGCAGCTGCGCGTCGACGCCGGCGGCTATCTCAAGTGGTACGACTACCACGTGTGATGTCCCCCAGAGGAATTCACCGGCCCAGAAGGAGTGCACAACAGTGAAGGTGTCAGTTGACGGGCAGCGCTGCCAGGGCCACACCCTGTGCTCGATGATCGCACCGGAGGCGTTCCAACTCGACGACGTCGACGGCCACGCGTCGCCGGTGTCCGAGATCGTGCCCCCCGATCAGGAGGCCGCCGTCGCCGAGGCCGCGCACTCCTGCCCCGAGCAGGCCATCGTCATCGAATGACGGCCGTTGTGGGCCAACGGTCACCACGCATATCCAGATCGCCGTCTGACCTGAATGAAAAGCCAAGGGAGACAAGCCGTGAGCATCCACGATGTCACGACCGACGACGACCGTGAGAAGATCACCTATCACTTCGATCGGCACACGCCGGAATACCGGCTGCAGTTCGAGAAGATCACCGAGGAGATGCACTCCCGGTGCCCCGTGGCGTGGACCGAAACCTACAACGGCCACTGGGTGGCCGCGGGCAGCAACGAGGTCTTCGAACTCGCCCGCTGCCCCGCGGTGTCCAATCACCACGACATCAGCGGCGAAACCCCGTTCCAGGGCATCACGATCCCCAAGGCCAGCCGGGCCACCGTCGTCCGTGGCGGCATCCTCGAGATGGACGAACCCGAACACAGCGCGTACCGCGGCGCGCTCAACCCCTACCTGTCACCCGCGGCGATCAAGCGGTGGGAACCGTTCGTCGACGAGGTAACGCGCGCCGCGCTCGACGAACACATCGAGTCGGGCCGCATCGACTTCGTCGAGCACCTCGCCAACGTGGTGCCCGCGGTGTTCACGCTCGCGATGATGGGCATCGAGCTGAAGAAGTGGAACGTCTACAGCGAGCCGACCCACGCCTCGGTGTACACCCCCGAACACGCACCCGAGCGCGAGAAGATCAACGAACAGCACCGCGAGATGGGCATCGACCTCATCAACAACATGATGGAGATCCGCCAGAACCCACGGCCCGGCCTGGTCAACGCCCTGCTGCAACTCCGGATCGACGGTGAGCCCGCGCCCGACATGGAGATCCTGGGCAACCTCGGCCTGATCATCGGTGGCGGCTTCGACACCACGACGGCCCTCACCGCGCACGCCCTCGAGTGGCTCGGGGAGCATCCCGACGAGCGTCAGCGGCTCAGCCGCGAACGGGACATCCTGCTCAACCCCGCCACCGAGGAGTTCCTGAGGTTCTTCACGCCGGCTCCCGGCGACGGCCGAACCTTCTCCGAGGACGCCGAGGTGGCCGGACACAAGTTCAAACAGTACGAACGGTTGTGGCTTTCTTGGGCGATGGCCAACCGCGACCCGTCGGTCTTCGACAGGCCCAACGACGTGATCCTCGACCGCAAGGGCAACCGCCATTTCAGCTTCGGCATCGGCGTCCACCGGTGCGTCGGCTCCAACGTGGCGCGCACGGTGTTCAAGTCGATGCTCACCGCGGTGCTCGACCGCATGCCGGACTACGTGTGCGATCCCGAGGGCACCGTGCACTACGACACCATCGGCGTCATCCAGGGCATGCGCAACCTTCCCGCCACGTTCACACCGGGCAAGCCACTGGGGCCCGGTCTGGACGAAACGCTGGAAAAACTGCAGCGCATCTGCGACGAGCAGGAACTGGCCCGCCCGATCACCGAACGCAAGGAACGCGCCGTCATCGACTGATGCGGGAGCGCGGGCAAACGCAAGAGCGTTGCGCGTCGGCCGGGCCTGTTAATCTCGATCGAAGTCGGGTTCAAGATTCCTCGGCAATATGGCTGAGCAAGCTCACCGCCGCGGGGCGGACAGAATGGGGGTGGCGCACGTGATCACGTTGTCGCGCACAAAACTGGCGATCGCAGCTGCCGGGTTCGCCGCGGCTGCCCTGCCGTTCTCGGTCGGTGTCGCGTCCGCGCAGCCCGACTTCACCGCGGTCGTCAACACGACCTGCAGCTACGAGCAGGTGATGGCCGCGCTCAACGCGCAGCAGCCGGATCTGGCCAGTCAGTTCAACACGTCGCCGATGGCTCAGGGGATGCTGCGCAACTTCCTGGCCTCCTCGCCTGCCGAGCGCCAGCAGACCGTGAACCAGCTGCAGGCCAATCCGATGGCACAGCAGTACTTCGGCACCATCTCCTCGATCGCGGCCAGCTGCAGCAAGTACTGACCCTTTCCTCTCGCGAGCAGACACAAACTGCCCCGTTTCGCTTCAAAGCAGGCAGGTTTGCGTCTGCTCGCGCGGAGAAGTCAGCGGCGAGGTAGGCCGAGGACCTGCGTGGCGATGATGTTGCGCTGGATCTCCGACGTGCCGCCGGCGATGGTACCGCCGAAACTCCTGGCGTAGCGCTCGAACCAGCTCGCGAAATAGTGGTCGAGGTTCATGTGCTCGTAGGGCCCGGTGGTCGACGGATGGATCAAACCGTCGGGACCGGCTGCGGCAAGCGCATTTTCGAAGGCACTGCGCTCGGCCTCGGAGCCGAGCAGTTTGAGCACCGACACCGATGCGGTGTCCTGCTCGCCGCGCGCGGCACGCGCGAGCGCCGCCGATCCCATGGCCCGCAAGGCCTGGTAGTCCATGATCGTCGTGGCGTACTGGTCGCGTTCGAGTTCGGTGCGCGGGTGGAAGTCGGCGAGCATGTTGTCGATGCGGTCGGCGAAGCCAAGCCACATCATCGTGCGTTCGTGGCCCAGCGAGCCGTTGGCGACCTTCCAGCCCTCGTTCAACGGTCCCACGAGGTTCTCCGCGGGCACCCGGGCATCGGTGAAGAACACCTCGTTGAAGTCGAGGTTCTCCTGTCCGGTCATGTCCGCGAACGGGCGGCACACCACGCCCGCGGTGTCGGTCGGGATGATCAGCACACTGATGCCCTTGTGCTTCGGCGCATCGGCATCGGTACGCACGAACGTCAGCAGCCAGTCGGCATCGTGGGCACCCGATGTCCACACCTTCTGCCCGTTGACGACGAACTCGTCGCCGTCGCGCACGGCGCGGGTACGCAACGACGCGAGGTCCGAACCCGCGCTCGGTTCGCTCATCCCCAGCGACGCGGTCTTCTCGCCGCGCAGCACCGGAACTGCCCAGCGGTGCTTCTGTTCCTCGGTGCCGAACGTCAGCAGTGACGCCGCGATGATGTTGACGCCCTGTGGGTTGAAGCTGTGGTAGATCCGGCGACGGCACAGCTCGTCGAGATGCACGAACTGCTGGACCACGGTCGCGTTGCGGCCACCGAACTCGGGGGGCTGCGCCGGCAGCAGCCAACCGTTGTCGAACAGCAGGCGTTGCCAGTCGCGGGCCCACTGCGGCATGTGCGAGACCGAGCGGGGACGCTCGAGCGTGTCGGCCTCGGCGGGCAGGTTCGCGTCGAGGAACGCCACGAGCTCGGCCCGGAACTTCTCGACATCGGCATCGAATGTCAACTGCATGTCACAGTCCCCTGTAGGTCGTGCGGTACTCGGCGGCGATCACCGCGCGGTGCTCGGCCGCGCCGCCCAGCAGCAGTTCACCGGCCTTGGCGCGCTTCAGCGCGAATTGCACGTCGTTCTCCCACGTGAAGCCCATCGCCCCGAACAACTGCACACCGTGGCGGAACACCACGGCCTGGCACTCCCCGGCCGAGGCCTTGGCCATCGCAGCCGCCAGACGCCGGCGTGGATCGTCCTCGGCGATGGTCAGCGCCGCGAAGTACGAGAGCGCACGCGCCCGTTCGATCGCGACGTGCATGTCGACCGCCTTGTGCTGCACGGCCTGGAACGACCCGATCGGCACACCGAACTGGTGCCGCTGCTTGACGTGCTCGAGGACCAGATCCAGGACGCGCTGGCATGCACCCACCATGTGGACCGCGAGCCCCGTGAGCGCCAGGTGCCGGGCCTTCTCGGGGTCTGCGGGCACACGATCGGCGTCGGGGACCGCGACGCCGTCGAACGACACCTCGGCCACGTGCAGGACCGGATCGAAGACCGGGCTGCGCCGAATGACCACCTGATCGACGTCGACGAGGAACACGCCCGCGTCGGTGACGACGGCCAACGTCTCGGCGCGGTCACCGTCGAGCACGTGGCGCGCCGTTCCGCGCAGCACCCAGCCGGCGGCGTCGCGATGCGCGGCCACTCCTCCGTAGACGGCGCTACCGGCCTTCGCGGAGTCGAAGCGGTCCCCGGCCAGCGGGGCGAGCTGCGTCATCGTCGCCAGATAGGGCGTGAGGTCGGTGGCACGCCCCAGTTCTTCGAGCACGATCGCGAGCTCGACGGCGTTCTCGGGGTCGGTGAGCTCGGTCCAACCCTGCTCGATGTAGCTCTGCCACAGCGGCGTCGGGTCGACTCCCTGCTCGGCAACCTCGCGGACCAGCGTCGCCGGGCACTGTTTGGTCACCGCATCGCGCACGGTTTCCTGCCATAGCCGCTGATCGGCATCGAATTCGAGTAGCACCCGCCGCCTCCTGATGCGCTGTCACGTCGAACGAGAATAACATTCTCTTTTGACGATTGAACATTCTCGTAGATCCGGCGTCGACTCGCGGAGAGCGTCGGCTGGGCGAGCGACCAGCAGGGGCATCAACCTGCGACCAAGCGGTGATTCGACTGAGAACAATGTTCTTGCTATTGAAGAATATCGATCTAAACTGGCAAGGGTCCGGTGTGGCGTGCACACCGCAGCGCGCGCACGCCGCAGAACGGACGAGCATCGGAGGACAGCCTTGGCCCTGCACCAACCAGACAGCTCAGGACCCCACGGGGCGAACACGCCTCTCATCGACGCGAGCGTGCACATCTTCTTCGGGTCGAACAAGGACCTGCGTGAGAACTTCCTGCGAGAGCCGTTCGCCAGCAGGGGTTTTCCCGACTACGAGATGAACTGGTACGGCGCGCCCGGCGGCGAGTACGCCAAGAACACCAAGGGCCCCGACCGGCAGTACCCCGGCTCGGATCCGGACATCGTGGCGCAGCACCTGTTCACCGAGCGCGGCGTCGACATCGCGATCCTGCATCCGATGACCCGGGGCATCATGCCCGACCGCCATCTGGGCACGGCACTGGCCAACGCGCACAACGAGATGATGGTGACGCGCTGGCTCGAACACGAGACGTACGGCGACCGCTTCCGCGGCACCATCAGGGTCAACCCCGACGACATCGCCGGTGCACTGCGCGAGCTCGAGCGGTACAAGGACCATCCACGCGTGGTGCAGATCGGTGTGCCGCTGCAATCGCGCGAACTCTACGGCAAGCCGCAGTACTGGCCGCTGTGGGAAGCGGCCGCCGATGCCGGCCTGCCGGTGGCCGTCCACATCGAGGGCGGGGCGGGCGTGCAGTTCGCGCCGACGCCGTCCGGCAAGACCAGAACCTATGAGCAGTACCTCGGGTTCATGGCACTGAACTACCTGTACCACCTGATGAACATGATCGCCGAGGGCGTGTTCGAGCGGACGCCTGCGCTGAAGTTCGTCTGGGCCGACGGTGCCGCCGATCTGCTGACGCCGTTCATGTGGCGCATGGACTGCTTCGGGCGTCCGCACCTGGAGCAGACACCGTGGGCGCCGAAGATGCCGAGCGATTACCTGCCCGGTCACGTGTACTTCGTGAAGGGCGCGCTGGACGGACCCGGTGACGTCGAATTCGCCGGTGAGTGGTTCGGTTTCACGGGCAAGGAGAACATGGTGATGTTCGGGTCGAGCTACCCGCACTGGCAGCTCAACGAACCCGACGTGCCCAAGGCGTTCACTGCCGAACAACGCGCCAAGCTGTTGTGGCGCAATGCCGCGGAACTGTACGGGCTCGACAGCGCGCTCACATCGAGCGCCGTTGCGCAGCAGAGGTAACCGAGGGAGGCAACATGTCTGTGACGACCGGACCCCGGGTGCCGGCCACCGAGCGCATCGCGGTCCGGTGTGTCGATTCCGATGTCCACCCGATGCCCCGGCGTGGTGAGCTGCTCGAATACATCCCGGAACCGTGGCGCAGCAAGTACTTCCTGAGCCATCGAGTGGGTGAGCAGATCTATTACGACGCACCGGATTACGCGCACGCATACGCGATGCGGGTCGACGCCTTCCCACCCGACGGCGAATTCGCCTGCAGCGACCCCGATATGGCGCTGCGTCAACTCATCATGGAGGCCGGGTCGGACATCGCGATCCTGGAACCCACCCACTCCGAACACCGGATGAGCGAGGCCACGGCGGCGTACTGCACCGCGGTCAACGAGTGGCTGGCCAACCATTGGCTCGACGGCCGGAACAACTGGCACGAAAGGTGGCGCGGATCGATCTGTGCGGCGATCGAGGAACCGCAGTCGGCCGTGGCCGAGATCGAGAAATGGGCCGAGCACCCGTACATGGCGCAGATCCTGATCAAGGCCGAGCCGCGGCCGTCGTGGGGCGACCCGAAGTACGACCCCATCTGGGCCGCGGCGACCAAGCACGACATCGTCGTGAGCTGCCACCTGTCGCGAGGCGAGTACGAGACGCTGCCGCTGCCGCCGGTCGGGATGCCCAGCTACAACCACGATTTCATGGTCACCTACTCGCTGCTGGCGGCCAACCAGGTGATGAGCCTGATCTTCGACGGCGTCTTCGACCGGTTCCCGACGCTGCGCGTGGTGTTCGTCGAGCACGCGTTCACCTGGATCCTGCCGCTCATGTGGCGTATGGACGCGATCTACGAGCGCCGCAAATCCTGGATGGACATCAAGCGCAAACCGAGTGAGTACGTCAAGGACCACATCAAGTTCACGACGCAACCGCTGGACTATCCCGAGGACAAGACCGAACTGTCCCGGGCCCTCGAATGGATGGACTGCGAGAAGATCCTGCTCTACAGCAGCGACTACCCGCACTGGACCTTCGACGATCCGCGCTGGCTGGTCAAACACCTGCCCGAACATGCCCGCGAGGCGATCATGTTCCGCAACGGCATCGAGACCTACAAGCTCCCCGACACCGTTCCGGTGCTCGAGGGACAGGTGCGGGTGTTCTGATGAGTTCGGAGGGCAGGAGCGAAGCGACCGGGGAATCGATGAAGCCGGAGAAGCGCCCCCGGCTCGCGCAGGGGCGCGAGCACGTCGTCGCCAAGGTCGACGAGATCCCGCCGGGCACACACAAACTGGTGCCGATCGGCCGCCACGGTGTCGGCGTGTACAACGTCAACGGCACGTTCCACGCCATCGCGAACTACTGCCCGCACGAGGGCGGACCGCTGTGTGCCGGTCGGGCGCGTGGACGCACCGTGGTCGACGAGACCGCCCCGGGTGACGCGGTGATGGTGCGTGACATGGAGTACATCTACTGCCCTTGGCATCAATGGGGTTTCGAACTGGCGACAGGCACCACCGCGGTCAAGCCGGAGTGGAGTATCCGCACCTACCCGGTGCGGGTCGTCGGTGACGAGGTGTTGGTGACGGCATGACGAGAGCTGGTGACACGCTGAACGGTCCCGTGCTCAAGCGTGGCGAGAAGATCATCGAGGTCAACGGTGGCAACGTCGTGTACGAGATGCTGGGCAAGGAAGGCGATGTCATCGCGCTGACTCCCGGGGGGCGGTTCAGCAAGGACATCCCGGGCCTGCGCCCACTCGCGAAGGAACTGGTCAAGGGCGGCTACCGCGTGCTGCTGTGGGACCGGCCCAACTGCGGCCGCTCCGACGTGCAGTTCTACGGGCAGAGCGAATCCCACATGCGCGCCGAGACCTTGTACACCTTGATCTCGAAACTCGGTGTGGGACCGTGCATCATCGCCGGAGGGTCCGGGGGTGCCCGGGATTCGATGCTCACGGCCATGCTCTACCCCGAGATCGTGACCAAGCTCGTGGTGTGGAACATCGTCGGCGGCGTGTACGGCTCCTTCGTGCTGGGCGGCCACTACATCACCCCCAGCATCCTGGCGGTACGCGGCCTCGGCATCGAAGGACTGCTTCACGTCCCGGAGTGGCGTGAGCGGATCGAGCAGAATCCGACCAACCGGCAGCGGTTCCTCGACCTCGATCAGGACGAATTCCTCAAGGTGATGCTGCGCTGGCTCAACGCCTTCGTCTCCAAGCCGGGCCAGACCATTCCCGGTGTGCCCGACGAGATGTTCGACAACATCAAGGTACCGACACTGATCATCCGGGGCGGCGAGAACGACTGGGATCACCCCAAACGCACGTCGCTGGAAGTCAACTGCCTGATCAAGGGGTCGACGCTGATCGATCCGCCGTGGCCCGAGGACGCCTGGGAGCGGGCCGGTGAGAAGTTCGCGCGGAGCGGAGGCAAGAAGTTCTGCCTGTTCGACACATGGGTGCAGGCCGCGCCCGCCATCTTGGAGTTCCTGCGGTGAGCTCACGCCGTCCGGATGTGCACCTCGCAGTTCAGCGAGGCCTCCAGAGCGGTGTGGATCCGGCTCTCCGGCACCCGCTGCAGGTCGGCCTTGCGCAGGGTCACCGTCACGATGTCCCAGCCCTCGTCACCGACCGCCCGCTCGATCTCACCGGTGAGACCGAAGCCGGCGAGGACGCCGTGCGCATCATCGTCGGTCCCCCGGCTGACGAACGTCACCACGCCGGCCGCCGGGGCCGTGCCGAAGGCCTTGGCGCACAGCTGAATGACCGACTCCTGCAGCTGCTCTGCGTCACTCCCGGCGATGAGCACCTCGACTTCGCGCCGGTGCGCGGGCAACTCCGCCAGTTGGTCGTCGCCGAGCACTTCGGCGCCGAGGTCGCCGAGCAGTTCCCGGAGCGCGGCCATGCCGTCGGCTAGCTGCTTTCGCCCGAGTTCACCGCTGGGGTCCACCCCGACGCGCACCACCGCAGTTCTCATGCCGGTAAGCCTAACCGGGGACGGGATATGACGATGACAGCCGATCTGAGGGTTGTGGCATGGCCGGGCATCGCACCGCGCCTGCTGCGCAGCGAATCCGAAACGGTCACCGAGTATGTCGGCGCGGGTGGTTACGGCGCACCGGACAACCGGTTGCTGGACACCGTCGAGGCCAGTGGGCTGCTCGGCCGTGGCGGCGCCGCGTTCCCGCTCGGGGTGAAGCTGCGGACGGTACGGGACAACGGCCGCACCGCGGGCGGTGCCGTGGTGATCGCCAACGGTGAAGAGGGCGAGCCCGCGTCGATAAAGGACCGTTGGCTCTTGCGCAACCGTCCGCATGCGGTGCTCGACGGGCTGCGCCTGGCAGCCCTCGTCGTGAACGCCGACCGCGCCGTGCTGTACACCTCCGACTCGCTGTCGGCCCGCAGTGTCGAGCACGCCCTGGCCGAGACCGATGGCCGTCCGGGCGGCGTCGCAGTCGAACTCCTCACCGTCACACCGGGTTACGTCGCAGGCGAGGAGACCGCGGCCGTGCGCGTGGTCAACGGCGGTCCGGCGAAACCCACCGACAAACCGCCACGACCGTTCGAGCAGGGTGTCGGCGGTTACCCGACCCTGATCAGCAACGTCGAGACGCTGGCACACCTGGCATTTCTGAATCTCAACGACGCGACGGCCTTCCGTGCACTTGGCACCGAAGGTTCACCGGGCACGTTCCTCGCCACCGTCACGGGCGCCGGCCGTGCCCCCGCACTCTACGAGCTCCCCCACGGCGTCGCGTTCACCGATGTGCTCACGCTGCACGGGGTTTCGCCGGACGCTGTCACAGGTGCGCTCATGGGCGGATATTTCGCGGGGCTGCTCGGCCGCGAGATCGTCGGCGCCACCTTGGATCACGAGACGCTCCGTGGCCTCGGCAGCGGCCTCGGCTGCGGTGCGATCAGCATCCTCACCGATGACTGCCCCGTGGCGGTCGCCGCGTCGGTGCTTTCCTACTTCGACCGCGAGAACGCCGGGCAGTGCGGGTCGTGCTTCAACGGCACCGCGGCGATGGCCGCGGCGGCGACGGCGTTGCGTGACGGCACCGCGACCGAAGACGACCTGGCTCGGCTGAAGCGCTGGTCGGTGGTGCTGCGCGGGCGCGGTGCGTGCGGCACGATCGACGGCGCGGCCAATTTGGCGGCGAGCCTACTGTCGGCCTTCGACGACCTGGTTCGTCGGCACCTCGAGAACAACTGCCGGGCATGCCGTTCCGGTCCGTTCACCGCGGTTCGGCCGTACGAGGTGGAACAACTGGAATCGGTGGTGGCGGTATGAGGGTCAAACTGGACCGCACGATGTGCGACGGCTTCGGCCTGTGCGCCAAGCACGCGCCGGAGTACTTCCCGCTCGACGACTGGGGTTACGCGTCGCTGCACGGTGACGGCATCGTCCCCGAGGCCGACGAACCCGCCGTCACACGCGCCCTGCTCGACTGTCCGGTGCACGCGATCATCGAGATGCGGGAACAAACAGACACGCCCCGCCGGCCGCGCCCCACCTGATAACGTGATTCTCCGCAGAGAATAACCCGTTTACCACGGAGTCGACTTGCCACAGATCCCCGGGCGCCCCCTGCCGACGGTCACCGCACTCAACGAGTACTTCTGGACCGCGGGCCGCGACGACGTGCTGCGCATCCAGGAATGCCGGTCCTGCGACGCGCTGATCCACCCCCCGCAGCCCATCTGCCGCTACTGCCGCAGCCACGATCTCGGCGTGCGGGACGTGTCCGGCCGCGCCACCCTCGCCGGGTTCACGATCAACGAGCGGTTCGGTTTCCCCGATATGCCGCCGCCGTACGTGGTCGCCGAGGTCGCCATCGTCGAGGATCCCCGGGTCCGGCTGACCACCAACATCGTCGACTGCGATCCGCAGTCGCTCAAGCTCGGTCAGCCGGTGGAGGTCACCTTTCAACACCTCGACGATGTGTGGCTGCCGGTGTTCACCCCGTCGGCGGACACCACCGGAACCCCGGCACCGATCGAGGACATCGCACCGCAGGACATCGGCAAGTACGTCCGGCCGATGCTGACCGAGGACAAGTTCGAGGACCGCTCGGCCATCACGGGCATCGGCATGTCCGAGATCGGCAGGCGGCTGATGGTGCCGCCACTGTCGCTGACGATCGAGGCCGCCGAGCGGGCCGTCGCCGACGCCGGCCTGACCTTCGACGACATCGACGGGCTGTCGACATATCCGGGCCTCGACGTCGCCGGGATGGGCGAGGGCGGTGTCAGCGCGCTCGAGGGCGCACTGGGACTGCGTCCCACCTGGATCAACGGCGGCATGGACACGTTCGGTCCTGGCGGTTCGGTGATCGCGGCCATGATGGCGATCTCGGCCGGCCTGGCGCGCCACGTCCTGTGCTTCCGGACGCTGTGGGAGGCCACTTTCGGCCAACTGGTCAAGGAGGGCAAGATGTCCCCTCCGATGAGCGGGCGCACCAGCAGCTGGCAGCACCCCTACGGCGCTACATCGGCCGCACACACGTTGGCACAGAACGCCGGACGCCACTTCGACCGCTACGGCACCACGCGCGAGACGCTGGGCTGGATCGCGCTCAACCAGCGGGCCAACGCCGCGCTGAATCCCACCGCGATCTACCGTGATCCGCTGACCATGGAGGACTACCTCTCGGCGCGCACGATCACCACGCCGTTCGGTCTCTACGACTGTGACGTGCCGTGCGACGGCGCGGTGGCGGTGATCGTCTCGGCGATCGACGCCGCGCGCGATCTGCCCAAGCCGCCCATCCGGTTCGAAGCCGTCGGAACCCAGATCATCGAGCGCCTCGACTGGGATCAGACCACGCTCACCCACGAACCGCAGGTACTCGGCCAGAGTGCGCACATGTGGTCACGAACCTCGTTGCGGCCCAGCGATGTCGACGTGGCCGAACTGTACGACGGTTTCACGTTCAACTGCCTGTCCTGGCTGGAAGCCCTCGGGTTCTGTGGTATCGGCGAGGCCAAGGATTTCCTCGACGGCGGCAAGAACATCGCCCGTGACGGTGTCATCCCACTCAACACCCACGGCGGTCAGCTCTCCCACGGCCGCACGCACGGCATGGGGCTCATCCACGAGGCCGTCACACAGCTGCGCGGCGAGGCCGGTGAACGCCAGGTCGAGGGTGCACGGGTGGCGGTCGCCAGCAGCGGCGGCCTGACCCCCAGCGGGGTCCTGCTGTTGCGTAGAGACGATTAGCCGTGGGCGAACGTACCGGGTCCGACAGGTCCCTCCCCCACCCCCGCGTCGTCCTCGCCGACGGCATTCCGATGTCGGCCCTGGTGGGCGAGGCACCCGAACCACGCGCGGTGGTGGTCGCACTGCACGGCGGGGCGACCACGTCTGCATACTTCGATTGCCCTGGCCACCCCGAGCTCTCGCTGCTGCGCGCCGGCGTCGCGGCCGGCTTCACGGTTGTCGCGCTGGACCGTCCCGGATACGGTGCGTCGGCCCCATACCCAGAGGCGATGGCCCGACCCGAGCAGCGCCTGTCCCTGGCGTTCGGCGCGCTCGAGCGCATCGTGGGCTCGCAGGATCTGTTTCTGGTGGGCCATTCCATGGGTTGCGAACTCGCCGTGCGGATGGCGACCGCCGACCCCGGTAAGCGCGTGGTGGGGATCTCGCTGGCCGGCACCGGGCGCCGGTATCGGCGAGCGGCTTTCGACATCCTCAAGGACGCGTCGACCGAACACAGGCCGCGCGGGTTGCGCGAGTTGTTGTGGGAGCCGGCCCGGCTGTATCCGGCCGACGTGATCGGCAACGGGTTGTCCTCCGGCGGCACCGCGTACGAGGGCGACGTGGTCAAAAGCTGGTCGTCACACGACTTCCCGCAACTCGCCGCGAAGGTTGAGGTTCCCGCGCAGTTCATCGCCGGCGACCACGAGAACGTGTGGGAGGCCGATGCCGAGGCGTTGGCGGCCATCGGCGCGATGTTCGGCGCCGCGCCTCGCGTGGACGTCGGCGTGCTGCCCGACTCCGGCCACAACCTCAGCGTGGGCCACACTGCGGCCGAATATCACCAGCGGGTCTTGTCATTCGCCGGCGAGTGCGCGGACATTCGAGCCACTCGCGCCGGCTCCGACGTCGAAGTGGAGGCAGGTTGATGCGAGTTGGATTCATCGGGCTGGGCAGCCAGGGGGCACCGATGGCCCGCAGGATCGTCGAGGGCGGATACGAGACCACGTTGTGGGCACGCAGGCCCGCGTCACTGGAACCGTTCGCCGACACGGCCGCCAAGGTGGCGGGCACGCCGGCCGAACTGGCGGCGGCCAGTGATCTGGTGTGCCTGTGTGTGGTCGGCGACGACGACGTCAGAGAGGTCCTCGACGGCGAGTCCGGGGTGCTGGCCGGACTGGCCCCCGGCGGCATCATCGCGATCCACTCGACCGTGCATCCAGACACCTGCACCGGCCTCGCGAAACAGGTTGCCGAAAAGGACATTTCGCTCATCGATGCGCCGGTCAGCGGCGGGGAGCCCGCCGCCACGGCGGGAACGCTGCTGGTGATGGTCGGTGGCGACGAGAAGGTCGTGGAGAAGGTGCGCCCGGTGTTCGCGACGTACGCCGACCCGATCGTGCATCTCGGCGACGTCGGCAGCGGTCAGGTCGCCAAGATCCTCAACAACCTGCTCTTCAGCGCGAACCTCGGGGCCGCGATGAGCGCGCTCGAACTCGGCGAGGCGCTCGGTGTGCCCCGCAATGCCCTGTGCGAAGTCATCACGCGCGGATCTGCCAACAGCAAGGCGCTGGGCAGCATCGCGATGTTCGGCGGCACGCTCGACAACCTGGCACCGATCGCCGGCGCCCTGCTGCAGAAGGACTGCAGGCATGCCGCCAGCCTGGCCGACACCGCGTCGGCACCGCAGGGGGCGGTGTTCGACGCCGCCGACGAGGCCCTGCGCCTCATGAATGTCCCCCGCTGATGCGCATCGGTTTCATCGGCGCCGGACGCATGGGGGCGCCGATGGTGCAGCGGCTGATCGGGGCCGGTCACGGCGTGCACGCGCTCGCACGCACCGACGAGAAACGTGATGCCGTGGCCGCACTGGGCGCGACGCCCGTGGCCACAGCGGCGGCAGCCGTGCGCGAGACCGACATCGTGATCGTGTGTGTGTTCACCGACGAGCAGGTGCGAACAGTCTGCACCGATGACCTGCTCGACGCCATGGCATCCGAGGCCGTGCTGATCCTGCACACCACGGGAAGCCCACGCACGGCAGAGGACATCGCCGCCCGCGCGGCCCGTCGTGACGTCGCGGTCGTCGACGCGCCGGTCAGCGGCGGGCCGCACGACATCGCTGCCGGATCGGTGACGGTGTTCGCCGGTGGGGATGCCGACGTCGTCGAGCGCGCCCGCGCCGCACTGGGTTCGTACGCGAATCCGGTTCTGCACGTGGGACCGATCGGCGCGGGCCAGCGTGTCAAGCTCATCAACAACACGCTGTTCGCCGCGCAGATCGGGATGGTGGCCGAGGGTGTGCGACTGGCTGCCGAACTCGGTGTCGAGGAGTCGGCACTGCTGACCGCACTGACCCACGGCAGCGCCGCGGGCCGCGCGTTGACCGGTATCGCGGCGACCGGATCGGCCGCGGCGTTCAAGGCCAGGGTCGGCGAGTTCATCGACAAAGACGTCGCGGTGGTCCGCAAGACCGCGGCCGAACTCGGCGCTGACCTCGGGATCCTCGGCGACGCGGTCGACGCGGCACTGCGCCGACCCTGAAATCGCGCCCTCTCCAGGGGTTCTGACTTCGCATTCTGCGCTTTCCAACAACTCCTGCACACGTTACTGTTAGCGTTACAGTTCATCCGGTTCACGTAACGCCTCGCAGAGCACTTCCGGCATCGGCCCGCCGCGGAGGAGGAGCATATGACCAACCCAACGATGAAGCCTGACAACAGGCCGACGGTGACATTCGACCCATTCTCCGAGCAGTACTTCGAGAACCCGTTCGACATCTACCGGCAGATGCGCGAAGAAGCCCCGCTGTACTACGACTCCGAACAGGATTTCTACGCACTGTCCCGCCATGAGGACGTCGCGGCCGCCTTGAAGGACCATGAGGCGTTCTCGTCATCGCGGGGGTGCGATCTGGCGATGGTGAAGGGCGACGAACCGCCGCAGAAGTCGATCATCTTCATGGATCCGCCCGAGCACCGGCACATGCGCAGCCTGCTCAACAAGGCGTTCACGCCACGAGCCGTCCAGGCGCAGCGCGACACCGTCGCCGAACAGGTCGAGTACCACCTCGGCCGGATCGACTCCGACGAGTTCGACGTCGTGCAGGACTTCTCGGGCCCGTTCCCCGTCGAGGTGATCACCCGGATGGCCGGCGTCGAACCCGAATACCGTCAGCAGGTGCGGCACTGGATCGACACGAGCCTGTCGCGCGAACCCGGCCAGGTCGCCTACTCAGAGGCCGGCGTCAAGGCGAACATCGACACCGCGATGTACTACTACTCGCTCGTGCAGAAGCGCCGCGAGGATCCGCAGGACGACATGATCAGCCGGTTGATCGCGGCCGAGATCCCCGGCGAGAACGGCGAGATGCGCCGCCTCGACGATGTCGAGATCACCGGTTTCGCAACACTTCTGGGTGGGGCGGGCGCCGAGACCGTCACCAAGCTGATCGGCACTGCCATGGTGACGTTCGCGAAGTTCCCCGAACAGTGGCGAAAGCTCCTCGACGATCGCAGCAAGGTTCCGGCCGCGGTCGAGGAGCTGCTCCGCTACGAGGGTCCGGTGCAGTACAACGTGCGCTACACGCTCAAGGAGGCCCACGTACCCAGCGGCACGATCCCCGCGGGTAAACCGGTGTTCCTGCTCAAGGCGTCGGCCAACCGCGACGAGCGCGTGTGGACCGATCCCGACGTCTTCGACATCGACCGTGACCGCACCGAGGCACAGAACCTCGGTCTCGGCTACGGCATCCACAGTTGCCTCGGGGCCGCGCTGGCCCGCCTGGAGAGCACGATCGCACTGGACAGACTGCTCGATTTCATGCCGCGGTACGAGATCGAGTGGGACGGCCTGCGGCGTGTCCACATGCAGAACGTCGCGGGCTACTCCCATGTGCCGGTGAGGGTGTTGCGCTGATGGTGCAGAAGACGGCACGCAAGATCCACGTCGACTTCGGATTGTGCGAGAGCAACGGTGTCTGCATGGGCGTCATCCCCGAGGTCTTCGACCTCGACGAAGAGGACTGTCTGCACGTGCTCTGCGATGAGGTGACCCCGGAGAACGAGGCGCGCGTCCGGGAAGCCGTGCGGCAGTGCCCGCGGCAGGCGATCTCGATCGACGAAGAGTGAGTGCGCCGACGCCGGAGAGGCCGTTCGTCAGTTCGGGCCGATCACCGTTTTGCCGAAGCGCTCCACGGTTTCGAGTGCGTGCGCGAGACTGTCACCCGGGATCGTCACATGCAGCCAGGTGACGCCGAGCGCCGCGAGCGCGTCGACGCCCTCGAGGTAGGCGTCGGCGTCGAAGCCGTCGTCACCGGGGTTGCCACCGTGGAAGTTGTTGAACACGATGTCGATCGACGACGGGTCACGACCGGCGGCAGCCAGTCGGACACGCAGATCCTCGATGCCGGCCGCGAGCCGATCGATCGAGTCGAGCGCGGCGGTCCCGGCCGTGTGTGCGAGTCCGGGCGGCGCGGCGAACGGGCACCAGCCGTCTCCATGCCTGGCCACCCGCGCCCTCGCGGCCGCCGTGTTGCCGCCGATCCAGATCGGGGGCGGGTTCACCGGCCGGGGATGCGCGGTGATGCCCTTGGCACTGAAATGCCTACCCACATAGCTGAAGTCATCGGTGGTCCAGATCCCACGGATGACGTCGAGGGCCTCGTCGAACAGTTCGGTGCGCTCGTCGAAACCCACCCCGAGTGCGGCGAACTCACGTTTGAGGTAGCCGACGCCGACGGCCAGCGTGAACCGGCCACCCGAGAGCAGGTCGAGCGTCGCGCCGGATTTGGCCACCACGAACGGGTTCCGGTACGGCAGCACCACGATGTTGGGCACCAGACGCAGCGTGGTGGTCCGCGCGGCGGCGTACGCCATCGCCACGAACGGGTCGAGTGCGTCGTGACCTCCGGCGTCCAGCCAGCGTTGCGACGGCGCAGGGTGGTCGGTGAAGCCGAATCCGTGAAACCCCGCGGCCTCGGCCGCGGCCGCCACCTCCACCACACCGGACCCGCTCACGAGGTCCGGATGGTAGGGGTGGCTGTGCATCGGGTGCGTGATGCTGTAGCGCACGGCCCGATCCCGCTCAGGACGGGAAGCCCGAGAGGATGACCCCGTTGCACTCGGCGACGCTCTGCCGGATCTTGGCGGCGTTCTGGTAGGCGTCGGAGAAATACCACTCGCGCGCGGCCTCGACCGACGGGAACTCCAACACCACGGTCTGGGTGCCGTGCCAGGTACCTTCGACCACCTCGGCCTTCTGGTCCACCGCGAGAATCGTCGCCCCGGCCATGGTGGGGCCCGCGGCCTTCGCGTACTCGGCCATGCCGGCCGGGTCCTTGATGTCTTCGGTGATGATCACATAGCCCTTGGCTGTTGCCACCGCGAATCCTCTTCTCTAGTCCGCGATCTCGCTGATCGCTCGTTCCGGGCAGTTCTGTATCGCCTCGCGGGCGGCGCCTTCGAGCTCGGCGGGGACCTCACCAGCATCGGCGACCGCCCAACCATCGTCTGACATCTCGAAGACCTCGGGGCACAGCGTCAGGCACATGCCGTGGCCGGCACAACGGTCCTCGTCAACGCTGACCCGCATCAGGTGTCGAACTCCAGGTGCAGCTCGGTGAGACCACGCAGGATGAACGTCGGGATGTAGGTGTAGCGTCGCTCGCCGGCCGGACCGTGCGCGGCGTCGGCGATCCGGATGTCGGTGGTGCGGTCGAGAAGCCGCTCGAGGCCGACCCGCGTCTCGGCACGCGCCAGGGGCGCACCCGGGCAGCTGTGGATGCCGCGGCCGAACGCCAGATGCTGGCGGGCGTTCTTGCGGGCGGGGTCGAATGTGTCCGGGTCCTCGAAGCGCCGTGGGTCGCGGTTGGCCGCGCCGTTGAGCACCATCACCGTGGTGCCCGCGCCGAGCTCGGTGTCCCCGATGGTCACGGGGCACCGCGACAGCCGGAAGTCACCCTTGACCGGGCTCTCGATCCGCAGGGCCTCCTCGATGAAATTCGGTATCAGGCTGCGGTCTTCGCGCAGCCGCCGCTGGATCTCGGGCTGTTCCCCCAGGATCTTGAGCGCGGTGCTCAGCAACCGGACGGTGGTCTCCTGGCCGGCCGAGAACACGTTGGTGGCCACGCGCGCCACGTCGCCGACGTCGGGCAGCGTGCCGTCCGGGAAGGTGGCGGTGGCCAGGCCGGTCAGCACGTCGTCGCGCGGGTTGGCGCGACGGTCGGTCGCGTAATCGGCGAACTGGCCGTACAGGAACTCCAGCGGACTGTGCGCCAGCGACTCCTTGCTGGTGCTGCCGACGCCACCGCCGGAGTGCTGCTTGATGCCGTTGACGAACGTGTCGCGGTCCTCGTCGGGGATGCCCAGCAGGTCGGCGATCACCAACAGCGTGAACGGGCCCGCAAAACCTCTGATGAACTCCCCCTTGCCGGGTGCGAGATATCCGTCGAGCACCTCGTCGGCCAGCCGCCACATCGCATCCTCGTTCTCCTTGAGGCGCTTGGGGGTGATCAGCCGCATGAGCAGCGAGCGATGGTTGGTGTGGGTCGGCGGGTCGAGCGTCGGCAACTGATCGCTGAACGGCAGTTCGTCGCGGTGCTTCTCGATCAGCGCGGTCACCTCTTCGGGGCTCCGCCCCTCCAGCGACACCGGGAAGCCCGGGAACGGTCCGGTGACCGAGATGCACGACGAGAATGTCTCCTCGTCGTTGTAGACCTGGACCGCCTCGTCCCAGCCGGTCACCATCGTCACGTTGTAGTGGTCCTCGCGGCTCACCGGACATTGGTCGCGCAGGGCCGCGAAAAACGGGTACGGGTTGTCGACCAAGCGCTCATCACGGAAGAAATCGATTCCGGTGGGGTCGATCGCCATCAGTGCTGCTCCCGTTCGCGCCCGAATGAGAATGTGCCTCTCATCTTTGAACATTAGATTTCCACAGCGCGCTTGACGCGTCAACGCCGGGCCTCTCGACAAGCCGCCCTGCCGTCGGCCCGATCGAGCTGGTTGTACACGCGTCAACTGTTCTCATGCACGAAATGCGCTGCTAATGTGCGGATATGCCGACAACGAATACGGCAACCTCACCTGACAGTGGTCAGCGTCGGACGTCGTACCGACGCGCGCGATCCCACGAGACCAAACGCGCGCTGGTCCAGGCCGCGATGGCGTTGTGGCGCACCAACGGTTACGCCAAGACCACCGTCGCCGACATCTGCCGGGCCGCCGGAGTGTCCCGCGCACTGTTCTACTTTTATTTCCCGGCCAAAGAGGACGTGCTGTTCGAGGTGGGACTGCTGTCCACCCGATCCGCCCAGAACCGCGTGCGATCGCTGCTGCGGGGCGACTATGAGGTGGTGGACGTCGTCGCCGAGGCGCTGCGCAGCCTGGAGCGGTCGATGGCACGCAACCCGCCGGAGCTGATCGTGGAGACCGTGCTGGAGGGCTACCGGCACGAACACCGGATCCTCGCGGGCGAAGCCGATGCCGACGAGGTGGACGCCGACATGTTCGGCCAGTTGTTCGCCACGGCGCAGGCCGACGGCAAGCTAGCCGCCCACGTCGACGTCGCGCATCTGTCGCGGCTCGCGCAGGTTCTCGTCAGCGCCGGCGTACGGCACTGGGCCGCGGGGAGCTACGGCGGGCGGTCGTTCGCCGACGTCGTGACCCGCGACATCGCGGCGCTGGTCGCGGGATTCGACCGGACCGACACCTCAACGACGAGGAGGCCATGATGGCGTGGGATTTCGAGACCGACCCCGAATACCAGGAGGTGCTGGACTGGGCCGACGAGTTCGTCCGGGAGAAGGTCGAACCACTCGACCTGGTATGGCCACACCGGCAGTTCGTCCCCCTCGAAGGCAGACGACGAGACGCCGTCGACCCGCTGAAGGACGAGGTCCGCCGAAAAGGCCTGTGGGCCACGCATCTGGGCCCCGACCTCGGTGGTCAAGGGTACGGGCAGCTGAAACTGGCGCTGCTCAACGAGATCCTGGGGCGGTCGCAGTGGGCGCCCATCGTGTTCGGCTGTCAGGCACCCGACACCGGAAATGCCGAGATCATCGCGCACTACGGCACCGACGAGCAGAAGGAGCGGTACCTGCGGCCACTGCTCGATGGAGAGTTGTTCTCGAGCTATTCGATGACCGAACCACACGCCGGTGCGGACCCCACCCTGTTCACCACGCGCGCCGTGCGCGATGGTGACGATTGGGTGATCAACGGCTGGAAGTTCTTTTCCTCCAACGCCGCCACCGCGTCGTTTCTCATCGTCATGGTCGTGACCGATCCCGACGTCAGCGCCTATCAGGGCATGTCGATGTTCCTGGTGCCCACCGACACCCCCGGCGTCGAGATCGTGCGCAACATCGGACTGCACGGCGAGCGCGACAACGAGGGATCACACGCGTTGATCCACTACGACAATGTGCGCGTGCCCCACGATGCGCTGCTGGGCGGCGAGGGACAGGCGTTCGTCATCGCGCAGACCCGCCTCGGCGGCGGGCGGATCCACCACGCCATGCGCACCATCGGGCTGGCGCGCAAGGCACTCGACATGATGTGCGAGCGCGCACTGAGCCGTCAGACGCAGGGGAGCCGGTTGTCCGACAAGCAGTTCGTGCAGGGCTACATCGCCGACTCGTATGCACAACTACTGCAGTTCCGGCTGATGGTGCTCTACACCGCGTGGGAGATCGACAAGTACAACGACTACAAAAAGGTCCGCAAGGACATCGCCGCGGTCAAGGTCGTCATGCCGACCGTGCTGCACGACATCGCGTGGCGCGCGATGCAGGTGCACGGGGCCCTCGGCGTCACCAACGAGATGCCGTTCCTCGGCATGGTCACCGGCGCGGCCGTCATGGGCCTTGCCGACGGTCCCACCGAGGTGCACAAGACCACGGTGGCCAAACAGGTACTGCGCGACTACCGGCCCACCGAGGACACGTGGCCCACCGAGTGGATCCCCCGCAAGCGCGAGGCCGCGAGGGCCAAACTTGCTGCCTACCTTGAGAACGAGGTGGGCAACCTGTGAGCGCACCGCAGATCGACACCACGCGCCTCGGCGAGTGGATGGACGGCGCGGCACTCCCCGGCAAGGGCGAACCGCTGACCGCGCGCTTCCTGTCCGGCGGTACGCAGAACGTCATCTACGAATTGCGCCGCGGTGCGGCGCACTGCGTGTTGCGGATGCCACCGCCGGGCGCGCCGCCCGATCGCGACACGGGCATCCTGCGCGAGTGGCGCATCATCGCCGCGCTCGACGGCACCGATGTGCCACACACCGAGGCCGTCGCCATGTGTGACGACGCGAGCGTGCTCGGCCGCCCGTTCTATCTGATGGGGTACGTGGACGGCTGGTCGCCCATGGATTGCCACGGGGTGTGGCCCGAACCGTTCAACAGCGACCCGAGCACCCGGCCCGGGCTGAGTTACCAACTGACCGAAGGCATAGCCCTGCTCTCCAAGGTCGATTGGCGCGAGCGGGGGCTCGTCGGCCTGGGCCGACCCGACGGGTTTCACGAGCGGCAGGTGGACCGTTGGACCGGTTTCCTCGAGCGGATCAAGCGACGCGACCTGCCCGGGTTCGAGATCGCCACCGACTGGCTGCGCACGCACAGGCCCCTCGACTACATCCCCGGACTCATGCACGGCGACTATCAGTTCGCCAACGTGATGTACCGGCACGGCGCGCCCGCCACCCTTGCTGCGATCGTCGACTGGGAGATGGGCACGGTCGGCGACCCCAAGCTCGACCTGGCATGGATGGTGCAGAGTTGGCCGACCGGTGAGAACGATTCGGGCGCAATCGATTACGTCGACATGCGTGGTATGCCCACGCGCGAAGAGGTCGTCGCGTACTACGCCGAGGTGTCCGGGCGCCAGGTCGACGACCTGGACTACTATCTGGTGCTCGCCAGGTGGAAGCTCGCGATCGTGTTGGAGCAGGGCTTCCAGCGCGCCGGTGACGACGAGAAGCTGTTGGCGTTCGGCCCCGTGGTGACGAGTTTGATGGCCTCGGCCGCCGAACTCGCCGAATCCACCGACTACCGGGGCTGACGTGCGCGCCGCGGTCTGCCCGCAGTACGGCCCACCCGAGGTCATCCGCCTCGAGGATCTGCCCCCGCCCGAACTCGGACCGGGACAGGTGCGGGTGCGTGTCGGTGCGGCCGCGGTGAACTTCCCGGACGTGTTGCTGATCGCCGACAGATACCAGGTGCGCGTGCCGGTCCCGTTCGTCCCCGGCAGCGAGTTCGCCGGGGTGGTCACCGAAACAACGGACAGAACCGGCGGTTTCGCCATCGGTGACCGGGTGGTGGGCACCGGAATGTACGGCGCGTTCGCCGAGGAGGTGTGCGTGGTCGCGTCCGCACTACAGCGCGCCGTCGACCGTCTGGACCTCTGTGCCGCGGCTGCCTCAGGAGTCGCGCACCGCACGGCGTTTCACGCGCTGCGCTCGACGGCCCGGATCGGCGCAGGCGACGACGTCGTCGTGCTGGGCGCTGGTGGCGGCGTCGGCCTGGCCGCGGTGCAACTGGCGGTGGCACTCGGCGCGCGGGTGACCGCCGTGGCGTCGTCGCGGGAAAAGCTCGACGCCGCAGCGCGAAACGGTGCGCACCATCTGGTCGACCACACCGCCGGACCGCTGCGTGCGGCGCTGCGTGACGCCGTCCCCGACGGCGCACACGCGATCCTCGACCCGGTGGGCGGTGAGCTGTCCGAACCCGCCCTGCGCGCGTTGCGGCGTGGCGGACGGTTCGTCGCCATCGGCTTCGCCTCGGGTGTCATCCCCCGGATACCGTTGAACCTGGTACTGGTCAAAGGCGTGCAGATCACCGGATTCCAGTTCCGGGACATCCCAGGGGATGAGTTCGCGCGCAACGAATCCGAGCTCACCGAGCTGCTGGCATCGGGTGCCGTCACGCCGCACATCGGTGCGGTCTATCCACTCGCCGAGACCGCGGCCGCGCTTCGGCACGTCGCCGAGGGCAGGGCGGTCGGCAAGGTGGTCATCGACCTCGGCTAGCGGCTTCTTCTTCCAGCGGAAAGAGGCACTCGCGCGTCAACGTCTTCGTCCGCCTTCTCGCTCACCGATCAGGTTTACATTCGCCGCATTGAGCGTAAACTCGCAGATCAACTATGCCCAGCTTGCAGCCGTGGCGATGGGTCCTTGATCTGCGTCGCCCAACCTGCTAAGCAGGTGCTCAGAACGAGACGCTCAGTTCAGAAAATCCCGCCCTTCGACGACGGAGTCCCCGATGGCCCAGCCCACCACCAGCGCCGTACCACAGGTGTATTACGACCCGTACAACGTCCAGCTCAACATGGAACCGCATGAGGTCTTCGCGCGGATCCGCGAAGAGGCGCCGCTGTACCACAACGAGCAGCACGACTTTTACGCTCTGAGTCGCTACCACGACGTCAACAAGGCCGTCATCGACCACGAGACGTTCATCTCCGGTCGCGGCGCACTGCTCGAGCTCATCAAGAGCGGGATGGAGATACCGCCGGGCACACTGATTTTCGAGGATCCGCCGATCCACAACATCCACCGCAATCTGCTGTCGCGGATGTTCACGCCGCGCAAGGTGCTCGCGTTGGAACCACAGATCCGGGAGTTCACCACGCGGTGCCTCGACGCGGTCGCAGGGTCGGACACATTCGACTTCGTCAACGACCTCGGCGAGCAGATGCCCATGCGCGTCATCGGCATGCTGCTGGGCATTCCCGAGGACCGCCAACGCGTGATCGCCGATCACGGTGAGGAGACCCTGCAGGGCCAGACCGTGGACGCACTGGCCACCGGCGAGGTCTTCGGGGAGTTCATCGACTGGCGCATGGAGAACCCGTCCGACGACATCATGACCGATCTGCTCAACGCGCAGTTCGAGGATGAGACGGGCACGGTGCGCAAGCTGCGTCGCGACGAACTACTGCTCTACTTGACGGTGATCGCGACCGCGGGGTCCGAGACCACGACCCGCGCGCTCGGTTGGGCCGGCAAGACACTGGCAGACCACCCGGATCAGCGCCGCGATCTCGTGGAGAATCCGGGCCTGATCCCGCAGGCGATCGAGGAACTGCTGCGGTGGGAACCACCGGCCCTGCAGATCGCCCGCTACGTCACGCGCGAGGTCGAGTACTACGGGCAGACCGTGCCGGCCGGCTCTGCGATGCTGATGCTCGTCGGGGCCGCCAACCGCGATCACCGGCGCTTCCCGCCCAACGGCGATGTCTTCGACATCCACCGTGAGCAGTTCTCCCACATGACCTTTGGTGCAGGCACCCACTTCTGCATGGGCAATGCGCTGGCCCGCCTCGAACTCCGCGTCGCGCTCGAGGAGATCCTGAAGCGCTACCCCGAGTGGGAGGTCGACTGGGACAACGCCGAGCCGTCGCAGACCGCCGCCGTGCGCGGTTGGGCGGCCATGCCGACGTTCGTCTCCTAGTTTCTCCTTCTACCGCGGTTGTGGCGTCAGCTTGCCGGGATGAGGTCGGCGGGCACCGAGCGGCTGATCATGGTGCCGGTGCGGAACGTCTCGGTGGCGCCGACGGACGTGGCGTCGGGGTGTTTGGCCGCGGTGAGGGCCTGCGCCTTGAATGCGCGTGCGGCAGCGGACAGTTCGTGACGGGCGGGGCGGACGCTGAGATCGGCCGGACACTCCTCACCCCACAGCGTGACCTCGGTGAGCCCCTGCTCGAGCGCTCCCAACACGCCGTAGCGGACGCGCTTGTCGCTGTTGAACAGGTCCGCCGCGACAGCGACGGTCTGGGGATGGGGACGGTTCTCCCACGACTTGAGTACGCCCTCCAGCTCCATGGTGTCGACGCCCAGGATCGCCAACGGCCGCACATCCTCGTCACCGTCGATCAGTACGGTGACGTCCCAGCCGGCCATGACGCGGTCGACGAGCCAGCCGCCGGCATGGCGCACCGCGTCGACCACGCACGGCGCCACCACGTCGAGTCGATACCTCATGTCGTCCTCCACTTTCACTGTCCGCCTCGACTGGACGGCACCTCGATCTCGCGGGCCAACATCTCGGCGTATCCCTTGAATACGTCCTGCAGCGGCAGTGAGGGATCGAGTAACCATGAGGTCTCCATTCCATTGACGAAGGCGAGAATCTCCACGGCCTTGGTGACCGGGTCGAAGTCTGGGCGGTAGCGGCCACCGAGCTGGCCGCGGCGGATGATGTCGGCGACGATGTCGCGCGCGTCCTGTTGGCGTTTCAGCAAACGATCGTGCAGCGGTGCGTCGGGCTGGATGTTCTCCACCAGCAACACGGTGAAGGTCCCGACCAACTCGGGCGCCCGGACGAACCGTTCGGCCACCCGCTTGATCTCGTCGGCAAGGTCACCGGACCGGTCGGCGTGCGCATCGTCGTCGAGATCCCTGGCGTCGAGCACCGCGTTGAGCAACTGCTCCTTGGACTCGAAATGGTGAAGCAGACCGGCCGTGGTGACCCCGGCCTCCTTGGCGATCTGGGCGAGTGAGGTGTTGCGCCACCCGTTGCGGGCAAGCAGCCGCTCGGCGACCGAAAGGATGCGCTGCCTGCGATCTTCGCCCTTTGCGAGCAGAGTTTCGTAGGGTCTTGCAGCCTCGGCCTGCCCATGGGGTGGCGTCACCGAACTCCTTCGTCCAAACCAACCTAGTGAACACACAGTAGGTTGGTTCGGCCTGTGTGACAAGGGTCTCAACCGGAATAAATTCCGCCCTGTGTCACATAACGCACACCCGCAGGTTACAGGCCCAGCGACTTCGCGATGATGACTTTCATGACCTCGCTGGTGCCCGCGTAGATCCGCGCGACACGGGCGTCCGTGTACAGCCGGGCGATCGGATACTCCATCATGTAGCCGTAGCCGCCGAAGAGCTGCAGGCAACGATCGACCACGCGCGCCTGCATCTCCGTACAGAACAGCTTCACGCGGGCCGCGTCGGCTCCGGAGAGCTGACCGTCGACGTGCAACGCCACCGCACGGTCCAGCATGGCCTGTGCGGCCTCGACCTCCGCCGAACACGCCGCGAGCTCGAACTTGGTGTTTTGAAAAGATGAGACCGATGCTCCGAATATCTTGCGGTCCTTGGTGTAATCGATCGCCGCGGCGATCGCCGAGCGGGCCTGGGCCACCGAGCCGACCGCGACCGTGAGGCGCTCCTGTGCGAGGTTGCGCCCGAGGTAGCTGAAGGCCTCACCCTCCTCCCCCAGCACATTGGTCACCGGAACCCGCACATCGGTGAACGACAACTCCGCGGTGTCCTGCACCTTGCAGCCCATCTTCTCCAGCTCGCGGCCGCGGGTGAACCCCTCCATGCCGTCCTCGACCACCAGCAGCGTGAGCCCCTTACGACGGTTCTCCGGATCGGTCGACGTGCGAGCCACGACGACAACCAGATCGGCCTGGATCCCGCCGGTGATGAACGTCTTGGCGCCGTTGACCACGTAATGGTCACCGTCACGCACCGCGGTGGTGCGCACGCCTGCGAGATCCGATCCGGTGCCCGGCTCGGTCATCGCGATCGCCGTCAGCAACGTGCCCGCCGCCAGACCGGGGAACCAGCGTTGCCGCTGTTCGTCATTCGCATAGTGCAGGAAGTACGGCAGGATCACCTCCAGCTGCGTGCGCACCGTCGACAGGGTCACCAGTGCCCTGGCAGCCTCCTCCTGCAGCACGACGTTGTAGCGGTAGTCGGGAATGCCTGCGCCGCCGTACTCTTCGGGGATCGCCATGCCGAGCATGCCGAGCTCGCCCATCTGCTTGAAGACATCGCGTGGCATGCGGCCGGCCTTCTCCCACTCGGGATAGGCTCCGACGACTTCCTTGTCGATGAAATCCCGCGCCAGCGCGCGGAATGCCTCATGGTCCTCGGTGAACAGATTCCGCTGCATGCGCTGGCCCCTCCTTATGCGAGAAGTTCGACGATGGTGGCGTTGGCGGTGCCCCCGCCCTCACACATGGTCTGCAGTCCGTACCGGATCCCGTTGTCGCGCATGTGGTTGATCATGCGCGTCATCAGCACCGCGCCCGAGGCACCCAACGGGTGGCCGAGGGCGATCGCGCCGCCGAGCGGGTTGAGTTTCGCCGCATCGGCGCCGGTTTCGGCCTGCCAGGCCAGCGGTACCGGGGCGAACGCCTCGTTGACCTCGAAGACGCCGATCTCGTCGAGCCGGATCCCGGCCTTGCGCAGCACCTTCTCGGTGGCGGGGATCGGCCCGGTGAGCATCAGCACCGGGTCGGCACCGGCCACCGCACCGGCCCGGTAGCGGACGATCGGCGAAAGACCCATGGCGACAGCGTTTTCCGCAGTCATCACCAGCAACGCGGCCGCACCGTCGGAGATCTGCGACGAATTGCCCGCGTGGATCACGCCGTCGTCTTTGAACGCCGGTTTGAGGTTGGCGAGCTTTTCGACCGTGGTCCCGCGGCGCACGCCCTCGTCGGCCACCACCGGATCACCGTCGTCGACGAACACCGTGATCATCTGGGTCTCGAAGGCGCCACCGTCCTGTGCGGCCGCGGCACGCTCGTGCGACGCCGCCGAGTATTCGTCGAGTCGGGTCCGCGAGAAGCCCCACTTCTGCGCGATCATCTCGGCCGAGATGCCCTGATTGAAGGAGAAGTCCCGGTACCGATCGATGACGTTGGGGCCGTACGGCATTCCGGTCGCGCGGGCGGCACCTAGCGGCACGCGGCTCATCACCTCGACACCACCGGCGACCACGACATCCTGCTGGCCCGACATGACCGCCTGTACCGCGAAGTCCAACGCCTGCTGGCTGGATCCACACGCACGGTTGACCGTGGTGCCCGGGATGTGTTCGGGCCATCCCGCGGCCAGCACCGCGAACCGGCCGATGTTGCTGGACTGGTCACCGACCTGCGACACACAGCCCCAGATGACGTCGTCGATGATGTCGGGGCTGATTCCGGCCTTCTCCACGAGCGCGTTGAGCACGAGTCCCGACAGGTCTGCGGCATGCATGCCGGACAGGCCGCCGTTGCGCTTACCGACGGGGGTGCGCACGGCTTCGACGATGACGGTCTCACGCATGGGACTGCTCCGATCTTGTTTCGATCTCGTCTGATGTTCGGTCAGATCTGGCTCGCCGGGCCGATCGCGCCCTGCTGGCGCAGAGCCGCGATGTCCTCGGCGGACAGACCGATTTCGCTCAGGATGCGATCAGTGTGCTCGCCGAGTCCTGGAACCGCACCCATCGGCATCTCGTAGCCCGAGATCACCGGCGGCGGCAGCAGCGCCGAGATCTCTCCCTTCGGCGTTGCGACCGGCCGCCAGCGGTCGCGGTCCTTGAGGTGCTGATGCGCGATCACCTCGCTGGGCCGGTTGAATCGCGAGTTGCCGATGCCGGCTTCGTCGGCGATCTGCTGGATCTCGGCGAGATCGTGCTGCGCACACCAGGTTCGGATGGCCTCGTTGAGCACGTCGCGGTGCGCGCACCGGTCGGAGTTGGTGGCGAAGCGTGGATCGTCGGCGAGGTCAGGACGATCGATGATCTCCCGCGCCAGACGCTGCCACTCACGGTCGTTGGTGGTGCCGAGCACCACGGTCTGACCGTCGCGTGTGTCGAACGCCCCGTACGGTGCGACCGCGGGCGAGCTCATACCGAGGGGCTGCTGATCGATGCCCGAGTGCTGTGTGTAGGTCAGCGGGTAACCCATGATGTCGACCATGGTGTCGAACAGGCTGACCGCGACGGCGGGCGCGGCGTGGCCGGGTTGGCGCAGCCGCCCGATGAGCAGCGCCATGACCGAAAGTGCGGCGTAGAGCCCGGTGGAGATGTCGGCGACCGGCGGCCCGGGTTTGGCGGGCTGGTCGGGGTGGCCGGTGACGGCGCACGCGCCCGACTCGGCCTGCACGAGCAGGTCATAGGCCCGCTTGTGGGACAACGGTCCCCCGCTGCCGTATCCGTCGATCTCGACCGGAATGACCTGGGGGTGCCGCTCGGCCAGGTCCGCGGGCGCCAGCCCCATGCGGGCCATCGCACCTGGGGCGAGATTGGACACCAGCGCATCGGCCTCGTCGAGCAGCCGATGCAGTACGTCCATCCCACCTGCGGTCTTGAGGTCGAGCGTGACGGATTGCTTGCCCCGGTTGGCCCAGACGAAATGCGCCGCAAGGCCACCCGGCCCGAGAACCACATCGTCGTAATCGCGCGCGAAGTCCCCGCCGTCGGGGTTCTCCACCTTGATCACGCGGGCGCCGAAATCGGCGAGCACGCGGGTGCACATGGGCGCCGACACCGCCTGTTCGAGAGCGACGACCGTGATCCCGGCGAGGGGCGCCGACGCTTGCGGGGTGTGGTTCGGCATACCCGTCACATAACCATGCCGCCGTCGACCGGCAGTACCTGGCCGGTGATGTACGACGCGGCATCCGACGCCAGGAACACAAATGCCCCGGCGACCTCCTCGGCTTCGGCCCAGCGCTTGAGCGGGATGCGGTTCATCATGTTGGCCGCGAACTTCTCATTGGTGCGGATGGTCTCGGTCATCGGCGTCGCGGCCAGCGGAGCCAACGCGTTGACCATGATGTTCTTGGGCGCCAGTTCGCGCGCGAGCGACTTCGTGAAGCCGATGATGCCTGCCTTGGCGGCCGAATAGTTCACCTGGCCGAGTGTGCCGGTGATGCCCGCCGACGACGTGACGTTGATGATGCGACCCGTGCCATCGGTGGGCAGGTGCGGCAGCGCGGACTGCGTGACGTGGAACGTGCCCATGACGTGGATGTCGAACGTCAACCGGAACGTCTCGTCGGTGAGTTTGCCGAACATCGCCGGCGAGGTCACGCCTGCGTTGTTCACCACGATGTGCAGCGTGCCCTGCCCAAGCGCCGCGGCGCGTTCGGCGGCCGCCACGGCGGCGTCCCGGTCGCTCACGTCGAGCGCGGCGCTGTCGGCCTTGCCGCCTGCCCCGCCAGATACGCCGCCGGCGGCGGTGTTGATCCGCTCGGCCACGGCCTGAGCGGCCTCACCGTCGATGTCGGTGACCAGCACCGAGGCGCCCGCCGCGGCCAGTGCCTCCGACACCGCGGCGCCGATGCCCGCTCCGGCGCCGGTCACCAGTGCCGAACGTCCCGTGAGGTCGAAATAGGTCCTCATCTGATGTGAAAATCTCCTCAGTAGCTCTTGGGCAGGCCCAGCACGTTGGCGCCGAGGAAGTTCAGGATCATCTCCTGGCTCACCGGCGCGATCTTCATGAGACGCGATTCCCGGAAGAACCGGGAGATGTTGTACTCCTCGGAATAGCCCATCCCGCCATGGGTCTGCAGAGCACGATCGGCGGCGGCGAATCCGGCGTCGGCACAAAGGTATTTGGCCATGTTCGCCTCACGGCCGCACGATTTGCCGTTGTCGTACAGCCACGTCGCCTTACGCAGGACGAGTTCGGCCGCGTCGAGACGCGCGAGCGAATCGGCAAGGGGGAATTGGATTCCCTGGTTCATGCCGATCGGCCGGTCGAACACGACACGCTCGTTGGCGTACTTCACCGCGCGGTCGAGCGCGACGCGGCCGATGCCGAGCGCCTCGGCCGCGATCAGCATGCGTTCGGGGTTGAGGCCGTGCAGGATGTAGCTGAATCCCTTGCCCTCCTCGCCGATCCGGTGTTCGACGGGAACGTGCAGATCGTCGATGAACAACTCGTTGGAGCTCACGGCGTTGCGGCCCATCTTGTTGATGGGCCGGATGTCGACGTGATCGCGGTCGAGGTCGGTGAGGAACAGCGACAAACCCTCCGTGGGCTTCCCGCCTCGTTTCTCGACGTCCTCGCGGCTCTCGGTCCGAGTCAGCAGCAGGATCTTCTCCGACTCAAGGGCTTTGGAGATCCACACCTTGCGACCGTTCACCACGTAGTCTGATCCGGGGTGGTCACCGTCGCGCCTGGCGGACGTCGTGATCCGCGAGGTGTCCAGACCCGCACCGGGTTCGGTGACGCCGAAGCACACGTGCAGATCGCCGTTGACGATCCGTGGCAGCGTCTCCTTCTTCATCTCGTCGGACCCGAAGACCACCACGGGCTGCATGCCGAAGATCGACATGTGGATGGCGCTCGCGGCGTTCATGCCACCGCCGGAGCGGGCCACCTCCTCGGCCAGGATCGTGGCCTCGGTGATCCCCAGCCCGTGGCCGCCGTACTCCTCGGGAATGGTCATCCCCAGCCAGCCGCCGCCTGCGATGGCGTCGTAGAACTCCTGCGGGAATTCGTGGGCCTGGTCCTTGGCCATCCAGTAGTGGTCGTCGAACTTGGCCGCCAGCTCCGCGACAGAACTGCGGATCAGTTGCTGATCCTCGGTGAGCTCGAAGTTCATCCCGCCCGACACGTGTTTGCGCTCCTGCATCTGTCGATGGATCAGTCCCGCGCGCCGGAGACCGCCTTGGCGTTCTCCTGGAAGTCCGTGAAGCTGGCGCCGGTCTTCTCTTTCTTGCTCAACGCGCGAATGGAAACGTCATGGCCCTGCGCGGCTTTGCGCAACGCGCCGACGGTCGCCTGCTCCCTGGGAACGTGGACGAACGGATCGAAATGGTAGAGCCGCATGGCGTTCTGGTGCGTGATCTTGTCGATCTCGTCGTCGGCCACGTCGTAGGTGTCGAAGACCGCCCACAGCTCCTCGGGGGCGCCCGGCCACATGGAATCGCTGTGCGGGTAGTCCATCTCCCAGCAGATGTTGTCGATGCCGATCATGTGGCGGTTCTTCACGCCCACCGGATCGGAGATGAAGCACGTCATGAAGTGCTCGCGGAACACCTCGCTGGGCAGTTTGCCGCCGAAGTCCTGGTGCGTCCACGTCGAGTGCATCTCGTAGGTGCGGTCAACGCGGTCGAGGAAGTACGGGATCCACCCGGTGCCGCCCTCGGACAGGGCGATCTTCAGCGTCGGGAACTCCTTGATCGGTGCCGACCACAGGAGGTCCGCCGCGGCCTGCACGATGTTCATGGGCTGCAGCGTGATCATGACGTCCATCGGCGCGTCCGGCGCGGTGATCGCGAGCTTGCCCGACGACCCGATGTGCACGTTCATCACGGTGTCGGTGTCGACGAGCGCCTGCCACAGCGGCCGCCAGTACTCCAGATCGTGGAAGGAGGGGTAACCCAGCGTCGCCGGATTCTCGGTGAAGGTCAGTGAGTGCACGCCCTTCTCGGCCACGCGGCGCACCTCGGCCGCGGCGAGCTCGGGATTCCAGATCGCCGGGATCGCCATCGGGATGAAGCGGCCCGGGTTCGAGGCACACCACTCGTCGATGTGCCAGTCGTTGTAGGCCCGCACCAATGCCAGTGAGAATTCCTCGTCGTCGGTCGCGAACAGGCGTGCGGCGAAACCGGGAAACGACGGGAAGTTCATGGTCGCCAGGACGCCGCCGGCGTTCATGTCCTTGACCCGCTCATCGGGGTCGTAGCAGCCCTTGCGGATCTCGTCGAGGCCTTGCGGTTCGAGGCCGTACTCCTCCTTCGGCCTGCCCGCGACCGCGTTGAGCGCGACGTTCGGGATCACCGTGTCGCGGAACTGCCAGGTGTCCGACCCGTCCGGGTTGTGCACCAGGCGGGGCGCCTCGTCGCGGTACTTCTCGGGCAGATGGTTCTTGAACATGTCCGGCGGCTCGATGATGTGGTCATCCACGCTGATCAAGATCATGTCGTCTTTGTTCATGGCTGCTCTTTCGTTCCGGCGTCGGCTTGCCGACTTCGATCTGCGGCAGTCTGCACCGCACACGCTTCTCTGTGTAAGGAAACTATCTTCTCCATAGACGAGAATCAATGTCCTTCGCCGCTGACGAGCGCATTCATCCTGGTCACGCCCGCACGCGACGAGCCGCCATTGACCATCGGGCGAAAAGATGAAAACCTATTAGTCGTAAATGAGAACATGATTCTCACCGCTGAGAGTCGACGACGAGCGGACGCGTCCCGCGCCCGCCCACCGAGAGGAGAGCCGTACGTGCGCCTGGCGCCATTACCCGCCGAGGAGTGGGACGACGAGGTGCGCCGAGCGCTGTCGGTGATGCTCCCCGAGGAGCGGTTGAATCCCGACGGTGCGGGCACCGCACTGTCGACACTGGCCCGACATCCGCGGCTGACGAAAGCGTTCCTGCGCTTCAGCAACCACCTGCTGTTCCGCTCGACCCTCGATCCCCGCCTCCGCGAGGTCGCGATCCTGCGTATCGCGTGCAGGCGCAGGTGCGAGTACGAGTGGGCCCACCACGTTTTCATCGGCAAGGCCGAGGGCCTCACCGACGACGACATCGGCGGCATCAGCCGCGGTGCGGCGGCCGATCCGTTCGACCAGGTCGTGATCGATGCCGTCGACGAACTCGACGAGCACTCGACGGTCTCGGACGAGACGTGGGCCGCGCTCGGCGAGAAACTCGACGATCGCCAGCGCATGGACCTGGTCTTCACCGTCGGCGGCTACAGCCTCATGGCCATGGCCTACAACACCTTTGGCATCGAACCGGAATCCGGCCACTGAGCTTCGAATGGCTCGACAGAGAAAGTAGGTAGAAAGTGGCGCATTTCCCGAAACCAGCTGCCGGCAGCTGGACCGAGAACTGGCCCGAACTGGGCACAGCCCCCGTCGATTACACCGACTCCATCGACCCGGAGCAGTGGAAGCTGGAGCAGCAGGCCATCTTCCGCCGCACCTGGCTGCATGTGGGACGCGTGGAGCGACTGCCCAAGACCGGGAGCTACTTCACCCGCGAGATGCCCTCGGTCGGCGCGGGCACGTCGATCATCGTCGTCAGGGACAAAGGCGAGAACGGCACCGACGGGACCATCAGGGCGTTCTACAACCTGTGCCGGCACCGCGGCAACAAGCTGGTGTGGAACGACTACCCCGGCCAGGAAACCTCCGGCGCCTGCCGGCAGTTCACATGCAAGTACCACGCGTGGCGCTACGCGCTCAACGGTGACCTGACGTTCATCCAGCAGGAGGACGAGTTCTTCGACGTCGACAAGGCCGACTACCCGCTCAAGCCGGTGCGGTGCGAGGTCTGGGAGGGCTTCATCTTCGTCAACTTCGACGACAACGCCGAGCCCCTGGAGGACTACCTCGGCGAGTTCGGGCAGGGCCTCAAGGGATACCCGTTCCACGAGATGACCGAGGTCTACAGCTACCGCGCCGAGATCAACTCGAACTGGAAGCTGTTCATCGACGCGTTCGTCGAGTTCTATCACGCGCCGATCCTGCACATGAAGCAGGCGACGCCGGAAGAGGCGGCCAAACTCGCGAAGGTCGGCTTCGAGGCGCTGCACTACGACATCAAGGGTCAGCACTCGATGATCTCGTCGTGGGGTGGCATGAGCCCGCCCAAGGACCTCAACATGGTCAAGCCGATCGAGCGGATCCTGCACAGCGGGCTGTTCGGCCCGTGGGACCGGCCCGAGATCAAAGGCATCCTGCCGGACGAGCTGCCGCCTGCGGTCAACCCGGCACGCCAGCCCACGTGGGGCCAGGACAGCTTCGAGTTCTTCCCGAACTTCACCCTGCTGCTCTGGGTTCCGGGGTGGTACCTGACCTACAACTACTGGCCGACCGACGTCGACAAGCACATCTTCGAATGCAACCTGTACTTCGTCCCGCCGAAGAACACCCGGCAGCGGCTGGCGCAGGAACTCGCAGCGGTGACCTTCAAGGAGTACGCGCTGCAGGACGCCAACACCTTGGAGGCCACGCAGACCCAGATCGGCACCCGCGCGGTCACCGAGTTCCCCCTGTGCGACCAGGAGATCCTGCTGCGTCACCTGCACCACACCGCACACAGGTACGTCGACGCCTACAAGGCCGAACTGGCGGAGAAGGCCGAGAAGGCCGATTCGAACGGGTCGGCCGTCAAGAACGAGAAGGACGCCGCACATGTCTGATGCCACCCCGACCACCGAACGCCTGCTGCCCGAGGAGTTCGCCGACCTGGAGCGGTTCTCGGACTGGATCCTGCCGACCGAACCGGAGCGCTACGCCAAGCGGCTGGCCTCGTCGATGGAGGAGATGCAGGAGCTCTACGACGTCGGGATGGCACGCCTCGAGGAGGTCATGACCTACCTGGACGCGCGATTTCCGTTGCACGCCATGCCCGATGACGCCAAGCGTCTCATGCACCTGATGCAGTCGGTGGTGATGGTGAGCTTCCCGGTCGAGGTGTGGAAGCAGCCACGTGTCCTCGACAGCGGGGCCGCCTGGGTCGAGATCGTCAGGGAACCGGTGGTCTAGGGGTGCTGACCCTCAGAGCCGCGGGCCTCGTCGACGTCGACACCGGTGAACTGGTCCGCCCCGGTGTCGTGCGTGTCGAGGGTGACCGCATCATCGCCGTCGGCGAAGCCCCCGGGCCGGATGACGAGGTGATCGACCTCGGGGACTCCATCCTGCTGCCCGGCCTGATGGACATGGAAGTCAACCTCCTCATGGGCGGACGCGGGGAGAATCCCGGCCTGTCACAGGTGCAGGACGACCCGCCGACCCGCGTGCTGCGTGCGGTGGGCAACGCCCGCCGCACGCTGCGGGCGGGGTTCACCACCGTGCGCAACCTCGGCCTGTTCGTCAAGACCGGCGGTTATCTGCTCGACGTCGCACTGGGCAAGGCGATCGACGCGGGCTGGATCGACGGTCCTCGCGTGGTCCCCGCCGGACACGCGATCACCCCGACCGGGGGGCATCTCGACCCGACCATGTTCGCCGCGTTCATGCCCGGCGTGCTGGAACTGACCATCGAGGAGGGCATCGCCAACGGCGTCGACGAGATCCGCAAGGCCGTGCGGTACCAGATCAAGCACGGCGCACAGCTGATCAAGGTGTGCTGCTCGGGTGGTGTGATGTCGCTGACCGGAGAGCCCGGGGCACAACACTATTCGGACGAAGAGCTCAGGGTCATCGTCGACGAGGCGCACCGGCGCGGACTGCGGGTGGCAGCGCACACCCACGGTGCCGAGGCCGTCAAACACGCGATCGACTGCGGCATCGACTGCATCGAGCACGGGTTCCTGATGGACGACGAGGCCATCAGGATGATGGTCGAACACGACCGGTTCCTGGTGTCGACGCGGCGGCTCGCCGAGTACATGGACGTCTCCAAGGCGCCGCCGGAACTGCAGGCCAAGGCCGCCGAGATGTTCCCGAAGGCCCGCACGTCGATCAAGGCCGCCTACGAGGCCGGGGTCAAGATCGCCGTCGGCACCGACGCACCCGCCATACCGCACGGCAAGAACGCCGACGAACTGGTGACACTGGTCCAGTGGGGCCTGCCGCCGGCGGCCGTGCTGAAAGCGGCCACCGTGATTGCGGCCGAGCTGATCGACGTGACCGACCGCGGCCGGCTCGCCGAGGGGCTGCTCGCCGACATCATCGCGGTGCCCGGCAATCCGCTGGAGGACATCAGCGTTACACGCCATGTGAATTTTGTAATGAAAGGCGGTAAGGTCTTCCGCAATGACAAAGCCAACTGACGCCCCGACCCGCACCGAGGATCTCGTCGAGATCCAGCAGATGCTCGCGAAGTACGCGGTCACCATCACCCAGGGCGACATCGACGGCCTGATAAGCGTTTTCACACCGGACGGCACGTACAGCGCATTCGGCGAGACGTACACCCTCAACCGTTTCCCGGTGCTGGTGGACGCGGCCCCCAAGGGTCTGTTCATGACCGGCACCGCGCTCGTCGACCTGGTCGAAGGCGCCGACACGGCTTCCGGCACACAACCGCTGTGCTTCATCGAGCACTCCACGCACGACATGCGTATCGGCTACTACCGGGACACGTATGAGCGCACGGCCGACGGTTGGCGGCTGAGAACACGTTCCATGACGTTCATCCGGCGCAACGGCGACCACGACCACGGCCGCCCGCACGCCATCGGCAGGCCGGAAGCTTAGATGACCGAACTCCACGAACCCGTCGCATTCCGCACGGCGCTGCAGGACTGGCTGGACCAGACCGATCTCACGCCGCCGGAAGATCATTCACTCGAAGCGCACATGACTCAGTTCCGCCGGGTTCAGCGCGCGCTGTACGACGCGGACTTCGGCCGCTACGGCTGGCCCGAGCGTGCCGGCGGCCTCGGTGGCCCGGCGGTCCTGCGGGCGATCGTCGGCGAGGAGATCGTGGGCAGGCGGTTGGCCGAGCCCGGCCCGTACTCGATGCTCGAGGTGCTGGCGCCGACCATGATCGACTACGCGCAACCCGAGCTCGCCGCCGAGATGGTGCCGAAGCTGCTGCGCGGCGAGGAGCAGTGGTGCCAAGGGTTTTCCGAACCGGGATCGGGCAGCGATCTGGCCTCGATCACCACACGTGCCACCCAGCATCCGACGGAGGGTGACCGGTACATCATCAATGGCCAGAAGGTGTGGACCAGCTTCGCGCAATTCTCCCAGCGCTGCATCCTGCTGACCCGCACCGGGGATGCCGACACCCCGGATCACCAGGCGATCACGGCGTTCTTCGTCGACGTCGACACCCCGGGCATCACGGTGCGACCGTTGCGGACCATGCACGACGTCGACGAGTTCTGCGAGGTGTACTTCGACGACGTGGAGGTCGACGCACGCCGAATGCTCGGAAAGCCCGGTGCTGGTTGGCGACTGGCCATGGACCTGCTGCCATATGAACGTTCGACGTGCTTCTGGCAGCGCATCGCGTACCTTTACGCGCGGTTCGATGCGCTCATCGAAGAGGTCAAACGCCAGGGGCAGGCGGTGGATTCGGATCTGGGCGAGGTCTATCTCGCCCTGCACACGCTGAGGTGTCGTTCGGCGGCGACGCAGCGCAAGCTGGCCGAAGGCCACCGGCTCGGCCCGGAGACCTCGATCGACAAGGTGCTGCTGGCCAACGCCGAGCAGCTGCTCTACGACACGGCGCGCAACCTGCTCCCCGGGCTCATCGAACTCGAAGATTCCGAATGGCGCACCGAGTACCTGTATTCGCGCGCCGCCACGATCTACGGCGGCACGGCCGAAGTGCAGCGCAACATCATCGCGCGCCGGCTACTGAACCTCGGAAAGGGGTGACGACGGACGTGAACGCCGACATGGACCCAGAATCGCTGGGCCTGCTCGAGGAAACCCTTCGCAAGACCATGCTGTCGACTTCCGGCGCGAAGCTCGACGCCGCGCTCGCCGAGTTGGGCTGGGCCGAGATGCTCAGCGACATGCCCGAGATCGCCATGCCGCTGGTGTTCCGGCTGCTGGGGGAAACGGGTTCGCACGCGTCGGTGCTCAACGACGTGCTGCTCGAGACGATCGGCGGGATGCCTGGTGGCACGCCGCCGATGCCGTATGCGGGCGGCGGCTGGGTGGTGTGGGAACGCAGCGACCGGCCGGAGGGTTCGGACAGCGTCGATCCGACGCTGGGCGGACTGCCGCTGAGAAAGGTGCCCGACGGACAGTTGCTGCGGATCTCGGAGGCCCGCAGGGCGCTGGGCTGGTGGCTCGTCGGATCGGCCCGCGCGATGCTGGCCCTGGCGCGTCAGCACGCGCTGGACCGCGTGCAGTTCGGCGCCCCGATCGCGACGTTCCAGGCCGTCCGCCACCGGTTGGCCGAGACGTTGGTGGCCATCGAGGGCGCCGAGGCGACACTGAGTCAGCCCAATGCGGACAACGTCGACCTCACTTCTCTGTTGGCCAAGGCCGCGGCGGGCAAGGCCGCCCTGACCGCGGCCAAGCACTGCCAGCAGGTGCTTGGCGGCATCGGATTCACCGCCGAACATGAGTTGCACACCCACGTCGAGCGCGTCCTGGTGCTGGACGGATTGCTCGGCAACGCAAGGGAACTCACCCGCAAGGCCGGATCGGGCATGCGGGCCAGGGGCACCGCGCCAAGGCTCGCGCAGCTCTAGGCCCTGGTACATCGAGATCGACGAGAACGTCGTGCGGAAGCGTCTTCGCGCGACGTTTTCGTCGTTCTCGGCGGATGATTCACGCGTCGCACGGCGCGGCCATGGCGGTGCGCCGGCTACTTGATGTTGGCCTTCATCTCCTCGATGTCGACCAGGACCGGCCAGCCACTGACGCTCAGCGCGTTGCCATGTCCGGTCTGGTGGATGTCGAACACCGATTGGATGGCGGCGTAGAAGCCCTGCACATCGAGCGTCTGGTTGACGGCCCGTTTGGCCTGGCGCAGCGCGAACGACGGCATCTTGGCGATCTGCGCGGCGAGTTCGCGGGTCTTTGCGTCGAGTTCTTCGCGCGGGACGACGCGGTTGACCATGCCCGTGCGCTCGGCCTCCTCGGCTGTCAGGGCACGCCCCGTGAACAGGATCTCCTTGGCCTTGCGCGCACCGAGTTCCCAAGTGTGGCCGTGGTATTCGACACCCCCGATACCCATCAGCGCCACCGGGTCGGAGAACAGCGCGTCGTCGGAAGCCAGGATCAGGTCACACGGCCAGCACAGCAGCAACCCGCCGGAGATGCACCGGCCCTGGACGGCCGCGATCGACGGCTTGGGTACGTTGCGCCAGCGCAGCGTGTAGTCGAGATAGCGCCGGGCTTCGTGCTGGATGATGAACTCCAGCGAGATCTTGTCCGGCACCGGACCCCCACCGCGCAGGTCGTGCCCGGCCGAGAAGTGCTTGCCGTTGGCCCGCAGGACGATGACCTTCACCTCGGGGTTCTCGGCTGCCTTCGTCCAGGCCGTGTCGAGTTCGTCGAGCAGTTCCGGGTTCTGCGCGTTGGCGGCCTCGGGGCGGTTGAGCGTGATGGTGGCGATCGCATCGGCGACGTCGTAGTCGATGTACACGTGAGTCCCTTCGCGCGGGATGCAGGAGAAGCGCCTCTTCCCATGAGGCCTTCTATAATTCCCTCGCCGAGAATACTATTCTCGGAGTACGAAAGTTACAATCTCCGACACGTTGGCCGCGAGGGGGTCTGGCACCACTATGGCAAGGCGTTCTCCGGTACAGTCAATCCATGCTCTCCCGACTCGACAAGCATCTGAGCCGTCCGTGACCAGCGCCGGCGAAGAACCCGCATGGAAGCAGCGGGCGGTCGAGCGGTCGATCAAAACCGCCAAGTTGCGCGCCGCCCAGCGCGTGCAGCGCTTCTTGGACGCCGCCCAGGCGATCATCATCGAAAAAGGCAGCACAGACTTCACCGTGCAGGAGGTCGTCGACCGCTCCCGGCAATCCCTGCGCAGCTTCTACCTGCAGTTCGACGGTAAACACGAGTTGCTGCTCGCGCTCTTCGAGGACGCGCTGAGCCGCTCTGCGGACCAGATCCGCGCCGCGACCACGAGCCACTCGGACCCATTGGAACGTCTCAAAGTGGCGATCCAGCTGCTCTTCGAGTCATCGCGGCCCGACCCCGCCGCCAAACGGCCGCTGTTCACCGACTTCGCGCCACGCCTTCTCGTGTCCCATCCCTCCGAGGTCAAGGTCGCGCACGCACCGCTGCTGGCCCTGCTCACCGAGCTGATGGAAGAGGCTGCCGAGGCGGGACTTCTGCGTGAGGGCATCAACCCGAAACGTATGGCCGCGATGACCATGCAAACGGTCATGTTCGTCGCGCAGTCGAGCGGCGGCACCGACGAATCCACTCCACACCCCATCACCGCCGACGAGGTCTGGGACTTCGTCGCGCACGGGTTCTCGGCCAATCCGCCGGCCTGAGAACTACGTTCTCCGGCGGTTAGAACTCGTCTCACCCTTCTCGTGATGCCGCGCACCCGAAGCGCTTGGAAGATGCTCGCGTTGCGGCCATCGTGCACTTTGTGACAATGACCGTTGACATTCTCCGGTGCCGAGCAATCGCTCAGCACTTCCGTCGACCCTGCCGTGATCCGTCGGACCCAACGCGCGATCCCTCGGTTTGTGAGAACATAATTCTTGTGTTCCGAGAGGAAGGATAGCCGATATTGAGTCTGGCGTTGACATCGCGGGCGCGCCGGTGACAGAGTGCTGAGCAGGTGCACAGTTCGTGGTTGACGCACCCATATACCGAGCTACAGAACAGAGGTAAGCAATGTCTGGACGGGTGGAAGGCAAGGTCGCATTCGTCACCGGCGCGGCCCGTGGCCAGGGCCGCAGCCACGCGGTGCGACTGGCCCAGGAAGGCGCCGACATCATCGCCGTCGACATCTGCGGGCCGATCCGCCCCGGTGTCGAGACCGCCATCCCGGCATCGACATCCGATGACCTCGCCGAGACCGCGAACCTGGTGAAGGGACTCAACCGCCGCATCGTCACCGCCGAGGTCGACGTGCGCGACGCCGCGGCTGTCAAGGCCGCCGTCGACAACGGTGTGGAGCAACTCGGCCGGCTCGACATCATCGTCGCGAACGCCGGCATCGGCAACGGCGGCGACACCCTCGACCAGACCTCCGAGGAGGATTGGGACGAGATGATCGACATCAACCTCTCCGGCGTCTGGAAATCCGTGAAAGCCGGTGTCCCCCACATCATCGCGGGCGGTCGCGGCGGCTCGATCGTGCTGACCAGCTCGGTGGGCGGGCTCAAGGCCTACCCGCACTGCGGTAACTACGTGGCCGCCAAACACGGTGTCGTCGGCCTCATGCGGGGATTCGCGGTCGAACTCGGACAACACAACATCCGGGTCAACACCGTGCACCCGACGCACGTCGCCACCCCGATGCTGCACAACGACGGCACCTTCAAGATGTTCCGGCCGGACCTGGAGAACCCGGGCCCCGACGACATGGCCCCGATCTGCCAGATGTTCCACACGCTGCCCATCCCGTGGGTCGAGCCCGTCGACATCAGCAACGCCGTGCTGTTCCTGGCGTCCGACGAAGCGCGTTACATCACCGGTGTGACTCTTCCGGTGGATGCGGGAAGCTGCCTCAAGTAGGGCTGGATCCCTAGCCCGGCCCTAACGTGGGGGCGCCGGACTGCGGGTGGTGGTACCAGCCACCCGCAGCCTCGGTGCCGCCGTCCACGTGCAGGGTCTGACCCGTGATGTAGCTCGACATCCCGGACGCCAGAAAGACTGCGGCTGCGGCGATCTCATCGACATGGCCGGGGCGTTTCATCGGTATCGCGCTCCCGCCGGGCTGCTTCCCGCCGGACAACGCCAACAGACCCTCGGTGACGGTGAGATCGGGCGCCAGCGCGTTGACCCGGATGTCGTAGGGCGCGAGTTCGAACGCCGCCGTACGCGTGTAGTTGATCACGCCTGCCTTGGCCGCCGAGTACGCCGCATAGCGCGGCGCCGCGCGGACCCCCTCGATGGAGGTGAGATTGACGATGCTGCCGGGCATCTCGGCCGTCACCAGCTGCCGGGCCACGCGCTGTGTGCACAGCAGGACGTGACGAAGGTTGGCCTTGTACAGGGCATCCCAACCATTCTCGCTGGTGTCCAGCAACGGTGAGGCAAAGACACCGCCCGCGTTGTTCACCAGGACGCTCACGGTGCCGAGCGCGGCGGTCGTCTCCGCCAGGGCGGCATCGACCTGAGCGGAATCCCGCACGTCGGTCACGATCCCCAGGCCCCCGACGGCCTGCGCCGCGGCCGAACAGGTATCGGGATCACGCTCCCAGACCGCCACCGTGGCGCCGAACGCCGCCAACCCCTCGGCGATACCACGGCCGATACCGGCTCCGCCGCCGGTCACCACGGCCACTCGACCGGTCAGAAGAATGTCAGATGGTGTGATGCCCACGGTTTTTGAGCATCTCATGCGCTGGATCAGCGCGTCACGCGTTTGGCAGTGCCCGGCTCGGTCCCGATGACTCCGTCGGCGGCCAGCGCCGCGATCTCGTCGTCGCCGAGCCCGAGTTGCGCGAGCAACTCATGATTGTGCTCCCCGAGCAGAGGCGCCGGTCGGCGGTGGAACTCCTTGGGCCCGTTGGCCAGCGAGATGGGCAGGGTGCTGTGCGGGGCGGCCGGGTTCACCGGATGCCCGACGAACTCGAAAAAGCGCCTGTGCCGCACCTGCTCGAGTTCCAGCTGCCGGTGCGGTTGCATGACCTTCGCGACGGGTACACCGGCAGGCCACAGCGTCGCGACGATCTCGTCGCCGCTGCGGGGCGCGCACCAGGCGGCGAGTTCCTTGTCGATCCGGTCGTGGTGGGCGCGGCGACCGGAGTGGGTGGAGAGTTCGGGATTCGACGCCCACTCCGGGTCGCCGATCACACGACGCAAAGCCTCCCACTGGACGTCGGTGCTCACCGCGATCGCGACCCAGCTGTCTTGCCGGTCGAACTCGTCGATGTCAACCGTGCGGTACAACCCTTGCGGCGCCGCGGTGGGACCGCGGTTGCCCTCGCGCTGAAGGAGAGCACCGTAGGCGGAGAACTCGATCACCTGCTCGGCGGCGATGTGCAGCGCGGCGTCGACCATGGCCGCCTCGACCATCACTCCCTGCCCGGTGCGTCGCCGATGTTCGAGCGCCAGCAGTAGCGCATTGAGCGCGTGGACACCCGCGTTGGGATCGCCCACCGAGTACGGCTCGAACGGTGCGCGGTCGGCGAAACCGGTGAGCCAACTCAGGCCGGACGCGTCTTCGATGATGTAGGCGAACGCCGGGTTGTCGCGCCACGGCCCGTCGAGTCCGAAGCCCGGCATGCGCAGCATGATCACGTCGTCACGCAACGAACGCAGGGTGTCGAAATCGAGCCCGATCTGCTCGATCACGCGCGGGGTGAAGTTCTCCACCACCACGTCGGACGTCGCGATCATGCGCCGCAACAGGTCCCGGCCCCGCTCGGTCTGGAAGTCGAGCGTGAGCCCTTTCTTGTTGGTGTTGAGCGCGCTGAAGATCGGCGAGCGCTCCCACCATTGCTCCTCGGAGGCCGGGATGCCCGCGATGAGGCGGGTGCCGTCCGGGCGCACCGTGGATTCGACGTGGATGACCTCGGCTCCCAGCATGCCGAGGATGTGTGTGCAGGACGGTCCGGCCCAGAATGTCGTCATGTCCAGGACACGTAGTCCCGACAACGGCAGGCGATCGCGTGCCGGCGCGCCGTCAGGGCCCGGGCGAGGTGTCGGTGCCGCCGCGTGGGCGGCGTCGGTGTGCTCACCGAGGACGGGTGCGGCGCACGGGGGCCGCAGTGTGACACCGCTGAGCCGGTACGGGTGGTTCGGGACGGTGAACCCGCCCTCGGGATGACGCACGAAACTTCCGCGTTCGCCGAAATGGTCCATGCTCGTCACGTTCTCGCCGTTGCCGACAGGCGAGTTGGGGATCCGGAACGCCGATGCGAGATCACGGACGTCGTCGACGCGCTGATCACGCAGCCACGCGTAGAGGTCTTCGGCGTGCAGGTTGGCCTGCTCGGTGATGGTCAGTTCGGTGGTCTCGTCGATCCACTCGTCGTGGCCCGACATCGCGCACAGATCCCACCACTGCTGGGCCGTGCCGCAGCCGAGTGCCACGAGACCATCGGCCGCCTGTGCGACGCCGGGCACGGTGGGGCGGCGTTCGGTGCGCCACGGGCGGCCCAGCATCTCGAAGTAGGTCACCGGATAATAGGTGAGCCCGAGGATCTGCGATTCGAGTTGGGACAGGTCGATCAGTTCACCGTGCCCGTCGCGGTGCCTGCGGATCAGGAACGACAGCGTCATCGCGGCGGCGTAGGCGCCGCTGAGCCACTCGCCGACCTGCCCACCGATCGAGACCGGCGCGCGGTCCTGCACCCCCCGGCCGATACCGATCGCACCGCCGGACCAGGCCTGCAGCGTGAACTCGGTGGCGGCCCGGTCGCGCCACGGCCCGTCGAGCCCGAACGGCGTGATCGAGGTGACCACCAGATGCGGGTACCGACGGTACAGCTGCTGAGGTGAGATCTTCTGGGCCACCGCCGATTCCGGTGACCACACGACAACGTCCGCAGCACCGGTCATCCGGTCGAGCAGGTCGAGGTCGGCGTCGAGGTCCGGGTCGATCACGACGCTGCGCTTCCCGCCTGCGAGAAAACTGAACAGCGCGCCGTGGCGGCCCGGTTCGATCACCGCACCCGAGGCCGACCAACGGCGCAGCGGATCACCGTGAGCTGTCTCGATCTTCACGACGTCGGCGCCGCCGTCGGCGATGAGTTTGGTGGCGTATCCCCCGGCGATGCCGGACGTGAGATCGACGACGGTGTATCCGTGTAGCGGTGCGGTCATGGCTGTCAGGGTTTGCTTCTGTTCTTCTTGGAGAGCCGGAACTCTGGCGGGAACCTGAGGTCGTTGTCGTTGACCGCGGCCGAAAGGCCCGAGTCGATCGACTCGAACATGTCGAGGTCATCGTCGCTGTCGTTGGCCACACCGTTGCCCATGGATTCGAAGAAAGCGCTGAGCAGGCTGCCCATGTACTCGCCCTGCTGCTGCTTGAAGATCTCGAAGAACACCTTCTGCTGAAAAACCGTGTCCACGGGGCGGTTACGCGCACACGCCATCGCATATTTGGCGACCTCGTCCTCGAGTTGATCGCGTGGCACGACCTTGTTGAGGAAGTTGCAGTCGTACATCTCGGCGGCGGTGAACGGGCGACCGGTGAACACCATCTCCTGGAACTTGCGCAGGCCCATCATCTGCACCCATGTCCACATCCGGGGTCCCCAGCCGTGGTAGCGGAACGACGGATGCCCGAACAGTGCGTCGTCGGACGAGATCACCAGGTCGGCGTCGGCGCACTGGTAGAAGTGCCAGCCGTAACAGTAGCCCTTGGCCTCGACGATGCTGATCTTCTTGAAATCCTGCAGCGCGCGGTTGCCGGCTTGGGAATTGGCGTACCAGGCCGAGATCGTGGCGCCGTTGCGGAACGTGCCCCTGGGCGGGTACGTCACCTCGCCGACACCGTCATCCTCCAACCGCAGTTCGGCCAGCCGCACCGCCGGATTGTCGTTGCCCTCCATGAACTCCGGAAGATCGGCACCGCTGCCCAGGTTGTCCCCCACCCCGCGGATGACGACAACCTTGACGTCGTTGTCGGCGTTGGCCGCGCGCAGCACGTCGGCGTACCGCAACCGCGCCATCGACGTCGGCGCGTTGAGGAACTCGGGCCGGTTGAACGTGACGGTCGCGATCTTCGTCTCGGGATCCTTGTCGTAGAGGATGATCTCCTCCGGGCTGTGCCGCTCCGCGGCGGGGGTCCGCTCAGCCATGGACGACCTCGCCGTAGGCCGGGACGGTGGTCAGCACCTCGGGACCGTCGGCGCCGATGACGACGGCGTCACGCGTGAACACCGCGCCGACGCCCTGCTCCCACACGTAACTCGTGACGGCCAAAACCATCCCCTCTTCGAGACGTTCGGCATCTGCCGTGGCTCGCAGGCTCGGCGACACCACGGGCGGGTCGAATCCCAGCCCGAGACCGTGTGCGACGGGCATGGCGGGCAGCGGTTCGCCGGCCTGCTCGTAGGCGTCGAGCAGCCCGCTGGTCGCCTTACCCGGGCGGCACGCGTCGCAAAGCCGGTCCCACAGATCATCCCGCCGCCGGTACAGCGCACGCACGGCCTGGCCAGGTTCGCCCACGAACAGCGTGCGCGCCACCTCGGCGACGTATCCGTCGGCGAGCACACCCGCCGACAGCGCCACCAGATCGCCGTCACGGATCCGCCCGTCGCCCTCGGCGCGCCGCCACGGGTGTTCCTTCGCCGTGACCCACGCCGCGTCCTGGGTCGCCGGCGTGCTGACGCCGCCGGCCGCCTCGGCTTCGAGGATCGCGCCGGAGAGTGCCAACTCGCTGGTGCCCGCGTGCACCCCCGCCACGCCGGCGGTCAGCCCCTTCTCGGCGATCGACAGCGCCCACCGCAGCGCCTCGATCTCCTCAGGCGTCTTGACCCGCCGCGCGTCACGCATCGCCTGCTCACCGTCGACCAGCTCGGCCCGCGGGAACGCCATCGGCAACAGTTTCGCGAACGTCGGTGTCAGAGCGTCTGTTCCGACGCGGCGCGCGGTATCGGTGCCCTTGATGTTCTGCAGTACACCGATGAGCGTCATCGGATTCCACGCGAGCCCGTAGAGATTCTCGTGCGGGATCTCCTCGGGGATGCCTTCGTCCCACGTGCTGTTGAGGTGGATCTCGCCGGTGGCCCGGACGTAGGTGCAGATGGGGCCGAACGGGCGGGTCCCGACGACCCACAGTTGCGGGGCGCCGGAGATGTAGCGGACGTTGGCCTGCCTGCCGAGCACCAGGACATCGAGGTCGTAGGCCTCCATCTGTGCCAGCGCCCGCTCGCGGCGGCTGATGCGCAGTGCCCGGTTGTCGGCCTCGATGTCAATTCCCACTGGGCACCTCATAGGGGTCGTACGGATATGCGGTCAGCGGCATCCAGCCGCCCTCGGTGACCACCACGATGTCCTCACCGCGGTAACCACCCGTGCCGTCCTCCCACACCACGGGTTCGAACACCAGCAGCATGCCGTCCGGGAAGACGAAGTTGTCGTCCCACTCCTGGCCGAGATCGGTTCCGATCATGGGCATCTCGGCCGCACTGGTGCCGATGCCGTGGCCCAGGTAGAAGTGCGGCAGCCACGGCTTGTGCCCGCCCGCGGCCGCCGTCGCTGCCCGTCCGAGGTCACCGCACGTGGCGCCGGCCTTGGTGACCGCCAGTACGGCGTCGACGATCTCGCGCCACCGGTCGAACTGCCTCTGCTGCGCGGGTGTCGGATCCTGCCCGACGATCCACGTGCGGCCGTGATCCGAGCAGTAGCCGTGGTAGGCGATCGACACATCGGTCCACAGCACGTCGCCCTGTTGGAGTTCACGTTCGGTGGTCAGCAGCGGCAGGGCGAGGTCGCCGTGCGTCGTCCACGTGCCCTCGGCACGCGAGGTGGGCATCACCTGCCAGATCGAGTCGAACATGTTGGTGGTGGCACCGAGCTCGAAAGCACGCCGCACGAATTCGGCCGAGAGGTCGATCTGGCGCACGCCGGGGGCCACCGACTTTCCGATCTCGGCGACGGCCTGCTCGGTGATCTGGGTGGCGCGGCGCAGAGCCGAGATCTGGTCGATGGTCTTGACCAGTTTCGCCGCACCGATCACCGGTGCGGCATCCACCGGCGCCTGCGGGAACAGCGCGGTGCCCGCGCGCCGCATCGCGCCGGTGAGTTCGTCGACGGCGATCGTCGCACCCGCAGGCACGAGGCCGGCCACGGTCCTGCCGAACTCCTGGACCCCCTCGTCGAATTCGAGATACACGGGCCCGTGGATGTGGTCGTCGGGCACGCCCGACTCCATCGCCGCGCCCTCGCGGAACGGCAGGTACAGGTGCGGGTGCTCATCGTTCGCCAGCACGATCGCGATGGGCCGTTCGACATGTGACAGACCGGCATCCGCGAGTGGCCAACTGATGCCAGTGGCGTACATGACGTTGCTGTTGCCCAGCAGCACCAGTGCGTCGACGCCTTGTTCGGTCATCGCGGCGTGCAGCCGCGCCGCGACGTCACGTCGCAACCGCGCGAAGTCCGGTTCGGCAGGGATGTCGAGCCATGTCAGACCGGTGTGCGCGATCTGGGTGACGCCCGTCTGGGTGGAGACCCTCACAGGAGCCCCAGGAACTTCTGGATGTTGGTGCTGACGATCTTGACGGCGTTCTGCGGGCCGACCGCGTCGACGACCGTGGCCAACGACTTCTCCGAGTATCCGAAGGTGGACTCGTTGTGCGGGTAGTCGCTGGACCACATGACGTTGTCGACGCCGATATCGTCGATGAGCCGCAGACCGAGCGGGTCGACCATGAACGACGCGCTCATGTGCTTGTCCCAGTAGTACCGGATATCGTGCTGCAGTTGGTGATTGAACATGTGCCGATACGACGCCAGCATGTGTTCGGCGTCCTGCAGGGCCGTGGGCACCCACGCGATGCCGCCTTCGAACCAGCCGATCTTGAGCTTCGGGTGCCGGTCGAGGATGCCCGAGAACACGTACTTGGCGAACTGTTCGCGGAACGAGTCGACGTTGACCATCATGCCGACCACGACGCTGTTGTTCTCGCACGGCGTCTTGGGCGGGGTCTCACCGATGTGATGGCTGACCGGGATGCCCGACGCCTCGATCTCATCCCACACCGCGTCCATCGCGGTGCTGCCGTAGTCGTAGATGTTGCCCTCGTCGTCCTTGCCAGGGTTCAGGGGCAGCAGGAACGTCCGCAGGCCAAGGGATTTGAGCTGTTCGAGCGTGCTGCGGGTGCCCTTCGGATCCCACCAGTTGATCAGGCCGACGCCGTAGAAGTGGCCCTTGGACTCCTCCTGCAGCGCCGCGATGTGCTCGTTGTAGATGCGGAAGACGCGCTCACGGATGGCCTTGTCCGGGTAGTGGAACAGGGCCAGCACCGCGTTGGGGAACGCCAGTTCCTTGTCGATGCCGTCCTCTTTGAGTTCCCGCACGCGCGCGGTGATGTTGTTGGACGCGGCCCCGGCCAGGTCGTCGTACTGCATGAGCACACGGCCGAAGTCACCTCCGGTCCAAGCCTTGCCCTTCATGCCGACCATATACGCGCCGTCCTCGTACCAGATGCGCGGCGCGGCACCCTTGAGTTCCTCGGGGAACCGGTCGTAGAAGATGTCGTCGGCGACCGAGATGTGGTTGTCGGCCGAGAAGACCTCGGTGCCCTTGGGCAGGCCGGCCGGTCCGTCCGGGGACGCGTGGCCCCTGCGGTGTTTGGGGGCACCGAATCCTTCTGGCGGATAAAGCGTTTGAGTAGCGACAGACATCGGGGTCACTCCAATCCGGGCTGGTGGGATGCGTCGCCGGTCACCAGGCGACGGGAAGTTCGTAGACGCCGTAGGCGAGCCGGTCGTGCTTGAACGGCACCTCCTCCAGCGGGATCGCCAGGCGAAGCGTGGGGATGCGGCGCAGCAGGGTGTGGAAGACGATCTGCAGTTCGGCGCGGGCGAGCTGCTGGCCCACACACTGGTGCCTGCCGTATCCGAAACCGAGCTGCTGGCCGGCGTCGCGGGTCAGGTCGAGCTTCTCGGGCTCCGGGAACGCCTTGGCATCCCAGTTGGCCGGCACCAGATCGATGATGATGCCCTCGCCGGCCATGATGGTCTCACCGCCGATCTCGATGTCCTCGACGGCGACGCGGCGCTGCCCGGTCTGGATGATCGACAGGTAACGCATGAGTTCCTCGACCGCGTTGGCGATCAGCTTGGGATCCTCGGCGTTGCGCAGGAAGTCGGCCTGCTCGGGATTCTCCAGCAAGGCGAGTATGCCGATGCCGATCATGTTGGCCGTTGTCTCGTGGCCGGCGATCAGCAGGCCCGTGCCCAACTGGGCGGCCTCTTTGACGCTGAGCTCGCCTGCGGTCACCCGCTCGGCCAGATCGGATACGGCGTCCTCGGCCGGCTCGGCCTGCTTCTTCTCGATCAGGTCGACGAGGTACTGGTGCAGGCTCATCGCACCCTTCTGCATGGCATCCGCGGCGGCGTAACGGGCGAGGCCTGCGTTGGCGTGCTCCTGGAAGAACTCGTGGTCCTCGTAAGGGACACCCAGCATCTCGCTGATCACGACCGTCGGCACCGGCAGCGCGAGCTTGTCGACGATGTCGGCCGGTTGCGGCCCGGCGAGAATTTCGTCGATGCACTCGTCGGTGATCTTCTGGATGGCCGGGCGCAGGCCCTCCACGCGACGGAATGTGAACGGCTTCGACAACATCCGCCGGAACCTGGTGTGCTCCTCGGCATCCGAGGTGAACACCGAGCGCGGGCGCTTGTTCACCGTGGCCAGCATGTGCTCGTTCCAATGCGGGAAACCGGGACGACGATCGTCGACGCTCACCCGGGAATCGGCGAACAGCGCGCGGGCCTCCTCGTGCCCGGTGACAAGCCACGGCGTGCTGCCATCCCAGATCCGCACGCGCGACAGGCCCTTGAGCTTGTTCATCTCCAGCATCTGCGGCGGCGGTGCGAACGGGCACGCGGCCGCGCGTTCCATCGGATACTCGGGAATGTCGGTGGTGCTGTGCTGCGTCAGGGTCTCGGACATGTGTCGGGGTTGTTCCTTTGTGTCAGTCGTGGATCTCGATGGCCATTGCCGGGCAGGCCGCGGCGGCGCGACGCGCGTTGTCTTCCTGCTCGGGGCCGGGGTTGCCGTCGAGCAACTCCACGACACCGTCGTCGTCACGCTGGTCGAACAACTCGCCGGCGTTGAGGACGCACTGTCCCGACGAGACGCACTTGTCCTGGTCGACGGATATCTTCATCGCCGTGTGCCCTCCTGGGTGACCGGCGCCAACCACAGGCCGACGATCGCGTCGATCAGCCCCGACGCCGCGCCCTGCCACGACGCACGCGGCACGGGTGCACCCTGAGCGAGGGCACGTTCGCGGTCAGCGCAGCTGTGCATCAACAGGTTGCGCGCCATGATGTTTCGTTCGGCCCGGACCTCGGTGGGCAGATCCGGCAGGCAGCTGTTCATCCCCTCGATGACCTGCACCAGCGACGGCGAACTGAGCGCGTCGCGCACGATGATGTTGTGGTAGGCCGGATCGGTCATCACCTGTGCCGCGAACCGCGCGTACCACGTCGGATTGCCCAGTGCGGCCAGGTGATCGGTCAACGGGTGCACGAGGCATCCGACCCAGTCCCGCAGGTCGGTCGAACCCTGCACCGAACCGATCATCTGCTCGCGCAGGAACTCGATGGGTCCGCGGTGTTTGTGCTCGATGGCGCGCACCAGATCCGTCTTGGTGCCGAAGTGGTAGCCGACCGCGGCGTTGTTGCCCTGCCCGGCGGCCTCGCTGACCTGCCGGTTGGACACCGCGAACACGCCATGCTCGGCATAGAGACGTTCGGCGGCCTTGAGGATGGCCTCCTGGGTGCTGCCGGCCCGGTCGGCCCGAGGAGTCCGACTCGCAGTCCGGTTGGCTGTCCGACTGGCAGATGTCACCCGTTCAGTGAACCGGGTCACACACTTTAAGTCAAGCGATTGAATTATCGACTCGTCTCGCGCCTCTCAGCGCTTCTCTTTCCGGACGAGGACCTTGCCCGCGACCGTGCCGCCGTCGATGGGCAGAACGGTGCCGGTGACGTAACGCGAGCGGTCGGTGGCGAAGTACAGCGCCGCCTCTGCGACGTCCTCGACCGTGCCCTCGCGCTTGAGCGGGCGGTCGGCGCGCATCTGGGCGCGGATGCCGGCCTCGAACTCCTCGATCCGCTGCCGATCCTCGGCCGACGCCGATTTCGCGACGATCGCGGTGCGGATGTTGCCCGGCGCGATCGCGTTGACGCGAATCTCATGGTGCGCGAGTTCGATCGCCGCGGACTTGGTGAACTGGATGACCGCGGCCTTGGAGGCACGGTAGGTCATGACACCCCCGCCGGCCTGGATTCCGCCGATCGAGGTGAGGTTGAGTATCGATCCCCCACCGTTCACGGCCATGTGACGCGCCGCCTCACGCGTGCCCGCCATCACCCCGAGCACGTTGACGCCCATGACCTTGTGGAAGTCCGCCAGATCGTCGTCGAGGAAACGACGGTGCATGGTGCCCGAGACACCGGCGTTGTTGACCATCACGTGCAGTCCGTCGAAGCGTTCTACGGCCGCCGACACCAGCGCGGCGACCTGCTTCTGATCGGCCACGTCAGTGGCGAGAAATTCGGTGTTCGCGCCGAGTTCCTCCGCGAGCGCGGTGCCGCGGTCCTTATCGACGTCACCGATCATCACGTGCGCACCCTCGGCGACGAACCGGCGGACCAGCCCCTCACCGAGTCCCGAAGCGCCTCCGGTGACAACCGCCACCCGCCCGGCCAATTCGCTCATGACACCTCTTTCAGGAAGTCCGACAGCAACCGGTTCACGACGTCCGGTTGCTCGATCTGGGGGCAGTGTCCCGCTTCGGGAACGACGGCGCTTCTGGCTCCACTGATCTGATCTGCGATCTGGGCGGCCCACCCCGACGGCAGCAGCTTGTCGCGCTCCCCCTCGACGATCAGCGAAGGCACGCTGATGCGTCCGTACGCCCGGGCGCTCGACGGCGCGGCGGGCGGCTGCAGACCCGGGCGACGGAACCTGGCCGCGGCCAGAGCCTCCCATGCGCCAGGCGCGATGCTCGACTCGTAGCGTCTTCGCACGTAATCCTCGTCAGCCGGGTACGACGGATCGGCGAACAGCGCTGTCACGATGCGCCGCATGCCCTCGAGCGTTGCGTCATAGTCATACAGCGCAGCCATGTGCTCGTTGCGCTGGATCTCCCCGCCACCACAGATCGCGACGAGTGAGCGGACCGGCAGTCTCGGCGAATCCGAGGTGGTGTCGACGAGCAGGTTGACGGCGCCCATCGAGTTGCCGACGAAATGTGCCGACGTCACACCGACTTCGGCGCAGAACCGCGCGATGTGCCGGATCCGCATACCGCGGCCGTCGGTGAAGTCGACGACCTTGGCGCTCCCGCCGAATCCCAGCATGTCCGGCGCCAGCACGTGGTGGTCGGCCGCGAGGGCGTCGATCGTGCGCTCCCAGCCGAGTTCGGCACTGACCCCGAACTCGCCGCCGTGCAGCAGCACCACGGAGTCCCGCGCCGGATCCCCTGCCTCGAGATAGGCGGTGGTCAACCCGTCGACGGCAATGGTCTTGCGTTCGAAGCCCACAACCACACGATACTAATGTTTTCCATATTGGAGAACATCATTCTTCAACCGTCGGAGTAATCAGGGCGCTTAACGCCGCCGACCACCGACAGATGTTCCCCGCCAACCTAATTGGTGGATGGTGGTGGTTGGGGTTCGAAGGGCTGGTACCACCACCAATGGGCGCGTTCGCCGAGCGGACCCGGACACGGTCGGACCGCCGGTGGCGGGGTGGTGGGCGTGCGAGCCAATGACCGGTTGGTCAACGGGCGGCCCATGTCGTCGGTGACCGTGAGCTGATCCGCGGGTCCGATGATGGTGATCAGACCCCGATGATGCGCGCGGTGGTGGTAAGGGCACAACAGCACCAGATTCGCCATCTCGGTCAGCCCGCCGTCTTCCCAATGCACCAGGTGATGGGCGTGCAAACCGCGGGTGGTCCCGCACCCGGGCATCACACAGCACCGGTCGCGATGCTCCAAAGCGCGTCGAAGCCGCCGGTTGACCGTGCGGGTGGTCCGTCCGGTGCCGATCAGACGGCCCCGACGTTCAAACCACACCTCACAGGTCGCATCACAGGTCAAAAGGCGGCGTTCGTCATCGGAGAGCAACGGCCCCAGATGCAGTGCGGCAACCTTGCTCTCCACATCCACGTGCACCGCCACGGCGGTGTGCTGCCCGTGCGGGCGGCGGGTGGCCTCATTGTCCCAGCCGGCCTCGACCAGATCCATGAACGCGTCCACGTGGTCTGGCATCGGCACCGCCGGATCGGCCGTGTCGTGCTCGCGTCGCCATGCGGCGATCAGCCGTTCGTGACTGGCCTCGAGCGCGGTGTCGAACTTCGCCGCCTCCAGCCGAGGCAGGGTGATGTGGTAAGTCCTGTACCCGTCGCCCGGGTTCTTCCTGATCGACCGTCGTGGTTCGGGTTTCGGGTCGGGATCTGGTTTCGGCTCCAGGCTGATCGCCGTGCGCAACTGACTGACCGTCGCCACCGACGCCAGCTCGGCGTAGTGCTCATCGGATCCGTCGGCCGCGCGTTCGGCGATCACGCCGATCTGATCCAGCGACAGGCGGCCTTCACGCAAACCCGCCACACACCGCGGGAACTCCGCCACACGATGCGCGACGGCCGCGATGGCTTTGGCGTTACGTTCCGACGAGCCGGTCTTCCACGCCACCAACGCCGAAATCGACCGTGCACCGGTCGCACCCCACAACCCGTCACGATCGATCTCGGCCACGATCTCCACGATCCTCGCGTCGATCGCATTGCGCTGACCCGTCAACTCCGCCAACGTGTCGAACAACATCTCCAACCGCTCAACGGGCGACACCTCGGTGTCGAAAGAGGCTGCGGCGGCGGACATGAACCCATCATCGCAGAGGGGTACGACAAGTCCGTTTCACTTGATCGCGACCGGGTTGACCGGTGACCCCACGGCCCCGGTGACCCGCAACGGCGGTGCGATGAGCTGGAATTCGTACACTCCGTCGGCAGCGCAGTCGGCCGACAGCGCGGTGAGATCCCAGTACTCGCCGAGCATGAGGCCCATGTCCCGCAGGCACAGCATGTGCATCGGCAAAAACGTGCCGTCCACACCCGACGCCGGATCGGGATCCTCGACCATCAGGTTGTCGGCGGCCACGGCCGCGACCTCGTGGTCGTGCAGCCACGAGGCGCACCTCCAGTCCAGACCCGAGCCGGGTTCGGCGCCGTCACCGGTGGACAGGAAGCGCGTCCACCATCCGGTGTGCACGACGACGATGTCCCCACGTCTGATCTGCACTCCCTGCGCCGCGGCCACCGCGTCGAGTTCCTCTGGCGTCACCGGGTTTCCGGGCTGCAGATAGACCTCGGCTCCGCGGTGACGGACGACATCGAGCAGGACCCCCCGGCTCGTGATGCCCTTGACGTCGACCTTGTCGATACCGCAGTGGTATGCGCCGAAACTCGTGACCGAATCCGCCGGGAAGCCGTTGTACAGCCGGTCCTCGTAGTACACGTGGGACAGTGCATCCCACTGCGTGGCGGCCTGCAGCGGCATGACGATCATGTCGTCGTTGAACCGGAACGGGTTGTCCACGAAGAACTCACTGACCTGATGCGCCACGGAGTTCCGCAGCCACTGCGGACCGTACCGGGCGAGCGTGGTGGCATCGCCGCCGTCGACGGTCATCACATGGGTGGGGTTCTGCCGGAACTGGAACGCGCCCTGTGGGCCCGCCGAACCGAAGTCGGCACCCAGGGCGAACACCTTGCCCTGCTTCACCAGGGACGCGGCCTCGGCGACCTTGTCGGCGGTGATGAAGTTCAGCGTCCCGAGTTCGTCGGCCTCACCCCACCGGCCCCAGTTGCAGACGTCGCCGGCGACGCGGCGGAAATCCGTCATACTCGCGGGCAATTCACGACTCCTTCGCGGGTTCGCCGGCTCGGGTGGACTCGATCAGCGTCGTCTCACGCTGCGCGATGATCCCGCCGTCGGCCCAGATCACCTGCCCGGTCACGTAACTGGCCGCGGCGCTGCCCAGGAACACCAGTAGTGCGGCCTGTTCCTCGGGCTCGGAGTTGCGGCCGAGTGGTGTGGTGAACGAATCGAGGTACTGCTGGCCGTATGCCGACCGCAGCTGGTCGAGGATCGGGGTGTCGGTCACACCCGGCGCGGTGCAGTTGATTCGGATACCTCGGGCACCGAGTTCGGCAGCCTTCGACATGCCGTAGAGGATGATCGCCTCCTTGGACAGCCGGTAGCCGCCGTCGGCGAGCGCGTCGGGATTCTCCGCGCACCACCGCAGCCCCTCCTCGACCGAGCGGGTGTTCACCAGACCCGCTGTCACCGCGCGGTTCTCGTGGTACGACGACGCCGCCAACGACGACACCGACGTGATCGACCCGCCATCGACAATGCGGTCCACCAGCAACTCGGTGAACTGTCGCGTGCCCAGGAAGTTGATCCGGACCACCAGCAGCGGGTTGCCGATACCCGAGGACACCCCGGCCACGTTGAACAGCGCGTGCACCGGACCGTCGATCGCGGCGGCGGCCGCGTCGACGGAATCCGGGTCGGCCAGATCCATTTCACAGAACGCGTCGCATCCGGTGCCAGAAGCCGGTGCGCGCAGGTCCAGCCCGGTGACGCGCGCTCCGAGACCGCGCAGTTGAGCGGCAACCTCGGCGCCGATCCCCGAGGAGCAACCGGTGACGACGACGTGCCTGCCGTCGTAGCGCACCAGCGTGTCGAGTGCGGCCACTGCTCAGCCGGCGGACTCTCGCGCCGACTTCTCGGCCTCCGCGGCCATGACACGGCCCTCGTTGATCTCGGCCATGGCCTCGGGGATCTCGCCCGCGGTGAACTTGCCACCGCGCCCGGTGGGCAGGCCGCCGAACGCGTATGTCTCGTCGAACAACGGCGCGTCCGAGGCCTGCCTGCGCGCCTCCACCTTTTCGATCACCGGCTCCAGACGTTTGGCCTTGTCCTTGACGGCCTTCTCGTCGCGCTCGATGAACTCGGGCAGGATCTGGCTGCCCATGATCTCGATGGACTCCATGGTGCCCTCGTGGCTGCGCGGATTGAGCAGCAGGATGATCTCGTCGACCCCGCTGGCCTCGTAGCCGCGCAGGAACTCACGCACGGTCTCCGGTGAACCGATCGCACCGCGGCCTGGCCCGTAGGCGAGCGTCGGATCGTCGGCGACCGCCTGCTCGTAACGCTCCCACACCTTGGTGCGGCCCGGCGTGTGCATACCGGTCAGGTAGTAGTGCATGATGCCGAACGAGAAGAAGCCTCCGCCGATGCCGAGCCGCTTGAGCGCTTCCTCGTCGGTGCGGGCCACCATCATCGACAGGTCGCCGCCGATCGCGAGGATGTTGGGGTTGATGGCGGGCGTGACGGGTGCACCCTGCTCCTCGAACTCCCTGTAGTAGCCGGCCACACGTTCCTTGAGCGCCTCGGGGCCCGTGTAGGCGAAACTTAGTGCGCCGATGGCCTTCCGGGCGGCCATCTGCACCGACGACGGGCGCGTGCACGCCACCCACACCGGCGGGTGCGGCTTCTGCAGGGGCTTCGGGATCACGTTGCGGGCGGGCATTTCCACGTGCTCGCCCTTGAACCCGCTGAACGGCTCCTCGACCATGCATCGGATCGAGACCTCGAGCGCCTCCTCCCACTGCGCGCGCTTGTCGGCCGGGTCGATGTTGAACCCGCCGAGCTCGGCGACCGAGGAGCCCTCGCCCGTGCCGAACTCGACACGGCCGTTGGACAGGTGGTCGAGTGTGGCGACACGTTCGGCGATGCGGGCCGGATGGTTGATCGGCGGTGGCAGGTGCATAACGCCGAAACCCAGCCGGATGTTCTCGGTGCGCTGGCTGGCCGCGGCCAAGAACATCTCGGGCGCCGTGGAATGGCAGTACTCCTCGAGGAAGTGGTGCTCGGTGAGCCACACCGTGGAGAAGCCCGCCTTGTCCGCGAGTTCCACCTCGTCGAGGCCGTGCTGGAACAGCTGATGCTCGTCGTCCTCCGACCACGGCCGGGGCAGCGGAAACTCGTAGAACAGCGAAATCTTCATACTCTTGCTTCCTCCTAGGAAATCCGGTGCTGAAGTGCGTTGTCGGGGTTGGTGGCCTGTTTGGCCGCCGCAGCGTGTTTGGCCGCGACGTAGCCGAACGTCATGGCCGGGCCGATGGTGGCGCCTGCCCCCGCGTAGCTGCGCCCCATCACCGCGGCCGAGGTGTTGCCGACCGCGTAGAGGCCGTTGATCACGGTCTCGTCGGAACGCAGCACCCGGGCGAATTCGTCGGTGCGCAGGCCTCCCGACGTGCCAAGATCCCCGAGGATGATCTGGAATGCGTAGTACGGTGGCTTGCCCAGCGGGCGGAGATTCGGGTTCGGCAGCGTCGGATCGCCGTAGTAGTTGTCGTAGACGCTGTCGCCGCGGTTGAAGTCGTCGTCGTGACCGGCGCGCGCGAGTTGGTTGAACCGCTCGGCCGTGGCGCGCAGGTTTTCCGGCGGCACTCCGATCCTGGCAGCCAGTTCCTCCCAACTCGTCCCCTCCTGTACCACACCGGAGTCCAGCCAGGCCTGCGGGACCTTGCGGCCGGTGGGCACCGGCGCGAAAGGGATCTTGGGGATCGGCAGGTGACCCGCGACGACGTAGCGGTGGAACGAGTCGATGTCGGTGATCAGCCAGCACGGAATGTGCGTGACACCGGATTGCTGTCCCTCGATCATGGCGTGGGCGAAGTCCATGTACGGCGCGGCCTCGTTGATGAAGCGCCTGCCGTCGCCGTTGACCACGAACTGCGACGGCATCATGCGCTCGTTGAGCATGAACTGAAGCCGCCCGTCGGGCCAGCAGATCGCCGGGAACCACCACGCCTCGTCGAGCAGATCGGTTGCCCCACCCACCTTTTCACCCGCACGGATGCCGTCACCCGTGGCCGTGGGGTTGCCGAAGCTCCAGTCCTTCTCCAGCAGCGGCAGGTACTGCCTGCGCCAGGCCATGTCGTGGTCGAACCCTCCCGAGGCCAGGATCACGCCGCGGCGGGCGCCGATGCGCATCGGGGTGCCGTCACGCTCGACAACCGCGCCGATCACCGCACCGTCGTCTGCGGTGATCAATTCGGTCATCGGCGAGTTCAGCCACAGCGGGATGCCCTGCTCCTTGAGCGCCAGGCGCAGGCGCGCGGCCAATGACTGGCCGATGGCCGCCATCCGGTCACCGAACACCCGCGCCCGGAACATCCGCCAGATCAGCTTGAACAGCACGGCCTTGCCGCGCCAATTCTGCCGGATCTGGTAGAAGAGCCGCAGATCCTTCGGGGCGAACCAGATACCCTTGGGTGCCAGGGCCAGTGGGGTCAGCAGGTCACGTTCCTCGTCACCGAGCTCGCGCAGGTCGATCGCGGGGACGTTGATGGTGCTGCCCAGTGGAGAGCCACCGGGAAGTTCCGGGTAGTAGTCGGCATAGCCGGGTTTCCACACGAACTCCATCCAGTTGCTCGTGCGCTCAAGGAAATCCATCATCTCGGGCGCGGCGTCGACGTACTGGCGCAAGCGTGCGTCGCTGACCAGGCCGCCGGTGATCTGCTTGAGGTACTCGAACACCCCGTCGGGTGAGGGCATGTGGCCCTCGCGGCGCTGCGCGGGTGCGCCCGGCACCCAGATGCCGCCGCCGGACAGTGCCGTGGAACCACCGAACTGGGGTGATTTCTCGACCACCAGGGTGTCCAGACCCGATGCGTCGGCGGCCAGCGCGGCCGTCATACCGCCACCGCCGGAGCCGACGATGAGCAGATCGACGGTGTGGTCGAAGCGTTCGGTCTGTGGCTCGGATGTCATGTGCTCGGTACCGCCGTCCTGATTGCGAAGCCTGCGATCAATTCCGGCGCCGCCCGGTAGAAGTGGTTGTCGGTCCGGTACGGACCCTGCGCGGCCAGCGCCGCGAACGCCGCGACCCAGGTTCGGATCTCGTGTGCGGAGTTGCCGCCCTCGCCCGCGATGAACGCGTTGGTCCAACCGTCGAGTTCGGACAGTCTTCCTTCGTCGAAGATCTCCAGCAGACTGTGGTCCCAGTGCGGGTTGAGTGAGCGCAGCGGGCTCTGTCCGTGTGCGAAATCGTGCGCGGCCTTGATCACCCCCTTCTGTCGGGCCGTGCGCTGTTCGGGCGTCATGGGAACCCCGTGCACGATCCGGTCGAGTGCCGCACGTGGCGCGGTGGCCAGGGTCGGCACTGGCGGATCGTGCGACAGCCCACCGGATCCCAGCACCAGGACACGTTTGTCGAGGGTTGCCAGGAACTTCCCGACGGCCGTGCCGAGGGCGCGCGACCGCGACAGCGGTCCGAGCGGCGTGGCCACCGAGTTGATGAAGATGGGCACCACCGGGCGCGCGGTCGCGTCGCCGAAGAGTTCCTGCAGCGGTTGCACGGTGCCGTGGTCGACGTCCATGGCCGTCGAGATCGCGGTGTCGACGCCGGACTCCCACAGCGCCTCCGCGCACGCGTTGGCGATGTCGGCGTCGACGGGCAGCGGGCCCTCGTATGTGCCGTAGTCCCCGACGCCTGCGGCCGCGGTGCCGATGCAGAACGGCGGCATGAGCCGGTAGAAGAACCCGTTGTAGTGGTCCGGCGAGAACGTCACGACCAGTTCGGGATCGAAACGCTCGACGAACCTCCTGGCTCCGGCGAGCGCGCCGGTGATCTCGTCAAGGAGTTCGGCCGACGGTCCCGGAAGATTCAGCAGTGGGCTGTGGGACATACAGCACAGGGCTACTGGCACCGTTTTCACCTCCCTGTCTCAGATGCAAGATGCCGAACAGTGCGGTGCTCAATTCGGGTGCGCGCTGGGCGATGTCGGCTCCGGCGATGCAGCGGTCCGGCCGCAGCACCACGACCGACTCGGTGTGGGCGTCGAAGAAACCCTTGAGCGCGCCGGTGCGATCGCCCACGATCACGACGTCGGGATCGTCGTCGCCGGTCCAGTGCAACTGGGTAAACGGCCGGGCGGCGATGAACGCCGCGCCCAGTGCCTTCCAGCGGGTGAAGGCCTGCTCGCCCAGCAGCGTGCGCGGGTTGTTGTTCCAGCACAGCACCGCGAAGCCGGCGCCGATGACGTCGTCGAGCAGCACATTGTTCTGCTCGCGGGTGTCGACGCGCGGTTGGACGAACAACGTGCCCACGGGCGATGCGGGCGTGGGCGGTTTCGCGTGGTACACCGCGCCCTCGTGGTAGCGCGGCATCGGTTTGAACCGCATCTCCAGCACGTAGCGTTTGAGCGTCGGCACGATCGAGGCGCCGCGGATCAATTTGTCGCGCAGGGCGGCAACCCTGCGGTTGGTCGGCGAGATGACCCGGCCCACCATGGTGGACAGGTCGATCATGGCGCGTGCGTGCTTGCGCCGCTCGACGTCGTAGGTGTCGAGCAGCGCGTCGCCGGCCTGCCCCTTGACCACTGCGGCGAGCTTCCACCCGAGGTTGAACGCATCGCGGATTCCGCTGTTGTAGCCCTGGCCCTGCCACACCGGCATGAGGTGGGCGGCGTCGCCGGCCAGCAACATGCGGCCCTTGCGGAACGTTCCCGCGATCCGGGAGTGGTGGGTGTAGACCCGGCGGCGGATGACATCGACCTTGTCGGGATGCGGGACGAACGGTTTGAGCAGTTCGGCGACGAACTCCGGATCCTCGGCCTGCGCGTCGGTCTCGTCGGCGTGGATCATGAACTCGAAACGGCGGATTCCGTGCGCGATCGAAATCGACGCGTACGGGCGCCGCGGATCGGCACCGACCTCGCTGTTGGGATGTCCGAGCGGATCGTTGGCGAGATCGATGACCACCCACCGGGTGGGCGACGTCGTGCCGTCGAACGACACGCCCATGAGATGGCGCGTGGCGCTGCGCCCACCGTCGCAGCCGACGACGTACTGCGCGCGCAGCGAGACCGGTCCGTCAGGTCCGGACACCTCGACGGTGACGCCGTCGGCGTCCTCGGTGATGGTCTCCATGCGCAGGCCCCACGCCACCTCGACGTGGTCGAAACGGTTCAGTCCGGCAAGCAGCTCGGCGTCGACCATGGGCTGGACGAACCCGTTGCGCATCGGCCAGCCGAACCGCGCGTCCGGGGGTGCCATCTCGGCGAGCAGCCTGCGATTGCCGTCATAGAAACGCAGGATCTGGTTGGGCACGGTGTGCGGCAGGATGGCCTCGACCAGACCGATCGACTGGAACGTGCGCAACGATTCGTCGTCGAGACCGACCCCGCGCGGATAGTCGATGAGGGTTTCGCGCTCCTCGACGATCAGTGTCCGCACACCCTGTGCACCAAGGATGTTCGCCAGGGTCAGGCCGACCGGCCCGGCCCCGACGATCACGACGTCGACCCGGCTGTCGACCGGGCTGCTCGTCACGGCGTCACCGTCCGAGCAGGAAGTCGACGTGCAACTGGTTGAACGTCACCGGATCCTCGTACTGCGGCCAGTGTCCGCATCCGGGCATCAGCTCGAACCTGGCGCCGGGGATCATCGAGGCGATGCGTCGCCCCTCGGCGACGTCGGCCGTGGGATCGTCGCTGGTCCACACCACCAGTGTGGGGGCGGCGATCGAGCCGTATTCCCTCTCCCCCAACAGGTTCCGGGCCCGGATCCCGGGGTCCTGCAGCGCCATGATGTCACTCATCGCGGCGACGAAACCCGGCTGGCGGTACACGCGTTGGCGGCTGGCGACGATGTCGTCGTAATCCTTGCTCTTGTCGGCCATGAGCCACTTGATGCGCGCCTGCACGGTCTCCCACGTCGGGTTCTCGACGGCCGCCATCGACAGCGTGACGATGCGCTTCATCACCTCGGGGTCGGCCTGCGATCCGCCCGCGGTGTTGAGCACGAGCTTGTCGACGCGGTCGGGGTGGTCGACCGCGGCGCGGGCCGCGACCCAACCGCCCAGCGACTCGCCCGAGACGTGGGCGCGCTGCGCGCCGATGGCGTCGAGGAAGGCGATGAGGTGGTCGACGTAGTGGGCGACCTCCAGCGGGTGGCCGGGTTTGTCGGTGTAGCCGTGCCCGAGCATGTCGATCGACCAGGTCGAGAAGTGCTCGGCGTGGGCTGCGAGATTGCGGACGTAAGCCTCGGCGTGTCCGCCCGAGCCGTGCAGGAACACCAGGGCGGGTGACTGCGGGTGACCGGCATGCAGGTACCGCGTGCGGATCGTCTTGTCGTCCAAGGGAACGTCGAGGTAGCCCTGCGAGAACGCGACGCCTTGCAGGTCGCTCCAGATGCTTTCGAACTCGACGGCCGACGCGGTGCCGACCGTGGCCGTGCTTGTCATGGTCCCTCTCCTGACGACCAGAGAATCTTATTCTCTTTTTTTGTAAGCACTTTACTCAGATATCGCACATTCGAGTGCATTATTATCAGAGCATCACTCTCGCGGTTCTATCTGTCAAGGAGGCGACGCGATGCCTGCCAACACAGCACAGTCGGCAGCGCGCGCACGAGCCGATGGCGCCCCCGGCTCACAGACGTTGGCGCGCGGCCTGACCGCCCTGCAGGCCATCGCCGACGCCCCGGGCGGGCTCACCGTCCAGCAGGTCGCCGACCACCTCGGCGCCCACCGGACCATCGCCTACCGGCTACTGGCCACGCTGAGTCAATTCCGTTATGTGGCAAAGGGAGAAGACGGTCGCTACCGGCCAGCGGCAGCGCTCGCGGTGCTCGGCTCGTCGTTCGACAACAACGTGCGCCAACTGGCCATCCCCACCCTGCGGGCACTGGCCGACGAGCTCGGTACCACCGTTTCACTGCTCGTCGCCGAGGGCGATCAGCAGGTCGCGATCGCAGTGATCGTTCCGACTCAGGTCTACTACCAACTCTCGTTCCATGAGGGCAGCCGGCACCCCCTGGACCGCGGTGCGGCAGGCGTCGCACTCCTGTCCAGCATGCCGCCGCGGCCCGGCGAACGCGACCTGGTCCGTCAGACCCGCGAACAAGGCTGGGTGATCACCCACGGCGAGATCGAACCGAACACGTACGGCCTGGCCGTCCCGGTGCGGCGGCGCCCGCCGTCACCACCCACCTGCATCAACCTCATCTCGCACCGCGAGGACGTCGTCCTCGGGGGCAAGGACGCGGTGGTGCGGGCCGCACGCGAACTCTCGGCAATCCTGCACTGAAGGCACGAAAGGCTATGGGCACATGAGTGATTGGGAAGACCCTTACGACGACGAGGTCGACGTCGTGGTGCTGGGCAGCGGAGGTGCCGGACTGACCGCCGCGCTCACGGCCGCGGCGAACGGCGCCTCGGTCGCGGTGTACGAGAAGGCCCTCACGGTCGGAGGCACGACGGCCGTGTCCGGTGGCATCGTGTGGATCCCGGCCCACGACCGGGCCGACGAACCACTCCCGGTCGAAGACGCGCTCGCCTACCTGCAGGCCCAGTCGCTCGGCTACCTGGACACCGAACTCGTCGAGACGTTCGTGCGCACCGGCCCGGCCATGCTCGATTTCGTCGAGGCCCACAGTGAACTCCGATTCACCGTCGCCGACGGCTTTCCCGACTACAAACCCGAACTGCCCGGCGGACGCCCCGGCGGCGGGCGGTCACTGTCCGCAGGTCCGATCGACCTGGCGCGCCTCGGCGGATGGTGCGACCGGATCACCGCCTTTCCAGCAGATTTCAGCAATGTCGGCATCGACGCCGAGACCCGAGCCCGCATCCACGCCGCGTACGACGACCCGAACGCCGATCTGTGCGTCGCGGGCACCGCATTGATCGCGGGGCTGCTGCGGGGACTGCTCGACCGCAACATCGAACCGGTCACCTCGGCACGTGCGGTCGAGCTGCTCGGATCGGCCGACGGCATCACCGGTGTTCGGATCCGCCTCGACGGCACCGATGTCCGGGTGCGCGCCCGCGGTGGCGTCGTCCTGGCCACCGGCGGGTTCGAGTGGGACGCCACCCTCGTCGAGGCCTTCCTGCGCGGACCCATGCACGGCCCGGTGTCCCCGCCGAACAACACCGGCGACGGGCTGCGCATGGCGATGGCCCACGGCGCCGACCTCGCGAACATGGGTGAGGCGTGGTGGGTTCCGGTGGTCCGGATCCCGGGCGACCGGATCGACGGGCGTCCCCGCAGCCGCAGCGTGCGACTCGAACGCACCCGGCCCCGCAGCATCATCGTCAACCGCGCCGGCAGGCGGTTCGTCAACGAGGCAGGCGAATACAACTCGATGGCAGGCCCTTTCCAATACCTCGACCCCAAGGCCGGCTACGCCAACGACCCGGCCTGGATCGTGTTCGACTCGGTTCACCTGCGGCTTTACGGGTTCCTCGGTGTCGAACCCGGCGGGCCGGCCCCGGACTGGTTCTGCGAGTCGGCGGATCTCGACGAGTTGAGCGCCAAGACCGGCATCGATGCCGCGGGACTGTCGGCCACGCTGCGCCGCTGGAACGACAACGTCGGCCGCGACGCCGACCCCGTCGACCCCGACTTCGGCCGCGGCATCAGCGCCTACGACGGGTACTGGGGTGACACGACAGCCGACACCCCGGCTCGGCAGACCCTCGGCCCGGTCGACACCGCCCCGTATTACGCGGTGCCGGTCACGATCGGCGCGATGGGCACCAAGGGCGGCCCGCGCACCGACCGCGACGGACGCGTGCTGCATGTCAACGGTTCGGTGATCCCCGGCCTGTACGCCGCGGGCAACGCCATGGCAGGGGTGACCGGCAAGGCTTACGGCGGTGCGGGTGGCACGCTGGGCCCGGCGCTGGTGTTCGGTTATCGCAGCGGATACGCCGCGGCCACGGGCAAGTCAGCCGACTGATCCGGCGATCAGCTGCTCGGCCGCGGTGTAAGGGTCGCTCGTGCCGTCGGCGACCGCCGCGGACAACCGGTCGAGGTCGGGGTGGGCGCGCAGCAGGGTCTGCGCGAGCGACAGGATCTGGGTGCGGGCCCGAGCGCTGCGCCGCTCAGGCGTGTCGGCCCGATGGTGCGCCTCGATGGCCCCGATGAGCTCCGGCAGCCCCTCACCTTGTGCCGCAACCAGTTTGAGCACCGGGACGTCGGTCTCGGTGCACAGGTCGCGGACGGTCTGATCGGCGCCGTCACGGTCGGCCTTGTTCACCACCACCAGATCGGCGACCTCGAGCACACCGGCCTTGGCCGCCTGCACGGCGTCCCCCGCACCGGGATTGAGGATCACCACCGTGGGATCGGCGATCGCGGCGATCTCGATCTCGGACTGCCCCACCCCGACGGTCTCCAATACGATCAGGTCGTAGGCCAGCGCCGCGAGCAGACGGATCGCCGCGGGCACCGCGGCGGCCAGTCCGCCGAGATGACCGCGCGCGGCCATCGAACGGATCAGCACGTCGGGGTCGTTGATGTGGGCGGCCATGCGGATACGATCCCCGAGCAGGGCACCGCCGCTGTACGGCGACGACGGGTCGACCGCGAGGACCGCGACCCGCAGGCCGCGCTCGCGGTACGCGCCCACCATCGCGCCGACCGTCGTCGACTTCCCCGCACCCGGTGGCCCCGTCACACCGATGACGCGCGGCGACGTCGGCCCCAGCAGTGCGAGAACCTCACCGCGACGGTCACTTTCGACCAGTGTCAGCAGCCGTCCCACCGCGCGCATCGATCCGCCCCTGGCCGCGGTCATGAGCGCGGGTACATCGACGACGCCGTCGGGCATTCTTTCTCCCTGGTTCACCGTTTACGAGAATGCTATTCTCGCCAGTTGAGAGGGATAGTTGCAAGGAGGAATCCATGGAGATCGCCGGTACGTCCGCACTCGTCGTCGGCGGCGCAGGTGGCCTCGGTGAGGCGACCGTCCGCCGGTTGCACGGTGCGGGCGCCAAGGTCGTCGTCGCCGATGTGGTCGACGACAAGGGCGCGGCGCTCCAGAAAGAGCTCGGCATCCGCTACGTGCGCACCGATGCGACCTCGGAGGAGTCCGTGCTCGCCGCGATCGCCGAGGCGGAATCGCTCGGGCCGCTGCGCATCTCGGTGGACACCCACGGCGGTCCCGCCAGCGGTGGCCGCCTGGTGAGCAAGGACAGCTCCCCGCTGGGCCTCGACGGGTTCAAGAAGACCATCGAGTTCTACCTCACCGCGGTATTCAACGTCATGCGCCTGTCGGCGGCCGCCATGGCCAGGACCGAACCGCTCGAAGAGGGCGGCCGCGGCGTCATCGTCAACACCGCATCGATCGCCGGCTACGAGGGCCAGATCGGACAGCTGCCGTACTCGGCGGCGAAGGGCGGCGTCCTGGGCATGACGCTCGTCGCCGCACGTGACCTGTCGCCACTCGGCATCCGCGTCGTCACGATCGCGCCCGGCACCATCAACACCCCCGCCTACGGGCAGGCCGCCGATCAGCTCGAGCAGTACTGGGGCCCGCAGATACCGTTCCCCAAGCGCATGGGCCGCTCGACCGAGTACGCCCAACTGGCACAGAGCATCATCGAGAACGACTACCTCAACGGCGAGGTCATCCGCCTCGACGGCGCGCTCCGCTTCCCACCCAAGTGACCAAGTGACCCTCTTGCACCGCGAGCGTGCGCGTCTGCCTGCCGACACGCCGCCCACACGCAGCACTCCACGCACGTTCGGCGCATGACGAACGTGCGCGAAACGCCGACACCGCCAATACCCGGCAGCCTCGCCGGGAAGGTCGCGTTCGTCGCGGGCGCCAGCCGAGGCATCGGCGCCACCGTCGCGGCCGCTCTGGCGGCCGAGGGGGCGGCCGTCGCGGTCGCGGCCCGGTCCGAGCATCCGGGCAAGCTACCCGGCACGATCGTCTCGGTGGCGGCGGCCATCACCAACAGCGGCGGGCACGCCCTTCCGGTGGTATGTGACGTCACCGACGAGAAATCCGTCGAACATGCTGTCGCACAAACCGTTTACGAACTCGGCGGCATCGACATCCTCGTCGCCAACGCCGGTGTGCTGTGGCTCGGCCCCGTCGAGAACACCCCGCTCAAACGTTGGCAACTGTGCCTCGACGTCAACCTCACCGGGGTGTTCCTGGTGACCAAAGAGGTCATCCCCCATGTACGGACGCGCGGCGCCGGATCACTCATCGCGATCACCACCACCGGCGTCGACCTGGTCGAACACGGCGCCAACGCGTACTGGGTCTCCAAGGCCGCCACCGAACGGCTCTACCTCGGCCTCGCGGCCGATCTGCGTGACGACAACATCGCGGTCAACTGCCTGAGCCCCTCGCGCGTCGTGCTCACCGAGGGCTGGCGGGCCGGTGGTGGCGGGCTCAAGATCCCGCCCGAGATGGTCGAGCCGCCCGAGGCGCTCACCTTCTGACGTCGAGCAGACGCAAAACTGCCCAATCTGCGTGGAAAAAGGGCATTTTTGCGTCTGCTCGCGCGAGAAACGCTAGTTCTTACGGGCGTTGAGGCCCGCGACGATGGCCTTGAAATCCTCGGTGCGGAACGACTGTTCCTCGGCGGTGTTGCCGTAGTCCAGGGTCGCGAGCACGGCCTGTTCCATGTGGAGATTGAGCAGGCGCTTGGTGGCTTCGAGGGACTGCCGGGGCAGCTTGGCCATATTGTTGGCGGCCTCGATCGCCTCGGCGACCGGATCGTCCGAGAGGTGGTTGGCCAGACCGAGTTCCACGGCCCGCTGTGCGGGGATGCGTGCACCGGTCAGCGCGTACTCCTTGGCCAGCAGCAGGCTGATGTGCAGCGGCCACGTGATGGGCCCGCCGTCCGCCGCGACGAGCCCCACCTGCACGTGCGGATCGGCCAGGTACGCCTCCGGCGCGATGTACACGATGTCGCTCAACGCCACCAGGCTGCAACCCAGTCCGACCGCGGGACCATTGACGGCCGCCACCACCGGCACACGGCACCGCGTCATCCCCAGCACGATCTCGCGCCCGTGCAGGATGGTCTTGGCGCGCAGTTTGGGGTTCTCGCCGAGTTCCTGCAGGTACGCGAAATCGCCGCCCGCCGAGAACGCGCGGCCCGCACCGGTGATCACCGCGGCGCGGGCATCGTAATCCTCCGACAGACGGGTCCACAGGTGCGCCAGGCCCTCGTGCAGCGAATCGTTGACGGCGTTGAGCGCATCCGGCCGGTTGAGGGTGATGACGCGGATGTCGCCTTCCGCGCGGACGTCGATTTCGTCTGGCATTCCGTACATTCGTCAAACCCCCAACCCGAGGATGCGTGAAGCGATGATGTTCTTCTGGATCTGCGACGTGCCACCCATGACGCTCTGGGCGCGGCTGTACAGGTAGGCACTGAGCAGTTCGGGATCCGACGTCCCGCTGACCGCGAGCGCGGCATGCCCGACCGACTGTTCGACCCACGTCATGAGCAGTTTGTCGAGTGAGCCCTGCGGCCCGTGTTTGAGACCGTCGAGCTGCTCGGAGAGCCTGCGACGCACATGCAGCCGCAGCATCTCGGACTGTACCGCGGCCCAGGCCAGCTCCTCGGGTGCGCGTCCCTCGACGCGAGATGCCATCTCGCGCACCAATTTTCCGTACCGCGCCGAGTACCCCAGCGTGGAGGGTTCGCGTTCGTGGCTGACGACGGTCATCGCCAAGGCCCAACCCTCGCCCGGTGCGCCGACCATCTGCGACGCGGGCACCACCGCGTTGTCGAAGGTCACCTGGCCGAATTCGGTGGTGACACCGTTGATCATCTTGAGTGGACGTTGCTCGATGCCGTCCTGGTGCATCGACACGATGAATGCCGAGATGCCTTTGTGGCGTGGCACATCCTTGTCGGTGCGCGCCAGCAACAGGCACCAGTCGGCCACATCGGAGTAGCTGGTCCAGATCTTGTGACCGTTGATGAGGTAGATGTCACCGTCACGGGTGGCCGTGGTGGTCAGGGACGCCAGGTCGGACCCGGCACCCGGTTCCGAGAAGCCCTGGCACCACCGCTCGGTGCCGTTGATCATGCCTGGCAGAAACCGCTGCTGCAGTTCCTTGCTGCCGTGATGGCCGAGCCCGACGACGAGATAGCCGAGGCTGGGTCGCGGCGGCGCGCCGGCGCGCGCGAGTTCCTCGTCGACGATCACGTCGTAGACGGGAGGCAATTCCTGTCCGCCGAACTCCCTGGGCCACGAGGTCCCGAAAAACCCTGCCCCGTACAGGGCCCGGTGCCACTCCCCCTGGCGCGCCCAGTAGTCGTCGCCGGACGCCTTGAACGACGCGGCATTCTCGGCCAACCAGGACCGTAACCGGGCACGGAAGGCCGCTTCCTCGGGTGAATCACGAAAATCCAAGATCTGAACCCTCCAAGTCCTCCAGTTTCACGGGCCACAGTTCAGTCGAGGTCAGCACGCGCCGCAGGTACACGTGAGCCAGGCATTCCCAGGTGTTTCCGATGCCGCCGTGCACCTGGATCGCGGTCTCGCACACCGTGCGTGCCGCACGGGCGCAGTAGATCTTGGCGATGCGACCCGCCCGGACGGCCTCTCGTGGTTCGAGTTCGTCGACGCCCCACGCGGCGTGGCGCAGCACGCTGACCGAACCCTCGATGAGCGCGAGCCCTTCGGCCAGCATGTGCGCGACAGCCTGATAGGAGCCGATCGTCGAGCCGTACTGCTCGCGCACCTTCGCGTAGTCGACGGCAAGAGCATGAGCGCCGCGCGCCGCACCGACCAGATCTGCGCCGGTGGCGGCGAGCGCCAAAGCATGCCAGCGCGCCGCGTCGTCGCAGGAGAGCTCGTCGAGTTCGGCGGGTGACTCGGCGACACCCACGGCGATGTTGGTGAGGTCGACGCCTGCGGCCGCCGTCTCGGGCAGCGCGACCGCACGGCCGAGGCGCTGTCCCAGGTCATCGGCGAGGATCGGCCCGAGGTACGGCACGTCGACGAGCCCACGAGCTAACTCCTCGGCGACGATCGCCACCTCCACCCCGGACGCGCCGTCGGATCGCAGTGTGCGCCACTCGGTGGCGGCCACGGTGCTCTCCAACCGCGAGACCCTGTTCTCGTCGGAGAGTTCCTGGACCGAGCCAGGTCCGAGGTCGTCGGCCAGTTTCGCAGCAGCCTCTCGCAGCTGCTGCTGTTCAGCCGTCAGACGGACGTCCATGCCGCTCCTTCAGCACTCGTCGCAATACCTTCCCGGAAGGCAAGCGGGGTATCTCGGTTACGAATTCGATGCGGCGCGGCCGCTTGTACGACGCGAGCCGCGAGCAGACCAGGTCGATGAGCTCGTCGGCGGACACCTCGGCACATGTGGCCACGGCCGCGACGACGGCTTCCCCGTCGGCCGCGTCCGGTGCACCGAAAACCGCGCAGTCGGCCACGGCGGGATGCGCGTGCAACACGGCCTCGACCTCGGCCGGCGCGACCTGGAAACCGCGCACCTTGATCATCTCCTTGGCGCGGTCGGTGATGTGCAGATATCCGTCATCGTCGAGGAATCCGATGTCGCCGGTGCGGTACCACCCGTGGCCGGAACCGTCACTGAACGCGCCCGCGGTGGCGCTCTCGGGCAGATAGCCGCGCATGACCGAGGGGGAACACACCTCGATCTCACCGGTATCCGCGATGCGCACCCGCACGCCGCACACCGGTTTGCCGACGGTCTCGATCCTGGTGTCCTCCGGTGGATTGCACGCGATGACCGGTAGTTCGGTGGTGCCGTACGCGGTGAGCCACCGGATGCCGGTGCGCGCGGTGATGTCCTCGGCGACGCTGCGCGTGACCGGCGTCGCGCACCACATCACGTACCGCAGGGACGACATGTCGAACCGCTCGAGCTCCGGATGCGCGGCCAGTGCCAGAGCGATCGGCGCCACGGCCATCTCGATCGTGATGCGGTCGGATTCGATATGGCGCAACATGGTGTCGACGTCGAACCGGGGATGCAGCCGCATCCAGGCGCCGGTGTCGAGCACCATCGCGATGTTGAGCAGGCCGAGGATGTGCGACGGCGGGGTCATGATCTGCATACGGTCTGCCGCGGTCAGCCCGAGCGCGTCGCGCCAGTGTTCGATGGCGGCCGCGAACCCGGCATGGCTGTGGCACACGGCTTTCGGCATGCCGGTGGTGCCGGAGCTGAACACGAACAACGCATCGGCATCCGGGGTGACCATGTCGGTGTGGCCGCGATGTTCACCGGGCGTGATCGGCTCGTCGAGGCGCAGCATCGGCAGGTGTTCGGCGAGCAGCGGATGATCCCCTACCGCGTGGGTCGGCCGCGTGAGCTTCAGGGCGTGGGCGATCTCGGCGGATTTCCAGGCCGGGCTGATCAGGACCGCCGCGGCTCCGAGATGCCAGATCGCGCGCAGCGCCACCACGAACTCGGGACGGTTCGACGACATCATCGCGACCCGCTCGCCCGGGCCGACGCCGCGGCGAGCCAACGCCGTGGCCATGCCGCCGGTGAGCGAGTCGAGTTCGGCAAGAGTGTATTCGCGGTCACCGAACGCGAGCACGGCAGCGTCAGCCATGAGACCCACCTGTCCGTGCCGAATCCACCAGTGCCGCCTCTCGTGACGCGCGCTCACCGCGTACGCGAGGTGAGCGAGAAGATACTATCATTTCCGGAGAATGCTATTCTCATTGTATCAGAATGCTAGTGCGCAGGGGAGCTTGATGACGGCAGAACCACTACCCAACGGAGAGCCCGGAGGGAAGGTGACCATCCTGTTCGAGCGTGCGCAGGTCTCGGTCCCACGCAGGCCGAATGAGACGCTGCTGGAGAGCGCACGACGAGCCGGCATGACACCTCCGTTCTCGTGCGAGGCGGGAAACTGCGGCACGTGCATGGCCAAACTCCTCGAAGGAACGGCCACGATGCGCGTCAACGACGCTCTCGACGACGACGAGGTCGCCGAAGGTTACGTGCTGACGTGCCAGGCGGTCCCGGACTGCGACACCGTGACGGTCTCCTACGACGAAGACTGAGGCTGCGCCGCCGGAGACCGCTGGGCGAACTCGTCGAACGCCGGTGGCGGCCGGTAGTCGGGCTCGTACCCGGATACCCGGATCGAACTCCCCACCAGGCGGAAGTCACCGGCGGTGACGATCGCCTCTGGTGTGGCGGAAAGCGCCTCCGGCAGCGTGCGCACCGCCGCGACCGGGATACCCAGCGGTTTGAGCCGCGCCTCCCAGCTTGCGGCCGAATCGGTCGCAAGCGTCGCGGTGACCACCTGCAGTACCTCGTCACGCCGGGCCGCGCGTTCCGCCATGGTCGCGAACCCGTCGATACCCGCCTCGCCGGCGAACGACCTCCAGAACCCGTCGTGCGTGATGAACAGCGCGAGATGTCCGTCGGCCGTCGGAAACAATTGGGCAGGAACGTAATACGAGTGCGCACCGTTCGGGTAGCGGCGCGGTTCGGTACCGTCGTTGAGGTACGCCGACGCACGGTAGTTCAGCTGCGACAGCATGACATCGCGCAGCGACACGTCCACCTGGCCCCCGCGGCCGGACACGATCATCGCCAGCAGACCCAGCGCCGCAGTGAGCCCGGTGGAGTTGTCCGCCGACGAGTAGCCCGGCAGCGTCGGCGGACCATGTGGATCACCGGTCATCGCCGCCACCCCGGTCGCAGCCTGGATCACGTAGTCGAACGCCGGATCGTCGCCGCCGTCGAGCCCGAACCCCGTCATGGCGACACACACGATCTTCGGATTGAACTCTCTCAACGCCTCATAGGTCAGGCCGAGGCGGCGGATCACCGAAGGCTTCATGTTCACCAGCAGCGCGTGCGAATCCGCCACCAGTTCAGCGAGTCTCGCCTTGCCCTCGGGTGACGCCAGGTCCAGGCACAGGCTGCGCTTGCCCCGGTTGAGGCTCGCGAAATAGCTGTCCCCCACCTGCCGTGAAATCTCCCCGCCCGGCGGTTCGACCTTGATCACCTCCGCGCCGAGATCCGCGAGCATCATCGTGGCGTACGGGCCCGCAAGCATCACGCCGACCTCGATGACGCGGATACCGGCCAACGGGGCGCAAGCGCTCATCGCGATCCTCGGCTCTTCGCGCAAGCGCTCATCGCACCGCCTTCGCGAGCTCGGCGATCACCTCACGTGTCCGGTACTTCGACGCGATCAACTCGTCACGGTTGTCGCCGATCGGCAGCAGGCGCACCGACAGATCCGTCACGCCGGCATCGGCGAACTTCTTGAAGCGGGCCAAGATGGCATCCTCGTCGCCGGCCGCGCACAGATCACCGACATTGCGCGCGTCGCCGCGTTCGAGCAGCCGCTGATAGTTGGGCGACGTCTCGGCCTCCGCCAGGATCCGGTTCGCGCGCTCCTTGGCGGCCTCGATCTCCGAATTCGCGCACAAGCACACCGGAATTCCGGCCACGATCCGCGGTGCGGGCCGGCCGGCGTTCTCCGCGGCCTTGGTGATGCGCGGTGCGATGTGGTCACCGATGGCGCGTTCATCGGCCATCCACAGCACCGTGCCGTCGGCCAGTTCGCCGGCGATCTGCAGCATCACCGGACCGAGTGCGGCGATCAGCACCGGCAGCGGCGTCTCGGCGGCCAGCACGGTGGGATTGTGCACCGTGAACGTGTCGTTCTCGACGTCGACGGGACCCGGCCCGGACAACGCGACGCCTAGCACCTCGAGATAGTCGCGCGTGTAGGCGGCGGGCTTGTCGTACGGCAGGCCCAGCATGTCGCGGATGATCCAGTGGTGTGACGGGCCCACCCCGAGCGCCAGCCGGCCTTCCGAGATCGCGTGGACCGAGAGTGCCTGGCGGGCAAGGGCAATCGGATGCTGAGCCTGCAGCGGCACGACCGCCGTACCGAGTTCGATCGTCGAAGTGTGCGCGGCCATCAGTGCGACCATGCTGAGGGAGTCGAAGTCGTCGGGCACCTGCGGCATCCACGCGCTGTCCAGACCAGCGGCCTCCGCCCACTGGATGTCTGCCGCGAGCTTGTCGACCTTGCGCGCCATGTCGCCGCGCTCGGCCCCGATCATCACGCCCAGTCTCATCTGCCCACCTTCTCCGTGAGTGCCCGCACCTCGGTCACCAGCGTGTCCAGCGGCGTGCCCGTCGGGAACACCGCGGCAGCTCCGACGTCGAGCAGTTTCTGTACGTCGCCCTGCGGGATGGTGCCGCCGACGACGACGGCGATGTCACCGGCATCGGCATCCCGCAGCGCCTCGACAGTGCGCGCGGTCAACGCCACATGGGCCCCGGACAGAATCGAAAGTCCCACCAGCCCAACATCTTCCTGCAACGCGATCGACACGATGTCCTCGATGCGCTGCCGGATGCCGGTGTAGATGACCTCGAAACCGGCGTCCCGCAACGTACGCGCGACGATCTTGGCACCGCGGTCGTGGCCGTCCAACCCCGGCTTGGCGACCAGCACCCGAGTAGCCACTAGAACACCACCGGTTGCCGGAACTCGCCCCACACCGCCTTGAGCGCCGACACCATCTCACCCACCGTGCAGTAGGCGTTCGCGCAGTCGATCAGCTTGTGCATCAAATTGTCATCTCCCTCGGCGGCGGCGGACAGCGCCGCCAACGTGGCCTTCACCTGCCCGGAATCCCGTTCGGCCTTGACCTTCGACAACCGCTTGAGTTGCAGGTCGCGGCCTTCGGCGTCGAGTTCGTAGGTCGCGATCTCCGGTGGCGGCTCGTCGACGACGAACTTGTTGACGCCCACGACAACCCGATGCCCCGTTTCGACGTCCTGGTGGATCTTGAAGGCCTCGTCGGCGATGAGCCCCTGCAGGTAGCCGTCCTCGATGCACTGCACCATGCCGCCATGAGCTTCGAGATCGCTCATGATCTCGATGATCTTCTCCTCGGTGGCGTCCGTGAGCGCCTCGACGAAGTACGACCCGCCCAGCGGATCGGCCACCTTGGTGACACCGGTTTCGTAGGCCAGGATCTGCTGCGTGCGCAGCGCCAGCGTCGCCGATTCCTCACTGGGCAGTGCGAACGGTTCGTCCCAGGCCGCGGTGAACATCGACTGCACGCCACCGAGCACCGACGCCAGCGCCTCGTAGGCGACGCGCACCAGGTTGTTCTGCGCCTGCGGGGCGTACAGCGACGCGCCGCCCGACACACAACCGAACCGGAACATCGAGGCCTTGTCGGTGGTGGCGCCGTAGCGCTCCCGCACGATCGTGGCCCAGCGCCGCCGGCCGGCGCGGTACTTGGCGATCTCCTCGAAGAAGTCGCCGTGCGTGTAGAAGAAGAACGAGATCTGCGGGGCGAACTTGTCGATGGTCATGCGCCCGCGTTCGACGACGGTGTCGCAGTAGGTCACACCGTCGGCCAGCGTGAAGGCCATCTCCTGGACGGCGTTGGCGCCGGCATCGCGGAAATGCGCCCCAGCCACCGAAATCGCGTTGAAACGCGGCACCTCGGCGGCGCAGAACTCGATGGTGTCCGCGATCAGGCGCAGCGACGGTTCCGGCGGCCAGATCCACGTGCCGCGCGAGGCGTACTCCTTGAGGATGTCGTTCTGGATGGTGCCGGTGAGCTTCTCGCGCGGTACGCCCTTCTTCTCGGCGGCCGCGACGTAGAACGCCAGCAGGATCGCCGCGGTGCCGTTGATCGTGAAGCTCGTGCTGATCCGGTCGAGCGGGATCCCGTCGAACAGGATCTCGGCGTCGGCGAGGGTGTCGACGGCGACGCCGACGCGGCCGACCTCCTCGCCGTACTCCTCGTCGTCGGAGTCGTACCCGCACTGCGTGGGCAGGTCGAGAGCCACCGACAAACCGGTGCCGCCCTGATCGAGCAGGTAGCGGTACCGACGGTTGGATTCCTCCGCGGTACCGAAGCCGGAGTACTGCCGGAATGTCCATGTCTTTCCGCGGTACCCGGACGCGAAGTTTCCGCGCGTGAACGGATAGATCCCCGGTGGCGGTGGTTCGCCCTTGCGGTCCTGGGGTCCGTACACCGGTGCCAGCGGGATACCCGCGGGTGTCTCCACCCGAGGTTGGGCTTGCTCACTCATCACCCGATAACGTACTTACAAAAAATGAGAATTCCAATACCGCGCCGGGGAAATGTGTGCCGTGTACTGGACGGAAGCGCCTCGACCCGCGGCCCCTGCCTCACCCCGAACGCTCTGGGAGATGCGGTTCGGCCGGTTGCCGAGCCATAGGAGTACGACACTTGCTAAAAATGAGAATGCCAATACCCTTCTGGGTACGCGGCAACGTTCTCACCTGAGGCGTCGGTAGACCCCGCCGCGTCCGACGAGGAGGCCCATGTCCACCCAGCAGGAGTCTTTCGCCGACCTCACGATGGTCGTATCCGGCGGCAGCCGCGGGATCGGTCTGGCAATCGCGTTGGGGGCCGCGAAGCGCGGCGCGAACGTGGTGCTGCTGGCCAAGACCGCAGAACCGCACCCGAAGCTGCCAGGCACCGTCCACACCGCGGTCGCCGATGTCGAGGCCGCGGGCGGCAAGGGAGTCGCGGTGGTCGGCGACGTCCGCAAGGAGGAGGACGTGGCGCGCGCCATCGACACCGCGGTGGAACGCTTCGGCGGTGTCGACATCGTGGTCAACAACGCCAGCGCGATCGCGACCGAACCGACCGAATCGCTGGCGGTCAAGAAGTTCGACCTGATGATGGACATCAACGTGCGCGGTACGTTCCTGCTGACCAAGACTGCGCTGCCGCACCTGGCCAAGTCCGCAGAGGCCGGCCGTCGCGCGCATGTGCTCACCCTGGCCCCGCCGCTGAACCTCAACCCGTACTGGCTCGGCGCGCACCCCTCCTACACGCTGTCGAAGTACGGGATGACGCTGCTTTCGCAGGGCTGGGCCGCCGAATATGCCGACGCGAAGATAGGTTTCAGCTGTCTGTGGCCCGAGACGTACATCGCGACCGCGGCCGTGGCCAACGGTGCGGGCGGCCAGGAGCTGTTGAAGTCCTCCCGCGGACCCGAGATCATGGCCGACGCGGCCGTCGAGATTCTGTCGCGACCGGCGGGTGAGGTCAACGGTAAGACGTTCCTCGACTCCGAGGTGCTCACCACCGCAGGCGTGAGCGACCTTTCTGGTTATGGTGGCGGGGACAGTCCGATCATCGACATCTTCATCGACGCACCGGGGCAGGGCTTATGAGCATATCGTTGCTGCTCGAGATGGCATCGTCGGGTGATCCCGACCGTATCGCGCTGGTATCGGACGACATTCGGCTCACCACGGGTGAGTTGAGCACACTGGCCGACGGCGCCGCAGGCGTGCTCGCCGGTTCGGGTGCGGCACATGTCGCCTATGTGGGCACCGGCGGCGCACTGCTGCCGGTGCTGCTGTTCGCCTCGGCACGCGCGGCGATACCGTTCACGCCCCTGAACTACCGCCTGAGCGCCGAGGGTCTGCGTGAACTGGTCGACCGACTGCCCGAACCGCTCGTGGTCGCCGACAGCGAGTACGCCGACGCGATCGCCGGGGCGGGCAAGCAGGTCGTCACCTCCGAAAAGTTCCTCGCGAAAGCCCGTGTCGCCGATCCCGTGTCGGAGTTCGCCGACCCCGACGGCGTCGCGGTGGTGCTGTTCACCTCGGGGACGACATCGCGCCCGAAAGCCGTCGAACTCACCCACAACAACCTCACGACCTACATCACCGGAACTGTCGAATTCGATTCCGCCGCACCCGAGGACGCCGCGCTGATCTGCGTGCCGCCGTACCACATCGCCGGTGTGAGCGCGGCGATGTCGAATCTGTACGCCGGGCGCAAGATGGTGTACCTACGTAACTTCGACGCACACCGCTGGGTCGAGCTGGTACGCACCGAGGGAGTGACCTCGGCGACCGTGGTGCCGACGATGCTCGACCGCATCGTCACCGAACTGGAGACGACGGACGCCGATCTGCCGACACTGCGCAACCTCGCCTACGGTGGGTCCAAGGTGGCCCTGCCGCTGGTGCGTAAGGCCCTGGAGTTGATGCCAGGCGTCGGCTTCGTCAACGCCTACGGTCTCACCGAAACCAGTTCCACCATCGCGGTTCTCGGGCCCGACGACCACCGCGCCGCACTGGCGTCCGACGACCCCGCGGTGACCCGCCGCCTCGGATCGGTGGGACAGGTGGTACCCGGTGTCGAGGTGCAGATCCGCGCCGAGGACGGCACGGTGCTCGGACCGGGCGAGACCGGTGAACTGTTCGTCCGCGGCGATCAGGTGTCCGGCCGCTACACCGGGATCGGCTCGGTGCTCGACGCGGACGGCTGGTTTCCCACCAAAGACGTTGCCGCCCTTGACGAGGACGGTTACCTGTTCATCGGCGGCCGATCGGACGACACCATCATCCGCGGCGGCGAGAACATCGCACCCGCGGAGATCGAAGACGTTCTCGTGGAGCACCCCGACGTCCGCGACGTCGCGGTGGTCGGTCCGGAGGATCCGCAGTGGGGCCAGATCATCGTCGCGGTCGTGGTTCCCGCCGACGGCGCCGAACCCGACGCCGACGAGCTCCGCGAACACGTGCGCAAACATCTGCGCGGATCCCGCACCCCGGACCGCGTGGTCTTCCGTGCGGAACTGCCCACCAACGCCACCGGCAAGGTACTGCGCCGTCAACTCGTCGACGAGCTCCAGCCCATCTCGTAGCCCTCCCTATCGAAGGAGTCCGCAGTGATCAAGAACGGCACGCGCCTGCAGAGCCAGGTGTGCGACACCCAGGTTATCGTCGTCCGCAGCGCCGACAGCCTCGACGACCTGCGCGCGGGCGGCGTCCCGATGATCCCCCTCGACGCCGAGAAGGACAGTGGCGCAGCGCTCGACCCATCCTTCGCCGCCGGTACCCTGATGGGCAAGCGCTACGTCGACGACAACGGTGCCGAGGTGCTCGTCACCAAGGCCGGTGCGGGATCGCTGTCGATCGGGACCACCCCGCTGAGCCTCAAGGAGGCCAAGCCGCTGCCCGCGAGCGACTAGCGCCATGGCCAACTCGCAGGTGTGGCGGATGCCGATCGTCGAGGCGTTCGGCGCGCAGCCGCCCGCAACGGCACTCGACCGCGTCACCGCAGCGGTGGGCGAAAGCTAGCTCTCCAGATCGGCGAGTGCCTCGGCGGTCTGCAGGTCCTCGTAGGCCGCGGAGTAGCGCTGCGCCAGGACCAGCGCGATGTCGGGGCGCTGCCACAACTCCCCCGCGCTCGCGGTGGCGAGCCATGTCGTCAATCCGTGTGCCACCGATGCCCGGTAACGCAACCAGATCTCATCCATCGACGGGGTTTCCGCGGCGGGTAGCCCGAGTGAGCCGCGGTACTCCACGAGAAGTTCCCGCTCGGCGGCGCGGCGGTCGTGGGTATTCAGCGCGCCCTGCAAGAAGTAACCGAGATCCACCGCGAAGTTCCCGCGGCGTGCGACCTGCCAGTCGAGGAATCCGACGTCGCCGTCGGACGTGAGGTACGTGTTGCCGATGTGCGCGTCGCCGTGCAGCAGCGTCTGCGGCTCCGAGGACGCGGTGAGGGTCCGGATGTAGGGCTTCCAGATACCTTCGACGAGATGGTCGATCGTCAGCGCCTGCACGGACGGAGGTGCGTCGTCGCCGAGGCGTTCGAGCGCCGCGGGCAGCGGAGCCCACTGCATGCCGTCCCACGGCTCGAACGGTTCCAGCCACGCCAACGCGGGCTGTGCAAGCCGCTCGCCCCAGAACTGTCCGTGCATGCGCGCCAGCGCGCGAACACCGATGGCCGCCTGGTCGACGGTCAGGGGCCGGGTGGCGTCGCGTGGATCCGCCCCACGCGCCGTGAGGTCTTCCATGACGAGCACGAACTCCTCGCCGGCCTCGTCGATCGCGGCCGCGTACACCGTCGGATGCTCCAGTGGCAAGCGGATGTTCGAGTTGAACAACCGCGGCTCGTGCAGCAGACCGCTGGTCATCTTGATCATCGCCTTGTGGTCGGGGTCAACGCCCTTGACGAACACCGTGGCAGGCCCTTGCGGGCCGGGCCGGTACGTGACCGCAAGCCGCGCGCGACGGTTCGTTCCGTCGTCGCGCATGTCGACGGTGACGTTCTCGACGACGGCGTCTCGGTGGTGCACCGACAGCGCGGACGTCAGCCACTGCGGGGTGATCTCGGTCCAGTCCCGAGGGACCGTGAGCGCTGCGGTCACCGGATGATCACCGGCAACGAATCCCAGCCCCGCACAGTCGAGGTGGGTGAGAGTTCCGCATTGGCGAGGTCGACGTCCCACTCGCTGAACCGCTTGAGGATCTCTTCGAGTGCGATGCGTCCCTCGAGACGGGCGAGTGCCGAGCCGAGGCAGAAGTGGGTGCCGACACTGAACGCCAGGTGCTGACGCGGCTCCCGGTGGATGTCGAAAACCTCTCCGTCGGGCGGGAATTGACGGCTGTCGCGGACCGCCGCGCCGATGAGCATCATTATCACGCTGCCCTCTGGCACGGTCTGGCCGTAGTACTCGACGTCACGGGTGACGTAACGGGCCACGTGCGGAGCTGGCGGTTCGAATCGCAGGATCTCCTCGATCGCCTGCGGAATCAGGGCCGGGTTCTCGATGAGCTCGCGACGCTGGTCGGGATGTTCGGCCAAGAGCTTCGTCGCCCAGCCGATCAACCGGGTGGTGGTCTCGTTGCCCGCGCCCGCGACCACGTTGATGTAGATCAACAGTTCTTCGCGGGTGAGCCTGCGGGTGACGCCGTGCTCATCGGTGAACTCGACGTTGAGCAACTCTGTCATGATGTCGTCGGACGGGTTGTCCCTGCGCCACTCGATGTAGGCCTCGAAGATCGACCCGTCGACCAGGCCCTCCTCGGCGGCTTTCATGGGCTTGCCAGCCTCGGTGCGCATCTGCTCGTTGGCGTGGTCACGGATCTTCTCTTGGTCCTCCTCGGGGATGCCGAGCAGCGCGCTGATCACCCGCATCGGCATGATGGCGCCGAAATCCTTGATGATGTCGAATCTTCCGGAGTCGACGACAGCATCGAGGCTCTGCGCGCAGAATTCCCGGATCTTGGGTTCGAGCGCGTTGATCTTGCGCGGTGTGAACATCCGCGACAACAGCTTGCGGTGCGCGGTGTGGATCGGCGGATCCTCGAAGATCAGCGCGCCCGAGGGGATCTCGATATTCGCCTTGATCAGCTCCACGATCGCGCCACGCGCGGAACTGAAGGTCTCGTGGTCGATGAGCGCCTTGTTGACGTCGTGGTAGCGGCTCAGGGCGTAGAAGTCGAACTGCTCGTTGTAGTACAACGGCGCTTCTTCGCGCAGCCGGGCGAACGTCGGGTACGGGTCGGAGTTGATCGCCACGTCGTAGGGGTCGAAGTACACGTTCTTGGTAGCGCCGGCTGTCATGGAAACCCACCTCTCTGCGTTCGAGAATGGAGTTTACACAGTGATGCTTATGCGCGTAAGCGCGTTCGATCTTGTCACCTGGGAACATTGAAAAGCCATGATCAGGTGGAATCGCGCACGATCAGCGTCGCGACATCGATGCCGCTCGGTTCCTGGTCGGTCGGATATCCGAGCTCGGACATCATCGCGGCGACCGCCACGTCCACGATCGCCTCGGCGTCGAAGGACACCGAGGTCAGCGGTGGTGCGCTCACGGCGCCGAGCTCGATCGCGTTCACCCCCATCACCGCCATGTCCGCCGGACAGCGCAGGCCTGCGCTGCGCAGGCCGTGCAGTACCACGAACGCGGTCTCGTCGCTCTGCGCGCAGATCGCCGTCACGCCGGCAGCGGCCCACCCGGTCACCACCTCGGCCGCGTTCGAGCCATCGGAGGCGACGCTCGCGACCGCGATGTCGGGTAACCCACGCTTCTGCGCGGCCGCGCGCAGGCCCGTGAGCCAGTAGTCGCCGAGCGGGCGCAGTTCCTCATCGGTGGTGTAGGCGAATGCGAGCCGGGTGTGTCCGCGCGAGGTCAGGTGCGCTACGCGCATCTCCCCGATGCTGCGATCAAGGGCGCCGATCGCGTGCAGTTGTGAACTGCCGAGGTGGATCTGGGGTATGCCGGCCGCCGTCGCGGCGGCCAGCGCATTGCCGGTGAGTGGGAACGTACTGGTGATCGCCATCGGGTTGAGGTCGGCGATCGCGTCGACCACGTTGCTGTCGTCGTCGGTCTCGAATTGCAGCGACAGCACGATTCCGCGCCGAGCGAGCGCAGTGGTGAGCCGGCTGCCGACCTCGATGGGGAGATTGCCCAGTGAAAGCCGCCCGACGATGTAGAGCACCACACCGCTCCCGCCGGACGCGAGGTTTCGCGCGGCGAGGTTCGGCCGGTAGCCCAGCTCCGCCGCGGCCCGGCGCACGGTCTCCTGTGTCTGTTCCGAGATCCGCTGACCCTGAACGTTGTTGAGGACGTAGCTGACCGTGGCGGTGGAGACGTTGGCGAGCCTGGCGACGTCAGCTTTCGTCGGACGTACGCTCGGTCGGCTCGGTCTGCCTTGGTTCACGATGTCATCGTGGCACGCCGCTTTCCGTCTGTGTGTCCGGTCGGCAGCGGGAGACCCGCGTTCTCGGTGAGGGTGAGCACCGCAGCGACCGAGACGACGGCCGCGACGACGAGATACAGCGCGGGCGCGTGGTGGTTGCCGGTGGCGGCCGTGAGCCAGGTGACGACGTACGGCGTCGTCCCGCCGAACACCGCGACCGAGATGTTGTAGCCGATCGAGAACCCGCTGTAGCGCACCCGGGTGGTGAACAGTTCGACACCGGCGCTGACGGCGGTTGCGACGTAAGTCGATTCGATCGCCGCGAGCAGGCAGTGGCCGATGATCGCGGCGGTCACCGACCCCAAGGTCATGAGCACGAACAGCGGGTAGGCGAGCACAGCGAAGCCGATCGAACCGGCCAGCAGCAGCGGTTTGCGTCCCACCCGGTCCGAGAGCGCCGCCAGTGGCAGGATCAGCACAAGGGCTGTGAGGCTGGCCAACGTGATCGAGATGAACGACTGGGTCCTGCTGAATTCCAGGGTCTTGATGAAGTAGGTGGGGATGAAGGTGAAGACGACGTAATAACCCACGTTGAAGACGATGAACATGCCGATGACCTGCAGGATCGGCTTGCGAGCGGTCCGGAGTGCCTCGCGCAGTGGGGATTTGGCGACACGGTCGGCGGCGTCGAGCTTCTCGAACTCCGGGGTGTCGTCGAGGCGCAGTCGGATGTAGAGGCCGACGAGGCCGAGCGGCGCGGCGATCAGGAACGGGATCCGCCATCCATAGCTGTCCATGGCCTCGGGGGGCAGCAGCGCCGCCAGCACCGTCACGGTCACCGACCCGAGCAGGAAGCCGAGCACGCCCGACCAGGCTATGTAGGTGACGATCAGCCCGCGGCGGCGTTGTGGGGCGTACTCTGCGAGATAGACTGCACCGCCGCCATATTCGCCTCCCGCGGAGAATCCCTGCAGACACCGCAACAGCAACAACAGCAGCGGCGCCACGACCCCGATCGCGGCGTAAGTGGGCAACAGGCCGATGCCGAGGGTCGCGGCCGACATCAACAGGATCACGATCGCGAGCACCCGTTGACGTCCTAGACGGTCCCCCAGCGGGCCGAAGACGAAACCTCCGAGCGGGCGCATGAAGAACGCCGCGGCGAAGATCGCGAAAGTGTTGAGCAGTGCGGCGGTCTCGTTGCCCGCCGGAAAGAAGTTGGCGGCGATGTAGGTCGCCAGGAAGCCGTAGATGGCGAAATCGAACCACTCCACGGCGTTGCCGATCGATGCGCCCATGACGGCTTTGCGCACCGCGGTCTCGCGGTCGGTGGCTGACATACGGAAACCCGCCTCTCGTGATACGAGAAGCGAGTTTACCGTGGCCGCTTATGCGCATAAGCGGTTCTCGTCAAGTCCGCAGAACAGTTCGGCCGGATGCCAGAAGGCATCCGGCCGAAACCGTTCGGCTCGATCAGACGGCGGCGAGAGTGTCCGCGGTGAGCAGTGCCTGGGCAACTCCGGAGACGATCGACGCGAGCCGGATCGCCTCGAAGATGGTCGTGCGCGAGACATCGGCGTCGCGCAGCGTCTTCTCATGCGCGGCCAGGCAGTGACCACAGCCGTTGATCGCCGAGACCGCCAGCGACCACAGCTCGAAGTCCTCCTTGGCGACACCGGGATTGCCGATGATGTTCATCCGCAGGCCGGCACGCAGGTCGTCGTACTTGCCGTCGAGCTGACCCTTGGTGCGGTAGAAGACGTTGTTCATCCCCATGATCGCGGCCGCGCCCAGTGCGGCGTTGTAGGCCTCTTCGCTGAGGATGTCAAGCGCGTCCTCCGAGATCTCACGCAGCAGCCGCGCGTTCTTGGTGGCCGCGGCGGTGGCAACCAGGGCGCCCCACAACTGCTGTTCGCCCAGCTCGGTGGTGTTGGCGATGCTGCCGAGGTTGAGCTTGAGATCCTTGGCGTACTCGGGCAGGGCCGACTTGATGTTGTCGATGCTCATGGATTACACCGCCCCCGCAAGCAGCTCACCGGCGTTGATCGTCGGATCGCCCTTCTTCCAGTTGCACGCGCACAGCTCGTCGGACTGCAGCGCATCGAGCACCCGCAGCACCTCGTCGACGTTGCGGCCGACCGAGCCTGCGGTCACCGACACGAACTGGACCTCGTTGTTCGGGTCGACGATGAAGGTCGCGCGGTCGGCGACACCGTCGGCGTTGAGCACGCCGCACGCCGCCGTCAGCTCACGCTTGAGGTCCGAGACCATCGGGAACGGCAGGGTCTTGAGGTCCTCGTGCTGGGCACGCCACTGGAAGTGGACGAACTCGTTGTCCACCGACACGCCGAGCACCTTGGCGTCGCGGTCCTCGAAGTCCTCGTTGAGCTTGCCGAACGCCGCGATCTCCGTCGGGCACACGAAGGTGAAGTCCTTCGGCCAGAAGAAGATGATGCGCCACTTGCCCTCGTGGTCCTTGCTGGTGACGCGCGTGAAGTAGTCATCGGGCTGCTTGGCGTCAACCTTGGACAGATCGCCGCCAACCACAGCGGTCAGGTCGTACTCCGGAAACTGGTCACCGATCGTCAAAACAGCCATTCACAGCATCCCATCTACGTATCCTTGTTTTCTGGAATGATTCCAGATTTACACCACGATTCTGGTCGGGCCCGCTTGCGAATGCAACTTTGCTGCCCCGTGATTCTGCACACCGCGTGAACCGCGGTGCGACGGGCATCACACGCCGAATCGACATCTTGCGACGTCCTTCGCGCGACTCCGGCGAGGTGCCGCCCACGCGATGTGCCGACCAGATACACCGAGGGCCAGGCCGCGCCGACAGGAGTGTGGGAACAGTACGCGACCGCCGATGGGACGCCAAAATCACACCGCGTCGACCCGCAGGTCCGGCCTGTCCACACCAGCGGCGAGCGGCGGCAATTCTCCTGTGCGACCGGTCGATTCGATTCGCGATCCGGCGACAACAACGGTGGGCGTTCCGACGCGATCCTCCGTTCGGACCGCCCCGCCGGGTGCCCGCCGTGACACCACGCGGAACACCATGGTGCCCTCGACAGATTTCGTCGTTGCCCGCATCACGCCACCGCCCCGCCCCGGTGTGGGACGTCTTGAGCACATCCCTTCAGGGCAGGTAATACTGGCATGACTGTGGACGTCGGAAGGCGGATGGTGGCGAGGGTTTGCTGGGGAGCCTTCCTTGCGATATGCGCTATCGCGCTGTCCGGGTGCAGTAGCGACCCGGTGATCGCCGGGCGGGCGACGTCGATGCTGTTCGTCCCCGACCGGGTCGGCGGACTCCAGGTCACCGAGGGGCCCAGCGGCACCCGCCCGGATGCCCCCGCCCCGAGACGGCAGGCCGAGAACACCGACGGCGGCCAGATCGACAACCTCGCCTTGCTGGCGGTCGACGACATCGAGGACTTCTGGTCCCAGAACTACTCGGGGGGATCGCTGCGGGGCTCATTCACCCCGATCCGCCGCCTGGTGTCGTACAACTCCGACCAATCTCCGGGCATCGAGATCTGCGGCGAGGACACCCAAGGTCTCACCAACGCGTTCTACTGCTTCAACCAGGACCTGATGGCGTGGGACCGCGGCGTCGCGATCCCGGTCGCCGCACAGTATTTCGGCCAGATGGGTGTGGTCGGGGTGATGGCCCACGAATACGGCCACGCGGTCCAGCATCAGGCCGGGCTGATCGACACCCGGTCCACCCCGGTGCTGGTCGCCGAGCAACAGGCCGACTGCTTCGCGGGTGTGTACCTGCGCTGGGTCGCGGCGGGCAACTCGCCGCGGTTCGCGCTGAGTACCGGCGACGGCCTCAACCACGTCCTGGCGGGCATCATCTACATTCGCGATCCGCTCATGACGCGACTCGACGCCGCGCTCACCGGCAACGAACACGGTTCGGCGCTCGACCGCGTCAGCGCATTCCAGATCGGGTTCAGCGGCAACGTCGACCAGTGCGCGGCGATCGACATGGAGGACATCAAGAAGCGGCGCGGCGACCTTCCGAAGTTCCTCGACGGTCTCGTCGGCGACACCTCCACCGGCAACGACGCGATCACCGAGGGCGTCGTCGAGAGCGTCATGGACTCGCTCGGCCAGGTCTACGCGCCGTCCGACCCGCCGAGCCTGCAAATGGGTGATGCGCCCGCATGTCCCGACGCCCAGCCCACGCCGCCGGCGTCGTACTGCCCGGCCACCAACACCATCGTGGTCGACATGCCCGGCCTACAGGCCCTCGGTGAGACCAAGACCGAGAACGAGGAACAGGAACTCCTGCAGGGGGACAACTCCGCGATCTCGGTGTTGACGTCGCGCTACGCGCTGGCGGTCGCGCGCGAGAAAGGCCATCCGATCGACAACCCCGTGGCTGCGATGCGCACGGCGTGCCTCACCGGCGTGGCGCAGGCCGTGATGGCCGAACCCGGCCTGCCGGTGCGGCTTTCCGCAGGAGACACCGACGAGGCCATCAGCGGACTGCTGACCAACGGACTCGCGGCCAGTGACGTCAACGGCGCGTTGCTGCCCGCGGGGTTCACCCGCATCCTGGCCTACCGGTCCGGGCTGCAGGGCGACGATGCGCAGTGCTACCAACGTTTCCCGTGACAGGCCAGGAGAAGTCATGAGCGGACCCGAGCGGCCCTGGTGGGTGAAGCCCGGTGGGGCGCCACCACCCCCTCCCCCGCCCCGTCCTGCCGCGCGTCAGCCTGCACCGCCCCGGCCCGGCACACCGCCACGGCGTACGGCGCAGCAGGCACCGCACCCCAATCCGTACGGCCCGGTGCCGCAGCACCGCGCAGCGGCCCGCCCGACGGCACCACCGCCGCCACGCAAGCGCAGGGCGCCCGCCCACTGGCAGGCGGTCGCGGTGGCCGCGGCGGCCGTCGTCGTCATCACCGCGGTCGCGGTGGGAGTGTGGATGCGCGGTGAGTCGGGCGGACCGAGACTCGACGTGCGGCAGGCCGAGGCCGGGGTGGCCGAGATCCTGACCGATCCGGTGTACGGCTACGGCGCGAACGACGTTGCGGCCGTGGCATGCAACAACGGCAAGAACCCCCGCGTCGAGGCCGGTTCGACGTTCATGTGCGCGGTCGACATCAACGGCACCGTGCGGCAGGTGGTGGTGGAGTTCACCGACGACGACGGCACGTATGCCGTCGACGGTCCGCGCTGAGCGAATTGGCGTGATGCACGACACACCGGCACCGTTGCAGTGATCACTGTCATGATCATTCGACGAGGTTCATAATTAGACCGACTATTAGTGTGATTGCAATGGGTCGGGTTTCGTCGGGCGGCACTGTCGCCCACTCCTCCATCGAGGACTACGTCCGCTCCGACGGCACGATCGTGGTGCCCGACGGCGTCACGCTCACCTCGTTCCTCGACCGGAACCGCGCGATCTACGGCGACCGCCCGTCGTACCGGTTCATCGACTACTCCCACGATCCGGACGGCCGGGCCGTCGAGCTCAGCTGGAATGCCCTGTGGGCCCAGGTGTGTGCGGTCGGTGCGCGCCTGCAACAGGTCACCCGGCCTGGTGATCGGGTGGCGATCCTGACGCCGCAGGGCGTCGACTACGTCGCGGCGTTCTTCGCGGCGATCCATGCGGGCAACGTCGCGGTGCCCCTGTTCGCGCCGAGCCTGGCGGGGCACACCGAGCGCCTCGCGGCCGTGCTCGCCGACGCCAGACCCACCGTGGTGCTGACGACCACCTCCGCGTCGGAGTCGGTGCGCAACTTCCTGCGCACCCTGCCCTCTGCCGACCGGCCCCGGATGATCGCCGTCGACGCGGTGCCCGCGACGCTCGCCGACATGTTCGCCGCGCCCGAGGTGGACACCGACGACGTCGCCTACCTGCAGTACACGTCGGGCTCGACGCGCACGCCGGCGGGCGTCGAGATCACGCACCGCAACGTGTGCACCAACGTCCTGCAGATGATCCTGGCGGGCGACCTCGAGATGGGGATCCGCAGCGTCAGCTGGTTACCGCTGTACCACGACATGGGCCTGATCATGATCATGTTCCCGGCGCTGTGCGGCAACCACATCACGCTGATGGATCCCATGGCGTTCGTGCGGCGGCCCTACCGCTGGATCAAGCAACTCGGCATCGAGGCCGCCCACGGGCGGACCCTCGCGGCGGCACCGAATTTCGCGTACGAACTGGCCGCCGAGCGCGGGCTCCCGCCCAACGGCGACGCGCTCGATCTGAGCAACGTCGTCACGCTGCTCAACGGGTCCGAGCCGGTGACCATGACCGCCGTCGAGAAGTTCACGGCCGCGTTCGCGCCGTACGGGCTGCCCGCGACGGCGGTCAAACCCTCCTACGGCATGGCCGAGGCCACGCTGTCGGTCGCGAGCATCGCCCCGTCCGCCGCGGCGAGCGTCACCCACTTCGACCGTGAGCAGTTGAGCGCGGGCCGCGCCGTGACCGTCACGCACGACACCGTCGGCGCGGTCCCCCACGTGTCGTGCGGCCAGCCCATTCCGAACCAGTGGGCCGTGATCGCCGACGCCGACGGCAACGAGTCGCCCGACGGCACCATCGGCGAGATCTGGTTGCACGGCAACAACATCGGCCACGGCTACTTCGGCCGGGCCGAGGAGACCGAGCGCGTGTTCGGCAACAAGCTGCAGACCCGGCTCGACGCGGGCAGCCACGCCGACGGCGCCCCCGACAACGGTTCCTGGCTGGCCACGGGCGATCTCGGCGTCTACGTCGACGGCGAGCTGTACCTGACGGGCCGCATCAAGGACCTCATCGTCATCGACGGCCGCAACCACTACCCCACCGACATCGAGACCACGGTCGGCCTGTCGTCCCCGGCCGTGCGATCCGGTTACGTCGCGGCCTTCTCGATTCCCGGTGAGCGCGGTGAGCAGTTGGCGATCGTCGCCGAGCGCGCGGCGGGCGCGGGGCGCGCCGAACCCGGCCCGATCGTCGATGCCGTGCGGGCCGCGGTGTCACGTCGGCATCAGGTGCGGGTGGCCGATGTGCGCATGGTCGCCGCGGGCGTCATCCCCCGTACGACGAGCGGCAAGCTCGCCCGCAGCGCGTGCCGTGCGGAGTATTTGGCAGGCAAGTACGACCCTGCACCGAGATCGACGTAAACGTCGCTCCAGCGCGCTCTGGGCGACGTTTCCGTCGGTCTCGAGCGGGCTCTTAGGCCGTCGCACCTCTCTGGTGGGAGACGTTGCGACGAAGCCAATCTCGCACCGCCACGAAGAGTGTCCCGGCACCGATCGGCGCGTGCCGTGCCGGCCGTCGTTGGTTCAGCCGCCGACGACCCACGTTGAACCGGATGAAGTGCGCGAGGGGGGACTCGAACCCCCACGTCCGAAGACACAGGTACCTAAAACCTGGGCGTCTGCCAGTTCCGCCACTCGCGCGTCAGCGCACTAACTGTAGCGCGGTACCGTGGAACCATGTCCACTACACGGCGTAGGAGACCGGCGCTCATCCTGCTGGTGTTCGTCGCCGCTGCCGGCTGCATGGCATTGGCATGGTGGCAGTGGACGCGATTCGAGTCGAACTCCGGCACATTCCAGAATCTGGGTTACGCACTGCAGTGGCCGATGTTCGCCGGATTCTGCTTCTACGCGTACTACAAGTTCGTCCGCTACGAGGAAGCCCCACCGGAGCGCCCCAAGGACACCGTCACCGAGATCCCCGAGGGCCTGCTCCCCGAACGGCCAAGGCGGGCCACCGAGGGCCACGCCGCCGACGACGATCCGGCACTCTCGGAGTACAACGCCTACCTTGCCGAGCTGGCCAAATCGGAGGCCACGCAGGAGAAGAAAGAACAGGACCGATAGATGACCGAAGAAGCCGAGGTCGCGCCGCTGGTTTCGACCCCAAAGGAGACCATCCGCAAGGCGCTCGTGGGGTACCGGGTGTTCGCGTGGGCGACCGGCCTGTGGTTGATCGCGCTGTGCTACGAGATGGTGCTCAAGTACATCGTCCAGGTGGACAACCCGCCCGGCTGGATCGGCGTGGTGCACGGCTGGGTGTACTTCATCTATCTGATGTTCACGGCCAACCTGGCGGTCAAGATCCGCTGGCCCATCGGCAAGACCATCGGTGTCCTGCTCTCCGGCACGATCCCGTTCCTTGGCATCATCGTCGAGCACTTCAACACCCGCGACATCAAGAAGCGCTTCGACCTCTAGGCCAGCTCCCGCAGCGCTGGCACCAACAGCGCCAGCGCACGGCCGCGGTGTGAGGCGGCATCCTTCTCGGCGGGCGTGAGTTCGGCGGCCGTACGCGTCGAGCCTTCCGGTAGGAACACCGGGTCGTAACCGAAACCACCGTCGCCGCGCGGCTCCCGTGTGACGCGGCCCGGCCATTCGCCGCGCACCACGGTCGAACCCGAGGCCGACACCAATGCGCACGCCGACACGAACGCCGCTCCGCGCCGCTCGTCGGGGACATCGGCCAACTGTGCAAGGAGCAGTTCGGTGTTGGCCGCGTCGTTGCCGTGCACACCGGACCAGCGCGCCGACAACACCCCCGGCATGCCGTTGAGCGCCTCCACGGTGATCCCGGAGTCGTCGGCCACGCATGCCAGCCCGGTGGCCTCGAACCCGTCACGCGCCTTCGCCAGCGCGTTCTCCTCGAACGTGGCCCCGGTCTCAGGGGCCTCGTCGTACGGGGCGACGTCATCGAGGGACAGCAGTCGCAGGCCCGACACGCCTGCCGCGTCGAGCACGCGTCGCAGTTCGGCCAGCTTCTTCTTGTTGCGGCTGGCCACGAGCAACTCGGTCACCGAAAGTCAGCTCCCGAACGCTTTTTTCGGAGCGGGCCCCTCGGGCAGCACGCCCGGGTACGGCGCCTCGAGCGCCTCACGCTGCAGCACGAACAACTGTTCGCACGCGCCGAGCGCCGCGTCGAGCAGCTTGTCGAGCGTCGACCGCGGGAACGTCGCGCCTTCACCGGTGCCCTGGATCTCGACGAGCGTGCCGGTGTCGGTGGCGACGACGTTCATGTCGACCTCGGCACGCGAGTCCTCCGAGTACGGCAGGTCGACCCGCACCCGCCCGTCGACCACGCCGACCGACACCGCGGCGATCGCGCACGACAGCGGCCGCGGATCGGACAGCCGACCGGCGGCCGCGAGCCAGGTCACCGCATCCGACAGCGCGACGTAGGCGCCGGTGATGGCCGCGGTGCGGGTTCCGCCGTCGGCCTGCAGCACGTCGCAGTCGATCGCGATGGTGTTCTCCCCCAACGCACCGAGGTCGATGCAGGCCCGAAGCGACCGGCCGATCAGCCGGCTGATCTCCTGCGTGCGGCCGCCGAGGCGGCCCTTGACCGACTCGCGGTCCGAGCGATCGTGGGTGGCGGCAGGCAGCATCGCGTACTCCGCGGTGAGCCAGCCCTGTCCGGAGCCCTTGCGCCAGCGCGGCACCCCTTCGGTCACCGATGCCGTACACATGACCCGGGTCTGGCCGAACTCCACCAGCACCGAACCCGCCGGATGCGATGTGAAACCGCGGGTGATCACCACTGGACGCAGCTCGTCGTCAAGCCGCCCGTCTTCTCGTCTGGACACGTGCCAACCCTATCCGGTGGCACCGACGCGCAGGTCAGGCGCGGGTGATGTCGAACGCCTCGCCGCACACCACCGCGTGCACCGGACCGTCGAACTCGGCCTTGGCCTCGCTGATCACGTCCTCGCGCGAGGTCCACGGCGGGATGTGGGTCAGCAGAAGTTCGCCGACACCGGCCGCGGCCGCGGCACGGCCTGCCTCCGTTCCCGACAGGTGCAGCCGCGGCGGGCGGGACGGATCGTGCGTCCAGGACGCCTCGCACAGGAAGATGTCGGCTCCGCGCGCCAGCTCGACGAGCGCATCGCAGTAGCCGGTGTCACCGCTGTAGACAAGCGTCGCGCCCGACGGGTCGGTGAACCGCATGCCGTACGACTCGGTCGGGTGGCACACGAGCCGCGGCGTGACGCTGAGCGCACCGAGCGTGACGGACTCACCGTCCACCCAGTTGCGCACCTCGAAGATGTCGGAGAAATCGTCGACCTCACCGCCCTCGGGTGAGGACGCCATGCCCAGCCGGGTCCAGGTCTGGGCGGGTCCGTACAGCACACCGCGCGTGGTGGCAGGCATCGGATGGTAGCGACGCCACACGAAAAGCCCAGGGAGATCCAGGCAATGGTCGGCGTGCAGATGCGACAGCAGAACGTTGACCGTGTTGGGGTCGGCATAGCGCTGCAACGCACCGAGGACCCCGCCACCGAAGTCGACGACCATCGGGACCGTGTCCGGTGCGGTGACGAGATAGCCAGAGGCCGGCGAATCCGGGCCGACAACGCTGCCGGAACATCCCAGGATGGTCAAACGCACAGTGCTAGCTTGCCATGCCCGCTACCTCTGGTGCCAAGACATGCCCGGTTTGGCGACACAGATCATCTTCCGGCGCGGGCGTGAGGCCGCACCGGACGCACACCGTCCAAGGTGGGACCCAGAAAACGCGCCGCCAACACGGTGAACGCCTCCGGATCGCCGGTCGCCTCGAAGCGGCGCACGGCGGTCACGGCCGGGTCGTCGGGATGCGGGCGCAGCAAATCGAGTTCGGTCAGCACCCGCAGCAGATCCTTGGCGGTCTCCTCGGCCGACGACACCAGCGTGACGGCCTCGCCCATCGCGAGCTGGATCAGACCCGACAGCATCGGATAGTGGGTGCAGCCGAGCACCAGGGTGTCCACCTCGGCCCGCTGCAACGGCTCCAGGTATCCCTCGGCGAGGCCGAGCACCTGACGCCCGCTGGTGACGCCGCGCTCGACGAAGTCGACGAACCTCGGGCACGCCACCGCGAAGACCTCGGTGTCGCGGGCCGCGGCGAACGCATCCTGGTAGGCGCGCGAGGCGATGGTCGCCTCGGTGCCGATCACGCCGATCCGGCCGTTGCGCGTGGTCGCGACCGCGCGGCGTACCGCGGGCAGGATCACCTCGACGACGGGCACCGGCGCGTACCGTTCCCTGGCGTCGCGCAGGCATGCCGACGACGCGGTGTTGCACGCGATCACGAGCGCCTTGACGCCTCGCGACACGAGGTCGTCCCCGATCGCCAGCGAGTGCGCGCGGATCTGCGGGATGGTCAACGGTCCGTACGGCCCGTTGCCGGTGTCGCCGACGTAGACGATGTCCTCGTCGGGCAGTTGGTCGATGATGGCGCGCGCCACCGTGAGGCCGCCGACGCCGGAATCGAAGATCCCGATCGGCGCGAGTTGTTCGGTCATGAGGTCAGGTATGGCTGGCTCCGTTTACGTGAATCCCGCGCCTTGCGTTCGGGGCCGGCGAGCACGTACGCGGCGATGACACCCGAGATCGCACCGCACAGGTGACCCTGCCAGGACACCCCGCCGCAGGTGTTGAGCACCGGCACCGCGCCCCACAGGATCCCGCCGTACACCAGCAGCACGAGGATGCCGACCACGATCTGCCAGATGTGGCGCGTGAACCAGCCGAACACGAGCAGGAACGTGAGCCAGCCGAAGATCAGCCCCGACGCGCCGATGTGGTTGGTGGGCAACGGGCAACCGCCGACGTCGCCGATCAGCCACGTGCCGATGCCGCCGAGGATCCAGATGATCGCCGTGGCCCACACGAACCGCGCCATCCCGGCCAGCGTCACGAGGAATCCGAGCACCAGTGCGGGCACGGTGTTGGCCATCAGGTGTTCCCAGTTGGCGTGCAGCAGCGGCGCGAACAGGACACCCCACAGCCCGTCGGTCTCCAGTGGCCGGATGCCGTTGCGGTCCAGGCGCCCGCCGGACAGTTGGTCGGCGAGTTCGACGACGTAGAGCAGGGCCACGAACGTCAGGATGGTGATGCCGCCGGTCTTCCACGCCGGCGACTTCTTCTTCGGTGCGGGACCGACGGGCAGGCTCATGACCGTTGCAAGCCCGTGTGCACGGCCTGGTGGTGCCCGATCATGCCCATAGCTGCCCTTCCAGCGCGTCCTCGGCGTCATCCAGGCTACCGGCGTACGCGCCGGTCGACAGATACTTCCACCCGGCGTCGGCGACGACGAACGCGATGTCGGCGCGCTCACCTGCCTTGACGGCCTTGGCGGCCATTCCCAGTGCGGCGTGCAGCACCGCACCGGTCGAGATGCCCGCGAAGATGCCCTCGCGCGTCACGAGTTCGCGGGTGCGGCGCACGGCGTCGAAGGAGCCGACCGAGAACCGGGTGGTGAGCACGTCGGCGTCGTACAACTCGGGGATGAAACCCTCGTCGATGTTGCGCAACGCGTAAACGCCTTCGCCGTAACGCGGTTCGGCGGCCACGATCTGCACACCGGCAACATGCTCGCGCAGGAACCGGCCCGTGCCCATCAGGGTGCCGGTGGTGCCGAGCCCCGCCACGAAGTGGGTGATCTCGGGCAGATCCGCGAGCAGTTCGGGACCGGTGCCGAAGTAGTGCGCGTCACTGTTGGCCTGGTTCCCGTACTGGTACAGCATGACCCACGACGGATTCTGTGCGGCAAGCTCTTTGGCGGTCGCGACCGCGGTGTTGGAGCCGCCCTCGGCGGGGCTGAAGATGATCCGCGCGCCGTAGAGCTCCAGGATCTGCCGTCGCTCGATCGACGTGTTCTCCGGCATCACGCAGATCATGTTGTAGCCCTTGAGCATGGCCGCCATGGCAAGGGATATGCCGGTGTTGCCGCTGGTGGGTTCCAGGATCGTGGCGCCGGGCTGCAGCAGCCCGTCGCGCTCGGCCTGTTCGATCATCCGCAGCGCGGGCCGGTCCTTGATGGAACCGGTCGGGTTGCGGTCCTCGAGCTTGGCCCACAGCCGCACGTGGGGTTTCCCGTCCTCGTCGTCCCACCGGGGCGACAGGTTCTGCAGACCCACCAGCGGGGTCTTGCCCAGGGCCTGCAGCAGGGAGTCGTAGCGCGCCACCCGCCCGCTACCCTCCTGCGACGGCGGGAAGGATCGTCACCGAGTCACCGTCGGAGATCGCGGTCTCCAGACCGCCCGAGAACCGCACGTCCTCGTCGTTGACGTAGATGTTCACGAACCGGTGCAACTTGCCGGGATTCGCCGAGTCGACGATCCGCTCGGAGATGCCCGAGTAGTTGTTCTCGAGGTCGGTGATGACCTCCTTGAGGGTGGACCCCGAGGCCGTGACCCGCTTCTGCCCACCGGTGTGGGGACGCAGGATCGTGGGGATCGACACATTCACTGTCACGATTGCTCCTTAGCTGTACTGCTCAACGATATCGACGGGTTCCTCGGTCACGACGCCGTCGACGATGCGGTAGCTACGGAACTCATGCTCGTCGGGGTCGCGGGTGGAGATCAGGACATAGTGCGCGCCGGGCTCGGCGGCGATCGACACGTCGGTGCGGCTCGGGTAGGCCTCGGTGCCGGTGTGCGAGTGGTAGATGACGACGGGCACCTCGTCGTTGTCGTCCATCTCCCGCCAGACCCGGAGTTGCTCCATGGAATCGAACCGGTAGAACGTCGGCGACCGCTCGGCGTTGGTCATCGGGATGAACCGCTCGGGCCGATCGGACCCCTCGGGCCCGGCGACGACCCCGCAGGCCTCATCGGGATGGTCGGCCCGCGCGTGCGCCACCATGGCGCCGACCAGGTCGCGACGTATCACCAACACTGCCCACTCATCCTTCCTTGCGGCGCGTCATCCGAACGCTCCCGGCAACATGTCACGGTAGGTCGGTATTCCGGCCACCGATTCGGCGGCCAGCACCCCGACCAGCACCGCGCGGGCCAGACAGTCCGCGGCGGCCGCGCCGACCTGCGTCACCAGCCTGGTCTCCGGCGACATCGCCGACGGGGTCTTCTCATCCGGTGGCACCGCCACCTTGCCGGTGGCCAGCGCGAACACCGTATCGCCATCCAACGGCGTGTGACACGGCCGCAGGGTGCGCGCGAGCCCGTCGTGCGCCGCGACCGCGACCCGTTTGCACGCGGCCGGGCTCAGTTGCGCATCGGTGGCCACGATCGCGATCGTGGTGTTGAGCGGGCTGAGTTCGGTGCGTAGATCGGCGTAGCCGGCCAGCTGATCGGCCGGTGGCGGGATCAACCCGAACTCACCGACGTACTCGGCCATCCACGGCAGACCGGTGGCCGGGTCGACCGCGTCGCCTGCGGCGTTGACAACCACAACCGCGCCCACGGTCACACCGTTGTCCAACCTCAGCGACGCCGTGCCGACGCCGCCCTTGAGCACCCCGACGCGGGCGCCGACACCCGCGCCGACGGTGCCGAGCGTGAACTCGGTACCCGCCGATGCCGCCGCCGCGTAGCCGAACTCGGCGGTCGGCCGGGCATCCCAGCCGCCGACCGGGAGGTCGAAGATCACCGCGGCGGGCACGATCGGCACCACGCCGCCCTCCAACGCGACACCGCGCCCCTGCTCCTCGAGCCAGGTCATCACGCCGTCGGCCGCGGCGAGACCGTAGGCGCTGCCGCCGGTGAGCAGGACCGCGTCGACGTGGCGCACGGTGTTGATCGGGTCGAGCAGGTCGGTCTCACGGGTTCCGGGGGCGCCACCCCGGCCGTCGACGGCGCCGACCGTGCCGGGCGGTGCGAGCACCACGGTGCTGCCCGACGCCCACCCCGACCCGAGGGTGGCATCCGGGTCGAGACGGTGGTGGTGTCCGACCAGGATGCCCGTGACGTCGGTGATCGAGCCCATGTGTGCCCTACTTTCCCATCAGCCCGAGCACCAGGTATTCCTGCAGCACCGTCAGCCATTGATAGACGTCGAGGTGACCGGCCATCGGATGATCGGCGGGCAGCTGGTCGGGCCCGTCCTGGCCGATGTCGAGGAGGGTGCCCAGCGCCAGTCGCACGTCGTTGACCGCGGCCGCCCAGGCGTGCGCGTCGCCCTCGTTCAGTTCGAACTTGCCGCCGCCGTCCGGGACAGTGGCCAGCAACCGTTGCGCCGCTTGACGTTTGGCGTCGATGATCGCGGGCTCATGCAGGCCGCGCAGCGCGCTGTTGAGGCTCTCCGCGGTGCCCGACCCCGCCGGGTGATCGGTCTGCGGGCGGAAGAAGTCCGGCAGCAGCCGCTTCATCGTGGCATCCTCGGGCGGCCGCGAATGCCCGGTCTTGATGCCGGTTATGGCTTCGAGTTCGTCTGCGGGAGCTGTTGATTCGCGTTCGTCGAGCATTCCGAGCATCGAACCGACCAGGCTGGACAGCAGCGCGGCCTCATGCCCCTCGAGAGCCGACCGGAACCGCGGTCCGTCAGCGGTCTCGACCCGCTTCCACTTGCGCACCGTCGATCAGCGGTCCTGTTGCATGGTGGCCCAGAGCCCCGCGGCATGCAGTTTGGACACGTCGACCTCCATCGACTCACGGCTGCCGGCCGACACCACGGCCTTGCCCTCGTTGTGCACCTGAAGCATCAGCTTGGTGGCATGCGGTTCGCTGTACCCGAACAGCTTCTGGAATACGTAGGTGACGTAGCTCATCAGGTTGACCGGATCGTCCCAGACGATGGTCACCCACGGAGCTTCGGTGGACTCGACCGAGGCGACATCGACTTCTTCACGGGTTCCCGGTCGCGCCTTCGCCGGTGTAACCATGTCGCCACAATACCCATCAGGGTGCGGTGATCTTAAACGCACCGTCGTTGCTCTACGGTTGCAGATGTGACGGTCGCGCTGCTCACCGACAAATACGAGCTGACCATGCTCGCCGCCGCGCTGCGCGATGGCACCGCGCACCGCAGGACCACGTTCGAGGTGTTCGCCCGCCGCCTGCCCGAGGGCCGCCGCTACGGCGTCGTGGCCGGGACCGCGCGGTTCGTCGAAGCCGTGACCCGGTTCAGGTTCGATTCCGACGACCTTCAGATCCTGCGCGACTTCCTCGACGCCGACACCATCGACTACCTTGCCGGCTACCGGTTCGGCGGCGACATCGACGGTTATCCCGAAGGTGAGCTGTACTTCCCCGGCTCACCGGTCCTGTCGGTGCACGGCACGTTCGCCGAGTGTGTCCTCCTCGAGACGCTGGTGCTGTCAATCTTCAACCACGACACCGCGATCGCGTCGGCGGCCGCGCGCATGACCAGCGCCGCGCAGGGCCGCCCGATCATCGAGATGGGCTCGCGCCGCACCCACGAGTACGCCGCGGTCGCCGCGGCCCGCGCCGCCTATCTGGCCGGCTTCGCCGGCTCGTCGAACCTGGAGGCCCAGCGCCGCCATGGCGTGCCCGCGCTCGGCACCGCCGCACACGCCTACACGCTGCTGCACACCACGGTCTCGGGCCCCGACGAGCAGGCCGCGTTCCGCGGCCAGGTCGCCGCGCTCGGCGTCGAGACGACGTTGCTGGTGGACACCTACGACATCACCGCCGGCGTCGCCAACGCGATCGCCGCTGCGGGCCCGAAGCTGGGCGCGGTGCGGATCGACTCGGGGGATCTCGGGGTGCTGGCGCGCCAGGTGCGGGCCCAACTCGACGAACTGGGCGCCACCGAAACGCAGATCGTGGTGTCCGGTGACCTCGACGAGTACGCGATCGCGGCCCTGCGCGCCGAACCCGTCGACAGCTACGGCGTCGGCACCTCGGTGGTCACCGGTTCCGGCGCCCCGACCGCGAGCATGGTCTACAAGCTCGTCGAGGTCGACGGCATGCCCGTGGCCAAACGCAGCAGCAGCAAGGAATCCCACGGCGGCCGCAAGGAGGCGCTGCGGGTCGCGAAGGCCTCCGGCACGATCGTCGAAGAGGTGGTGTATCCCTACGGGAAACCGCCACAGATCGAATCCCCGCTGTCGGCAAGGAAGCTCACCGTGCCGCTGGTGACAGGCGGTGAACCCGTCTCGCACACCTCCGACGATGATCTGTCCGCGGCGCGTGAGCGCGTCAGGGCGGGACTGCACAGTCTGCCGTGGGACGGCCTCAAGCTGTCCCGTGGTGAACCGGCGATCCCGACGCGGATGACCGCAGACGAGCGTTAGGAGTTCGCCACGTCGGCCCCCGCCCACATCAATCTCGTCACCAAGCTGCTCGGCGTCGCCGTGGAAGGGCTCGGCGGATCGACCCGGCCCGGTCAGGTCCGGATGGCGCAGGCCGTCGCCGACGCCTTCGAGACCGGCGAGCATCTGGCCGTGCAGGCAGGCACCGGCACCGGCAAGTCGCTGGCGTATCTCGTGCCCTCGATCGCCCGCGCCATGGAGGCCGAGCAGACCGTCGTGGTGTCGACCGCGACCATCGCGCTGCAGCGCCAACTCGTCGACCGCGATCTGCCCCGGTTGGCCGACTCGCTGACCGATGTGCTGCCGCGCCGCCCGCGCTTCGCGCTGCTCAAAGGACGCGGTAATTACCTGTGCCTCAACAAGGTCCACAACGGTGCGGCTGCCGAGCCGGTCGACCGGCCCCAGGACGAGCTGTTCTCCCCCGTCGCGATGACCGCGCTGGGCCGCGACGTCCAGCGGCTCATCGAATGGTCCTCCGACACCGAGACCGGTGACCGTGACGAGCTCACCCCCGGCGTGCCCGACCGGTCCTGGAGTCAGGTCAGCGTGTCCGCGCGCGAGTGCATCGGGGTGTCGCGGTGCCCGTTCGGCACCGACTGCTTCGCCGAGCGCGCCCGCGACAAGGCGGGCAACGCCGACATCGTCGTGACCAACCACGCGCTGCTGGCGATCGACGCGCTGTCGGACTACTCCGTGCTGCCCGAGTACGAGTTGCTGGTGGTCGACGAGGCGCACGAACTGGCCGACCGGGTGACCGGTGTCGCCACCGGCGAGCTGTCGCCCACGTCGATGGGTGTCGCACACCGTCGTTCGGCCCGGCTGGTCGACGCCGAACTCGCCGAACGTCTGGAGGCATCGATCGCGACGTTGTCGTCGATGCTCTACGACATCCCCGCGGGCCGCCTCGATGTGCTCGACGAGGAACTCGCCACATATCTGACCGCCGTGCGCGACTCCGCGAACGCCGTGCGCATGGCGATCGACACCACGCCGAGCGATCCGCAGGCCGCGGCCGCCCGCACCGAGGCCGTCACCGCGCTCAACGAGGTGGCCGACACCGCAACCCGCATCCTCACGTCGTTCGTCCCGCCCATACCGGACCGCACGGACGTGGTGTGGCTCGACCACGACGAAGGCCCGGCACGCGGCGGCCCGTCCGGCGGTGGCGGCGGCAATGCCGTGCGCTCGGTGCTGCGCGTCGCGCCGATGTCGGTGTCGGGTCTGCTGCGGACGCGTCTGTTCGCGCACACCACCGCGGTACTCACCTCGGCCACACTGTGTCTCGGCGGCAACTTCGACGCGATGGCCCGCAACTGGGGGCTGGCGACCCGGCCCGACGACGACGCGGCGGGCACGAAGACCGGCAGGCCGGGCTGGCGCGGCATCGACGTCGGCTCACCGTTCGAACACGCGAAGTCGGCGATCCTCTATGTCGCCAAGCACCTGCCCGCGCCGGGACGCGAGGGCACCAGCCCGGCAGCCCTCGACGAGATCGAGGGCCTCATCACCGCCGCGGGCGGACGCACGCTCGGGCTGTTCTCGTCGATGCGCGCGGCCAGGGCCGCCGCAGAGGTGATGCGGGAGCGGCTCGAGGTGCCCGTACTGTGCCAGGGCGAGGACACGACGTCGGCTCTGGTGCAACAGTTTTCCGCCGATCCGGAGACATCGTTGTTCGGCACGCTGTCGCTGTGGCAGGGGGTCGATGTGCCCGGGCCGTCGCTACAGCTGGTGATCATCGACCGGATCCCGTTCCCGCGGCCCGACGACCCGCTGCTCACCGCACGCCAGCGGGCCATCACCGCGCACGGCGGCAACGGGTTCATGGCCGTCGCGGCCAATCATGCCGCGCTGTTGCTCGCGCAGGGCGCGGGCCGGTTGCTGCGCCACACCGACGACCGGGGCGTGGTCGCCGTGCTGGATTCACGGCTGGCGACGGCGCGCTATGGCGGCTACCTGCGGGCCTCGCTGCCGCCGTTCTGGGCCACCACCGACCCCGAGCGGGTGCGCCAGGCACTGCAGAGATTGCGCGGCGCACGCCGATAACGCGCTCTGGCCAGCGATGGTTCACTATCCTGACTGCAGTCAAGGCGCGCCATCCCGGCCGCTGTCGAGTGCACCGGAAGGCGCCACGTATGAGCCGACGTCACCTCCTCGGCGCGCTGATCGCAGCCTGTGCCGTGGTGCCGCTCGCCGCCTGCTCGACGATCGTCGATGGCAGCGCGGTGTCGGTCTTCGCCGATCCGTTCTCGGTTGCCGGTATGCCCGCGACCGAGGGCCCCAGCGGTTTGCGGCCCGATGCGGCCGAACCGACGCGCGAGGTCGAGGACTCCGACGGCGGCAAGATCGACGAGCTGGCCGCGAGCGCGATCAGCGACATCGAGGAGTTCTGGTCCGCCGCGTACGGCGAGACGTTCGAGGGCGATTTCACGCCGGTCAAAGAGCTGATCTCCTGGGACGCCGAGAGTTTCGACGGCGAGTTCTGCGGGCTGAGCACCTTCGGTCTGGTGAACGCCGCGTACTGCAAACCGGATCGCACGATCGGCTGGGACCGCGGCGTGCTGTTGCCGACGCTGCGCAAGCAGAACGGCGACATGGGTGTGGTGATGGTGCTCGCCCACGAATACGGTCACGCGATCCAGCAGCAGGCCAAACTCGTTCGGCGTAACACCCCCACCCTGGTGTCCGAACAGCAGGCGGACTGCCTGGCCGGGACGTACATGCGCTGGGTGGCCGAAGGCAATTCGCCGCGTTTCACGCTCGGTACCGGCGACGGCCTGAACAATCTGCTCGCCGCGGTGATCGCGTTCCGCGACCCGCTGCTCACCGAGAACGACGCGCAACTCGGGGTCGACGAGCACGGCTCGGCGTTCGAGCGGATCTCGGCGTTCCAGTTCGGTTTCACCGACGGCGCGGCGGCGTGCGCGGCGATCGACGTCAAGGAGATCAGCCAGCGCCGCGGCGACCTCCCGGTGCTGCTGCCGGAGGACCAGACCGGCGAACTGCCGATCACCGAACAGTCGGTGCGCTCGATGGTCGACGCACTCAACGTCGTGTTCGAACCGGAGAACCCGCCGCGCCTGAGCTTCGCGGCGCGCGACGCCGACGACTGCCCGGACGCCAGGCCGAGCCCGCCCACGTCGTACTGCCCGGCCACCAACACGATCGTCGTCGACCTCGACGAGTTGGAAACCGTCGGGTTCAAGCCGGAGGAGGGCCAGGTGGGTGCCCTGGCGCTCGGTGACAACAGCGCCTACTCACTGCTGATCTCGCGGTACATGGTGGCGCTGCAGCACGAGCGGGGCCTGGTGCTCGACAACGCGCAGGCCGCGCTGCGCACCGCATGCCTGACGGGTGTGGCGACCGCCAAGCTGAGTCAGCCGGTCACCACACCCGACGGCAACACGATCGTGCTGACGGCGGGCGACGTCGACGAGGCCATCTCGGGCATCCTCACCACCGGGCTGGTGGCAGGCGACGTCAACGGCGACTCGGTGCCGTCGGGGTTCTCGCGCATCGACGCGTTCCGGGTGGGCATCCTCGGCGACGTGGACCGCTGCCTCAGACGGTTCGCCTGACGGTCCGCAAGTCAGGTCGGCATGCGCAGCACGAACCCGGCTTCCAGCGCCACCCAGGCCGCGCCGTCCGGACCGATCGCGAGGCCGTGCGGTTCGCTGCCGGAGGGCAGATCGATCGTCACCACGTCACCGTCACCGCTGACCCGTGCCAGTTGATCGGCGCCCCACAGGCTCACCCACACGCCGTCGTCCGGGTCGGCGATCACGGCGTGGGGCTTGCCGGGAAGCTCGAGTTCCTGGATCGCGTCGTCGAGCGGGATGCGGCCGAGTTGGTCGGCCCCGATCTCGGTGAACCACACCGCGTCGTCGTGCGATGCGGTGATCCCCACCGGACCGGCTGCGGGCGTGGGCAGTTCGCGCACCGTCAAGGTGCCGTCGGTTTCGAGTCTGCCGATCGCATTGCCCTGGTTGATCGTGAACCACATGGCACCGTCGGGCCCCGCGGTGATCATCGAGGGCATGCCACCGACCACGGCCGCACTCGTCACCTCACCGTCCACACTGATCCGGCAGACCTCACCCGAGGTCATCGCGGTGAACCACAACGCACCGTCGGGCCCGGCGGCGATGCCGAACGGTGCACTGTCCTCGGCCAATTCGAACGCGGTGAGCTCACCGTCGACGGTGATCCGGCCGATCCGGTCGTCGCCCGCGCGCGTGAACCACATCGCTCCGTCGGGACCGGCCGTGATGATCGACGGACGGGCCTGCGGCGCAATCGGATACACCGTCACAGCACCGGAGTCGGTGACGCGCGCGATCTCGCCGCTGTGCACCAGCGTCACCCACATCGCGCCGTCCGGACCGGCCGCGAGCGCGTAGGGTCCGCCATCGAGCCCGACCTTGAGCGCCTTGCTCACGCCAGCTTCACCAGTCCGAGTTCGTTGTCGCCTGCCAGCAGTCGGTGGTGCGGCAGGACACGGACGGTGTAGCCGACGGGTCCGGCCACCGGCAGCGGCGTGCAGGCCGAGAACACCTCGGCGCCGTTGCCGTCGGGTCCGGTGTGTGCCATGGGAACCTTCACCGGATCAACGATCGAGTCGGTGTCGTCGACTCGGCCCAGCACGGCTTGCACCACCACCTCGTCGGGCCGCAGGCCCGCGAGCTGCACGGTGGCGGTCAAGGTCAGCTCGCAGCCGAGCAGCGGGGTGTCCGGCAGGCCGTAGCTGTCGACGTCGGTGATCTCCACCTTGGGCCACACGTCCTCGACGCGGCGGCGGAATGCCGCCAACTCCCGTGCCGCGCTGAACGGTTCGCCGGAGGCCGCCTCGACGGTCATGCGCAACGATTCCGCGGCGGGCAGGTAGTACTTCTCGGTGTAGTCGCGGACCATGCGCGACGCGAGCACCTTGGGCCCGAGCACCTGAAGGGTGTGGCGCACCATCTCGACCCAGCGCGTCGGCACACCGTGTTCGTCACGTTCGTAGAACTTGGGCGCGACGGCGTTCTCGAGCAGGTCGTAGAGCGCGGCCGCCTCCAGATCGTCGCGGCGGCCGTCGTCGAGACCGTCGGCGGTCGGTATCTCCCATCCGTTCTCGCCGTCGTACCACTCGTCCCACCAGCCGTCACGGATCGACAGGTTGAGCCCCCCGTTGAGCGCGCTCTTCATGCCCGACGTACCGCACGCCTCGAGCGGTCGCAGCGGGTTGTTGAGCCACACGTCGCAGCCCCAGTACAGCAACCGTGCCATCGACATGTCGTAGTCCGGCAGGAATGCGATGCGGTGGCGCACCTCGGGACGGTCGGCGAACCGCACCACCTGCTGGATCAGCGCCTTGCCACCGTCGTCGGCCGGATGCGATTTGCCCGCCACGATCAACTGCACCGGGCGGTCCTCGTCGAGCAGCAGCTTCTCCAGGCGCCCGGGGTCACGCAGCATGAGCGTGAGGCGCTTGTACGTCGGCACGCGCCGCGCAAAGCCGATCGTCAGCACCGAGGGATCGAAAGCTGTTGCGATCCAGCCAAGTTCGGCTTCGGCGGCGCCGCGTTCGAGACAGGACCGCCGCAGCCGGGCGCGCACGTCGGCGATCAGCGTCTCGCGCAGTTGCGAGCGGATCCACCACAGATGGCCGGGTTCGACCTGCTGCAGGCGTGCCCACACCTCGGACTCCAGGGCCGACTCGCCGAGTTCACCGCCGATCAGTTCCCGGCCCAACTGCAGCCACTGCGGCGCGGCCCACGTGGGTGCGTGCACACCGTTGGTGATCGAACCGATCGGAACCTCATCGGGATCGAAGCCCGGCCACAGCTCGTTGAACATCGTCCGGCTGACCCGGCCGTGCAGCAGCGAGACACCGTTCGCCCGCTGCGCCAACCGCAGACCCATGTGGGCCATGTTGAACTTCGACGGATCGTCCTCGGCGCCGAACGCGATCACCCGCTCCAGCGGCACACCGGGCAGCAGCCGGGAATCGGCTGGACCGCCGGACGGGCTGCCGAAGTAGCGCTTGACCAGGTCCACCGGGAACCGGTCGATGCCCGCGGGCACCGGTGTGTGCGTCGTGAACACGGTCGAGGATCGCACGACCGCCAGCGCGGTGTCGAAGTCGAGCCCGGCGGCCACGAGTTCACGGATGCGCTCGGCCCCGAGGAAGCCGGCGTGCCCCTCGTTCATGTGGAACACCTCGGGCGCGGGCAGACCCTCGATCTCGGTGAACGCACGGATCGCCCGGACCCCGCCGATACCGGCGAGGATCTCCTGCTTGATGCGGTGTTCCTGATCACCGCCGTACAGGCGGTCGGTGGTGCCCCGCAGATCGTGCTCGTTCTCCGGGATGTCGGAATCGAGCAGCAGCAACGGAATCCGGCCGACCTGCGCGATCCACACCCGCGCCCGCAGATCGCTGCCGTCGGGCAGGGCGAGCTCGATCAGCACCGGGTCCCCGCTCGCGGCCGTCAGCAGCCGCAACGGCAGGCCCTGCGGATCCAGCGACGGGTAGTTCTCGTGCTGCCACCCGTCGGCGGTCAGCGACTGCCGGAAGTAGCCCGAGCGGTAGTACAGGCCGACCGCGATCAACGGCAAGCCGAGGTCGGACGCGGACTTGAGGTGGTCACCGGCCAGGATGCCCAGACCACCGGAGTAGTTCGGCAGCACGGTCGCGACGCCGAACTCCATCGAGAAGTACGCGATGCCCTTGGGCATGGCCACCCCGGCGTCGAGCTGCTGCTGGTACCACAGCGGCCGGGTCAGGTAATTGTCGAGATCGGCGGCGAGATCGTCGAGCCGCTGCAGAAACGAGTGGTCCGCCGCGAGCTCGTCGAGCCGCCTCGGGCTGACCGCTCCGAGCAGCGCGACGGGGTCGCCGTCGGTGCGCGCCCACTGTTCCGGATCGATTGCCGCGAACAGATCCTGGGTCGGTTTGTGCCACGACCAGCGGAGGTTGATCGAGAGGCGCTCAAGAGCGGCCAACCGCTCCGGCAGATGCGTGCGGACAGTGAACCGGCGAAGGGCTTTCACGCGACACAACCTTACTGACAAATCGCGCATCCGCAGCAGACGCGACCCGCTGCGAGCTCTCGCTTCACCCACGTGTGATTGGCCAGGACACTACGGTGGGTATCAGACGCGACGAGGGCGGTGAACTTCCAAGGGCGGTCGGGGCAGACCGCGACGACGTGAGGAGTGATGGGTGGCCGGTCGTATCGGAATCGATGACGTCGCACCTGTGGTGTCGTGTGGGCGCTACCCCGCCAAAGCCGTCGTCGGTGAGGTCGTGCCGGTGCGTGCCACGGTGTGGCGGGAAGGCCACGACGCGGTCTCGGCCACCCTCGTGGTGCGCTACCTGGGCACCGAGTTCCCGCGCCTGGCCAGCGGCCCCGGGACGACGCCCGCGGCGGTGCCCCTCGGCACCGTCGTCCGCCCCGGCCAGCGGGTCAAACCGCAGATCCTGCGCATGTCGACCGGACGTACCCCCGATGTGTTCCACGGTTCGTTCACCCCGGACGCCGTCGGGCTGTGGACGTATCGGGTGGACGGCTGGGGCGATCCCATCGCGACGTGGCGCCACGCCGTCGAGGCGAAGCTGGAGGCCGGCCAGAGCGAGACCGAGCTGAACAACGACCTGCTCGTGGGCGCGCGCCTGTTGATGCGCGCCGCCGAGGGCATGCCACGCAAACTCCGCGACCCGCTGCTGGAGGCCGCGGAGCGGCTGCGCACCCCCGGCGACCCCTACCAGCGGGCAGGTGCGGCCCTTTCGCCCGAGGTCGCCGATCTGCTGCTGCAGTATCCGTTGCGCGAGTTGGTCACCCGCGGCGAGGTGTACGGCGTCTGGGTGGATCGTCCGCTCGCGCGCTTCAGTTCGTGGTACGAGATGTTCCCGCGGTCCACCGGCGGGTGGGACGAGGACGGCAATCCCGTGCACGGCACGTTCGAGACGGCCGCCGCGGCGCTCCCCCGCATCGCCCGCATGGGCTTCAACGTCGTGTACCTGCCGCCGATCCACCCCATCGGCAAGGTGCACCGCAAGGGCCGCAACAACTCGGTGACGGCCGCACCCGGCGACGTCGGGTCGCCGTGGGCGATCGGCAGCGACGAGGGCGGCCACGACGCGGTGCACCCCGAGTTGGGCACGATCGAGGATTTCGACGCTTTCGTGGCCGCCGCGCGTGACGCGGGACTCGAGGTGGCACTCGATCTCGCCCTGCAGTGTGCGCCGGATCACCCGTGGGCCAAGGCGCATCCCGAGTGGTTCACGGTGCTGCCCGACGGCACCATCGCCTACGCCGAGAACCCGCCCAAGAAGTACCAGGACATCTATCCGCTGAACTTCGACAACGACCCCGAGGGTCTGTTCCACGAGGTGCTGCGGGTGGTGCGGTTCTGGATCTCGCACGGCGTCAAGGTCTTCCGCGTCGACAACCCACACACCAAGCCACCGAACTTCTGGGCCTGGCTGATCGCCGAGATCAAGAACGAGGATCCCGACGTGCTGTTCCTGTCCGAGGCGTTCACCCGCCCGGCCAGGTTGTACGGGCTCGCCAAACTCGGCTTCACACAGTCGTATACGTACTTCACGTGGCGCACCGCCAAGTGGGAGCTCACCCAGTTCGGCGAGGAGATCGCCGAGTACGCCGACTGCGCGCGGCCCAACCTGTGGGTCAACACCCCCGACATCCTCCACGAGACACTGCAGCACGGTGGCCCCGGCATGTTCGCGATCCGCGCGGTCCTCGCGGCGACCATGAGCTCGTCGTGGGGTGTGTACTCGGGTTACGAGCTGTTCGAGCACCGCCCGGTGCGGGAGGGCAGCGAGGAGTATCTGGACTCCGAGAAGTACCAACTGCGGCCACGCGACTTCGAGGGCGCGATGGCCAGGGGTGAATCCCTTGAGCCGTTCCTCACCCGGCTCAACGAGATCCGGCATCTGCACCCGGCGTTGCGCCAGTTGCGCACCATCAAGTTCCACCACCTCGACAACGACGCACTGCTGGCCTACAGCAAGTTCGACCCGGTCACCGGCGACACGGTGCTGGTGGTTGTGACGCTCAACGCGTTCGGGCCGGAAGAGTCGACATTGTGGTTGGACATGGGCGCACTGGGTATGGAGCCCTATGACCGGTTCTGGGTGCGCGACGAGATCACAGGTGAGGAATACCAGTGGGGGCAGTCCAACTACGTTCGTATCGACCCCGCCAAGGCGGTCGCGCACGTGCTGAACATGCCGCTCATACCGTACGAGAAACGACTCGACTTGCTACGCAGGGAATGAGGGCGAGATGACGAGAAGCAATCAACTCACCAACGCGCATCTGCGGCCGGACCCGTCGGACGTCCACCGCCTGGTGGCCGGTGAGCATCACGATCCGCATTCCGTGCTGGGCGCCCACGAGTACTCCGATCACACCGTGATCCGCACGTTCCGCCCGCACGCGGCCAAGGTCGACGCCCTCATCGGGGGTGAGCGCTATCCCATGCAGCACCTGGAATCCGGGTTGTTCGCCGTCGCGGTGCCGTTCACCAACCTCATCGACTACCGCCTGGAGATCGGCTACCCCGGTGCCGACGACTCCGTCGTCACCCACACCACCGCCGACGCCTACCGGTTCCTGCCGACGCTCGGTGAACTCGATCTGCACCTGTTCGCCGAGGGCCGCCACGAGCGGTTGTGGGAGATCCTCGGCGCGCACCGGCGCACGTTCACCACGGCCGACGGCCCGGTGACGGGTGTGTCGTTCGCGGTGTGGGCGCCGAACGCAAAAGGCGTCAGCCTCATCGGCGAGTTCAACCACTGGCACGGCAACGAGGCACCCATGCGCGTGCTCGGTTCGTCGGGGGTCTGGGAGCTGTTCTGGCCCGGCTTCCCGCCCGACGGGCTGTACAAGTTCCGCGTGCACGGCGCCGACGGTTCGGTGACCGACCGTGCCGACCCGATGGCGTTCGCCACCGAGGTGCCACCGCAGACCGCGTCGCGCGTCACCGAGAGCACCTACGAATGGCACGACGAGGACTGGATGACGCGTCGCGCGAGCCTCAACCCGGTGTTCGAGCCGATGAGCACCTACGAGGTGCACCTGCTGTCGTGGCGTCCCGGACTGACCTATCGTCAGCTCGCCACCGAGCTCACCGAATATGTTGTGGAGCAGGGCTTCACACACGTCGAGATGCTGCCCGTCGCCGAACACCCGTTCGGCGGATCGTGGGGATACCAGGTCACCTCGTACTATGCGCCGACCTCTCGGCTCGGGACGCCCGACGACTTCCGGTATCTGGTCGACTCGCTGCACCAGGCGGGAATCGGCGTCATCGTCGACTGGGTGCCCGCGCACTTCCCCAAGGACGCCTGGGCGCTGGGCCGGTTCGACGGCACGGCACTCTATGAACACTCCGACCCCCGCCGCGGCGAGCAACTCGACTGGGGTACATACGTTTTCGATTTCGGCAGGCCCGAGGTCCGCAACTTTTTGGTGGCCAACGCACTGTACTGGCTGCAGGAGTTCCACATCGACGGCCTGCGCGTCGACGCCGTGGCATCGATGCTCTACCTGGACTACTCGCGCCCCGAGGGCGGCTGGACGCCGAACAAGTACGGCGGCCGCGAGAACCTCGAAGCCGTGCAGTTCCTGCAGGAGATGAACGCCACCGTGCACAAGGTGGCACCCGGCATCGTGACGGTGGCCGAGGAGTCGACGTCATGGCCCGGGGTCACGCGGCCGACAAATCTTGGGGGCCTTGGGTTCTCGATGAAGTGGAACATGGGCTGGATGAACGACACGCTGGCCTACATCAGCCGTGACCCCATCTATCGCAGCTACCACCACCACGAGATGACGTTCTCGATGCTCTACGCGTTCAGCGAGAACTACGTACTGCCCATCAGCCACGACGAGGTGGTGCACGGCAAGGGCACGCTGTGGGGCCGCATGCCGGGCGGCGACCACGAGAAGGCCGCGGGCCTGCGAAGCCTGCTCGCCTACCAGTGGGCGCACCCCGGCAAGCAGCTGCTGTTCATGGGACAGGAGTTCGCCCAGCGCGCCGAGTGGTCCGAGGAGCGCGGCCTGGACTGGTACCAACTCGACGAGCAGAGTTTCTCGACGGGTGTGCAGAACCTGGTGCGCGATCTCAACGCCATCTACCGCGGCCACGCCGCGCTGTGGAGCCGCGACACCAGCCCCGAGGGTTACTCGTGGATCGACGCCAACGACTCGGGCAACAACGTGCTGAGCTTTCTGCGCTTCGGCAGCGACGGCTCGATGCTCGCGTGCGTGATCAACTTCGCGGGCACCGAGCACAGCCAGTACCGGCTCGGCCTGCCCCATGCCGGGACCTGGCGCGAGGTGCTCAACACCGATGCCACCATCTACAACGGCTCGGGGATCGGCAACTACGGCGCGGTGGAGGCCACCGACGAGCCCTGGCACGGTCGGCCGGCCTCGGCCGTGATGGTGCTGCCGCCACTGTCGATGCTCTGGTTCGAGCCGGCCTAGTACAGGGCGTTGGCGAGATTGCGGCGGCCCGCGATCACTTCGGGATCTGCGGGGTCGAAGAGCTCGAAGAGCTCGATGAGCCGCGTGCGCACCTTGGTGCGGTCATCGCCCGCGGTCCGCTTGATGAGCGCGATCAGCCGATCGAACGCGGCGCTGACCTGCTGCTGCAGGATCTCGACGTCGGCCGCGGCGAAGGCCGCCTCGATGTCGTCGGGCGCCGCCGCGGCCGCCTCGACCGCATCGGGCCGCTGCGCACTGGCCCGCTGCAGGAACGCGATCTGGCGGACGGCGCCCTTGGCCTCGGGATGGTTCGGCTGGGACTCGAGGATGGCCTCGTAGGCGCTGAGCGCCTCGTCGAAGTTGCCCTGATCGAGGTGGGCCCGGGCCTGTGCCACCGCCGGATCGACCTGCTCGGCCTCTTCTCCGGTGCCGGCGAGCTTGCCTGCGGTCGCCTCCAGCAGCGAGTCGACCCAGCGGCGCAGCTGTTCTGCCGGCTGCGGCCCTTGGAAGCTCGCGATGGGCTGACCACCGGCCAGCGCGACGACCGTCGGCACGGCCTGGATGCCGAACATCTGCGCGATGCGTGGTGTGGTGTCGACGTTCACCGCGGCCAGCGACCACTTGCCGCCGTCGGCGGACGCCAGGCCTGCCAGGGTCTCGGTGAGCTGCGCGCTGACCTCACTGCGGGGCGACCAAAGGACCACCACAACCGGGATCTGCCCGGAACGGACCAAAACCTCTGCTTCGAAATTGGCCTCGGTGACCTCGGTGACATTGGGGCCACCCGGAGCGGGCGCCGCCTCGCCGCTCGTGGCGGGTCGCTTCAGTGCCGAGAGGTCAACCGCACCGGCCAGCGCCGGCCCAATGGAAGGACGTGGACGAGTCACGCATCAAGTCTGTCACGTCGTTTCCGGCGCGGGGCGGCCCGGTTGCGCACCGACCGCCGCGACCGCGGGCGTGCCCATCTTGCCGGCACGGTCGGCCCACATGATGAAGATCACACTGCCGAGCGGCACGATGCTGGCCAGCAACGCCAGACCCCAGGTGAGGAGCGACCACTTGAACGCCAGACCGACGAGAACGGCTGCCGCGAGGAATGCCAAGAAGACGCCGCCGTGAATGGGGCCGAACACCTTGACACCGATCTCGGTGCGCGGTGAACCCAGGTACTTGAAATACATCCCGACCAGCAGGCCGGCCCAGCTGACGGCCTCGGCGAGTCCGATGAGACGGAACCAGCCGACGGTCGAGCGCAGGTCGAAAGAACTCGTCATGAGCGCCATTGTGCCCGACCCGCCGGCCAGCTACTACAACGTGTCGTTGATTGTGGTCAGGCTCTCTCAGCGACGCAGCACGAGCGCGTCGCCCTGGCCGCCGGCACCGCACAGCGCCGCGACCGCGTAACCCGAGCCCCGGCGAGCCAGCTCGAGTGCCGCGTGCAGCGTGATGCGAGCACCGGACATCCCGATCGGGTGGCCGATGGCGATCGCGCCGCCGTTGACGTTCACCTTGGCCGGATCGACACCGAGTTCCTTGATCGATGCCAGCGCGACGGCGGCGAACGCCTCGTTGATCTCGACCACGTCGAGCTGATCGACCGAGATGCCCTCACGGGTGATCGCCTTCTTGATCGCGTTCGCCGGCTGCGACTGCAGCGTCGAGTCGGGCCCCGCCACGACGCCGTGCGCGCCGATCTCGGCGAGCCAGGTCAGGCCGAGCTCCTCGGCCTTGGCCTTGTTCATCACGACCACCGCGGCCGCGCCGTCGGAGATCTGCGACGCCGACCCCGCCGTGATGGTGCCGTCCTTGCGGAACGCCGGCCGCAGCCCCGCGAGCGAGTCGGCCGTGGTGTTGCCCCGGATCCCCTCGTCCTCGGCGAATTCGATCGGGTCGCCCTTGCGCTGCGGGATCGAGACCGGCACGACCTCGTCGGCGAAGACGCCGTCCTTCCACGCCGCGGCGGCCTTCTGGTGCGACTGCGCGGCGAACTCGTCCTGCTCGGCACGGCTGAACTTGTCGACATCGTTGCGCTGCTCGGTGAGCGCGCCCATGGGCTGGTCGGTGAACACGTCGTGCAGCCCGTCGTAGGCCATGTGGTCGACGAGCGTCGCGTCGCCGTACTTGTAACCCTCGCGGCTCTTGGGCAGCAGGTGCGGAGCCTGGCTCATCGACTCCTGGCCGCCGGCGACGACGATGTCGAACTCACCGGCGCGGATCAGCTGATCGGCGAGCGCGATCGCATCGATGCCCGACAGGCACATCTTGTTGATGCTCAGCGAAGCAACGTCCCAGGGGATGCCCGCAGCCACCGCGGCCTGACGCGCGGGCATCTGCCCCGCGCCCGCGGTGAGCACCTGGCCCATGATCACGTACTCGACCATCGAAGCGGGCACCTTGGCCTTTTCCAGGGCCGCACGGATCGCGATCGCGCCGAGATCGGTGCCGGAGAAATCCTTGAGCGAACCCATCAACTTACCGACAGGCGTACGCGCCCCAGCAACGATCACCGACGTCGTCATCTTCCAACCTCCAATAGCTTTACAACTGATGTCTAACGGGCATGTGTGTGTCACGGAAGCCGCTGTGGCGCATCACACAGGAATAAAAAGTATGCCTCCAGGTTACCTTTACGTTATGACCACCGAGCACGTTGACGCCCGTCCGGCGCTCGCCAGCGCACTGGTGACCGCGATCGATCACGTCGGCATCGCCGTGCCGGACCTGGACGCAGCGGCCAAGTGGTACCACGACCACCTCGGCATGATCGTGCTGCACGAGGAGGTCAACGAAGAGCAGGGCGTGCGCGAGGCCATGCTGTCGGTGCGTGGCGCGCCGAAGGGCAGCGCACAGATCCAGCTGCTCGCCCCGATCGACGAGAAGTCGACGATCGCCAAGTTCATCGACACCCGCGGTCCTGGCCTGCAGCAGCTCGCCTACCGCACCAGCGACATCGACGCCCTGTCCGATCGCCTGCGCGCCGACGGCGTGCGCCTGCTGTACGACGCGCCCAAGCGCGGCACCGCCAACTCCCGCATCAACTTCATCCATCCCAAGGATGCCGGCGGAGTGCTGATCGAGCTGGTCGAGCCGAGCGCCGAACAGCACTGACGCGCTGACATCAGGACCACCTGCGGGTGGGCCCGCGGTTGGCCCTATTGGCCCAGCACGGCGTGTGCCAATGCCTGCGGTCCTCCACCCCGGAACCTGAGCCGACCGGCCATACCACGACATGGGCCGTGCCCGGCCGGATCTCGTGATCACATCCGGGGCACCGGTAGGTCTTCGTCGCGCGGGACGCGCTGACAGCGCGCACCTCGTAATCGTGGCCGTCGGGCCCGACCTCCACACGGCGTGACGTCAGTGACGGTGGCAGCGGTGGTGGCGTCTGCCGCCATTTGTCCTTACGCCGGCGCACCATCAGAAGAGCCGGTACTCGTCGCTGTCCATCCCGCGCATCTGGTCGTAATCGAGTGTCACACAACGGATTCCACGGTCAATGGCGAGTGTGCGGGCCTGCGGTTTGATCTGCTGTGCCGCAAAAACACCCGCCACCGGCGCGAGCAGCGAGTCGCGGTTGAGCAGTTCCAGGTAGCGCGTCAGCTGTTCGACGCCGTCGATCTCGCCGCGGCGCTTGATCTCCACGGCGACCGAGCGGCCCAGCTCGTCTCGGCACAGCAGGTCGACCGGTCCGATCGGGGTCGGGTACTCGCGCCGAACCAGCGTGTATCCGGCGCCGAGCAGCTCGACGTGCTCGGCCAGCAACGCCTGCAGGTGGGCCTCGACACCGTCCTTCACCAAGCCAGGGTCCACGCCGAGCTCATGGCTCGAATCATGTTCGATGTCCTCGACCGTGATCCGCAGCTGCTCACCGGTCTTGTTCTCCACGACCCACAGCGCGACACCGGTTTCGGTCTCCTGCTCGGTGACCCAACAGGGCGGGCTCATCCAGTTCAACGGCTTGTAGGCACGGTCATCGGCATGCACGCTGACCGAACCGTCCGCCTTGAACAACAGCAACCGGCGGGCAGAGGGCAGATGAGCGGTGAGCCGGCCGACGTAGTCGACGGTGCACTGAGCTATCACGAGGCGCACCCGATCCACCTTAAAGGCAGCGCCGACGAACTAGGCTGACGCCACAATGAACGCCGACAACTCGCTGGCGCGGCAGCTGGGCCGGGTGCTCGAAACCGTCACGCGGCAGAGCAGCAGACTCCCGTCGACCACCCCGGAGTACGGCTCGTGGATCCTCGGCCGGGTCGCCGAGAGCCAGCGCAAGCGCCGCATCCGCATACAGCTGATCCTGACGACGTTCGTCATCGTCGCCAACCTGCTCGGCATCGGTGTGTCGATCCTGGTGCTCACGGTGCTCTTCCCGTCCCCCAGCATGTTCGGATCCAGCGTCGCGCCGTACACCTACATCGTCGCTCCCGCCTATGTCGTGGGCGCGCTCGTCGTCGGCGTCTTCTGGGCGACCAACCGCGTGATCAGCAACGTGCGGTGGGCGATCGAAGAACGGATGCCGACGCCGCAGGACCAACGCAACACGTTCTTCGCCCCCTTTCGGCTGACCCGCGTCCTGCTCATCCTGTGGGGTGCCGGCACAGTGCTGCTGACGACGTTGTACGGCATGGCGGACACCAACTTCATCCCGAAAGTCCTGTTGGGCATCAGCTTTCCGGGCATCGTGGTGTCGGTCAGCTGCCACCTGTTCACCGAGTTCGCGTTGCGGCCCGTCGCCGCGCAGGCGCTGGAGGCGGGCCCGCCGCCCGTGCGGCTGGCTCCCGGCATCATGGGCCGAACGATGGTGGTGTGGGCGCTGGGTTCCGGGGTCCCGATCCTCGGAATCCTCCTGGCCGCTTTGTTCGCGGTGACGCTGGAGAATCTGACCCCGACGCAGTTCGCCTACGCGGTCATGGGACTTGCGGTGTTCGCCCTTGTGTTCGGTTTCATCCTGATGTGGATCCTGTCCTGGCTCACCGCAACTCCGATCCGCGTGGTGCGTGCCGCACTCAACCGCGTCGAGCAGGGCGATCTCGACACCAACCTCGTGGTGTTCGACGGCACCGAACTGGGCCAGCTGCAACGGGGTTTCAACTCGATGGTCCACGGGCTTCGCGAGCGGGAACGCGTACGCGACCTGTTCGGCCGCCACGTCGGCCGCGAGGTCGCCGCACTCGCCGAGCAGCAGAAGTTCGTCCTCGGAGGCGAGGAACGCCACGCCGCAGTGGTTTTCGTCGACGTCATCGGCTCCACCCAACTGGTCACCAGCCGCCCCGCCGTCCAGGTGGTCGAATTGCTCAACCGGTTCTTCGCGGTGATCGTCGACGAGGTCGACGCACATCGTGGCCTGGTCAACAAGTTCGAGGGTGACGCGGTGCTCGCGGTGTTCGGCGCCCCGGTGGCACTCGACAACGCCGAGGACGAGGCGCTCGGCGCCGCACGCGCCATCGCGCTACGCCTGCGCGACGAGGTACCCGAACTCGACGCGGGAATCGGCGTCGCCGCGGGTCAGGTCGTCGCGGGCAACGTCGGCGCCAAGCAGCGCTTCGAATACACCGTCATCGGTGAACCGGTCAACGAGGCCGCACGACTGTGTGAGTTCGCCAAGTCGGTACCCGGCCACGTGGTGGCCTCGTCGGGCGCCCTGGCCAATGCCTCCGAAAACGAAAGAGCCTGCTGGTCTTTGGGCGAGTCGGTCACCCTGCGCGGACTCGGCGAGCCCACCAGGCTCGCCGTTCCGGTCTGAGCCCCACCGCCTGCTGACCGCAACCACGATGTCGCATTTCCGCCAGTGGTGTCGGTGCGGGCGTGTCATCGTGGACGGCATGCACGAGGATTTCGACCGCTGTTACCGGGCCGTGCAGTCCAAGGACGCCCGGTTCGACGGCTGGTTCGTCACCGCCGTGCTCACCACCGGCATCTACTGCCGTCCCAGCTGCCCCGTGCGTCCGCCGCTCGCGCGCAATCTGCGGTTCTATCCGACCGCGGCCGCCGCGCAGGCCGCGGGTTTCCGCGCGTGCAAGCGGTGCCGCCCCGACGCCTCGCCGGGTTCGCCCGAGTGGAATGTGCGCGGCGACGTCGTCGCACGGTGCATGCGGTTGATCGCAGACGGCACGGTCGACCGCGAGGGCGTCTCCGGTCTGGCCGCCAGGCTCGGCTACACCACACGGCAACTGCAGCGCATCACGCAGTCCGAACTGGGCGCCGGGCCCCTGGCGCTGGCCCGCGCACAGCGTGCCCAGACCGCCCGGGTGCTGATCGAGACCACCGATTTGCCGTTCAGCGACGTGGCATTCGCCGCGGGTTTCGCCTCCATCCGCCAGTTCAACGACACCGTGCGTGCGGTCTGCGACCTCACACCGACCGAACTGCGTTACAAGGCGCGAACCCGGTTCAGACCGGTGTCAGCCGCCCCCGGCACATTGACGCTGCGACTTCCCGTGCGGACACCGTTCGCCTTCGAGGGATTGTTCGGCCATCTGGCCGCGAGCGCGGCGCCGGGGATCGAAGAGGTCCGCGGCGACGTCTACCGTCGCACGCTACGTCTCCCCCACGGACACGGCACCGTCGGGTTGCAACCGTACCCGGACCATGTGCGCTGCGACCTGGTGCTCGACGACTTCCGCGACGTGGCCGCGGCGATCGCCCGTTGCCGCCGACTGCTCGACCTCGACGCGGATCCAGAAGCCGTGGTGGATGTCCTCGGGGCGGACACCGACCTGGGCGCGGTGGTCGCGAAGGCGCCGGGGCAGCGGATCCCCCGTACCGTCGACGAGGTCGAACTCGCGCTGCGTGTGGTGATCGGCCAGCAGGTCTCGATCAAGGCGGCCCGCACACACGTAGCCCGCCTCGTCGCACGCTACGGCTCCGTGATCGACGACGAGCGCGGCGGGCTGACTCACGTGTTTCCCAGCATCGAGCAACTCGCCGAGATGGATTCTGCCGATCTCGCGATGCCGGCCGCACGCAAGCGCACCGTGCTCGGCATGGTGCGGGCTCTGGCCGACGGCACCCTGGCGATCGACCCGGGGTGCGACTGGGAGCTCGCCCGCCAACAGCTGCTGGCGCTGCCGGGGGTGGGCCCGTGGACCGCCGAGGTGATCGCGCTGCGAGGGCTCGGTGATCCGGACGCCTTCCCGGCGAGCGACCTCGGTGTGCGCCTCGCCGCGGCACAGCTGGGCCTACCCACCGAGACTGCCGCCCTGAGCGCCCACAGCAATCGTTGGCGCCCCTGGCGCGCGTACGCGACGCAACATCTGTGGACCACACTCGAACACGACGTCAATCGATGGCCGCTCGCCACCAGTGGCCAGAAGGGATGAATCCGTGACGCACACGCTGCAATGCCGCACCGTCGACAGCCCGGTCGGTCCGCTGACATTGGCGGGCCGCGACGGACATCTCATGCATCTACGGATGGTCGATCAGACCTACGAACCTTCCCGCGAAGGATGGGAAATCGACGACGACGCATTTCCCGATGCCGTCGCACAGCTTGCCGAGTATTTCGCCGGCGAACGTACCGAGTTCGACCTGTCCCTCGATATGGTCGGGACCCGTTTTCAGCGCAGCGTCTGGAATGCTCTCCTGGAAATCCCCTACGGCGAAACCTGCTCGTACGGCGAGATCGCGCGAAAGATCGGGTCTCCGGGCGCGTTCCGGGCCGTGGGTCTGGCCAATGGCCACAACCCGATCGGAATCATCGTGCCGTGTCATCGCGTGATCGGCGCGAATGGGAGCCTCACCGGTTATGGCGGAGGTCTTGAACGCAAGCGACTTCTGCTGGAATTGGAGAAGAGCCGAATGGCGCCGGCGTTGTTCTAGCCGGCCCCATTTCTGGAATACGAATACAAATGCCTGAGCCCCCCAATCGGAATTGGGGGGCTCAGGTCAATTTGTGTTCGGCGGTGTCCTACTTTTCCACCCGGGAGGGTAGTATCATCGGCGCTGGCAGGCTTAGCTTCCGGGTTCGGGATGGGACCGGGCGTTTCCCTGCCGCTATGGACCGCCGTAACTCTATTCTCTTATGTGTGTTCACATAGAGTGAATCTGTGGGTGTTGTTTTGGTGGTGGGGTGATCGGTTTGATCATCCGTGGAGTGTGGTTGCGAGCGCGGTGCGTCTTTTCGTCTGCTTACAACGGTTGTTTGTTGGGTGTTGTAAGTTTTCGGCCGGTTAGTGCCAGTTCCCTGCACCTATTGCTAGGCTTCCAGGTCTGGTCTATCAATCCCGTGGTCTGCGGGGGGCCTTATCCCACTGAATGGGTGAGAAGCCTGGTCTTGGAGAAGGTTTCCCGCTTAGATGCTTTCAGCGGTTATCCTGTCCGAACGTGGCTATCCAGCCGTGCCCCTGGTGGGACAACTGGTATACCAGAGGTTCGTCCGTCCCGGTCCTCTCGTACTAGGGACAGGTTTCCTCAAGCTTCTGACGCGCGCGGCGGATAGAGACCGAACTGTCTCACGACGTTCTAAACCCAGCTCGCGTGCCGCTTTAATGGGCGAACAGCCCAACCCTTGGGACCTGCTCCAGCCCCAGGATGCGACGAGCCGACATCGAGGTGCCAAACCATCCCGTCGATATGGACTCTTGGGGAAGATCAGCCTGTTATCCCCGGGGTACCTTTTATCCGTTGAGCGACACCCCTTCCACTCAGAGGTGCCGGATCACTAGTCCCGACTTTCGTCCCTGCTCGACATGTCCGTCTCGCAGTCAAGCTCCCTTGTGCACTTACACTCAACACCTGATTGCCGTCCAGGTTGAGGGAACCTTTGGGCGCCTCCGTTACATTTTAGGAGGCAACCGCCCCAGTTAAACTACCCACCAGGCACTGTCCCTGAACCGGATATACGGTCCGAGGTTAGAGGCCCAATACGATCAGAGTGGTATTTCAACAACGACTCCACCCAAACTGGCGTCTGAGCTTCACAGTCTCCCACCTATCCTACACAAACCGTATCGAGCACCAATACCAAGTTGTAGTGAAGGTCCCGGGGTCTTTTCGTCCTGCCGCGCGTAACGAGCATCTTTACTCGTAGTGCAATTTCGCCGAGTCTATGGTTGAGACAGTTGAGAAGTCGTTACGCCATTCGTGCAGGTCGGAACTTACCCGACAAGGAATTTCGCTACCTTAGGATGGTTATAGTTACCACCGCCGTTTACTGGGGCTTAAATTCTCCGCTTCACCCCGAAGGGTTAACGGGTCCTCTTAACCTTCCAGCACCGGGCAGGCGTCAGTCCGTATACATCGTCTTGCGACTTCGCACGGACCTGTGTTTTTAGTAAACAGTCGCTTCTCACTGGTTTGTGCCACCCACTCACGCTTAGGCCGCAAAGGCTTACACGCCATGTGGGTCCCCCTTCTCCCGAAGTTACGGGGGCATTTTGCCGAGTTCCTTAACCATAGTTCACTCGTACGCCTTAGTATTCTCTACCTGACCACCTGTGTTGGTTTGGGGTACGGGCCGTGTATGTCCTCGCTAGAGGCTTTTCTCGGCAGCATAGGATCACCGAATTCGCCTCACTCGGCTATGCATCACCTCTCAGGAACATGAACGACGGATTTGCCTATCGTCCTCCCTACAGGCTTACCCCGGTATTACCACTGACCGGTACGGCTACCTTCCTGCGTCACCCCATCGCTTGACTACTACCAACGAAGATCCCATGCAGCCCCACCAACGCCACACCCCGAAAGGTGCGGTCACGGCAGTTTTGGATGGTTAGTACCGCTGATTCATCAGGGACGCACATACACGGGTACGGGAATATCAACCCGTTGTCCATCGACTACGCCTGTCGGCCTCGCCTTAGGTCCCGACTCACCCTGGGCGGACTGGCCTGGCCCAGGAACCCTTGGTCTTTCGGCGGGCAAGGTTCTCACTTGCCTAATCGCTACTCATGCCTGCATTCTCACTCCCACACCCTCCACAACTCGATCACTCGGCTGCTTCACCGGATGCAGGACGCTCCCCTACCCAACGATCACTCGTTGCCGCGGCTTCGGCGGTGTGCTTGAGCCCCGCTACATTATCGGCGCACAATCACTTGACCAGTGAGCTATTACGCACTCTTTCAAGGGTGGCTGCTTCTAAGCCAACCTCCTGGTTGTCTTCGCGACTGCACATCCTTTTCCACTTAGCACACGCTTAGGGGCCTTAGCCGGCGATCTGGGCTGTTTCCCTCTCGACGCACGGAGCTTATCCCCCGCCGTCTCACTGCCGCACTCTTGGACTTACCGGCATTCGGAGTTTGGCTGACGTCAGTAACCCTGTGGGGCCCATCGGCCATCCAGTAGCTCTACCTCCGGCAAGAAACATGCGACGCTGCACCTAAATGCATTTCGGGGAGAACCAGCTATCACGGAGTTTGATTGGCCTTTCACCCCTACCCACAGCTCATCCCCTCAGTCTTCAACCTAAGTGGGTTCGGGCCTCCACGCGGTCTTACCCGCGCTTCACCCTGGCCATGGGTAGATCACTCCGCTTCGGGTCCAGAACACACCACTACACCACACACTATTGTGTGGATACGCCCTATTCAGACTCGCTTTCGCTGCGGCTACCCCACCCGGGTTAACCTCGCGACATGTCCCTGACTCGCAGGCTCATTCTTCAAAAGGCACGCCATCACCCCACCCAAAAGGGAAGGCTCTGACGGATTGTAAGCGCACGGTTTCAGGTACTCTTTCACTCCCCTCCCGGGGTACTTTTCACCATTCCCTCACGGTACTAATCCGCTATCGGTCACTGGGAAGTATTCAGGCTTACCGGGTGGTCCCGGCAGATTCACAGCAGATTCCACGGGCCCGCTGCTACTCGGGAACACCATCCAAGACAGACGTCGGGTTTTCACGTACCGGGCTCTCACCGTCTACGGCAGGCCATCCCAAGCCATTTCCGCTAACCACAACATTTTCTCACTGCCCTCCAGCCAGGTAGAGCCGGAAAGATAGGTCCCACAACCCCGCACACACAACCCCTACCCGGTATCACATGCATACGGTTTAGCCATCCTCCGCTTTCGCTCGCCACTACTCACGGAATCACAATTTTGTTTTCTCTTCCTACGGGTACTGAGATGTTTCACTTCCCCGCGTTCCCCCCAGACGCCTATATATTCAGCGCCTGGTGACACGACATCACTCGTGCCGGGTTTCCCCATTCGGACATCCTCGGATCAACGCTCGGTTGACAGCTCCCCGAGGCTTATCGCAGCCTCCTACGTCCTTCATCGGCTCCCAGTGCCAAGGCATCCACCATGCGCCCTTAAACACTTACAACACAAAAAACCAATAATCAGAAGAAAAATTGCACATCAATCGCCCGCAACAATGAACCACCAACCCGAAAGCCGGCAGCCACACTCTGCGCGCTAGATGCTCGCAACCACTATCCACAAATCAAACACCACACCCCACCACCAAAGCAGGGCAACAACACGCCGACCCCGTCACCACGGAGCCACCCCCAAAAAGGGCACGGGCCTGTTGTCTCAAAGCCCAATAGTGTGTCCGGCAGTTTCCTCGACACAGCGTTTCCCACACCGCATCTCAACGTTTGCTGTTGCACCAAACCCCGCCCACTACAGGCAAAAGGGTTCCTCACGGCTCACACCCTCCCCAACGGAAGGTGTCTCTCGTGGTGCTCCTTAGAAAGGAGGTGATCCAGCCGCACCTTCCGGTACGGCTACCTTGTTACGACTTCGTCCCAATCGCCGATCCCACCTTCGACGGCTCCCTCCCACAAGGGGTTAGGCCACCGGCTTCGGGTGTTACCGACTTTCATGACGTGACGGGCGGTGTGTACAAGGCCCGGGAACGTATTCACCGCAGCGTTGCTGATCTGCGATTACTAGCGACTCCGACTTCACGGGGTCGAGTTGCAGACCCCGATCCGAACTGAGACCGGCTTTGAAAGGATTCGCTCCACCTCACGGCATCGCAGCCCTTTGTACCGGCCATTGTAGCATGTGTGAAGCCCTGGACATAAGGGGCATGATGACTTGACGTCATCCCCACCTTCCTCCGAGTTGACCCCGGCAGTCTCTCACGAGTCCCCACCATCACGTGCTGGCAACATGAGACAAGGGTTGCGCTCGTTGCGGGACTTAACCCAACATCTCACGACACGAGCTGACGACAGCCATGCACCACCTGCACACAGGCCACAAGGGAACCGACATCTCTGCCGGCGTCCTGTGCATGTCAAACCCAGGTAAGGTTCTTCGCGTTGCATCGAATTAATCCACATGCTCCGCCGCTTGTGCGGGCCCCCGTCAATTCCTTTGAGTTTTAGCCTTGCGGCCGTACTCCCCAGGCGGGGTACTTAATGCGTTAGCTACGGCACGGATCCCAAGGAAGGAAACCCACACCTAGTACCCACCGTTTACGGCGTGGACTACCAGGGTATCTAATCCTGTTCGCTCCCCACGCTTTCGCTCCTCAGCGTCAGTTACTGCCCAGAGACCCGCCTTCGCCACCGGTGTTCCTCCTGATATCTGCGCATTCCACCGCTACACCAGGAATTCCAGTCTCCCCTGCAGTACTCTAGTCTGCCCGTATCGCCCGCACGCCCACAGTTAAGCTGTGAGTTTTCACGAACAACGCGACAAACCACCTACGAGCTCTTTACGCCCAGTAATTCCGGACAACGCTCGGACCCTACGTATTACCGCGGCTGCTGGCACGTAGTTGGCCGGTCCTTCTTCTGCACATACCGTCACTTGCGCTTCGTCTGTGCTGAAAGAGGTTTACAACCCGAAGGCCGTCATCCCTCACGCGGCGTCGCTGCATCAGGCTTGCGCCCATTGTGCAATATTCCCCACTGCTGCCTCCCGTAGGAGTCTGGGCCGTATCTCAGTCCCAGTGTGGCCGGTCACCCTCTCAGGCCGGCTACCCGTCGTCGCCTTGGTAGGCCATCACCCCACCAACAAGCTGATAGGCCGCGGGCCCATCCCACACCGCAAAAGCTTTCCCCCACCAGGCCATGCGACCAGCAGGGTATATTCGGTATTAGACCCAGTTTCCCAGGCTTATCCCAAAGTGCAGGGCAGATCACCCACGTGTTACTCACCCGTTCGCCACTCGAGTACCCCCGAAAGGGCCTTTCCGTTCGACTTGCATGTGTTAAGCACGCCGCCAGCGTTCGTCCTGAGCCAGGATCAAACTCTCCAAACAAAACCTAAAAGGCAATTCAGAAAAATCTGACCTAACAAAACGACACCAAAACTGGCATCAAAAACATCCACCCCCAAACGGGAAAGAGGGCAGACAAAAAACAACAAACAAAAACCACCAAACACACTATTGAGTTCTCAAACAACAGACCAGATTGTTGGCCGCCCCGCTTTGGGGCAACCCTGCCAGCTTAATACTGCTTCGTCTGGCTTGTCAAGTCGCTCTGGACCGGGTTGTTTTCTCCGCTCCGCGGCGACTTCATAAAGATAGTACGAGGTTCGTCGCGAACGCAAATCGCCTGGTCAGAGCCACTTTGTGACGGATGGGACCAAGCCCGACCGTCACGCGTCGTGCTCCCCTACGAGCTTACTCTTTCGATCTCGGCTCCGAGGCTGACGAGGTTCTCCACGAACAGCGGGTAGCCACGATCGATGTGGAAGACGTCGTGGACCTCGGTCTCGCCGTCGGCCACCAGGCCGGCGAGCACCAGGCCGGCGCCGGCGCGGATGTCCGACGACCACACCGGCGCGCTCGACAGCTGCGGGATCCCCCGCACCACGGCGTGATGCCCATCGGTGCGGGCATCGGCGCCGAGCCGGATCATCTCCTCGACGAACCGGAACCGCGCCTCGAACACGTTCTCGGTGATCATCGACGTCCCGTCGGCGATCGCCGCGAGACCGATGGCCATCGGCTGCAGATCCGTGGGGAACCCCGGAAACGGCAAGGTCGCGACGTTCACCGCCTTGGGCCGCTCGTACTGCACGACGCGAAAGCCGTTGTCGTTCTGTGTCACGGTCGCGCCTGCATCGTGGAGTTTGTGCAGGACCAACTGCAGGTGCTGCGGGTCGACGCCGGTCACCGTGATGTCGCCGCGCGTCATCGCCGCGGCGATCCCCCATGTCGCGGCCACGATGCGATCGCCGATCACGCGGTGCTCGGTGGGATACAGCCGATCCACCCCGGTGATCGTCAGCGTCGATGTCCCCGCGCCGCTCACCTGCGCGCCCATCTCGTTGAGCATCGCGCACAGGTCCACGACGTCGGGCTCACGAGCGGCGTTGTGGATGGTCGTCACGCCCTCGGCGACCACCGCGGCCATCAGGATGTTCTCGGTCGCCCCCACCGAGGGAAACTCCAACTGGATCTCGGCGCCGCGCAGATGATCGGCCTCGGCCACCACGCAACCGTGCTCGATGTTGCAGGTCGCCCCCAATTGCCTCAACCCGGCCTGATGCATGTCCAGTGGGCGTGAGCCGATCGCATCCCCGCCGGGCAGCGCGACCCTCGCCTTCTTGCAGCGCCCCACCAGCGGTCCGAGCACACACACCGAAGCGCGGAACTGCCGTACCGCGGCAAAGTCGGCGTCGTACTTGGGTTCATCGGGTGAGGTGATGCGGACGGTCGCACCGTCGAGCTCGACGGTCGCGCCAAGGCCACGCAACACCTCGGCCATCAACGGAACATCGAGGATGTCGGGGCAATTGGTGATCGTGCTCGTGCCTTCTGCCAACAGCGCGGCTGCCATGAGTTTCAGGACGCTGTTCTTGGCGCCACCCACAGCAACTTCGCCTGATAACCGGTTGCCACCGGTCACCACGAAACGCTCGCTCACGCAGGTAAGTCTAGACAGGCCGCAGTTGGGATCGAGAAACCTCGCGCGAACACGGCATGGCCGTCAACCGTCACCGCGCCCGGTACCGTGCGTGTCATGGCCGTTCATCTCACCCGTATCTACACCCGCACCGGCGACGACGGGACGACCGGGCTGAGCGATTTCAGCCGGGTGTCCAAGAACGACGCCCGCTTGACCGCATACGCCGACTGTGACGAGACCAACGCCGCCATCGGCGTCGCACTCGCGCTCGGCAACCCTGGTCAGCAAATCCGGGTGGTGTTGCAGCAGATTCAGAACGACCTGTTCGACGCCGGCGCGGACCTCTCCACCCCGGTTGTCCAGAATCCCGAGCACCCGCCGCTGCGCATCTCCCAGGACTACATCGACCGCCTGGAGAAATGGTGCGACGAGTTCAACGAGGGGTTGCCCGCGCTCAACTCGTTCATCCTGCCGGGTGGAACTCCGCTCTCGGCGCTGCTGCACGTGGCCAGGACCGTGGCCCGGCGCGCCGAGCGCTCGGCGTGGACCGCGGTGGACGAGTTCGGGGAATCGGTGAGCGTTCTGCCGGCCAAGTACCTCAACCGGCTGTCCGACCTGCTGTTCATCCTGTCGCGGGTGGCGAATCCCGAAGGCGATGTGCTGTGGAAGCCCGGCGGATGAGCCGCTTGCGCGAAGACCGTGTGGTCAGCAAATCAGTAGGTCCGGCGCCTCGCGCGCGGTGACGGCCGGGATTCGAGCCACGAGGTGAACGCGGTCAGCGCGCCGCGGTCGAGCGCGATCTCGTAGCCCCGCTTGCGCTCGGGGCTCATGTCGCGCAATTCCAGGATCACGATCTGGTCGGTCATGATGTCGTACTCGTCGCCGCGCGGTGCGCGACGCGACACGACTTCGAGGCCTCGCCGGCTGAGCCGGCGATCAGGCCACCAGCGGATACTGGAAAGCCGGTAGAAACCGGCTTCCCCTCCGCGGTAACGCATCACACCGTGCCGCCAGCCCTGGCCGCCGACCGCGGGAAAGTCCCGCAGGATGGCCGCCGTTCCTCCGACCTGGCGCAACTTCCACAGCCGGTAGCACAGTGCGATGACCAGTAACAGGAGCACACCGACGAGCGCGACCATGCCGATCATGGACGCGCTCATCGATGAATTAGTCGATCTGGCCGAGGGCGCGCAGGCGCGCCCGGCCCCATGCCGCGGTCCGCTCGTCGTCGGAGGCTGCGTCCTGCTTGGCAGCATCCGCATCGATCTCGGACTCGAATTGTGCGTTCTCCACGAGGATGCGGACGGTCTCCTCGGTCACCGACAGGAACCCGCCGTCGACCGCGATCCGCAGATCGTCGTCACCCTCACGCTCGACCCGAACCATCGCGTCGTCGACCAGCTGTGCCACCAGCGGGATGTGCCGCGGCAGGATGCCGATCTCACCGGCGGTGGTGCGGGTGAACACGAACGTGGCGGGTCCGGACCAGAGCTCACGCTCGACGGCGACGATCTCGACGTTCAGATCAGCCATGGCACACCACCTTTCCGACGCTCAAGCCAGCACTCACAGCTTGGCGCCGAGGCTCTCGGCCTTCTTCGCCAGGTCGTCCAGACCACCGATGAGGAAGAACGCCTGCTCGGGCAGGTGATCGAACTCGCCCTTGGTGAGCTTGTCGAACGCCTCGATGGTCTCCTTGAGCGGCACCGTCGAGCCCGGCTGACCGGTGAACTGCTCGGCCGCCATCATGTTCTGGCTCAGGAAGCGCTCGATCCGGCGCGCCCGGTTGACCAGCTGCTTGTCCTCTTCGGACAGCTCGTCGATACCGAGGATCGCGATGATGTCCTGAAGGTCCTTGTACCGCTGCAGGATCCGGATGACCTCCTGCGCGACGCGGTAGTGCTCGTCACCGACGATCGCCGGGTCCAGGATGGTCGACGACGACGCCAGCGGGTCCACCGCCGGGAAGATGCCCTTGGAGAACACCGCACGCGAAAGTTCGGTGGTGGCGTCCAGGTGGGCGAAGGTGGTGGCCGGGGCCGGGTCGGTGTAGTCGTCGGCGGGCACGTACACGGCCTGCATGGAGGTGATGGAACGACCACGGGTCGAGGTGATGCGCTCCTGCAGCTCACCCATCTCGTCGGCCAGCGTCGGCTGGTAACCCACGGCCGAAGGCATACGACCGAGCAGGGTCGACACCTCGGAACCGGCCTGGGTGAACCGGAAGATGTTGTCGATGAACAGCAGCACGTCCTGGCCCTGCTCGTCGCGGAAGAACTCGGCCATGGTCAGGGCCGAGAGGGCGACGCGCATACGGGTGCCCGGCGGCTCGTCCATCTGGCCGAACACCAGCGCGGTGTCCTTGAGCACGTTGGCGTCCGCGAGCTCGACCCACAGGTCGTTGCCCTCGCGGGTGCGCTCACCCACGCCGGCGAACACCGACGTACCACCGAAGTTGCGGGCGATGCGGTTGATCATCTCCTGGATGAGAACCGTCTTGCCCACGCCTGCGCCGCCGAACAGGGCGATCTTGCCGCCACGCACGTACGGGGTCAGCAGGTCGACGACCTTCAGACCGGTCTCCAGCATCTCGGTGCGGGGCTCCAGGTCCGAGAAGGCCGGCGGCTTGCGGTGGATCGACCAGTGCTCGAAGTCCTTGCCGTAGCCGGGATCGTCGAGGCAGTCGCCGAGCGCGTTGAACACGTGGCCCTTGACGCCGTCGCCGACCGGGACGGAGATCGACGCGCCGGTGTCGGTCACCTCGACGCCGCGCACCAGGCCGTCGGTGGGCTGCATGGAGATGCAGCGCACCAGGTTGTCACCGAGGTGCTGGGCGACCTCGAGGGTCAGGGTCTTGGCGAGCGCACCGAAGGTGATCTCGGCGTGCAGCGCGTTGAACAGGTCTGGCACAGAGCCACGCGGGAATTCGACGTCCACCACCGGGCCGGTGATGCGGACTACGCGACCCGCGGTCTTTTCTGCAGTAGCAGTCATTCTCTCTTCGCTTCCTACGGGGCTTACTTGGCGTCGGCCAGCGCGTTGGCGCCACCGACGATCTCGCTGATTTCCTGGGTGATCTGTGCCTGGCGCTCGCGGTTCGCCGCCAGCGTCAGCGCCTTGATGAGCTCGTCGGCGTTGTCGGTCGCTGACTTCATCGCGCGCCGGCGCGAGGCCGACTCGGAGGCGGCCGCCTCAAGAAGTGCGGCGTACACGCGGGTCGCGATGTAGCGCGGCAACAACGCGTCGAACAGCGTTTCCGGGTCCGGCTCGAACGAGTACAGCGTGTGCGGTCCGGATTCCACCTCGCCGACGTACTCGACCTCCATCGGCGCGACGCGACGGGCCACCGCGGTCTGCGACAGCATGGACCGGAACTCGGTGAACACGATGTGCAGTTCGTCGACCCCGAGGATGCCGTCGGCACCCGCGTCGTCGCCCTCGTCGTCGGCACCGGACATGAAGGCGTTCACCAGCGTGTCGGCGATCTCCTTGGCGTGCTCGTAGGTCGGACGCTCGGAGAATCCGGTCCACGACTCGGTCACGGTGCGCTGCCGGAAGCTGAAGTAGCCCAAGGCCTTCCGGCCGACCACGTACAGCACCGGGTCCTTGCCCTCGTCGCGCAGCAGCGAGAACAGCTCCTCGGCGCGGCGCAGCACGTTGGCGTTGTAGGCACCGCACAGGCCGCGGTCCGACGACACCACCAGCACACCGGCCCGCTTGGGCTGCTTGCGCTCGACGAGCAGCGGGTGGTCCAGCGCGCTGGCGCCCGCGAGCTCGGTGAGCATGTTGGTGATCTCGGCGGCATAGGGCCGGGCCGCTTCGACCCGTGCCTGCGCCTTGGCGATCCGCGAGGTCGCGATCAGCTCCTGGGCCTTGGTGATCTTCTTGATCGACCCGGCGGAGCGGATGCGCCCGCGTAGTTCGCGCAGTGTCGCTGCCATGTGTTACCTAGGCCTTCTTCGGTGCCGGCTTGCGGACCTTGACGGATTCCTTCTCCAGGTCCTCGGGATCGAGTGCGTCGGCGTCATCGGTGACGACCACCGAGCTGCCGTCGGAAGCCGAGAAGCCCTTCTTGAATTCGTTGATGACCGACACGAGCTTCTCCTCGGCCTCCTCGGAGAGCTTCTTGCTCTCGCGGATGCCGTCGAGGATGTCGGAGTGGCTGGCCTTGACGTGCTCCAGCAGCTCGGCCTCGAAACGCTGAACGTCTTCGACCGGAACCGAATCCAGGTGGCCCTGGGTGCCGAGGAAGATCGCGACGACCTGCTCCTCGACGGCCAGCGGGCTGTACTGGGGCTGCTTGAGCAGCTCGACCAGACGCGCACCGCGGTCCAGCTGGGCCTTTGATGCGGCGTCCAGATCGGAGGCGAAGGCCGCGAAGGCCTCCAGCTCGCGGTACTGCGACAGATCGAGACGCAGCGAGCCCGCGACCTCTTTCATGGCCTTGATCTGGGCCGCGCCACCGACGCGGGACACCGACACACCGACGTTCACGGCCGGACGAACGCCCTGGTTGAACAGGTCGGACTCCAGGAAGCACTGGCCGTCGGTGATCGAGATGACGTTGGTGGGGATGTAGGCCGAGATGTCGTTGGCCTTGGTCTCGATGATCGGCAGACCCGTCATCGAGCCGCCGCCGAGCTCGTCGGACAGCTTCGCGCAACGCTCCAGCAGACGGGAGTGCAGGTAGAAGACGTCACCCGGGTATGCCTCGCGGCCCGGCGGGCGGCGCAGCAGCAGCGAGATGGCGCGGTAGGCCTCGGCCTGCTTGGTCAGATCGTCGAAGACGATCAGGACGTGCTTGCCGTTGTACATCCAGTGCTGGCCGATGGCCGAACCGGTGTACGGGGCGAGCCACTTGAAGCCGGCCGCGTCGGAGGCCGGGGCGGCGACGATCGTCGTGTACTCCATGGCGCCGCCCTCTTCCAGCGCGCGCTTCACGCTGGCGATGGTGGTGCCCTTCTGGCCGACGGCGACGTAGACGCAGCGCACCTGCTGCTTCGGGTCGCCGGTCAGCCAGGCCTCACGCTGGTTGAGGATGGTGTCGACGCACACGGCGGTCTTGCCGGTCTTGCGGTCGCCGATGATCAGCTGACGCTGACCGCGACCGATCGGGGTCATGGCGTCGATGGCCTTGATACCGGTCTGCAGCGGCTCTGACACGCTCTGGCGCTGCACCACCGAGGGTGCCTGCAGCTCGAGGGCGCGGCGGGTCTCGGCGGCGATGTCGCCCTGGCCGTCGATCGGCTGGCCGAGCGGGTTGACCACACGGCCCAGGAAGGCGTCACCCACCGGGACCGAGAGCACCTCGCCGGTCCGCTTGACCTGCTGGCCCTCTTCGATCTTCTCGAACTCACCCAAGATGACGGCGCCGACGCTGTGCTCGTCGAGGTTCAGTGCCACGCCGAGGACCCCGCCGGGGAACTCGAGCAGCTCCTGGGTCATGACCGAGGGCAGACCCTCGACGTGGGCGATGCCGTCACCGGCGTCGATGACGGTGCCGATCTCTTCACGCTCGGTGTCGGCGGAAAACGAGGATACGTAGTCCTCGATGGCACCTTCGATATCAGCAGCCGAGATTGTCAACTCTGCCATGGTTTTTCGTCTTCCTACCTAGTTCTTGGGTGGTTTCAAAGTCAGTCCGGCAAGCCGGTCTGGGCGGCGGCCAAACGGGACGCGATGGAACCGTCGATCACTTCGTCACCGACCGTGATCGACAGGCCACCGAGGAGTTCCGGGTCGACGTGCAGTTGCACGGACACCGGCTGGCCGTAGATGCGGGTGAGCACCTCGGCCAAGCGCGTGCGCTGTACGTCGCTGAGCTCGGCCGCGGCCGACACGTGCGCCACCACCTCGCCTCGCCGCGACACGGCGAGTTCGGCGAGATCGATGACGGCCTCGTCGGCGCGTTCGCCGCGAAGCAGTCCGACGGTCTGCGACAGCAGGGCCGCAGCTGTCTTGTTCACACCCGGGCGGCCGGTGAGCGCCTTGTCCAGAAGCGCGACGCGGCGTTGGGCGGGAGTGGTGTAGTCGCTCAGCAGCGCTGACAGCCGCGGTTCGGTGTCGAGGATGCGTCCGAACCGGAACAGCTGCTCTTCGACCTCGTCGACCTCGCCTGCGACCTCGGCGCGCTTGAGCAGTGCCAGGCGGGCGGTGTGCTCGACGGCGTCGATCAGGTTCGACTCGGTCGACCAACGGCGCGACACGGCGGTCCGAAGCACATCCAGCGTGGTGGCGCCGACCTTGTCCGAGAGCAGACGCTCGAGCAGGCGCACCTTGGGTGCGGCGTCGTCGGCGGGCTCGGCCAGGTGCTTGTTGAGGGTCGTCTCGGTCAGCAGCAGCTTCGCGACCGCAGCCAGTTCGTCGGCGAGCTTCGTGAGCCCGTCGGCGTCGAGGCCGCCGGCGACCGAGTCGAACTTCTCGACCAGCACCGCGAGCGATTCACGGCTCGCGGCACGCAGCTTGCTGGTCGCGGCGGTGTCGATCACCACGCTCGACGGCGCCATCTGCTCCAGCTCGGCCAGGAAGCGGTCGACGGTGGCCGACTGTGCCTGCGGATCGGCGACATGAGCCCGCACGATCTCGGCGGCCTTGTCGACCGCCTCCGCGCCGAGCCCGGTCCGCAGCTGGCGGATGAGCTGCTGGCGCATCAACTGGATCTGCTGTGCGCCTTGGGCCTTGATCCGTTCCGCCTCGGTGCCGGCCTGTTCGGACAGCTGCGCGGCGATGCGCTCGGAGTCCTGCTTGGCCTCCTCGGTGACCTTCTCCGACTCGGCCTTGGCGTCGGCAAGCGCCTTGGCGTGCATCGCATCGGCATCAGCGAGCTTCTTCGATGCCTCGGCACTCTCGGCGAGCGCCGCACGCACGGCCTCCTGCTGGTTACGCATCAGGTTCCGCACGGGTGGCACCACCCACTTGACGATGATGAACGCGATGACGGCAAAGCCGATCAGCTGTCCGATGAAAATCGACATCTACTGTGTCCCACCTGATTTCACGTCGACGCCGAGGATCCTGCTGGCCAGCTTGGCTGACAGCCCGTCCACCGACGACTCAAGGCCACCGCGCACCTGATCGCCCTGTGCGGACAGTTGCTGGTCCGCCTGGCGCAGGGTCTCGGCGACCTCACCACTGGCTTGTGCACGCTTCTCGTCGACCACCTGGCGACCGGCCGCGCGGGCCTCGTCGCGAAGCGCCGAGGCCTGTGCGCGCGCCCCGGCCATGGCCTTGTCGTAGTCCGCTTGTGCCGCAGCGACCTGCTCGGCGGACTTGCGGTTGTCGGCTGCGGTCTTGGCCAGCATCGCTTCCCGCTCGGCCAGCACCTTGCTGATCGGTGGCACAACCCATTTCGAGATCACGCCGAGCACGATCAAGAAAATGATCAGCACGGCGAAGAAGGTGCCGTTGGGGATCAGGAAGTTGCTCTGACCCCCGCCGCCTTCCTCGGCTGCCTGGCTGGCCGCCAGGATCGTTGCGCTGAATTCACCCATGCCGACGGATTACTGCAGGCCAGGAGTGGCGAAGACGAACAGCGCCATGAAGGCCAGGTTGATGAAGTACGCGGCTTCCACCAGACCGACCGTGATGAAGAACGGGGTGAACAGCCGGCCCTGGGCCTCGGGCTGACGGGCGATACCCGAGATCAGGGCGTTACCCGCGATACCGTCGCCGATGCCGGCGCCGATGGCACCGCCACCCATGATCAATCCACCGCCGATCAGGGCGCCGGCCGTGATGATGGCGTTGGGATCGAGATTCATTCCTTTTATCCTCCTTGGTAACTGGTGGCTGCGCCGCCAGCAGTTCGTGTCGTGCGGTTGTAGGGATCTAGCCGGTCATGCTCAGTGTTCGTCGTGGTCCAGCTCCATCGACTGGCTGAAGTACAGGATCGTCAGCAGCGAGAAGATGAAGGCCTGGATGAGGCCGACGAACAGATCGAAGGTCTTCCACACGGCGTTCGGGAACCACTGGATGTACCAGGGGAACATCGCGATCAGCGCGACCAGGATGCCGCCGGCGAAGATGTTGCCGAAAAGACGGAGGGCCAGCGAGACCGGCTTGGCGAGCTCTTCGACGATGTTGATCGGCGCGAGGAACGCGACGTGGCCCTTGAGGACCTTGATCGGGTGGCCGACGATGCCGCGACGCCAGATGCCTGCGGCGTGGTAGCAGACGAACACGAACAACGCGAGCGCCAGCACGAAGTTGATGTCGGAAGCGGGTGCCTTGTACAACTCGGCCGCGGCGCCGTCGGCTCCGCCGTACTGCAGCGGAAGCACCGCAAGCCAGTTCGAGACCAGGATGAACACGAAGATCGTCACCGCGAGCGGCAGCACGAACGGGGCGATCTTCATGCCGATCGAGCCCTCGATCTGCTGACGCATCTGGATCGTCAGCGCCTCCCAGAACAGCTGCACGCCTCCGGGCACCCCGGTCGACGTGACCTTGGAGCGCAGGTAGAAGGCCAGCGCGATCACGATCACGGCGGTGACGGCCGTGGCGAGGATGGTGTCGCCATTGAACGTCATGCCGAACAGCTCGAACACGAGCGTGTGGTGGCCGACGTGGATGGCGGCGCCACCCTCTTCCGCGGCCAGCACGGTCGTCGTCTGAGTCATGGAGGTCAGCTCAACCCTTCGATTCCGTATCCAAGACGTCCAGGCCATTCGAGCGGATCTTCCGCAGGACGGGGATGCTGGTGCTCATCACCAGCAGTGCCTGGAACACCGCCAACCCGAACAGCACCGCGATGCCGCCCGAGCTCTTGAAGACAAACGCGATGACGAGTGCGATCGCGGTGATGACGAGAAGCCGGGTGGCCGAGTTGACGGCCATCTTCTTCTTGAGCGGGTGCTCTTCGGCCGTGATCGATTCGACGGCGCGACGGACGAGAAGGGCGTTGATCAGCCCGAGTCCCAGTCCGATGCCGAAGAACATCCCGAAGAAGACGTGCCCGGTGAACCCGGCAGCAAGCAATGCGACAACGGTCAGCGCGACACAGACGACCAGCAAGCGCAGTGGCCGGAATGCCACCGACGGAAACACCAACGGCGCATCGTGCGCTGGTGTCGTCACTGATTCACCTCAATCCCGCTGTCACGGAAGCAGAACCCCTGGATGGGCATCGCTGCCTGGTAAAACCCTGTGCGTGCCCGACGAGCGTATCGGAGGGCGACGGGCGCGCTGGAATCACCCAAGGGGTAGCTCCCTTTGTCGGTCGTTTTTCGGCGCCGATCGGCTGTGCGAAATCCGATGGGCCGGGCCGGCAACCCGCGAGGTTTTTCGGGTTCTGCGAGCACCGTACCACATGGTAGGGGCCCCAAAACCGCCCCTACTACTTCTCGTCGTACTAATTCCGTTCAGGACTCTTCCGCGCCCTCCGGACTGCGTCGCAACAACGGGATCAAGGTCACCACGATCGCGACCACGATGGCCACCGCCATGACCACCGCGGTCTGCCCCGGGTCGAAGAAAATCGTGCTCGCCGCACCGAACGCGATGATCCCCACCCACAGGTAGATCAGCAACACCGCGCGCCGGTGCGAATGCCCGATCTGCAGCAACCGGTGGTGCAGGTGCATCTTGTCGGGACTCAGCGGGCTGCGCCCCGCGCGCGTGCGCCGCACGATCGCGAGCAGGGTGTCCAGGGCAGGCACCAACATGACCGCCACCACCAGCAGGAACGGCGACAGCAGCGCGAAGACGTCGCGCGCACCGTAGGCGTTCTGCGAGATGGGGCCCGCCGCGGTGGTCGATGCCGCGCCGAGCATGAGCCCGATCAGCATCGAACCCGAGTCGCCCATGAAGATCTTGGCCCGGTGGAAGTTGTGGGGAAGGAACCCCAGACAGGCGCCCGCCAACACCACGGAGATCACCGCGGGCGGGTAGAAGAGCACGTCGCCGCCGTGATCGCGCAGCAGGCCCACCGAGAAGACGCAGATCGCCAGCGCGGTGATGAGCCCGAGTCCGGCCGCGAGTCCGTCGAGTCCGTCGACGAAGTTCATCGCGTTGATGATCGACACGGTCAGCGCCAGTGTCAGCAGGATCGACGAGACCTGGTCGAGAACGATCGTGCCCACTCCCCCGATCGGGATGTAGAGCACGCTCCACGCGACACCCATGGTGACCAGCACGCTCGCCGCGGTGATCTGGCCGGCGAACTTGGTGAGCGCGTCGAGGCCCCACCGGTCGTCGATCACGCCGATCGCCATGATCAGCCCGCCCGCCACCACGACGGCGGGCATACCGGTCGAATACACGAATCCGCGCGTCAGGGCGGGCAGTTGGGACGCGAGCAGCACCGCGCACGCGACGCCGATGTACATCGCGAGGCCACCCATGCGGGGCGTGGGCTGCACGTGCACGTCACGTTCGCGCGGGTAGGCCACGGCGCCGAAGCGGATCGCGAGCACCCGAACCCAGCCGGTCGCGAAGTAGGTGATGATCGCCGCGGTCAGGCCCACCAGCGCGAGCTCACGCAGCGGCACACCTGCGCCCTGGTCCGACAACGCGAGAATCGTCCGACTCCCCATGTCGATCTCGCGGGCGGCCGTGATCACCGGTGCACCGTACTGCAGCAAGCTGAGATCACTCCGTCAGAGTTGCGGTGAGTGTCGCGACTTCCACGTCGAGGACGCGCGCGATGTCCTCGGCACTGATCGGCCCGGTGCGCAGGATGCGCGGTTCGGCTCCGGTGAGGTCGACGATCGTGGACGCGGCCTGTTTCTCGGCCGGCCCGCCGTCGAGATACACCTCGACGAGATCGCCGAGCTGTTCGCGTGCCTCAGCGGCCGTGCCCGCGGCCGGGCGCCCGGAGATGTTGGCGCTCGACACCGCCATGGGGCCCACTTCGCGAAGCAGTTCGATGGCCACGGGGTGCAGCGGCATCCGCAGCATGACGCTGCCGCGGGTGTCCCCGAGGTCCCACTGCAGTGACGGCGCCTGATGGACGACAAGGCTCAGCGCACCCGGCCAGAACGCCCTGATCAACTCGCGGGCGCTGCGGGGAACCGAGTACACCAGGCCGTCGATGGTGGTCCACGAGCCGACCAGCACGCCGACGGGCATGTCGCGGCCGCGGCCCTTGGCCGCGAGCAGCGCACCGACCGCGCCGGAGTCGAACGCGTCTGCACCGATGCCGTAGACGGTGTCGGTGGGCATCACCACGAGCCTGCCACCCTTGACCGCGCTGACCGCCGATGCGATACCGATGGCACGTTGCTCGGCGTCGGCACAGTCGAACAGCTCGGTCACATCGCCTCCTTGCGCAGGCATTCGTCCGTCATGCCTATCAGCTTCGCGCAATCCGGGTCGCGGTGACAAAGCGGGGGCGGCCCGTGAGGTCACGCCGGGCGGTCACGTCGGCGAAGTGTCCGTCGCGCGTGAACAACTCGACCGTGCGTGCCGATGTGGTGTCGTCGTGCTCGACGGCGCACATCGCGCCGGCACGCAACCAGCGGGCGGCCAGCGCCACGATCGGCCCGATGACGGCCATGCCGTCCGGCCCGCCGAACAGCGCGTGACCGGGGTCGTGGTCGGCGACCTCGGGGTCGAGTTCGGCGCCTTCGGGGATGTAGGGCGGGTTGGACACCACGAGATCCACCCCGTCGTCGAGTTCGGGCAGCAGCCCGGGCCGCGTGACGTCGGCCGCCAGCACCTCCACCGAGGTGCCCGCGGTGTTGCGTCTCGTGTACTCGAGCGCGGCCGGGGAATCGTCGACCGCGATGACGCGGGCCCGCGGGTGGTGGTGTGCCAGCGCGAGCGCCAGCGCCCCGGTCCCCGTGCACAGGTCGACGATCACCGCGTCGCGGCGAAGATCTTGCGCGAGAGCCCATTCCAGCAGCGCCTCGGTCTCGGGCCGGGGGATGAACACCCCGGGGCCCACCTCGAGCGTCAGCGGTCCGAACGCCGCGGTGCCGACGAGGTGCTGTAGCGGGATGCGCCGGGCGCGCGCGGCGACGAGCTCGTCGAATGCCGACAGGGCCTCCGGGCCCGGGTCGTCGGAGAGCATCAACCTGCCACGCTCGGTGCCCAGCGCGTGCGCGGCCAGCAGTTCGGCGTCGATGCGCGGAGAGCCGACGCCCGCGGCGGCGAGCGTCGCCGTCGCGGCCTCGATCGCGGTGCGCAAACGCGTCATGACGAGCGGATCAGGCCTGTTGCAGGCGGGACTGCTTGTCGGCCGCGGCCAGTGCGTCGAGCAGTGCGTCCATGTCGCCGTCGAGCACCTGATCGAGATTGTGCGCCTTGAAGTTGATGCGGTGGTCGGCGATCCGGTTCTCGGGGAAGTTGTAGGTGCGGATCCGCTCGCTGCGGTCGACCGTGCGGATCTGGCTGGCCCGGTCGGCCGATGCGTCGGCCTCGGCCTGCTCCTCGGCCAGGGCCTGCAGCCGGGCCGCGAGCACCTGCATGGCACGGGCCTTGTTCTGCAACTGCGACCGCTCGTTCTGGCACGTGACGACGATGCCGGTCGGCAGGTGGGTGATGCGCACCGCGGAGTCGGTGGTGTTGACGCCCTGACCGCCCTTGCCGGACGACCGGTACACGTCGATACGCAGATCGGACTCGTCGATCTGGACTTCCTCGACCTCTTCTGGCTCCGGGTACACCAGGACGCCCGCAGCCGAGGTGTGCACGCGGCCCTGGGATTCGGTGACCGGCACGCGCTGCACGCGGTGCACGCCGCCCTCGAACTTCAGCCGCGCCCACACGCCGTCGGCGGTGTCGCCCTTGCTGCGGATCGACAGTGTCGCGTCCTTGTAGCCGCCCAGGTCGGATGTGGTCTCGTCGAGCACGGTCACGGTCCAGCCGTGACGCTCGGCGTAGCGGATGTACATGCGTGCCAGATCGGCGGCGAACAGGGCCGATTCCTCGCCGCCCTCGCCGGATTTCACCTCGAGCACGATGTCGTCGGCATCGTGCGGATCGCGGGGGGCCAGCAGGTCGGTGAGCTGATCGTCGAGCTCGGCGACCTTCGCGGTGAGTTCCTCGACCTCGGCGGCGAAGCCGGCGTCGTCGACCGCGAGTTCGCGGGCCGCCTCCAGGTCGCCGCGCGCGGCTTCGAGCTTGCGGTAGGTGGCCACGATGGGCGACACCTGGGCGAACCGGCGCCCGACCTTGCGGGCCGCAGCGGCGTCGGCGTGCAACGCCGGGTCGGAGAGTTGGCGCTCGAGGTCGGCGTGCTCGGCCAGCAGCGCCTCAATTGCCGGTGCGGTATCCGTGCCGCTCACCGCCCACTCCTTCACGAAGATTTTCCTGAAATTCCCGCTGAAACAGCAACGGCGCCCAAATCTGACGCATATGCGACAGATCGGGCGCCGTTGAGGTAGCTACTTGTCCGCAGCAGCCTTGTTGCGCTTGCCGTAGCGCTTCTCGAAGCGCGCCACGCGGCCGCCGCTGTCGAGGATCTTCTGCTTGCCGGTGTAGAACGGGTGGCACTGCGAGCAGACCTCGACGACGATCGTGCCGCTCTGCTTGGTGCTACGGGTCGTGAAGCTGTTGCCGCAACCGCACTGCACGGTTGTGTCGACGTACTCAGGATGAATGCCTGTTTTCATGGTTCCTCTTCAATCGTGGCCCCGGGTCGCCCATCTGCATGTACCGGACGTGAACCGGGACCGAGGGTCAGCGGTCCATTATGCCAGGTCAACCGCCAATCCCCTAAACGCGTGCTACGCAGGCAATATTCCTGGGCGGGTCCCCGGCTGTGACGCGGCGCCGAGGTCGCCGAACCGCGTGCCGTCGCGGTGCCACAGTACGCGTCCGGCCGGATCGGTGCCCATCGCGACGAGTTCCCGTTTGAGGATCTTGTTGGTGGCGGTCGTGGGCAGGTCGTCGGCGATCCAGACGTGGCGCGGCCACGCCTTGGGCGACAGATCCCGTTGGGCGGCCAGGAACTCCTCGAACTCCCCCGGCGTCAACGTCGCGCCGTCCCGCAGCACGATGGCCGCCATGACCTGGTCGCCGACGTACTCGTCGGGCACCGGGTAGACGGCGACGCGGTTGATGGCGTCCAGACGCAGCAGGATGCGTTCGATCGGCGCGGCCGTGAGGTTCTCGCCGTCGACCCGCATCCAGTCGGCGGTACGCCCGGCCAGGTAGATCCAACCATCGGCGTCGCGGTAGGCCAGATCGCCCGACCAGTACATGCCGTGCCGCATGCGCTGATCGGTGGCGCCCTGATCGTTGTAGTAGCCGCGGAACAGTCCGCCGCCGGTCGTGTTGACCAGCTCCCCGATGGCCGCGTCGCCGTTGACCAGGGCTCCGGTGTCATCGAATTCGGCCGCCGCGCACTCGGTGAGGGTCTCCGGATCGTAGATCGCCACACCGGGGAACCCCTTGCCGATCGACCCGAGTGGGCAGTCGTCGGGCCGCGTGATGATCACGGCGGTCTCGGTCGAACCGAAGCCGTCCCACACCGTGCAACCGAATCGCCTGCCGAAAGCCTCGATGTCGCGGTCGGCGGCCTCGTTGCCGAACGCGATACGCAACGGGTTGTCGTGGTCGTCCGGTTTCTCGGGCGTGGCCAGGATGTACGCGAGAGGCTTGCCGACGTAGTTCATGTACGTCGCGCCGTAGCGCCGGATGTCGGGCAGGAAACCCGAGGCCGAGAACGTCGCCGGCGCCATGGCCGCCCCCGCGCCGACCGCCACGCTCCAGCCGGCGTACACGGCGTTGGAGTGGAACAGGGGCATCGCCAGATAGCACACGTCGTCGCAGGTCAGGCCGTATCGCTCGACCAGTGCGCTGCCCGCGAACAGCACCATCGAGTGGGGCACCTCGACGGCCTTCGGGTCACCGCTGGTACCGGAGGTGAAGATCATCATGAACGTGTCGTCGGGGCCGACCTCGCGGTACGTGGTCAGGGCGCACAGCCCGGCGTCGGGCCCGGACTCGGATCCCGGTTGGGAGGCGTCGAGCACCGTGACGCCCGGCAGTTCGAGGCCGTCGAGCAGGCCGCGGTGCTCGGCGTCGGTGAGCAGCAGTTGGCAGTCCACGCGGGCGATGTCGCGAGCGAGGGCCTCGCCGCGGCGCGTGGTGTTGATGCCGCACAGCACATAACCGCCGAGCGCCGCCGCGGCCAGGGCGGTGAGCATCTGTGGGGTGTTTCCGAGTAGCGCGCCCACGTGCAGCCGGCGACTCCGGTCGCCGCGGTGGATCAGGTGCTGTGCCTGTGCGGCGGCCTCGGCGACGTGTTCGCGCCACGTCCACGTGCGCTCGCCGTACTTGACCGCGATGGTGTCCTGCTCGGCGCGGGAGCGGAGCAATTGCTGCAGCGTATCGGCCATGCCGGCGACCCCCAGGACGGGTGAACAGATTGCGAAATCTGTCTACCACGGTTGTGCCGTCCCCCGGTAGCGCCGGTCCTTGGCAGAATCGCGTGAAACAGCCCGCCTCAGGAGTCACCGCACTTGACCAACGCCACCGCCCCCCGCAGTGTTCGTGATCGACTCATCGACGCTGCGGAAATCTGTCTGCGGGCCAAGGGCATTCGTGCGACGACAGTGTCGGAGGTGGCCGAGGCCGCCGGAGTCTCCCGCGGGTGGCTGTACCGGCACTTCCCCGACAAGGTGTCGCTGCTCGGGGCCGCGATCGTGCGTCTCAACGACGCGTACTGGTCGGATGCGCACGCCATGCTCGAGAAGTACGGGGGTCTCGACGAGAAGATCGCCGCTGGTATCCGCTACGGCCGCACCGCGTACGACGATCCCGGGGCGCTGCTGATGAAGCTGCGCCTCGACGAACCCGAGGAGTTCGCGGCGTGTGCGGGCGCCGGAGTGCAGGGTCTGGTGCCCGATCTCGCGGCGTTCTGGACCCGGTATCTGGTCGCCGCGCGCGACCACGGTGAGATCCATCCGCACACCGACATCGACGAGGCCGCGGAATGGGTTGCGCGCGTTGTCATATCCTTCGCGACCGTACCCGGCGACCAGCTCGACGCGAGCGATCCCGACGCCGTGCTGACGCATCTGCGCCGCTACGTCATGCCGGGCCTGAAGGCCGATCCCGCGGTGTGAGCAACCGGTCCAACGCACAAGGCCCCCGCCGGAGCAGGGGCCTTGTGTCATTGTCGGATCAGTCGACGTCCATCGAGCCGGGGGCCGTCTTGGACACCTGGACCAGGAACTCGTAGTTGGTCTTGGTCTTGCGCAGCTGGCTGATCAGCAGGTCGATGGCCTGGTGGGAATCCAGCCCGCTCAACACGCGACGCAGCTTGTGCACGATCGCGAACTCGTCCGGGGAAAGCAGCAGCTCGTCCTTGCGGGTGCCGGACGGGTTGACGTCGACGGCCGGGAACACCCGGCGTTCGGCGATCTTGCGATCCAGCTTGAGCTCGGCGTTACCCGTGCCCTTGAACTCCTCGAAGATGACGGTGTCACCGGTCGACCCGGTTTCGACCATGGCGGTCGCGATGATCGTCAACGAGCCGCCGTGCTCGATGTTGCGGGCCGCGCCGAGGAAGCGCTTGGGCGGGTACAGCGCGGTGGAGTCGACACCACCGGACAGGATGCGGCCCGACGCCGGCGACGCGTTGTTGTACGCGCGGCCCAGCCGGGTGATCGAGTCCAACAGCACCACGACGTCCTTGCCCTGCTCGACCAGGCGCTTGGCGCGCTCGATCGCCAGTTCGGCGGCCTGCGTGTGATCTGACGGCGGACGGTCGAAGGTCGAGGCGATGACCTCGCCCTTCACCGAACGCTGCATGTCGGTGACCTCTTCAGGCCGCTCGTCGACGAGCACGACCATCAGGTGGCATTCGGGGTTGTTGCGGGTGATCGCGTTGGCGACGTCCTGCAGGATCGTCGTCTTACCGGCCTTGGGCGGCGACACGATCAGGGCGCGCTGCCCCTTGCCGATCGGCATGATCAGGTCGATGACGCGCGTCGACAGGCGCTCAGGAGTGGTCTCCAGCCGCAGTCGCTCGTTCGGGTACAGCGGTGTGAGCTTGCCGAACTCGGGGCGCTTCTTGGCGTCCTCGACCGAACCGCCGTTGACGGTGTCCAGCCGCACCAGCGGGTTGAACTTCTGGCGTGGGTTCTGGCCGCCGCTTTCGCCTTCACGCGGCACACGCACGGCACCGGTCACGGCGTCGCCGCGGCGCAGGCCGTTCTTGCGCACCATGTTCATCGAGACGTACACGTCGTTCGGCCCGGCCAGGTAACCCGAGGTCCGCACGAATGCGTAGTTGTCGAGGACGTCGAGGATGCCCGCGACGGGCTGGACCACGTCGTCCTCGCGCAGCTCGGTCTCGCCACCGCCTTCACCGCCGCGCTCGCCGCGCCTGCGGCGGTCACGGAACCGGCGGCCGCGACGGCCCTGCCTGCCCTCGCCGTCCTCGTCGGACTCGGCGTTGCCGCCGCCGCGGTTCTGCTGACCGCCCTGCTGGTCCTGGTCGGAGCCGCGCTCCGAGCGGTCCTGACGGTCCTGACGGTCCTGTTTGCCCTGGTCCTGGCCGCCGTCCTGCCCGTCCTTCTCGCCACGATCGGAGCGGTCCTGCTTGCCGGAGCGCTCGCGCCGCGACTGCTTGGTCTGTCCGTCGCCGGACTCGCCCTCGGCGGCCTTGGTCTCGGACTGCCGAGGCTCCTTGGCCTCCTTGGCGGGTTTCTCGGCCTTCTCGGTCTTGGTTTCGGCCGGAATGTCGGTCTTGGCTTCGGCAGGGGCTTCGGCCTTCGCCTCGGCGTCGGCGCTCTTCTCGGCGGCCGGGGCGCCGGCCTGGCGGGTCGATGCGCGACGTTCGCGGCGACGCGGGGCCGGCGCCTCGGCGGCCTCGGCACTGCCGGCATCAGCGGACGCCGGGCTGCTGGCCTGAGCGGTCCGGCCGTTGGATTCGCCCTGGTGGGCGCGAATGGCGGCGATCAGCTCACTCTTGCGCAGACCGGACGCACCTTCAACACCGATTTCCTTGGCAAGTGCGCGCAGCTCCGGCAACACCATCGTCGTAAGCGACGCAGACCGGGCGCGCGGCGCGGTGTTCGATTTCACAGCGCTCGACAAATCGCCAGTGTCGCTGGCGTTGTCGGCTGTGAAGAGGTCCGTATCAGTCACGGATTTCCTTTCTTTCCCTCGCTGATTGCGTCGGGCGAGGGCTCCCCAAAGGTCGATGCGCATTCAGCACGTCCGCTGAATGCGTGACTCACACCGTCGCCTGTGCAACGGCGATCGCCACGATCCGCCGCGATGCGGCGAACCATCAGTCCACGAGTAGAACACGAGAAGATTGGGTGGTCGTCCTGGTGTCGACGCAGGCGAGAACCCTGCGAGTGCTGGACGAGAGCGAGAATAGCCCTCTTCGGAGCAGGAATCAAGAAATGACGTGCTCCGCGTGTCCGCTCAGTTGCGAACCACGGCTCCGGCCGTCCAGCGCACCCCGGCGCCAACCGACATCTCCGTCACGGTGAACCCGTGGGCGGTGCCGTACTCGAGGGCTTCGGCAGGTAGACCGACCTGAGCGCTCAATCCGAGAACCGAGGGACCCGCACCGGACAGCACCGCTGCAACTCCACAACGCCGCAGGATCGCGAGGTATTCCGCCGAGGCAGGCATCGCCGCCGCGCGTTGCGGCTGGTGCAGGACGTCCTGGGTCGCGGACATCAACAGGTCGGGACGCTCGGAGAGCGCCACGACCAGCAGGGCGGCGCGACTCAGGTTGAACCGCGCGTCGACGTGGCTGACCTGTTCGGGCAGCAGCACGCGGGTCTCCGCTGTCGAGGACCGCTGCTGGGGCACCGCGGAGAACAGCCGGATGTCGGGGTGCAGGCGCACCGGCACGGCCGAGTAGCGTGGCTCATCGTTCACGGACCCGGCCTCTTCGGTCCATGAGACCACCGCGCCGCCGAGCACGGCGGCCGCGGCGTTGTCGGGGTGGCCCTCGAACTCACTGGCCAGCTGGATCAGCCGGGTATCGTCCATCGGCTCGCAACCCGTTTGCGTCACAAGCCCGTTGACGGCCGCGAGGCCACCGACCACGGCGGCGGCCGACGAACCGAGGCCACGGGAGTGCGGAATGTCGTTGCGGCAGCGCACGATCAGACCCGGCGCCGAGTAGCCGACAGCTTGCAGGCCCTTGTTGATCGCCCGGACCACCAGGTGCGTCTCATCGAGGGGCACCTGGCCCGCGCCCTCGCCCTCGACGAACACCGTGAGACCGGATTCTGCTGTCTCGACGACGATTTCGTCATACAGGCTCAGCGCGAGACCGAGGCTGTCGAAGCCCGGTCCCAGGTTGGCGCTGGAGGCAGCGACGACTGCGGTGGCCGAAAGTCCGACCGGCAGAGTCTGAGTCACCGATGAACCCCGCTAGCTCAGACCCAGCTCGGCGACCACCGCGGACGGGTCGACCGGAACGGGGGTGACCTCGGGCATGCCCTTGAGCGCGGTGTCGGGGTCCTTGAGACCGTTGCCGGTCACCGTGCACACCACCGTGGAACCACGCTTGACCCAACCGTCCTCGACCGATTTGAGCAGACCCGCGATGCTCGCGGCGGACGCGGGTTCGACGAACACGCCCTCGGCGCGAGCGACGAGATGGTAGGCGGCCAGGATCTCCTCGTCCGTCGCGGCCAGGAACCGGCCGTCGGACTGCTGCTGGGCCTCCACGGCGGAGTTCCACGAGGCCGGCGAGCCGATGCGGATCGCGGTCGCAATGGTCTCGGGATCCTTGACCGGCGCACCGGTCACCAGTGGGGCCGCACCGGCGGCCTGCGTGCCGAGCATCCGCGGCAGCCGGTCCGAGACGCCGTCGCGGTGGTACTCCGAGTAGCCCTTCCAGTACGCGGTGATGTTGCCGGCATTGCCGACCGGCAGCGCGTGCACGTCGGGAGCGGTGCCGAGCGCGTCGACGATCTCGAACGCCGCGGTCTTCTGCCCCTCGATACGGTACGGGTTGACCGAGTTCACCAGCGCGATGGTCGGGAAGTCGGCGGTGAGCTTACGGGCGAGCTCGAGGCAGTCGTCGAAGTTGCCGTCGACCTGGATGATCTTGGCGCCGTGCATGACTGCCTGTGCCAGCTTGCCCATGGCGATCTTGCCCTGCGGGATCAGCACCGCACATGTGATACCGGCCCGCGCGGCGTACGCCGCCGCCGACGCCGAGGTGTTACCGGTGGAGGCACACAGCACCGCCTGCTGACCGCGGGCCAGCGATTCGGTGACGGCCACGGTCATGCCCCGGTCCTTGAACGAGCCGGTGGGGTTGAGCCCCTCGACCTTGAGATGCACTGTGCAGCCGGTCAGTTCGCTGATCCGCTTGGCGTGGATCAGCGGGGTACCGCCCTCCAACAGCGTCACGGTGGTCCAGTCGGCACCGATCGGCAGCCGGTCCCGGTAGGCCTCGATCAGGCCCGGCCAGGGCCGGTGCACCGCAGCTTTTGCTGCACTCATGCGTTCGTTCCTTCCAATCGCAGAACGCTGTTGATGTTCTGCACGACGTCGAGGTCGGCGAGCGCCTCGACGGTTTCCGACAGCGCGGCGTCGGTGGCCTCGTGGGTGACCACGACGATGCGGGCACCGCAGGGCTTGCCGCCCTCGTCGACCATTCCCTCCTGGCGCACCTCGGAGATGCTGACCTCGCGCTTGGCGAATTCCGCTGCCACAGCGGACAACACGCCGGGCCGGTCGGCCACGTTCATGTTGACGTAGTAGCGCGTCGGGATGAACCCGATCGGCGCGATCGGGAGCTTGGCGTATTTCGATTCGCGCGGACCACGCCCGCCCTGAACCCGGTTGCGCGCCGCCATCACCACGTCTCCCATCACCGCAGAGGCGGTGGGGGCACCGCCGGCGCCTTGACCGTAGAACATCAGCCGCCCGGCCGCCTCGGCTTCCACGACGACCGCGTTGAACGCACCGTTGACGGCGGCCAGCGGATGGGTCAGCGGGACGAGCGCCGGGTAGACGCGGGCCGAGACCCGGTCCTTGCCCTCGTCGGAGGTCAGCCGCTCACAGATCGCGAGCAGCTTGATCGTGCAGCCGAGCGCCCGGGCCGAGGCGAAGTCCTCGGCGCTGACCTTGGTGATGCCCTCGCGGTACACGTCGTCGGCGGTCACGCGGGTGTGGAACGCGATCGAGGCGAGGATCGCGGCCTTGGCCGCCGCGTCGTAGCCCTCCACGTCGGCGGTGGGATCGGCCTCGGCGTATCCGAGTGCGCTCGCGTCGGCCAGCGCGCTCGTGTAATCGGCTCCGGTGCTGTCCATCTCGGACAGGATGTAGTTGGTGGTGCCGTTGACGATCCCCGCCACGCGCTGCACCGTGTCACCGGCCAACGACTGCGTCAGCGGGCGGATCACCGGGATGGCGCCTGCCACGGCGGCCTCGAAATACAGGTCCACACGGGCCGTTTCGGCGGCCTGCGCGAGTTCGCCGGTGGACATCGCCATGAGCGCCTTGTTGGCGGTGATGACGGACTTGCCCTGCTCCAGCGCGGCCAGGATGGCCTTGCGTGCCGGTTCGACCGGACCCATGACCTCAACGACGATGTCGACGTCGTCGCGCGAGACCAGCGCGTCGATGTCGTCGGTGAGCAGGTCGACGGGCACACCGCGGTCGTCGGCCACGCGGCGCACGCCGACACCGCGCAGTTCCAGCGGCGCACCGATGCGTGCCGCGAGATCGGCCGCGCTGTCGGCGAGGATGCGCACGACCTCACTGCCGACGTTCCCCAGGCCCAGTACCGCTACACCGATGGGCTTTTCACTCATTGACCACTCACCTCCAGGCTCAGAAGATCCTCGACGGTCTCCCGTCGCAGCACCAGTCGTGCCTTGCCGTCGGCGACGGCCACCACAGCGGGGCGGCACAGCAGGTTGTATCGACTCGACATCGAGTAGCAGTACGCGCCGGTCGCGGCGACGCCGAGCAGGTCGCCGGGCGCGATGTCGTCGGACACCCACGTGTCCCGGACGACGATATCGCCACTCTCGCAATGTTTTCCGACGATGCGCGCCAGCGCGGGCGGGGCATCGCTCGTGCGCGACACCAGCCGGGCATCGTACTGCGCGGCGTACAGCGACGTGCGGATGTTGTCGCTCATGCCGCCGTCGACGCTGACGTAGCGGCGGTGTTTGTCGGATGCGAAGGCCACATCCTTGACGGTGCCCACCTCGTAGAGCGTGATGGTGCCCGGCCCCGCGATGGCGCGACCGGGTTCGACGACGAGCTTGGGCGTGGGCAGCCCGACCGCGGCCGATTCGGTGCGCACGATCTCCAGCAGCTTGTCGGCCAGTTCCTTCATCGGCGGCGGATCGTCCTGCGGGAGGTATGAGATACCAAGGCCGCCACCGAGATCCACGATCGACATCTGCGATGTCTTCTCGACGCCGAACTCGGCGACCACGTCGCGCAGCAGGCCGATCACGCGGTGCGCGGCGATCTCGAACCCGGCGACGTCGAAGATCTGGGAGCCGATGTGGCTGTGCAGGCCCACCAGGCGCAGGTTGTCGGTCGCGAAGACCCGGCGGATCGCGGCCATCGCGGCACCGGTGGCCAGCGACAAACCGAACTTCTGGTCCTCGTGCGCGGTCGAGATGAACTCGTGGGTGTGGGCCTCCACGCCGACGGTGACGCGCACCAGCACGTCCTGGACCACGCCCGCGGCACCGGCGATCGCATCGAGTCGCTCGATCTCGATCTCGGAGTCCAGCACGATGTGGCCTACCCCGGCCTGAACGGATGCGGTCAGTTCGGCGACGGATTTGTTGTTGCCGTGCACGGTGATCCGTTCGGCGGGGAATCCGGCGTGCAGTGCGACGGCGAGTTCTCCCCCGGTCGCGACATCGAGCGAGAGGCCCTCTTCGTCGACCCAGCGGGCGATCTCCGAGCACAAGAACGCCTTGGCCGCGTAGTGCACGTACTCACCGCCACCGAACGCCGCGGCGATGTCGCGGCAGCGGGTGCGGAAGTCGTCTTCGTCGATCACGAACAGCGGCGTGCCGAACTCGGCGGCCAGGTCGGTCACCGACACCCCGGCGATCGAGACCACACCATCGTCTCCGCGTACGAGGTTGCGGGGCCAGACGTTGGGGGCGAGCAGCATGATCTCGTCCGGGCTCTGCGGCCTGTCCGGGATGTCCGCGTGGTGCAGTTCCTCGGCGTGCCGGGGCCCGGCGGGATGCGCGTTCACATCCGCTCCGGGGCGCTGACACCGAGGATCGCCAGGCCGTTGGCGATCACCTGGCGCGTCGCGCGGCACAGCGCGAGGCGGGCCGAGTGCAGGTCGCCGGGTTCCTCGTCACCCTGCGGCAGCACGCGGCACGAATCGTAGAAGCGGTGGTAGTCGCCGGCCAGATCCTCCAGGTAGCGGCACACCCGGTGCGGCTCACGCAGCGCGGCCGCGGTCTTGAGCACGCGAGGGAACTCGCCCAGGGTGCGGATGAGCGCGCCCTCTTTGTCGTGCGTGAGCAGGTCCAGGTGCGCGGTGTCCACCGTCACGCCGAGATCGGCGGCGTTGCGGGCCAGCGCGCACAGCCGCGCGTGCGCGTACTGCACGTAGTAGACCGGGTTCTCGTTGGACGCGCTCGACCACAACTGGAGGTCGATGTCGATGGGGGTGTCCACCGAAGAGCGGATCAGCGAGTACCGCGCGGCGTCGACCCCGATGGCCTCGACGAGGTCGTCGAGCGTGATCACGGTGCCCGCGCGCTTGCTCATCCGCACCGGCTGCCCGTCGCGCACCAGGTTGACCATCTGCCCGATGAGGACCTCGACGGTGTCCGGATCGTCGCCGAGCGCGGCCGCGGCGGCCTTGAGGCGCGCGATGTAGCCGTGGTGGTCGGCGCCGAGCATGTAGATGCACAGGTCGAAACCACGCTGGCGCTTGTCCAGGAAGTACGCCAAGTCGCCGGCGATGTAGGCGGCGTTGCCGTCGCTCTTGATGACGACGCGGTCCTTGTCGTCACCGAACTCGGTGGTGCGCAGCCAGGTGGCGCCGTCCTTCTCGTAGATGTTGCCGGTCTCGCGCAGCCGGGCGATGGCCTGGTCGACGCGGCCGGAGGTGTGCATCGAGTCCTCGTGGGTGTACACGTCGAAGTCGGTGCCGAACTCGTGCAGCGATTGCTTGATGTGCGTGAACATCAGGTCGACGCCGATGGCGCGGAATGTCTCGCGCTGCTGATCCTCGGGCTGGTCGAGCACGTCGGGCGCCTTGGCGAGCACCTGCCGGGCGATGTCGACGATGTAATCGCCCGCATAGCCGTCCTCGGGCGTCGGCTCGCCCTTGGCCGAGGCGATCAGTGAGTTGACGAACCGGTCGATCTGCGCGCCGTGGTCGTTGAAGTAGTACTCCCGCGTGACGTCGGCGCCCTGCGTCGCCAGCAGCCGGCCCAGCGCGTCACCCACCGCGGCCCAGCGGGTGCCGCCGATGTGGATGGGGCCGGTCGGGTTGGCCGAGACGAACTCCAGGTTGACGTTGCGTCCCGCGTACTGGTCGGACGAGCCGTAGCTGCCCTCGGCGGCCAGCACGTTGGTGACGATGACGCCCTGCGCGGACGCCTCGATGCGCAGGTTGACGAAGCCCGGCCCGGCGACCTCGGCCGCGGCGATGCCGTCGGCCGCGGTCAGCGCGGTGGCGAGCCAGCCGGCCAGCTCACGCGGGTTGACACCGACTTTTTTACCGAGCTGCAGCGCGACGTTGGTCGCGTAGTCGCCGTGCTCGGGGTTGCGAGGACGCTCGACCGTGACGGTGGCGGGCAACGCGGCCACGTCCAGGTCATGTTCGGTCAGCACTGCCGCAGCAGTGGCCTTGAGCAGCTCAGCAAGGTCGGCGGGGGTCACGAGGGTCCATCCTATGGTCTTGGGTCCCCCAGCCCCGAATCCGTATTCGCCGACAGATGCGCTACGCTATCGGAGCCCAACCGGCGCAGCTGTCACACAGCACGCGCCCCCGTAGCTCAGGGGATAGAGCGTCTGCCTCCGGAGCAGAAGGCCGCAGGTTCGAATCCTGCCGGGGGCACCATTGTTCTTCGACGTCAGAGCCCGTTCGGGCGTTGGTCACAACCACCGTTCGCCGGCGTTGCAACTACCGGCCCTGCCAGCCGGCCAGGTGTGATCCGTCCGCCGGGGAGGCGCGGTCATTAGAAGATGACGAAGGAGCGGGACCAGCCCGCTGCACCGGTGAAGCCCGGCGCCGCAGCGCCGCCGCTGCCGCCTCAGGCCTTGAATCCGTAGACCATGGATGTCGGGCCGACCAGATGTTTGATCGTGACATCGCCGAACCCGGCGTCGCGTAGCCACCCAGCGCACTGCTCGGTGGTCGCTTCGAACCCCTCGCGCGTCTCCAGCATGATGTTCAGGCTCGACAACTGGCTCATGTACTTGAACCGGCTGTTCTTGTTGACCATCGCGTCATACACGAGTAGCGCGCCGCCGCGTGGCAGAGCCTCGTATGCCTTGCCGATCAGCCGACGCCGTGTCGACTCGCCGTACCCGTGCAGCAGGTGGCCGAACGAGATCACGTCGGCCTGCGGCAGCGGGCCCTCGTTCATGTCGCCGACGACAAAGGTCAGTCGATCGGTGAGCCCGAACGAAGCCACGTACTCCTCGAAGATGGGCCCAACTGCGGCCAGGTCGTAGCTGATACCGGTCAGATGCGGGTGGGTCAGCGCGACGCGTGTCGACAACGCGCCCTGCGCGCCACCGATGTCGGCGAAGGTGCGGAAACGCTTCCAAGGGAACCGCGCGGCGATCAGTGTCGCTTCCGCGGTGGAGATACCGGTCATCCCGGACAGGAACTGCTTGAGCGCGTCGGGATCCCGGTAGAGCGTGGTGAAGAACTCGTTGTCGCCGGTCTCCTCTTCGGCGACGGGCTCTCCCGTGGTGAGCAGATCACCGAGTCCCGACCAGAGGTCATAGAGCCGTGTGCTGGACAGCTCCATCAAGCCCCCGATGTAGCTGGGCTTCCTGCGGTCCAGGAAAAGGCTCGCCCGCAGGGAGTTCCGGTATCGGCCGGTGCGGTCGCGCTTGAGCAGTCCAAGCCCTACCAGCGCGTCCAGAAGTGCGCCCGTCGCTCGCGGATGCCAGCCGAGCCGGTTCATGAGTTCGTTCGACGTCGCAGGCCCCGTCGCCAGATCGGTGAACAGACCGGACTCAACCGCGATGAGCACAACGCGGGACGCCCAGAATCCCATGCCCTCGCGCATTATCTTTTCCGGACCGGTGGCGCGGCGCAACACCGGTCCGACGAAGCGGTTCTGAAATGCGCGCATCATGACGACTTCGCGGCAGATAGCGCTCCTGCTCAACATATTTCGGAGACTACGCCACGAAACCTGCAAGAAGACTGTGACTCTGAACTGTGAAGATACGTCTCACAACCGGCAATCCGGGACGCGAAATTGACTCCACCAGGGGATTTGATCGCCCTGGTTCCGGAAAGGCTCCGATGCGACATGTCGAATGTGTCGGATGGTTCGACGTCGCGCCGAATGTGCGATTGTCCATACACAGACCGGTGAACGTTCTGCCGCGTGAATTCGTAACACTTCTGCCCACAGAGTCGGCATGAGTGCTGGCCGGGTGTCCAAATATGGGTGCCAGCTACGGCGAACTGTCTTGTCGCACCGACGATCCCAGGTCACGTCCAGTCGAGTGTTCGAACAATCAACGCCCAGATGTTGGCATCAGACGGAACAGCGAGATCCCGTGATCGTCGGGATCTCAGCACCTTTCGCGCCGATCGTCGACCCGAGCAACAGCGACTCCATCTGGGTCCGACGCCGGCCTGAGCCGAACCGTCAACCTACCGGCACACACGTGCGGATCACGCATCGCGTGGACCATCAGTGCGGCACAGCGAAGCCCTCGGGCGTCGTGAATGTGAAGAACGGCTTGGCCATCGACGTTTCCGGCGCCGTGGGCGCTGTCGACTGCGTGACGGTGGCCCCTGTCTGCATGGAGCCCATCGCGTAATCCGGGCCGTGATCCGGCGCATGACCTGCCGCCACACCGAGAGCACCCATTGCGACAACTGCTGAGAGTCCGGCGATACCTGACACGATCTTGAAGTGCGCCTTGAACTTCTGCGTCTTTGAATACACCTCTGACCACCCCACTCGGTCTCGGGCCGACCGCTCTTTGTGAGCGACGCCGCCAGGTATAAGGCACCCGATGCCAGTTTTATTCCGCGCGCCGACGAGACGAAGACCACAATTCGTGCCCGTCCGCGAAAGCTCGCACCACATGCGGATTTTCGGGATGGCCGGATCATGATCAGGTTGTTCGCAGGTGATGCCTCCCGTACCGACCCTGGTGGACGATCAGCGTGGGCGCCGCGCGAAGTCCGGCGCGTGCTCGGGCAGCGGGCCCACCCCGACGAGATAGGCCGGAATCTTCGACAGGCCGGGGAACCGGGTCAGTACCGCCCCGAGCACCCTGAGTGCGCCCTCCGGCGGCGGCGTGATGTCACGCCCGAGCACCGCCCGCACCAGACCCCTGTGCATGAGCCGCTGGACGGCCTGGATGACGACGGCGGGCAGGTACCGGCGCTTCTGGACCGCGGCCAGGTCACGTTCGGTGAGTCGTCCGGTGCGCAACGGCTCGGCGAGGATGCGCGCCGTCGCCACCGCATCGGCGATCGCCAGGTTGATGCCGACGCCACCGACCGGTGACATCGCGTGCGCGGCGTCGCCGATGCACAGCAGCCCGCTGCGGTACCAGCGACGCAGCCGGTTCACCCGCACGTCGAGCACCTTGACGTCGTCCCAGGACGTCAGGCCGTCGACCGACGCCTCGGGCACCAGTTCGGCCACCTGCGCGCGGAAGGTGTCCAGGCCGCGCGCCTGCAACTGCGGTTCGCCGCCCTTGGGCAGGAAGCACCCTGCCTGGAAGTAGCCCTCACGCGGGATGAGGATGAGCGCCAGCCCGGGTGAGAGCCGCGGCGTGAGCTGGTATGCGGTCTCCTTGATGCGGTCGAGGCGGAACCAGCCCACATCGAACGGCACCGCGAACTCGCGTGGCGGCAAGCCGGCCGCGCGGCGCACGGTCGATGTCCGTCCGTCGCAGGCGACGGTGAGGTCGGCACGCAGTTCCCCGGGCCCGTCGGGCCCCTCGTAACGCACGCCGGTGACCGCCGAGCCCTCCCGGAGCAGCCCGGTGACCTCGGTCTGCATCCGCAGCGTGAACGTCGGCTCCTCCTTGCACGCGTCGGCGAGCAGGTCGAGGAAATCCCACTGGGGAACCAGCGCGATGTAGCGGTGCGGCAGGCGCAACCGCCCGAAGTCGACGACGGTGACCTCGCGGCCGCCGAGGTCGAACCGTGCCCGCTCGACCCGGCTGTGCGGCAGCGCGTCGAACTTCTCGAACAGTCCGAGTTCGTCGAGCAGGCGCAGGGTCGCCGGATGCACGGTGTCCCCGCGGAAGTCGCGGAGGAAGTCGGCGTGTTTCTCGAACACCGTGACCTCGATGCCCGCGCGGGCCAACAGCAGTGCGAGCACCATGCCTGCGGGGCCACCGCCTGCGATGGCGCATGTGGTCTTCTCGGTCATGGCTGCTCGCCTTCTCGGTGGGCAACGGCACGCACGAAGGTATCGGCGAGCACGTCGCAGACGGTGTCGATATCCGGCACCGGCACCAGGGTCTCGGCGGCCGGGCGGGTGAACACGTGCATGAGCGCTGGTGCCATCAACTGCTGAACCAGCAGCAGCATGGGCAGGTCCCGCACCCGCCCGGCCGCGACTTCGGCCGACAGCCATCGCGCGAGCAGGCCGAACATCCGCGGTGCGCCGTGCCCGACCACGGCCCGCACTGCGGGGCTGTGCGGGCGCGCGAACGCTTCGGCGAAGATCGCGGGGGCCAGCCGAGGCGGCCGGGCCAGCGCGCGCACGAGCACGCCGTAGAACCCCCGCACGGTGTCACGCAGGTCCCCGTGATCGTGCCCGAGGAATTCCTCGACATCCCGGATCGGGCTGTGGTGTTCGAAGACCTCGCGCAAGAGGCCGTCGCGCGTGCCGAAGATGGCGTAGAGACTCGGGACCGAGCACTCGGCGCGATCGGCGATCGCGTCCAACGTCACCGCACCCAAACCGTTCTCGCCGATGAGACCGGCCGCGGCGTCGATCGCGCGCACCCGTACCGGCGGCGCGCCGCCCGGATCGGTACCGCGTGCGCGCACGGCGTCGTCGAGGGCCGACCGGGAGCCACCGAGGCGCCGCAGCAGCGTGCTGCGCGACATCCCGGCATGACGGGCGATCACCGCGACGGGGACGTCGGCGACGTCGCGGCCGAGGTCACCGGCAGCGCGCAGGGCGGCGTCGACGAGTTCGTCGGCAACCGCTGCCATGGCAACCACCCACTCCCGGTTCAGAGATATAGGTAGCATATACCCGTGTGTCAACACGGGTGAAAAAACGAGCGTGCGTATGGCACGCACGCTCGTCACCTGGCCGCGGTGAGCCGGACCGATCCGCACCGGCCCGGGCGGTTCACCACTTCCCGGGCTTGTTCCAATGCCCAGGCGGCGGCACGAACGGCAGATGGCTGATGTGGCCGGGTGGCACGTTGACCACCTGTCCGATCACGCCGGGCGGCGGGATCGGTATCCACCAGTTGTCGTCGGCGGCAGCCTGACCGGCCCCGAGCCCGAGACCCACACCACTCATCACACCCGCGGCCGCTGCGACCGCTGCAATCTTCTTCACCATCTTCGAACTCCTCATCAGCCGAATTGCGGCCTCCATGAAGTCCATCGTGCCTCAGTTCGGTGGCGTTAGCCGGTGCCGGCGACCCGCCGCGGACCGGTCTCGGTGTCGAAAACGTGGTCGCGGGCCCTTTTCGGTGATCTCCACCATCGGCAACCGGCGGCGCGCAGCGCTGTGGCGTCTGTGGAAGAAGTCATGCCATCACGCTCCCATCACCGCGGCGGTCAGGCGTAGATTTGCACCGCCTCCGCCACCCGGCGCAGCTGGTCGATGTTGGCGCTCGTCGGGATCAGGTGGATCTCGTCGGTGCCGATGTCCTCGAACTTGCCGAGCAACTCGACCAGATCGTCCTCGGTGCCCGCCCAACCGGTGGTGGGTGCCATGGCGTCGACGTACTCGGCCGGAATCCAGTTCATGTACCGCCGCAGATGCCGGTGGACCTGGGCACGGGCCACCTCGGGCTCGCCGAGCGCGAACCAGAACGATGTCGCCAGATGCGGTTTGGGCTTGCTCTCCTGCGCCCAGGCGGTCCTCGCGATCTCGAACAGCTCGGCCTGCTTGCCGAGGTCCAGATCCAGCGTGGTGCCCGCGATACCGTCGGCCCATGCCGCGGCGTCGCGGACGGTCTTGGGGCCGATGGTGCCGATGTGCAACGGCGGCCCGCCGGTCTGCACCGGCGGCGGTCCGACCGGCAGCACCGATTCGGTCACCTTCTCCCCGGCCCATACGCGTCTCATCACCGCGACGGCATCCGCCAGCCCCTTGCGGGTCTGGGTCGACGGGTCCGCGCCGACCGCCCGGTAGTCCTCTTCGCGACCACCGACGCCGAGGCCGACGGTCAGCCGGCCGCCGCTCAGCACATCACCGGTCGCAAGCGCCTTCGCCAGCAGCACGGGATCGTGCAGCTGCGGGACGATCACCGTGGTCACGAGCCGCACACGATCGGTCCAGGCCGCCAGCGCACCCAGCAGGGTGAGGCTGTCCGGGTTGTCGAACGCGATCCGTTCTCCCCAGCACAACGACGAGAACGGGCCGCCGTCGATGACGTGGGCCCATGCCCGCAGCGTGGCCGCATCCAACTGTGGCTCCATGACCGGCAGCGTCATCCCAATCCGCACTTCCAGAGTCTCCCACCCGGGGGTGGTTAACCCCCACCCGGCTCTCGGGAAAACGCTGTGTCGCCGAACGCGACGAGTTCGTAAGTTGAAGGCATGGCTGTAATCAGCGCAACCGTGACAAGACCACGCAACATCGGTGTCGTGCCGGCCGCCTCGATGGTCACCGGCGCCGCAGTCGCGCTGGTGTGGTTCTGGATACCGTTGGCCATCTTGGTCATTGGCCTCTCATCCATACCGTCGTTGATCGGTTTCCTGCTCGCGGCAGTGGTGTTCGTCTACCTGATGCGCGGCGTCGAATGGGTCGAGCGCAACCGCAGCGAGGCCGTCTTCGCGCTCAACATCGGGGTGCCGCCCCGTCCGCGTTCGCCCTACAGCGGATTTCAGCGCTGGGCCCACCAGCTGTGGCTGGACATCAGCAGTGCGCGGTTCTGGAAAGGCGTCGCGCACCACTATCTGCGGATGCTCTACGACCTGCTCGCCACCGGAATCGCGTTCGGGTTGCTGGCATTCGCGTTCATCGGTCCGGCCGCGTCGATGGCGATCCGCGACAGCGACGACGATGCGGGACTGGTGTTCGTCTCGCCACCGATCGCATGGCTGCTGGCGGTCATCGCGGTCGCCGCTGCCGCGGCCATCCTGGTGTTCGCTCCCGCGCTCGACGCGGCGATCGACCGGTGGCTGCTGTCGCCGTCGCCCACCATGGCACTGCAGCATCGCGTGAACGCGCTCGCCGATGCCCGCGAGGGCGCGGTGTCGTCGGCCCAGACCGAGCGGCACCGCATCGAACGCGATCTGCACGACAGTGTGCAGCCCCGACTGGTGTCGCTGGCGATGACGATCGGTCTGGCCCAGACGAAACTGGATTCGGATCCGTCGGCGGCCAGGGAGCTGATCGCGGAGGCGCACGACGAGGCCAAGAACGCTCTGGTCGAACTGCGTAACGTGGTGCGTGGCATCGCCCCGACGATACTGGCCGACCGGGGGCTGGACGCGGCGCTGTCGTCGGTCGCGCAGCGCGCGCAGAACTCCGGTGTGCCAACGACTTTGGACGTGTACCTGCCACGCCGGCTGCCCGACGAGGTGGAGTCCGTCGCGTACTTCGTGGTGGCCGAGGCGCTCACCAACGTCATCAGGCACGCCGAGGCCAACCAGGCCGTCGTCACGGTCCGGCTCGACGAGCCGGGTGAGACCCTGCACGTGTCGGTGTTCGACGACGGCAGGGGTGGCGCCAGGATCGAGACGGACGCCAACGCGACCGGCTTGCGCGGGCTCGCCGAACGGGTGCGCGCGGCAGGTGGTTCCTTCGACGTGTCCAGCCCGGCGACCGGGCCGACGATCGTGACGGCGGTGCTGCCATGCGCATCGTGATCGCAGAGGATTCGGCGTTGCTGCGCGCCGGTATCGAACGGATCCTCGCCGACGCCGGTCACGAGGTGATCGCAGGCGTGCCCGACGCCACGAATCTGCTGCACCTGGTCAACGAACACCGACCGGACCTGGCGATCCTCGACGTGCGGATGCCTCCCACGTTCACCGACGAGGGCATCCGCGCCGCGGCACTGCTGCGCAGCCAGAATCCGGAGTCCCCGGTGCTCGTGCTGTCACACTACGTCGAGGAACGCTATGCGGCGGAACTGATCGCTTCGGACACAAAAGGTTTCGGGTATCTGCTCAAAGACCGGGTGGCCGACGTGCCCGCATTCCTGGACGCGGTCGAGGTGGTGGGCGGCGGCGGTACCGTCCTCGACCCCGAGGTGGTGAGTCAGATCTTGGTCCGTTCCCATCGACGCAGCGCGCTGGATCAACTGACCCCGCGCGAGCACGACGTGCTGCAACTCATGGCCGAGGGCAAGACCAACTCGGCGATCGCATCGGCACTGCACATCTCGATCGGCTCCGCCGAGAAACACATCGCATCGATCTTCACCAAGCTCGACCTGGCCCCCGACGAGAGCGAGAACCGCCGCGTGCTGGCGGTGCTGCGCTTCCTCGAGACCTAGATCGGAAAGGACCCACCGTGACCGTCACCGCACCCCCGATCGAACCCCAGATCGAACCGCCGCCCCACCTCTCCCCCGGCGGTCGCACCACGTTCCGCTTCCTGCTCGTCACGGCCGGCGCTCTCGTGCTCACCGCGACGCTGGTGGGACTCGGTGTCGTCGCGTGGGGCGTGAACGCCGTCCGCGTCGTCACCGATCATCAGGCCCTGCCTGCGAACATGCGGTCGGTGGTGATCGACACCGCGCGGGTGCCGATCGCGATCCGCATCGTCGCCGACCGCGAGACCCGGGAGGCCACCGCCAATCTGCGGCTGCTCAACACCACGCACAGCGGCGAGCACCGGCTGGCGGTGGTCAATGACGCCTCCGGAACCCGGATCACCATCGAGGGCAACCCGTCGCCGATGCTGGAGTGGGCCCGCGGCGGGGAGATCACGATCTCGATGCCGCCCGAGCAGGCCCGCAGGCTCACCGTGCGCACCGAGCAGAAGATCGGCGCGGTCATCGCCTCGGCCGACGTCGATCAGCTCATCGCGCACACCACCGAGGGCGCGATCGTGCTCAGCGGCGCGGCCCGCAACATCGAACTGCACACCGTCAACGGCGAGGTCGTCTCGCGTGATCCCATCGCGGTGGCCGAACGCTTCAGCGCCACGACGTCCGACGGCGACATCACCGTCGACTTCCGCGACAAGGCCCCGCGCACGATCGACGCGGTCAGCCGCTCCGGTGACGTGGTGCTCGGGTTACCGGGCCGCGGCCCCTACCTGGTGCACGCCGATTCGCGCGCGTCGACCCAGGTGCGGGTGGACGAGACCACCGATCCGGGTGCCGCGGCGAGCGAGATCACCGCACGCTCCGACAGCGGCGAGGTGGTCGTCGAGGACGTCAGCCTCGACCAGTGATCACGGCGCCAACCTGCCCATGATGTCGGCCACCGATCCAGTGCCGATGGCCCGGAACCCGGTGCCCGCCCACACGTTGGTGGCATGCGGATCACCCGCCGCCACCGACGCCTTGCGCACCGGACTGGTCAGGTAGTGGATCTCGGGGTATCCGAGCGGGGCCTGCGCCTCATGATCCTCGACGAAGCGGTTGCGCAGCCCGCGGGCATACCGGCCCGAAAACGCCCGTGTCACCACGGTTTCGGTGAACTCGGGGTTCTGCAGCGCGGCGCGGTGCACATCGCTGCTGCCCGACTCGTCGGCCAGCAGGAACGCGGTACCGAGTTGTGCCGCAACGGCTCCGGCGGACAGCACGCCCGCCACGTCGTCTGCCGTCACCAGTCCGCCCGCGGCCACCACCGGCATGTCCATCGCCGCGACCACATCGGCGAGCAGTTCCTCCAGCGGCTGGGTGGCGGGGGCCGCGGCGGGGTCGTACGTGCCGCGGTGGCCGCCTGCGTCCGGGCCCTGCACCGCCAGCGCGTCGACGCCACGGCCTTCTGCCTGCTCGGCCTCGTCGTAGCTCGTCACCGTGGCGATCGTGGTGATGCCGGCCTGGCGCAGACGCGCGATCTCGTCGTCGTCGGGCAACCCGAACGTGAACGACACCACCTCGGGCCGCAGGTCGGTCACCACATCCAGCTTCGCCGCCCACGCGTCGTCGTCGAAGCGCGGTTCGCCCAGCGCGACCCCGTACCGCTCGGCCTCACCTGCCAGCGCCTGCGCGTAGGCCGCGATCTGATCGGGCGTGCCCGCGCTCGGTTGGGGCACAAAGAGATTCACACCGATCGGCTCGGTGGTGAGCGCGCGTGCGGCGGTGATGCGCTCGGCCAGCGCGTCGGCGGTCAGGTACCCGGCCGCGACAAAGCCGAGACCGCCGGCATTGCTTCCCGCAGCCGCGAGAGCAGGGGTCGACGGGCCACCTGCCATCGGCGCGACGATCACCGGCCTCGCCAACCCCCGTAAGTCGAAACCACCCATCACCGCACCGCCTTTCCGAACATCAACACATCCTGGGGCTCATCGCCGAGGTTGGGGAACACGCTGTACCGCGCCAGGCGGCCCTCCAAGATCAGCCCGCAGCGCCGCAGCACGCCGGCCGAACCCGGGTTGTCCACATGGCAGTACGCCGAGATCCGATACACGCGTGGGTCCCGCTCGGTGTCTGCGATCAGCACCGACACCGCCTCGGACATGAGGCCGCGCCGCCACCACGGCCGCCCCAGACAGTAGCCCAGTTCGACCTCGTGCGCCTGTGGGCGACGCCGACCACACACCCCCACCACCTCACCATCGGCCTCGATCAGCCACGATTCCTCGGATCCGATGTTGAACAACGTCGTGATGACGCGTCGCGTTTCCGCCGAATCCGCATGAGGCTTCCATGACAGGTACCGGGTGACCTCAGGGTCCGACGCGACACGCGCATACAGCGCCTCGGCGTCGTCGGGAACCGGCTCGCGCAGCAGCACCCGCGGCCCGGTCAACGTCGGGACATACGGCATGCTGTTCATCCTGCACGGTTGCCGCACGGGCGAGCCACAGGTTTACTCGGTGGCGATGGCCATCACGTTCAACCACACCATCGTCGCCTCCAGGGACCGGCGGGAATCCGCCACGTTCTTCACCGAACTGTTCGGTCTGCCCGAGCCGCGCGAATTCGGCCCGTTTTTGGCCGTGCAGCTCAACCACGGCGTCACCCTCGACTACGCCCAGGTCGCCGCCGACGACGAGATCCGGCCTCAGCACTACGCATTTCTGGTGTCCGAGGACGAGTTCGATGCGATCTACGGCAAGATCCGCGACCGGGATCTGCCGCACTGGGCCGATCCGCGCGGCAGCAGGCCCGGCGAGATCAACCACAACGACGGCGGTCGCGGCGTGTACTTCCAGGACCCGTCCGGGCACTACCTGGAGATCATCACGCGCCCGTACGGCGGCTGATCAGTTGTGGCCGCGCTGCTCTTCCTGCGCGCGGTAGACATCGGCCAGCTTCACGACGTGGGCAGGCAGCGCCCCGGCGGCGACGTCGGCCAGGCTGGTCTCCTCCAGCACCGAGCGCATGCTGGCGCGCAGGGCGCGCCACACGTCGGTCAGCGCGGCGGTGGGGCCGGAATACGGCAGGTCGCCGAGTCCGATGTCGCGCACGCTGGCCAACGGGCCGTCGATGCAGCGCAGCACATCGGCGATGCTGATCGCGCTCGCCGCGCGGGCCAGCGCATATCCGCCGTCACGGCCGCGGTGACTGCGAACCAGCCGATCGGTGCGCAGGTCGGACAGGATGTCGACCAGGAACTGCGCAGGGATGCCCTGCGCCTTGGCCAGGTCGTCGGTTTTCAGCAGCTCACCGTCACCGGCGGTGGCCAGCTGAACCATGGCGCGGACGGCATACTCCGCCTTCGCCGACATCCGCATGTCCTGGATTCTGCCAGTCCACCGAGCTGAGCCGCCCCGCGCCTACCGTGCGCGCGTGTTGCGCGGTTCGCCGGTCATGCCCCGCACCGACGGCGGCAGCGGGGTGCCTGCCTCGACGTCCGGCGCGGGCAGCGGTGTTCCGTATTGCATCGTCAACGGCACGATGCCGGCCCAACCGCCCGCGGCGATGTCGGTGTCGGCATCCTCGGGCCAACCGTCACTGATCTTGAGCGACCAGTTGTCGTCACCGATGGCGAGCTTCAACGCCAGCGTGGCCGCCAGTTCCTTGCGGGTGCTCGCGCGCAGTTCGGCGGTGCGGCCGGGGATGAAGCGGTCGGTCAACGCGTCGAGGTACTCCGGCTTCGCGTCGTCGGCGATGACCTCGAACGCCCCGAACAGCGTCGCGCTGCGGTACCGGAACGACGATTCGAAGCTGCTGCGGGCCACCACCACACCGTCGAGCGTGGTCACCGACACCGCGGCCGCCGCACCGTCGGCCAGTGCGCGCAGCCACGGTGAGCCGGTCGACCCGTGGATGACGAATTCGTCGCCGAGCCTGGCGAATCCGATCGGGAACGCCACCGGATGGCCGTCACGCACGAGGGCGATCGTGGCCAACGGGATGCTGTCGAGCAGGTCGTCGAGCCGTTCGCGCGACGTGCTCTGTTTCTCGTCGAGCCGGGTGACGCGAGTGGAAGGCGACCGCATCAGTCCGGGATGCTCGCGGCGTCCGGGACGACGACGGCGAACAGATCGGCGATCGCGGCCAGGCTCGCCGACTGCATGGCCGCGGCGGGCACCACGGAGCCGTCCGGGCCGGGCAGCGAACGCGTCGCGGTCGCGGCGGCCACCACGGTCGGGGCGAACCCGAGGTTGAACGCGCCGCGCGCGGTCGAGTTGACGCACATGTGCGTCATGAACCCGGCCAGCACGAGGTTCGAGGCGTTCACCGCCTGGAGGCGCTGCTGAAGATCGGTCTGCACGAACGAGTTCGGGAAGTTCTTCACCACCACCGGCTCGTCCCCGCGGGGCGCCACGGAGTCGACGATCGCGCCGATCTTCTCGCGCACGTCATACGGCGAGCCCGGCCCGGCGTCGTGCTGGATGTGGATGATCGGGATGCCCGCGCTGCGGGCGCGGTCGAGCAGTTCGGCCGTCGCGTCGAGCGCGGCCTGCACCCCCTCGAGCTCCATGACGCCCTGGGTGTAGGTGTTCTGGCAGTCGATCAGCACCAGGGCCGAGTCCGCGAGGCGCACCGGCTCGGCGGGCAGGCTGGAGATTTCACGTAGTGTGGGACGGGTCACGGCGTCAGCCTACCGCGTCGAAACCGACGAAATCGTCACTCAGGACGCGGTCACGGTGACGATTTCGTCGGTTTCGCGGATATCTGGTGCGGGTTCAGGACCGAGTGACCGCCAGGACCCGTTCGGCCAGCTCGGGCCGGCACACGATGAGATCCGGGAGCCGGGGATCGCGTGCGTTGTAGGCGAGCGGCGAACCGTCGATGCGTGAGGTGTGCAGGCCCGCCGCGCGTGCGACGGCGACCGGGGCCGCCGAATCCCACTCGTACTGTCCGCCGGCGTGGACGTACACATCGGCGTGGCCGCGGATCACGGCAGCGACTTTGGCTCCCGCCGAACCCATTTCGACCAGCGTGCCGTCGAGCGCGTCGCGCACCGCCAGCGCGATCGCCGGCGGTCGGGTGCGCGACACCACGACGCGCGGCGCCCCGTCGTACGCCAACGGCGCGGCCACCTCTGGCGTGGACAACGTCATGTTCTGCGCGGGCAACGCGACCGCACCTGCGATCAACTCCCCCGCACTCCACAGCGCCACGTGGACGGCCCAGTCCTCGCGGCCGAGTTCGGAGAACTCGCGCGTCCCGTCCAGCGGGTCGACGATCCACACCCGCTCGGCGTCCAACCGCGCCGGGTCGTCGACGCCCTCCTCGGAGAGCACCGCGTCACCGGGGCGTTCCTTCGCCAACTCGGTCATCAGGAAGTCGTGAGACTGCTTGTCGCCTGCGGCCTTACGTTCGTCGGCGGGCGCGTCCGCGAAGTCCGCACGAACATCGAGCAGCAGGTCACCGGCGCGGGTCGCGAGGCGGTCGGCCAGCTCGTGGTCGTTCACCTACGGGTCTCCAGCATCTCGATCACCATATCGGCCAACTCGTCGAGCGAGTGGTCGGGTGTGAGCCGCAGATCGGGGTTCTTGGGGCGCTGGTACGGGCTGTCGATGCCGGTGAAGTGCGTGATCTCGCCCGCGCGGGCCTTGGCGTAGAGGCCCTTGGGATCGCGGCGTTCGCAATCGGCCAGCGGCGTGTCGCAGAACACCTCGAAGAACTCCACGCCGCTCTCGGTGGACACCCGCCGTGCCAGCTCGCGGTGCTCCTCCAGCGGGCTGATCGCCGGAACCAGCACGATCTGCCCGGAATCGGCGAGCAGGGAGGCGACGTGCGCCAGCCGGCGCAGGTTCTCGGCGCGGTCGGCCATCGAGAACCCGAGGTCGGCGTTGAGGCCGTGCCGCAGGTTGTCGCCGTCGAGCACGTACGCCGGGATGCCCTTCGCCAAGAGCTTCTGCTCGACGAGCATCGCCACCGAGGACTTGCCGGAACCCGACAGGCCGGTGAACCACACGGTGCGTCCCCGGGTCAGCCGATCCTCGGCGGTGATCAGCGACTCGTGCCGCACCGTGTTGGGGCTCGCGGTCTCGTTGCGGCTGTCGCGCAGCACCATGCCCGCGCCGACGGTGCCGTTGGTGTGCGGATCGATGAGGACGAACGAGCCCGTGGCCGGGTTGCGGCTGTACTCGTCGAGCAGCAGCGGCGTCCGGGTGCGCAGCGAGATCCGGCCCAGCTCATTGAGTTTGAGCGCGGTCGCGGACTTGTCGCGGTGCAGCGTGTTGACGTCGAGGCGGTAGTCGAGGTCGACCACCTTTGCCCTCGTGGTGCGGGTGGTGTGCTTGATCAGGTACTCGCGACCCGGTTCGAGCGAGGACTCGTCGGCCATCCAGCACACCGTGGCGTCGAAGTCCTGCGTCACCCGCGGCTGGTTGTTGGGCCGGGCGATCATGTCACCGCGGCTGATGTCGATGTCGTCGGCCAGGCTGATCGACACCGCCATCGGCGGGAACGCCTCGTCGACCGGCCCGCCGGGACCGGCGATCTCGGTGATGCGGCTGGTCTTGCCGCTGGGCAGCACCACGACCTCGTCGCCGGGGCGCATGACGCCGCTGGCGACGGTGCCCGCGTAGCTGCGGTGGTCGGCGTGGTCGACCATCTGCGGCCGGATCACGTATTGCACCGGGAACCGCACGTCGACGAGATTGCGGTCACCGGCGATGTAGACGTCTTCGAGGTGGCTCAGCAGGGCCGGACCCTCGTACCACGGGCTGTTGTCGGATTTGGTGACGACGTTGTCGCCCTGCAGCGCCGACAGCGGGATGGCGGTGACGTCGTGAACGTCCAAACGGGCTGCGAAAGCATGGAATTCGTCGCGGATCGCCTCGAACCGCTGCTGATCCCAGCCGATGAGGTCCATCTTGTTGACAGCCAGCACGATGTGCCGGATGCCGAGCAGCGACGCCAGAAACGCGTGGCGGCGGGACTGTTCGAGCAACCCGTGGCGGGCGTCGACGAGCACGATCGCCAGCTGCGCGGTGGACGTGCCGGTCACCATGTTGCGGGTGTACTGGATGTGCCCCGGGGTGTCGGCGATGATGAACTTCCGCTTGGCCGTGGCGAAGTAGCGGTACGCCACGTCGATCGTGATGCCCTGCTCGCGTTCGGCGCGCAGACCGTCGGTGACCAATGCCAGGTCGGTGTAATCGTGGCCGCGTTCCTTGGAGGTGCGCTCGACGGCCGCGAGCTGGTCTTCCATGACGGCCTTCGAGTCATAGAGCAGCCGTCCGATCAGGGTGGACTTGCCGTCGTCGACCGATCCGGCCGTCGCGAGCCGAAGAAGTGTGCTCATCAGAAATACCCCTCGCGCTTGCGGTCTTCCATGCCTGCCTCGGAGATCCGGTCGTCGGCGCGTGTCGCGCCGCGTTCGGTCAGGCGCGACACCGCGGTCTCGGCGATGACCTCCTCGACCGTGGCGGCCGTGGACTCCACGCACCCCGTGCACGTCACGTCGCCGACGGTGCGGAACCGCACCGAGGTCTCGAAGACCTCTTCACCGTCGCGCGGCCGCATGTACTCGTGCACCGCGAGCAGCATGCCGTCGCGCTGGAACACCTTGCGCTGGTGCGCGTAATAGATCGCGGGCAGCGTGATGTTCTCGGCGCCGATGTAGGCCCAGATGTCGTACTCGGTCCAGTTGGACAGCGGGAACACGCGGATGTGCTCGCCCTTGCGGTGACGGCCGTTGTAGATGTTCCACAGTTCGGGCCGTTGCGCCTTGGGGTCCCACTGGCCGAACTCGTCGCGGAAGCTGAACACGCGCTCCTTGGCGCGGGCCTTCTCCTCGTCGCGGCGGGCCCCGCCGAACGCGGCGTCGAACTTGTTCTCGCGGATGCCGCGCAGCAGCGTGACGGTCTGCAGCGGGTTGCGCGACGGGCCGTTGTCCACGACGCGCCCGGCGTCGATGTCGTCCTGCACGCTGGCCACCACGAGGCGCAGGCCGTACTTCTCCACGAGCGCATCACGCGTGGAGATGACCTCTTCGAAGTTGTGTCCGGTGTCGACGTGCATGACGGGGAACGGCAGGCGGCCCGGCGCGAACGCCTTGATCGCCAGGTGCAGCATCACGATCGAGTCCTTGCCGCCGGAGAACAGCAGCACGGGACGCTCGAACTCGGCGGCGACCTCGCGGATGATGTGGATGGCCTCGGCCTCCAGGGCCCGCAGATGGCTCAGTTCGTACTGGCCGGAGCGGGTCTGCGCCGGGGCGTTGTCGACGGCGGTCATCTACTTCCTCGTAAAGTTGGTAGAACTGGCCAGGTTTGTAAGCATGACGTGGAATGTAACGGCGCGGTCTGACGCATGTCAATGATTTCGCTCACGCGACCGCTCAGCGATGGCCGCTGACGTGACTCCCCGCGGTCCGGGGCAGCCGCACGGTCTCGACGAGCGTGAGCGCCAGCACCGCGCCGAGCACCACAAACGTCAGCGAATACGAGGTCAGCTGGCTCAACAGCAGGGCCGCGAACGCGATGCCGAGGCCCGACGCGAGTTCCTGCACCGACGCGTTGAGCGTGTTGGCGTGGGTCAGTTCCTCACCGTCCACATCGGAGAACGCCAGGCTGTTGTAGGCCGTGAAGCCGATCGAGCGCAGCGCACCGCTCACATAGAGGATGACGGCGATCAGCACCACGGGCAGGCCGGGCCGCAGCAGTGCCAGCAGCCCGAAGCAGGCCACCGACGCGACCCCGTTGACGAGCAAGACGGTCCGGATGCCGAACCGGCGCATGAGGGGCGTCGTGACGGGTTTGATGGTGAGGTTGCCCGCGAACAGCGCAGCGACCATCGCTCCCGCGGCCAGCGGTGTCCACCCGAACTGCAACTGGAACTGCAGCGGCAGCAGGAACGGCACCGCGGTGATCACCAAGCGGTAGAGCGAGCCCGCCGACACCGTGATGCGCAGCGTCCGCACCCGCAGCACGCGCAGTTGCACCAGCGGGTTCGACACCGTCAGCAACCGCCACAATCCGGCGGCCGAAAACACGACCGCGGCCACCCCGAAGCCGCCGACCACCGACCAGTGTGTGCCGGACACCCGGATGTTCTCCAGGGCGAGCAGCGTCGCGGCGATACCCGAGCCGAGGGTCAGCAAACCGAACCAGTCCAAGGAACGCGGCCGTGGCGATGCGTCGGAGTGGATGAGCTTGAGCGCGAACAGGATTCCGATCACGCCGATCGGAATGTTCACCGCGAAGATCCACCGCCAGTTGCCCAGCGTCGCGATCGCCCCGCCGAGCACCGGCGCCACCACCGGGGCCGCGAGCGCGGGCCAGGTCAGCAGCGCGATGGCGCGCACCAGGTGCGCCTTGTGACTCGACCGCAGCACCGCCAGGCGCCCGACCGGCACCATCATCGCGCCGCCGATCCCCTGCGCGACGCGCATCGCGACGAGCATCGGCAGCGACACACTCAGCGCGCAGCCCACCGACGCCAGCGTGAACATCCCGATGGCGGCGATGAACACCCGGCGGACACCGAACCGGTCGGCCAGCCAGCCGCTGGCCGGGATCAGCACCGCGACGGTGACCAGGTACGCCGAGATCGCGACGTTGACGTCGACGGCGGCAACACCGAACGATGACGCGATCAGCGGGATCGCGGGCGTCAGGATCGTGGCGTCGAGGATCTCCATGAACAGGGCCCCGGCCACCAGGAGCGCCGTACCGCGAGGGAACGACGACGGGGGCGCGGACACCCGTGCAATCTAGCTCCCCAGCACGAATTCGATGCGCCGCGCACAGACGTCGGCGAGATCCACGCCGGGGATGTCGAACCGGCGGTTGAGCCGTACGAGTGCGACGGCCAGCAACAGCGGCGCACTGACGTCACCGAACTCTAGGTTGCCGACGCGGTGGCCCACGGCCCGCTCGTAGCGTGCGATGGTCTCCTGTCGGCTAGGGGTGCCCGCCGCGGGCGCGTGGTCGGGCAGCGGGCTGCTGATCCAGTCGGTCATGAGCAGCCAGCTGAGGTCGGCCGCCGGATCGCCGAGGTAGGCGATCTCCCAGTCGAGGGCGGCGGCCGGCGTCAGGTCTGGCCGGTACAGCACGTTCGACATCCGGCTGTCGCCCCAGCACAGCCCGATGCGCTCGGGCGTGTAGAGATGGTCGTGCAGCCAGGTGAGCGCCCGCGTGAATGTCGGGTGGATCGGCTTGTCGCCGTACGCCCAGCCGATCGCGTAGCGCAGGAAGTTGACCAGCGCGTCGGGCGTGGGTGCGACCGTGGATGGGCATAGGAAGCCCAGACGGTAGCGCTGCGGGTCGAGCCGGTGCACCGCGGCGATCACGTCGACGCAGCCGTTCCACAGGGCGGCCCGGCCGGCGTCGTCGGTCTCGGCGAACAGGCCGTGCCGGTGATACGGCGGGACGTCGCTGACGCCGACGACGTCGTCGATGCGATCCATCACCAGATACGGCGTGCCCAGTTCGGCTCCGTCGGCGTCGATCCAGCGCACGGTCGGCACCGGGATCGGTGACGCCGCGAGCCGTCGCATCACGAGGTACTGCCTGCGCAGGTCGTAGCCGGGCAGGATCTGGTACTCGGGTGGGCGGCGGAACACCAACCCGGCCGTCTCACCGCCGTCGAGGCCCTCGACGTCGAACAGGTATGTCTCGGTGGAGAACCCGGCGGTGCTCGCGGTCCAGTTCGTGATGCGGGCATCGCGCGCGCCTGGAAGTCGTTTGCGGACAACGGCTTGCATGGCATGTGGTAGCTCATCTGCCGAGAGCCTCACCATCCGGTGTACCCGTATCGCGGATAGGCGCCGACGAAGACCATCTCGACCAGGCCGTGGCCGGTCTTCGGGCCGGAGCCACTGTCCATGCGCACCTCACACAGTGTCTCGGACAGGAAGCTGACCGGTTTGACGACGTTGATGTCGGTGACGTCGGCGGTGAAGCCGTCGATGAAATCCCTTCCGCGCCAGTGTCCCGATGCGTATCCGTTGACCTCCAGGTAACCGGCGAGACCGGGCCAGAAGTCGGTGATCGGCGTGACGTCCACGGTGCTGACGGTGCGGTCACCGCGGTGGACGGTGAACGTGCCGCCGCTGATCACACGCAGGTCGTCGCGGAATTTCAGGTCGTGTTCGACGTCGATGATCGTGCCCGCCGGACGGCCGGTTCCGATCGGGTACAGGATCTCGCCCTCGAACTGCCACCGCTCCCCCGTGCTGGTCTCGCGCTGCGCGAAATGCACCAGCTCGTCATCGAATTGGAAGATCCCCATGTAGTAGAGCGTGCCGTCGGGGATCTCGTGCGGTTGCAGGTGCGCGCCCTCGGACAGGCTTCCGCCACCCGGGCCGTTGCGAATGCCCCACGAGTGGTCACGGCCGAACCACCATCGCGCCGGGTCGATCTCGATGCGCTCGCCGTCGATCTCGATCCAGCCCTCGACCTGACCGTTGTGGTAGAACCGGCGCGCATCCTCGCTGACGCGGCCGCGGCTGCGGTGGAACGCCGGGGTCTGCTCATAGGTGGGAAACTGTCCCCGAAGTCGCAGGTCGAGACCGACGCCCTGCTCGTTGGGCGCAATTTCGGCCCGCACCGTGTGCAACGGTTCCTCGATGCTGTAGGTGAACGGACCCACCGAATACGAACCGAGCGGGCCGGTTTCGGGATTGAGTTCGGTGGACATGCGTACGACGCGCGCCGTGCCGTCGCGCCGTGTGATCATCGCGTACGCGTCGGTGACGTTGCGGTTGGGGTAGCGCGCCAGGCCCGTCATCACGTTGATGTCGCCCGAGCGGTCGAACCCGTACATCACAATGCGTTCGGTCCACCGCAGATCGGATTGGTCGACGTGGTCGAACGTCGTCGGCAACTGGTGGCAGAGCAGTTCGTCGTGCGGGGTGAGCATGCGCCGGTCCTTCCCCGGGGTTATTTACGTTATGAGCCGTAACGTAACAGGCGGCGCCGGCTGCCGGTAGCGTTTTCGTGATGACCAGCGCGCTCGGCAGGCCCCGCGATCCGGCCAAGGACGTCGCGGTGCTCACCGCGGTCCGCGAACTCCTGGTCGAAGAGGGGTATCAGGGCACGACGGTGCTGGCGGTCGCGCGCCGTGCGGGCGTCGGCGCTCCCACCATCTACCGGCGCTGGCCCACCAAGGAGGCGCTCGTCGAGGACGCCGCGTTCGGGCATCCGAACCCGGTGCCGACGCCGGCCCCCACCGGCGACCTGCGTGCCGATCTGCGTGAATGGGTCACGATGTTCCTCGACTGGCTCGCAGCGCCTGTGACGCGCGCGGCGCTGCCCGGGCTGCTCGCGGCCTACCACCGCGACGAGTCGATCTACGAACGGCTCGTCCTGCGCGCGGAGGACGACGTGCGCGCGTCGATGATCGATCTGCTCGGCGGGGACCGCCGACGCGCCGACACCGTGTTCGATTTCCTGGTGGCGACGACCGTCGTCCGGGCCATGACGCGCGGTCTCGCCGACCGCGACGCGTTCTGCGACCGCACGGCCGACGCACTGGTCGTACTGGCGCGCGGCGATTACCCCTGAGGTAATTGAGCCGGCCACCCCGGGTGCGCAGACTTTCCGGTATGACCTCCACTCACCCGACGCGGACCGGCACCGACGTGATGGCCCATTTCCTCCCCCGGTCACCGTTCGTCGCCAAGCTCGGCATCGTGGCCGAAAGCCTCGCGGATGGTGAAGTGCGCCTGCGGATGCCGTGGGATCCGTCGAATGTCACCCTTGCGGACATGGTGCACGGCGGCGCGATCGCCACGCTGGCCGACGTCACCGTGATGGCCACGGCCTGGGCCGGCGCCGAGGTACCCGCCGACCTGCGCGGTGTCACCGTGTCGATGTCACTGCAGTATCTCGCACCGGCACGCGCCACCGATCTCATCGGCATGGGACGCGTGCTGCGCCGCGGGCAGTCCCTGGTGCACTGCGACGTGGACGTCGTCACTCCCGACGGAACGCCGGTGGCCAAGGCCGTCGGAACCTACAAGATCGGCTGACACGCTCGCGAATGTGAAACCTCGGCGAGAATTCCGGTGGAAAGTCGCAGAGGTTTCACAATCGCGGACAGCGCGAGCTCGGCCCGCTGAACCTCCAGACATGTGCATCCGGATCAGCGGGATTGCAGGTCGTACACCGTGACCCCGCCGATGACGGTCTTGGGGAAATTCTCCCTGACCCAGTCGGTGATGGCCGCGGCACTGCCGTGCGAGAAACGCGGCCCGGGGCCGCGCTCCGCGGGCGCCAGGAAGTAGCGGACCTCACCGTTGTCGACGTACTGCTGGAACTGATCGAGCGTGGGTGAGTTGTCCGCGCCCATGAAACCACCGATCGCCATCAGCGACTCACCGGTCTTGAGCTCCAGGTCGCTGACCATCATCGATCCCACACTGGCCGCCGCCCAACGATTGTCGGTGTCGGAGATCAGCTCGAGCAGAGCCGGGTCGTCCTCACGGTGCGGACCGAACCCGAAACCGCCACCGCGCTGCGGGCCTGCCATCGGGATCGGCCCGCCGGTGTGCGAGTGGGCGACGGTCTCCACCGAGTACGCCAGCGTCGATGCCAGCCCGAGCACGATCGCGGACCCCGCGAGCACCGCGGTCAGCTTCCGGTGTGCGCGCAACACGAGCAGCAGCGCGACGACGACGGATCCGATCAACACGATCCACCGCAACGCCGGCCACCAGTCGGGCGTGCGGTTCAGCAGCACGAATGCCCACACACCGGTCACCGCCATCATGGCACCCAGCAGCACGCGGATGCCCATATGAGAACGCCTACGCCACACCTCGACCACCGAGATCCCCGCGAGCGCGGCGACGGCCGGGGCGATCGCGACGGTGTAGTACGGGTGGATCGTGCCGTCCATGAAGCTGAAGACGACACCGGTCACCAACAGCCAACCGCCCCAGACGAGCACGCCGGCCCGCGTCGCCGCGGTGCGCGCCGTACGGCGGGTCAGCCACAGCACCGCGACCAGACCGATCAACGCCACCGGCAGCAGCCACGAGACCTCGGTGCCCATGGCATCGTTGAACAACCGGCCGATTCCCGGGTCGCCGCTGTGGAAGATGCCGCGCGAGCCTCCGCCCGGCCCGGGCCCCCCGCCGGGTCCACCAACAGGTCCACCACCGGGTCCACCAGAACGGCCGACGATGCGATCGATGCCGTTGTAGCCGAACGCCAACTGAAGCAGGCTGTTGTCGGTGGAACCCGCGATGTAGGGCCGTGAACCGGCGGGCCACAACGCCACCAGCGCGAGGTACCACCCGGCCGACACGGCCATGGCGGCACCGCCGATCAGCAGCGCGCCCAGACGCTTCCACATCGATGCCACCGGTGCCGCGACAAGGAACGCCAACGCCAGGCCCGGCACGATCAGAAAGGCCTGCAGCATCTTGGTCAGGAACGCGAAACCCAATGCGCATCCGCACAGCACGATCCATCCGATGCTGCCGCGCGTCGACGCCGCGCCGATCGCGCGCACCATGAGATAGGCCGCCACCACGAGCAGGAGCACCAGCAGCGAATCCGGATTGTTGTAGCGGAACATCGTGGTCGCCACGGGCGTCAGCGCCAGGGCCGTACCCGCGAGCAGACCCGCGGCGGGACCGCTGGTGCGCCGCACCGTCGCGTAGAGCACGGCCACCGCCGCGACGCCCATCAACGCCTGCGGCAACAGCATGGTGAACTCGTTGAACCCGAACAGCCTGCCGGACAGGCCCATTGCCCACATCGCGGCAGGCGGCTTGTCCACCGTGATCGCGTTGCCGGCATCCAGGGAGCCGAACAGCCAGGCCTTCCACGACTGGGTGGCGGCCTGCGCCGCGGCGGCGTAGTAGCTGTTCGCCCAACCCGAGGTGCCCAGACCCCACAGGTACAACACCCCGGTGCCTGCCAGCATGGCCCAGTAGGCCGGCCGGATCCAGCGCGCCGTGGGGGCCGGGGTGTCGTCGCCCGCGACGACGCGGACCTCTTCGATGGTCGTCATGTGTTCAGTCCTCGGTTTGTGATTGGCGCCGTGTCCGGGCCGGGTGGAACACCCAGCCGCGCAACAGGACGAAGCGGACCACGGTGGCAATGAGGTTCGCCGCCACCAGCACACCGAGTTCGACCGCGCGGTGTGGTTGCGGCGCCATCGTGTGCAACAGGTAGAGCGATCCGCTCGTGATGGTCAGGGCGATCGCGAAGACCGTGAGGCCCTCCAGGTGGTGGCGTGCCACGTTCCCGCTTCCGGCGATGCCGAACGTGAAGCGCCGGTTGGCCGCGGTGTTGCCGATCGCGGTGAGCAGCAACGCGATCAGGTTGGCGGCCTGCGCGCCGAGCCCGGCACGCAGCAGCAAGAACAACAGCAGGTACGCGAGCGTGGACACCACCCCGATCGCGCCGAACCGTACGACCTGCCGCAGCAGCGACCCCGGTGGTGCCGCACGGCGGGCCGAACCGAGTTGAGCGGCAATGGCGTTGACGGGTATCGAACCGTTGGCGAAACCGCGCAGCAGCCGGCCGATGCCCTTGAGGTCGGCGGCCGCGGTGGCGACGATGTCCACCCGGCTGTCGGGATCGTCGATCCAGTCGACGGGGACCTCGTGGATGCGTAGACCGCTGCGCTCGGCGAGTACCAGCAGTTCGGTGTCGAAGAACCATCCGGTGTCGGCGACATACGGCAGCAGGCCGCTGGCCACGTCGGCACGGATTGCCTTGAACCCGCACTGGGCATCCGAGAACTTCGCCGCCAGAGTGGATTTGAGGAGCAGGTTGTAGCAGCGGGAGATGAACTCGCGTTTGGCGCCGCGGATGACGCGCGAGCCGCGGCCCAGCCGGGTGCCGATCGCGAGGTCGGAGTGCCCCGAGATCAGCGGCGCGACCAGCGGTGCGAGGGCCGCGAGATCGGTCGACAGGTCGACGTCCATGTATGCGAGTACCGGGGCGTCCGACGCCGACCACACGGCGTGCAGGGCGCGGCCGCGGCCCTTCTCCTCCAACCGCACCACGCGAACCCCGGGTAGCTCCTCGGCGAGCCGCGCGGCGATCTGGGGTGTGGCGTCGACGCTCGCGTTGTCGGCGATCGTGATGCGCGTGGGCAGCGCGAAGTTCTCCTGGAGGTAGCTGTGCAGCCGTCGCACCGAATGCGCCAGCGCGGCTTGCTCGTTGTACACCGGCACGACCACGTCGAGCACCGGCACCCCGGCGGCGCGTGCGACCTGCGCGGCATTGGGGCGCGACGCGAACCGGAACCGTTGCGGGGTATCCGTCTCGGTATCGGTGTCGGTATCGGTGTCGGTACCTACGGCCAACTCTGTCATGTCTCCAGGTTTCTGCTCAGGGTTGTGCTGGGCGTGGGGTGAAGCTATGCGCGGGCTATGAATTCGGCGCACGCTGCGTCAGGTCGTAGATCGTCGTGTTGTCGATCGTGATGGGCGCGTAGTGCGTCTCCACCCAGCGCGCGATGTCGGCCGCCTCACGGCTTCCGGTCGAGGTGTGACCGGGCCTCGCCGTCATGATGCGGCTGCGGATGAAGTAGTGGATCTGTCGTGTGGCCACCAGTTGTTCGAACTCGTCGAGCGTGGGCGCGGGATCGGTGCCGTTGAACCCGCCGACCGCCATGACCGGTGCGTCGGTGGCCAGTTGGTAACCCGCGGCATTGCTGGATCCCACGACCGCGGCGGCCCACGTGTAGTCCCCGGCGCCGGCGGCCAGCGTCGCGGTCAGCGCCGGTCCCGGTGTGGGCGCCGAGAACGGGCCGCCGCCGAAGCCGCGGGACGGCCCGACCGACGGTATGGCGCCGGTGTGCGGCGCACCTGCGGTGGCGATGGCGTACGCGCCCGGCCCCGCCAGGCAGACCAGCACGGCCAGCACCCCGAGCGGCCGGACGATGCGCGTGCCCGATCGGCCCACCGCGAGCAACAGTACGGCGACCGCCACTCCCCCCACCGCGACCGTGGCACGCAACCAGGGCATGGGGTCGTCGTGGCGGGCCAGCAGCACCGCGGCAAGGACCGCGGTCACCAGCACGGTCGCCGACATCGCGGTCGCGGCGCGAATATCGTTGCGGCGCTGCCACATCAGCGGTGCACCGATGCCGATGACGGCGCCGACCGCGGGAGCGAGGGCCACCGTGTAGTACGGGTGCACGATGCCGCTCATGTAACTGAACACCACCGCGGTGACCAGCAGCCAACCACCCCAGATGATGAGTGCCGCCCGTGTGGGATCGGTGCGTGGCGCGCGCCGTGTGACGATCAGGCCGGCGACGAGGCACACCGCCGCGGCGGGCAGCAGCCATGCGATGTCGGCGCCCATCTGCCAGCCGAACAACCGGCCGGCGCCGACGTCGAAGTCGGAGTTGCCCAGACCGCCGACCTCGGTGCCCGTGAGCCGGCCCAAACCGTTGTAGCCGAGCGCGAGTTCGACGATGCTGTCGTTCTGCGAACCGCCGATGTAGGGCCGCGACCCCGACGGCCACAGTTCGACGAGAACCAGATACCAACCGCCGCTGACCACAAGCGCCGCGCCTGCCGCGGCGAGATCGCCGATCCGCTTGCGCAGCGGGCGATCACCCGCGACGAGTGCCGCCGCGACGAAGGCAGGCAGTACCAGGAACGCCTGCAGCATCTTGGCCAGGAACCCGAACCCGACGGCGACGCCCGCGGCGACGAACCACCAACGGGACGCGTCTTTTTCCGTGCCGCGCTGCACGCAGTAGGCCGCGACGACGAGCAGCAGGACAAGCAGTGCGTCGGGGTTGTTGAACCGGAAGATCAACGCGGCCACCGGCGTCAGGGCCGACACGGCCCCGGCCAGCAGCGCCGCGTGCCACCCGGCGGCCCGGCGCACCGCGGCGTAGAGCACCGCAACGGCGGCGACACCTTCTGCGGCCTGCGGCAGCAGCACGCTCCAGGAACTCAGGCCGAACAGGCGCACCGAGACGTCGATCACCCACAGCGCGGCCGGGGTCTTGTCGACCGTGATGGCGTTGGCCGGATCGGTCGAGCCGAACAGCATCGCGATCCAGTCCTTGGCGCCGGCCTGCGCCGCGGCGGAGTAGAACGGGTTGGCCCATCCGCTGACCGACAGGTTCCACACGTACAGCAACGCACTCGCGGCGAGCAGCAGCGGCAGTGCGACGTGTTCGGGCGTGAACCGTGTGACCTCGTGTTCGACCTCGACCTCGGCGCGTGCGGGATCGCGGGCAACCAGAGTCACCTTGTCATCGTGGCGGCGGGGACTAGGTGCCCGATTGGCCTGCCCTGTGGGTCAGCTGTGAGCTGCGCCGGGAAGCCGCACGACGAACCGCGTCGCTCCCGGTTCGCTCGTGACGTCGATCGTCCCGCCGTGGGCCTTGACCACGGCCGCGACGATCGCGAGTCCCAGGCCGGTGCTGCCCTCCCGGCGTGACCGCGACGAGTCCCCGCGCGCGAACCTCTCGAACACGTCGGGCAGCAGTTCCGGCGCGATGCCGGGACCGTCGTCGGTGACGGTGACGGTCGCCCAGCCCTCGGCGTCGGCGGTCAGCGCAACGGTGACCGAGGTGCCGGGCGGCGTGTGGGTGCGCGCATTGGCGAGCAGGTTGGCCATGACCTGGTGCAGACGGGCCTCGTCGCCGTCGATCACCACGGGGTCCTCCGCCAGATCCAGCGACCACTCGTGCTGCGGGCCCGCGACGTGCGCATCGCTGACGGTGTCGACGACCAGCCGGGACAGATCGACCCGTTCACGCTCGAGCGGACGCCCGGCGTCCAGGCGCGCGAGCAGCAGCATGTCCTCGACGAGTTGTGTCATACGGGTCGTCTCGGATTCGACGCGGCTCATCGCGTGCGCGACGTCGTCGGGCAGGTCGCGCCGTTTGCGTTGTGCGAGTTCGGTGTAGCCGCGGATCGCGGCCAGGGGGGTGCGCAGCTCATGGCTCGCGTCGGCGACGAACTGGCGCACGCGTGTCTCGCTGGCGTGCCGGGCCGACAGCGCGCTGGCGATGCGGTCCAGCATGCGGTTGAGCGACGTGCCGAGTTGGCCGACCTCGGTGTGGGCGACCGCGGGGTCGACCGGCACGATGGGCGTCGGCAGTCGCACCTCGCCGCGTTCGAGCTCGAGATCGGCGACCTCGCGCGCGGCCGCCGAAACCTCTGCCAGTGGCGCGAACTGGCGTCTGATGAGCAGCGTGCCCGCGGTGATCGCGGCGATCAGCGCGATTGCGGCGATCACGCAGAACATGCCGAACACCCACAGCAACGTGTCGTCGACGACTGCCGTCGGTAGGCCGGTGACGATGATCTGCGGCCCACCGTGGCGCGGATGCAGACCGATGACGCGGTACCGGCCGAGGCCGTCGAGGTCGACGGTGCGCGCCTGGCGGCTCGCCGGGACCGCGGACAGTTGTCCGGCCGCGGCGGCGCTGACCTCGTGGCGGCTGCCGTCCGCGGCGATCACGCCGGCGTCGACCGATCCGTCCGGGGAGACGACGGCACCCACCGTGTGGGCCGCCTGGCCGGGAGCGTTGAGAAAGCCTGGGCCCGGCCCCTGTTCGGGATCGAACAGGCGCAGGTGACGGCCGGGTGGCCCGATCCCCTGCGGCCCTGGGCCGATCAGAATCGGGGGCGGGAATCCGGGTGGCGGCGGCGGCAATTCGAAGATCGCGGCCGAACGCCGGGCCGCCTCGCTCAGCTGCTCGTCGAGCTGGTGCATCAGAAAACGTTGCAGCGCAAACTCGGTCGCGAGACCGATGCTGGCGCAGACCACCGCCAGCAGGGCGACCTGGGTACCCACGAGGCGGGCGCGCAGCGACCACGTGCGCGGTGACCACCACCGGGTTCCCCCTGGGGTCACGCGCGGCGGGTCATCGCGGAGGCCGAAGGACATATCCCGCACCGCGCAGCGTGTGGATCATCGGTTCGCGCCCGCTGTCGATCTTCTTGCGCAGATACGAGACATACAGTTCGACGATGTTGGAGCGGCCACCGAAGTCGTAACTCCACACCCGGTCGAGGATCTGCGCCTTGCTCAGCACCCGCTTGGCGTTGCGCATCATGAAGCGCAGCAGTTCGAACTCGGTGGCCGTCAACGTGATCGGATCGCCGCCTCGCGTCACCTCGTGGCTGTCCTCGTCGAGCACCAGATCGCCGACGACGATCTTGGCGCCACCGTCCTCGCTCGTCACACCGGTGCGGCGCAGCAACGCCCGCAACCGCAACACGACTTCTTCGAGGCTGAACGGCTTGGTCACGTAGTCGTCGCCACCCGCGGTCAGCCCGGCGATGCGGTCCTCCACGGAATCCTTCGCGGTGAGCAGCAGCAGTGGCAGGCCGGGGATCTGCTCACGGAGCTTGCGCAGGACGTCCAGGCCGCTCATGTCGGGCAGCATGACATCGAGCACCACGACATCCGGCGGGGTCTCCCTGGCCGCCGCGATCGCGCTCGCGCCGTCGCCCGCCGTCGTGATGTCCCAGCCCTCGTAGCGCAGCGCCATCGAGACGAGCTCGGCGAGCACGGGTTCGTCGTCGACGACGAGGACCCGGATCGGATTGCCGTCGGCCCGACGCATCACTGCCCGCCCCGACTCGATATCGGTGCCGTTCGCCGTTCCCATTGCACCCATTATCCGCACACCCCATGGGGCGAAACTGTGCGATATCTATGTGCCGGCTGTGAAATGCCGGTTCGGCGCACAGGCCTCTCATAGCCGGGCGCGCCATTCTTGGGTCCATGAGCATGCGACGAACCACCGCCGCGGTGGGCATCGCCGTCGCCGTCGGAGCCCTCGGCGGTGCGGCCGTCTACGCCGCGACCGATTCCGGCGGCACCGGGCCGGGCCGCTTCGCCGGCGGTCCGCCGCCGAACCGCGCGGCACCTCGCGAACACGCCGATCCGGCAACCGTCCGCAGCGAGTCCGTCCTCGCCGACGGCAACGGCGGTTTCACGACCGTCCTCACCCAGACCGGGGTCATCACGGCGCTGTCACCGACCGAGATGACGGTGCGCAGCGCCGACGGTTTCACGCAGTCCTACATGCTGGCCGCCCATGGCGATCCGGCGGCGATCCCACCGTTTCACGTCGACGACACCGTACTGGTGCACGCGACGCGCAACGGGCCGACGCTGGCCGTCACCGGTATCGGCGTACCGCCCTATCCGCCGCCGTTGCCGTAGCCGTCCGGCAACTCGACCTCGACCGGCGGTGTCGCGATGGAGGTCTCCAATTCGGTCGGAGCGCCTGTCTGCGTTGAGGTTTCGCCCAGTGTCGGGCCGAGCGCCTCGTCGAACTCAGCAGAACCGGAGAGACCGGAACCACCCAGTGCGCCGAACGCACCCATGCTCACCGCAGCCGCGGCGCCGAGCCCTGCCAATGTGTATTTGATGTTCATCTGAGACCACCTGAATCAGCGATTTTCTGGTCAGGCCCCCCGTTCAGCGGGAGGCCCGTCGAACGATTCGGCGGCCACCATAGGCAGTGACGCGTGACACTGTCCACCCGGTCGCCGCCGCCCACATCATGATCAGTGCGGGGTAGCAAACCCGGATGGCGTCGTCACGCTCACCGACGGTGTCGCCATCGAGGTCTCGGGCGAGGTCGGCGGCGTCGTCAGGGTGATGGTCTCACCGGTGGTGAGCGCGGGTTCTGACGGTTCCTGCACGTTGTCCTGCGCCCCCGCGAGCCCCTGCGCGGCGCCCAGACCCACGACTGCCATGGCAAGCGCACCTGCCGCACCGACACCTGCGGCGGCGACTTTGACACCCCGACGGTTCTCGGCTGAACTCACGTGTTCACCTCCGATGTCTCGGCCTTGCACCTCGTCAGAGGTGTAACCGGATCCACAGGAGACGAAACCGGTGAAGCCGCCATCGCGGCGTGGTCCTGTCCTATTCGGCGGCCTTCTCCTCGGACGGCAACGGCGCGGGCCCCTTGATCTTGGGCACGGCCATCGGAATCGGCGGCGCCGTCGGCGGCGTCGATTCGACACTGGTCTGGCCGACGTTCATCTTGGAGCCCGAGGCCGACGCGGTCGCGCCCGTCATCGCGCCGAGCGTCCCGAACGCGACCACGGCCACCGCACCCGCACCGGCAGCGAGCAACTTCACGTTTATCGTCCCCATGGCTGTCCCTCCACATGTCGAGCTCCGGTAAAACACCAGGTGGAACCAGTGAAATGGCGATATCTAGGACCACGCTGAACAGCGGCTGGCAATTGCCCACACAGTGTCGGAAGCGCCACAGCGCACGCGTTCACGGCCCGCATCACGGCTCGGTCGGCCGTCCTCTTCTACCCTTGTCACCCATGGCAGGACGGACGACATGACGCGTTTCCTCGCGCGCAGGCTGTTCAACTACGTCGTCCTGCTGGCCCTGGCCTCGTTCCTGACGTTCACGCTCACGTCGTTGTCGTTCGATCCGCTCGACAGCCTGCTGCAGCGGAATCCGCGTCCACCGCAGTCCACGATCGATGCGAAGGCCGCCGAGCTGGGCCTCGACAAGCCCATTCCGCTGCGTTATCTCGACTGGGCCTCCGGCGCGATCCGCGGGGACTTCGGCACGACGGTGACGGGTCAGCCGGTATCCGAGGAGCTGTGGCGCCGGATCGGGGTGAGCTTGCGGCTGCTGCTGATCGGTTCGATCCTCGGCACGGTGATCGGCGTCGTGGTCGGCGCGTGGGGCGCCATCCGCCAGTACCGGCTCTCGGACCGCGTCGTGACGCTCGTGTCGCTGCTGATCCTGAGCACGCCCACGTTCGTGATCGCCAACCTGCTGATCCTCGGCGCGCTTGACGTCAACTCGGTGCTGGGGGTGCGGTTGTTCGAGTACACCGGGGAGACCTCACCGGACGCGGTGGGCGGTACCTGGGCGCAGTTCGTGGACCGGCTGCAGCATCTGGTGTTGCCGACGCTGACGCTCGCACTCGGCGGCATCGCGGGTTTCAGCCGCTATCAGCGCAACGCGATGCTCGACGTGCTGAGCCAGGATTACATCCGCACCGCGCGGGCCAAGGGGCTCACGCGCAGGCGCGCACTGTTCAAACACGGTCTGCGGACCGCGCTGATCCCGATGGCGACGCTGTTCGCCTACACCATCGCGGGACTGGTCACCGGGGCGGTGTTCGTGGAGAAGATCTTCGGCTGGCACGGCATGGGTGAGTGGGTGGTGCAGGGCATCGCCACGCAGGACACGAACATCATCGCGGCGATCACGGTGTTCACCGGCACCGTCGTGTTGCTGGCGGGCCTGCTGAGCGACGTCATCTACGCGTTGCTCGATCCGAGGGTGCGGGTGTCATGACCGAAACCTCAGCCGATTCGGCCCGCTCGGGTCTGCACACCGAGGAATTCGCGACGCGCCGCACCCTGGTGTTCCGGCGGTTCGTGCGCAACAAGCCCGCGGTGGTGTCACTGGTCGTGCTCGTGCTGATGTTCGTGGGCTGCTACGTGTTGCCGCCGCTGCTGCCCTACAGCCACACCGATCTCGACTACTACGCGCTGCAGCAACCCCCGTCACCCGAACACTGGTTCGGCACCACGGCCCTGGGGCAGGACATCCTCGCGCAGGTGTTGCGCGGCATGCAGAAGTCCATGCTGATCGGCGTGTGCGTGGCGTTGATCTCGACGATCATCGCTGCCACGGTCGGATCGATCGCCGGGTACTTCGGCGGCTGGCGCGACCGCACCCTGATGTGGATCGTCGATGTGCTGCTGGTGGTTCCGAGCTTCATCCTGATCGCGATCGTGACACCGCGCCTCAGCGACGCCGACCGCGTGTTCTGGTTGATCATCCTGCTGTCGCTGTTCAGCTGGATGATCAGCTCACGCATCGTGCGCGGGATGACCATGAGCCTGCGCGACCGCGAATTCGTGGTCGCCGCACGGTACATGGGCGTGAGCAGTGGGCGGATCATCGTGCGACACATCGTGCCCAACGTCGCGTCGCTGCTGATCATCGACACCGCGCTCAACGTCGGCCTGGCGATCCTGGCCGAAACCGGGTTGAGCTTCCTGGGTTTCGGCATCCAACCGCCCGACGTCTCACTGGGCACGCTCATCGCCGACGGCACCCAGTCCGCGACGACGTTCCCCTGGGTGTTCCTGTTCCCGGCCGGGGTGCTGGTGCTGATCATCCTGTGCGCCAACCTCGTCGGCGACGGGTTGCGTGACGCCTTCGATCCCGGCAGCGGAGGGCTGCGTCGCCGCAAACCCCGCAGGAGGGCCCGCCGATGAACCGCCTGCTGGAGGTGAACGATCTGACGGTGGCGTTCCCGACCGACGCCGACCCGGTGCACGCCGTGCGGGGTGTGAGCTTCGGCGTGGACGCGGGTGAGGTTGTGGCGCTGGTGGGCGAGTCCGGGGCCGGGAAATCCGCGACCGCGATGGCCGTCGCGGGCCTGCTGCCCGAATTCGCCGATGTGTCCGGATCGGTGCGGTTGCGCGGTGACGAACTGCTCGGCTTGTCGGACGCGCAATTGTCACAATTCCGGGGCAACGTCATCGGCACGGTGTTCCAGGACCCCATGTCGGCGCTGACCCCCGTCTACGCCGTCGGCGACCAGATCGCCGAGGCGCTGCAGGTGCACAACCGCGAGCTGGGCCGTCGGGCGGCACGCGCCCGCGCCGTCGAACTGCTCGACCTCGTGGGCATCGCGCAGCCGGAACGGCGCGCCCGGTCCTTCCCGCACGAACTGTCCGGCGGTGAGCGGCAGCGCGTCGTGATCGCCATCGCGATCGCCAACGACCCCGATTTGTTGATCTGCGACGAACCGACCACCGCGCTCGACGTCACGGTGCAGGCCCAGATCCTCGAGGTGCTCAAGACCGCGCGCGACGTGACCGGCGCCGGGGTCCTGATCATCACGCACGATCTCGGTGTCGTCGCCGAGTTCGCCGACCGTGCACTGGTGATGTACGCGGGCCGAACGGTCGAACAGGCACCCGTGGGTGAGCTTTACCGCAATGCCCGGATGCCCTACACCGTCGGCCTTCTGGGTTCGGTGCCGCGCCTCGACGCGCCGCAGGGCACCCGGCTGATCCCGATTCCCGGCGCACCGCCGGCGCTCACATCGCTGCCGCCGGGGTGTCCGTTCGCACCGCGGTGCCCGCTGGCGATCGACGACTGCACGGCCGCCGAACCCGACCTGATCGCGGTGTCCAGCGCTGCCGGTGAACACCGCGCGGCCTGCATCCGCACCGACGAGGTCGCCAAGCGCTCGGCCACCGAGATCTACCGGGTCGACGAGCCACCGGCGGTCGCCGAGCCGGACACCGAGGCACCCGTGGTGCTGCGGGTGCAGGGGTTGGCCAAGACCTACAAGCTGACCAAGGGCGCGGTATTCCGCCGCCAGGTCGGCGAGGTGAAGGCCGTCGACGACATCAGTTTCGAACTGCGCCAAGGCCGTACGCTCGGCATCGTGGGCGAATCCGGCTCCGGCAAATCCACGACGCTGCATCAGATCCTCAATCTCACAGCGCCGCAGGCCGGTTCGATCGAGGTGCTCGGCACCGATGTCGCAACGATCGACCGCCGCGCGCGCCGCAAGCTGCGCACTGATCTCCAGGTCGTGTTTCAGGACCCGGTGGCGTCACTGGATCCCCGCCTGCCGGTGTTCGATGTGCTGGCAGAACCGTTGATGGCCAACGGGTTCGACAAATCCGCGCAGTCCGACCGGGTGGCCGAACTGCTGGAGGTGGTCGGGCTGCGCCGCACCGACGCCGCGCGGTATCCCGCCGAGTTCTCCGGTGGGCAGAAGCAACGCATCGGCATCGCCCGCGCACTGGCGCTCAATCCCAGGATCATCGCGCTCGACGAACCGGTGTCGGCGCTCGACGTGTCGATCCAGGCGGGCATCATCAATCTCCTGCTCGACCTGCAAGACCGGTTCGGCCTGTCCTACCTGTTCGTCTCCCACGACCTGTCCGTGGTCAAACACCTCGCCCACGACGTCGCGGTGATGTATCGGGGATCGATCGTCGAGCAGGGACCGAGCGACACGGTGTTCGCCAACCCACGGCACGACTACACCCGCCGTCTCCTCGACGCCGTACCGCAACCGGAGCCCAGCGGGTAATGCCGCCACCTAAGCGCGGTTACCTCTAGCATCGGCGGGGTGAAGCCGATGAGCGGGAAGACCACCAGGATTCTGCGACGCCTCGCCGCCGCCGCGTGTGTCGGCGCGGTCACGATGGCCATGACCTCGTGCACGAGCGGTGATCGCGACATACCGTCGGCGGGTGGCACGGCCGAGGTGGGCACCACCAACGACATCAACCCGCAGGACGTGGCCAACCTGCGCCAGGGTGGCAACCTGCGACTCGCACTGCCCGCATTCCCGTCGAACTTCAACACGCTGCACATCGACGGCAACGAGGCCAGCCTGGGCGGCCTGATGCGGGCGACGCTGCCGCGCGCCTACCGCGTCGCGCCCGACGGTTCGACCACGGTCAACACCGACTACTTCACCAGCGTCGAACTCACCAGCACCGATCCGCAAGTGGTGACGTACACGATCAACCCCAAAGCCGTGTGGACCGACGGCACCCCGATAACGTGGGAGGACATCGCGTCGCAGATCCACGCCACCAGCGGCAAGGACAAGGCGTTCGCGATCGCGTCGGTCAACGGCTCCGACCGGGTAGCCTCGGTCACCCGGGGCGTCGACGACCGGCAGGCCGTCGTGACGTTCGCCGAGCCCTTCTCGGAATGGCAGGGCATGTTCGCGGGCAACACCATGCTGCTGCCCAAGGCCAGCACCGCCGATCCCGAGGTGTTCAACAAGGGCCAGCTGAACGGCCCCGGACCGTCGGCCGGCCCCTTCATGGTCTCCAACGTCGACCGCGGCGCCCAGCGGATCACGTTGAGCCGCAACCCCAAATGGTGGGGCACCCCGCCGGTGCTGGACAGCATCACGTACACGGTGCTCGACGATGCGGCCCGGATCCCGGCGCTGCAGAACAACGCGCTGGATGCCACCGGCGTCGCGTCGCTGGACGAGCTCGAGATCGCGCGCAGAACTCCGGGTGTCTCGATCCGCCGCGCCCCCTCGCCGAGCTGGTACCACTTCACGTTCAACGGCGCCCCGGGTTCGATCCTGGCCGACAAGGCGCTGCGGCAGGCGATCGCCAAGGGGATCGACCGCAACATCATCGCGACCGTGTCGCAACGCGGGCTCGCCGAGAATCCCACGCCGCTCAACAATCACATCTTCGTGGCCGGTCAGGAGGGTTACCAGGACAACAGCGGGGTGGTGGCCTTCGACCCCGAGAAGGCCAAGGCCGAACTGGACGCGCTGGGCTGGACCCTTCCGCCGGGTGGTCAGTTCCGGGAGAAGGACGGCAGGCGCCTCACCATCCGCGACGTGCTCTACGACTCGCAGAGCACGAGGCAGATCGCGACGATAGCGCAGAACTCGCTGGCGCAGATCGGTGTCGAGCTACGTATCGAGGCAAAGCCCGGCAACGGGTTCTTCAGCGACTGGATCATCCCGGGCAACTTCGACATCGCACAGTTCGCCTGGGTGGGCGACGCGTTCTCGCTGTGCTGCCTCAACCAGATGTACACCGCAAACGGCGACAGCAACTTCGGCAGGATCAGCACCCCGGAAATCGACGCCATGGCTGTCGAGGTCATGGGTGAGCTGGACCCCCAGACGGCTCGGAACAGGGCCAACGAACTCGACAAGCTGATCTGGGCCGAGGTGTTCAGCCTGCCGCTGTTCCAGGCGCCGGGCAACCTCGCCGTGCGCAGCAACCTGGCCAACTACGGACCCGCGGGCATCGGTGACCTCGACGTCACCAAGATCGGCTTCATGAAGTAGCGGGCAGCACCGACGAAGTAGCGGGCAGCATCGCCTCGGCCGCGGCCGCGGCCGAGATCGCCCGCACCAGCAGCCGCACCGGCGCCCGCGGCGGCAACGCGTCGAGCTCGTCGGCTGTGTGCGGAAGTTGTTCGGCCGCACCGGTGCACACAGCCGAGATGATCGCGATGGCCGCGCGCTCCCTGGTGTCGATGATGCTGTGTGCCGCTGTCGGCATGCGCACCAGCAGCGCGCCGGGAATCAGGGCGGCGACCCGCTCGGCGAGGGCGGGCGGCGTCGTGAGGTCGCGGCCACCGGACACGACGACGGTGCGCCAGGTGAACTTCGGCATCTCGGCCTGCAGGTCGTACGGTTCGGCCTCGAACGGTTCGTAGAACTTCGTGCTGCGCGCCATCTCAGCCATGTCGAGGGCCGGGTCCAGCGGCAGACCGTCGGGCACACCGGCATAGTTCAGTTCCCGGAACGCGATGCGCCCCACGAGGTCGATCTCGTTACGGTAGGGCGCCTTTCGCGTCGACACCCGGCCCAGCCACCCCAATGCCCTCCACAACAGCGTGTGCCCGCCCAGCAGCAGGTCGAGTTGCCGGTCGAGCAACCGGGCGCCGCCGTAGCCGTACAGCAGACCCGCGAGCTGACCGCCGGTCGACGTGAGCACGCCGCTCTCGACGAGCCTGCGCACCTTGGGCGCGAGCGCGGCGGTATCCGGATCGGCACCCTCCCACAGCAGGCTGCGGATCGCGGTACGCATCTCCTGCAGGTCCTGCGTGGACAGCACCGGGGAATCGAGCACCATGGCCGCGACGCGATGCGGATGCCGCACACCGACGCCGGAGGCGATGTAGGCGCCATACGACGTGCCGTAGACGACGGCCGCGGCGACGCCGGCGTCGTCGAGTACCGCGGCGATGTCGTCGACCACAGAAGCGACCGTGATGGCCTCGGCGGGCAGGTCGGCGCCGGTGTCGGTGCGCCGCGACATCCCGATCCCGCGGTGCTCGACCATGATGACGTCGAGACCCGAGGTCGCGATGCGCCGTCGCAGACCGCGGTACTGCTGGATCGACGCGACACCGGGCCCACCAGGGATGATCACCACGGGATGCCTGGACTTGCGGCCGGTGCGCACGTAGTACAGGTCGAACTGCTCGTCGGCGCCGGGTCTCACCGGCCTGCGGACCGCCCGCACCCCGGGTAACGCAGCGAGCTTCGCGTGCTTGCGACCGTAGTTTGCCATCGGATCCATTCTGCCCGGACGTTTTGGTTCGGGCTGATCCAAAGCAGTGCCCGTTGGGGGTCCTCTCGATACAACGGTCGCATGACGACCGTCGAGAACGCCAAACGCATCATCCCGGGTAGCCCGCAGTGGTCGGAGCTGCTGTCCAGGATCGCCGCGGGAGCCAAGGATCGAGACCTGGGTGACGAGAACCCCTTCGATGAGGTGAATGCGCTCAAGCGGGCCGGTTTCGGCACGCTCCGGCTGCCGGAGTCGCTTGGTGGCGCCGGATTCACCGTGCCGCAACTGTTCTCCGCGGTGATCGATGTGGCGCAGGCGGATCCCATTGTGGCCCACATCTTCCGAACCCACTTCTGGTTCACCGAGGAGCGGTTGCGCACCGCTTCCGACCCCATCTCGCAACGCTGGCTGCGCGAGATCGCCGACGGCAAGATCTTCGGCAACGCGTTCAGCGAGAAGGGCTCGCTGGCGGTGGGCAGCCTGGTGTTCAACACGCGCCTGCTGGCTGACCCCGCCAACCCCGGGGCGCTGCGTCTGAGTGGCGAGAAGTTCTACAGCACCGGAACCCTGTTCGCCGACTACCTCACCGTGACCGCGACGACCGACCACGATTCGGTGGCCAACGTGGTGATCCCGGCCGACCGCGAGGGCGTGCGCCTGGTCGACGACTGGGACGGGTTCGGCCAGCGCCGCACCGGGACCGGCACCACCGTGCTGACCGACGTCGCCGTGTCGCCCGACGAGGTGCTGTCGGACTCACCGTACGACGCCGATCCGGTGCCCACCGTGCAGTACGCGTCGCTGCAGCTGTTCATCCACGCCGTGGTGGCGGGCATCCTGGCCAATGTCGTCGATGACGGTGTGGCACTGCTGCGTTCCCGCGAACGCAACTTCAGCCACGCCGTCGCCGAGCGCCCCACCGACGATCCGCTGCTGCAACGTCAGCTCGGCGTGCTGGCCAGCACGGCGTACGTGGCCCGTGCCGCGGTGCTGGACGCCGCGGCCGCGATCGGCGCGGCGACCGAATCGGCCCTCGATGCCGAGAGGGACGGGGTTCCCGACGCCGACCTGGCCGCCGAGGCGCAGCTCAAGGTCGCCAAGGTCAAGGTCCACCTCGACGACATCGCGCCCGAGGCTGCCACGCGCCTGCTTGAGCTCGGTGGCGCCAGCGCCGCGAGCCGCCAGCGTGGTCTGGACCGGCACTGGCGCAACATCCGCACCATCACGCTGCACAATCCGGTGGCCTACAAGGCCCGCGTGATCGGCCAGAACCTGTTGCACGGCACGCCGGTTCCGGCCAACGCCTACTTCTGAGGTTCTCGAACGGCGGAGCGCACGCAGGCACGCAGCCAGCGGTGCGCTCCGTCGGCGTCGAAGCGTGGATGCCAGGCCATACCGACCACGAGCGGCGGCAGGTCGAGCGGAATACCGAAGGTCTGCAGACCGAAAGTCGCGATGGCCCGGGCACCGATGTTGGCGGGCAGCATGCCCACGAGGTCGCTCGCCTGGATGAGGAAGAGCCCACCGGCCGGGTTGGGTGCGCACGCCACGACGCGCCGGCGCAACCCGTGTTCGGCCAGCAGGTCGTCCACCGGGCCGCGCAGCCGTCCACGGCGTGAGAACACCACATGCTCGGCCTCGGCAAACCGCCGGACCGTGACGCGTCGGCGGGTCAGTTCGTGCCCGGACCGTACGACACCCACCCACTTCTCCTCGATCAGCGGCTCGATGATCGTTTCCGGTTCGGTGCGACGGATCTGTCCGACCTCGATGTCCACCGATCCGTCGCGCAGTGAGTGGGTGTCCTCGTGGCTTTCGGCCACGAATCTGAGTGTGACGTTGGGTGCTTCGGCGTGTACACGTGCCAGCAGACGCGGACCGCAGTGGCTGAACAACCCTTCACCGAGCTGAACCGAGAAGGTGCGCCGCAGGTTCGGCAGATCCGGGACCACGGGTGGGGTGAACACGGCTCTGGCCTGCTGCACGACGTCGTGGACCCGTCCCTGCAGGGCCAGCGCTCGCGGCGTCGGCACCATCTCCCGGCCCGCACGGACCAGCACGGGATCGTCCAGCACGCGCCGCAGCCGCGCCAGGGTGCGGCTCATCGCCGGCGGGGAGGTGTGCAGGCGCTCGGCCGCGCCGCCGACGCTGCGCTCATCGAGCAGTGCGTCGAGGGCGAGCAGCAGGTTGAGGTCCCGCTGCGGATCCATGATCGATTCCATTCGTGATAACTATCCATTACCAAACATGCACTGGAATGCAATTGGATCCGAGAATACCGTGAGGTCATGACCACGACACTGACCTCTGATCCGGTTTCCACTGTGCTGCAGGGCCTTCTGACGGCCGAGCAGGAAGGCGATGCGGCAGCGTTCGCCGAAGTGGGTGAGTTCCCCCTCGACGCCGACCCGGCCGAACGGGCCGAACTCCTCAAGAACGTGTACATGTCGGTCTCACAGACCGTCGGCGAACTGCTGTACCTGCTCGCCCGCGCCATCGGTGCGCGCACCGTCGTGGAGTACGGGACATCGTTCGGGGTCTCGACGATCTACCTCGCGAGCGCGGTACGCGACAACGGCGGCGGCACCGTGATCACCACGGAGCTGCAACCCGGCAAAGCCGCTGCGGCACAACACAGTTTCGACGCCGCCGGCCTCGGCGACCTGATCGATCTGCGGGTCGGCGACGCGCGGGAGACCTTGACGCAGGTGCCGCATCCGGTGGATCTCGTACTCCTCGACGGCTGGCCGGATCTGGCACTGCCCGTACTCAAGGTCGTCGAACCACACCTGCGTGCCGGCACCCTGATCCTGGTCGACGACGTGAACCTCGACTTCGGCCGCGACGTTCAGGGTGCATTGCGCGAACATCTCGCCACGTCGGGTCACTACCGTTCGGTGACGCTGCCGATCGGTGACGGCATCGAGGCCTGCGTGCGACTCACCGACGGCGCGGAAAGCTAAGCCGTCAAGGCGATGTGGTGCGCGCCGTGCACACTGGCGTACCGGTCCGGGCTGCAGGTCAACACGATCACCTGCCCGTCACCGCCCACCGCGTCGAACACCGCGCCCATCTTGGTGAGCCGGGCGGCATCGGTGAAGCCGAGCGCGTCGTCGATGATGACCGGCACGCTGTCCTCCTTCGCGACCAGCGCGGCCCCGGCCAACCTCGCGACGATCGCCAGTTGCTCCTTGGCACCGCCGGAGAGCGACTCGTACGGCACGGTCCGGCCCGACACCGTCCGCGTCGAGATCCGCAGCTTGCTGTCGACGTCGACCTCGAAGTCCTCGCCGAAAACCAGCCGGCCCAGGCGCTGTACCTCGTTGCGGAACGGGTCGACGTAACGCTGCCGGGTCACGTCGCGGTGCCGTGTCATCACCGAACGCAACAGTTCGGCCGCGCGGGCCCGCCGGTGCACCCGCAGGTACTCGGCGCCGGCGTGCTCGCGTTCGGTCTCGGCGGCATCGAGCTGGCCCTTGCGGCCCTCGGTGCCGTACACCTTGAGCTGAGCGGACACCTCCCGCAGCCCCTCGATCGCGGCGTCGTGGCGGGCCTGCACGCCCTCGGCGTACCGCTGGGCAGCGGCGAGTTCGGCGAGAACGGAATCCGGTGCGGTGCGGTCCAATTCGTCGCGCAGCGTCTGCACCCGCGCCGCGGTGGCCTTGGCCTGCTCGTCGTCGGCCTGGACCTTGAGCGCCAGCGCATCGTCGCCGGTGTTGGCGCGCTGCGCCTCCAGCCGCTCGCTGCACGTCGTCAATTCGGTGTGCGCCGCGGCCAGTTTCTCGCGCAGCACACCCAGTCGCAGCGACTTCTCGCTGCTGCGCTGCACGGCGGCCGCCGCGACCTTGCGCGCGGTCTCGCACTGCGTGACCGCGTCCCGGTGCGCAGCCACCGCTGCGGCGAGTTCGGCTCGCGCCGTGTCGATGTCGGCCGGACCGTCGATCTCGAACAGGGCGCCTTCGTCGGGTTGACCGGCGCGCAGCACGGCGAGGCGGTCCCGCAACCGCGTGACGTCGTCGTCTGCCATCAGCGCGTCGAGAGTCGCGCGTAACCGATCCCGGTCGCCGAGCAGTTCGCGCCTGCGCACATCCAGCGCGCGGGCGGCATCGACATCGTCGGCGCCCACGGCGCGCAGTGCCGTGGTGAGCACCGCCTGCGCGTCGTCGAGTCGGGCCTGGGTCTCGGCCGCGGGCGTTCCCGGCACCACACGCACACTCAGCACACCGGGGATCTCGATCTCGGTGCGGGTTGTCGTGCTGGTCGACCACTCGACGCCGGGCCGCAACGCGACCGTGGCGTCGTCCACCCGAACGTCGATGCCGGTTTCGACGGCGAGTTCGATTCGCGCCGAAGCCAATTCGGCCTGACCGGCGGCACGCTCGACCGCGACGGCCGCCTTCTCGATGGCGCGCATCGCGGTGTCGTCGATCGTGATGGTGGCGAGTTCGCCGGTGATCGCCTCCAGATCGCGCATCGCGGTGTCGATCTTGGCCAGCCGCATGTCGAGCCGGTCGGCCTCGTCGCGATCGGCCAGCCGTTCGACCGCCGCACGCGCCGCGTCGACCCGGGCCTCGTGTCCGGCGGCCGCGGCCTCGGCCCGCTCGGCGGCTTCCTCGGCGGCCTCGACGACCTCACGCGCGGTCTCGGCGTCCGCGGCGGCGGTCTCCAGCGCGGCCTGCAATTGGGTGATCGTGGCGGCGCGCTCGTCGATCTCGGCGCGCATGCGGCGTCGTTCGGTGAGCGCGGCCACCGACGCCGTGTGCGTGACCCGCGCGGCCTCGGCAACCACCTGTGCCTCTGTGAGCTGTCTGCGCAGTACCTCGACGGCATCCGCGGCCGCTCGCGCCGCGGTCAGCCGCTGCGTGGCCTGCTCACACTCACCGGCCAGCCGCGCCACCTCGGCGCTGAACTCCTGGTGCCGGTGCACCGCGTCGTCGACCTCGGCGATCGCGACCGCGCACCGCGCCACCTCGGCGTCGGCGGCCTGCAGGCGCTTGACCGCGGCGGCCCACTCCCCGGTGGGCCTGCCCGTCGGGGTGAAGTACCGGTGGTATTCGCTTTCGATGCGTTCGACGAGCAGCGGCTCGTCCCCGGACAGCGAAGCCGCCTCGCCCGCCGCCACATCGAGCGCACGGGCGAGCGCGTCGGAACCCGACAGGTCGACCGGTGCGGTGGATGCGGCCTGCAGCACCCGCTGCGCCTGCCACAGGTCGGTGTCCACGGTCTCGGCGAGCATCGCCAGCACGCGCTCGTGCGCCTCGTCGCCGCTGAGCTGCTCACGCACCGGCGCCAAAACCGTCAGCTGCGTCTCGGCCTTCTTGTGGAACCGCTTGCGGTACACGAACCGGTACGGACCGGTGGACATCTCGGCGGTCACCTCGGCGCCCACATCGGCGTGCGTTGGCTTGACCTGCTTGACTTCCTTCTTCGACGACCGGTCCTTGGCCTCGATCAGCAGGTCCAGCGCCTCGATCATCGACGACTTGCCGATCTCGTTGGCACCGCTGACCACGACGACGCCGTGATCGGGGAACTCGATCTCACGGTGGGTGATACCGCGGTAGTTGGTCAGGACGAGACGATGAAGTTTCACGCGGCCCCCTTGTCGCGGTCGACCAGGCGCAGCAGCAATCCCAGTGCGGCGCGGGCATCTTCGGCCTCGTCGGACTCCGACCGCGCCGTGGCCACGAGCTCGTCCACCGCGGCGGCGGCGAACCCGCCGATACCCAGATCGTCGAATTCTCCGTCGGCGGGGATGACCGCGATCTCGGTGTGTCGCTCCCATGTCGTGAGCGCCGCGAACAGCCGGGCGTAGCGGTCCAGGCACTCGTCGAGCTCGGCCTTGTCGGTCACGGTCAACGAGCCGGTCAGTGCCAACCGCACCACCGTACGTTCCTTGTCGGCCAACAGGTCCAGATTGAGGTCCAGATCCGCGATGTCGCGGTCGGTGTCGACCGAGCGGCGCAGCGTGACGAACCGCCAGCGGCCCACCCGCTCGGACTGCACGCGTACCGCGCGGCGGGGATCGGTCTCGTCGATGTCGACCACGAGAACGTGTCCGGGATCGGACTCGATGTCGTCGTAGTTGGTGACCTCCGGCGAGCCCGAGTACCACACCCGGCCCGTGTCGCCGACCTCGGTGCGAGAGTGCTTGTCCCCCAACGCCACGTAGTGCACCGCGTTGCGCGCCAGCGCGTCCTCGACCGCGGCCATGCGGATCAGCGACGGCTTGTCCTTGTCCGGGTCGAGGATGTCCACACCGCCGTGCCCCACCAGAACCCGGGTGACGCCGTCGGCGGCAGGCACCTCACCGAGGACATCACCGACGAGGTCGGTGGTGGGCGCTTTGGACCGCCACGGCGCCGCGACGATCTGCACGCCCGGCCGGACCTCGTGCACGCCTGCGCGATCGAGGACGACGACGTTGTCGGGGCGCTCGGCGAGGAACAGCGCGCTGGTGTACACCGACGCCGCGTCGAGCGGATCGTGGTTGCCGGGCAGCAGATACACCGGCACGCCGATCGCACGCATGGCCTCCAGCGACTGGCTGACATCGCGCGGCGCGAGTTGGTTGTGCTCGAACACGTCGCCGGACACCACCACGAACTCCGCACCGGTGCGCTTCGCGACCTCTCCGAGGCTCGCGACCGCTTCGCGCCGCGCCGCCGAATACCGTGGCTGGGCCTCACCGTTGAGGAAGTGACGGGTCATACCGAGCTGCCAGTCGGCGGTGTGCAGGAAACGCATCGCTCCCGTCCCCTCTCGTGTGTGTTCATCGTCGGGCAAGGCGAGTGTAGGACCGGGCGCCGACAAGTACCGGGACCTGCGTCGGCATGGCATACCGTGATCCCATGGGAACCGTGCTGCTGATGCGTCACGCCAAGTCGGACTACCCCGACGGGGTCGTCGACCATGAGCGACCCCTCGCGCAGCGCGGCGTCCGCGAGGCGGCGTTGGCCGGCGACTGGATCCGCGCCAACGCGCCGGGCATCGACGCGGTGTTGTGCTCGACCGCGACCAGGACGCGCCAGACGCTGGCGCGCACCGGGATCGACGCACCCACCGAATACGTCGGGACGATCTACGACGCGACGCCGGGAACGGTGATCGGCGAGATCAACGACGTGGTGTCACGCTTCGGCGCGCCACCGCAAACCCTGCTGGTCGTGGGACACGAGCCGGCCATGTCGTCGGTGGCACTCGGCCTCGATGACGGTACGAATCCGGCTGTGGCCGAGAACATCTCGCGCAAGTTTCCGACCTCGGCGATCGCCGTGCTGCGATTCGCCGGGCCGTGGGACGAATTGGCGCTCGGCGCCGCGCAACTCGTGACCTTCCACGTACCCCGCTGAGTCCCCCGCTAGCTGTTGGTGGCGAGCGTGAGCTCCATGAGCTTGGTCGCCATGCCGCACGCATCGAGACCCGGCGCCTGCGGGTTCACCCACCAGCCGACCACGCCCGCGGCGTCGCTGGCCACACCGCACGCGCCGTTGAGTCCGTTGGGCTTCATGACGATCGAATCCACCCCGGCGATGCGGCGCGACTCGATGGCGTACTGCAGCTGCTCGGCGACCTGACGCTCGTTGTCGAGGCTGCCCTGCTCGTACCAGAACCTGGTGATGTCCACCAGGCCCGCGGGATTCGCCGCCTGCCAACGGCACACCGCGCCCACGAACGTGCTCTGGATGTCGAGCGGATCGGCCCCGACCGTCTCGGCCAGGATGTCCTCGGTGAGCACCTCGCACTCTTTGAGCAGGTTCGGGTACTGCCGCTCGGAGCTGTTGTTGCTCGGCCCGCCGCCGGCGCCCTCCTTGGCGGCGGTGCCCTCGATCGTGCGGCTACAGCCGGTCAGGCCGGCGAACACCGCCAGACCGGCCGCGAGCGTGGCGACTCCCTTGCGCAGCATCGTCGGGCGCCTCATTTGGAATTCACAATCGACTGACGGGTGAGCTCTTTGGCCACGTCGCACGGATCCGGGTACGGCTTCTGGGCGTAGCTGACCGACCACTCGATGAAGTCGTCGTCGAACTGGATGCCGATCTCGCACAGCGTGACGTCGCCGGGCGTCAACGGATCCTCGCCGACGGCGATGAATCCACTGTGCCCCTCGATGTTGATGTCCTCGACGCTGGCCCGCGACAGTTCCTCGGTCTTGCGTTCGCGGCCGATCGGGCTGCCCCGGAACCACGTGAACGAGAAGTGCGGGCCGAGGATGCTGCCGCCCTGCAGCCACTGGCAGCCCGACGAGTTCGTGGCGGTGTTGACGAGGCCGGGAACCTGGGTCAGCTCGGACACGGTCTGATCGCTGATACCGCCGCACTGCGGGAAGAACGGGCCATGTCTGGCCGCGTCGGCAGTCGGCGATGCGCTCTGCGGCACCTCGGGGGATGCCGGCTCGTCGGTCGAGCACGCGGCGAACACCGGAACCATTGCGGCTGCCAGGACAGCCAGCGTTCGGGCGCTGCGGGCTTTCGGCGAAGCGGCCGTACGGACAGTCACGCCATGCACTGTAGCGGCAGCTGTGGTCACCAACCACCGACAGGCCGATTGACCAGCACTTTCCACATCACAGCAAGCACCGCCGACGTGTCGTCCGCGCATGGCGAACTTCCGATGGTGTGCGAGAGTAGCGGGATGCTCTGGGCGCTGCTGCGACAGTACGTGCGGCCGTACCGGTTGCTGCTGACCGTCGTCGCCGCGTTGCAGGTGATCAGCAACATGGCGTCGCTGTATCTGCCGACGGTGAACGCCGCGATCATCGACGAAGGTGTCGCCAAGGGCGACACGGCCCGGATCATCGAGCTCGGCGCGGTGATGCTCGGGGTCACGGCCCTGCAGGTGGTGTGCGCCGTCGGCGCCGTGTTCTTCGGCGCCCGCGCGGCGACGGGCTTCGGGCACGATCTGCGGTCGGCGGTCTTCAGGCATGTCACGACGTTCTCGGCAGAGGAGGCCGGCCGCTTCGGCGCGGCGTCGCTGCTGACCCGCACCACCAACGACGTCGGACACATCCAGCAGCTGGTGCAGTTGACCGTGACCATGCTGATCACCGCGCCCATCATGTCGATCGGCGGCATCTTCATGGCGCTGCACCAGGACGCGGGGCTGTCGTGGCTGCTGCTGGTCAGTGTGCCGGTGCTGGGCCTGGCCAATTACTGGATCATCCGCCATCTCATGCCGGTGTTCACCCGTATGCAGGGACTCATCGACGGGATCAACCGCGTGCTGCGCGATCAGCTGTCCGGCATCCGCGTGATCCGGGCGTTCGCGCGCGAACCCTTCGAACGCGTGCGCTTCGCAGAGGCCAACCAGGCGCTGTCGGACTCCGCTCTGGAGGCGGGCCGCTGGCAGGCGCTCATGCTTCCGGTGACCACCCTGGTCATCAACGTCTCCAGCGTCGCGCTGATCTGGTTCGGTGGTTTGCGTATCGACGCGGGGCAGATGCAGGTCGGATCGCTCATCGCGTTCCTGGCCTACTTCATGCAGATCCTCATGGCCGTGCTGATGGCGACGTTCATGCTGGTGATCTTCCCGCGCGCGGCCGTGTGCGCCGACCGCATCGGCGAGGTGCTGCAGACGCGGACCGCGATCACCAACCCGGCCGAGCCCGTGCGCCCCAGCGCCCTCACCGGCGACCTCGCCGTGCACGACGCCACCTTCCGTTATCCGGGTGCCGACCGGCCCGTGTTGCAGGGTGTCTCGTTCACCGCGCCGCGCGGCACCACGACCGCGGTGGTCGGCTCGACCGGATCGGGCAAGTCGACGCTGATCTCCCTGATCTGCCGGCTCTACGACGTCACCGCCGGTTCGCTGCGGATCGACGGTGTCGACGTTCGCGATCTGGACATCGAGCAGTTGTGGTCGGCGATCGGGCTGGTGCCGCAGCGCGGTTACCTGTTCTCGGGCACCGTCGCCGAGAACCTGCGCTACGGCAAGGCCGACGCGACCGAGGACGAGATGTGGGACGCGCTGCGGGTCGCGGCGGCCGACGCCTTCGTGCGCGCGCACCCCGACGGCCTGAACATGCCGGTGGCGCAGGGCGGCATCAACTTCTCAGGCGGGCAGCGGCAGCGGCTCGCGATCGCGCGTGCGGTGATCCGCCGCCCGGCGATCTACCTGTTCGACGACGCGTTCTCGGCCCTCGACGTGCACACCGACGCCCGGGTACGCGCCGCCCTGCGCGACGTGTCCGCGGACGCGACGGTCGTGATCGTGTCGCAGCGCATCTCGACCGTCATCGAGGCCGATCAGGTGGTCGTGATCGACGACGGACGCGTCGTCGGCATCGGCACCCACGACACACTGCTGGCCGACTGCCCGATCTACGCCGAGTTCGCCGAATCGCAGGCACTCACCTCGGGAGAGCCGCGGTGAGCGGCCCGATGATGCGTCGCGGCGCCCTGCCGCAGGCCCCGATCGAACGCACCCGCGACTTCAAGGGTTCGGCGATCCGGCTCGCCAGACGTCTGCTGCCGCAACGCGTGCTTACCCTCACCGTGATCCTGCTGGGAGTCGGCGGTATCGCGATCAACGTGATCGGGCCGAGGATCCTCGGCCACGCCACCGATCTGCTGTTCAACGGTGTGATCGGGCGTGAACTGCCCGCCGGCCTGACCAAGGAACAGGCGGTCGAGGCCGCGCGCGCCCGCGGCGACGGCACATTCGCAGACCTGCTGTCCGGCATGGATCTGGTGCCGGGGCAGGGGGTCGACTTCGGCGCCGTGGCCCGCACCCTCGCGCTCGCGCTCGGCCTTTATCTCGTTGGCGCACTGCTGATCTGGATTCAGGCCCGGCTGCTCAACATCACCGTTCAACGCACCATGGTGGCGTTGCGCGCCGAGGTGCAGGAGAAGATCCACCGGCTGCCGTTGTCGTACTTCGATTCACGACAGCGCGGCGAGGTGCTCAGCCGGGTCACCAACGACGTCGACAACATCTCGAACTCGGTGTCGATGACCATCAGCCAGCTGCTGACGTCGGTGCTCACCGTGTTCGCGGTGCTGGCGATGATGCTGTCGATCTCGCCACTGCTCACGCTGTTCACGGTCGTGACGGTGCCCGCGTCGTTGTGGGTGACGCGGTGGATCACGCGGCGCTCGCAGCCACTTTTCGTCGCGCAGTGGCGCAACACCGGCCGGTTGGCCGCGCACCTGGAGGAGACCTACAGCGGATTCACCATCGTCAAGACGTTCGGGCACCGCGACGCCGCCCAGAAGCGGTTCACCGAGTTGAACTCCGACGTGCAGCAGTCCAGTTTCGGTGCGCAGTTCTTCTCGGGCCTGGTGTCCCCCGCGACGATGTTCATCGGCAACCTCAGCTATGTGGCGGTCGCGGTCGTGGGCGGCCTGCAGGTGGCCACCGGCCAGATCACACTCGGCAGCATCCAGGCGTTCATCCAGTACGTGCGGCAGTTCAACCAGCCGCTCACGCAGGTCGCGGGGATGTACAACACACTGCAGTCCGGGATCGCCAGTGCCGAGCGGGTTTTCGAGCTGCTCGACACCGAGGCGGAGCCCGCAGACACCCCGCGCAGCCTCCAGGTCCGCACGGGGCGCGTCGAATTCGAGCACGTGAGCTTCGGATACGTGCCGGGTACCCCGGTGATCGAGGATCTGTCATTGGTGGCCGAACCGGGCAGCACGGTCGCGATCGTCGGGCCGACCGGTGCGGGCAAGACCACGCTGGTGAACCTCCTGATGCGGTTCTACGAGGTCGATTCGGGCCGGATCACGATCGACGGCGTCGACATCTCGTCCGTGAGCCGGGAATCCCTGCGCTCGTCGATCGGCATGGTGCTGCAGGACACCTGGCTGTTCGGTGGCACCATCTTCGACAACATCGCCTACGGCAGGCCCGACGCAGGAGAGGACGAGGTGATCGAGGCCGCCACCGCGGCATACGTGGACCGGTTCGTGCACACTCTTCCGAACGGGTACCACACGCGCGTCGACGACGACGGCGGCGCGATCAGCGCCGGCGAGAAACAGCTCATCACCATCGCCCGCGCGGTGCTGGCCCGCCCGAAGCTCCTGGTACTCGACGAGGCCACGAGCTCGGTGGACACCCGCACCGAACTGCTGATCGCACACGCCATGGCCGAGCTGCGCCGCGATCGCACGAGTTTCATCATCGCGCACCGGCTCTCGACGATCCGTGACGCGGATCTGATCCTCGTGATGGATTCCGGCCGGATCATCGAACGCGGCACACACGAGGAACTGCTGGCCCGCCACGGCAGGTACTGGGAGATGACCAGGCTCTAGATGTCGGGTCCCTCTGCCCGCAGGTCATCGACGGCCTTCATGGCGTCGCGCAGTTTGGCCAGCCACTCGTCGGCGTGCTGGCCGACCAGGCGCACCGACCATGCGAGCGCGTCGGAGCGTGACCGGGCCACACCCGCGTCGACGAGGGTGTCGAGTACCTGACGTTCGGGTTGCTTGAGCCGCGTCATCACCGGTACGGCGATGTGGGTGAACAGGATTCGCTCGATCTGCTCACCCGATCGGACCTCGACACCCCAGGAGACCTTGCGGCCGAACCGGTCCTGCGCCTCGTCGGCGATGCGCATGCGTTCGCCGCGCGTCTCTTCGCGGAACTTCGCCGCACGGCCCGACGCTCTGGACTGGCTCTCCCCCTCGACGTCGGGGAGGGTGCCGATGACCGTGATCTCCTCACGGTCGACGATGACGGTGGGGTCGCCGGCGAACCAGTCATCGGGTAGGCGTCCGGCGAACCACTCAGCAGCTTCGCTGGCGTCGTGACGGTGGTGATGGTGCCTCATGATTACATGATTACACCGTTACATCCCTGGTGGTGCGTCGTTCGCCCAGCGCGAACATCCCAGCTGTGGAGTTCAGCGCATGAGCAACGCGGCACCGCCGACGAGGATCAGCGCCACCAGCAGCAGAGCGGCCCAGCCTGCGCCGAACACCCACCACACGACACCGAGCGCCACCAGCACCGGCGAGAGCGCGAACAGCACCATGCCCGGGTGCTGCTTGATCACCGAAACCGCGCTCTGTGCGCGAACCCGGTCGATTTCCTTTGCCATGGCACCAGAATGCCACCGGTGACCTACTCTCGTGACGGTCCTGTCCCACATGCGAGGAGCGAAAACCGTGAACGGTCAGTGGTTGCCCGATCCCGAAGGCCGCTACGAATACCGGTGGTGGGACGGGCAGTCCTGGACCGACCAGGTGTCCCACCAGGGTCAGATGCACCGGGCCCCGCTCGGCCCCCCGCCCGCGCAGCCGCAAGGTGACGGCTTCGCCGGCATCAGCGGCGAACTGGTCGACGGACGGTTCAGCGAGAAAGAGGCGACCGCGATCGCCAACCAGAACCGCAAGATGCTGCGCGTGCGCCTCGGTGAGCCGTTCATGGCGCGGCAGGGATCGATGGTGGCCTACCAGGGCAACGTCGAGTTCGCGTTCGAGGGCGGCGGGGCATCGAAGTTCATCAAGAAGGCTCTGACGGGCGAGGGTCTGCCGCTCATGCGGTGCCAGGGTCAGGGTGACGTGTTCCTCGCCGACCGCGGTTTCGACGTCCACCTGCTGCAGTTGACGAACACCGGCCTGTCGGTCAGCGGCAAGAACGTGCTGGCGTTCTCGTCGAGCCTGGACTGGAACATCGAGCGCGTCCGGGGCGGCAGCATGGTGGCCGGTGGCCTGTTCAACACCATGCTGCGCGGCACGGGCTGGGTCGCGCTGACCACCGACGGACCGCCGGTGGTGCTCGACGCCGCCGAGGCGCCGACTTTCGCCGACACCAACGCCGTGGTGGCGTGGTCGGCCAACCTGCAGACCCAGCTCAAGATGAGCTTCAAGGCCGGCGCGCTGATCGGCCGCGGCTCGGGTGAGGCCATGCAGGTGGCGTTCCACGGCAACGGTTTCGTGATCGTCCAGCCGTCCGAGGGCGTGACCTACCCGGTGCAGTGAACGTCAGCGAAAACGCCTGAGCCGCAGGCTGTTGGTGACCACGAACACCGACGAGAACGCCATCGCGGCGCCGGCGAGCATGGGGTTGAGCAGGCCGGCAGCCGCAAGTGGCAGCGCCGCCACGTTGTAGGCGAAGGCCCAGAACAGGTTGCCCTTGATGGTGGCCAATGTTCTGCGGGACAAGCGGATCGCGTCCGCGGCGGTACGCAGGTCGCCGCGCACCAACGTCAGGTCACTGGCCTCGATCGCGACGTCGGTGCCGGTGCCCATCGACAGCCCGAGATCGGCCTGCGCGAGCGCCGCGGCGTCGTTGACACCGTCGCCGACCATCGCGACCACGCCGCCCTCGGCCTGCAGTCGCTTGACGACGTCGGCCTTGTCCTGCGGCAGCACCTCGGCGTAGACGTCGTCGATGCCCACCTGATCGGCAATGGCCCGCGCCGCGGCCCCGTTGTCGCCGGTCAGCATGATGGGTCGCAGGCCCAGGGCCCGTAGCTGTCGGATCGCCTCGGCCGAGGTGGCCTTGACGGCATCGGCGACCACCAGTACGCCACGCGCCGTGCCGTCCCAGCCCACGGTGACCGCGGTACGCCCCTGCGCCTGCGCCGCATCCATCGCGTCGGACAGCTTGCGCGGCAGAGGACTCTCCGGGTTCTCGAACAGCCGCGGACGACCGACCACCACGGCGCGGCCGTCGACGGTGCCCTTGACGCCGAGGCCCTCGATGTTGGTGAAACCCTCGACGGGCCGCAGTTCACCCGTGCGGTCACGGGCGCCGACGGCGATGGCATGGGCGATCGGGTGCTCGGAGGCATCCTCGACCGCCGCGGCAAGGCGCAGCACCTCGACGGCGTCCTCGCCGTCGGCGGCGACGACGTCGAGCAACGTCATCGATCCGGTGGTGATGGTGCCGGTCTTGTCGAGCACGATCGTGTCGATGCGGCGGGTGGATTCGAGCACCTCCGGACCCTTGATGAGGATGCCGAGTTGTGCGCCGCGGCCAGTGCCGACCAGCAGTGCCGTCGGCGTCGCGAGACCGAGCGCACACGGGCACGCGATGATCAGCACCGCGACGGCCGCGGTGAAAGCCGCGGCCACCGATCCTCCGGTGCCGAGCCAGAAGCCCAGCGTGGCCACCGCGAGCGCGATGACGATCGGCACGAACACCGCCGACACCCGGTCGGCGAGGCGCTGCGCCTGGGCCTTGCCACTCTGCGCGTCCTCGACCAGCCGGGCCATCTGGGCGAGCTGGGTGTCGGACCCGATCCGGTTGGCGCGCACCACGAGTCGTCCGCCGACGTTGACCGTGGCCCCGACGACCTGATCTCCCGGCCCGACCTCCACGGGCACCGACTCTCCCGTGAGCATCGACGCGTCGACCGCCGAGGACCCGTCGACCACCACGCCGTCGGTGGCGATCTTCTCCCCCGGCCGCACCACGAACTGGTCACCGACCGCCAGCTGGTCGATCGGGACGCGTTGTTCGGCACCGTTTCTCAGGACAGCGACGTCCTTGGCGCCGAGTTCCAAGAGTGCACGCAGCGCCGAGGAGGCACGTCGCTTCGACTTCGCCTCGAAATAGCGGCCCGCGAGGATGAACGTCGTGACCCCCGCGGCCACCTCGAGGTAGATGTTCCCGGTGCCGTCGGTGCGCGACACCGCCAGCGAGAACGGGTGCGTCATCCCGGCGACGCCCGCGGTACCCCAGAACAGCGCGTACAGCGACCAGCCGAACGCGGCCAGGGTGCCCATCGAGATCAGGGTGTCCATGGTCGCACTGCCGTGTCGCAGGTTGAGCCATGCGGCCCGGTGGAACGGCAGGGCGCCCCACACCACGACCGGCGCGGCCAGGGTCAGCGACAGCCACTGCCAGTTGCCGAACTGAAGGGCAGGCACCATCGCCATCGCGATGACCGGCACGGTGAGCACGGCCGACACCAACAGTCGGGTGCGCAGCGCATCGGCGGCCGCGTCCTCGGGATCCTGGTGGCCCTCAACGGTTCCGGGTTGTGGAGGCTGGGGCAGGTGTGCGGTGTAGCCCGCGGTCTCGACCACCTCGATGAGCTGCTGCGGGGAGATCTCACCCGCGACCTCGACGCTGGCCTTCTCGGTCGCGTAGTTCACGGATGCCGTGACGCCGTCGAGCTTGTTGAGCTTGCGCTCGATGCGCGCCGCGCACGACGCACACGTCATCCCGGCGATCTGCAATTCGACGTGCCCGGTGGCAGTGGTCACGATTTCTTCCTCTCGACGATCAGTGGCTGTGGCCGTCACCGTGTCCGGGGTCATCACCCGGTGGGCCGTCGGGCACCGACACGGTGAACTCGGCCGTGCGCACCACATCGTTGTGCTTGAAGTCGAAGTAGAGCCGGTAGTCGCCCGCGCTGGGGAACTCGGTGTGGAACGCGATGTCCGCCGGGGTGTCTCCGGTCGGGTGCACGTGCAGGTAGGACAGGTCCGAGGCGCGCAGCGCCACGAGATGCCCGTGGGCACCGAGGTAGGGCTGTAGGTCCCCGACACGTTCACCGTCACGGCTCACGGATATGTCCAGTTGCGATCCACCATGTGCGACAGGCGATCCCGACAGAGTGACGGTGTATCCGTCGACGGTTGCGGTGCGGGACGGGGCGGGCAGCGGTTGGGGCTCATGGGAACCGGTCACCCGCAGATCCGCCTCTGCCACCACGCCGGAGCCTCCGGCCGGAACGAAATCGGCGAACACCCGGTAGTCACCGCCGCGGGGCACATCGAGCGGGACGCTCCAGGTGCCGGTGCCATCGAGGGTCGGGTGCAGATGCTGATACCCCGTCAGATCGTGTCCGACGACGATGAGGTGCAGATCCTTCTCGTGGTTCTCGTCGTAGTCGCTGACCGCGGCACCTGATTCGTCCACGATCCGGAAGCGCAGCGGCACCGCGGTGCCGGGCGCGACCGAACCGTCGGCCAATTCCAGCGTGTAGCCGGAGCCCGGTTCGGCCGCCGCGCCGGCCCACATCGATCCGACACCGAATGCCGCGGCGAACACCGCGACGAGTCCGATGCCGAATGCGGCGATCCTGCCCTCAGCCCGCAACTGCGTAACCCGCTTCCGCGACGGCCTCGCGGATGTCCTCGGCGTCCACCTGGCGGTCGCTGCCGATCGTGACCAGGCCGGTGGCCAGGTCGACGTCGACCGTGGTGACGCCGGGGATGCTGCCGACCTCCTCGCGCACCGAGGCGGCGCAATGTCCGCAGGTCATACCGGTGACGGTGACAGTCTGTGTGGTCATGCCACATACTATACCCCCCTAGGGTATGAGTGTGTGGTGCTTCGTGCCGGTCAGAGCGTGTCGAGGATCTCCCGCATCTGCTTGATCTCCTGCTCCTGCATGATCACGATCGTGCGTGCCATCTGCACCGCATCCTCGAACCGGCCCTCGTTGACCTCTTCCTGCGCCATGTCGATCGCGCCCTCGTGGTGGGCGATCATGTGCGTGAGGAACAGCCTGGCGGCGTCGACCCCCTGCGCATCGCGCAGCGCGGCCATGTCGGCATCCGACACCATGCCTGCCATGCCTGCCATGCCGCCCTGGTCATCGCCCGGCTCATCGCCATGGCCACCGTGGCCGGACGGCATCGACGGCATGGGCGGGTTGCCCCACTGCTTGAGCCAGGCCTGCATCTGGTCGATCTCGGGGCCCTGCGCGGCCTTGATCTGGTCGGCCAACTCGGTCACGCGGGGATCGATACCGGTCTTCGCCAGCAGGATGTCGCTCATCTCGATCGCCTGCTGATGATGCGGGATCATGTGGTGGGCGAACATCACATCGTCGTCATTGTGCGGACGCGCCTGCCGGGTGTCCGAAGTGGCCGGGGCCGCCGACGTCGTCTGGGTCTGTGTCTCGGTCTCGGCCTGCTCGCTCGTGTCGCTGCCACAACCCGCCACCACGACGCTCAGGGCGATCACGGCGAACGCCGAGATCCCACCCGCCAACCACACCTTCACACGCATGTCCTCTGCCATCCCTTTCACTCATCCCGCATCCGGGCCCGAAACAGTTTCACGTCACCTTTGATGCCTTTGAGGTGCCGCGCGCCCGCGAACGACCACCTGAATCGCTCGTCGTCGGCGATCGCCTGCCGTGTCGGCTCCGCGACCAGCACGGAGCCGGGCCGCGCCACACCCGTGACCCGGCTGGCCAGGTTCACCGGGCTGCCGAACCAGTCGCCCGCGCGGCTCACGGCCATGCCGGTGGCCAGCCCGACACGCAGCCCGGGAAAGCCGGAATCGGCTCCGGTGGCGGCGACCAACGTCAGCACCGCGTCGAGCAGTGCGGCCGGTTCGGGACTGACCAGCATGACCGCGTCGCCGATCGTCTTGATCAGCCGCACCGGGGGCGTCACGATGTCACGCGTCGTCTCGGCGAGTGAATTCGCCAGCTCCTCAAGCTGTTCCGGCGGCACGATCTCACCGAGCCGGGTGAACCCGACGATGTCGGCGAAGGCCACCGTGACCAGCCGCGCGCCGGGCAGCGGGACGCCCTCGGCGCGTTCGGAGGCGTCGACGGCCTCGGTCTCCATGGCGTGCCGCAGCTGCACGAACAGCATGTCGCCGATCATCGGGCCCAGCAGCGGGGCCGCCTCGGCCACCAGCACCTCGGCCGCCTTCGCGGTCTGCAGTTCGGTGGCGCCGGGTTCCAGCACCGCGGCGAGCGCCGCCGCCCGCATCACCTCGGCGGCGCGGCTGAGCCCTTCGGCGAGCACACGCGTGATCAGCACCACCTGATCGGGGTCGATTCCGAGGTCGATGAAATGCTGCGCGAACTTCACGGCCTCGGCGTCGGCGCGCAACAGCACCGTGGCGTCGGGATCCTCGACCGCGGGCAGGCCCATCGCGCGCTGCAGCCGCTGCAGCAGGTCGATGTCCAGGCCCGTCTGCTCGCTGACCTCCCGTGCCGACACGTACGTACCGTCGTCACCGGCCACGCGGCGCGAGGCCAGCAGCATCGGTGTGATCGCCTGACCGATCTGGTCGGTGGAGATCCCGCGGCTGAGCAGCCAGTCGATCAGTTCCGCGCGTTGCGACCGCGCCGCGCCGTCGAGCCCTTCGAGGAGGGACTCGATGTCCGGCTGCACCTGTTGCGACACCTCATCAACGTATACCGGTCAGCGCGCGTCACGGATCGCCCGCACGGCAGGGGCGGTCGACGAACCGAGCAGAGTCGCCATATCGCGTGGATACCGCACGTCGACGGACACCGCATCGCCGAACCGGTAAGGCCTGCCCTCGATCATGCCGACGAACTGCTTTCGCAGCCGCGACATCTCGGCGCGCACCGTGACCACGCGCGTCCGGTCGCCGTAGAGGTCACCGGCGAGTTCCGGCGCCGAACGTCCCTGCGGCGCGGTCGCCAGCACCAGCAGGATCTCGGCATGGCGGATCGAGATGCTGCGGCGCCAGTTGCCGAACTGACCGGCCATCTCCAGCCTCGGTTCGTTACCGTCGCGGAGGTCGAGCGTGACGCGCGTCGGCGCCGGGCTCGCCTCGGTGTCGTCGGCAACCCGCACGAGCCAGCCGTCCGGCAGCGACTCGACATCGCACATACCCAGCGACGGGATCCACGCGCGGCCCGGTAAACCGCGTTCCGGCAACAGGATCCGGTTGTGCAGCGGCAGCGAGTCAACCGCGGCGACCCAGCCTTCGGCGTCCACCGCCAGCGCCGGGCGGCCCATGCGCGACAGGATCGGTGCCGAAACCGCGCGCAGCCGGTTGAGGGTGTGATCGTGCGCCTCACGCAGTTTGGACTCCGCCAACCGGGCCACCAGGTCGACGAGTGCGACCGTGGTGGGGTGCACCGTGTCAGCCGGTCCGGACACGTCCACGATGCCGATCACGTGGCCGGTGCGCGGGTCGCGGATGGGTGCGCCCGCGCACGTCCAGGAATGGTGACTGCGCAGGAAATGTTCGGCCGAGAACACCTGTACCGCGCGGTGTGACACGAGCGCCGTCCCGATGCCGTTGGTGCCGACCGCACTCTCACTCCACGACGCACCCTCGACGAACCCGAGCCGGTCGGCGAGTCTGAGCACGCGCGGGGAACCGGACCGCCACAGCACCCGGCCCCGCGCGTCGGCGAGAACCAGGATGTTCTCGCCGTCGTCGATCACCGTTTCCAGACCGCGCGACACGTCGTCGAGAACCGCCAGCAGTCCCGACGACTGCCGCAGCATGTCCAGCCCGCTGGTGTCGACCTCGGGCGGGCTGTGATGTTCGGGGTGAATCCCTTTACCCAGCAACCGCTTCCACGAATCCTCGATGAGTTGCCGCGGCCGTGCCGGACCGCGGACGCCGGACATGGTGGCGTCGTACACCTCCGCCAGGAGCATCGCGTAGCGCCGCGGGTCGTCGCCGGGGGCGACCGCGGGCTCAGGCGTCGAGAATCCGGGCATCACACACGATTGTGCGCCATGTCACAGGCCGCACGCGAGTCGCCCCTACCGATAGACCAGTCCACCGTCGATCAATGGGGCCTGACCAGTCATGTAGGCCGCGTCGGGCCCGGCCAGGTAGGACACGAACCCGGCGACGTCCTCTGGCGTCTCGGCGCGCCCGAGGGCGATACCGCCGACGTACTGCTGGAACGTCGCACCGACCTCGGCGCCGGTCAGTTCGGCGAACCGCTGATCGATCTCGACCCACATGTCGGTGCCGACCACGCCAGGGCAGTACGCGTTGACGGTGATCCCTGCCGAGGCGTACTCCTTTGCCGCCGCCTGCGTGAGTCCCCGCACCGCGAACTTGCTCGCGCTGTACACACCGAGCATGCCGAACCCGTCGTGACCCGCGATCGACGACGCGTTGATGATCCGCCCGGGTACCCCCAGTTCGATGAACTTGGCCGCGGCCGCCTGGATGCCCCACAGCACGCCGTTGACGTTGATCGACCACACGCGCGCCGCGTCGGCAGGGGTGACCTCGGAAATCGGGCCCACCAGTGCGATGCCCGCGTTGTTGACCATCACGTCGAACCCGCCGAGCGCGGTGTGCGCATGTTCGACGGCCGCGTACACCGCGTCGCGGTCACTCACATCGGCGACGAATGTCGTGGCCTTCGAGCCGAGAGCGGCGACCTCGTCGGCGACCGTGTCGATCCCGTCGGACGTGACGTCGACGAGCGCGATGTCAGCGCCGTCCTGCGCCAAGCGCAACGCGATACCGCGGCCGATGCCGCGCCCCCCGCCGGTGACCAGTGCCACCTTGCCCTGCAATGACATACGTTGTCTCCTTTGCCTTTCGGTTTCCGTTCAGCGGGCGGGGTCGACCAGTACCTTCATCTTGCGGCCCGCGTGCAGCGCTTCGAATCCCTCGTCGATCACGTCGTCGATGCCGATCGCGGTGACCCACCCCGTGGTGTCGTAGACGCCGTCGGCCATCAGCGCGATCACGGCCTCGAAATCGGCGGACGTGTAGCACAGCGAGCCCTGGATGCGGGATTCGTTCATCACGAGGTTCAGCAGCGGTGTGCTCAACGGTTTCTCGTATATCGCGACGCTGACGGTCGGGCGTCGGGAACCGACGCTCGCGGTCGCGGCCTCGATCGCGGGCGTCACGCCTGCCGCATCGAATGCCGCGTCGGCACCGCGCCCGTCGGTCACGTCGGCGATGAACGCCGGCACGTCGAGCTGGGTCGGATCCAGCGTCTGCGCGCCGAGCGCCTCGATCGCGGCGCGCCGCGTGGGCGACGGTTCGGCGACGTACACCGATTCGAGGCCCTTGCCCCGCAGGGCGAACCACAAACCGATGCCGATGGGCCCCGCACCGAAGATCACCGCGGTGTCGCCGGCCCCCACGTCGCCGAGGGTCGCGGCGTGGTACGCCACCGACATGGGCTCGACCAGCGCGCCGAGTTCCAGCGACACGTTGTCGGGCAGCTTGTGCAGCATGTCGACGGGGACGACCGTGTATTCGGCCATGCCGCCGTCGCACATCAGGCCGTGGAAGCCGATCTGCCGGCACACGTTGTAGGTACCCGCGCGACACGGCGCGCAATGACCGCACCGGTAGATGGGCTCGATCGCGACGCGGTCACCCGGCGCGTAGCCGGTGACGCCCGCGCCGACGTCGGTGATGGTCCCGGCGAACTCGTGCCCCATCGTCAGTGGCATCTCCTGCCCGGTCAGCGGGTGCGGTTCGGTGGGCACGAAAATCGGGCCTGCATAGTATTCATGCAGGTCAGTGCCACATATTCCGTTGTATCCCACCTTCACCTTGACCGTGCCTGGCCGCGGTTGCGGTTCGGCTACGTCGGCGATCTCCAACTTGTTGGGTCCGTGATAGACGGCAGCTTTCATACGCCAAGTAGTAAGTGACGCAGGCCACACGCAACAGAGTTGCAGACGGTTGCGGTGCAACCCTGTGCAACTCTTGTCGCAACACCACACCAGGTGTGGTCTGTGACACATGACACAGACCACCGCCGCACCACTGGCAACCCTGTCACCGCAGGAGCGCGTCGACGCCTGGCTGGCCGACTTCGAGTCCGCACTGGCCGCGCGGGACATCGAACGCGTCGTCTCGAAGTTCGCCGTCGACAGCTTCTGGCGCGATCTGGTTGCCTTCACCTGGAACATCAAGACCGTCGAGGGGCACGAGGGCATCGCGGACATGCTCTCCGCGCGACTCGCCGACACCGACCCATCGGGTTTCAAGACCACAGAACCGCCCACCGAGGACGTCGACGGCAACACCGTCATCACGTCGGCGTTCATCGAGTTCGAGACCGCGACCGGCCGCGGCAACGGACACTTGCGGCTGCGCAGCGACGACACCGGCGACCGCGCCTGGACGTTGCTGACCACGCTGCAGGAGCTCAAGGGCCACGAGGAGCCGAAAGGCCCCAAGCGGGTGCTGGGCGCCGTGCACGGCTCCGACCCCGACCGCCGGTCCTGGGCCGAGAAGCGCCTCGACGAGCAGCTGACGCTGGGCTACAGCGAGCAGCCGTACATCGTCGTCATCGGCGGCGGCCAGGGCGGTATCGCGCTCGGCGCGCGGCTGCGCCAGCTCGGGGTGCCCGCGATCGTCATCGACAGGCACGAACGCCCCGGCGACCAGTGGCGCAAGCGCTACAAGTCACTGTGCCTGCACGACCCGGTGTGGTACGACCACCTGCCGTACCTGCCGTTCCCGCCGAACTGGCCGGTGTTTGCGCCGAAGGACAAGATCGGTGACTGGCTGGAGTTCTACACCAAGGTCATGGAGGTGCCGTACTGGAGTTCCACGACGTGCCTGTCGGCATCGTTCGACGAGAACGAAAAGCGTTGGACCGTCGAAGTGGATCGCAACGGCGAGAAGGTGACGCTGCGCCCGACACAGTTGGTGCTCGCGACCGGCATGTCGGGCAAGCCGAACATCCCGACACTGCCCGGCCAGGACATCTTCCGTGGCGATCAGCATCATTCGAGCCAGCACCCAGGACCCGACCGCTACGTCGGCAAGCGTGCCGTGGTGATCGGTTCCAACAACTCCGCGCACGACATCTGCAAGGCGTTGTACGAGAACGACGTCGACGTCACCATGGTGCAGCGGTCCTCGACGCACATCGTCAAGTCTGAGTCGCTGATGGATCTCGGCCTCGGCGATCTGTACTCCGAGCGTGCGGTCGCGGCCGGGATGACCACGGAGAAAGCCGATCTCACGTTCGCGTCGCTGCCGTACCGCATCATGGCCGACTTCCAGCGACCGATCTACGACGCGATCCGCGAGCGCGACAAGGAGTTCTACGAGCGCCTTGAGGCCGCCGGTTTCGAATTGGACTTCGGCGACGACGATTCTGGCCTGTTCATGAAGTACCTGCGTCGTGGATCGGGCTACTACATCGACGTCGGTGCGTCGGACCTGATCGCCGACGGGTCGATCAAGTTGGCGCACGGCCAGGTCGAGCGGCTCACCGAGGATTCGGTGATCTTGGCCGACGGCACCGAACTGCCCGCCGACGTCGTCGTCTACGCCACCGGGTTCGGTTCCATGAACGGCTGGGCCGCCGATCTGATCGGTCAGGACGTCGCCGACAAGGTCGGCAAGGTGTGGGGCCTCGGGTCCGGGACCACCAAGGACCCCGGCCCGTGGGAGGGCGAGCAGCGCAACATGTGGAAGCCCACGCAGCAGGAGAACCTGTGGTTCCACGGCGGTAACCTGCACCAATCACGCCACTACTCCCTGTATTTGGCGTTGCAGCTCAAGGCCCGCTACGAGGGCATGGACACACCCGTGTACGGCCTGCAGGAGGTGCACCACCTGAGCTGACTTTTCCTCCGGCACACGGGCGCCAGGTATACAGGACGCATGCGACGACGCGTGCTGACGGTATGCCTGGCGCTCGTCTCGTCGGTGGTGGTTGTTCTCGCGAGCGGGTACTGGGTGTCCAATGCGCGGAGCTTTCAGCTGGCGGGCGTTCTGGTGGATCGCGTGGACACCACCGAGAAGGTGGTCGCGTTGACGCTCGACGACGGCCCGACCGACGCGACGCCCGAAGTGCTGCGGACGCTGGCCACAGCCCGGGTGCCCGCGACGTTCTATCTCACGGGTCGCGAACTCGAAGCCGCTCCCGCACTGGGCGCGGCCATCGCGGCAGCCGGCCACGAGATCGGAAACCACAGCTTCTCACATCGACGCATGGTGCTGATGTCACCGAAAACCGTTGCTGCGGAGGTGGAACGCACTGATGCCGCGATCCGCGCGACGGGTTACACGGGGCCGATCACCTTCCGCCCGCCATACGGCAAGAAGCTCTGGGCACTGCCCCACTACCTGTCCGACCATGGCCGGGTCACGGTGACCTGGGACGTCGAGCCCGATTCCGGGTCGCAACCCACCGCGGACGAGATCGTCGCCCAGACCGTCCGCGAGGTGCGGCCGGGCTCGATCATCCTGCTGCACGCCATGTACGGCAGTCGCGGACCGACGCGCGCCGCGATCCCGCAGATCATCGCCGAACTACAGTCCGCCGGATACCGTTTCGTCACGGTGTCAGAACTGATCGCGATGTCATGAGCACAGTGCTGCACGGCCTGACGCCCATCATCGGCGACGCGCCACGGCTGCTGATTCTCGGCAACATGCCCAGCGTGATGTCGCTCGCTGCGAGCGAGTACTACGGCAATCCACGAAACGCCTTCTGGCGCATCATGGGTGAGCTCTACGGATTCTGTGCGTCGGCCGCTTATCCGGACCGGGTGTCGGCGTTGACCTCCCACGGCATCGCGGTGTGGGACGTGCTGCGCTCCTGCCGACGTGTCGGCAGCCTGGACTCCGCGGTGGAGCGGGACAGCATGGTGCCCAATGATTTCGATGCGTTCTTCGCCACGCATCCGTCGCTCGAGCATGCGGTGTTCAACGGCGCGGCGGCCGAGGCCAATTACCGCCGCCTCGTCGGGGAGCCGCCCCTGCCTTTCATACGTCTCCCGTCAACCAGTCCGGCGCAGACCATGCGATTCGAGGACAAGCTTCTCGCCTGGCGCGCCGTTCTGGAGGGGTGAGTCTCAGGCCAGCCGGTCGAAGACGACGACGAGGCGCCGCACCATCTCGCTGGCCAGCATCTCACCAGGTTGCCCCTCGATCGGGACCTGGACGTGATTGCCCGATGCGTTGAGGGTCCGCTCCAGCGCGGCGACCCTGCGTTCCAGCGCCTCGATGCGGTGCCGCAAATCCTCGCCCGAGTTCCCGAACAGTCCTATCAGGACATTCTGACTTGTCGGTGGGTCGTGGCATACTCGAACACATGTTCGATGGAGCGAGTGATGCGGGTCTGATCGACGCCATCACCGAGGCCAAGCGGCAGGAGAACACCGCGATCGCCGTCCGCCTGCGCGCGATCGCCGAGTTGGACACGCGCCGCACCATCGAACTGGCCGATTCCATCTTCTGGCGCACCGACCCGTTCGAGGAGGTCTGCGCCGAGGTGTCCGCGGCGCTGCGGATCTCCCGCTCCCGCGCCGGCTGGCAGGTCCACCTGGCGCGGGTGCTGCGGGACCGGATCCCCAAGGTCGCCGCAGTGTTCGCCACAGGCGACATCGACTTTCGCATCGTCACCAAGATCGCCACCCGCACCGAACTCGTCGACTCCGCCGCCATGCCCGCACTCGACGATGTGCTGGCCCGCCGCTCACCCGGCTGGATGCGCCTGTCGAACCCCAAACTCCAAGAACGCATCGACCAGTGCATCCTGCGCTTGGATCCCGACGGCCAACGCGTCACCAAGAGATCCGAAGAGAGCCGATACTTCGAGGTCCAACCCGCCAGCACTCCCGGCATGGCCAACGCCCAGGGCTACCTGCCGGCCCACGACGCCGCCGGGTTCGACAAACGCCTCGACGCCATCGCCGACACCGTATGCGCCAACGATCCCCGCACCCCCGATCAGCGCCGCGCCGATGCCCTCGGCGCGCTGGGCCGCTACCGCGACACCCTGGGCTGCCAGTGCGGACGCGAGGACTGCACCGCGGTCGCCGAGCGTGCAGCAGTGAACAACGCGATGATCCACGTGCTCGCCGAGAAATCCACGCTCGAGGGCGGGTGCGAGCCGGGGTACCTGCCCGGGTTCGGAATGCTGCCGGCGCACATGGTGCGCGAGGTCGCCAAGACTGCCACCACCAAACCCGTCACCCTCCCCGAAGACAAAGCCCAATCGGGTTACCGGCCCAATGTCGAACTCGCCGAATTCATCCGGTGGCGCGATCTGACCTGCCGCTTCCCTGGGTGCGACGCGCCCGCGATGGCCGCCGACATCGACCACACCCGCCCCTACCCGCAAGGCCCCACGCATCCGTCGAACACCAAGCTGTACTGCCGTACGCACCACCTGATCAAAACCTTCTACACCGGCCCGCGCGGCTGGACCGATCGGCAACTGCCCGACGGCACCATCGAGTTCACCGCCCCCACCGGGCACGTCTACACCACCGAACCCCAAGGCGCGGCCCTGTTTCCGATCCTGGGCACCCCCACCGGCGACCTGAACCTGCCACCCCAGCAAGACGAGCCCCACCCCAACCGCGGGGTGATGATGCCCAAACGCCGTCAAACCCGCGAACAAGACCGCGCCGACCGCATCAACGCCGAACGCCGCGAACGCGCCGAACTCAACGCCGAACAACAACGCCAACACCAAGCCTGGCTCGCCGACAACTACGAACCCCCACCCTTCTGACCGAACCGCATTGCGTACTCCCCCGGTGTGCAGCCCAACATGCCGCGGAAGTCATTGATGAAGTGCGCCTGAATTGTCAGCCGCAAATGGTGTACTCGCTGCAGGACACTCATGGCGAGCGGATCGGGGATATTCATGGCCGCTGGTTTTACCGGTAACGAGCTGACGGCATTGGTGGATGCCATCGATCGGGATCTCGGTGATCCTGGCCTGTGGTCCACTCCAGACGGCTACCCAGCGAGCCTTGCTCTGTGCATAGTCGACTCGGTCTTTTCGATCGGGGTGAGGTACCAAGGTGTCGTCAGCCTGGTGAACCGATATAGGCGGTACCGATTGGGCCAGTCTGGGAACGCCGATGCAGATGGCGGTCTGGAACTGATGGGCACTTTCCAACATCTCGGTGGTCCCGACGGTTGGGCAGCGAAATTCGGCAACCGGCAACGCACGTCAACCCAGAACGGCATCCTCAAAGCCGAGGCAGTTCTGCGCGAAACTCATGCACTCGCCGACCATGGGGTTTGGTCCGTCCGCGACCTCCGCAAAGCTGGTGATGAAGGCCGTCTCCCTGCGATCAAGTCCGATTGGACCCGCGTGCCCGGTCAACGCTCGGGAATCTCATGGAGCTACTTCCTCATGCTCGCGCGCGCTGTGTCAGACGACGGCAACAGTTCGGGTGTGAAGCCCGACCGGATGATCAAACGGTACGTTGCGTCGGCAATCGGCACGGCCGAATCGCATCTCACCGAGCAAAAAGCGGCAACCCTTGTAAAAGAGGCGGCAAATGCCGAGGGATACGACGTGATTGCTCTTGATCATGCTATCTGGCGCTTCGAGTCAGGTCGATCGACAGACGACGACAGTGAGTCATAGGGCTAACCACCCTTCTGACCGAACCGCATTGCGTACTCCCCCGGTGTGCAGCCCAACATGCCGCGGAAGTCATTGATGAAGTGCGCCTGGTCATACCACCCCAGACGCACCGCGAGATCGGCGAAATCCACACTGCCGGCGCTCTCGATCTCCAATGCCGCCTGCTGCAGGCGATACCGGCACAGCACCCACTTCACCGGCACTCCCACATACCGCCGGAACACCCGCTGCGTCGTGCGCACACTCCACGGCGAATGCTCCATCACCTGCTCGACGCGATGCAGTGTGGGGTCGTCGCGCATGCGCTCAAGCAGGGGCACCAAGCGGGCATAGACAGCATCGACAGGTCCGCGGTAGGCCCCGATGGCCGCGTCGAGCCGTGCCCGGACCCCGTCGACGTCCTGTCCGAGATCGATTGGCCCACCGAACAAGTCGTCATCCACCGGCACCACACGACCGGTCAGATCCCCGGCGTCACGACCGAACCGCGCGGTGAACCCGCCCGGACGGAACCGTGCCCCGACCACCGTGCCGCGAGCGCTGATGGTGGTGCGGAAGACCTGGGTCACCACACCGTGCAGCAGCGTGTTGGGCAGCGGGCAGCCGTGGCGCGCAACGTCATCGCCCCACTCGCGGGTGAGATGCACGGCCGGGAAGGTGATCACGGTGCTCTCGAAGGGGCCGTCGGCGCGACGGTCCCAGCTCACCGACCAGTAGTGCTCGACGAAACGGCCCGCCTCGGGCGAGGGCGCCCAGCGGGTGAGGTCGAACGCCGACGTACTGGCCGGGCGGCCCACGACACCGCGCTCAGGCCCCTGTTTCGGCGCGTTTTTCCAAGCGGCCACGAACACCAGGCTACGAAACTGGCGTCATGACTGTTCAACCGATCCCCGAGGGCTATACGAGCCTGACCCCGTTCCTGTGTGTCCACCCGGCCGCTGACGCTATTGCGTTCTACGAGAACGTGTTCGGCGCGAAGACGGTGGAGCGCATGGACGGCCCGGACGGCACGGTCGCGCACGCCGAACTCGACTTCGGCAACGGCAGGCTGCAGGTGGGCGACCCACGGGAGGCGTTCGGCATCGCCGCGCCCGACACCCAAACCCCGGCCACGCACTCGCTCGGGTTGTACTGCCCCGACGTCGACGACGTGGTGACCCGCGCCGAAAAGGCCGGCGCGACGATCCGGGAACCGGCCCAGACGTTCGTCACGGGTGACCGGTTCGCGTCGATCGTCGACCCGTTCGGTCACCGCTGGACCGTAATGACCCGTGTGGAGAACCTCACCGCCGAGGAACGCGAGCAGCGCGTGGCGCAGTGGGCGGCAAGCAACACCGGTTAACGTGGCGGGATGTCATGCGTGTTCTGCGCCATCGTCGCCGGTGACGCCCCGGCCATCCGCATCTACGAAGACGAGAACTACCTGGGGATTCTCGATATCCGCCCGTTCACGCGCGGCCACACGCTGGTGATCCCGAAGACGCACACCGTCGACCTGACCGACACGCCGCCGGAGACCGTGGCCGGCATGGCCGCGGTCGGGCAACGCATCGCGCGAGCCGCGCGCGAGTCGGGGCTGCACGCGGACGGCAACAACATCGCGATCAACGACGGCAAGGCCGCGTTCCAGACGGTGTTCCACATCCACCTGCATGTGGTGCCGCGCCGCAACGGCGACAAATTGTCGTTCGCCAAGGGCATGGTGGTGCGCCGGGACCCCGACCGCGAGGAATCCGGCAGGCTGCTGCGGGCGGCCCTGGCGCAACTCGACGCCGCCGAGCAGGATTGACGCATGAGCATGCCCTGGTGGGAGCGGTACATCGGTCTGCCGTTGCTGTTGCTGCACGACAAGGTCTACAAGGCGACCGGCGGACGCATCGGCCACCGCATCCCCGGCGGACCCGCGACGCTGATCCTGCACACGGTCGGGGCCAAGACCGGCAGGCACCGCGCGAGTTCGCTCGCCTACGCCCGCGACGGCGACGACTACCTGGTGGTGGCGTCGAAGGGTGGCGAGCCGAAGGCGCCGGGTTGGTACCACAACCTCAAGGCCGACCCGCAGGTCGAGATCAATGTCGGGCCCAAGCGTCTGCGTGCCACGGCCACAGCGGTGTTCCCGGATGATCCGGACTTCCCGAGGCTGTGGGAGATCGTCAACAACATGCCGGGCAACAAGAACCGCTACATCGGTTACCAGAAACGCACGACGCGCCGGATCCCGGTGGTCGTGCTGTCCCCGAACTCCTAGAAGAGTTCCTTGGCGAGCAGTTCGAGCGTGGTGTCCCGCGCGTTCGCGGTCGCCGGGTCGGCGCCGCGGTATGCCGATGCGACGGGGTTGATCATGACCTCGTCGACGTCGAACTCTTCGGCCAGCGCCCGGACCTGGGCAGCGGCCTCGGTGGGCGACCCGACCACCGCGCGCCGCCTGCCGTCGGCGACCACGGCCTCGGCCTGCGGCGTCATCACCTTCGCCTGCGCGTCCTCCACCAGATCGAGCGCACCCAGCGGCTGACCCGTGCGCAGCCGGCCCATCATCTGCAGTTGCGGCAGCAGCAGGGCCTCGGCCTGCTCGGTGGTCTCGGCGACCACCGCGTTGACGGTCAGGAATGTCACCGGCTCGGACGCGGCATCGCTCGGCTGGAACTCCTCGCGGTAGATCGCGAGCGCCTCGGCCGTGCCGTGGCCCGAGAAGTGGTGGGCGAACACGTAGGGCAGACCCTTGGCGGCCGCGAGATGCGCCGAGTACATTGACGAGCCCAGCAGCCACAGCCGCGGCACCGACGTCGCATTGGGGGTCGCCTTGAGGATGTAGTTGTCGCGCATCAGGTCGCGCGGCAGCGGAACCCGCACACCGCGCGTGCCCATCAGGGCCACGACATCGTCGAGGTACTGCGGGAAGGCCTCGATGTCGCGGTCGTCGCGTCCGGCGGCACCGCGCAGGGCCAGCGACGTCACCGGATCCGAACCCGGCGCGCGGCCGATGCCGAGGTCGATACGACCGGGGTGCGCGGCTTCCAGCAGCGCGAACTGTTCGGCGACGGCCAGCGGCGCATGGTTCGGCAGCATCACCCCGCCGGATCCCAGGCGCAGCTGCGACGTGTGCGCGGCCAGATGGGCGATCACCACCGGTGGGCTGGTGGCCGCAACCGCGGGCATGTTGTGGTGCTCGGCGATCCAGTAGCGGGTGTATCCGAGCCGGTCGGCGGTCTGCGCGAGATGCGTGGTGGCCGCAAGGGCGTCGGCCGTGGTCTGGTCGGTACGCACCGGAACGAGGTCGAGGACAGAAAGCCGCATGACACGGTCAACGTCATTGCCGGTCGCGTTCGTTCCCGATCTGCTTGGCCTTCGCGAAGATGTCGTCGAGCATCTCCGGTGTCAGCCGGCCGGTGAACGTGTTCTGCTGGCTGGGGTGGTAACAGCCCAGCAGCGTGACGTCGCCATATGCGGTCGTCAGCGTGGCGGTGGCGCCGTGACCGAACTTCGGCGCCGGTCTGGGGCGGTCGGCGATGAGTTCCAGCGCCGCGCGCCACGCGAACCCACCCAGCGCCACAATCACCGCGACGCTCGGGCCCACCAGACGCCACTCGGCCGCCAACCACGGCGCGCACGTCGCACGCTCGGCCGGTTCCGGGGCGTTACCGGGCGGGGCGCACCGCACGGCAGCCGCCATCCGGGTGTCGATCAGCCTCATACCGTCGGCGGCGTCGACGCACACGGCTTGGTTCGCCAGCCCGGAGCGGTGCAACGCCGCGAACAGGAAGTCCCCCGACCGGTCGCCGGTGAACACCCGGCCGGTGCGGTTGGCGCCCTGTGCGGCGGGTGCCAACCCGGCGATCAGGATCCGCGGTTTCTCCGGGCCGAATCCGGTTGCGGGCCTGCCCCAGTACGGCTGATCGGCGAAGGACTTGCGTTTGGTGACCGCGACCTCCTCCCGCCACGCCACCAGCCGCGGACAGGCCCGGCACACCGAGATCAGGGAATCGAGTTCGTCGATGGATTTCGCCGACGCCGCGAGTCGACGCACCTGGGCCGGGGTCTTGGCCACCGGGGTCGACGGGGTCGCCGGATCACCGGGCCAGCCCGAGCCCGGCGGCACCGGCGACGCGAACAACTGACCGGTGCGCGGGTGCGGCAGGAGTTGCGGTGGCACCCGTCCACTGTGCCCGAAAATCCCTCGCGGGGCAGATAGCTGCGCTGTTAGATTCGCCGGGATACTCATGATCACCACCAAGCGCGGCCCACTGCTGCTCATCTTGTTCGCCGCGCTGATGGCCGGAGCGGGCAACGGCATCTCTATCGTCGCGTTCCCCTGGCTGGTGTTGCAGCGCAACGGATCCGCGGTCGACGCGTCGATCGTCGCGATGGCCGGCACGCTGCCGCTGCTGGTCGCGACGCTGATCGCGGGAGCGGCCGTCGACTACCTCGGGCGTCGGCGGGTGTCGATGATCTCCGATCTGCTCTCGGCCTTGTCGGTTGCCACGGTTCCGGTGTTGGCCTTGGCGTTCGGGGTCGAGGCGATCAACGTGGCCGTGCTCGCGGTGCTCGCCGCCCTCGGCGCGTTCTTCGATCCGGCGGGGATGACGGCTCGCGAGACCATGCTGCCCGAGGCCGCGGGGCGGGCCGGTTGGACGCTCGACCATGCCAACTCGGTCTATGAGGCGGTGTTCAACCTCGCCTACATCGTCGGGCCGGGCGTCGGCGGACTGTTGATCGCCACGGTCGGCGGCATCAACACCATGTGGGTGACCGCGGTTGCGTTCGTGTGCTCGATCGTGGCGATCGCACTGCTGCAGTTGGAGGGCGCGGGCAAGCCGGATCTGACCCAACTGCCCGAGGGGGTGTGGGCCGGGGTGGTCGAGGGTCTGCAATTCGTCTGGCGCACACCCGTTCTGCGCACGTTGGCGATCGTCGATCTGGTGGCCACGGGCCTGTACATGCCGATGGAGAGCGTGCTGTTCCCCAAGTACTTCACCGACCGTGACGAACCGGTCGAACTCGGCTGGGTGCTGATGGCGCTGAGCATCGGCGGTCTGCTGGGTGCGCTGGGGTACGCGGTGCTGTCGAAGTTCATGAGCCGGCGCGCCACGATGCTCACCGCGGTGCTGACGCTCGGCGTCGCGATGACCGTGATCGCCTTCCTGCCGCCGCTGCCGCTGATCCTGGTGCTGTGCGCGCTGGTCGGCCTGGTGTACGGCCCGATCGCTCCGATATACAACTACGTGATGCAGACCGGGGCGCCGCAGCACCTGCGCGGCCGGGTTGTGGGTGTGATGGGGTCGCTTGCCTACGCGGCTGGGCCGCTCGGGCTGATCCTGGCCGGGCCGTTGGCCGACGCGGCCGGTCTGCACGCCACATTCCTGGCGTTGTCGCTGCCGATGCTGGTGCTGGGCCTCGTCGCGATCCGGCTGCCCGCGCTGCGCGAACTCGACCGTGCCTAGGCGCACCCGGTACTCGTAGCATCGAACCGTGACCAACGACGTGCTCGCGGAACTCATCACCGAACTTCCCGATGGGGCGGTGGTGACCGACCCCGACATCCTGGCCTCCTACCGGCAGGACCGGGCGGCCGACCCGGACGCGGGCATGCCGCTCGCGGTGGTCCGGCCCCACCGCACCGAAGAGGTGCAGACCGTGCTGCGCTGGGCCGCCGCCCACAAGATCCCCGTCGTGCCGCGCGGTGCGGGCACCGGGCTCTCGGGTGGCGCCACCGCGATCGACGGCGGCATCGTGCTGAGCACCGAGAAGATGCGCGACATCACCGTCGACACCGTCACGCGCACCGCCGTCGTGCAACCCGGGCTGCTCAACGCCGAGGTCAAGAAGGCCGTCGCGGAGCACGGCCTGTGGTATCCGCCGGATCCGTCGTCGTACGAGATCTGCAGCATCGGCGGCAACATCGCCACCAACGCAGGCGGCCTGTGCTGCGTCAAGTACGGCGTCACCACCGACTACGTGCTGGGCCTGCAGGTCGTGCTGGCCGACGGCACCGCGGTGCGTCTCGGCGGGCCGCGCCTCAAAGACGTCGCCGGGCTGAGCCTGACCAAGCTGTTCGTCGGCAGCGAGGGCACCCTCGGTGTGGTCACCGAGGTGACGCTGCGCCTGCTGCCGCCGCAGAACTCGCCGTGCACCGTGGTCGCGACGTTCGATTCGGTCGAGGCGGCCGCGAACGCCGTCGTCACCATCACCGGCAAGATCCGTCCCTCGATGCTGGAGTTCATGGACTCCGTCGCGATCAACGCCGTCGAGGACAAGCTCAAGATGGGACTGGACCGCAAGGCCGCGGCCATGATGGTCGCGGCCTCCGACGACCGTGGCGCGGCAGGCGCCGACGACAGCGAGTTCATGGCCCGCGTGTTCACCGAAGCCGGTGCCACCGAGGTGTTCTCGACGTCGGATCCCGACGAGGGAGAGGCGTTCGTCGCGGCACGCCGGTTCGCGATTCCCGCCGTCGAGGCCAAGGGCTCACTGCTGCTCGAAGACGTCGGGGTGCCGCTGCCCGCGCTGGCCGATCTGGTGAGCGGCGTCGAGAAGATCGCCGCGCAGCGCGAATTGATGATCTCGGTGATCGCCCACGCCGGTGACGGCAACACGCATCCGCTGATCGTGTTCGATCCCGCCGACGAGGCGATGGCGGCCCGCGCGCAGCTCGCCTTCGGCGAGATCATGGAGCTCGCCGTGGGCCTGGGCGGCACCATCACCGGGGAGCACGGGGTGGGCAGGCTCAAGCGGCCGTGGCTGGCCGGTCAGATCGGCCCCGACGCCATGGAGCTCAACCACCGGATCAAGCGAGCGCTCGATCCGGACAACATCCTGAACCCGGGCGCCGGGATCTGATCAGCCGACGCCGAGCAGGTACAGCAACTGGTCGGTGCGCCAGACGATCAGCGCGGCGAACAGCACCATGAACGCCAGCGTCACCGCGCCCTGCACGAGGTTGCGCCGCGCACGCGGGGCGTAGACGAACGCCGCGGCCACCACCGCACCCGTGACGAGGCCGCCGATGTGCCCCTGCCAGCTGATCGCGCCTGCCCCCAGCGCGGGGCCGACGAAGGTGAACACCAGGTTGATCACGACGATCACGCCGATCGCACGCACGTCGAGGTTGAGGTGACGGGCCACCACGAAGATCGCGCCGAACAGCCCGAAGATCGCACCCGACGCCCCGGCCGTGGCCGAGAGCGGATGCGAGAGCAGGTACACCAGCACCGAGCCGCCGAGCCCGCTCAGCGCGTACAACGCGCCGAAACGCAAGCGCCCCAACCACTTCTCCAGGGGTGGGCCCACGACGTAGAGCGCCCACATGTTGAACAGCAGGTGCATCGCGCCGTAGTGCAGGAACATCGACGTGACGAGGCGGTAGTACTCGTCGTAGGCCGCGACGCTCGCCGGTTGCAGCGCGAGTTCGCGCTTGAGCGCGCCCGCACCGAGTTCGAGCACGAACATCAGCACGTTCACCGCGATGAGCGTGTAGGTGAGCACCGGGGCGCCTTCGCGGACCTTGCCGCCGAACTGTGTGCGCGGCGCCCGCACCGAGCGGGCGCCCTCGTTGACGCAGTCCACGCACTGGTGTCCGACGGCGGCCGCACGCATGCACTCCGGGCAGATGAAGCGGTGGCAACGCGTGCAGCTGACATAGGTCGGCCGGTCCGGATGCCGGTAGCACGTCGGGACCTGCGCAGGCGGTGGCGGCGGATACGGGGTGCTCACCGCGCCGAGCCTAATGCGCAACCTGCCATTGACACCGCGCCGGGCGCTGTCGTACGAATAAGACATGACGGCAAAAATGTCTCAGATCGGGGTGCCCGTGGCGTTCGAGCTAGCGAACGCCGACACGTGGGCGAACCCGTGGGACATGTACACCGCCCTGCGTGATCACGATCCGGTGCACCACGTCGTCCCACCCGAGCGGCCCGACGATGACTTCTATGTGCTGAGCCGCCACGCCGACATCTGGGCCGCCGCACGCGACCACGAGACGTTCTCCTCCGCGCAGGGGCTCACGGTCACCTACGGCGAACTGGAGGTCATCGGCCTGGCCGACAACCCGCCGTTCGTCATGCAGGATCCGCCCACGCACACCGAGTTCCGCAAGCTCGTCTCCCGCGGATTCACGCCGCGGCAGGTCGAGGCCGTCGAACCCAAGGTCCGCGAGTTCGTGGTCGAGCGCCTGGAGCGGCTGCGCGCCGACGGCGGGGGCGACATCGTCACCGAGTTGTTCAAGCCGTTGCCGTCGATGGTGGTCGCGCACTACCTCGGCGTGCCCGAGGCCGACCGTGCGCAGTTCGACGGGTGGACCGAGGCGATCGTCGCGGCCAACAGCGAGGCGGGCTCGGCCCTGGGTGCGGGCGACGCGGTGATGTCGATGACGGGCTACTTCTCCGAGCTCATCGAGCGCCGTCGCCGAGAACCGGGCGACGACACCATCTCGCACCTCGTGGCCGCCGGCGCGGGTGTGGATGTGCTGTCGATCCTCGCGTTCACGTTCACGATGGTCACCGGCGGCAACGACACCACCACCGGAATGCTCGGTGGTGCAGTGCAACTGCTGCAGCAGTATCCCGATCAGCGACGTGTGCTCGCGGATGATCCGGGGCTGATCCCCGACGCCGTCGACGAGTTCCTGCGGCTCACCTCGCCCGTGCAGGGCCTGGCACGCACCGCCACCCGTGACGTCACGATCGGCGACACCACGATCCCGGCCGGGCGCAAGACACTGCTGTTGTACGGTTCGGGCAACCGCGACGAACGCGAATTCGGTGCTGACGCGGCAGAACTCGACGTCCGCCGGAAACCACGCAACATCCTGACGTTCAGCCACGGTGCGCACTTCTGCCTGGGGGCGGCCGCGGCGCGCATGCAGTCACGCGTGGCATTGACCGAATTGCTGTCGCGCTGCCCGGATTTCACCGTCGACCTCGACGCCGTGGTGTGGGCAGGCGGCAGCTACGTCCGTCGGCCGCTGTCGGTGCCGTTCCGGGCAGGCGCGTGATGGCCGACTGGCTGGGCCCACGCCGCGGCGAGGTCGCGGCCGACCTGATCCTCGACGCCGCCGACGCGCTGTTCGCCCGCAAGGACGCCGCGACGGTCGGCATGCACGAGATCGCCGCAGCAGCAGGATGTTCACGCGCCACGCTGTACCGGTACTTCGAGAACCGCGAGGCGCTCCACACCGCGTACGTGCACCGCGAGGCGCGACGGCTCTACCAGGAGGTCAGCGGTCAGGTCGCCGGGGTCAGCGATCCCGCGCAACGGCTCATCGAAGGCGTGAGCACCGCACTGCGGGCCGTGCGTGCGAGCCCGGCGCTCTCGTCGTGGTTCGCCGCGGCCCAACCCCCGATCGGCGGCGAGATGGCCGAGCACTCCGAGGTCATCCGGGCGCTCGTAGAAGGGTTTCTGCGCTCACTCGATGCCGCCACCGATGATGATGATGCCGACGTCGGACGACGGGCCCGATGGCTGGTGCGGGTGATGGTGTCGCTGCTGATGTTCCCGGGTGCCGACGAGGACGATGAGCGCACGATGCTCGCCGATTTCGTCGCACCGCTCGTGGTGAGGTCTCAGGCCGCCCAGTAGGCCTGCGCCGTGATCGACCTGCGGGGGATGCCGTATCGCTCGCGGAACACCTGGGCCACCGCACGGGTTGTCCGGTTGTTGCACGCGACCCAGCCGTGGTGGTCGGCGGCGTCGAACGCCTTCGATGCCACGGTCCGCACCAGGTCCTCGTCGTCGCCGTCCACCCACGTGATGTCGGCGTCGCCCGCGACCGGCAGATCGCGGTCGTCGTCGTGGCGGGCCTCGAGGAACACCCGTGCGGGCGTGTCGTGGTCGATCGCGTCGAGCAGCGTGTTGATGGCCGGCAGTGACGCGGCGTCGCCGACGATCACGTAGCCGGCAGGGCGCGGCTGCGGCAACCGGAAGTTGCCGCCGAGCACCGTCACGTCGAGCACGTCACCGGGCACGGCGGTCGCGGCCCAGCGGGTGGCCACACCATCGTGGCCATCGTGCATCGCGAAGTCGATGTCGACCGTGCCCGCCGCGACGTCGGGGTTGACCAGCACGTAGCCGCGCTGATGGAACCGTTCGCCGTCGGGGAACCAGCCCCGCACACATATCGTCGGATGCATCCGCTGCTCGGCGAGCAGCTTCTGTGCGGTGAAGTGCACACGCAGGTAGTGCGGTGTCAGTTCGGTCCGTCCGATGACCGTCAACTCGTAATCGTCGCCGCACCAATACCGCCGGCCCATCTCCTGTCACCCCTTCGAACGCCTACTTAGGTAAGCATACCCTTATTTTCTCGATCAGGAGCGGACGCGGGTGAAGCGGTGCAGCAGCCACGAGGCCGGGATGGTGAACACCATGGTGAGGACGAACAGGTTGAGCATCGAGCCCGTGTAGACCGGCGACTGCAGGATCTCGACCATCACGAGTTCCATGATGATCAGGTGGATCAGGAAGATCTCATACGAGATCTCGCCGAGGAACACCATGGGCCGGCTCGACAGGAACCGCGTGTACAGGCCCCGGTCCCCCAGCGCGGGCGGGGCCACCAGCAGCGCCGCGATCACCGCATAGAACGCGGTCTTCACCAGCGCCTCGCTGAGCTTGGCCGGCGACGTCGTCGGCTCACCGGCGATCGGCGTCGAGGCGATGAAGTAACACACCAGCGCCAACGGCACGCACACCATCGCGTAGCCACGTACCTTCAGCTGGCCCAGCACCGCGAGCATCATGCCCGCCACGAACCACGCCAGGTACGTCGGCAGCCACAGCCGCGCGCCGTCGGGCAGATCGGTGCCGTGATGGTGCACGATCACCAACCAGATCGGGGACACCGCGGCCGCGATCACCAGACCCGTCAGCAGCAGGCCGGGGCGCCAGCGGCGCCGGCACAACAGCACCAGCAGCACGTACGCCAGCAGCGGCAGCACCACGTAGAACGCGGCCTCGACGGCCAGGCTCCACATCTGCGTGAGCCCCTGGTGCAGAAACGAGTACAGGTAGTTGTCGGCGTAGATCTGCGTCAGCGTGAGGTTGCGGAACAGCCCCTCCCACGTGTGCCCGGGGTTCGGACCCGCTGTGCGGAAGTGATAGACCAGGTACGCGATCAGCACCGTGACCACGTAGGCGGGCATGATGCGTCGCACCCGGTGCCACGCATAGCGACGCACCGACGGTGCCGGGGCACCGGTCGCCGCTGCCTTCACCCACGGCCGGAACAACAGGAATCCGCTGAGGACGAAGAAGATCGGGACGCCGATCTCGGCGCGCGACCACACCAGGCCGATGTAGCCCTGCGGGTACTTGCCCGTCGTGTAGGCAGCATGGGTCAGCACCACGAGCAGCGCCGCGAGCGCCCGGATCCCCGTGAGGGAACTCACCCGCTCCGGAGCGGCGACCGATTCAAGCCCGCCCTGCGCGGGATCGTGAACACGTCCCGAGAGCGTCACTTCACCTTCCGGTGAGACTTGTACTTGCCCGACCCTTCCCGTCGCGGTCCCCGGTCGGGCTGCAGGTTGATCAACACCCCCGAGATGCGGGTGTTCTCAAGCGCCTTCAGCGTCTTCTTCGGCAGTTTCTCCGGCAATTCCACCAACGAGTAGTCGAGCCGGATGGTGATGTGACCGAACTCGTTGCGGTGCAGACCGCCCTCGTTGGCGATCGCGCCGACGATGTGGCCGGGCCCCACCTTGTGGCGCTTACCCACGTCGATGCGGTACGTCGCCAAACCCTCGCGCGGCGGGCGCTCCTTGCGCGGGCCCCGGTCTCCCCGATCGTCGCGGTCACGATCCCGCTCCCGGCGCTTGTCCGGGGGCGGCTCGGTCATGAGGAACTCTTCGCCGTTGCGCGTCTGCACCGCGAGCGCGGCCGCGATGTCGGCCAACGGCACGTTGCTCTCGCGTTCGTAGTCCTCGATGAGACGGCGGAACAGGTCGATACCCGGCGCGTTGAGCGAATCGCTGATCGAGTCGCGGAACTTCGCGACGCGCTGCGCGTTCACGTCCTCGACGCTGGGCAGTTCGGCCTCGATGAGCTTGGAGCGCGTGGCCTTCTCGATCGACTTGAGCAGGTGACGCTCGCGCGGCGTGACGAACAGCACCGCGTGCCCCGACCGGCCCGCGCGACCGGTGCGGCCGATGCGGTGCACGTAGGACTCGGTGTCATGGGGGATGTCGTAGTTGATGACGTGCGAGATCCGCTCCACGTCGAGACCGCGAGCAGCCACATCGGTGGCGATCAGGATGTCGATCGTGCCGTCCTTGAGCGCGCTGATGGTGCGTTCGCGCTGCGCCTGGTTGATGTCGCCGTTGATGGCCGCCGCGGCGAACCCGCGGGCCTTGAGACGGTCGGCGACCTCTTCGGTGGCCTGCTTGGTGCGGACGAACACGATCATCGCGTCGCCCTCCTCGACCTCGAGGATGCGGGTCAGCGCATCCATCTTGCGCGGGCCTGCCACCTGGATGAACCGCTGCGAGATGTTCTCGGCCGTAGCGGTTTTGGCTTTGACCGTGACCTCGACCGGATCGTGCAGGTACTTCGTGGTGATCTTGCGGATCGCCGCGGGCATGGTCGCCGAGAACAGTGCGACCTGTTTGTACTCGGGGGTGTCGGCGAGGATCCGCTCGACCTCCTCGGCGAAGCCCATGGTGAGCATCTCGTCGGCCTCGTCGAGCACCAGGTAGTCCAGCTTCGACAGGTCCAGCGTGCCGCGCTCGAGGTGGTCGATCACGCGGCCGGGGGTGCCCACGACCACCTGCGCGCCGCGGCGCAGCCCGGACAACTGCACGGTGTAGGACGATCCGCCGTAGATCGGCAGCACGTTGACCTGGGGCAGATGCGCGCCGTAGCGGCCGAACGCCTCGGCGACCTGCAGCGCGAGCTCGCGGGTGGGTGCCAGCACGAGAGCCTGGGTGTCCCTGCGGGAGGTGTCGATCTTCGACAGGATCGGGATCGCGAATGCCGCGGTCTTGCCGGTGCCGGTCTGGGCCAGGCCCACGACGTCGGACCCGGCCAGCATCGCCGGGATGGTTGCGGCCTGGATCGCCGAGGGCGATTCGTAGCCGACGTCGGTGACCGCCTGCAGTACGGCGGGGTGAATCTGCAGGTCGGCGAAAGTCGGTTCAGTAGGGGCCGGATCCGAGTTGGTCACCGGACTCGGATCCGGTTCTTGCGAGGTCATCGACTATGCAGTCTAGTGCCAATAGAGTGTTTCCCCGCCGCCGCGCGCCTGACCGGGCCCCGGCGATGCGCGAGGTAGGTTGCGCAACTGTGAAAAAGGTCGCCGGAGTCGTGCTCGCCACACTCGCGCTGGCCGGCTGCGGTGGCGGCGATTCGACGGTTTCGAAGACGCCGGGCCCCACCGCGAACCCGCCTGCGACATCGGCACCGGAAACGACAGTCGCCCTCCCCGGTCCCACATCGGCCGAACCCGCCGAACCCGACCCGTGCGCGGTGAACCTCGCCGCGCCGGAGATCGCGCGTGCGGTGTCGGAACTGCCCCGCGACCCGCGCAGCAACCAGGCGTGGAGCCCCGAGCCGATCGCCGGGAACTACAACGAGTGCGCGCAACTGTCGGCGGTGATCGTGCGAGCCAACACCAACGCAGAGAACCCCAACACCAGAGCCGTGCTGTTCCACCTCGGCAAGTTCATCCCGACCGGGGTGCCCGACACCTACGGCTTCAACGGCATCGACAAGACGCAGAGCACCGGTGACACCGTGGCCCTGCAGTACTCGGGCGGATTCCACGGCCTGCCCAGCACCGTCCGGTTCCGGTGGAACGGCACCGGTGTCGAGTTGATGGGCAACGTTGGTTGAGGTGAGCTGAACCCGCGGGGGTGTCGGCCCGCTGCCCTACGCTGGCAGCGTGTTCGTCACCGAGGACAACGGACCGCGGGTGATCTACAGCGCGTCGGACCTCGCGGCGGCCGCGCGCTGTGAGTACGCGCTGCTGCGCGCGTTCGACGCCCAGCTGGGACGCGGACCCGCCGTGGCATCGGAAGACGAACTTCTCGCGCGCACCGCACAACTCGGTGGCGAGCACGAACAGCGTCACCTCGACGAGTTACGGGGCGGCGATACCGACATCACGATCATCGGCCGCCCGCGCTACACCGTGGCCGGCCTCACCGCGGCGGCCCACGCGACGCTCGCCGCGGTCGAGCAGCGAGCGCCGGTGATATACCAGGCCGCGATGTTCGACGGCCGGTTCGCCGGGTTCGCCGATTTCCTGATCCTCGCCGACGGGCAGTACCGGCTGCGCGACACCAAGCTGGCCCGGTCGGTGAAGGTCGAGGCCCTCCTGCAGCTCGCGGCCTACAGCGAGACACTGGCCGCCGCGGGCGTACCCGTCGCCGCCGAGGTCGAGCTCGTGCTGGGCGACGGCGCCGTTGCCACCTACCCCGTCGACGAACTGCTGCCCGTGTACCGCCCGCGCCGCGCGGCGCTGGAACACCTGCTCGACACGCACCTGGCCGGCGGGAAACCGGTCAGCTGGGAGGACACCGATGTGCGTGCGTGCTTCCGCTGCCCCGAATGCGCAGTCCAGGTGCGCGCCCACGACGACCTCTTGCTGGTGGCCGGTATGCGCACCAGCCAGCGCGCCCGGTTGATCGACGCGGGCATCACCACGGTGTCCGAACTCGCCGCACGTCCCGTCGACGAGCCGATACCCGGACTGCACCCCCGCATCGCACAGGGCCTCACCGCACAGGCCCGGTTGCAGCGCGCACCGCGCGTGGGCAAGAAACCGCCCTATGAGGTGGTCGACCCGCAACCGCTCATGTCGCTGCCCAACCCCGACCGGGGCGACCTGTTCTTCGACTTCGAGGGCGACCCGCTGTGGACCGACGACGGTGTGCAGTGGGGCCTGGAGTACATGTTCGGCGTGCTGGGTACCGCGCCGCGACCCGACGAGGACTTCCGCCCGTTGTGGGCGCACAACCGCCACGAGGAACGCCGGGCGCTGCGCGACTTCCTGGCGATGGTGCGCAAACGCCGCAAGCGGTATCCGAATATGCACGTCTACCACTACGCGGCGTACGAGAAGACCGCTCTGCTGCGGCTGGCCGGACGCTACGGCGAGGGTGAGGACGAGGTCGACGAACTGCTGCGCGAGGGCGTGCTCGTCGATCTTTATCCCCTGGTACGCAAGAGCATTCGTGTCGGCACCGAGAACTACAGCCTGAAATCGCTCGAGCCGCTGTACATGGGATCGCAGCTGCGCGACGGTGACGTCACGACCGCGACCGACTCCATCACGCAGTACGGGCTCTACTGCACGCTGCGGGCCGAGGGCCGAGACGACGAGGCCGCGCTCGTGCTCAAACAGATCGAGGACTACAACCTCTACGACTGCGTCTCGACGCGCAAGCTGCGGGACTGGCTGATCAACCGTGCCATCGAATGCAGCGTGCCGCCACTGGGCGCGCAACCGGTCGGCCGCGACTCCACGCCCGAACCGGAGGATCAGCTGGCGCGCACGCTGCGCCGGTTCGCCGGCGACGACGAGCGCAGTCCGCAGCAGCAGGCCGTCGCGATGATCGCGGCCGCGAGGGGCTATCACCGACGCGAGGACAAACCGTTCTGGTGGAGCCACTTCGACCGGCTCAACCATCCGGTCGAGGAATGGTCCGACGGCCCAGGCGTTTTCGTCGTCGACACCGCGCTGGTACAGGTCGATTGGCATACGCCGCCACGTGCGCGCAAACCGCAGCGTCGGGTGCGGCTCACCGGCGCGATGGCGGCCGGCGAGCTCAGCCGCGAGATGTATGCGCTCTACGAACCGCCCGCCCCGCCGGGCCTGACCGACGATCCGGAGCGGCGCGCGTTCGGATCGGTACAGGTGCTCGAGGCCGACGACCCGTCCGCACCGACCGAGGTGTTGGTGTGTGAGCGAGAACCAAAGGAGGGCGGGACTTTTCATCAGCTGCCGTTCGCGCTGACACCGGGGCCGCCCATCCGCACCACGGCTCTGCAGAACTCGATCGAGACCACGGCCGCGCAGATCGCCGGCGCCTTGCCGCGGTTGCCCGACAACGCGGTCATCGACATCCTGTTGCGCAGGCCTCCGCGCACGCGCAGCGGCGGGCCGCTCCCCCAGGGCCGGGCGCCCGTGCAGGATCTGATCACCGCGGCACTGCTCGACCTCGATTCGTCGTATCTGGCAGTGCACGGCCCGCCCGGCACCGGCAAGACGTTCACGTCGGCCGCCGTGATCGCGCGGTTGGTCAACGAGCACCAGTGGCGTATCGGTGTGGTCGCGCAGGCACACGCGGTGGTGGAGAACCTGTTCCGCGACGTCATCGCCGCGGGCGTGGCCGCCGACGCCGTCGCCAAGAAACCGCACGGTGACAACGCCGATTGGACCGAACTCAACGAGAAGGACTATCCGGACTTCCTGGAGCAACACGCCGGCACCGGATGCGTCATCGGCGGCACCGCATGGGATTTCGCGAATCCGACACGGATCCCGCCCGGCAGCCTGGACCTGCTGGTGGTCGAGGAGGCAGGCCAGTACAGCCTGGCCAACACCATCGCCGTCGCGCCGGCGGCCCGCAACCTGCTGCTGCTCGGTGACCCGCAACAGCTCCCCCAGGTGAGCGCGGGCACGCATCCCGAACCCGTCGACACCTCGGCGCTGGGGTGGCTCGTGGACGGCCGTCACACGCTGCCCGCCGAACTCGGCTACTTCCTCGACTGCTCGTACCGCATGCATCCGGCGGTCTGCTCGGCGGTGTCGCGCCTGTCCTACGACAACCGCCTGCGTTCGGTGGACGGCGTCACCGCGGCCCGGCGCCTCGACGGCCAGGAACCCGGTGTGCACGTGCTGCTGGTCGATCACGACGGCAACGCCACCGACAGTCCCGAGGAGGCCAAGGTGATCGTCGCCGAGATCGGGCGTCTGCTCGGCGCGGCCTGGACCGACGAACGAGGCACCGTCCCATTGGGTCAGGAGCACGTCCTCATCGTGACGCCGTACAACGCGCAGGTGGTCACGATGCGGCGCCACCTCGACACCGCCGGGCTCACCGACGTGCGCGTCGGTACCGTCGACAAGTTCCAGGGGCAGCAGGCGCCCGTGGTGTTCATCTCCATGGTGGCGTCCTCGGTCGACGACGTGCCCCGCGGAATCTCGTTCCTGCTCAACCGGAATCGCCTCAACGTCGCGGTGAGCCGAGCGAAGTACGCGGCGGTGATCGTGCGCTCGGCGGCGCTCACCGAGTACCTGCCGTCGACACCGGCAGGCGTGGTGGAACTCGGTGCGTTCCTCGCTCTTCCGTCCGCGCCGCACCTCGGTGACGAACCCTCGGGGCGACCGACGCCCTCACCCACCGGCTGACCGGCTAGCCGCGGTGCGGTCCGCGGCCGGGCAGCGGATCCTCGGGCGGCGCGTCCTGCATCAACCGGTCGAGGATGTCCTCCCAACGATCGTCCTGCGGCGGCGCCGCAGACACCGTGCGCATCCGCTCCGTCGTCGGCTCGGTCGCCGTATCGACGGGCACATCGTCGGCCAGGACGATCTCGACGTACTCGTCGTCATCGGGATAGTCCCCGGAGTAGTCCGGTTCGGGGTGCCCCGCGCTCCGGTTGCTGCCGAAGCCCAGCAGGAACAACGCGGCGACCACGCCGAACAACGCCACGAATCCCGGCAGCAGCATCGACTGCGACATCGCCGCGGAGAACGGCTCGCGCAGGAACTCCGGCAGCTGCGCGACCGTGCCCGCCGCTTCGCCGGGAGGCCCCGCGTCCTGGCCGCCCGGCACCTCGTCGGTGATGCGCCACGTCATGAACGCCGCGATGCCAGCGCTGCCCAGCACCGATCCCACCTGCCGCGTGGTGTTGTAGACGCCCGATCCCGCGCCGGCCAGATCCGGCGGCAGATGGCGTGTGGCCGTGGCCGCCAGCGGTGACCAGATGAACGCCATGCCGATGCCCATGAGCAGTTGCGGCAGCAGCAGCCGCCAGATCGGCGTGGTGGGCGCCATCTCGATCGACAGCCAGGTCAGTCCGATCGCCATGGCCGAGAACCCGAAGCCGATCACCGGCATGGGATGCACGCGGTCGACCATGCGCCCGACGAACGGGGCCAGCACACCGCTGGCGATCGCGGTCGGCGCCGTGACCAACGCCGATCGGATGGGCGACAGACCGCACACGGTCTGCAGGTAGAACATCAGCGGCAGGATCATCGCGGTGACCGCGAAACCGATGACCGCGACACCGATGTTGGCGAGGGTGAAGTCGCGATCGGCGAAGATGCGCAGCGGGATGAGCGGTTCGCGCGTGTTCATCGACTGCCAGAAGAAGAACGCGGCCATGACCCCGACACCGAGCGTGGCGGTACCCCACACCCACGGCGCCCAGTCCCTGGACTGCCCCTCCTGCAGCGCGAACACGATCAGGAACATGCCGACCGCCGAGAGCACGATGCCGGGGATGTCGAAGTGGTGCCGCGCGGTGGGCAGAATCGGCACCAGCCACACCGCGAGTGCGAGGCCGACGATGCCGACCGGCACGTTGACGAAGAAGATCCACTGCCACCCCAGTCCGCCGACCAGGACGCCACCGGCCAGCGGGCCGACCAGTGTCGCGACACCTGCGGTGGCTCCCCACACGCTCATCGCGACGCCGCGCCGGTCCGCCGGGAAGATGCGGGTGATCGCCGACAGCGTCTGCGGTGTCAGCAACGCCGCGCCCACCCCCTGCACGACGCGCGCGGCGATGAGCATCTCGATACTGCCCGCCAGGCCGCACCACAACGATGCGGCCGTGAAGACCCCGAGGCCGGCCAGGTACAGGTTCTTGGGCCCGTACATGTCCCCGAGCCGGCCGGTGACCAGCAGCGGCACCGCATACGCGAGCAGGTAGGCGCTGGTCACCCAGATCACGCCGTCGTAGTCGGCACCGAGTTCGACCATGATCGTCGGGTTCGCGACCGAGACGATCGTCGCGTCGACCAGGATCATGAAGAAGCCGAACATCATGGCCCACAACGCGTGCCACGGATTGTGGGCGCCGTCCTGCGGGCGCACTTCACCCATGCGGCTGGGGAGCAGGCCCGCTATCCGGGCATTCAGCGATTTGGGCATGACAGGTCAGTGAGAGGTCGGCGCGCAGCCGACGCTACGTACCCGCCCAATTCCGGACAAGTCCGCCTGTGGACGGACCGGTCAGGCCGGTTCGGCCACCGCCTCGGCAACCACGTCATCGGCTTCCGCGTCGTCATCGTTACCGCCCTCGTCGTTGCTGCCTCCCACGAGGAGCAACGCCACCAACGCGATGGCCATGCCTGCCGTCATCACCGCCGACAACGCCAGCGCCCCATTGCCCAACGCCCCGACCAGCGGCGCCACCAACGCACCGAGGCCGAACTGGGCGGCGCCGAGCAGCGCGGCCGCCGTGCCCGCGGCCTCGGAATGCCGCGACAACGCGAGCGCGGGCGCGTTGGGGATCACGAAGCCCATGGCCGTGAGGATCGCCATCACCGGCACCAGGAACCCGGCCAGTCCCCCGATGTCGGCGACCGTCAGCCCGACGAACACGACACCGGCCACCGCGGCCGACGCCAGCGCGGTCACGGTGATCGCCTGCGGGCTGAACCGGCGCAGCAGCACGACGTTGAACTGCGTCGAACCGATCAGCGCGATCGCGCCCGCGGCGAACACCGCCGCGAACATCTGCTGGTCGAGTCCGTAGCGTCCCTGCAACACGAACGGGGCCGCCGAGATGTAGGCGAACAGCCCGGACATGCCCAGCGCCGCCACCAGCACGAGGATCACGAAACGCGCGTCACGCAGCAGCTGGCCGTAGGTCCGCATGATGCCGCCCACCTTGAGCGGACGGCGGTGCGACGGCGGCAGCGTCTCGGGCAGCGCCAGCGCGGCCATCACGAACAGCAGCCCGGCGAGGATCACCAGGGCCACGAACACCCAGTGCCACGAACCCTTCAGCAACACCGCGGCGCCCAGCGAGGGCGCGAGCACGGGCGCCACGCCCAGCACGAGCATGAGCCGCGACATCACGGTCGCGGCGGTGTTGCCGGAGTACAGGTCGCCGACGACGGCGATCGCCACCACCGCGGCCGCTGATGCGCCCATGCCCTGCAGACCGCGCGCGATGCCCAGCACCGCGATGTTGGGCGCCAGGAAGCACAGCACCGACGCCGCCATGTGCAGCACGATGCCCGCAAGCAACGGACGACGCCGGCCGAGCGAATCCGACAGCGAGCCCACCACCAGCTGGCCGAGGGCCAGGCCGGCGAGTGTCCCGGTGAGGGTCAGCTGCGCCACGGAGGACGAGACGGACAGCTCCTCACCGATCTTCGGCAACGCCGGCAGATACATGTCGATGGTGAGCGGGCCCAGGGTGATCAGCGCACCCAGCACCAAGATCATCCGGAAACGACTCGGCACGCCCACAGTTTTCGTCTGGTCCACGTCGGGCGATGATGCCATGAAAGTTATTAGCCGGTCATATCAATATTTTCTTCCCGGAATCCGTCGTGATCGGGGTCACCCGGGGCACGCGCGGGAACCCTCGGTTCGTTAACTGTGTGCTGCGCCGGGGATAGCCTGGACAGTCGAGTCAGGGTTGCGACGTGGGAGGCCCGCATGGTGTTCGGTCGGTCGAAGAGCAAGAACCAGCTACCGGCGACGCTGGAGGGGGCCGACGGCGCCGCCGACGATGCCGGCACCGCCGCCAAGGTGCTCTCACACATCATCGAGAGCAGCACCCGCGTGCAGGCCCCGGCGGTCAAGGCCTATGTGGACCGGCTGCGCAGTCAGCAGCCCGATGCCACGCCCGCCCAGATCGTCAGCCGGCTGGAGAAGCACTATCTGGCCGCGGTGATGGCCAGCGGAGCCGCGGTCGGATCGGCGGCGGCGTTCCCGGGCATCGGCACGCTGATGGCCCTGTCGGCCGTCGCCGGCGAGACCGTGGTGTTCCTCGAGGCGACCTCGGTGTTCGTGCTCGCGGTCGCCGAGGTGCACGGAATCCCCGCCGAGCACCGCGAACGGCGCCGCGCGCTGGTGCTGTCGGTGCTGGTCGGCGAGGACAGCAAGCGGGCCATCTCGGATCTCCTCGGGACCGGCCGCACAAGTGGCGCGTGGCTGTCCGACGGCGCGGCGACGCTGCCGCTGCCCGCGGTGTCGCAATTGAACTCCCGGCTGGTCAGGTACTTCGTCAAGAGGTATACGCTCAAGCGCGGTGCCATGGCCTTCGGCAAGCTGCTGCCGGTGGGCATCGGCGCGCTCGTCGGCGGTGTCGGCAACCGCGTGATGGGGAAGAAGATCGTCGCCAACGCCGCCAAGGCGTTCGGCGCACCTCCGCCGCGGTGGCCCGCAACGTTGCATGTGCTGCCGTCCGCCCAGCCCTGAGGCGACACCGAGAACCACGGTGCCGTGGTCGGCGCGCGCGTGAGCGCGATAGCCTTTAAGCGGCGGTCTTGCGGGCCAACCACCAACAAAACGGAAAACAAGCGGCAAGCTTTCTTGTCACGGCTTGCCGGACACAAGAATCGAGGCGAGTGTCTGCCGTGAGCAGTTCACCTTCACCATTCGGACAGAACGAGTGGCTGGTCGAGGAGATGTATCGCAAATTCCGCGATGACCCCTCTTCGGTGGATCCCAGTTGGCACGAATTTCTGGTCGATTACTCCCCCGAGCCCACCACCGAGCACGCCGCCAACGGGCGTACCGCGACCGCGGCTCCCGTGACGCCGCCGACGCCCGCGCCGGCCCCCGCCCCCAAGACCGAGACCGCCCCCAAGACCGAGGCCAAGCCCTCGAAGACGGAAGCGAAGCCGGCCGCCAAGGATGCGAAGGCCGAGACCAAGCCAGCCGCCAAGCCCGCCGCCAAGCCGGCAGCCTCGGCCGCCCCGGCCGATGGCGACGAGTCGCAGATCCTGCGCGGCGCCGCCGCCGCGGTCGTCAAAAACATGAACGCCTCGCTGGAGGTGCCGACCGCGACGAGCGTGCGCGCCATCCCGGCGAAGCTGATGATCGACAACCGCATCGTCATCAACAACCATCTCAAGCGCACGCGCGGCGGCAAGATCAGCTTCACCCACCTGTTGGGCTACGCGATCGTGCAGGCGGTCAAGAAGTTCCCCAACATGAACCGCCACTTCGCGGTGGTCGACGGCAAGCCCACCGCGATCACCCCGGCCCACACCAATCTCGGCCTCGCGATCGACCTGCAGGGCAGGGACGGCAACCGCTCACTGGTCGTTGCGGCGATCAAGCGTTGCGAGACAATGCGTTTCGGCCAGTTCATCGCCGCATACGAAGACATCGTACGTCGCGCACGCGACGGCAAGCTCACCGCAGAGGACTTCTCGGGCGTCACCATCTCGCTCACCAATCCCGGCACTCTGGGCACCGTGCACTCGGTGCCCAGACTCATGCAGGGCCAGGGCGCGATCATCGGCGCGGGCGCCATGGAGTACCCCGCCGAGTTCCAGGGCGCGAGCGAGGAACGCATCGCCGAGCTCGGCATCGGCAAGCTCATCACGCTGACGTCGACCTACGACCACCGCATCATCCAGGGTGCGGAGTCCGGCGACTTCCTGCGCACCATCCACCAGCTGCTGCTCGACGACGACTTCTTCGACGAGATCTTCCGCGAGCTGGGCATCCCGTACGAGCCCGTCCGCTGGCGCGTCGACAACCCCGACTCGATCGAGGACAAGAACGCGCGGGTGATCGAGCTGATCGCGGCCTACCGCAACCGCGGTCACCTGATGGCCGACATCGACCCGCTCCGGCTGGACAACACCCGGTTCCGCAGCCACCCGGACCTCGATGTCAACAGCCACGGCCTGACGCTGTGGGACCTCGACCGCGAGTTCAAGGTCGACGGCTTCGCCGGTATGCAGCGCAAGAAGCTGCGCGACATCCTTTCGGTGCTGCGCGACGCGTACTGCCGCCACGTCGGCGTCGAGTACACGCACATCCTCGAACCCGAACAGCAGCGCTGGATCCAGGAGCGCGTCGAGGTCAAGCACGACAAGCCCACCGTCGCACAGCAGAAGTACATTCTGAGCAAGCTCAACGCGGCCGAGGCATTCGAGACCTTCCTGCAAACGAAATACGTTGGGCAGAAGCGATTCTCGCTCGAAGGCGCGGAGACCGTCATCCCGATGATGGACGCCGTGATCGACCAGTGCGCCGAGCACGCTCTCGACGAGGTCGTCATCGCGATGCCGCACCGCGGCCGGCTCAACGTGCTCGCCAACATCGTCGGCAAGCCCTACAGCCAGATCTTCAGCGAGTTCGAGGGCAACCTGAACCCGTCGCAGGCACACGGCTCGGGCGACGTGAAATACCACCTCGGCGCCACCGGCACCTACATCCAGATGTTCGGCGACAACGACATCGAGGTGTCGCTGACGGCAAACCCGAGCCACCTCGAGGCCGTCGACCCGGTGCTCGAAGGCCTGGTGCGGGCCAAGCAGGACCTGCTCGACACCGGCGAGGAGGGCTCCGACAACCGGTTCTCCGTCGTGCCGCTCATGCTGCACGGCGATGCGGCCTTCGCGGGCCAGGGCGTGGTCGCCGAGACGCTGAACCTGGCGTTGCTGCGGGGCTACCGCACCGGCGGCACCATCCACATCGTGGTGAACAACCAGATCGGCTTCACCACGGCGCCCACGGATTCGCGCTCCAGCGAGTACTGCACCGACGTGGCCAAGATGATCGGTGCGCCGATCTTCCACGTCAACGGCGACGATCCGGAGGCCTGCGCCTGGGTGGCGCGGCTCGCCGTCGACTTCCGGCAGGCGTTCAAGAAGGACGTCGTCATCGACATGCTGTGCTACCGCCGCCGTGGCCACAACGAGGGCGACGACCCGTCGATGACCCAGCCGTACATGTACGACGTCATCGACACCAAGCGCGGCTCCCGCAAGGCCTACACCGAGGCCCTGATCGGCCGCGGCGACATCTCGATGAAAGAGGCCGAGGACGCCCTGCGCGACTACCAGGGCCAGCTGGAACGGGTGTTCAACGAGGTCCGCGAGCTCGAGAAGCACGAGATCGAGCCCAGCGAGTCCGTCGAGGCCGACCAGCAGATCCCCGCCAAGCTGTCGACCGCCGTCGACAAGGCGATGCTGCAGCGCATCGGCGATGCGCACCTGGCGCTGCCCGAGGGCTTCACGGTGCACCCGCGCGTGCGGCCCGTGCTGGAGAAGCGCCGCGAGATGGCCTACGAGGGCCGCATCGACTGGGCGTTCGCCGAACTGCTCGCACTCGGGTCGCTGATCGCCGAGGGCAAGCTCGTGCGGCTGTCGGGCCAGGACACGCAGCGCGGCACGTTCACCCAGCGGCACGCGGTGATCGTCGACCGCAAGACCGGCGAGGAGTTCACGCCGCTGCAGCTCTTGGCCACCAACACCGACGGCACGCCGACCGGCGGCAAGTTCCTGGTGTACAACTCCGCGCTGAGCGAGTTCGCGGCCGTGGGCTTCGAGTACGGCTACTCGGTGGGCAACCCCGACGCGATGGTGCTGTGGGAGGCGCAGTTCGGCGACTTCGTCAACGGCGCGCAGTCGATCATCGACGAGTTCATCAGCTCCGGTGAGGCCAAGTGGGGTCAGCTCTCCGATGTCGTGCTGCTGCTGCCGCACGGCCACGAAGGCCAGGGCCCCGACCACACGTCGGGACGCATCGAGCGCTTCCTGCAACTGTGGGCCGAGGGTTCGATGACGATCGCGATGCCGTCGACGCCCGCGAACTACTTCCACCTGCTGCGCAGGCACGGCAAGGACGGCATCCAGCGTCCGCTGATCGTGTTCACCCCGAAGTCGATGCTGCGCAACAAGGCCGCCGTGAGCGACATCCGCGACTTCACCGAGAGCAAGTTCCGCTCGGTGCTCGAGGAGCCGATGTACACCGACGGCGACGGCGACCGCAGCAAGGTCACGCGCCTGCTGCTGACGAGCGGCAAGCTGTACTACGAGCTCGCCGCGCGCAAGGCCAAGGAGAGCCGCGAGGACATCGCGATCGTTCGCATCGAGCAGCTCGCACCGCTGCCGCGGCGCAGGCTCGCCGAGACACTCGACCGGTACCCCAACGTCAAGGAGAAGTTCTGGGTGCAGGAGGAGCCGGCCAACCAGGGTGCGTGGCCGTCCTTCGGCTTGACGCTCCCCGAGATGCTGCCGGACTACTTCACCGGGCTGAAGCGCATCTCGCGGCGCGCCATGTCGGCGCCGTCGTCGGGTTCGTCGAAGGTGCACGCCGTCGAGCAGCAGGAGATCCTCGACACAGCGTTCGCCTGATCTGGGGCGACTTGTAATCACCCCGCGCGTAACCCTGGGCACCCTGGTTGGTTTCCATTAACCAACTAGGGTGCCTATTTCTTGGACCGCCCGCGCATGACCGTCACCGCACACCGGGTCGACGAACAGCCGCAGACACCCGACGAGAAGAAGACCGTCCGCACCGCCGTACTGGCGAGCGTGGTCGGCACGACCATCGAGTGGTACGACTTCTTCCTGTACGCGACGGCCGCGAGCCTCGTGTTCAACCACGCGTTCTTCCCCGACCAGAGCTCGTTCGTCGGCACGATGCTGGCATTCGCGACGTTCGCGGTCGGCTTCGTGGTGCGTCCCATCGGCGGTTTCGTGTTCGGGCATGTCGGTGACCGCATCGGCCGTAAGAAGACCCTCGCGCTGACCATGCTGCTGATGGGCGTGGCCACGGCGTTGATGGGCGTACTGCCGACCGCCGCGCAGATCGGTGTGCTCGCGCCGGTCCTGCTGCTGCTCCTGCGCATCGTTCAGGGTTTCGCGCTCGGTGGCGAATGGGCCGGTGCGGTGCTGCTGGCCGTCGAGCACAGCCCGCGCCACCGCCGCGGCCTGTTCGGCAGCATCCCCCAGATCGGGCTCGCGCTGGGGCTCGCGCTGGGCACCGCGGTGTTCGTGGTGCTGCAGATCGTGTTGTCGCCCGAGGCGTTCCAGTCCTACGGCTGGCGCATCGCGTTCCTGATCAGCATCGCGCTGGTGATCTTCGGTGTGGTGGTGCGGTTCCGGGTCGCCGAGACCCCGGCGTTCGAGCGGGTGCGCCGGGAGGACGACCGCTCGGCGGTGCCGGTGCGCGACGTGTTCAGGCCGCCCGTGCTGCGTTCGACGATCCTGGGCCTGCTGTCACGTTGGGGTGAAGGTGCCGCGTTCAACACGTGGGGCGTGTTCACGATCGCCTACGCGACCGCGACGCTGGGGCTCGACAAGGTTGCGGTGCTGATCGTCGTGACCGTGGCGGCGCTGCTGATGGCGGTCCTGCTGCCGGTGTCGGGTCTGCTGGCCGACCGGTTCAGCCCGCGCACGGTGTACACGGCGGGCATCGCGGCGTATGGCCTGATCGTGTTCCCGGCGTTCGCGTTGTTCAACACGGGCAGCATCGCCGCGTACGCGATCGGCATGATCCTGGCGTTCGGCGTCATCCACGCCCTGTTCTACGGCGCCCAGGGCACGCTCTACGCGTCCCTGTTCCCGACCCGCAGCCGCTACACGGGCCTGTCCACGGTCTACCAATTGTCCGGCGTGTACGCGTCGGGCCTGACACCGCTGATTCTGACGTCGCTGATCGCGGTGGGCGACGGCAAGCCCTGGTACGCGTGCGGCTACCTGGTGGCCACCGCGGTCATCAGTGTCGTCGCCACGCTGCTGCTGCGGCCCGAGCACTGAACCTCAGGCCGTGAGCACCAGCGGGCCGTCCGCGGTGATCGCCACGGTGTTCTCGGTGTGTGCGGTACGTGAGCCGTCGGCCGAGCGGATGGTCCAGCCGTCGCGGTCGAACCTGATGCGGTCGGTGGTGCGTGCGAACCACGGTTCGAGAGCCAGGGTCATCCCCTCCCGCAACCGCATACCGCGCCCGGGCCTGCCACGGTTGGGGACGTGCGGATCCTCGTGCATCGTGCGCCCAAGACCGTGGCCGCCGAACTCGAGGTTGACGGGATAGCCGTAGTCGGCGGCGACGGCGCCGATCGCCGCCGAGATGTCACCGAGCCGGTTTCCCGGCACCGCGGCCTCGGTGCCCGCGGCGAGCGCCTCACGCGTGGCCCGCACGAGACGTTCGTCCTCGGGATCAGGGTTGCCGACGATCACCGTGCGCGCCGCATCGGCGACCCAGCCGTCGATCGACACCGCGAAATCCAGGCTCAGCACGTCACCGTCGCGCAGCACATAGTCGTGCGGAAGACCGTGCAGCACCGCGTCGTTCACCGACAGGCAGATCACGTTGCGGAACGGTCCCGAGCCGAACGACGGGTGGTAGTCCCAATAGCAGGATTCGGCACCGCGGCCGGCGATCATGTCGCGGGCACGGTGTTCGAGGTCGAGCAGGTTGATGCCGACCCCCGCCATGCCGGTGAGTTCGCCGAGCACTTCGGCCACGAAGCGGCCGGTGGTCCGCATCTTGTCGATCTCGGCAGGGGTTTTCAGTTCGATCATGTGCCTCTCCGATCGGTATTTAAATACCACTCTAGCGGTATTCAAATACCGGCGTTACCGTGGACCCGTGGTTCGCACCCCGCTCACCCCCGAACAGGTCGCCGCCGGACGCAGGCTCGGCGCCACACTGCGCGCCGCGCGCGCATCACGCACCCTCGAAGAGGTCGCGGTGTCGGCGGGCATCTCGCCGGAGACCCTGCGCAAGATCGAGACGGGGCGACTCCCCTCCCCCGCGTTCGGCACCATCGTCGGCCTCAGCGACGCACTCGGCGTGCCACTCGCCCACCTCGCCGAGGTCTGGCGGCCCGCGAGGGCGGCCTCCTGACCGCCACGTAGGCGGAACCGGCGGTACCGGTTACGCTGGCTCCATTGACACACGTCGAACAAGCACGAGGGAGTGTGGGTATGGAGGGCTTCGCCGGGAAAGTCGCCGTCGTCACGGGCGCGGGAAGCGGGATCGGGCAGGCACTGGCCATCGAACTGGGCCGGTCGGGCGCCAAGCTGGCCATCAGCGACGTCGACACCGAAGGCCTCGCCGCCACCGAGGAGCGACTCAAGGCCATCGGCGCGCCCGTGAAGGCCGACCGGCTCGATGTGACCGAGCGCGAGGCGTTCCAGCTCTACGCCGACGCGGTCAAGGAGCACTACGGCAAGGTCAACCAGATCTACAACAACGCGGGCATCGCGTTCACCGGTGACGTCGAGATCACCGAGTTCAAGGACATCGAACGCGTGATGGACGTGGACTTCTGGGGCGTGGTCAACGGCACCAAGGCATTCCTGCCGCACCTCATCGCCTCGGGCGACGGTCATGTGATCAACGTGTCGAGCGTCTTCGGACTCTTCTCGGTGCCCGGCCAGGCCGCCTACAACTCCGCGAAGTTCGCGGTGCGCGGGTTCACCGAGGCGCTGCGCCAGGAGATGGCCGTGGCCAAGCATCCGGTGAAGGTCACGACCGTGCACCCCGGTGGCATCAAGACCGCGATCGCCCGCAATGCCACCGCTGCCGAGGGGCTCGATGCCAAGGAACTCGCCGAGGCGTTCGACAAGAAGCTCGCCAACACCACGCCGCAGCGGGCCGCCGCGATCATCCTCGACGGCGTGCGCAAGAACAAGGCCAGGGTGCTCGTCGGCCCCGACGCCAAGGTTCTCGACATCATCGTCCGGATCACGGGTTCCGGATACCAGCGGCTGTTCTCCACCGTCGCGAGCAGGGCGATGCCTCGTTAGGGCCGCGCTAATGCCCCAAGGGGTTGGCCTGCAGGAACTCGTCGGCCACCGCACCGGGATCGGCGCCTTCGGATACCTTGCGACGCATATCGGCCAGCGAGCCGGTGTCGAGCACGCCCGCGATCTCGTTGAGCGCCCTGATCTGGCGCTCGTCGAGTTCGTTGCGGCGGTACAGCGGCACCAGATTCTCGGCACGGATCAGCGACGTGCGGTCGGCGAGCACCACCAGGTGTGACGGGATGTCCGGGTCTGCGGTGCGCGACCACGCCGCGTCGATTTTGCCTGCGTCCAGCGCCGCGAACAGTTCCGCCTCGTCGTCGAACTGCACCGGCTTGCGCAACGTGCACTGGCCGATCGTGGTCGGCACGCGGGCGCCGGCCACCACCCCGGGCCGTACGTCGGCGCAGTGACGACGCAACGCGGCCAGATCGCTGCCCTCCCACGCCTGTGTGGTGGCCTCGGTGACCACCAGCGCCGGTTTGTCCTGTGCCGATGTGGTGTAGTCGCCGGCGGCAACGCCTTCCGGCAGCGCCGACAGCAGGTCGCGGTACACCTGTTCGTCGGCACGCGCGGTGGCGCCCGGGTTCAACGTGACCAGCAACTGGCCGGTGAAACCGGGCAGCACCGTCACCGCCGACGAATCCAGCGCGCCGAGACCCTCATCGGTTTCCACGACCTGCGCCGGCGTGCCGTAGTAGCGCAGCGCCGCCGCGTAGAGGTGACCGATCAGCGCGGACTCCGCACCGGGGGCCGCACCGACCGGGACGGGCGGCGGGCCGGACTGCCCACCGCACCCCGACGTGATCAGCGCCATCGCAACCAGGACGGCCGAGGCCAGGATCCGGCGCATGAACCTGCTCAGACCCCGGAGGCTTCCGCCACCGCAGCCGCCACGGCCGGGCCGACTCGCGGATCCAGCGCGCTCGGCACGATGTGGTCGACCGCGAGGTCGTCGCCGACGACCGAGAAGATGGCATGCGCGGCAGCCACTTTCATCTCCTCGGTGATCCGCCGCGCACCCGCGTCGAGAGCACCACGGAACACACCGGGAAACGCCAGCACGTTGTTGATCTGGTTCGGGAAGTCGCTGCGGCCCGTCGCGACCACCGCGGCATGCTCGCGCGCGGCGTCCGGATGGATCTCCGGATCCGGGTTGGACAGCGCGAACACGATGCCCTTCGGCGCCATCGTCGCGATGAGTTCCTCCGGCACCACCCCGGCCGACACCCCGAGGAAGACGTCGGCGCCGGCGAGCGCCTCGACCAGCCCACCCGTGAGGCCGCGCGGATTGGTGCGCTGCGCGAGCTCGGCCTTGATCGGGTTGAGATCGCTGCGGCCGCCGGAAACGATGCCCGAACTGTCGAGGACCACGATGTCGCTGATGCCGCTGTTCAGCAGGATGTTGGTGCACGCGACACCCGCGGCGCCGGCTCCCGATACCACGACCTTGAGGCTCGACAGGTCGCGGTCGAGCACCTTGACCGCCCCGAGCAGCGCGGCGAGCACCACGATCGCGGTGCCGTGCTGGTCGTCGTGCATGACGGGGCAGTCCAGCGCCTCGATGACGCGGCGCTCGATCTCGAAGCAGCGGGGCGCGGAGATGTCCTCGAGGTTCACCGCGCCGAATGTGGGGCGCAGGCGGATCAGCGTCTCGACGATCTCGTCGGGATCCTTGGTGTCCAGCACGATCGGGATCGAGTCCAGGCCGCCGAACGCCTTGAACAACGCGGCCTTGCCCTCCATGACCGGAAGCGATGCCGCCGCCCCGATGTCGCCGAGACCGAGCACCGCACTGCCGTCACTGACGACCGCCACCAGGCGGTTGGCCCACGTGTACTTCTGGGCCAACGTCGCATCCGCGGCGATCGCCCGGCTGACCTGGGCAACGCCGGGCGTGTAGGCGATGGACAACGCGCGCTGGGTGTCCAGCGGGGATTTCAACTCGACAGAGAGCTTTCCGCCTTCATGCGCGGCAAAAATCTCGGAGTCCTCGATGACCACTTGGGGGGTACGCACCAATTCCGACACGGCGCAAGGGTACTTCACAGGGGAATCTCACCAGCGTGCCTTCCCCGTCGGTGAGCGGTCCTTTACAAACGCCGACCGCGTAGCATTTTGCATCGAAGCAGCGAAGGGAGGCCGGGTATGCCACGATTCCGCGCCATCCGGGTCGAACCGAACGCTGCGGGCATCCGCGTCCCGGTGGCGCAGGCGATGGTCGACTGTGGCGTGTACTGCGAGGGAACCCGCCTGCCCGGCAAATACACTCACGCCGCCGCGGTGAACAAGGTCCGTGAGCTGAGCGCCGCGGGAAAGAAGGCGTTCGTGTGGATCGGCCTGCACGAGCCCGACGAGTTCCAGATGCAATCCGTTGCCGACGTTTTCGGCCTGCACGAACTGGCGGTCGAGGACGCGGTGCACGCGCATCAACGGCCCAAACTCGAGCGTTACGACACCACACTGTTCCTGGTGCTCAAGACCATCAACTACGTCGAGCACGAATCCGTCGAGAACGCACGCGAGATCGTCGAAACCGGCGAGATCATGGTGTTCGTCGGGCCGGAATTCGTCGTCACCGTGCGCCACGGCGACCACAGCGGTCTCGCCGGTGTGCGCAAGCGCCTCGACTCCTCGCCCGCGATCCTCAAACTCGGTCCGTTCGCCGTCATGCACGCCATCGCCGACCACGTGGTCGACAGCTACCTCGACGTCACCGATCTCATCGAGACCGACATCGACGCCATGGAAGAAGACGTCTTCTCACCACGCAGCCGAACCGGTATCGAGAGCATCTACCTGCTCAAGCGGGAGGTCGTGGAGATGCGCCGCGCGGTCAGCCCGCTCACGCAGGCCCTGTCGCGTCTGCTCACCGACCACAACGACCTGATCTCGGTCGAGGTCCGTCGCTATATGCGCGACGTCCTGGACCACAACGTGATCGCGTCAGAACGCGTCGCGAGTTACGACGAGATGCTCAGCTCGCTCGTGCAGGCCGCACTGGGCAAGATCGCGGTGCAGCAGAACGTGGACATGCGCAAGATCTCGGCGTGGGTGGCGATCGCAGCCGTGCCTACCGCGCTCGCGGGCATCTACGGCATGAACTTCGACAACATGCCCGAATTGCATTGGACGTGGGGCTATCCCGCGGTGCTGTGCGTGATGGCACTGGTGTGTTTCGTGCTGTACCGCACGTTCCGGCGCAACAACTGGCTCTAGAGGGCCTTCAACCAGAACGGCCAACGCGGATCTGACATCTTCAGGCGTGCCCGCGCGAGCTTCCAGCACCCGTACTTGTGATAGTCGAAACTCCACTCGGTGTTGAGCTTCTGCTTGAGACATGCCCACAGACCCCATTTGACGTCGGCCAGCGCGCCACACACCTGCACCCGGGCGGCCTTTGCGAAATCGAAACTGCCGTAGAACTCCTCGATCAGCTCCATGGTCAGCTGCTCGCCGTAGAACATCTCGGTGGTCAGCACGGCGAGTTCGTAGGCGCGCTCGTTGTTCGACGCGAACTCGAAGTCGACCATCTTCATGGGTTTGCCGTGTGCCACCAGGAAATTGCCCGGCATCGGATCGTTGTGGCAGGCCACCAGTTCCAACCCGGAGGCCAGCAGCGCTGACTTCGCCACCTGGTACTCGGCGAGCATCAACTCGAAGTCGGCGGGCAGCCGCACCCCGTGTTCGGCAACGCCTTCCAGATGCTCGTCGATCATGTCGAAGACGGTCTTGGTGGTGCTCAACAGGTTCCCGCCGTGCAGGATCCGGTAGATGTCCACGATCTGACGGGGCACGTCGGGATCCTTGAAATCGCCGTTGGTGCACGCTCGGTAGCCCTCGAGGAACTCGATCACCTCGACGCCGGTGTCCTGATCGAAGTACACGACCTCCGGGCCGATGCCCAGTTCTCCGGCGCGTCGGGCGGCCTCGTTGGCCACGGCACGATCGACGAACTCGTCGGTGCCTTCTCCGGGGATCTTCAGGAAATACCGCCGGTCGGATCCGTCCACGGAGATCCGCCAGTTGCTGTTCGACAGGCCTCCGGCCACCGGAGCATATCCCATGCTGCACCTCTGCCAGGGGACGATCGATGCGAGCACGCGCTCGACCCGGCGCTCAGCTTCGGTCCTCGCCGTCCCGAGCACGCGGTTGCCGCTGCCGTCCGGCATCGTCTCTGGTGCTGTCATATGTTCCTCAGTCGGTCGAAATGATGTACATCGCCCAGCCCGATGCGGGACCTCACGAACTGCCAGTCGGAGAATTTCGAGTACTCCAGCGTGCCCGGGCGGGCCGCGTCGGCGTACGCACCGATCAGTCCCCATTTCACGCAGTCGGCAACGCCGTACAGGCGGGCGCGGTCGAAAAGCGACTGGTCGAACGTTCCCCAAGCCATCTCGAACGCCGACCGCGCATCCACATCGAAGGGGCGGACCTCGGCCAGCACCGCCCCGATGTCCTGCAGCGGATCCATCAACCCTGCGGAATCCCAATCGACCAGCAGCAGCTCGCCGTCCGCGCGGACCAGCACATTGGACACATTGCCGTCGCCGTGCGCGGGAACCAGATCTAAACCCGCCGCCGAGATGCGCTGCTCGGCCAGATCGAGCTGACGGAGCATCCATTCGAAATCGGCAGGCAGTCGGACATTCTGGGCCTCGGCGAGGTCGGTCAGCACCCGGATCTCGTCGAACACCCCGGCCACCCGGGTGATCGAGCCGAAATCCCGTACCCGCTTGCGCAAGTCGAAGAGCCGTTCGAGCCGGGCGTCGTCGTCGAAGACGTCCAGTGTGGCCGTCGAGGCCGACTCCAGCAGATTCTCCTGTACCAGCATCCCCGCGTCGGCGTCGGCCGCGTAGACCCGTGGGCCGACACCGGTTTCGCCGGCCTCGACAGCCGCGGCGAACGCCTGCCTGATATCCACGTAGGCACCCGCGTGCGCGATCATCGTCTTGACGAACACGGGCGAGGACTGGTCCGAGTCGTCGGCGGGCCGCACGTCGAAGCACTGCGAATCCGCACTCCACCAACTTGGGCTGGGCATCGTGGGAGTCGGATCGGCGGTGATCGTCACGTCGGTGAACAGGCCCATCGCGCGCAGCGGCGCAGCCACTTCGGGTTCTGTCGTGGTCACATTGCGCTCCCCTCTGCGTATGTCGTCAACGGCCAGGTCATGTCGAGCGGCCGCACGGCCTCGAGCCATTTCGTCAGAGCCAGGACCCGGCGGTCGGCGAATCTCGGACCGACCACCTGAATTCCCACGGGCATACCGCCGCTCATCCCGAAGCACACCGCGGAGGCCGGCTGGCCGGTCTGGTTGAACCACGCCGTGAAACCGCAGTGGCCCAGTGGTTGTGCCGGGTCAACGCCGGCATCCTCGGCGCCGAACCCCACGACGGGCAGTACCGGCGCGATCACGAAATCGTATTCGGCACACGCACTCTGCATGCGGCTCGCGGACCGTGCGACCGCCTCGGAAAACCGCGTGAAGTCGATCGCTGTGTAGTCGGCGGCCTGCGCGCACCAGTCACGCACCGCCGGAAAGACCAGGTCGCGTGACTGCGTCGGAATCGACTCGAGCTCAGCGCGGGCACGCACCTGGAAAACGCGGTCCAACGCGGCATACGGGTCGTCGTCGAACACCGGTGGCATTGTGACCACCGTGGCACCACCGTCACGCAACGCGGACGCGGCGTCCGACAGCACGCCGAGCACCGTGTCGTCGGTTTTGGCCCCGTATCCGAGATCGGTGAGCACACCGACGCGAATACCGCTGGGGTCGAGCGGTTCCCGCGGTGTCGCGCCCGCTTCGGGCGCCAAGCTCAGTGAGTCGCGCGGATCGGGAAGGGACAGCACGTCGTAGAGATCGATGACGTCGTCGACCGTGCGGCCCATCGGGCCCGCCGAACGCATCGTCGACGACGCCAGGTGTGGAATCCGGCCCTGGGTCGGTTTGAGGGCGACGAGGCCGCAGTGACCCGCGGGCAGCCGCACCGATCCGGCGATGTCCGACCCGACCGACGAATATCCGATCCCCGCGGCCAGGCAGGCCCCCGCACCCGAACTCGACCCGCCGGTGTTGGCCGACGGATCCCACGGGTTGCGGGTGACCCCGTAGAGAGAGCTGACGCCGGCGGCCATCATGCCGAAGTCGGGCATCGTGGTCTTCCCGACGATCACCGCACCGGCCTCCCGCAGGCGCGCCGCAGGCGGCGAGTCCACGGTCGCATCAGGAAGATCCGCGAACGCCGCGCAGCCGTGGCGCCACGGCATCCCGGCGGCGTTGATGCTGTCCTTGATGGTGACCGGGAGACCGTCGAGAGGGCCCAGCGCAAGCCCGTCCTGCCACCGCCGCGTCGACGCTGTCGCCGCGGCGCGAGCACCGTCGACATCCAGGTACGCGATCGCGTTGAGTTCGGGGTTGCGCGATTCGATGCGCACGAGGGTGCGCTCCAGAACGTCCAGCGGGGTCAGCGCCCCGCTGCGGTATGCCGCGCGTACCGCAGCACCGTCGGGGATCTCGTCGGTCATCGAAGTGCCGCCTCGGCGAGGGCGCCGGTCACCATCCGGTGGACCGTCTCGCGCATCATGCGAACGCCTGCCAGCATCTGTGTGTCTGTGGTGAATTCGCGCTCGTTGTGTGAAATCCCCTCGACGCTGGGCACGAACAGCATCACCGTCGGCACGATGTCCTTGAGGTTGACCGAGTCGTGGCCTGCCATGGTCGGCAGCTCACACCACCTCAAACCGAGGTCGGTGGCAGCCGCACCCGCCAGGGCGATACCGCTGTCCTGGTACCGGGTCGACGGCCGGAACGCCGCCGACTCCACCTCGACGGACACCTCACCCTGTTGCGCGATCTCGGCGATGCGCCGCATGAGGGATTCGTGTGCGGCGAGCACATCGTCGGCATCCAGGGCCCGGACGTCGGCCGACAGGTGAACCCGCGCAGGCACCACAACCGGGGAATTGGGCTCGATGACCATCCGCCCCACCGAGCCCAGCACGGTATCGGGCCCGAACTCGTCGGCGACCGCACGGACCGCGGTGACCACCTGGCTCGCACCGAGAAGTGCGTCGTGACGGTAGCGCATATGTGTTGCGCCGGTGTGGGACTGCTCGCCGTGCACCGTGATGGAGTACTTGTACGCAGCCCAGTTCCTGGTGACCACACCGATGTCGAATCCGCCGTCGACCAGGGTCCTGCCCTGCTCGATGTGGATTTCCGCGTAGCTCGCGACCTCAGGGGCCGCATCGCTCCCGTGGAATCCGATATCGCTGAGCGCATCACGAACGGTGACACCGTCCTTGCCGACGGTGTCCAGCACGTCGTCGGCGCGGAACTTGCCGATGTAGACGCCGCTGCCCATCAAGCTCGGTGAGAAACGTGAGCCCTCCTCGTTGAACCAGTTGACCACCGCGAGATTATGTTGCGCGCCAACGGGACCCTCGGCCGCAACCGCCGCGACAGCGTAGGCGGCGGCCAGCACACCGTAGGCCCCGTCGAACCGTCCGGAGGTCGGCTGACTGTCGAGATGTGAGCCGACGAGCACGTACGGCGCATCCTCCGCAGCAGAGGTCCGCACGCAGCCGAACATGTTGCCGACCGCATCGACCCGGCAGTCCAGCCCGTGCCTGTCGAACCAACCGCGTAGCCACTCGCGGGCTTCGCCGTCTGCGGCCGTGGCCGCTTCGCGGTCGACACCTCCCGCGGCGGTCGCGCCGATCTGCGACAGCTCTGCGAAATCCGCGAGGAATGCGGACTCTGCAAAGTCGGCTGTGCTCTCACCCATCCAGTGCTTCCTCCCGCGATGCGTGGGTCAGGGGGGCCAACTGCTCATCCAGCAACTTCTCGGGTTGCGGTGACGCTGCCACGCCGGTCTTGGCCGCGGCGAACATCGCGTCCACTCTTGCCTTCTCGGCACTGTCGGTGGTGATGAGCGCGGCGGCGCCAAGGTAGATCACCAGGTTGACCAACAACCCGACGATACCGCCGGTGAGGCTGCCCAGCCACCGGATGTCGTCCGGGTAGACCCATGTGAGCGCCATCGCCACCACGAAGCCCGCGACCATGCCCGCCAATGCGCCGTGTTTGTTGCCGCCACGCCAGAAGATGCCGAGGAACAACGGCACCGCCAATTGCACGACCCCCTGATAGGAGATCTGTGCGAGCAACTGCAACCGCTCCATGTTGAAGGTCAGGTATGCCACGACACCCGCGAGCGCCATGAACACCACCATCGAGGCCTTCGCGACGTAGGTCAGCTGCTTGTCCGACAGCGGACGCTTCGCCGTGTTGACCAGGTCGTTGGCGATCTGCAGGCCGCAGACCTGCACGCTGCCGTCGATGTGTCCCATGGATGCGGCGAAGACGATGGTGATGCCGAGACCGAGCAGCCAGGTGCCGCCGTAGTCGCTCATGATGGTGAACCAGCCGGCCTGCGGGGCCGCCACCACGTCGGGCATCACGGTCGCCGCGATCCCGACGAGCATCAGCAGTGAGTAGAACGTGCCCGATATCAGCACGGTGCACAAGGTGCCCGACTTCACCGAGCGCACGCTCGACGCGGTGTAGATGCGCTGGAAACTCGTGGGCCAGCACAGTGATCCGACAACACCCGTGAAGATCAGGGCGAAGATGTATAGCGGTCCGTACGTATCGCCGTCCCCCGGGAGAACCAGGTACTTCTCGGCGACGTCGCCCAGATCGGCAAAGCTGATCGGGCTGCCCGCGACGCCGCTGAGCAACACCACACACAGCACCGCCGAGAACACGTAGGCCACGGTGCCCTGAAACGCGTCGGTCATGATCAGACCGCGCATGCCCATCCGCACGGTCCAGTACTGACGGATGACGATCACCGCGAGTCCGACGATCAGACATGTGGTCACCGACCACGCCCCGTCACTGGCCAGCTCGAACACCGTTCCCAGGGCCTGCATTCCGAGCACGACCCACGGGAACAGCGAGATGATGCCGATCAGGCTCGCGACCACCCTGACCGCGGGCGAATCGAAGCGCTTGCCGAGCAGGTCCGGCTGTGAGCGCAAATCGTACTTCTTGCCCCAACGCCAGGCGCGGGTGGCCATGAAGTACATCATCGCCACACCCAGACTCGAGTAGGCGAGCCCGTACATGCCGAAAACGCCGGCGCCGGCGGCCAGCCCGAAGAACGCGATGAAGGTGGAACCGGGCCACCACGAGTTCACGTAACTCATCGCCACGTACCAGGGCCCGTACCGGCGGCCACCGACCGCGTACTCGTCGAACGTCGGCGCGGTTTTCTGTTGTGTCACATAGAGAATTCCGACGACGACCGCGTAGAACAGGGTCAGCATCCCCAGCATCACCAACATGTCAGGCTCCCAGATCGTCGTCGAGTTCGCCCCGGATGTCTTCGACCACGTAGAAGGCCGTCAACGTGAGCCCGAGGACGACGGCGTTGATCAGCCAGTACATGATCGAGAACGGGACGCCGAGAATTTCGAACCGTATTCCGCTGCCCCACAGATAAAGTGGCGGGAACAGGGCGAACAGCAGCGCCAGCCCGTATATCCCGCCGAAGAACGTGACGATGTACTGTCGGGGCAGTCCCCTGATGAGATCTTTCACTGTCGAATCCTCTGTTCTTGCGGTGCCACCGTGGCCAGCAGCTGATCGTGCAGGAGTCCGTTGCTGGCCATCCCATTTCGTGCATCGATCACCGTCCGCCCGTCCAGGCTGGTGAAGACCCCGCCGGCTTCTTCGATGATCACCGGCATCGGCGCGAGATCGAACGGCTGTGCCGTGTAGTCCACGACCGCGTCGGCGCGACCACACGCCACCATCGCGTAGCCGAACGCATCTCCCCACGTGCGCAGTACCACGCCACGACCGTGCAGGTCGTCGATCACCTCGGGACGCCAGTCCTCCAGCCACGTGGCCATCACGTAGGCGCCGTCGAGACCGGGGCGATCGGATACGCGCGCGCGAACTCCGTTGTGCCAGCAGCCACCACCGCGTTCCGCGTGGACCACGGTGCCGGCGCTGGGAAGGTTGATGACCCCGAAGACGATCTCATCCCCCTCCTGCAGGGCGATGAGGTTCGCATACAGCGGGACGCCGTGGACGAACGACTTGGTGCCGTCGATCGGATCGACGATCCAGCGATATCCGCTGTCGCCTTGGATATCCGGGAACTCCTCGCCGGTGAAGCAGTCACCGGCGAACTCGGTGGCCACCGCGTCGCGGAACACCGTTTCGATCAGGCGATCCGCGTCGGTCACCGGTGTCCCGTCGTCCTTGGTCTGCACGCTCAGACCGCGGTCCTCGAAGTAGTCACGCGAGATCCGGCCGGCCTCTTCGACCAGTCGCATCGCGAGGTCGATGCGTTGGCTTCGACTTTTCTGCACAGCGCCAGAGTCGGCGTAGACCATTTCTGGTTCCTTGAACCAACTGTTAAGAGCGTGTTACGAACCGAGGTGCGCCATCCGCCGGTCGCGACTAGCCTGTTCGGTCACACCCACCGATGCGCCGACTAGGAGCACGGAATGACCGCACTCGACGATGCGAGCAAGGCCCTGAAGCGTCTCGCACGAGAATTCGAGGACCGCGGGGTGACACGGCTTCCGACCGAGCGGGCACTGGCCGAACGACTGGAGACCTCGCGCACCACGGTCCGCAAAGCGCTGGAGCTGCTGGAGCGCGAGGGCACGATCCGTCGCGTCAAGGGCCGCGCGGGCGGCGCCTACCTCACCAACGTCCCGACGGGCGACCTGTCACCTTTGGGGGCCCGCCCGTACTGCGGTACCCACGGTGTGCTGCGCAGCCTCAACACCGTCAAGGGAATTCCCCAGATCCTGCACGAGCAGGGGTTCCGCGACGGCACCACGGTGATCCGGGCCGGCCTGGTGCCCGCACCGCCGGCGGTGCGCGCCGCTCTGGGCGTCCCGGACACCCACCAGGTGGTGTCGCTGCTGAGGCTCAGGCATGCCGACGGCGAGACTCTGTCGCTGGAGCAGATGTACCTGCGCGCCGAACTCCAAGGGGTCCTGAGAACCGAGATGAAGTCGATTTACCGCACTCTTCGTTCGGAGATGGGCATCGCGATCTGCGCTGCAGACGAGTCGATCGAGATGGCGACCGTTTCCGCGGCAGAGGGCGGGGCACTCGGCCTGCAGCCGGACACCCCGGTGCTCAAGGTGGTGCGGATCGGCTCGGACCAGAACGGCCGCGCGCTCGAATACTCGGTGGATCTCTTCCGGGCGGACCGGACCCGGCTACAGGTGCGCTCGGGATCGACGATCAGCGCTCAGCGCCTCTAGCGGCTCAGCTCGGACTGGCCGCGCGCCGCGTGGGGTCGAGGACGTCGACGCCGTCGGTCTGCCACGCCTCGCGCATCGCATCGGCGCCCTTGAGCCGCACCCAGGCCGCCTCGGTCGCGGTGATGGGGGTGGCCGAGAGCAGCTTCACCGGTGAGAGCGGATCCGGCAGGGTCACCTCGCCGATGTCGCTGAGGCCCAACAGATATGCCGTGAAGGGCGCGGATTCGAACACCGGGGTTTCCAGATCGACGAGCGCGTCGGCGTCGAGGATCAGCCCCTCGACCGCGGGTGCGGCCGCCACCACCGCGAGCGAGCGCGCCAACCCCGTCGGAGTCGGACCGCGCAGCGACAGTGTCACCTCGGCGCGCGGACCGTGGATCGGATCCGAGACCAGCTCGGTCGGGTCGAACATCGGGTGACGTGAACATCCAAGCGTCACATAGTGGTACACGTCCACACCCTCGGTGCGCAGGTCGGGTCCGTAGCGCAGTACGTCGATGCGCTCGGTCCCCAGAAACGTGACGCTCGCACTCACCGGCTCAGCGGTGATCCCCGCCGCCGCGAAGTACTCGTCCAGGCGGGCCCTGACGGCGGCCAGGACGTCGATCACTCGGCGGCCGGCCCCGCCGGCCCTGCGGTATCCGTCGGCGCGACGTCGCGGGTCAGGTTCATCCCGGTCCCGGCGTCGAAGATCGACAGTTTGGTGGTGTCGATGGCCAGCTCGATCTCCTGGCCGGTCCGCGCACGCGAGTCCGCAGAGACGCGTGCGACGAACTGGTTGGTACCACCACCGGAATCCGCTGCGAGCTCGGCCAGCTGGGCCGACTCCGCACCCGCCCCTTCGGTGGTGAAGTGCACGTACTTGTCGGCGCCGAGCGACTCCACGATGTCGGCGCGCACCGAGAACGTCAGCGCGCGGATGCGCGCGTAACCGTCGAGCAGGGCGGCGTCCTCGATGTGCTCGGGCCGGATGCCGACGATGATATTGTCGGGACGGGACTGCTTCTCCAACAACTCAAGCACCCGCGGGGTCAACGTCACCTCACCGAACGGCAACCGCACCCCGACGTCGGTGAGTGTCGCCGGGAAGAAGTTCATCGCGGGCGAGCCGATGAAGCCGGCCACGAACAGGTTGGCCGGGCTGCTGTAGAGCTCGTCGGGTGTGCCGATCTGCTGCACCTCACCGGCCAGCATCACCACCACGCGGTCGCCCAGCGTCATCGCCTCGGTCTGATCGTGCGTGACGTAGATCGTCGTGGTGCCGAGGCGGTCCTGCAGGCGTGCGATCTCCGACCGCATCTGCACGCGAAGTTTCGCGTCGAGGTTGCTCAGCGGCTCGTCCATCAGGAATGCCTTGGGGCTGCGCACGATTGCGCGTCCCATCGCCACGCGCTGCCGCTGCCCACCGGAGAGCTGGCCCGGTTTGCGGTCGAGCAGTTCGCTCAGATCGAGGACCTTGGCGGTCTCGGCCACCTTCGCCGCGATCTCCTCCTTCTTGAGTTTCGCGAGTGTGAGCGGGAACGCGATGTTCTGCCGCACGGTCATGTGCGGGTAGAGAGCGTAGGACTGGAACACCATCGCGATGTCGCGATCCTTGGGCGCCTTCTCGTTGACCCGCTCCCCGCCGATGCGCAACTCGCCGGAGGTGATGTCCTCCAGCCCGGCGATCATGTTGAGCGTTGTCGACTTTCCGCATCCGGACGGTCCGACCAGGATGATGAACTCGCCGTCGGCGATCGTCATCGAGAACTCTTTGACGGCCGCCCTGACACCGCCTGCGCCGTCGGGGTAACTCTTGGTCACCCGATCCAACACAATTTCGGCCATCCAATTACCCCTTTACCGCACCGGATGTCAGGCCAGCGACGATGCGCCGCTGGAAGATGAGAACGAAGATGATGATCGGGATCGTGATGACCATCGCGCCCGCCGCGATGGATCCCGTGGGCTCCTCGAACTGGGAGCTGCCCGTGAAGTTCGCGATCGCGACAGGAGCGGTGATCGCGCGCTGTGTCGCGGTGAGCGACAACGCCAGCAGCAGATCGTTCCACGCGAAGATGAACACCAGGATGGCGGCCGTGACGATGCCGGGTGCGGCCAGCGGCGCGATGACCTTGCGGAACGCCTGCGCGGGTGTGGCCCCGTCCATCTTCGCGGCCTTCTCCAGATCCCACGGGATCTCCCGGAAGAACGCCGAGAGCGTGTAGATCGCCAGCGGCAGCGCGAACGTGATGTACGGGATGATCAGGCCGGGCCACGTGTCGAACAGGCCGAGTCGGCGTTCAATGTTGAAAATCGGTGTGACCAGCGAGATGTGCGGGAACATCGCGATCAGCAGTGCGATGCCGATCAGCAACTGCTTTCCCGGGAACTGCAGCCGCGCCACCGCATACGCCGCCATACCGCCGATCACGACCGCGATGACCGTGGTGATCAGCCCGATGCCGATCGAGTTGAACAACGCCGACGTGAACGCGTCACCGGAGAAGATGGCCTTGTAGTTCGCGAACGTGATCTCGGACGGAATGAGCTTGCCGTCTTTGACACTCGACGTCGGTTTGAGCGACAGGCTGAGGATCCACAGCACCGGGATCAACGCATACGCGACCACCAGAACGTTGACGACACTCCACCACGTCGCCCGACGGGCGTCCACCCGGTCGGCCATCACACCCCCCTCCTCACTGCCGCTCCTGCTCGGACGATCCCGGTGCGGCCGCGCCGAAGATCTTGATGTAGATGAACGCGATGACCGCCACCGACAGGAAGATCAACACGCTGATCGCAGAACCCAACCCGACGTTGAACGCCTTGAAAAGGTTGTCGTAGCCCAGGATCGACACCGACCCGGTGTCGTTGGAACCGCCGGTGAGGATGTAGATGTTGTCGAAGATCCGGAACGCGTCGAGCGTGCGGAACAGCAGCGCGACCAGGATCGCGGGTTTGATCATCGGCAGGATGATCTTCGTCAGGCGCTTCCAGGCGCCCGCGCCGTCCACCTGAGCGGCGTTCAGCAGATCCTGTGGCACCAGGGCCAAACCGGCGAGCAGGAGCAGCGCCATGAACGGCGTCGTCTTCCACACCTCGGCCAGCACCACGATCGCCAGGGACGGCAGCTGTTCGGTCAGCGGCGCCGATCCGTCGGGGAGCAGGTTGGCCAGATATCCCGTGCCCGGCGTCCACGCGTAGTACCAGCTGTAGGACGCGGCCACGGTCACGATGCCGTACGGGATCAGGATCGCGGTACGCACCACGCCTTTCCCGAAGATCGTGCGGTGCATGACCAGTGCGAGCGCCATGCCGAGAACGAACTCGATGGCCACCGACACCACGGTGATCGCGAGCGTGACGACGAATGCCGTCCACCAGTACCGGTCGGACAGCACGGTCACATAGTTGGCGAGACCGATGAACTCGGTGTTGTCGGGTTCGGCGAGGTTGTAGCGCTGCAGGCTCAGCCACACCGCGTACCCGATCGGATACGCGGTCACCGCGAGCATCAGCAGCACGGCGGGTGCGATGAGCGCGAACGCGAGCCTGCGTTCGGACCTCTTGTCGTCGGAGGCGAGAACGGTCACGGAATCAGCCCCTTACCGTCGATCGCCTTCTGTACGGCTTCGGTGAGTTCGTCGGCCGTGCGCTCGGGGTCGATGTCCGCGATCGGCGCGAGCGTGGCGGACATCCGGGTGGAGACGGCCTGATAGACCGGGGTGGCGGGGCGCACAGCGGCGTTCGTGAGCTGCTGCCGGATGATCTCGTACTGGGGGTACTTGGCCTGGAACTCCGGATCGTCGTAGAGCGACGCCCGGACCGCGGGCAGCCCCCCCTCGATCGACGTGATGCGCTGGTTGTCGACATTGCGCAGGCACCGTATCGCCTCGAACGCCTCGGCCTTGTGCTGGCTGGTGCTCGCCACGGCCAGGTTCAACCCGCCGAGGGTCACCCGCGCCGGCTCATCGGGTTTCACACCCGGATACGGCGCGAACCCGAAGACCTTCTTGCTCGCGTCATAGGCGATGTCGAACTGATCGTCGGTCGGCGAGAAGGTGCCGACGTCGTTGATGCTGCCCTGCAACGCCGGATCGTCGTCGAGCGGGAGGAACGACACGCCGCCCTTGACGGCGTTCTCCAGCAGCGACGGCAGCACATACGGCCAGTTGACCTCCAGTGCGGCCTTGCCCTGTTCCAACGCCAGACGCGCGGTGTTCTCGTCGGTCTGGGTGATCGACGGATCCGCACCCGGTGCGGTGGCAACCGATTTGATGATCTGCAGCGCCTTCACGGTGGCGGCGCGGTGTTCGGGGGTGTCGGTGAGCGTGACGCGCTGGCCGTCGTCGGACAGCACCTGCCCGCCCGCACTTTGCAGCAGCGTGTTGAACCACACCACCAGGCCCTCGTACTGCTTACCCTGAACCGCAATCCAGCTCGGGCCGCCCTCGCGGTAGAGGCGGTCGGCCACGTCGAGCATCCCGTCCCATGTGTTCGGCGGCTCGGGCATCAAATCGGCCCGGTACCACAGCAATTGGGTGTTCGTGGTGATCGGCGCCGCGTAGAGCTCGTCCTGCCAACGCGCCGTCTCCAGCGGGCCGGGCAGCGTGTTCTCCGTCGCGTCGGCCTCGGCCAGACCCGCGGGATCCTCCGACAACGGCACCGCCCAGCCGGCTTCGGCGAACTCGGCCGTCCACACCACGTCGAGCGCCATGACATCGAGGCTCTTGTCGTTGCCGGTGAGCCTGCGCGCCAGCTGCAGACGCTGATCGTCTGCGCCCTTCGGCAAATTCCGCTGGGCGATCTCGAACCGGCCGCCGAGCTGTTCGTTGCAACGGTTGGCGACGGCCTTGAACGTCGCTTCCTCGTTCGCCGGGGTGTAGTAGTTGATGACGATGCCGCCGGTCTGCGACCCGCAGGCCGACACCACCGATGTCGCCGTCATCGCGGCCACTGCCGCAGCACATAGCCGCCGAGCGCGCACCGCTCCGCCTCCGTTCACCGTCCGATGTCGCCGCCGGAGCGGCTCGGGGCGGGAACCTCCCGCGCGCAAACCGTAGAGCCAGTTGCGCGTGAGATGCAACACTTCCGCGGCCGCGCGTCGGAATCGTGACCAGACTGTGCTTGCCAACGGGCGGTTTCGCGCCCTCAGATCGTCAAGCGCGCCAGCAGATCCCGGCCCTGTTCGGCGTTCTGTGGATCACACAGCACGTCGTATCGACCCGCCACGAGTTGCATGGTCGAGCTGAAATCTCTTGTGCCGCGAGCCATCGCATAGGGGATCGCCGAGGTGATCAGGCCGAAGAAGACACCCGCGATCAGGCCCGTGAGCAGTGCGCTCCACGGATTCGGGCTGAAAAAGCCGAGGATCAGGCCGATGAACAGGCCCAGCCAGGCGCCCGACAGCACGCCGCCGCCCAGCACCTTGGGCCAACTCAACCGCCCGGTCACCCGTTCCACCTGCATCAGGTCGACGCCGACGATGGTCACCTGCTGGACCGGGAACTGCTGATCCGACAGGTAGTCCACCGCGCGCTGGGCCTCGGCGTAGGTCGGGTACGAGCCGATGGGCCATCCGCGTGGCGGGGTGGGCAGCGCTCCCCGCATCGGACCGCCTGGCGACTTACCCGGGGTTTGTCCGGACTGAAAGGGACTCGTCATCGATCTCACTCTCCATCTGTGCCCATCTGTGCCGCGGAGCGGCCGAACAACTGTGCGCTAGGTTGAAAGCATGACAAACCCGGACGGCTCCGCGGGCGGAACGCCGCCATCCGGATCGGGCGAACCACCCGCCTACCAGCCCGGATACCCATCTGCGCAGCCGGATCCGTTTGCGCCGGTGGACTATCCCTACGGCCCGCCGCCGGCAGCGTACCCACCTCCCTATCCCGGTCCCGGTGTCGCCGGGTATCCGGCGCCGGCACCGGGGTACCCGTATGTGCCGTTCGATCCGTACGGCAGGCCGCCCGGCACCAACGGGCTCGCGGTGGCCTCGCTGGTGTGCTCGCTGGCCGGGATGCTGTGCTGCCTGCCCGGACCCGCCGGGCTGATCCTCGGGATCCTCGGGATGCGCGAGACCCGCCGCACCGGCCAGGAGGGCTACGGGATCGCCGTGGCGGGCACCGTGATCGGCGCCCTCGTGACCGTGGGCATCCTGCTGTACATCGTGTTCCTCCTCATCGGCGTGGCCGTCGCCCCGAACTGAGCGGATCCGCCGGCTCAGGCAGGCGGGCTGAACCGCTCACCGGTGCGCGACAGCCCGGCCGCACGTCCCTTGGCCGCGATCACCAAGGCCATCTTGCGGCTCGCCTCGTCGATCATCTCGTCGCCGAGCATGACCGCACCCCTGGCTCCGCCTGCCTGCGAGGTGTGCCACTCGTAGGCCTCCAGGATCAGCTCGGCGTGGTCGTAGTCCTCTTGGCGCGGTGCGAAGATCTCGTTGCCCGCGGCGATCTGGTCGGGATGCAGTACCCACTTGCCGTCGTAACCCAACGCCGCGGAACGTCCGGCAACCCTGCGGAACCCCTCGATGTCACGCACCTTCACGTACGGGCCGTCGATCGCGTTGATGCCATTGGCACGCGCAGCGACCAGGATCCGCATCAGCACGTGGTGGTGCGCATCGCCGATGTCGTAACCGTCGGGCTGGGCACCCACTTCGAGCGTGCGCATGCGCAGGCTCGCCGCCATGTCCCCTGGGCCGAGCACGAGCGCCTGGACCCGCGGCCCGGCCGCGATCGCGTCGACGTTGGTCAGCCCGCGGGCATCCTCGATCTGCGGCTCGATCCCGATGCGGCCGACGGGCAGGCCGTGCGTCCGCTCGAGTTGGGTCAACAGCAGATCGAGCGCCTGCACGTGCGCCACATCGGTCACCTTCGGCAGCACGATGAGGTCGAGATGCGCACCCGCTGTGGAGACCACCTCGATGATGTCCGAGTAGGTCCATGGCGTGGTCCAGTCGTTGACCCGGACACCACGCAACTGCCCGGCCCAGCCGTCCTCGGCGAGCGCCACCGCGACCTGCGTGCGCGCCTGCGCCTTGGCGTCGGGCGCCACCGCGTCCTCGAGGTCGAGAAAGACCTGATCCGCAGGCAGGGTTTTCGCCTTCTCGATCATCTTGGCACTGCTTCCCGGGACCGAGAGGCAGGTTCTACGGGGCCGATACGTGTTGTCCACGCCCACAGTCTCTACCCTTTGACTCATGGCGGCGGTGAACAGGGTCTACGCGGCCCGACTTGCGGGGCTTGTGGTCCTGGGCCCCGATGGCGAGTCCGTCGGCCGCGTACGCGATGTGGTGATCAGCATCAGCATCGTCCGTCAACAGCCGAGGGTCATCGGACTCGTCGTCGAATTGCTCACCCGAAGAAGGATTTTCGTCCCGATTCTGCGGGTCACCGCGATCGAGCCGGGTGCGGTGACGCTCGCGACGGGCAGTGTGTCGCTGCGCAAGTTCGTCCAGCGGCCGGGTGAGGTGCTGGTGCTGGGCCAGGTCCTGGAGACGCGGGTGCGCGTCGAGGATCCGGACCTGCCCGAGCTCGCCGGGGTCGACGTCGTGGTGGTCGATCTGGGCATCGAGCAGACCCGGACACGCGATTGGGTGGTGACACGTTTCGCGGTGCGCCAGCAGCGCCGGCTTGGCCGACGCAGCAACCTGTACGTCGTCGAATGGCAGAACGTGCACGGCCTGACGCCGTCGGGTCTCGCCATGCCCGATCAGGGTGTCGCGTCGCTGCTGGAGCAGTTCGAGGGGCAGCGCCCGATCGAGGTGGCCGAGGCGCTGCGCGAGCTCCCGCCGAAACGCCGCTACGAGCTGTTCCGCGCCCTCGACGACGAGCGGCTCGCCGACGTGCTGGCGGAGCTGCCCGAGGACGAGCAGGCAGATGTCCTGCGCGGGCTCAACACCGAACGGGCCGCCCTGGTGCTGGAGGCCATGGACCCCGACGACGCCGCCGACCTGCTGGGTGCGATGACACCGGCCGACGCCGAGGTGCTGCTGGGGCGGATGGATCCCGAGGACTCCGAGGATGTGCGCCGGCTGTTGAGCCACTCCCCCGACACCGCGGGCGGTCTGATGACCTCCGAACCCGTCGTGCTGGCCCCCGACACCACGGTCGCCGAGGCACTGGCACGTGTGCGTGATCCCGATCTGACGCCTGCCCTGGCCTCACTGGCCTTCGTCGCGCGCCCACCCACCGCCACGCCGACGGGTCACTACCTGGGCTGCGTGCATCTGCAGCGGCTGCTGCGCGAACCGCCGGCCACGCTGGTCAGCGGCATCGTCGACAACGATCTGCCCACCTTGAGCCCCGAGGACTCCCTCGCCGCGGTGACCCGCTACTTCGCCGCGTACAACCTCGTGTGCGGGCCGGTCGTCGACTCACAGAACCACCTGGTGGGCGCGGTCTCGGTCGACGACGTGCTCGATCACCTGCTGCCCGATGACTGGCGAGAAACGGACGAACCCGAGCTGCGGGTGAGCGGCTCATGAGCGAGCCCACCTCGCGCCAGCGGCTGGACACCCCCCGCGCATGGCGTGGCCCCCGCCTGCAGGTCGACGTCGAGGCCGTCGGACGCGTCAGCGAGTCGATCGCACGCTTTCTGGGCACCGGCCGCTATCTGGCGATCCAGACGATCTTCGTGGTCGTCTGGATCGCGCTCAACCTGTTCGCCGTCGGCTACGAATGGGATCCCTACCCGTTCATCCTGCTCAACCTGGCGTTCTCGACACAGGCCGCGTACGCCGCACCGCTGATCCTGCTGGCACAGAACCGCCAGGAGAACCGTGACCGCGTTGCGCTCGAAGAGGACCGCCGCCGGGCCGAACAGACCAAGGCAGACACCGAGTTCCTGGCCCGCGAGCTCGCGTCGCTGCGCCTGGCGATCGGCGAGGTCGCGACCCGCGATTACCTGCGGCGTGAGCTCGAGGAGATCCGCGACATGATCAGCGAACTGCAGCAACCCCATCCGACCGCGGAGCGCGCGGCATCAGGCAAAGGCGACGGCTCCGAACGCCGGCCCAAACGCAGTGGCTGACCCGTGGATCCGAAGTGAGGACCCCAATGTCGCAACAGGAGAACCCGCACTAGGTATGGTGACTTGGTTCACAAACGACGGTTGTCTCCACAGAGCGGACCTAAGGACGGTTAAGTGCGCATAGGGGGAGGTGCGGCCATCCAGGCCGCTCGACGCCGTGCGGGCCAACTCATGCGCACCCCCATCGTCGGTGTCGCGGCCCTGGCCCCGCTCATCCTCGCCGGCGCCGTCGGCGCGTCTGCCCCACCGCACCACGGCATGAGCCAGGCCGCGGTGACCCCGCTGGCCGCGGTCGAACCGCAGGTGGACCGGGACGGTCCCGCTGTGGTGGCGGCGGCCAAGGCGCCCACCAGATTCCACATCGCCACCACCACAGCGGTATCCGCACCGCCTCCCGCGGTCGTGGTCAATTCCCCAGGCGCACTTGGCATTCCGGGAATGGCGCTGAACGCCTACCGCAATGCCGAACGCATGATGGCCGCGGCCTACCCCGGCTGTGGGGTGAGCTGGAACCTGCTGGCCGGAATCGGGCGAATCGAGTCGATGCACGCCAACGGCGGCGCGACCGACGCCCGCGGCACCGCGGTGCGCCCCATCTACGGCCCCGCGCTCGACGGCACACTGCCCGGCAACGAGATCATCGTGCAGAGCGCCCAGGCCGGCCGCGTGACTTACGCCCGCGCCATGGGTCCCATGCAGTTCCTCCCCGGCACGTGGGCGCGGTACGCCTCCGACGGCGACGGTGACGGCAAGGCCGAGGTGCAGAACCTGTTCGACGCGTCGCTGGCCGCCGCGCGGTACCTGTGCAGCGGTGGACTGAACCTGCGCGACCAGTCGCAGGTGATGACCGCGATCCTGCGGTACAACAACTCGGTCGCCTACGCGCACAACGTGCTCGGCTGGGCCGCGGCCTACGCGACCGGCGTGGTACCGGTCGATCTGCCGCCCATCACGGGCTCGATCCCGGCGCTCGGCGACACCCACCTCGAACGCCGCGAGGGCCTCGGCCCCGGCCTGCCGACCAGCGCGCTCGGCCTGCCCGCGGACGATCCGCTCGCGCTGATCCCGGTGCTCGACAGCAATGTCACCGCGACGCGGGTGCCCGCCACCAACCTGCCCGGCTTCGCACCGGGCCAGGTGCTCGGGCCGCTGCCCGGGCCCGCCGACGCCGTGCCAACCGCACCTGCCGCCCCGCCGGAGCCGCCCCGCTGGATCCCGCCGTGGGAGCAGCCGCCGCGACAGCCCGAGTGCGTCGTGTTCTGCCTCGGTGAGCAGGCACCTCCCCCGCCTCCGCCCGGTCCGGCGCCCGCGCCGGCCCCGGGTCCGGCGCTCGGCCCCGCGCCTGGCCCCGCCCCGGGTCCGGCCTGACGGCCGAGCCTGCCGCCACCGCCGTAGACTCGGCGGTGATGTCCGAATCTGCCACTGAGCTGCAATCCGCGGTACGCGCCGCGCTGGCCAAGGTGATCGACCCCGAACTGCGTCGGCCGATCACCGAACTCGGCATGGTCAAGAGCATCTCGATCGAGCCCGACCACGCGGTGCACGTCGAGATCTACCTGACCACCGCGGCGTGCCCCAAGAAGAACGAGATCGCCGACCTGGTGTCGGCGGCCGTCACCGACGTGCCGGGCACCGGGGCCGTCAAGGTCAGCCTCGACGTGATGAACGACGAGCAGCGCGCCGAATTGCGGAAGATGCTGCGCGGTGACTCCCGCGAACCGGTGATCCCGTTCGCCCAGCCGAACTCGCTGACCCGGGTCTATGCCGTTGCCTCGGGCAAGGGCGGGGTCGGGAAGTCCAGCGTGACGGTCAACCTCGCCGCTGCGATGGCCGCGCGCGGACTCACCGTCGGGCTGCTCGACGCCGACATCTACGGCCACTCCGTTCCACGCATGATGGGCACCGCCGATCGGCCGACGCAGGTCGACTCGATGATCATCCCGCCGACCGCCCACGACGTGAAGGTCATCTCGATCGCCATGTTCACGCAGGGCAACACACCCGTCGTGTGGCGCGGGCCCATGCTGCACCGGGCACTGCAGCAGTTCCTGGCCGACGTGTACTGGGGCGACCTCGACGTGCTGCTGCTCGACCTGCCGCCGGGCACCGGCGACGTCGCGATCTCCATCGCGCAGCTCATCCCCGGCGCCGAGATCCTCGTGGTCACCACGCCACAGCTCGCGGCGGCCGAGGTGGCCGAGCGCGCCGGTGCGATAGCGCTGCAGACCCGGCAGCGCGTCGCGGGTGTCGTCGAGAACATGTCGGGGCTGCTGATGCCCGATGGCACCGTCATGCAATTGTTCGGCGAGGGTGGCGGTCGACTGGTCGCCGAATCGCTCACCCGCTCGATCGGTGCCGAGGTGCCGCTGCTGGGGCAGGTGCCGCTGGATCCGGCGCTGGTGTCGGCAGGCGACGCGGGGGTGCCGCTCGTACTGTCGGCGCCGGACTCCCCCGCGGGCAAGGAACTGCGCAAGATCGCCGACGCGCTGTCCGCGCGCAAGCGCGGGCTCGCGGGAATGTCGCTGGGGCTGGACCCGACGCGTCGTTGATCGCGCCCGGCTAGGTCGCGTCGGGGTCGTACACCGGTCCGGCCGGCTTCTCGACCGGCTTGTCCGGCGCGGCAGGCGTCGGCGGCTGTTGCTTGGATCGCTCGTCGTCGAACTTGCCGGTGAGGAACGAGTCGTCACCGTCGAGCAGGTGTTTGGTGATCGCCGCTCGGGGCGTCATGCCACGCAACTTCTGCAGTTCCTGCAGCGGTTCCCGCAGATCGTCGAACTCGGGACCCAGATCCTGGCGCAGCTGGTTGGTGGCGCCGCTGACGTAGTCGCGGGCCTGACGCAACGCGCCAGAGGTCCACCGGATCGCGCCGGGCAGCCGTTCCGGACCGAGGATCACCAGACCCGCGATCACCAGCACGAGCATCTCGCCCCACCCGATGTTGGCGAACATCGTTACTGGGCTTTTTGGTCGTCGCCGACGGGCGTCACCATCAGGGTGAGCGGACGTCCGTCGCGCACCACCTCGATGGGCGCTTCCTGGCCGATCTTGAGCTGACGCACAGCGACCACGAACTCGTCGGCATCGGCGACCTTGCGGTCACCGACCTTGACCACGACGTCGTTCTCCAGCATTCCGGCCTTGTCGGCGGGTCCGCCGCCCACGACGTTCTTGATCTGGGCACCGGAGGCCACGCTGTTGCTGACCGTCACGGCATTGACCAGCAGTGTCGGATGCGCGACCTTGCCGTCCTTGACCAGCGTCTCCACGACCTGCTTGACCTCGTTGACCGGGATCGCGAAGCCGAGCCCACTCGCGCTGTCCGACAGGGACTTTCCTGCCGTGTTGATCCCGATGACCTCGGCGTTCATGTTGATCAGCGGGCCACCGGAGTTGCCGTGGTTGATCGAGGCATCGGTCTGCACACCGTCGATGACGGTGTCGGTGTCCGAGCCGTCACCCGAGAGCGGAACGGGCCGGTGCAGTGCGCTGACGATGCCGTGTGTCACGGTGCTGCGCAGGCCCAGCGGCGCACCGGCGGCGATCACTTCCTCACCGACGCGGATCTTCTCCGAGTCGCCGAGTTTGGCCACGGTGAGGTTGTCGACATTGTCGACCTTGAGGACCGCGAGGTCGGTCTTCGGATCACGCCCGACCAGGTTGGCGGGCACTTCCTTGCCGTCGTTGAACACGACCGTGATCTGGAAGTCGGCCGGCTTGGTCGCGGCCTCGGAGATCACGTGGTTGTTGGTGACGATGTAGCCCTTGCCGTCCACGACGACACCGGAGCCCTGCGAACCCTCGGTCTTGCTCTTGGCCTCGATCGTGACGACCGAATCGGCCACCGCCGCGGCGACCCGCTCGAAGCGTCCCGCATCGGGGTCGGCCTGATCACCCGTCTCGAGTGTGACCTTCGACGTCGTGAACGCCTGCACGGTGCCCGCGGTCTTCTGCCCGACCCAGCCGCCGACGAACGCGATCAGCAGCGCGACCAGGGCCAGCGTCAACAGCGCGATCCAGGAGACCCGGCCGCCGAACAGCACCTCCCGCAGCCCGAGCTTGCCGGTCGGTGCGGATACGTACACCGGCGGTGGCGGCGGCTGCGCGGGCGTGCCCAGCGCGACGGGCGCGGAAGGATCGCGCCACGGATCTTCGGTGGTGTCCTGATCGCCGGTGCGCTCGGCCTCGAGCGCTCCGGCGTCGGTGGGATGACGTTGCAGGGTGTCGGTGGCGCCGCGGGGCCGTCCGAACGCCTCGGCCAACACGGGGTCGGGCGGCTGGTCCTTGGGCGCGTACTCGCCCTGGTCCTTGTACTGGGCCGCGCCGAGGAACGATCCTTCGACGCCGGCGGGCCTGCCGAACGTGCGCTGCGCCGCCGGGTCTACGGGTGGCCGCTCGACGGGGCGTGGGGCCAGACGGCCGCCGTCCCCGGACTGTTCCTGGTTGGTCACCGGTGTTTCACACTCTCTATCGGAGCCGATCGCGTCTCGGCGTCTACCCTACCGGCGCTTACGCCGGCCTCGCGTCGGGTCATCGGCGAACTTGGCCTGCTCAGACACGTCCGGCGCCACCTCTGGGGTGCTGTGCGGGATCTGGGACAACATCCCCAACAACGAGTTCGGGATGGCTATCGGACAGGACTCACGCAACGCCGTACGCGCCTGGCTCTGCGCGTCCACCTCGGCCGCGCACTCCGGGCACAACGACAGGTGATGAGCGGCACGCAGGTGCGCCGACATCCGGAGCTCGCCGTCGACGAAGGCCGCGATCGCCTCGACCGACAGGTGCTCGGTGGAGCCGAATTGCCGCGGGGCGCCGACCGGCGCGTCGCTCTGCGAGGCGAACTGTGAGGGCAGCCAGGAGAACGCCCGACGGAACACATGTCCCGGGTCGACCATCACCCAGCTCCTCTCGGTTCGCACAAGCCTTTGCCCCAGCCCTTTCCTAGCCCTGAATGTAGCGCGCGATGCTGTGTTCGACATCCCGCTCAGGCGGACTGTGCGGATTCCGACGAATGCTTGGCGAGGTAATCGCGCAACTGCTGCCTGCCGCGGTGGATACGGCTGCGCACCGTGCCGAGCTTGACGCCCAGCGTGGCGCCGATCTCCTCGTAGGACAGACCCTCGATGTCACACAGGACGACGGCCGCGCGGAATTCCGGCGGCAGCGAGTCGAGAGCGGCCTGCAGGTCCGCACCCAGCCGTGAGTCGTGGTAGATCTGCTCGGGGTTCGGATCCTCGGCCGGCACGCGGTCGTAGTCCTCGGGCAGCGCTTCCATGCGGATGCGTCCACGACGCCGCACCATGTCGAGGAACAGGTTCGTGGTGATGCGGTGCAACCAGCCCTCGAACGTGCCCGGCTGGTAGTTCTGCACCGAGCGGAACACCCGGATGAAGGTCTCCTGGGTGAGGTCCTCGGCGTCGTGCTGGTTACCGGACAACCGGTAGGCGAGCCGGTAGACCCGGTCGGCGTGCTGACGCACCAACTCGTCCCAGGACGGCATGGCCGCGTGGTCACCGGTGGCGTCGAATACCGCTGTGCCGGTCAGCTCGTCTGACGGCTCCACCCAGTCACTGTCGGTGAACTGCTCGAGGTGCGCCATCGTGACAGGGGCTGCGTGGGTCGCGGTGATCGGCTGCGATGCGATGGTGGTTGAACCCTCCTGCTCGTGAGCTGCGTGTTCGTCTATTTGCTCAACACGAATTACACCGTCGATGTTCCCCGCCCGGTTTCCGGCGCGCACGTGGCCGGCGCGACGGTCGTCGTGTTCCATGCGAGATACAGTTCCCCATGCCGGTGTGGCGGGTATATGAGCAAACTGAACTTTCGCTGAGAAACCTGACGATACGGCTTTTCACCTGCGAAAACCAATGAGATCTTCGCGACGCTCGACTTAGCACGCTGGCGTGTCGCAATACGGACGCAGGGCTCTGGCCTACGCTGCGGGACATGGCCAGCTCAGCCGAGGCGATCGTCACGCACGCAGAACGGTCGATCTCCGAGGACGCGATCGTCGCGGCCGCCCGCGAGCGCGCCGACGACATCGGCGCCGGAGCCGTGACCCCCGCTGTCGGTGCGCTCCTCAGCGTCCTGGCGCGGCTCACCGGTGGACGCGCCGTGGTCGAGGTCGGGACCGGCGCGGGCGTGAGCGGCCTCTGGTTGCTGTCGGGTATGCGCGACGACGGCGTGCTGACCACGATCGACGTCGAACCCGAGCATCAGCGGATCGCCAAGCAGGGGTTCTCCGAGGCCGGCGTGGGGCCCGGACGCACTCGGTTGATCAGCGGGCGCGCGCAGGAAGTGCTGACGCGCCTCGCCGACGAGTCATACGACCTCGTGTTCATCGATGCGGATCCGGTCGACCAGCCCCAGTTCGTGGTCGAGGGCGTGCGGCTCTTGCGTTCCGGCGGCGCGATCGTCGTCCATCACGCCGCGCTGGGCGGACGCGCCGGCGACGCCAACGCCCGTGACGCCGAGGTGACCGCCGTTCGCGAGGCGGCGCGGCTGATCGCCGAGGACGAGCGTCTGACCCCGGTGCTGATCCCGCTCGGCGACGGCCTCCTCGCCGCCGTCCGCGACTGACCTTTCCCGGCCCTTTCGCCTCGCTCGGGGTGATTCGGCGATCTTTACGAATTCCTGACGGGTGACCCTCTTGTCTTGCGACTAAACGGGCGTTTAGTCTTCTGAACATGCGTTCAGTTGACGATCGAACCGCGTTGGCCCGGATTCGCGACACCGCGATCGAGCAGTTCGGCCAGCACGGGTTCAGCGTCGGCCTGCGGAGCATCGCAGAGGCCGCGGGTGTGAGCGCGGCACTCGTGATCCACCATTTCGGTTCCAAGGAAGGCCTACGCAAGGCGTGTGACGACCATGTCGCCGAGGTGATCCTGGAACTCAAGACCGAGTCCATGCACGCATCGGATCCGGCCACCTGGCTGGCGTATATGGCAGAAATCGAGTCGTACGCCCCGCTGATGGCATACCTGGTGCGCAGTCTGCAGTCCGGAAGCGAACTCGCAAAGACCTTCTGGCGCAGGATGGTCGACAACGCCGAGCAGTACCTCGAAGAGGGCGTGCGGACCGGCATGCTCAAACCGAGCCGTGACCCGCGGGCACGCGCGCGCTACCTGGCGATCTGCAGCGGCGGCGGATTCCTGCTCTACCTGCAGATGCACGACAACCCCTCGGATATCCGTGCCGTGCTGCGCGATTACGGCGAGGACATGGTGCTGCCCGCGCTCGAGGTGTTCAGCAACGGCCTGATGACAGACACCACGATGTACGAGAGCTTCCTGCGTCAACGGGAGGCCGGTGTCCCGCTCAGCGGCGCAAAAGAGGAGGACGCATGACACGCTCAGCTGCTGCAGTCGAAATCCACGGACTGTCAAAGTCTTTCGGGCGAACCAAAGCGCTCGACGGGCTCGACATGACCGTGCCGTACGGACGCATCATGGGATTCCTCGGCCCCAACGGGGCGGGCAAGTCGACCACGATCCGGGTCCTGCTCGGGCTGTTGCGCGCCGAGCACGGCACCGTCCGCCTGCTCGGCGGCGACCCGTGGCGCGACGCGGTCGCACTGCACCGCCGCATCACCTACGTCCCCGGCGATGTGACGTTGTGGCCGAACCTCACCGGCCTGCAGGCCATCGACTTCCTCTGCCGGTTGCGCGGCAACGGCGTCGACACCCGCAGACGGGATCAACTGATCGACCGGTTCGAACTGGACCCGCACAAGAAAGCACGCACCTATTCGAAAGGCAATCGCCAGAAGGTCGCGATCATCGCGGCATTCAGTTGCGACGCCGAACTCTACATCCTCGACGAACCCACCTCAGGACTGGATCCGCTGATGGAGAAGGCGTTCCAGCAGTGCGTCACCGAGGTCGCCGGGCGCGGTGCCGCGGTGCTGCTGTCCAGTCACATCCTCGCCGAGGTCGAGAAGCTGTGCGACGACGTCACGATCATCCGGTCTGGACGCGCCGTGCGCTCGGGCACCCTCGACGAGTTACGACATCTGATGCGCACCACGGTGACGGTGCGCACCCGCTCGGACGGCTCGACGCTGCGCGAGGTTCCGTATGTCCACGACTTCGGTTGCGAGGACGGCCACTTGCGGTTCTCGGTGGACCGTACCGACCTGGAGTTCGTCATGGAGCACCTCATCGATCTCGGCATCGAGGATCTGACGGTCACCCCGGCATCGCTGGAGGACATGTTCCTGCGGGAATACCAGGGAGCCGTCCGATGACCATCCTGCCCACCGTCACGACCGGCGTAGGCGACCTGGTTCGTCTGGCGCTGCGCCGCGACCGTGTGCGACTCGGAATATGGGTCGCGGTGCTCACCCTGATGATGGTGTACGCCCCGAACGCCCTGCGAATGGCGTATCCCGAAGAGGCACAACGGCTGTCACGAGTCGAGCTGCTCAAGACCCCGGCCGGCATGATGATGGGCGGTCCGATGTTCGGGATCAACGAGACCGACCTCGGGGCGATGATGGCCAACGAGTTGATGTTGACGTTGATCGTCGCGGCGTCGATCTTGTCGATTCTCACCGTGATCCGCCACACCCGTGCCGAGGAGGAGAGCGGCGCGGCCGAACTCGTGTTGTCGTCGGTCGTGGGTCGCCATGCCCGCACCACCGCGGCGCTCGTCGTGGTGGCAGGTGTGAATGCCGTGCTCGCCGTGACCATGACGCTCGCGATGGCGTCGTCCGGTTTCGCGCTGACCGACTCCGCCGCGATGTGTCTGGGAGTGACGGGCGTGGCGATGGTGTTCGGTGCGCTCGCCGCGGTGACCGCGCAGTTGTGGCGGCAGGGCCGTGCGGCCTCCGGCGCCGCGATGGCCGCACTGGCCGCTGCGGCGCTGGTCCGTGGCATCGGCGATGTCATCGACAATTCCGGCAGCGTGCTCAGTTGGTTCTCGCCCATCGCCTGGGCACAGCAGATGCGCCCGTTCGTCGCGCTGCGGTGGTGGCCGCTCGCGCTGCTCGTGGCACTCGCCGTGGTGCTGATCGCGCTGGCCGGCGTGGCCGAGGCGCGGCGACAGTACGACGCAGGCACCATCCCCACCACCGGCGACCGCCCGCATGCCGCGCCGATCTCCGGGGTCCTCGGCCTGCACCTGCGGCTACAGCGAGGCCAGACGGTCGGCTGGGCCGTCGGGTTGTTCGTGGCCGGCCTGGCGTTCGGGTCGATGACCAAATCTCTGATGGACGCCGCCGAGACCAACGAGTTGATCGCGCAGGTGCTCGCCGCGCAGGGCACCGACGGTGTCTACACCACCATGACGCAGTTCCTCGCGGCGGCGGCCGCGGCCCACACCGTGTCGGTGGTGCTGCGGCTGCACAGCGACGAGCAGAACGGCCTGGCCGAGGCGGTGCTGGCCGGGTCGGTGTCGCGGTGGTACTGGCTGCTCAGCGCGACCGCGTCGGCTGTGATCGGTTCGGCGGTCCTGCTGCTGTGCGCCGGTGTGGGTAACGGTCTGGGTGCGGGGCTCACCCTGGGCGAGCTTCCGACCGTCGGACGCCTGGCGCTCGCGGCACTGGCCTACCTTCCCGCCCTGGCGGTGATGGCGGCCCTCGCCGCTCTGGCCGTCGCGCTGCGGATGCCCTGGATCGCGTGGCTGGCGGTGACATTCGTGGTCGTCGCGCTGTATCTCGGTGCGCTGCTGCGGTTGCCGCGCTGGCTGGTTGACCTGTCGCCGATCGGCCGCACGACGGCGCCGATGGAACTGTCGGTGCCCGCTCTGGCCGTGATGGCGGCTGTGGCAGTAATTCTGACGTTCGCGGCAGGCGGTCTGTACCGCCGCCGCGACGCCGTCTGATCCTCAGGCAGGAGGCACTCATGAAGCTGTTCCTTCAGTCCGTCGCATCCGGCATCTTCGGTTTGGCGTTCTTCGCCGTCGCGTTGCTCTGGCCCGCGGGCACATTCGACTATTGGCAGGCATGGGTTTTCATCGCGGTCTTCCTCGCCGCCACAATGATCCCGAGTTTCTATCTCGCCGTCACCGACCCCACCACACTGCAGCGTCGTCTGCACGCGGGCCCCACCGCCGAGACACGGATCACGCAGAAGGTCGCCGCGGTCGCAATCGTGGTGCTGGTGCTCGCGGTCCTGATCGTGTGCGCCCTCGACCGTCGGTTCGGGTGGTCTACGGTGCCCACGTGGCTGGTGCTGGTCGGCGATGTCGTCATGGGGGTCAGCCTCGTGCTGTCACAGGTGGTCATCTTCCAGAACCGGTTCGCGGCGGCCACCATCCGCGTCGAGGCCGAGCAGCAGGTGGTCTCCACGGGCATGTACGGCTGGGTGCGCCATCCGATGTACCTGTGGGCCCTGGTGATGATGTTCGCGACGCCTCTGGCGCTCGGCTCGTTCTGGGGTCTGCTTGTGGTCACGGCGGCTTTGCCGATCCTGGGTTTGCGCATCCTCGACGAGGAGAAGATGCTCAGCGCCGAACTACGCGGCTACGACGAGTACCGGCGAACAGTCCAGTACCGGCTCGTCCCCGGCGTGTGGTGACGAAAATGTCGCTGTCGCGGTTCACCGACCTGGTCGCGCACAGTCCATTTCGTTTCCAGCCGTTCGCGACAGCGTTCTGTCCACCGGGTTCGGAATTCGAACGGCATGATGGCCGAGTCAGCGTCAGCGATCGTCGAAACCGTCTTCGAGCCGTCGGGCCGCCGCGGCACTGACCGCGATGGCTTCGTGCGCGGCAGGGCTGAGCCGACGTTCGGCGAGGTGTGCCATGAGAATCCGCCGTTGCGGTGGGCGCGTTGCCAGCCTGATCGACCGGACATCGGGCCGTGGGTTGAGCACAGCCAACCGAGGCGCGATCGCGACGCCCAGTTCGACCGCAACCATGGCTTGCACCTCACCGTAATCGTGCGCGAAGACACTGGTTCGCGGTGTGAATCCGCCTTGCCGACAAAGCTTTTCCAAGGTCTGTGCAACCGGATGGTCATCGGCACGCACCACCCACGCCTCGTCGCGCAACTCGTTGATACTGATCGAGTCGCGGTCGGCGAGCCGATGATGTTCGGAGACCAGCAACATCGTCGGGTCGTTCATCAAGTGGTGATACGTCAGCGTCGGATCGTCGATCCGGCTCCATTCGTAGTCCCACAGCAGCGACAACTCGGTCTCGCGGCGGCGCAGCGCGTCGACCAACCGCGCGAACCGCCCGCTGAGCACCGTCAGCTCCACCCCTGGGTGTCGTGTCTTGAACTCCTTGATCACCAAGGGCAACAGTGACGAACCGGCAGTGGGAAACGTACCGATGGCCAGCACCCCCGCTCGCAGCCCGCGGATTTCGGCGAGCTCGGCATCGGCGGCCTGCAATTCGATCAGGATGCGCTCCGCGTGCCGTACCACCGCACGTCCCGCGTCGGTCAGCACGATTCCGCGGGCGTGCCGCTCCACGAGCGGCTGTCCCGCCTCCTTTTCCAGTTTCGCGATCTGCTGCGACACCGCGGAGGTTGTGTAGCCGAGGGCGTCGGCGGCGGCGGTGATGGACCCGTGGGCGCCCACCTCACGCAACGTGAACATGCGGTTCGTGTCCATAACGGCCGTCCTTCGCCACCAATAGACTTAAGCAGAATTTAAGTGCACTGTACCAACTCGACATTGTTGTTAAGTGCAGCCGTTTCTAGTGTGATTCAGGTAATCATCAACAGAAGCGTGTGACACCGAGCATGGACCCGCTGTCCGCCGCTCTGCGGAACGGTGGCTCGCCTGGATACGCGACCTTCGGGAACTGAGAGCACATCATGACCTCTGTCGAAGTCCTGCCCCTGATCGCCTTGGTGGCGATGTTCGTCATCGCCACCTTCTTCCCGATCAACATCGGAATTCTGGGATTCATCGGCGCCTTCGCCGTGGGCGCGTTCATGCTGGGATACGACGACAAGGAGATCCTCGCCGAGTTCCCCAGCTCGATCGTCCTGACCATCATCGGCGTGACGTATTTCTTCGGCATGGCGAAGAAGAACGGGACGATCGACCTATTGGTCAACGCCTGCATTCGAGGCGTGCGGGGACGTGTCACCGTGGTGCCCTGGGTGTTCTTCTTCTGCGCGTCCGTGCTCACCGCTCTGGGGACGTTCAGCCCCGCCGCGGTCGCGCTGATCTCCCCGGCGGCGATGTCGTTCGCCGCCCGCACCAGGATGAGTCCGCTGGTCATGGGCATCATGACGATCAACGGCGCCCACGCCGGCGCGTTCTCCCCCATCTCGGTCTCGGGCGTCCTCGTTCACGACATCGTCGAATCCAGCGGGTTGAGCCTCAGCCCATGGACCCTGTTCTTCGCCAGCTACGGCATCAACCTGCTGCTGTCGGTCCTCACCGTCGTCGGCTACGCCACCTTGGCCCGCATGCGGCACCTGGAGTTCGGCGCCACCGCCACCGGCACCCCTGCCGCTGACGAAGCCGCTGGCGACGGGTCGTCCGGAGCGGCCCCGGTCAGCGCGCCGCCCATCGGCGGCGGATCCAGCGCCACCGGCACCGGGCTGCTCACTCGCCCCGTCCAGACCGACGTCCTCATCGACGCCGCTCCCGCACCCGTCACCCGCGTGCAGAAACTCACCCTCACCCTGATCGGCATGCTGCTGGTTCTCGTGCTGGTGTTCCACTTGCCGATCAGCTTCATCGCCATCGCCGCCGGTGCCGTCCTGGCGTTCACCGATCTGTCCAAGCAGAACGAAGCCATCGCCGGCATCAGCTGGTCGACGGTTCTGCTGGTTGCCGGAATGGTCACCTACATCTCGGTCCTGCAGGAGATCGGCACCATCGATCACCTCGCCCAGATGGCCATCACCATCGGCGCACCCCTCCTTGTTGCCGTCGTGCTCTGCTACGTCATCGGCGTCACCTCAGCCTTCGCCTCGTCCACCGCGCTGCTCGCCGCCGTCATCCCCATGGCGCTCCCCCTGCTGCACACCGGGGCACTTCCGGTCGTCGGAGTCGTCGCGGCCCTGGCGATCTCGGCCACCGTCGTCGACGTCTCACCCTTCTCGACCAACGGCGCGCTGGTGCTGGCCAACGCTCAAGGCATCGAGCGGCCGCGGTTCTACCGCCAACTGCTGCTCAACGCCGGCGTCGTGGTGGCCGTCGCACCCGCCCTGTGCTGGCTGCTGCTGGTCGTCGTGCCGACACTCATCTGAACCACAGTCACGCGGAGGATTAAGCAGAACTTGATCCCCGTCCGCAAATCAATGATTGTCCTTCACCCCCCGTATCGGTCAGTGTTGGCACTGATCAGGTTCTCAGCCGCGTACGCGGAAGGCAGGTAGAGATGTTCACGCTTCGTAGCACTTGGATGCGCGGCGGAACCAGCAAATGCTGGCTGTTCAACGCCGTCGACGTCGATCCTCTCATCGCCCAGGCAGGCGGCCTCGACGCCCTGCTGACATCGGTGTTCGGTTCAGGAGATCCCCGGCAGCTCGACGGCGTCGGCGGCGGCAGCTCGACCACGTCCAAAGCGGCCATCGTGCGCCGCTCGCTGGAGCCGGGGATCGACATCGACTACCTCTTCGCGCAGGTGGCCATCAGCGACCGCCGGGTGGAGTGGGGCAGCAATTGCGGCAACTGCGCCACCGCGATCGGCCTCTACGCGTTGCAGGCCGGCCTCGTAGCGGTCGACGACACGGTTACCGTGGTCCGGATGCGCAACGAGAACACCGGCGCCGTTCTCGACGCCGAGATCGCCACGCCCGGCGGCATCATCCCCACCGAGGGCAACGCCGCCGTCCCTGGCACCAACGCACTGGGCGTGCCCGTCGGGCTCAGCTTCACCGGCCTGTCGGCCGGAGCGGCGACACTGCTGCCCACGGGGCATGCGGTCGACCGCATCGCCGTAGCCGGCAATCACTACGCGGCCACGATGGTGGTCGCCGGCGCCCCGGCGACGCTGATCGAAGCTGCCGATCTCGGCTTGACCGGCGCGGAGGACAACACCACCATCGCCGAGTATCTGCCGCTCCTCGTCAGCTTGCGACAGAAGTCGTCCCTGCGGATGGGACTGAGCGCGCCGGGCGAACCGGTCAGCCACGCGATCCCGAAGGTCGGCATCGTCGGGCCGGCCCGTGACTATCGCACCGCCGCAGGAGACGACGTGCGCGGCGACGACTACGACGTATCGGTGCGCATGGTGTCGATGCTCGCCCCGCACCCCGCCATCGGGCTGACGTCGGCCGTCGCGGTCGCCGCGGCGTCGACGATTCCGGGCAGCGTCGTCGCCTCCCGCATGACGTCCGCCAGTGCCGACCGGGTCCGTATCGGCACCCCTGCCGGGATTCTTCACGTCGATCTGACGCGCACGGCCGACGGCGCGCTGGAAACGGTCACACTGCACCGCGCAGCCCGACGCATCGCGACGGCCGAACTGTTCGTCGCTGCACCGGCATTGGCCAACACCGCCAGCCGCGCCGGCACCCCTCGACGGCACCAGTTCTTGCGCCCCTCACTGCGGGCCGCGGCGTTATCCGTAGGCGACGGCGATGCGCGCTGATCCCTCGCGCAGCGGCGAACCAGGTCAGCGCGTCAGATCCACACGCCCTTCCCCACCGCGACCACGCCCCCCGCGCTGATCGCGAAGCGTTCGCGGTCCTTGTCGAGGTCGACACCGACCATCTCTCCGGGTCCGACGACGACGTTCTTGTCGAGGATCGCGTGCCGCACCACCGCTCCACGCCCGATGCGCACACCGGGCATGAGCACGCTGCCTTCGACGATCGCGCCATCATCGACCACCACGTTCGACGACAGCACCGAGTTGCGGACCGACGCTGCCGAGATGATGCTGCCCGCGCCGACCACCGACTCCTGGGCCGATCCGCCGTTGACGAACTTCGCCGGGGCGAGGTTCTCGGACTCACCGCGGATGGGCCAGCGTTTGTTGTACAGGTTGAACACCGGGTGCACCGACACCAGATCCATGTGCGCGTCATAGAACGCGTCGAGCGTTCCGACATCGCGCCAGTAACCGTGGTCGCGCTCGGTGGCCCCGGGCACCTCGTTGTCCTTGAAGTCGTAGACCGCGGCCATGCCGTCGGCCACCAGGCGCGGGATGATGTCGCCGCCCATGTCATGGTCGGAGTGGTCGTCGTCGGCGTCGGCGCGGATCGCGTCGATGAGCACCTTGGTGGTGAAGATGTAATTGCCCATCGACACGAAGGTCTGCTCGGGGTCGTCGGGTGTGCCGGGTGGGTCGGCGGGCTTCTCGATGAATTCGCGGATGCGTCCCGAGTCGTCGGCGTCGATACAGCCGAACGCGCTGGCCTCCGCTCGCGGCACCCGGATGCCCGCGACGGTGGCCCCCGCGCCGCTCTCGATGTGGAACTGCATCATCTGCTCCGGATCCATGCGGTACACATGGTCGGCGCCGAAGATGATGATGTAGTCCGGATCCTCGTCGTAGATGAGGTTGAGCGACTGGTAGATGGCGTCGGCCGATCCGGTGTACCAGCGCGGGCCGAGGCGCTGCTGGGCAGGCACGGGCGTGATGTACTCGCCGGCGAGGCCGCTCAACCGCCAGTTCTGGCTGATATGCCGGTCCAGTGAATGCGACTTGTATTGCGTGAGAACGCAAATACGGAGATACCGAGCGTTGACCAGATTGGACAGCACGAAATCGATCAACCGGTACGCACCCCCGAAGGGAACCGCAGGCTTGGCTCGGTCGGCCGTCAACGGATACAGCCGCTTGCCCTCTCCCCCGGCCAGGACAATGCCCAGCACATGTGGCAACTCCCTCATGGCACAAACCTATCCGTCCGCCTGCCGTAGGGCACGCCAATGACACGATTCATCAACGCCATCCGAGTGGGCACTTCTACCGACTAACCACAACAGCGCCGCCGCAAACGTCACGCAGATCTCTCGAACGATCTCGGTGATCGGCTATGCGCCGCGCTCGTGTGACCATTACCGTTCCAGATATGCGGGTGGCCATGATGACTCGGGAGTATCCACCCGAGGTGTACGGCGGTGCCGGGGTTCACGTGACCGAGCTCGTCGCCCAGCTCCGGCGACTCTGCGATGTCGACGTCCATTGCATGGGTGCCCCGCGGGACGGGGCGTTCGTGGCGCACCCCGACCCGACGCTGCGCGGCGCCAACGCCGCGCTGTCGATGCTGTCGGCGGACCTGAACATGGTGAACAACGCGGAGGCGGCGACGGTGGTGCACTCGCACACCTGGTACACCGGCCTGGCGGGGCATCTGGCGTCACTGCTCTACGGGGTCCCCCATGTGCTCACCGCGCATTCGTTGGAGCCGTTGCGGCCCTGGAAGGCAGAGCAGTTGGGCGGCGGCTACCGCGTGTCGTCGTGGGTCGAGCGCACGGCCGTCGAGGCCGCCGACGCGGTCATCGCGGTCAGCTCGGGCATGCGCGATGACGTGCTGCGCACCTACCCGGCGCTGGATCCGGCACGGGTGCACGTGGTGCGCAACGGCATCGACACCGATGTCTGGTATCCCGCCGTACCCGATCCGAACGAGTCGGTGCTGGCCCAACTGGGTGTGGACCTCAACCGGCCCATCGTCGCGTTCGTCGGGCGCATCACACGCCAGAAGGGCGTCGCACATCTGGTGGCCGCGGCGCACCGGTTCAGCCCGGAGGTGCAGCTGGTGCTGTGCGCAGGTGCGCCGGATACACCGCAGATCGCCGAGGAGGTGTCGACGGCGGTCCAGCAGCTCGCACAGGCACGCACCGGCGTCTTCTGGGTGCGCGAGATGCTGCCGACGCACAAGATCCGGGAGATTCTCTCAGCGGCAACCGTTTTCGTATGTCCCTCGGTGTACGAACCACTGGGCATCGTGAACCTGGAAGCGATGGCATGCGCCACTGCCGTGGTGGCGTCGGACGTCGGTGGCATCCCGGAGGTTGTCGCCGACCGGCGGACCGGGCGACTGGTGCACTACGACGCGAACGACACGGAGTCCTACGAGACGCACCTGGCCGATGCGGTCAACGCGCTCGTGGCCGATCCGGACACGGCACGCGAATACGGCGTAGCAGGCCGCGAACGGTGCATCGAGGAGTTCTCGTGGGCACACATCGCCGAGCAGACGTTGGAGATCTACCGCAAAGTGTCTGCCTAGCGGAATCCGGCGCGGCCCGCGTGCAGTGCACGCGGGCCGCGCCGCAAACCTCTAGCTGGTGACGCCCTTGAGTTCGTCGCCCAGGGCGGCCGCCTCGTCCGGGGTGAGCTCAACGACGAGGCGCCCACCGCCCTCCAGCGGTACCCGCATCACGATCCCTCGCCCCTCTTTGGTCGCTTCCAGTGGACCGTCACCAGTCCGGGGCTTCATCGCCGCCATCGAGTGCTCCCTCCAACTGAGCCGGTCCGCCTCGGCGGGCCAGGTCGGGGCCGACGCCGCCCACTCGTTTGACGGCACCCGGCACTGAACTGCTACTGAACTACTCCTATTGTTCCCTATCCGGGACGCAGGGTGTGCAAAGACCCTGCGTTGGCCTGGGCGTGGCGCGGATTCGGCGTCATCGGACCGCCGGAACCCAGCACGTCGCGATGTGATCGTCGACCATTCCCGTGGCCTGCATCAACGCATACGCCGTCGTCGGCCCGACGAACCGGAACCCGCGCCGCTTGAGTTCCTTGGCCATCGCCGTCGACTCGGGGGTGACCGCCGGGACCTGAGACATGTCCGCGGGACGCGGACGCGGGGGCGGTGCGAACGACCACAGCAGCTCGCCGAAGTCCACATCCAGCTCGTCGACCGCCCTGGCGTTGGCGATCGTGGCCTCGATCTTGGCGCGGTTTCGCACGATTCCCGCGTCGGCCATCAGCCGCTCGATGTCGGCGTCGGTGTAACGCGCGACCCGCTCGGGGTCGAAATCGTCGAACGCGCGCCGGAAATTGTCGCGTTTGCGCAGGATGGTGAGCCAGCTCAACCCGCTCTGGAACGCCTCGAGGCTCACCCGCTCGAACAGCGCCGCGCTGTCCCGCAGCGGCTGACCCCATTCGGTGTCGTGGTAGTCGAGGTACAGGGTCGATCCGTCGGATCCGGGGACCGCCCAGCCGCAGCGGACACGTCCGTCGGTCACGACGGCCTCTCCTCACCGCGGATCTGCCCCGCGGTCGCCGAGACCTCGACCTCGTCGGCATCGTCGTCCTGGTCGGGAACATCGGCCGGCTCGCCGGGGATCCCGTATGCCGCACGAAGAGTGGCCAGTTCACCGCGCAGCGAGTCGAGTTCGTATCCCAGGCGCTCCAGCACCCAGTCGACCTCGCTGGTCTTGTAACCGCGCAGCGACTGCGTGAACTTCACCGACTCGACGTCGGCACCGGTGACACCGGAGGCAGGCAGGACCGTCGCGGTGGTGCCCCGCGGCAGCGGGGGCAGGGTCTCACCGCGCCCGAAGATCACACTGCCCAGGCCGAACAGCACCGTGGCGACCAGAACGAGTACCACGAGATACAGCAGTATCAACGTCACGCTTCCGATACTGCCTCACGAGTCCGACACGGGACGCACCTAGCGGGGGCGCAGCGTGCTCATCGGCGGGCGGTCGGTCAGGGACACCGAGGAGACCCGCGGGGTGAAGTCGTCGCCGTCGGCGTAGAACTGCGTGAGCCCGACGCCCGAGTCGGAGATGCCGCACCGCGACAGCAGGGTCGCGATGACCTGGCGGCTCATCGACGCCAGCTCGGTCAGCGGCCGGTTGCGGTGTGCCCGCACACCCAGGTTGACCTGGGCGATCGCGTCCAGGCCCAGCCGGTCGTACGTGTCGACCAGCAGCCCGATCTCGACGCCGTAGCCGGGCGCGAACGGCACCGACGTCAACAGCTCGCGGGTGCCCGCGTACTCGCCGCCCAGCGGTTGCAGCACGCAGTTGAGTTCGGGACGCAGCGACGCCAGCAGCGGACGGGCGACCAACTCGGTGACGCGCCCGCCACCGTTGGCGTCCTCCCGACCACTCACCTTGAGCGGCCTGCGGTAGAAGCCCTTCACCAGGTGCACGCCGTCGGTGGTCAACAACGGTCCCAGCAGCTTCGGGACGAACATCGGATCGGGATCGATCAGGTCGGAGTCGACGAACGCGATGATGTCGCCGGTCGTCGCGGCCAGGGACCGCCACAACACCTCACCCTTGCCGGGCTGCGGCGGCACCTCTGGCAGGGCCGCCTCGCGGCTGACCACCTTGGCGCCTGCGGCGACGGCGCGGATCTCGGTGTCGTCGGTCGAGCCGGAATCGAGCACGACCAACTCGTCGACCAGCCCGCCCAGCAGCGGTTTGATGGTTTCGACCACCGAGCCGACGGTCTCTTCCTCGTTGAGGGCGGGCAGCACAACCGAGACAGTGCGACCGGCCTTGGCGGCCTCCAGTTCCGCGACCGTCCATGACGGCCGGTTCCAACTGTGGTCGGTCAGCCAACGGTGCCCCGCAACTCCGTCCGGTACCAGATCTGCGACGGTCAGAGGTATCGCTGTCATGCCAGTCCCCTCACTGTTCGTGCGGGCTTCCGCACTCCCTGGATCGACGCGACCATCTCGAGCACGCGCCGAGTGGGTCCCACCTCGTGTACCCGAAACATGGCGGCGCCATCCGCGGCGGCAAGCGCGGTTGCGGCAAGCGTGCCCTCGAGACGTTCGGTCAGGTCCACACCGAGAGTCTCCCCGACAAAATCCTTGTTGCTCAGTGCCATCAGGACAGGCCATCCGGTATTAACGAGATCTTTTACGTGGCGCAACAAACTAAGACCGTGATAAGTGTTCTTGCCGAAATCGTGGGTCGGGTCGATGAGGATCCGGTCGCGCCGGACACCCGTTGCCACGGCCCGTTCGGCCGCAGCGGTGACCTCGGCGATCACATCGTCGACCACACCGCGTTCAGTGATGCCGTAGTTCACCCGGAACGGCCGGGTGCGCGGCGTCGCACCGCCGGTGTGTGAGCACACCAGCCCCGCGCCGAACTCGGCGGCGACCTCGGCCAGGCCGGGGTCCGCGCCGGCCCAGGTGTCGTTGATGATGTCCGCGCCGGCGGCGCACGCCTGCTTGGCGACGGCGGCACGCCACGTGTCGACGCTGATCAGCTGGTCGGGAAAGGTGCAGCGGAGCCACTCGATGAACGGGACGACGCGCGTGATCTCCTCTTCGGCGTCGACGTTGCTGCCCGGGCCTGCCTTGACGCCTCCGACGTCGATGACGTCGGCCCCCTCGTCGACCACGCGGCGCGCCGCGGCCTTCGCTGCGTCGTCGGTGAAGGTGGCGCCGCGGTCGTAGAACGAATCGGGTGTCCGGTTGACGATCGCCATGATGAGGGCGCGGTCGTGTGCGACCGGGCGACCGCAGAACGTCGAGAACACGCCTCCATAGTGCCTGTGTCAGTTTTTCGGGCGCTGGCCCGCCGTCACTTCCTCGGGGTACTCGTCGTAGAACGGCACGTAGCCCTCGTCGCGGCCGGCGAGCACGTACACCGGGTCGGCGATGTCCGGGCCGTATCCCTGTTTGCGCAGGTCCACCTTCTGGCTCTTGAAGGTCGAGGTGTGCGCCAGTTCGGGCACGACGCGCACGAACAGCGGTACCGCATAGGCAGGCAAGTGCTTGTAGAAGGCGTCGGCGAGGGCCTTGCCGTCGAACTCCTTGCCATCCTTGAGCTGCACCGCAGCCATGCCTGCTCGTCCCCCGGCGCCGGGAACCTCGACACCGAACACCGTGCACTCCTCGATCAGCGGATCGCTCGCGACCGCGGCCTCCACCTCGGTGGTGGCGACGTTCTCCCCCTTCCACCTGAAGGTGTCGCCCAACCGGTCGGCGAACGCCGCGTGGCCGAAGCCCTGCGAGCGCATCAGATCGCCGGTGTTGAACCACACGTCGCCGTCTTTGAATGCGTTGCGCACCAACTTCTTCTCGGTGGCCGACGAGTCGGTGTAGCCGTCGAAGGGCTGGAACGAGCTCACCTTCGACAGCAGCAGGCCCGGTGCCCCGGACTTGACCTTGCGCAGCTTGCCGTCGGCGCCGCGCACCGGCTCACCGGTGTCCGGGTCGTACTCGACGAACGCCACCGGGCTCGGGCAGATGCCGGTTGACTTCGACACATTGAACACGTTGACAAACGCGGTGTTTCCTTCACTGGCGGCGTAGAACTCGCACACCCGGGCTATGCCGAACCGCTCGGTGAACTCGTCCCAGATCGCCGGCCGCAGACCGTTGCCCACGATCACCCGCACCTGATGCGCGCGGTCGGTCGGCTTGGGTGGCTGATTGAGCAGGTACCCGCAAATTTCGCCGATGTAGACGAACGCGGTGGCGCCGTAACCGATGACCTCGTCCCAGAACCGCGACGCCGAGAACGACTTGCCAAGGGCCAGAGACGCGCCCGAGTTCAGCACCGAGCCGACCGAGACCGTCAGCGCGTTGTTGTGATACAGCGGCAGGCAGCAGTACAGGGTGTCGTTGCTGCGCAAGCGAAGGCCGAGCCCGCCGAAACCGGCCAGCGCCCGCAGCCACCGGTAGTGCGTCATCACGCTGGCCTTCGGCATGCCGGTTGTGCCCGATGTGAAGATGTAGAACGCCTTGTCCTTGGCCAGCACGGCCGACGCGCTCGCCGGGTTCGTGATCGGGGCCGTGACGGCGAGTCGCCGCAGCTCCTCGACCGTCATCAATCCCTTTGTGTCCGCTCCGCTTTCGACGATGTGATCGATGAAATCCGGCTCCGCGACGACAGCGGTCGCGTCCAGGATGCCGATGCTGTGCTTGAGTACGTCACCACGCTGGTGATAGTTCAGCATCCCTGCGATCGCACCGCACTTGACGATCGCCAGCATGAGCAGCACCGCGTCGGGCGAGTTGCGCAGCATCACACCCACGACGTCACCGTGGCCCACCCCGCGGGCGGCGAGCACCGCCGCGTAGCGGTTGACCGTCTCGTTGGCGGCCTTGTACGTCAGGCGCTCGTCGCCGAACTTGATGAAGACCCGGTCGGCGTACTGGGCCGCACGGTCCTGGAAGACCTTGCCGATCGAGGTCTTCGCGCTCGGCCGCGCAGTGAAACCCGTCGCGACACCTCGCAGGATGAGCGGCGCGTCCAGCAAGAAGCCCGGTAGCCGCGTCGCGAGGTCGAGCAGGCCGACGGAATCCCTGGTGGCCTTCTGGTCGGTCATGCGCGCTGGTCCCCTCCACAGTCTTTCGGACGCCGGTGGCAACACCTTAACCACGGCGGCCGGTTTGCGTTACCGCCGGTTCTATGTCGGGTCTACGCGGGAGCGCAAGCCGCCAGCGCGGCCTCGACGTTGTCGACCACCACCAGCCGGTCCATGGCGCGCTGCGACACATAGCCCGTCGGCACCAGGCCCCGCAACCACGTCAACAGGCCGTCGTAGTGTCCGAACGGATCGAGCACGATCAGCGGCTTGTCGTGCATGCCGAGGTAACCCGCGGTCCAGGCCTCGAAGAACTCCTCAAGGGTGCCGATGCCACCGGGCAGCGCGATGAACGCATCCGAGCGGTGCTCCATCTCGCGCTTCCGCTCGCGCATCGTGTCGGTGACGATGAGTTCCGCGGCGTCGACGTCGGCGAGCTCACGATGCACCAGCGCCTTGGGAATGACGCCGACGGTGTAGCCGCCCTTGGCGCGGGCCGCCCGGGCCACCGCGCCCATCGCCGAGACGTTGCCGCCACCGGACACCAGCGTCCATCCGCGCGCTGCGATCGACGACCCGACCTCGGCCGCCAGCTCGAGCAGCTCAGGATGCGTCGGTCCCGACGCGCAGTACACGCACACCGCCCATTCGCGGTCCTGTCCCTCTGTCACATCTCCAACGTAGACGTGTCCTCGCCCGTTAGATTCGGGTCATGCCAGTCGATTGGGTGATCGCACCTCATGACCGCGCACTCGACGGCGTCGAGGCCGGACTGCACCAACGCAGTGGCGCGGTGCTCCTGGGCCCCGAAGGCGTGGGGAAGACCTCCCTGGCCCGCAGTGCGGCGCAGTGGCTCGGCCCCGAGTTTCGCCGTGTGGTCCGGGTCACCGGTACCGAGTCCAACGCCGCCGTCCCGTTCGGAGCGGTCGCGCACCTGATCGACGTGCCCGAGACGCATCGGACCGCCGACGTGATGCGCGCGGCGAGGGAGTCGCTCGGCTCCGAGCTGCTCCTCGTGGTCGACGACGCGCATCTGCTGGACCGGCTGTCGGCGGCGCTCGTGTATCAGCTCACCGAGAGCGGCGCCGCCAAGCTGATCGCCACCGCGACTGTCGATCGCCCAGTGCCAGAAGAAGTCTCGGCGCTGTGGGACGAGGGTCTGCTGGCCCGCATCGAGGTGGAACCCCCGGGTTACGACAGCGCGCGGCTCGGCCAACAGGTCGCGGCCTTCATCGCCGACCTCCCGCAAGAGGCCGTCCAGATTCTGCAGCACCTCGCGGTGCAGGATCCGCTGCCGCTGGCCGACATGACGGCGTTGACCTCCGCGGACACCGTGCAGCGCGCCTGCGAGGCCGGCGCGGTGGTGGTCGAGGACGACGTCGCGCAGCCGATGGTGCACTGCCGTCACGTGTTGTTTCTCAACGCCGTTCGCGCGAATGTGGGTGGGCCGGGGCTGCGTCGACTGCGCACGGCCGTCGTCGAGCAGCTGGCGAAGACGCCGCGGCGCGCCGTGGTGGACCGGCTGCGGCTCGCGGTGCTCGCGCTCGATTCCGACGTGTCGATGCCGACCGACGACCTGGTCAACGCGGCCACGGAGGCGTTGCGGCTCGGCGACCTCGAACTCAGCGAGCGTCTGGGACGCGCCGCGCTTCGAGCCGACGGCGGGTTCCAGGCACGGTTGACGCTGGCGTATGCGCTGGGCTGGCAGGGGCGCGGACGCGAGGCCGACGAGGTGCTCGCCCAGATCGATCCCGCCGCGTTGGATGAGGACGCGTTGATGGCGTGGGCGCTGCCGCGGGCGGCCAATCAGTTCTGGATGCGTTCGGAGCCCGAGCGGGCCGTCGCGTTCCTGCGTGCCACCCGCAACCGCGTGGGCACCCCACACGCCCAGGTCACCCTCGACGCGCTGCTGGCGACATTCACCATGAACTCCGGGACTCCCCGGCGGGCATTGGAACTGGCCGGCCAGGTACTGGATTCGCCGGACGCCGACGACACCGCCGTCGGCTGGGCAGCGTCCACCGCAGCGCTCAGTTCAGCGCGCATCGGCCAGTTCGACGACGTCGACGTGTTTGCCCAACGCGCGATCGACGCCGGCCATCCCGGCCTGCTGCGGTTCACCAGCGGTTTCGGCCAGACGACGGCACGGCTGCTCAGCGGCTCATTGGAGAAGGCCCACGAATTGGCGTGCCAGCTCACCGATTTCGCACAGTTGCTGCAACCGGGCCGAGCGATCGGCGAGGTGTTGCTGGCCGACATCCTCATCGTCCGCGGTCAGCTCGACGAGGCCATCGCGTTGCTGCGCAGGGCCACAGCCACTTTGGCACCCACCGGATACTCGTGGGGATCGTTGGCATGGATGTTGTTGGCCCAGGCGCTCGGTCAGCGCGGCATGCCCGTCGAGGCCGGAAAGGCGCTGTCTCGCGCTGAATCCCGGCACGGGCTCAAGTCCATGCTGTTCGCCCCTGAACTCGCGCTGGCCCGCGCCTGGACCTGCTTTGCCCGCAAGGATGCCGTCAGCGCCATCGATGGGGCCCGCGACGCGGTGAAGGCTGCCGAGCGTGGCGGACAGACCGCAGTCGCCCTGCGCGCCCTCCACGACGCCGTGCGGCTCGGTGACACCCGTGCCGTCGACGCACTCGGCCGGATGGACCTGACCTGTGCCTTCGGTGAGGTCACCAAAGCGCACGCGGCCGCGCTGGCCGCCGGCGACTCGGCTGCGTTGCACCACGTCGCGTCCCGCTACCGCGACCTCGGCATGGACGCTGCCGCCGCCGACGCCACGCGGCAGGCCGGTGGGTGAATTCGCGCTCTTCGGGGCATTTGCCGGACCTTAGACTTGTGCCTGCCGCATGCGTGTGAGGAGGGGGCGCCACGATGGGTGCGCTTGACGGGTTCTACTCGACATGGAACAAGGCCCGTGAAACCTTCGGCCAGGGAGTGCCCACCGACGGTTCGCAGTTCGACCAGAGTCGCAGCCTCACGCAGATGAAAGCCAGCGTCGAGGCCGCCGCGCCCGACGACCGTTGGCAGGGCTCCGGTGCCAACGCCTACGCCGCTGCCAACAAAGATCACGCGCAGGTCTACCAGAAGCTGGCCGATCTCGACCAGAAGATGGCCGCCGAGGTCAAGAACGCCGCCAACGTCGTCAGCGTCGGGCGCACGAACCTCGACAATGCCAAAGGCTGGGTCGAGAGCATGGCCAACTCGCTGCCCGCCACCAGTGCGCAGGACCGCGAACGCAAGCTGATACCCATTGCCCGCGAAGGCATCAACCGGGTCGACAACATCGTCAAGACCGCGACTTCGGAGATGATGGGGATCAAAGGACGCGTAACGGGATTCAAGACCGAGTACGACACCATCAAGAACTCGGTCAAGTTTGCGTCTGGCGCCAAAGAGGGCGGACTGCCTGACATCTTCAAGCCAGAGGAAGAAAAGAAGGACGAGGAAAAGAAAAAGCCAGAGCTGAATTCGAAGAACGGCAAGGACGACGGGGCCGTCCTCCGGGACGGATTGGTCCGCGCGATGCTGCCGTCCGATTACCACGACCGCTTGATCGAAGCCTCCACGCTCACTCCCGAGCAACTCGCCGATCTCGCCGCAGGCAAAGACGTCGTCGTCGGAGCCGATCGCATGGCCTATCTCTACCAGCTGTCGCAAGCCTTCAACGGTATGACGCCTGAGGAAATAAAAGCGGCGACAGCGGAGCTACCGCCCGATGAACGCAAGGCGTTGGCGCAAGGCCTGGCGATCGTCTCCAACGACAACGCCCTGTCTGGAATTCCCAATACCGAAGGCGTGACGGATGCAACCCGCGACAACTTCATTCCGGCGGCCGGCAGTCTCGCCAATCTTCCAGACGGCATGTACAACGAACTCACTCGCAATGATCGCGTGGTCTACGACACTCCCAGCTATCCGAATGCGCCCACCGAGATGCGCATGAACGGGGTCGGTGCGATGCAGGACATCGCGGACATCATGAAGCCGGCCGCGCCTGGATATCTGAACGGCAGTGAAGCCACTCGATCCATGCTCGATGCAGCAAGCCAGTACAGCGCCGCCGATCTGAAAGCACACGACACCGGTGGGATCATCGCCAATACGGACGCGCACGGCCCACTCAAGAATGCGCTGGCCGATGTCATAAGCGTGGCGGGCCATGACCATGTGGATGTACATGACATCGTGACCGGACCGTACGGGAACAACTTCATGGACTCCCTGATGAACCAGGATTGGGGCGATCAATCATCGAAAATCGGCACCGCCTTCAACTGGATGGATGACGACCCGAACAACCACATCAACTCCGCGACGGGAAACAAGATTGGGCATTACATAGCGGATAGGGCCGAAGAGTTGAGGAGCGCTAAGGGTGGAATATGGTATGGCCATCCGTGGGCGGAATCGAATCCCGGCTTGGCGCAAGCGATGGCCGAAGGCATTTCTCCTTATCTCACCGAGTTCGCCGGCGGCGGGCCCTCCATGAATCTGGAGCATCCCGGCGTCGAGGCGTTCGCGAACGGTCGCAAGTTTCAGGACCTGTTTTCCGTATTTGACCTGAGCCCTGAATCTGCTATCACCCTCAACGAGGCGGCTAGGTCGCAGTACAGCGATATCATCATGGCTGCGACCGATGCTGACAGAATAAACGGCAACCAGCTTGAAATTGCCGGACGGTTACAGAACGCAATGGTTGACGGCGCAGGAATTGCAGAATCAGTCGAGCAATCCGACGACTTCGGCCTGTTCAAAAACGCGCTCAGCCTCACCCTCGCGAATGTTCCTTACGCCGGGGAAGCTCTAGCCCTTGCGGATATATGGCACGACATTCAGAAGGAGCATGCGATTCCGCCTTATGTATATACCGCGGAAGATGCAAGCAAAGGGACTGGCACTCTCGCTTTCCAAACCGACATTTTGAACGGCTTGCTGGCGAACCATCCTGAGATCGCCCAGACACCCGAGTTAGTACCGTATATCAATAATGGTCACGTGGAGATAGGCGAGACAGCGAAGACAATGGCCGGAAGCGTCTTCGCCGAGTGGTTCCGTGAAGTCGGGCCGAACTATGGAGTTGAATTCACCAAATGGACGGAAGAACGCAGCCTTGGCAACAACGACGATTGGTGAGGCGATGACACGCACGCGATGCAAAGCACTCGCAGCCCTCTCGATCGCCTACATTGTCACAGCAGTTGCGTGCAGCCCGAAGCCATCCGAGCCGGCACAATTGCCACCCGAGAACGACATCCAAACATCATTTCGTTGGATCCCGAATGACAGCGTCGACCTCATGAGTCCTGAGGGCACGTTCATCCGCGCTGCAGCAGAGTCATGGTGGTTGGCGCGTGCCGAACCCGGGGACGGCATGGAGGCTATCACTAACGGTGGCTATCCGGGGTTCGATCGCGTCTTCAACAACGTGTGGCCTCCCGGAGAGGTCGGCGGTGCCGGCCACTTCGGCACACCGGTGCTGGGAACCGATTACTTCGAAGTCATCGATCTCTCGCGCGAAGGCGATCGAGTTACGGCCCAATACTGCCAGTACTCTTCGATGACTGCCATCAAGGCCTCGGACGGCAAATACCACAGCCCCGGCCCCGTTGAAATATCCGGTAACGGACGATCGATCACCTTTGGACCTGACCCATCCGTGGCCCCTGAGCATCAACGGCCGCCACTGGTAGATCAAAAAGGCCCGTCAAATCGCCCAGATGTGAACGTTTTCGGGACTTGGGTGTTGTTCGACTCGGGCGGTTTGAAGTCCGGCGGCAATCGGTGTGCCAAAACTGCTCCTAACACTCCACCGGAGAGCCCCGACGGATACGTAGGGAATCAACCACCCCCTACTCTTCCTCCGAGCCCAGGGTGGCCTGATGGTTAGCGTGGGATGGAGCGCCAACGCTCGTGCGAAGAAGTAATTCCATGTGGGCCTTAGCCGGATGCGCACTCACGATCGCGAGTTCCGGTTGCGCCGAGCCCTCCAACTCGGCGCCATCCAGCCGAACAAGTACTTCGCCAGCACAACCAAGCGTGGACGCCATCCTGCAGTACACGAACCGGTGGATTGACAATCCAGCCATCGATCTTATGTCCTCAGAAGGCACATTTGTCCGCGCAGCAATGGAGTCACTTGATCGCATCAGTATGGGCAAAGGGACCGGGAAAGGAGCGATTGAAGACGCCGGTTATCCAGGATTCCTCCACGCATTCAACTCAGTGCGGGATGCGGAAAAGTATGCCGGCATCGGCAGGAAGGACCAAGCGCAAGTCGGCACCCTTTACCGAGAGGTCGTATCTTTTCGACGCGATGGTAACGGATTTACTGCCGGCATCTGCACATATGGGTCCATGACAGCCACAAAAGTTTATACTGGCTATCGAACTTCGGGTACCTCACTCCCGGCCGGTAGTGCAATCTGGCTTACGTTTGGACCTGACCCGAACATTGGCGGCGAGCGGCAAACCTCACCGTTGACCAACCAGCATGGTCCCCCGAAATACTCCGCTGACCGATGTTTTTGGCAGTTGGGTGATTACGGATATGCGGGTGCTCGGTGCCAACGAAGATTTGCCTCAATGCAGCAGCACGCTAGCTCCTGGCACACCTCCCGACGCCCCGAATGACTATTTTGTACAAGCCGAACCGCCGCCCACTCTCCCACCGAGCCCCGGATGGCCTGCGGCGTAGCCAGCAGACTGTGGAGTTCCTGCCAGGCCATCCACGTGCGACGCCAGCGTTATCGCCTATCGCACTTGTCATCTCGACGCGTGCGCACAACGACGCACCGGCCCGACGAAGCGAATGAATGAAATGCCGACGATCCGGACGCGATACTCACTTAGTCTGCTGCTACTGGTCCTGCTCGTGTGCTCTGCGTGCCGGTCGGAAGCCCTGTTGTACCGCCGGAATCGCCGCCCGCAGGTTGGCCCGAATCATTGAACGACTTCACCGTGACATGGACGGCCGAACCAGGCATCGACCTGACCACCGGACCCACGGTGGTGGCACGGGCCTATCTGGAGTCGTACTACCTTGCCTACCTCACAACCGACAACAAGTACCTGTACCCAGGATTCACCCAGGCGGTCGACGCCAATCAGTCCAATGGACCTGAGGGAACGGAAAAGCTCTGACCGAAACCCAATCGTCGGAAGACCTGGGTTGGTACGGCGCGCCACCACGTACTTCGGATAGACCGATCAGATCGAGACATCGCCGTGGTGGGATGTATGTACTCGTACTCGAGCGCCCAAAAGACCGATGAGGGATACGAAGCCAACATCGGCGGAATCGGGCCGGACGCGGGGATCAGCGCGATCCGCATCGGGTTGAACGCTCCCGAGAATGAAGCCGAGCTTGCACCGCAAGAGGGCCCGGCTCGTGCGCCCAACGAAAACGTATTTGGTCGGTGGAGGGTTACCAATCAAAGGTGGGTTCCCTTGCAACGGCCGAATGGCCGGACCGCGCCAAAGACGTAAGGCAATGTGTCGCCAAGGCTCCGACGCCCCCAGAAACCTGCAACTTCATCCCGACGAGTCCGTACCCGAGGTCCGCTTTCCCGACACTTCCCGCCACACCCGGATGGCCGGCAAAGCCAGATACCCCTACCAACGAGACCGGTTGAGCACGATCACACGCCCAAACTCCCGCACATCTCTCCCCCGCACCGGCCGTAAAATTCAACCTGACATGCATGACCTGAGGGGACTCCGATGAACCAGGTGATCGCGCACACCGGCGCAATGAACGGCTGGCAGCAGCAGTTGGGTGAGGTGAGCTCCGGTGTCGGCAACCTGATCTCCGGCGCGCCGGGCCTTTCCGATGTGTTGAACTCGCACGGCACGATCGGTTTCCCGATGCAGAGTGCGTTCGAAAGCGCGACAGCGGCCCGGGGTGGCGCGATGGGCGCGACGCAGGCCGCGTCTGCCAAGATCTCTGATCTGCTTCGTCAGGCCGCGCAGGCATATGAGCGTGGCGACATGGCCGCGGCCGACGACTTGAAGAAGCGGGCCCAGCAGTTGGAAGGCGCGGGCGCATCGTCGGCAGCGGGCGGGGGTACAGCGGCGGGCGGCGCGGCGGCGGCGGGCAGCGGGGGTCAGGCCGCATCGCAGATGATGAGCCAGTTCGGCCAGATGGCCGGGCAGATGGCGCAGTCGATCACCCAACCTCTGCAGGGCATGGCTCAAAGCCTCGGACAGATGCCTCAGCAGGTCTTCCAGGGTGTGCAGGGCATCGTGCAGTCGGCCACGCAGGCCGCGGGCGGCGGGATGGACGCGGCGGCGACGGCTGCCGCAGGTGGCGCCGGGGCGGAGGGCGCCGGTACCGAGAACGCCATCAAGACGGGCGCCCCGGAGCACGCGGGTGCGGGAGGCGGCGAGGGTGAACGCGCCCCCGTCGACCCGGCCGGCAAGGACGCCGCGGCCACCGAACGCGACAAGGCGACCGATGCCGTGCAGGTGGGCGCCCGCGCCGAGGTGGGCATGCCACCTGAGGAAGAGCCGGGTGTCGGCGCGGTGTCGACGCAGATCCCGACCATCAGCCCGCAGCCGCAGTAACCCGGAGTCTGCCGTCGTCCAGGTGCCACCGGCGTTCGATGCCGATGGCGTCGAGGAAGCGTTCGTCGTGGCTGACGACGATGAACGCACCCCGGTAGGCGTTGAGCGCCGATTCCAGTTGGCCCACGCTCACCAGGTCGAGATTGTTGGTCGGCTCGTCGAGCAGCAACAGTTGCGGTGCCGGTTCGGCGAACAACACGCACGCCAGTGTCGCCCGCAGCCGCTCCCCGCCGGACAGCGCACCGACCGGTAGATGGATGCGGTCACCGCGAAACAGAAACTGCGCCAACAGATGCATGCGCCGGGTGTGGGTCAGGCTCGGTGCTGCCGCGACCAAACTCTCGGCAACGCTGCGGTTCAGGTCGAGCAGATCGAGCCGCTGCGACAGGTAGGCGATACGTCCGTCGGCGCGCTGCACGGTACCGCCGTCGGGCTGCAGTTGTCCGTCGATGACGCGCAGCAGCGTCGACTTGCCCACGCCGTTGTGCCCGGTCAGTGCGATCCGCTCAGGTCCACGCACCGACACGTCGATCCCGTCGTCGGCGAACAGTTTCCGCCCTCCCCGACAGACCTGGATCCCGACACCGGTGAACAACGTCCGCCCAGCCGGCACGACCGTGTCCGGCAGGTCGAGCACGATCACCTTGTCGTCACGCAACGCACGTTCGGCATCGTCGAGCCGCGCCCGGGCGTCCTCGACGCGCTTGGCGTGCACATCGTCGGACCGGGCCGCCGATTCCTGCGCATCCCGTTTGAGCTTCCCCGCAACGATTTTCGGCAGACCGGCATCTTTGATGTTGCGGGCGGCCGTGCTTGCGCGCCGCGCCGCACGTTCCCGCGCCTCCTGCATCTGCCGCTTCTCGCGTCTGAGTTGCTGCTCGGCATTGCGGATACTGTTCTCAGCCGCCACCTGGTTGGCCTCCACAGTCTCCTGGTAAGCCGTGAAGTTGCCGCCGTAGAAGATCACCTCACCGCGGTACAGTTCGGCGATCTGATCCATCCGGTCCAGCAGCACCCGATCGTGGCTGACCACCAGCAGGCACCCGGAGTAGTCGTCGAGCGCATCGTAAAGACGTTGGCGGGCAACGCTGTCCAGATTGTTGGTGGGCTCGTCAAGCAGCAGGACCTCTGGGCGCTTCAACAGCTGTGCGGCCAGGCCCAAAGACACCACCTCGCCACCAGAAAGCGTATCCAGGCGGCGGTCCAGCGCCAGGTCATCAAGTCCGAGCCGGTCCAGTTGCGCGCGGGACCGTTCCTCGATGTCCCAGTCATCGCCGATGGCGGTGAAGACGGCGTCGGACGCGTCGCCGTCGGCAAGCGCGGCCAATGCGTCGAGCACAGGGGCGATCCCGAGAACCGCAGCCACCGTCAGATCGCCCGTGAACGGCAGCGTCTGAGGCAGGTACCCCACGACTCCGTCGACGGTCACCGAGCCCGACGTGGGCCGGTACTCACCGGCAATGAGCTTGAGCAGCGTACTTTTTCCGGCCCCGTTGGGGGCGACGAGGCCGGTGCGGCCTCGGCCCACCGAAAAGGACAGGTCCGTGAACAGCGGTGTGTCATCGGGCCAGGAGAACGACAGATTCGAAAAGACAACAGACATGCGGGAACTCCCAATAGGACGAACGGACTTCCGGGCTCACCCGGCGGCATCGTCAAATTCCCAGCACGGTTCCCATGCTAACGATGGGCGCAACCGATTTTCAGGTGGTGAGGTAACGGCGCAGCATGTCGGTTGCGGCAGTGATCGCGGCGACAGGGACGCGCTCGTCGACGCGGTGGGCGAGGTTCGGGTCACCCGGCCCGTAGTTCACCGCCGGGATACCGAGCGCCGCGAACCTCGCGACGTCGGTCCATCCGTACTTGGCCCGCACCTGACCGCCGGCCGCCTCAACGAGCGCCGCGGCCGCCGGACGCGTCAGCCCCGGCAGTGCACCGGGGGCGGCGTCGGTCAACTCGATGCCCACATCAAGCCCGGCGAACACCTCGTGCACATGTGCCACAGCCTGCTCGACGCTGCGATCCGGCGCGAACCGGAAGTTGACGGTCACCGAAGCGACGTCAGGGATCACATTGCCGGCAATGCCGCCTTCGATACGCACCGCGGACAATCCCTCGCGGTAGACGCAGCCGTCGATGTCCACCGACCGTGCCTCATAGGATGACAACCGGTCGAGCACGGCACCGAGTTTATGAACAGCGTTGTCGCCCAACCAGGATCGCGCGGAATGAGCGCGGGTGCCGCTCGCCGAGATCACCAGACGAATGGTGCCCTGACAGCCTGCTTCGATGTAGCCGCCCGACGGCTCTCCGAGGATCGCGACGTCGACCGCCAGCCAGTCGATCAGCTCACGTTCGATGCGGCCCAGCCCGTTGGCGCTCGACTCGATCTCCTCGCAGTCGTACATCACGAGCGTGATGTCGTGGACAGGTTCGGCGATCGTGGCGGCCAGGTGCAGGAACACCGCGTCGCCCGACTTCATGTCGGAGGTGCCGCAGCCGTACATCTCACCGTCGACGATGCGGCTCGGCAGGTTGTCCGCGATCGGCACGGTGTCGATGTGCCCGGCGAGCAACACGCGTGAGGGCCGGCCCAGATTGGTGCGGGCCAGCACGGCGTCGCCGTTGCGGATCACCTCGAGGTGGGGCGCCTGGGTGCGCAGGGCGGCCTCGATCTCGTCGGCGATGCGGCGTTCGTCGCGAGACACGCTGGGGATGTCCACCAGCGCGGCGGTCAGTGCGATCGGATCAGCGCTCAGGTCTAGCCCCATGGGATTAAACGGTAGTCCAGTAACCTAGGCCAACGTGACTGCAGCATCTGGCGTCGGCCTGGCCACCATCACCGCCGACGGAACCGTTCTGGACACCTGGTTTCCTGCTCCCGAACTGAGCGCATCCGGCCCCGCCGGCACCGCGCGCCTCAGCGGTGGTGACGTGCCCGCCGATCTGGCTGCCCTCACCGGTACCGACGAGGACCGCGACGTCGAGATCGTGGCGGTGCGCACCACCATCGCCGACCTCGACGAGAAGCCGGCCGACACGCACGACGTGTGGCTGCGGCTGCATCTGCTCTCACACCGCCTGACCAAGCCGCACGAGGCCAACCTCGATGGCATCTTCGGCCTGCTGACCAATGTGGTGTGGACCAATTTCGGTCCCTGTGCTGTCGACGGCTTCGAGATGACGCGTGCCCGCCTGCGCAAGCGCGGCGCGGTCGCGGTGTACGGCATCGACAAGTTCCCCCGCATGGTCGACTATGTGACGCCGACCGGCGTGCGCATTGCCGACGCCGACCGCGTGCGGCTGGGTGCACATCTGGCCGAAGGCACGACGGTCATGCACGAAGGCTTCGTCAATTTCAACGCCGGAACGCTGGGCACCTCGATGGTCGAGGGCCGAATCTCGGCCGGTGTCGTGGTCGACGACGGCTCCGACATCGGTGGCGGTGCGTCGATCATGGGCACGCTGTCCGGCGGCGGCAAAGAGGTCATCAAGGTCGGCAAGCGCTGCCTGCTAGGCGCCAATTCCGGTCTGGGGATCTCGCTGGGTGACGACTGCGTCGTCGAGGCCGGCCTGTACGTGACCGGCGGCACCAAGGTCACCACCGCCGACGGACAGGTCACCAAGGCCATCGAACTGTCGGGCGCAAGCAACCTGCTGTTCCGCCGGAACTCACTGTCGGGTGCGGTCGAGGTCGTCAAGCGCGACGGCACCGGGATCACCCTCAACGAGGCGCTGCACGCGAACTGAGCTTTCCGCGTTCACTGGGACGTGATGCTGTTTTGATGGCTCCGCGGTCCGCGACCGCCGTCAGAACGGTGGTGGTTTGTGGTGTTCGGCGACGAGGTCGTCGTTGAGTTTGCGTTCGGCGGCGATGGCGCGGGCGGTGTTGTGGGCGCGGGTGCGGCGCCGTGTGGGCATTGTGAGTCCGCGTAGTGCGGGGTCGCTGAGCGCCGCGGTGGTGGGTAGGTGCAGTTGGCCGGTGGGTTGGGCCAGTTCGGCGATGGAGAAGCGTCGGCTGCTTTCGGGCACGGTGGTGTACTGCTGCCCGGAGGGGGAGGTCCACACGACGGTGCCGTCGGGATGTTGTCGGTCCGACCAGCCGCCGGGGCCGATCCAGAACGTTTTCAGGAGATGATGAAAGCGGCACAGACACTTCAGGTTTGAGGCATGCGTCGGGCCCGCTGGATACGGCACGGTGTGGTCGATGTCGCAGCGGTCGGCGGGTTTGTCACATCCGGGGAACCGGCATATCAGGTCGCGGCAGCGCACGTAGTCGGCCAGGGCTCGTGACGGGGTGTAGCGGTCCTGGGGTGGGGCATCGCCGGGGTGGAACACCGGCCGTACGGTGGCGGCGTTGATGATCTCGGCCAGCGCGTACGCCGGCAGCACCCCGCCGCCGAACAGCACCGCCGGCGGCAGGTGATCGAGTGCATCGCCGGCCGGAGCGGCAAACGCCGAGGGGGTATCGCTGCTGGACTCGGTGCACTCGGTGACCGTCACAGATTCTGCGTCACAATCGGTTTCGGCGTCTTCTGGGGTGGTTGCGGTGGGTTCGGCGTGTGCATCATCGGACTGGGCGCGGGCACCGGTGGCCGCAGCGGCGGCCTCCTGGGCGGCGGTGACGGTGGATTGGGGCGCGATGGCGTGGAGGACGAGGTGGCCGCGTGGGGTGTGTTCGCGGCCGCGGGCGCAGTCGGGGTCCTCGCAGCGGCATGCCAGGGTGGTGCCGGTGAGGATGGCGTTGATCGCGTCGTGGCGGCGCTGATCGAGGGTGCGGGGATCCTCGGGGCACACCGCGTGGGCCAGCTCGGTGAGCAGGGCGTCGAAGGCGGCACCCACGGGGGCATCGAGGCGGCCGTTGACCGACAGCACGCCGGGGGCGTCGCCGGGTGAGCCGATGTCGAAGTAGCGGCTGCGGCGGCTGGCGCGGCCGCGGCCGAAGGCGCCCGGGTCGTGTTTGAGGATCAGATCGTCGATGGTGTTGTCGATCTGTTTTTGGGTCAGGCGGCCCCAGCCGGTGATCTGGGCGGCCAGCTCGGCATCGATGGCGGCGAGTTTGTCGGGCTCGAGCATCAGCATGGTGCTCCAGCAGATGTTGCGCACGAGCTGCTCGCTGATCAGCCCGGCGGCGAAGATCTCGTTGACCTTGGGCAGCCGGTCGCGCAGCGCGACCCCGCGTTGGGCCTGATGCAGCGCCGCCCAGGCGGTGATGTTCTGGGCGGCGCCGAGTTGGGCGCCGACGGCGGCTTCGGGGTCGACGAACCACCAGCGCCGCTCGTCGGCGTCGTCGGTGTGGGGTGCGGCGGATGAACAGCTCGGCCATCACCGCGTGCTTGCGGGCGCAGGCGGCGGCTTCGACCTGGGCCCATGCGCGGGCGTGGGTCTGCAGTTCGGCGTCATCGAGCGCGGCAAGCTCGGCGATCTCGGCCAACGACCCATCGAACATGGGTTCGAACTTACCGGCCCCGACACCACCCGAGAACCCGGCGATGCCAACCTGTGGACGAAAACAGCTCTGGGGACAACCGCCTCCACCACGCGCGAAACGTCACACCCCAGGCGTACAAGGGCCGCGTTGACGATTCCCACGATGGAGACCCACACCGAGCGATATGTTCCGCGAAGGGGTCCACCCGAGCCCGGAGGGCGCCATGACCGCAATCGGATCGTCGGCCCGCGACAAACTCCTCCAGATCGCGCTCGTCGCCGTCGGCGTCGCGATGATCCTCCTCTACCCACTGGCCGTCGTCTGGCCGTCCGGATGGGCATGGCATTCCGGGCCACCGCATGAATCGAACTACTTCATGATGATCGTCGGCCTGTACGCGACGCTCGGAGTGTTTCTCCTCAACGCCGCGCGGCGCCCGCAAGCCCACCGCAGCCTCATCTGGTTCGCGGTGTGGTCCAGCGTCGTCCACGCCGCGATCATGGCGGTGCAGTCATTCGGCGGCCACCACATGGGGCATCTGTGGGGAGACGTGCCGGCGCTGCTCCTCGTCGCCATCGTCCTGGCAGTGCTCATGAAGGCCACGGCCGACGGTCAGACGTGAACAGCCTGCCGAACAGCGGCCGCAACGGCGTGCGGCTGGGACATGTAGACGGCATGGCTTGCGGCCACCTCGATCGTGGTGGCGCCGGCCCGCTGCGCCATCGCGCGTTGTGCGGCCGGCGGAATCATACGGTCCTCGGTGGCGATCAGGTACCAACTCGGCTTACGTCGCCAGGCAGGATCGGTCACCGTCGCCGTCATGGCTTCCGTCGACCAAGGGACCTGCGAATCGGCAAGGAACGCCGCGTCGGCGGCGGGCAGGTCCGCACCGAAAGAGTCGTGGAACTTCGCTCGGTCCTGCACCAGGAACCCCGCGGCGAACGGCACGATCGGCGAGCCCGACACGCCGGGATGGCCACCGAGCGACTCCACCGACTCCCCCTCGTCCGGCACGAATGCCGCCAGATAGACCAACGCCGTCACACTGTCGTGGTTACCGGCCTCGGTGATGACCGCGCCACCGTAGGAATGCCCCACCAAGACGACCGGCCCGTCCGCCACGTCGAGAACGCGACGCGTCGCTGCCACATCACCGGCCAGCGACAGGTTCGGCGTCTGCACCACGGCAACGCCATAGCCGTCCGCCAACAGAAGGTCGTACACGGCACGCCAGGTCGATCCGTCCACGAAAGCGCCGTGCACCAGGACGATGTTCACGCCCTGGGTTCGAACGTGTAGGTGTCGCCGTGCGCCAGGTACACGAATTCCGTACTCGCGCTCGTGTTCTGGGCGGCCTTCTGGAAGTCGTCGAGGCCCGAGAGGAAGACCGAGAAGTCGTTGTAGTGAATCGGGATGGCGACGCGCGGCTTGGTGATCTCGACAGCGCGTACGCCCTGTTCGCCCGTCATCGTGACAACGGTGACCAGGAAAGTCGTACCACCTGTATGGATCAGACCCAGGTCGATCGCCGGGTAGCGACGCGGGATGTCGTGGAGGTCGTCGACGAGCATCGTGTCCCCGGTGATGTAGAGCCGGTACAACTGCTCGCCATTGCGGCTGAAGTCCAAGAGATGCCCGTTGACGGGCATGAGCATCGCATCGACGGCATCGTCGGTTGCGTGCTTGGCGGGCATCGCGGTGATGGTCAGTGTCGCGTCGCCTTTGTGGACCTCAAGCGACTCCCAGGTGGCAAGCGCATGCCCCCGCTCGAAGCCGAGGGCCTTGAGCTTGTCCACCGCGTCGGCAGTGGAGACGATGGGCAGGTTCTTGTCCAATTGCTGCGCGGCGACGTCGTCGAAATGGTCACCGTGGTAGTGCGACAAGACCACCAGGTCGATCGGTGGCAGGTCCGCGATCTGGCAGGCCGGTTCCACTTCCCTCCGAGCCCAGATACCGTGCCCCAGATACACATGCTCGCCTCTGTGGAGGAAAGCCGGATCGGTCAGGATCGTCAGTCCACCGAAGCGGATCACCGTGGTGGCGTTGCCGACGAAGTAGACCTCACCGGCACTGAAATCTGCCGCCTCACCACCGGCCAGCTCCAAAGAAGTCATCGCGTCCCCACCTTCCGGTGACGGTGCCGGGCGTCATCACAGCCGGCGTGTACTCGGGATGTCGCCCATCCAGTGTGGCGTGAAACCGCGCGGAGGGGTAGAGGCCGCTGTGCTGAACCCGTGCTGAACCGCCCCTACGTATAGGCGACGTGGACTCGATGGATGCGCCCCTCGAAGGGGAACGGTGCCCGTTCGCGGTAGTCGAGGGACACCGGTGAGCCGAGGCAGGTGCCGATGTCCAGGCAGTCGTTGGCCGTGAACAACAGCGGTGCACTGATCGGAACCCGGCCGTCGGCAATGGTCACCCCGTCACGGGCCACCGTGATGTCGAGGGGTCCGGCTGGGCGGGGTTCCGCGTACCGGGTGGTCACCGTGATCTTGGTCCGTCCCGCCGGAACCTTGTCCGCCGAGCGGATCTTGGTGCGCAACAGGATGAACAAGTTGTACTCGTAGCAGAGATAGCCGTCGTCGAGATAGACCGTCAGGCCGCCCGCCGCCGCGCCGAGTGCATACAACACACCGTTCGCATCGGCGGGGACATCGACGTCGATGGTGACGACGTTGTTCTTGTTGCCCAGCGCAGGCGCACAGAATTCGGGCATGCGCACGGTGTCGCCGGAGAACTCCCATTCCCGGTACGGCGGCGCGATCCGCAACTCCGGGTGATAGATCGGCACCCACAACCCACCGCCCACAGGCAGTACCGCGTTGCGGGCCGCCTCGACGATGAACAGCTCCTGCATCCGGGCGAGTTTCTCGGGCATCTGCTCGGCCAGGTCGTTGGCTTGCGACCAATCCTCGTCGAGGTGGTAGAGCTCCCAGATGTCGTTGTCCGGCGACCAGGTGGCGATACCCTCGGGCTGCCCCGGCACCCACGGCAGTCTCGGCCCCCGCGCGCACGCCATCCAGCCGTCGTGGTAGATCGCCCTGCTGCCCATGATCTCGAAGTACTGGGTCTTCTTGCCGCCCAGCGCATTTCGGTCGACGAGGGTACGGGCGAAACTGGCTCCCGCAAGGGCCATCTGAGGCTCACCGTTGACCACCCGCGGCGGTTCGATGCCCACGATCTCGTAGATGGTGGGCACGACGTCGTTGCAGTGCAGGAACACGTCGCGCGGCGTTGCGTCGGCCGCGACCTTGGCGGGCCAACGCACGGCCATCGGATTGCGCGTGCCACCGAGGTGCGACGCCAGCAGCTTCATACCCTTGTATGGTGTGCTGCCCGCCCACGCCCACGCCGCGTGGTACTGGTTGTCCACCAGTGGCGAGCCGAGCACATCAAGGCCGCCCAGCGCGTCGAGGGCATCGATGTGCTGCCGCACGGTGGTGGGTATCCCGTTCTGCGCCAGAAGTTCGGCGATCGTGCCGTTCTGGCCTTCGCCGGAGGACCCGTTGTCTCCCCAGATGTAGAAGAACAGGGTGTTGTCGGCGTAGCCCAGCGAGTCGAGCTCATCGGCGATCCGGCCTACCTGCACGTCGACGTGCTCGGCGTACCCGGCGGCGACCTCCATCAACCGGCGCTGGAAGGGTTTCTCGTCGTCGGGGATGTCGTCCCACGCCGCCAGTTGTGGATCTCGTTCGGTCAGTTCGCAGTCCTGCGGGATCCAGCCCTTGGCCTTGGCGCGTTCGAACACGCGCTGCCGGTAGGCATCCCACCCGTCGTCGAACTTCCCGGCGTACTTGTCGGCCCATTCCTTCATGATGTGGTGCGGGCCGTGCAGGCAGCCGCTGGCCCAGTACATGAAGAACGGTTTGTCGGCATTGAAGGCCTTGTGCCGCCGCAACCACCCGATGGCGTCATCGGCCAGATCTTCCGACAGGTGATAGCCCTCCTCCGGTGTCCTCGGCGGGGAGACCACCGTGGTGTTCCGCACCAGATGGGGCTCGTATTGCGAGGCCTCACCGGCGAGGAAGCCGTAGAAGTACTCGAACCCGAGGCCGGTTGGCCAGTTGTCGAACGGCCCTGCCGCGGTGGTCTCCTCGGCCGGGGTGTTGTGCCATTTGCCGAACGCCGACGTCGCATATCCGTACTGCTTGAGCACCTCGGCGACCGTGGCGGCCGAACGCGGGATCTTGCCCGCGTAACCATCCCAGTCGTTCGCCAGCTCGGCGATCTGGCCGTTGCCGATCTCGTGGTGGTTGCGCCCCGTCAACAGCGACGCCCGGGTCGGTGAGCACATCGCGGTGGTGTGAAAACGGTTGTACGACACGCCTTCAGCACACATCCGGTCCAGTGTGGAGGTCGTCACCTCACCGCCGAAAGTCGACGGCAACCCGGGCCCGGCGTCGTCGATGAGCACGATGACGATATTCGGCGAGTCGTCGTGCAGACGCTTCGGAACCACACGGGGCCGGTAGGTCGATTCCTGCAACGTCGGGCCCGCGACGCTGCCTGACGGCACCGGCGGGAACGGAAGTACCCCTCCGTTCGGTAACCGCGGCGCGATTACGTGAGCTCCCGAACCTTCGGACATGACGGCCCCCTTTGTGTCACCGAATCGGCCAGCGAAACGCAGGTCGAGTATGGCCACACCGGTCCGACCTACACGGTGTTTTAGCACATGACGCCTGTCGTTGCCTGCTACAGTTCCGCGAACCGGCAACGCAATCGGCCGTTGTCCGCGTCGCCGAGAGGAGTTGCCCGTGGCCCTTACTTCACGCATCACGCGGCGGGTGCTCTCGGCGGCTGGGGCAGCTTGCGCGGCCGCCATGGTGACCGGCCTCTTCGGATCGGTGGCCGCGACAGCCGAGCCCCCGCCGCGTCCGCCGAACTGCACGGCCGCCGACCTCGCCGGCATCGCGGCGGGCGTCGCGGCCGCGACGTCGGCTTATCTGTTCACCCATCCCGACGTCAACGATTTCTACACGAACCTGCGTGGCCGTCCGCACGATGAGGCGTCCGAAGCCGTCCGCACCTACTTCGATGCCAACCCACAGGCCCACGCTGAGCTCGCCGGGATCCGCCAACCCCTCGTGGACTTCCGCAACCGTTGCGGCATCACTCCGCCGAGTTAACGTCAAGGACAACGATGTTCAGGTCATCATCACGGTCGTTGCGGGTGCACGCGGCCCGTGCGGCCGTCGCCGCGTTGGCATTCACCGCGCTGCCCGGCGCGATAATCCTGGTCGCGCCCACCGGCACAGCCCACGCTGACGTCTGCGCGAGTGCGGGCAGGCGCATCTCGGTCGGCGGCTGTGTCAACATCGCCGACGCCGTGGCGCCCTACGTTCCGCCGCCCGCCTACTACGCCCCGCTGCCCGAGGACCCGCCCCCACCGCCCCCGCCACCGCCGGGTGCCAACGTCAGTGGTTGCATCGGATACAACGGCCGGTGGGTGCACGCCGGGGGCTGCAACTGACCGGATCGGACCCCGCGACGACCGAAGCATGCCGCCGCCGGGGCCGACAGACGTGACGGATCAGCCGCTTGACACCTCGACGCGGCTGGCGGTCGAGCGCACACGCCTGGCACTCGAGCGCACGACGATGGCCTGGATCAGGACCAGCACGTCGCTGATCGCATTCGGATTCACCATTTTCAAGTTCTTCCAGTACCAGGCCACCGAACTTCATCACCGACCGGTGCTCAGCCCGTGGATCGTCGGCATGGTGATGATCTGTATCGGCCTGACCTCACTGATCCTGGCGTGGATCCAGCATCGTCAGGAGAGCCGGACATTGCGTGCGCAGAACCCGGATTTGCCGTACTCCCTGGCGGGAGTCATGGCCGGCTTGATTGCGATCCTCGGGCTCATCGCGCTCGTCGCCGTCGCATGGCGCCTCTGACGGCGCCATCTGTGATCACGGATCAGCCGACGCCAGCACGCAGAATTCGTTGCCTTCCGGGTCGGCGAGCACGACCCAACTCTGTTCGCCCTGCCCGATGTCGATGCGCCGCGCCCCCAGACCGATCAGCCGGTCGACCTCGGCCCGCTGATCGTCGGGAGTGAAGTCGACATGAAGGCGGTTCTTGACCACCTTGTCGTCGGGCACGGCGAGGAAAAGCCAAACGGGTCCATGACCCGCAGGTGGTGTCAGCACCACGTCCCCGTCGGAGTCGGTGTGCTTGGGCCAGCCCAGTGCTTGTGACCACCACTCCCCCAGCGACTCGGGGTCATGGGCGTCGATGCACAACTCCGAGAACCTCAACCCCACTGCGCCAGCTCCTTTTTCAGGACCTTCCCCATGGCGTTGCGGGGCAGGCTGTCCACGATGCGCACCTCCCGGGGCCGCTTGTGCACCGAAAGCTGTTGTGCCACGAACTCGACGAGTGTCGCGGGCTCGGCGTCACCCACCACGAACGCGACGATGCGCTGTCCGAGGTCGTCGTCGGGAACTCCGACGACCGCAGCCTCTTTGACCCCGGGGTGACCGAGCAGCACGGTTTCGATCTCGCCGGCACCGATGCGGTATCCGCCGGATTTGATGAGGTCGACCGATTCGCGGCCGACGATTCGGTGCATGCCACCGGCGTCGATCACCGCGACATCACCGGTGCGGAACCAACCGTCGTCGTCGAAGGCCTCAGCGGTGGCCTCCGGCCGGTTGAGGTAGCCCTCGAACACCGTCGGGCCCTTGATCTGGAGGCGTCCGATGGTCTCGCCGTCGTGCGGGACCTCGACACCGTTCTCGTCCACCAGGCGCGTCTGCACGCCCTCCACCGGGACACCGACCCACCCCGGCCTGCGTTCACCGTTCACCAAAGTGCTGATGGTGATCAGGGATTCGGTGCTGCCGTAGCGTTCCACCGGCGGCTTGCCGGTGAGCTCGGTGAGCTGCTCGAACACCGGAACCGGCAGCGGGGCGCTGCCCGAGACCAGCAACCGCGCCGAGGACAGCGCCATCGCGGCATCGACGTTGTTGACCACGCGTGACCACACCGTCGGCACCCCGAAGTACAGCGTGCCCTTGGCTTCTGCGTAACGCTCGGGCGTGGGCTTGCCGGTGTGCACGAAGCGGTTTCCGATCCGCAGCGAACCGATCAGGCCGAGGACCAGGCCGTGGACGTGGAATAGCGGAAGTCCGTGTACCAGAGTGTCTTCCGCCGTCCACTCCCATGCCTTGGCCAGTGCGTCGATGTCGGCGGCGATGGCCTTGCGGGTGATGGGCACGCCCTTGGGCAAGCCGGTCGTTCCCGAGGTGTACATGATGATCGCGGTCGATTCCGGGGCGGGCTCGGCGTAGCGGTGCCACGACCGGGCATGCAGCCGCACCGGGATGTGCGGCAACCCTTCGGACTCATCGGGATGCTCGCCCAGCCAGGCCTGCGCACCGGAGTCGGTGAGTATGTGACGTCTCTCGGCCGCGCCGACGTCCGCGGGCACCGGGACGACGGTGACGCCCGCGATGAGGCATCCGGTGACCGCGAGCACCGTGGTGGCGGTCGGTTTGGCGAGGACAGCGACCCGCTGTGCGACGGCGACGCGCTCGGCGACCGAGGTCGCGCCGCCCACCAGGTCACCACGACTGAGGACGGCGCCGTCGATGCGGACCGCGTCAGCGATATCAGCTCCGGCGGCTACCGCTGCGGGATTCAGTGAGGCCAGCAGCATAGTGCGAGGCTACCCGGCCCTCTTTGCCCGCCGACCCGCGGCCGAACCCCGCATGTCCTCGACACAGCGCGCGATCACCGACAGGCTGGAGCCATGAGTACGTCGGCGCACCGTGACCGCGACGAATCCGGACGCCCGCACAGTTCCCGTCCGCGCGACGCGCTGGGCCGGCCGCTGCCCTACGGGAGCCAGGGAGTGGAGCGGATCCCGGATGACCTGGGCCTGTCGCCGGCGGAAACCCTCGACTATGCCCAGCGCCTCCTGGACCGTGGGCGCGCGTTCTTTGCGCACGAGGTCCTCGAGGCGGCGTGGAAGAGCGGTCCGGCGACCGAGCGCTCGCTGTGGCAGGGCCTGGCGCAGCTGGCGGTGGGTATCACCCATGTCCAGCGGGGCAACTTCCCCGGCGCGGCGGCGCTGTTGCGACGTGCGTCCGACCGGTTGTCGCAGGTGGACGTGCCTGCACCGCATGCGGTCGACGTCACCGCCCTCATCGGCTATGCCGATGCGCTGGCCGACGACCTCGCGGCCGGCCGTGCCATCGGAGCCGACCGCCTGCGGGTCAGGCTCACCGAGGCCGCGTCGCCATAATGGGCCCATGGGAATGATCCGGCAGGTCTCGACCCGTGAGGTGTACCGGAACAACTGGCTCACGCTGCGTGAGGACGCCATCGAACGCCCCGACGGCAGCGACGGCATCTACGCCGTGGTCGACAAGCCCACGTACGCGCTGGTGATCCCGTACGACGGCGAGCGCTTCCACCTCGTGGAGCAGTTCCGTTACCCACTTGGGCTGCGGCGCTGGGAGTTTCCGCAGGGCACCGCACCAGACCGGCAGGACCTCGACCCGCATGCGCTGGCCGAGCGCGAACTGCGGGAAGAGACCGGCCTGCGTGCGGCGAACCTGGTCAGACTCGGCCTGCTCGACGTCGCGGCCGGCATGAGCAGCCAGCGCGGCTGGGTGTTCCTGGCGACCGAACTCACCGAGGGTGACCATGAGCGTGAACACGAAGAGCAGGACATGCACAGCGCGTGGTTCACCCGCACCGAGATCGAGGACATGGTGCGCAGCGGTGACATCACCGACGCGCAGTCGATCGCGGCGTGGGCCCTTCTGCTGCTCTACGAGCGCAGCTAGCGACGTTCGGCCAGCGCCCGCAGGAAGAAGGTGAGGTTCGCCGGGCGCTCGGCCAGTCGCCGCACGAAGTAGCCGTACCACTCGTAGCCGAACGGTACGTACACCCGCACGTGGTTACCGGCGTCGGCCAGGCGGCGCTGTTCACCGTCGCGGATGTTGTACAACATCTGGTACTCGAAATCGTCGACACCGCGGTGGTATTCGCGGGTGAGGGCCGGCACGGCGGCGATGATCTCCGGATCGTGCGAGGCCACCATCGGGTAGCCGCGCCCGGCCATGAGGATCCGCAGACACGTCAGGTATGAATCGGTGACCTCGTCGGGGTCGCGGTACGCCACCGATGCGGGTTCGTCATAGGCGCCCTTGCACAGGCGGATTCGCGCGCCGGAGGCCGCGAACTCCGCACAGTCGGCCCGGCTGCGTTTGAGGTAGGCCTGAAGAACCGTTCCGAGCCAGTCGAATTCGGTGCGCAGATCCCGCACGATCGACAGTGTCGAATCCGTTGTGGTGTGGTCCTCGGCGTCCACGGTGACCCAGGCGCCGACGTCACGTGCCTTGGCACAGATCGTGTGCGCGTTCTCCAGCGCGATCTTCTCACCGTCACGCGGCAGCGCCTGGCCCAGTGCGGACAGTTTGAGCGACACCTCCAGCGGCCGCACCGCGGAATCGCCGTCGTCGCCGCGTTTCAGACCGTCGAGCAGCGCGAGGTACGCGCGCACCGTCTGCTCGGCGTCCTCTTTGCTCGTGGTGTCCTCACCGAGATAGTCGATGCTCACCATGCGTCCCGAACTGCGAAGCGCCGCAGCGGCGTCGAGCGCCTCGGGTACGGTCTCGCCCGCGACGAAACGGTCGACCACCTTGCGGGTGACGGGCAATCTCTCCGCCGTGCTGCGGAGCCGCTGCGAGCGCGATGCGGCGAGGATCGCGGGACGGGCGACCCGATCGAAGACGCCCATCGTTCACGCCTCCATGTGTGGGTAGGTGTGGTTGGTGGCCGGTACGAACGTCTCCTTGATGGACCGTGCCGACGTCCAGCGCATCAGGTTCTGTGCCGATCCGGCCTTGTCGTTGGTGCCCGATGCGCGCGACCCGCCGAACGGTTGCTGCCCGACGACCGCCCCGGTGGGCTTGTCGTTGATGTAGAAGTTGCCCGCGGCGTAGCGCAGCCCGTCGAGCGCCTGTTGCACCGCGACGCGGTCGTCGGCTATCACCGCACCGGTGAGGCCGTACTTGGCGCCGGTGTCGACCACGCCGAGGATCCGCTCGTATTCGGCGTCGGGGTAGACATGCACCGCCAGGATCGGCCCGAAGTACTCGGTGCAGAACGCGTCGTCGGTCGGGTCGTCGGACAGCAGCACGGTCGGTCGTACGAAATAGCCTTCGCTGTCGTCGTATTCACCGCCGACGGCGATGGTGACGCCGGGCGCGCTCTTCGCCCGCTCGATGGCCTTGACGTTCTTGGCGAAGGCGCGGTCGTCGATCACCGCACCGCCGAAGTTGGTCAGGTCGGCGACGTCGCCGTAGCGCAGCGCCTCGGTGGCCGAGAGGAAATCGTCGCCCATCTGCTGCCACACCGACCGCGGGATGAATGCGCGCGACGCCGCCGAGCACTTCTGCCCCTGGTAGTCGAACGCGCCGCGGATCAGCGCGGTGCGCAACACATCCGGGCGGGCCGAGGCATGCGCGAGCACGAAGTCCTTTCCGCCGGTTTCGCCGACCAGCCGTGGATAGGTGTGGTAGCGGTCGATGTTCGCACCGACCTCACGCCACAGGTGCTGGAACGTCGCGGTCGAACCGGTGAAGTGGATACCGGCAAGGCGCGGATCGGCCAGGGCCACTTCGGAAACCGCGATACCGTCGCCGGTGACCAGGTTGATGACGCCCGGCGGTAGGCCAGCGGCCTCCAGCAGTTGCATCGTGAGATATGCCGCGAAGGTCTGGGTGGGCGACGGCTTCCACACGACGGTGTTGCCCATCAGTGCCGGCGCGGTCGGCAGGTTGCCCGCGATGGCCGTGAAGTTGAACGGCGTGATGGCGTATACGAAGCCCTCCAGCGGGCGGTGGTCGGTGCGATTCCACACGCCGGGGCTGCTGATCGGCTGCTGCGCCAGGATCTGGCGGGCGAATGCGACGTTGAACCGCCAGAAATCGATGAGCTCGCACGGTGCGTCGATCTCGGCCTGGTAGGCGCTCTTGGACTGACCGAGCATCGTCGCGGCGGCGATCTTCTCGCGCCACGGACCCGACAACAGATCGGCCGCGCGCAGGAAGACCGCGGCACGCTGATCGAACTGCAGTGCCGCCCAATCGTGTTTGGCGGCGATCGCGGCGTCGATGGCCGCCGAGGCGTCGGCGTGCTCGGCGTTGGTGAGGATGCCCAGCCGCGCCGAATGCCGGTGCGGTTGTACGACATCGATGCGTGCACCCGAACCCATGCGGTGCTCGCCGCCGATGACGTGCGGCAGGTCGATCGGAGTACTGGCGAGGTCATGCAGTGCCGTGGTGAGCCGGGTGCGTTCCTGCGAGCCGGGTGCGTAGTCGTGAATCGGCTCGTTGGCCGGCGTGGGCACGTCGGTGATGGCGTCCATGGCTCAAGAATCGCTGACCACGACCCGATTAGTTTTGTCCGATCAGACAACAGTGCAACGTGTGGACAGTAAGATCGGACAACATGCAGGCGCCGGGAGTCAGCCTGGGTCAACTGCTGTTGGCCCTCGACGCGACGCTGGTCCGGCTCGTCGAGGCACCGCGCGGGCTGGACCTCCCGGTGGCGTCGGCCGCCCTGATCGACTCCGATGATGTCCGCTTCGGCCTCGCGCCCGCAGCCGGTTCGGCGGATCTGTTCTTCCTCCTCGGCATCTCCGAGTCCGACACGCTGTCCTGGGTGGAGCATCAGGCCACGCATCGGCCACCCGCCGCGATCTTCGTCAAGGAGCCGTCGATCCCCGTCGCAGAACGTGCCACCGCGGCGGGTATCGCCGTCGTCGCCGTCGACCCGCGCGCCCGCTGGGAACGGTTGTACCGGCTCGTCAACCACGTCTTCGAACACCACAACGACCGCGCGCTGCACGATTCGGGAACCGACCTGTTCGGGCTGGCACAGTCGGTCGCCGACCGCACACACGGCATGGTGAGCATCGAGGACGCCCAGTCCCATGTGCTCGCGTACTCGGCGTCCAACGAGGAGGCCGACGAACTGCGCAGGCTGTCGATCCTCGGGCGGGCGGGCCCGTCGGAGCACCTCGCGTGGATCGCGCAGTGGGGCATCTTCGACGCGTTACGGGCCAGGCCCGATGTCGTGCGGGTCGCCGAGCGTCCCGAGTTGGGGCTGCGGCCGCGGTTGGCCATCGGGATCTTCCAACCGGCCCCCGACGAGCGTCGCGCGCCGGCATTCGCGGGCACGATCTGGGTGCAGCAGGGCAGCCGCCCGCTCGCCGAGGACGCCGACGAAGTCCTGCGCGGCGCCGCCGTCCTGGCCGCCAGGATCATGGCGCGCCTGGCCGCGACACCGTCCACCGACGCCGTGCGCCTGCAGGAACTGCTGGGCCTGCGCGCCGCCGACGAACCCGTCGACGTCGAGCAGATCGCGCGCGAACTCGGCATCACCGCCGACGGACGCGCGGCACTCATCGGGTTCGACGCAGGCTCACCCAGCACGCGGATCGCCGACGTCCTGTCCCTGAGCGCCAGCGCATTCCGGTCCGACGCACAGATCACATCGTCCCGCACCCGGGTGTACGTGCTGTTCCCCAACACCGGTAAGCCCGCAGCGGTCACGTCGTGGATCCGCGGCACGGTCGCGGCGTTGCGCTCCGAACTCGGCATCGAGTTGCACGCCGTCATCGCCGCTCCGGTCGCCGGACTCGCCGGTGCCGCATCGGCCCGCAGCGAGGTGGATCGCGTGCTGGACAGCGCCGGGCGTCATCCCGGCGCGCTCGGACAGGTCACCTCACTGGCCGAGGCGCGCACCACGGTGCTGCTCGACGAGATCATCACCGCGATCGCCTCCGACGACCGGTTGATCGATCCGCGGGTACGCGCGCTGCGCGCCGACGAACCCGTGCTGGCCGAGACGTTGCGCGTCTATCTGGACAGCTTCGGCGACGTCGCGGCGGCCGCGCAGTCGATGCACGTGCACCCGAACACCGTGCGCTACCGCGTACGCCGCGTCGAGCAACTGCTCGGAACGTCGCTGGGAGATCCCGATGTGCGGCTGCTGATGTCGCTCAGTTTGCGTGCGACCGCGTGAACTACGGAGCGAGCCGTTCGACGGCCGATCGAATTCGTTCGTCCGTGGCCGTCAACGCGACCCGCACATACCGGTCGCCCGCGGGTCCGTAGAACTCACCCGGCGCGACGAGGACCCCGCGTTCGGCGAGCCACCGCAGCGTGTCACGGCATGCCTCGCCACGGGTGGCCCACAGGTACAGCCCGGCCTCGGAATGGTCGACGGTGAAACCCGCCGCCCGGAACGCGGGCAGCAGCAGATCACGACGCCGCGCGTACCGATCGCGTTGTACGGCTTCGTGTTCGTCGTCGTCGAGCGCGGCGACCATGGCGACCTGGACCGGTGTGGGCACCATCATCCCGGCGTGCTTGCGTACCGCGAGCAGTTCGGCGACCACGGCAGGATCGCCCGCGACGAAACCGGCGCGGTATCCGGCGAGCGACGACGTCTTCGACAGCGAGTGGATGGCCAGCAGCCCGGTGTGGTCACCGTCGCACACGGACGGATGCAGCACGCTGACCGGATCGGCGTCCCAGCTCAGCCCCAGATAGCACTCGTCGGAGGCCACCAGCACGCCCCGCTCCCGCGCCCAGGTGACCACCTTGCGGAGGTGGTCGGTGCCCAGCACCCGGCCGGTGGGATTGCTCGGCGAGTTCAGGTACATCAGAGCGGGCACCTGTGGCCCGATCTGCGTGAGCGAGTCGGCCCGCAGCACCTGCGCACCGGCCAGCCGTGCGCCCACCTCGTATGTCGGGTAGGCGAGTTCGGGCACGACGACGATGTCGTCGGGCCCCAGGCCCAGCAGCGTCGGCAGCCAGGCGATGAGCTCCTTGGTGCCGATCACCGGCAGCACGGTCTGCGGCGTGAGCTCGGTGATGCCGAAGCGCCGGCCAAGGGCCCGCACCATCGCCTCACGAAGCTGCGGTGTCCCCGCGGTTGTCGGATACCCGGGAGCCGAACTCCCGGCCGCCAGCGCGTCACGGATGACGGAGGCCACCGGGTCCACCGGGGTGCCCACCGAGAGGTCGACGATGCCGTCAGGGTGTGAACGCGCCAGCGCCGTGACGTCCGCCAGGGTGTCCCACGGGAACTCTGGCAGTGTCGCCGAGCGGCGCTGACGCACCATCGGTGTCTCGACCGTGATCAGTCCTCACCCTGGGGCGGGAGATCCTTGATGGCCTGCGGATCGTTGTCCGTCTGGCCCACCTTGGAGGCACCACCCGGCGAGCCGAGTTCGGCGAAGAAATCGGCGTTGCTCTGCGCGTAGCCGCTCCACTGGTCCGGCACATCATCTTCGTAGTAGATGGCCTCGACGGGGCAGACCGGCTCACAGGCGCCACAGTCCACGCATTCGTCGGGGTGGATGTACAGCATGCGTGCGCCCTCGTAGATGCAATCGACAGGGCATTCCTCGATGCATGCCTTGTCCTTGACGTCGACGCAGGGTTCGGCAATGACGTACGTCACTGATGTCTCTCCTGTCCAGTGGGCTGCTGGTCGGGTGCGGGGTCAGGACTCGTGAGTCCGTCGCGACAGTATGCGTTGCCCATACTTGGACGCGCGTCTCAGTGTGCCCTAACTTACGCGCCGCCCAGTTAAGGGTGGCGCGTGGTTACTGATACTAAACGTCGCACATACACCTCGCCTAGTGGCCACGCTGTGCAGTCGCACAGATGGGATCCATTGCAACTTGTTGCATAGGACTGCCGGTACCGCATAGCCTGCCGTGGTGGCTCTCCGGCACGCGATCCTGGTGTCGCTCTGCGAACAGGCCGGATCGGGATACGAACTCGCACGCCGCTTCGACCGCTCGATCGGGTACTTCTGGCCGGCCACGCATCAGCAGATCTATCGCACCCTGCGCGCGATGGAAGGTGACGGCTGGGTGCGGGCCGCGACCGTCGTCCAACACGGCAGGCCCGACAAGAAGGTCTACACGGTCTCCGAGGCCGGACGCGCCGAACTGGCCCGCTGGATCGCCGAACCCCTGTCCGGTCGCGGCGTGGCCGGCAACCGCACCCGCGATCTCGCGGTCAAGGTCCGCGCGGCGGCCTACGGTGACATCGGCGCCATCCGCGAACAGGCCGAGGACCTGCTCGCCGAACACCTCTCCCGGCTCGACACCTATCGCGGCCACCAGAAGCGGCAGTTTCCGGATCCGGCCGCGCTCAGTGGTAGCGCCCTGCACCAGTACCTGGTGCTTCGCGGTGGTATTCGCGCCGAGGAGAGCGCGACCGACTGGCTGTCCGAGGTGTCACGTGCGCTGGGAGGGACCTCGTGACATATCCGAACCTGTTGTCGCCGTTGGACCTCGGCTTCACGACGCTGCGCAACCGCGTGGTGATGGGTTCGATGCACACCGGACTCGAGGACCGGGCACGCGATATCGACAAGCTCGCAGCGTATTTCGCCGAGCGGGCGCGCGGGGGCGTCGGGCTCATCATCACCGGCGGGTACGCACCCAATCGGACCGGGTGGCTGCTGCCGTTCGCCTCCCAACTGGTGTCGTCGTCCGAGGCGCGGCGGCATCGTCGCGTCACGCGCGCCGTGCACGACGCCGGCGGCAAGATCCTGCTGCAGATCCTGCACGCGGGACGTTATGCGTACCACCCGTTCTCGGTCAGCGCGTCGTCGATCAAGGCGCCCATCAACCCGTTCCGGCCACGCGCCCTTTCGTCGCGCGGCGTCATCGGCACGATCGAGGATTTCGTGCGGTGTGCGCGGTTGGCCCGCGAAGCCGGCTACGACGGCGTCGAGATCATGGGCAGCGAAGGCTATCTGATCAACCAGTTCCTGGCGCCGCGCACCAACCGCCGCACCGATTCCTGGGGTGGCAGCGCCGCGAACCGCAGGCGGTTTCCGGTAGAGATCGTCCGACGTGTGCGTGCTGCGGTGGGCCAGGATTTCATCGTGTGCTACCGGATGTCGATGGCGGACTACGTGGAGGACGGCCAGAGCTGGGACGAGATCGTCTGTCTGGCAACCGAGGTCGAAGCGGCCGGTGCGACGCTGATCAACTCCGGCTTCGGCTGGCACGAGGCGCGGGTGCCTACGATCGTGACGTCGGTGCCCAACAGCGCCTTCGTCGACATCAGCAGCGCCGTGGCCGAACACGTGCGGATCCCGGTGATCGCGTCCAACCGGATCAACATGCCACAGGCGGCCGAGCAGATCCTCGCCGACACTCACGTCCAGTTGATCTCGATGGCCCGCCCACTGCTGAGCGATCCGGACTGGGTGGCCAAGGCCGCGGCCGAGGCCGCACACGAGATCAACACGTGCATCGCGTGCAATCAGGCCTGCCTGGACCATGCCTTCGTCCACAAGCCGGTGTCCTGCCTGCTGAATCCGCGAGCGGGACGCGAGACGTCGCTGGTTCTGGCTCCGACGCGACACGCCCGGCGGGTCGCGGTGGTCGGCGCCGGACCGGCCGGACTGGCCACCGCGGTCAGTGCCGCGCAGCGCGGGCACACGGTGACACTGTTCGAGGCTTCGTCGACGATCGGTGGCCAATTCGACTTGGCGCGAAGGATTCCCGGCAAGGAGGAGTTCAACGAGACGTTGCGCTACTACGGCGTCATGTTGAGCAAGCACGGTGTCGACGTGCGTCTGCGGACCCGCGCCGGCGTCGACGAACTCGCCGCCTTCGACACCGTCGTCCTCGCGACCGGAGTGCGGCCGCGGATGCCCGACATCCCCGGCATCGACCACCCGAAGGTGCTCACCTATGCCGAGGTGATATCCGGTGCGCCGGTGGGCAGATCGGTGGCCGTGATCGGCGCGGGCGGAATCGGCTTCGACGTCAGCGAGTTCCTCACCACCGACGAGTCCCCGACACTCAACCTCAAGGAGTGGAAGGCCGAGTGGGGTGTGGCCGATCCACAGGAGACGCGCGGCGCGCTCACCGCTCCGGTGCCGGCGCCTGCGGTGCGCGAGGTGTACCTGCTGCAGCGGTCCAAAGGACCGCAGGGCCGCCGCCTGGGCAAGACCACCGGCTGGGTGCACCGCGCGTCACTGAGGGCCAGAGGCGTTCGGCAACTCTGCGGCGTCAACTACGAGCGCATCGACGACGACGGGCTGCACATCAGCTTCGGTCCCGGCCACCAGGACCCGCGCCTGCTCGCGGTGGACAACGTCGTGATCTGCGCGGGCCAGGAGTCCGTGCGAGACCTCGAAACCGCCCTGCGAGAACGCGGCATGGAGCCGCACGTGATCGGCGGTGCCGCCGTCGCGGCCGAGCTCGACGCCAAGCGTGCGATCAAACAGGGCACCGAGCTCGCCGCGCGTCTTTGACGATCGGGTGATCAGGCCTGCTTGAGCGCCTCGATGTTCAACGTGATGGTGATGTTCTCACCGACCACCGCACCGCCGGTTTCCAGCGGCATGTCGATGTCGATGCCGAATTCCTTGCGGTTGAGCACAACCGTCGCTTCGAAACCCGCGACAGCGCCGTGACCCATACCCGGGTTGACACCGTCGAACACGAGGTCCAGGCTCACCGGTTTGGTGATGCCCTTGAGAGTGAAGTCGCCGTCGAGCACGTAGTTGTCGCCCTTGGGAGTGACGCCGGTGGAGACGAAGGTGGCGACCGGGAACTTCTCGACGTCGAAGTAGTCGGCCGACTTCAGGTGCTCGTCGCGCTGCTCGTTGCCGGTGTCGACCGAGTCGACGGCGATCTCCGCGCGGACCGACGGCGTGCCGTCCTCGGCCACGGTGATCGCGCCGCTGAACGTGCCGAAAGTCCCGCGCACCTTGCTGACGACGAGGTGGCGCACCGAGAAGCTGATGGACGAGTGCAGCGGGTCGATCGCCCACGTGCCCGCGGTCAGGTCTGTGGCTACCGCAACGGTCATGTCGTTCTCCTTGCCTACTGAGGCGCCGGCCCCTCCGGCACCCTTCCACCAAGTAAACGGACCGTAGTCCGAATTGATTCCCGAAAACGGCATCACTTCGGGCGGGTCATACTGCCACCGACCGATGGCATCACGGGTGGAGGATTCGGCGCACACTCGTAGCCCGCGAGCGTGCGCGGCCGGCTGCATTTCACGGCGTGTTGTGCAGCAGACGCGCACGCTCGCGGCGCAAGGTGCGGCGGCGCAAGGTGCGCGGCGCGCGTGCGGCGGCGCGAGGTGCGCGGCGCACGTCGCGGTGCTGAAACTATGCGACTATGCGGCCAGGGGCGCGTAGGTGGTCGTGCGCTGGCGGGCGGGACGGCCGATGCCCTCGGCGATCGCGACAAGCTCTTCGACGGTCTTGGCCGATCCGTTCTCGGAGCCGGCCATGCGGGAGATGGTCTCCTCCATGAGCGTGCCGCCGAGGTCGTTGGCGCCACCACGCAGCATCACCTGTGTGCGCTCGATGCCGAGCTTGACCCAGCTGGTCTGGATGTGATCGATCCTGCCGTGCAACATGATCCGGGCCAGCGCGTGCACGGCACGGTTGTCACGGTGCGTCGGGCCCGGCCGGGCGCCGCCGGCCAGGTACAGCGGCGAGGACTGGTGCACGAACGGCAGCGGGACGAACTCGGTGAAGCCACCGGTGCGGTCCTGGATGGACTTGATGACATTGAGGTGCCCGACCCAGTGCCGTGGCTGGTCGACGTGGCCGTACATCATCGTCGAACTCGAGCGCAGGCCGACCTCGTGCGCGGTGGTGATCACCTCGATCCACATCGACGTCGGCAACTTGCCCTTGGTGAGCACCCAGCGGACCTCGTCGTCGAGAATCTCGGCCGCGGTGCCGGGGATGGTGTCGAGCCCGGCCTCGCGCAGCGCGGTCAGCCATTCACGGATCGACATACCGCTGCGGGTCACGCCGTTGGCGATCTCCATCGGCGAGAACGCGTGCACGTGCATCGACGGCACGCGCTTCTTGACCGCACGCACCAGATCGGCGTACCCGGTGACCGGCAATTCGGGGTCGATGCCGCCCTGCATGCACACCTCGGTGGCACCGGCGACGTGGGCCTCCCACGCGCGGTCGGCAACCTCGTCGACCGACAACGAGTACGCGTCGGCATCGCCCTTACGCTGCGCGAACGCGCAGAATCGGCAGCCGGTGTAGCAGATGTTGGTGAAGTTGATGTTGCGGTTGACGACGAACGTGACGTCATCACCGACGGTCTCGCGCCGCAGCGAATCAGCCAGCGCGGTAACGGCTTCCAGCGCCGGGCCGTCGGCCGTGGCCAGCGCGAGGTACTCGTCGTCACTGCATCCGCCCGGGTCACGCTCGGCCGAGCGCAGCGCAGACAGCACGTCGGTGTCGATCCGTTCGGGAGCGCGAGCGGCCAGCTCGGAGACCTTCTCGCGGATCGACTCCCAGTCGCCGAACGCGCTGTCGAGATCGCTGCGGGTGTCCGTCAACCGGCCTTCGGCGTCGATCGCGGTGTGCAGATCGGTGCGGCCCAGCGACTCCGACGCCTCATCGGGCTCCTGCCACGGCCGCCCGACCGGATTGACATCGAGGGCATACCCGGTGTCGGGGTCGGCCAGCGCGTCGACGTGCCCACGCACCCGCGGATCGATCCACGCCGCCCCGGCCTGCACGTACTGCGGCTGTGCGGTCAGCCGCTGCACCAGGTCGTAGCCGGCCTCTGCGGTCACCTCGGCCAGCTCATCCAAGGCGGGCCACGGCCTTTCGGGGTTCACATGGTCGGGCGTCAGCGGCGACACCCCGCCCCAGTCATCGACCCCCGCACCTACCAGCGCCAGGCACTCGTCGCGGGACACCAGGTTCGGCGGCGCCTGGATGCGCATCTTCGGCCCCAGCACCAACCGGGTCACCGCGACGGTCGCGAGGAAGTCGTCGATGTCGGCATCGGGGGTCGACGCCATCGCCGTGCGATCCTTGGCGCGGAAGTTCTGCACGATCACTTCCTGGACGTGCCCGAACTCCTTGTGCGAGCGCCGGATCGCGTGCATGGTCTCGGCCCGCTCGACCAGGGTCTCCCCGATCCCGACGAGCAGACCCGTGGTGAACGGGATGGACAGCCGTCCGGCATCGTCGAGCGTGCGCAGACGCACCGCGGGATCCTTGTCCGGGCTGCCGTAGTGTGCCTCACCTTTGGTCTCGAACAGCCGCCGCGACGTCGTCTCGAGCATCATGCCCATGGACGGGGCGACCGGCTTCAGCCGTGACAGCTCCGACCAGCTCATGACACCCGGATTGAGATGCGGCAGCAGCCCGGTCTCCTCCAGCACGCGGATCGCCATGGCCCGCACGTAGTCCAGCGTGGAATCGTAACCACGCTCGTCGAGCCACTGGCGGGCTTCCTCCCACCGCGCCTCGGGACGGTCGCCGAGGGTGAAAAGGGCCTCTTTGCAACCCAGTTCAGCTCCCCGACGGGCAACGTCCAGGATTTCGTCGGGCTCCATGTACATGCCCATACCGTGAGCGCGCAGCTTGCCCGGCACGGTCACGAAAGTGCAGTAATGGCACGTGTCCCGACACAAGTGCGTCACCGGGATGAAGACCTTGCGCGAGTAACTCACCGGCAGCCGACCGTTCGGCCCCAGCCGACCGGCCGAGGTGAGACCGGCGTCGCGGACCCTGGCCGCGCTGGCGCACAGATCGGCGAGATCATCACCGCGCGCCGTCATCGCGATCGCGGCCTCATCCACGTTGAGGGCGACACCATCGCGGGCTCGGCGCAACACACGTCGCAAAGCTGCAGGACTCGGCGTCAGGGCCGGAGCGGGGACCACTGGGACCCCCAGATCGGCGCTGTGCTCGGGGTTCAAAGCCACTCCCGAATAACCCCACGAGAGTCGAGAATCATCCACGCGTCTCACATTCTGGATCGACTACGCCTGGCATACGGGCCACAGTAGTCCCAGGGGTCGGTGCTGTGCCGACCTGCCCGCGCATCCGGGCGTTATCCGACTCGCCTGCCGTCAGCCGGGAAATTTTGTTGCTGTGGCCAGTAAAGTCACCTACAGCGATACGGCCGAATTGTTGTCAGGGTGGGTTTCCGGGGTGCTGTCATGACTGTCTCTGTCCGCGCTTACGTGTTGGCGGGTGCGGCCGCGGCCACGGCAACGACCATCGCGTTGACCGCGGTGCAGGTGGCACCCGCCGATGTGGCGGTCCCCGCGCGTGCAGGTGCGCCGCAACCAGAGCTGACACAGGCCATGGTCGATCTGCTCGCCGCGGCCGGCCGGACCACCATCCCCATTCCCGTCCCGGTCGATCCGCCCAGGATCGATGCGCCGCACGGCGACACCGCGCCATCGGTTGCCGCACCCGGCATGCGGTCCGCGCCCAGTGCCCAGGCCGACGCGCCCGGCGACGTCACGGTGCAGAACGCGGCGAGCGACTTCATCGTCAATGCGTGGGATGCCGCCGTGCCGTGGATCAACTACGGCGTCGGCCTGGTCGACGGCGCGCTCGGCTGGGTTCCCGGCCTGGCGATCATCGGCGATCAGGTCTCATTGGTGTGGACCTACCTGGGCTACCCGGTGGCCAACAGTTTCGTGCGCGATCTGGTGGCGCCGGTGGTCAACGCGCCGCTCAACCTCGACACCTGGGCCAACGGCTTCGGCGCCGTCGCCTCCACGACCGTGAACAGCCTGGTCAACACCGGCGCCGCGGAGTTCAACTACTTCTTCGGATGGCTGATCCCGCCGATCACGCTTGCGGCTCCGACCGAGGCCGTCGCACTCGACGCGACGATCGGCGCCGACCTTCTCGAGCAGGCGCGTGCGGCGGTGACGGCCCTCGTCGAACGCACGACGACGATTCCGGCGTCGGAGACACCGCAGTCCGCGCCGACGGACGCGCCGACGGACGCATCCGGCCCTGAGGCACCCGAGTCCCCGCCGGCGCCGGTGTCCCAGACGACGCCGGTTACCGATCAGCCTGCGGCGGATCAAACGACCGACCAGACGGCGGACCAGACGACCGATCAGACGGTCGATCAGCAGGCGGGCAACACCGAAGCGACGGACGTCGTGGGAGCCGCCGGGGAGACCGGCCCCGCGACGGGCGTCAAGACCCCGGCCAAACCCGCACGCACGGTCGCCAAGAACATCACACGCGATCTGAAGAAGGTCACCGCCGGCCTGCGTGGCGTCGTCAAGAACGTTCGCGACGACATCCGCGACGGGCTGGTCAAGCCGAGGAAGCCGCTGGGCAAGCCGACGGCGCCGACGAAGGCCGACCCCAAGACCGATGAGTCCAAGCCGACGAAACACACCTCCGGCGGGTCACAGGGCGCCTCGGACTCGTCGTCGAGCAGCGGCTCCGACGACTGATCAGTGGAACCGCCGTCGCAGGAACCACGCGGCGGGTAGCGCACCGAGCACGAGGAAGATCATCGCGCCGAAAGCGTAGATGCCGCTGCCGGCGAATATCAGGTCGCCGCCGGGCCCGCCGAGCGTCATCGCCACAACGGTCAAAAGCCACGTCCACAACGGCAGGCCCGCGCGCAGCAGGGAATCGGACCAGTGGGCCGCGGCCCATACGAGCGCGAGGTTGACCGCACCGGTGAGCAACGCGCTTATCGGAAAAGGGACGGTGCCGATGTAGATCGGCAGGAAGAGGGCACCGACGACGGCCGAGATGACACCGTCGATGGCGAGCAGGGTCAGAACGATTCCGGCGAACACCGGATCTGCGTCGTCGGTTTCGGCGACGCGCACAGCGGCCGGGGTCAGGTCGGGATGCTGTCGAGCAGCGCCACCAGCGAACCGACGACCCACTGGAAGTTGTCGGCCCGGTCCTGCCAGTGCTGGAGGTTTGGATCCAGATCCTGGTCCATGCGTATCCCTTCGACGACTGTCCCGGAGCTTACCCCGCCCCGTCGGGACTACTCCAGATCAAGCCCGGCGAGTAGATCGTTTTCCCAACCGCGGGAATCGCGTGGCCCGGCTGCACCGGAGACCAGCACGTAGTGCTCCTCCCCCAGAACCGGCAGCGCGATGTTGTTGGACAGCGCGAACGACCTGCCGTTGGGCGCCACGGTGATCTGCGTGGCATGCGCGCGCATCGCGGCCACCTTGGCGGGCAACTCCGCGGTGACGTCGACGACCGCGTCGATCCGGTCGTCGCTGAAACCGAACGGGATGTCCTCGGCGTTCACGCGGATCCAGTCGGCCGGGACATCGTCGAGCGCCTGCAGACCGGCCGCGATCGCACTGCCTGCCGTCACCGTCCAGTAGAACTTGGGCACTGTCCAGCCGACGGCCTCGGGCGCCGCCGCGACGGCCCTTGTGGTGACCACATGCGTCTGGATGTGATCGGGGTGGCCGTATCCCCCGTTGGGGTCGTAGGTGACGACAACGTGCGGCCGCACCTCGCCGATCACGGCGACGAGTGCCCCCACGGCCTCCTCGACATCGGCGTCGACCCAGCGTTGCCGCCCGCGGGACGGGGTCCCGGCCATACCGGAATCGCGCCAATGCCCGGCCCCGCCCAGGTACCGCGGATACCTCGGCCCCGCGAGCCCCAGCGCCTGCAGCGCGGCCGTCAGCTCCGCGATGCGGTAGCCGCCCAGTTGGTCGGCGTGGTCGACGGCGAGTTGTGCGTAGCGCTCACCGATCACCTCGCCTTCCTCGCCGAGCGTGCAGGTGACGATGTGGACCTCGGCCGAGCGCGCGGCGTAGTGCGCGATGGTCCCGCCGGTGGTCAGGGTCTCGTCGTCGGGGTGGGCGTGGACGAACAGCAGCCGGGGCGATTCATGCGATGACATCGTGTAGAGACGCTACGCCTGCGCTACTTGGTCTTCGTCCAGTCACCGGCGTCGCCGACGATCCCCACGGGCACCGCGCCGGTCAGGCTCACGTTCTGCACACTCGGCCCGGCGGCCACGATCGTCGTGTCCTGCAGGATCGGCAGCACGGTCGCCATGTTCCACAGCCGCGGTTCGACCGCCTGGATCACGTCGGCGATCTCCTCTGTACCGTCCAGTGCCGCATCGATTTTCGGCTGGATGCTGCGGTCGCAGATGCCGGTGATGTTGCTGGGAGCCTGCACGAGTTCGCCGGACTCCGGCGCGGGGATCGGTGCTGTGGGAGTGGGCGTGGTGGTCACCGGCGGAGCCGGGATGGTGGTGGTCGTGGGTGCCTGCGGCGTCGTTGTGGCGGGGCCGGGCACGGCGGTCGCGACGGGCGTCGCCTCCAGCGCACGGCACCCGTAGCGCGACGCCAGTGCGGTCGCGAGATCGCCACCGGCCTGGCGCCAGCCCACGACGGCGTCGACGCGGTTGTTGAGCAGCGCGTCGCCGTACAGGGCAACCGGATCCAGGGCGAGCACCGAGGCGTCGATACCGACGTTGCGCAGTTGGTCGGCCGCGGTGTTCGCGACGGCCACCGATGTGGGATCGTTGGAGGCCACACCCAGCACGATCGACAGCGGCACCCCGTCCTTGGCGATGCGTTCACGGCCGTTCTCCGGCGGCTGGGGTTCGCCCGATGACATCGGGTCCGGCGCAGGCGCGGGTTCGCTGACATAGCCCGCGTTCCTGAGCAATTCGAGCGCGTCATCACGCGTCATCGCGGGGGGCGCCGTCGGCACGTAACCCGGGTCCGACGGTGACCGCACCTGCGCCTGCGCGAGAGTGACGGTGTTGTCGTCACCGGCGCCCACCGACGCCAGCAGGTCGACATCGATCAGGCCCAGGATCGCCTTGCGCACTTGCGGATCCGCGAGCTTCGGCTGCTGCGCGCGCAGCGTGAGTTGCATGACGCGCGGTGTGACGATACGTGCGGTCCGGACGTCGGGGATTGCGCTGAGCTGGGCGAAAGTCGCTGCGCCGCCGTGCACCTGGGCAACCTGCGTGTCTCCGTTGCGGATCGAGTCGGCCAGCGCGGCAGGCGCTCCGCCCCGGCGGAACAGCACCAGGTCCGGTTTGGCAGGCACACTCCAGAATCGGTCGTTGCGGGCCAGCAGGATCTCGTCGCGCTGAGGGTCGATGGTCTCGACGCGGAACTGCCCTCCGGTCACCGGCATGGCGCGGGCCAGTCCCGCACCGAATCCACCCGGGATGTCCTTGACGATGTGCGCGGGCAGGATGTCGTTGAAGAGTTCACGCCACGCCGGATAGGGCTGTGAGAACGTCACGACCGCCTGCTTGCCGCCCTCGACGGACTGCACACCGGTGATCAGGTCGTATCCGGCCGGGTCCACGACACCGGGCTGGCTGACCATCTGGCGCCACAGATACCAGTAGTCGTCGGCGGCGATCGGCGCGTTGTCGGTCCACTGGGCTTCCGGGCGGATCTTGTAGGTGACCGTGAACGGGTCCTGGTTGGTCACCTCGGCCGACTCGAGCAGCGTGGTGTCCAGTTCCCACCGCGACCCGGTCGGTGACGTGGGATCCGGAACCGGCCGGAACGAGCTGGGCAGCACCAGGGACGCGATCGCCGCGTTGACCGGGGACTGATCTGACAACAGGTGCGGATTGAAGCCGGGGCCGATCGAGTCGATCGCCATGATGATCTGCGTCGGCGCCTTGGGCGGGGGCGGCGGCGTGGTCTCGGTGGTCTCGGTGCTCTGCGGCGCGGGAGGCGGGCTCACCGTGCATCCGCCGAGCAGCAGTGTCGGCACCGCGGCGAGCGCGCCGAACGTCAGACGGGCGCGGCGGGCTGGTGTCGGCACGCCCATCAGGGTATCGACCCCTTCGGCGTGTGCGACGTCACGTTACCGACGGGTCACCGACCGAAAGGTGCTGTGGGCAGCCACCGACCGCGCGGGCCGCGTCAGCCCCTGGCCTTCGCGCGCGCCTTGGCGCGGGCCCGCAGGCTCGCCTGGAGTTCGACCTTGCGCACACGGACCACCTCGGGGGTGACCTCGACGCACTCGTCGGCCGCACAGAACTCCATGGCCTGTTCGAGATCCAGCACGATGGGCCGGGCGAGCGTCTCCATCACGTCGGCCGTCGACGACCGCATGTTGGTGAGCTTCTTCTCGCGCGTGACGTTGACGTCGAGATCCTCGGCGCGCGGATTGATCCCGACGACCATGCCCTCGTAGGTGTCGTCACCGGGTTCCACGAAGAACGTGCCACGGTCGGCCAGCTGGATCATCGCGAACGGGGTGATGGTGCCCGAACGGTCGCTGACCAGCGAACCCGTGTGGCGTGCCCGGATCTCGCCGGCCCACGGCCGGTAGCCGTCGAACACCGCGTTGGCGATGCCGGTGCCGCGTGTCAGCGTCAGGAAGTCGGTGCGGAATCCGATGAGACCGCGGCTGGGCACGATGAAGTCCATCCGGACCCATCCGGCGGCGTGGTTGGTCATCTCCTCCATGCGCCCCTTGCGGGCGGCCATGAGCTGGGTGATGGCGCCGACGAACTCTTCGGGACAGTCGATGGTCATCGCCTCGAACGGCTCGTGCAGCTTGCCGTCGATGGTCTTGGTGACCACCTGCGGCTTGCCGACGGTGAGCTCGAAACCTTCACGGCGCATCTGTTCGACGAGCACCGCAAGCGCAAGTTCGCCTCGGCCCTGCACCTCCCACGCGTCGGGTTTACCGATGTCCACGACGCGGATCGACACGTTGCCGATGAGCTCGGAATCCAAGCGGTTCTTCACCATTCGCGCGGTGAGCTTGTGGCCGGACACCTTGCCCGCCAGCGGCGAGGTGTTGGTGCCGATGGTCACCGAGATCGCGGGCTCGTCGACCGTGATGCGGGGCAGCGCGTGCGCGTGGTCCGGATCGGCCAGCGTGTCGCCGATCATGATCTCCGGGATGCCGGCGACGGCGACGATGTCACCCGCGACGGCCTCCGTTGTGGCCGTCCGCTCGACGCCCTCGGTGACGAGCAGTTCGGTGATCTTGGCGCTCGTGACGACGGGCGCCCCGTCGACCTCACGCATCCACGCGACCTGCTGGCCTTTCTTGAGCTTGCCGTTGTAGATGCGGACCAGCGCGAGCCGGCCCAGGAACGCCGACGCGTCGAGGTTGGTGACGAGCGCCTGCAGGGGCGCCTCCGGGTCACCCGACGGTGGCGGGATGTGCTTCATCAGCACGTCGAACAGCGGGTCGAGGTTGTCACCGTCGGGCACCTCGCCGTCGGCGGGCTGGGTGGTGCTGGCGACACCGGCGCGGCCAGACGCGTACAACGTCGGCAGGTCCAGCGCCTTCTCGGCGGCGGCCTGCGCCTCCTCGTCGAGATCCGAGGCAACGTCGAGCAACAGGTCGTGGCTGTCGGAGACGACCTCGGCGATCCGGGCGTCGGGGCGGTCGGTCTTGTTGACCACGAGGATGACCGGCAGGTGCGCGGCGAGCGCCTTGCGCAGCACGAAGCGGGTCTGCGGCAGCGGGCCCTCGGAGGCGTCGACGAGCAGCAGCACACCGTCGACCATGGAAAGGCCGCGTTCCACCTCGCCGCCGAAGTCGGCGTGGCCGGGGGTGTCGATCACGTTGATGACCGTCACGGTGCCGTCGGCGTTGTGCCGGTGCACCGCGGTGTTCTTGGCCAGGATCGTGATGCCCTTTTCGCGCTCCAGGTCACCCGAGTCCATGATGCGCTCGGTGGAGTCGTCACCTCGGTGGGTCAACGCGCCGGACTGCCGCAGCATCGCATCGACCAGAGTTGTCTTGCCGTGGTCGACGTGGGCCACAATGGCGACGTTGCGAAAATCTGGGTGCGAACTCACTCAGTGATTCTCGCAGGTAGTCGAGCCGATCACGAAAACGAGAGAGCCCCGTCACGTTGAAGCCCAGCAAGATCGCGGCCCTGAAACCCAAGAAGAAGTGCTGTCGCAGCAAACCGCGGTGCAAACGTTGCCCCGTTGTCCTGCACAAAGTTCGCAAGGCCGAGCTCAACGGATTGCGCGGAAAAGACCTGGAGAAGGTCTTCAAACGCTCCAGGAAATCCTAAGGTTCGCGAGTACCGTTCTAGGTATTCAGTCAATTGAGGTGAGACCGTGAAATGGCCTCGAATTGGCACACCGGGAGGTACCGATCATGTCGGTTTACGAAGCACTCACCGTCGCGCTGATCATGGTGCTGGCCACAGCCACCACGGTGGCCATCTATGTCGGATTGGCCAATTGGATCGGCGCCTGTTACATGGTCCGGTGCACTGAGTGCCACCATCTGACCTTCGCATCGAAGAACGCGCCGCAGACCTCGTGCGCGCACTGCCGTCATCCGATGCTGCTTCATCCCGTGTATGCGCTCCAGCATCCGGGGACCGTACGGGTGGTCAACGACCGCCTCCGTTACTGATACCGGCGGGTCAGGGCGTCGAGCTCTGCGACTCGGCGCCCCGATAGTGCGGCACAGCGCGCTCACGGATCTGACGACCGGTGATCCGCTCGGTGCGAATCCTCACGAAGTGGTCGCGTCTGCCGTCGACCCACGGCTGCACGAAGGTGCCCGCCACCTCGACGAGTTCGTCGATGTCGGTGATGGGTTCGGCGTGGCCGACGACGGTCACACTCCAGCCGGTGCGCAGATCCGGATCGAGTTCGTCGGCCTCGAACGCGACCACCTGGCGTTCGGCGGCCGCGGACAGCTTTCCCCCACCCGCCACGCGGATGATCACATCGTCGCGTGACAGCCGGAAGTTCACCGGTTGCACTGCCGGCAGCGCGTCTTCGGTGAACACCAGACGCCCCACCCGCACCCGCTGGAGCAGATCCAGGCACTGCCTACGGCTCAGCACATCCAGCTCCTGACCTTTCGGCATGACCAACCTCCTGTGTGTCTTCTGTGACTTCCACTGTCGCGCAGGAGGCCGGGCCTGCGGCAGTGCCAAAAGTCCCTTCTCCTCTCACCAGCCGCGGCGGTGGGGCTGGGAGCCCACCAGCTCGCCGCGCTCGGCGTCGTCGCGGCTGCGGTAGACGATGTAGGGCCGGAACAGGTAGCCGATGGGTGCGCTGAACACGTGCACGAGTCGGGTGAACGGCCACAGGCAGAACAACACGAGCGCGATCAACACATGGATGTGGAAGTACAGCGGGGCCTGCACCATCAGGTCGCCCCGCGGTTGCAAAATCCAGATCGACCGGAACCACGGCGACACCGTCTGCCGGTAGTCGTGCTCGTCGCCCAGCGGGGTGGCACCGAGCAGTGTGCAGGACAGACCGGCGAGGATCGCGAGCACCAGCACCAGGTACATGACCTTGTCGTTGACGGTCGTGGCCAAGAACACCGGTCCGGTGGTGCGCCTCCGATAGACCAGCAGCGCGATGCCGCTGAGGGTGGCGATGCCAGCGATGGCACCGAGGATCACGGCCTGCAGGTGGTACGCGTGCTCGCTGAGGCCGATCGCGTCGGTCCAGGATTCCGGGATCACCAGGCCGATGATGTGCCCGACGATGACGACGAGGATGCCGAAGTGGAACATCGGGCTACCGATGCGCAGCAGCCGCGATTCGTAGAGCTGTGAGGATCGGGTGGTCCAGCCGAACTTGTCGTAGCGGTAACGCCACCACAGTCCGACGATCACCACCGCAAGCGTCACGTACGGCACCACGTCCCAGAAGATGACCCAACCCGGCATCACACACCTCCCTGTGCCCGCCGCGGCGGAACGGTCAGCTGAAATGGCTCCAGCCCCACAGCTTCCCGAGGTGGTCCTGCCCCGAGCAGCGTGCGGGACTCCGCGACGGGGACACTCGGCAGCGTTGCGCACACGGCCGCGACCGCTGGTGCGTACGGCGAACCGGCATCGGTCAACGCTTGCCGCAGCACATCGATCGGCACCCGGTGCGCCTCGAGCAGCCGGCGGCCCGCGACAGGGTCGACGGTCGCGGCGAACTCCAGGACCACCGGAAGGTGATCGGGCGCCTCGGATCTGGGTGGTGCGACGCCGGCGGCCCGGTACGCCTGCGTGAAGGCGACCATCTGCGCGCCGCGGTTTCGGGTGTCACCACCGGTCCAGTACGTCAGCAGCATGGTGGTCTGCTTGCGCAGATCGAAGGTGTCGACGTAGTCGGTGGCAAGCGCCATGGGATCCGACCGCCGCAGCGCACACAGCGTTTCGCCGAGCAGACCGGCAGGCTCGCCGGTGATCCGGCCGATCAGGTCGGCGGCGGTCTCCAGACGCAGGTCATGTCCGTCGTCGGGGTAGGCCAGCAGCAGCGACGCCGACTGCCAGACCACGCGGTCGCGCAACGACCTGCTCCTGCGCGCCCTCATCGCGGCTCCTCGGGGAACATTCCGGCGGGTACTCCCCTGCCGTCCCAGTTCAGCAGGTTCACCCGGGACGGGTGCTCGGCGTTGGCGGCCATCCCGGCCATGGTCTGCCGGTGCCGCAGGGCGTGGAACGTCTCGACCGCCACCGGGACGGGGCCGCCACTGGCCTCGCCGAACGGACCCGATTCGTACATGCCGGGGCCACCGTCGAACGACAGCGCGCAACCAGGTTCTTCCACCTCGTGCGCCTCGGTGCCGTACGCGGTCGGGATCACGTACCGTTCTTCATATTTCGCGAGGGCCAACAGCCGGTACATGTCATAGATCTGCTGCTCGGTCATGCCGACGGACGCCGGGATGTGCGGCTGTGTCTCACGGCCGAGGTTGATGTCGCGCATGTACGACCGCATCGCCGCGAGACGTCGCAGCACACCCTCGACGACACGGACGTCACCCGCGGTGAACAACTCGGCCAGGTACTCCAGCGGGATCCGCAGCGCGTGCAATGCGCCGAACAGGTTCCCGAGATCCTCACCGTCGTGCCCGTCACGGCTGACCGCGTCGACGACGGGCGACAGCGGCGGGATGTACCACACCATGGGCACCGTGCGGAACTCCGGATGCAGCGGCAGCGCAACGCCATACGTGTGGATGAGCTTGTAGACCGGCGAATGTTGGGCGGCCTCGATCCACTCGTCGGAGATACCCTCGGCCCGCGCTCCGGCGATCACCGTCGGGTCCGTGGGATCGAGCAGGATTTGGCGGTGTGCCTCGTACAGGTCCGCCTCGTTCGGTACCGATGCCGCCTCCAGCACGCGGTCGACGTCGTAGAACACCAGACCGAGATAGCGCAACCGGCCCACACAGGTCTCCGAGCAGACCGTCGGCATCCCCACCTCGATGCGCGGATAACACAGCGTGCACTTCTCGGCTTTCCCGGTCTTGTGGTTGAAATACACCTTCTTGTAAGGGCATCCGGAGACGCACATCCGCCAGCCGCGGCAGCGGTCCTGATCGACCAGCACGATGCCGTCCTCGGAGCGCTTGTACATGGCGCCCGACGGGCACGAGGCCACGCACGACGGGTTCAGGCAGTGCTCGCAGATGCGCGGCAGGTAGAACATGAACGTCTGCTCGAACTCGAGCTTGACCCGCTCACCGACCTTCTGCAGCACCGGATCTCCCGGCACGACCTCCGGTGACCCACCGAGGTTGTCGTCCCAGGCTGCCGACCAGGACACTTTCATCGGCTTCCCGTCGATCAGGCTGCGCGGCGGCGCCACGGGCATGTGCTCGCCGAGGGGCGCCGACGTGAGATTCAGGTAGTCGTAGGTCCAGGGCTCGTAGTAGTCGTCGATCGAAGGCAGCTTGGGGTTGGCGAAGATCCGCGCCAGCTTGGCCAGCCGACCACCGTCGCGTAGCCGCAAGCGGCCACGCCCGTCGAGACGCCAGCCCCCGCGCCACTTCTCCTGATCCTCGTAGGTGCGCGGATATCCTTGTCCTGGCCTGGTTTCGACGTTGTTGAACCACACGTATTCGGTGCCGGCACGGTTGGTCCAGGCCTGCTTACATGTCACCGAACAGGTGTGGCACCCGATGCACTTGTCGAGGTTCATCACCATCGCCATCTGCGCCATGACCTTCATCCGTACGCCACCTCCTGGCTGCGGCGACGCACCACCGTCACCTCGTCACGCTGGTTTCCCGTGGGGCCCAGGTAGTTGAACGCATAGGAATGCTGGGCATACCCGCCGGCCAGATGGCTCGGCTTGATCAGCAACCGGGTCAGTGAATTGTGGATGCCGCCCCTGGTGCCGGTGGTCTCGGTCAGCGGCACGTCGATCGTGCGTTCCTGGGCGTGGTAGACGTAGACGACACCGTCGGGCATCCGGTGGCTGACGATGGCCCGGCAGACGAGAACACCGTTGCGGTTGACCGCCTCGACCCAATCGTTGTCGCGGACCTGTATTCTCGCGGCGTCACCGGGACTCATCCACATCGTGGGCCCGCCTCGTGACAACGACAGCATGAACAGGTTGTCCTGGTATTCCGAGTGGATCGACCACTTCGAGTGGGGCGTCAGATAGCGGACCGTGAGCCCGACGCCGCCTGACCCGTCGGCGCCCACACGCGGCTCCCCGAACAGCCGGGCCATGTCGAGGGGTGGCCGGTACACGGGCAGTTGCTCGCCGAGTTCTTCGAGCCAGTCGTGGTCGAGGTAGAAGTGCATCCGTCCGGTCAGCGTGTGGAAGGGTTTGAGCTCCTCGATGTTCACGGTGAACGGGGCGTAGCGGCGGCCGCCGGTCTCGCTGCCCGACCACTCGGGACTGGTGATCACCGGCACGGGCCGGGCCTGGGTGTCTGCGTAGGTGATCCGGCGCTCCTCGCTGCCCGCCGCCAGGTGCACCAGTTTGCGGCCGGTGCGGCGTTCGAGTTCGGCGAAGCCTTCCACGGCGAGGCGGCCGTTGGACGTGCCCGACAGTGCCAGGATCACGTCGGCCATGCGTTCGCCGGTTGTGATCGCCGGGCGGCCCTGCGCTGCACCGGAATCCATGACCCCGAACTTCGCGCCGAGCTCGGCGACCTCACGTGTGGGATGGGTCGTGACGCCTTTCGTCGTCACCCCGAGACTCTCGACGAGCGGGCCCAGCGCGGCCCACTTCTGGGCGATCGCACCATAGTCGCGTTCGACGACCGCCAGCGGACCCATGGTCTTGCCGGGCACGGGTGTCTCGCCGTTGGTCCGCCAATCGTGCTCGGTGCCACAGGGATACGCCATCTCGCCGGGGGTGTCGTGTTGCAGGGTCCCGAGCACGACGTCGGTGCGGACCCCGAGGTGTCCGGCGGCCAGTGCGCTGAAGGTCCGGGCGATGGCGCCGAATGCCTCGAAGTCCGAACGAGTCTCCCACGGCGGATCGACCGCCGGGCTGAACGCGTGCACGTACGGGTGCATGTCGGTGCTCGACAGGTCGCCCTTCTCGTACCAGGTCGCCGCGGGCAGGACGACATCGGACAGCAGCGTCGTCGAGGTCATCCGGAAGTCGATCGACATCAGCAGGTCCAGCTTGCCTTCGGGGATGTCGTCTCTGCAGGTCACCGTCGACGGCCGGTTCGTGTTCGGCGCGGCCTGCAGATTGGAGGTCGTGCCGAGCAGGTGACGCAGGAAGTACTCGTTGCCCTTGCTCGAAGAACCGAGCAGGTTGGCGCGCCAGACGTCGAGGACGCGCGGCCAGTTGGCCGGGTCGTCGGGGTCGGTGACCGCGAGTTTCAGCGATCCGTCGGCCAGTTTCGCCGCGACGTAGGCGGGGATCTCCTGTCCGGCGGCGACGGCCTCGTCGGCGACGTCCAGGCTGGAGCGGTCGAACTGCGGGAAGAACGGACTCCATCCCATGGCCGCCGCCGAGGCCAGCACGTCCATGGTGTGCCGGCCGCGGAACCGGCCGCGCCCCACCGGACTCGCCAGTGCGTCGGCCTTGTACCCGTCATAGCGCCACTGATCGGTGTGGGCGTACCAATAGGAGGTTCCCGCCATCTGGCGTGGGGGCCGCGACCAGTCGGTGGCCATCGCCATCGTCGCCCACCCGGTGACGGGCCGGCACTTCTCCTGACCGACGTAGTGCGCCCAACCACCGCCGTTGCGGCCCATCGATCCGGTGAGCAACAGCAGCGCCAGCACCGCGCGATAGGTGGTGTCGCCGTGGAACCACTGGCAGATACCGGCGCCCATGATGATCATCGAGCGTCCACGGGTTTCCTCGGCGTTGCGGGCGAATTCGCGGGCCACCCGGATCGCCTGGGCCGCGGCGACTCCGGTGATCTGCTCCTGCCACGCCGGGGTGTACGGGCGGGCCGCGTCGTCGAAACCGGTCGGCCAGTCGCCGGGCAGACCGGCCCGGGCCACGCCGTACTGGGCGAGCATCAGATCGAGGACCGTGCACACGAGGTGCTCACCGACGCGGCGTACGGGGACGCCGCGCACCATGGTCGCACCGTGCCCGTCGATCGTGTCGAACCGGGCGAGGGTCACCTCGGCGCTCTCACCGACCACCTCACCGGACGCTGCGGCCACCGTGAGCGCAGGCACGAGGTTCTCCAGGTCGAGATTCCAATTGCCGAGACCGCTGTCACCGAACCGGAACCCGAGTGAGCCCTGGGGTATCGCGATGCTGTCGCTGACGCTGTCGAGCAGTGCCGGTTTGAACGCGGCGTTCTGCTGCGCCGCCACATCCGGGGTGAGATCTGCCGCGGTGAGGTTCTTGCCAGGCACCAACGCACCGTCACGCTCCTCGAGCTTGATCAGGAACGGCAGATCGGTGAACCTGCGCGCATAGTCGGTGAAATACGGAACCTCCTTCTGTACAAAGCACTCCGAAAGGATGACGTGCCCCATGGCCATCGCCAGTGCGCCATCGGTGCCCGCGGCGCAGGGCATCCATTCGTCGGCGAACTTGGTGTTGTCGGCGTAATCCGGGCTGACGGCCACGACTTTGGTGCCGCGGTACCGAACCTCGGCCATCCAGTGGGCATCTGGGGTGCGTGTGACGGGGACGTTGGAGCCCCACATCATCAGATACGCCGCATCCCACCAGTCCCCGGATTCCGGGACGTCGGTCTGATCGCCGAAAACCTGTGGCGAAGCCACCGGAAGATCGGCGTACCAGTCGTAGAACGATGTCATCACACCGCCGAGCAACTCGACGAACCGGGAGCCCGCGGCGTGGCTGACCATCGACATCGCGGGGATCGGCGAGAAACCGGCGATCCGGTCCGGCCCGTAGGTCTTGATGGTGTGCACGTGCGCGGCGGCGATCATCTCGGTGGCCTCCGCCCAGCTCACCCGCACCAGTCCGCCTTTGCCGCGGGCCATCTGGTACCGGCGTCTGCGCTCGGGGTCGGCCTGGATGTCGGCCCAGGCCAGGACCGGATCGCCGAGTCGAGCCCGGGCTTCGCGGTACATCTCGACCAGCACACCGCGGGCGTAGGGATAACGCACACGTGTCGGCGAATAGGTGTACCAGGAGAACGCGGCCCCGCGCGGGCAACCGCGTGGCTCGTATTCGGGCCGGTCCGGACCCACGGACGGATAGTCGGTCTCCTGGGTCTCCCAGGTGATGATCCCGTCCTTGACGTAGATCTTCCACGAGCACGACCCGGTGCAGTTGACGCCGTGGGTGGAACGGACGACCTTGTCGTGGCTCCACCGGTCGCGGTAGAACACGTCGCCCTCCCGACCGCCTTGACGCGTGACGGTGCGAAGGTCCGGCGAGAACGTGCCGGGCGTGAAGAATCTCCCGCTGCGCTGAAGCAGTTCTTCCACACGCCCCCCGACATGCGGCTTGTCGTCGACGGTCGGCTTGGTCACGTTCGGACTTCTCCTCTTCCTGGTTCGTGCGCGTGCAACCGGAGCGCGGTGTACGCGAACGCCACGAGCGCGGTCGCCACCAGCAACAGCAGTCCGACGGTGTAGTCGTTGTCGGCGGCGTCGTAGGTCGCACCCATCACCAGCGGAGGAAAGTAGCCACCCAAACCGCCTGCCGCAGCGACGATCCCGGTGACCGAACCCACCGACTGCGCCGGAGCACGGCGGGCGACCCACGCGAACACCCCGCCTGTGCCGACACCGAGGAAGACCGCCAGCGTGATGAAGGTCGCGGCCGACCACACATCCGGCGGCGGCTGGAACACCGCGACGAACGCCAGCAGTGCGGTACCCGCGAACGACGCCAGGACGACGTACTTCGGCGGGACACGGTCGGACAGCGCACCGCCGATCGGCCTGGCCAGCACGGCGGCTACTGCGAAACCTGCTGTGCGCGACCCGGCTTCGACCGCCGAGAAGTCGTAGATGGTCTTGATGTAGGTCGGCAGATAGTTGCTGAACGCCACGAACCCGCCGAAGACCACCGCGTACAGGAACGACATCTCCCACGTCACCGGCAATTTCACGGCCGCTTTGAGCTTCGGCAGGACCGCGTCGGTGTTCGGCCGGAACGACGGCGCGTCACGCATCACCAACACGCACAACACCGCGGTCAACGCGAGCGCGATCGCCACGATGAGGTGTGTGGTGAACAGGCCGAACCAGCGCACGAATCGGGGTGTGAAAAACGCCGACAACGCGGTGCCCACCATGCCCATACCGAATACCCCGGTGGCGAACCCGCGCCGCGACACGTCATACCAGTTGTTGGAGAACGGGATGCCGACGGCGAAGATCGTGCCCGCCACGCCGAGGAAGAACCCGCACACCAGCAGCAGCGGATAGGAACCGGCACTGCCGGCGGCACCCACCGCGAGCACCGGCAGGATCGACGCAAGCGTCACCGCGATGAACATCGTCCGACCGCCGAACCGGTCGGTGAGCGATCCGATCACGATGCGGCCCAACGACCCCACCAGGATCGGTGTGGCCACCAACATCGACGCCTCGGTGCTGCTCAGTCGCATGTCGCCGGCGTACGTGGTGGACAGCGGGCCGATCATGTTCCAGGCCCAGAAGTTGATGGCCGAGACCCAAGTGGCCAGCGTCAGGTTGACCCCCTGGCGCGTGTACGGCGTCGTGGCCGTGCTCACCGATCCAGGAAATCACCGCTGACCTGTCTGCGCGCCGTTTTTGGCGGAAACGTTATGTGCCCAGTCAGTCAGCGCGCAGCGCGTCCGCCAGGTCGGCGACCCACGCGCGATCCGCGGGTACCCACGCCACGCTCTCGAGGTCGTCGGCTCGGACCCACCGCAACGCCCGGTGGTCATGTGGACGGGGGCTTCCGGCGCGCAGCACCACCCGGTACGCGCGCAGTGTCATGGTGTCGCTCAATGCGACCTCGGCTCCGAGGCGTTCGCCGACCGTGACGTCGACGCCGAGTTCTTCGCGCAGTTCACGTGCGAGCGCGTCGGTCTCGTCCTCCCCCGGCGAGACCTTCCCGCCCGGAAGTTCCCACAGCCCGGCCAGCTCGGCGGGGCGGTCCCGCTGGGCGACCAGCAGCGCCCCACGCGAGATCATCGCCCCGGCAACCACGATCTGCTTTGTCATCGGGGCCGACGGTATACGGTCGAGGTCATGGCTGTGTTATCGAACGATCAGGTTGATGCCGCGCTGCCCGATCTGCCGGGGTGGGAGCGCGCCGCAGGTGCCCTGCGCCGCTCGGTGAAGTTCCCGACGTTCCTCGACGGTATCGACGCCGTACGACGGGTGGCTGAGTTCGCCGAAGAGAAGGACCATCACCCTGATATCGACATCCGTTGGCGGACGGTGACTTTCGCACTGGTCACGCACGCGGCGGGCGGGATCACCGAGAAGGACGTCCAGATGGCCGAGGAGATCAACCGGATTCTCTCCGACTGACGGCCATCCACGCGAGCGTCGCCAGTGTCGCGACGGGGTAGATCAGCCCGGCCCACGCCAGGTACCACGGCCTGCCGATCTCCCAGATGCTCGGCTGCGCGAAGCTGAGCAGCCACGGGACACCCACCAGGGTCAGCGCGAGCCAGACCCGGCCCAGGACCCGCGCGCCCCGGCGCGCCGACAGCGGACCGTGCAACAGCCACATCATCAACGGGATCAGCCACACCCAGTGGTGCGTCCACGAGATCGGTGAGAGCACGAGCCCGAACAAACTCACCACGAGGATGCCGCCGAGCCGATCGGCCGCGCCGTCGATCGCTCGCCACGCCAGCAGTGCGAGGACCGCGGTGACGGCGATGCCCACCAACACCAGGGGTCCGAAACCCGCGTCGTGACCGAGGATCCGGGAGATCCCGCCGCGCCACGACTGGTTGAACGACGTGCCTATCGGGCCGACCCGGTCGGCGTCGCCCAACAGCTCGGTGAAGTACCGGCGCGCCTGCCCGCCCACCACGACCCACGACACGCCGACCGTCGCGAAGAACACGACAGCCGAGAACACGACCGCACCCCACCGCCGCGCGCCGACGAAGTACAGGCCCGCGACCGCGGGCGTGAGCTTGACCCCGGCCGCGAGACCGACAAGCAGACCCGACAGCCACCACCGCGTCGAGGACACCGCGCAGAGCACCGCGAGCACGAGCACGACGTTGACCTGGCCGTAGTCGAACGTGCTGCGCAACGGTTCGGTCCAGATGCCGACGGCGGTCCACAGCATCGCGACACGCCGCTGGGCCTGCAGCCCCATGAGCCGCTGGCTCACCCGCACCACGCCGTAGAGCGCGGCGATGATCCCGATCTGCCAGAGAAACGCCACCACGCCGAACGGCAGCAGATGCAGTGGATAGAACACGATCGCGGCGAACGGCGGGTACGTGAACGGCAGCGGGAAGTCCGGCGTCTGATCGGCGTAGACGTAGTCGTAGAGCGCGCCGGGACCGTCAAGGGCGTCGGCGCCGCCGACGTAGACGTGCAGGTCGACGAAGTTGGCCCCGTTGGGCACGAGGTAGGTCCACGCCAGCCGCGCCAGAATGCTGACGACCAGCAACATCGGCGCCAGGCGTTGCAGCCGCGCGGATGCTGAGTCGGTGGTTGCCAAGTTCGTGTCTACGCCCCGACTTTAGCGTCCCGGTAACCGTTGACCCTCACTGCCGTAACGGTTGAATAACCGCCACACGTGTCACTTGAGTAACACCAGTAACTCGATACGTTCAGGCGCAGACGTGCAAGTCAACCGATTGGGAGAACGATGAAATTCACCTGGAAAGCCATTTCCACCGGCATGATCGCGGCAGCGGGCGCTCTCCCGGTCGCGGTGGCCCTGAGCGGCGCGGCCAACGCCGAGCCGGTCCCGGTTCCGCCCGCGCCGATGCCCAACCTGCCGGTGGTCAACCAAGTGGCCGGCCTGCCGGGCGCCGCGCCGCAGCTGCTGCAGGGCGTCGCCTCCGCGCTCACCGGCACCCCGGCACAGGCTCCGGCGCCGCAGCCGACGGCGCAGGCGACCCTGACGCTGCCGCAGGCCCCCGCGGCGTCGCAGCCGGCCGCCCCTGCCGCGACATCGCTCTTCCCTGCGGCAACCCCGGCGACTCCGGCCGCTGCCCCCGCCGCCAACAGTGTGGGATCACTCGTCCCGTCGGCCGAGGTCACGATCCCGCAGGTGCCCGGTATGCCGTTCCCGCTGCCGCAGTCGGTCAACATCCCGGGTGACCTCGCCTCGTTGACCGCTCTCGCCCCGACCACCGCCAACGCCGTGGTTCCGACGGTGGGAGCACCCGCGGCGGCCGCACCGGCCATCGCGGCGAACGCACCCGCGGGATCGCTGGCGCCGCTGCTGACCGCCGGCCTGCCGTGATCCCCGAACTGGTCTGACCGTCGAAACCCATTGGGAGAGTCATGTCACCGAAAACGTTCCTCGCCACCGCCGTCGCGATCGGTTCGTCGGCCGCGCTGTTCCTCGGCACCGCTGTCGCGCACGCCGAGCCGGGACCGCTGCCGATCGACCCCGCGCAGGCGCCGGGACTGTCCGCGGTGCAGGGGCTGAGCCCGGTCATCCAGCAGGCGGCGGCCGATCCGGCCGGTGCCGCGCAGTTGTTGATGGCCGCGGCTCAGGCATTCGCTGCCAACAAGACCGAACCCGCCGACTCTCGCAATGTGGCGACGGCGGTCAACCAGTTCGTCGCCGAACCGGTTACCGCGACGCCAGAACACATCCCGGCGGCCGGTGCCGGGGTCGACGCGCACCTGCCCGCCGGCGTCGACCCGGCGCACGCCGTCGGTCCCGCCGAGGCGCTGCCGCCTGCCGCCGAACCCCTGGCCGCTCCGGCACCGGCTCCCGAGGCCGCTCCGGCTCCCGCACCGGCTCCCGAGGCCGCCGCACCCGCTCCGGCGCCTGCCCCGGGCGGGGCTCCGGCCCCGGCTCCGGGATTCGGCCCTGACGCGCCGCCGACGCAAGAGTTCATGTATCCGTCGATCAGCAACGGGTGCCTCTCCGACGGCGGGAACGTCCTCGCGACCGCCATCTCGGTGGCGGGCCCCGCGAAGATTCCGCTGCCCGGTCCGGGACCCGGCCAGACGGCGTACGTGTTCACCGCGATCGGCACCCCCGGCCCGGCCGCCGAGCAGAAGCTGCCACTCAACGTCACCTGGGTGAACCTGACCACCGGCAAGTCGGGCAGTGCCACGCTGAAGCCGCGGCCGGACCTCAACCCACAGGGTCCGACGACGCTGACCGCGATCGCCGACACCGGGTCGGGCAGCATCATTTCCACGATCTTCGGCCAGGTCACGACGACCGAGAAGCAGTGTCAGTTCATGCCCACCATCGGATCCACGGTGGTGCCCTGACCACATCGAGAAAAATGGGGAAACGAAATTCCCGGTCGCTGGCGACATGCCGGCGACCGGGAATTTTGTTCGAGGCGGATCCGGGGTGGATCAGTAGGCCATGAAGAGGATCATCTCGCGGTCGTACTCGCGACCTGGATGAGATTCGGCCAGATGGGTCTGGGCCTTCTCGACCAGATCGTCCTCGTCGGTGCCGACGATCGCTTCCCCGCAGGGGCAGTTCAGATGTGTCTTCGCCATATGTTCACCATTGCATAGGAATACGAAAGGCAAAAGGATCCGCCCATGGAGTTCACCGACGTCGTCCGCACAACCGCGGCAATCCGGCAGTTCACCGACGACCCGCTACCCGACGACGTGCTGGAACGCATTCTGGACAACGCCCGGTTCGCGCCCAGCGGCGGTAACCGGCAGGGCACGCGGTTGGTGGTGGTCCGCGACCGTGAGACCCGAGAGAAGCTTGCCGATCTGAGCGTCACCGGATGGCGCCGCTACATCGCCCAGAAGCGCATCGGCGAGAATCCGTGGAACCCGTTGCACGGCACCGCCGTCACCGAAGAAGACCTCGTCACGGTCGACGTCCCCCGCGCCTCACCACTGGTCGATGCCGCGGTCGTGGTCGTCGTCTGTGTCGATCTCGGGGTGGTCGCGGCGCTCGATCAGCACCTCGACCGGATCGGCGTGGTGCCCGGCGCATCGGTGTACCCGTTCGCGTGGAACATCCTGCTTTCGGCCCGCAACGAGGGTTTCGGCGGCGTGCTCACCACGATGGCGATCGCCGAGGAACCGAAGATCAAAGAGCTGCTCGCCATTCCCGACGACTACGCCGTCGCCGCGATCCTGCCGCTCGGCAAGCCCGCCCACCAGCCCACCAGGCTCACCCGCAAGCCGGTCTCCGAGATCGCCACGCGGGAACGCTTCGACGGCGCACCGTTCTGATCGGCTACTTGCCTACTTGGCCTTGGCGGCCTTCGCGGCGGCCTTCATGTCCTTCTTGTACGCGCGGACCTTTTGCAGCGACCCGGCGTCAACGACATCGGCGACCGACATGTAGGTGCCCGGTTTGCCGTAGTCGCCCGCGGCCTCGCGCCAGCCGTCCGGTGTCACGCCGTACTGCTTGCCCAGCAGCGCCAGGAAGATCCGGGCCTTCTGGTCACCGAACCCGGGCAGTCGCTTGAGCCGGCGCAGCACCTCGGGCCCGTCGGGGTCGCCGCCGGTCCAGATCGCCGTGACGTCACCGTCGTAGTCGTCGACGACGGCCTGCGCGAGCGCCTGGACCCGCTTGGCCATCGAGCCCGGAAAGCGGTGGACGGCAGGGGTTTCGGAGAACTTCTCGGCGAACTCGTCGGGGTGGTACTCGGCGATGTGCGTGGCGTCGACCTTGCCGATGCGATCCGCGAGCTTCTTGGGCCCCGCGAACGCGGTCTCCATCGGGATCTGCTGATCGAGCAGCATGCCGACGAGCAGCGCGAACGGGTTGGACTCCAACAGCGCGTCGGCTTCTGGATCTTGCACTAGCTGCAGGGTGGGCACCTGGTCAGTTTAGACGCGCGGCACCGGCCTGGGATCGGGTCAGATGGGACGCCTTTGCGGGATTTCCGACGCCTGTGTCGGTGCGGTGTGCGAACGTGTAGCCATATTTGCCGGTGACGCCCCTGGAGAACGACGTGAAACGTGTGATTGCGCCTTTTGTTGCCGCGGTGGGGACCGCGATCGCCTTGGCCGCCGTGGCACATGCCATTCCCGACCAGGGCACACCGGCGTTCGACGAGTACATGCAGGGCCTGGAACGCAACGGCTATCACCTGAACCCGGACACGGCGTGGCGCGTTGCCCATCAGGCGTGTGTGGGCGGCATTCCCGGTTACATCGGTTTGGAACTGGCGGCACAAGGTGTCATCGGGCCGGGCGCGCAACAGCGGGTCATGAGCGTGGCGCAGCAATACGCCTGCCCCGTTCAGTAGTGCCTCCAATAGTGTCTCAACAGTGTCGTTCGAGGTTGCGATAGCGCTGGCGTCGGCGCTGATGCTGACGGCCGTGGTCGCGGTCGTGGTGGTGCGCACCCGTCGCGTCGTCGCCACGCCCACCGAGCGCGCCGTGCACGCGGCCCTGCACACGGCATCGTCGGCGGCACGCGCGCTGCGCCGCGGCCTCGACACCGACTCCGCGCAGACCGCGGCGCCGTACCTGCGCGGGCTCACGGTCACGCAGGGACTCGCGCTGTTCGACGGTGACGGCCAGTTGCTCGCGCTCGACCCCGACGACGACGCGCTGTGGCAGACCGACATTGTCGACACCTGCACGAGCACGGCCCGCGACTCGATCGCCGACCAGCGCCGCATGCTCACCGGCGCCCGACCGATGACCGTGGTGGCCCAACCGCTGCTCACCGAGAGCGGGGACGTGCTCGGCGCTCTCGTGGTGGTCACCGCGAACACACCGGGACCGGGCATGCTCGGCGCCATCGGCGAGGTGGCGCGATACGCCGCGAGCCAGATCGAACTCGCCGAACTCGACGCGTCACGCGCCCGGCTGGACCGCGCCGAGGTGCTCGCACTGCGCGCGCAGATCAGCCCGCACTTCATCTACAACGCGCTCAACACCATCGCGTCGTTCGTGCGCACCGACCCCGACCGTGCCCGCGAGCTGATCCTGGAGTTCGCCGATTTCACGCGGTACTCGTTCCGGGCCGCCGGCCAGTACACGACGCTCGCCGACGAGCTGCGCAACATCGACCGCTACCTCACCCTGGAGCGCGCCCGGTTCGGGCAGTCGCTGAAGGTGCGGCTGCAGGTGGCACCCGAGGTGCTCAACGTCGTGGTGCCGTTCCTCGCGCTGCAACCGCTCGTCGAGAACGCCGTGCGCCACGGGCTGGCGGGTCAGGGCGGTGGAACGGTCGAGATCATCGCACGCGACGAGGGCGCGGACTGCGTCATCTCCGTCGAAGACGACGGCGCCGGCATGGATCCGGAAATCCTGAAGGCCGGTCACGGTGATGCGCTCGCCGATCGCACCGACCAGGGCGCCCACGTGGGTTTGACGAATGTGGACCATCGCCTGCGCGCGGCGTTCGGCAACGATTACGGTCTTGTGGTCGAGACGGCGATAGGAGCAGGAACCAAGGTCATGATGCGGGTACCGAAGTTCCGATCCGGTGTGCACGCCGGCGGAGGTGCATTCGGATGAGCGGACGCGCGCTGACGGTACTCGCGGTCGACGACGAGGCTCCCGCCCTCGACGAGCTGGCCTACCTGCTGGGCCGTAACCCCGATGTCGCCGAGGTCCTCACGGCCTCCGACGCCACCTCGGCGCTGCGCGAGTTGAACCGCCACACCATCGACGCGGTGTTCCTCGACATCAACATGCCGGGGCTCTCGGGCATCGAACTCGCCGGTGTCCTCACGAACTTCGCGCACCGGCCCGCGGTGGTGTTCGTCACCGCCCATGACGACAAGGCGGTCGCGGCGTTCGACGTGGGCGCCGTCGATTATCTGCTCAAGCCGATCCGGCAGAACCGCCTCGACGAGGCGGTGCGCCGGGTGGGCGCCGCACCCGCGCCGACGGCCGACGTGCCACCGGACGATCAGGAATCCGCGGTGATCCCCGCCGAACTCGGCGGCATCACCCACCTGGTGCCGCGCGACAGCATCGGTTGGGTCGAAGCCGAGGGCGACTACGCCAGGCTGCACTCGGCCACGGGTGCACACCTGGTACGAATCCCGTTGAGCACCTTGGAGACCCGCTGGCGCGACCACGGGTTCCAGCGGATCCACCGGTCGTATCTGGTCTCGCTGCGGCAGGTGACCGGGCTGCGCACGGCAGACGGTGCGGTGCTGGTGCGCCTGCGTGCCAACGGCGCCTCGCCCGCGGTCGAACTGCCGGTGAGCCGCAGGCAGGCCCGGGAACTGCGCGATCGGCTGATCCGCGACCCCATGCGCAACCTGAAACCGACCGGTGCCGATGACTAGCGGGGAGCGGACTGGCCAGAATTCGCGGCCCGCCGCCGGCCGACAACGCGTGGTGCTCGCCCACCGCCGCGGCGCCCGTATGGTCCGCACCCGCATCGAGGTGCAGGAACAGACGCAGGTGGGCGATGCGCTCGTGCGGGGGCTGATGCGCGCCCAACTCGGGCTGGCGCTGCGCCTGGCCGCGGTGGTGGTCTCGATCGTCGCGGCCGTGGTGCTGTTCACCACGGCCGCACCGCAACTGGCGGCACTCAGCGTGTTCGGGATCCGGCTGAACTGGCTGATCCTGGCCGGGCTGATCTATCCCCTGCTCTACGGGGTGGGGCGCATCTATGTCCGGCTGGCCGAACAGGGCGAGCGGGACTTCGTCCGCGTGGTCGACAGCGAACCATGACCGGCTCCCCTCTCACCGCCGCCGCACTGCTGTTCGCCGCCGTCGCCACCATCGCGATCGGCGCCTACGGTGTGAAGTTCTCGCGCACCACGTCCGACTTCCTCGTGGCCTCCCGCAGCGTCGGCTCCCGGTGGAACGCCGCCGCCATCTCCGGTGAATACCTTTCGGCCGCATCGTTTCTGGGGGTGGCCGGACTGATCGCCAAGTACGGCGCCGACGCGCTGTGGTATCCGGTGGGTTTCACCGCGGGCTACCTGGGCCTGCTGCTGTTCGTCGCCGCCCCGCTGCGCCGCTCCGGCGCCTACACCGTGCCCGATTTCGCCGAATTCCGGCTCGGCTCGGCGTGGTTGCGCAAGGTCGCGATGCTCGTCGTCGTGGTGATCTGCGTGTTCTACCTGGCCCCGCAGTACCAGGGCGCCGGGCTGGCGCTGAAAACGCTGCTGGGCGTTCCGGTCTGGATCGGCCCGCTGCTGGTCGGAACGATCGTGATCGCCAACGTGGTCGCGGGCGGCATGCGCTCGATCACCTTCGTACAGGCATTCCAGTACTGGCTCAAGCTCACCGCGATCGCGATACCGGCGCTGGCCCTGCTCGGCCTGTTCATCAGCGACCGCGGCGAACTGGGCGGTCCGCTGCCGCCGAGCGTCGACCAGCAGACCACCGTCGCGATCGACACCGACGTCGTCGTCCGCGTCGTCGAACCGGCAGGGATCACGGTCACCGGAACCCTCGACGGCCGTGACGTCGAGGCCGCGCCGATCGGGAGCCGGGGCGACCACACGCTCGACGCGGGAACCACCCTCACCCTCGATGCGGGCGCGGCCACTCCCGTTGTCGCCGGCACGCCGAGTACCGGCTCGCAGTGGCTGGCCTCCGGCGGTGGTCTGGGCGGCGGGCACCCGCTGTACCAGGTGGTGTCGATCATCGTCGCGACGTTCCTCGGCACGATGGGCCTGCCGCACGTACTGGTGCGCTTCTACACCAACCCGGACGGCAGGGCCGCGCGGCGCACCGCGCTGGCGGTGATCGCACTGCTGTCGCTGTTCTACCTGTTTCCCACACTGCTGGGCGTGTTCTCCCGGCTGTACGTACCTCAGCTGCTGATCACCGGAACGGCCGATGCCGCGGTGCTGCTGGCGCCCGGCGCCGCGATCGGCGGCGCGCTCGGCCAACTGCTGGCCGCGCTGGTGGCGGCCGGCGCGATCGCCGCCTTCCTGGCGACGTCGTCGGGCCTGCTGGTGAGCGTCGCCGGCGCGCTGGCCACCGACGTGCTGCGGGGCCGGGTGCGTGACTTCCGGGTCGCGGCCGTGATCGGCGGGATCATCCCGCTTCCGTTGTCGCTGTTCGTATCCGGGCTTGAGCTGTCCCGCAGTGTCGGGCTGGCGTTCGCAGTTGCGGCGTCGACGCTGTGCCCGCTGCTGGTGCTCGGGATATGGTGGCGTGGCCTGACCGTGGTGGGCGCGGTGTGCGGACTGGTGGTCGGCGGATTGGTGTGCGGCAGCGCGGTGCTCATCGCGGTCGCCGGTGGCGTCGACGAGAACGTCCTCGACGGGTGGCCCGCGGTGATGATCGGATATCCGGCCGCGGTGAGCGTGCCACTGGCATTCCTGACGATGATCCTCATCAGCCTGTTCACCCGATCGACGCTGAGCGGGCCCGCCGTCGCGCAGATCTTCGCGCGCATGCACGTACCGGAACGGCTCGGCATGGGCGTCGAACGCGTGCCGCAGTCGCGGTGAGCGCCGGTGAACGTTACTGCTCCCAGTTCGGGTTGAGCCGTTCGATCTGATCGATGTTGTTCTCGGCCCACGCCCGCACCTGCCCCAACGGCTCGGACACGCTGACGCCCAACTCGGTGAGCCTGTACTCGACGCGCGGGGGAACCTCCGGATACACCGTCCGGGCCACCAGCGACGCACCCTCGAGCCGCCGCAATGTGCGGGTGAGCATCTTGGCGCCCACCCCGGGCAGTTGTGCCTGAAGTTCGGTGAACCGCACCGCGCCCTGCTCCTCCAGCAGACCGATGATCAGCGCCGACCACTTGTTGGCGAGCAGGTCCAACAGCGCGCGACAGGGGCAGCTCTCCGAGTACACGTTGTGGTGATCGTGACGTCCCGTCGGGCACGGCCTGACCATGCGCACACCTCTCATTTGCCGGACCTGAAGCGTACTGCGAGGACAACAGCGTCTCGCCGACCAGCAATGCTTCCCCCGGTGACACTTATCGCCCTTGAACAACACCTAGGTCCGAGGTCTAGCATCGGCCGCATGCCCACCATGACTGCCGTCGCAGCGTTCGCCGCTCTGCCCATCGATGATCCGGATTCCTTGCAGGACATCACGATCGACGTCCCCGAACTGCGTCCGCACGACGTGCTGGTGCGTGTGGAGGCGGTGTCGGTGAACCCGGTCGACATCAAACGTCGCCGCAGCCTGCCGCCGTCGACGGAACCGACCATCCTCGGGTTCGACGCCGCAGGAGTCGTGGAGGCCGTCGGTGACGACGTCACCACGTTGGCCGTCGGTGACGAGGTCTGGTACGCCGGGGACATCAGCCGGCCCGGCACCGATGCGCAACTGCACGCGGTCGACGAGCGCATCGTCTCCCGCAAACCCCGCTCCCTGTCGTTCCGGGACGCCGCGGCCATGCCGCTCACCACGATCACGGCGTGGGAGACGCTGTTCGAACGGTTCGGCCTCACCGCAGGCTCGCAGGGTGACCTGCTGGTGCTCGGCGCGGCGGGCGGTGTCGGATCCGTCATGATCCAGCTCGCCAAGAAGCTGACCGGTGTGCGCGTGATCGCGACCGCGAGCCGCGACGAGTCGCGCCAGTGGGTACGTGACCTGGGCGCCGACGAGGTCATCGACCATCACGAGCTGCGTGCGCAGGCACTCGACGTCGCGCCTGACGGGGTCGATTACCTGTTCTCCCCGCACTCCGCGGGCAACGTCGAGATTTACGCCGACATCGTGCGGCCGTTCGGGCACATCACCGCGATCGACGAGCCAGAAGGTCTTGATCTGGTCGGGCTGAAGACGAAAAGCATTGCGTGGCATTGGGAACTGATGTTCACGCGACCGCTGACCGGATATGACATCGCCGGACAGCAACGGCTCCTGGCGGCCGCGGCCGACCTGGTCGACCGGGGTGAGCTGCGAACCACGCTGACCACGGCCATCGACGGTTTCGAGGCGAAGAGCCTGCGCGAGGCGCATCGGTTGGTGGAGTCCGGGCGGATGGTGGGCAAGGTTGTCGTCTGTCGATGAGGACGCCGAGGAGATGACGCTCGCCGTTCAACGTCGCTGACCGACCGCTGAGCGCAGCACTGACCGGTTTCGGCGTACGCTGCGCGGGCAATCCCCTATGTGACTCACATCTCAATTAGGTTCATGCGCGAGCCCGCCCACAGTCGATGTCAGGAGTCACGGTGTCCGAAACCGATCTACCCACGCGACACGCACCCAGCGGTGCGCAATTCATGGCCATGCAGGCCAGCCCCGAATTCAAGGAGCTGCGCAGCAGGCTGCGTCGCTTCGTCTTCCCCATGACGGCGTTCTTCCTGATCTGGTACGGCCTGTACGTGGCCCTGGGGGCCTTCGCCCATGACTTCATGGCCATCCAGGTGATCGGCAACATCAACGTCGGCCTGATCATCGGCCTCGGCCAGTTCGTGTCGACGTTCGTCATCACCGGTCTCTACGTGCGGTTCGCCAACAAGGAACTCGATCCGCGCGCCGCGGCCATCCGCGAGGAACTCGAAGGGGCCGCGAAGTGAACGTCACACTCCACGCCGCCGAAACCGTCGGCAACCCCGCGGCGAACATCGGCATCTTCAGCCTCTTCGTCATCGTCACACTGTTCGTGGTGATCCGCGCGAGCAAGCGCAACGCCACCGCAACAGAATTCTTCACCGGCGGTCGCGGCTTCTCCGGCCCGCAGAACGGAATCGCGATCGCCGGTGACTACCTGTCGGCGGCAAGCTTCCTCGGCATCGCCGGCGCCATCGCCGTCTACGGCTACGACGGCTTCCTGTACTCCATCGGCTTCCTCGTGGCATGGCTCGTCGCCCTGCTGCTGGTGGCTGAATTGCTCCGCAACACAGGGAAATTCACGATGGCCGACGTGCTGAGCTTCCGGCTCAAACAGCGCCCGGTGCGCCTGGCCGCCGCCACGTCGACGCTGACGGTCTCGCTGTTCTACCTGCTGGCCCAGATGGCCGGCGCGGGCGGCCTCGTCGCACTGCTGCTCGATATCAACAGCCGCTCCGGCCAGTCGCTGGTGATCGCCGTCGTCGGCGTTTTGATGATCGTCTACGTCCTGGTGGGCGGCATGAAGGGCACCACATGGGTGCAGATCATCAAGGCCGTCCTGCTGATCGCAGGCGCCGGCCTCATGACGGTCATGGTGCTCGTGAAGTTCGGGATCAACCTGTCCGACATCCTCGGCTCTGCCCAGGCGGCGATCTCGGAATCCACCACCCAGGGTGTCGCCAGCCGCGACGTGCTGGCCCCGGGTGCCCAGTACGGCGGATCGTTGACCTCGCAGATCAACTTCATCTCGCTTGCGCTGGCACTCGTGCTCGGCACCGCGGGCCTGCCGCACGTGCTGATGCGGTTCTACACCGTGCCCACGGCCAAGGAAGCCCGCCGCTCGGTGGTGTGGGCGATCGCGCTGATCGGCGCGTTCTACCTGTTCACGCTGGTGTTGGGTTACGGCGCGGCGGCCATGGTCGGCCCCGACCGGATCCTCGGCGCGGCCGGTGGGGTGAACTCGGCGGCCCCGCTGCTGGCATTCGAACTCGGCGGCGTGATCCTGCTTGGCATCATCTCCGCCGTCGCGTTCGCCACGATCCTCGCGGTGGTCGCGGGGCTGACCATCACGGCGTCCGCCTCGTTCGCGCACGATGTGTACGCCAGTGTGCTGAAGTCGCACAAGGTGACCGAGACCGAGCAGGTTCGGGTCTCCCGTATCACCGCCATCGTGCTGGGCGTCCTCGCGATCGGCCTCGGCATCCTGGCCAACGGCCAGAACATCGCGTTCCTGGTGGCACTGGCATTCGCGGTCGCGGCTGCGGCGAACCTGCCGACCATCGTGTACTCGCTGTACTGGAAGAGGTTCAACACCCGCGGCGCCCTGTGGAGCATGTACGGCGGCCTGATCTCGACGATCGTGCTGATCGTGTTCTCACCCGCGGTGTCGGGTTCGAAGACCGCGATGATCCCCGGCGCGGACTTCGACTTCTTCCCGCTGGCCAACCCGGGCATCGTGTCGATCCCGCTGGCGTTCGTACTCGGCATCATCGGCACCTTGACCTCGCCGGATGACGAGGATCCCACCATCGCCGCCGAGATGGAGGTCCGGTCGCTGACCGGTGTCGGCGCCGAGAAAGCGATTTCACACTGACCGAACGCCGAGTGTGGGGATTAGGTCGACAACGCACGGGCGTTGATCGCACCGTGCCCCACACTCGGCGTTTCTCGTTTGCCCTCCTGGCGTATGCCTTTGCCGCGATCATGGTCGGCACCACGCTGCCGACCCCGATGTACGCGCTCTACGCCGAGCACATGCACTTCGCCGTGCTCACCACCACCGTCATCTACGCCACCTACGCCGGTGGCGTTCTGTTCGCGTTGCTGGCATTCGGCCGCTGGTCGGATGCCGTGGGCCGACGCCCCATGCTGCTGGCCGGCGTGGTGGCCGCGCTCATCAGCGCCGCGGTGTTCCTGGCCGCCGACTCGGTACCGACCCTGCTGGTCGGCCGGGTGTTCTCAGGGGTGTCCGCGGGCCTGTTCACCGGAACCGCAACCGCGGCCGTCATCGAGGCCGCACCGCCGGCCTGGCGCACGCGCGCAGCCGCGGTGGCCACCGTCGCCAACATGGGCGGCCTGGGCGCGGGGCCGCTGCTGGCGGGTCTGCTGGTCGAATACGCACCCCAACCGCTGCACCTACCGTTCCTCGTCCACATCGCGATGGCGGTGATCGCCGGCGCCGCCGTGCTCGCCGTCCCCGAGACGTCGAGCCGGTCCGGCACCATCGGGCTGCAGCGGCTCTCGGTGCCACCGGAGGTGCGGACCGTCTTCGTCATCGCGGCGATCGCGGCGTTCGCGGGTTTCGCCGTCACCGGGATGTACACGGCGGTGGCACCGTCGTTCCTGTCGAACGTCATCGGTGTCGGAAACCACGCCGTGGCCGGTGCGATCGCCTGCTCCATCTTCGCGGCCTCGGCCGTCACGCAGGTCTTCGCCAACCGGGTGCCGCCGGGGCGCGCGGTGGCCGTCGGGTGCGCCATCCTCATCGTCGGCATGCTGATTCTCACTGCGGCGCTGCTCTTCTCGTCGCTCGCCGCGCTGATCGCCGCCGCCGTGGTGTCCGGTATCGGGCAGGGCATGAGCTTTAGCCGAGGGCTCGCCGCGATCGCCGAGAAGACCCCGCCCGGACGCCGAGCCGAAGTCAGCTCGACGTACTTCGTCGTCGCGTACATCGCGATCTCACTGCCGGTGGTCGGTGAGGGCCTGTCGGCGCGACACTGGGGTCTGCGCCCCACCGGCATCGCGTTCGCACTCGGCGTCGCGGTGCTCGCGGTGATCTGCCTCGTCGCGATCCTGGTGGAGGAAGCCCGACAGAAACGGGCCGAGCGCGCCGAATTGAGTGCTTCTACCTAGAGACTCGCGCGTCGCCGCCCAATAGCGTTCAACGCATGACAGCAAACGCGAGAGCCGCCCTGTTCCCGACCCCCGCCGAGGTGGCGGCGAACACTCCGGCCGACCGTGACCGCGCCATCGACGTCATCCGCATCGTGAGCCTGGTGGGTGTGGTGCTGGGTCACACCGTCATGGCGACCAGCACGATCCGCGACGACGTGTTCATCTGGAGCAACCTGCTCACCGCCTCGACCGTGTTCCAGGCGCTGACCTGGGTGTTCCAGATCATGCCGTTGTTCTTCTTCGCCGGGGTCGCGGCCTGTGTGCAATCGTGGCGGCCCGGTACCCCGTGGGGTGGCTGGCTGCTGCGCCGCTGTGCCCGGTTGTACCGCCCGGTGTTCTACTACCTGGCGTTCTGGACGGTGGCGCTCGTGGTGCTGCGGTCGATTCTCCCGGTGCACGTGTACGAACCGGTCGCGGGCATCTCGACGCAGTTGCTGTGGTTTCTTGGTGCCTACGTCCTGGTGCTCGCCGCGGTGCCGCTGCTGGCGCGCATCGCCACCACCGGTCACGTCGTTGGCGCGGTGGTCGGCACCTACATGTTCATCGCGGTCGTCGACGCGGTGCGAGTCAATGTCGACGGCTACACCGCACTGGGCTATCTCAACACCGTGGTGTGGTTGATCCCCGCCATGCTCGGTGTCGCCTACCGCCGCCAATTGCTTTCCGCCCCCGCGGCGCTGCGGATCGGCCTTGGCATGTTCGGCGTGAACCTCGCGCTGTTGTACTTCGGCCCTTACGAATTGAGCCTCGTCGGCATCGAGACCCAACAGCTCAAGAACATGACGCCGCCGTCACTGTTGCTGGCCGGGCATGCGATCATGCTGTGCGCGTTCGCGATTGCGCTGGCACCGGCGATCACGCGGTGGGCCCAGCGGCCCCGCGTGTGGTGGCTGGCCGCGATCGGCAACTCCGGCGCGATGACGCTGTACCTGTGGCACATGCCGCTGCTGCTCGGCATGCACCTGGTGTTCGACTATGCCGGGCTCGACCGCTACGACCCCACCTCACCCGGCTTCGTCGCCCTGTCGATCGTGCAGATGGTGCTGATGACAGCGCTGGTCGGTATCGCATTCGTGGCGCTGCGCCCGCTGGAGAACAATCCGCTGCCGCTGTGGGACGGTGGATCGGTGCCCTCGACCGGGATGCGCAGTGTGGCGGTGGGCCTGTTGCTGTGCACCGCGGGCGCGGCGACGCTCACCTCGGTGGCGTGGGGCCTGAAAGACCAGGGTGTCCACTGCGTCGTCGTCATGGTCGCAGCCCTGGTCGCGGCACGTTGGCTCGCGAATCCCGGTCCGGGCAAGGGTCACTCACCGACGATGTCGCAGACGAGATTCACGAGCATCGCGGGGTGAGACAGGAACGGGGAGTGACCGGTCGGCAGGCGGCGGATCTCCGTCGCCTGTACGGCCATCTTCTCCTGCCGCCACGGCAACAGCGACCGGTCGTTCTCGCAGATCACGTACGTCGACGGTACGTGTCGCCAAGCCGCCGCGGTCAACGCTTCGTCGAACGCGGCGACGCTGACCGGCAACAACTGCTCGATGGCCCATGCGGCCTGCGAATCGGACAGGTCACTGTAAGCCGCCTCCCGCGGATTCGGCGGCATGGTCACCTCACCGTCGATCGGCCACCGGAAGTGCTCGCCGCTGTAACTCAGCATCGAGTGGCCCTCGTCGAGGAGGAATGCCGCGAGGTAGACGATCCGCCGCAGGTTCGGCAGCCCCGCACAACCCTGCGTGGTAGGTATCCCGCCGTACGAGTGAGCGATGGCCACGACCGGGCCGCCCACGCTTTCGATCACGGAGCGTACGGCTTGCGCGTCGGCGTGCATGCCCCGCCGCGCGGAAGAACTCGGCGCGACGCTCGGCAACTCGACCACGCGCGTCTCCCAGCCCAGTCCGGTGAACCTCGACGAGACCTCTTCGAAGGCCCACGGGCCATGGCAGGCGCCCGGCACCCACACCAGGGTCGGTTGTGTCATCCAGTTCCCTCTCGCAGCAATCAAACAGGTACTAACGCACGGACTGCGCGGATCGTTCACGGCGTGAGGCGTACCGGCGGATAGACTGCGCGGCGAGGGGGTGTTCGTTGGTGGTGCTCGATTCCGAAGGTAGACACGCCATTCCACCGAGCGCCCGCCGGTTCATGATCGTCACGGCAATCGCAGTGGCAATCTTCGTCGTCATCACAGGCGTCGTCATCTTTGTGACGCGCCCTCCGACAAGCGACAGCGCGGCGACGTTCCATCGCGGTGACTGGCAAGCTCCCCCGGAGGCGTTGCTCTCCTCACCGATGCGGGTCCGTCCGGTTCCCGGATGGCGCGTGCGGATGACGGACCTGGGACTGCCCGAATCTGCCGTCTTCGCCGATACCGAGTTGACTCACGAGGCTGAGCCATTCGTCGGTGCCATGGAAAAGCGCGCCTACTTCATGGCGATGAGTACGACGGACCCTCGAAGGTGGCTCGTTGGGTTGGACCTCAGCACCGGCAGGCCCCTGTTCTCCCCGGTGAGTATTGACCCCGGGCCTGACTTCGTGAAGTGCTTCGTCAACGGGCCCGACCAGGTGCTCTGCGCCGCGGACGGGAAGCCTGAAGGCAAGACCGCGACTATCGCGTGGGTGGTCGACACGCGGACGGGCGAAGTGGTGTTCAACGGACCGACAGACCTCCACGTAACGCCCGGAAGCGGCTCCCACCTCAAACAGGTGGGGTCGTATGTGGTGGCCGAGATACAAGGTAAAGGCCTGTCGGGTGTAGGACCGCGTGCCGAGACCACCTGGCTCATCCCAGACGCCAAGAAGGTCACCCCCACCGATCGGAACGCCGACACTGCTGCGCCTCGACTCGCCGTCGCCGAGGATCTTGCCGGAGGACCTGATCACGCGGTCGTCTTCTCGGTCGTCGACGGCACAGTGATCACACCGGATCTGGGTGCGGACCGGACACCAGAACGCGCGGTGGTCCATCCCCAAGGTTTCGCGATCCTGGCCGCGGGGAAACGCGGGTCAGGTCTCAGGGATACCGTGCTGTTCTTCGACAATGCGGGCAATCGCGTTGGCGAGAGCGGCATTCAAGGATCTCTGTCGGATCTTTCGATGGTCCTGCCGATGGTGCAGTCGGCACCGAGCTACACCGTCTTCGGAGCCAATGGTGCCGGCCTCATTCAGCTGCCGGGTGAAGGTCTCGATGCGGTGCTGATCGGCCATCGCTTGTATGCACCTGAGTCAGAATGGGACGGGCCGGTGAAGGTGCGGCAATGGCGACAATTCGACCTGAGGACGGGCGAAGAAGGAACTGCGTGCCTGCCCAACATGCAGTGGTACATCGCCAACGACGGTCAGGTCGGTGTCTTCGAGACATCCCAACATGAAACGACCGGTGCGACGTTCTTCGGGATGGACCTGACCACATGCGAAAAACTCTGGACGGTACCGGTCAACTGGGAGTCATTCCACCGCCTCTGGAGAATCGACGACACGCTCGTGGAACTCTCCGACGACGGCAAAGAACTGCACTCGTTGGTGGCGCCGGCGTAGCCGGCGAACTACCCGCTCTTGCGGCGGAACTCGCGGCGGTTCTCGACGGGCCCGTGTGAACGTGGTTGGGGCCGGCCTGCGGCCTTGTGGTCCGCTCCGCTGCTCGCCTTGGCCTTCTTGCGCTCCAGCGCCTCCCGGAACTTGCGCTTGTTGTCGTTTTCGGGAGTGTCGTCGGTCATGGGCTCAGCCTAGCCCGCTCAGCGCATGCCGGGCGGCATCCCGTAGACGTGCGAAATGGGCAGGGTCATCAGCACGCGACGATCGTCGACCATGGCCTGCCGGAACTCGTCCCAGTCGGGATGCTCGCCGGAGATGTTGCGATACAACGCGATCAACCCCTCGACGGTGTCGTCATGGGTGGATGCGGCGGGCGGGGTGAGGATGGCGTCGCCTTCGGCGACCGCGTAGGCCCACCCGTCGTCGGAACTGACGTGGATGGACGCGCGGGGATCCCGGCGGAGGTTGCGCGTCTTGGCTCTCGGTTCGGTGATCGACACCTGGATGGTCACAGCGCGCGGATCGAAGTGGTAGGACACGTTGGACAGCTGTGGTCGCCCGTCCTGCTTGATCGTGGCCAGCACCCCGAGTGAGTTGTTGCAGATCAACGCCAACAGCTTGTCATCGAACACCTGACGGCCCATGTCACGAGACTACGTCGTTCGGCTGGATGATCCCGGTGTCGCGCGCAGATCTTTACGATCGTCTCGATGACAACGATCGACGGCAACACTCTGGAAGGCGTCTCGGCGACCACGCTGTGGACGCTGCACAACCGTGCGACCGAGGCCAAACGCTCAGACGGTGTCATCCGTGACCCGTGGGCGGTGGTCCTGTTCGACTCGATCCACTACGACTACCGCAAGTTCGGGAGGCCGAACCAGACCCACGGGCTGCGGGCACGTGCGTTCGACACCGAGACGCTGCGGTTCTTGGCCGAGCACCCGAAAGCCTCGATCGTCGCGCTGGCCGAGGGTCTGCAGACCAGCTTCTGGCGAATCGAGGCGGCCGGGGCCGCAGATGAACTGACCTGGTACTCAATTGATCTGCCGCCGGTGATGGCATTGCGCGAGCAATTGTTGCCCGACGATGCGCGGATCGTGCGGCTCGCGCAGTCCGCGCTCGACCGCAGCTGGATGGACCGCGTCGACGCCTCCAACGGTGTGTTCATCACCGCCGAGGGCCTGCTGATGTACCTCGATCCCGACGAGGTGTACAAGCTCATCGCCGATTGCGCGGCCCGCTTCCCGGGCGCGACGATGTTGTTCGACTCGATCCCCCCGTGGTTCAGCCGCCGCACCCTCAAGGGCTTCAAGCTGTCCGACCGCTACATCGCCCCACCCATGCCGTTCGGGCTGAGCGTCGACGACGCGCTCGCATTACCCCAGCGTGTGCCCGGTGTGCGCGCGGCGCGCGATGTCGCGATGCCCGCGGGACGCGGGTTTTTCAAGGTGGCGGCCTGGCCCCCGCTGGACCGCATCGGTCCGCTGCGCCGCATCCGGCCCAGCTTCACGCTGCTGGAGTTCGAATGAAGCACGTCGTGGCCGCGCTGTCGGCGGCGGTCGTGACAGCGGTGACCGGGTGCGGTGCGGTGTCCTCGGAGCAGGCGGAGACACCTGCCGCGGCCGAGGTCGTGGTGCTGCCGGAGGTGACCGTCGAACGCTTCGACTACGCGGCGAGTGACAGCGAGCAGAACTGGGCCGACCTCTACCTCCCCGCCGGGCCGCAGGAGATCGACTCGATTCCTCTGGTGGTCCTCATCCACGGCGGGGCGTGGCAGAGCAAGCTCGGCGCCGACGTGTTCGACGGTCTGGCCCGCGAACTCGCCGACCGCGGCATGGCCGTCTACAACATCGAGTACCGCCGCGTCGGCTCGGGCGGCGGTTGGCCCACGACGTTCCGCGACGTCGCCAACGCCCTCGACTACGTCGTCGAGGTGGACAAGAAACATCCGCAACTCACGGTCGACGACGAACTCGTCGTCGGGCACAGCGCGGGCGCGCAACTCGCGGTGTGGGCCGGAACCCGGCACAAGCTGCGCGACGACGAGGTGGGCTCGCGCCCGGCGTTTCGGCCCACGCGTGTGGTGTCGCTGGCCGGCCCGCTCGACATGGTCTACGCGGCCGATCACGGCGATCACCACATCGTGCGCGTGCTCGGAGGCCGGCCCACCGAGGTACCGGACCGGTATGCCTCGGTCGACCCGATCCAGAACATCGATCCCGGCGTGCCGGTCCTCGCGCTGCACGGCACCCGCGACACCGTCGTGTCACCCGAGAACTCCAGACGCTACGTCGCGGCGGTCAAGCAGCAGGGCGGGCGCGCCGCGGTGAAAATGCTGGCCGGGGACAACCACACCTCGATCGTGTCGTCGCGCTCGCCCAACCACGCCGAGGTGCTGCGCGCGATCACCTCCACCTCGCAGACCGACTTGGACGACCTGCTGACCGAGTGACGGGTCTAGGCTGACGTGCCATGACGCGCTACGCGGCCTTCCTGCGCGGGGTGAACGTCGGCGGCATCAACATCAAGATGGCCGACCTGGCCCGCGTGCTCACCGATACCGGATTCGACAACGTCCGCACGATCCTCGCCAGTGGAAATGTGTTGCTGGACAGTGCATCTGACGCGAACGAGGTCCGGACCACCGCAGAACGGGCGCTGCGTGAGGCGTTCGGGTACGAGGCGTGGGTGCTGGTCTACGACGTCGAGACGCTCGCCCAGATCTCGGCCGCGTACCCGTTCGAGCGCGAGGTCGAAGGCCACCATTCCTACGTCACGTTCGTGAGCGATCCCGACGTGCTCGACGAGCTCGCCGCGCTACCACCCGGCGCGGCCGAGAAGGCACAACGCGGTGACGGCGTGCTCTATTGGCAGGTGGCCCGCAGCGCGACGCTGGACAGCGCGATCGGCAAGACCATGGGCAAGAAGCGGTACAAGTCGTCCACCACCACCCGCAACCTTCGCACGCTCGACAAAGTCCTGCGCTGAACAGGTTCGGTACATTCGGGCACGTGACGACCGATGCCACCCCACGGACCACAGTCTCGCTGACCGGAGTCTCCGAGACCGCGTTGCTCACCCTGCAGGTGCGGGCGAACGAGGCCCGCCGCCCCGACGGACTGATCAAGGACCCGATGGCGGTGCGACTGGTCGACTCGATCGATTTCGATTTCGCCAAGTTCGGTCATTCACACCGGCAGGACATGGCGCTGAGGTCGTTGGTCTTCGACCGCGCCACGGGCGACTACCTGCGCGACCATCCGAAAGCGACCGTGGTGGCGCTGGCCGAGGGACTGCAGACCAGCTTCTACCGCCTCAGCGAGGCCGGTGTCGGCGATCAGTTCCGGTGGCTGACGGTGGATCTGCCGCCGATGGTGGAGGTCCGCGACAAACTGCTGGCGCCGTCGGACCGGGTACGCAGCTGTGCACAGTCGGCCCTCGACTACACCTGGATGGACGAGGTCGACGACTCCGAGGGCGTGTTCATCACTGCAGAAGGCCTGCTGATGTACCTGCAGCCCGAGGAGTCCATGGGACTGATCACCGAGTGTGCCCGGCGCTTCCCTGGCGGCCGGATGATCTTCGACCTGCCGCCGGCGTGGTTCACCGCGTGGGCGCGCAAGGGGATGCGCACGTCGCGGCGCTACCGGGTGCCGCCGATGCCGTTCAGCCTCACGCCTGCCGAGGTCGCCGACCTGGTGAACACCGTGCCGGGCGTGCGGACGGTGCACGATCTGCCGTTCCCGCAGGCCCGCGGCAGGTTCATGAGGGCCGCGGTGTGGGGCATGCGACGACTGCCGTTGCTCGATCCGATCCGGCCCGTGATCGCGCTGCTCGAGTTCGGCTGAGTCACCGACGCGAGGAGCCGTCAGTCGAACGCGGACTCGATGTAGCGCAGGGCGTCGTCCCGCGAGATCCCCAACGAGCGGGCCGCCTCGGCGAACGAGCTGGCCGCGGCGGCCATGGCCGCGTCGGCCGGATCGGCGCGCGCCACGAACGTGCCGAACCGCCCTCGGGTCTCCAGCACGCCCGCCGACTCGAGTTCCCGGTAGGACCGGGCCACGGTGTTGACGGCGAGCCCGATCTGCGTCGCGAGTTCGCGCACGGTGGGTAATCGGGTGCCCGGCGACAGCCGCCCGTCCCTGATCCCTTCGATGATCTGGCCTCTGAGCTGGTCAAACAGCGGTTTGTCGGCATCCGGATCTACGGAGACCCAATCCCCCAATTCGGTCACATGATCAAGTATCCTCCTTCACCTGGTGAGAGCCGGTCACATCCTCGTGACCCGCCGTGTCGGCCACCCGCTACCTTGGGTGACGTGCAAGTGACTGTGCTCAGCGGTGCCGGGATCTCGGCAGAAAGCGGCGTCCCCACGTTCCGCGACGTCGAGACCGGCCTGTGGGCCAAGGTCGACCCCTACGAGATCTCCAGCACCGACGGTTGGCAGCGCAACCCCGAGAGGGTGTGGGCCTGGTACCTGTGGCGGCACTACATGATGGCCAGAGTCGCGCCCAACGAGGCGCACCGCGCCGTGGCCGCGTGGGAGGACCACCTCGACGTCCGCGTCGTCACCCAGAACATCGACGACCTGCACGAGCGCGCAGGCAGCACCAACGTCTACCACCTGCACGGCAGCCTGTTCGAATTCCGTTGCGACGCATGCGGTTCGGCGTTCGAAGGCGACCTTCCCGAGATGCCCGAGCCGGTCGACGCGATCGACCCGCCGACATGCCCGTGCAGCGGCCTGATCCGCCCCAGCGTGGTGTGGTTCGGCGAACCGCTGCCCGACGACGCGTGGAACCGCTCGGTGCTCGCGGTGAGCGGCGCCGACGTGGTCGTCGTCGTCGGCACCAGCTCGATCGTCTACCCGGCCGCCGGGCTGCCCGAAGCCGCCTTGGCCGCGGGAAAGCCGGTCATCGAGGTGAACCCCGAGCGCACCCCGCTGTCCGACAGCGCGACAATCTCGCTGAGGGAGACCGCAGGCGAGGCGCTCCCGACGTTGTTGCAGCGCCTGCCCGATCTGCTCGGCCGTTCGGCCTGAGCCTCACGCGGGCCGGATCGCCCGGCCGATCGCGAACTCCGTCGTCGGCACCGGCACCCACGCCGGCAGAGCCTGTTCGCGACGTGTCCCACGGACGCCGAACCCTCCGGCGGCGATGACCTGCTCGGTGTGACGGTGGGTGTGGCAGCCGCCGAAGAGCCGCGGCCACACGGTCGCGTCGGCCAGACGCTGGAATCGCGCCTTGAAGCCCTCGCCGGCCACATGCTCCAGGTAGCGCAACTCCCCACCCGGACGCAGAAGCGAAAAGAGCTGAGAGACAACTCGTTCCGGGTCATCCACCGAGCACAGCACCAGTGAGCAGACCACGGCGTCGAATGGTTGTGCGCTGGAGAACTTCTCGATGGTGTCGCCGGTGACCGCCACCGGCACCGGCGCCTTCGCCGCGGCCTGACGCGCCACGTCGGCGAGTCGGCGTTCGGGTTCGATGGCCACGACCTCGTCGACCGTCGACGGGTAGAACTCGAAATTGGTGCCCGTGCCCGCGCCCACCTCGAGCACCCGGCCGCTCAGGCCCGCGAGGTTCTCCGAGCGCATCCGGCGAACCGCATCGGTCTCGTGGCTCGACAGCGTCTTCCACAACCACGCGAAGAACGGGTTGTCGACGGGCTCGTCGGGCTGCGTGGCGTCAGTTCCGCCCATTGGCAAGTCCTTTCAATCGTGCGACCGCCTCGCCGGGTGTCACGTCGTTTCCGATGATGCCCGACACGATGTGACCTGAACAGACCGCACGCAGCACCCGGTCGGTGAATTCCGGTACCTCGCCCCACGGCAGGTACGGTTTGGCGATCAACATCGCGGCAACCCCGTGCGCCGCGGTCCACAGTTCGAGCGCCCACGTGGTCGCGTCCCCCGGCGGGTAGACCCCCTCTTCCATCAACTTCTCGATCGTGTCGCGCATGTGCACGAACGCCGAACTGTTCAACGTGATGTCGACGTCACTGCCGGGACGGCCCTCGGCCATCGTGGCGAGCCGGTACAGCTCGGGGGTCCGGGTCGCGAACTCCACGTAGGCCAGACCCTGCGCGCGCAGCACGTCGATGGTCGACGGCTGACCGGCCGCGACCCGCTGCATCTGCTCGTCGAGCTTCTCGAAGTACCGGGCACACACGGCGTCCAGCAGCGCGTCCTTGTCGGCGAAATGCAGATAGATCGACGGCGGCGTCACCCCCACCCGCTTGGCCACGGCTCGTATCGAAACCTCTTTCGCGTGACCGGTTTCGAGCAGCAGTTCAGTGGTCGCGTCGAGAATCTCCTCACGTAGCAGCTCGCCGGCGCCGCGGCGGGCGCGACGCCGCTTGATCGGACACGGCGAGTGCGAGCCCGCGGATGACGCCACGCTATCCGCTCCGCGTCACGCCGACCGCCGCCGTTTGCGGGGCGGGGTCGGGCGGCACCCCGGACTCGCTGAGGCCGATGCGATCGTGCAGGCGTGCCAGCGGGGCCGGTGCCCACCAGTTCCACTTCCCCATCACCCGCATGAACGCCGGTACCAGTAGTATCCGCACCAGGGTCGCGTCGACGAGCACCGCGAGCGTGAGGCCGAGGCCGAACATCCGCATGAACGCGACCTGCGCGGCGATCAGCGCCGCGAACGAGATCGACATCAGCAGCGCGGCGGCTGTGATGACGCGGCCGGTGCGGGCAAGCCCGAGTGCCACGCTCTCCTCGTTGGCCGCGCGGGTCTGATCCGACAGCAACCAGAACTCGCGGATACGCGACACCAGGAACACCTCGTAGTCCATCGACAGGCCGAAGGCGATGCAGAACAACAACACCGGAAGGTTGGCGACGAGCGTGCCCGTCGGCGTCGTGCCCAGCGCGCCGAGGTGCCCGTCCTGGAAGATCCACACCAGCGCACCGAACGCCGCCGAAAGCGACAATACGTTGAGCACAAGCGCTTTCAGGGGCAGCACGACGCTGCCGGTCAGCAGGAACAGCAGGATGAACGTGATTGCCGCGATGATCGCGAGCACCATCGGCAGCCGCGACGTGATCGCGTGCGAGCTGTCCCGGTTGACCTGTGCGACGCCGGTGAACTGGACGTCGGTCGGCGCGGCGACCGCGTGCAGCGCATCGAGTTGCGCCTCGGAGGCGTCGCTGAACAGCGGCGCATCACTGCCCACCGTGAGGAACGCACTGCCGTCGGCGATACCGGTGGCCGCCGAGGGCGGGCCCACGTGCCTGCCCTGGACATAGGTGCCGCCCGGCGCGGACACCGACGATACCTCGGCGACCTGCGACAGCTGTGCGGCGTACCGGTCGATGTCGGCCGGGCTCACCGTGGTGGCGTCGGGAAGCACCACGGTGACGCTCGTCGCCGAGTCGACGGCGAAGCCGGTGCGCATCTCGTCCCCGATCTGGCGGGCCGACGCGCTCTGCGGCAACACCCGGTCGTCGGGGAAGCCCCACTTGATCCCGGTGAACGGTGCGCCGAGAAGCAGCAGCAGCGCGATGATCCCGACACCGATCGGCACGGCGCGGCGCATGGCGGCCTTGGTGGTGCGGTACCAGAAACTCTGCTCCACCGGTTTGGGCTCGGGTTCGGGCCTGCCGAGTACGCGTCGGATGAACCGGCGCACGTCGTAGGCGTCGAGCCGGTCGCCGAGCAGCACGATCGCGGCCGGCGTGATCACGATCGCCGCTGCGGCGGCCAGCGCCACCACGGCGATGCCCGCGTACGCGAACGACTTAAGGAAGTACATCGGGAACAGCACCATCGCGACCATCGACAGCGCGACGGTCATCGCCGAGAACAACACCGTGCGTCCGGCAGTCATCATCGTGCGGATCAGTGCGGTCTCGCGGTCGGCGCCCTCGGCCAACTCGTCGCGATAGCGGCTGATGATCAACAGCGTGTAGTCGATCGCCAACGCCAGACCCATCGCGACCGTGAGGTTCAGCGCGAAGATCGACACGTCGGTGACCATCGTGAACAGGCGGAGCACGGCGAGCGATCCGAGGATCGCGAACCCGCCGACGGCCAGCGGCAGTGCCGCGGCCAGCAGACCGCCGAACACCCAGACCAGCACCACGAAGCTCAACGGGATCGCGATCGACTCCATCATCAGCAGGTCTTTTTCGCTCTGCCCGTTGATCTGCAGGTAGATCATGGCCTCGCCGCCGGCGCGCACCTGCACACCGTCGTAGTTGCGCACGAGCCGATCGGTGAGTTCTTCGGCGTGCTGCTGCGCGCCGTTCTCGCCGCCGTTGAGACCGGCGATGATCAGCCCGGTCCGTCCGTCGGTGCTGACCAGCGCGGGGGCCGCCGATGGCGGCGCGGTCCAGGCCGAGGTCACCTCGGTGACGTACGGCGACGCCTTGAGTTTCGCGACGATGTCGGTGCCGACCTCGCGCGCCCGTTCACCGTTGGCGCGGCCGCCGGGTGTATCGGCGGTGACGGCGATCACGAGTTGCATGTCGCCGCGGTGGAACTTGTCGGCGAGCAGTTGGGTGGCCTGCGCGGATTCTGCCGTCGGGTCCTGGAATCCCCCGGCGGACAGCTTGTTTGCCACCGGGACGCCGAAGATGCCTGCGGCGATCATCACGAGCGCGGCCAGCACGAGGATGCGGCGCGGCGCGGCTATCGCCGTGATTGCGATCCGGTGCAGCACGTGCGTCCTCCCAACGGGATATCGGCGTTAAGTTAACAACGATAAGTTGGGGTCGTCAACGCCGACGTCGCAGATAGACACGATCACAAACCCTTGCCGGTTCACCCCGGATGGGTTCACAGTGTTCTCGGGGGAAGCTCACAGTTCGTCCACACGATGAGTTCTTGCTGCGCGAAGGGTCCAGTTCACATGACCACCAACTCGATGGAGTCCACCAGCCTCTCCGCGACGGCCGCCGCCACGTCACCGATGGCCGATACCGGCCTGCTCATCCTCCGGATCGCCCTCGGGGCCACGATGTTGCAGGCCGGGCTGATCAAGGCGTTCGACTTCAGCACCACCGCCGGGTTCATGGAGAGCAGCGGATGGAGCCTGCCGACGTTCGCCGCGTTCATGGTCACGGCCGCGGAGACCCTCGGTGGGCTGGGTCTACTGCTCGGCCTGCTGACACCGCTCGCTGCCTGCGCGGTGATCGGCGCGATGGTCGACGCCTGGGCCGTGAACGTCTCCGGTGACGCGTTCTGGGCTCAGCCGTTCAACGTGCCGTTCCTCGTGGCGTTCGGCGCCGCGGCGCTGCTCTTCACCGGCGCGGGTCGGTGGTCGGTCGACCACCGACTGTTCGGCCGCAGCACGGTGTCGAAGGCGATCGCCGTGGGTCTTCTGGTCGCGGGCGTCGCCGTCGCGATCGTCACCTGGATCGTGCTCAACGGCGTCAACCCGATCCACTTCGGATCCCCCGAGGGCTGAGGCGCGTTAGCTACCTGCCGGGAACCTACTTGAAAGTAGGATTGCCACCATATTCCGAATCGTGACTCAAAGATTCCTTAATAGTGACCCATACGCTCAGAGGCATGTGGATCGACGACACCAGTGCCGATGTCATCAAGGTCGACTTCGAGGCTCTTTACCACGGCGACGTTCTCGTCGAGGGTGACACCTCGGAGCAGTTTGACGACTTCCAGCAACTGCCAACCGCGGTATGAGAAACGCGCGCCACGCGGCGCGCGTTTCCCGTTTGAGTTTGCCCGCGAGCGGGCACACTCCCTGATTGCTTTTCGAGTCAGTCCTCGCTCAGGCGAGGACTGATTCTCTTTCTGCGTCCGACTCGTCGGCGCTGATCATGTTGAGCAACCGTCCGCTGATGAGCAGCTCGGCGTCGCGAACGATGCGGGTCACCAGATCCCGCACGGTCGGGATGTCATGGATCAGGCCCATCGCGGTGCCGACGGTCCAGATGCCGGCGTCGATGTCACCGTTCTCGAAGACCTTGCGGCCACGCACACCGGCCACCAGATCCTTGACGTCCTCGAACTGACCACCCTTGTCGAGGATTTCCACCACCTCACGTGAGACGACGTTCGAGGCCACGCGCGCGGTGTTGTTGAGCGTGCGGAAGATCAGCTCGGTCCCCCGCTCGTCGCCGGCCACGATGGCCTCCTTGACGTTCTGGTGGATCGATGACTCCACGGTGCACATGAACCGCGACCCCATGTTGATGCCGTCGGCCCCCAGCGCCAACGCCGCCGCCAGACCGCGGCCGTCGGCGAAGCCACCGGAGGCGATCATCGGAATCTCGATCTTGTCGGCGGCTGCCGGGATCAGCACCAGGCCCGGGATGTCGTCCTCACCCGGATGACCCGCACATTCGAACCCGTCGATGCTGATGCCGTCCACGCCGAGGCTCTGGGCCTTGACCGCGTGGCGCACCGAGGTGCACTTGTGGAGCACCTTGATGCCGTTGTCGTGGAACATCGGCAGGTGCGGCGCCGGGTTGGAGCCCGCGGTCTCGACGATCTTCACGCCCGAGTCGACGATCACCTGACGGTACTCGTCGTATGGCGGCGGGTTGATCGACGGCAGGATCGTCAGGTTCACGCCGAACGGCTTGTCCGTCAGATCACGGCAGCGGGCGATCTCGTTGGCCAGGTCGGCCGGCGTCGGCTGTGTCAGCGCGGTGATGAACCCCAACGCGCCCGCATTCGCCACGGCCGCAACCAGTTCCGCGCGACCCACCCACTGCATACCGCCCTGGGCGATCGGATGCTCGACGCCGAACGTCTCGGTGAACTTCGTCTTCAACGCCATGTGAGTCCTCCCGAGCTCATCGCGGTGCCATGCGGATGGCGCCGTCGAGACGGATCACCTCGCCGTTGAGCATCGGGTTCTCGACGATGTGCTGCGCGAGCGCGCCGTACTCGTCCGGATCACCCAGCCGCGCCGGGTGCGGCACCTGCTGCCCCAGCGACTTCTGTGCTTCCTCGGGCAGCGAGCCCAGCAGCGGCGTCTTGAACAGACCCGGCGCGATGGTGACCACGCGGATGAGCTCGCGCGACAGGTCACGCGCGATCGGCAGGGTCATGCCGACCACGCCGCCCTTGGAGGCCGAATACGCGGCCTGCCCGATCTGGCCGTCGAACGCCGCGACCGAGGCGGTGTTGATGATGACGCCGCGCTCACCGGCGATGGGCTCGGTCTTGGCGATGCGCTCGGCGCTCAGGCGGATCACGTTGAAGGTGCCGATCAGGTTGACCTCGACCACCTTGCGGAAGCCGTCGAGCGGGAACGGGCCGTTCTTGGACAGGGTCTTGATCGCATTGCCGATGCCCGCGCAGTTGACGTTGATGCGTACCGGGCCCATCGACTCGGCCACATCGAGCGCCTCTGCGACGCCGGCCTCGTCGGTCACGTCGGCGGCGACGAACTTGGCGCGATCGCCGAGCTCGGCGACGACCTCTTCACCCTTGAGGTCGATCACCACGACCTGTGCGCCCGCGTCGAGCAGCCGCTTCGTGGTGGCCAGGCCCAGGCCGGATGCGCCGCCGGTGACGACGGCTACCGCGTCTTTGATCTCCACTTACCGCATTCCTTTCCGGCCGGCCGTGTGCCGACCAAACGTTGGTTGGGACTAACTCCAGTCGCGCAGCACGGCTTCCGTGTCGGCGCCGCTCACGGGTGGCGGTGTCGGGGTCGGCAGGGTGCTGCGCGAGAACCGCGGGGCCGGCATCGGCTGCAGGTTGCCCTCGTCGTCGTAGAAGGTGTTGCGCTGGGCGACGTGCGGCTCGTCGAGCACCTCGGCGAACGAGCGCACCGGCGTCGCACACGCATCCGTGCCGTCGAAAACCTTGGTCCAGTGCGCCCGGTCGTGCGCGGCGAACGCCTTGGTGAACGCCTCGCGCAGTTCTGGCCAGCGGGCGACGTCGTTCTGGGCCGGGAGGTCGGCCGAGTCGAGGCCGAGGCCCTTGAGCAGTTCGGCGTAGAACTGCGGCTCGATGGCACCGACGGCCATGTACTTGCCGTCCGCGGTCTCGTAGGTGTCGTAATAGGGCGCGCCGGTGTCGAGCAGGTTGGTGCCGCGCTCGTCGGACCACATGCCGCTGGCGCGGAAGCCCCACATCATCTGCATCAGCACCGCGGAGCCGTCGATCATCGCGGCGTCGATCACCTGCCCCTTGCCGGAGGTCTGCCGCTCGTACAGCGCCGAGAGGATGCCGACGAGCAGGAACATCGACCCGCCGCCGAAATCACCGGCGAGGTTCAGCGGCGGCACCGGCCGCTCGCCCTTGCGCCCGACCGCGTGCAGCGTGCCGTTGAGTGAGATGTAGTTGATGTCGTGGCCGGCCTGCAGGGCGCGCGGACCCTCCTGGCCCCAGCCGGTCATGCGCGCGTAGATCAACCGCTCGTTGACCTTGGCGCAGTCCTGCGGGCCCAGGCCGAGACGCTCGGTGACGCCGGGTCGATAGCCCTCGATCAGCACGTCGGCCTTGGCGATCAGGCGCAGCACCAGATCACGGCCCTCGGGTTCCTTGAGGTTCGCCGCCACCGAGCGGCGATTGCGCAGCATCGCGTCGCGGTCGCCCGCGGGCACCCCTCCGCCCTTACCGGGCCGCTCGATCCGCACGACGTCGGCGCCAAGGTCGCCGAGAATCATCGCCGCGTGCGGGCCAGGGCCGATACCGGCCAACTCGACAACGCGCAATCCCTGCAATGGTCCTGCCATGCTCAACGCCCCTTCGCGTGTAGATCAGTTGACCGCCGACATAGCTTACTTGTATAACCTTCTCGGCTGGCCATGGCCATAGCCGGCCCCATCGGAGCAGGTGAATCGCCTGCTGGACCTAAGGTGCACAGATGACTTCCACCGATGCCAGTGCCGAGACCGTAGCCCGCGATTACCCCAGCATCGACGACGTTTCCGTATCGCTTGCCGACGGTGTGCTGTCGGTGATGCTGAACCGGCCCGACAGTCTCAACTCGCTCACCAAAGACATGCTCGACGCGGTCGCCGACGCCATGGAGGTGGCCGCGACCGATCCCGCCGTACGCGCGGTGCGTCTCGGTGGCGCCGGACGTGGGTTCAGCTCGGGTGCGGGCATCAGTGAGGAAGACCAGAACGCCAAGGGCCACGACGCCGCAGCGGTGCTGGACGCGGCCAACCGCGCCGTCGGCTCGATTGTGGCGCTGCCCAAACCCGTTGTGGCCGTTGTGCAGGGACCGGCCGCAGGCGTCGGCGTCTCACTCGCCCTGGCCTGTGACATCGTGCTCGCGTCGGATCAGGCGTTTTTCCTGTTGGCGTTCACCAAGATCGGCCTGATGCCCGACGGTGGCGCGTCAGCGCTGGTCGCCGCGGCCATCGGCCGCATCCGCGCGATGCGGCTGGCGCTGCTGGCCGACCGGCTCACCGCCACCGACGCCTACGACTGGGGCCTGGTCAGCGGCGTGTATCCGGCCGACGAATTCGACGCCGCCGTGGACAAGGTGCTGGCGAAGCTCCGCAACGGACCCGCCGTCGCGCTGCGCAAGACCAAGCAGGCGATCAACGACGCCACGCTCACCGAACTCGACAACGCGTTCACGCGTGAGCGCGAGGGACAGCTTCACCTCTTGGCGGCCAACGATTTCCGCGAGGGCACCCGGGCGTTCCAGCAGAGCCGGCGACCGGAGTTCACCGACAACTGAGTACGTCGTCGGGCGGGGCAGCGGCTCTCTCCTGACCGAGTGCACTTCCGAACCCCGATATCACCCGCGATATCGGAGTCCGAACACAACAGGCAACACGCAGAGGCAAACCCACGACACAGGCCAAACGACCTCACCCCTCACCGAATGCACTACCCAACCCCGATATCACCCGCGATATCGGAGTCCGAACACAACAGGCAACACGCAGAGGCAAACCCACGACACCTAGAAGTCATCGAACGACATCGCCGGCCGCCCCGCCAACTTCTGCACCACCCATTGATTCAGCGAGACCCGCTGTTCGGCGGCTTCGACCATGAGCTTGGCATGCAGCGCGGGTGAGGTGCGCACCATGAAGCTGCCGCTGTACCGCCGGTCGGTCAATGGTTGCGGCAGGTCCATATCGGCCGCGAGTCTGTCGGCGACCTCCTGCTCGACGAGTCGCTGCGCACGTTCGACCGCTTCGTGTGCCGTGAACGCCCGCGCACACAACGCCGGGAACTCCAGGCACAGGCCAAAATACTCGCGATATTCCGGAGACCACTGCGCGCGGTAGGTCCACTGCGGTTCCATGTCGGTCATACCGTGATCATCCGCGCGACCCCCGACATCGAACACCGCGTAATTCATTGGACTCGCCCGCCGCCGATTGGGACCATCGAACGTTGTGAGTACGCAACACGACATCGAAGAACCGGTGCGCTCGCCGCAACCGGTGGGGCCGCTGCAGGCGGTCCGTGGCTGGCGCGTGCTTGCACCGTTCCGAATCCGCGAGTACCGCCTGCTGATCGCCGCGGTGACGCTGTCGATCTTTGCCGAAGGCATGTGGGCGGTGGTCATGGCGCTGCAGGTGATCGCGATCGACAACGACCCTGCCTCACTGTCGTTGGTCGCGACCTGCCTCGGCGTCGGCCTGGTGGCCTTTGTCCTGGTCGGCGGAATCGCTGCCGACCGGATCAATCAGCGCACCATCATCATCGCGGTCGAGACGGTCAACCTCGTCACGGTCACGGCGATAGCCACGCTGGCCCTGCTCGGAATGCTCAAGATCTGGCACATGGCCGTTGCCGCAGGGATTCTCGGCATCGCTGCGGCCTTCTTCTTCCCGGCATACAGCGCGATACTGCCGCGCATCCTGCCGCCGGAACAACTACTGGCCGCCAACGGCGTCGAGGGCGTCGTGCGTCCGGTGTTCCAGCGCTCGGTGGGCCCTGCCGTGGCGGGCATGGTCATCGGTGCGACCATGCCGTCGGTCGGCGCCGTCGTCGTGGCGGTGTTGTTCGCCCTCGGCCTGGCACTGCTCGTCGCGACGCGCCCACCCGCACCGCCCGAGGCGTCCGAGAACCACGAACGCCCGCACGTATTGCGAGATCTGCGTGAGGGGTTCGTGTTCATGGTGCACACCCGTTGGCTGCTGTGGACACTGCTGTTCGCGAGCATGTTCGTGCTCGTCGTGCTGGGCCCCATCGAGGTGCTGCTCCCGTTCATCGCACAGGACCGGTTCGCCGACGGCGCCCGCGCCTACGGTTTCATCCTGGCGTTCTTCGGATTCGGCAGCGCGCTGGGGGCGTTGACGGTGTCGTCGCGACGCATGCCGCGCCGCTATCTCACCACGATGATGACGATGTGGGGCCTGGGCTCGATCCCGCTGGTGATCCTGGGATATACGTCGTCGTTCCCGTTGATGGCGGCCGCCTCGTTCGTCATCGGCGTCACCGACGGCGCCGGCATGGTGATCTGGGGGACGCTGCTGCAACGCCGCGTGCCGACCGAGATGCTGGGCCGGGTGTCGAGCCTGGATTTCTTCGTGTCGCTGGCGTTCATGCCGTTGTCGTTCGCGATCATGGGCCCGCTGTCGAAGATCGTCTCGATGGAGGTGATCTTCCTGTTCGCAGGCCTGGTCCCGGTGGTCATCGCCGCGATCGCATTCACCGCGGCACGCATGCACCGAGACGAAGTGGACCACCCGCTACGGTGAGCGCTACACCCCGAAGATCGGCGGGAGTGCGAGCACCATCGCGAGCCCCCAGAAGAAGTGGGTCAGCATCGGTGCGAGCACTCCCCCGGTCACGCGGCGTTCCAGCGCGCACACCGCGCCGAGGATGATGGCCGCGAACCCGAGCATGGGGTTTCCCGAGGCCATCGTGGTGGCGATGTAGATCAGCGTCGACACGACCACCGGGTAGAACTTCCCGAGCGCGGTGTACAGCGCCCCCCGGAAGAACAGTTCCTCGGCGACGCCGTTGACGACGGTGATGAACACGATCAGCAGCAGCGGCCCGGTGTTGCTCAATTCCAATACGCGCGTGATGAACTCACGGACACCCGGGATCTCGCGGGCGACGAGGGCACCGACCACGAAGGCCGCGCCGAGCGCGACACCGACCGCGGTCCCGGCGATGACGGGGCGACGATTGCGCCCCTGAACGTCCAGGTACCCCAGGTGCAATGGCCCGGAGACGAACGCGCCCACGGTCCACACCGCGGCCAACACGAGCGTCGACCACAGAAACGATCCGTCGCCAGGGGGCCGGGTCAGCGAGTATCCGAGAAGGCCGGCGCCGATGAGCAGGACCACCGCGACGACGACGCGGCGACGCCGGATCTGCTCGGGCGCTTCGTGACACACCTCCGGCTCACCGGCGAGCTGGATGAATCGGGTCACTTCGCCCCCTTGGGCACCAGACCGATCACCATGTCGAGGCCCGAGCGCACAGCGCCTGCCACCGGGCCCGGCAGCAGACCGAGCAGCGCGAGTGCGGGACGCGTCACCGACGGCAGAGCCGCACCGGCCAACTGCCGCAGGCGCGCCCGATCACCGCCCGCCCATTGGGGATCGGTGTCGGCGAGATGGTGCGGATCGGCCAACAAGTTGACCGGCTTACGACGGCCACCGGCCAGCGACCGCCGGATAGCCTCGTCGACACCAAGGAGGCCACCCGGTGGATCGGGGACCACATGACGGATGCCGTCACCGTCGGCGGTCATCGGATAGTCAAGGGATTCAGTGAGATCCGCGGCCAGACCATCCGGGACCGGCAGCACCACGGCCGACACTCGCGAGGCCACCCCCGTCGCGACCCCCCACACGGGTATTCCCAGGCGCCGCTTACCCGCCAAGCGCGAGTACGTCGCCAGCACGTCGCGGTAGGTGGTGGTCTCGGGCCCGCAGATGTCATATGCCCCCGCAGGCACCCGCTCGTAATCGGCCGCGGCCACCAGGTAGTGCAGAACATCGCGGATGGAGATCGGATCCATCGGGTTCGACAGCCATGACGGATGCGGCATGACGGGGAACCGGTCGGACACATAGCGCAAGATCTCGAACGACGTCGACCCCGCGCCGATGATCATCGCCGCGCCCAGCCACACGACCTCGGGGCCGTTGTCCACATGCAGAGAATGCGCCACCTCGGCCCGGCCCGCGAGGTGATCGGAGAGCGTGTCGTCCTCGGGCACGAAGCCGCCGAGGTAGATGATGCGCCGCACCCCCGCATCCCGCGCCGCGGCGGCGAGGTTGGTGGCGGCGCGGTTGTCGGCTTCCCGGAAGCCCGGCTCCCCGATGCCGTGCAGCAGGTAGTACACGACATCGACCTCTCCGGCCTGTTGGAACGCACCGCGCACCGACTCCGGGTCGGCCGCGTCGAGTTGTACGGCCCTCACGTCGGGAAACCATCCGAAATCGGTCAGTCGGGCGGTGTTGCGGCCTGCCACCACGACGTCGTGATCATGCGCCAGCAGCGCCGTGACCAGTCTCGAGCCGACATATCCGGTCGCGCCGGTCACCAAGATTCGCACGCTGCAGTCCTATCCACGCCGCGGTGTATACCCCCGGCTCGAGCGCGGCAATCGCGGCGTCCGCCGCACGGTCCGCATGAGCCCGGCGTGGATCGGCAGGGCCTCGGACCCTTACGACCCTTCAGGACGGGACCGCGCGGCTCAGCCCGCCTGCCGGTGCAGATCGATGAGGTGTACGTAGGCCTTGGCGTTGAAGCGGTTGTGTTCGACCTCGTCGTCGGTCAGCTCGCGTCGCACCTTGCCCGGCACGCCTGCCACGAGCGAGCGCGGCGGCACCACCATGCCCTGCGGCACCACCGCACCGGCGGCCACCAGCGAGCCCGCGCCGATCACGGCACCGTTGAGCACCACCGCGCCCATGCCGATCAGGCTGTCGTCCTCGACGGTGCAACCGTGCAGCACCACGTTGTGGCCGACGGTGACGCCCGCGCCGAGGCGGCACGGGAAGCCGGGGTCGACGTGCACGGTGACGCCGTCCTGAATGTTGCTGCCCTCGCCGATCTCGATGGGCTCCGACTCGGCGCGCAATGTCGCGCCGTACCACACGCTGACGCGCGCGGCCAGCGAAACCTGGCCTATCACATTGGCATTGGGCGCCACGAAGGCCTCTGGGTCGAGCTGCGGCGCGTGACCGAGGATGGGAAGGATCAGCGGCTCAGGCATGCGGGCCATCGTAGACACCGACGGCGGCTATCAGGCCCCCTGGTACACCTTGCGGTAGTTCGACGGGGACATGCCGAGCCCGCGGCGCAGATGGTGTCGCAGATTGCCTGCGGTACCGAGTCCGGAGAGCCGGGCCACCTCGTCGATCGGAAGATCCTGGGACTCCAGCAGTTCCCGTGCGTGGTCCAGGCGCCGGTTGCGGATCCACGTCCCGGGCGACTGCCCTGTCTCGTCGGTGAACCGACGGCTGAACGTGCGCGGGCTCATGTGCGCGTGGCGGGCCAGCCGCTCCACGGTGAGCTCCTCGTGCAGGCGATCGAGTGCCCATTCGCGCGTCGCTGCGGTCGACGCCGGATCGGACACCGGGACGGTGCGGTCGATGAACTGCGCCTGCCCGCCCTCACGCCACGGCGGCACCACGCAGTGCCGCGCCACGGCGTTGGCCACCTGCGTGCCGTGGTCCGACCGGATGATGTGCAGGCACAAGTCGATTCCCGCCGCGAGCCCCGCGGAGGTGAGCAGATCACCGTCGTCGACGAACAGCACGTTCTCGTCGACCTCGATCGTGGGGTGCAGTCTCCTGAGGTCGTCGGCGTAACGCCAGTGCGTGGTGGCGGGCCTGCCGTCGAGCAGACCGGCCGCCGCGAGCACGAACGCACCCGTGCAGATCGAGACCAGCCGGGTACCGGGCCGGATCCGCGACAACGCGGCCGCCACGTTCTCGCCGAGCACGCCGTCGACGCGCGCGGCCGGATACGTGGTGCCGGGGATGACCACGGTGTCGGCGGTCGCCAACGCCTCCGGGCCCGCGGCGGGCAGCATCGCGAAACCGTTGATCGCCGCGACCGGCCCCGTGTCGACCCCGCACGTCACGACCTCGTAGAGCGGGTTGCCGTCGGCGTCGACCGCATAGCCGAACAGCGTCGGAGCGATGGTCGCGTCGAACGCGACCACCGGCGCCAGCAGGAGAACGGCGACGCGGTGCACGTCGGCAGTATGGCATGTTTTTGACGAATGATGGCGTTCATGCCACTTGGCCGGAACGGCGCGGTCGGTCAAGGTGATCGGGTGAGCACGGAGACACGCGGTCAGGTCGGAGGGAAAGCCACACGCATCCACTGGGCGTGGGTGGTAGCCGCGGTGAGTTTCGTCGCGATCCTCGGTGCGGCCGGGTTCCGGTCGATCCCCGGCGTGATGATGAACCCGCTGCACCACGAGTTCGGCTGGACGCATGGCACGGTCGGTCTCGCGATGTCGGTCAACATGATGTTGTACGGCCTCACCGCGCCGTTCGCAGCCGCGCTGATGGACCGCTTCGGCGTGCGTCCCGTGCTGACCGTGTCACTGATGCTGATCGCGACCGGCTCGGCGCTGAGCATCACCATGACCGCCAGCTGGCAGCTGGTGCTGTTGTGGGGCGTGCTGGTCGGCATCGGCACCGGGTCGATCTCGATGGGGTTCGTCGCGACGATCGCCACCCGTTGGTTCGAACAGCGTCGCGGCCTGGTCACCGGTGTCCTCACCGCTGCGAGTGCCACGGGCCAGCTGATCTTCCTGCCGATCGTCGCCGCGGTGACCACGCACCACGGCTGGCGTTGGGCCTCGTTGATCGTGGCGGCCGCCGCACTGGCCGTCGTCCCCCTCGTCGCGGTGTTCATGCGCAACCACCCCGCCGACAAGGGCCTGGCACCGTACGGAGCCGAGGCCGTCCCGGCCGAACCGCCTGCGGTACCCGCGAGCAGCTTCACAGCCGCCTTCGACGGGCTGCGCATCGGCGCGTCGTCACGCGCCTTCTGGCTGCTGGCGGCCAGCTTCGCGATCTGCGGCATGACCACCAACGGCCTGATCGCGACGCACTTCATCCCCGCGGCCAACGACCACGGCATGCCGACCACGGTCGCCGCGGGTCTGCTCGCCACGATCGGCATCCTCGACGTCGCGGGCACCGTCTTCTCCGGCTGGCTGACCGACCGCGTCGACCCGCGCCTGCTGCTGCTCATCTACTACGCGGGCCGTGGCGTCTCGCTGCTGTTGCTGCCGTCGCTGCTCTCGCCGCAGGCCGAGCCGAGCACCTGGGTGTTCGTGATCTTCTACGGGCTGGACTGGGTGGCCACGGTCCCGCCGACGATCGTGCTGTGCCGGGACTTCTTCGGTACGCGCTCGCCCGTGGTGTTCGGCTGGGTGTTCGCGTCGCACCAGGTAGGCGCGGCCATCGCCGCCGCGGGCGCAGGCTGGCTGCGCGATCTCAACGGCAACTACGACGCCGCCTTCTACATCGCGGCCGGCCTGTGCTTCATCGCCGCGCTCTTTTCTGCCGCCATCGGGAAACCGCAGGTCAACACCGCAGAACCGGATTCGGTCCAGACGTCTGCTTTGCCGTAACCGTTACGAAGCCTTTACGATCCGATGCGGCGCCGCGGGGAACGCCGAAGCATTTGCGCTTGCGGGTGCTCGCGTTTCGACCGATATGGCGCGCGTCACCGGCAATCGAACGAACCTGGCCGGCCTGAGCGGGAGGAAACCCAGCAATGCACACGCGTACCAAGACATTGGGGGCTGCCGCGGCGATCGCCGCGATCGCCACATCACTGCCACTGGCAGTCACGGCTTACGCCGAGCCGGAAACCCCCACCACCACGGCAGAGCCGACGGTCGAGATCCCCGACCCGCAGGGCCCCGGCTGCGACGACTTCAAGAAGGCCGTGCCGTCCTGGAAGGCGCTCAACGACGTGCCGGTCAGCCAGGCGCTGGCAGCCATCCCGGAGATCAGCACCTTCAATGCCGCGGTCTCGGGTGGCCTGAACCCGGCCGTCAACATCGACCCAGTGCTCGACAACGGTCCGTACGTGGTGTTCGCGCCCACCAACGAGGCGTTCGCGAAGCTCGCTCCTGGCCAGTGGGATGCCATCGCCGCCGATCCAGCCGCGCTGACGAGCTTCGACTACTACCACGTGTTCCTCGGCCTGCTCGGCAACGATGACGTCAAGGGGCAGCGGCCGACGCAGCAGGGCGCCGAGATCAAGGTCACCGGCAAGGGCGGCGACATCAAGGTCAACGACACCGCCAAACTCGTCTGCGGCGCCATCCACGCCCAGAACGCCCGCATCTACCTGATCGACACCGTGCTGGACCCGAACAGCCCGCCGGAGGCGCTTACGCCGACGGTCTCGGGCACCTCCACGACGACCACCACCACGACCACCACGGAGACCACCACGGAGACCACCCAGCCGCCCGCCGCCCCGGCCGAGAGCCCCGAGGCGATGCCCGCGGCCGACGCTCCGATCGGCTGAATCCTTCTTCTGCCGAGCAGACGCAAAACTGCCCCTTTTCCTCGGAAAAGGGGCAGTTTTGCGTCTGCTGGGCAGTGGGACTAGACACCGAGGTCGCGGCCGATGATCTCCTTCATGATCTCGGTGGTGCCACCGAAGATCGTCTGGATACGTCCGTCGACGTAGGCACGGGCCACCCGGTACTCCATCATGTAGCCGTAGCCGCCGTGCAGCTGTACGCAGTTGTCGACGACCTTTTTGGCGGTCTCGGTCGCCCACCACTTCGCCTTGGCGGCCTCGACGGCGGTCAGCTCACCGTCGACCACACCCTGCAGGCAGCGGTCGATGTAGTTCTCGGTGACCTCCAGCTCGGTCTCCATCTCGGCAAGCAGGAACCGGTTGTGCTGGAAGCTGCCGATCGGCTGGCCGAATGCCTTGCGGTCCTTGCAGTACTGCAGCGTCTCGTCGAACACGGCCCGCGCGCCGGCGATGGCCGAGATCGCGATCGAGAGGCGCTCCGAGGGCAGGTTGGTCATCAGGTGGTAGAACCCGCGACCTTCCTTGCCGAGCAGGTTGGCGTGCGGCACCCGGACATTCTCGAAGTGCAGCTCCGAGGTGTCCTGGCTGTGCAGGCCCATCTTGTCGAGCTTGCGACCGCGGGTGAAACCCTCCATGCCCCGCTCGACCACGAACAGCGAGAAGCCCTTGTGGCCGGCCTCGGGATCGGTGCGTGCGACGACGACGCAGAGATCGCAGTTGATGCCCGAGGAGATGAAGGTCTTGGACCCGTTGATGATCCAGTCATCACCGTCGCGGACCGCCGAGGTACGGATGCCCGCGAGGTCACTGCCCGCGCCGGGCTCGGTCATCGCGATCGCGATGATGAGTTCGCCGCTGGTGATGCCGGGTAGCCAGCGCTGACGCTGCTCGTCGTTGGCCAGCTCCTTGAAGTACGGGCCGACGACGTCGTTGTGCAGGCTCAGCGCCGGACCGTGCACACCCGACTTGGCGATCTCCTCGTCGATGATCGCGTTGAACCGGAAGTCATCCGAGCCGCCGCCGCCGAACTCCTCGGGCATGTTGAACCCGATGAGGCCGTACTTGCCGGCAGCGGTGTAGGCGGACCGGTCGACGATGCGCTCGGCTTCCCACCTCTCGGAGTTCGGGACGAGCTCCCGTTCGATGTACTCCTTGACGGTCTGGCGGAACGCCTCGTGCTCTTCGTTGTAGATCAGTCGCTTCATGGCTACCTGACTTACCGTGCCTTCCATACAGGCTGGCGTTTCTGCGCGAATGCCAGCGGACCCTCTTGGGCGTCTTCGGTTTTCAGCAGCGTGACGAACTCGCGGTTGGTGAGTTTCCACGACGGCTGCTCGGCGGGCACCGTGCCGTCCTCGGCGCCGTAGGCCACGCGCTTGCTGGCCTGCACGGCCAGCGGCGCGTTGCACGTGATCCGCTCGGCCAGCTTGAGCGCGGCATCGACGACGGCGCCGTCGGGCACGACCTGGTTGATCAGGCCCCACTTCAAAGCGTCTGCGGCACTGATGGGTTCACCGGTGTACAGCAACTCCAGAGCCACCTTGCGCGGCAACTGCTCGATGATGCGGAACACGCCGCCTGCGCCGGCGATCAGGCCACGCTTGACCTCGGGCAGACCGAACAGCGCACGCTCCTCGGCGACCACCAGATCACTCGCGAGCGCCAGTTCGGTGCCGCCGCCGAGCGCGGTGCCGTTGACCGCGGCGATGGTCGGCTTGTCGATGAAATGGCTGACGTAGCCGGCGAATCCGTACTCCGGGTGGTCGGGGTGAAAGAGGTTCTCCCCGCGCGAGATCGCCTTGAGGTCCGCACCGGCGCAGAACGATTTGTCGCCTGCCCCGGTGAGGACCACCGCGCGCACCTCAGGATCGTTCTGCGCCTCCGCCAGCGCATCGCCGACGGCCTTGCTCACCGAGGCGTTGACCGCGTTGCGGGCTTCGGGCCGGTTGATGGTGATGAGCAGAACGTCGCCGTTTGCACCCTTGCGTTCTGCGATTGCGCCAGGCGCGGTTTCGGTCACAGCAGCTCCAGGATCGTCGCGTTGGCCTGGCCGCCACCCTCGCACATGGTCTGCAGGCCGTACTGAATGTTGTTGTCCCGCATGTGGTGCAGCAGTGTGGTCAGGATGCGCGCCCCCGAACCGCCGAGCGGGTGGCCCAGCGCGATGGCGCCGCCGTTGGGGTTCAGCCTCTTCTCATCGGCGCCGATGTCCTTGAGCCACGCCATCGGAACCGGCGCGAACGCCTCGTTGACCTCGAACGCACCGATCTGGTCGAGGCTCAGGCCCGACTTCTTCAGCGCCTTCTGCGTGGCCGGGATGGGAGCGGTCAGCATGATGACCGGATCGGCACCGGCGAGCACCGCGGTGTGCACCTTGGCGATCGGCTTGAGGCCGAGCTCCCTGGCCTTCTCGGCCGAGGTGATCAGCACGGCGGCCGAACCGTCGGAGATCTGGCTGGAGTTGCCGGCGTGGATGACGCCGTCCTCCTTGAAGGCGGGCTTGATGCCGGCCATGGACTCGATGGTGCCGCCACGACGGATGCCGCCGTCTTCGAGCACGACCGTGTCGTTGCCATCGGCGTCCTTGGTCTTGATGCCGACGATCTGATCGGAGAACGCGCCCGAGTCCTGGGCGGCGGCAGCCTTCTCGTGCGAGCGCAGCGAGAACTCGTCGAGCTGGGTGCGGCTGAAGCCCCACTGCTCGGCGATCATCTCGGCGCCGATCCCCTGGTTCGGGGTCTTGTCGTAACGCGCCTTGAACGACTCGCCGTAGGGGTTGCCACCGTTGGCCAGCGACGAGCCCATCGGGGTGCGCGACATCGACTCGACGCCGCCGGCGACGACGACGTCGTAGTGACCGGCGACCACACCGGCGACGGCGAAGTGCAGCGACTGCTGGCTGGAACCGCACTGGCGATCCACGGTCACACCCGGAACGGTCTCGGGCCAGCCGGCGCTCAGAACGGCGGTACGCGCAATATCGAGGGCCTGCTCACCGGCCTGCATGACGCAACCCCAGATGACGTCGTCGACCAGCCCGGGGTCGATTCCGGCGCGCTCGACGAGGCCGTTGAGCACCTGGGCCGACAGCTCTGCGGGGTGGATTCCCGACAACGAGCCGTTGCGCTTGCCGACGGGTGAGCGGACGGCCTCGACGATGACGGCTTCAGCCATGACTTCTCCTTCGAAGATGGGTAGCTGTAACCCGAATGGGCGTTGTGGTCGAAACTAGACGAGTAGGTTTACTAGGTCAACCTACTGGTTGGTCGAGTTGGCTCGAGATCCCGGCGGGCTCTTAGATGGTTTACTGAGTTGTATAGCTGGCCTGCAGGGCCACGTCGAGTACCAATTGCAGGGAGTTAGTTGTGGCTGAATCCACACCGCTGGCGCCGATGATCGGGCCCGACGCCATCACGCCTCGAGCCGCCGTCCGGTCGCCCAAGACCGCCGAGCTCGTCGCGGGAACTCTACGCCGCATGGTGGTCGAGGGGCAGCTCAAGGACGGCGATTTCCTGCCCAACGAGGCCGAGCTGATGAGCCACTTCGGCGTGAGCCGCCCGACGCTGCGCGAGGCCGTGCGCGTGCTGGAGAGCGAGCGCCTGGTCGAGGTGCGCCGTGGATCCCGTACCGGAGCCCGCGTGCGGGTGCCCGGTCCCGAGATCGTCGCGCGGCCCGTGGGTCTGCTGCTCGAACTGTCCGGGGCCGATATCGCCGATCTGCTCGTGGCCCGCTCGGCGATCGAGCCGATGGCGGCGCGTCTGCTCGCCGAGAACGGCACCGAAGAGCAGTTCGCCGAACTCGACCGGATGCTCGAAGAGCACATCCCCGACGACTGGCAGTCCGATCGGCTTGCCGAGACCACGGGTGACTTCCACCGCCGCGTCGTGGAACTGTCCGGCAACGCCACGCTGGGCATCATCGCCGGCATGCTGCACGAGATCACGGTGCGCCACCACGCGTTCCTGTTCCGTGAGCACCGGCCCGTGTCGAAGGCCGACTACGACAAGCTGATGCGGTCCTACCGCAAGCTCATGCAGATCATGCGCTCCGGTGACGGCGATGCCGCCGAGGCGCACTGGCGCAAGCACCTCGACACCGCCCGGACCCTCATGTTGCAGGGTCTGGAGTCGGTGAAGGTGCGCGATGTGATGGGCTGAGGAGCTTGCGGATCAGCCCCGACAAGATGGGCTGAGGAGCTTGCGGATCAGCCCCGACGAAGTGGGCTGATTCAGTCGGGCCAGACTGCGAGCCTGGTGTCGGTCTCACGCCACCCGTCGGCGGTCTTCCACCGCATCGGCAGCAGCCGATAACGCCAGCTGGCCGCGGGCCCATCTGCGCCCACGTGGTCGACGGACACTGAGATCAGATCGGCCGCAAGTTGTTTGGCGTGGGTTTCCAGGTAGACGCCGGCCTCGTCGTCGAGGTCGGACATCAACTCGCCGTACAGCAGGCGCGGGCCGGGCTCTCGGTACACGAGTACGCACTTGGCCCGTTCCGGGCAGTGGTTGGCGCGCACGGTCACGAAGCAGGCCGTGTCGACGCTGCCGAGGTCGCTCATGATCCGCCCGGATTCGTCGACCCACACCGCGACGGGGTCAGGTGGCCCGGCCATCTCGCGACATCATCTCGGGTGAGCTCACGCCGTGGACGGGTACGTCGTCGTCCCACGGCTGACGCGTCACCATGTCGGCGACCTTGACGTATCCGCGTTCGAACTCGCCGGTGGCCGCGTCGACCAGGCGGTAGCTCTGAGTCTGGTGCTGGATCGGTTGGGCGTCGAGCATGACGATCCGGACCTCGCCGGGTTCGAAGTGGCACCGCTTCTGCAGCGCCGCGACGAGTTGTTCGTTGCTCATGTGTCCGTCACCGAAGTTCCAGCCGATGGCGGTGGAGACGATGCGCTCGCCGTCGGTCAGCACGTAATCGTCCTCGTTGTGGCCGGCCATCGCACGGTGCGCGAGCGTGAACAGTGCGCGGCCGTGGGTGTTGAACCCGCGGAAGGCATATCCCATGTACAGGTACATCTGGGCGGTCTCGGGGCTGCCGTAGTACCGCTCCATCTGCGAGGCCGGCATGCTCGCGATCGCGACGATGTTCTTCTCGATCTTCTCCGAGGCCGACGGCTTGACGCACCACAGCGACGTGTCCCAGTTGCCCGCGTAGTACCGCATGCCGGGCAGGAACGAGATCTTGCGCGGGGACAGGTTGCCCAACGTCACCGTGGTGACCAGCACCGCGAACAGCAGCAGCGGCAGCGGCGTGCTCAGAGCCGTGATGCCGACGTCGGCGCGTCCGACGAACAGCGTTGCGACACAGAAGATCATGAAGACGTTCCACTCCAGCGGCACACCCATCGGGATGGCGCTGAGGATGCCGAAGTGGAAGCAGATCATGATGGTCGCCGCGATCGCCGTCGGCCATCCGCCGTGTGAGAAGAACAGCACCAGCGGCACCAGCATCTCGATGGCGGTGCTGAGGTGCGCGAGCCAGCGCGAGGGCCTCCCGGGTCGCAGGTCGTCCGGAAAATGCTCGAAGAACGCGCGTTTGATGAATTTCGGCCGGAGCACCGGGTTGTTGCTCATCATCGTCGAGATGACGAACGGGAAATGCTTGTTGAGCTTGGAGGTGGCCGCGCCGAGCCAGATCACCATGCAGACCAGCTTGGCCGCGATGATCGCGTCGACGCCGTGCCCGGCGAACAGGAACGCCACGGTGAACGACGCGTACACCTCACCGCGGGCGGCCAGGAAGATGACCTTGTCGCGCAGGCCGAGCACCGCGAGAATTCCCAGCACGGCCCAGATCTGCCACATCGGCAGCACGCCGATCTCGGTGCCGAGCGCCGGTATGGGCCCGGTGCCGTCGGAGAAGATCGCGATCACCAGCACCACCAGCAGGGAGCCGTACAGTGCGGCGTCGAACGCCGTGCGGCTGTCGCCGTCGGTCAGCGGGATCCGGTCGGGCCACGGCGGCAGGCGAATGGTTTTGGGCCGCAGCCAGTAGAGGATCGACCCCATGGGTGGGAAGAAGCGGTTGTTGAGCGGGCCGAAGCCGCAGCCCAGACCCACCACCTCGAACAGCATGGTGTAGAGCACGACCTTCTCGAAGACGATCGGCTCGGTCCACCAGTCGGCGACCGCGGTGAATCCGTCGATACCGCGCGTGCTCAGCACCACGAGCCACGCGCCGAGGATGTAGAGGCAGATCTTCAGCACATAGAACAGGTGCAGCGCGACCGGGGTGCCGAAACCGACCTCGGCCCAGTGCCGGGCCATGGGTCGGATCTTCTCGGCGCGTGTGCCCTTGCTCCACTCCTCGAAATCGACCTGGGGAGCGGTCTGCTTGAGAAAGCCCATGCGGGCAAGACTAGAACGTGTTCTAGTCTCGTGTCAGCCCGTCTTGGCCGGTGGGCGGAAGAAGATCGCCAACTGGCCGATGCCGCCGGCCAGGCCGAGCATGACCGCGATCGCCAGTCCCCACCAACCGTGCAGGTAGTCGTAGAAGCCGGTGCCGGAGAACAGCAGGTAATCGAGGCTGAAGCGCCCGGCGCCGGTCCCGGCGATCGCGACGGCAGCGACCGCCAGGACCAGGTTGTACTCCCAGCCCGACTGGACGATGAAGAAGCCGTTGACCCGATGCACTGTCCACGCCGCAACCAGCATCAGCGCGACGAAGCCCGCCGCGGGCACCGGCGTGAGCAGGCCGACGGCCAGGCCGAGGCCCGCGGTGACCTCGGTGGTGGCCGCCACGCGGGCGTGGAACATGCCGGGCTTCATGCCGATGCTGTCGAACCACCCCGCGGTGCCGGGGATGCGGCCTCCGCCGAAGAACTTGTTGTAGCCGTGGGCGGCCATGGTGAGGCCCAGAACCACGCGCAGAATCAGGATCGCAGTGTCGAACGCACTATCCGCCATGTGACAAAATCTAAGCCATTTGTCACGCCGCCGCCCACCCTCCGTCCACACTGAGGATGACGCCGTGGATGTTGGCGGCATCGTCACCGGCCAGGAACACCACCGCGGCGGCGACCTCCTCGGGGGTGCTCATCCGCCGTGAGGGTACGTGTGCGAGCGCCCCGGCGACATGGTCGACGGCCTGAAGTACACGCTCGGTGGCGATGGGTCCCGGCGCCACCGCGTTCACCCGCACGCCTTGAGGGCCGTACTCGACCGCCCAGGATTTGGTCAGGGAGTGCACGGCGGCCTTGGTCGACGAGTACAGCGCCGACTTGTCACCACCGACGAGGCCCGTGATCGACCCGACGTTGACCACGGCACCGTGTCCGCGTTCGGCCATGGCCGATGCGAGCACACCGGTGAGCAGAAACGGCGCGATGACATTGGTCCGGTAGGAGGCAAGCAGATCCGATTCGGAGACGTCGGCCGTCGGTTCGGGCAGGCCCCACACGCCGGCATTGTTGACCAGGATGTCGATGTGTCCGCCGACCGCATCGGCGGCCCGCTGAGCAAGCCGACGGACCTCGGCCTCGCCCGAGGCGAGATCCGCGGCGACGAAATCGACTCGCCCACCGGCACTCCGGATGTCGGCGACGACGGCGGCACCGCGCGAGGCGTCGCGGCCGGTGATGACGACGTGTGCGCCCTGCGCTGCGAGGGCCGATGCGATCGCGACCCCGAGGCCGCCGGTGGACCCCGTGACCAGGGCTGTGCGGCCTGTCAGCCGCGTGCTTTCTGAACTCATGCATCCAGGTGTACTGTTCTGAAAATGGACCAGCAAGTCCAAAAACTCACCGCCAAAGGCGCGGCCACCCGGCGCCGCATCATCGAGGGCGCCGCGGCCGAGATCCGCAGCCGCGGCGTTGCGGACACCACACTCGACGACATCCGCGCCCGCACGGGGACGTCCAAAAGCCAACTGTTCCACTACTTCCCGGACGGCAAAGATCAGCTGCTGCTCGCCGTGGCAGAGCACGAAGCGCAGTTGGTGCTCGAGGACCAGCAGCCCTACCTCGGTGATCTGACGTCATGGACATCGTGGCGGCGTTGGCGCGACGCCGTCGTCGACCGCTACCGGCGCCATGGGCAGAACTGCCCACTCAGCACGTTGATGTCGGAGCTGGGCCGCAGCACCCCCGGCGCACAAGCCGTCTCGAAAGCCCTGCTGCGCCAATGGCATGACGAGATCACCGCAGGCATCCGCCACATGCAGGGCAAGGCCGAGATCGCCGCCGATCTGGATGCCGAACGTGTGGCCGCCGCGCTGCTCGCCGGCATCCAGGGCGGCGTGAACGTCATGCTTGTGACCGGTGATCTGACGTACCTCGAGGCAGCGCTGGACTCCGGCATCGCCGCGCTGCAACGGGCCTACCCGTCCAGCGCCTTCTCCAGCCGCGCGACATAGGCGTCGAGGGCCGCCTCGCCGCCGATCGCCGATTCCGCGGTGTGCACGCTGACGGCAACTGTGTCGCCGATGCCGTGCACGCCGTGCGTCAGCCCCATCATGGGCGACAACGCGGGGTAGCCGGCCGTCACCACCACGGGCGCCGCGCCGAAGCGCAGATCGGCCTTGCCGCGGTTGACGCTCGATACGACGGTGTTGCCGGTCGCCACCGAAGAGCGCAGCGACGGATCGAACTGCGCGACCCCCCAACGCAACAGCGGGGCCGGTGTCGCCGCGAACGCGCGGCTTGCCGCGATCATCGCCGGGTGCGCGGCCCGGGCCCGGCGCTGCGCGAAATCGTCCACGATGCGTGCGATGCGCTCGTCGTCGCTCGCGTCGGGATACAGGCCGATGCCGACGTTCCCGAAGTGGTTGTGTGCCCGGCGGGGACCGGCTTTCGCCATCGGGACCTCGGCGCCGAGCGAGCCCGGGTCGTCACCGAACGTGCGCAGGTGCCCACTCAGTGCGGTCGAGATCGCGCTCAGCACGCCGACGGTGACCGTCGGACCGCAAATCCGGGCGCGATCCCGCACGATCGTGCGCACCCAGCGGGCCCCGGCCGGTGCGCAGTTGCTGCGAAGGACCGGGCGCGCACAGGCCTGCGACGGCACCGCCCCCGAGGCCTCGTCGGCGACAAGGCGGCGATGCGCCCGCGCGGCCTGCGCCGCGCGCACCGGCAGCGTCGCCGTGGGGAACCGGACGTTGGGGATCGGGTCCAGCGGCGTCGCGCGGCCGAACAGCCGGGCGGCCAGCGCCGACGAGCGGATCCCGTCGGCGAGCGCATGCGCGATCTGCAGTACCGCGACGACCCCGGATCCGTCGCCGCGGGGCATGCCGGCCACGCGTGGGTAGATGTGCAGCCGCCAAGTGATGGCCGTCGCGTCGAGTTGGTCGTCGGCCAGCGCGCTCACCGCATCGAGGCATTCGTTCCACGTCCAGGCGCCGGGATCGTGCACAACGAACTGGTCGTCGGTCACCGGTCGCGGCGCCCAACGCGGGTACACCAGCGGGAGATCGTCCTCGATACGCAACGCCAGATCCGGACAGTTTTCGGCACGGGTACGCACCTCGTCGAGCGCCGCGCCGAGAGCACCTGCGTCACCGTCGAATCCGTACAGCAGGAACTGGTCGTTCGGGAGTTTTCCCGACATCCACCAGGTCTGGGCGTCCACGGCCGCCATTCGGCGCACGCGTCACTCTCCCCCGGCAGGGCCGATGAAGTCGAGGATCCGGTTCGCGACGTCGTCAGGCCGGTCGAGTTGCAGGAAATGTCCCGCGCGCTCCACGAGCCCGACGGCACTGCCGTCGGGGAGCACATCCTTCACCCAGCGCGCGTAATCGGGCGCAGCGCAACCGTCCTCGGCGCCGTGCAGATACAGCGTCGGCAGCCGCGGCGGCGACAACCAGTGCCGGTGCGGGTCTGCGTACGCCGCGGGTGGCTTGGTCTGACGGACCATGGCCCGGTAGTAGCCGAGCGCCGCACGCCACCGGTGCGGCGCCCCGATCGCGGCGTCGACGTGTCTGATGTCCTCCGAAGCGTCGAGCCGCGGTGACCACTGCCGCCACAGGCGCGGCACCACCCACGAGGCGGATCGCTCTGGGAGCAAGGGTAATTGGAAGAACAGGATGTACCAGCTGCGCAACAGCTGACGCGGTAGTTGCGCCGCGAGCTGGGCACCGTCGGCGACGCGGCCCAGCGGCCGGAACGACGCCGACGGCGGCACCGACATGATCACGCTCCTGTCGAACGGGTTGTCCGGCAACGCCGCCAATCCGGCCCCTGCGATCGCTCCCCAGTCATGCCCGATGAGCACGTCGCGACCGCTGCGTCCGGCCGCGTCCAGCACCCGCAGCGCGTCGTCCATGAGCGCACCGACGTGATAGCTGCGGTCGGTGGGCATCGAGGACGGCACGTAGCCGCGCAGGAACGGCGCGACGACTTTCCACCCCGCTGCGGCCAATGCCGGGGCCACCTTGCGCCAACCGTAGGCGGTGTCGGGAAAACCGTGTAGGCACAATGCCACCGGGCCGTCGTCAGGCCCCCAGACCAGGGCCCGCAGTTGCACCGCGGGCGCGGCGACATCCAACCAGCGGGGATCCGCGAGTGCTTCGGTCACGGTTTCACCGGTGCGAACTCGGACATCAACCACTTCCCATCCTCGCGAACCATCGTGGCGCGCACAGTCGACGCGGTCTTCTGCGGCGCTTGGTCTCCAACTGTCACGTACTGGTTGAGGTACAGCACCACCTCGGCGCGGTCGGGTGATGCCGACACCACACCCGCCGCGGGCACCTCGGCGGTCGCCGTGACGCGTTGCGTCGTCGCGATCGGGATGACCCTCGTGTTCACGAGCGTGGTGTAACTGTCGAGAAAGTTCCCGGTCAGCCGCCCGAGGGCCTCGTTGAGGTGCTGCTCGACGGTCTCCGGGTCATACGACAGCATCTCGACCGTGATTTCCTTGGCGGCGTCGACCGATTCGGTTCGCGCCGTGTCACTTCCGGCGTCCCAGGTGAGCTGCCACCTCAGAAACGCCGATCCGGCCGCCAACAGCAGTGCGACGGCGGGGATCACCGCGAACACCAGCACGCGTGGCCACGCGATGGTGCGCGCCGGTTCGGCGTCCGGCTCCTCGGGTTTGTCTTCGCGGTCGTCTTCGCCCGCTTCCGCCTCGATCTCGGCCTCGGTCTCGGCCTCGGTCTCGGCATCGTCCACGGCGGCGGTCTCGTCAGCTCCCGTCGTCACCTCGTCGGTCGAGGCGTCCTCGGGGGCCTGCCGCTCTGGTTCGGGGCGCTCCTCGGCCTGCGCGAACGCCCGGAGACTGTGTCTACCGCTCATTCGACGAACTCCACGTCGGAGACCTTCGCCTGGCCTGCGTTCTCCTCCACGGTCAACCGCATCCGCCAGAATTGCGGGGCCTGCTCGGGCACACCCGCATTGCCGGATTTCACCGTCACCGAGACGAGCACCTTGGCCGTGTGGTCGGAGACGGACTCCAGCGCCGAACTGGTGATGGTGCCCTCGGACTTCGACTGCACCTGCCTGACGACCTCGCGATAGGACTCGGCGCGCTTCTGGAAGTCGTCGTGGAACGTCCCGCTCGCTGAGTCGAGGACACGCTGCACGTCGGCGTCGACGGTCTCCCACCCCACGTTGGTCAGACTCATCGCGGCATGGCGCGCGGCCTCCACGAACGCCTCGCGTTGCCGCTCGACGCTGTGCGCCTGATAGGCGCGATAACCGAGCCACCCGGTCAGCGCCGTGAGCGCCACGACGACCGCGATCCCGACCCGGGCGCCCAGCGCGGTCTGTGACAGCGGCCCGCGAGCCGCATCCGATTTCTCGCGGTCGGGCACCTCGAGGTGCTCGGCATCAGTCGACTCGACGGCGTCGGGGCTGTCGTCGTCTGCCATACCTCTGCTCCTCGACTGCTGCACTGCACTACATATCGCACGCCCGGTGTAAACGTGCGCGCGATCCAAAGTACGTGGCGTCGGTCACATCGTCACCGGGGGTACCGGGTGCGCAGCTTATGCGCTGCCGGTCGGCGCCTCCAGATGCAGCGGGTTCGCGCCCGCGGCCGGGACTCGCCTCGGTAACGTGTCGCCCCGGGGGCCGCCGAGAGGAAGTCCGTGAGCGCTGCACAAGCCGAATCGCAGACCGTCGCGTTCCGTGGCGTCGACGATCTGACCCTGGTCGGCGACGAGTGGAACAAGGGCGCCGAGCAGTCGGCCGACCGGCCCACGGTCCTGTTGCTGCACGGCGGCGGACAGAACCGGTACTCGTGGAAGAAGACCGGCCAGATCCTGGCCGATCAAGGCCTGCACGTGATCGCGCTGGACGCCCGCGGACACGGCGACAGCGACCGCTCCCCCACCGCGAACTACTCCGTCGATGCGATGAGCGGCGACGTTCTCCAGGTGCTGTACCAGATCGGACGGCCGGTGGCGCTGGTCGGCGCCAGCATGGGCGGCCTGACGGGAATCCTGGCAGCGCACGAGGCAGGTGCCGAACTGGTGGCGAAGCTCGTGCTGGTGGATGTTGTGCCCAAGTTCGAGAAGTCCGGCAGCGCGCGGATCCGCGACTTCATGGCGAGCAACATCGACGGTTTCGACACGCTTGAGGAGGCCGCTGACGCGGTCGCGGCCTACCTGCCGCACCGGAGGAAACCGCGCAGTCCCGAGGGCCTGAAGAAGAACCTGCGTCTGCGCGACGGCCGCTGGTACTGGCACTGGGATCCGGCGTTCCTGAGCAAGCCGCAGGACGACCCGTTCGCGCGGGTCGACCGGCTCGAACAGGCCGCGATGAACCTCACGATCCCGATCCTGTTGGTCCGTGGGAAGCTTTCTGACGTGGTCAGCCCTGAAGGTGTCATAGATTTCCTGGAGAAGGTGCCCGCAGCGGAGTTCGTCGAGCTCTCCGACGCCGGGCACACCGCCGCCGGTGACGACAACGACGCGTTCACTCAGGTCGTCGTGGAGTTTGTGAACCGGTGAGCGCCGAACGCAACACGGTCGGGTTCAACTTCCTGGCCGAACCCGAATTGCCCGCACCCCAGGTCAGCGAGGCCCAGGCCGAGCAGATCCTGGCAACCCACTACGGCCTTGACGCCAAGGCCACCTCGCTGGGCAGCCAGCAGGACAAGAACTTCCTGGTCACCCAGGGCGACGAGACCGTCGGTGTGCTCAAGATCGCCAACCCGGCGTTCAACGAGACCGAGCTACAGGCCCAGGACCTGGCCGCCGATGTCATCGCCGCAGCCGAGCCGACACTGCGGATCGCGGTGCCGCTGCCCAATGTGCGCGGCGAGAAGCGAACGGCAGTAACCGGATTGCTCGACACCGCACAGGGCACCGCCTACGTGCGGTTGCTGCGATACCTGCCCGGCGGCGCACTCAGCGAGCGCGGATACCTGCGTGCGGCGACGGTCGCCGAACTCGGCGCACTCGCGGGACGCATGACGCGCGCCCTGGCCGAGTTCAGCCATCCCGGGCTCGACCGGATCCTGCAGTGGGATCTCCGGTTCGGCGCCGAGGTGGTGTCGACGCTCGCGTCCCATGTCACCGATCCCGCACGCCGCGAACGTCTCGAAGATGCTGCGCGCGACGCCTGGTCGCGTATCGCCCCCTTCGCCGACAGCCTGCCGCATCAGGCCATTCACATGGATCTCACCGACGCCAACGTCGTGGTGTCGCGCGGACCCGGCGACGTCGTCCGCCCGGACGGCGTCATCGACTTCGGCGACCTCACCGACAGCTGGACCGTCGGTGAACTGGCCATCACGCTGTCGTCGGTACTTCAGCATCCCGGCGCCGCCCCGGCCTCGGTGCTGCCCGGCATCCGCGCGTTCCACGCCGTCCGCCCGCTCTCGGTCGATGAGGCGACGGTGTTGTGGCCTTTGCTGGTTCTGCGCACCGCCGTGTTGAACGTCAGCGGCGCGCAGCAGGCCGCGCTCGACCCGGACAACGACTACGTCACCGAGAACGCCGAGGGTGAGTGGTCGATGTTCGAGCGGGCCACCTCCGTTCCACTCGACGTGATGACGGCGCTGATCACCGCTGACCTCGGTTTCGAGTGCGCGGCAACCGAACTGGGCGCTCTGACGCCGATGATCAGCGGACTGGACCCGGATTCGGTCACCACCCTTGACCTGTCGACGACGTCGGATTCGTTGGACTCGGCGTTCGTGCGTGGCGCCTGGGTGCGTCCCGACGTCGAGCAAGAACTGGCGCGCGACGCGCTGGCCGACGGTGCGCGCGTGGTGCTCACGCGTTTCGGTCAGCCGCGCCCCACCCGCGCACCGGCGTTGAGCCAGGACGAACCCGCCGTCGTGCCGACCGGCATCAGCATGTGGTGCGCCGACGATGTCACCCTGACCGCGCCGTTCGACGGCGAGGTCAGCCGCGACGGCGACTCTGTGACGTTGCGCGGCAACGACCATGTGCTGACGCTGACCGGTGTTGCCGCGGACTCCGCGGGTCTCGGTGTGGCGAAGGCCGGCCGCCGTGTCGAGGTGGCGTTGCGGCCCGTCGGCGCGCCCGCGGCCCCGGCCTTGGTGAGCCCGAGCCTGGCTCCCGGCTGGCTCGCGTGGTGTGCCGATCCGCGTCCGCTTCTCGGGTTGTCCCCGCTGGCCGCCGATTCCGGCGACGCGGATCTGGTGACGCGTCGTGACCGCGCGTTCGCGCCCGTGCAGGAGCACTATTACGACGAGCCACCGCGCATCGAACGCGGTTGGCGGCATTTCCTGATGTCGACCAGTGGGCGCTGCTATCTCGACATGGTCAACAACGTGACGGTGCTGGGGCATGCGCATCCTCGCGTCGCCGAGACCGCGGCACGACAATTGCGCAAGCTCAACACGAACTCGCGGTTCAACTACGCCTCGGTCGTCGAGTTCAGCGAGCGGCTCGCATCACTGCTGCCCGATCCGCTGGACACCGTGTTCCTGGTGAACTCAGGATCGGAGGCAAGCGATCTCGCACTGCGGTTGGCGATCGCTGCGGCCGGCCGTCCCGACGTCGTTGCCATGCGCGAGGCGTACCACGGCTGGACCTACGGCACCGACGCGGTTTCCACGTCGACCGCCGACAACCCCAATGCCCTTGAGACACGCCCGGACTGGGTGCACACCGTCGAGTCCCCGAACAGCTTCCGCGGCAAGTACCGCGGCGACGACGTCGGGCGCTACGCCGAGGAGGCCGTCGCCCAGATCTCGCAGCTGGCCGCCGAGGGGCGTGCCCCGGCCGCGTTCATCTGCGAGACGGTCTACGGCAATGCCGGTGGCATGGCTTTGCCCGACGGCTATCTGGAGAAGGTCTACGCGGCCATCCGCGCCAACGGCGGCTATGCCGTCGCCGACGAGGTGCAGGTGGGTTACGGCCGTCTCGGCGAATGGTTCTGGGGCTTCCAGCAGCAGGGCGTGGTCCCCGACATCGTGTCGATGGCGAAGTCGACCGGCAACGGCTACCCGCTGGGCGCGGTGGTGACCAGCCGCGCGGTCGCTGAGGCATTCCGCAGCCAGGGGTACTTCTTCTCGTCGACCGGCGGCAGCCCGCTGTCATGTGCGATCGGCATGACCGTGCTGGACGTGCTCGGCGAGGAACGCTTGCAGGACAACGCCTCTCGCGTCGGTGCACATCTGAAGTCACGTCTGCTCGCGTTGGCCGAGAAGCACCCGATCATCGGCACCGTGCACGGCGTCGGCCTGTACCTCGGCGTCGAGATGGTCCGCGATCGGCTGACGTTGGAGCCCGCCACCGAGGAGACCGCGCTGATCTGCGACCGCATGCTCGAGCTCGGCGTGATCATCCAGCCCACCGGCGATCACCAGAACATCCTCAAGACCAAGCCGCCTCTGTGCATCGACACCGAGTCGGCGGACTTCTACGCCGACACACTCGACCGCGTGCTCACCGAGGGCTGGTAGCCGACGCCTGCACCCCGCCGCCGGACACGCAAGCTCGCGGTACAAGGAGGGGCGCAGCGGAGCGTGACCTGATACTGGTGCGGTGAGTTCAGCACTGATCGGCGCGTTGGTGGCGGTGGGGATCCTCGGTGTCATCGCGGTCGTCGATTCCGTCGCGTTGGTGGTGCTGAACCGTCGACTGGAACACAGCCGGCAGGAGCTCGAGGAACTGCGTCGTCGCACCGACACGCGCAACATGCTGCTCTCCGGGAGCCGCGAGGCCGTCAAGACCGTCTGGCAGACCGCGAACATCCTCCGCAAGGAGGGTTTCGGGGCTGCGGTGCGCTCGTCGATAGAGGATCTCGCGGACTGGGCCGAGGTGGAACGCCCCGATCTGGCCCGGCTCGCACCGAACGGCCGGGTGACGATCCTGTTCTCGGACATCGAGGGCTCCACCGCCCTCAACGAGCGCATGGGCGACCGCGCGTGGGTGCGGCTGCTGGGCCGCCATGACCGGCTCGTACAGCGCTGCGTCAAAGCCCATTCCGGGCACATCGTGAAGAGCCAGGGCGACGGTTACATGGTGGCGTTCGCGCAGCCGGTGCAGGCGGTGCGCTGCAGCCTCGCTCTACAGCGCGCGTTGGGACGTCAGTCCGACGGCATCAAGGTGCGTATCGGCATCCACAGCGGCCGCTCGGTGCTGCGCGGCGACGACCTGTTCGGCCGCAACGTGGCCATGGCGGCACGTGTCGCCGCGCAGGCCGACGGCGGGCAGGTCCTGGTCAGCGAGGCGGTGCAGACGGCCCTCGCCGACCAGGACGACATCACCTTCGATGACGGCACGCAGGTCGAACTGAAAGGCTTCAGCGGCACACATCGGCTCTACACGGTGATCTGACCGCCCGAATTCTCCGCGTCCCCGCTGCCGTTCGCCTCGGCCAGCCGCGCATGCAGGCGCGCACGGATGTCCTCGGGTGTGTAGGCCTTGCGGCGGCGCTGATCGCGCGCAACCAACACCCCACCGGCGACAACGCCCGCGACACCGGCCAACCCGACCCACTTCCAGAGACTGCGCATGAACCGAGTGTGCCTAAGCTGCGCACGTGAGAGCGAACACGGTGTCGTTGACGAAGGCCCTGGAGGAAACCCGAACCGGTGACATCTGGCTGTTCCGCGGCGGATCCGGACCGGACCGCGCGATCCGGACATTGACGAACGCGCCCGTCAACCACGTCGGCATGACCGTCGCGATCGACGATCTCCCGCCGCTGATCTGGCATGCCGAACTCGGCGACAAGCTACTGGACCTGTGGACCGGTACGCACCACCGCGGGGTTCAACTCAACGACGCGCGCCAGGCCGTCGAGCGCTGGCAGCAGGTCTACGGTCAACGCTGCTGGATCCGTCAGCTCACCCCCTACGCCAACCGGGAGCAGGAGGATGCCCTGCTGAAGGTGATCGCACGGATGGACGGCACGCCCTTCCCCAGCACCGCGCGGCTGACGGGGCGGTGGCTGCGCGGCCGGCTACCGGTTGCCAGTGATTTCACACGTGGCATCCCGTTTCTTCACAGCAAGGTGAGTGAATCCATCAGACGCAAGAAGGCAAGCAAACGGCAGGTCGGCCTGGAGACCGCGTACTGCGCCGAGACGGTGGCCATCACCTACGAGGAAATGGGCTTGCTGACAACGGAAAAACGCTACAACTGGTTCGATCCCGGCTCGTTCTGGAGCGGCGATCAGCTACCTCTCACGGCCGGCTGTCAGCTCGGCGACGAAATCGCCGTCGTCGCAGATTAAACGCCGCCTATACCTGCTGGCAGGTATATCGGATTGGGGCCAGCAGTGAGGAATTCGACGCCCCGACAGATCAGGCTTGTCTTGCAAGTCCAACGGTCTTCGGAGGTGCCGGATGTTAGCGGTCGAACAGCATACCGAGCAGATGCTCGAGCTCTACGCCAATCACGTCGAACCGCTGCGTCGTTATGCCTTCCGCCTCACCAGCAATCACACCCGCTCCGAGGATGTCGTTCAGGAAACGTTCTTGCGGGCGTGGCGTCATGTTCAGAGCAACGATGGAGACCTACCCCTGAGGTCATGGTTGTTCACTGTCGCCAGGAACATCGTCATCGACGGCAGTCGGTCAGCGCGGGTTCGGTACGAAGTCTCATCCCCTGACACTCCGGAGGTGCCGGACCGTATGGGCGCCGATGAAGTAAACGCCGCGTTGGACCGCATCCTCGTGGTCGAAGCGATGGCACATCTGCCAGAATCGCACCGGGCCGTCCTGAGCCGCTCGTTCTATCTCGGCTGGACGACGGGAAGGATCGCCGAAGACCTGGGCATCGCGGAGGGCACCGTGAAATCGAGACTGCACTACTCCCTGAAGCGCTTGCGGCTCATCCTCGCCGAGATGGGGTGTCACGCCCGGTCCTGATTCACTGGACACAGCACACCCTGCGTGCGTTACGGTCGAGTTGTGCCACTGCGCTACGTGGATCCCCACAAAGAGCGAGGCTTGGGCTATGCCGTCGCATCCCGCTTCGGTCGCTCTGCCGTCGGCCAGTTTTTCGCGCGCCACGTGGCGCGTCACACCGATCCCCTGTTGTTCCGGCTGACCCGCGGCCGCGTCAACGTGAACCCCATAGCGAATGCTCCCCTGGTGACGACGGGTGCGAAATCCGGCGAGCGACGAGAGGTTCAGCTCACCTATTTCCATGATCGCGACGACGTGATCCTGGTGGCGTCGAACTTCGGCGGCACGCGGAACCCGCAGTGGTTTCACAACCTCAAACAACACCCCGACTGCGAGTTCGGCAACGAGCCCTTCACCGCCTCGGAAGTGACCGACCCCGACGAACACGCGCGCCTGTACGCGCTCGCCGAGCGCGTCTACCCCGGATACCGCGACTACCGCGAGGCGACGGCCGACACCGGACGCCACATCCCCATCTTCCGGCTCACCCCGCGCTGAGGTTCCCGTGCCCAGCGACGGACGCATCCTGATCGGCGACCGCACGCTGGCCTACCGCGAAGTGGGCGACCCCGACGGACATCTCGTGCTCCACAACCACGGCGGACCGTCGAGCCGTCTGGAAGCTGACCTGTTCGACTCCGCCACACGCGCAAGGGGTTTGCGGTTCGTCGGCGTCGACCGCCCGGGTATCGGATTCTCGGATCCGCAGCCCGGCCGCACATTCCGGACATGGACCGACGACCTGGTGGCACTGGCCGATGCGCTCGGAGCGCACCGGTTTGCGGTGCTCGGATGGTCCGAGGGCGGGCCGTGGGCACTCGCGGCAGCCGCATACCTCGACCCAGCGCGGCTCGTTCACGTCGGCACCATCGCCGGCGGCAGCTACGGCACATTCGGACCGAATTGGGCTGCGGCCCATCTGAGTTCGGCCGACGCACTCGGTGGTCGTCTCGCCCTGCACTTCCGGCCGGGATTCCGGCTCATGTACGCGCTACTCGGCGTGAGCGCCAAGCATTTCCAGAAGAGCTACGGCAGGGCGCTGATGAAGTCGGCGTGCACGGCCGACCGTGAGGTGCTGGCCGATGACGCGGTGATGACGCGGTTTCTGGCGACCAGCCGTGAGTGTTTCCGGCGGGGCTCCGGCGGACTCGTCGTCGACGCCACACTGCTCTACGAGGCGTGGCCGTTCGACGTGCGTGACGTGACGCGACCCGTCCACTTCTGGCAGGGCACCGACGACACGCTGGTGCCAGAGGTGATCAACAAGACCGTGGCGGCCGCGATGCCCGGCGCGGTGTGGCATGCGATCGGCGGAGGCGGGCATTTCATCGCGGTCAGCCATGCCGACGAGATCCTCGCGGTCGTCGCGGAGGCGTTCGGCTAACGACGCGGTAGCCTGCGCGTCGCCTGCAACGTCACACCAACGGCGGTGTTGGCCAGATCGGGGCGGGCGTTCGCGAATCCCTTGAGCGCACGGTAGAACGACCACATCTGGCGAGGCACTGGGCACTTTTGGCACTTTCGGCACCCAGGCCAACTCCCAGTGGATTCCGTTGATCGGGTCGTCGAAGAACACCGCGTAGTAACCCGGCCAGTACTGCGGGTACTCCATGGGCTCATCGGCGACCGGGACACTGCGAGCCGTCAGGAACTCACGATGGAACCGGTCGACCTCTTTTCGGTTACGCGCCCACAGCGCAACGTGATTGACGCCGACCGCCTGCTCGCTGTGCACCAGCTTGGCACCGGTGGCCGGAGGTCGGATGCCGTTGTAGCTGTGGGGGTTCAGGTACCGCTGACGCCGCGCCACCGCATGGCACCCTCCTCGCGACTGAATTACTACGCAATGTAGTATCTACTCGCGGTCAGCAGAGTCCTTTTACAACGACGAAACCCCGAATTTGGTGCGCGCGGCCTCCGTGACCGGGGTGAACAGGTTGACGAGGTTTCCGTCCGGGTCACGGAACACCAGTGCACGGTTGCCCCACGGCATCGTCGTGGGCTCGGTGACCACGTCGACCAGATGCTCACGGAGACGCTCGTACTCCGCGTCGACATCGTCGACGATGAACTCGATGATGGCGCTGTGGTTCGCGGCGGGCTGGGCACTGCCGGGCCCGAACAACGGGACGGTCTTGTCACTGCCGATCGCCAACGTGCCCGCGGGCGTGGGTATCTCGGCGAACAACTCGTTGCCCCACACCGCGGACAGGCCCGTGACGATCTCGTAGAAATCGACGAGCCGCTTCACGTCGGCAGTGATGATGCGTGTCGAGATGAATTTCATGGGTCCCCCTACGCGTCAGCGCCGCCCGGAGTGGCAGCGCGCACGACGCTACTCAGGACCACTGACATTCAAGCGTTCGGACGTGTCCATCTCACGTTGAACGGCCGCTTCCTCGCGCTGCTCACCGGCATGGCGCCGCTGGGTCTTCGCCGCCAGACGGCGCAGGCGTTCCTTTTCACGCTCGGCTGCCGTGCCCTCACGCTCGTCGGCGAGTCGCTCACGCCGGTCGGCCTCGAGTTCGCGCTCGTCGGCGATCCGGTCCCGCTCGTCTGCGAGCTGGTCTCGTTCGTCGGCGAACCACTCGCGACGCTTCAGTTCGGCCTCTCGACGCTGCAGCGCGAAGTCGCGCTCGTCAGCTCGGACATCTCGGTCGTCGGGCTCGCGAGGCGTGTCAGCGCTGCCCTCGACGTTCACGATTCGTCCTCAATCAATGGTCGGTCCTGACTCGACCATAGGCCCGGCCGCAGCCGGCCGTCAGGTTTCCGTCGCGAACTGCTCGCGGATCACGTCCATGTCGATCAGGGACCACACCTGCGCGATTCGGCGATCCTCGAAGCGATAGAAGACGTGTTCGGCAAAAGTGACCTGCTCGCCGGTCGGTTCAAGACCGAGGAACGTGTGTGTCGGCGTACACGTGAACACCAGCCGACAACCCACATGTCGATCGTCGGCGGTCAGGATCTCGGCGTTGAACTTCAGGTCCGGCGTCGCCCGCGTGTCGGACTCGAGCATGGCGCGGTACCCGTTCAACCCCAGGCGCTCACCGTTGCGCACCACGTCGTCGGTGACGTACTCGCCCAGGTCATCCCAGCGTCTGTCGTTCAGACATGCCAGATAGGCGCGGTAGATCGCCGTCAGATCGTTGTCACTCATCGCGCCTTTCCGCCGAACGTGGGCCTGTGTACGCAAAGTACCGCGATCATGTGCACAATCCCGACGCTCGACGGCTACCGCGCCACATATCGCAGATACGCGACGCCGTCGTCGAAGATCCGGTGCTCGGCAAGCCTCAGATCGAGGCGGACATCGTCGGGTAGGGCGCGCAGGCCACCGCCGACCACTTTCGGCACGACGAAAAAGTTGAACTCGTCGACCATGCCCGCGCGGATCGCCGGGGCCGCGACGGTCGGACCGAAGATCTCGACCATGCCCGTCGCGCTGTCCACGACGCGCCGCAACTCGTCGAGGCTCAGGCGGGGCACCAGACGGTCACGCCCGGGCACGACGTCGTCGCGCGTCAGGGTCGACGACACGACCACCTTCTCGATCTTCCGCCAGCGCCGGGCGAACTCCTGCTCTGCGGGCGAGTAGCCGTCACCGTCCGGGTCGGTCTCCCAGTACTGCATCAGCGCATAGGTCTTGCGCCCGAGCACCTCGGTCGACACCGCGGCCATCCGGTCGACGTGGACATCGAAGACCGCGTCATCCGGAGCCGACCACTGGAAGTCCCCGTCCGCGTCGGCCACGTAGCCGTCGATCGACACCGTCGTGCTGTAACTCAACCTGCCCACGAAGCCTCCTGCGGCCGGATCTGTATTCACCGTAGAGACCCGCGCACGGGGCCGAAGTCATCGCCCAGATCTCGAGCGTGGGCCTTGTGTGCAGAAATCACCCGAAAACCGCGCATATGCCCCACGCTCGGAACACGTCAACGAGCCGAGGAGCGCCGATGGCACACCGCTGGTCCGGCGTGACCATCGACTGCGTCGATCCCGTCCGGATGGCCTCCTTCTGGGCCGCGCTGCTGAACATCCCGGCGTCGGCCGAGCACGGCGACGACCCGGATTGGGCGACCGTGGGCTCACGCTCGGGCGAGTTCCCCCGCCTCACCTTCCAGCGCGTACCCGAGCCGAAGGCCGGCAAGGTCCGCATCCACCTCGATGTGGAGGTCGAAGACATCGACGCCGGACGGCGGCGGGTCGAACAACTCGGTGGACGTTTCTCAGGCGTCCGACACGACTACGACGAGGGAATCGTGCTGACCATGTTCGATCCCGAAGGCCACGAGTTCTGTCTGGTGCAGTACCACGACGCGACTACACGTTGAAGCGGAACTCCACCACGTCACCGTCGGCCATGACGTAGTCCTTGCCTTCCATGCGGACCTTGCCCGCGGCTTTGGCGGCGGCCATGGACCCGGCCTCGACGAGATCGTCGAACGACACCACCTCGGCCTTGATGAAGCCCTTCTCGAAGTCGGAGTGGATCACACCGGCGGCCTTGGGCGCGGTGTCGCCCTGGTGGATGGTCCAGGCGCGGGCTTCCTTGGGTCCGGCGGTGAGGTAGGTCTGGAGCTTGAGCGTGTGGAAGCCGGCACGGGCCAGCGCATCGAGCCCGCGCTCGGTCTGGCCGATGGACTCCAGCAGCTCGGCTGCGGACTCGTCGTCGAGCTCGAGCAGTTCGGCCTCGATCTTGGCGTCGAGGAACACCGCGTCGGCAGGCGCCACGAGCTCACGCAGCTCGGCCTTGCGGGCCTCGTCGGTGAGCACGGACTCGTCGGCGTTGAACACGTACAGGAACGGCTTGATGGTCAGCAGGTTCAGCTCACGCAGGAGCGCCACGTCGATGCCGGCCGGTGCGGCACCGGCGAACAGCGTCTTGCCGCTGTCCAGCACGGCCTGCGCGGCGACGGCCGCCTCGTGGACGGGCTTGCGCTCCTTGTTGTTGCGCGCCTCCTTCTCCAGACGCGGGACGGCCTTCTCGAGGGTCTGCATGTCGGCGAGGATCAGCTCGGTCTCGATGACCTCGATGTCCGACCTGGGGTCGACGCGTCCGTCGACGTGGACGACGTCGTCGTCGTCGAACACCCGGACCACCTGACAGATGGCGTCGCACTCGCGGATGTTGGCGAGGAACTTGTTGCCCAGGCCCGCCCCCTCCGAGGCGCCCTTGACGATGCCGGCGATGTCGACGAACGTCACCGGCGCGGGCACGATCTTCTCCGAGCCGAACATCTCGGCAAGCTTGTCCAAGCGCGGGTCCGGCAGCGGCACCACACCCTCGTTCGGCTCGATGGTCGCGAAGGGGTAGTTGGCCGCCAGCACGTCATTGCGCGTCAAGGCGTTGAACAAGGTCGATTTTCCGACGTTCGGCAAACCGACGATTCCGAGGTTCAGGCTCACAGGGAACACAGTCTAGGCCCGTGTGACAGCCACGCCAGCGTGCGCCGGCGGCACACCACCGCCAAGAGCCGGTACGGTCTACCTGTGTTCGGACAGCGCGCAGAGTCGGCAGTGCCGGCTGACCTTCGCTCTGTACACCCCAGATATGCCGGTGTGCCGTGGTGGGGTGCTGTGCTTCTGGCGGTGACGGCTACCGCGATCGGCTTTGCCTTCGACGCGGGCTCGGGCAGCCGCGAGCTCAGTGGGGTCTTCGCGTTCTGCTACGTCGTGGGCTGCCTCGCGGCAGTGGCCGCGGTACGGCAGAGCGGCGTGTTCACGGCGGTCATCCAGCCGCCGCTGATCCTGTTCTTCGCGGTCCCCGGGTCGTATTTCCTGTTCCACGGCGGCGAGCTCAGCGGCCTGAAGGACCTCGCGATCAACTGCGGGTATCCGCTGATCGAACGTTTCCCGCTGATGTTGTTCACCTCGGCCGCCGTTTTGCTGGTCGGACTCGGCCGCTGGTATGTGGGGCTGACGCACCGCGACACCGCCGACGACGGGCCGCCCGCTTCGTCGGCTGGGAAACGCGCCGCCGGCGAGGCCTCCAATCCGCTTGTGGCATCGATCACATCGAAACTTTCGGCACTGCTGTTCCGCAAACCCGCGACAGACCGGTCGGCGTCGCGGCAGAGGGCCAAGCAAACCGCTCGCAGGGACCGTTCCGAGCGTGCCGAAGCCGGTGCCGCGCCGCGGAAGAGGACCGGGGAACGCCCGCCGCGCCGACGGCAGGCAGGGGCCGGGACCGCAGAGGCCCGAGAGGGTGCGACGACGCGCAACGGCCGCCCGACGAAGCGCACGGCTGCGCCGCGTTCGCGTCGTCCGCGCGACGCCGACCTGGACCCCACGCTCGAGGGCACCTCGGAACGGCCGCGTCGTCCACGCCCGCCGCGTGCCGAGCCGCCGTTGGTGCCACCGGCCGAACCGCGCCGCCGCGTCCGCACACAGCCGCGTGAGCCCCGCGAGCCCCGCAAGTCCAGCGAGCGGCTCAGCGCATACGAGCGCCCGCAGCGCCGGCGTCGCTTCGACGATTACGAGCCGTTCGAGGATCCGTTCGACGCACCCTTCGAGCCGCCGTTCGAGCCGCGGACCAACGGGCACCCGGGCCGGTCGACGCATCATCCTGTCTCACGCGTGCGCTACCGCGGCGGCGAGGACGAGGATCACCGGTCGGAGTACCGGACACGCCCGCGCCCGGCTTCACGTGGCCGTCACTCCCGCGACAGCTGACAGCTGACAGCTCTGAACTGAAAAGGTCAGCGGCGCGGCGGACGGATCTCTCGCGGCAGGGCGAACACCAGCGTCTCGTTGGCGGTCGTGACGGGCTGCACGGTGTCGTAGCCGTGTTCGGCCAACCGCTCCAGCACACCGCGCACGAGGATCTCGGGCACCGACGCACCGGACGTGACGCCGATCGTGGTTACACCGTCGAGCCAGGTCGGGTCGATGTCCTCGGCGTAGTCGACCAGGTGCGCGGCGTCGGAGCCCGCGTTCAGCGCGACCTCGACGAGCCGTACCGAGTTCGACGAGTTCCGCGAACCCACGACGATCACGAGCTCGCATTCGGGGGCCATGGCCTTGACCGCCACCTGCCGGTTCTGCGTGGCGTAGCAGATGTCGTCGCTGGGCGGATCCTGCAGCGTCGGGAACTTCTCCCGCAGCCTGCGGACGGTCTCCATGGTCTCGTCGACGCTCAGCGTGGTCTGCGACAGCCAGATCACCTTGCTCTCGTCGCGCACCGTCACCGCGTCGACCGACTCCGGACCGTCGACCAGCTGCACGTGGTCGGGTGCCTCACCGGCGGTGCCGATGACCTCCTCGTGGCCCTCGTGGCCGATCAACAGGATGTCGTAGTTGTCGCGCGCGAACCGTTTCGCCTCGTTGTGCACCTTGGTGACCAGCGGACACGTCGCATCGATGACCTTGAGATTGCGCTCGGCAGCGGACTGGTGCACCGTCGGTGCGACGCCGTGCGCGGAGAACACCACGATGGCGCCCTCGGGCACCTCGTCGGTCTCGTCGACGAAGATCGCGCCTGCCTTGGCCAGGGTCTCCACGACGTGCCGGTTGTGAACGATCTCGTGGCGGACGTACACCGGGGCGCCGTGCTTCTCCAGCGCGCGCTCCACGGTCTCGACGGCACGGTCGACACCAGCGCAGTAACCACGGGGCTCCGCCAGCAGAACGCGCTTGCCGGACACCTGCGACCGTCCACCGCCACTCACCGAGCTCGAGGCACCGGGAATACCCATGTTGATAGTTGGCGGCATGCCTCCAGGGTACGGGGCCACGGCAGACGACAGCCAGCCGTACTCTGTTGCCATGGGAACTGCACCGTATGGGGTCCGGCTGCTGGTGGGAGCAGCGGTGACCACCCTGGAGGAAGCTCGCAAGTTGCCTCAGACCATCCTGACCTACCCCATGACGGTGGCCAGCCAGGCGGCCAACATCGTCATGCACGTCCAGCAGAACCTCGCTGAGCTGGTCATCAAGGGCGACGAGGCCCTGGAACAGCTGTTCCCGCCCAAGGATGAGCAGCCCGAGTGGGCCACGTTCGACGAGGACCTCGAAGACGACGACAGCGACGCCTCGGGCTCCGACAAGGGTTCGGGGTCCGACACGACGTCGGCCAACGGGCAACGCCGCACCGAGGGTCGCTTCGCGCTCTACAGCACCGGCACCCCGGATTCCGCGGGAAGCGAACCCGCCGAATCGACGGCCCCGAAGTCGGAGCCCGACAGTGGCGGGGCACCGCCGATCGTCGCCGAGCTCGACTACGACTCGCTCACGCTCGCCCAGCTGCGTGCCCGGCTGACGTCGCTGAGCATCGGCGACCTTGAGGCACTGCTGGCGTACGAAGAGGCCGGCCGGGCCCGCGCCCCGTTCGTGACACTGCTCGCCAACAGGATCACGCGCGCATCAGCGAAGTGACCGAACCGGGTCAGTCACCGGAGAATCCCTGGCCGGTCCGCGCGGTCGCGACGCGCGTCGCCAAGTGGATCGACCGGCTCGGCGTGGTGTGGGTCGAGGGCCAGCTGACCGAACTCAAGGTCCGCCCGGACTCCAAGACCGTGTTCATGGTGTTGCGCGACCCGGCGGCAGACATGTCGCTGACCCTGACGTGCCCGCGGGACCTGGTGCGCAACGCGCCGGTGAGGCTGACCGAGGGCACGCAGGTGATCATCTGCGGTAAGCCCAACTTCTACACCGGGCGCGGGACATTCTCCTTGCGGGTCAGCGAGATCCGCGCGGTCGGCATCGGCGAGCTGCTCGCCCGCATCGAACGCCTGCGTCGCCTGCTGGACGCCGAAGGACTGTTCGACCCTCGCCTCAAACGCCCGATCCCGTTCCTGCCGAACACGATCGGGCTGATCACCGGACGCGCCTCGGCCGCCGAACGCGACGTCACCACGGTCGCGTCCACGCGGTGGCCCGCGGTGCGCTTCGCGATCCGCAACACCATCGTGCAGGGGCCCAACGCGGTACCGCAGATCGTGGAGGCGTTGGCGGCGCTCGACGCCGACCCCGACGTCGACGTCATCGTGCTCGCCCGTGGCGGCGGCAGCGTCGAGGATCTGCTGCCGTTCTCCGACGAGACGCTGTGCCGCGCGATCTCGGCGTGCCGCACCCCCGTCGTCAGCGCGATCGGGCACGAACCCGACAACCCGGTGTGCGATCTGGTGGCCGATCTGCGCGCGGCCACCCCCACTGACGCCGCCAAACGGATCGTGCCCGACGCCGCCGCCGAGCAGGCGCTCATCGCCGATCTGCACCGGCGCAGCGCCCGCGCGCTGCGCAACTGGGTGCATCGCGAGCAGCATCACCTCGACCAGTTGCGCAGCAGGCCTGTGCTGGCGCAACCGCTGGCCGCCATCACGGCGCGCGGCGACGAGATCGACCGGGCCCGCGCCACCGCGCGTCGCGACATCACGCGCCTGATCGCCGCCGAGACCGACACCATCGGTCACCTCTCGGCGCGGCTGACAGCGCTGGGCCCTGCCGCGACACTGGCCCGTGGTTATGCCGTGGTGCAGGCGGTGCCCGACACGGGACCGCCGACGGTGCTTCGCTCGATCGGCGACGCACCGGCCGGTACCCGGCTGCGGGTGCGGGTCGCCGACGGCGTCGTCGCCGCGCGCAGCGAAGGCCCCGAGGACGACACAGACGACACAGGGAGTTCGACATGAAGCCCATTAGTGAACTCGGCTATGAAGATGCGCGCGACGAACTGATCGCCGTCGTCCAGCAGTTGGAGCAGGGCGGGCTCAGCCTGGATGATTCGCTGCAACTCTGGGAACGTGGCGAAGCGCTGGCGAAACGCTGTGAAGAGCACTTGGCTGGAGCGCGACAGCGCGTCGAGCAGGCAATCGCGGCGCGCGAAGCCGACGCGGAATGACCCCTCGGCTGCGCGGCTGACCGTGGAGAAAATTGGAACACGTTTCAGTTATGCTGCGGACATGGCTGACTCCACCTCCGACCTCGGGCGCATCCTGGTCACCGGCGGTTCCGGCTTCGTCGGCGCCAACTTGGTCTCCGAACTGCTGGACCGCGGTTACGCCGTGCGATCGTTCGACCGCGTGCCGTCCCCGCTGCCCGATCACGCGGGCCTTGAGGTCGTCACGGGCGACATCTGCGACCTCGACAGCGTCACGACCGCCGTCGCCGGTGTCGACACCGTGTTCCACACCGCGGCGATCATCGACCTGATGGGCGGCGCGTCGGTCACCGAGGAGTACCGGCGGCGCAGCTTCGCGGTGAACGTCGGCGGCACCGAGAACCTGGTTCGCGCCGGGCAGTCGGCGGGCGTGAAACGGTTCGTCTACACCGCATCAAACAGCGTCGTGATGGGCGGGCAGCACATCGTCAACGGCGACGAAACCCTGCCGTACACAGACCGTTTCAACGACCTGTACACCGAGACCAAGGTGATCGCCGAGAAGTTCGTGCTGAACGAGAACGGGGTGGCGGGCATGTTGACGTGTTCGATCCGCCCCAGCGGTATCTGGGGTCGCGGCGATCAGACGATGTTCCGCAAGGTGTTCGAAAGCGTGCTCGCCGGCCACGTCAAGGTGCTCGTCGGCCGCAAGAGCACGCTGCTGGACAACTCCTACGTGCACAACCTCGTACACGGGTTCGTCCTTGCCGCACAACATCTCACGCCCGGCGGCACCGCACCCGGGCAGGCGTACTTCATCAACGACGGCGAACCGGTCAACATGTTCGAGTTCGCCCGGCCCGTGGTGGAGGCATGTGGACGCAAACTCCCCCGCATCCGCGTGCCCGGACGCCTCGTCCACGCCGCGATGACAGGTTGGCAGCGCCTGCACTTCCGGTTCGGCATCCCCGAGCCGCTGCTGGAACCGCTTGCGGTGGAAAGGCTTTACCTCAACAACTACTTCTCGATCGCCAAGGCGACCCGCGATCTGGGCTACCGGCCGCTCTTCACCACCGAGCAGGCCCTCGCCGACTGCCTGCCGTACTACGTCGACCTGTTCGAGCAGATGCAGGCCCACCCTCAACCGGCGTGACTCACGGCAGCACCGGCAATGGGCTCACGTCCGCGGTCGAGCTGTTGACCAGTGCGGCGTGGTCCAGCGTCACGCGCAGCGGCAACACGTCCATGACCGCCGCCGCCACCTCGGGCAGCTGCGCCAGGGTGGCGCGCGGCGCGAGGGAGCAGTGCGGCAGCCAGACCCCGGGTCGATAGTGCTTGTGCAGTTCGGCACCGGTTGCGGTGATCACGTCGACGACGCGCTGCTGGCGCACCGCGACGTCGGCGCTCACGCCCGCCACGAGCCACACCCGGCCCCGGCGGAACACTCCCACCCCGTCGAAGCTCAACTCGACCGGAGCACCGGATCCGTTGCCCGACAACGCCTGTGTGACCGCGTCCTGATCCCACCGGCGTAGCACGGCGTACGACACGTGCGGCACGTGTCTGCCGTGGGTGTGCGAACGTAGACTGGCGACGCCCTGCTGCTCGATCCGGTCCCACAGCGCGCGGATCGCGCGTTCCGAGCGCCGGTCGAACAGCAGACAGACCGCCAGAGCCACGGGTCAGCGGTACAGGTGCACCGGGTGGTGCGTACCTTCCTCGATGTGCTTCGATGCCGAGTGCAGCAGCTCGGTTCCCAGCGCGATGAGCGCTCTGGCCGCCGCGATCTCCTCGCCGATCCTCGGCAGGTTGGGATCCTTCGGGTTGCGGTAGGCGTCCCCGGTGGTGGCCATGGAGCCGTCGTCCATCAGTCGCGCGTGAGCCGAGGCGTGGGTGTGGATATCGTCCTCGGAGAATTCGATTTCGACGAACCAGCGGTTGGTCAGATCCTTGTCGTACATGTCGATCAGCCTCCGCCTCTAAGGGTGCGCCTCGGCCGCCCGGAACACCAGAGGCCGCAGGCACGGACCAGCGCCAGCGCGCAGGTCATCGCGACGCTGTAGCGGATCGGTGGCGAGCCTAAGCGGGCTGTGCCTCGGCGGCGATGCTGTCGTCATCGACGAACACCAGGCCGCCGTCGTCGACGTTCACGGCGTAGCGGCGGGCCGGGCCCACGATGCGCTCACCGGCGATCTCGACCGCGGTCCCCGCGAGGTCGGCAAAATCCTCGACGACAACTCCGTGCAGTTCGTTGTCGGTGCCCGGGTAAACGACCACTCGGGTATCCACAGCAAAGCCTTCGGCAACATCTTCCGGCTTGCCACCGTTAATCCCCGCCGATGCGTCCTCTGCCATTTCGCACCTCCCCAATTGCCAGCGCGTGCAACCGAGTACACCATATGCGCCTGCAACCGGCTCGTAATCGGATATTCCTACAGCCACACAATGCATAAATCCCAGGCAAATTGCCAAATCCGTCAGCGAAGGAGCGTCGGGCAACGGCGTCACAGGAAAGCACCATTGCGACGTCGATCACACCCAGGTGAGCAAAGCTGCCATCGATCAATGCCATTTCGGCAATTACGCAGATATTCGCGAACTCGCCTTCACACCACTACAACGGGGGGTAGGGCGTTGCTGACCGAAGACCGGCGAACCGCTGGCCGAACCGGCACACAACTCGGCCGCTCAGACGGTGACACACACCACACCTCGGTTCGCTACTGTTGCAACACGTTCTAGCGAGGAGGCCTATGTCGGGCAGCGTCTTGGTCACAGGAGCCTTCGGGCTGGTGGGGTCGGCAGTCGTCAGGGCACTGGCTGCGCAGGGGCGTCCGGTCGTCGCGACCGACGTCGACACCCCGGCCAACCGTAAAGCAGCAACCACTCTGCCGCCCCCGGTGGAGGTGCGGTGGGCGGACCTGACCGACGCCGCGGCGGTCGACACCCTCGTCGCCGCCACGTCTCCGGCAGCGATCGTGCACCTCGCCGCGATCATCCCGCCGTTCTGCTACATGCGGCGCGAGTTGGCCCGCAAGGTCAACGTCGGGGCCACCGCATCGCTGCTGGGCGCGGCCGAGGCCCTGGCCGCCCCGCCGCGGTTCGTGCTGGCGTCGAGCGTCGCGGTGTACGGCACGCGTAACCCGCATCGCGTCACCGACGTGCTGACCGCCGACACTCCGGTGCACCCGGTCGACATCTACGGCGCGCACAAGGTCGAGGCCGAGAACCTGGTTCGGGGCTCGAGGCTGGACTGGCTGATCCTGCGCCTCGGCGGCGTCATGAGCTCAGAGTTCAGCCTCGACATGGATGTCGAACTGATCTCGCTCGAGAGCGTCCTGCCCGCCGACGGGCGGTTGCAGACCGTCGATGTGCGCGATGTCGCCGCGGCATTCGCGGCGGCGACCACGGTTCCCGTCGAGACGGCCAACCGCGAGGTGCTGCTCATCGGCGGTGATCCCGCCACGCACCGCCTCACGCAGGCCCAGGTGGGCTCGGAAGCGGCGGCCGCCATGGGCATCAAGGGTGGACTGCCGACCGGAAGGCAAGGCAACCCGCACGACGACGGCGCGTGGTTTCACACCGACTGGATGGACACCACCCGCGCGCAGGAGGTGCTCGGCTTCCAGCACCACTCGTGGCCGCGGTTGCTCGCCGACACCCGCGCCAACGCCGGCTGGAAGAAATTCCCGATCGGCCTGGCGGCGCCCTTGATCCGCGCGTTCCTGAGGTCGAAGTCGGCCTACAAGGGCTACCCCGGCCATTACGCCGACGTATGGAACGCCGTTGAGAAACGCTGGGGCGACCCGCGACCGGATCGGAGCGAGGCATGAGCGAACGCGTAGCAATCGTCATCGGAGGCGCCTCCGGGATCGGCTGGGCCAGTGCCCAGGCGCTGGCCGCCGACGGCTGCCGCATCGTGGTGGCCGACCGCGACGCCGACGCCGCCGCGGCCCGCGCGGCCGAGCTGGGCGCGCCGCACACCAGCGGGCACGTCGACGTCACCGACGAGGAGTCGGTGCAGCGCCTGTTTGCCGAGGTGAGCGCGGCCGGACCGATCGACATCGCGATCAACTGCGCCGGGTTCAGCAACGTCGGGCTGATCACCGACATGCCCACCCAGGATTGGCGTTCGGTGATCGACGTGTGTCTGACCGGCGGATTCATCGTCGCCAAGCATGCCGGCAGGCACCTGCCACGCGGCGGTGTGCTGGTGTCTATCTCGTCGCTCAACGCCCGCCAACCCGCGGCGGGCATGAGCGCATACTGCGCGGCCAAGGCGGGGTTGTCGATGCTCACGCAGGTGGCCGCGCTCGAGATGGGCGCGGCCGGCATCCGTGTGAACGCGATCGCGCCCGGGTTCGTCCATACACCGCTGACCGAACCCGCGGCCATGGTGCCGGGCGTGGTCGAGGAGTACGTCGAGAACACCGCGCTCGGCCGCGCCGGAACCCCAGAGGACATCGCGGCGGCGGTCGTGTTCGTGTGCTCACCGCAGGCGACGTGGCTGACCGGCGAGGTCCTCGACCTCAACGGCGGCGCCCACCTGCGTCGCTACCCGGATGTGCTCGGGCACGTCGCGAGGCTGGCGCAGGCATGACGTTCGCGGGCAAGACCGCGATCGTCACGGGCGCCGGATCCGGCATCGGCGCGGCTCTGTGCCGCGCGCTGTCCGATGCCGGTGCCGACGTGCTGTGCACCGACATCGACGCCGACGCCGCGGTATGCACCGCGGACGGGCTCGGCGCGCGGTCGGCACGGCTCGACGTCACCGACGCCGCGGCCGTGCAGGCCACCGTCGACGACGTGGTCGCCCGCGCGGGGCGGCTCGACCTGATGTTCAACAACGCAGGCATCGTGTGGGGCGGTGACACCGAACTGCTGACGCTCGACCAGTGGAACGCGATCATCGACGTCAACATCCGCGGTGTCGTGCACGGCATCGCCGCGGCGTACCCGCAGATGATCCGCCAGGGCCGCGGCCACATCGTCAACACCGCGTCGATGGCCGGACTCGCCGCCGCCGGGCAGCTCACCAGCTACGTGATGAACAAGCACGCCGTCGTCGGGTTGTCACTGGCGCTGCGGTCGGAGGCCGCCGCGCGAGGCGTGGGTGTGCTCGCGGTGTGCCCCGCGGCGGTCGAGACCCCGATCCTCGACAAGGGCGCGGTCGGCGGATTCGTCGGGCGTGATTACTTCCTGCAGGGACAGGGCATGAAGACGGCGTACGACCCGGACCGGCTGGCCGCAGACACGCTGCGGGCGATCGAACGCAACAAGGCGCTGCTGGTCAAACCGCGTCGCGCCCACGCATCGTGGGTGTTCGCGCGGTTGGCACCCGGCCTCATGCAACGGTTGTCGGTGCGGTTCGTCGCCGCCCAGCGCGCATCACAGGCTCGCGCGGCACACCGCTAGCCTGTCGCACCCGCTGCTCGCACCGCCCGGGGCGATACTGTTCACCCAGCGAGGAGGGGCTTGATGGAGAAGCAGTTCACCACCACCCAGAAGCGCGCGCTGGCGGTCGTGACCGTCCTGGCCCTGCTGCTCGGCGCCTACTTCCTGCGCACGTTCTTCGTCCTGATCGTGATGGCCGGGGTGGGTGCATACCTGTTCTCCCCGCTGTACCAACGGCTGTTGCGGCGGTTCAACTCCGGCATCGCGGTCACGCTCACGGTGCTCGCGGCGCTGCTCATGGTGATCATCCCGGTGGCGCTGATCGTGTTCCTGGCCATCGTGCAGGTGTCGCAGATGGTCAACACGGTCAGCGCGTGGGTGGCCGACACGGACCTGAGCACGCTCGGCGACCGGACACTGCAGTTCATCAACTCGACCGCCGACCGCGTGCCCTTCCTTGACGTCAACGTCACGCCGGAGTCACTGCGCGACGCGGTCGTCACGGTGTCGCAGCGTGTCGGCGAATGGCTGCTGGGCGTCCTGCAGGGTGCGCTCGGCGGGATCGCGGGCGCGCTCACCGCGGCGATCATCTTCCTGTACGTGTTCATCTCGCTGCTGGTCAACCACGACAAGGTCACCACGCTGATCCGCCAGCTCAACCCGCTGGGCGAGGAGATCACCGATCTGTACCTCGCGAAGACCGGCGCGATGGTCAAGGGCACGGTCAAGGGACAGTTCGTGATCGCGCTGTGCCAGGGCGTCGCGGGCGCGGTCTCGATCTACATCGCCGGATTCCACAACGGGTTCTTCGTGTTCGCGATCCTGCTGACGGCCCTGTCGGTGATCCCGTTGGGCGGCGGCATCGTCACCATTCCGTTCGGCATCGGGATGATGTTCTTCGGCAACGTGATCGGCGGGATCTTCGTGGTGGCGTTCCACATCCTGGTGGTCACCAACATCGACAACGTGCTGCGGCCGATCCTGGTGCCCAAGGCCGCCCGCCTGGACGCCGCCCTGATGCTGCTCGCGGTGTTCGCGGGCATCGCGATGTTCGGCTTCTTCGGGTTGGTGATCGGCCCGGTGCTGATGATCATCATCGTGACGACGATCAGCGTGTACCTGGCGGTCTACAAGGGCGTCGAACTCGACACCGCGTCAGAACCCGACGAACCGGACAGGCCGCGCGCCCGCTGGTGGTCACCGAGTTGGTGGTCGCAGAAACTCGCCTCGCGTCGCAGCGCGCCGACGGCGCCGGCTAAGCCGGCTAAGCCGGCCGAGAAGCCAGCCGCTCCTTGAGGAACCGCACCACGCGCTTGCGGGCCTCGTAAGCGGGGTGACCGTCCACCTCGCGGACCTCGTCGGTGAGCACCGAGTGCGCCGACGACGCAAAGCCGTGCGGATTGCCTTTGCGCGAATCGATCTCGATGACCTCGAACGCGTCGCCGAGGCGTGCCTTGAGCGTCGTGAACCGGTCGGCGGGGGCCAGCCGGTCCTGGCTGAACCGCAACCCGAGCGCGCACGGGCCCTCGTCGGCGGCGCGTTTCTCGACCACCTTGAGTTCGTCCTCCGACAGACCGGGATCACGGCGATGCCTCGGCGTCAACGGCAGCGGCAACGACGGCTGGCTCAGCACCGGGGCCAGCACGCTGGAATCGACCGCGGCGGCCAGCGCGAAGCCGCCGGTGAAGCACTGCCCGATCACGCCCACACCCTTTCCGGGCGTGCTCGCGTCGAGGTCACGCGCCAGCGCGCGCAGGTAGTGCGCGATCGGCCGGTCGCCGTTGGTGGCGAATGCCGCGAATTCCTTTGTGATGCACGCCTTCACGAGAACCGGTACGGCGCCTGGCCGCAGCGCGGGCGCGCCGGGTGTGCCGAACAGCGACGGTGCGGCGACCGTGAACCCGTTGTCCACGAGATGATTGCCGAGCGCGAGCACACCGGGATGCAGCCCGGGAATCTCGGGGATCAGCACCACACCGGGGCCCTGGCCCTTGCGGTAGACGTCGTGCGTCTGACCGGCCGCGGTGAACGGGGCAGCGGACCAGCCCGTGAGGTCGGCGGTCGGATGTTCACCGGTGGTCCCCGAGTTCCGAGCAGCCATCGCGGCTCCGTTCGTCAGCGCTGCACAGGAAGTGGCGACTGCTTCTGCGTCGCACTGGCCAGCGTACGGTACTCATCCGTACCGCCGGCGCCGGTGATGGCGATCTGCGCCGGGCCGGGAAGACGCGTCGTCCACACCGCCTCGGGGTCCTCGCTCTCGTACACCACCCACGTCACACCGTCGACGTCCTGCGTGCCCGCCGCGTACGAATCGGGCTTCATCGATGCCACCAGGGCGGCCTCGTCGGCGTCGCTCTGGGTCAGGCTCATGTACATGCCGCTCGGCGCGAGGTAACCGATGCGCGAGCTCACCGCCCGCACGCGCTGACCGTCCGGCAGCGTGCGGCCGCCGTCGATGCCGCCGCGGCCGCCCGAATTGGCCTGCCAGCCCTCAGGCAGAGCCGGGATCCGGATCGGGATCTTGAGTGCGTCGGCGTCGGCCTGCAGCGCGGCCTTGGCGTCGTACTCCGGGGGCGGGCCCGTACCGGGGCCGCTGCCCTGGAAGGAGCACATCCCCAGCATGCCCGCGAGCACGAGACAGGCCACGACCAGCGGAGCCATCGACCAGAACATGTCGCGGCCGTCGTGCAGGAGCCTCGACTTCTCCGGCTTGGGCGCCGGGGTGGGCTGGGTGGTCATGCCTGCCAGTATCCCAGCTCCCAAACATCGACCACGTTCTGGGAGAATCACCGCCATGACACCCTCTCGCGGCGAAGCACCGGATCGAAACCTGGCCCTCGAACTTGTCCGGGTAACGGAGGCAGGGGCGATGGCCGCGGGCCGCTGGGTGGGCCGCGGCGACAAGGAAGGCGGCGACGGGGCCGCCGTCGACGCCATGCGCGAACTGGTCAACTCGGTATCGATGCGCGGCGTCGTGGTGATCGGCGAGGGCGAGAAGGACAACGCCCCGATGCTGTACAACGGCGAAGAGGTCGGCAACGGCGACGGGCCGGAGTGCGACTTCGCCGTCGACCCGATCGACGGCACCACGCTGATGAGCAAAGGTATGCCCAACGCCATCTCGGTGCTCGCGGTCGCCGAGCGCGGCGCGATGTTCGACCCGTCGGCGGTGTTCTACATGAACAAGATCGCCGCTGGTCCCGACGTCGCCGACTTCATCGACATCACCTCACCGATCGCGGCCAACATCCAGCGCATCGCCAAGATGCGCAAGGCCTCGGTCTCCGACATCACCGTCTGCATCCTGGACCGCCCGCGGCACGCCAAGCTGATCGCCGACGTCCGCGCGGCCGGTGCACGGATCCGGCTGATCTCCGACGGCGACGTCGCCGGTGCGATCTCGGCGTGCCGCCCCGATTCGGGCACCGACCTGCTCGCGGGCATCGGCGGCACACCGGAGGGCATCATCACCGCTGCGGCGATCCGCTGCATGGGCGGTGAGATCCAGGCCCAGCTCGCGCCCAAGGACGACGAGGAGCGGCAGAAGGCCCTCGACCGCGGCCACGACCTCGACCGTGTGCTCACCACCAAGGACCTGGTGTCGGGTGAGAACGTGTTCTTCTGCGCCACCGGCGTCACCGACGGGGACCTGCTCAAAGGGGTGCGGTTCTTCGGCGGCGGGTGCACCACTCAGTCGATCGTCATGCGCTCGAAGTCGGGCACGGTGCGAATGATCGAGGCGTACCACCGGCTGTCCAAGCTCAACGAATACTCAGCGATCAATTTCACCGGCGACAGCTCTGCCGCCTATCCCCTGCCGTAACACACCAACAAACAAGGGACGCAACAGCACAATGGCCGACACCGACGTCGAATACCGCATCGAACACGACACCATGGGCGAAGTCCGGGTGCCCAAGGACGCCCTGTGGCGCGCGCAGACCCAGCGCGCGATCGAGAACTTCCCCATCTCGTTCCGCGGCCTCGAGCGCACGCAGATCCGCGCGCTCGGCCTGCTGAAGGCCGCGTGCGCGCAGGTCAACAAGGACCTCGGCCTGCTGGCACCCGACAAGGCCGACGCGATCATCGCGGCGGCCGGCGAGATCGCCGACGGCAAGCACGACGATCAGTTCCCCATCGACGTGTTCCAGACCGGGTCGGGCACGAGCTCGAACATGAACACCAACGAGGTGATCGCGTCGATCGCGGCCGCGGCCGGTGTGACGGTGCACCCCAACGACGACGTGAACATGTCGCAGAGCTCCAACGACACCTTCCCCACCGCGACCCACATCGCGGCCACCGAAGCCGCAGTGCGCCACCTGATCCCGGCGCTCGAGATCCTGCACGCGTCGCTCGCCGCGAAGGCCAAGCAGTGGCGCACCGTCGTCAAGTCCGGCCGCACGCACCTGATGGACGCCGTGCCCGTCACGCTGGGCCAGGAGTTCGGCGGCTACGCCCGCCAGATCGAGGCGGGCATCGAAAGGGTGCGCGGGTGTCTTCCCCGCCTCGGTGAGCTCGCGATCGGCGGCACCGCAGTCGGCACCGGCCTCAACGCGCCGGAAGGCTTCGGCGCCAAGGTCGTCGAGGTGCTCGTCAACGAGACCGGCCTGGCCGAACTGCGCACCGCCGTCGACTCGTTCGAGGCGCAGGCCGCGCGTGACGGGCTGGTCGAGGCCTCCGGTGCGCTGCGCACGATCGCGGTGTCGCTCACCAAGATCGCCAACGACATCCGGTGGATGGGCTCGGGCCCGCTGACCGGTCTGGCCGAGATCCAGCTGCCGGACCTGCAGCCGGGCAGCTCGATCATGCCGGGCAAGGTCAATCCTGTCCTCCCCGAGGCCGTCACGCAGGTCGCCTGCCAGGTGGTCGGCAACGACGCGGCGATCGCGTTCGGCGGTGCGTCGGGAGCGTTCGAGCTCAACGTGTACATCCCGATGATGGCGCGCAACCTGCTCGAATCGTTCACGTTGCTGTCCAACGTGTCCCGGTTGTTCGCCGAGCGCTGCATCGACGGCCTGGTCGCCAACGAGCAGCGCCTGCGTGAGCTCGCCGAGTCTTCGCCGTCGATCGTGACGCCGCTGAACTCGGCGATCGGCTACGAGGAGGCGGCCAAGGTCGCCAAGCAGGCGCTCGCGGAGAAGAAGACCATCCGCCAGACCGTGATCGACCGCGGCCTCATCGGCGACAAGCTCACCGAGGAGGAACTCGACCGCCGTCTCGACGTGCTCGCCATGGCGCGGGTCAAGGACGGCGAGTAGGGGTCACTTTCCCTCGCGAGCAGACATAAAATTGCCCTTTTTCCGCGGAAATTGGGCAGTTTTGTGTCTGCTCGGCAGGAGAAATCAGTCAAGGAGAGGTGCGGTCCAACGCAGGATCGTGCCGCCGCCCGGCCGGTCGGCGATGGTCAACTCGCCGCCGCATTCGGTCGCGCGCTGACGCAGGTTCGACAGCCCGCTCTCGGTGACCGGTCCGCTGATGCCCTTACCGTCGTCGGTGACCTCGATGGACAGATCGTCCTCGACCTTGACGCGCACCGTGAGTTCGCTTGCGCCCGAATGCCTCACGACGTTGCTGACGGCCTCCCGCAGCACGGCCTCGGCATGGTCGGCCAGCTCGGCGTCGACCACCGACAACGGCCCGACGAACTGACTCGTGGTGTGCAGACCCGCGCCGGAGAACTGCGCGACGGCCTCGTCGAGGCGTTGACGCAACCGTGTCGCCCCGGGTGCGGTGTGATGCAGATCGAAGATCGCCGTGCGGATCTCCGAGATGACCGCCTGCAGATCGTCGACGCAGTCCGCGATCCGCTGCTGCACCTCGGCCGAACGTGCGCGCGGAATCGTGCCCTGCAGCGACAGTCCCACCGCGAACAGGCGCTGGATGACGTGGTCGTGCAGGTCGCGAGCGATGCGGTCACGGTCGGACAGGATCTCCAGTTCGGACATGCGCCGTTGCGACCTGGCCAACTGCCACGCCACCGCGGCCTGATCGGCGAAACCGGTCATCATCTCCAGCTGTTCTGCGGTGAAAGGTTTTGCACCCGAACCCTGCAGGGCCACGAGCACGCCTGCCACGGTTTCGGTGGTCCGCAGCGGCAACACGAGCGCCGGGCCGCCGAGCCCCGAGCCGTCGAGCGCGTCGAGACGCCGCGGGGTGCGGTCCAGGAATGCCTGCCCGATCGCGTTGTCCTGCACCGGGATCGAAGACTCTTCGACCTCCGCAGGCACGGCGCCGGCGGTCTCGACGATCACCAGTTCCTCGGCGTTCGCGGCGTCGGGGTCGGCAAGCACCGCCACCAGAGTCCCGTCGGCGCCGGTGAGTTTGAGCGCCTCGGCGGCCACGAGGCGGAACACTGTCGCCGGGTCGGTGCCGCTGAGCAGTTGGGTGCCGATGTCGCGCGCTGCCGCGATCCAGGCCTGACGTGCCTGGGATTCCTCGTATAGACGCGCATTGTCGATGGCGATGCCCGCGGCCGCGGCGAGGGCCTGCACCAGCACCTCGTCGTCCTCGCTGAACTGTTGACCGTTGATCTTGTCGGTCAGGTACAGGTTGCCGAACACCTTGTCCCTGGTGCTCACCGGAACCCCGAGGAACGTGCGCATCGGCGGATGGTTCGGCGGGAACCCGACAGAGGCCGGATGCAGCTGGATGTCATCGAGCCGAATGGGTTTCGGATCGTCGATCAGGACGCCGAGCACGCCGAGGCCCTCCGGCAGCGGGCCGATCTCCTCGCGCACCTCGGGCGTGATGCCCTCATAGATGAACTCAGCGAGGTGATGATCGTCGTCACGCACGCCAAGCGCCCCGTAGCGGGCGTCGACGAGTTCGATGGCAGTGTGCACGATGGTCCGCAACGTTAGGTCGAGTTCCAGACCCGAGGTCACCACGAGCATGGCCTCGACCAGACCGTCGAGCCGATCGCGGCCTTCGACGATCTGCTCGACACGGTCCTGGACCTCGCTGAGGAGCTCCCGCAGCCGCAGTTGCGACAGCGTGTCGCGCACCGGCGTGCGCTGGTCGTCGGCGCGTCGCGGGTTGTGGCCGTTCACACTCCCCATGCTGGCACTTCCGGCCGCGGGACACCAAAGCTCCCGCACCTTTGTCGGATTCCATCGCAACACGGGACTACACCAGCCCGCCGGGCACCAGGGTGGGCAGCGCGTTGGGTTCGGGCGCAACTCCGCGTGCGATGAGCATCGAGCGGAAGCTGTAGGTGATCGCGGCCAGGGGGACGTCGTTGACCGTGACATCGAACCGCTCGCGCACGCGCGCCACGTCCGCCAGCGACACCTCGGCCGCGGCGAACCGGCGCCGCGCGGTCACCGGACCGGTCAGCGCCGACGGCGCCGGGGTCAGGCCGCTCACGGTCTCCGCTGCGCCGTGCAGGACCGCGCCCGCTACCGCGGTGACGTCCATAGCGGCCGCGGCGCCGGCGGCGCAGCGTGTTGCACGGAAGGCTCCGGACTGTCGTCACACAGCCTCGCGAGCACCTGCCTCAGCCGCGGCACCGACAGTATCCGTTCGGCCAGAGCGGCTTTGAGCGTTTCGAATTCGGGCATGGGTCCGGCCGTGATCGCGACGGCGCCGATCGTGAGGCTGACGTTGGGGTCGAAGTCCTCGGCCTCCAGGAACCCCGCGTCGAGCACGGAGAGCTGCTCGGGTGCGGTCATGAGGCGTCTGCGGCAGTGGGCTCGGGGCCAAAGCGGAACCGCCGCCCGGTGACCTGCGTGGGCAGCACCCGGACCCAGTGCATCTTGGCGGTGGCGGTCCACGGCAGCAACTCGGCCCGCTGCGCCTCGGCGAGGTCGGCCTCGCCGCGCACCGTCCGTGCGACGCCCCGGACTATGACGCTCCACCCCTCCGCGACGTCGTGGTCGTCGGCCTCAAACAGCACGTTGTTGTTGATGGCGGCGCTGACCAGCTTGGTGCCCTCGGCGGTGCGGAACAGCACGGTGCGGTTCTGCACCACGAAGTTGATCGGGAAGATGTGCGACGTGTTGTCCACCGTGGTGACGATGCGTCCGAGCGCGACGCTCTTCAACAGGGCCCAGCACTCGGTCGCCGACAGGATCGTGACCGCGTCACTGGCCGTCGTGGTGATCTGATCGCTCATGGGTCTGACGTTATGGTTCGACGGGCCCCTGTCTCTACGGGCGAAATCCCTGATCCGAAGGGACCAAAGGCCCTAGTTGCGCCGGTCCAGCTTGCTCGCGAACACCGCGGCCTGCGTGCGCCGCTCCATGCCGAGCTTCGCCAGGAGCCTTGACACGTAGTTCTTGACGGTCTTCTCGGCCAGGAACATGCGCGCCGCGATCTGCTTGTTGGTCAGGCCCTCCCCCAGCAGGTCGAGCAATACCCGCTCCTGGTGGGTGAGGCCCGAGAGCGGATCGGCGCGTTCGGCGTCACCGCGCAGTTTGGACATCAGCGCGGTGGCCGCGCGGTTGTCCAGCAGGGACTTGCCCGCACCGACGTCCTTGATGGCCCGCGCGAGTTCCATGCCCTTGATGTCCTTGACCACGTATCCGCTCGCGCCCGCGAGGATCGCGTCCAGCATCGCCTCGTCGGAGGTGAACGACGTGAGCATCAGGCAGCGCAGATTCGGCATGTGCGACAACAGGTCCCGGCACAGCTCGATACCGTTGCCGTCGGGCAGCCGGACGTCGAGCACCGCGACATCCGGTTGCGCCGCCGGGATGCGCATGAGCGCCTGCGACACCGAATCGGCCTCGCCGATCACATCCAGTTCGGGATCGGCGCTCAGCAGGTCGATGAGCCCGCGGCGCACCACCTCGTGGTCGTCGACCAGAAAAACCCTGATCATCTCCCGAGTCTCACAAGCGCTGCTGCCGATCGCAAGTGAGCAGTGAGCATCCGGCGTCGACGAGCGCGCCCAGAGCTGAGGGGTCGATGACGTCCCCGGCGCCCTCGGAACGTGCACAGAAGCGTTCCGCGCCGACGACGATGAGCTGCACGGTCTGCGGGTTCGCCGCGAGGTAGTCGGCCGTGCTGCTGTGGTCGGTGATGAGCTCGAGATCGAGTTCGGGATACCGCTTGCGGTAGCGGGTCATCCGCCGGTCGAGCTGGGACTGCGCCAGCCGGTTGCGCTCCTCGGCGATCTTCTGCTCGTACAGTTCGCGATGGCGGCGCTGCCAGGTCGTCAGCACCGACAGCGGCGCGTCACGCAACCGGGCCTCGTCGACACCGGTCTGCAGTGCGGTGCTCGCCGAGGGCCTGCCGTCGAACTCGACCAGGATCCGCCGGCCCTTGCCCGGCGTCGCGACCACGGCCACCGGGCAGTGCGCGGATCTCACGACCGCGCTCGCGACCGAACCGATGCCGCCCCGGCCGGCCTGTGTGAACCCGCTGGCCCCCACGCACAGCAGCGGGGTGTTCTGCGACGCGGCGATCAGCGCCGCGATGGGCTTGTTCTGCACCACTTCCAGTTCGATCTCGACGGGCTGCTCGGTGGCCTCCACGGCGGTGTAGGCCTGCCGGATCGCGAGTTCGGCGGTGGCCAGCGCGCGTGCCGAGTTCTCGTGATCGACGCCGTTGTCGTCGGGGTCGACAGCATAGATCAGGCGCAACGGGACGCCGCGGTTCAGCGCCTCTTCGACGGCCCAGATTGCGGCGTCCACGGCGGGTTGTGATCCGTCGATTCCGACGATCACGGGGGGTGCGATCGACATGTCAGTTCCTCGGGCGGACTTCGAGAAATGCGTCGACGGGGCGACGCGGGGTGGGCGGGGGCACCTCGTCGAGTGCGGGGGCCAGGCCGATGCGGACGAGAACCTGGGGGCAGGCATCGCGCACGATGAGCCTGCCGATGATGTCGCGGCTGGCGTGCAGTTCGGTCACGTGCGTCACCGGGCACGTCGCCAGGCCTGACATCGTGCACTCCAGCAGTACCTTCGAAAGGCCCTCACCGGCGTCGAGGGCGTCCTCGCGGCTGTACCCGTCGGTCGAGAGCACCACGATGGTTGCGGCGTCGTTGTTGAGCGTGGATCGTCTGCTGCTGTGCGGGGCGACCGGGAAGTCGCGGGACACCGCGACACGTTCGCTTTCCTCTGCGGAGATCAGCGCCGTCTGCGGAATGCCGTCTTCGGTCGCGAACGGTGTTGTCCACCAGGTGAGTTCGGAATGGTAGGCGGTGTCGTACAGCCGCAGCGACTCGGTCAGCGCGGCGGCCTCGGCCACCTCCTCTCGCACGTCCTCGCTCAGCACGTCCATGTGTACCGGCCCGTCATCGAGGCGCGCACGCAGCAGCGTCTCGAACGAGTTCCAGTCGACAAAGGGCGCCATCGGCAGCCGGTCGGTGCGCCGCGCGAGGATCGCGTCGGCACGCTTGCGGTGGCCTTCGGTGACGAACTCCAGCGGCCGGAAACTCAACGTGGCCACATGATCCCGGTCGTTCGGATTCGGGAACCGCTCGACGGTGGCGTCCCAACCGGCAGCCGCGAATGCGACGCGCAGATGGTCGAGCAGCACGCCGCAGCTCATGACGGCCTCGCGTGACGAACGATCCGTCGAGCGCACCACACGGCTCGGGTCGAGGAACAGCTGCAGACCGCGGTCCTCGGCGATCAGGCGCCACGGCTGGGTGTTGTGCAGTGACGGGGCACGCGCCGCCAACTGCACGGCGGTGGTGATCGCGGCGGCGTCGATACTGGTGTCGGACATGCCTCCAGCCTCGTCGCACGAGGCCGCCGCGGTTAGGGTCTTTGGTCCTCACCTGGGTGCGACGCCGGTCTCACCTTGTCACGCACCGCTGTTCGGGCAACCGCGTCACGGCAGCGCGCCGGGGCTGATCTCCTCGAGCATCTCGGTGACCAGCGCGGCGATCGGCGAACGCTCACTGCGCTGCAGCGTCACGTGGGCGAACAGCGGATGCCCCTTGAGCTTCTCGATCACCGCGGCCACGCCGTCGTGACGCCCCACCCGCAGGTTGTCGCGCTGGGCGACGTCGTGGGTGAGCACCACGCGTGAGCCCGCTCCCAGGCGGGACAGCACGGTCAGCAGCACGTTGCGTTCCAGCGACTGCGCCTCGTCGACGATCACGAACGAGTCGTGCAGCGACCGGCCCCGGATGTGGGTGAGCGGCAGCACTTCCAGCATCCCGCGCGAGAGCACCTCGTCGAGGACCGCGGGGCTCGCGAGGCCTTCGAGGGTGTCGAAAACCGCCTGGGCCCACGGGCCCATCTTCTCGCTCTCGCTGCCGGGCAGGTAGCCGAGATCCTGACCGCCGACGGCGTAGAGCGGCCGGAACACCACGACCTTGCGCTGGGTGCGGCGCTCCAGCACGGCTTCCAGGCCCGCACACAGCGCGAGCGCCGACTTACCGGTGCCGGCCTTGCCGCCCAGCGACACGATGCCGACGGACTCGTCGAGCAGCAGATCGAGGGCGACGCGCTGTTCGGCTGACCTTCCCCGGAGGCCGAACACTTCGCGATCACCGCGGACCAGCTGCACCCGCTTGGCCGCATTGACCCGTCCGAGCGCATGCGACGTGCCGCCGAGCAGCCGGATACCGGTGTGGCAGGGCAGATCCCGGGCCTCGGCCAGGTCGATCTCCCCGTCGGCGAACAGCGTGTCGATGTCGTCGCCCGCGACGTCCATCTCGGTCATCCCGGTCCACCCGGACACCACGACGTCCTGCGCGTGGTACTCGTCGGCCGCCAGCCCCACCGCGCCGGCCTTGACGCGAAGCGGGATGTCCTTGCTCACCAGCGTGACGTGTTTGCCCTCGGCGGCGAGATTGGCCGCGACCGTGAGGATCCTGGCGTCGTTGCTGTCGTTGCGGAACCCGGCGGGCAGCACCGACGGGTCGCTGTGGTTCAGCTCGACGTGCAGGGTCCCACCCTGGGTGCCGACCGGGACCGGCTGGTCCAGTCGCCCGTGCTCAAGTCGCATGTCGTCGAACATCCGCAACGCCTGCCGGGCAAACCAGCCGAGCTCGTGATGGTGCCGTTTGGCCTCCAATTCACTGATGACGACCAGCGGGACCACCACCTCGTGCTCGGCGAACCGGGTGCATGCCCAGGGATCTGACAGCAACACCGAGGTGTCGAGCACATAGGTACGGACAGCTTGCTCAGTCACGTGGCGCTCCTAGGAACGGCGCTCTTCATGCGGCCCCACACGAATTGCTCGGTGGACACTGCGGCAGGACCGGGGCCGGTCCTTTCGTGATCGAAACGATCGGTACCGCCCGGACAGCAGAGCAGGTCGCTAGCCATCGACTTCGACGCTACTACCGCGATCGCGGCGTTGCTTGCTGCCGCGCCGCGTGTTCGACGGCTTGGGCGTTACGCGCAGATGAACTTCTGCGTGCGCCCACGACTCACCGGTGACCCAGGTGACAGATGTGACAAGAGTGACTGCCAGGCGATCAAGCCTGGACGAAGTCCTTGAGCGAGGCCTCGTCGGCCAGGCCCCACGCGGTGATGCGGTCGGAGATCACCTTCTGCAGCGTGGCCTTGTCGAAGATGCCCGCCTCGGCGACGTTGGCGACCTTGTCCTGGTACGGCGTGATGTCCGTGCCGATCACGTCGATGCCCGCCGCGCGGGCCGCGATGGCCTCGACGGTCTCGTCGCGGTGCTTGTCCAGGAGGTAGCTGACCAGGTTGGAGAAGAACTCCTCGTGACGCTCTTCGTCGGCCGCGATGCGGCCGATCAGGCTCGCAAGGACGGGCTCGGTGATCTGCGCCTGCAGGTTGCGGCAGAACACCGCGTGTGAGCGCTCGAAGAACGCCATGAACACCAGCGTCTCGATCTGGCTGAAGCGGTCGGCGCGGTAGCCCTTCATGACGTGCTCGACGCGCACGTCCTCGTTGGCGGCCGGGTCGATCTCACGGGTCACCACGAGGTAGTTGCGCAGCGCGACGGCGTGCAGGTGCTCCTCGGCGGTCCAGCGGCCGAGGAAGCGGCCCCACTGTTCTTCGAGGATGAAGTGCTCGACGAGCTCGCGGTGGTAGCCGGCGAGGTTGTCCTTGGTGATCAGGAGGATCTCCAAGGCGTCGGTGATGTGCTTGGGCAGCGTCACCTGCGACGGATCCCAGTCCGTGCCGCCGAGGAAGGCGAAGTTCTCGCCCTGGTCGAACGGCACGTAGTCGTGCGCGTACCAGAGGTCCTCGGAGTCGAGGTGACGACGCATCTCGCCGGCCACGACGGGCTCGAGCTCGAGAGTCAGCGCATTAGGGACAGGTTTCTGTGCCATGAAAGTAACTGTAACCCGAGTTCACACGTTTCTCGAAATCGGGTCCGGCGTGTCCCCGGACGCCGAGGTCGCAGCTCAGAGCGTCAGGCCGGGGTACAGCGGGTTGGCCGAGAGCAGCTCGGCCGAAGCCGCGTGGACGCGCTCGGCGGTGCCGTCGGCCAGCTTGTACTTGGCCTTCGACGTCCCGTCGGGTGAGGTGTTGGCGAGCACCTCGACGATCAACTCGGCGACGCGGTCGAAGTCGTCGGCACCGAATCCGCGGCTGGTGAGCGCGGGCGTGCCCAGTCGGATGCCGCTCGTGTACCACGCGCCGTTGGGGTCGGCCGGAATCGAGTTGCGGTTGGTGACGATGCCCGCGTCGAGCAGCGCCGACTCGGCCTGGCGGCCGGTCAGGCCGAACGACGTCACGTCGAGCAGCACGATGTGGTTGTCGGTGCCGCCGGTCACCAGGCCGGCGTCGCGTTTGACGAAGCCGTCGGCGAGGGCCTGCGCGTTGTCGGCGACGGCCTGCGCGTACTTCTGGAACGCGGGCTGACGCGCCTCGGCGAGTGCGACGGCCTTGGCGGCCATGACGTGACTCAGCGGCCCGCCGAGCACCATCGGGCATCCCTTGTCGACCGCGGGTGCGTACTCCTCGGTCGCGAGCACCATGCCGCCGCGCGGGCCGCGCAGCGACTTGTGCGTGGTCGTGGTGGTGACGTGGGCGTGCGGCACCGGATCCTCGTCACCGGTGAAGACCTTGCCTGCCACCAGGCCCGCGAAGTGCGCCATGTCGACCATCAGCGTCGCGCCGACCTCGTCGGCGATCTCGCGCATCTTGGCGAAGTTCACGCGGCGCGGATAGGCCGAGTAGCCCGCGACCAGCACCAGCGGCTTGAACTCGCGCGCGGCCTCGGCGACGGCGTCGTAGTCGAGGAACCCGGTCTCGGGGTTGGTGCCGTAGCTGCGCTGGTGGAACATCTTGCCGGAGATGTTGGGACGGAAGCCGTGGGTGAGGTGCCCGCCGGCGTCCAGCGACATCCCCAGCAGGCGCTGGTTGCCGAGCTTGTTGCGCAGCGTCTCCCAGTCTGCCTCGGACAGGTCGTTGATGTGCTTGGCACCGAAGTCGGCGAGCTCGGGTGCCTCGACGCGCGTGGCCAGGATCGCCCAGAAGGCGACCAGGTTGGCGTCGATGCCCGAGTGCGGCTGCACGTAGGCGTATGGCGCGCCGAACAGTTCACGGGCGTGCTCGGCGGCGACGCTCTCGACGGTGTCGACGTTCTGGCAGCCCGCGTAGAACCGGTGCCCGATCGTGCCCTCGGCGTACTTGTCCGAGAACCACGTGCCCATGGTCAACAGCACCGCCGGGGACGCGTAGTTCTCACTCGCGATCAGTTTCAGCGAATCGCGTTGGTCGGCAAGTTCTTTGCGGGTGGCCGCCGCGACCCGGGGCTCCACGGATTCGATGACCTGCAGCGCGGCCTGGTAGGCGGCGCTGGCCGTATCGGCGTAATCGGCGCCGTTCGCGGCGGGCACCGAAGAGGAGTTGGACGACGGGTCTGCAGCCATGGGCACAAGCCTATCTCCGGGTTTCCCCGCTTCTGCCTCCAGGCTTCTACCACGAGGCTTTTGAGCACCGCTGCGGCGAGGTTCAGGCCGCGAGCTCGGCCCGCAACGTGGACGGAATCAGCGGCTCGTCGAGCAACCGGCCGAACCGCTCGGTGAGGCCCACGTCCGACGGCCGGGCGTCGAGCCAGTCCTTGAGCAGCCGGTAGCCCTCGATGTAGGTGCTCGTGTAGGCCCGCCACAGCGGTGACGACAGGAACCGCAGCATCTGGCGGGCCCGCTCGTCGTTGACCAGCAGCCAGCGCCGCAGGTACGCGACGACGTCGTCGACGTCGCGGTGCTCGTCGTGCAGCATGATCGCGGCGTCCTGGCGCACGTCGGCCAGCCCGGCCATCGCCTCCGAGATCTTCTCGGCGCGTTCCCCGTCGAACCGCAGCCCCAGGTCGGCGTAGATCTCCTGGGCCCAGGCACCCCAGCCGGGCCCGATCGCCGCGTACAGCGCGAGGTCGGCCAGGCCCTCGGCCATCAGACATTGCGGCGTGTTGACCAGGAAGATCGTCTGTTCGAGTTGATTTCTGCCCTCCACCAGTCCCAATTCCTTGCGGCAGTGCTCGGTGTGGTGGCCCGGGTAGGACTCGTGTGCGACCAGCCGCGGCAGGTTCGCCATCTGCTGCTTGAGGTCGGCGTTGACCGCGACGGTCGACTTGTAGCCGCCGAGGTAATAGTTGAAGCCCGACCACGGCTTGTCGGTGACCACCTCATAGGTGATCAACTCGGCCTCGGGCAGCGGGTACTCGGCGCGCACGCGATCGCGCAGGGCCGAGGAGAACGCGTGAATGCACTCCTCGAGCCGCTCCGGCGGGATCTCCTCGGCACTGCGGTGCGCCTGGATCCGGTCGGCCAGCGGTCCGGCGCCGCCCAGCGCCTCGTCGAGGCGCGCATGGGCCTCGCGGTAGCGCTCGGGGTCGCCTTTGGTGATCCGCACGTCGAAGTACGCCTCGACCTCGTCGACGAATCCCACGTCCTCCCCCGCGAACTTGCGGCCCGCGAAGTTCAGTGCGCGCAGGTGCGACGCGATGTACGCCGCGCGGTCGGGTTCGAGGTCGTCGGGGATCCGGGTGAGCAGCCGGTCGGCCTGGCGGGCCAGGTCGGCCGGGTCGGGTGCGGGTTCGTTCTCGATGACACGCCGCAGTTCCGGGTCGCCGGTGAAAGAGTCGACGTAGCCCTCTTCTATCCGGTCGAAGCGCAGGCCGAGCAGCAGATACTCGCGGATCAGCGCGGCCGCGTCGGAACCTGCGCCTGCCCCCGCGTCGCTGCCCGTGCCCGTGCCCGTGCCCGTGGAAATTCCCATCCCGTTACCCATGCCCTCAACCGTAAATGCAAGACTGACCGAATGCCGCGGCCCAGCGAGCCGAGCCCCTACGTGGAGTTCGACCGAAGTCAATGGCGTTCTCTGCGCATGTCGACACCGCTCAAGCTCTCCGAAGACGAACTGGTGCGCCTGCGCGGTATGGGGGAGAAACTCGACCTCCTCGAGGTCGAGGAGGTCTACCTGCCGCTCGCCCGATTGATCCACCTGCAGGTGGCGGCCAGGCAGCGCTTGTTCGCCACCACCGCGGAGTTCCTCGGCGAGCCCCAGCAGAACCAGGACCGCCCGGTGCCGTTCATCATCGGCGTCGCGGGCAGCGTCGCCGTCGGCAAGTCGACCACCGCGCGTGTGCTGCAGGCCCTTTTGGCACGCTGGGAACATCACCCGCGGGTCGATCTGGTCACCACCGACGGGTTCCTCTACCCCAACGCCGAACTGGCGCGGCGCAACCTCATGCACCGCAAGGGCTTTCCCGAGAGCTACGACCGCAGGGCGCTGATGCGCTTCGTCACCGCGGTGAAGTCCGGTGCCGACGAGGCCGCCGCCCCCGTGTACTCACACCTGCTCTACGACATCGTGCCCGGCGAGTACCAGATCGTCCGGCAACCCGACATCCTGATCCTCGAAGGGCTCAACGTCCTGCAGACCGGACCGGCCCTCATGGTGTCGGACCTGTTCGACTTCTCGGTTTATGTCGACGCGCGCATCGAGGACATCGAGCAGTGGTACATCTCGCGGTTCCTCACGATGCGGTCGACGGCGTTCGCCGACCCGGCATCGCATTTCCACAGCTACTCCACGCTGACCGACGAGCAGGCCGTGTTCGCCGCGCGCGACATCTGGCATTCGATCAACCGGCCCAACCTGATCGAGAACATCCTGCCGACCCGCCCGCGCGCGACACTCGTGCTGCGCAAGGACGCCGACCACTCGATCAACCGGCTGCGGCTGCGGAAGCTCTAGCCCCGCCTTCGATCAGCGGCCCGCAGCGCACACCGAACCGGTCGTGGAGCGTGTCGAGGGTCCGGCGCAGGTGTTCGCGCTCACGACGGTGCGTGGCCAAGAACTGCGCGGTGCCGATCATGCGCCGCGGCCACGGATACCAGCGGTTGAAGTCGAGACCGCACTCCTTGAACACCGAGCCCGGCACGGCGTCGGTGATCAGGCTCAGGTTGTACTGCGCGAGGCTGAACAACGCGAACGGCACTGCGGGCTTGGCCACCCGGCACATCTCTTCGAAGTCGAGTTCGTACAGCGGCACCGTGCGAATCTTGTCGAGGAACATCAGATGCGTGAGGAAGTAGCCCGCGTACGAGGTCAGATGCAGTGTGAATGAACGGCCTTGGAGCGACACCGTCGAGCCGCCGCCGGACACGTACGGCTCGTACGGGTGGTTGCCGTTGGTGAGGTAGCCCGTGCAGTTGACGATCCAGCTTCCCGGCTGGACGGGTTTCGTCGCGCCGCTGCGGAACACCAGCTCGCTGGCTCCGTCGCGGTCGACGGCATCGACCAGGTGATCCATGATGACGTCGTTGAGACCCGCCGCGATGGTGCGGTTCTCGGTTTCGGACAGCACGCCGAACAGGAAATTCCCGGCCTCGGGTGTCAGCCAGACGCCGTAATTGTTGCGATACCACTCGGCGAGGGGCTTCTCGTTGGTTCCGTCGAACCGCCTCGTCATGTCGAGGGCGAGGTTGCTCAGCTGGCACCCGCCCCACCACCGCTTCGAACCGGACGGGAAGAACTTCTCCCGTGCGGTGAAGAACGTGCCGGACCCGGCCACGAGATTGACCTCGCGCCCCGGATAGGCGGTGATCAGCGCGAGCGCGGTGTCCATGCCGGTCTTGCCGCCGCCGATCACCCACACCGGGGTGTCGCTGTCGCGAATGTCCCCGCTGCGCACGTCACAGTAATCGGGTGACACCGAACGGATCCGCGTACTGGAGAGCTCCAGCGGTTGGTTCGGGTTCACCTGGGCACCAAAGGCTTTGACGAGCCGCTTCGCCACGATGACGCGTTGCTCGCCGTCGGGGCCACGGCAGGTGACCGTGACGTTGTCACCCGATTCATTGTCGGACAGGAGCGTGTGACCGTAGCGTTCGTCGACCGTCACGCGCTTTTTGATCTCGGCCAGGCAGTGCTCGAAGTGACCGAGCACTTCCTCCTTGGCGGCGAGGTAGGACGGCTCGCGCCCCAGCGTCCACTCGATGTTGCCGGCGGTGAACATCGGATGTGGTTGGTGCAGCCGCACATACGGATACGTGTCCACCCACATCCCGCCCACCCGGCTGCGGCGATCGACGAGGATCACCTTCTGATCGCGGCCCAGGTAGCGGCTCGCGACGAACAGCGCGTTGAGACCGGTGATGCCGGCACCGACGATGCAGAGGTCGCACGTGTCCACTTCCGGTGTGGTTTCGGCTGAAGTGGACACGGCGACCTCCTTGGACCGTCTCGGACCCGGTTGTCGTTTCAGTGTGGGTCCGTCGGGCCGGCACGCCTCGCGTAGTCGGCTACCCCATTTTCGGTTCGTCAGGCCGGGATGCGGCGCACGCCGACGAACTGCCATTCGGCCATCACCGCGGTGTACAGCCCCATGCCGATCACGAGCACGACGCCTGCCGCGGTCAGCGACATCGTCACGACCGCGACCACGGCGAGCACGGTGCACAGCGCATTGGCGATCACGGTGCCGATCCCCGCGGGCCGCACCCGCTCGATGGCGGCGAGGACGAGCACCGCGATGCCGTAGGCGACCGAGAAGATGCCGACGCCGTATTCGACGGCGACCGGCAGGCCGGTCAACTCCGCGAACCAGCCGGCCGCGGCGAGCAGCACGATGCCGGTGATGCCGACGAGCACCGCGTCGACCCGCATGGCCAGCCGCAGCAGTGAGTCGGAGGTCTTGGCGGAGCGTGCGGTGGTGGTGATGGCGGTCATGTGTTTCTCCTCTTCTGGGTGTTTCCTGGTGTTTGTTCTCTGATGTCTCGGTGGCCCGGTGCGGGGCCGTCGGCCGCAACCTCTATCGGCAGACGAACCCCGCACCAGGTGAGGAGGGAGTCACGCCAGGCGGCGCACCCCGCGGTATTGCAGCCACGCCAGCGCTGCGGTCACGCCGACGAAGCCGAGCAGCAGTTCGATTCCCGCGCCGGTCAGCGGCAGCCAGCCGGCGAGCACGGCCGTGACGGACGCGACGGCGAACGCCGCGTTGCCCCCTGCCACGGCGACACCGACCTTGCGGATGGCGGGCAGCGCGGCGAGCACGTACAGCAACGCCCCGTAGCCCACGAGCGCCGCGCCGATCACCCAGCCGGCGGTCGCCGACAGCCCGGCGACGCGGGCCAGCGAGTCGGCGAGCATCGCGGTGAGCAACCCCGCGCCGGCGCACACGGTGGCGTCGGCCCGCAGTGCGAACCGCAACAGGGAATCGGTGGAATCGGACAGTGGCCGGGTGGTGATGGCGGTCATGTGTGGCTCCTCGTCGGTGAGGCGTTCGGAGGCGTGTGTGGAACACCTCCGACACTGCTCACGAGCCACTGCCAGATCGACACCGGACGCTGCCAATTACTGCCAAGCGCAGGTCGATGGGGTCGACGGCGTCTTTGTCGTCGGCGGTACTCAGCGGCCGGACGAGCCGACCGCGGGCGCGACATGCCCCCGCAGATCCGCCGCGATGACCCGGGCGGCGGCGTTCTGCCAGTTGTGCAGCGAGCGCTGCGGCACCTCGGTGACGAACCATTGCCAGGCCTGCCGGGCCACCGGGTCGAGACCGGCCGCGGTCGCGTTCTGCGCGTAGGCGCGCACGCCGACGACGTAGGGGAAGTACAGCGAGTTGTAGTGGCGCCACTCCTCGGTGGTGCCGAAGTTTCCGCCGTCGCGCGGCTTGAGCGCCGCGATGCGTTCGGCCAGCAACGCCTTGAGTTCGTTGGCGCGTTCGAGCGGTTGGTCCGGTGCGCCCCGCGCGGCGAGCCGTGCGTCGATCTCGGGCAGCGCGGTCAACGGGCTCGCGACGAGCTTCGACAGGTCACCGTAGTGACCCAGCGCGCGACGCGTCAGCCGGGCGAACGTCTCGTCGTCGAGGTCATCGAGCGGACCGCCCGAGCGCAGCGGCAGCGCGGCCTCGGTCTGACGCAGCGCCTCGCGGTCGGCGCGCAGGCCCGGTGAGCCGAAGAACGCCAGGCGGTCGAAGATCCCGGCCAGCGGATCGGCGAGCACCTCGACGGCCACCGCGACCGCCAGGCTGGTGAACAGCAGCACCGTCATCGCGACGTGGCCGTCACCGGAGTCCAGGACCGCAAGACCGATCAGGGCCTGCGCGCCGAACGGAACCGCGATCACCACGGTGCCGATCGCCGATCGCCGCATGTCGGCGCGCAGCGCCTGACCCTCGTCGAACGCATCCCAGATCGCGACGGCGACGCCGAGCAGGGCGACGTCAAAACCGGTGGACGCCAACGCCAACCAGCTCGGCACCAGATCGAGCGGGATGATGAGGATCGCGTTGCCGAGCGCGAAGAACAGCGTCGCCACGATCAGGAAGCCGACCACCGAACCCGGTTTCGCGCCGCTCACGACGGCCTTGACCATGGCGCCAAGCGATGACACCGAGATCACCGCGAACATCAGCCAGTGACCCAGGCGCAGCGGACCGTCGACGCTGCCGGCGACCGCGGCGGCCGCGAAGGCGAGCACCGCGACGACAAGGATCGCGGCGAACGCGGTGGCGCGCGACCGGAAGCCCTCGGCCGGCCGCGACAACTCCACCAGCACGGCGAACCAGGCGATCGCGGGCACCGCGACCAGATAGATCTCGACGCGGCCGAGCAGGTCCGAACCGGTGACCACGCGCACCGCGTCCAGCGCGACGACCACCGCGAAACTCGTCAGGCCGACGGCCGCGAACACCAGCACGGGTTTGCGTGGGTCACGGGCGACCAGGTAGAGCCCCAGCCACCAGCTGAGCGTGAAGACCACCGCCGACAGCGCAGCCATGGCCCCAGTCTGACACGCGCTACTTGCCGAAGCGGCGGTGCCTTGCGGTGTAGTCGCGCAGCGCACGCAGGAAATCGACCCGGCGGAACGCGGGCCAATACGCCTCGGTGAACCACATTTCCGAATAGGCGCTCTGCCACAGGAGGAATCCGCTGAGCCGCTGCTCCCCCGAGGTCCGGATCACCAGATCGGGGTCGGGCTGACCCGACGTGTAGAGATTCTCGGAGATGCCGTCGACCGTGACCGCTTCGATGAGCTGCTCGGCGGTCGCACCGTTGGCGAGTTCCTTCGACAACAGCGACCGGACGGCGTCGACGATCTCGCGCCGCCCGCCGTACGCGACAGCGACGTTGACGTGGAAGTTGGCGTGGTTGGAAGTGGTGCTCTCGACCGCCTCGCGCAGCCGACGGGCCGGCTCGTCACCCAGCAACTCCAGATCGCCGACCGTGCGCACACTCCACTTGTTGTGCGGCGCACAGATCTCCTCGACCACATCGGTGATGATCTCGATCAGCTCCGTGAGTTCCTCGGGGTCGCGCTGGAGGTTCTCGGTGGACAGCAGATAGACGGTCGCCATCTCGATACCCGCGGCCTGGCACCAGCGCAGCATCTCGGCGATCTTGGCGGCACCCCTGCGATAGCCGATGCTGACGTCGTCGTAACCTGCGTCACGTGCCCAGCGGCGATTTCCGTCACACAGAACCGCGATGTGCCGTGGCAGTTGGGCTTTGGACCGCGTCAACTCGTGACGCAACCGCATCTCGTAGATCCGGTAGGCCGGTTCCTTGAGGCGCGGGGGAATGATGTCCACGAGAATCCAGACTACTGTTAACTGCGGGAATGACCCATTGCTGTTAGTGGAGGTGACATGACCGCGCCGATCGACGGGTCCCACGATCGCCGGACAGTGCCCTACCGATCAGCGGCCGTCGGTGTCTCCGGGCCCGGTCGCCAAGCCGAGGATCTGCCCGAGGCCGTCGCGGGCGGTGTCGCGAATTTCTTCGGGAAACCACGCGCGCGCGGCTGGATCCACGTCTATTCGGCCATCGTGGCGTTCATCGCGGGCGCCGCGCTGGTGTCGGTGTCGTGGTCGGTGGAGTCGACGCGCGCCGGGCTCGCCACCCTGCTCTACACGTTCACGATCGTGGCGATGTTCACGGTCAGTGGCGTGTATCACCGGGTGAACTGGACGTCGGTGACCGCCCGCAAATGGATGAAGCGGCTCGACCACTCGATGATCTTCCTGTTCATCGCGGGCAGCTACACACCGTTCGCCCTGCTGGCACTGCCAGAGTCCAAGGGCATGGTGCTGTTCTGGATCGTGTGGGGCGGCGCGATCGCGGGCGTGCTCCTCAAGATGTTCTGGCCGTCGGCACCCCGCTGGCTCGGCGTACCGCTCTACATCCTGCTGGGCTGGGTCGCGGCGTGGTTCATCGGACCGATCATGGACGGCGCCGGTGTCGCGGCCGTGGTGTTGCTGATCGTCGGCGGTGCGCTCTACAGCATCGGCGGCGTGCTCTACGCACTCAAATGGCCCAACCCGTGGCCCACGACCTTCGGCCATCACGAGTTCTTCCACGCGTGCACGGCCGTCGCGGCGATCTGCCACTACATCGCGATGTGGTTCGCCGTCTTCTGAGATCCCGCTAGATCGGCGTGGCGTCGCTCTGCGACCAGTAGGCCTTCATCGAGGCGATCTTGCCCTCGCTGTCGAACACCATCACGTCGATGGGCTCGATGCGCATGCCGCTGTCGCCGAAATCCAGCTCGAGGCGGAAGTGGAACGCGGCCTCGTGGCCGGCCACCCGCAGGGTGACCAATTCCGATTTGGCCTTGACGTTCTCGACGTTGCCGTAGAAGCCACGGATCGCGGAGCGCCCGATGTGCACCTCGCCGCCCACCGGGTCCTCGACGGTGGCGTCGTCGGCGTACAGGTCGGCGATCTCGTCGGCGGTGCCGCTCGAGACGAGCTCGAGGTAGCGGTGGACGGTCTGGGTCATCTGCTCAACGCTGGGCATGGCGGCGAGGCTACACGGCCACCGAAACGGCGTCAGCAAGATCCTCGACCGTGGTCACGGGCAGATCGCACACGGTTCCCCGGCACACGTAGGCCGCGTCGGCACCGTCCACCCGGTCGCGTCCACGCAGCAACTCCGAGGAGTCCACCGGCCCGCCGACGACGACCGCGCCGCCAGGCGCGAGGGTGCGCGCGGCGGTCAGCAGGTCCGACGGCGGCTCGCAGGCCACCGCGATCTGGATGGGTCCACGCAACTGCGCCTCGGCGACGGCCAGCCAGTGCCCGCCCGACCGCGCGGCGCGCGCCAGGATCGGGACCGCCGTGGACAGTGCCGCCTGCGCGGCTTCGGCATAACGCGACGAGCCGGTCAGGTAGGCCGCCTGCTGCAACGCCTCGGCGATCAGCGAGGCCCCCGCGGGCGTCGCACCGTCGATCGGGTCGGCGGGCCGCACCATGAGCGTCTCGGCGTCATCGGCCGTGTCGAACCACCGGCCGGGTTGCGCCGGATCGGCGAAGTGATCCAACGCGACGTCGAGCAGATGCCGCGCCTCGGGCAGCCACGCACCGGTCTGCTGGTACAGCGTCAGCAACGCGGTGACCAACGCCGCGTGGTCCTCCAGGATGCCCGCGCTCGCGCCGACCGCTCCGCCCAGGCTCGCGCGGCGCAACCGCCCGTCGACGACGTGCAGATCGACGAGGCGGCGCGCGCATCGTGAAGCGGCGTCGAGCAATTCGGGTCGCTGCAATGCGACCGACGCCTCGGCCAGCGCGGTGATGGCGAAGCCGTTCCACGCCGTGACGACCTTGTCGTCGCGCGCGGGTTGCGGCCGCGCGCGACGCGCCGTCAGCAGCGCCGCGCGTATCGTCTCGAACCGCACCGGGTCGTCCGGGTCGGCGGGCAGCTGCAGCACCGACGCGCCGTGTTCGAATGTCCCTTCGTCGGTGACCGCGAAAACCGCTGCGGCCCAGTTACCGTCGTCATCTCCGAGCACGTCCCGCAGCTCTGCGGGTGTCCACACGTAGGTCGAGCCCTCCCGCCCGGCGGCGTCGGCGTCGAGCGACGAGGTGAACATGTCCAGGTCACCGAGTTCGGCGATCATGAAATCCGCTGTCTCGGAAGCGATCCGACGTCCCAGGACACTTTCGGTGCGGCGCGCCAGGTGCGCGTAGGCGCGCAGCAGCAGCGCGTTGTCGTAGAGCATCTTCTCGAAATGCGGCACCACCCAATAGGGGTCGACACTGTAGCGCGCGAAGCCGCCGGAGAGCTGATCGTAGATCCCGCCTCGGGCCATCGCCTCGCACGTGCGTTCCACCGCGGTCAGCGCGGTGGACGAGCCCGTGCGCTCGTAGTGGCGAAGCAAACCCTCCAGAAGCGCGGACGGCGGGAACTTCGGTGCCCCGCCGAACCCGCCGTGGCGCGCGTCCTCGTCCGCGAGGACGGCGGCGACGGCGTGGTCGCACAGGTCGGGGGCCACCGGAGGACCGCCCCCGGGCAGGCCGCCGGCCATCTTCCGCAGCTCGGTGGTGATCTGATCGGACGCCTTCTCGACCTCGTCGCGCCGATCCCGCCAGGTTTCCGCGACGGCCGTGAGCAACTGCATGAAGTTCGGCTTGGGGTAGTACGTGCCGCAGAAGAACGGCCTGCCGTCGGGGGTCAGGAAGCACGTCATGGGCCAGCCGCCCTGCCCGGTGAGGGCGACCGTGGCGTTCATGTACACCGCATCCAGATCGGGCCGTTCCTCGCGGTCGACCTTGATGCACACGAAGTTCGCGTTGGCGAGCGCCGCGACCTCGCGGTCCTCGAACGACTCGTGGGCCATCACATGGCACCAGTGGCAGGCGGCGTAGCCGATCGACAGCATGATCGGCACGTCACGCGCCGCGGCCTCGGCGAGCGCCTCAGGTGTCCATTCGCGCCAGTGCACCGGATTGTCGGCGTGCTGGCGCAGATACGGGCTGGTGGACCGGTTCAGGAGGTTGGCCACACCCCCACACTAGGCGCGTCACTCCGGGCCCTTGGCGGTTCCGTTCTCCGGCGTGCTGTCCGGTTCGATGACGACGGTTCCCTCGTCGGCCTCTTGATCGGGTTCGGGATGCTCGGGGTCGAAGGATTCCGGCAGATTGCGCAGGTGCCGGTTCATCGACCACACCAGGGCGAACGTGCCGGCCAGCAGTACGACGGTGATCAACAGCCCGAACGGTGCGGCCTTGCCGAACTCGGGACCGGTGTTGCGGGGTTCCTCGGCCAGCAGCGTCACCACGGCCGTCAATGTGTCGATCATGGCTCAATTCCGCTGAACAGGTCGTCTTCGGGCAGCGTGACCGGAACGCGGGAGCGCGCGAGCTCGAACTCCTCGGTGGGCCACAACCGCTGCTGCCATTCGATCGGGGCGTGGAAGAAGTCGCCCTTGGGGTCGATCTGGGTGGCGTGCGCGCGCAGCGCGTCGTCACGCTGGCTGAAGTACTCCGCGCAGTGGATGCGGGTGGTGACGCGCTTGGCGAACACGTCGTTGTCGGGGTCCCAGTGCTCGAGCCATTTGCCGAACGGACCCTCCTGCCCGTTCTTGGCGAACTCGTCCTGCAGGAGTTGCATACGTTGCCGCAGGAAGCCGTGGTTGTAGTACAGCTTCGACACCGCCCACGGCTCGCCTGCGTCGGGATACAGCAGGTGGTCGGCCGCGGCCTCGTAGGCGGCCACCGAGACCTCGTGGCAACGGATGTGGTCGGGGTGCGGGTAGCCGCCGTTCTCGTCGTACGTGGTCATCACGTGCGGGCGGAACTCGCGGATCACCCGGACCAGGCGCTCGACGGGCTCGGCCAGCGGGACGAGCGCGAAGCAGCCCTCGGGCAGGGGCGGTGGCGGATCGCCCTCGGGCAGGCCGGAGTCGACGAAGCCCAGCCAGTGGTGCTCGACACCCAGGATCTCGGCGGCCTTGGCCATCTCGTCACGGCGCACCTCCGCGATCCGTCCGTGCACCTCGGGCAGGTCCATCGCCGGATTGAGAATGTCTCCGCGCTCGCCGCCGGTCAGGGTCACCACCATGACGCGGGCACCCTCGGCCGCGTAGCGCGCGGTGGTAGCCGCACCCTTGCTGGACTCGTCGTCCGGGTGCGCATGCACCGCCATCAACCGCAGTTCACTCATTTCGTTCCATCTAACTACGGCGACCCTTTGCCTAATCCTTCGCCCATGTCCCTCAGCGGCCCGCTCCCCCTGCGCCGGCCATCTGAGGGTGGCTACCCGTTTGTCCCCGCCTATAGTTCCAGTTCTGATGATCGAACGCCCCGCCGCCCGGTACGGATCCCCGGAGCAATCGCGTAGCAACCGCCGCTGGATCCTGTTCGCGGTGGCTGCCGTCGCGGTCGTCGTGGGGGTGGTGGCGGCGGTCGTGACGTTCCAGCGGTTCGGCAGCAATGAGGTAAAAGGCGAGCTCACAGGGTATGAGCTGCTCGATGACGAGACGGTCCAGGTGACCATCGGCGTCGAGCGGCCCGACCCGTCGAAGCCCGTGGTCTGCATCGTGCGGGCCCGCTCGAAGGACGGCAGCGAAACGGGCCGCCGTGAGATCCTGGTTCCCCCGTCGACCGATCGTGTGGTGCAGGTCACCACCGAGGTGAAGTCGACACGCAAGCCCGTGATGGGAGACATCTACGGCTGCGGGACGGACGTGCCGTCGTACCTGGTGACACCACAGAAATGAGTGACACAACTAACGCGGGATGACATTCGGCTGTCCACGCGGTGGTACGATTGTGCGATACACGGTTTCCCGCTGGGGCCGTGTATTGCTGCATTAGCGGTCAAAAACCGCTTGCCCTGCCGGCAATACACGCGCATGCTCCCGGCCCGAAACCACCAGACTTTCGTACGCAGCGCGAGACGACGACGACAGGAGCGCGAAGACATGACCGATACGCAGGTCACCTGGCTCACCCAGGAGGCATTCGACCGGTTGAAGGCGGAGCTCGACCAGCTGATCGCCAATCGGCCGATCATCGCCGCCGAGATCAACGACCGCCGCGAAGAGGGCGACCTCCGGGAGAACGGCGGCTATCACGCCGCCCGCGAGGAGCAGGGCCAGCAGGAGGCCCGCATCCGCCAGCTGCAGGAGCTGCTCAACAACGCCAAGGTCGGCGAGGCCCCGAAGCAGTCCGGTGTGGCGCTGCCCGGCTCGGTGGTCAAGGTCTACTACGACGACGACGAGAACGACACCGAGACGTTCCTGATCGCCACCCGCCAGGAAGGCATCAGCGACGGCAAGCTCGAGGTCTACTCCCCCAACTCACCGCTCGGCGGTGCGCTGCTCGACGCCAAGGTCGGGGAATCCCGCACCTACACCGTGCCGAGCGGCAACGTCGTCAAGGTGACGCTCGTCAGCGCCGAGCCCTACCAGGGCTGACGCGGCGCCCCCGAGGGCACGCACTACAGTCACGGGGATGGCGCGGATCGCCGAAGATCTCTTCCTGCTGCTGCTGGACAACGCGTCCGCGCAGCCGGGACTCGATCGACGCAGGCGTGAGCGTGTGCTCAGCGCCGCGGTGCTGTTGGATCTGGCCTACACATGCCGGATTCGGCCCGCCCTGGCCGGTGAACCGGTCGCGGCGGGCCGGCTCATCGCGTTGGCCGGACATGTCCCGTCCGCCTGGCCGCCCGATCCCGTCGCCGACGCGGCGTTCGAGGTGCTGCGCAAGCAGCCACTGACCCCGCAGGCGGCGCTCGCCAAGCTCGGCAAGCGCACCCAGGCCCACCTCGAGTCGCACCTGGAGACCCTCGGCCTCATCCGACGAGTCCGCGTCCCGGGCAAGCGATTTGGCGGCGGCTACTGCTGGCCGCTGACCGATCGGAACCGGGTCAGCGGGGCCCGTGGGGCGCTGCTCGCCGCGTTGTTCGACGGGCACACACCGACGCCGCCGATCGCCGCGATCATCTGCCTGCTGCACGCGGTCGACGGCCTCGGCGCCGTGCTGAGCCTCAACGAGCGCGGTTGGCGATGGGTGCACGCGCGCGCCACCGAGATCTCGACGGGAGGCTGGGTCGACGAGAACGCCTCCGCCCTGCCCGAGATGAACCTGGCCGTCACGACCTCCGCGTTGCGCCCCGCCCTGATTGCTTGATTTCTCGCGAGCAGACATAAAACTGCGCAATTTCGCGTGAAAAAGGGCAGTTTTATGTCTGCTCGGCAAGAGAAAGATCAGCCGAGGGCCTGCTCCAGATCGGCGAGCAGATCCGCGGAGTGTTCGATACCGACCGACAACCGGACCAGGTCGTCGGGAACCTCGAGCTGCGAGCCCGCGGTGGACGCGTGGGTCATCGCGCCGGGGTGCTCGATCAAGGACTCGACCCCGCCCAGCGATTCGGCAAGAATGAAAAGCTGTGTGCGCGAGCACAAGTCACGCGCCGCCTGCGGTCCGCCACGCAGCCGCACCGAAACCATGCCGCCGAACCCGGTCATCTGCCGCGCCGCGACGTCGTGGTTGGGGTGGCTGGGCAGACCGGGATACAGCACGGTCTCGACCGCGGGGTGCCCGTCGAGGAATTCCGCGACCAGCGCGGCGTTCTCGCTGTGCTGGCGCATCCGCAGCACGAGCGTCTTGAGGCCACGCATGGTCAGGTACGCGTCGAACGGTCCCGGCACACCGCCCGCGCCGTTCTGCAGGAACGCGAATGCGGCGTCGAGTTCCTCGTCGTTGGTCAGCAGGGCGCCACCCACCACATCGGAGTGACCGCCGATGTACTTGGTGGTCGAGTGCAGCACGATGTCGGCGCCGAGCAGCAGCGGCTGTTGCAGCGCGGGTGAGGCAAAGGTGTTGTCCACCAAGACCTTTGCGCCCGACGTCGATGCGATCTGCACGATGCCCGCGATGTCGGCGACGTTCAGCAGCGGGTTGGTGGGGGTTTCGACCCAGATGAGGCGGGTCTTCGGGGTGATCGCCGAGCGCACCGAGTCGAGGTCGCTCAACGCGGCAGGGGTGTGACTGATGCCCCAGTGAGTGAAGACCTTGTCGATGAGCCGGAACGTGCCCCCGTAGGCGTCGTCGGGGATCACGACGTGATCGCCGGGACGCAGCACCGCGCGCAGCGCGCAGTCGGTGGCGGCCATGCCCGAGCTGAACGCTCGGCCGAACCGGGCCTCCTCCACCGCGGCAAGGGCGGCCTCCAGGGATGCGCGGGTCGGGTTGCCGGTACGGGCGTACTCGAACCCGCCGCGGAGCCCGCCCACGCCGTCCTGGGCGAACGTCGAGCTGGCGTAGATCGGCGTGTTGACGGCACCGGTCGCCGGGTCGGGCTGGTAACCGGCATGGATGGCTTTCGTGGCCAGACCGTGCCACTTGCGCTGTTCACTCATAACGTGTCGAGCCTATCGGGGCGGGTGTAGACATGGACCATGGCTCCATCCAACCCCGCGGCCGGGGCGACGACGAAGGTCGCCGACCTGCTCGACACCGATTCGATGCTCACCCCTGAGGAAGTGGAGCTGCGCAGCACCGTGCGGCGGTTCGGCGAGCAGCGCCTGCGGCCATTTGTCGCAGAGTGGTTCGAATCGGGTTCGGTGCCGGTGCGTGAGCTCGCCACCGAGTTCGGCAAGCTCGGCCTGCTCGGCATGCACCTGGAGGGCTACGGCTGCGGCGGCTCGTCGGCAACGGCGTACGGCGTGGCATGCCAGGAGCTGGAGGCCGTCGACAGCGGGTTGCGCAGCATGGTGTCGGTGCAAGGGTCGCTGGCGATGTTCGCGATCCACGCGCACGGCAGCGAGGAGCAACGCGAACAGTGGTTGCCGCGGATGGCGACGGGCGAGGTGATCGGATGCTTCGGTCTCACCGAACCGGACTTCGGGTCCAACCCGTCGGGGATGCGCACCACCGCGCGGCGCGATGGCGCCGACTGGGTCCTCAACGGATCGAAGATGTGGATCACCAACGGCTCGGTGGCCGATGTCGCGATCGTGTGGGCGCGCGCCGAGGAGGGCATCCTCGGTTTCGTGGTGCCGACGGACACTCCCGGTTTCGTCGGCCGTGAGATGAAGCACAAGCTGTCGCTGCGGGCGTCCAACACCTCAGAGTTGCATCTCGACGACGTGCGCCTGCCCGCCGAGGCGCAACTGCCGAACGCCAGAGGCCTGTCCGGTCCCCTGGCGTGCCTGTCGGAGGCCCGCTTCGGCATCGTGTTCGGCGCGGTCGGCGCTGCCCGTGACTGTCTGGAGGCGACACTCGACTATGTCGGCACGCGCGAGGTGTTCGACAAGACGCTGGCATCCTACCAGATCACCCAGACCAAGATCGCCGACATGGCAGTCGAACTCAGCAAGGCGCAACTGCTCGCGCTGCACCTGGGCCGCCTCAAGGACGACGGCAAGATCCGCCCCGAGCAGGTGAGCGTCGGCAAGCTCAACAATGTGCGCGAGGCGCTCGAGATCGCCCGACAGTGCCGAACATTGTTGGGGGCCAACGGGATCACACTGGAATATCCGGTGCTGCGGCACGCCAACAACCTGGAGTCGGTGCTGACCTATGAGGGCACCTCCGAGGTGCACCAGATGGTCATCGGGCAGGCGCTGACCGGGGTCAGCGCATTCCGTTGAACCCAGGGGGATACTGCGGCGGATACTGCGGCTGCTGATACGGCTGCTGGTACTGGGCCGGGTAGGGCGGCTGGAACGGTTGCTGATGCGGCGGAAACGGCGGATACGGGCCCTGCTGGTCGACCGGCACGCACACCGTCGTCATGATCTTGTCGGCCAACGTCTGCCGCTTGTCGTCCCACAGCGGGAACAGATATCCGATGTAGCAGATCAGCCCGTCGACGATATGCGCCAGCTGGCGCACCAGCGACATGAAGAAGCCGATCGGCAGGCCGGTCTGCTCGCTGACCACCTTGAACTTCATGAACTTCTTGCCGATGCTCTGCCCGGTGGTGCCCTGCCGGTAACCGAGGTTCCATACGGCGTACACGAACGGCACGAACGACAGCAGGAACAGCAGGATGATGACGGCGACGCCTGCGCCGGTGCTGATCTCACCATCCGACGAGGATCCGGACGCGCCGACCAGAACACCCATGAGGACGAGGTATCCGATTCCGAGGATTACCGCGACGGGCACCTGGTCGATGACGAACGCGATCACCCGGTCGAGCCATGGGGTGTATGCCTGCGGATTCGGCACGTTGGGCGGTCCGTACCGGCCGGGGGCCTGGTTGGGATTCCACTGCGCGGGTGGCGGATAACCACCCGGTCCCGGGTTGGGGCCCGCATAGGGACCCGGGTTGGGGACGGGGCCATAGGGAGCCGATGGTGGGCCCTGCGGCGGCGGCTGGGTCATGCGTAGATGATCCCATGCGAAACGGCGCCCACGCTGCGTGAAACTCGCACCGTGGGCGCCGCTGAGAACGCTCGGACCTACCGGCTCACTGCGTGGGTGGGGCCACCGGCGCCCCGGTGAGGCGACGGAACGCGTACACCTCGATGAGCGCCACCACCGGGTAGGCCACCAGAAGGCCGATGCCGCAAGCGATGGCGCCGGCGAGCATCAGCAGGAAGATCACCACGGCGGTCAGGAACACCGTGCCGAAGTTGGCCTTGCTGATCTCGAAGCTCGTCTTGACCGCATCGACACCGCTGAGGTTGCGATCGAGCACCGCGACCGTTGTGAACAGGAAGAGCACGGCGATGATCACCGAGGCGATCAGCAGCACCGGGATCCCGACGAACAGGTAGCCCGGTACGAACAGTCCGGGAAGCAGCAGGACGGCGGCAACCAGGAAGTTCAGGACGCCGACGATCACCGTCGCGATGATGACGTCACCGACGTTGCGCGGCTTGAAGAACGACCCGATGGTCACCGGTTGTCCGTTGGCGATCTCCAGAACACCGCTGATGTAAGCGGATTGGATCACCGCGGTGACGACAAGCGTGATGATGCCACCGATGACGGAGGCGATGATGTCGCCGCTTCCCATCGACAGCTCGAAGCCGTCCGACGATCCGGCAGCGGAGAACGAACCGGTGACCGCATTGACGATGCCCTGCACGATCAGGTAGATCAGCCCGAACACCAGTGCGGGAACGATCATCTCGACGGCGTGCTTGGAGAACTTGTTCCAGGCCCACGAGAATGCGTCGCCGATGCTATATCCGCCACCGAAGCTCGGCGCACCCACCGGCGCGTAACCGCCGGGCTGCCCGTACCCGCCCGCGGGCGGGTACCCCGCGCCGGGTCCGCCCGGATAGCTGGGCGGCGGTGGGTAGCCGGCGGCTCCCGGCGGAGGCGGCGGCGGGTAACCACCACCGCCCGGCGGGGGCGGGGGTGGCGGGAAACCGCCTTGCGGCGGCGGGAATCCGCTCTGCGGCGGAGGCGGATAGCCCCCTGGCGACGGCGGCGGCGGGTAGCCACCGCCTTGCGGTGGAGGGGGATAGCCGCCCTGCGGCGGAGGCGGGTAACCGCCGTCCGGCGGCGGAGGTGGGTAACCGCCGTCCGGCGGCGGTGGTGGATAGCCGCCGTCCGGCGGCGGTGGTGGATAGCCGCCGTCCTGCGGCGGCGGGTTATTGCCCGACGGCTGATCAGTCACGTTGCAAGCTCTCCTCACCTCGGATAGCGACCGCGGCACGGCCGCGCGTTTCTACCAGCGCCTGGATGCGGCGCGAACGAACAACTCCACAGGCAGATTACGCATCGCCGTGGCCGTTGTTACCTGCTTCGACATGGACTTCTGGGGTGACATCCGGGCTGCCGTCCGGACCCGCGTCGGCACGGTCGCCCGCGGGTAGGGCCACCTTCCGGACGCGCACGACCAGACCGCGGTCGGTCGTGTGTGGCCGGTCATGACGCCTTCCAGGTCGGGTTTGCTAGCCCTGAGCGAGCTCACCTTACCTGGGAAGGCGCTGAGCGCACGGCATTCCACGCCGTGCACGCGGGATCCGCGCGCACGGTGCGGGTGGGACCGCTAGTGCCGGTAGCCGCCCTCGGACAGGAAGCCGAGCAGATCGTGCCTGGTCAGCACGCCGACGGGCTTACCGTCCTCGACCACCATCACGGCGTCGGATTCGCGGAGGGTCTTGGCGGCCGTGCTGACGAGTTCACCGGCGCCGATCAGCGGCAGCGGCGGGCTCATGTGCTCGGCGACCGCGTCCGCCAGCTTGGCCCGTCCCTCGAACACCGCCGAGAGCAGCTCGCGCTCGGACACGCTGCCCGCGACCTCACCGGCCATCACGGGCGGTTCCGCGCCGACCACGGGCATCTGCGACACGCCGTACTCGCGCAGGATCCCGATCGCGTCGCGCACGGTCTCCGACGGATGGGTGTGCACCAGATCCGGCAGCGCACCCGACTTGCCACGCAGCACGTCGCCGACGGTCTTCTCGACACTGCCGTCGAGCCGGTTGCGCAGGAAGCCGTAGGACGACATCCAGGCGTCGTTGAAGATCTTCGACAGGTAGCCGCGTCCGCCGTCGGGTAGCAGCACCACGACCACGGCGTCGGGGCCGGCCTTGCGGGCAACCTCGATGGCCGCGACGACGGCCATGCCGCACGAGCCACCGACCAGCAGAGCCTCTTCGCGCGCCAACCGGCGGGTCATGTCGAACGAGTCGGCGTCCGAGACCGCGATGATCTCGTCGGGAACCGTCGGGTCGTAGGCGGTGGGCCAGAAATCCTCACCCACACCTTCGACGAGGTAGGGCCGGCCGGTGCCGCCCGAGTACACCGAGCCTTCCGGGTCGGCGCCGATGATCTTCACCTTGCCGCCCGAGACCTCCTTGAGGTAGCGGCCGGTGCCGGTGATCGTGCCGCCGGTGCCGACACCCGCGACGAAGTGGGTGATCTTGCCTTCGGTGTCTTCCCAGATCTCGGGGCCGGTGGTCTCGTAGTGGCTGGCCGGGCCCATCTGGTTGGAGTACTGGTCCGGTTTCCAGGCGCCCTCGATCTCGGTGACCAGGCGGTTGGAGACGCTGTAGTAGCTGTCGGGGTGGTCCGGCGGAACCGCCGTCGGGCACACCACGACGTCGGCGCCGTACGCGCGCAGGACATTGCGCTTGTCCTCGCTGACCTTGTCGGGGCAGACGAAGACGCACTTGTAGCCGCGCTGCTGGGCCACGATGGCCAGGCCGACGCCGGTGTTGCCGGACGTGGGTTCGACGATGGTGCCGCCCGGCTTGAGCTCACCGCTGGCCTCGGCGGCGTCGATCATCTTGACCGCGATGCGATCCTTGGCGCTGCCGCCGGGGTTGAGGTACTCGATCTTTGCCGCCACCAGACCGGACCCCTCGGGAACCACCGAGTTCAGCCGGACCAGCGGGGTGTTACCGATGAGCTCACTGACGTGCCTGGCGATGCGCATATGTCAATGGTCTCAGGCGCGCGATCCGCTCACCACGTCGCCTCACGTATGTAGGCGCCGATCTGGCGCAACGAGCGCTTCGCCTCGGGCACCAGGTTGCCCGCGATCTGGAAGACATGCATCTGACCAGGCCAAACCCGGACCTCGACGGGCACCCCGGCGGCGCACAGCATGCGCGCGGCCTTGCGTGCGTCGCTGACGAGAACCTCCGAGCCCGACACGTGGATCAGCGTGCGCGGCAACCCTGGTTCGATGTGGTCGAGCGGTTCGTAGACCTCTTCGCCGTTGCGCGCGGCAGCGGCCTCGACGATCTCGACCAGGGCGTCGAACGCCTTCGCCGGGAACATCGCGTCGCGGCGGACATTGGGGTGCTCGGCCCGCGCGCGGTTGTCGATCTCGTACAGCGGCGACATCGCGACCAATGCCGCGGGCACTTCGCCGTCCTCGCGCAGCAGGCGTTCCGACAGCGCGAGCCCCAGGTATCCGCCCGCGGAGTCCCCCGCGACCACGATCTGCTCGGGCTCGTAGCCGGTGCGGCGCAGCCACAGGTAGGCGTCGTAACAGTCGTCGACGGCCGTGCCCACCGAATGTTTGGGCACCATGCGGTAGTCCACCACAAGAACCGGGCTGTCGGCGTACTCCGACAGTGACGTCGCGAGCCCGCCGTGGGTGTTGGCACCGCACGCCAGGAACGCCCCGCCGTGCAGGTAGAGGATGACGCTGCGGGTGCCGTCCGCGGGCAGCACGCCGTCGGCCCGGATGAGCTGCGCGGTGCAGTGCGGCAACGCGATGGTGGCCTTGATGGTGCCAGGGGCCGGCCGCAGCACGCGAGCCGCGAGATTGAGCGCCCCGAACGGCCACGGCAGATGCGGCACATGGCTACCGATTGCCAGGGTCGGACGGATCGTCAGCATCGCCGCCAGCGAAGCGATTCGACCCGCGATGCTCGTACCGTCTTCCACCACTTCGACCGGCGCCCAGTCACCGACCGGGAACTTGCGCGCGCGATATGCCCCACCTGGGCTGATACCAGCCCGAGCGGACCTGGTTACCTTGCTCGGTGCGGTCATGGCCACCACTCCCTACGACGATGTAGAACGGTGAGCTAAATCACTTCAGACAACCCGGGTAACTTAGCTTGACACTTCTAACAAGTTCAACAATCAAGCAAGCCGATTTGATACCGGAGTTGATACCGCACTGTGATCGCCTCGTGCGTCCGCCACGCGGAGCAGCGCCCCGCGCGCACCTAAACTGATTTCGTGGGCACACGTGCACCGCGCCGGTCGACCGTCGCCCTGGCGGCCGCGGCGACGCTGGCGTCAACCGGATCCGCCTACATCGGGGCGCGCAACCTGCTCAACGGGCAGGCCGCTCAGGCCCGCCAGGTCATTCCCAAGGCCTGGGCCGTTCCCCCGCGCGCCGACGGCGTCTACGCGCCCGGTGGCGGTCCTGTCGAACGCTGGGAGCGCGGTGTCCCGTTCGACCTGCACCTGATGATCTTCGGTGACTCCACCGCGACCGGTTACGGCTGCCATTCGGCCGACGAGGTGCCCGGTGTCCTGCTCGCACGCGGTGTGGCCGAGCAGTTCGGGCAGCGAATCCGGTTGAGCACCAAAGCCATCGTCGGCGCCACCTCCAAGGGGTTGTCCGGGCAGATCGACGCGATGTTCGTGGCGGGTCCGCCGCCCGACGCCGCGGTCATCATGATCGGCGCCAACGACATCACCAGGCCCAACGGAATCGGCCCGTCGGCGCGCCGACTCGGCGCCGGGGTGCGACGCCTGAGGGCGGCAGGGGCTGCGGTCGTGGTGGGCACGTGCCCGGATTTCGGCGTCATCACCGCCATCCCGCAGCCGCTGCGCTCGTACGCCCGTAGCCGCGGGCTCCGGTTGGCCCGCGCGCAGGCGCACGCCGTGCGGGCCGCAGGCGGTGTGCCGGTGCCGTTCTCGGACCTGCTGACCCCCGAGTTCCACAAGACGCCGGAACTGCTGTTCAGCGAGGACATGTTCCACCCGTCGGCGGCCGGCTACGCGCTGGCGGCCAAGCAGTTGCTGCCCGCCCTGTGTAATGCGTTGGGCCAGTGGGACGGTGACGATGCGCTGCAGACCGGGGCGGCCGACACCTCGTCGCTGTGGTCGAGGGTCGGCAGGATGAGCCGGTTGTGGCGGCGCTCCACCGGGGTGCCCGCCCCTGTGATATCGGCTGCGAGCTAGGTTCTCTTTCAGTCACCCGATGAGGAGTTCTCATGCCTGAAGCCGTAATTGTCGCCACCGCCCGCTCGCCGATCGGCCGGGCCAACAAGGGATCGCTGGTCGACATGCGCCCCGACGATCTCGCCGCCCAGATGGTCAAGGCCGTACTCGACAAGGTGCCCGGGCTCGATCCGCGCGACATCGACGATCTCATCATGGGCTGCGGCCAGCCCGGCGGTGAGTCCGGTTTCAACATCGGCCGTGCGGTCGCGGTGCAGCTCGGTTACGACTTCCTGCCCGGTACGACGGTCAACCGGTACTGCTCGTCGTCGCTGCAGACCACCAGGATGGCGTTCCACGCGATCAAGGCCGGCGAGGGGCACGCGTTCATCTCCGCGGGCGTCGAGACGGTGTCGCGATTCGCCAAGGGCAGCGCCGACGGCTGGCCCGATACCAAGAACCCCCTATACAGCGACGCCATGAAGCGTTCGGAAGAGGCCGCCGCGGGTGCCGAGGAGTGGCACGATCCGCGTGAGGACGGCCTGCTGCCCGATGTCTACATCGCGATGGGCCAGACCGCCGAGAACGTGGCGCTGCACACCGGCATCAGCCGTGAGGACCAGGACCACTGGGGCGTGCGCTCGCAGAACCGTGCGGAGGAGGCCATCAACAACGGCTTCTTCGAGCGCGAGATCTCGCCGGTGACGCTGCCCGACGGCACCGTGGTGTCCAAGGACGACGGCCCGCGTGCCGGCACCACCTACGAGAAGATCAGTCAGCTCAAGCCGGTCTTCCGCCCCAACGGCACGATCACAGCGGGCAACGCCTGCCCGCTCAACGACGGCGCCGCGGCCCTCGTGGTGATGAGCGATGTACGCGCCAAGGAACTCGGGCTGACCCCGTTGGCCCGCATCGTGTCGACGGGTGTGTCGGGTCTGTCGCCCGAGATCATGGGGCTCGGGCCGATCGAGGCCGTCAAGAAGGCTCTCGCCAACGCGAAGATGACCATCGACGACATCGACCTCTACGAGATCAACGAGGCGTTCGCGGTTCAGGTTCTCGGCTCGGCCCGCGCACTCGGCATGGACGAGGACAAGCTCAACGTGTCCGGTGGCGCGATCGCCCTCGGCCATCCGTTCGGCATGACCGGCGCGCGCATCACCGCGACGCTGCTGAACAACCTGCAGACCCACGACAAGACCTTCGGCATCGAGACCATGTGTGTCGGTGGCGGTCAGGGTATGGCGATGGTCGTGGAGCGCCTCTCCTGATGTCTTCACGCTGACTCCGCGGTGAGGGCCCGGATCCCCAGCGGCCGCGCCCTCACCGCGCCCTCGCCGCCGTGCGACCCCATAGAATGCCGTCCCGATGACCACCATCGGAACGCCGCTGTCACCGCGCGCCACGAAAGTCATGCTGCTGGGCTCCGGTGAGCTTGGCCGCGAAGTGCTGATCGCGCTGCAGCGCCTCGGCGTCGAGACGATCGCCGTCGACCGCTACGACAACGCACCAGGGCACCAGGTCGCCCATCACGCCCGCACCATCGCGATGTCCGATGCCGATCAGCTGCGCGCGCTCATCGAGGCCGAGCGGCCCGATCTGGTGGTGCCCGAGATCGAAGCCATCGCCACCCCGGTCCTCGAAGCGCTGGAGGCCGAGGGGGTGGCCACGGTGATCCCGACCGCCCGCGCGACCCGGCTGACCATGGACCGCGAGGGCATCCGTCGGCTCGCCGCCGAGACGCTGGGCGTGCCGACCAGCCCGTACCGGTTCTGCGATTCGCTCGACGAGCTGCGGGCCGCCATCGATGATCAGATCGGCTACCCGTGCGTGGTGAAGCCGGTGATGAGCAGCTCCGGCAAGGGCCAGTCCAAGATCAACGGCCCCGACGAGGTGGCGCCGGCCTGGGAGTACGCCATGGCGGGCGGCCGGGTCAGTCAGACCCGGGTCATCGTGGAGGGTTTCGTCGATTTCGACTACGAGATCACGCTGCTGACGGTGCGTGCCCGTGGTGCCGATGGGAACGTCGAAACCCGGTTCTGCGAACCCATCGGACACCGGCAGGTCGGCGGCGACTACGTCGAGAGCTGGCAGCCACATCCGATGCCTGCGGCCGCCCTGGAACGTGCACGGCAGATCGCGGGCGCGGTGACCGGCGACCTCGGCGGCCAGGGCGTCTTCGGCGTCGAACTGTTCGTCAAGGGCGATCAGGTCTGGTTCAGCGAGGTCAGCCCGCGTCCGCACGACACCGGCATGGTGACGATGGCGACCCAGTGGCAGAACGAGTTCGAGTTGCATGCACGCGCCATCCTGGGCCTGCCGGTCGACACCACGCTGAGGTCCCCCGGCGCCAGCGCGGTCATCTACGGCGGTGTGGACGCCGAAGGGGTGGTGTTCGACGGGGTGGATGCGGCACTGCGGGTGCCGCACACCGACATCCGGCTGTTCGGCAAGCCGGAGAGCTTCGTCACCCGCCGGATGGGTGTGGCACTGGCGTACGACGCCGATGTGGAGGTCGCGCGCCGCAATGCCGTCGAGGCGGCAGGCCGGGTGAAGCCGCGCGCCGTGTGAGACAAGCCGTGTGAGACAAGGAAAAAGGCGCCCGCGATCGCGGACGCCTTTCTCGGGCATGACTGCTAGTCGTTGTTGAAGTACGACAGCAGTCGCAGGATCTCGATGTACAGCCAGACCAGGGTGACGGTCAGGCCGAGGGCGACGCCCCAGGCGGCCTTCTCGGGCGCACCGGCGCGGATCATCTGGTCGGCGGCGTCGAAGTCGATCAGGAAGCTGAACGCGGCCAGACCGATGCAGACGAGCGAGAAGATGATCGCGAGCGGGCCACCGTCACGCAGCGGGCCCGCGCCGTCGGTGAACAGCGCGAAGACGAAGTTGCCGAGGGCCAGGACCACGACACCGATCAGACCGGCGATCATCATGCGGGTGAACTTCGGCGTCACACGGATCGCGCCGGTCTTGTAGACGACGAGCATGCCGAAGAACACACCGAACGTGCCGAGCACGGCCTGGCTGATCAGCCCACCGGCGCTGGCGCCCTGGATGTTGAAGGTCAGCAGGAACGACACCGCACCGAGGAACAGACCTTCCAGCGCGGCGTACGTCAGCACGATGGCCGGGTTGTCCTGCTTGCGGCCGAACATCGCGATCATCACGACGACGAGACCGCCGAGGCCACCGACCAGTGTGAACGGCGCGGCCAGCGTGGGGTTGCCCGATACCAGGAAGTACGAGACCGCGGCCACGACCGACAGCACACCCAGGGTGATACCGGTCCGGGTGACGACGTCGTCGATGGTCAGCGGACGGGCGACGCCGGCCTGCTGCTTGTCGAGGTACTCAGGCGCATACTGCTGTGCGTGCACCTGCTGCGCACCGAAGCCTGCGGCTCCGGTACCAAAAGTTGCGTATCCGTCCTGCGTCTTGGGCAGGCTGCGGAATACCGGGTTGCTGGTCTCGCGCACCGTGGTTCCTCTCCTATGAGATGTGTTCGGGGTACGAACTACATGGTCAACGATCAAAGATCTCGGCGGGTTCCCTCGTTCGAGGAAAAACTCTCAGGAAACTTCCAGGTTCGATCTTGGGGCAAACCCTACCCGCCGCGCGGGCCTCGCGGGTATCGAACTACATTGCAACCGTGACAGAAAACGAGGACATCCTAGTAAATGTCCGCGACGGCGTCGGCATCCTGACGCTGAACCGCCCCAAGGCGATCAACTCGCTGACCGCGGGAATGGTCGCGGAGATCGACAGGGCGCTTCACGCGTGGGAGCACGACGACTCCGTCCACACCGTGCTGCTCACCGGTGCGGGCGAGCGCGGGCTGTGTGCGGGTGGCGACGTCGTGGCGCTCTATCACAGCGCGAAAGCCGGCGGCGCGGACGCGCGTCGATTCTGGTACGACGAATATCGGGTCAACGCCTACATCGGCAGTTACCCCAAGCCCTATGTGGCCGTGATGGACGGCATCGTGATGGGCGGCGGCGTCGGTGTGGCCGGGCACGGCAGCATCCGCGTGGTCACCGACACCACCAAGATGGCGATGCCCGAGGTCGGCATCGGCTTCGTCCCCGACGTCGGCGGCACCTACCTGCTCTCGCGTACGCCGGGCGCACTCGGTCTGCACGCCGCGCTCACCGGGGCGCCGTTCTCGGGTGCCGACGCGATCGCGATGGGCTTCGCCGATCACTATGTGCCGCACGACAAATTCGCCGATTTCACCGGGTCCGTCGTCGGCGACGGTGTCGAGAAGGCCCTGTCCACCTACGCCGTCGAGCCACCGGCCAGTTCCCTGCTGGAGCAGCGGAGCTGGATCGACGAGTGCTACGCGGGCGCGACGGTCGCCGACATCCTCGCCGCGCTGCAGGACCACGACGCCGCGGAGGCCAGGGCGGCCGCCGATCTGATCGCCACCCGCTCCCCCGTCGCGCTGTCGGTCACGCTCGCGGCGGTGCGTCGGGCCGCCGACCTGGACACGCTCGAAGACGCGCTGCGCCAGGAATACCGAATCTCCTGCGCTGCGGTGAAATCACATGATTTCGTCGAGGGCATCCGGGCACAGTTGGTGGACAAGGACCGCAACCCGAAGTGGTCGCCCGCCTCCATCGCCGATGTCACGCAGGCCGACATCGACGCCTACTTCGTTCCCGCAGACCCGGATCTGACGTTCGAGAAGGAGAACAAATGAGCGACTTCGAGACGATCCTGGTGACCCGCACCGACCGGGTCGCCACCATCACGCTGAACCGGCCGAAGGCGCTCAACGCGCTCAACAGCCAGGTGATGAAGGAAGTGACCACGGCCGCAGCCGAACTCGACAGGGATCCGGGCGTCGGCGCGATCATCGTCACGGGCAACGAGAAGGCCTTCGCCGCAGGCGCCGACATCAAGGAGATGGCGGAGCTGTCGTTCGCCGACGTCTTCGAGGCGGACTTCTTCGAACTGTGGTCCGAGTTCGCCGCCACGCGCACGCCCACCATAGCCGCGGTCGCCGGATACGCCCTCGGCGGCGGCTGCGAACTCGCGATGATGTGCGACATCCTGATCGCGGCCGACACCGCCAAGTTCGGGCAGCCCGAGATCAAGCTCGGCGTGCTCCCCGGCATGGGCGGCTCGCAGCGGCTCACCCGCGCGATCGGCAAGGCCAAGGCCATGGACCTGATCCTCACCGGGCGCACCATCGATGCCGTAGAAGCCGAACGAGCCGGGCTGGTCTCGCGTCTGGTGCCCGCGGATACGCTGCTCGACGAGGCACTCGCGGTCGCGCAGACCATCGCCGGGATGTCGCTGTCGGCGTCGCGCATGGCGAAGGAGGCCGTCAACCGGGCGTTCGAATCGTCTCTTTCGGAGGGGCTGCTCTACGAGCGCAGGTTGTTCCACTCCGCGTTTGCCACCGCAGATCAGAAGGAAGGCATGGCCGCGTTCGCCGAGAAACGCGCCGCCAACTTCACCCATCGCTAGAGTTTCACGGGTGACCGACACCGACACCACCGAGGGCGTCGACAAACCGGGCGGCGAGCCCGGGCCCGGGCGGGACGAGGGGAAGGCCACCGGGCAGGACGAAGCTGCGGCCAAGCCCGCCTGGTGGATCCGCCACTACACGTTCTTCGGCACCGCGGTGGGTCTGGTGTTCATCTGGCTGTCGCTGACGCCGTCGCTGCTGCCGCGCGGCCCGCTGTTCCAGGGGCTGGTGAGCGGCGGCGCGGGGGCGATCGGCTACGGCATCGGCGTTTTCGCGGTGTGGCTGGTGCGCTACATGCGCTCGGCGGATTCCAGTCCCAAGGCCCCGCGGTGGGCCTGGATCGCGCTGGTCGCCGTCGGCATCGTCGGTCAGATCCTGATGATCGTCTACTTCCATGTGTGGCAGGACCAGATCCGCGACTTCATGGGTGTACCGCGCCTGAGGTTCTGGGATCACCCGCTCACCGCGGTCCTGTCGATCGTCGTGCTCTACGTCCTGGTCGAGATCGGCCAGTTGATCGGCAAGCTCGTGCGGTTTCTGGTCCGCCAGCTCGATCGTGTTGCGCCGCCCCGGGTTTCCGCGGTGGTCGTGGTGACGCTGCTGCTCGCGTTGAGCATCGCGCTGCTCAACGGCGTGGTGGTCCGCTTCGCGATGGACGCGGCCAACAAGACGTTCGCGTCCGTCAACGACGAGGACAGCCCGGACTTCTCGGCGCCGACATCACCGCTGCGCTCGGGTGGCCCCGGCTCACTTGTCAGCTGGGAGTCGCTGGGCCATCAGGGCCGCGTGTTCGTCGCGAGCGCACCAACGGCGGAACAGCTTTCGGCGTTCAACGGCGCACCGGCGGTCGAGCCGATCCGCGCCTACGCCGGGCTGCAGTCGGCGGACGGGATCAAGGCCACCGCCGAACTCGCGGCGCGTGAGCTGGAGCGCACCGGCGGCCTGGACCGCCAGGTGGTCGCGGTGGCCACCACCACCGGAACCGGGTGGATCAACAACGCCGAAGCCGCCGCGCTGGAGTACATGTACAACGGTGACACGGCGATCGTGTCCATGCAGTACTCGTATCTGCCGAGCTGGCTGTCGTTCCTGGTGGACAAGGAGAACGCGCGGCAGGCCGGCCAGGCGTTGTTCGAGGCCGTCGACGAACTGATCCGCGAACGTCCGGAAGCCCGGCGGCCCAAGCTCGTGGTGTTCGGCGAGAGCCTCGGCTCGTTCGGCGGTGAGGCGCCGTTCCTGGCGCTCAACAACCTGGTCGCCCGCACCGACGGCGCGCTGTTCTCGGGCCCCACGTTCAACAACACCATCTGGGCCGACCTCACGCGCAACCGCGACCCCGGTTCACCTGAGTGGCTCCCGATCTACGACAAGGGCGAGAACGTCCGATTCGTCGCCGAGGCAGCCGATCTCGTCCGTCCCGAGGATCCGTGGTCGACGCCGAGGGTGGTGTACCTGCAGCATGCGTCGGACCCGATCGCGTGGTGGAACACCGATCTGCTGTTCTCCAAGCCGGACTGGCTGCGAGAGCCGCGCGGCTACGACGTGTCCCCGCACACCGAGTGGATTCCCGTCGTGACGTTCCTCCAGGTGTCGGCGGACATGGCCGTGGCGGTGGACGTTCCCGACGGGCACGGGCACGTCTATGTCAAGGACGTGGCCAACGCGTGGGCGGCGATCATGCAGCCGCCGGGCTGGACGCCGGAGAAGACCGAGCGGCTGCGCCCGCTTCTCAACAACAACGAAAGCGCCTGAGCGCCAAGCTCAGACCTGCCCCGCGGCGACCAACGCGTGGTAGCCGCCGATCACGTCGGTGGCCCGGTGCAACCCGAGATCGAGCAGTGCCGCCGCGGCCAGGCTCGACGTGTAGCCCTCCGAGCACAGGATCACCCAGTACACGTCGTCGTCGACGGCCTGGGGCAGTTTCGCGTCGCTGGTGGGGTCGCACCGCCACTCCAGCACGTTGCGCTCGATCACGAGCGCGCCGGGCACCTCGCCCTCGTGCGCGCGCTGCGCGGCGGGCCGGATGTCGACGAGCACTGCACCGTCGTCCAGCGCGCCGGGCAGGTCTTCGGCCGGGAGCCGGTCGAGCCGCGCCCGGGCGGCTTCCAGGATGTCGTCGATGCGGCTCATGTCAGCCCTCCGGCGCGTCGGTCAGTTCGGTGCGACTACGGCGCAGCGTGTTCTGCTGCGTCACTTCGTAGTACGACATCGCGGTGAGCGGAGGCGAGTAGGCGTGCACGCTCAGTGTCGGGCCGACGACAGGCCCCTGGGCACGCACGACGTCGTGCACCCAGCCCAGCGGGAACGCGGCCTGGCTGCCCGCCGACAGCCGCCGGTGCCGCAGCACCCTACCGTCCCAACGGGATTCGGTCAGCGCGCCGGACACCACGGTGAGGGCACCGAGCGAACCGCCGTGATCGTGCAGTTCGGTCGAGCGATCGGGAACCCAGCTGATGAGCCACACGTCGAGTTCGTCGTTGCCGTCGAGCCGCGTGTACCAGCGCTCGTCGGAGGGCAGGTCGCGCAGCAGTCGGTCGTAGCGGCCCGACAGCACGTCGTCTGCCGCACGGTCGGTGGTGTTGAGCAGGTCAGGCAGCCGCAACCGGGTGGGCGCCGAGACGGCGGGGACGGTCGTGGATGCGCCGAAAGAAGCAGTGGTGAGCATGGGGAGGACTCCGGGGATGGGTGAATGGCAGAAAACGGGTGCGCGGCTCTACTGAGCGCGACAACACTCCTGTATCCGGGTCCGTACCATCACGGCCGCCAGTGTTGCATAGATTGGCTGCATGCGCAGTTACCCCTGGCCCTCGACCAGAGCCGCAAGAGTCGCTGCGGTGGTGGTGGCCGCCGGACTGAGCCTGCTGACGGCATGTGGCTCAGATACCCAGGAGGGCGGCCCGCCGGCCGAGCCGTCCTCTCCTGGCCCGACTTCCGCGACGAGCTCGGAGACCCCCACGCCGACGGCCGCACCGGGCGAGGTGGCGGTGTCCCCTGGCGGGGTCACGACCGCGGTCGGCGCCCCCGCGCAGTCCACCGAGGAGGAGTACTTCCAGGCCTGTCACGCCGCCAAGGTGTGGATGGACGAGAAGGGTGGCGACCCGAAGGCTCAGATCGAGCCCTATCTCGCGAGCCTTCAGGCGCCCGACGCCGCGCCCGGTCCCGGCACCTACGACACGACGTGGGCCGAACTCGAACCGGCCCGTCAGGCCGCGGTCATCGTGGCGGTGCAGGCCGCGGCCGACGATCTGTGCGGCTAGTTCGAATCACGCTGCGTCAAAACCCGTCCCGCGGGTCCGATGTCGCCGTCGATGTAGCGCTGCAACGTCGGGGCGATGGCGTCGAGGACCTCGTCCTCCGTCATCGACGCGACGGGTTCGATGCGCCACACGTACCGCATGAGCGCGAACCCGATGGTCTGCGACGCGACCAGCCCCGCCCGCGTGAGGCGTTCGTGTTCGTCGTCGCCCATCGCCGCGAACACTCCGAGCAGGCTCCGTTCGACGACCATCCGCAGTTTCTCGCGGGTGGTCGCCTCGTGCGCGGCGGTCTGCAGGATCGCGCGCAGCACCGGGCCCACCTCCTCGTCCGCCCAGCTGTCGAGCAGTAGCCGCAGCACGGCCCGGCCGGTGTCGGCGGCCTCGGCCTGCCACGTCGCGGCCACGCCGTCGAGCCAGCGCTGGGGCGGGTCGGTCGCGGCGTCGAGCAGGCCTTCTTTCGAGCCGTAGTAGTGGTAGACCAGCGCAGGGTCGACGTCCGCGGCGCGTGCGACGGCGCGGATCGTGGTGCCGGCCCAACCGCTCTCGGCGAACGTCTCGCGTGCGGCGGCGAGGATGCGTGCGGCCAGGACGCCGCGGTCGTCGCGGGGGCCCGGTGTGGTGCGCGCAGAACGTTTCACCATGGCGTGAATTTCTCCTTGCGTTGAGACTAGTTTCATCGTAGCGTGAGTTTCAACGGATCGTGAAAATTCTGGAGGAGACATGCCCACCAATCCGGACGCCGCGGCGCTGGACCGCCCCTGGCGGCGACCTGGCGCGGCGCGCTATGCGCTGTCCCGGCTGCGCGGCTTCGTCCGCGCCCCGGTCGAGGTCTACGAACCCGTCGCCGGAACCGTGTCCGTGCAGCGCGACGTGGCGGTGCCGACGCGCGACGGCACCGTGCTGCGCGTCAACGTGCATCTGCCCGCGAACACAACGCCGGTGCCCGTGCTGCTGTGTGCACACCCCTACGGCAAGGACAAGGTGCCGGTGCGCAAGAAGCGCGGTGACGGTTATGCGCTGCCGTTCCAGTACCGCGTGCTGCGCCAACCCGCCCGCGTGCGGTTCTCCTCGTTGACCACGTGGGAGGCCCCGGACCCGGCCTGGTGGACCACACAGGGCTTCGCCGTGGTGAACTGCGATCTGCGCGGTGCGGGGAAATCGGGCGGAGTCGGGTCGCCACTGTCGGATCAGGAGGGCGAGGACGTCTACGACCTCGTCGAGTGGGCGGCCGCGCAACCGTGGAGCACGGGCGCGGTCGCCATGATCGGCGTGTCTTACCTGGCGATCTCCCAGTGGAAGTCCGCGGCGCTGCGCCCACCGCATCTGCGCGCGATCGTCCCGTGGGAAGGCATGACGGACCCCTACCGCGATCTGTTGCACCCGGGCGGGATCCAGGAGACCGGATTCATCAAGATGTGGAGCCGCAGCCTCAGGGAAACCAGACTGAAATACGATCTCGGCAAGGAGAATTCGTCGCGCAGCCACTACGACGACTGGTGGCGCGCGCTGGTGCCCGCCCTCGACCGCATCGACGTGCCCGCCCTGATCTGCGGGAGCTTCTCCGACAACAACCTGCACAGCCGCGGGTCCATCCGAGCCTTCGAACAGATCGGGTCAACCGAGCGCCACCTCTACACCCACAGAGGCGGTAAGTGGGCGACGTTCTATTCCGATGACGCATTGCAGACCCAACTGGCGTTCCTCGACCGGCACCTGCGCGGCGGAACCCAGCAGGGTCTCCCCCGCGTGCGCCTGGAGGTGCGGGAGAGCCGCGACCGCGTCGTCGCGGTGCGCGACGAGCCCGAGTGGCCGCTGGTGTCGACACGCTGGACTCCGCTGTACCTGCACGACGCCGGACTGCGCGCGACACCTGCTACCGACGACTCATCGATCTCCTTCGACACCCGAAGAGCCGCAGCACGTTTCGGGTGGACCGTGCCCGAGGACACCGAGCTCAGCGGCCCGATGGCGCTTCGCCTCTACATCGGCGCCGACGCCGCCGACGTGGACCTGTTCGTCGGTGTCGAGAAGTGGGACGGCAACCGCTACGTCCCGTTCGAGGGCTCCTACGGTTTCGGCCGTGACCGGGTCACCACGGGTTGGCTGCGCGCATCGATGCGGGCTCTCGACGAGTCGAGATCCCGGCCCTTCGAGCCGGTTCCCGCATACACCGAGAACCGGCCGCTGCGGCCGCTTGAGGTTGTGCCGGTGGACATTCCGCTCGGACCGTCGTCGACGTTGTTCCGCGCGGGGGAACAGCTGCGGTTGGTGGTGGCAGGCCGCTGGCTGTGGCCGCGCAACCCGCTCACGGGCCAGTTCCCCGCCGCGTACGAGCAGCGGTCGCGCGGCACCTGCACATTGCACTGGGGTGCGGAGCGCCGGGCCCGGCTGCTGGTCCCGGTGATCGGCGCGTCCTGACGCACAATGAACGCATGCGCGTCGCCTTGGCTCTCGGTAGTGGCAGCGCCCGCGGTTATGCCCACATCGGGGTGATCAACGAGCTACGGGCCCGTGGCTACGAGATCGTCGGGATCTCCGGATCGTCGATGGGCGCACTGGTCGGCGGGTTGTACGCGGCAGGCAAGCTCGACGAGTTCGCCGAATGGGCCTGCACACTGACGCAGCGCGCGGTGCTGCGGCTGCTGGATCCGTCGCTGTCGGCTGCGGGCATCCTGCGCGCCGAGAAGATCCTCGACGCCGTGCGCGACATCCTCGGTGACGTCACCATCCAGGAGTTGCCCATCCCCTACACCGCGGTCGCGACCGATCTGATCACGGGAAAGTCGGTGTGGTTGCAGCGGGGCCGCGTCGACGCGGCCATCCGCGCGTCGATCGCGATCCCCGGCGTGATCGCGCCACATGTGCTCGACGGCCGGCTGCTGGGTGACGGCGGCATCCTCGACCCGCTGCCGATGGCGCCGATCGCGGCCGTCAACGCCGATCTGACCATCGCGGTCAGCGTCTCGGGCAGCGAGACTCCGCCAGAAGCCGCCTCCGAGGCTGACACCGGAACCGAGATCGGGACCAAGCCCAGCACCGAGTGGCTGAACCGGATGCTGCGCAGCACGTCGGCGGTGCTCGACACCGCCGCGGTGCGCAGCGTGCTCGACCGCCCGACCGCGCGCGCCGTGCTCAGCAGGTTCGGGGCGTCGATCACCGATTCCGACGAGGACACCTCCCAAGCGGACCCACCGGTCGAGCCCGCGGGCGTTCCACGGCTCGGCAGCTTCGAGGTCATGTACCGCACGATCGACATCGCGCAGGCCGCGCTCGCGCGGCACACCCTCGCGGCGTATCCGCCGGATCTGCTCATCGAGGTGCCCCGCACGGTGTGCCGCAGCCTGGAGTTCAACCGCGCGGCCGAGGTGATCGCCACGGGCCAACAGCTGGCCGCCCAGGCACTCGACAGCTGATCAGGGCGCGAGTTCTGCGAGGAACTCGGCGATCGCGCGGGCCTCGCGACGCCCCTGGGCGCGTCCGGCCCGCGCCGACGGCACACGGCACGCCGGATCGAGCGGATTGATGCCGAAGGCACCGAGCGACTCGTCGTCGGCGAAGATGCCCAGCGCGGCACCGGCGAATTCCGAGATCTCCTCGGCGATTCCGCCGTGGCCGAACGGCGACGGGACGGACTGTCCCGACGGCACCAGCACCACGGCGCTCTGGCAGTCCGCGGCGAGCTCCAGGTTGATGGTGCTGCTCACGCCGCCGTCGATGTAGCGCCGGGAGCCGATCGTCACCGGCGGCCACGCCCCCGGAACGGCGCAGCTGGCGGCGACCGCGTCGACGAGATCGACACCGGAGTCACCGTCGAACTCGACGAGTTCACCGGTGGCGATGTCGATCGCCGCGATCCGCAGGGTTCGGTCCGGCCAGTCGTGCGACGGCAGGCGCGCGGCGATCACCTCGCGGCGCACGGCCTCGGGCACGGTCGGGGTCTCGGCCGCGATCTGCCCGATGCGCTGCAGTTTTTGCGCCTTGGTGGCACCGGCGGTGAGCATCGCGTCGACGAACAGTTCACTGATCGATCCGATGCTGACACCCGGGTCGAGCTCGGCAGAGGTTCCGGCCACCTGGCGCTCGTACAACTCGTCCAGGCTCAGCCCGCTGCTCAACTGTGCGGCCACCGTGGAGCCCGCCGAGGTGCCCACGAGGACGTCACTGGTGAGCAGGGCCTCGGCCGTGTCCGGCGATTCGTCGGCGATGCCGCGCAGAATTCCGGTCTCCCAGGCGATTCCCGCGATCCCGCCGCCGGCGAGTACGAGCGCACGTTTCGCTTCCACGTTGATCCAGTGTGCCAGGACTACCCTCGGTTCCGAGCCTGCGCGAGTGTGCTGCGCGCCCGACGAAGGGATGCCCATGACCGCCACCATGCGTGCCCAACGCTTCTATGCCGAGACCAAACAGGTTGTCGTGGAGGATGTTCCGATCCCCGAACCCGGTCCCGGCGAGGTGCTGGTCAAGGTCGCGTTCTGCGGCATCTGCCATTCGGATCTGAGCTTGATCAACGGCACGTTCCCGGCACAGGTGCCCGTGGTGACGCAGGGGCACGAGGCCTCGGGCGTCATCGCGAAGCTTGGGCCGGAGGTCACCGGATGGACCGAGGGTGACCGCGTGATCGTGGCGGCCGGCAGGCCGTGCATGAGCTGTGCCAACTGCCGCCGCGGTGACATCGGCAACTGTCTGCGTATCCAGCTGATGGCGTTCGCGTACGACGGCGCGTGGTCCGAGTACACCGTCGCGCAGGCCGTGGGTCTCACCCGGGTTCCCGACAACGTGCCGCTGGAGCAGGCCGCGATCCTCGCCGACGCGGTGTCGACGCCGTACGGCGCGGTCGTACGCACCGGCAAGGTCGGTATCGGCGAGTCCGTCGGCGTGTGGGGCGTGGGTGGCGTCGGCACCCACATCGTGCAGTTGTCGCGTCTGGTCGGGGCCGTGCCGGTGATCGCGGTCGACATCAAGCCCGAGGTGCTCGAGCGGGCGCTCGCCGTGGGTGCCGATTACGCGTTCGACGCGCGCGACGAGCACCTCGCCGACAAGATCGCGGAGGTCACGGGCGGACGCGGCCTGGATGTGGCGTTCGACGCGGTGGGTCTGGCGTCGACGTTCGAGCAGGCGCTGGACCGGCTCACGATCGGCGGGCGCCTGGTCGCGGTCGGGATGAGCGCCGAGGCGCCGACGGTGGGGCCGACGTCGATGTTCGGGTTGACCCAGAAGCAGGTGCTGGGTCATCTGGGCTACCAGAACGTCGACATCGCGACGCTGGCGACGCTCGTCTCGTTGGGCCGGCTGGATCTGTCGCGGTCGGTCAGCGAGATCGTGCCGCTGGAGGACATCGCGCTCGGCATCGACAAACTCGAACGCCAGGAAGGCAATCCGATCCGGATCCTGGTGCGGCCCTAGCGCAGGTGCCGGGCGGCCTTCGCGCTGAACAGCGGCAGGTCCAGGTACGTGGCGATCCCCGGTTCTGCGGCGCACACCGCCGGGATGGAGTTCACGCAGTGCGCCGCGGTGGCCACGACACCGGGTTCTGGCCCGGATCCGCCGACTTCCCCTTGGAATCCCTTGATGGTCACGGAGAAGTCGGGGTTGCCGCGGACCTCCATCTCGTAGCGCTGCCCACCTGGACCGAACGTCCATGGCGGGTCGAGGTTTTCCTCCCCCATCAGCCAGTTGACGGTCACCCGGACCACCACCTGCTCGCCGGTGAGCGCCTCCCAGTGGAATGTGCGGCCCGCGACCTGCCCGGGCCGGATCGGGCCGAGCGGCGAGTCGATCGGTGCGGTTGCGACCGCGATCTCCTGGCGCGAACGGATTTTCGGGTCGGCGGCGAAACCGAACTCGTCGACGCACATCTTCACAGCCTGGATGAACCCGCCGTCGAGGAGCTTCTGCATGGGGCCGCTCAGTGCTTTTTCGGGGACCTCGCCGAAACCCATGACATGGCGCAGGACGTCGGGCGCGTCGTAGGTGCGCAGATCGGAGAACTCCTCGGCCCGAACGAACGTCACATCCGTCGACATGACCGAGAACAGCAGCGGGAACTTCTCGCTGATCCCGCCGGGGGCGATGCCGGTGCCGTGCAGCGTCGCATTTCCGGCCAACGCGGCCTCCCGCAGCGGTGCGGCCTGCTTGGCGCTCGGGTACACCCACCCGACCGGGGTGACGACGTTCTTGCCCGACCGCAGCAACGCGGCGACCTCGTCGGGATCGGGCAGCAGGGGCGCGTAGATCACCGCATCGGCGTTCAGCGCCAGGACGGCGTCGATGTCGCGGGTCGTGCGCACCCCGAGCGGTTCGGTGCCGACGATCTCGCCGACGTCGCGGCCCGCCTTGCTCTCCGAGTGCACCCAGCAGCCGACGAGTTCGAGGTCGGGGTGTCCGAGCACACCCTTGATGGCTGCCACTCCGACGCCACCGGTCGCCCATTGCACCACTCGTAACGCCATCGCGCGCCTCTCTGCAGAACTAGAACAGGTTCTACCATCTGGCGGCGCGCGAGACCACAAAACGCCGCAGGCCAGGACCGACCGCAGACGCTGTGCCCGTGTTCGCGCTAGAGCGTGATGACCTCGTAGGCGCCATCGGCATGGCGGGCCCGGATGGTCTTCTTGTCGTACTTCCCGACGCTGGTGCGCGGTACCTGGTCGACGAAGGCCCAGCGCTCGGGCAGCCACCACCGCACGACCTTGTCGGCGAGGAACTCGCGGAGCTCCTCGGGATCGGCGGAGGCGCCCTCCTGCAACACCACCACCGCCAGAGGACGCTCCTGCCACCGCTCGTCGGGAACGCCGACGACGGCAGCCTCCAGCACCGCGGGGTGGCCGATGAGGTGGTTCTCGAGTTCGACCGATGAGATCCACTCGCCGCCCGACTTGATGACGTCTTTGGCCCGGTCGGTCAGCGTCACGTAGCCGAGGTCGTCGATGACCCCGACGTCACCCGTGCGCAGCCATCCGGAGTCGAACTTCTCGGCGTCGCGGCCCAGGTGGTAGCCGCCGGTGATCCACGGTCCGCGCACCTCGAGTTCGCCGACCGCCTTGCCGTCGTTGGGCAGCGGGTTTCCCGCGTCGTCGACGATGCGTACCTCGACGCCGCACATGGGCCTGCCCTGCGTGGCGCGCATCGACCAGTGTTGTTCGTCGGAGACGCCGGGCAGGGGTTTGGCGACCGTGGCCACCGGGGACGTCTCGGTCATCCCCCAGGCCTGCTGGATGTAGACGTTGTGGCGTTCCTGGAACGCCTGCATCAGCGACAACGGCACGGCCGACCCGCCGCAGGCCACCAGGCGCAGCGACGAGATATCGTGTCCGGGAGCCTTTTCCAGGCAGTTGAGCACGTCGTTCCAGATCGTGGGCACGGCGCCGGCAAGCGTCGGCCGCTGCGATTCGATGAGCCCGACGAGCGACGCGCCGTCGAGGAAGCGGTCCGGCATCACCAGCCCGGCGCCGGCCATGAGCGCGGCGTACGGCAGGCCCCACGCGTTGGCGTGGAACATCGGCACGATCGGCAGGACCACGTCACCGCAGCTGACGTCGAGCGCGTTGGCCGTGCAGGTGTTCAGCGAGTGCAGGTAGCTCGACCGGTGGCTGTAGACAACACCTTTCGGGTTGCCGGTGGTGCCGCTGGTGTAACACATTGCCGCGGCGGAGTTCTCGTCGATGTCCGGCCAGTCGAACTGTGTGGGCCGTCCGGCCAGCGCCTCGTGGTAGCGCAGCACCGTGCGATTCGGTCCGCGCAGCGGCTCCAGGTCGCCGTCGCCGGCCACGATCACCGTGTGCACGGTGTCGACCAGCGGCAGCACCGGGGCCAGCAGTGGGATCAGCGACGCGTCGGCGATGATCACGCGGTCCTGCGCCTCCCCGGCGATGAAGCCGATCTGTTCGGGCGACAGCCGGAGGTTGAGCGTGTGCAGCACCGCCCCCATGGCGGGGATCGCGAGGTAGGCGGCGAGGTGCTCGGTGTTGTTCCACATGAAGGTGCCGACGCGCTCGTCTCCTTCGATGCCGACCTCGCGCAGCAGGTGCGCCAGCTGGGCAGCTTGCTCCCCGAGCTCGCGGTAGGTGGTGCTGCGACAGCTGCCCTGGCCGGTGGCGGTGGTGACTGTCCGGTCCCCGTTGACACCGCACGCGTGGCGCAGGATCGCGGTGATCGTCAACGGCCATTGCTGCATCGTGCTGTCCACGGGCGCGATGCTAGCGGCAACATCTGTCCCCGAGGCGGGAACGAAATGAGTTTCCGAAACGATGTATCCAGGGGGAAGATGTTGGTGTAGCCCGGTGAAGTACCCGGTGTGATGTGAAAGAGGTGCGGTTGATGCGCATGAAAAGGTCCTTGGTGGCGGTCGCCGCGGCTGTGATCGGGGTGGTGGGCGCACCCGCGGGTCTGGCATCCGCCGAGGAGACCGCACAAGAGACCATCAACCGTCTGCAGTCCGAGGGTTACACGGTGCAGATCGACCGCATCGGCAGCGCACCGATGGACAAGTGCGTGGTGACGAGCGTTCGCAACCCACAGCAGGTCCGTCAGTGGCTGCCGTACGTGGGCCCCGGGCTGAACACCGACAGCGTCCTGATCAACACGGTCACGAGTCAGACGGTGTCGGTGTCGCTGAACTGCCAGCGCTGAGCACCGGTCGCCCGGTCAGCGTTCACCACCAACGCCACCAGGGCCGGACCGGGCCCCAGCCGTAACCGGGTCCCCAGCCGCCGTGGCGAAAGCCGTAGCCACGAAAGCCGTGGCCGTATCCGCCGTGGAAACCGTGGTAGCCGGCTTGCACGACGTCGGCGACGACGGGCGCCGGTGCGGGCGCCTCGGTTTGCGCGGACGCCGCGGGGGCGAGTCCGATCGTGACGACGGCGGCGCCTGCGGCGAGTGCCGGGAGGATGCGCCTGAACGCTGTGCGCATGACCATCTCCTTCGAAGATGTTGCTGTTCTTACCCTTTCAGCATGGCGCGCGCACCGCTTCGCGCCCTTGGGGCTGCCCTCCATCCCGCACCCCCGCCAGCTTCAATGTCAGCGACAGTGATACCCCGAACCTGACCGGCCCGCGGCTCAGTGTGCGAGTTGCGATGTGACGGCCTGGCGGTCGATCGCGCCTTTGGCGGTGTGCGGCAGCGATTCGACGATGTCGAGCCGCGACGGGACCTCGTACGGAGCGAGTTTGGTGCGGCATTCCGCCACGATGTCGTCTGCCGAGGCGCGCAGGTCCGACGGCACGACCGCGGCGCCGACCTGCTCGCCGTAGGTGGCGTCCGGGATCGCGAAGACCACGGCCTCGAACACCCCGTCACACCCGGTCAGGACGCCTTCGACATGTTCGGGTGAGATCTTCTCGCCACCGCGGTTGATGATGTTCTTGATGCGGCCCGTCAGCTGCAGATTGCCGTCGCGGTCGAGCGCACCCAGATCACCCGTGCGGAACCAGCCCTCGATGAAGGCCTCCGCAGTGTGCTCGGGATCGGCGAGATAACCCCGCACGACGGCCGGCCCGCTGACCCAGACCTCGCCGGTCTCGCCGGGCGCGCATTCCCTGCCCTCGGCGCCGACGATCCGTAGCCTGGCCGCCCCGGACGCCGGGCCCACCGACGCGCGCGGGTCGTGACGGTGCGCGCGCCGGCTTGCGGCCTGGTGCGTTGTCTCGGTCATGCCGTACGCCTCGAGTATCGGCGCGCCGAACCGGTGTTCGGCCTGCTCAGCGGTGGCCGCGTCGAGCGGTGCACTGCAGCTGCGCACGAACCGCAGCGGGGGGTGTTCCTCGTCGGGACGCTGCAGCAGGATCTGGTGGATCGTGGGAACGGCGGTGAACCAGGTCGCCTGCGCGGCCCTCATGTCGGCCCAGAACGTGCGGGCCGAGAATCGCCCGCCGGCGGGCAGCAGGACCTTCCCGCCGCTGGCCAGCGTGGACAGCAGCACCGCCACCAGGCCGTGACCGTGGAAGAACGGCATCGCGGCGACGGTCGCGTCGTCGCCGCCCAGGTGGTAGGTCGCGCATATCGCGTGCACGGACGCCGCGAGGTTGGTGTGCGTCCACGGCACCATCTTCGGCCGGCCGGTGGTGCCCGACGTGAACAGGATCATGGCGTCGTCGGGTCCGAGGCCCAGATCGGCCGCTGCTCGCGGGGCACCGTGGCCGGTGGCCTCGACGGTGGCTCGGGTCCCGGTCGCGTGCACGCGGTGGGATCCGTCGGCGAGTGCGCCCGGACCGGTGAGCACGGCCCTGGCGCCCAGACGTGTCAGCCGGTCGGCCATCTCGGCCTCGGCGAGTGCGGGGTCCAGTGGTGCGACGATCAGCCCGCAGCGTGCCGCCGCGAGCAGCGCGACGACGAACTCGGCTGTGTTCAGTTCCACGAGCGCGACCACATCGCCTGGCCGCAGCCCTGCGGCAGCGAGATCGGCCGCGGCGTCGCCGACCCACCGGCCGAGCGTCGCGTACGTCGCAGGAACCCGCTGCCCCGTCGCCACGAGCGCGGTCGCATCGGGCCGGGTCCGGATGTGGTGATCGAGCACATCGAACAGCCCCGTCATCGATGTCATGGGAGATGTCATGGCCCACCTTCTCTCAATAGCGTTCTGATCGCGAAATGCTCGGTGCCCGAGCCGGTTCTCGGCTGTGAGCACGTCCGTCCCGTCCGCATGCTATGGCCGCGATGCTCCGGCAAGCAGCCCCGTGACCTGCTTTTTCCAGCTGGCAGGGGGGTCATGGTCGTGATGGCCGGACGTCACCATGGACGCCAGCGGTGCAGACATCGGCAGGCGCCCGGCGACAGCATTGACGGCATGAACGTGAACACCACACCGCTGATCGACGGGCCTGCGCCGAGCACTGCCTCGGCTCGCACCGACGGGTATCACGTTGTGGTCGATGCACTCAAGCGAAACGGAGTCGAGACGATCTACGGCGTCGTCGGGATACCCGTCACGGATGTGGCGCGGGTGGCGCAGGCCCAGGGCCTGCGTTACATCGGATTCCGGCACGAGAGCGATGCCGGGCATGCCGCCGCCGCGGCAGGTTTCCTGACGAAGAGACCAGGGTTCTGTCTGACGGTCTCTGCGCCCGGATTCCTCAACGGTCTGGTCGCACTGGCGAACGCAACCACGAATTGCTTTCCGATGGTGCAGATCTCCGGATCCAGTGAACGGCACATCGTCGACCTACAGCGCGGCGACTACGAGGAGATGGATCAGCTCGCCGCGGCAAAACCCTTCGTCAAGGCGGCCTTCCGGGTCAACCGTGTCACCGACATCGGCCTGGCGATCGCCAGGGCGATCCGCACCGCATCGTCGGGGCGGCCCGGCGGGGTGTACCTCGACATCCCTGCGGCGGTCCTCGGTGAGGTGATCGACGCCGATGCGGCCGCGGCATCGTTGCGCACCGTCGTCGACGCCGCCCCCGAGCAGTCGCCGTCGCCTGCGGCCGTGGACCGCGCCGTCGCGCTGCTCGCCGGGGCCGAACGCCCGTTGGTGGTGCTCGGCAAAGGGGCGGCATACGCGCAGGCGGACAGCACGATTCGCCGGTTCCTCGAGGCCACCGGGTTGCCGTTCCTGCCGATGTCGATGGCCAAGGGGCTGCTGCCGGACACGCATCCGCAGTCGGTTGCGGCGGCCCGCTCGATGGCGCTGCGTGATGCCGATGTGGTGCTGTTGGTCGGAGCACGGTTGAATTGGCTTCTCGGGCATGGCGAACCGCCGCAGTGGGCTCCCGGCGTCAAGTTCATCCAGATCGACATCGACCCTGGCGAACTGGACAGCAACGCGCCGATCGCCGCTCCGCTGGTCGGTGACATCGCGTCGGTGATGGAGGCGCTCAACGAACGGGCCCAGTTCATCGACGCCCCGTTTCGGTGGCGCGAACAACTGGGCGAACGCAGAGCACGCAACGCCGAGTCCATGGCGAAGCGACTGGCCGCGGATTCACAGCCGATGCGTTTCTACGGCGCGCTGCGCGCGATCCGTGATGTGCTCCGTGACCGCCGGGACGTCTACGTCGTCAACGAGGGTGCCAACGCACTCGACCTGGCGCGCAATGTGATCGACATGTCGGTGCCGCGGCACCGACTCGACAGCGGCACATGGGGTGTCATGGGTGTGGGGATGGGTTACGCGATCGCGGCCGCAGTCGAGGGTGGTGGACCCGTCGTGGCGATCGAGGGCGACAGTGCGTTCGGGTTCAGCGCGATGGAGTTGGAGACGATCTGCCGCTACCGGTTGCCCGTGGTTGTCGTCGTGCTCAACAACGGCGGGGTGTACCGCGGTGACGGGCAGAACCCGGTCTCCCCGGACCCGTCACCCACGACGCTGATGCCGGCGGCACGCCATGACCGGCTGATCGAGGCCTTCGGTGGGACGGGTTACCACGTCACCACACCCGCCGAACTCGGCACCGCCCTGACCGAGGCGCTCACCTCAGGCGGGCCCGCCGTCATCGACTGCGTGATCGACCCCACCGACGGCACCGAGAGCGGCCACCTGACCCATCTCAATCCGACCGGCCTGGCTGGGACAAACTGAAACGTCTTCAGTCCCAATGAAAAAGGAGTAGTTCAATGGGTAAAGTCAATCGCTACCTCGCGCCCTTGCTGGCCGCCGGAGCAGGCGCGGTCGCGGTCGCGCTCGCGCCCGTCGCCGCCGCGGAGCCCACCGGTACGTCCGTGGTGCCCAACTGCACGAGCATCGGACCGGGCACCGAATGCCAGTCACCGGGCAACGTCGAGCTCAACGCTTCGCTCCCACCGGACTTCGAATCGCAGTACCCGGCCTTCGGGCTGTTCGGACTGGGTCCCGTCGGTCCCGGGTTCGAGGGGCATGGCTTCGGCGGCGGGGCGCACGGATTCGGAGGTGGCGCGCACGGTGGTGGGGGCCACCGCTGAGCAGCTACCTCGCACAGTCGAGTGACACCGTGATGGTGCGGCGCACGACGACCGGGATGTAGTCGACGTCCTTCTTGCCGTTCTTGCCGAACCGCTCGACCCGGATGAGCCGGGTCTGCGTCTGCGGGTTGCGCACGCTGGTGACGACGCAGTCCTCCAGCGGCGCGCTCCCCACCCGATCGATGTTGACGTAGTAACCCTCTGCTTCGAGGCGACCGATCGTGCTTATGGCCGTCTCGGCCGATGCCGGCCCGGCCGGTGCCACGATGGTTGCCAGTACCGCCCCCGACGCGGCCAACATGACGAGCGATGTTCGCATGGCTGCGCCTTTCTTCCGCAGTGTTTTTCGGTGATCGGCTCACCGTCGTTACCGATGACACGGCGGTCGGGGCGCAGCGGTTCAACCACTCGGATCGGGGCGTCAGACGACGCCGCCGTTGGCGTAGATCACCTGCCCGTTGATCCAGCGTGCCGGTCCGGCGAGGAAGGCCACGATCTCGGCGATGTCGGCGGGTTCACCGAGGCGTTCCAAGGGCGGGGCTGCCTTGGCGCGGTCGATGACCTCCTGGGTCTTGCCCTCGAAGTACAGCGCGGTCGCGGTGGGTCCGGGCGCGACCGCGTTGACCGTGACGTCGCGCCCGCGCATCTCCTTGGCGAGGATCAGCGTCATGGCGTCGACGGCGCCCTTGGTGGCCGCGTAGCCGGTGTAGGTGGGTGCGGCGATCTTGGTGACGGACGTGGAGAAGTTGATGATGGCTCCGCCGGCTCGGACACGCCGCGCGGCCTGCTGGCTGACGACGAACGTACCGCGAACATTGGTCCGCAGCATGCGGTCGAGGTCGTCGAGGTCGAGTTCGGCCAACGGCGCGAGCGTCATGATGCCCGCGGTGTTCACCACCACGTCCACGCCACCGAGGTCGTTTTCCACCTGATCGAACAGCGCGGTGACCTGGTGCTCGTCGGCGACGTCGGCGGAAACCACGATCGCGGTGCCGCCGAGGGCCGTGATCTCGTCGGCGACCTCCTGTGCGCGGTCCCGATTACCCGCGTAGTGCACGGCCACGGCCATTCCCGCACGGGCCAACCGGACCGCGACGTCGTGGCCGATACCTCCCGATGCCCCCGTGACGATGGCTACCCGATCGGTCATGTCGTCCTCCGTTCATATATGTACGATCAGTACATATACCTCAAGCGCACGGTGCCGCGAGATATTCCGGAGGAGACACATGGTGACCGGTTCACGCCGCGGCCGGGGACGCAGGCCGGCCGAGGACGTACGTCGCGATGTCCTGACGGCCGCCGCCGAACTGCTGTTCACCGCGGGCATGGCGGGTTTCACCATCGACAAGGTCGCCGCGCGCTCCGGGGTGAGCAAGGTGACGATCTACAAGTGGTGGCCGTCGAAGGGCGCGCTGGCGCTTGACGGGTATTTCGCAAAGGTGGAGCCGCAGTTGGCATTTCCCGACACCGGCAACATCGAAGCCGATCTGCGCTCGCAGCTGCACGCCTTCCTGCACGTCGTGCGTGACACTGCGGCCGGGATCGTGATCGCCGAGCTCATCGGGCAGGCCCAGGTCGATCCCGAACTCAAAGCCGCCTTTCTGCAACGCTATTCAGGGCCGCGACGCCGGCTCGCGGTGGCGGCGATGCGCAGCGCGCAGGAACGTGGTCAGCTCGCCGCGCATGTCGACCCGGAGACGGTCATCGACCAGTTGTGGGGTGCCTGCTACCACCGGCTGCTGATCCCCGATCACCCGCTCACCGAGCGGTTCGTGGACGGTTTGGTCGACAACCTGTTTCGCGGCATCGGCACTTGAGTGACACACGGAAGAGGCCCGGCCGTGAGCGGGTACGGCCGGGCCTCTGGCCCATCGGGCGCGAGCGCCGGAAGGGGCGCTCGACGCCGGTCAGGCGGGTGCGGCGACGGGCTCCTTGTCGTGCGCCGCGGTTCGGTGGTCGTCGACCATGGTCAGCTCGTCGAACGGATCGCTGCCGCTGAGCACCGCGTCGACCTTGTTCTTGTCGATGGTCTTGGTCCACGACCCGACCAGGATCGTCGCCACCGCGTTGCCCGAGAAGTTGGTCAGCGCCCGCGCCTCGGACATGAACCGGTCGATGCCGACGATCAGGCCGACGCCGTCGAGCAGGTCGGGGCGGTGGGCCTGAAGTCCACCGGCCAGCGTCGCGAGCCCCGCGCCGGTGACCCCGGCCGCACCCTTGGAGGCGACGATCATGAACACCAGCAGACCGATCTGCTCGGTCACCGACAACGGGTCGCCCAGCGCGCCGGCGATGAACAGCGACGCCATGGTCAGATAGATCGCGGTGCCGTCGAGGTTGAAGGAGTAGCCGGTGGGCACCACGACACCCACGGTGCTGCGGTCGACGCCGAGGTGCTCCATCTTGGCGATGAGGCGCGGCAGCGCGGATTCCGACGACGACGTCGACACGATCAGCAGGTACTCGCGCGCCAGGTAGCGCACGAGCTTGAAGATCGACACCCCCGACACGGTGCGCATCAGCACGCCGAGCACGCCGAACACGAACACCACGCACGTGATGTAGAAGCCGAACATCAGCGCCAGCAACTGCGTCACCGCCGACCAGCCGGTCTGGCCGACCACGTTCGCGATCGCACCGAAGGCGCCGATCGGGGCCAGCCACAGGATCATCACGAGGATCTTGAACACGAGCTTCTGCAGATGCTCGATGCCGCGCAGGATCGGCTCACCGGCGCTGCCCATCGCCTGCAACGCGAAACCCACCAGCAGCGCGACGAACAGGGCCTGCAGAACGCTGCCCGCGGTCAGCGCCGAGAACAGGGTGTCAGGGATGATGCCCTGCACGAAGTCCAGCAGACCGCCTGCCTCGTGGGCGGTCTCGGCCAGTTCGGCGCCCTTGCCCGCGGCGCTCTCGGTCAGGTGCATACCGGTGCCCGGGTGCAGCACGTTGCCGACCACCAGGCCGATCGCGAGCGCGAATGTGCTCATCACCAGGAAATAGAGGAATGCCAACCCGCCGACCTTGCCCACCGTGGCGGCCCTGCGCACCGACCCGATGCCCAGGACGATCGTGCAGAAGATGACCGGCGCGATCATCATCTTGATCAGGTTGACGAACATCGTGCCGAGCACGCCGACGCTCTTGCCGACCTCGGGCGACAGGAGCCCGACGGCGACACCTGCCACAACGGCGACGATGACCGCGATGTAGAGCCAGTGGGTGCGGTCGCGCCTGCGCGGCGGCGCCGGCTCCGGTTGACGGTCCAGGGTGACGCTCATGAGCGGACTACCTCCAAGGTTCGACATCTCGTGCGGTTATGGAAGTAGGTTCGATCACGAGGTGAGCCAGGTCACGTTTTAGTTCATTAGTTTCACGAGACGCACCAGGGGCGGTTCTGTCGTACCGGACAATCCGGTGCGGCAATTCCCATACGATCGGCCAAAAGGTTCAGACCGCCGTCCTGCTTTCATGATCAGAACCATCACATGGTCCCTTCGACGGAACGAGAAACCTCCAGATGACCGACCTCACGTTCCAGATGGCGGCGATCGGGCTGTATTTCGCCATGATGCTCGCGATCGGTTATTACGCCTTCCGGCGAACCAGCGACCTCGATGACTACATGCTCGGCGGTCGCAAACTGAAGCCGGGGGTCGCGGCGCTGTCCGCGGGAGCATCGGACATGTCGGGCTGGCTGCTCCTCGGTGTCCCGGGCGCCATCTACGCTTCGGGCCTGTTCGAGTCGTGGATCGTGATCGGCCTGGTGATCGGCGCCTGGCTGAACTGGAAGTTCGTCGCACCGCGGTTGAGGGCATACACCGAGATCGCCAACAACTCGATCACGGTGCCGAGTTTCTTCGAGAACAGGCTGCGTGACCATTCGCATGTCCTGCGCATCTCGGCGGGCACGATCATCCTGGTCTTCTTCACGTTCTACGTGTCCTCCGGGATGGTCGCAGGTGGCGTGTTCTTCGAAACGTCGTTCGGCTCGTCGTACCTGGTGGGCATGCTGCTGGTCGCCGGAGTCACGTTGTGCTACACACTGTTCGGCGGTTTCCTCGGCGCGTCGCTCACCGACGTCGCGCAGGCGCTCCTGATGTTCGCCGCGCTCGTCACCATCCCCGTCGTCACGATCATCACCACCGGTGGCCCGGGCGAGGTGATCAATCTGGTGCAGGCCGCCGACGCCGCGCACAACGCCGCCGACGCCGGCGATGAAATCCACCGCACGTCACTGTTCTTCGGCGGCGGAATCCTGGCCATCGTGTCCGCGGCCGCCTGGGGACTCGGGTATTTCGGTCAGCCCCACATCATCGTGCGGTTCATGGCGATGCGTTCCTCGGCCGATGCCAAGGCGGGCCGACGCATCGGCATCAGTTGGATGGTCCTCACCGCCCTGGGTGCGATCACCACCGGGTTCGCGGGCCTGGCGTACTTCTTCCGCGAGGGTGTCACGCTCGACAATCCCGAAACGGTGTTCCTGCGCCTGGCGCAGGTCATGTTCCACCCCTTCATCGCGGGTGTCGTGCTCGCCGCGGTGCTCGCCGCCATCATGTCGACGATCTCGTCCCAACTGATCGTGTGCTCGTCGGCTCTGGTCGAGGACATCTACCGCGCGTTCGGCAAGGAGGCCAGCCCCACTCGGCTGGTCACCTACGGCCGCCTCGGGGTGCTGACGGTCGCCGTGGTCGCGATCCTGTTGGCGCTCAACCCAGATGGCACGATCCTCGACCTCGTCGGGTTCGCCTGGGCCGGGTTCGGCGCCGCGTTCGGACCCTTGATCCTCCTGTCGCTGTTCTGGCGCAGGCTCACCTCGGCCGGTGCGATCGCCGGCATGATCGCCGGTGCCGTGGTGGTCGGCATCTGGGGTCAGACCGAGGCGCTGTCGAGCGCGATGTACGAGATCGTTCCCGGCTTCGTCGCGTGCCTCGTCGTCGCGGTCGTCGCTTCGCTCATGACCGCCCGCGAGGACGACGACATCCAGCGCGAGTTCACCGAGATGGCCGAGAAGGCGAGCGAACCCGCGGGCCAAACCGCGGGCGAACACGCGGCTTCTGCCTGACCCGGCACGCGGGATCCGCGTCGAAGACCGCCAGATTGTTCCGCGAAGACGGTGGACACGTCACGATGTAGTCCGTAGATGTCCATCGGATGCGGAGGTGCGGTGTCACGCTGGCGGCCTGAGCTGTTGGCCCGGCCATGGCCGCGATCGCTGGCCGGTCAGGCGATCGCCCTGCAGGTCATCGTGGTCGCGGTGGTCGTGCTCGCGGGCAGTGTGCTGGCGGTGTACGACGCGCGCCGCGACGGTGAGGAGAATGCGCGCGACCAGGTGATCGGGATCGCCGCCGCGCTCGCCGCCTCGCCCTCGACGGCCGGGGCGATCGAGTCGGGCCGCGCGACCGAGGTCCTGCAGCCGGTGACGGAGGCGGTACGCACCGGCACCGACATCGCGTTCATCACCATCATGTCGCCCGACGGCGTCCGATTCACCCACACCGATCCGAGCCAGATCGGCGGCCACTATCTGGGCACCATCGCTCCGGCGCTGCGCGGCGAGACCTACACCGAGATCTACACCGGCACCCTGGGCCCGTCGGTGCGGGCCATCGTGCCGGTGCGCGGCGCCGACGGACGCATCGTCGGGCTGGTGTCGGCGGGTATCACGACGCAGACGCTCGCACAGCGATGGCGCGCGCAACTCCGCACGATCGCCGCGATCACCGCGGTTGCGCTGGCACTGTCGCTGGTCGGAGTGTGGGCGATCCGACGCCGATTGCTGCGGCAGACCCACGGCCTGCGACCCGACGAGCTGCGCGTGATGTACGACCATCACGACGCGATCCTGCATTCGGTGTCCGAAGGGCTCATCGTGCTGGACCGCAACCGAGTGGCCCTGGTCAACGACGAGGCTCGCCGGCTGTTGGGCCTGCCACCGGGGCCGGTGCGCCTCGACGATCTGCCCGAGTTCCTGCGCAGCCACGACCCTGGTGCGCGCGACGAGTTGCACGTCACCGACGAGCGCGTGCTCGTGGTCAACCGGGCCCGGGTCGCCGACACCGGATCCGAGGTTGTCACGATCCGCGACCGCACCGAATTACAGGGCGCGCTCGGCGAACTCAGCTCCCTGCAGGTGCTCACCGATTCGTTGCGGGCCCAGGCACACGAGTCCGCCAACAAGCTGCACACCGTGGTCACCATGGTCGAGATGGGCCGACCGCAGGACGCGGTCCGTTTCGCGACAAGCGAGCTCGAGCTCTCCCAGCGGCTCGTCGACCGGTTGTCCGAGGCGGTCGGCGAACCCGCGCTGGTGGCGCTGCTTCTCGGCAAGACCGCGCAGGCCGACGAGCGTGGCATCGCGCTCACGGTCACCGAGGACACGCAGTTGTCCGACGACACCGTGCTGTCCGGACCGGAACTGGTGACGGTGCTGGGTAACCTGATCGACAATGCGATGGACGCCTGCGACCGCGACGATCCGTGGATCGAGGTCACGGTGACCTCCGACGACGATGAGTTGCTGATCCGGGTGGCCGACAGCGGTCCAGGCATGGATCCGGACACCTTCGAGAAGGCAACGCAGCGGGGATATTCCACGAAGGCCGGGGACACCTCCGGCCACGGTCTCGGTCTGGCGCTGGTCGCACAGGTGGTCAACAAGCACGGCGGCACGCTGCACGCCGACCTCACGTACGGGTCGGTGGTGACGGTGACCGTGCCGATCCCCGAGCGCGTCGGCGGTGGTGGTACGTGACCATCACGGTGCTCGTCGTCGAGGACGAACCGCTGATCGCGGAGGCACATCAGGCGTATCTGGCTCGGCTGGCAGGCTTTTCGGTCGCCGCGGTGACCCACACGGCGCGCGACGCCATGCGGGCCGCGTCGGAGGCCGCGGCCTCGGAGCGGCCCATCGATCTGGTCTTGCTCGACATCGGTCTGCCCGACGCGAACGGGATCTCGTTGGCGTCGGCGCTGTCCGGGCTGCGGCCCGCGCCCGACATCATCGCGATCACATCGGAACGCGATCTGGAGATGGTGCGCGCCGCGGTCGCACACGGCGCATTGGCGTACCTGCTCAAACCGTTCACGTTCGCGGCGTTCCGCGACCGGCTCGAACGCTACCGCCGCTACCGTGAGGCGCTGCCCGCAGGCACCGCGGCGGCCAGCCAGGTCGAGGTCGACCGCGCACTGGCCGAATTGCGCGTCGCCACCGACAGATCCACCTCGCCCAAGGGCGCGGCCCCACAGACCACCGACGAGATCGCGCGGGCCGTACGCGACGATCCCCACGGTCTCACCGCCGACGAGGTCGCCAAACGCGTCGGCGTGTCACGCGTCACGGCGTGGCGTTACCTCGAACGCCTCGCCGACGACAACACCGTTGTCCGCATCACCGAGTACGGCAAGGCCGGCCGACCCCGCACCCGCTACCAGTGGCGTTGACCCTCGGCGCCCGAGCCGTTCGGGCGGTTGTCGGAGCACGACACCGTCAACGACTACAACGTCGTTACAGTTCCGGTGTTAACGTTGGAAACATGGCAGAGGCGACCACACCGGCGCATCCCCCAGCCGAGCGGATTCTGGCGGCGGCGGCGGACCTGTTGCGTCGCGGCGGCATCGACGCCGTGTCAACACGCGCGGTTGCCACCGAGGCCGGTGTGCAGCCTCCGACCATCTACCGCCAGTTCGGCGACAAGGACGGGCTCCTCGATGCCGTCACCCGGCATGTTCTGCAGCACTACATCGACCGGAAGCGGTTGTTGACCGACCCCGACGAGGATCCGGCCGTCGTCCTGCGCGAATTGTGGGACCTGCACGTCGAATTCGGTTTGCAGCAACCACACTGCTATCTGCTGACCTATGGCCAGGGCAAGCGGACATCGGCCGCGGACGAGACCGTCGCGATCCTCACGGAGGTGATCAGCCGCCTCGGTGCGGCGGGCCGGCTCACCATGAGCGTGGGCCGCGCCACCAACTATTTTCGATCTACCGGAGCGGGATTCGTGACGACCCAGCTGAGTCTGCCGCCTGAGGAACGTGATCCGGACCTGTCGAGGATCCTCTTCGAGAACACCCTCGCCGCCATCAGCACCGACGGCGGGCGCGTGCGCGGCCGCAAGCCAAACGACGTGCGGGCACGCGCGGTGGCGTTACGTGAAGTGCTGCCCGAATCCGGGGCGTCGGGACTCAGCGCGGCCGAACAGAGCCTGCTCGCCGAGTGGCTGAACCGGCTCGCCGATCAGGCGTGATTCGGCTCAGGCGGTCTGCAGCGATGCCAGCACCGGCGAGGCGGTCTGCCGGGGCTCGGAGGCGACCAGCCGCGAGTACAGCGCGGGCAGTTCGGCGGCGACGTCGAACGCGTTGACCTGACCGCTGTAATCGGCGACGTAGAGGCGCGCACCGTCACGACGCACGGCGACAGCGGCGGGCTGCACACCCACGTCGATGCCGCCGAGGATCTCATTGGTCAACGTGCACATGACGATCACCCGGTCGTAGTCGACGACGTAGGCGCGGGTGGCGTCCGGGCTGAGCACCAGTTGCGTTGGCGCTCCCCCGATCTCCATGGCGCCGACGACTGCCGCGGCGGACAGATCGACGATGTGCACGACACCGCGGCGCTGCCGGTCCGATGTCAGGACGAAGGCCTTGCCGTCCGCACCGAGCGCGAGATCGCGGATCGGGGCACCGATCCACACCGTCGACTCGATCTGGGCCGTCTCGGTGTTCACCGTGACCATGCGGCTGCCACGGGGGTCCGTGATCGCCACGTACAGACGTTTTCCGGTGGGATCGACGCGCATCGCATCGACTCCGGCGCCCGCGCCGCGCGCGAGGTCGATGGTTCCGACGCGCTCGGCGGCGGTGTCGATGACTGCGATGTCGATGCGATCGTGTCCGCTGCGGCCGGCGAAGACGCGCTTGCCGTCGGGGCTCATGGCGAGCGCGGTGACCGTCATGGCCAGCGGGTACTCGGCGAGCACCGAGCCGGTGACGGTGTCGACGACCTTGATGGCGTCGTGACCGGCGCCGGCAACGGACACATAGGCACGGTCGTCGGCAGCGGCGACCACGAACGGCTCACCGTTCAGCCGCACCGATCCGATCGGGGCAAGCGTGTACGGGTTGATCACGGTCACGCAGTCGGCCGCCGAGTTGGTGACCACGATGGTCTCGCGATCCGCGTCGATCGCGATGTCGGCGATCGGGCCGCGTCCGACATCGACGAGGCCTGCGACGTCGAGATCATCCAGCGCGCCGTCGAACGTGACGCTGCCCGCGGCCGATTCCTCGACGTCGGGAGCTTTTGCATCGCGCCGCACGATTGCGTTGATCGCGCGCAGGATGTTCTTTGCCATGGTCATCGGCACCTCCGCCGGCATGGCTCACACCGGCACTAGATTCCAGGTTCAGTCTGCGCCGGGAACGACGCGCTTGAACCGAGTCTAGCGACGAAATTCGGAGTACCCGAATGGGTTGACAGCGAATCCTGCGACATTCACGACAGTCTCTCAGAACTCACTTAGGAAATTCTTCGTTACCCATTTGTTATGTTTTTGTCGCAATACGTTAAATGGCCATTACCAGGACGTATGACACAAACGGCAATGTTTCTTGAAGAGATCAAGAACACACCCGAGCGCGCCGATTCTTACCATTCCCGACAAAAATGAGCGGTAAATCACACCCCGACACGCCAGCAAACTTTCAGCGTCGTCAGGGTGGTGCGCTTGGGCAACAATGTTACGCCTGTGAAGGATGAGTCGGCGCGTGACAGCTGGTCGCTGCGAGTCGTGTCGCCGTTCTGATGCCCGCGGCCCTAGAGATTCAGGGCGGCAGCGGTCGCCGGGCCGACGATGCCGTCGACCTTGAGCCCGGGGGTACGACGCTGGAACGCGCGGACCGCCGCCTCGGTGAGCGGCCCGAAGATCCCGTCGACCGCCAGCGATGCCCCGGCCTCGTTGAGCCGACGCTGAAGCTCGGCCACCTCCGGCCCTTCCATGGGCCGGTAGAGCAGCACGTCGATGTACTCCCCCACCGGCACCGGCGGCCGGGGTGTGGGCGCGGGGGCACCGAGATCACCGATCTGGTTCTGGACGTCCGCGCGCAAGATGTCCATGTCGATGGCGCCGGGATCCCATTTGCCCTGTGCGCGACCGGCGTACTCCTTGTGGCCGATGGTCCGCGCCGATGTCTGCGCCAGCCGTCGGTTGATCGCCGCGCAGCACTGCACCAACGCGAAATACTGTGCGTCGGGCCAGTTCTGGCGATGTGGTGCGGTCGGGCTGGTACCGGAGTTCGCACACTCGATGCCGATCAGGTGCCAGTTGCCCATGTTGGCCGGAATCCACGGGTACATCCCGACACCCGCGTGCCATGCGACGCCCACCGCCACGATCGTGACGGTGCCGTCGCGCGCGATGTGCAGTTGCGACAGCGGCCCGGGCAGATCCGGCCTGCCGTCGGCGATCGAGGCCGCGGTCGCGGTGTCAGATCCGGTGTGGTGCACCATGACCCCGCGGATGTCCTTGAAATCGCCGTGCCCGCGGTTGCGCCAACCGGGATACTCGACGAGGTTCACCCCCTCGGCGCGTAGGACGTCGGCAAGCCACACCGGATCACCGGTCCACGGCCCCGTCTGCGGCACCGACTGCCCCCTCGGTCCTCCCCCAACCTTCAGCCACACCCGATGTTACGCGGGCCATCGCGCTTTTCTCACCGACGGCCGCGAGATGTGCGAGCATCTGCGCATGGATCCTCAGGACGACCCCGAGGCCCGCATCCGCGAACTCGAACGCCCACTCGCCGACCGCGCCGAGGAGCTCGGCACCGGTGCGGCCCACCACGACGCGCCGCCGCCACCGACCCGACCGTGGACCCATGGCAACGTGTTTCCCCCGCCACCGCCGGGGCCGCCGGCACCGTGGCCGGGTTACGCCGAGGACCTCCCCACCCCGGTTCCCATGCCACACACACCACCTCCTGTGCACACCGGACGCGTCCTTCTCGTGCTGGCCGGTGTGGTGGCGGTCCTCATCACCGCGGGCGTTGCGGCGTTCGTCATGTTCACCGGCGCGGTCACCAGCGGCATCCAGACCATCGCGGATGATCCGCCGTCGCAGCCCAGCCCGTACGTCCCGCCGATCCCTGCAGCACCTCCGGTCGCCGGACCGGAGGTCGCGGGTCCCGGCCAGACGGTCAACGTGGCCGGTGCGAGCTACCAGCGCGACGTGGTGTGCGACGGCGGAACGGTGGTGGTCAGCGGCGTCGAGAACACCATCACCATCAGCGGGCACTGCGCAGCGGTGACCGTCTCGGGTGTCCGCAACACCATCACGGTCGATGAGGTCGACACAATAGGTGTCTCAGGGTTCGAGAACCGTGTCACATACCTGTCGGGGGAACCCGATATCGCGAAGTCCGGCATGGACAACGCGGTCGAGAAGGGGTGACGCTAGAGCACCTTGGACAAGAAGTCCTGCAGCCGAGGGTGTTTCGGGTTGTCGAAGATCTCCGCCGGGGTGTCGTCCTCGACGATGTTGCCGTCGGCCATGAACATCACCCGGGACGCGACCTCGCGCGCGAACCCCATTTCGTGCGTGACGACGACCATGGTCATGCCGCCCTCGGCGAGCTCGCGCAGCACCTCGAGGACATCGCCGACCATCTCGGGATCCAGTGCACTTGTGGCCTCGTCGAACAGCATGATCGACGGGTTCATCGCGAGCGCCCGCGCGATCGCGACGCGCTGTTTCTGCCCGCCGGACAGCGTCGCCGGTTTGACGTGGGCCTTCTCGGCGAGACCGACCTGACCGAGCAGTTCCATCGCGCGTTTCTCGGCCGCGGCCTTGTCCATCTTCTTGGTGAGCAGCGGGGCCAGCGTGATGTTGTCGATCACCGTCATGTGCGGGAACAGGTTGAAATGCTGGAACACCATGCCGATGCGCTGACGGACCTTGTCCAGGTCGATCTTGCGGTCGGTCAGATCGAACTCGTCGACCACGACCTTGCCGTCGGTGATGTCCTCGAGTTTGTTGAGACAGCGCAGGAAGGTGGATTTCCCGGAACCGGACGGCCCGATGACGCACACCACCTCGCCCTTGCTGATCGTGGTCGTGATGCCGTCGAGCACCACGAGGTCACCGAAGCACTTCTTGAGGTTCTCGATGCGGATCTTGACCGTGCCCTCCGGCTCGGCGGCCGCGGATTCCGGTACGAGCTGGTTCATTTCACGAGCCTCTTCTCAACGCGATCCGACAGCTTGGTCAACGCCATGATGACGACGAAGTAGATGATGCCGATGATCAACCACATGGTGAACGACTGGAAGTTGCGAGCGATGATGATGCGCCCGGTCTGGGTGAGCTCAGCGATGCCGATCACCGACAGGATCGAGGTGTCTTTCAAGGTGATGACGAACTGGTTGATGTAGGACGGGATCATCGTCCGGATGGCCTGCGGCAGAATCACCTTCCGCATGGTGGGCAGATATCCGATGCCGAGGCTGCGCGCGGCCTCCATCTGGCCCTTGTCCACTGATTGGATACCGCCACGAACGATCTCGGTCATGTACGCGCCCGCGTTGAGGGACAGCGTGATGATGCCCGCGGTCAGCGCAGACATCTGGAAGCCCAGTGCAGAAGGGATGCCGAAGTAGATGAAGAACGCCTGCACCAGAAGCGGTGTGCCGCGGAAGATATCGACGTAGGTGGTACCGATCGCACGCAACACGACGGAGCGCGACACCCGCAGCAGGCCGAAGATGACACCGAGCACCAATGCGATGGCGATCGACACCACGGTCAGGATCAGCGTCATCCTCAGACCGATCATCAAGATCGGGAACGTGCTCTTGAGCAGTCCGAGAAACGAGTTGTCGGTGTCGACGGCGTCCTCGCCGAGGTAGTTGGCGATGATCTCGTCGTACCGGCCGGATTCCTTGAGTTGTTTCAGCCCGGCGTTGAATTTCTGCAGCAGTTCTGCGTTCTGGCCCTTGTTGACCGCGAACCCGTAGTTGGCGCCCTTCTCCTTCGGCGTGACGGTCTTGAACCCGTTGCCCTGCGCGATGCCGTACTGCAGAACCGGGTAGTCCTCGAACACCGCTTGGGAGTTGCCGGTGCGGACCTCGTCGAACATCGACGCCGAGTCGGCGAAATAGACGGTGGTGAAACCGTATTGATCCTTGATCGACTCGGCGAACTCGGCCCCTTCTGTGCCGTTCTTGACCGCCACCCGCTTACCGCGCAGATCCGCGTAGGACTTGATGTCGTCGTTGGTGTCCAGCACGGCCATCTGCACGCCCGACTCGAAATACGGGTCGGAGAAGTCGAATACCTTCTTGCGCTCATCGGTGATCGACATGCCCGCGATGACGCCGTCCGCCTGGTTGGCCTGTACGGCCTGCAGGGCGGCGTCGAAACCCAGCGGTTTGATGGTGACGTTGAAGTTCTGGTTCGCCGCGATCTCGTTGATGAGATCGATGTCGATGCCGACGAATTTACCCGAGGCATCCTGGAATTCGAACGGCGCGAACGTGATGTCGGTTGCGATGACATACGTTTCGCCCTCGGCCGACGCGGTCGCCGGGGCCAGCATCGGGAACAGACCCAGGACCGCGGCGACGGTGAGCAGCAGTAGGCGGATGGGATTGCGCCGTCCCGAGCTTCGGCTGTGAACGCGCTGTGACCATCCGGCTCTCATGTTCGGACCCCTCCTGGTGGCGACACGGGACTTTCACCGTATCGCTACCGCGGGAGGAGTCGGGGAGTTTTGGCGGGCGTGGCGCGTCAGGGACCGACCTTGTAGTGACTGCTGATCGCGATGCGGTTGAACGCGTTGATGGTCACCGCCAGCCACCTCAGCGCCGCAATCTGTTGCGGGGTCAACGCGGCCAGCAGTTCGGTGTCCGACGCGCGGGGGGTGTTCGAGATCTCGGTGATCTCCTCGGCGATCGCCAGGCCGCGCGCTCCTCGTCGGTGAAGTACGCGGTTTCCCGCCAGGCCGGGATCACGGCGATCCGGTCTGTGCTCTCGCCCTTGGCGAGCGCGTCGCGCACGTGCATGCGAAGGCAGAACGCGCAGCCGTTGATCTGCGATGCGCGGATCCGGACGAGTTCCACCGCCAGCGGGCTGATTCCCGCATCGGCGGCGGCCTTCTCGCACTGGTCGTTGAGCGTGATCACCGACTTGTACGCGTCGGGTAGCGCGGTGTTGAGCGCCGGGCGACTGGACATGCGTTCCTCCCTGAAATGACCTACCGCCGATCTCCAGCGGATCTCCACACAGCCTTCAAGCGCCGGGGCCGGCGCGACGACACGATCGATACATACCGAAACGCGAGCCTTCGAGCCAGTCATCCCGGCTCACCGAACCGAGGAGTTCATCATGAAGTTCACCACGACGCGCCAGGCCGTCGCGGCGGCGGGAGCCGGCGCGGCCGCGCTGGCCGCACTTCTGGCATTCGCCACCCCGGCACACGCGGAGTCCGCCGCTCTGACCATCGGTCAGCTCGAGGCACAGGGCTTCGATGTGCGGGTCGACCGCGTGGGAAGCGCACCGCTGGAACAGTGCGTCGTCACCGGGGTCCGCAACCCGCGCGAGCGCACCAGGGTCGTGCGGTTCGACGGCCCGGGCGGGCGGGACCGGCTGGTTCCCGTGGTCGTGCAGCGCAGCATCACGGTGTCGCTCGACTGCTCGCGGCGATGAGATTGGCGCACAACAGAAGTGGGCGCCAGCGGCCCGACGGACCACTGGCGCCCAGGACAGTTCTTACTCCGCGCCCCCGCCGGAGCCGCCGCCGTCGGAATCCGAACCACCCGACTTGCCCGAGGCGTCCTGCTTGGCCGGCTTCGCCGCCTTGCCGCTCAACCCGGCCACGGCGTCCTTGACCCCGTTGCGCACATTCTTGATGGCACCGCGAATGCCGTTGCGGACCTCCTTGATCGGATTGACCTTCTTGGGCTTCGCTGTGGTCGAGGACTTGGCCGGGACGGTCTTCGGGCCGTCCTCGACCACTGTCTTCCCGTCTGCCTTCGCATCCTTGGCATCGGGCGTCTCGGCCCCATCGGTCGCGGTCCCGTCGGTCGCGGTCCCGTCGGTCGCGGTCGCGTCTGTTGTGGCCTCGTCCGCCGACGCGACCGGCTTCGCCGGGGTTCCCGCGTCCGCGGGCACACCGGCCGCGGGCTCGGCCGAGGGCGCCGGGGCAGTCGTTTCGGCGTCGGTGCCCGCAGGCGCCTCGATCGCTTTCGGAACGTCAAGGGTCACCGAAGCGACCTTGGTGAGCGCGGCGGGTTCGGCCACGGCCGTCGTCTTGGCGGTGGTTGCCGGGGCGATCGCCTCGGCAACCAGGTCGCGCAGCGTGAGCAACCCGGCGATGACCCCCTGGTCGCCGAGCAGGCCTGCGCCGAAGCCGACGAAGTCCGGATCTCCGTTGAGCAGCGCGTAGGTGACGTTGGGTCCGAGGTTGATGACCGCGTTCGCAACCTTCTCCAGGTCTCCGCTCTTGAAGCCCGCGAACACGTCATCTCCCGCTTCGCCGAACGCGGCGGTCACGTCGGTGAGCAGCTGGACGGGAGCCAGGACCGGGCCGAGCACGTTGTAGACGTCGGGTACCGCAAGCAGGTCGATGACCGAAAGCGCATTGGCGATCGGCTGACGTATCGCGTTCTGCAGACCGGTCCACACCTCGGGGTTGAACAGCAAGGTGTCGACGACACCGTTGACGACCGGACCGAGGACGGTCTGGAGCACGGTCTCCAGCGCACCGGAGACGTCGCCTGCGGTGAACTTGTCGACCGCGGACTGCAGTTGCTCAGGGGTTTCGGCAAGGGCATTGATGACACCGGCGCCGAAGACCTCGGCAAAGGTGGCGATACCGGCGACGCTGTTCACCTGGTTGCGCACGATGTTCGACAGGATCGGCGCGGGATCGGCGGCAATGCGTGCGGTGAGCGCCTCGGCGTTCTTGAGGGCCGCGGTGAATGCCGCCGCATAGCCGTCGATCGGGTTGGCCAGCGCGGACAGCGCGACGCCGGCAGATGACTGGGCGCGCTCGGTGATGTCCGGCGGCACCGGCGCGACCGGACTGATCGCGATGACGCCTGCTCCCGCGAATGCCACGCCCGCGGCAAGGTAGGAGCGAACAGCTTGTTGCATCGATTCTCCTTTTGCTGAATGAAACCCCCGGGCGGAGAACTTACTCCCAAGTAGGTTTTTTGCAAGGGAAAATCGCTAGTCAAGCGGCGAATGAATGAAGGTTCCGACAAGCTCGGCACGCATAGGTACCCAATTCGAAGTTTGCTAACCGATGTGCGGGAGGACGCTCTCCGCAACCTTGTTGCCTTCGCAAGTGCCACCCGCGCCGGCAAATGTCCGCCGAGCCCACAGCCGACCCGGCGGGCGGCGCGAGATCCGTTGCGCCCCCCGCGCGCGAAACGCATACTTACCACGGAGTAAGTTTCCGGCGTATGTCGTGTGTCACTTCGCGGCCCCGGAATGACGGTCCTCACATTTGGACCGCGTCAGCTAAGCCTCGCCGCGCGTCATCGCGACAGAGCCAGCAACACTTCTTGTACAAAACACACGAGTTGTCCAGTTCGCTGTCTAAAACCGCGGATCTGTAAAGCTCGGATTCCGTCTCGGCGGTCTCAGAGTCGGTTCAGCACAGCACCGCCGTCGAACCGGCCGGTCCCGAGCAGCGTCGGGAAATGCGCCACCCGGAACAGCGGATCGTGCGCGGGCTCGCCGCACATGCAGGCCCCCAGACGCAGGTATCCACGCACCAGCGCCGGAATGGGCGAGTGGGACAGCGGTGTGATGTCGCCGAGTGGCACGCCGTCGATCACGACGGGCCGGTGTGGCCGCACGGTGTAGCAGTCCGCGCCGGCGTAGTCGTGCCGCATGAACTCGTGCACCGCACGTACCTGCGCGCCGGGTGCGCTGCCCAGCGGATGCGTCGGCACCGTGATGCACCCGAAGATGTGGTCGTAGCCGTACCGGTCGGCGTAGTCGAGGATGGCCGACCACATCATCAACAGCACCGCACCATTGCGGTGATCGGCACGCACGACGGCATGCCCCCATTCGAGCAGGGACAACCGGAGGGGGTCGAGGGCCGTGAGGTCGAAGGACTTCGCGGCATACATGCCGCCGGTGGCGAACACCCCACCGGTCGGCAGCATGCGGGCACAGCCCACCAGCTCCTCGGTCCGGTTGTCGCGCACGAGAACATGCACGCAATGGTCGTCGAAGTGGTCGGCGTCGAATCGGCTTCCGGCCGCGGCGTATCCACACTCGTCGGTGAGCACCTCGCGGCGCAGACGTTGAGCAGCCTCGACGGCCTCGCTGTCGGTGGACGACAACACGCTGTAGCGGGGCCCGACCGCCATAGGCCCGGCCTGCACCTCAGTCACCGTGGTGGCCATCGCGATCCTCCTGTCGAACGAGCTTTCAACCTTGGATCACTCTGGCGCACAACACAGTCGGTCGCCGTCGGGCGATCGGACGGTGGGTCGGATGAATCCGGTGTCCCCCGATCGGGGGACACCGTCCGGGTTTCCGCGTGCCTCGGCGGCCAGCCGAATGGGGTGCAGCACCGAGGTGTCGGAACCCGTTGCCAGACAGCGCCTTCGCCGATCACCCCACTGCGGCTGACGCATAGCGGGTAGCCGCTCACCACAGTTCGGGGCGCGTCGTCACCGACGAGGAGGTGCAGACCGTGTTCGCCGACCGCGTCGTTCAGTCGATGCGGATGACGTACGTGCCGTCCTCGTCGCGTTCGATCTCGTTCTCGAGTGCGTTGACCCACACCGGGGTTTCGCGCCGCGACCCGAGGAACGCGCCGATCACCGCGCCGCCGGGTTGCAGGTCGACGTTCCACTCGTCGGCCTGCGCGACGATCGTGACGATCTCGTCGCCGTTGGCACGGCGGATCGAGATCACCTGGCCATTGGCTTCCTCGTCGTCGAGTTCCGCCTCGAACTCGTCCAACTCGAAGTCGTCTGCGTCCGGTCCCATGGAATCCTCGTGCACGCCGACGACTGTACTCAGCGCGCACCCCGCACTACCTGCTACGTGCGCCGCGTCCCGCACTTCGGCATGGGACGCGCGGCACAGCACCTGTCGAGAGCTTTGCCTCGATCGCCACTTTCGTCCCCAACCTGCCGCGAGATCGGCGTTCGATATAGCTGCCCACAGAGGTAGTGCACTACGCGTGAATAGAAATGGCCGTCGCCATAGTTTTCTTCTTCAGAAGCGTCGACCGCCCGCGACGCAGTGACGGAGGAACCCGACATGAGCAAGCACCCAGTGCCTTCCATGCCCGCTGTGCCGTGCGCACGTCCCGCGCGGCACCTGCACACGGTGCACCGGGACGGCCCGGCCCGCCGGACCGATCCCATCGTGATCACCCCGCAGCAGGTGCTGTTCGGCACCGCGGCGGCTGCGCCGCTGCCGCGACCCCGCTTGGCTCTTCTGCGGCATATCGCGTCGGCCCCATCGCGTGTGGTGTTCCGGCGGCGCCGGCGGACCTTGGTCCGCCACTACCCGCCGCCGCGGATGACCTTCATGGAGCAGGCGGCGATGTCCCGGGAGATGGACCGGCTGTAGGGACGTCCGGCGCGATGAATAGTTGGCCGAAACAACAGCTTTGGCTGCCATTTCGTGCTCCCGGTCACTTTTTCGTGCCCGCGTCGGCGACACGCCCGCGCCGAAAGCTCCCCTGCGCCCGCGTCACACGCACCCGTGCCCTACGGTGTGCTCCGTGATCACGCCTCCATGACCAAGCCGCCCGGAATACGGCGAGCCGAACCCGACTTATGACCCTGAGCGGGTCACCAGACGTTCTTCAGACAGAACACGTTTATGCAGTAACCAGACGGGGAACAACGGGCGCTCCGGCGACGTTGCCCTAGCACCGGCCTAGAAAGGGAGGATGACCATGGCCACCGATTACGACGCACCTCGCACCAAAGAGGTCGACGAGGTTGCCGACGAGTCACTGGAAGACCTTGCCGCCCGACGCGCGTCCGCCGACACCGCGGTGATCGACGAGGACGAGGTCGTCGACTCGTTCGATCTGCCCGACGTGGACCTCACCGGTGAGGAGCTCACGGTTCGGGTGGTGCCGAAGCAGGCTGACGAGTTCACCTGCTCGAGCTGCTTTTTGGTGCAGCATCAGAACCGGTTGGCGCTGCAGCGCGGCAACGAGCAGCTCTGCGTCGACTGCGTCTAGACGGTACCGACCCTCGATCCGGCCGACACCGGTCGGCGAGATCAGGTCCGAGCGAAGGACGTGTGAACGTCACGCCTCGCGTTGGGCCGGCTCTCGCCGACCGGTGTCTTCGTTTTCGTCCACCGTCGGCGGCTGGGTGCGCAACACCTGGGGCCGCCACCGCTGCGGCAGCGCGACAACCAGTGCGGCCAGCAGCGCGATGAGGCCCGTCGAGGTCGCCACGAGAATCACGGCCGACGCCGGCCACATGCTCTCCAGCAACATGTAGAACCCGAAGCCCAGGAACAGCGCCGCCGCGGCGATCTGGATGAACCGTTCGGGCAGGTGCTTGCCCGCGATCGCACCGACCACGATGGCCAGCGCGTCGGCGGCGACCATGCCGAGGGTCGACCCGATCCAGACGCCGATCCAGTCGTTGTCGGCGGCCAGCGTGATGGTGGCGAGCATGGTCTTGTCGCCGAGCTCGGCCAGCAGGAACGCCGACGTGACGGCGAAGAATGCCGGAGCTGTGGTCCGTTGGGCGCGGGTGGCCTCGTCGTCGGAGAGCCGGTCGCCGCGCAGCGTCCACAGTCCGAAGAACACGAATGCGACCCCGGCGACGATGCCCAACAGGTGCGTCGGCAACGCGGCGCCGAGGTAGTGGCCGACCGCTACCGAGATCAGGTGCACGGCGGTGGTCGCGGCCGTGATGCCTCCGAGTACCACCCACCAGCGGTGGCGCAGCGCGAACGTCATCGCCATGAGCTGGGACTTGTCCCCGAGTTCGGCGATGAAGATGACTCCGAAGCTCAGTGCCAGAGCGGCTAGCATGAGGCTCCTTCTCGTGGGGCTGCCCGCCGGGGAGATCGACAGCCTCCGACCGGCAGCCGCTGACGGCTGATACGGCCGAAGGTCTCGCTCGCCGAACGCATTCGGTGGCTGGCCGGGCGCTCATGTGGCGCCAGTATGTCGACCAGCCGCATCCGCCACCGGATGTGGCGGGCAGGAACTACTCCCCTTCGTAACCGCCAGGCTACCCACTACCCCACTCGCGCAGCAACTTGTTTAGTGGCTCAAATTCATCGCGCGGCGTTGGCAAGTTTGCTGGTCAGAGCCATCAAACGTAAAGTTTCGGGTAGCCGACATTTTCGATGTGGCAACCCTTCCACCTAAGCGGTGCGGTTAACGCTGCTGCTTCTGCCACGCCCTCGCGGCGACGAGTTCGGGCACCAGCACCTCGGTCAGCAGCCGCACGAGATCGTCGTCGTCCCCCGGATAGCGCACCGTGAACTGTGCGCCGGGGACCGCGCCACCGACCCCGACGACCGTGGCGCCCCGCATCGTCGTCCACTCGGCGAGTTGCGGCTCCCACGGCGATCCGGCGAACACGAGCAGCCGGTAGTCGGTGGTCTTGGTCAGGTACACGTCGACGTGGCTCCAGTCGCCGGTCTCACAGCCCACCGCGGCCAGGCGGGGCCCTTCCCGCAGCATGAGTGCACCCTGCTGCGCCGAGGAGAACCGATGCGCCGGAGCCGCGAGATGCGTGCCCGCGGGTCCGAGCAGCAGTTCGGTGGCGCGCGGCCGCCACGAATCCTCGGTGTCGAGCAGATGCGCGCTGGCAGTTGCCGCCGCGGCCACGGCAGCGGCCAGCATCGTGGTGTCACCGCCGGCCAATTGTTGTTCGAGGGCGATCAGCATCGCGACGGTGTGCTGGTAGGTGCGGCAGGCGACGCCGCCCTCCTCGGTCTCGGCGGCAAGATCGACAACCGCACCGCACCGTTGCGCGAGGGCCGAGCCAGGCGTGTTCGTGAGCGCGACGAACGTCGCGGCGGGGCTGGCGGCCTGCATGCGCTCGAGCGCGTCGAGGGTTTCCACCGAGCCGCCCGTCGCCGAGGTCGCGACCACCAGAGTGCCCGCATCCCAGCGCGGCAACAGCGACGACGACGCCAGATCCGACACCGCGACCAGACCGCGGGCCCGCATGCGTGCGGCGGCCACCCCACCGGCGTAGGCCGACGATCCCATGCCGAGCAGAACGACCCGGCCGACACCCGGTCCGGCCACGTCCGCCCACGGGTTCCCCTCGGCGAGGGTGACCGCGAGCCGGCTCAGCACATCCGGTTTGCGTTCCAGATCCGCGACGAACGCGTCGGGGTTCACGTGGTGGTCCCTTCGTCGAGCAGCGCGGGCAGCGCCGCATCGGGCACGTACATCCAGCGTGGGAGATGCCGTGCCGCATAGATCATCTCCCGCAGCACCTGTTGTAGTCGCAGAGCCCGCAGCGGCGCCGGATCGTAGACGGCACTGTGGCCGAGCGCCGCGAGTCGGTCGGTATAGGCGCCGATGAACGTATCGCGGGACAGGCGGTCGATGTCGGCAAGCACCGCGAGGTCGAGATCGGTGTACTTGCGCGCCACGATCGCGACGTGGACCAGCGACTGCGCCATGCCGGCGACGTCGAGCGCAGCGGGGACGGGTTTGACCCGCGCCTCGGCGGGTAGCACCGGGTTGCCGTCGAAATCGGTGATGACGAAACGACGCCCAGCGCGCAGCACCTGCCCGACGTGCAGGTCACCGTGCCCCGCGAGCACCGGGCTGCCGGCGAGGTCGCCGAGCCCGCGCAGGATCGTCTCGATCTCGGTTCGACGCGCCCGCAGCAAATCGCCGCTGACCGACCTACCCAGCGTCGCGGCCGTCTCGACGGTCTCCAGGGCCGCCTCTCGCCAGGCCCGTGCGTCGGCGGCAGTGGCCGTGTTGACCGTTACCGCTTGCGCGGCATGAAGTTCCGCGACGACGAACCCGACGGCGGTGATCGCGTCGAGCAGCGCCGGCACGGCTGCACGGTGCTGTGCGGCATCGGTGACGAGCGCGACGGCCCACGTCCAGCCGTCCTCGGCGTGCGGCAGGTATTCATCGACCGTGACGACGAGGGTCTCGGCCTGCCCCGGGGGCTGCCACATGACCAGTCCCCACGGCGTGGGCATCCCGCGGAATCCGGCGCCGCGCAACGCGCTGATGCGCGCGGGTGCCGGGTGCGGCCCCTCCTGCAGGTGGGTGGCCCACTTGACGACGGCGCGGTCGCCGACGATCACCGATTCGTTGGTCTGGTCGACGGTGATCGGCCGCTCTCCCCTCGCGGTCTGCGGGGCCCACGAGATCAGCGTGAAGTTCCCGTGTTCGGTGGTGCCCGGATTGCCGGACAGGACGTCGAGCATGGCCTCGGCGACCCCGTCGCCGGGTTCGGCGCGCCGCCAATGACCGTCGGCGTCGCGCCGCGACGGTGTCGCGGCCGGACCATCCGGGCCCGACGTGATCACCAAACGGCGGCCGTCGCCGAGATCGAGGTGGTCGAGTTCGATCACGCCCGCTGTTCCAGCCCGACGCGTTCGATGGCGTCGGCTCCCACCCGAAGGCCGTCTCGCGATCGGATCGCGGCGCCGATGCCGTCGAGCTTCGCGCGCAACTCGGTGTCGGCGAGCAGGCGGTCCACGGCATCGGTCAGCTCGGTGTCGGTGAACCGGTAGGTGTCCAGCCGGATGCCGAACCCGAGTTCGTCGATGCGCTGGGCGTTTTCGTACTGGTCCCAGAACAACGGCAGCACGATCAACGGTTTGCCGAAATGCAGGGTCTCGGTGACGGTGTTGTTGCCGCCGTGCGAGATCACGAGGTCGACCTGCGGGATCACCTTGGTCTGCGGCAGCATCTGCGCGCCGACCATGTTGTCGGCCAACGTGATGCGGTCGGCCTGCGGCCCCTTGCTGACGATGAACCGATGCCGGGTCTTGCCGAGAACGTCCACCAGCCGTTGCATGAGCTCGACATCGGCGCCGCCGAGAGATCCCAGCGACAGGTAGACGAGGCCGCATTCGTCCCCACGGTCGGCGAGTTGGTCGGGCACGGTGTAGTCCTCGTCGGTCTCGCGCACGCTGGAGTCCATGCGGATCCACGTGCCGTCGAGCGGCCGGGTCTGGGTGTAGTCGGCCTCGGCCGGGTAGACGTAGAGGTTCGCGGCGTTGGCGCGCGGCATGAACTCCAGGTCGGGTAGCGGCTCGGCGCCCTGTGCCCGCACCCACTCGTCGAAATCGGTCCACATGGCGCGGTGGGTGCGGTCGAATTCTGCACGGTAGGAAGCCCATTCGGAGTCGTCGGCGCTCGGCAGGCCGGAGAACGGCGGCGGCACCTGCGGTCCGGTGATCTCCAGCGGGCTGCACGAGACGATGCGCACGAACGGCACACCCGCGGTGGCCAGCGCCGGGAACAGCACCACGTTGTCCTCGACGATGACGTCGGGCCGGTGCGTCTCGATGATCTGGCGTAGCCGTGGTTCGCAGTACTTGGCGCCGTCGATCAGCGCCTGGTAGGTCGGTTGGATGAACGTCTCCAGCTGTTCGACGGTCGGCTTGCGGAACTCCGGTGCGGTTTCGGCGATGAAGTCGGCCCAGAACTTTCCCGGGTCCTCGTCCTCGGCGCCCGCGGCCGGTTCGGCGAGGTCCACGAGTTCCTCGATGAATCCGTACGGCGCGAGCTTGCCGGCCCACGAGCTTTCCGCGGCGAACACGATCGTGTGACCGCGCTCGCGCAGGACGGCCGCCAGCCCGATGCACTGATTGGTGGGGCCGTAGGCGGATTCGGGCCAGAACATGATGGTCAGCTTGGCGGAGGTGGTCACATTCGGGTCGGTCACGAAAGCCCCTTCAGGTGCGGACGGGTCGGGGAAGCGGATGGCCGGTGGCCACCCGCGCGTAGTCACAGATCAGGTCGACCGCGGTGTCGACGTCCAGGCTGGGGTGGCGTGCCACCATTCGGTAGCCGTAGGCGTCTTCGAGGGCCACGATGTTGCGGGCGATGGCCAGTGACGACGATGTGAGCGCGAAAATGCCCTTGGCAACGCCGGATTCGAGGATCACCTGATACATCGCCACCTGCCGGTCGTACAGCGCGGTCAGCATGACGGCATAGGCGGGGTGGCGAGCGGCCGCTCCGCCGAGCGCGCACATGAGCTTGACGTCGGGGTCGTCGGCGTCGACCGGAAGCCCTGACTCGATGGTGGTCACGAGTTTCCGGTCCGGTGGCGCATCACCTTCGATCACGCGAAGTCGCGCGTCGTAGAAGCGCTCGATACCGGCACGGTTGGCCTCGATCAGCAGTGTCTGGATGTCTGGGAAGTGGTAGAGCACCGCGCCCGGGGTCAGCCCGGCCTCGGCTGCCACCTGCTTGAGTTGGACGTCGACGCCGTACTTCATCACCGCGCTCTGGGCGGCACGCAGCAACTTCTCGCGACGTTCGGCTCGGCTGACGGGCACAGCGCCATGCTGCCAACGATCCGCGACCGCCGCGCGCGTTTTCCTGAACTTCGATGCAGTTTTCATCCAGCTTTTACAACGTGCGCTCACGCGCGGCGATACGCTTTCCTGAATCCGGATACAGATCTTGAAGGGAGTGCAACGGGATGCCGACCCTGCTGTCTGCTCGACGGGTCCTGATCGCCGCGGCGTTCGTGGCCGCCACCATGGCCCCTGTCGCCATGCCGGTCCAGGCCGGTGCCGCTGAATGCCCACACGGTGAGGAGGGCGATCTCTACACCGGCACCTGCACGCCGGTCCTCGTCCCCAACTCCCCCGCGCCGGCCGGCCTGCCGCCGGCGAACGAATGCCCGCCGGGGGTCACCGGCGCAGAATGCCAGCCCTCCACCGGCGACGAGGCGGGACCGGTGATGCCCCAGATGCCCGGGCAGGTCGAACAGACAGGACCCGAGGAAGAACTCCAGGACGTCAGCACGCCCGACTACTGATTCCCCACGAAACTGTAGGTGTCGAGCACTTTTTCGGGTGAGGCGCTCGACAACCACAGCCTCGGTGAGGCGGTCAGCCGCCTACAGGATCCAGGGGAACGCGCCATACATCGGATAGTTCTCGACGAACGGAGGGGCGTCGTTGATCTGGGCGTTGCCCGGGGAGATGCACTCGCTGCCGGTGTTCACCGTCGTGCACTTCAACGGTGTGGGCGCGATGTGCTCGCCGACCGGCTGCGCGTGCGGCTCGGCGGCTTGTGCGATCGGAGCGAACGCCACCGCCACCGCGCTGCAGGCAACGGCAACTCCTACGACAGGTCGGATCTTCATCTCTCTACCTCCTATATCGGCATGCGGTATCCGAAGTACTCGTGGTCCTCGTTGTAGCCGCCGTGTCCCCAGCCCACGTCGGCGATGCTCTCGACGAACTCGATGGCCGCGATCCACTTGACCTGTTTGAACCCGAGTTCCAGTTCGTTGCGCAGACGCAATGGGGCACCGTGCATTTCGGGCAGTGGTTCGCCGTTCATCTCGTAGGCGAGCAGTGCCATGGGCTCACGCATGTGCTCGATGCGGTGGCAGTCGTAGTACCGGCCGGTGCCGGGTTCGGCGCCGTCGCCGAACGAATAGAACACCACCCAGCGCGCCGTCGGCAGCGGACGCACGATGTCGAGGATGTCGCGCACGCGGACCCCGCCCCATTTGGCGACACCCGACCAGCCCTGGATGCAGTAGTGCTGGGTGATCTGTTCGTGTTTGGGCAACGCCAGCAGTTCGCGGTAGGACAGGGCGGTCGGGTTCTCCACCAGACCGGCGATGCGCAGCGAGTAGTCCGCCCAGTTGTCGGCCCGCAGCCGTTGGTATTCCGCGGAGGACGGTGGCCGGCCGTTGGCCCAGTGATAGGGCGAGATGTCGTTGTCCGTGTAGGACGCCCTCGGGTGGGTGCGCTCCATCCAGGCCTTGGCCCAGCCGACCATGAACCGGCCGGTGTGCTGGACGGCCCGCGGGTAACGGAGCGTCAGCGGCGTGGCGATGCCCCACAGCACCGCGACGACGACCGCGGCGGCCGCGAAGATCACCAGAGCCCGGTAGGAGTGGCTGGCAGTCCCCAGCACGATGTGGTTGAGGTTGCCGAGCGCACCCGTTGCGAACACCATCGCGACGTGACTGACGACGAAGATCAGCATCCAGGCCAACACCGCGAAGTGCACGGTGCGGGCGACCTGACGGTTGAACGGCCCGCGGCCCGTGCCGAGTCGCGCGGCGACGGCGGGCGCCTGCAGCAGACCGGTGACGACAGCCAGCGGTGCGGCGATGAACACCGTGATGAAGTAGGCCAGGATCTGCAGACCGTTGTACTCGGCGAAACCCTCGTTGGCCGGGAAGTTCAGCGACGCATACTGAATGGCCGTCGACAACGCGTTGGGGAACACCGTCCAGGACTGGGGCACCAGGCGGTGCCATTGATCGGTGCCGAACAACAGCACATAGAAGATGACACCGTTGATCAGCCACAGCAGGTCGAACCCGAAATGCCACCAGCGCGCCAAGCCGACCGAGTGCCGAAGACCAGGGATTCCCAACCATTTCGGCAACGAGACCGCATCGTCCTTCGAGGTCCACACCCGCGGCGGGTCGCTCTTGTCGGTACGGTCGGCGGGCACCGGGTGACTCATCCGGAACCACTCCGAACCCGGACGGCATCCGGCGTTGAGGTACAGCCGCGGATGGTCGGCGAGGATCTGCAGACCCGACCGCATGATGAACATCATGAACACGATGTTGAAGAAGTGCTGCCAGCGCAGCCATGCCGGGAATCCCGTTGTGACGGGTTGGGCGTAGGTCGGCGACGTGCCGGGATAGTCCGCGATGAAATGCTGCACCCAGCCGAAGGTGCGCAGCTGCATGGCGACCGCGACCACGACGGCGAGCCCCGCGAGTGCCAGCACGGCGAGCCACAGCAGGCTGACCCATCGTCGACCGATCCGCACCGACGGCACGCGCGCGGGCACCTGGGGGATACCGCCGCAGAATTCGTCGACGTCGACGCGCTGCTGCAGCGTTGGCTTGGGCACATGGTGGTCGAGGAGCGCATGAAACTGCCCCACCGTGGTCGTGCGTTGAATTCTCGGCGTGCCCGTCACGTCACCACCTCCAAAACCACAGACGCTTTACCCGGTAAGACGATCCGTACCTGGGATGTGACTGTGCGGAGGCTGAAAGTACGGTGCGGCAACAGCAGTGGGCCGGGATCCGCCGATCCCGGCCCACTGTGTCGTGCGTTCTAGGAGGTGACTGCGACCTGACCGCGGTCGACCTTCTGCGGCCCCTTGCCGCCGGGGCGGATGTCGAAGTCGAAGATCTCGGTCGGCAGGAACACCGAACAGCACGCGTTCGGGATGTCCACGACGCCGCCGATGCGGCCTTCGATCGGTGAGGTGCCGAGGATCAGGTAGGCCTGTTCACCGGTGTAGCCCCACTTCTTCATGTACTCGATGGCGTTGAGGCAGGCGTTGCGGTACGCCATCGTCGCATCCATGTAGGCGTTGCGGTTCTCGGCGTGGTCCACCGAGATGCCGATGAACGTGAGCCATTCGGAGTAGAGCGGCTCCACCCGGCCCGGCATGAAGATCGGGTTGGTGGTGACGCCGTAGGTCTCCATGCCGCCCTTGATGAGGTCGACGTGCATGTCGATGAAGCCGCCCATCTCGATGGCCCCGCAGAAGTTGATCTCGCCGTCACCCTGTGAGAAGTGCAGGTCGCCGCCGGACAGCATGGCACCCTCGACGAACACCGGGTAGAAGATCCGGCTGCCCCGGGTGAAGTTCTTGATGTCGTGGTTGCCGCCGTTCTCCCGGGGCGGCACCGTGCGGGCCCCGTCGTTGGAGATCGCCTGCAGCAGGTCACCCGAGGCGGTGCCGCCGAGCGTCCCGTCCACCAGCGGCGGCAACGCCAGCGGCGGCACCCGGTCCGGATCCGTGGCGATCAGCGCGCGTTCGCGCTCGTTCCATTTCGCCAGCAGGTCCGGCGACGGCGCCGTGCCGAACAGGCCCGGGTGGGTGATGCCGGTGTAACGAACGCCGGGCACATGCCGTGAGGTGCACTGCTGGCCGTGGAAATCCCAGATCGCCTTGTAGGCGTCCGGGTAGTAGTCGGTGAGGAAGCCGCCACCGTTGACCTTGGCGAAGATGCCCGAATAACCCCATCCCTCACCGCAGTTCGGCCCATTGGTCTGCGGCACCGGACCGATGTCGAGGATGTCGACGATCAGCAGGTCACCGGGTTCGGCGCCTTCGACCTTGATGGGTCCGGACAACATGTGGCACGGGGCGAGGTCGACGTCACGAACGTCGTTGGCCGAATCGTTGTTCCCGATCTGGCCGTCGGTCCACTCCTTGCATTCGATCCGGAATTCACTGCCGGGCTTGACCGTTGCGGCTGCCGGGATGTCGGGGTGCCAGCGGTTGTGGCCGGGGACGGCCTGATCCCGCATCGATTTCGATTGATCGACGCTGAAAACTACTTCGGGCATGCGGTGACTCCCTTTCTCTTATTTGCCGGCCGCGGTTGCGGCCGGTGTCGCGGTGGTCTCTGGCGGCGCGGCGAGCCGCCGCCCGATGGGGAACGCGAGAATGACTGCGGCGAAACCGATCACGGCGATGACAGCCGCCGCCAATGGTCCGGTCTGCCAGTTGCCGGAGACGATCAGGAAGGCGGGGATGGCGGCGGTGAGCACGCCGTCGACCACGGCGACGAAGCCGACGGCCGGTCCCAGCGCATCGCGTCGCAAACCGAGCAGCAGGAAGAACAAGAACCACAGTACGGCCCACAGCAGCCAGATCACCCCGAACGCCGGGTCGGCCTCGACGGTGAACGCGTGCCACGAATAGCCGAGTGCGGCGATCGCGACGAACAGCGAGAACCAGCCGAGACCTTCTCCGCCCCAGTCGGTCACGTTGTTGATGGCCACCCACAGGTAGGTGAAGCCGAACAGGTAGAGCCCTGAGGCCGCGAAGATCACGTCCGCGTCGCCGCCGGACTGGAGGATGAGCACGGTCGGGGTGACCACCTGCAGCGTGCCGACGAAGAAGTTCAGCGGCGTTGCCCCGCGTGGACTGATGCGACCGAGCAGCATCAGCCCGTCGATGATGAGCACTGCCCCGACATAGAAGAGTCCGACTCCGCCCATGTCGCTACCACCTCGGCAGACTCTGCAGGCCCGGATTGCGTCGCGGTGCCCGCGGACGATCCGCGCCGGCGGGTATCGATTTCACCACCGTCGGGCTCTCCGCACTCGCGGCCGCCGCGTCGAACGCCCGGTGGTGTCCGGCGGTGAACGTCGTCAGCGGTACTGATCCGAACACCCGCCGCGCGGGCGTCTGGCACTCCGGGCACGCCGGTGTCGATGAATGCTCAGCGATCGCCCGCGTCAGATCGAAGGGACCGCAGTTCGAACAACGAAATGTGTAGGTCGGCATGGTCACCCCTTTTCATTCACCCGAAATATATCCAGATGAAAGTAAAAGTCAAGGGTGAAGGACCGGCCCTCCGGCGGATCGTTACGAAGTCAAATGCGTGGTGTTGCCGACCAGTTCGCGCAGCTGCTCGATGTCGAGTCCGCAGGACTCGAAGGCGGCACGTTCGGCCTCGGCCACCGCGTCGGCGAGCCGGTTGCGCAGCGTCCGCCCCCTGGGCGTGAGGGCGACGAGGACGCGGCGACGGTCGTGCGCGTCAGCGGTGCGGTAGATGATTCCTTGCGAGACAAGGCGATCCACGGTCCTCGTGAGCGTGGGACCGGTGATCAGGGTGGCCTGCGCCAGATCGGTCATCGGGACGGTGCGACGGCCCGTCAACTCGTCGAGCACACGCCAGTCCTCGATCTTGAGTGACGCATCCGCCAGCACGCGCTCGATCGCGGACTCCGCGTGCTGGGTCAGGCGCACCAACGGCAGCAAGAGGTTGGCGTTGCGCTGCTGTCCGGCGGCCATGATGCGGGTCTCCTCGAGGCTTGTTTGCGAAAGTCTATTCAGATTGGATTATTTCTGCTAGAAAGCTTTGAAGCGCAGACTACACGGGATCGACGGTGATCTGGAGTGCAGGACGGCGAGGTTGAGTTCCGCGTCGGGCTGGTGATTCCGCTTCAGGGACCAGCTGGCATCTTCGCGCCCTCATGCGAGGCGGTGGCCGAGCTCGCGGCCAAAGAGGTCAACGACCGCGGCGGATTACAGGGCCGCAAGGTCACCATCGAGGTGCTCGACGGCGGGGCGCCCGGCGACGAGGTCGCCCGAACCGTGGCCGACCGGCTGCGCGGCCACGGGCTGGACGCGGTGACCGGGTGGCACATCTCGGCGGTGCGCAACCGGCTCTCGCCGGTGGTCAGGGATCGGATTCCGTACGTGTACACCTCGCTGTACGAGGGCGGTGAGCGCACACCCGGCGTGTTCTGCACCGGCGAGACACCGCGCATCCAGATCGCACCCGCCCTCGCCTGGCTGCGCGACCACTTCGGGATCCGTTCCTGGTGCCTGGTCGGGGACGACTACGTCTGGCCACGGCGCTCGGCGGCCGCCGCCCGGGCCTACTGCCGGGATCTGCAACTGGACCTGAAACAGGAGATCTACGTCCCCTACGGGTCGGACGATTTCCGCGCCCCGGTCCGCAAGGCCATCGCATCCGGTGCACAGGCCGTGCTCATGCTGCTCGTGGGCCAAGACGCCGTGCTGTTCAACCGCGAGTTCGCGCGCGCCAGCGGCCATGACCGGATGGCCCGGTTCAGCCCGCTGATGGAGGAGAACATGCTGCTGGCCAGCGGTGCCGGTTCCACCGAGAACCTCTACGTCGCAGCGGCATACTTCAGCTCACTGGCCACCGCGGGCGCGATGGACCTGATGGGCAGCTACGTGGCCCGCTACGGTGTGGACGCGCCGCCGCTCAACGCGATGGCCGAATCCTGCTATGAGGGGCTCCTCGCGCTCGAGGCGGTCTTCCAGCGGGCCCGCTCCTCCGCCATCCCGGATCTGATGGTGTCTGCCGGCGAAGCGGGCTTCGACGGACCACGCGGCCCGATGACCATGCGGCACAGCGAATTCGACCAGCAGGTCTACATCGCCAGCGCCGACGGTTACGACTTCGACATCCTCGACACGCTGAGTCCGGTCGGCGCTCGCGACTGAGAACGCGTCACTTGGCGGCGCCGACCACTGTGAGAATGGCTTCGGTGAGCCGGTCGAGATAGTCGTCGTCGGCGCCGGCCTGCATCACCGACTGTCGCCAGTACAGCGCGCCGGCGAGGATGTCGAGTGCGACGTCGACGTCGACGTCCTGGGCGATCTCGCCGCGTTCCCCGGCGCGCCGGAAGAGGGTAGCTGCCTTGCCGCGCCGGGGTTCTCGGATCAGGTCCGACACCATCGCGCCATACGCGGGATTGCGGGATGCCTCTGCGATCAGGTCCGGGATGATGGTGCGCGCCAAGCGATGCGAGAGCGCTTCCCTGCCGTTGCGGAGATACTCGCGGATGTCACCGCGCAACGTTCCTGTGTCGGGGACTGCGATCGCCGCGACGGCGACGTTGGCTATGAGATCGGCTGCCAGCGCCTCCTTCGATTTCCAGCGGCGGTAGATCGCGGCCTTTCCCACACCGGCGCGTCGAGCCACTGCGTCGACGGACAGTCGGCCGTAGCCGACGGCGGCCAGTTCTTCGAAGAACGCCGACTCGATTGCGGCTGTGACGTCGTCGAGCAGCACCGGCCCCCCGGATGTGCGCTGTGGTGCGGTTTTCTTGGCCACAAGTCGATCCTATAAGGCGGAACGATTGCGTTCCGTTTGTTCCACGCGCATACTCAATCGAGACGGTCCCGTTCCGTTTCGTTTCGTTGAAGGAGCATTATGAAATTTCTGTTCGACGACGAGTCGTTCTCGTTCGAAACTCTCCGCGCAGCCGGATACGCAAACTACGGCGGCGCAGATCTGGGCGACGTCCTGGTCACCGCCAGGGCCATCCCTGAGGGTGACGAGACGGCCTGGTTTAGGGAGTGGAAAGCGACGGCCGAACGCGTCGAGGCGCTGGGTCGCCGGTCACAAGCGGCGGGTCACACGGTGAGCGCACGGGAGGCGTTGCTGCGGGCTTCGAACTACTACCGCACCGCGGAGTTCTACCGTCGCGAAAACCCCTGGGACGACGCCGAAGCGAGGGACGCCTTCGAGCGATCCCGCGCCACGTTCCTCGACGCGATGGCACTGTTCGACTTCGGATTCGAGCCGGTGGCGATACCGTACGAGGGCACCACCCTGCCGGGCTATCTCTACCTGGTGGACGACCGCCCTCGGCCGACCGTGATCTTCAACGGCGGGTACGACTCAACCCTCGAAGAGTCCTATGTCGCGCTGGCCGCGGCCGCCCTGGCCCGCGGGTACCACGTACTGGCGTTCGACGGTCCCGGACAGGGCGCGGCGCTGCGCGAGCAGCGGTTGACCTTCCGTCCCGATTGGGAAGCCGTGCTGACGCCCGTGATGGATTACGCGCTCACACGTCCCGAGATCGCACCGGACGCCGTCGCGGTGTTCGGCTACAGCATGGGCGGTTTCTTGGTGGCCCGAGCAGCCGCCTTCGAGGACCGCTTCGCCGGTGTCATCGTCGACGACGGGGTCTATGACTTCCGCTCGGCCATGACCAACGTCATGCCGCCGTTCCTCGCCGAGTGGGTCGAGCAGGGCAACGACGACTACGCGAATGCCGTTTTCGGACTGATGATGTCAAACAGCACCGGAATCCGATGGATCATGCGGAACGGCATGTGGAATTTCGGACTCGACTCCCCCGCCGAGTTGGCGCGAGCTTTCCGCGCCTACACGCTGGCCGGCGTCGCCGACCGGATCACTGCACCGGTGCTGGTGCTCGACGCCGAGAACGACCAGTTTTTCCAAGGCGAACCTGAGCGCGCAGCTGCGGCGATGGTCAACTCGAAGACAACTCTGGTGACGCTCTACGAAGCCGACGGCGCAGGCGAACACTGTCACCTCGGTGCGGTGCACCGGGCCCATCAGGTCGTGTTCGACTGGCTCGACGAACTCGTGGGCGCGTAGTCGCTGAAACGCTCAGGGTTTGCCGCGTTTGGGGGTCTGGCCTGCCACGCCGTGGCGCAACGGCGTATTCGCCTCGGCCGCAGTCGATTCCTGAACCTGCGAACCGCCGGGAGTCGACGCGATATCCGGTGCGCGCCGTGGATCACCCGGGGCTGGTTCGGCGCCGTTCTCCAACTGGTGCAGGCGCGCCTCCACCACTTCGAGCACCGGCACGCGCGCGGCGTGTCCGGCCTCGTAGGTCAAGATCGTCTCGACCTCGGCCCGGGTCAGTGACCGCACCTTGTGCTGAATGTCGCCCAGTGACATCTCGTCGTAGTTGGGAAGGGGCAGTTCGTCGGACATGCTCACTCCTCGACCACGGTGTACAGCGATTCGCCGTCTTCCGGTGCGCCGTCCACCTGCCCGCGATGGCGCCCGGCCCCCTCGGCGCGTTCGACGTCGGCGTCCGGCGTGACGACAGCGTCGGTGACGTCGGGCTCCTCCGCAGCCAACCGGTCGTCGAGTGATTCGCCTTCACGTTCCTCGTCGGCCGACATGCCGTGTTTGTCCGCTGCACTCCAGTCCTCCGGCGGGTCCACGACCTCGTCGCCGTCGTCGTTGAGCACGTCATCGGAATCCGTGGCTTCCATCGGGCTCAGCATGTCGTCGGCGCCACCGAGATCGTTGGCGCTCACGCTGTCATCGGTGCTCATCTTCGTCTCCTCGAACTCATCGACTCAGACGAAGCGATAGCCATCCCCGGAACTCGCGAAACATCGGGTGACCGGAGCCTCAGGAATCAGGGAAGTCGATCAGGCCGTCGGTTCGCGCATGGACGACGACGTGCTCCCAGCCGATCGCCGCGGCCGCGATCACCGTGATCGCGGTTGCGAAACCGGCCAGGGACGCCAGGGTCCCCCACGGTGCGCTCGCGGCCGCCCCGAGCAGCAGCGCGGCGAACGCACCGGCGAGCACCAGTCGGGTTCGCCGGGCTCCCCGCGGGGATCGGAACAGCGTGGTCATGAATCCACTGTTCCGGCGGCATCTGAGCAGTTTCGAAGCGTTTCCTATGGAAAAGCTACGAATCGGCTCCGAGTCCCGATTTGGGCGGTCGCGGTGTCCCGCGGTTATCGTGGCCACCGTGGATCGTCGACAGATGCTGCTGTTGTCAGGGTTGGGCGCGACGGCGGCGGTGCTGCCGATGCCACGAGCGACCGCCGTACCGAACCAGACGGCGGCGACGTACGTGTTCGCCGACGAGTTCGACGGGCCCGCAGGGTCCGCGCCGAACGCGTCGAAGTGGACCATCGCGAAAGCTCGCGAGACCATCCAGGACCCCACGTACTGGGAGCAGCCCGGCCGTATCGGGCAGTACCGCGACGACCGCAGGAACGTTTTCCTCGACGGCAAGTCCAATCTCGTCATCCGCGCGGCGAAGGACGGCGACACCTACTACAGCGCCAAGCTGGCCAGCGTGTGGGAGGGCGGCGCCGGCCACACCTGGGAGGCGCGCATCAAGTTCAACTGCCTCACCGCGGGCGCCTGGCCGGCGTTCTGGCTGGGCAACACGGGTGAGGGCGAACTCGACATCATCGAGTGGTACGGCAACGGCAGCTGGCCCTCGGCAACCACCGTGCACGCGAAATCCAATGGCGGCGAATGGAAGACGCACAACATCGCCGTCGACAACGCCTGGCACACGTGGCGCACCCAGTGGGATGGTGACGGCGCCCGCTTCTGGCTCGACTACACCGAGGGCGCGACGCCGTACTTCGAGGTTGCCGCGAGCTCACTGCCCGACTGGCCGTTCAACCAGCCCGGCTACACGATGTTCGTGGTGTTGAACCTTGCGGTGGCGGGCTCGGGCGGTGGCGACCCCAGCGGGGGCACCTACCCGGCCGACATGCTCGTGGACTGGGTGCGCGTCTGGTAGCTCAGCTTTTGAAATTGCGCCCACGGTCGTGATTCCTCGTTCGGCACAGCCAGGTGTGCAATCTCAAGGCGGGTCTCACGGCCGGATTCCCCCTCTGACTCGACAGGGCACACCGAGAACAGCTCACACGTGGTGCGCACACCGTTGAGCACGTTGGCGGGCAGGGCGGTGACGAAGTCGATCACGCTGATGGCGTGCAGTGAGGTCAGATCTCTCGCGCGCTGCGTGCCGATCAGCACCGCGACCGCGTCACCCCTGGCCGTGGTGATCGTGAACGAGTCATCCCCGTCGCCGTACTGCCCGGCGCACGCGACACCGGTCTTGCAGGCGCCCGTGGCGGGGTCGATGTTCTCGTCGAACATGTCGTTGATCCAGCCCGCGGAGAGTTCGCGGACGGCCAGCGGGTTCTGCGGCTGCGGGAACCCGGCGATCAGGTAAGCGGTGAACTGGATCAGCGGGTTGCCGCCGAGCATGGGGTCCATGTGGACGCCGTCCTCGAGGACCACGCCGGTGAACTGTCCGGGCCGGGCTTCGGTGAGTTGGTCGTTGACGTCGCTGAACACGTTGAGGTAGTTCAGCGGGGCGCCGATCTCGTAGATCGGGATGTAGTCGTTCGGGTTGTCGTCGCCGGGATCGGCGGTGCCGTTGGTTTCCAGCGTGTGCAACCGGCCCATCGCGTTCGGGACGATGGACCCCATCGGTACGGCGTCGTAGATCACCACGCCGGCAAGCTCATTGGGCGCATCCAGGCCCTGGTCACGGCGACGGGTCAGGCCCTCGGCGTAGTACCCGGCGACGCCCGGCGCGAAGCCACCGCCCAGCGAGTGCCCGACGAGGACGAACTGCGTGGGCACATCGATATCAGTCGTGCGCCCGGCGTTGGCTTCCGCGGCGTCCAAGCTGGTGTTCAGGGCGGCGCGGTCCGGGTCGAGGAACAACCCTGCGACGGCCTCGTGCAGGTTGTTTCCGCCGAGCCACATGCCGTCGGCCTCGAACGGGTTCGACGTGTAGGTGGTGGTGACGACGACGCTGTTGGTCTGGGCCGCGAGGTATGACGCGGTGTAGCTGTACAGCGGGCCGTTCGCGAGGAATCCGTGCTGCAGATAGATGAGCCGGGTGGGCTGGGTCTCGGCGTTGGTGGGCAGATACCAGTTCGACTCGACCTCATGGCCTTCCGACACCACCAGGGTCGAGGTGCTGACCTGCACCGAATCGCGCAGTGCGAGAGGAACGACGGGGTCACCTCCGACGAGGCGCTCCAGCGTCGCCAGCGTGTCGAACACGACATCGCCGAGCAGCGACAACGGCTCGGGATAGTCCTGCGGCTCCGGGTTGAGCGCCAGCGCACCGAGGCTGCGCAGCACGTCGTGGATGGCCTCGACGGGGTCCGCGGGCTGCGCCTTCTTCGCGGCAGGCATCGCCGTCGCCGACGGGGTGACCTCCTGAGTGGTCGCCGACGGGGTGACCTCGACCGAAGGTGGATCCTTCTCGGCGTCAGGCTCTTCGACCGCGGGCCTGCGCAGCACAGCCTTGACGGGTTTCTCGGTGGGCTCCGGCCGGACACCGAGTTGTGGGGCCTTCGCGACGTCGCGGGCCGCAAGCTCACTCACCTCCCGAGTGGTGTCCTCGATGGCATTGCGAGCGGCTTCCACAGCCTCCTGTGACGCCTTGCGCGCGGTCTCGCGAAACTCGCGCACCACGTCCCGTGGGTTCTGTGCCGAGTCCCGACCGGTGGTGCGTACCTTCTCTTTGTCGGTGGTGGCGTCCGCCGGCTCACCCTCGGTCGCCGCGGCGGGCGGTTCGGCCTTGACCTTCGCCTTGTCTTTCACCCTGTCCTTGACCTTGTCCTTGACCTCGGCCTTCGTATCGGCCGTGTCCGAGGCCTCGGCGCGTTCACGCTGCTTCACCGCACGCGGCCCGCGCTGCGGCTTGTCCGGATTCTTCTGCGTGGCCGACGGCGTCGAGTCCTGCTTCGGTCCGCTGTCGTCGTCGGCATTGGCGTATCCCGCCCCGGCCAGCATCGCTGCCGACAGTCCGGCGGTGAACGCCCCAGCACCGACCCACGCTGCAACTCGTGTCATTTTCGCCCCCGTGTGTAACACTGCGCCCTCTGGCACGGTAGCGGGGGCGGCGTTGTTGCGGAGCGGTTTTGACAGAGCCGGTTGTCAGCGAGACCGATCGGCCGGGTTCGCCATGCCGCCGATCAACAGGTCGACCACGTTGCGCGCGAGTGCATTGATCTCGTCGTCGGTCTGGCCCTCGATCTTGCGGTACCACATGTCGACGGCGTTGAGGTTGCTGAGCAACGTGCGGGTGGCGAGTGATTCATCGACGGCACGCAGTGAACCGTCGGCGATGCCCTCTGCCATCACGTGCCGGAACATCCGTTCGTAGTCCTGCCGGAGTCCGTTGAGCGCGGCGAGTGCGTCACGCTGCCGGGCCTTGAGGGCCGTCGACACCTGATAGCGCACGCCTTGGTGCACGACGTGGTGATAGCCGAGTTCGGTCATCAGGTTCTCCAGGTGCGCGATCGACATCGCCGTCAGTCGCTCGCGCCCGGTTCCCGGCCCGCCCACGTGGGGTTCGACGCGCTCGCGGACCCGGCGCATGCCGTCCTCGTACACCGCGAGGAAGATGTCGAACTTCGACCGGAAGTGGTAGTAGATCAGGCCTTTCGTGGCCCCGACCTCGTCGGCGATGTCGTCGATAGTGGTGTTGGCGAACCCGTGGACCATGAACGCGTCGGCGGCCGCGTCGAGGATCCGACTCTTGACGTCGGTTTCCAGTTCGGCGCTCGCGCTCACTTCGACTCCCTCTCCCGACCGCATTGTTCAGCATGCCGCGCGGCTTCGGCGGCATTTCCGCTGCGGCGTCACGATTGACTTCGATTGTGACGCTCGTTACCGTAATACTCAGTAGTATCCCTGGTAAACGTGGGTTCTGCCAACCGCTACGACCAAATTCCCGGCCCGCCCGCCACCTCACGTGACAACTCGAAGGGACCCTGATGAGCTTGGACAGCTCACGCTCCGTGCTCGCGTCAGCCGACGAACTGCACAAGCGCGCGACCCGCAAAGCCGTGCTGCGACTGCTGCCGGTGATGTGCGTGGTCTATTTCATGGCGTACATCGACCGCACCAACGTCGCGCTCGCCAAGACCCATCTCGAAACCGACGTCGGTATCAGCGCCGCCGCGTTCGGGTTCGGCGCGGGCATCTTCTTCATCAGCTACGCGTTCCTCGAGGTGCCCAGCAACCTGGTGATGTATCGGGTGGGTCCGCGTCGCTGGATCGCCAGGATCGCCCTGACCTGGGGAGCGCTGTCGGCGCTCATGATGTTCGTGCAGGGCGACGTGTCGTTCTACGTCATGCGGTTCCTGCTCGGTGCGGCCGAGGCCGGTCTCTACCCCGCACTGATGTACATGGTCACGTTGTGGTTCGCCCAGAGGTACCGTGCCACCGTCGTCGGCTTCATCTACCTCGCGCCCACCATCGCGCTCGTCGTCGGCGGACCGATGGGCGGAGCCCTGATGGAACTGGACAGCGCGATGGGCCTGCACGGCTGGCAGTGGATGTTCCTCATCGAAGGTCTCGTCACGATGCTGGTCGGCGTGCTGGTGTGGTTCAAACTGCCCCAATCCCCCGGTGAGGCAAAGTGGTTGACGCCTGATGAGGCCCGCGCCCTGTCCGAGCACGCGGCAGGCGCCCATCCCGAGACCGTGACGGAATTGCGGGGCAACCTCGGCAAGGCCTTCGGCAGGCCCTTCGTGATCGTGGTGTCGCTGATCTACTTCTTCAACCAGATCACCAACGTCGGCATCGTGTTCAACATCCCGGCCATCGTCGAAGACCTCGACATCAGTGGGTCTTTCATCATCGGCCTGCTTTCGGGCAGCGCAGGGATCGGTGCGACCATCGGCGTCCTGGTGGTCCCCCGGCTGTTCGCGTGGTACCAGCGGGAAGCCGCCGCGGTCGGCATCCTCGCCGCCGCCACGCTCGTCACCTCGATCGCATTCATGTTGTCCACGAGCGCCTTTGCCCGCATCATCCTCATCGCCGTTTCGATGATCTTCGTGTTCGGCACTCTGCCACTGTTCTGGTCGATCGCGATGGCGCGGATGTCGGGCCTCGTGGCGGCCGCCGGCCTGGCGTTCATCAACACGATCGGACTGATCGGCGGCTTCGTCGGGCCGTACCTGTTCGGTCTCACCGAGACCGCGACCAACAATCCGTCCGCCGGCTTCTACGTCGTCATCATCTCGTCGGTGATCGGCGTCGCGCTGGCTCCGTTGCTCGCCCACGCGATCCGCCGCGAAGACGCCGCCGCCTGAGCCAGGGAGTTTCACATGCACGGTTTGATGCAGGACCGACCGCTGAGCCTGCCGGTGTTGATGTCGGGCTTGGAGGGCCGATTCAGCCACAAGACCGTATCGACGAACCATCCGGATACCCCTACCGTGGCGACGTACGGTGTTGTCGCCCAGCGGGTTCGGCGCCTTGCCGCGGTGCTCGACACGCTGGATGTCCCACTCGGCGCACGCGTCGGCAGCTTCGGGTGGAACAGCCAACGTCACCTCGAGCTGTATCTCGCGGTGCCCTGCAGCGCGCGGGTGCTGCACACCGTCAACCACCGGTTGTTCTCCGACGACATCGTCTACATCGTCAACGACGCCGCCGACGACGTGCTGTTCGTCGACCGTTCGTTGTTCGATGTGGTGGGGCCGCTGCTCGACCGCTTCACCACCGTGCGCCACGTGATCGTGATGGACGACGGCGCCGGGCCACAGATCCCCGACGGCGTGCTCGATTACGAGCGCCTGCTCGTCGATGCCCCACCTGTCACGTCCCTCGAGGTCTCGGACGAACGGACCGCCGCCGCGTTGTGCTACACGTCCGGCACCACAGGGCGTCCCAAAGGCGTTCTGTACGACCACCGTTCGATCGTGTTGCACGCGATGAGCCTGCTGATGACCGACACCTTCGGCATCGGTGAAGCCGACGTGGTGATGCCGATCGTGCCGATGTTCCACGTCAACGCGTGGGGTCTGCCCTACGCGGCAATGATGTCCGGCGCGTCGTTGGCGCTGCCCGGGCCGGCGATGGATCCCGCGGCACTGGCCGAGATGATCGCCACCACAGGAGTGACTTTCGCGGCCGCGGTGACCACGCTGTGGCGCAACCTCCTGCCCCATCTGTCGGGGCGCCGGTTGCCGTCTGTGCGCCGCCTGGTCAGCGGCGGCGGTCCGCTTCCGGAGAGCCTGTCCCGGCGCTACGTCGAGGACATCGGGGTGCCGCTGTGCAGTTCGTGGGGCATGACGGAAACCAGCCCGCTGGTGTGCAGTGCGCGCATCCCCACGGGTCATGCTGCCGACGACGTCGAAACCCTGTGCCTGCCAGGTGCGCCCGTCCCGCTGGTCGAGCTGCGCCTGGTGCGTGATGACGGCACGCTGGCCCGACACGACGGGATGTCCTCGGGCGAACTGCAGGTCGCCGGGCCCACCGTCGCTGCCGGGTACTACGGCGCGACCGACGGGTCGGCCGCGTTCACCGACGACGGGTGGCTGCGCACCGGCGATGTCGCCACCATCGACGAGCGCGGACTCGTAAAGATCGTCGACCGCATCAAAGACCTCATCAAGTCCGGCGGCGAATGGATCTCCTCGGCCGAGCTGGAGAACGCGATCTTGACCTGCCCCGCGGTCGCCGAAGCCGCCGTGGTCGGGGCGCCGCACGAGCGGTGGGGTGAACGCCCGCTGGCGTTCGTCGTGCCCACCGCCGGGTGCGACGCGACGCCGGACCTGATCCGCGAGCACCTGCAACAACGCGTCGCGCGGTGGTGGATACCCGATGACATCGTGATCGTCGACGACCTGCCCAAGACCGCCACCGGCAAGATCTCGAAACGCGCCCTGCGGCAGAACCTCTGCGTGCCTGCTCGCTGACTATCCTGAATCGGACTCCTGACCGAAGGAATGCTCATGGACTCCGACACGATCTGGCGGCACGTCGACGAACAACGTGAACAGCTCGCCGATCTCCTCGACACGCTCGAGCCGGGGCAGTGGTCGACGCCGTCGCTGTGCGCGGGCTGGACCGTGCGCGACGTCGCGGCCCACGTCACGCACGTGCAGATGAGCCGCGGCGAGTACGTGCGCGCCGCGATCAGGTCGGGGTTCCGGTTCGACGCGATGATCAGCCGGATGGCGGTCTCCGATGCCGCCGACCCGGCCACCATCACCGCGCGGCTGCGCGCCATGGTCGGCTCTCGCGGGCGGCCGCCGATGACCAAGGAGATCGATCCGCTCATGGATGTCCTGGTGCACACCCAGGACATCTGCGTGCCGCTCGGCATCGACCGGCCGATGCCCGTCGACGCCGCGGTCGCGGTCGCGGAGCGGTTGTGGGGCATGAAGTTTCCGCTCAATCCGCGGCGCAATCTCCCGGGTTACCGCTTCGTCGCCACCGATGCCGGCTTCGCGGCGGGTCCGGAGTGGGGAGCCCTGCGCGAGGCGCCGATCCAGGACATCGTGCTGATGCTCTCCCACCGGCTCAGCATTCCGGACTCCGACCGCGATCCCGACGAGTGATGACGCCGGGGTGGCCGAGCGTCGCCTTGTGTGCGAACTTCCCGACGAATGTCGCACACAAGCCAACGTTCGGCGTGCTCATTCGGACTCGGTCTCGGTCCTCTTCGGTTTGGCCTGCGGGCCTTTGAGCCGCTTGGTCAGGTCGTTGAGACCTGACTCGACCTGCTTGCGCAGCTTGTCGACGCCATCGCGATGTTCGCGGCGCTTCTCGCGCAGGGTCTGTTTCTTCTTACCCTTGTCACCACGGGCATCGGCCTTCGTGGTGTCGTCGGTGGCTCTGGTGGCGGCTTTGGTGATGTCCTTGGTGTCACCACTCGTGGACGCGACATTCTGGGCGTCGTCGGCCTCAACCGATGACGGAGAGACCTCCTGCTGGGTCTCGCCGTTGCGCTGAATCTTGCCGTTCTGCAGATACGGACGGGTGTCGCCGGGTTGATCGTGCCGGACGTAGGCGGAGTCGATGATGGGACGAAGGACTGCGTCGAACTTGTCGACGACTGCGTCGGGCGCGCCGAGGTCGCGGAAGAACTGGGTCAGCGGCAGGTTCTTTGTCGGAACGAGCATTGTCGTGATGGGTCCGTGGTCTTCGTTCCCCGGGATGGTCGTCACGTTCCCCGGTGGCACATCGTCGGGGTCGGCGGCCGCGATCGGAACACCGTGGACGTAGACGATGCCCAGGAGCGCGTTGGCAGACGCCAGCAGATTCCACGGCCTGTCGGGTGGGTCGGCCCAGCCGTCGTACTCCCCGATCACGATCGTCGTGGGATAGGGCGACGTCGCAACACGTTTCACGCGATAGTTGAGAATCGGAATGAACGTGCCCTCTTTGAAGTACTCGGCGACACCGGCTTCGGGTGGCGCGATCAAGACGATGCGGACGTCGTTCGTGGATGGCGCATCCGGTCCTGCGGCGAGTTCCTTGGCGACCCTGGCGGCGACCATCGAACCCATTGATTCACCGATGATCACGACCTTGCCGTCGGTCCGCTCAAGAGCGAGCATCGTTTGTTCCACGCCGTGAGCGAGGGCTTTGTCGGAGTTGAGCGCATCCTGCGAGTAGTCGACGAGCTCAGGTCTCGCGTCGTCGTGGAAGTTGATGCCGATCTTCGGGTAGTTCTCGGCGATGATCGAGTAGAACGGGTTGATCGGCTTGAGAATCGTCGCCCCCGGGATCAGGATCGCCTCTTCGGCCCGGCAGACGACATCCGGCATGGTGGCCGATCCGAAAAGGAGCGACGCGGCGGCGATCAGGGGAACTATTTGCTTGCGCCAGCTAATCATCGTGCGCTCCTCCCCATGCGCAGTTCACCCCGAGAAGCGCAGTTTTACATATCCATGCCCCCATACCGGCAAATTCTGCAAAAATATGCACTTGCGATAAAAACTATCGACGCAGGGTTCAGAAGTCAGCTACGCAGCGATTGCACGGCAGCCACCAGCACCGACGCCCCGATGCTCAACGCGAAGATGCCGACCACCAGGTGCCTCGCGCCGTCGCTGACCAGATACGCCGATACCTGCAAGACCCCGGCAACCAGCGCCAGCAGGCCGAAGGCCAGGCCGGCGATCGCGAGGCGCTTGCGGGTCATGTCCCGAGTCTAGGTGGCCGCGGGTTCGGCCCTCACCGGCGAAAGTCGTGACGACGAGGCGGTTTCCGTTGGGTGGTTATCGTGGGGTATCGGCGAATGGAGGTCTGATGAGTACCGAGACGCAACTGGATCGCACTGGTGCTGCCGCCACCGTCACCGAGCATCCCGACCGGTTCACGATCGCGGTCGACGGTAAGACGGTCGGTGTCGCCGATTACCACGACCGCGATGGCCGACGGATCTTCCCGCACACCGAGGTCTTGCCGCAGTACCGCGGGCGCGGGTTGGCCACGATCATGATTGCCGAAGCGTTGCGGTCCACCCGCGCGGCCGGACTGCGCATCGTGCCGACGTGTTGGATGGTGGCCGAGTACATCGACAAGCACCCGGAGTACGCCGACATCACCGACCGCAGCTGAGGCGCTCAGCCCGCTCGGATGGTGCACCGAGTGGGAATCGATCGCGCTGAGCAGCTCCGTACCACAGGAGTCCCCCAGCGATCGGACACCGGCCGGTCACACACGTACCTTCGCGGTGAATGCGTGGTCGTCGTTTGGGCGTCAGTATCAGTTGAACGAGCTTTACGCGCGTTCCGTTTCACAAGTTGTTTCAGGAGGAACCGTTTTCAACCGCCGCGTGCAACGTGTGTGTACTGCGCGGCGGCCTGGCGGTTCGCACCTTCCCGCCCACTGGCCGATCGGCCACCTCACCCTTGGAGAACTATGGCAACCCGCTCCGTGCCGGCCGCACTGTCCGACCATGAACGTATGATGTCCATGCTCACGGGCTTCTGGGTCACCCAGATCGCCCACGCCGCCGCGGTTTTCAACATCGCCGACCACTTGGCGACGGGTACCGACACCGTCGAGGCCATCGCCTCGGCCGAAACCACCGATGTGGATGCGACGCGCCGCTTGCTGCGCGCCTGCGCGTCGCTGGGACTGGTGACGTCCACCGACGGTGTGCACTTCGCCGGCACCTCACTGCTGGGTACACTGCGTCGCGACGCTCCGAACTCGCTGCGCGGTTTGGCGCTTGCCCAGAGCGCACCCGGGCACTGGTTGCCCTGGGGACGTCTGCCTGACGCGATCCGCACCGGCGAACGACAGATCAAGGCCGCGCACGGAACCGAGACGTACTTCGACTATCTGGCCGAGAATCTCGAAGAGGCACGTCATTTCACCGAAGCCATGTCGAACGTGAGTGCCGCCGCGGCGATCGAGATCGCCAACGTGCTCGACACCGAAGGTGTCGACTACGCACTGGACATCGGTGGCGCCAACGGGGAATTGGTTCGTGCGCTGATGCGGGCCAATCCCGCTCTGCGTGGGGGTGTCGTCGACCTCCCCCATGTGGTGCCCGACGCCATCGAGGCTGCTCGCAAAGACGGACTACAGGACCGCTTCACCGCGCGCGAAGGCGACTTCTTCGAATCCGTGCCGCCCGCAGACCTTTACACGCTCAAGTACGTGCTGCACGACTGGGACGACGAGACCTGCATTCGGATCTTGAAGAACTGCCGGGCCTCACTACAGGACGGCGGCCGCGTTGTGGTCCTCGAACAACTCGTCGGCGATCTGCGTTCCGCCGATGCGACGACGCAGATGGACATCAACATGCTCGTCATGACCGGTGGGCGCGAGCGCGATCTCGCCGAGTTCGACGCGCTGTTCGAGGCGGCGGGTCTGCGTCGCACCTCCGTGGGTTATGGCGGTCAGTTCGCGATCATCGAGACAGTCGCCGTCTGACGGGGATGGCCGCCCCACCGTGTCGGTGGGGCGGCCATCGTGGCGCCGGTCAGGCCTCCGGTTCGGCCGGGGCCTCGACCGAGATCTCACCCGGGATCTCCCAGTGGCCAGGTCGCTCGTCGAAGAACGGGTTGACGATGCCGTTCACCGTCGGCAGCTTCTTCAGCTGGCCGGGCGCGATCCCGAAGAACGGGTTCTCGACACCGTTGATGAACCGGTCATTCATCAGCTGACCAGGCGCAATCTGCGTGTCCAACCGGAAGTAGCCGTTCAGTTCCGGGAACTGCACCTCGGGCAGGTTCACGTCGGGAACGTTCACGCTCGGGACGTTCACATCGGGCACATTCACGGCCGGCACATTCACGTCAGGAACGTTGACGCCCGGAACGTTGACATCCGGCACATTCACGGCCGGCAGATCGACGTCGGGCACGTTCACAGCCGGGACGTTCACGTCGGGAACGTTCACGTCCGGCACGACCGGCGCAGGCCGCGGATCCGGTGTCGCGGGTTCCGCGTGCGCAGCGCCCATACCCAGGCCGAGCGCGCCGAGGCCCAACGCACCGGTCATGGTGGTGGTAACTGCGAGCTTCTTGAGGTCCATCCTTGACTCCTTCGCCTTGCTTCTCACGGTGCTCACCAGCGAAATGGCAGCGACCGTGCGATGTTCGGTTTAGGAAATTGCTAGACCGACTCTTGACGATCTCGCCGCCTCTACATCCGGACGACTACGCAATACCTTGACCCCCCGCGATGTATGTCGGACGCCAGAGGTGTTGCGTTATCAGCGTTTTGGATCTTCTCCGTAAACCGGCCACGAAAATCACCGTTCACCTGCGACGTTGACGCGCAAAAATAATCGAACCGGGCCATGGCGTCGGTTGTGACGTGGCCTACAGATTGAGGCCGACACCGCCGATTTCACCTCCCTCGGCGGCGTCCGGGTGACCACCCTGCACAACCCGATCGCTGGAAGCGTTGAGTTCTGCGGAACCCAGACCCGCAAGCGGGCTCCAGAGTGTCCGCGTCGGGGCCTGTGCCCGCTGCGAGAGCTGAACTCGCACTCGCGGGCCTTTCCTACGCGAACGCCCTGTGGGAAGTTTGACGGGCTGTTAAATTCGCCGCCATGAGAAAATTGACGGTGTCGACAGCAGCAGTGGTGTGGGGACTGGTGTTTGCTCCCATCGGCGCCGCCGCACCGATACCGGGGCAGACGGGTACCGAGTGCGACTCCAACTACGAGGGCGCCTGCGTGCCGATAGCCAGTGACGTCGACTGCACGGGCGGCAGCGGCAACGGGCCCGAGTACGTGTCGGGTCCGGTGTATGTCGTCGGCACCGACGTCTATGACCTCGACCGAGACGGCAACGGGGTGGCGTGCGAAAGCTGACCCGCTGGGCTGCAACCGGTTACGCCGGAAGTGTCGGGTTCGGATCGAGTGACATCCACCGGATCGACGCGCGTCGCCCTACCAGCGGTAGTCCAGGAACTTCCCGTCGAAGGTGACCACCACCCGGTCCCCGTCCGGATCCGGGCGACGCCGGATGTCGACCTTGAAGTTGATGGCGCTCATGATGCCGTCGCCGAACTCCTCGTGGATGAGTTCCTTGAGCGCGGGCCCGTACACGTTGAGCGCCTCGTGGAACCGGTAGATCGTGGGATCCGACAGCAGTGCCGGGTCGATACCGCGGGCGGGCTGCAGTTGGAGGCTCTCGGCGACGGCGGTGTCGAGATCCAGCAGTGCGCACGCCTTCTGCGCCTGGGCGGCCGTCATCGGGTGCTGGCCGAGCAGCGCCGCCACGCACCACACGAGCGGAGCGTCGAGGTGCGCGGCGATGTCGGCCCAGCTGAGCTGTTTTCGGATGCGGGCCGCAACCACCAGTTCGGCAGCGTCGGCCTTCGACATGATGGGGGTCATGCGCTGATCTTCCTCGCTTCTGCGCCGTCGGTCTGGGGAACACCGGGGATCACGAACCGTGGCGCGGCGGTGCGGGCATGCGTCGCGAACAGGGTGAGCCCGACGAAGGTCAGTCCGCCGACCAGGTTGCCCACCGCCGTGGGGATCTCGTTCCAGATGAAGTAATCGGCGATCGAGAAGTCACCGCCGAGCATGAGCCCCGACGGGAACAGGAACATGTTGACCACCGAGTGCTCGAAGCCCATGTAGAAGAACAGCATGACCGGCATCCACATCCCGATCACCTTGCCCGACACGCTGGTGGACATCATCGCGGCGACCACACCGGTCGACACCATCCAGTTGCACAGCACGCCGCGGATGAACAGGGTGAGCATGCCCGCGGCACCGTGTTCCGCGTAGCCGACGGTGCGGCTGTGCCCGATCTCGCCGAGCCGTTGGCCCACCTCGTTGGGGTCCACGCTGAAGCCATAGGTGAACACGATCGCCATCATGAAGGCGACCGTCAGCGCGCCGGCGAAGTTGCCGAGGAACACCCAACCCCAGTTGCGCAGCATCGTGCGCACGGTGACACCGCGGCGCTTGTCCAGCAGCGCGAGCGGGACGAGGGTGAAGACGCCGGTGAGTAGGTCGAAGCCGAGCAGATAGAGCAGGCAGAAGCCGACCGGGAACAGGATCGCGCCGACCAGGGCGTTGCCGGTCTGCACCGTGACCGTGACAGCGAAGGCCGCGGCGATCGCCAGGATCGCGCCGGCCATGTAGGCCCGGATGAGTGTGTCGCGGGTGGACATGTGGGCCTTGGCCTCGCCGGCGTCGATCATCTTGCCGACGAAGTCGGTGGGACTCACGTAGGACATGGGTGCAACCTTCCGATGGACAGTTGCCCTCGACCGTGTCGCACCGACATTGCAGTTCAGAGACTTCGACTATGCAACGGTGTTGCCTTCTGCGCACACCGCCGTGCGGCGCGCTGTGAGGAACCTGAGCGCGGCCAACTGGTGTATGCCCCGGCGCGCCAGGTCGGTGATTCGCCAAAGTCGCGAGATGATGCGGATGTGACTGATGTTGCAAATGTGACTACCGAGCCCGCGGCCGCGACGCCCGTGGCCGCCGCGTCTGCCGATTCGACGACGACGCCTGGCGATAGCACGCCCGTGTCCGACGCGCCCGACGATGCGTCGCCCGCCCCGGTGGTCGCGTCGTCCGGGGGTCAGCGGACGTGGTCGATGCCCAAGTCCCCGATTTCACGCGAGCAGGCCGACCAGGCCGGGCGCGCAGCCCTGAAGGCCGCTGCGGCAATCGCCCGAGTTCTCGTCGAGATCGCACGGTACGGCGCGCGCACCGTCGCACAGTTGTGGCGGGTGATCGAGGCCGTGCCGGCTGCCGTGCGACTGTTCGCCGTCGCGGCCATCGTCATGCTCCTGGGCATCGTCGGCGCGGTCGCGGCGAACGATGCGCTCGCCTTGCTGTGCACCGTCGTGGTGATTCCGGTGTGCGCGATGACGCTGGGGGCGCTCGGGCACCGGTGGTACAGCGGACTCGGTGGGCAGCCGGCGCAGACCAGCGGTGCGGCGGTCGAATCCTCGGATCTCCAGCGGTCTGTGGAGTACGTCGACAAGAAACTCGCGGTGGCGCTCACGTCGATCGGCACCGAGCGGCATCAGCAGGCCCTCATCTCGCTCTTCCAGGCCAAGACCGCGCTGGAACTCACGCTGGGAACCGAGCAGGACGCTGCGGGTCACCTCGACATGCCCGTCCTCGCCGACCACCATCCCCTGCGGCCGCGAATCCGCGTCGGCACGAAAGCGCCGTTGCGGGAAAGCAATTCCCTGGCGGCGTCGTGAGCACACAGTTGATCACCGGTCAGGTCGCGTTGATCGAGGACGATTACACGCTGGTCCTCAACCGCGGTTCTGAAGCCGGCGTGACGCCAGGCATGGTCTTTGCCGTGCACACCGACGCCGATGAGGTGATCACCGATCCGGAATCCGGGCGTGAACTGGGCCGGATCAGCCGGGAGGTGCTGCAGGTGCGGGTGTTCGAGGTGCATCCGCTGTTCGCCCGCGCGCACACCTTCGTGCGGACCGACGACTTCTACGGACTGCTCGGCATCCCGTTCGTGGAGCAACCGGAGGAGCACGTCGTCACTATCAATGTGGGCGACAAAGTGGTGTTGACGCGCGGCGATTCACACCTGCACGGGCGTGACGGGACACCCGGCGGCAGGATGGACAACGCCCTGTGACGTCGAAACCGCCACCACGGAGGTGAGCTGATGTGCCGTCTGTTCGGGCTGCATGCCGGCCGTGCGGTGCCCGCGACCTTCTGGCTGTTGAACGCGCCCGACAGTCTGGCCGAACAGAGCCGCCGCAACCCCGACGGCACCGGCCTCGGGGCGTTCGACGCGAGCGGCGCGCCCGTGGTGCTCAAGCAACCGATGGCGGCCTGGCGCGATCGCGACTTCGCGACCGAGGCACGCGAGATCACCGGCACGACCTTCGTGGCGCACGTCCGGTATGCCACAACCGGCGCGCCGCAGGAGCAGAACACCCATCCGTTCTTGCAGGACGGGCGGATTTTCGCGCACAACGGCGTGGTGCAAGGTCTCGACATGCTCGACCGTCGGCTGACCGAGCTCGGTGCCACGAACCTGGTGCACGGAGATACCGACTCCGAACGAGTCTTCGCGTTGATCACGGCGTCCATCTGCGAACGCGGCGGCGATGTCGAGGACGGGTTGATCGACGCGCTGCGCTGGCTGAGCGCAAATGTCCCGATATATGCGCTCAATGTGCTGCTGGCCACCGCCACCGACCTGTGGGCGTTGCGGTACCCCGACACGCACGACTTGTACCTGCTCGACCGCACCACCGGTGGGCACGGTTCATTCTCGTTGCACAGCAAGCGCATCCGGTCGGGCAGCGCCCATCTGGACACCTCGCCGTCGGTGGTGTTCGCCACCGAGAAGATGGACGACGAGCGTTGGCAGCTGCTGGCATCGGGTGAACTGGTGCACGTCGGCGCCGACCTCTCGATCAGCCGCCGCGTGGTGCTGCCGCGCCCACCTGCGCACCGACTGACGCGCGAAGATCTGAGCCCCGAGGTGGCGTCGGCTCAGCACCCACTGCAGTGAACATGTGATTCAACGTCTGTGACGGCCGAGCTCCGCCGACACGTGCCCGGCATACTCGCCGAGATTGCACTCAGGGACAGGGTTTTGGAGAATCCTGTCCCTGAGTGCAATCTCGGCGTCACCTCGCGAGTTCTTTGACGGTCGGCTAGAGCCGGAAGAGTTGCCGTGCGTTTCGGTGGGCGATCTTCTCGCGGTCGGTCGGGCTGATCGGCGCCTGCGCCAGGAACTTCGCGTGGGTCGACGCGTCGCCGTAGGGATAGTCGGCAGCGAACATGATCCGGTCGGCACCGAACACCTGCAACGCGCACAACAGCGGGGGCGTCGTGGTGTATCCGCTGATGGTGATGTGCACATGCGCGCGGACGGTGTCCGCGACGGACGGCCCGTCCGGGTTGAACCCGGACAGCGCGGCATCGGCGCGCATCAACGAGAACGGCAGGTTCTCCCCCATGTGGCCGACGACGATCTGCAGCGCGGGATGCCGGTCGAACACTCCCGAGGCGGCCATCCTCAGCACATGCAAACCGGTCTCCGCGTGCCATCCCCACGCCGCGGTCGCCAGCGCCGCACCGACCTGCGATTCCAGGCCGCCGAAGTACACCTCGGCGACCTGCGCCGGCGGATACGTCGGGTGCAGGTACACCGGTACCTCGAGTTCCTCGATGGCGCTGAGCATTTCGTCGAACTCGGGTGCGTCGAGAAACTTGCCGTGGGTGTGCCCATTGATCACCACACCGCACATCCCGAGTTCGGTGATCGCGCGCTTCGCCTCGATGATCGCCGCGGCCGGGTCCTGCGTCGGCAGTGACGCCAGCGCGTTGAACCGGTCCGGGTGTGCCCTGACGAACTCGGCGCATCGGTCGTTCAAGGCACGGCTGAGGTCAGCGGCGTGTTCGGTGTCCACCTGCTGAGTGCCCGGCGCGGTCACGGAGAGGATCTGCATGTCGATGCCCGCGTCGTCCATGACACGCAACCGCTGTTCACCGACCTCGGTGAGTTTCGGCAGGACCCCACGCTGATCACCCGGTGTGGGCCAGATCTGGTCGACGAGATCGGCAGGGATCAGGTGCTCTTCAAGGGCGATCAACGTCATGGCCATCTCTTTTCGCGTCGCTACGAGTTTTTAGTCCAGATTCGTCCCGCAGGCTTGGACGCATGGTGTGTGATTGCTGTGCGTTGCCTGTCGGCGGGGCCGCGAGCGCGGGTGAGCTATGCTGCCGCTGATGAAAACGATAATCATTATCGCATCGGTGGTCGCGCTGGTGATGTTTACCGTCGGCGCCTGCAGCCGCGACGGTGCGCCGGACCGCACCACGGCGGGCAGCGACCCTGCTGCGTCGTTTCCGCTGACACTGGAGAACTGCGGTGCCACCGTCACGGTGCCGCAGCCCCCCACCCGAGCGGTGTCGCTCAACCAGTCAGCCACCGAATTGATGATCGCTCTGGGCCTTACCGACCGCGTGGTGGGCACCGCCTACGAAACCGAGCCGGTATCCGCCGAGATCGCGGCCGAGTACGACCGGATTCCGCTGCTGACCGACGGTGTGCTCACCCATGAATCGCTGCTGCAGGCGCAGCCCGATTTTGTGTACTCGTCATTCGCCTCGTTCCTCACCGCGCAGAACGCTGGTGAGCGCGACGAGTTGCACGCTTTGGGTGTACCGACCTACCTGACCGAATTCGACTGCAGTTACCACGAGGCGGTGGCCGGCGGCGCATCCTTCGAGATGCTGTTCGACGAGATCAGGGACATCAGCAGCATATTCGACGTCGAGGAAGCCGGCACCGCCCTGATAGCCCAACAGCGTGCGGTTCTCGATGAGGGTCTTGCCGCGGCCGGAAAGATCACCGGCACGCCCCGATTGATGTGGTTCTATTCGACTGCCGCATCCTCGTCGACACCGTCGGTGGCCGGACCCGGCGGGTTGCCACAGACGGTCACCGAGATGTTGGGTGCCGAGAACGTGTTCGACGACGCCTCGACCAAGTGGCCCGAGGTCAGCTGGGACGAGGTGGCCGCCCGCAACCCGGACGTGATCGTGCTGGCCGATCTGACGCGCGGATATCCCGGTGACAGCGCCGCGGAGAAGATCGCCTTCCTGCGTTCGGATCCGCTGACGTCCACCATGCCCGCGGTACAGGCCTCCCGATTCATCACCGTACCCGGCCAGTACATGGATCCCTCGATCCACAGCGTCAAGGCGCTGACCACCGTCGCCAACGGGCTCCTCAACATGAAAGTAGCGTCATGACAACCATGTCCAGCGTCACCATCGATCGGCTCATCGCGTCCTGGGATGACCAACAGGCTGCTTACATCACCCACCGGGAACAGCGCTTCGCCGTCATGGTCGACGTCATCGCACAGCTGTGTTCCACGACAGACAAATTCGGCTCCGACGGCACCGGCTTGACGGTGTTGGACCTGGCCTGCGGTCCCGGCAGCCTGTCGGGCCGCATCCTCGAGACCCTGCCGGGGGTGCGGGTCATCGGTATCGACTACGACCCGGTGCTGCTCACCCTGGCGTCGGCGTGGTTGGGCGCACGTCACGGAGACCGGTTCACCGCCGTCGACGGCGATCTGGCCGCGCCGTCGTGGTTCGAACTGCTGCCCACCGTCACGATTCACGTTGCGGTGTCGTCCACGGCGCTGCACTGGCTCGCACCCGCGGACCTGGTGGCGGTGTACCTGCAACTCGGCCGGATCCTGCAACCGGGCGGGATCGTCATGAATGCCGACCACCTGCGCTACGACAGCCGTCACCAACCCTTCCTGTCCAAGGTGGCCGCCGCCGATGATGAACGCACTCAACGTATCGCGCACGCCGGCGGTGTGCCGACCTGGGACCAATGGTGGGCGGACGCGGCAACCGAGCCTCTGTTGCGACGCCATCTCGACGACCGGCAGCGGCGCTTCGCCGACCGACCGCCGACCGAGGCGGCACCTCTGGAACTGCACCTGCAGGCGCTCGTCACGGCTGGATTCAGCGAAACCGGTTGCCTATGGCGCTATTACGACGACGTTGTGTTGTTTGCTCGTCGATGACTCCGTCGGTCCGGTCGGCCGTACTGATCGGGGGGTTCACGTCCATACTGTGTGTGTCTGTGGTTCTCGCGACCCTGGTGGGGACGGCCGACATCGGCCCCGCAGACGTACTGGGTGTCATCGCACACCGACTTGGCCTCGGCGAACCGGCCGCGCCGCCGTTGATCGAGGCGCTGGTGTGGGAATCCCGGCTGCCACGAGTCCTGCTCGCCGCGCTCGTTGGCTGCGGACTGTCGGTTTCCGGTGCGGTGTTGCAAGCCGTCACGCGTAATCCGCTCGCGGAGCCCTACCTACTGGGCGTGTCATCAGGTGCCTCCGCCGGCGCGGTGGCGATCATGGTTCTCGGCGTGGGATCCGGTGCCGTCACCCTGACCGTCGGCGCGTTCGCCGGTGCGCTGATGGCGTTCGCAGTTGTCCTGATGCTGATCGGTGGCGGCAGCGAGGCCAACCCGACCAGGGTGGTACTCACCGGAATGCTGGTGTCGCAGTTCTTCGCTGCCCTCACCTCACTGGTGTTGATGCTGGACGGCGACGCCGACTCCACCCGTGCCTTCACCTACTGGCTGCTGGGCTCGCTCGGCGGCGCGCGGTGGGAGCCGGTGCTCGCCGCCGCCCTCATGATTCTGGTCGGTGTGCTCTGCTGCTGGTTCTTCGCCGCCGCCCTCGATGCCTACACGTTCGGCTGGGACACCGCGGCGTCCATGGGCGTCAACGTCGCCCGGTCCCGCGCACTGTTGATGATCTTCGCGGCCTTGATCACCGCGGCCGCCGTCGCGGTGAGCGGAGCGATCGGGTTCATTGGACTCCTGGTCCCGCACATCGTGCGCCTGCTCACCGGTGGCATGCACCGCCTGTTGTTGCCGTTGTCGGCATTGGGCGGGGCGGTGTTCCTGATTTGGGTCGACGCCGCGGCGCGAACGGTGTTCTCCCCGCACGAGATTCCCGTCGGCGTCATCACCGCGCTGCTGGGTGCTCCGTTGTTCGCGGTCGTGCTGCGCCGGGTGGCCCACCGATGACCACGTTGTCCGCGCACCAACTGAGCTACTCCATCGGCCGTTCCCGCATCATCGACGACGTGAGCGTCGACGTACGCAGTAAAGAGGTGCTGGGTCTGATCGGCCCCAACGGCGCAGGAAAGACGTCGCTGCTGCGCCTGCTCGCCGGCCTACGACGGCCGGACTGCGGCGCCGTGGAACTGGGAGGCCGGGCGCTCACCGGATACCGACGCCGCGAGATCGCGCGACTTCTCGCAATAGTCGAACAGGCTCCCGAGGCCCATGCCGACATCACCGTGGAGCAGGCCGTCTCCCTGGGACGCACCCCGCACCGCGGCCCGTTCGCGGCATTGGATTCCGCCGACCACGACGCCATCGAGACCGCACTGACGGCCACCGGGATGCTGGACTTCCGTTCGCGCGCTTGGCAAACCCTCTCCGGAGGGGAACGGCAGCGGGTGCAGCTGGCACGCGCATTGGCCCAGCAGCCCGAGATCATCGTCCTGGACGAGCCGACCAATCACCTCGACATCCGCTTCCAGCTCGAGGTCCTGACGCTGCTACGGCGACTCGGGCTCACGGTCGTCACCGCGTTGCACGATCTCAATCTGGCTGCCCGGTTCTGTGACCGGATAGCAGTGCTGCGCGAGGGGCGGCTGGTGGTCACCGGAATGCCGCGGCAGGTCCTCACCGCCGATCTCATCGATGAGGTGTACCGCGTCGAAGCGGTGGTGGAAGTGTCGCCGCACACCAACGCCCCGACCGCAACCTATCTTCACCCGTCGAGGCCTGGTGCGCGGTGATCGATCGACGCGTTCAGGGGCTGCGACACGTGCCGCCGTAGTGAACTCACGTCGCCGTGGCCTACGTGGTTGGAGGGTCGAAAGCGATCGTGGTTGGCGACGGCTGAGTGGTCCACCACCCAGGGGGGAGCCTCGTAGTGACGGTCTACGCCGCGGGTTCATCATTGGTACCACGTCCGCGTGGGTGGAAAAGCTCCAGAAAATACGTCTGCATCACTGCGAAGAGGAACGCCGTGCTGATACCAAACAGCAGCACGCCGTTGATGCTCTCGAGCACGCCGATCAGTCGATACCGGGATGGCACCACGAGGTCCGGTATCTCGAGGGTGGCCATGGTGCCCAGGGAGTAGATCGACGCGTCGGCATACGAGCCGAATACACCGAGCCACCGGTATGCCGACGCCCAGAGCATGCCCTCCAATCCATGCAGAACGGCCAGCACCACTGCTACCAATCCGATGTTGGCAATCACGACCGGAATCGCCCGAAGCGGATCAACGTGGTACTTCTGGACCCGTGATCGGGTTTTTCTTTCGAGCCCGAAGGCCATCATCACCACACCGGTGGTGTGCACCGCGATGGTCAGCACTATGAGCGCCAAGCCCAAGAGCCAACTCGCCAGATTCATCGGTTCTCCTCGAACGGCCGCACAGCGGGCACGGCCATCGAACGCCGTTGTGGCACAGCGCAATTCGAGCATGTCGGTGCCGCACGCAGTCATGCGACGGGTAGGGCATCAGGGAAATGGCGTGTTCGACGGGTTTGGTTCCACGTCACAGCGGTTGAGAAAGTCGTCGGCGGGTTGCTTGATGCCCTGCAGTTCCGCCCGGACCTGCGGGTTGGCCTCCAAATACGCTTGCACTTGTGGACGCACCTCGTCCCGGGACTGGCCTTTGAGAGTGGCGAAGAAATCGTTCACCGGCGGATGGGTGTACAGATAGGCCGAGAGTGCCGCCGCGACGCCAGCCCGGACGCCTGCCCAGTCCGCGGGCGAGCAATTGGGCGGCGCCGGCGGTGGCGGTTGTGCACCAACAGTCGCGGCGCTCCCGAGTAACAATGCGCCGGCCAATGCGACAGCGCCAACGGCTTCCATTCCCCCGCGGCGCCTTTGAAGTTGTGAACGCAACATCATTGCTGCTTCTCCTTCATCGAATGCGGCCACCCCCGCGGATCATGTGACCGGCAGGGTCCCCGCACTGTGTAAGCCCACGATAAGTTCCGCAATCAATACGCGTGGCAGATTCGCCGTTGGAGGCCGACCGGCAACTTTTCACCGTTCGGGAGCGTCCCTGCCCCACAGACGCGGCAAGGTCTCCGTTGAATCGAGCCCCCAGACAGCGGACGAATCGTAGGCTTCCACGCAGAAGGCAACGAGAGAAGATTCCAATGAGGCCTTGGCTACAACGCAGTGCCATGTCAGCCGCCGTATTGGCAATACTGCCGCTGATCGAATTCGCCTCACCAGCGGTCAGCAACGGCCAACCACCGCCACCGCCACCACCTTGCCCACCGGGCATGTACTGGAACTTCACGACGCTCATCTGCGAGTTCCCGCCGCCTCCCGCCGTGTACGTGGATCCGTGGCTGCCGGTCTACGTCCCGGATATCGTCGATGTCGATCTCGACCTCGACGTCCCGGTTCCTCGCCCTCCCAATATTGGCGCTCCAGGACCAGGGCGACCGGATATCGGACGGCCTAATCCAGGACCCCGACCCCGGCCTTCGCCTGGAGGTAGACGTGGAGGTGGGCGGCGCTAGGCAGCGACAGCCTGGATCGACTGGCGCACAGTCGAATCGGGTTCGGTCACGCCGTCGCCCGAATCGGCGCCGGGGAGAACCGCCATGCCACAGGGTGGTTCGAGCGACAACGAACTCGAGGCCCGCGTCGCATGCCCCATGAGTCCGATCAGGTGGGGAAATCCGCGCTGCGCGACAGTGTCTCGTGGGCGCGGATCTCGGTCAGGGCCTGCTCCAGTGCATCGACTACGGCGTCGTATCCGCTGTTGCCGAGGACCAGCCGGCGGGGCGGCGGGTCCTGGGCCATCGCCGCGATCACCGCCCGGGCCCCGCGCAGTGGGTCACCGGGCTGCACCCCGTTCATCTCGACGAATGCGGCACGTACCTGCTCCAGCATGTCGTGATAGACCGGAATCGGTTCCGCGACAGGCTCGTTCGCGAAGGCGGCGTAGGCGTTCGTGCGAAACGCTCCCGGTTCCACCGCCAATACGGAGATGCCCTGCGCAGCGACCTCGTCACGCAACGCATCGGTGACGGCTTCGATGGCGAACTTCGTCGCGCTGTAGTAGCCGAATCCGGGCGCCGACACAAGCCCGGCCACCGAGGACACGTTGACAATCCACCCGTTTCCGCGGGCGCGCATACCCGGCAGCACCGCACGCGTCACGGAGAGCACGGCGAAGAAGTTCAGCTCGAACATCGCGCGCATCGCGGATTCGTCCATCGCTTCGATGGATCCGTACCACCCGCGGCCGGCGTTGTTGACCAGCACGTCGATACCGCCGAATCGCTCCTCGGCTGCCTGCACCGCGCGCTGCACCTGTGCCGCGTCGGTGAGCTCCAGTGGCACGACGAGAACCCGGTCGCCGTACTGGTCGGCCCACGCCGCCAGCTCCTGCGGACGCCGAGAGGTCAACACCACGCGGTCACCGGTGTCGAGCGCCGCCTCGGCGAACGCCACCCCGAAGTTGCCGGGTGTGCCACCGGTGATGAACCACCGCCGCGTCACGGCTCGATCACCAGCCGACTGATCACCGCACCGTCGAGGGTGAAGCGGTAGTTCAGGTCAGCGACCCCGCCCGGGAAGTTGCCCTCGAGATGCTGCCCGACGTCGACGCCGGCGTCGGTGGTGGACGCGCCGGTGAACTCGGTGGTGTAGGTGTACTCGGTGACTGCGGTGGCCAGCCAGGCCCCGATCTCGTCGTGTCCCTTGTAGTCGTGGCCTTCATCGGTCACCACGGCATCGTTGCTGAGGGTGGCCAGCACTTGATCCACCTCACGGGCATCGAGTGCGGTCATGAACGTCTTCACGGCTTCTGGGAGCGCTTCCCATTCTGTTGTCGTCATGGCCCCACGATGGAGGTTCCCGTAAGGGCAAAGTCAACCCGTGATTGCGAGCATGCCGCGATGTTGACCTTGCCCCAGGGGGAAGCTTCAAGATGGCCTCGATGGAGGCGCGCGACGAAGAGGAGGACGCCATGGGCGCACAAGTCTCGATCGGTGATTTCGCGGTGATGACCAGTCTGAGCCGCAAGGCGCTACGGCACTACCACGACATCGGCATCCTCGAGCCGGCTCACGTCGACCCCCACACCGGCTACCGCTTCTACGACACCAGCCAAGTCGATCATGCACACATCATCCGCCGGTTCCGGTCTCTGGGCATGTCCATTCCCGACATCAAGGCGCTGCTGAGCACCGAAGACCCCGGAGCCCGCGCCGAGATCATCACAACCCATCTCGAGCAGATGGAGGCTGCGCTCGCGCAGACCCGTGAAACCGTGGGTGCGCTGCGCGAGTTGCTTTCCCCGGTGCGCCCTCCCGCCGACGTCACGGTGCGCCACGAGCCAGCGCTCGCCGTGTGGTCCACCAGCGCCATCATCGACGTCTCCGAAATCGATGACTGGTTCGCAGCGGCACTGAGGAAGCTGCACCAGGCTGTCGCCATGGCCGCAGGTGTGCCTACCGCGGTGGTGCCGGGCGGCCTCTACGACAGAGCACTGTTTCTCGAACAGCAGGGCAGCGCAACCATGTTCGTCCCCGCACCATCATCTGCCGATCCCCCGGAGGGCATCGATGCCGAGGTCTTACCCAGAACTGAATTCGCGGTGCTCACCCACCCGGGCGGCCACGATGGCATCGACCGCAGTTACGCGGCACTGGGAATCTATGTCAACGAGCATCTGATCAGCAGCCAGGGGCCCATCCGCGAACACTACTTCGGCGGCACCCCCACAGATCCGGCCCGGTTCACCGCCACAGAAATCTGTTGGCCGATCTTCAGCACCACCGCGCCATCGGAATGAAAGGAGACCGCTGACGTGCACGAGCAGTTCGGCACCTACGGAGCATGGCTCAACCCTGCACTGGGTGATGCCCCCCGTATCGACTACGCACCTCTACTCGAGGACCTGGGATATCAGACGATCTGGGTGGGAATCGGGGCGGACCCTGTCGGTGACCTCGCTCTGCTCGAGCAGATGGTCGCCGCGACCAAGAACGCGATCATCGCGACGGCGATCATCAACATGTGGCAAGACGACCCACGCTGCATCGCCCACCACTATCACCGGATCGTCGACCGCCACGGACCCCGGCTGCTGCTGGGCATCGGTCTCGGCCATCCCGAAACCCGAGCAACCTACGAAAGACCATTCGAACTGATGGCCAACTATGTCGGTGCGCTCGTGGAGGGCAGCGTGCCGGCCGAGGCGATCGTGATCGGCGCCCTGGGAAGGAGAACGCTCACATTGGCCGGCGAGAAGACGCTGGGGGCACACCCCTATCTCACCGTGCCCTCGCACACGCGCTACGCGCGAGAAATGCTGGGCAGCAGTGCTTTCCTGGCTCCCGAGCACAAGGTCGTGCTGACCGAGGACGATGCCGAGGCGCGAAGGATCGGCCGTTGCGCCGTCCAGAATCCCTACCTCGGTTTGCGCAACTACACCAACAACCTGATGCGGCACGGGTTCACCGAGGCGGATGTCGAGGGGTCGGGCAGCGACGCACTCGTCGACGCCCTGGTCGCTCACGGTTCCCCAGAGACGATCTACACCCAGATCGACCAGCACCTCGCCGCTGGCGCCAACCACGTCGGCATCCAGGTTCTCACCGAGCACCCCAACGCCTCACCGATACAGGCCTTCCGCGCCTTGGCCGAGCACCGCCCCGCTCAGTGAGACGCACTCGCCACGACTCGTCGGGTGGAACGGGTGCGTCTCGACCAGTGCTTATGCAGTGCCCCCAGTCGGACTCGAACCGACACTTGGCGGATTTTAAGTCCGCTGCCATGGACCCGGCAGACGGTGGCGCCCTCGAATGGAAGCGGGCGAGCCCGACGAACCGGAGTGCGTGTACTTCGCAAACACCCGAAGAGTTAGAAGCAGCTAGGCAATTGGTGCAGCACGATTGCCGGCTGGAAGCCGACGTGGCAACTGACAAATCGAAGGACAAGTGACACTCCGGCTTTCATTCGCAAGCGCACCACCAAGCAGCTCGACAAGTACGGCAATCCGGTCGTGTTGTATCACGTTCGTTGGCTGGAGCCCGTGCGCGATGAATTCAGCGCGCCAACCGGTGAGTTCAAGGAGACGTCTGAGACCTTCCCTACCAAGCGCAAGGCCGAGGCGCACCTGCGCAAGGTTGAGGACTAGCTGGACGCCTGCTACGGCATGGGCCCCAGCGCGGCTAAGGCCAAAGCCAACACGCCTCTGGGTACCTACGCTCGGCAGTACCTTGACAGCCTGGTCGGCGCTATCGACCCGGCCACCATCGAGGGCTACGAGAAGATCTACCGTGACGGCGCTCATTGAAAATGCTCAGTTCTGCTCACCGAAAGTGCTCACCTGTGTGGCTCCGCCGATGAGGGCGGGTCTCCTTCGATGCTGGTGGTCTCTGACCACGCACCAGCTATCTGAAGGAGACCCGCTTTCTCATGCTCACATGGGAGGACGACTTGGAGATACACGCCCTACGTAAACGAGGCTGGTCGATCTCGGCCATTGCCCGTCACACGAACAAGAACCGCCGAACGGTCCGCAACTACCTCAACGGTGTCACCACCCCGGGCGTGCGCAAACCGGCCGCCGTTGATCCGTTTGAACCGTTCGTCGCTTACGTCACCGCCCGATTGACCGAGGACCCGCACCTGTGGGCCCGCACGCTGTGCGACGAACTCGAAGACCTGGGCTACGCGATGTCGTATCCGACGCTGACCCGCCAGATCCGGGCCCGAAACCTGCGCCCGCACTGCCCGGACTGCGCCAACCCCGCCGATCGCGCCAACTCCGTCATCGATCACCCGCCCGGGGACGAAACCCAATGGGACTGGCTTGATCTGCCCAACCCACCCGCCTCATGGGGGTGGGGCGCAATGGCGCATCTGCTGGTCGGGTCGCTGGCGTATTCCAGTCGCTGGCGGGCAGTGTTGGCGCCGGCGATGACCCAACCGCACCTCGTGGACGGTCTGGACCGGATCTCGCGCAAACTGGGTGGATTGACCCGCACCTGGCGCTTCGATCGCATGGCGACGGTCTGCGATCCCGGCTCGGGCCGGGTCACCGCGTCGTTCGCCGGGGTGGCCAAGCATTACGGGGTGATGGTGGCGATCTGCCCACCCAAGCGAGGCAACCGCAAAGGTGTGGTCGAAAAGGCCAATCACACTGCCGCCCAGCGGTGGTGGCGCAACCTTTCTGATGACCTCACGGTCGAACAGGCCCAAGATCGCCTCGACGACTTCTGTCGAGTCCGTGCCGATGCCCGGCTGCGGCCCACTGACGACGGCAAGCTATCGGTGGCCGCTCTGGCTGCCACCGAGCCCTTGGCGCCGCTGCCCGATGTCGCTTATCCGCTGATCCTCAGCGAGGACCGCACAGTGTCACGGCAGGCCATGGTCTCCTACCGGGGTAACCGCTACTCGGTGCCCCCGGAGCTGGCGTCGGCGACGGTCAGCGTCACCCACGTGCTGGGATCTGACGTCATCGACATCGTCACCGCCTCCCAGATCACCATCGCCCGCCACCGGTTGGCCACCGACGGCGCCGGGGTGATGGTCCGCGATCACGGCCACGTCCTCGCCTTGGATCAGCTGGCGATGACCGCGGCCGCCACCGGTGGGCGAGCCCATCGCCGCAAGGAACGCATCCCACCCGGGCCAGCTGCGTTGGCAGCCGCAGAAGTATTGCGGCTCAACACCTCTGCTCCTGAATCAGCAATAACAGTCGACACTCTCGGCGCACCGACGACCGTGATCGATCTGTCCACCGACGAACGCGCCGCCCGCGGAAGGAACACCTTGTCATGACCACCACCACTTCGGATGCGGTGCCCACGCCCAGCACCGCCGCCCAAGCCAGCCTCTATCAACGCCTGCGTGGCCATCTGGCCGTGCTCAAACTCCACGACGCCGCCGAAGCGCTGCCCTCGGTGCTCGACCGCGCTCAGGCCGAGGGCACCTCGATGACCGCCGCCCTGGAGCAACTGCTGTCGATCGAGGTTGAAGCCACCGAGGCCCGCCGTCTGGCCGGCCGGTTGCGGTTCGCCTGCCTGCCCACCCCAGCCTCCCTGGAGGACTTCGACTACGACGCCGCCCCCGGACTGGACCGCAAGCTCATCGCCGAGCTCGGCACCTGCCGCTATCTCGAGACCGCCACCAACGTGCTGCTCATCGGACCACCAGGGGTCGGCAAGACACATCTGTCGGTGGGGTTGGCCCGCGCGGCTGCTCACGCTGGATATCGCACCTACTTCACCACCGCCGCCGACCTTGCCGCACGGTGTCACCGCGCGGCGATCGAGGGACGCTGGGCCACCACCATGCGGTTCTACGCCGGGCCGACGCTGCTGGTGATCGACGAACTGGGCTATCTCCCATTGCCCGGCGAGGCTGCCTCGGCGTTGTTTCAGGTTGTGGCGCAACGCTATATGAAGACCTCGATCGTGATCACCACCAATCGAGGCGTCGGCGAATGGGGTGAGGTCCTTGGCGATACCACCGTGGCCGCCGCGATGCTCGACCGGCTCCTGCACCGCTCAGTCGTGCTCAACCTCGACGGCAACTCCTACCGCCTTCGCGACCACCACGCCCGATCCGAGAACCTCCGCAAAGCAACCACCGGAACCCGACAACCACTACAGTGAACCCAGCTCACAGGTGAGCACCTTCACCGATCAACTCTGAGCACTTTCGCTGAGCCTCGTCAACCGCACGCACCTTGCACCCCTGTTCGGCAGTAGGACGGTCGCGAGTATCACGACAGCCGACGTAACCAGCTTCCGCGCGCAGCTGCTGACACCACATCAGCGCCGTCACGGCAGGGCCAAGCCCACTGCCCCGACCCGGCCTGAACTGGTGGTGCGCTCACCAAAGACGGTGAAACACATGATCGGAACACTCAAGCGGATTCTTGATATGGCACAGGATGATCAGGACATCGCCGTCAACCCGGTCATCGCCAACTGCCGCCGCACCACCAAGCGCAGCGCGCAGCCATTCAAGCACCATCCCCTGACGGCCAACCAAGTAGCGTCGGTAGTCAATTGCATCGCCACATCGCGCGAGGTCACCGTAATACCCAGCGCAGCTGGTGAGCAGCCGCACACCTATACCCGCCACGGCAACCGCGTCTACGCGCTGGCGATCCTGTTCGCCGCCCACACTGGCGTTCGGGCCGCAGAGCCGCAGGGCTTACAGGCGCAAGACATCACGCTGTCCGACATACCGGGCACCGCGGGGCAGCGCCCGCGTTGTCCGCACCGCTTCGCTCAAGAACCGAGATTGGACCTACGACCCAAAAGCGACGCCAGCGCGGATCGCATAGTGCCCCTAGCGCCGTGGCTGGCCGACGAGCTACGCGACTACCTGACTACGGTCCACCCGTTTGCCGGCAAGTACGGCCACGCTCCCCTGTTCCCGGGCCGACGCAATCGCCATGCGTTCGATTGGGCTAAGCCGGTGTGCGCCGCAAGCCTGTATGAGCACTACCTGCAGCCCGCGACGAGAGCGTTAGGTCTCGGAGCTGTCCGCTTTCACGATCTGCGGCACACGTTCGCCACCATGAACCTGAGCGCCGGGGAGCACTACATGCAGGTGTCGAAGTGGCTTGGGCACTCTACGTTCGTGCTCACCCTGACCACCTACGCGGACTACATCAACGAGGACGAACAGGTAGCGCCAAAGGTCGGACGCGGTGTTGTAGACACAGCGGCGACAGTCGCACCAATGCAGCGGAAGGCGAACTAAGCCGCCGGCTCAGGGTCATCGAAGAAACCTAGGAGAAGTAGGTACTCGAGAACGTTACCGACGGACTCAAGAAACAGGTTGGCCACATCCGCATCGACGCCTGTAGATTCGTGCGCCGCTTCATTCCTGATCCTGCTCATTTGTCTCAGGGCATCTGCAGTCTCAGGGGCAATCCTTCGGTCAGCCTGCAGCGTGTCAAGGATGCGGAGGAAGCTGAGGCCCCGCCGCTGGTCCGGGTATAGGAAGTGAAACCGCTGCCGGATGGCCCCTTCTATGTCAGCGAACGGAAGAAGGACTGCAGCTCTCGGGTCTATGAGCGCCAGCAACTGATACTTGGTCAGTCGTTCGTCCGCCGTCTCGGGCGGCAATACGACGTCCTTTAGCTCCTTTGACTCTTTGGCGGGCAACGCCTTCGGGGCCTCGTGCTCCAGCTCTTTCGTATCCCTGGCCAGCTGTTCGACTTCGTCTCTGAAATCAATTGCTACACCTGGTGCTTTCAGATGTTGAATCTGCCCGATTCGTGCAACCAGTCTGTCCGCCGCGGACTTGATCTGCTTGCGCAGCAAGGCGATTGAACCGGCAGCAACGGCAGGCCATGCGAGTGCGGACGTCATTTGAAAGATGAACTCCAGCCACGACATGCCTAATGTTCCTCCTCGCCAAGGGTAAAGCCCGTACGCGTCTATAGCGGATCGAGAAGACCCTTGCTCTCAACCTCGGTGATACCGAGATCAGTCAGGAAGATTCGGTCGCCAGAGGGGTGGATATGGTGTCTATCGTTGAGGCGCTTTACGTTACGGGCGAAGTTTCTGCGGTGTGCCTCTGGCAGCCAATTGCACAGTTGCGCTTTATCTACACCGCCCGCGCCCTCGCGGTAGAGCAGTAGCAGAATGTGGTCTGTACCTGGCACGTCTTTCAACAGGCGCGGAAAGCCGTCGATCACCTGTATCGCGGGCACTTCCTTCTTGACGATATCCTCGATGATCTTTTGCGCTTCGGCGGCGGGAACGTTGTGATACAGCCGGACTAGTTCCGTCATTACCCAATCGAGTATGTGGACAACAAGACCCGAGTCCTGGAGCCCAATCTCGATGCTCCCCAGGTGCGCCACGTTGCGCTTGTTCCGAATGTCGTAAACGGCCTGAAGCGTTCGGGGAATGTGTATCCGCACGCTGTCGTCAGCGCTAGTCACCTGCGCCAACTGGCCAAGCAGCGTAGGCACCTTAGGCAGATTGTCGCTAAGTGGCGTGTAAGTACCCGTCGCCGCCCACTGAAGTACGCGGAACACCGCCTCAGAGAATCGTGCTCCCTCAACGGACGACGGCCGATAGTCGCGCCGGTGGAACCGAGTCTTTGCTTCCTCGTATGCCGCGATCACTTCCGCGACGAGGTCGGCGGGCATCCCCGCCGCGAGGAAACCAGCCTCAATTACGCTCGCGCTCACTCAGTGAACTGCCCATACTTCGACAGTTCAGCCTTAAAGCTATCCAAGTACGCTCGGCGAATCTTGATCTTCTTGTTGCCTCCCTTGACCCCTGTCAAGGTAATGTTCTCGATCTTGTCGACGTTCTTGCTGAAGTTGGAATCCATCCGGTTGAACTGGTCAACCTCCGCACGAACCAGCGAGATATCAATTTCGTTCTCGCCGGTCCAGTAGTGGGTGCCCACACTGATCAACAGCGCGATCACCTTCTGTGCTGCCGAATTTTCTTTCGGCAGCTGGCCGGTCTTCAAAAGGATGTGCGGTGCGTTTTCGTGTATGTGCACTAGGCGTTCCAGCAAGGTCTTTGACACGCCAGTGCCTTTGCTCATCTTCTCGTAAAAATCATCTTCGCTGGTTGATGGCCCCGAAGCTGTACCGCCACCCCCTGCAGAACCCGTTGAGTCAGATTGCTGTCCCACGTCCTGCGAACCTGTTTGTTGGCCATTGAGTCGCGGGGCAGAGCCACCAGCGAGAAAATCGATGGCGCGACCGAGCGCAAGCTCATGCAGTGGCTCTGGAATGCCAGCGTCTTGGACGGCCTTCCAAGCCTTGGTCAGTATCTCGGCAATGTCTTCGGACAAAACTCAACTCTCCCCAACGCAGCGAATACGAAGCTAGACGAGAATACAGCCGTTTACCAGGTTGGATGCCGAACTTACGTTGCCGTAACCACCCCGTGTCGCGGAATTGCTGGCGCGCGGCCCACTGGCGCGATTTGTGTCCGTACACGGACGCGAGCCGATCCGACAACTCACTAACCCCACCAGAATTGGCCAGAAAACGGCTCTGACCCGCACCGATGTCGGTGCCCCCAGTCGGACTCGAACCGACACTTGGCGGATTTTAAGTCCGCTGCCTCTGCCAATTGGGCTATGGGGGCCTCGCCGCTCAGAGAGTACTTCAGGTCAACGCCAGGCCAGCTTTCGCGTCACTGCCGCGGCGGCGTCGCCGCGGCGGCGTCGTCGATGAGGGACAGCGTTGCACCCGGGACGGCGAATCGCGCCGTCGCCACGGAAGACGCCGGCGGCGGTGTCGAGCGGCCGACCACGTTGCCGATCGCGTGGTGTCGAGCCGGTCAGAGCGTGTCGTAGAGGTCGGCGAGGCGGCGCAGCACCTCTGACACGGTGTGCACCTGCGCGTCGTCGAGGTCGGCCACCAGTTCGCTGAGCGCCTGCTCGAGGTGTGTCTGCCGCTCGATGTGCCTGATCCGGCCTGCCTCGGTCAGCGCAACGGTGGCCACGCGGCGGTCCCCGCCGTCGGCGCGCTCGCGGGTGACCAACCCGGCCTTGACGAGACTGCTGACCAGTTGGGTCACGGCCGCGCTCGTGGTCGCCACGCGCTCGGCGAGCGCGCCGATGGTCATGGGCCCGAAGTCGGCGAGGCTTTTCAGGGCGCGCGCGTGGGTCAACGACAAGGCTGCGGGGTCGCGGGTGGCGCGGCCCCGCAGCCGTCCATCGGAAGCGCTGAGTTGGTATGCGGCGTGCGCGAGTTGGTCGATCGCGGCTTTGCGACTGGTGGACTTCGCTGGCATCGACGTTCCCTCCGGTGCGGACGTGGTTGTTCCGGTTAGCCGGTATTGCTGCGACTGACGCGTCGGCCATATCGTACATAAGTACTTATTGTTTAAGTACTTACATAATGAGGAGGCAGTGATGACCACCCGTTCGACCGCACAGAACTGGTCACTCGACATCGCGCTGGCCGAAGGCGGTTTCAACGCCCTGCACCCCGGCGGCAAGGCCACGCTGGAGCAACTCGGCCACGACCCGACCGACTTCGACAAAGTCTTCGCACAGGTCAAAAGCGGTGCGATGCTGCCGAAAGCGTGGTCGGTTGTCGCGGCCCAGGCCGAGGAACGTGCCCGTCACCACGAGGCCCACGGCTTCACCCGCACCGCATCGGATCTCTATCTTCGGGCCGCAGTGATGTACGGCCGTGCGCAGTACTCGATCTTCGACAGCACCGACGCCCGCAAGGCGGCACTGCGCGAACGCTGCGACCACTGCGTTGACCGCCTCGGCGCTCTGCGCGGCAACACCGTGCGCCGGGTCGAGCTGGAATTCGACGGCAACACCATCTTCGGGCTGCTACACCTGCCCGCCGGCGACATCGTGGACGCCCCAGCGGTGATCCTCGGCCCCGGCATGGACATGATCAAAGAGGACTACATCTACGCCGCCGAGCGGTACTACACCGCCCACGGCGTGGTGGCACTGTCCATCGAAGGCCCCGGCCAAGGGCAGACCCGGTCCATGGGCTTGACCGTCGGCCTGGACAACTACGAGCGGGCGATCGAGACCTACGCCGGCTACCTCGCGAACCTGCCGCAGGTCGACGCCAGCAGGATCGGGATGTTCGGCATCAGCATGAGCGGCTACTGGGCGCTGCGCGCGCTGGCCGATCCCGGGACACGACTGCGCGCCGCAGCGACGTTCGAGGCGGTGTCCGGCGACTTCGAAACCATCTTCGAAGCCGCCCAGCCGAGCTTCAAGAACAACTACATGTACATGGCCGGCTACACCGACGAGGCCGCATTCGACCGCGACCTGAAGGAGCGGATGCCGCTGGGCGAGTTGGTCGCTCACATCACCCGTCCGGTTTTACTCGGCATCGGCGAGTTCGACGAGCTCACCCCGGTACAGAACGCGCTGGCGACTTACGAGCGCATCCGTGCTCCGAAGGAGATGCGGGTGTACGAGAACGAGTTCCACCCGCTGGGCGGTGTGGCCGCCGAGGTGTTCGCGTTCGGAGCCGAGTGGGTGCTGCAGGCCCTCGACGGCGCATTCGACGAGTCCGGCCGCGATGAACGGCATTTCATGCGCGACGACGGCACCGCCACCGAGAACAGCGCCGACCCGCAGTGGTGGCTCGGGGCGACGCCGCCGGCACTCGCCGACGCGCGTGCCACCCAGTTGACGGGGGAGGTGACGAGCACAAGCGTGCCGGAAGGTTCAGAGGGCCGGCGTCGCCGACACCACCACCGAGGGCCGCGGGAACCGCAGTGTGGCGCACGCGTCGTCGAGGGTTTCGTCGACGGCCGCGGCGACCTCGGACAACTCCCCCGGCCCGGCCCCGAACGTGAGGTGGCGCCCGCCGAGCGCGATGCGGGTGAGCATGACGCCGTGGTCGTGACGGATACGGCTCATCTCGGCGAGCAACGCCCCGACGGCCGACGGGTAGCTCACGCGGTGGTGCTCGGCGTGGTCGACGTCGCGGTACATGCCGACCACGTCGACCGTCGGGCAGTCGAACACCGCCTTGGCGAGCCGGCGGCGCAGCGACCCCATCAGGACCGCTTGCCGACGCCGGGTCGCGGCGAGCACGTCGACGTGGTCGGCGGTGGTGACCACCACCCGGCCGACGCCCAGGCCGGCCGAGCAGAACACCAACTCGTCGGCGGACAGGCCGTCGGCGTGAGCGGTCATCCGCATCGGATGTACGCCTGCCGATCTCGCGATCGCCAGTTCGTGGCCGTCGCGCACTTCGACGGCCACGCTGCGGTCGCGTACCCATCGTGCGACGGCGTTGTCGTGCAGAGTGGCTGCCGGCAGCGCCAGCTCCACCACCCCGAGGCGGCGGCGGCCGGCCGTGCAGTGCCGCAGAGTGTCACGCTCGGCGGACGCCGCGGGCCGTGGAGCGAGCAGTAGGGACATGAACTTCGCTGGGTGAGTCACAGCTCGAACATCCATCAAACGGGCCATGCCCGATGAGTCTCCTAGCGGTCTCTTGACTGCCGCTGTACAAACCTTGACGCAGCGCTGACAGTCCGTGGGGAACCGCCTGTGCCCGGCCTTGGAGCGAACGGTGTTAAGGACCGACGCGGCAGCGTAAAGAAACCGTCAGGGCCGCGTCCGCGTCGCTGCACCGGACACATCCTGGATCAGCCCGCCGAGAGCCGGCGGGATGTCAACGGGTCTTCGAACGGAGACAGCATGTCCGTGTTGGTCTACCTGGTGCTGACGGTGGCGATCTTCGCGCTGCTGGGCGTGGTGCAGAGGCTGGTGGAGCGCCAGTGATCGAAAACGTTGTCGGCCTGATCCTGGCGGTGCTCATCGCCTTGTTCATCGGCGCCGCACTGCTCTTCCCGGAGAGGTTCTAGTGTCCCCCACCACTGCGGGGATCGTGTTCCTCGCCTCCCTGGTCGCTGCGGTCGTGTTGGTGCACGTGCCGCTGGGCGACTACATGTACCGCGTCTACACCTCCGAAAAGCACTCCCGCGCCGAACGTTTGATCTACCGCGTGATCGGCGCGAACCCGCACGCCGAGCAGACGTGGGGCGCCTACGCCCGCAGCGTGCTGGCGTTCTCGGCGGTGAGCATCGTGTTCCTGTTCGTCCTTCAGCTCGTGCAGGGCCGTCTACCGCTGCACCTGCACGACCCGGCCACCCCGATGACCCCGGCGCTGGCCTGGAACACCGCGGTCAGCTTCGTCACCAACACCAACTGGCAGGCCTACGCCGGCGAATCCACTCAGGGCCACCTGGTGCAGATGGCCGGGCTGGCGGTGCAGAACTTCGTCTCGGCCGCGGTCGGCATGGCGGTGGCCATCGCGCTGGTCCGCGGTTTCGCGCGCCGTCACACCGGTGAGCTCGGCAACTTCTGGGTCGACCTGGTGCGCGGCAACCTGCGGATCCTGCTGCCCCTCGCGACCGTCGCCGCCATCCTGCTGGTGGCCGGCGGCGCGATCCAGAACTTCACGCTGCACGAACAGGTCGTGACGACGCTGAACGGCATGCAGCAGACGATCCCGGGTGGTCCGGTGGCCAGCCAGGAGGTCATCAAGGAACTCGGCACCAACGGCGGCGGTTTCTTCAACGTCAACTCCGCGCATCCGTTCGAGAACCCGACGCCGTGGACCAACTGGCTGGAGATCTTCCTGATCCTGCTCATCCCGTTCTCGTTGCCGCGAACGTTCGGCCGCATGGTCGCGAGCCCCCGTCAGGGGGTGGCGATCGCCGCCGTCATGGGCGTGATCGCCCTGGCCAGCGTGAGCCTGACCATGCTGTTCCAGCTGCAGCACCACGGTACGGTCCCGACGGCGGTCGGCGCGGCAATGGAGGGCGTCGAGCAGCGCTTCGGGGTCGCCGATTCCGCGGTGTTCGCCGGTGCGACGACGCTGACGTCCACCGGTGCGGTGAACTCGTTCCACGACTCCTACACGAGCCTCGGCGGCCTGATGACGATGTTCAACATGCAACTCGGTGAGATCGCGCCGGGCGGTGTGGGGTCGGGTCTGTACGGCATGCTGATTTTGGCGGTCATCACGGTGTTCGTCGCGGGCCTGATGGTCGGGCGCACCCCGGAATATCTCGGCAAGAAGATCACCCCGCGTGAGATCAAGCTCGCCGCAAGCTATTTCCTGGTGACCCCGCTGATCGTGCTGACCGGCACCGCCGTCGCCATGGCGATGCCCGGACAACGGGCCGGCATGCTCAACACCGGTCCGCACGGCCTCTCGGAAGTGCTGTACGCCTTCACGTCCACGGCCAACAACAACGGTTCGGCCTTCGCCGGGATCAGCGTCAACACCGAGTGGTACAACACCGCTCTCGGGCTGGCGATGGTGTTCGGCCGCTTCCTGCCCATCATCCTGGTCCTGGCTCTCGCCGGATCCCTTGCCCGCCAAGGTGTCACGCCCATCTCGGTGGGCACCCTGCCCACGCACCGGCCTCAGTTCGTCGGCATGACGGTGGGCGTCACCCTCATCCTCGTCGCCCTGACGTTCCTGCCCATGCTGGCACTCGGGCCACTCGCAGAAGGAATCCACTGATGGCAGTTCGCACCGCCCCGCCGGCGGTCCTCGACCACACCCCGAGACCCGCCAAGCCCGTCCAGGGTGGCCTGCTCGACCCGAAGATGTTGTGGCGCTCGCTGCCCGACGCGCTGCGCAAGCTGAACCCGCGCACGCTGTGGCGCAACCCGGTGATGTTCATCGTCGAGATCGGCGCCGTGTGGTCGACCATCCTGGCATGCGCCGAACCCACCTGGTTCGGATGGCTGATCGTGGCGTGGTTGTGGCTCACGGTGGTGTTCGCCGACCTCGCCGAGGCGGTCGCCGAGGGCCGCGGCAAGGCCCAGGCCGAGTCGCTGCGGAAAACCAAGGCCGACACCATGGCCCGTCGTCTCAACGAATCGGGCGGAGAGGAGGCCGTCCCCGCCCCGCAACTGCGCCAGGGCGACATCGTCGTCGTGGAGGCCGGGCAGACCATCCCCGGCGACGGTGACGTCGTGGAAGGCATTGCGTCAGTCGACGAATCGGCCATCACCGGCGAATCCGCCCCTGTGATCCGGGAATCCGGGGGTGACCGTTCGGCGGTCACCGGCGGCACCACGGTGCTGTCCGACCGCATCGTCGTGCGCATCACACAGAAACCGGGTGAGAGCTTCATCGACCGCATGATCGCCCTCGTCGAGGGCGCCAACCGGCAGAAGACACCCAACGAGATCGCACTCAACATCCTGCTGGCCGCGTTGACGATCATCTTCGTGTTCGCCGTCGCGACCCTGCAGCCCTTGGCGATCTACTCCAAGGCCAACAATCCGGGCGTACTCGACACCCTCGCGCTCACCGGCGACGGGGTCAGCGGCATCGTCATGGTGGCGCTGCTGGTGTGCCTGATCCCGACGACGATCGGCGCGTTGCTCTCGGCCATCGGCATCGCCGGGATGGACCGCCTGGTGCAGCGCAACGTGCTTGCGATGTCGGGCCGCGCGGTCGAGGCCGCGGGCGACGTGAACACGCTGCTGCTGGACAAGACCGGCACCATCACGCTGGGCAACCGGCAGGCCGCCGCGTTCGTGCCGCTGACCGGTGTGACTCCCGAGGCGCTCGCCGATGCCGCACAGTTGTCGAGCCTGGCCGACGAAACCCCAGAGGGCCGGTCGATCGTCGTATTCGCCAAGCGGGAATTCGGCCTGCGGGCCCGCACCCCCGGCGAACTCGCCGAGGCGCACTGGATCGAATTCAGCGCCACCACCCGCATGTCGGGTGTCAACCTCGGCGAGCACCGCCTGCGCAAGGGCGCGGCGGCCGCCGTCGTCGAATGGGTGCGCGGTGAAGGCGGCACTGTGCCCACCGAATTGTTCGACGTCGTCGACGCGATCTCGGCGGCCGGCGGCACTCCCCTGGTGGTCGGGCACGTCATCACCGACGACACCGACCCCAAGCGGGCCGAGGTGCTCGGCGTCATCCACCTCAAAGACGTTGTCAAACAAGGCATGCGGCAGCGTTTCGACGAGATGCGCCGCATGGGGATCCGCACCGTGATGATCACCGGTGACAATCCGTTGACGGCCAAGGCCATCGCCGACGAGGCCGGCGTCGACGACTTCCTCGCCGAGGCCACCCCCGAGGACAAACTGGCGCTGATCAAGCGTGAGCAGGCCGGTGGACGCCTGGTCGCGATGACCGGAGACGGCACGAACGACGCGCCCGCCCTGGCGCAGGCCGACGTGGGCGTCGCGATGAACACCGGCACCTCGGCGGCCAAAGAGGCCGGCAACATGGTCGATCTCGACTCCGACCCGACCAAGCTCATCGAGATCGTCGAGATCGGCAAGCAGTTGCTGATCACCCGTGGCGCGTTGACCACGTTCTCGATCGCCAACGACATCGCGAAGTACTTCGCGATCATCCCGGCGTTGTTCGTGGGCCTGTTCCCCGGACTGGACCTGCTCAACATCATGCGGTTGCACAGCCCGCAGTCGGCGATCCTGTCGGCGGTGATCTTCAACGCCATTGTGATCGTGGCGCTGATCCCCCTGGCGCTCAAGGGCGTCCGCTACACACCGAGCAGCGCGTCGAAGCTGTTGAGCCGCAACCTGTGCATCTACGGCCTCGGCGGCATCATCGCGCCGTTCCTCGGCATCAAACTCATCGACCTGGTAGTCCACCTTCTTCCCGGGATGTCCTGACATGTCTTTCACCAACATCGTCCGCCAACACACCGCCGCGCTGCGGGCCCTGCTGGCGCTCACCGTGATCCTCGGCCTCGGCTACCCGGTGTTCATCTGGCTGGTGGCCCAACTTCCCGGCCTGCAGGACAAGGCCGACGGATCGATCATCGAGGTGGCCGGAAAACCGGTGGGCAGCAGCCTGATCGGGCAGTCGTTCACCGACGCCGACGGCAACCCGCTGCCGCAGTACTTCCAGCCCCGCCCGTCTGCCGCCGGTGACGGATACGACCCGATGGCCACCAGCGCCGGCAATCTGGGACCGGAAAGCGTCATCGACCAACCCGGCAAACCCAGCCTGCTGACCCAGGTGTGCCAGCGCAGTCGAGCGATCGGTGACCTCGACGGCGTCAGCGGCGCCCGGCCGTTCTGCACCCCCGGCGGAGTCGGCGCGGTGCTGTCGGTGATCGGTCCGCGTGACACACGCGGACAAGTCCTCACCCCCGCCCGAGTCGTCAGCGTCAACGAACCATGCGCCGACACCACAGCACCGTTCCTCTCCACCTACGAGGGCGTGCGGGTCGAGTGCGCAGAACCCGGCGAGGACTACACCGTCGGGCAGATCGTGCCGATCCGCGGCACGGCCGTGGCACAGGTGCCTGCCGATGCGGTCACCGCCAGCGGCAGCGGACTCGACCCCGACATCTCCGTCGCGTACGCCGATCTACAGGTCGACCGGGTGGCACGGGCTCGGGGCCTGAGCCCCGAACAGGTCAGGCAACTGGTCGCCCAGCACACCGACGGCCGCACGCTGGGTTTCCTCGGCGAACCGCGGGTGAACGTGCTGGAACTCAACATCGCCCTCGACACGCCGGCCGCGCGTGGATGATGGTCATGTGAGTACGCGGGCGTCGAACGCATCGAAGCGCGGCGAACTGCGCATCTACCTGGGTGCGGCGCCCGGTGTGGGAAAGACGTACGCGATGCTCGGAGAGGCGCACCGCCGGCTCGAGCGCGGCACCGACGTGGTGGCCGCCGTCGTCGAGACCCATGGACGCAAGAAGACCGCGGAGCTGCTCGACGGCATCGAAACCATCCCGCCGCGGTACATCACGTACCGCGGCGGCCGGTTCCCCGAGCTCGATGTGCCCGCGGTGCTGGCCCGCAATCCACAGGTGGTGCTGGTCGACGAACTCGCCCACACCAACACCCCCGGCAGCAAGAACCCGAAACGCTGGCAGGACATCGAGGAACTGCTCGACGCCGGCATCACCGTCATCTCGACGGTGAACGTGCAGCACCTGGAGAGCCTCAACGACGTCGTGGCCGCCATCACCGGCATCGAGCAGCAGGAGAAGGTCCCCGACGAGGTGGTGCGCGCGGCCGACCAGGTCGAACTGGTCGACATCACCCCGGAGGCATTGCGGCGCAGACTGTCCCACGGCAACGTCTATGCACCCGAACGGATCGACGCCGCACTCTCCAACTACTTCCGGCGGGGAAACCTCACCGCGCTACGGGAACTGGCGCTGCTGTGGCTCGCCGATCAGGTCGACACGGCCCTGGCCAAATACCGCGCCGACAACAACATCACGGCCACATGGGAGACCCGCGAACGCGTCGTCGTCGCGGTCACCGGTGGCCCCGAGTCGGAAACGCTGGTGCGACGCGCGTTCCGCATCGCGTCCAAGTCCAGCGCCGAACTCCTGGTGGTCCATGTGGTTCGCGGCGACGGACTCTCGGGAATCTCGGCCGCCCAGATGGGCAAGGTCCGCGAAGTCGCGACGAGCCTCGGTGCCACGGTGCACACCATCGTCGGTGACGACGTGCCCACCGCACTGCTGGATTTCGCACGCGAGATCAACGCCACACAATTGGTGCTCGGCACGTCGCGGCGGTCACGGTGGGCGCGGATCTTCGACGAGGGCATCGGGTCGACGGTCGTGCAGCGGTCCGAGAAGATCGACGTCCACATGGTCACCCACGAGGCCGCCAAGCGCGGCTTCCGCTGGTCGTCGACCACACCGCGGCAGCGGCACGCGGCGTCATGGGCTGCGGCGCTGGTGGTGCCGTCGCTGATCTGCGCGGTCACCGTCGCGGTGCTCGACCCGTTCCTGGACGTCGGCGGCAAGAGCGCACTGTTCTTCATCGGGGTGCTCGTCGTCGCCCTGCTCGGCGGTGTCGCACCGGCAGCGTTGTCCGCCGTGCTGTCGGGGCTGCTGCTCAACTACTTCCTGATCAGCCCTCGCCATACGTTCACGATGTCCGACCCCGACAGCGCACTGACCGTGGTGGTGCTGCTCGCAGTGGCCGTCGCGGTCGCGGCGCTGGTGGACGGCGCGGCGAAACGGGCCCGCGAGGCCAGGCACGCCTCGCGGGAGGCCGAACTGCTCGCGTTGTTCGCCGGGTCGGTGCTGCGCGGGGCCGACCTGAACGCGCTGCTGGAACGCGTCCGCGAAACGTATTCGCAACGCGCGGTGAGCCTGCTTCGCCAAACCCCGTCCGGTGCAGAGGTTGTTGACTGCGTCGGCCAGGACCCGTGCGACCGTGTCGAAGTCGCCGACACCGCGGTCGAGGCAGGGGACGACGGCGACGAATTCTGGCTGCTGCTGTCGGGCCGCGGACTCGCCGCGCGTGACCGGCGGGTGCTCGGTGCGGTGGCCCACCAGGCCGCGGGGTTGGTGCGCCAACGCGAACTCCGTGACGAGGCAGGCAAGGCCCACGCGATCGCGCAGGCCGACGAACTGCGCCGCTCGCTGTTGTCCGCGGTGAGCCACGATCTGCGCACCCCGCTGGCCGCAGCCAAGGCTGCCGCGTCGAGCCTGCGCAGCGACGACATCGACTTCTCGGCCGAGGACACCGCCGAGCTGCTCGCCACCATCGAGGAATCCGTCGACGCGCTCACCGCGCTCGTGGGAAACCTGCTCGACTCGTCGCGGTTGGCGGCCGGGGTGGTCCGCCCCGAGTTGCGGCCCGTGTACCTGGAGGAGACCGTGCAACGCGCACTGCTGGGCATCAGCCGCGGCGCCACCGGTTACGGCCGCTCCGGTGTGGACCGGGTCAAGGTCGAGGTGGGCGATTCGGTGGCACTGGCCGACAGCGGTCTGCTCGAGCGCGTGCTGGCCAACCTGATCGACAACGCGCTGCGCTACGCCTCCGACGGTCTGATCCGGGTGACGGCCGGACGCGTCGCCGACAAGGTGCTGATCGCCGTCGTCGACGAGGGACCCGGGATTCCGCGCGGCGCCGAGGACGCGTTGTTCGCACCGTTCCAACGGCTCGGCGACCACAACACCACCACCGGTGTGGGCCTCGGCCTTTCGGTGGCCAAAGGTTTCGTCGAGGCCATGGGCGGCACCATCTCGGCCGGTGACACACCTGGCGGCGGGTTGACCGTCGAGATCGAACTGGCGGCCCCGGCATGACGACACCGGCGAAGACGCGTGTGCTGGTCATCGACGACGAACCCCAGATCCTGCGGGCCCTGCGCATCAACCTGTCGGTCCGCGGCTACGAGGTGCGCACCGCGGCCACAGGCGCCGAGGCACTGCGCAGCGCCGCCGATCACCGGCCCGACGTCATCGTGCTGGACCTCGGACTGCCCGACATGTCCGGCATCGAGGTGCTGCACGGCCTGCGCGGGTGGCTCAGCGCCCCGGTGATCGTGCTGTCGGCACGGACCGACTCGTCCGACAAGGTCGAGGCACTGGATGCCGGCGCCGACGACTACGTCACCAAACCCTTTGGCATGGACGAGTTTCTGGCGCGCTTGCGTGCCGCCGTGCGTCGTGCCGCGGTGCCCGAGACCGATCAGCCCGTCGTCGAGACCGCGTCGTTCACGGTCGACCTCGCGGCCAAGAAGGTGATCAAGAACGGCACCGAGGTGCATCTGACGCCCACCGAGTGGGGCATGTTGGAGATGCTGGTGCGCAACCGCGGCAAGCTGGTCGGCCGCGAGGAGCTGCTCCGCGAGGTGTGGGGCCCGGCATACGCCACCGAGACCCACTATCTGCGCGTGTATCTCGCGCAGTTGCGCCGCAAGCTCGAGAACGACCCGTCCCATCCGGTGCACCTGCTCACCGAAGCGGGTATGGGTTACCGCTTCCAGGCGTGACCTTCCACTCGCGAGCAGACACAAAAGTGCCCATTTTGGCGCCGAAAAGGGCACTTTTGTGTCTGCTCGGCAGGAGGAATCAGCCGGTGATCTTCAGCACCGAGTTCTCCTGGATCGCCTCGACGGACAGCACGCGGTAACCGTAGAAGTCGAACAGCGCCGTGAGGCGCTCCTCGTCGCCGTCGAGGATCACGCCGGGTCCCCACTCGCGGTGCTCGACGGGCGTGCCCGGCGCGATCGCCGGCGAACCCGAGCTCCTTGGCGTCGAGCCGTCGAGGCAGCGGTCGCAATTGCCGCAGGGTCTCGGCAGGTGGTCGCCGAAGTACGCGAGGAGGAACTGCCGTCGGCAGTCGGGGGTCTCGGCATAGGACCGCATCATCTCCACGCGGGTGTGGTCGACGCGTTCGGAGATCTCGGCCATCTCGACGGCCTTGCGCACTGCCTCGTCGACGGCGAGGCCCGTCGTCGAGAACCCCGCCCGTGCCGAGGTGACCGCCCCGGCACGTTCCAGAAGGTTCACGGCCGCGGTCACGCTGCGGCTGCCGGACCCGAGATCGGCGCGAAGGTCCTTGAACCGCTTGGGCTTCGCACCGTTCAACGCCGTGTACACACGGGCCAACAGATCCTCGTCGACGTGGCGGGTGGCGAAGAAGGTGCCCAGCGACAGATCCTCGGCGCGGTAGAACAGCACGGCCTGCGCGGGTTCGTCATCGCGACCGCCACGGCCGATCTGCTGGTAGTAGGTGTCCACCGATTCCGGGATCGAGGCATGCGCGACGAAGCGGACATTCGGCTTGTCGATACCCATGCCGAACGCCGAGGTGGCGGCGACCACGTCGACCTCGTCGTCATGGAAGCGGCGCTGCACGTCGGCCCGCTCACGTGACCGCAGACCCGCGTGATAGCCGGCCGCGGATACCCCGCGCCGTTGCAACTCCTCGGCGAAATACTCGACATCTTTGCGGGTGGCGCAGTAGAGCAGACCCGGCGATGGCAGGTCGGCAACCGCGTCGAGGATGGCCTGGCGCTTCTGCGCGTCGTCGGTGTGGGTGCACACCCGCAGCCCGATGTTGGGGCGGTCGAATCCGCTCGCGACGACGACGGGGTTCCGCAGGCCAAGGATGTCGATGATCTCGCGGCGCACCACGCCCGATGCCGTCGCGGTCAGCGCCGCCACCGGTGGCCTGCCGAGCCGGTCGATCGCATCGCGCACACGCAGATAGGTGGGCCGAAAATCGTGCCCCCACGCCGAAACACAGTGCGCCTCGTCCACCACCACCAACGCCGGGCGCGCATCCGCGAGCTCGGCCAGCACGTCGTCGCGCGCCAACTGCTCGGGTCCGAGGAAGATGTAGCGGGCCTGACCGTCGCGCACGGCGGCCCATGCCCGGTCCAGCGCGGCGGCTTTCTGCCGGGAGTTGATGGCCACAGCTTGCGGGGCCTCGCTGTGCTCCAGCTGCGCGATCTGGTCGAACTGCAGCGCGATCAACGGCGAAACCACGAGCACCGGCCCCGACAGCAGCACCGCGGGCACCTGGTAGATCGCCGACTTCCCCGAACCGGTCGGCATCACCGCGAGCACGTCGCGACCGTCGAGGATGCCCGACATCGCCGTGAGTTGTTCGGGACGTAGTGATCGCCACCCGAAAACCTCGGCGGCGACGTCTTCCAGGGACCTCACCGCGTGACCAACGACAACACGGCCTTGCTGAGCGTCCTTCGCGGCCAGCCGGTCACACCGTCGTTGCCCAGTGCGGCCTTGGCGGCGTTGCGGCCGCACACACCGTGCACGCCGCCGCCGGGGTGGGCGCCGGCACTGCCAAGAAAGACGTTGGGGACCGGTGTCTCGGCGGTGCCGAAGCCCGGCACGGGCCGGAAGATCAGCTGCTGATAGAGCTGTGAGGTGCCGCCGTTGACGGCGCCGGTGTGCAGGTTCGCATCGCCGGCCTCCAGGTCGGACGGACGCTGGATCACCCGGCCCACCACACGCTCGCCGAAACCGGGGGCATGGTCTTCGAGGACCTGATCGACCACCTCGGCCAGTTTCTCGGCCGAGGCGTCATCGGCCATACCGCGTGGCAGATGTGTGTAGGACCAGGCACTTTCGGTGCCTTCGGGGGATCGGGTCGGATCCGCCGTGGTCATCTGCCCGAACAGCATGAAGGGGTGCTGCGGCAGCGTCGCGGTGTTGAGGTCGGCCATCCACCGCACCAGCCCGTCATGGTCGGCGCCCACGTGCACGGTCCCGGCCTCGTTCAGGTTCTTCGAGCGCCACGGCACGGGCGCATCGAGCGCATAGTTGATCTTCAACACCGGTGTGTCCCACACGAACCGGTCGAAGCTGCGGCGCACCGCCGCGGGGACGGCGTGTTCGGGCAGCAGGTCGCGGTACAGCCGCGGGGCCGACGTATCGGCGATCACGGCCCGCCGCACGTTCACCGTCGTCCCGTCGGCGACGCGCACGGCAACCGCGCGGCCGCCCCGCACATCGATACCGTCGACCTGCCGTCCACACTCGATGCGCGCGCCGGCCGAACGTGCCCGGTTCACAAGAGCCGCGGTCAACTGGCCGGCCCCACCCACCGGAACCGGCCAGCCACCGTCCTGCGCCATCATGATCAGCAGGTAGCCCATGACCGCGCTACCCACGCCGTCGATCGGCACGTCCGCGTGCATCGCGTTGCCCAGCAACAACAATCGCGCAGCCTCGCCGTCGAACAGATGCTCGGCCATGATGCCCGCGGGCATCACGAGTTGTTGTGCGAGCCGCAGGGCGTCGGCGGTGCCGAGCTTGCGCAGCAGCTGCATCAGACCACGCACCGGCGGGAACGGGGTGAACAGCGACGAGATCAAGCCGTCCTTGATCTTCAGCCACTGCTCGAACAGATCGCACCAGCGCTGACCGTCCCCAGGGTGGTGGCGATCCAATTCGGCTGCGGTGCGGTCGATGTCGCGGTAGATCATCGGCGCGTCCTCGTCGGCCGCCGAGCGGGGATGGCCCACGACTGCGGGCGCGTGCGTCCACCGCAGCCCGTGGTCTTCCAGGTTCAGCGCGCGCAGGGCAGGCGAGGCGACCGACAGCGGGTAGAACGCGCTGAACAGATCGCTGGTGTAACCCGGCACGAGTTCGGCGCTCTTGACCGCACCGCCGGGCTGCGGCTGGGCTTCGAGCACGACCACGTCCCAACCGGCATCGGCCAGCATCGCGGCCGCGACCAGACCGTTGTGGCCGGCCCCGACCACCACCGCATCCGCGCTGTCGCGGCTCATTCCGGCTCGACCCGGCGCTCGGCGAGCGCCACGAGTCGCTGCGTGCACTCCCGGTTCCTGGGGAAGGCGACGAGCAGGGCCAGCCGGCGCGGCACCCAGTCCAGCGGCCCGCCGATCGGCACCTCTGCCATCTCCACGCGGCACCCGCCGTCGGGGAGATCGTGCAGCCGAATGACGATCCGCGCTTTGCCGAACGGGCGCCCCTTGGCATGCAGAACCAGTTCCTCGCCAGGAGTGCACGATTCGACGACGGTCTCGTCGTTGAGCATCACCGGCCACACCCCGATGGTGTGGTGGATGACGCTGCCCGGCGCAGGCCAGTTGGGGTCCACCGCGCGCATACGCGTGTTGCCCACGACCCACTGCGAGTACGTCCAGCCGTCGGCGATGACGTCCCACACCTGTTGACGCGTGGCGGTCGTGTCCCGTTTGACGGTCAACGAGCTGTCCACGGCCGCCGGAGATGACTCCATGACCCCTTGCTCCTTCATTAGTGCCCACGAATGGGGCTGGCGATGAGGCGGTTGATCCTCGCCTTGACCATGTCCGGCAACACCGTGTTGACCAGGCCGAGCGCCTTGCTGCTCAGTGACGACGCGACCACACGGCGGCGGCCGCTCATCAGGGCGTCGTAGCCCTGCTTGGCGACCTTGGCGGGGTCGTCCTTGGGGATCCACCGTGCGAGCACGGTGTTCTCCATGTGGTTGCGTGCGAACAGCTTTGTGTCGGTGGGGCCTGGCATCAGGGCGGTGACGGTGACGTCGCTGTCGCGCAGTTCGTCCTGCAGCGCCTCGGCCAGCGATTGGATGAACGACTTCGACGCGTTGTAGATCGACTGCAGCGATCCGGGCATGGCGGCCACGATCGACGATGTGAACAGCACCTTGCCCGATCCGCGGGCCGTCATATCGCGCAAGACGAGCTTCGCCAGGTGCACCGTGGAGCGGACGTTGAGGTCGACGATCGACAGGTCCGCGTCAAGATCGCCCTCGACGAACGATCCGGCCCGCACCGACCCGGCGTTGAGCACCACGACGTCGGGCACCCGGCCCGCCGAGGAGCGGTAGAGGCGCTCGACGTCGGCGGGTTTGCGAAGATCGACCTGCACGGCCTGCACGGTCGCCGCTTCGGTCCCGAGTTTGTCGGCCGCGGGATAGATGGCGTCGTCGTCGGCCGCCACGATCAAGTCGTAGCCGTCGTCGGCCAGCAGCATCGCCAGCTCATACCCGATGCCGCTCGACGCACCGGTCACCATGGCAAGCGGGCGTGTTTCAGACATGTGTGCTGGCTACCCGGCAGCGCAGGAGTCAAACGTGTCGACCGGCCCCGGCGACGCGACGCAAGATCAGCGGCGGGAGTTTTTTCCAGGGTTGCATCCACGTTGCACGTGACGCAGATTACGGTTTGCGATATGTCCGGTTACCGTGCCTTGTTCGAGTCCAGCATCACCGATCCGGCCACGTTCTGGGCCGACGCCGCCAAAGCGGTGACGTGGACCCGCGACCCGCAACGCATCCTCGACGACAGCAACCCGCCGTTCTACCGCTGGTTCCCCGACGCCGAGTTGAACACCTGCGCCAACGCGCTCGACCGCCACGTCCCCGAGCGCGGCGACCAGGCCGCACTGATCTACGACTCGCCGGTCACGGGCACCAAGCGGACCTACACCTACCGCGAGCTGCGCGACGCGACAGCAAAGTTCGCCGGTGCGCTGAGGAGCCTCGGCGTGGAGAAGGGCGACAGGGTCGTCATCTACATGCCGATGGTCCCCGAAGCCGTCATGGCGATGCTCGCGTGCGCACGGCTGGGGGCGACGCACTCGGTGGTGTTCGGCGGCTTCGCCGCGCACGAACTGGCCGCCCGTATCGACGACGCGCGGCCCAAGGTCGTGGTCGCCGCCTCGTGCGGCATCGAGCCGACCCGCATCGTGGAATACAAGCCCATGCTGGACTCGGCGCTGGAGATCGCCGAGCACACCCCGCAGACCTGTGTGATCCTGCAGCGGGAACAGAAGCGCTGCGACCTGGTCGAGGGGCGCGACGTGGACTGGCACGACCTGGTCGCCGGGGCCGAACCGGCCGATCCGGTGCCCGTGGCCGCCACCGACCCGCTCTACGTGCTCTACACCTCGGGCACCACCGGCAAACCCAAGGGCATCGTCCGCGACAACGGCGGCCACGCGGTGGCGCTGCTGTGGTCGATGCGCAACATCTACGGCATCGAACCCGGCGATGTGTTCTGGACGGCCTCCGACGTCGGCTGGGTCGTCGGGCACTCCTACATCGTGTACGCGCCGCTGATGCTGGGCGCGACAACGGTTCTGTACGAGGGCAAGCCGGTCGGCACACCCGACGCGGGCGCGTTCTGGCGGGTGATCTCCGAGCACGGTGTCAAGGTGCTGTTCACCGCGCCGACCGCGGTCCGTGCGATCAAGAAGGAAGACCCCGACGGCGCTCGCATGCGCGACTACGACCTGTCGAGCCTGAAGTACCTGTTCCAGGCCGGCGAGCGCCTCGACCCCGACACCTACCACTGGGCCTCCGACAAACTCGGCAAGCCCGTCATCGACCACTGGTGGCAGACCGAGACCGGCTGGGCGATCGCGGCCAACCCGACCGGTATCGAACTCATGCCGGTCAAACCCGGTTCGGCCACCGTGGCGATGCCCGGTTACGACGTGCAGATCCTGCGCGCCGACGGTTCCGTGGCCGACGCGGGAGAAGAGGGCGCGATCTGCATCAAGTTGCCGCTGCCCCCGGGCACGCTGCCCACCGTGTGGGGCGATGACCAGCGCTACATCTCGTCATACCTGTCGGCGTTCGAGGGTTACTACCTCACCGGCGACGGCGGGTACGTCGACTCCGACGGCTACCTGTTCGTCATGGGCCGCACCGACGACGTCATCAACGTGGCCGGTCACCGCCTGTCGACGGGCTCGATCGAGGCCGTGCTCGCCGAGCATCCCGCGGTGGCCGAGTGCGCCGTGATCGGTGTGGCCGACGAACTCAAGGGTCAGGTGCCGCGAGGGTTCGTGGTGCTCAAGTCCGGTGCATCTGCCGACAACCTCAGCGACGAACTCGTCCAGAAGGTGCGCGAGAGCATCGGCGCGGTCGCGGTTTTCAAGTCCGTCGACGTGGTGTCGGCCCTGCCCAAGACCCGGTCGGGCAAGATCCTGCGCAAGACCATGCGCGGTATCGCCGACGGTCGGGACGAGCCGGTGCCCTCGACCATCGAGGACCCGTCGGTGCTCGACGACCTCAAGTCGGTCCTCCGCCGCTCCTGACCCCTCGCGAGCAGACGCAAACCTGCCTACTTTTGCGGGTTTTAGTGCAGTTCTGTGTCTGCTCGCGGGTCCAGGCACGGTTGCTCAACAGGCGCAGACCGTTGAGCGCCACCAGGACGGTGGACCCCTCATGGCCTGCCACGCCCAGCGGTAACGGCAAGTGCCCGAACAGATCCCAGATGACGAGCCCGGTGATCGCGGTGCCTGCGATCACCAGGTTGGCGATCACCACGCGGCGGGCCCGCCGCGCCAGCGCGATCACGGTGGGGATGGTGCTGAGCTCATCGCGGATGGTGACGACGTCGGCGGTCTGGACCGTCAGGTCCGCACCCGCCCGGCCCATCGCGATGGAGGTGTGTGCGGCGGCCATTGCGGGCGCGTCGTTGACCCCGTCGCCCACCACCAGCACGCGCCTGCCATCGCGCTGAAGGTCCTGCACCACCGCGGCTTTGCCTTCCGGGAGCAGTTCGGCGCGCACTCCGGTGATGCCGACTGCGCGGCCGAGGCGCTCGGCCGCGCGCCGGTTGTCACCGGTCAGCAGCATGGGCACGTGCGTCGTCACCTCCGCCAACCGCGCGACCGCGGCCCGGGCGTCCGGGCGGAGTCGGTCGACCAGGCCGATCACCCCCGCAGGCACCGCGTCCACGAGGACGACGACAGCGGTTGCGCCCTCGCTCTCCATCGCGGCGCAGTGCGCGCGCACGGTCGCATCGTCACCGGCATATGCCGACGGGCTGATCACGTCGACGACGCGCCCGTCCACACTCGCGCGCACACCCCGGCCCGGTAGTGCCGTGAAATCGGTGGCGTCGGGAACGGCGCCGCGCGCCTCGGCGACGATCGCCCGCCCCAGCGGATGCTCGCTGAACTGTTCTGCGGCAGCAGCCATCCCGAGGACGTCGTCGTCTCCCAGTGTTACCACGCGCGATACGACAGGCTGCCCCGCGGTCAACGTTCCGGTCTTGTCGAGCACCACCACATCGGTATCGGCCAACCGCTCCATCGCGACCGCGGATTTCACCAGCACGCCGTGGCGGCTCGCGTTGGCGATCGCCGACAGCAGTGGCGGCATGGTGGCCAGGACCACCGCGCACGGTGACGCGACGATCATGAAGGTCATGGCGCGCAACAGCGTCGAGCGCAGATCGGCGCCGAACAGCAGCGGTACGGTCAGCAGCGCGAGCGTCGCGGTCACCACGAGCACCGAGTAGCGCTGCTCGATCTTCTCGATGAACAGCTGGGTGGTCGCCTTGGTCGCCGACGCCTCGGCCACCATCGCCACGATGCGCGCCACCACGGTCTGCGACGGTTCGCGTGTCACCTCGATGCGCAGCGCTCCCGAACCGTTGAGGGTGCCCGCGAACACGCCGTCGCCCACGGTTTTCACCGCGGGGAGCGGCTCGCCGGTGATCGATGACTGATCGACCTCGGAGGCACCGCGAATCACGGTGCCATCGGCCGAGATCCGTTCGCCGGGCCGTACCACGATGACATCGCCGGGTCGCAGATCGGCCGCGGCGACCACACGTTCGCAACCGTCATCACCGATCAGCGCGGCATGCTCGGGCGCCAGATCGAGCAGTCCGCGCACCGACCGCTCGGTGCGCGCGGTCGCCACATCCTCGAGCGCGCCCGAGGTCGCGAAGATGACGATCAGCAACGCACCGTCGAACACCTGGCCGATGGCGGCCGCGCCGATCGCCGCGACGATCATCAGCAGGTCCACATCGAGCGTGCGGTCCCGCAATGCCCGGATGCCGGCCCACGCGGGTTCCCACCCGCCGACGAGGTAACAGGCCAGGTACAGCGTCCAGTGGACGAACACCGGTGCCTGCGCGAGTTGCGCGACGAGGCCGGCCGAGAACAGTCCGAGTGCCGCACTCGCCCACCGGACCGAGGGCACCGCCGTCAACCAATGCCCGGGACGGATACGCGCCGATCTGCCGAGCGCGGGTTCGGTGGCGGGATACAACGCGGTCATCGAGCACCCTTCGATGGATTAACGAACGCACACCTTTATACATGTAGAGATTGAAATGTATCAATGCCCACTTGCGTCGCATGCCAGAATGGACGCATGGGTCATGGTGTCGAGGGGCGATCCACGCCCGCCGCATCGCTCGATGCCGCGTCAGCGGTCAAGGTCGCCGAGACACTGCAGGCGCTGGCTTCCCCCAACCGGTTGCTGATCTTGACCCGGCTGCGCGAATCCCCGTGCTCGGTCACCGAACTGTCCGCCGCGGTCGGAATGGAGCAGCCGGCGGTGTCCAACCAACTACGCCTGTTGCGGGCACTGGGTCTGGTGACCGGCGACCGGTCCGGGCGCAACATCGTCTACCGGCTCTACGACAACCACGTCGCGCAACTGCTCGACGAGGCGATCTACCACATCGAACACCTGCGGCTCGGCGCCCGCGACACCACCGCCTGAACGGCGAATGACCGGCCTGCCACAGACATTCATTTGCCCATTCATTTGCCGCCACCCGCATGACACCTGCCCTGGCGAGCACTCACAAAGTCGCCCTTTCCGCGGCGAAATCGGGCGGGTTAGCGTCTGCGAGGACGCGCGACGAGGGGTAGCTGGCAAAACGCCGTGCGATCAGGGGAATCCTTTATTTTCGCGATGCGCCGAACTATTGTTGAGTCGTTATATGTTGATGTCCGCCTGAGCTCGGGCGATTTGCTACCGCGCAGTACCAGCGACGTCTGGGCACGTTAGGAGTTGAGTAACGATGCGCATCGCAACCAAGGGAAACTGCACCTGCCGCTGCAACGCATGCGATGGTGGCCACCACTGCGGAAACCCGCCCAACTGCAACGTGCGGCGCTGACGCCGTAGGTGACCTGCCGCCCGGCACCGCGCGGCAGGTCATCACCTCAACCGAGCCCGTCGATCACCCCGATCGATCGGGCTCTTCTGCTTTCGCGCCCTAACCGCCACACGTCCGTATGCTCACGCTGTGCTCACCGCGCTTCTGTGGGGCCTCGTCGCCGCATCCTCTCTCCTCATCGGCGCCCTGGCGGGCGCGATCCGCGACTGGAACGGGCGCTTCGTCGGACTCGTGCTGGGCTTCGGTGCCGGCGCGCTGATCTCGAGCATCTCGTTCGAACTGGCCGAAGAGGGCTTTCGCGCCGGCGGCGCGGTGGCCGTGGCACTGGGCCTCGCGATCGGCGCGGTCGTCTTCTACGTCGCCGACAAGGCCATTGATCGCATGGGCGGCCGCGCGGCGGGGATGCCGCTGCTGCTGGGTGCGTTGCTCGACGGCATCCCCGAACAGGCCGTGCTGGGCATCGGCATCGCAGGCGGTGCGGGCGTGAGCATCGCGCTCGTGGTGGCGATCTTCGTGTCGAACCTGCCCGAGTCCATCGGATCGGCCAGCGACATGAGAAAGTCCGGCCACCCGGTGCGCACGATCATCGGTGGCTGGGCGGCGATCTCGGCACTGTGCGCGGTCGCCACGGTGGGTGGATACCAGTTGCAGACGGTCGCCGGCGCGGCGCTGCAGGGCGGTATCAACGGATTCGCCGCAGGCGCACTGCTTGTCATGCTTGTGGGTTCGATGATTCCCGAGGCCACACAGAAGGCCCGCGAGAACGCCGGGCTCGCGGCGGTTCTCGGTTTCGCGGTCGCCGCCGGTCTGTCGCTCGCCACCTGACGCGCCGAACGTTAAGTTCAGCACGTGGCACCCGAATGGCACCTGGGCCCCGTGACCGTCGAGGTCCACGGATTGTTCGTCGCGCTCGGGGTGTTCGCCGCCGTGCTGGTGTTCATCGCCGAGGCCCGCCGACGGGGGGCCGTCAACGATCAGTCGATCGTGGCGGTCGCCGGAGCACTGGTCGGCGGGGCCATCGGTATGCGACTGTCGGGATGGGCGCAGCACATGGACCTCAGCGCCAATCCGAGCGTCATTCAGGCCTGGCAGTTCGGTTCACGCAGCATCCTCGGCGGACTGCTCGGCGCCTACGTCGGCGTGCACATCGCCAAACGTATCGGGGGATACCGCGGCAAGACCGGTGACCTGTTCGCCCCCGCGGTCGCGCTCGGCATGGCCATCGGCCGGATCGGCTGCCATCTCACCGAGGCCCCCGGACGACCCACCGCCCTGCCCTGGGGTGTCCACGCGCCGGCGACCACCCCGGAATGCCCAGCCTGCCTGACGGGTCAGGCCATGCATCCGTCGTTCCTGTACGAGATCGCGTTCCAGCTTGTCGCTTTCGCGCTCTTGCTGTGGCTGCGTCACCGCATCACCCGTCCCGGCGAGTTGTTCGTCATCTACGTCGCCGCATACGCGGTGTTCCGCTTCCTGGTCGAGTTCGTCCGCGCCAACGAGACGGTGTGGCTGGATCTCACCCGGCCGCAATGGTTCCTGCTGCCCACGTTGCTGATCATCGGATTTCGGCTGTGCTACGGCTATCGACACGGTTACTATCGGCGCGCAGCCCGCAGTGAGGAAGTGCCGGTATGACCTCTCCCCCACCCCAGCCACCCGCATCACCCCCGCCTTCCGGTGAGCCGCCGGAAGACTCCGGGCCGCAATACGACGGGCCGCAAGACATTCCGCCCGCCTACGAATACGACCTGCGTCCTCCCGGTGCACCGTTCGGCCCGCAGGCCGGGCCGCCACCGCCGCCGATACCGCCGCCCGGGCGACCACCCATCGACCAACCACCACCGCCGCCCGGCTACACGCAGCCCTACCCGGGTGACTATCCGTCCTCACCCCCGCCACACGGCTACGGACCGCCCCCATCCCGCTCCCGGATCTCGATCGCCATGGTGATCATCGGCCCGTTCGTCTACGCCGCGATCAACCTCGTGGTGGGCTTCGCCGCGCTGATCGCCGGTGGCATGCTCGAAACCCAGACCACCGGCTCGAGCCTGGTCTTCGGCCTCGCCGCGATCGGCCTGCTTCTCATCGCGTTCGGTGGAGGCACATTGCTGTTGCGTCGCAACAGCCCTCAAGCCCGCGGTCTCGGCATCGGCCTCATGGTCGGCTGGGCACTGATGTCCGTGCTCACCGCCGGGTTCTGCACCGGTATCAACCCGGAGATGTATCGACTGTGAACACCGGCATGGGGTTGCGCGGGGACCGCCTGCACCGCTACGTCACCGCGTTCTGCCCACACTGTCACGCCGACGCCCCCGAACGCCCGCTGGCCGAGGTACCGCGACTCGCCGCGATGCTGATCGAACGCGACGGGCGGATCTGGCTCGAACGGGGCTGCCCGGCACACGGTCTGGTGCGCACCCTCTACGACGAGGACCCCGAGATCCTCTCCTACCTGGAGGAGTGGACCGCGCCGACCAAGGCCCACATCCCCGATGTCACAGGCAACTTCGACCCGATTCCGTCGGCGTATCTGCGCGGCCTGCCGGAGATGCAGACACAGCACACCTGCATCCTGCTGGAGGACATCGCCGAGGCCTGTAACCTGCGCTGCCCCACGTGTTTCACCGACAGTTCGCCCGACCTGCGCAACGTGGTCCCGGTGGCCGAGGTGCTCGCCAACGTCGATCAGCGCCTGGGGCGCGAGAACGGCCGCATCGACGTGCTGATGCTCAGCGGTGGCGAGCCGACGCTGCATCCCGATCTGCCCGAACTGCTCACCGAACTGGTGGACCGACCGATCACCCGGATCCTGGTCAACACCAACGGAGTTCGGATCGCCAACAACGACACGCTGCTGGATCTGCTGACACGGCACCGCGAACGTGTCGAGGTGTACCTGCAGTACGACGGGTTGTCCGCCGAGGCGCACCGTCATCACCGCGGCGGCGATCTCGGGAGGGTGAAAAGCCGTGCGCTGCGGCGATTGTCCGAACGGGAGATCTTCACCACGCTGGTGATGACGGCAGCACTCGGTGTCAACGACCACGAGATCGGGGCCATGGTCCGACTGGCGCTCGACACTCCCTACGTCGGCGGGCTGACGATCCAGCCCCAATTCGGTTCGGGCCGTTCCGGTGCGCTCGACCCGCTCGACCGGCTCACCCACACCGGCGTCCTCAAACGCCTGGGGCCCCAGACCGGCGGAGCGGTCACCTGGCGCGATCTCACCGCGCTGCCGTGCTCACATCCGCACTGCTGCTCGGTCGGGTACCTGGTGCGCGACGACAGCGAGCAATGGCGCTCCCTGGTGTCGCTGATCGGCACCGACAGTCTCAAGGACAAGCTCGGACTGGTGGCCAACCGCATCGCCGACACCGAGATCCCGCGCGAACTCCGCCTGGCCGTACGGGAATCACTGCTCGGACTGCTCTCCGAACAGTCCTCGCTGTCGCATCCCGAGATCGGCGATGTGTGGCGCAACATCTGTGAGAACTGCGATCTGGGCATGTCGACGTTGTTGACGCTGGCGTCGTCCGCGCTACCGGGACGTCGCCGCAAGATCCGCAAGCTGCTCGGTGAACGCGTGGTGCGCCTGACGGTCAAGCCGTTCATGGACATGTCCACGATGATCGAGGAACGCCTGATCCAGTGCTGCGTGCACGTCGGGACCCGTTCCGACGAACAGCATCAGTGTGCGCCGTTCTGCGCGGTGCAGGCCTGGCCGGCGTTGAGCCGCCAACGGCTCTCGCTCGCTTCCGGGCGCACCACGGCGGCGTTACCACTCATCGAGATCCCATGAGCGAACCCGTCGGGCAACCGTACGACCCGCTACGGCTGTGTGTGTACGCCACGGTCGCGCTGCTGGCGTGGCTTCTGGGGCCCTGGGCCGTGGCGGGGTTCGCCGTTCTGGGCCTGGTCGGGTACGTCAGGGCCCGGCGAGCAGGACTGATGCACAGCAAATGCGCCCTGCGCGACACCCGCCTGGTGATCGGCTACCTCGGCGTGATCGCCGCGGTGTCGGTAGCTGCGATCGTGTCCAGCTACTGGCCTCGCTGAGCGATTTCGGCGCCGACAGCACCGTAAGCAGAGGCTCGGATGACCCGGTCAGGTTTCACAGACTCCTCTAATACTGCTAACTTCGCTGATGAAGTGGGCATCCCCACTGTCGGGGGCCTGCCGTAAATCGGAGAACTCAGGAGTGAATGCCTTGAAGATCACGAATCTCAGTACGGCCGTGGCCGCTGCGGCCGTTGCCGCCGCCGCCGTTCTCGGCACCGCGCCCGCCGCGTTCGGCGATGCCAGTGCCGTCACGACGTCCTCGCTCGGCAGCGCGGCAAAGCTGAACAACGGCGACGTCGTCCAGGCCTGGACCGTGACCGACCTCAAGCCCAGCAGCGACACGATCCCCTACCAGGTGCGCGGCACCCTGTGGGAGATCACGGCCACCGATGAGGCCATCCAGGGCAACGTGACCCCGATCATCTCCAACTTCAACGTGCGCGCCGCCGATGGGCAGAACTACCGCGCGCTGTTCCAGGTCGCCTCCCCACAGGGGGTCAACCCGTCGACCATCGCCCAGGGCGAGAAGACCAGCGGCAAGATCTACTTCGACGTGACCGGCCCCGAGCCCACCACCGTCGTCTACAACGCCGGTGGCCGTGATCTGCTCGTGTGGGACAAGCCGGCTGCGTCGGCTCCGGCGCCGCGCGGCACCGGCCAGAGCAGCCCGGCCGCGGCGTCGTCCCCGGCCGCCGCGGCTCCTGCGGCCGAGGCCGAGACCGAGACCGAGACCGAGGCGACCCCGGCCCCGGCTGCGGCGTCGACCGCCGAGGAAGGCACCGCCGCCACGCCGGCCGCCGCCGGTGCGGGCAGCCGTGCCACCGACCTGCCCGCGGCCACCGCGGCCGATGCCGAGGCCACCGCGGCCGAGGCCATCCCGGCCCCCGCAGAGGCCCCTGCCGCTGCGGCTCCCGAGGGCACCACGCCGGTTTCGCACGGCGCACCGCTCGCCGAGGGCACCCTGCCCGCCGAGGCGGCTCCCGCCGGTGCTCCGGCCGGTGCCTCCGCAGGCAACGTGGCGACCGCGGTTCCGCCGGCCGCCCCGGCGGAGGGCGCTCCGGTCGAGGCCGCTGATCCCGCGTTGGTCCCGGCCGGTGTCCAGCCGACCACGACCGTGCCCGCCCCGGCGCCCGCCGCGGCTCCGGTCAGCCACGGGCCCGCTGCCTGATCTGATCGACACCGCAAACGGCCGGAAGTGGGAAACCGCTTCCGGCCGTTTGTTTTTGCGCGCTTCAGCTGATCGACAGCGCGATGCCGTCGAGGATGTCGTGCTCGCTGACGACGAGTTGGTCGATGCCGGCGCGGTCGCCGAGCACCGCGGCCAGTTCCTCGACGATCACCGCGCCGCCGCCGATGACGTCGGCGCGGCCCTGGTGCATCGGCCCGAGCGCGAGGCGCTGCGCCCGTGTCATCGCGATGAGCTCGTCGCAGACCCGCAGCAGATCTCCGAAACCGATGCGGGACAGGTGGATCCGATCAGGATCGTATTCCGTCATGTTCTGTGCCAACGCCGACAATGTCGTCATGGTGCCCGCGACGCCCACCCAGGTGCGTGCCTCATCGACCGGCACGGCCCGCAGCGCCTGAGCCAGCCCATCGCGGACCACGGCCCGCGCGTCGGCGATCTCGTCGGCCGTGGGCGGATCGCTGTGCAGGCACCGCTCGGTGAGCCGCACACAGCCGATGTCCGCGGAGAAACTTGCCTGCACCGCGTCGGTGCCCAGTACCAGTTCGGTCGAGCCGCCGCCGAGATCGACGACCACGAAGGGCGCTGCGGCAGGGTCCAGTTCGCCGACCGCACCGCGGAAGGACAATTCCGCCTCCTCGGTGCCGGTGATGACCTCGGCGACCGCGCCGGGCACCACCTTGCCTAGCAGTCGGGCGGTCATCGCGAAGAACTCGTCGCGGTTGCCCGCGTCGCGAGCGGCGGATGTGGCCACCATGCGCACGGCCGACACCGAGTGTTCGATCATCAACGCGACGTAGTCCGCGAGCGCGGATTCGGTGCGTGCCAACGCTTCCGGCGCGAACTGCCCGGTGGCGTCGACACCCTGGCCCAGCCGGACGATCCGCATCTCGCGGTGCACGTCACGCAGCCGTCCCGCATCGGGTTCGGCGATCAGCAAGCGGATCGAGTTGGTGCCGCAGTCGATGGCCCCGACCCGACGGTCGTTCACACCCATGTGTCGCGCTCCAGGATCCCCGCCATCGCGGGCTCGGTGGCCAGCACGGCCAGGGCCTCGTCACCGAACGGGTTGACGCCCGGGCCTTTCGCCAACGAATGCGCGATCACCACGTGCAGGCACTTGACCCGATCCGGCATGCCGCCGCCGGTGAACGTGGTGCCCAGCGGTTCGATGGCGTCGCGCTCGGCGAGATAGGACTCGTGGGCCCGGCGGTACGCCGCGGCCAGTTCCGGGTCCTCGCTCAGCCGCTCGGACATCTCGCGCATCATGCCCGAGGACTCCAGCCGGCTCGCGGCCGCGGTCAACACCGGATGCGTCAGGTAGTAGAGCGTCGGGAACGGGGTGCCGTCGGGCAGACGTGGCGCGGTCTTGACCACGCCCGGTTCACCGTTGGGACACCGGTAGGCGATTTCGAGGACCCCTCGCGGCTCACGGCCCAACTGCCGTGCGACGACCGCGAGGTCGGCGGGGTCAACCACCGGGAGCGGGTGGGGTCGGCGCCGGATCACCCGGGGCGGGTGGTGCCGGCGGTGCGGGCGCGATCGTGGGCGTGACCCCGTGTGGCTGATCGGCGATCGTGTGCCACAACGACGTGTACCAGGGCTGTCCCGCGGGCACCGTCGCACCGGGCTTCTCGGGTTCCGGTTCATGGGTCACGACGGCGTCGGGGGGCAGTTGAACCTGGAACGGGGTGTCACCGGGCATCACGAAACCGAGCCGCTCCCTGGCCTGGGCCGCGATGTAGACCGGGTCGGCCAGCTTCACCTTCTGCTGCTCGAGCTCGGCGATCTGGGCGCGCAATTGCTCCTCGCTCGCTTTCAGTTGCTTCATCTCGGTCCGCTGCGCGAAATACGTGCGCACCGGCCCGGCGATCGTCAGCGTCAGCACGCACACGACGGCGGCCAGGATGGCCGCCCGTCGCGCCGCCGAACCGAACCGCTGCTCGGACTGCAGCTCGGCCTGCTGTTGTGCCTGTACCGCAATGGCTTTCGTGACCGACTCGTCAGGTGCCTGCTCGATCGGCGCGGGCCGGCCCTCGGCCGCCCGGCGTCGTGCCTGCGACGCCCCCGGCCGGTTGGCCTCGCCGTTCTTCCCCGGCTTCCCAGGTCGGGAGGCCGGGGACCGTCGCCTCGGATCAGGCCGTTTCGGGTCGGGCATCCCTGATCTTCCTGGTCGTCAGTCAGGCGCCGAGAACACGCGCACTGCCTACTTGGCTTCGAGCCGCGGGAACGCCAGGTCACCGGCGTAACGCGCAGCGTCACCGAGGGTTTCCTCGATGCGGAGCAACTGGTTGTACTTGGCGACACGCTCGCTGCGGGCCGGCGCACCGGTCTTGATCTGACCGCTGCCCACCGCGACCGCCAGGTCGGCGATGGTGGTGTCCTCGGTCTCGCCGCTGCGGTGGCTCATCATCGTGCGGTAACCGCTGTTGTGCGCCAGCGAGACGGCGTCCAGAGTCTCGGTCAGCGTGCCGATCTGATTCACCTTCACCAGCAGGGCGTTGGCCGCGCCGCGCTGGATGCCGTCCTCCAGACGCTCCGGGTTGGTGACGAAAAGATCGTCGCCGACCAGCTGGATGCGGTCACCGATCGCGGCGGTCAGCGCCACCCAGCCGTCCCAGTCGTCCTCGGACAGCGGATCTTCGATCGACACCAACGGATAGGCGTCGAGCAGGCCTGCGTAGAACTCGGCCATCTGCTCGGCGGTGCGGGTCTCCTTCTCGAACGCGTAACCCGAACCGTCGGTGTAGAACTCGGTGGCGGCCACGTCCAGGGCGAGAGCGACGTCGCTGCCCAGCTTGAGGCCCGTGGCCTCGATGGCCGACGAGATCAGGTCCAGTGCGGCCTTGGTCCCCGCCACATCAGGGGCGAAGCCGCCCTCGTCGCCCAGGCCGGTGGCCAGACCCTGGTTCTTGAGCACCGACTTCAGCGAGTGGTACACCTCGGCACCCCAGCGCAGCGCCTCCTTGAACGACGGCGCGCCGATCGGGGCGACCATGAACTCCTGGACATCCACACCGGTGTCGGCGTGGGCACCGCCGTTGAGGATGTTCATCATCGGGACGGGCAGGATGTGCGCGTTGGGCCCACCGATGTAACGGAACAGCGGCAGACCGGCCGACTCGGCCGCTGCCTTCGAAACGGCAAGCGAGACACCGAGAATGGCGTTCGCGCCGAGACGGGACTTGTCCGGGGTGCCGTCGAGGTCCAGCAGGGCCTGGTCGACCAGGCGCTGATCGTCGGCCGACAGGCCGATGACCTGCGGGGCGATCTCGTCGAGGACGGCCTCCACGGCTTTCTCGACACCCTTGCCGCCGTAGCGTGAACCGCCGTCGCGCAGCTCGACCGCCTCGTGCTCGCCGGTCGATGCGCCGGAGGGCACCGCGGCCCGGGCGAACGTTCCGTCGGTCAGGGCGACTTCGACCTCGACCGTCGGATTGCCCCGGGAATCGAGGATTTCGCGGGCTCCAACCTGCTCGATGATGGGCACTGGTATCTCCTTATCGCGTCCTTGGCGTGCTCGGCGCTCCTGCAAGAGCCTAACGGCAGGAATGTCAGAGGGCGTGACCGGCGGCGTAGGCGGTGGCCCAGTCCCGCACGGCACGGGCGTACTGGTCGGAGTAGTTGTAGGCGCGCAGCGCCCGCATCCAGCCGCGGGGATCCGAGAGATTCTTGCCGTACCAGCACAGCAGCCCGGCCGCCGACAAGGCGGCGTCGTCGAAGTTGTCGGGGTCGACCTTGCCGTCGTTGTTGGCGTCGACGCCGAAGTGACCCCAGGTCTCGGGAATGAACTGCATCGGCCCCATCGCCCGGTCCAGCTGATCGTCGCCGTCGAGCAGGCCGCCGTCGGTGTCGGGGATGTGCATGTTGCCCGCCGTGCCGTCGAGCAGGACGCCCCGGATCGGTGGGCTGACGTCGCCGTTCGGCGCGATCATCGCGCCGCGGTAGGTGCCGTGGTGGCTCTCCACCTGGCCGATACCGGCCAGCGTCGTCCACGCCAGGTTGCAGTTCGGGTTCTCCACCTCGGCCACCCGCGCGGCGTAGGCGTAGGCCTCCAGCGCGTTGACGGGGATGCCCAGCGCGGGGGCCCGCTCCTCCGCCCACTCGTGCAGCTGGTCGGCCGGCCGGCCCTTGGCGTAGGTGTCGATCTTGGGCACCGGATCACCCGGAGGAGGCGGCACACCTTCGGGGATCGGGGTGCCGAGCTGCCACGAACAGCTGGAAGCCATCAGCAGTGCTGTCGCTGCAATCACCGCGACAGCCCGCAGCCAACGAACTGGCGACACCGAACTCCCTCAACCCCGCTTCATCTCGTTCCCCATCGTCGCACGAACGCAGAAGCGTGGTTTCGATGGACAGCGGCGTGGCGAAGAAGGCCTCACTCCGAGCGCCCCCTGCTAAGGTGAGCCACGCCTTGCCAAGGCTAGCCAAGGCTATGGCTCACCCCGCTCTATCTGAGGACGCTTGATGACAACCATCACGGACGTTCCGACCAGCATACTGGCCGCATCCAACATCACATCGCAGCTGCTCGGAAGCGGCTTGATCGGCCTGCGCGAGGGTCTCGAAGCCGCGATCGTGGTCTCGATCCTCGTCGCTTTCCTGGTCAAATCCGAGCGAAGGGACGCCCTCAAATGGGTGTGGCTGGGAGTTAGCTGTGCGATCGCTGTGACCGTCACGGTGTTCCTCGTCATCCAGTTCGGCGAGAACACCATCAGTGGGCTCGGGGCGGAGGCCATCGCCGGGATCGCGTCGCTTCTGGCCGTCATCATCGTCACCTCGATGGTGCTGTGGATGAAGAAGGCCGCGGCCTCCATCTCCAGCGAGTTGCGCAGTGGGCTCGCGCAGGCACTGGAGACGGGCGGGCCCGCGGTCGCGCTGCTGGCGTTCCTCGCGGTCGGCCGTGAAGGCGTCGAGACGGCGCTGTTCATGGTCGGCTACGCCGAGGCCGAGACACTGTGGCCGCTGACCGGGCTGATCATCGGCGTGCTCATCGCGGTCGCGATCGCCTACGGCATGTACGCCGGCGCCGTGCGGCTCGACCTCGCCAAGTTCTTCACCTACACGGGCGTCTTCCTGGTCGTGGTGGCCGCCGGGATCCTGGCCTACGCCACCAAGGCGTTGCAGACCGTCGGTTGGCTGCCCGGCCTGGGCACCAAGGCGTTCGACGTCAGCCACGGCTGGGGCTGGTTCGACTGGTCCGCCTGGTACGGCGAGGCCATCCAGGGCGTCTTCAACATCGATCCCACGCCGACCGTGCTGCAGTTCGTGGCGTGGCTGGCGTACATCGTCATCGTGCTCGCGCTGTTCCTGAAGCCGGGCCGCGCGTCCGCCGATACGTCCTCCGAGCCGACCGTCGACCCGGAGGCAACCACCACATCCGAAAGGTCGACCACGTGAAGATGATGCCTGCCGCCAAGACAGGAGTTGCCGCCGCAGCGGCCGTCCTTGCCGGGTTCTCGCTCGCCGGCTGCCAGGCCAAGGAGAGCGCCACGAGCGGCGACACCGCAGGCGGCGAGAAGGCCAACCAGATCACCGTCGAGGCATCCGACACCGAGTGCAAGCTCTCGGGCACCGAGGCCGCGACCGGACCCAGCACGTTCGTCGTCACCAACACCGGGAACAAGGTCACCGAGTTCTACGTGTACGGCGAGGGCGAGCGCGTCATGGGTGAGGTCGAGAACATCTCCCCCGGTCTCAAGCGTCAGCTCATCGTGCAGCTCACCCAGCCTGGCACCTACCAGACCTCCTGCCGCCCCGGCATGGTCGGCGACGGCATCCGCGGCGACTTCGTCGTCACCGGCGAGGCCGTGCAGATCGACACCGAGGGCAAGTTCAAGGAGGCCGCCGACAGCTACAAGCGCTACGTCAACAGCCAGACCGACGCGCTGGTCCCGGCCGTCGAGGAGTTCGTCGCCGCGATCAAGGCCAAGGACGTCGAGAAGGCCAAGTCGCTGTACCCGACCTCGCGCATCTACTACGAGCGCATCGAGCCCGTCGCCGAGTCGTTCCCCAACGACCTCGACCCGCGCATCGACCTGCGGGAGGCCGACCTGGAGCCCGGCCAGAAGTGGACCGGGTTCCACCGCCTGGAGAAGGATCTGTGGGTCTCGGGTCTGCAGCCCGACACCGACGCCATCGCCGATCAGCTCGTGGCCGACGTCAAGGAACTCGACGCCGGTGTGAAGGCGCCCGATTTCACGATCGACTCGACCCAGATCGCCGGTGGCGCACAGGGTCTGCTCGACGAGATCTCGATCAGCAAGATCACCGGTGAAGAGGACATCTTCAGCCACACCGACCTGTGGGACTTCCGGGCCAACGTGGAGGGCTCGCAGACCGCGGTGGCCTCGGTGCGCCCGATCCTCGACGAGCGCAATCCCGACCTGGGCAAGCGCGTGGACCAGCGCTTCGCGGATGTGGAAGCGCTGCTGGAGAAGTATCGTCAAGGCGACGGTTTTGTCTCCTACGACAAGGTGACCGAACCGGAACGCCAAGAGCTCTCGCGTGCCATCGACGCGCTGAGCAAAGAGGTGAGCCAGGTGCAAGGTGTCATCGCCCAGCAGTGATCCCACCTCCGGGCAGTCGTCCGCGTCAGAGGTGACCCCAGCGCAGCCGTCGGGCATATCGCGACGCAAACTGTTCGGCGCTGCCGGGGTCACCGCCGCGGTGGTCGGCGCGGCCAGTGCTGGTGCGCTGGCCGGCCGGGCCTCCGCCGCCGCCAGCGCCCCGCACGGGGCGTTGAGCGGGCCCGTTCCGTTCCGTGGGGAACGGCAAGCCGGCATCATCACCGAGGCGCAGGACCGGATGCACTTCTGCGCCTTCGACATCACCACCGACAGCCGCGAGGACGTCATCGCGCTGTTGAAGCAGTGGACGCAGATGGCCGAGCGCATGACACAGGGCGAGGAGACCGAACCCGACGGCGCGGTCGGCGGCAATCCCTACGCTCCGCCCTCCGACACCGGTGAGGCGCTGGGCCTGCCCGCCTCCCAGCTGACGCTGACCATCGGGTTCGGACCCGGCTTCTTCCTCAAAGACGGCAAGGACCGTTTCGGCATCGCCGACAAGAAACCCGCCGAACTCAACCCCCTGCCGAAGTTCCCCAACGAGACGATGGACCCGGCCCGATCCGGTGGCGACATCTGCATCCAGGCCTGCGCGAACGACCCGCAGGTCGCCGTCCACGCCATCCGCAACCTCGCCCGCGTCGGGTTCGGCACGGTCGCGGTGCGCTACTCGCAGCTCGGTTTCGGACGCACGTCGTCGACCACGCGCGATCAGGCGACACCGCGAAACCTGTTCGGGTTCAAAGACGGAACCAACAACCTCAAGGCCGACGAGACCGACCTGCTGAACAAGCACGTGTGGGTCGCCGACGGCGACGGGCCGGCATGGCTGACCGGCGGCACCTACCTGTTGACCCGCCGGATCCGCATGCGCATCGAGAACTGGGACCGCACCACGCTGCTGGAGCAGGAACGCGTGATCGGCCGGCAGAAGGGCAGCGGCGCGCCGAACGGCCTGCGAGACGAGTTCGAGGAACTCGACTTCGACATGACCGACGCCAAGGGCAAACCGGTGATCGACATGGACGCCCACGTCCGCCTGGTGTCACCGCAGAACCTCGGCGGCATCGAGATCCTGCGCCGCGGATACAACTTCACCGACGGCACCGACGGTTTCGGCCACCTCGACGCGGGCCTGTTCTTCATCGCATTCGTGCGCAGCCCGGAGAAACAGTTCATCCCGATGCTCGGCGAGATGTCCCGCAAGGATGCGCTCAACGAGTACATCACCCACACCGGAACGGCCGTCTTCGCGTGCCCGCCCGGCATCCGCGAGGGCGACACCTCGGCCTACTGGGGTTCGACGCTGTTCAGCTGAGTCCCGGTCTCCCGAGGTCTCCCGAGGTCTCCCCGGGTCTCTCGAGGTCTCTCGACTCGAGGTCGACGAAAACGTCGTTTCCCGGCGCGTCCCACGGCAGTTTCGTCGATCTCGGTGCAACACGGGCCGGTCGCCCGGCGCGTGCCGGCGGCTTCCGTGCGCTCCACCCGTCGCGAGTGTGAATCCTCAGCGATCCGGCTCCGCGAGTGTGAATCCTCAGCGACTTTCCGGCCGATTTCTCGCACAGACTTCACACTCGCGTGGCTTTGCTCGCGGCTGGTCGGCGAACGCAGACGGTCGACGCGACGGTCGTTACCTGAGAACAGGCCAAGGACGCCGGCCCGCCCAGCAGTCCGGCGCGGTGCGACGATCATGTTCGGAGACGTCAATAAGTTGCCGACGTCGGCTATTTTCAGCGCGGTCGCGACGGCGAGGCGGCCATGTCACCCGCAGCGCCTCCGTCGCCACGAGTTCGACGCCCTCTGTCCCGGATTCGACCCGTCATATCGGCGCGAATTCACCGGGTGGCGCTCCCTCCTTGGGAACGGCGATGACCACAACCGATACGCCGCACCACAGAACGTCACACCGACGTGCGTTTTCAGCAAATCGCGTTCATTTCCAACGCAAAAACTGGTCCTGATCGGTCGTTCGACGGACAGCGGAGTTCGCCTTCGCCGCCCTAGAGTGCCTCGTGGAAAGCTGAAGTTTTCCTGAGAGGGGCAGGTTAAATGGCCAAGCATCGCCGTAAGAAGATCACCAAGGCTACGGTTGTCGGGACGGCGATCGCCGCCACCCTGGGTGTGGCGATCACCCCGACCGTTGCGAACGCGGTCTCCAGCGACACGTACTTCATCGGTTTCCCGGACTGGCTGCCTATCGGTGGTTCCAACACCGTCGATGCCGACGCCGACGCGATCTACCAAGCGATCCTCGGGTCGAAAGACACGAGCCCGCTTGTGGGTTGGGGAACAGGCGGAGTGACGCTCGACCCGAAGTGGGTTCAGTGGTACAACCCCAACCTCGGTGGACTGAACCTGGGGAACATCGACCTTGGCGATCTGTCCACGGGCGATCTGGCAGATCTGCTGACCAAGATGGATCTCGGTGAGCTCACGAACTCGGACAATGACCAGTACTACACGCCGCCGAAGTGGGGCCAAACCGGCACCAAAGAGGTGATGGTCGACAACCCGGAGTACCAGGAAGCCTTCGAGGCGGCGCTCGCTCAGGTCATGCAAGAGGACCGCGAGGCGATCCTGGCGGCGGACAAGATCAATCTCACGATCTCGTACACGGTGCCGCAACCGAGTTGGTGGACGGAGAAAAAGAAGATCCTCTTCGTGGAATACAGCCTTGAGGGCATCTTCGGCGCGTGGGGTGATCAGAAGATCGGTGGCCAGCCGCTGTCTGCGCCAATCTCGACCTCCGTCACCGTCGACAATCCGTTCAAGGGCGATCCCGAGAAGCTCGATGAGTTCCTCGAAACCGGCGTGTACCACGGCACATATCCCGTCGTGGTGAACCCCGCCCAAACTCTGGGACTGCAGCGGCCGTCGTTCATCCCGGCCAGCACCTGGAATTCGTGGTTCAAGCCGATCAACGTCGGCGATGTCGACTACACCTTCGACCGCTCCAAGTTCGGATTGCCCGGCGCCAGTTGGGAAGAGCGCGCTGAAGACATGATCGACCCGACCATTCCAAAGCAGATCACCGAGACCCAACCCGTGTTCGGCTGGCTGCCCGGCGGGTGGACCACCACCACGTACGGGCAGTGGGTGTCGCCCACCGATCAGCTTGCCGCACTGGCGAACCTGGATCTGGGCGCCCTGGCCGGTCTGGCTGACGGCGACGTCGACCTGACGGCCCTCGCCGGCCTGGCGAACCTGTCCCCCCAAACGATCGCCTACCTCCTGTCGGGTGACCTGGGTTTCCTTGCGCCGCTGCTGAACTGGACACTGTACGCCCAGAACATCAACCTGATCGCGTACGGTGACGGGGCCATCGCCACCGGTGAGGCGTACCGCCGCTTCATCGAGGCCGTGAAGAGCGGTGAGATCGAGGCCGGCAAGCCGCTGACCGACGGCCGCTACATCGTCATCAAGACCGACGAGAACGGCAACCCGATCCTGCAGGTGGTGAACCACAGCACGGGCAACGGGGGCCTCGACGACATCATCGTGTCCTACCCGCTGCCAGGCGACCTCGAGTTCCCGGACATGCCGGTCGACGCCAACGGGAACCCGCTGTACCCCGAGTACACCGAAACTCCCGGCGGCGTCATCGATGTCACGCTCATGACGCTGGCACTGCTGCGGAACCCGGGCCGGCCGAACGGCGGTCTCTACGCCCGGTTCGCACCGATCTACCAGGAACTCACCGGAATCAACCCGGTCAGCCCTGAGCGCGAGGACGTCCTGTACGGCTTGCCGGACGACACCGTCACCAAGTTGCTGAAAGGCGACGTGTCAGGCGTCGGACTCAACGACGTGAACGACCTGTTGGTCTTCCTGAACGCCGCCGACGGCAAGCCCATGGTGATCACGATCAAGGCCGACGCCACCTGGGAATACGACCTGCTCTCCGACGCTCCGGTGACCGCCAACCCGATCGCGTGGGCCAACTCGGTCGCGTCGTCGATGTTGGTCCTCACCTACGGCGCCGAGCTGGTCAACCTGGCGACCAACCGCGAGGGTGGCGTCGGGGTGGTCGCCTACCAGGTTCCCGAGGGCCAATACGACGCGGGCAGCTTCTACGCGACGCTGACCACCGACGGTCTTCCGCTGCTGGCGCCGGCACGCCTGGTCGCCGGATTACTCAGCGCCGCAACGGGTGAGGACGTGAACACTCCTCTCGCCGACGCGCTGGAGCCGGTGCTCAAGTTGCTGGTGAACACCAGCTACACGGATGCCGTGCGCAACGAGGACGGCACGTGGACACGCACGCTCGACCAGATGCACGTCCCGACGCTGTTCGGCACCCAGACCCTCACACGTCAACAGGCCGCCCTGCTGGCCGGGGACATCCTCGCCGAGTTCGGCAAGGGCGTTGGCGCGGAGTACACCGACGTGGTCGAGCGGATCGCCGCACGTGTCGTGAAGTTCTTGGAGGACAACGACATCAAGGTGCCCACCGAGATCAAGGAGGCCGCGGCCACGCTCGCGACGGATCCGGGCAAGATCATCCAGACGGTCAGCCGTGAGGTGGGCGCCGGGGTCAGCACGGTCCTCGGCGCGGTCGACGCCAAGCTGCCCGAAACCCCGGCACCCACGCAGGAGCAGTTGGCCGAGGGCCAGCGTGAGGTCGGCAAGGTTCTGGCGGCGGCCAACGAGGCCAACGAAGGGGCACTGCTCGAGGGCGCCAAAGAAGCCACTGCCTTCATCAACGACCCGATCGGCCCGGTCCTCAAGGCAGGCAAGGACATCGAGTCGAAGGTGACCAAACGGGTCACCAAGACTCAGAACAGCCTCGCCAAGGCACAGGTCCGAGCCGGTAAGGTCGCCGAGAAGCTGCAGAAGGGCGACCTCAAGGGCGCCGTCAAGCAGGTCGGTGAGAATGTGCAGAACCGCGTTGATCGCCTGAAGAAGGACATCGACAACGGGGTCAAGAAGATCACCGGCAAGGACAAGACGAAGAGCACGAACAGCAGCACCGAGTCCGACAAGAGCGGCAGCGAAGACTAGGGGGAGGAAAGGGTGTGCCCCCTCTCGGAAGGGAGGGGGCACACCTATGTATGGTGTCCGCGGGTGTGAATCGTCAGCGAAATAGTCGAGGGGTTTCGCTGACGCTTCATGCTCGCGGACTACTCTTCGGACTCGCCTTCCGACTCCGAGGACTCAGAGGCTTCCGACGCAGACGACTCCTCAACCGCACCAGGCCAATACGCCCGCCACTCCTCCTCGGAGATCACGCCGAGCGGAGCGACGTCGAGTTCCTCGGGGACATCCTCACCCCGGCGGCCGGCAGCGACATCGGCCTCGACCTGCCGCACGGTATCCATGAATTCGAGCACGGCAGAACGGAGTTCGTTCTCGGCGTCGGTATCGGCCGATACGGTGACCGACGTGAGCGAGGCAGGAATCAGATCCGCGGGCAGACCGGCCTGTGCGACGCGCGCAAGGACTTTCTGCGCCAGCGCCAGCGCGGGCTGACCGGTGGGCACATCGTCCATCGACGACGCGCGTGCCTTGACCTTTTTCTCCTGCGCCTTGCGTTCCTCCCACTGCGCGAGCTGCTCATCGAGGGAGATGGATTCGCCGGCAAGGACCGCGGGCACGCGATTGCCGAGTTTGCGCACCAGCGCATCGGCCACATCGTCGATGCTGAACGGATGCTGCGGGGCGTCTTCGGCGATGCGCGCGTGGAACAGGACCTGCAGCAGGACGTCGCCGAGTTCCTCACGGAGTTCGTCGGCGTTGCCGCTGCGAACCGCGTCGAACAACTCGTAGGTTTCCTCGAGCAGGTAGCGGCGCAGCGAGTCGTGGGTCTGCTCGCTCTCCCACGGCCCGGAGGTGCGCAGCTTGTCCATCAGCGCGACCGCGTCGACGAGACGCTCCCCGGGCTGCGGAGTGGGCGCGGCGATCAGCCGATCACCGGCGGCCAAGCGCGACTTGACCACTGGATGTTCGGGATCGGAGGACAGCAGGACGGGAGCGTCCTCGCCGTCGTAGGCCGGCCGCGCCGATGGCAGCGACCACGGCACCTTGACCGGCATCTCCTCGGTGTACTGGACATCGCCGGTGAGGAACTCGACGGCGTCGACCGGTACCAGGGAGGGACGGCGCGGATCCACCAGGACGACGATCATCGCTGCCTGTCCCCCACCGGGTTCGAGAACTTAGACATGTCCACGTCCGTCTGCCCTTTGCCGTTGAGCACCAGCACGAGTCCGGCCACCCACTGGACGAGTTCGAGATCGCGGATGCGCGGCGCGCCGACGCCGTCACCGGCACGCGGCAACGGCACCTGCACGGTGGAGGTGGTGGCGCGGTAGTGCCCGCCCGGGTACATCCGCTTGAGCCGCAACTGTGCCGAATCCGGAAGCACCATGGGGCTCAACCGCACTGTGGATGCCGACACCGCACCGATCTCGGTGATGCCGTACTCGCGGCACAGCAACCGCAGCCGGGCGACGGCCACCAAACGCTGCGCCGGTTCGGGCAGTGGACCGTAACGGTCGATGAGCTCGTCGACGACGGACGCCACGGCATCGTCGTCGGCCGCGGAGGCCAGGCGGCGGTAGGCCTCCAGGCGCAGCCGGTCGCTGCCGATGTACTCGGGTGGCAGGTGCGCGTCGACCGGGAGGTCGATTCGCACATCCTTCTGCTCCTGCGGTGTGGCAACGGTTTTCCCGTCGGCCGCGGCGCGGTAGGCCTCGACGGCCTCGCCCACCAGACGTACGTACAGGTCGAAGCCGACGCCCGCGACGTGACCGGATTGTTCGGCGCCGAGCACGTTGCCCGCTCCGCGGATCTCCAGGTCCTTCATGGCCACGGCCATGCCAGCACCCAGTTCGTTGTTCTGCGCGATGGTCGCGAGCCGGTCGTAAGCGGTCTCGGTCAGCGGCTTGTTCGGCGGATACAGGAAGTAGGCGTAGCCGCGCTCGCGGCTACGGCCCACCCGGCCGCGCAACTGGTGCAACTGGGACAGGCCGAAGGTGTCGGCCCGCTCCACGATCAGGGTGTTGGCGTTCGAGATGTCCAGGCCCGTCTCGACGATCGTGGTGCAGACCAGGATGTCGTATTCGCGGTTCCAGAAACCCTCGACGGTCTTCTCGAGCGTCTCCTCGTTCATCTGCCCGTGCGCCACCACAACCCGCGCCTCGGGCACCAGTTGACGCACCCGCGCAGCGGCCTCGTCGATGGTGCGCACGCGGTTGTGGATGTAGAACGCCTGTCCGTCGCGCAGCAGTTCGCGGCGCAGCGCGGCGGCCACCTGCTTGTCGTCGTGCGGCCCGACGTACGTGAGCACCGGGTAGCGCTCTTCCGGCGGTGTGAGGATCGTCGACATCTCGCGGATGCCTGCCAAGCTCATCTCCAGCGTGCGCGGAATCGGGGTCGCGCTCATGGTGAGCACGTCGACGTGGGTGCGCATCGACTTGATGTGCTCTTTGTGCTCGACGCCGAACCGCTGTTCCTCGTCGACGATGATGAGTCCCAGGTCTTTCCACGTGACACCGGTCTGCAGCAGCCGGTGGGTGCCGATCACGACGTCCACCGAACCGTCTTTGAGACCCTCGATCACGGAACGGGATTCGGCTGGATCGGTGAACCGGGACAATCCCTTGACGGTCACCGGGAATCCCGCCATGCGGTTGGTGAAGGTCTGCAGATGCTGGTCGGCCAGCAGCGTGGTCGGCACCAGCACCGCGACCTGCTTGCCGTCCTGCACGGCCTTGAACGCCGCGCGCACCGCGATCTCGGTCTTGCCGTAGCCCACGTCGCCACAGATCACCCGGTCCATCGGCACGGGTTTCTCCATGTCGGCCTTGACCTCTTGGATGGCCGTCAGCTGGTCGATGGTCTCGGTGAACCCGAACGCGTCTTCCATCTCGGCCTGCCATGGGGTGTCCGGACCGAACGCATGCCCCGGAGCGGACTGCCGCTTGGCGTAGAGCGCGACCAGTTCACTGGCGATCTCGCGGACCGCGCGACGCGCCTTGGTCTTGGTGTTGGCCCAGTCGCTGCCGCCCAGGCGGGACAGCGACGGCGCCTCGCCGCCCACGTACCGGGACAGCTGATCGAGCGAATCCATCGGCACGTAGAGCTTGTCGGTGCCGCCTCCGCGCTTGCTCGACGCGTACTCCAGCACCAGGTACTCGCGCCGGGCACCGCCGATCACACGCTCGGTCATCTCGACGAACTTGCCGATGCCGTGCTGATCGTGCACCACCAGATCGCCCGCGGTCAGCGCGAGCGGATCGACCACGTTGCGTCGTTTGGCGGCAAGCTTTTTGCCTTCGCTGGCGGTCACGCGGTTGCCGGTGAGATCGGCCTCGGTGATGATCACCAGATTCACCCCGGGCAGCACCACACCGCTGCACAGCGGGCCTTTGAGCACCCCGACCACACCGGCCTTGGGTGCCGTGCCGGGCTCCAGAATCGTTGCGGCGGTGTCGGCTTCACCGAGCTGTTCGACGACGCGGTGTGCGGTGCCGATGCCGGGGGTGACGACGGCGGCGTACCCGCCCGTCGTCACGTGGGCCCGCAGCATCGCGAAGATCTCTTCGAGGTTGTGCTGTTGTCCGCGCGCCGACGGGGCCGGGCGGATGTCGAGTTCGATGCCCGACTCGTCGGACAGCTGGGACAGCGTCCACCACGGATGCCCGCCCTCGCGCGCGGCGACGCGCGCCTCCTCGAACGTGAGGAAGCCCGACGCGCCGAGCGCTTCGAGGTCGATGGGGGCGTCGCCGCCGACGGCGGCCGTCGACCACGAGGCCTCGAGGAACTCGCGGCCGGTCTTGATCAGGTCGGCGGCGCGGGTGCGCACCTTCTCCGGATCGCACACCAGCACGGGGGCGCCCTCGGGCAGATGGCGGGTCAGCGTCGTCGGCTCCACCGGATGCAGCAGCGGCAACAACGCCTCCATGCCGTCGACCGGGATGCCCTCGGCGAGCTTGGCCAGCATGTCCGGGACGGTGCCGGGCACGGTGTTCTCCGACCGGGGATGCTCGGCCGCCAGCGCCGCGGCGCGTTCACGCACGTCGTCGGTCATCAACAGCTCACGGCACGGCACCGCGACGACGGTCTGCACCGGAACCTCGGGAATGGACCTCTGGTCGGCGATCGAGAACGCGCGCATCTCGGAGATCTCGTCGCCCCAGAACTCCACACGGACCGGGTGCTCGGCGGTCGGCGGGAACACGTCGAGGATGCCACCGCGAACCGCGAACTCCCCACGTTTTCCGACCATGTCGACGCGCGTATACGACAGGTCCACGAGCCGCGCGACCACGTCCTCGAACTCCATTTCGGCTCCGACCGAGAGCGTCACCGGATCGATGTCGATCAGGTCAGGAGCCATCGGCTGCAACAGCGATCGCGCCGTGGTCACCACGACCCGCAACGGCGGGCCGAGGGTCTGGTCGTCGGGACGCGCCAGGCGACGCAACAGCAGCAACCGCGCACCGACGGTCTCCACGCCAGGTGACAACCGCTCGTGCGGCAGCGTCTCCCACGACGGGAACAGCGCCACCGAGTCGCCGAACACAGCGCGCAACTCGCTGGTCAGCTCGTCGGCCTCACGTCCGGTGGCGGCGACCACCAGCAGCGGGCCGTTCTGGGCAAGCGCAGCGGCGACCAGCACGCGTGCGCTGGCCGGTCCGACAAGTGCCAGATCGGCGGGTCGGTCGGCGGCGCGACGAATGACGTCCTGCAGAGACGGATCGGACAGTGCCAGCTCGACGAGACCCGCAATCGGGGTCTGGACAGAAGTGTGCCCCGGTGCGGTCATGATGGGGCCATTCTACGGGGCCGGAATTTCGATCCGGCCCCGCTCTGTCCGAGCGCTCGCGCGCCGTCAGACGTCCTGTTCGGCAGCGTCCTTGATCCTGGCCAGCCGGCGTTCCCAACCAGCCGCGATACCGTCGAGCCGGCGCGCCACCTCGCTGAGCCGAGCCCCCACCGCCTCGTACCTGATCTCACGTCCCACCCGGGTGGCCGCCACCAGTCCCACATCGGTGAGCACTTTCAGATGTTTGGCGATGGCCTGGCGGCTGATCGGGAGTTCATCGGCCAGCGCCGACGCGGACGCCGGCCGACGCCCGAGTGCGACGAGAACCTGCCACCGGCTGTCGTCGGCAAGCGCAGCGAAAACCTGCACCGGCGAAGCACTCTCATGCATCGGCGGCGGCTCCCACCAAAAACTTCCTGGCCAGGCCGAGCTCGAGCGTCCAGCCGCCACTGTGATCGTCGAACCGGGAGCGGCGGTCGGCCTCGGGCTCGTCCAGCGAGGCGAAGCCACTCTCGACGACCCGCAGCACCACGCCGGACGGCGCCGGGGTGATCCAGAATTCGACGAGGGTGGACGAGCTGTCGAGGTCTTCGGCGTCGATGTGCCAGCGGAAGGCCGCATAACGCGGTTCGTCGAGGGTGACGGTTCGAAACGCGAACCTGCCGTGCGTCGGATCGGTGACGATCGCGACGTCGCCGTCACGCTCGATGCGGTGTTCGGTGATCCGCTCGTCGTTGATGTACCAGCCGGGTTCGCTCACCAGGTCCCAGACGCGTTGCGCCGATGCGTCGATGACGATCTCGCGCTCGATGCGGTCGAAGTCGGTGGTCATGTCGGATTCCTCTCTGGCGGAATTGCTGCAACTCCAGGGTTGCACATCAACTCCCACTGTTGCAACCCATGGGTTGCAGTTTGGGATGCTCTCCGACCTACTCCTCGTGCAGCACCGGATCGGATTCGAGATGGGTCAGGCCGTTCCAGGCCAGGTTCACCACGTGCGCGGCGACCACTTCTTTCTTGGGTTCGCGCACGTCAAGCCACCACTGCGCGGTCATCGACACCGAACCGACCAGCGCCTGGGCGTACAGCGGTGCCAGATCGGGGTCCAGCCCGCGGCGTGAGAAGTCCCCGGCCAGGATCGACGACACCTGGTTCACGGCGTCGTTGAGCAGCGTCGCGTACGTGCCCGTCGTGATGGCGGCCGGCGAATCGCGGATGAGGATGCGGAACCCGTCGGTGTGCTGCTCGACGTAGGTGAGCAGGGCCAATGCGACCCGCTCGACGCGCACCCTGGACCGGTTGTTGGTCAGTGACGACGTGATGGCCTCGAGCAGCGCAGACATCTCGCGGTCGACCACGACGGCGTACAGGCCTTCTTTACCGCCGAAGTGTTCGTAGACGACGGGCTTGGACACGTTGGCGCGCTGCGCGACCTCTTCGATCGAGGTGCCGTCGTAGCCGCGCTCGGCGAACAGCGACTTGGCGATCTCGATGAGTTGTTGCCGCCGCTCGCTGCCGGTCATCCGTGCTCGAGGGGCACGCACTTCCTTGTCGGGTGCTGCCACGCGTACAGGCTAGCCCCTTCGACTAAAGTCTCTGGCGGACATTCCGTCGTGGTGTAATCGGCAGCACCTCTGATTTTGGTTCAGATAGTTCAGGTTCGAGTCCTGGCGACGGAGCATCTTTGTCGCGACAGTGCGTGTGGCTTTACGTCTGAGTTCCACATACCGGCGAGTAGCGTCGTGAACCGCACACTCGGAAGAGCAGGAGGCCGGATGACCGCATCAACCGAGGCCGCGGTCGTGGTGCTCGCCGCAGGGGCAGGCACCCGCATGCGCTCCGACACGCCGAAAGTGCTGCACACCTTGGCCGGGCGCGGCATGCTCGCCCACGTCCTCCACACCGTCAGCAAGATCTCGGCGCGCTACCTCGTGGTGGTCCTCGGACACGACCGTGACCGCATCGCCCCCGAGGTGGTGCGGCTGGGCGAGGAGCTGGGTCGCCCCATCGACATCGCGGTGCAGGATCAGCAGCTGGGCACCGGCCACGCCGTGAACTGTGGGTTGACCGCGCTGCCCGAGAATTTCGCCGGCATGGTCGTGGTGACCTCGGGTGACGTTCCGCTTCTTGACACCGAGACGCTCACCGATCTCATCGACAGCCACGGCAGCGGCGACGCGGCGGCGACCGTGCTGACCACGACGCTGCCCGACCCGACGGGCTACGGCCGCATCCTGCGCACCCAGGACCACGAGATCATCGGCATCGTCGAGCAGGCTGACGCGACCGAGTCGCAGCGCACCATCTGCGAGGTCAACACCGGCGTCTACGCGTTCGACATCGCCGATCTGCGGTCGGCGCTGACCCGGCTGCGCTCCGACAACGCCCAGCACGAGCTCTACCTGACCGATGTCGTGGAGATCCTGCGCCAGGATCACCGCACGGTGCGGGCCAAGCACGTCGACGACAGTGCGCTGGTCACCGGGGTCAACGATCGCGTGCAACTGTCCGACCTCGGAAAGGTGCTCAACCGCCGCATCGTCGCGGCCCACCAGCGGGCCGGGGTGACCATCATCGATCCGGGCAGCACCTGGATCGACATCGATGTCGAGATCGGACGCGACACCGTCGTGCACCCCGGCACGCAACTGCTCGGCGGGACCCGGGTCGGCGCGCACTGCGTGATCGGCCCGGACACCTCGCTCACCGACGTCACCGTCGGCGACGGCGCCTCGGTGGTCCGCACCCATGGCAGCGAGTCGGCGATCGGCGCGGGCGCCAACGTCGGTCCGTTCACCTATCTGCGACCGGGAACCGATCTGGGCGCCGACGGCAAGCTCGGGGCGTTCGTCGAGGTCAAGAACTCCACGATCGGCACCGGCACCAAGGTTCCGCACCTGACCTATGTCGGCGACGCCGACATCGGCGAGTACAGCAACATCGGCGCGTCGAGTGTCTTCGTGAACTACGACGGCGAGAACAAGAGCAGAACGACGATCGGGTCACACGTGCGAACCGGCTCGGACACCATGTTCGTGGCGCCGGTCACCGTCGGCGACGGCGCCTACACCGGTGCCGGCACGGTGCTGCGGGATGACGTCCCGCCCGGCGCGTTGGCCGTCTCCGCAGGTCCGCAACGCAATATCGAAGGCTGGGTGGCGAAGAAGCGTCCCGGCTCGGCCGCCGACAAGGCGGCCCGTAAGGCGTTGGGCGACGGGGACTGATCGACGTTTTCCGTTGGCAATCTGGTAACCCGGTAACGAGCATCCCGAAACGCTACGTACCATTGCCCCGTATCGATTCCCGACCGCGAAGGCAGCCAAAGTGGCCACGGACTGGACCGACAATCGCAAAAACTTGATGCTGTTCGCGGGTCGCGCGCACCCCGAGCTCGCTGAGCAGGTCGCCAAAGAACTCGACGTGGCGGTCACCGCGCAAACGGCACGGGATTTCGCCAACGGTGAGATCTTCGTCCGCTTCGACGAATCCGTCCGCGGCTGCGACGCCTTCGTGCTGCAGAGCCATCCGGCGCCGCTGAACCAGTGGCTCATGGAACAGCTGATCATGATCGATGCGCTCAAGCGTGGCAGCGCCAAGCGCATCACCGCGATCCTGCCGTTCTACCCCTATGCGCGTCAGGACAAGAAGCACCGCGGCCGCGAGCCCATCTCGGCCCGCCTGGTCGCCGATCTGCTCAAGACCGCCGGTGCCGACCGCATCGTGTCCGTCGACCTGCACACCGACCAGATCCAGGGCTTCTTCGACGGCCCAGTCGACCACATGCGGGCGCAGAAGCTGCTCACCGGCTACATCGGCGAGCACTACGCCGACGAAGACATGGTTGTCGTGTCTCCCGACTCGGGCCGCGTGCGTGTCGCCGAGAAGTGGGCCGACTCGCTGGGCGGCGTACCGCTGGCGTTCATTCACAAGACCCGTGACCCGCTGGTCCCCAACCAGGTGAAGTCCAACCGCGTCGTGGGTGACGTCAAGGGCAAGACCTGCATCCTCACCGACGACATGATCGACACGGGCGGCACGATCGCCGGTGCGGTCAACCTGCTGCACCAGGACGGCGCCAAGGATGTCGTCATCGCCGCGACGCACGGTGTGCTGTCGGATCCGGCGCCGCAGCGCCTCGCCGAGTGCGGCGCGCGCGAGGTGATCGTCACCAACACGCTGCCCATCAACGAAGAGAAGCGCTTCCCGCAGTTGACGGTGCTGTCCATCGCACCGCTGCTGGCCAACACCATCCGCGCCGTCTTCGAGAACGGTTCGGTGACCGGACTGTTCGACGGGTCGGCATAGATGAGCGCGGACGCGCAATCCGGCTCGCCGGGCAAGATCTACCACAACCCCAAATGCTCCACGTCGCGTAAGACGCTGGAACTGTTGCGCGACAACGGCATCGAGCCGGAGATCATCCAGTATCTGAAAACCCCGCCGACGCGGGACGAACTGAAGAAGATGATCGCCGACGCCGGCATCGACGTGCGCACCGCGGTGCGCAAGCGTGAATCCCTCTACACCGAACTCGGTTTGGCCGACGCCACCGATGAACAGTTGCTGGACGCGATGGCCCAGCATCCGATCCTGATCGAGCGCCCGTTCGTCGTCACCGCAAAAGGCACCCGGCTGGCCCGGCCGATCGATTCGGTGTACGAGATTCTGTGAAGCGGTCCCCGGCCGTCATCGTCGCTGCCGTCGCATCTGCGCTTACGGTGGCGCTGGCCGCTTGCGGTGCGGAAACGCCTGATTACCAATCGATCTGGACGACCACCACAACCACGACCACATCCTCCTCGGCCGAGCCGCCCGTCCCGCTGTGGCAGCACCTGGAGGAAAACGGCATCGTCGGTGAGCCGGTCGCCCCGGAGAAGATCCCCGATCTGACGGTCGGCATCCCCACGCCCCCTGGCTGGCATCCGTACAACAACCCGAACCTGGCGCCGTTCACCCGCATGATCGCCAAGGGCGACACCTACCCGACGGCGATGCTGCTCGCGTTCAAGCTCTACGGCGACTTCGACGTCGCGGCCGCCCTGCGCGACCACGGCTACGCCGACGCGCAACTGTCGGAGAACTTCAAGCAGCTCAACGCCTCACTGGACGACTGGCGCGGCTTCCCGTCGGCGATGATCGAGGGCAGCTACGACCTCAACGGACGCCGGATGCAGTCCTACAACCGTGTCGTCATCCCCACCACCGAGCAGGCTCCCCCGCAGCGCTACCTGATCCAGTTGACCGTGACCACCTTCGCCGAACAGGCCCAGGCCCAGGCACCGGACATCGAGGCGATCATCTCCGGTTTCACCGTCGCCACGAAGTGAGCCGGTTGGCGAGCGAACTCGTTAGGGTGTCTGCATGAGCCAGTGGACCAGTGCTGATCTCCCCTCCTTCCGTGGCCGCACCGTCGTGGTCACCGGCGCCAACAGCGGGCTGGGACTCGTCACCGCGCGGGAACTCGCACGCGTGGGCGCCAAGGTCATCGTCGCCGTCCGCAATCTGGACAAGGGCACCGCGGCCGCCGAGACCATGCCGGGAGGCATCGTCGAGGTGCGCAAACTCGACCTGCAGAACCTCGCGTCGGTGCACGAGTTCGCCGACACCGTGGAAACCGTCGACGTGCTGGTGAACAACGCAGGCATCATGGCGGTGCCGCTGTCGCGCACCGTCGACGGCTTCGAGAGCCAGATCGGCACGAACCATCTGGGCCACTTCGCGCTCACCAACCTGCTGCTGCCCAAGATCTCCGATCGTGTCGTCACGGTGTCGTCGATGATGCACTGGATCGGCCGCATCAACCTCAAAGACCTGAACTGGAAGGCACGGCCGTACTCGGCGTGGCTGGCGTACGGCCAGTCCAAGCTCGCGAACCTGATGTTCACCTCGGAACTGCAGCGCCGCCTCGCCGCCTCCGGATCGTCGGTGCGCGCGCTGGCCGCCCATCCCGGGTATTCGGCCACCAACCTGCAGGGACACTCCGGCAGCCGGTTCGGCACCGCGATGGCCGCGCTGGGCAACCGGCACCTGGCCACCGACGTCACGTTCGGCGCGCGCCAGACGCTCTACGCGGCGTCCCAGGACCTGCCCGGCGACAGTTTCGTCGGCCCGCGCTTCGGCCAGTGGGGACCGACCGGACCCGTCGGCCGCAGCCCGCTGGCGCGTCGCACCGACACTCAGAAGGGGCTCTGGGAGTTGTCCGAGCAGCTCACCGGCACCTCCTACCCGCTCTAGCGTTTTGGGGTGGGCGGAGATTCTTTGCTACCCTGACCAGGCGTCACGGCGAGGGTGGACCTTGATGGACCACCGTTATCGACGGGAACTTCTTTTGAGTGTTGCGACCCTGGCCGTGCTGACGAACCGAGTACAGGGACAACTAGGAGCAACACCCCCATGGCCAAGACAGCCAACGTACCCAACAAGTTGACCGCCAACGTGCGCACCCGCACCGGCAAGGGCGCATCACGTCAGGCCCGCCGCGACGGCAAGGTGCCCGCCGTTCTCTACGGTCACGGCACCGATCCGCAGCACCTGGAGCTCAACGCCCGCGACTTCGCAGCCGTGCTGCGCGGCCACGGCACCAACGCGGTCCTGACCCTGGACATCGACGGCACCGAGCAGCTGGCCCTGACCAAGGCGCTCGACGTGCACCCGATCCGCCGCACCATCCAGCACGCCGACCTGCTCGTCGTGAAGCGCGGCGAGAAGGTCACCGTCGAGGTGACCGTCGTCGTCGAGGGTGACGCCGCCCCTGGCACGCTGGTCACCCAGGAGACCAACACCGTCGAGATCGAGGCCGAGGCCCTGTCTATCCCCGAGCAGTTCTCCGTGTCGGTCGAGGGTGTCGAGGCGGGCACCCAGATCACTGCGGGCCAGATCGAGCTGCCCCAGGGCGTCAACCTCATCTCCGATCCGGAGCTGCTGGTGGTCAACGTCGTCGAGGCCCCGAGCGCCGAGGCCCTCGAGGGTGAGGGTGCCGGCGAGGCCGGCGAGGCCGGCGCCGAGGCTCCTGCCGCAGAGGGCGCCGCCGAAGAGTCGGCCGAGTAGGGCTCTCGCGCCGATGGCCGAGCCGCTGCTTGTGGTGGGCCTGGGAAATCCCGGGCCCGCCTACGCCAAGACCCGGCACAATCTCGGCTTCATGGTGGCCGACGTGCTCGCCGGACGCATCGGCTCGGCTTTCAAGGTGCACAAGCGCTCCGGCGCGGAGGTCGTGACGGGCCGGCTGGCGGGCTCCTCGGTGGTGCTCGCCAAACCCCGCTGCTACATGAACGAGTCGGGCCGCCAGGTCGGCCCACTCGCCAAGTTCTACTCGGTGCCGCCACAGCAGATCGTGGTGATCCACGACGAGCTCGACCTCGACTTCGGTCGTATCCGGCTCAAGCTCGGCGGTGGTGAAGGCGGCCACAACGGCCTGCGTTCGGTCGCATCGGCGTTGGGTTCCAAGGACTTTCACCGGGTCCGCATCGGCGTCGGTCGGCCGCCGGGCCGCAAGGACCCGGCGGCTTTCGTGCTGGAGAACTTCACCGCGGCCGAACGCGCCGAGGTCCCCACGATCGTCGAGCAGGCCGCCGACGCCACCGAACTCCTGATCGCCCAGGGGCTGAAACCCGCGCAGAACACCGTGCACGCCTGGTAGCTGTCTTCCACATCTGACCCCTTGCACCGCGAGCGTGCGTGTCTGCTGCCCGCCACGCCGCAAATCAGCAGCACTACGCGCACGCTCGTGGCGCGTGAGCGCGCGTCCGCTGCTCAGCGCCGCCCCTCACCGATGCCGCGGCCGACCGCCGTCGACGACCTTCACGGTCTTGTGCGGATACCGCTTCTCGGCATGCTCCTTGGCCGCCGAGTTGGGCAGCACGTACAGCGTCTCCTTCTTGTCCTGCAGCGGTTTGAGGACCAGGTCCATGAACCCCTTGCGGTCGTCGAGATACGGCTCGATGACATCCTCGCCCGCCGGACACACCGCCAGGCAGTACGCGGCCTTGTAGTTGGGCTTGAACGACAGACTCTGCCACATCGACGCGTTCTCGGAATCGGTGACGCGCGAACGGAAGTCGTCGGCGTCAGCGCTGTCGGCCACAGTCTGCACCCAATCGGTGAACCCGCCCATGAACTCGCGGTAGTTGTGCACCGAGCAGGCGAGGAAGTCGAACTCGCCGTTCTTGCCGATCGCCCCGACCGGGCAGGCCGCGACACACAGCTTGCATTCCAGACACGGTGAATAGTCAAGTGGCTCACCGTAACTGCTGATCTCCGCGGCCACCAGGATGGTGCCGAGCAGGATGAAGTTGCCGAACTTCGGGTGAATCACGTTGCGGTGTATGCCCATGACCCCCATGCCCGCGGCCACCGCCACGGGTTTGTGCGCGACCACCCAGATGCGCCCGGGATAGCGATCCATCTCCATGGGGAAGGTCGCCGACGGGTTGACCGCGCGGTACCCGGCATCCTCCAACGCCCGGGTGATACGGTGCGCGGCCTCGTTGAGGGTCTCACCGCTGCGGTGGAACTCCTGGTTCGCGACGCTGCGCGCGGTGGACCGCACGTTGTCCCGGTTCATGCGCACGACGAGCGAGATGTAGCTGCGTACGCCGGGCAGGGCCGCGTCGGCGTGCTCGTGTTCGGTTCCGACCGCCGGATCGTCGACGCTGACGAACCCGACGTCGTCGACTCCGGCCTCCAGGCACAGCGCCCGCAGCCAGTCGGCGTCGATCGGGACCCGCGGTCCGGCGCCGCGGCGGGACCGGACCGCTTGCACCGTCGGATGCTCGGCGAGGCGGGCCGGGATTCTGTCACTCATCCTCTGAGTATAGCTTTCTATACCCAGACGGGAAATCGGCCGGCTTGCGGTCTCCTGTGAAAAAGCTGGGTACAACGGAAGTATGGACGCGTATCAAGCACAGCCCGGGCTGCTGCAGCGTGTCTCACACAGAGTGCTCGACGGCGCCCGGCGATGGGGGTCGATCGAAATCCGGCCCACCCGTTTCGGAGTGGTGGAACACCGCCTTGTCGTCTATCCGCCGGGGATCACCACCGCCGACCGCCGCTGGATCCGCATCGCGCGCGGGTGGGCGGGCTGGGGTCTGGCCCTGTGGCTCGTCTGCCCGATCTGGCTGTCGACGTCGATGCCGACCTGGGCCGCGGTCCTGGTGTCGACGGCGATCACGGTGGCGGCAGGCGCGGCGGCGGCCGCACTGGCCGGGGAGGCGCGCACCCAGGTGCGCACGATGATGGCGACGACGATGGCCGGTCATGACGACGAGGCCGCCCGCGCGGCGCGTGACCGGTTACGCGATCTTGCCTCGGCTCTGCTCGACGCCGACGACCGTCTCGCACGCCGCGAGATCAGCCCGGTCGACCACGAGGCGGTCTGGTGGCGGGTCTACAACCGCATGGACGACGCGGCGTCGCCACACGCGACCGCGTGATCTGGCGCCGCACGCTCACACGCTCACGAGCGTGCGCGCAGTGCTGCTGATTTGCGGCGTGGCGTGCAGCAGACACGCACGCTCGCGGTGGGAAGTTGGTTACTGGGTGACCAGCGAGACCGAGTTGGCGCGACGCAGCTTGCCCGACGGGGTCTTCGGGATCGACCCGGGGCCCAGCACGACGACGTTGCGGGGGCGCACGTCGACCTCGGACACCACCTCGTGGGCGACCTGGTGCTCGATGCGACGCACCTCGGCCGGATCCTGCCAGGCGTTGGACTCGACGGCGACGGCGAAGGTCTCGCGGGAATGGCCGGCATCCAGGCGGACGGCCACGGCACAACCCGGGCGCACCCCCTCGACGCGGCCGGCGGCACGCTCGATGTCGGTCGGGTAGATGTTGCGCCCGGCCATGATGATGACGTCCTTGACGCGGCCGCACACGACGATGTTGCCTTCCTCGGTGATGTAACCGAGGTCGCCGGTGTCGTACCAGCCGTGCTCGTCCTGGGCGGGCACGAAGCCACCCATGGTGATGTAGCCCGGGGTCAACGGCTCACCGCGCAGCTCGATGACGCCGACACCGCGCGGCGGCATGACCTCGCCGTGCTCGTCGACGACGCGGGCCTCCAGCCCCTGCAGCAGCGGGCCGAGCGACGCGAGACGCTTGGTGTTGCCCTTCGTGGCGGGCACGGCGCGGCGCAGTGCGGCCAGCAGGTCGGCGTCGACCTCGTCGACCACCAGACCCTTTCCGCACGGCGAGAACGACACCGCGAGCGTGGTCTCGGCCATGCCGTAGGCCGGCAGGATCGCCTCGGGACGCAGGCCGAACGGCGCGCCCGCGTCGAGCAGGTCCTCGACATCGGCCGGCTCGACGGGCTCGGCACCCGAGAGCGCGAAGCGCAGTGTCGACAGGTCGAAGTCGCCGGGCTTGGCCTGGCGGCGCAGCCGCTTGGCCAGCAACGCGTAGGCGAAGTTCGGGGCCGCGGTCATCGTGCCCTTGTACTTGTCGATGAGCTTGGCCCACAGCAACGTGTCACGCAGGAAGTCCATCGGCGTGACCTTGACGAGCTCGGCGCCGAAGTACATGGGGATCGTCAGGAAGCCGACCATGCCCATGTCGTGGAAACACGGCAGCCAGCTGACCATGACGTCCTTCTCGACGTCGTACTCCGCACCGATGAACATCGCCTCGGCATTCGAGTGGATGTTGCGGTGCGTGATCTGCACGGCTTTGGGCGATCCGGTCGAGCCGGACGTCAGCTGCATGAGCGCGAGGTCGTCCTCGCCGGTCTCGACAGGGTCGATGGGGTCGGCGGCGAGCAGGTCGCCGACCGTGAGAACCCGGATGCCCTTCTCCTCCAGCACGGGGATGGCGACCAGGAACGGCTCGGAGACGATGACGGCCTTCAGCTCGATCATGCTGATGACGTTCATGGTGTCCTCGGCCCACACCGCGAGATCGGTGCGCGGCGTCGGCTGGTGCAGCATCGTCAGGCTCGCACCACGCATCCACACGCCCTGCGCGGTCGGCGCGATCTCCACCGGGAAGCCGGCCAGCACGCCGATGGCGTCGCCGTGGCCGATGCCCGCGGCCGCCAGGCCGCCGGCGATGCGACGGGCCCGCTCGTGCACCTCACCCCAGGTGTGCCGCACCGGCGCGTGCGGTTCACCGGTCACCATGCCGGTCGTCACCGTCCGTGCGTTGCGGTACATCTTCTCGGTGAATCTGCTCACGACGACCTCCTCGGCTTCCGGAGCCGCTGCACCGGGAAGATCCGGCACAACGTCATTACCCGGTTATCCATATTCCGCCCACCGAACGGCACCTTTGGATAGGCACACGCACACGATTGGGCAGCAGTTATGTCTCGGTTCGGTGATGGGTCGCCCGGAAAAGTGGGCGTTTTCAGCAACGACGCGGGATCGCACATTACGACGCCGGCCACATGGCTGTGCAACCGCCCACCGATATTGCCGGAGGGCGAAATCGTCGCGTCCGATACTTGACCGCTAGCTTCCACCGCCGATCATCTTAAGAGACCCTTAAGTAACTGCCAAACTGTGGCGAGAATTGAGTGATGTCTCACAGCGGTGTCGCCGCAGATAACGCGCCGTTTCCGCAGGTTGAATTCACACGACGACACGCGCTCACGACGTCGACGGAGCAGGCACCACATGCGCGCCGTGCACGGGTCCGCTCGCGACACGGACGGTTCGGCACACGCCCGCTCCCGAGAGCTGGGTGCCGACATCCACCGCGGCCGAGGCCGACGCACACAGGAACGCACACGTGGGGCCCGAACCCGACACGATGCCCGCGAGCGCACCTGCCTCGACACCGGCACGCAGCGTGCGACGCAGCTCGGGATACAGGCTCAGGGCGGCGGGCTGCAGATCGTTGCCCAGCAGGGACGCCAGCTCCGCCGGAACGCCGGAGGCCAGTGCGGCCAGCACGGGCTCGGGTTCGTCGGCGCGCGGCAGGCCGCGTGTGGTGTCGGCGCGCAGCCGGTCCAGTTCACCGAACACCTTGGGGGTCGACAGGCCGCGGTGCGCGAACGCCAGCACCCAGTGGAACGTGTTGCGCGCGAGCACCGTGGCGAGATCCTCGCCGCGACCCGACCCCAGCGCGGTCCCGCCGTGCAGTGCGAACGGCACGTCACTGCCGAGTTTCGCGGCCAGCGCATGCAGGTCCCGACGCGGAACCCCGAGCTCCCACAGGGTGTTCATGGCCACCAGCACGCCCGCCGCGTCGGCACTGCCACCGGCCATGCCGCCGGCCACCGGGATCGACTTCTCGATGGTGATCGCCACATCCGGGGCACGGCCCACGTGCTCGGCCATCAGTTCGGCGGCCCGCCACGCCAGGTTGCGCTCGTCGACCGGCAATGATTCGGAGCCCTCCCCGACCATCCGCAACGAAAGCACATCGGCGTTGCGGACCGTCACCTCGTCGAGCAGCGAGACGGCATGGAACACCGTCGTCAGATCGTGATATCCGTCGTCGCGCAGACCGCCGACGGACAGATACAGATTCACCTTGCCGGGGACGCGCACGGTGACCGAACCGGTGGTCACCCATTCGGACGCGGTACTGCCATCGGAAGCGGGCACGGCCACGACCCTATCGCCGTGCGCCGTGTCACCGCTGTACCGCGGCGGTGATCCCTAAGCTGTGAGGGTGGTGTCCCCCGGCGAGCGCATCGCGGGATTCGCCGTCGAGGACGTGGCGGGTCGCGGCGGCTGGGCCGTGGTGTACCGGGCACGCGACGCGAACGGCCGCCGCCCGGTCGCGCTCAAGGTGCTCAACGATTCGCACCGCGAACCCGCGCACCTGGAGAGGCTGCGCCGCGAGTTCGACTTCGCATGCCGGGCCGCACACCCCAACGTCGTCGCGATGTACTCGGCGGGGCGCGGGTGGCTGGCCATGGAGTTCATCGACGGCAGACCCGTCACGTGCCTGGCCGCGCGCACCGACCAGCTCGCCGCACTCGCGCAGATCGCCGACGCCCTCGACCACACCCACCGGCTCGGCATCGTGCACAGCGACGTCAAACCCGCCAACCTCCTTGTCGACAAACCGTTTTCGCGGGCCGTGCTGATCGACTTCGGGGTTGCGCACTCGCTCGCAGAGGACGTCGCGGCGCGCCTTGCCGCCGATGCCACCGGGCGCCTCACCCTCGACCCGGCCCGGCGCATCACGCATCACACGAAGGCGCCGCGGCCCCAGGTGCAGGCGTCGCTCCCCTACTCGGCGCCCGAGCTGGTCTCCGGGCGCGCGCTGTCGGCTGCCACCGATCAGTACGGGCTGGCGTGCACGGCGGTGGAGGTTCTCACCGGGTTGCCGCCGTTCACCGCGACCACGCCCGTGAAGATGGTCGACCAGCAGTTGAACAGCCCGCCGCCGCGCATATCCGATCGGGCCGATTGGATTCCGCACGCCGTCGATTCGATTTTCGCCAAGGCATTGGCAAAAGACCCAGAGCGGCGTTACGAATCGTGCGCGCAGTTCGTGCGTGATCTCGCGGAAGCGTTCGACAAATAACCGGCACCGCAAAACACGAAACCGGCGAAATGGCCGCCGACGACATCGTCGGGCACCATTTCGCCGGTCTCGGCGTGAGGCTCAGGCCTCGGCGGACACCGAAGGCGTTGTCATCGACTCCGTGGCCACCGAAGACGTCGACACGGTGGGGTTGGCGGCCGGCTTGTTGTAGTCCTCGCCCAGCGCTTCCTTCGTCCGCTGCAGCAGCCGGACGAAGTCGTTGATGCTCAACGTCTCACCGCGACGTGCCGGGTCGATGCTGGCGGCCAGCAGGCGCTCGGCGGACTCGTTGCCTCCGCCCGCCCACTCGGCGAATGCGTTGCGCGAGGTCTTGCGGCGCTGTGCGAAGCCGATGTCGATCAGATTGAACACCTCGTCGCGGAAGGCCTCGTCCATCGGCCAGGGCGCCGTCTCGTACCGGTCGATCCGGACCAGCCCCGAGTACACCCGAGGGATCGGCCAGAACACCGTCGGCGACACCATGCCGTGCCTGCGCACGTTGCCGTAGAACCGCACCTTGGCGCTCGGCACGCCGTAGTCCTTGCCGCCCGGTTCGGCGGCGAGGCGCTCGGCCACCTCGGCCTGCACCATGACCATCACCGTCCGGATCGACGGGAACTCTGCCAGCAGGTGCAGCAGCGCGGGCACCGCCACGTTGTACGGCAGGTTCGCGACGAGGGCCGTCGGCTGTTCGGCGAGGTCACCCGGCATCAGCGTCAGGATGTCCCGGTTGAGCACCGTGAGCCGGTTGATCTCACTGTGCGAATGGTCGGCGATCGTCGTCGGCAGCTGACGCGCCAGCAGCGGATCGATCTCCACCGCGGTGACGCGGGCTCCCCGATCCAGCAGCGCCAGAGTCAGAGAACCGAGTCCCGGCCCGACCTCGAGGACATGGTCGTGCCGATGGACCCCAGAGGCCGACACGATGCGCCGCACCGTGTTGGCATCGTGGACGAAGTTCTGTCCGAATGCCTTTCGTGGGCGAAAGTCGATCTCTTTCGCCAAGCGTCGTATCTCGGTCCGCCCGAGCAGTCGAATAGTCAGCGCGCCCCAATCCTCCCGCTACACACCGGCCAGGCTCCCCAACCTTGCCGGGATTGCGTCACCGCAGCAATCGCAATTTGTTCTTCTCTGGTCGCCAAGTCGGCCCTCGGAGCATACCGCAGACCGCCGTTTCTTTCCCAGGTGTTCTGATCGAATTGCACGCCGCCAAAAAAACCGTTACCGGTGTTAATGGCCCAGTTACCTCCCGCTTCACATTGAGCGAGGGCATCCCAGGTGGGGCCATTGGAAACCGGCGGAACTTCCGTTCCCGGCTTTGCCCCGACACGGAGGACACCATTCCGTGCGGGTTCAATTACGCGATTGGCTACCGGCAGCCGACCGGTTTCCACGCCATTTACCTTCGCAATGGCGAAAGTGACGTCCTGCAGACCGGGGGCGCCCGGATCCTCGACGACCTGCCTGCTCATGTTCATCGTCGGGTCCTCGATGCGCTCGTTGCCCGGCGCGAGCGGGACACGCTCGGTCACCTTCTCGATACGCATGCGGGTGACCTGGATCTGCATGCCGTCGACGACCGGGGACGACGCGGCCGGAACCACGGTGTCGTTCTGCTCCAGCGGAACGCCTGCGGCCTTGAGCAGGCCTGCCACATTCGGGGCCGCGAGGTGCACCGTCGACACCTTGCCGCCGTCGTCGATCTGCACGGTCTTGGGGCTGACGACCGGCAGGGCCATCCCGGCCAGTGGGACACGGCTGCCGCGGGAGGCCGCAGCCGGGGCCTTGTCCGTCATCCGGAGCTGGGCGAGCGCCTCGTCCACGGTGGACGCCGTGGTCCACACCTGCTTGCTGCCCTCGCCGTCGAGCGACACCTCGATGGGGCGGCTGCGGCGCAGCACGATGGTGTCGGACTCGTGCACGGTCTCGGCTGCCGCGGGGAAAAGATCATCACGATCGGAGACGTCGAACCCGTTCTCCTCGACGACGTCGATCACGCGGGATTTCATGGTGGTGACGGTCATGGGGGTGCCGTCCACCGAGAGGGTCACGGTCTTGTGGGAGGCGACGGCGTAGCCCCCGGCAACCGTCAGGGAGACCAGAAAGGCACCCACGACTCCTCGAAGCAACGGCGAGCGGGATTCATGAAGTTTGTTGAGCGCTTCCACGGCTGTCGTGTGGTCCTCGTGTTTCTCGGGTCTTGCAGGCCTGCGAAACCATGCCGGCCGAGTCTTTGATCACAAGACGGTAACGAATCGGTCTAGAAGCGGCAACTGTCGCGAAGCCCGTACACGCGTTCGGCGGTGGCCGCGGTCTCGGCGGCGAGCTCCTCGGCAGGGCGATCCAGCAACGCCGCCAGTGCACGGACAGTGTAGGGCAGACAGTACGGCTCGTTGGGCGCCCCTCGGAACGGGTGCGGCGTGAGGAACGGGGCGTCGGTCTCGACGAGCATCTGGCCCTGCGGGATCAGGCGGGCGGCTTCCTGCAGGTCACGAGCGTTCTTGAAGCTCACGGTGCCCGACAGGCTCAACACCCAGCCCGCGTCGAGGCACGTCCGCGCCATCTCGGGGCCCGACGAGAAACAGTGGAAGATCACAGTCTCGGGGGCGCCCTCGGCCCGCAACACGTCGAGCACCTCGGCGTCGGCGTCGCGATTGTGGATCATGAGCGGTTTGCCGCTGCGCTTGGCCAGGTCGATGTGCCACGCGAAGGCCTCACGCTGCTCGGCAGGTGTGGCGCATCCGTCGAGCCGGCCGGGCCAGTACATGTCCATGCCGGTCTCGCCGATCGCCACCACGCGCGGATGCGCTGCCAGCTGTTCGAGATCGGCTTTCGCGTCGTCGGTGAGCGTGTTGGCGCGCGTGGGATGCAGCGCGACCGCCGCGTAGACACGGTCGTCGGCGTCGGCGGCGCGGGTCACCCAGTGCGCCGCGTCCAGGTCGTCGGCGATCGTCACGACACACCCGACGCCGACGGCGGCCGCGCGATCGACGATGGCGCGCACATCTTCGGGTGCCTGTGCACCACACGCGTCGAGATGGGTGTGCGCGTCGATGAGCGGGGTCAACGGTTCCGGAGCTGGCGGTTTCTCCCTGGCTGAACGTTTCGCACTCACCGCAACACCATAAGGTGGTTGCCGATGAGCAAGCCCTTCTACATCACCACGGCCATCGCCTACCCCAACGGTGCGCCGCACATCGGCCATGCTTACGAGTACGTCGCCACCGACGCCATCGCGCGTTTCAAGCGCCTCGACGGCTTCGACGTGCGGTACCTGACGGGCACCGACGTGCACGGGCAGAAGATGGCCGAGACCGCCGCGGCCGAGGGCATCACCGCTGCCGAGCTGGCGCGGCGCAATTCGGACGTCTTCCAGCGGCTGCAGGAGAAGCTCAACATCTCCTTCGACCGGTTCATCCGCACGTCCGACGCCGACCACTACGAGGCGTCGAAGGCGATCTGGAAGCGCATGGTCGACGCGGGCGACATCTACCTCGACGCCTACAAGGGCTGGTACTCGATCCGCGACGAGCGCTTCTTCACCGAGAACGAGACCGCCGAGCAGCCCGACGGCACCCGCATCGCCACCGAGACCGGCGCGCCGGTGACGTGGACCGAGGAGCAGACGTACTTCTTCCGGCTGTCGGCCTACACCGACCGGCTGCTCGCGCTGTACCGGGAGCATCCCGAGTTCATCGGACCGGACGTGCGCCGCAACGAGATCGTCAGCTTCGTCTCGGGCGGTCTCAAGGACCTCTCGATCTCCCGCACGACGTTCGACTGGGGCGTGCCGGTGCCCGACCACCCCGACCACGTCATGTACGTGTGGGTCGACGCGCTCACCAACTACCTGACCGGCGTGGGCTTCCCCGACACGGGGTCCGAGGCGTTCCGGCGCTACTGGCCTGCCGATCTGCACATGATCGGCAAGGACATCATCCGGTTCCACACCGTGTACTGGCCCGCCTTCCTGATGTCGGCGGGTCTCGAGCTGCCCAAGCGCGTCTTCGCGCACGGCTGGCTGCTCAACCGCGGCGAGAAGATGAGCAAGTCGATCGGCAACGTAGTGGATCCGGTCAACCTGGTCGACACGTTCGGCCTGGACCAGGTGCGCTACTTCCTGCTGCGTGAGGTGCCGTTCGGACAGGACGGCAGCTACAACGAGGACGCCATCATCGGCCGGATCAACGCCGACCTCGCGAACGAGCTCGGCAACCTCGCGCAGCGCTCGCTGTCGATGGTGGCCAAGAACCTCGGTGCGGCCGTGCCCGATCCCGGCGAGTTCACCGAGGAGGACGCCGCGTTGCTGGCTTCCGCCGACGGTCTGCTGGAGCGGCTCCGCGAACACTTCGACGTGCCCGCGATGCATCTTGCGTTGGAGGCGATCTGGGGCGTGCTCGGTGCCGCCAACCGGTACTTTTCGGCCCAGGAGCCGTGGGTGCTGCGCAAGTCCGACGCCGCGGAGGACCAACAGCGCTTCCGCACTGTGCTATACACCACTCTCGAAGTGGTGCGCATCGCGACGCTGTTGCTGCAGCCGGTGATGCCGGAGTCGACGGCCAAGCTGCTCGACCTGCTGGGCCAGCCGGCCGATGAGCGCGACTTCGCCGCAATCGCCACCCGCATCAAGCCGGGCGTCCCCTTACCCGCACCGAGCGGGATCTTCCCGCGCTATCAGAACGATTGACATGAGTGACCTACACCCAAAACTGCAGGCAGTATTCGAAGAGGTCTCCCGCCGCAACGCCGGTGAACAGGAGTTCCACCAGGCCGTTTTCGAGGTTCTCCAAAGCCTCGGCCCCGTGGTGGAGAAGCACCCCGAGTACGCCGACCACGCGATCATCAGCCGCTTGTGCGAACCCGAGCGCCAGATCATCTTCCGGGTGCCGTGGGTCGACGACACCGGCAAGGTGCAGATCAACCGCGGATTCCGTGTCGAGTTCAACTCCGCACTCGGGCCGTACAAGGGCGGGTTGCGGTTCCACCCTTCGGTGTACCTCGGCATCGTCAAGTTCCTCGGCTTCGAGCAGATCTTCAAGAACGCCCTGACCGGCCTGCCGATCGGCGGCGGCAAGGGCGGTTCGGACTTCGACCCCAAGGGCCGCTCCGACGCCGAGGTCATGCGGTTCTGTCAGTCGTTCATGACCGAGCTGTACCGCCACATCGGCGAGTACACCGACGTGCCCGCCGGTGACATCGGCGTCGGCTCACGCGAGATCGGTTATCTGTTCGGCCAGTACAAGCGGATCACCAACCGCTACGAATCCGGCGTGCTCACCGGCAAGGGCCTCACCTGGGGTGGATCGCAGGTGCGGACCGAGGCCACCGGGTACGGCACGGTGTTCTTCGTCGACGAGATCCTGCAGTCCTCCGGTCAATCGTTCGACGGCAAGCGCGTCGTCGTGTCCGGATCGGGCAACGTGGCCATCTACGCGATCGAGAAGGTGCACGCACTCGGCGGCATCGTCGTGGCGTGCTCGGATTCGAGCGGTTACGTGGTCGACGAGAAGGGCATCGACCTCGAGCTGCTCAAGGAACTCAAGGAAGTGCGGCGCGCCCGCATCGACGCGTACACCGAGGCACGCGGCGGCGCAACACAGTTCGTCGCGGGCGAGAGCGTCTGGAACGTGCCGTGTGACATCGCGCTGCCGTGCGCGACGCAGAACGAGGTGTCGGCCGGCGACGCCAAGGCCCTGATCGGATCGGGCTGCCGCATCGTGGCCGAGGGTGCGAACATGCCGTGCACCCCGGAGGCCGTGAAACTCTTCGACGAGGCGGGCGTGATCTTCGCGCCGGGAAAGGCCGTCAACGCGGGCGGTGTCGCCACCAGCGCGCTGGAGATGCAGCAGAACGCCTCCCGCGACTCGTGGACCTTCGACGACACCGAGGGCAGGCTCGCCGAGATCATGCGCCGCATCCACGACCGGTGCCTGTCGACGGCCGACGATTACGACCAGCCGGGCAACTACGTGGCGGGCGCGAACATCGCCGGGTTCATCCAGGTCGCCGACGCGATGCTCGCACTCGGACTCATCTGATCGAGTGATCTGAGCCACATTCGGCGCGGATCTGTCACACTCCGTCGACGTGCGGTGTCTTGAGGGCACAAGCCCCTTCGAGAGGAGACACCAAATGCCGAAAGCCCCTCACATCGTCGTGATCGGCGGCGGCTACGCCGGAGTGCTGGCCGCGAACCGTCTGCAGAAGGCCAAGGACGCGATCATCACGCTGATCAATCCGCGACCGGAGTTCGTCGAGCGCATCCGCCTGCACCAGATGGCCGCGGGCAACCACTCGGCCACCGCCGGCTACGACACGTTGCTCGGTGAGCAGGTGCGTCTGCTCGTCGACAGCGCGCTGCGCATCGACGCCCCGATCCGTCAGGTGCAACTCGCCTCCGGCGACGTCGTCGATTACGACTACCTGCTGTACGCGGTGGGCAGCACCGGAGGCGTGCCGTCCTCGGTGCCCGGCGCGGCCGAACATGCCCATCCGCTCAGCGAATTCGAGCAGGCGCAGCGCCTGCGGGAACGGCTGCAGGATGTGCCGATGTCGGCGCCGATCGTCGTCGTCGGCGGCGGCCTCACCGGGATCGAAGCCGCAGGCGAGTTCGCCGAGTCCGGCCGGGCGGTCACACTCGTCACCGATGTGGTCGGCGCGTCCCTCGGCGTGCAGGCCCGACGCTCGGTGGTCAAGGCGCTCACCAGGCTCGGCGTGACCATCGTCGACGGACCCGACGTCCTGGTCACGTCCGTCGGCGCCACCGAGGTGACGCTGGCCGACGGCAGGACCCTGCCCAGCGCGGTGACGGTGTGGACCACCGGTTTCGGAGTGCCCGGTTTGGCCGCGGCAAGTGGGCTCACCACCGACGAGCTGGGCCGGCTGATCACCGACGAGACCCTCACCAGCGTCGACGACGGCCGCATCGTGGCCGCGGGCGACGCGGCGTCCCCGTCGGGTATCCCGCTGCGCATGAGCTGCCAGGCCGCGGGCCCCATGGGGGTTCAGGCCGCCGACACCGTGCTCGCGCGCATCGCCGGCACCGAACCCGCGGTGCTCAACCAGGCCTTCACGGGGCAGTGCGTGAGCATCGGGCGCACCTACGGCACCGTGCAGATCGCGCACTCCGACGACACCCCGCGGCGCGTCTACATCGGCGGCCGCGTCGGTGCGGCGGTCAAGGAACAGGTGTGCAAGGCCACGTTGACGTTCATGGCCAAGGAGGGCCGCAAGCCGGGATCCTATTTCTGGTTCAAGGGCCGCAACCGCGCACGCCAACTGGCCGAGGCCGGTAAGGACACCGTGGGAGCTGCACGTCGATGAACGTCCCCAGCGCAGGCAACTCGACCGAGCACGCCGAGAGGTTCACGGCCCTGCGGCCGCTGCTGTTCACCATCGCATACGAGATCCTCGGCACAGCAACCGAATCCGACGACGTGCTGCAGGAGAGTTACCTGCGCTGGGCCGAGGTGGACCTGAGCACGGTGACCGACACCAAGGCCTACCTGGCCAAGTTGGTCACCCGCCAGTCACTCAACGCGTTGCGGGCCCGGTCACGGCTGCGTGAAGAGTACGTGGGCCCGTGGCTGCCCGAGCCGCTGCTGGTGGCCGACAGCGCGGACGCGTCGTCGGATGTGGTGCTCGCCGAATCGGTTTCGATGGCGATGCTCGTCGTGCTCGAAACCCTGACCCCCGATGAGCGGGCCGTGTTCGTGCTGCACGACGTGTTCGGCTTCAGCCACGACGAGATCGCCTCGACGATCGGCAAATCCACCACCGCGGTGCGGCAGATGGCCCACCGCGCCCGCAACCACGTGCAGTCGCGTCGTAAGCGCTTCGAACCCGTGGACCCGCAGGTGTCGACGGAGATCACGCAGCGGTTCTTCACCGCTGCGTCGACCGGGGACATCGACGCGCTCATGGAACTGCTGGCGCCCGATGTGGTGTGGACCGCCGACAGCGCCGGCAAGCGCAGCGCCGCACGCCGCCCGGTGTCGGGTGCACAGGCCGTGGCCCGGCTGGTGTCGGGCCTCGTGCGCCTCGGCGGCGAAGGGGCGCGGGTGGAACCGGCGATGTACAACAACGCCCCCGCGCTCAAGCTCTATCTGGGCGAGCGCTTCGAGGGCGTGGTCACCATCGAGATCGTCGACGGCCGCATCACGCACTTCTACGCGATGCGCAACCCCGACAAGCTCGTCGGCGTCGACATCCCGCGGGTGATCAGCCGGTAGCGATCTGCCACGCTGATGGCATGCGGATCGAGCGGTTCTGCACGCCGGACGGCTGGGGGTCAGACGACTCGGACGACGCTGCGTCGGCCCCTGCCGTGCTGCGTAGCGTCGCATCCGCCGCCGCGGCCGCGGGACTCGCACCACCCGCCGCGCTGATCGGCGACTGGTTCGGCTCGCGGGCCGTGATCGCACCGACCGTGACCGCGCTGCCGACCGAACCCGACGCGGTGTTCGACGTGCCCGCTGCGACGTCGGTTGAGGGAGCCGTGGGAGGTGGATGGTTCGGCTACCTGTCCTACCCCGATCCTGGCTCCGACGAGACCGCGTCGCGCATCCCGCAAGCCGCGGGCGGGTGGTCCGACTGCGCCCTGCGCCAAGCCGCCGACGGGCAGTGGTGGTACGAAAGCCTCAGCGGCGCACCGCTTCCCGCGTGGTTGAACGATCTGGCGCCCGCACCGCCGCGGCCGCACACCGTGGACTGGGTGCCACCGGACCGGGACAGCCACCGCCGAGGCGTGGCGGCCTGCCTGGAGGCCATCGCTGCGGGCGAGGTGTATCAGGCATGCGTGTGCACGCGATTCACCGGTCGGCTCGACGGATCGCCGCTGGATTTCTTCGCCGACGCCGTCAGCCGGACCGCTCCGGCGCGCGCAGCGTATGTGGCGGGTGAATGGGGCGCGGTGGCCTCGCTGTCGCCGGAACTGTTCCTGAGCCGACACGGGGCGACGGTGTGCTCGAGCCCCATCAAGGGGACACTGCCGCGCGATGCCGACCCGGCCGGGCTCCTGGCGTCGGTCAAGGACGTCGCCGAGAACATCATGATCGTCGACCTCGTGCGTAACGACCTCGGCCGTGTCGCGCTCACCGGATCGGTGTCCGTGCCCGAACTTCTCGCGGTCAGACCCGCGCCTGGCGTGTGGCATCTGGTGTCGACCGTCACCGCCGAGGTCGACCCGCGCGTGCCCATGGCCGCGCTGCTCGACGCCGCGTTCCCGCCCGCGTCGGTGACCGGGACACCCAAGGGCCGGGCCCGCGAACTCCTGCGCGTCTGGGAGCCCGCACGCCGCGGGATCTACTGCGGCACGGTCGGTCTGGCCTCACCCGTCGCCGGATGCGAGTTGAACGTCGCGATCCGCACGGTCGAGTTCGACGCCGACGGCTCGGCGGTGCTCGGGGTGGGCGGCGGCATCACCGCCGACTCGGATGCCGATCGCGAGTGGGAGGAATGCCTGCACAAGGCCGCGAGCATCGTGGGCTCGGCGTGTCAGGTTCGGCCGCCGGGTCAGTCCCTCGCGCGCAGCACCGCGTCGTAGAGCTCACGCTTGGACGGCGCCCCGGGATTGTCGGCGATCACCTGCGCGCACGCGTCCTTCACCCGTGTGCCCGCCGCGACCAGTTCCTCGACCTCGGCCACCAGCGTCGGCAGATCCGCCGTCGGCGTCGCGCCTGCCAGCACCACGGTGATCTCGCCCAGCACGCCGTCCTCGGCCCACGCCGCGAGCTCGGCCAGCGTGCCGCGCTTGATCTCCTCGTGGATCTTGGTGAGCTCGCGGCACACGACCACGCGACGGTCGGGACCCAGCGCCTGCACCGCGTCGCGCAGCGTCTCGGCGAGCCGGCGCGGCGACTCGAAGAACACGCACGTGCGGGTCTCGTTGGCCAGGGCCTGCAGCCACGTCATGCGTGCGGCGTGTTTGCGCGGCGTGAAGCCCTCGAAGCAGAACCGGTCCGACGCCAAACCCGACACCGCCAGGGCCGTGGTCACCGCCGACGGTCCCGGCAGACAGCTGACCGGCAGACCGGCTTCCACGCACGCCGCCACGAGCCGATAGCCCGGATCGTTGATCAGCGGCATGCCCGCGTCACTGACCACGAGCACCGTCGCACCCGCACGGATCTCCTCGACCAGCCCGGGCACGCGGCTCGCCTCGTTCTGGTCGAAGAAGCTGAGCACCCGCCCGGCCGGTGTGACGTCGAGCGCCTGCGCCAGGGTCCGGATGCGCCTGGTGTCCTCCGCGGCGACGATGTCGGCGTCTTTCAGGGCGCTGACCAGCCGCGCCGACGCGTCGGATGGCCGGCCCAACGGCGTGGCGCCGATCAGCAGTTTGCCGAGTGTCACGACCGACAGCCTACGATCGCTTGCGTGACCGCCCTCGACACCGATACGCCGACGGCTGGTCGCTCGGCTCCGCTGATCAGTCCCGGGCCGGTGATCCCGCCACCCGACTTCGGTCCGCTGGACCGTATGCAGGGCTGGGCGATGACGGCGATCATCACCGCGCTCGCCGCGATCAGCCGGTTCCTCAACCTCGGGTCGCCCACCGATGCGGGCACACCGATCTTCGACGAGAAGCACTACGCGCCGCAGGCCTGGCAGGTGCTGCACAACCACGGCGTCGAGGACAACCCGGGATACGGGCTCGTGGTGCATCCGCCCGTCGGCAAGCAGTTGATCGCCATCGGCGAATGGCTGTTCGGCTACAACGGGCTGGGCTGGCGGTTCTCGGGTGCGGTGTGCGGCGTCATCATCGTGATGCTGGTGACGCGCATCGCGCGGCGGATCAGTCGCTCCACTCTGATCGGTGCGATCGCCGGGTTGTTGCTGATCGCCGACGGGGTCAGCTTCGTGTCGTCACGTACCGCCCTGCTCGACGTGTTTCTGGTGACGTTCGTGGTGGCCGCGTTCGCATGCCTCATGGTCGACCGCGACGAGGTCCGCGAGCGCATGTACAACGCGTTCCTCGACGGCCGCATCGCCGAGACGTCCTGGGGGCCGCGCCTCGGCGTGCGGTGGTGGCGCTTCGGTGCGGGTGTGCTGTTGGGCCTGGCGTGCGCGACGAAGTGGTCCGGGCTGTACTTCGTGCTGTTCTTCGGCGTCATGACCCTCGTGTTCGACGCCATCGCACGCAAGCAGTACCACGTGCCGCACCCGTGGCGTGGCACGCTGCGCCGCGATCTGGGGCCTGCTGCGTACGTCTTCGGGTTGATCCCGTTCGCGGTGTACCTGGCGTCGTACGCGCCGTGGTTCGCCTCCGAGACCGCCGTCGATCGCCACGAGGTGGGACGCTCCATCGGGCAGGACAGCATCCTGCCGATACCCGATGCGCTGCGCTCGCTGTGGCACTACACCTACGCGGCCTACCGGTTCCACTCCGGGCTGACGAACGCCGACGGCAATCACCATCCGTGGGAGTCGAAGCCGTGGACCTGGCCCATGTCGCTGCGGCCCGTGCTGTACGCGATCGACAACCAGGATGTGCCCGGCTGCGGTGCCCAGTCGTGCGTCAAGGCCGTCATGCTCGTCGGCACACCCGCCATGTGGTTCATCGCGGTGCCGGTGCTCGGCTGGGCCCTGTGGCGGGCTGTCGTGCGACGCGACTGGCGCTACGGCGCCGTGCTCGTCGGCTACCTGGCCGGGTTCCTGCCGTGGTTCGCCGACATCGACCGCCAGATGTACTTCTTCTACGCCACGGTGATGGCGCCGTTCCTGGTGCTGGCCATTGCGCTGATCCTCGGCGACATCCTCTACCAACCGAACCAGAATGCCGAACGCCGAACGCTGGGGCTGCTGACGGTGTGTTTCTATGTCGCGCTGGTGATCACGAACTTCGCGTGGCTGTACCCGATCATGACGGGCCTGCCCATTTCGCAGACCACCTGGAACCTGGAGATCTGGTTGCCGAGCTGGCGCTAGCTTCTCGTTGTGCCGGCGCCCTTCCCTGCCAATAGTTCGGTATTGAGCCCCGTCCTCGAAATGGACACCACGGTCGCGAATCCCCGCCACAAGCGCGGAATCACAGCCACGAGGTCGAACTCGACGACGGGACGCTGACAAGTACTACTGGTCGGAACCCGCCGTGAGCCACGGCATAGCGACGTCTCTCCTATCAATAGTTCGGTATTGAACCCCGTCCTCGAAATGGACACCACGGTCGCGAATCCCCGCCACAAGCGCGGAATCACAGCCACGAGGTCGAACTCGACGACGGGACGCTGTCGAATAGTTATCCACAGGCCCCCTCTCCGGAGACCTGCGGCGGCCCGACGATGTCGGTGCGAAGGCAGACGATGCCCGCATGTACACATTCATCGGCACCGAGGCCATCGCGGCAGGTGAGCTGACCCGCGGCCAATTGCGGTGGAACTACACGGCGATTCACCCCAACGTGTATGTGCCGAAAGACGTCCGCCGACATCTCGACACCTATGCCTCGGCCGCGTGGCTGTGGACAGGGCGAACTGGAATCATCGCCGGGCAGGCGGCTGCCGGGCTGTACGGCGTCGATGGAATCGACCCCGAAACACCTATCGAAGTGATCGGCAAGAATCGCCGCGAACGCCGCGGGGTGATCATCCGCAACGAACGTATCGATCCCACGGAAGTGACCACCGTCATGAATCTTCCGGTGACGTCGCCTGCCCGCACTGCGCTGGATCTGGCGCGTCGGCTACCGCGAAACCGCGCCGTCGCGCACCTGGATGCACTCGCGCGGATCACCGGGGTGACCATCGACGAGGTCTCGGCCCTGGCGGACAAGTACGCGGGGGCCCGCGGTGTGCGGCAGGCCCGCGAGACCGTCGAATTGATGGACGGTGGCGCGCAGTCGGCGCGGGAGACGCAGGTGCGCCTGCTGCTCCTCGACGCCGGGATACCGAAGCCGGAGACCGCTATCGTTCTGGCAGACGATGATTGGGAGACCTTCGTCCCGATCGGTTGGCCCAGAGCCAAGGTCGCGGTGGTTCTCGACCATGATCCGGACACCTCAGAGTACGGGCTGGTGGTCAACGCCGGCCACGACGAGTGTTTGCAGCGATTGGGCTGGTTCCGTGTGAGGGTGGCACCGCGTCATACACCCCGCTCGATCGTCTACCGCGTGCGGCAGGCGTTGTGGCGGCGAGGTGCCCTCTACCCCTTCAACGGCTCTCTCGCCGCGGGGCAGGACATACAGCGTGGCCCGCCGCGGCCGGTCCCGAGCTCGGACGCCGGGATGGCCAGCACCTCGATGCCGGCATCTCGAAGTCGGGCATTGGTTTGCGAATTGCGCTCGTAGGCCACGACGACCCCCGGTGCCAGGGCGAGCGTGTTGTTGCCGTCATCCCACTGTTCACGTTCGGCCGTCACGGGATCCAGGCCGGTGTCGATCACGCGGAGCTTGTCGATGCCCATGGCCTCGGCGGCCGCATCCACGAACCGCTGGGCGTCGCTGATGTGGACACCGCTGGAATCGCGGCGGATCGTGAACGCCGACAACGAATCGACGATGTACGGGTACATCACGACGGCGTCGACGTCGACCATGGTGCAGACCGTGTCGAGGTGCATCTGCGCACGCTCCTGCGCGATGGGAACCGCGAGCACGGTATGCGCGAGACCATCGTCGAACAGGCTGCGCGCCAACGCCTCCGCACCGGCAGGCGTCGTCCGCTCCCCCACCCCGACCGCCACCACGCCGGGTGCGAGCAGCAGGACGTCACCGCCCTCGACCGGTGCCGAACGGGACTCGTAGGCGCGTCGCACCCCGAGAAAGCGCGGGTGGTGCGCGTAGATGACGTCGGTCAGCGAGGTTTCGCGGTGGCGGGCGGGCAGCGCGAGTGACGTGATCGCCACGCGCGGCCCGATCCAGAACGACGAGTCGCGGGTGAACAACAAGTTGGGCAGCGGGTCGATCACGAAGTCGCCGCCGTGATGCATGCGCCGCACCAACGAGAGCTCTCTTCCGCTGAACGGCAGCTCGTTGAACGTCATCCCCGCGATGAGCACGTGCGCCAGCGCGGCGGGCTCGAGCGTGCGCAGATGGGCTGAGAGTTCCTGCGCCAACGGCACGCCGAGTCGGCGTGCGTCGACGGCCGCCGATATGCCGTGCATGCGCGCGGCTCCACTGTGGGCCAGCGCCTCGGTGAGCAGATCGGCCACCAGCAGCACCTCGACGCCGCGGGAACGCAACAGCTCGGCGAACTGATCGTGTTCCTCCTGCGCCTTCGATACCCACGGCAGACCGTCGAACAGCAGGGCGTCGTTGTTGCGTGGAGTCAGGCGCTGCAGTTCCGGGCCCGGTCGGTGCAGGATGGCGACGCGCAGCGTGCCCACCTCGGAGTCGACGCCCAACACCACATCAGTCACGTGTGAACCGTAACCCCATTTCCACCTGAAGTAAGGTTCAGGTGTATGGACATGCACGAACTGACCCCAGGTGAGCTGGCTCAGCGCAGCGGCGTCGCGGTGTCAGCTCTGCACTTCTATGAGCGCGAGGGGCTCATCACGAGCCGCCGCACGGCGGGCAACCAACGCCGCTATGCCCGCGAGACGCTGCGTCGCGTCGCCTTCATCCGGATGTCGCAGCGCCTGGGCATCCCGCTGGCCCGCATCCGCGAGGCGCTGTCCACGCTGCCGACCGATCGCGTGCCCACCAGCAAGGACTGGGCACGCCTGTCGGCAGGCTGGCGGCAGGACCTCGACGACCGCATCATGCATCTGCAGCGATTGCGCGACAACCTCACCGGCTGCATCGGCTGCGGCTGCCTGAGCCTCAAGACGTGCCAGCTGACCAACCCGGGCGACATCCTGGCCGAACGCGGACCGGGTGCCGCACGCCTCTGACATGTCGAACGTGTGTGCGATACACTCGCGCGCATGGAGCTGGCGGTGCAGGGCTCGCTGTTCGAGCATGCCGAACGTCGCCCGCTGGGCAACGGCGCCTGGATCGAGTTGCGTTCGGGCTGGTTGACCGACGCCGATTCGCTGTTCGAAGAACTGATGGACACCATCCCGTGGCGGGCCGAGCAGCGCGAGATGTACGACCGCGTGGTCGACGTCCCGCGGCTGGTCAGCTTCCACAACCTGGTCGACGAGCCGGTCCCGCATCCCCGCCTCAAGCAGATCCGCCGCAGGCTCAACGACACGTACGGCCGGGAGCTCGGAGAGCCGTTCACCACGGCGGGCCTGTGCCTGTACCGCGACGGCGACGACAGTGTGGCCTGGCACGGCGACACCATCGGCCGCAGCCGGACCCGGGACACCATGGTGGCGATCGTGAGCCTCGGCGCCACAAGGGTTTTCGCGCTACGCCCACGCGGCGGCGGACACGCACTGCGGCTGCAGCAACAGCACGGCGACCTGCTGGTGATGGGTGGTTCGTGTCAACGCACGTGGGAGCACTCGATACCGAAGACCAGCAGGCTGATCGGGCCGCGGATCAGCATCCAGTTCCGCCCGCACAACGTGCGCTGAGGCGCTCCAACCTATCCCCGTACCGCGGCCACGGCCGCCGACAGCAGTTCACGGGCACGTTCGGTGTCGACCTTGGCCACCGGCTTGTCGGGCAGCACCAACGGGTTGGCCGTGACGATCACCATGTAGTTGCCGAAGCTCGCGACGTAGTTGTAGAGCTCACCGGTTCGCGGCCGCCCCTGGATCACCGTCTGGACGATGCGGTGCGTGCCGACGGTGCGGGCGTCATCGATCTGGGGCGATTCGACGACGTCGACCTGACCCCGCGCACCGGCGCCGAGGAACTTCACACGTTTGCACTCGTCGCCGGGTTCGCTGAGCGGGATGGGTTCGGAGGTCTCCACGGCCATCACGATGAACCGATTGCCTTCGCCCTCGGCCGCGGTCGCGGCCATGTTGCCCTGCAGTCCCTGCGGGAACTGTTGTCCCTCTGCGAACTTCGCGCAATCGGCCGGCTCGAACTTCACACCCTCCGGCAACTTCTGCGGAGAGAGCAGTTTCGGGTCGATACCGCTGGGCGCGACCTCACTGACCTTGAACTCGGGTCCGAACGAGGAGCGCAGTTGCGACACGTTGGCGATGTCGGCGTTGGGATACGCCGGTCCGTCCGAACTGCAGCCGACGAGCGCCGCGGCAGACGCCATCAGGCCCGAGGTGACGAGTGCCAGGGTGCGCGTGGGGTTCGACATCGCGGGTAAATGTACCTGCCGCAACCGGTTCAGCCGCGTAACGCAGACACGGTTTTCACCAGGAGCGCAGCTGCGAAGCCGGTGTCGAGCGCGGCGTTCGGCGATCCGGGATCGGTGATGACGGTGACGGTGCAGCGGTAGCCGTCCAGCTCGGCGGCGAAGGTGTCGGCATGTGACTGGGTCTCGGTGCCGCCTTCGACGACGGTGACGATGGTTACGGCCATGCCGGTGGTGCGTGCCCCCTCGATCACGGGCGCGTCGAGGCGCGTCACGGTCGCGGTGGAGTGTCCACCCGTCACGGTCCACTCGCCGCAGTCGGCGACCTCAGGGCCCGGTGCGCTCGTGGTCGCGGCACTGGTGGCGATGACGGCGTAGACGATGCCGCCGGACCCCGAACCGGTCCAGCCGCGCGCGCTCGCGGGATCGACGGCGCCGACGGCGAACTCGCCGCACACCGGTGGTTCGGCGCCCCAGCCCGCACCGAAGCCCCACTGCGACACCGGATCGACCCGCCCGTCGAACCCGCTGACCTCGTATCCTGGCGGCAGGTCGTAGCGGACGCGGTCGATCCTGGCCGGGTTGACCGGTCCGCCTGCGCTGCTCGTCACCGTCGCCGACACCACGCTCGGTGGGGCCTGCTCGCCGCACGCCGCGATGACGGGCGCCGCGGCAAGGCACATCGCGATGGCCGCCGCACATATCCGCACGGCGCGTTGATACCACAGAGTTGCTGTCCGCGAGGGTCCGTGCGCCCATGTCGCGTGACCTTTCGGCGAGCTGCCGCCCGGGTCGCCGGGCAGTGAACTAGTCTGCGGGCCATGTGCACCCGGGTTTTGTGGAACAGCAACACGTTGGCCGTGCTGAGCGGGCGCAGCATGGACTGGCCGGAGTCGACAGAGCCGTTGCTCGTGGCGTTTGCGAGCGGCCGTGACCGCGACGGCGGTCTGTTGGCGGGTCACCCGGTGGTCGCGGAGAACCCCCTGCGCTGGACCAGCAGGCACGCCAGCCTGGTCACCACGGTGTACGGGCTGGGCACCGTCGACGGAATCAACGCCGCGGGCCTCGCCGTCCACGCGTTGTACCTCAAGTCCACCGAGGTGGGCCCGCGCAATCCGGAACTCCCCGGCGTGCACACCGGCGTGTGGGCCCAGTATCTGCTGGATCAGGCCGCGACGGTCGAAGAGGCGCTCGAGCTCATGGAGGGCGTCCAGTTGGTGATGGTCGGTGCCCGCGGGCGCGAGGCCACGCTGCACCTGGCGATCGAGGACTCCACGGGCGACTCGGCGATCCTCGAGCTCGAATCCGGAAAGCTCGTGGTGCACCACGGCAAGCAGTACACGCTGATGACCAACGATCCCACCTACGACGAACAGCTGGCATTACTCGCCGAGCAGGATTTCTCGCACCCCAGCCGCGAACTGCCGCTGCCCGGCAACGTCAACCCGGTCGACCGGTTCCAGCGCGCGGCCTACTACGCGGCGTTGCTTCCCGAGCCCGCGAACATCCGGCAGGGCGTCGCGAGCGTCATGGCCGTGATGCGCAACGTGTCGGTACCGTTCGGCGCACCCTACGGCGAATTCGGTGTCTACAACACCGAGTACCGCACGGTGTGCGACCTGACCCACAAGCTGTACTTCTTCGAGCTCAGCACCAGCCCGAGCACCATCTGGGTCGAGTTCGACCACCTCGAGCTGCCGCCGGCCGGCCAGGCCGTCGCGATAGATCCCTACGACGAGACCCTCGCCGGGAACGTCACGGATCGTTTCACGCCGCGCGAGCTCGCGTTCTAGCCCTCAGCGAATACGGCAGGCGCCCGACCCTCGACCGCCATCCGATGCGGCTGCGCATCAACGGCAATTGAACGTGTCGCACACGCAGCGGTTCACAAACTCGCCAGAACGCTCATCGGCCGGGATTTTGGCTTATCCGGCCTGACGGCGCAGCGCGATTCGACAACTCGACCAATTGATTGCATACGCAAACGATTGCCGTCGGAAATCGCATTTCAACAAGATCACGCAGTTCGGGCAAACTTCGCTGCCGTACCGCCCTATCATCTGCTTACGCCGCTTCCGGGTGTGCCGACTTCCCCGACCGATGGGAGAAACGCGATGACCACACCACCGAGAACGGGCGGGGTGCTCCTGGCCGCTTGCGCGCTCGCGATCGCGCTCGTCGGATGCGGCTCCGACGTGACGGCCGGTCAGCCCACCGCGCAGGACACGGTTCAGCCGTCGCAGACCAGCGAGAGCGCGGAGGCTTCGGACGAGGCCACCCCCGAGGCCGAGCCCGAACAGGCGTCCGGCCCGCACTACACGATCGTCGACTACATCCGCGACAACGGCATCACCGAGACACCCGTGCACCGCGGCGATCCGGGCACCCCGGTGCTCGACATCCCGATACCGGCCGGGTGGCAGGACGCGGGGTCCGGCACGCCGGAATGGGCGTGGTCGGCCATGGTCGCGACGGATCCGGCCTTCGCCGACGATCCCCCGACGATCATCGCGCTGATGTCACGGCTCACCGGCGACGTGGATCCCGCCAAGATCCTCGAATACGCCCCCAACGAGATCAAGAATCTGCCGGGTTTTGACGGCGAGGGCAGCGAGGGCACCGCGGATTCGCTCAGCGGCTTCGACGCCTACCAGATCGGCGGTGTGTACCTCCGAGACGGAGAGCGACGGTTGATCGCGCAGAAGACCGTGGTGATCCCCGGCAGCGACGGGCTCTATGTACTGCAACTCAACGCCGACGGCACCGAGGACCAAATGGGGCCGCTTCTGGATGCCACGACGACGATCGACGAAAAGGCCGTCATCACACCCTGATCCGGGCCCTGATTCACGCCCGCGAGAACGCCGAAGCCTCGGCCACCTGTTCGGCGGTGGGACGCACCCCGGTGTAACGCTCGAACTGCTCGGCGGCCTGCAGCGCGATCACCTGCGCCCCGGTGATCACCGGTTTGCCCGCGGCACGGGCCGCCGAGATCAGCGGGGTCTCGGCGGGCATCGCGACGACGTCGAACACCACGGCCGCCGCGGCCACGGTCTGCGGTCCGAAGGCGCTGCGCTGCGCGTCGGGTCCACCCGCCATCCCGATCGGCGTCACGTTCACCAGCACCGGTGCGGTGCGGTCGCCGACCTCGGGCGCGTAGTCGTAGCCCAGTCGGGATGCGAGCGCCGAGCCGGTGTCGCGGTTGCGCGCGACGATGGTCCCCCGACGAAAGCCCTTGTCACGAAACGCGGCTCCCACGGCGTTGGCCATGCCGCCGCTGCCCAGGATCAGCACCGGGTCGTCCTTGGCGAGCCCGTGCTGCTCGATGAGCGTCTGCACCGCGATGTAGTCGGTGTTCGACGCGACGAGGTACCCGCCCGGCACGGAGAGATCGTTGACGATGGTGTTGACCGCGTCGATGGCCCGGGCCGATGGTTCGATCTCGTCGACCAGCGCCATCACGTCCTGCTTGAACGGCATCGACACCGAGCAGCCACGGATACCGAGGGCACGCACGCCGCCGATCGCCGCCGCGATGTCGGTGGTGGTGAACGCCTTGTACAGGAAGTCCAGCCCGAGTTTGTCGTAGAGATAGTTGTGGAAGCGGGTGCCGTGGTTGCTGGGCCGCGACGCCAACGAGATGCATACGATCGTGTCCTTGTTCAGGGGCGGCCGCCGGCCTTCTGTGTTCAGGGACGGCCGCAACCCTTCGGCGCTCACTGGCTGACCGCCCGGATGACCTTGCGCGTCGCGTCGCGGATCTGTTCGGTCAACTGGGGGTCGAACGGCACCGTATCGATCCCGGGCACCTGCACTTCGGTCATCACCACGCCCAGATCCTCTCGCACCCACACTGCTCCGAGTCGGTCCATGATCTTGCGCATCGCCATGTTGTCGGTGAGAACCCGCGCATTGAACCGCTGCACTCCAACGTCATTGGCGGAGATGATCAGCGCTCCCATGAGAAAACTCCCGATCCCGCGGCCCTGGTAGTCGTCGCCAACCGTGAACGCCACCTCCGCCGTCGTCGCACCATGCCCCTCGCGGACGAACCGTGCGTCGGCGATCACCGGACCCAGTGCGCCCTCGGTCATCACCCAGACGAAGTGATCGGCGTAGTCGACCTCGAAAAGATACTCGAGCAGGGCCCGGGTGGGCTTGCGGACCGACTGGAACCGCCGGTACAGCGTCTCACTGGAGAACTCGACGGGGCCGTTGAGCGTGCGTTCGACGTCACCGGGCAGCACGGGGCGAAGGTAGAACCACTCGCCGGTGCGCACCTGCACCGGGATCGGAGTGATGAACGCCGCGAGCCGTTGCCGGGCGATCCGCACCAGCCGGTCGAACATCCCGGGCAGATGCAGGATCGTGTCGAACGCATCCCGGTCCCCGATCCAGCCGGAAACCGGGTCGGTGGCCACCACGGTCGCCGTGCGCGGGGCATCGCGCAGCAGCGCGATCTCACCGACGATCAGACCCGGCTCGATGTCGAGGACGATCGGTGGGCCGTCGGCGACGGCATGGCTGATCTGGACGCGTCCGGACGCGATCAGCATGAAGGTCACCGCGGGTTCGCCCTGCCGGATCAGCACCTGTCCTGGCTCGGCTTCCAGGGGGCGCAGCTGGGTGGCCAACGGTTCGAGTGCGGACGGCCGACAACCTGTGAAGAATTCCAGGGCCGCCAGATCGGCGGCGCGAACCTCGGTCAGTTCGGCCACATCCCCAGGCTACGACGTGGCTACCGCGACGGTCAGACCTTGCCGAATCCATCCGCGACATGCCCACGATGGCCTAGACTGCGCGGGAACGAAACGCACAGGCAAAGTCGCATGGGGCCCGCCGCGCCCGCCCGCAGCTACCGGCGTGCATTCCGGACGGCTATACCGTCGCGCAATCGACTCGGCCCCGCCGGACGCCGGTTCGGTGGCGCCGCGCATGGCCTCAGCTCTCGAACACGATCTCGTCGAGTTCGATTGCCTTCATCTCGAGTCGCTGGCCCAGATAGATGTCCGCCTGCACCAGCCGCTCGGCATGCCAGCGAATGTCCTCGGCGTGCTCGCGCGAGGCGGTGAAACGCTTCGCCATCGTCGTGACATCAATTCGCCGGGTATCGCGCACGGACAGGTCATCGCCGACCCGGAAGCCGTCGGCCTCCGCCAGGGCGATCGCCTCGAGAACCTGATCGACCGACTTTCGGATGTCGCGGCTGCCGTCCTCGGCGATGTTGGCGGCCTCGCGCTGGATGTCACCCTGCTGCCGGACGAGCGCCGCATCGGCGGTCACCCGCTCGAGCGCCGCCTCGCCCGCGCTGCCGGACCATTCGCCGCCGCCAGGGGCGGCCACGTTTTGCCGGTGCCATTCGAACAGTTCCTCCGACTGCGCGGCCATCTGACGCCACCGCGTGGCGGCATCATCGAGATGGCTTGTGTCCCAACACTCGATCTGGGAACGCGTGGGTATTGCGCCGGGGGTTCCGGCCGTGTGGGTCGTGCTCACATCAACTCCGCCATACCCCCGGCAGAGTCTTCATCGGCGGTCTCGAAGAGGAGTGCGCCGGCCAGCATGTCGGCCGCCTGGGCACTGATGCGAGTGGACTGGCGGGCACGCGCGGCCGTGACGGCAGCATCCATCGCCGACACACCCGCGTGGGTCGGACTGTCGGTGCCCACGCCGACATGACCGAGTGTCAACTGCGCAGCGATCATCTCGCTACTGACAGCACCTGCCCTCAGCCCACCCGAATCGACTCTCAGATCGCTTGCCATTGCAATCCCCCAACTGGCCAATCTGTTCATGGCAATCTACATCGCGATTCGCCAGTCCTCTACAACGGGGTGCCATTGATTTCGTTTCGTTTGGCGTGAATCTCCGCGAATACCACACGCGGGAGATCGCTTGTGCAACGACATTTTTGGAGACATCGCGATTGAATTCACTTACGCGACCGTCAGTTACACGCGTACTCGGGGTTCTGGCAAAGTCCGCAACCACTTCCGCGCTAAGGCACATCGTTTGTCAGGCACGAAATCAGCAAATTGGTATGCGACAAACCATGGTGCAGCCATACGCTGTGGCTCAGCCCGCAAAGCGGCGGTTTCATGCGTCGGATCGGGCCGTCGTCGGACGGCTGGATCCGCGTGGCAGCTACGAAATCCGACGGACGTTCGCACGACATCACGCGAACTACTCCCCAGCCGCACCATTCGTATGACTTTTCAAGCGGTCGTGACCAACGCCCTTCCGTGCGCCACCGGATATTCACCACGGCCGGTTCAGATCCCTGTGGCAACATGGTGGCCCGCCGGCAGGGCTGCCGTGCGAGGAAGGCGGGAAGGTGTCGGGACACCGGCCGGGACGCCCGGTGCTTGGCGTGGCGGCGTCGCTCGGCGCTTCGGCCCTGTTCGGGCTGATCTTCTACATATCCGGTGTCGTCGACGCGCCTTCTGAGGTGGTGTTCGGCTGGCGGATCCTGGTCACCTTCGGCTGCTACGCCGTGCTGTTGCCGCATCCGGCGGCACGGGCCGCGTTCGCGGCGTACTGGACCGCGCTGAGATCCGCGCGCTGGAACCTCGGCCTCCTGCTGGGCCTGTCACTGCTCGTGGGTCTTCAGCTGTGGCTGTTCGTGTGGGGCCCCATGCACGGTCACGCGTTGAGCATCTCGCTCGGCTATCTGCTGTTGCCACTGGTGTTGGTCCTCGCCGGCCGGTTCGTGTTGTCCGCACCCGTCACCCGTGCGCAGTGGGTGGCCGTCGCGATCGCGGGCGTCGCCGTCGCCTACAAGATCTCGCTGGCCCCCGTGGTCTCGTGGACCACGTTCGCGGTGTGCCTCGGCTACCCGCTCTACTTCGTCATCCGGCGACGCGCCGGTCTCGACGGCCCGGCCGCGTTCGGCGTGGAGATGGCGGTCCTCGGCCCGGTGGCGATCGTGCTCATCGCGATGGCCGACACCTCGGGGGTGGGCGCGTCCGGGTACGCCGGGGTGGCGGCCGTGGCGTTCGCGGGTGCGGCAGGCATGGCCGCCTTCCTGGCGGCGTCGCAACTTCTCGCGCTGCCGGTCTTCGGGCTCCTCGGGTACGTCGAGCCGGTCCTTCTGGTGGGGATCGCGGTACTCCTCGGTGAGCGGATGCAGGCGCCGGATCTCGTGGTCTACGGAATGCTCGCGGTCGCCTTGACGATCCTGGCGACCGACGGCTACCGCGCGGCCCGCCGCAACGACGCCACCGCGCACAGTCGTTCAAGACAAGCTGAAGCCTGCGAATCTACAACGGGGTGAGCGGCCCACCGGCCGCGGCGATACCGTGGGACTCGGAGGCGCGATCACGTGACGGCACTGGGATTTGTCGGTTTGGGCATCATGGGCCAACCAATGGCGCTCAACCTGGTTTGGTCCGGAACTCCGCTCGTGGTGTGGAACCGCAACCCCACACGCTGCCTGCCGGTCGAGGCCGCGGGCGCCCACGTGGCCGCGCACGTCGGTGAGGTGTTCGACCGCTGCGAGACGGTCCTGGTGATGCTGGCCGACGAACCGGCCATCGATGCGGTCCTGGGTTGCCACACGGGCACTTTCGCGGACCTGGTCCGGCGTCACACGATCGTGCAGATGGGTACCGTCAGCCCCGGGTATTCGCGGTGGCTCGCCGATCGCGTCGCGACCGCAGGCGGCTGCTACGTCGAGGCGCCGGTATCGGGCTCACGGGGACCCGCCGAAGCCGGTGAGCTCGTGGCGATGCTGGCCGGTGCACCCGAGGACTGTGCGCACGTGCGCGAGGTGATCGCACCGATGTGCGCGGCCGTGTTCGAGTGCGGGGCGCCGCCGAATGCGCTGCTCACCAAATTCGCGGTCAACCTGTACATGATCTGCATGGTGACCGGTCTGGCGGAGGCCTACCATTTCGCCGAGGGCAACGGTGTCGACCTGACGTTGCTCGACCGCATCCTGGACGCCGGGCCGATGGCGTCGACGGTCTCACGCGCGAAATCGCACAAGCTGGCCCGAAAGGACTTCGACGTGCAGGCCGGTCTCGCCGACGTGTACAAGAACACCGGGCTGATCACCCGGGCCGCACGCACGCATCGGATCGCCTCACCGCTGCTCGATGCGTGCCATGCGTTGTACGGCGACGCCGTCGCGCTCGGCCACCCGACCGAGGACATGGTGGCAGTCATCCACGCCATCCGTGCCCGCGCTGCCGTCGCGTGAGGGCACACCGGACCGCGGCACTCGCGGGTCTGTGTGTGATCGAGTTCCTGAGCTGGGGCGTGCTGTACTACACGCTCCCGGTCATCGGGGTGCGGATCACGGCGGCCACCGGTTGGCCGCCGCTGGCGGTACCGGTCGTGTACACCACCAGCCTGCTGTGTGCCGCGTTCGCGACTCCGTGGGCGGGTCGGATGGTCGATCGCCACGGGCCACGACCGGTGATGACGCTCGGTTCGCTTGTCGGCGCGTGCGCGCTCGTGCTCGCCGGTGTCACGGCATGGCTGCCGTTGTTCGCCGCGGCGTTTCTGATCGTCGGCGTCGCGCAGGCCGGCACCCTGTACCCACCCGCGTTCGCCGCCGCCACACAGTGGTTCGGCACCTCGCGGACCTGGCCGCTCACGGCGATCACGTTGGTCGGCGGCGTCTCCTCCACGGCGTTCGCGCCGTTGACCGCCGCACTCGACGGAAAGCTCGGCTGGCAGAGCACTCTCGTGGTGCTCGGAATCGGATACGGTGCGCTGGGAACGGGCGCGGCCGTGCTGCTCCTGTCCCCGTCGTGGCGCCGTCCGGCCCGCGAAGGCGCCGAGCATGCCGAGTACGTGAACCAGATCGTCCGCTCCGCGCCGTTCCGCTACAGCCGGCTCGCGCTGGCGATCACGGCCCTGGGGCTCTATGCCGTCACACTCAACGTCATCCCGCTGCTCACCGAGCTCGGATTCGGTTATCACAGTGCCGCAATCGTGTTCGGGTTGATCGGCGCCGGTCAGGTCTTCGGCCGTGTGCTGTACCTTCCGTTGCGGCATCGCGGCACTCCTCGCGCGCGCACCACGACGCAGGTTGCCGCGAGTACCGCGGGCATGGGAATCCTCGCCGTCGTGACCGCGCCCCTGGCCCTGGTCGCGTCGGCCGCGATGTTCGCCGGGGCCGCGCGAGGAACCCACACCCTGTCGGTCGCCACCGCGATCACCGACCGGTGGGGCGCCGAGTCCTACGCCACGATCCTCGGCCACTTCCACCGGCCCATCGCGATCGCGATGGCACTCGGGCCGGCTGCCGGTTCGGCCATCGCGGCCGTGCTGGACTCCTACCGAACCGCCGCAGCGATTTTCGCGGCCCTCGGCGTGCTCGCGATCCTGACGGCACGTCGCAGCTGAAGCCCACGAGAGGACACCATGACGGTGATTGTGACCGGCGGCAGCCGGGGTATCGGTCGTCAGATCGTCGAGCGCCTCGTCCGCGAAGGCCACGGCGTGGTCTTCACCCACTCCGGGTCCGACCACGAGGCGGCCGATGTGAGGCGGGCCTGCGGTGCCGACGCGCTCGTCTGGGATGTGCGCCTCGACATCACCGACGTCGACGCGCCAACCCGGTTGTTCGACATCGCGGAAGCCGAAGGCCCGGTGACCGCGCTGGTGAACAACGCCGGCGTCACGGGACCGCTGGGACCGTTGGCGGAGTTGGAGGACGACGCGCTGCGCCGCACGGTCGAGGTGAATCTCGTTGCGGCGGCACGCTTGTGCCGCGAGGCCGCGCGGCGCTGGCAGGCGGCGCCCCACGCCCGCCGCGACATCGTCAACGTGTCCTCGGTGGCGGCCCGCACCGGTTCGCCCGGCGAGTACGTGGTGTACGCCGCGTCGAAAGCCGCGCTCGACGCGCTCACCGTGGGCCTCGCGAAAGAACTGGGCCCCTCGGGTGTCCACGTGAACTCCGTGCGGGCCGGCACCACCGACACCACCATCCACGCGCGTGCGGGCGACCCCGACCGGCCCCGCCGCGTCGCACAACACATTCCCGTCGGCCGGGTCGCCGAACCCGCCGAGATCGCCTCTGCTGTCGTGTGGTTGCTGTCCGCGGAGGCCGGCTATGTGACGGGCGCGGTCGTGGACGTCACGGGCGGATTGTGACGCACCGCCGCGGCCCACGCCGCGGGGGTCAAACCGTAGGCGGCCTTGAACGTCCGGGTGAAGTGCGCCTGGTCGGCGAAACCGGCGGTGTGGGCGGCGTCGGCCAACGGCGTGCCGCGTAACACGAGGGAGCGTGCCACCTGCAGTTGGCGCATGGAACGGAACCGGCTGGGGCTGGTTCCGAACGCGGCGCGGAACTGGCGGGCCACCGACCACCGGTCCATTCCCGCGATGCGTTCGACGTCGGCGGCACGGTAGCGACGAGTCGGGTGGTCCATGAGGCTCTCTCGCACCCGCGTGATCGCGGCCCGGTCCACCGGGGGCGTGACGGCCCGGCCGGTGCTGCTGTGGGCACTCAACATGTCGGCGATGACGGTGACGACGTCGGTCGCGGCCAGTTCGTCGTCTTCGTCGTCGGTGCGCTGAAGAAACCGGGTGAGCGCACGTGGCACGTTCGCGCCGTCCACGATCGGATCGGCGACGAACGGCAGGTGTCGCCCCAGCGATTCGAAGATCAGCGCGGGGTCGACGTAGACGATTCGGTACGCGAATCCGTCCTCGGTGCCCGGAACGCCGTCGTGCAGTTCGTCCGGATGCAGCACGTGCCACTGGCCCGGAAGACAGATCCGCGTGGTGCCGCGGTACGAAAAGGTCTGCACCCCTGACAGAGTCATTCCGATCGCATAGGTGTCGTGCCGGTGCGGTGTGAAACCCTCACCGCGCAGGCTCGCCTGCAACCGCTCGACACCGGGCGCACCGCCGATCATGGTGAAGTGCGCACCGGTCCGCATGCTCGCCGCCACACTCTCATTACACCCCGAAACCCGTGCCGGTGAACCGGTCCACTTCGCGGCATCTGGTCTGGAGTTCTTGTGGTGCACGGACGTTCAAGACCGTGGGCCGGTGCGTCCCTACGGTGTCAGCGGTGGGAGATGATTACGTCGGGCTGCTGGCGGCCGCGATGGCGGCGATGGGCAGTCCCGGTCCGGCGACGGTCGGTGCGACGGCCACGGCCGCGGCGTTCGGGCTGCGCCGCGCGTTGCCCTATCTTCTGGGCAGCACGGCAGGCACGGTCAGCGTCCTGATCGCGGTCGCGACCGGGCTCGGTCCACTGCTCTCCGGTGAGGTCGGCCCGGTGCCGTTGCGCCGGATCCTGCTGTCGGCGTGCGTGGTCTATCTGTTCTGGTTGAGTTGGCGCATCGCGTCGGCGCCGCCTCCGGCCCTGCAGACTGCCGATGCGCGGGCGCCGTCTTTCGTGTCCGGTGTGATTCTCGGGGTGACCAACCCCAAGGCGTATGCGGCGCTGGCCGCGGTGGTGGCCGGGCATTGGCCCGCGGGAGCGGCATCGCTGAGCGGCCGCGTGCTGCTCGTGTCGACGCTCGCGGTGTTGGCGCTGGCGATCCACGTCGCGTGGGCCTCGGCAGGCGCCGCGGCTTCGCAGGCACTGCGTCAGCCGCGCATCTCGCGTGCCGTCAACGTCACGCTCGCGCTGGTTCTGGCGGGTTCCAGCGTTCCACTCGTCATCGACGCGCTCGTGTGAACCGGTCACGCGCAGGTACCGCCCAAAATGAGTAAAACCCCAGCTGGGCTGGGGTTTTATTGTGGAGCTAAGGGGAATCGAACCCCTGACCTACTCGATGCGAACGAGTCGCGCTACCAACTGCGCCATAGCCCCTGACACCGGAACGAAAGGCTACCAGCCGCAGGCCCGAGATATGAAACCGGGCCTGAAGACGTGGGCCTTACTGTCCCGAAGCCCGTGGTAGATCGTATTCACGCGCGAACGTGGTGTACTCCAGGTGCTCGAAGATCGGGTCCTCGTCGTCGATGTCGAGCACCACCGCACCGGGGCGCCGCAGCCGCGCCGGCACGACGTCGAGCTTGCGGTCGTCGGTGTTCTCCACGCCGAGCCGCGAGCGCCGCAGGCGCTGTGCGCGACGGCGCCGCAACTGCTCCTCGATGCGGGTCTGCCTGCGCAGGTACGCCAGGTACAGCACGGTGAGCGTCGCGGTGGCGCCACACACCCACCAGGCCCCTGGCGTCACCAGGAACGCCGCGGCTGCCGACGCGACGAGGATCAACGCGAACAGGGCGAGCACGCGCTTGCGGAACCGGTACTTGCGCTCGCTCACCCGGGCCGCGGTCTTGGACTCCATGCGCCGCTGCCGCGACGAGCTCATGGCGGCGGCGGGCGCCTCGTCCTCGGCGGTCTCCGCATCGGCCTCGGGCTCAAGGCCCGACGAATCGGCGACGTACTCGTATTCGTGCGCCGCCAGATCGGACTGGTCGTCTGCGGTGTCGTCCTCGTCGACGGGCTCCTGCGTCTCCTCCGAAGCCTCGTCTGAAGCGCCCTCCGCCACGTCCTCGGTGGCGTCCGGAGTCACGTCTTCGGTGGCGTCTTCGGTGGCGTCTTGGGTGATGTCCTGGGGGACCTCGTCGACCTCGGCGGTCGCTTCCACGTCCAGGGGAAGCTGGTCGGTCCGGGGGTCCTCGTCGACCGACGCGATCTCTTCGACGTCCTGCACGACCTCGGCGTCGATGGCGCCGACGGGAAGCGCGCCGGAGTCCTCTTCGACGATGTCGACATCGAGATAGTCGGGCTCGGCAGGCTCGGTCGCGGCGGCCGAAACGACGACGGCACGCTTCGGTGGGCGTGAGGGCACCGTCTCTTCGAGTTCGCCTTCGAAGTCCGCGTCGAGATGGTCAGGCGCGGGACGCCAGTGCGGATCGCTGTTGTGACCGGCCGCGGGACCACGCCTGCGCCGCTGCGCATTACGGCCGCTGTTGAGCACGCGCGTCGCCAGGGCGACATCGCTCGTCCGCCGCACGGATTCGCGCTTGCTGATCAACATCGGAACCAGCACGAAAAGCCAGAGAACGACGAGGGAGATCCACAGTAGTGATTGGGGGATGCTCGGCATGACGCCTGCTCCTTTCCCCTCCAGGCTAGGTCTGTGACCAGCGCATCCATGGGCGGCGCGCCGACCACAATTACACACCTGTAATTCACTCGATACAAGCACCAACTGTCACAGGTGTCACATCAGTAACAGCAGAGGAAATTGTTTTGCCCTGAGATCGCCTAGCACGCTGTGGATTCGGAGAAAATGCCGTCCTCGGCGCAATCCCGACGCACCAAAACCCCGGCGTGCCGCATCAGCACCACTCGGCGCGACCTGCCGCCACGAGGTTGTGCACGGCCGAATACGGCAGCTCCTCTGCGGTGATCGCCACCAGCAGATGATCGCGCCAGGCGCCGTCGACCTCGAGATAGCGCTTCAGCAACCCCTCTTCACGGAACCCGACGTGGGCCAGCACGGCCCGACTCGGCGCGTTCTCCGGGCGCACCGTGGCCTCCACGCGATGCAACTGCACGGCCGAGAAACAGTGGTCGAGACCCATCGCGAGCGCGGCCGTCGCGACCCCGCCACCGGTCTTGGCGCTCGCCACCCAGTAGCCGATCCACGCCGACCGCAGCGCCCCGTGCGTGACGTTGCCGATCGTCAGTTGGCCGACGAACTCGCCGTCCAGTTCGATCACGAACGGCAGCATGCGCCCGTGACGCGCCTCGGCGCGCAAGCCTGAGCAGATCGACGGCCACGACGTAACGGCATGGCGCACTTTCCAATCCATGCCCGTCACGGGCTCCCACGGCTCCAAGTGGTCCTGGTCGGCCAGGCGGATGCGACTCCACACCGCGGCGTCGCGCTGGCGGACCGGACGTAACCTCACCACCCCGGCCGGTACCCGTAGCGGACCCACCAGGTCCGGCCATCCCGGATGCGTCGCGCTCGCTCGAAAGATCCCCATCGTTATGTTCGTTTCTTCGCGCAAGCGCTCATCAGTGTCTTCGTTTCTTCGCGCAAGCGCTCATCAGCCACGCTGCGCCAGGAACGCGACGTCAACCGTCTCCCCGGTGCGCACCTCTTCCACGTCAGCGGGCACGATCACCAAACAGTTGGCCTCGGCGAGCGTGGCGAGCAGATGGGTGGACGCGCCGGGCGCACCGCCGAGTGCCTGCACGAGGTATTCGCCGGTGTCCTGGTCACGCATGAGTTGTCCGCGCAGATATCCCTTGCGGCCCGGCATCGACGTGATGGGCGAAAGGGTGCGGGCCTGCACGATGCGCCGCATCGGCTGACGCTTGCCCAGCGACAACCGGATCAGCGGGCGCACCATGATCTCGAACACCACGAGGGCGCTGACCGGGTTCGCCGGCAGCAGGAACACCGGGACGCGGTCGCGGCCCAGTTGCCCGAACCCCTGCACCGACCCGGGATGCATCGCGATGCGCGCGACCTCCATGTCGCCGAGTTCGGACAGCACCGCGCGCACCGATTCCGCCGCGGCCCCGCCGACCGCACCGGCGATCACCACGATCTCGTTGCGGTTGACCTGTCCCTCAACGGTTTCGCGCAGCTCCCGCGGATCGGTGGAGATGATGCCGACGCGGTTCACCTCGGCACCGGCGTCACGTCCGGCCGCGGCCAGCGCATAGGAGTTGACGTCGTACACCTGCCCGGTGCCCGGGGTTCGTGACACGTCGACCAGTTCCCCGCCCACGCACATCACCGACAGCCGCGGCCGCGGATGCACCAGCACCTTGTCACGCCCCACGGCCGCGAGCAGGCCCACCTGGGCCGGGCCGATGATCGTGCCTGCCCGCACCGCGACATCACCGGGCTGAACGTCGTCGCCCGTGCGTCGCACATAGGCGCCCGAACGCACGCCGCGCAGCACGCGCACACGATTCTCGCCGCCGTCGGTCCACCGCAGCGGCAGCACCGCGTCGGCCAGCGTCGGCATCGGCGCCCCGGTCTGAACCCGCGCGGCCTGCCGCGGCTGCAGCCGGCTGGGCGTGCGAGCCCCCGCCTCGATGACACCCATCACCGGCAGGCTGACCTCGCCGCCGTCCTCCGAGTCGGATCCGACACCCAGCACATCGACGCTGCGCACGGCATAGCCGTCGATGGCGGCCTGATCGAATCCCGGCATGGGCCGCTCGGTGACGACCTCCTCGGCACACATCAGCCCTTGCGATTCGGCTATGGCCACCCGCACCGGTCGGGGTGCCACCGCGGCGGCCGCCACACGGGCCTGCTGCTCCTCCACCGAACGCACAACACGCCTTTCTACCCGTCCGTCTGCCGAGCTCGGCGCGCAGCTATGCAGTTAGCTCACTTCTCTGCCAAGCCCAGTCGCTCAACCAACCACTGCCGCAGTTCTGGGCCGTAGTCGTCGCGTTCCAACGCAAAGTCAACCGCAGCCTTCAGGTAGCCGCCGGGATTTCCCAGGTCGTGTCGAGCGCCGCGGTGCACCACCACATGCACCGGGTGGTCCTCTTCGATCAGCAACGCGATGGCATCGGTGAGCTGGATCTCCCCGCCTGCACCACGCGGCACACGACGCAACGCGTCGAAGATCGCGCGGTCCAGCACGTAGCGTCCGGCCGCGGCGAAATGCGACGGCGCATCCTCGGGCTTGGGCTTCTCCACCATGCCCTTGACCCTCATGACGTTCGGGTTGGCGGCGTCCGGCACGGGTTCGACGTCGAAGACGCCGTAGGCGCTGATCTTGTCGCCGGGTACCTCGATCGCGCACAACACCGATCCCCCGCGCTTGGCCCGAACCTTCGACATGGTCTCCAGCACGCCGGTGGGCAACACCAGGTCGTCGGGCAGCAGCACGGAGATCGCGTCCTCGTCGGAGGCGAGGACGGGCTCGACGCAACTCACGGCGTGGCCGAGGCCCAGCGGCTCGGCCTGCACCACCGACTCGACCTTGATCAGAGCCGGTGCGCGCCGGACCTTCTCGAGCATGGTCTTCTTGCCGCGGGCCTCCAGTGTGCCCTCGAGCACCAGGTCGTGGACGAAGTGCGCGACCACACCGTCCTTGCCCTCGGACGTGACGATGACCAGTCGCTCGGCGCCGGCCTCGGCGGCCTCTGCGGCGACGAGTTCGATACCGGGCGTGTCGACGACCGGCAGCAGTTCTTTGGGCACAGTCTTGGTCGCCGGCAGGAAACGAGTTCCCAGACCGGCCGCCGGAACGACTGCGGTATGAGGAATCGACACCGTAGGGGCTTTCGAAGGCGTGCTCATCGTTCACACATTAACGCCCAATTTGAAATGGTGGAGCCCGTGTCCCCGACGTCGAAGCCCCAGTTACGTGCCGCGCTCCTGCAAAACCGCCGCAGCCTGCCGAGGGACGTGCACGACGCCGAAGCGAAGGCCCTGTGCGATTGGCTGAGCGGGCTCGTGGTCGCGGGTCAGACGGTGTGCGCGTATGTGCCGGTCGGGTCCGAACCGGGCTCGATCGGGCTGCTCGACACCTTGCTGGACCTCGGCGCGACGGTGTTGCTGCCGGTTGCCCGCAACGACGCCGACGGCAGCCCCCGGCCACTGCAGTGGGGCAGATACCGGCCGGGCACACTGGTGCGCGCCGAGTTCGGCTTGCGGGAACCGCCGCCGCCGTGGCTTCCGCCCGACGCCGTCGGTGACGCCGACGTGATCCTCGTGCCCGCGCTGGCGGTCGACCGGTCCGGTGCGCGCCTGGGGCGCGGGGCGGGTTTCTACGACCGGACGCTGGGCCTCGCGGCGCCCTCCGTTCGCCTGGTGGCGGTGGTGCGCGACGACGAACTGCTCGACGAACTGCCCGCAGAACCGCATGACGTCGCGATGACGCACGCGCTCACACCCGCGCGTGGCGTGGTCGACCTGCGGGGTTGAGGCCCACCGGGGCGTCGCCGCCGCAACCGGTCGGCGCTGAGAAATCCCCGCCCGGCCTCGGCAGAAATAAGTCCCGTTATAGCGGTCGATTCCGGGTATATCCGTGCTTGCCAGGCATAGCGTCAGCAGCACGGGTCGCGGAGAACGGGTGGAGCCGAAATGGGTGCAGCACCGACTTTGAAGCGGGCGCTCAGCCAGCGCCAACTGCGGATGATCGCGATCGGCGGCGTCATCGGGGCCGGGCTGTTCGTCGGCTCGGGCGTGGTGATCGGCGACACCGGGCCGGGCACGTTCATCACGTATGCCCTGGCCGGGGTACTGATCATCATGGTGATGCGGATGCTGGCCGAGATGGCGGTGGCCAATCCGTCCACCGGGTCGTTTGCGGACTACGCCCGCAACGCGCTGGGCAACTGGGCGGGTTTCTCGGTCGGTTGGCTGTACTGGTACTTCTGGGTGATCGTCGTCGGCTTCGAGGCGATCGCCGGTGCCAAGATCATCCAGTTCTGGATCGACGTGCCGCTGTGGCTGACCGCGCTGATCCTGCTGATCGCGATGACCGGCACCAACCTCTTCTCGGTGTCGTCGTTCGGGGAGTTCGAGTACTGGTTCGCCGGCGTGAAGGTCGCCGCCATCCTGGCCTTCATCGGGCTCGGCGCGTTCTACGTCCTGGGCGTGTGGCCTAACAAGGACATGGACTTCTCCAACCTCACCGCGCACGGTGGGTTCTTCCCACTCGGGCCGATGGCGATCACGGTCGGCGTGGTGACCGTGATCTTCTCCATGGTGGGCGCGGAGATCGCGACCATCGCGGCCGCGGAGTCCTCGGATCCGGAGCGGGCCGTGGCCAAGGCTGCGAACTCGGTGATCCTGCGCATCGCGCTGTTCTTCGTCGGCTCGGCGTTCCTGCTCGTGACCATCCTGCCGTGGAACAACGAGCAGACCGCGGCATCTCCGTTCGTCGCCGCATTCACCGAAATGGGGATCCCCTACGCCGACCACATCATGAACGCCGTCGTGCTCACCGCGGTGCTGAGCTGCCTGAACTCCGGCATGTACACCGCGTCGCGCATGCTCTTCGTGCTCGCCGCGCGGCGTGAGGCGCCGCCACAGTTGGTGTCGGTGACCCGGCGCGGCGTACCCGCTGCGGCGATCTTGACGTCGTCGGTGATCGGCTTCCTCTGCGTGATCGCCGCGGCCTTCTCGCCCAACACGATCTTCCAGTTCCTGCTGAACTCCAGCGGCGCGATCATCCTGTTCGTGTACCTGCTGATCGCGATCTCGCAGATCGTGCTGCGCTACCGGACCTCCGACGACGCGCTCAAGGTCAAGATGTGGTTGTTCCCGGTGCTGTCGATCCTCACCGCGGCCGCGATCGTCGCGATCCTCGTCCAGATGTACCTGCAGGAGGACGTGCGTTCGCAGCTGATCCTGAGCCTGGCGTCCTGGGCCGTGGTGATCGTGCTGTTCCTGCTCAACCGGACGTTCCTGCGCCGGCGTCCCGAGACGCCCGACGTCGCGCCGACGACGACGCACCCGCACCGTGTGCTGGTGCTCGCCAATCAGACCGTGGAATCGGCCGAACTGCTCGACGAACTCCGCCGGATCGGCGCCGACCGCGACACGCGCTACCACGTCGTCGTCCCGGCCAGCCCGATCGACACCGGTGTCGCCAGCACGCATGGCCCGCTTGACATCTCGGAGGCCACCCAGCGAGCGGCACAGGAACGGCTGGACAACACCCTGGCGACGCTGCGCTCGGAGGACTTCGAGGCCACCGGCACGCTCGGGGAATACCGGCCACTGCGGGCGCTGGCCAAGGCCGTGGAGACGTTCCGGCCGGATCAGATCGTGATCTCGACGCTGCCGCCGGAAGAGTCGGTGTGGCAACGGTTCGACGTCGTCGATCGGGCCAGGGCCGAACATCACGTGCCGGTGACCCACGTCGTGTCGCGGGTCCGCGCAACGGAACCCACGTCGTGACCATCCTGGCCGGGTTCAGCGCCAGCGGGCAGGCCCGTGCGCCGTTGTGCCTGGCCGCCCAGATCGCGCGGACGACGGGCGACAACGTGGTCGCCGCCGCGGTGATCGAACGGCCGTGGCCACCTCGCGGCGATCCCGTCGAGAAGGAGTACCTCGATTATGTCGGCCGCCAGGCCGCGCACGCGCTGGATTCGGCGGCGGCCTCGTTGCCGGGCGCCGTCGACTCAACGACATTGGTCCACGAAGCCGCCTCGGTCCCAAAGGGTTTGATGGAGCTCGCGGCTTCGCACCGAGCGCAGATCGTGGTGGTCGGATCGTCGTCGTCGGGTCTGTTGGGCCGGGTCGCGCTGGGCAGCGTCACCGAACGACTGGTCCACACCGCGCAGGTTCCGGTCGCGATCGCGCCACGCGGTTACGCGCAGGCGTCCGGCAAGATCCGCAGGCTCACCGCGGCGTACGGCGGTGAGGCCGACGTCAACGGGCTCATTCCCGCCGCGGCGCAACTGGCCAAGGACTGGTCGACGTTGTTGCGCATCGTGTCGTTCACGGTGCGCAACGTGGCGGCGTTCTCGGGCCGGATCGAATCGGCCGCCGAGGATCTCGTGGTGCAGCAGTGGTCGCGACGCACGCACGACGACATCGTGCGTCTGCTCGACACCGTGCGCGCGGACGTCCGGGCCGACGTCGCGCTCACCGATGTCGACGTGGTGGTGGGCACCGGTGCGGACTGGAACTCCGCGGTGCAGAGCGTGCCCTGGGCGGACGGCGACATGCTGCTGCTGGGGTCGGGGGCCGCGGCGCAGTCCGCGCAGTTGTTCCTCGGCTCGGCGGCGGCCCGGATCCTGCGGAGCTCCCCCGTGCCCGTCATGGTCGTGCCGCGCTACTCGGGCTGAGCGGGGTCAGCGGATCGGATCGCGCTCGAACTCCGCGCTGAGCTCGCGGGCGACCCGTTGCAGGATCGGGACCACCTCGGTGGCGGCATCGACGGTGACGCGCCCGTCCGGGCCGGACACCGAGATCGCGGTGAGGGTGGGGGCGTTGGGCACCGGGACGGCGAAGCAGCGCACCCCGATCTCCTGTTCGGCCTCGTCGGCGGCGTACCCGCGCTCGCGGCTGCGCTCCAGCTCGGCGATCATGGCGTCGACGTCGGTGAAGGTGGCCTCGGTGTAGGCGGGCATTCCGGTTCTCGTGAGCAGGTCGCGGACGTCGTTGTCGCGCATCTGCATCAGCAGGGCCTTGCCGACACCGGTGCAGTGCAGGTGCACGCGACGCCCCACCTCGGTGAACATCCGCATGGTGTGCGCCGACGGCACCTGCGCGACGTAGACGGCCATGTTGACGTCGAGCACCGCCATGTTGGCGGTCTCTCCGATCGCCTCGACCAGTTCGGCCAGGTGCGCCCGCGACGAGTGCCCGAACTGTTGCGTCGCGCTCTCCCCCAGCCGGATCAGGCGCGGTCCCAGTGCATACCGCCTGCTGGGGAGTTGCCGCACGTATCCGTTGTTCAACAGGGTCCGGATCAGCCGGTGGATGGTGGGGACCGGCAGCCCGGCGCGTTCGGAGAGTTCACTGACCCCGATCGGGCTGCTCACCGAGGCCATGATCTCCAGAAGTTCGAAGCCTCGTTCGATCGACTGCACCCCGCCCGTGGTCGGCGGTTTCCCCATACGTCACTCTCCCAGGTTCGCTCCCGGCCACTATTCCACAACCCGGAATAGTGGTTCCATCTTTGCTGGGAGAACCGGCCGCCCTCGACGCAGGCGGCCCGGCCGCATCAGTCGAACAGCGCCAGCGCGGCCGGGGCGTCGTCGAGGTCGACGGCGAGCGGTTCGAACTCGGTGACGTTGTCGAGTTCGGTCCCCATGGCGATGTTGGTGACGCGCTCGAGGATGACCTCGACGACGACGGGCACCTTGTGTTCGCGCATGAGCTCCTGCGCCCGGCGCAGTCCCGGACCGATCTGATCGGGTTCGGTGACTCGGATCGCCTTGCAGCCCAGACCTTCGGCGACCCGCACATGGTCGACGCCGTAGCCCTTGGGCATGGAATCGGATCCTTCGTGTTCCTGGGCGTTGATGTTGTCGAAGGCCAGCGACACGTGGTAGTCCATGTCGAACTGCCGTTGGGCCTGACGGATCAAACCGAGGTACGAGTTGTTCACCACCACATGGATGTACGGCAGGTTGAACTGTGCGCCCACCGCGAGTTCCTCGATGAGGAACTGGAAGTCGTAGTCGCCCGACAGGCCCACCACGGTGGCCGACGGATCGGCCGCGACCACCCCCAGCGCCGCGGGCAGCGTCCACCCCAACGGACCGGCCTGGCCGCAGTTGATCCACCCGCGCCGCCGGAACACCTGCAGGAACTGGCCACCGGCGATCTGCGACAGGCCGATCGTGCTGACATAGCGCACGTCGCGATCGAACGCGGAGTTCATCTCCTGGTAGACGCGCTGCGGTTTGATCGGGATGTCGTCGAAGTGTGTCTTGCGGTGCATGGTGCGCTTGCGGTGCAGGCACTCCTCCACCCACGCGCTGCGGTCGGGCAGCGAATCGCGCCGTTCACGGGCCACCTCGAGCATCTGCTCGAGAGCCGCCAGCGCATCGGACACCACGGAATAGTCCGGGGCGAAGACCCGGCCGATCTGCGTGGGTTCGATGTCGATGTGGACGAATTTTCTTCCGCGCCGGTATGTTTCGAGCCCGCCGGTGTGCCGGTTCGCCCAGCGGTTGCCGATTCCGAGCACGAAGTCCGACGCCAGCATGGTGGCGTTGCCGTAGCGGTGCGCGGTCTGCAGACCGGCCATCCCGGCGGCCAGGCGGTGATCGTCGGGGATGGTGCCCCAGCCCATGAGCGTGGGGATCACCGGGACGTCGAGCAGTTCGGCCAGTTCGACGAGCGCGTCTTCGGCGCCGGCGTTGACGATGCCACCGCCCGCGACGATCACCGGACGCTCGGCCTGCGCGAGCATGTCGAGCACCTTGGCGGCCTGGGCCCGGGTCGCGCGCGGTTTGTACACCGGCAGCGACTGGTAGGTGTCGGGGTCGAAGTCGATCTCGGCGAGTTGGACATCGAGCGGCAGATCGATCAGAACCGGACCGGGCCTGCCCGACCGCATGAGGTGGAAGGCCTGCGAGAACGCGCCGGGCACCTGTGCGGGTTCCAGCACCGTCATCGCCATCTTGGTCACCGGCTTGGCGATCGCGGCGATGTCGACGGCCTGGAAGTCCTCCTTGTGCAGGCGCGCGGTAGGTGCCTGCCCGGTGATGGCCAGAATCGGGATCGAGTCGGCCATCGCCGAATACAGACCCGTGATCATGTCGGTGCCCGCCGGGCCGGACGTTCCGATGCAGACACCGATGTTGCCGGCCTTGGCCCTGGTGTAACCCTCGGCCATGTGGCTCGCACCCTCGACGTGACGGGCCAGCACGTGCCGGATCCCGCCGTGCGCGCGCATCGCCGAGTAGAACGGGTTGATCGCCGCACCCGGCAGCCCGAATGCCTGTGTGGCACCCTCGAGTTCGAGGATCTTGACCGCCGCATCGACGGCACGCATGCGTGTCATGGCCGCTCCTTGGTGTTCGGGTGTCCCGGTTCGGTCGAGACCCCGGAGAGTTTGGCGATGGTGCGGAACAGGCCCGAGTGGTCGAGTGCGCCGTCGCCGTTGATGCGTGCCGACGCCATGAGTTGCGCGACGGCCGCGCCCACCGGCGTGACCACGCCTGCCTCACGCGCGGCGTTGGTGAGGATGCCGAGATCCTTGTGGTGCAACTCGATCCGGAACCCCGGCTCGAAGGAGCGGTCGAGCATCTTCTGCGCCTTCTGGTCGAGCACGGCCGATCCGGCGAGCCCGCCGCCCAGCACCTTGACGGCCGCGGCGGTGTCGACGCCGTAGGCCTCCAGGAAGACGATCGCCTCGGACAGCAGCGCGATGTTGCCGGCCACGATCAGCTGGTTGGCCGCCTTGACGGTCTGCCCCGCTCCGTTGGGTCCGACGTGCACGATGGTCTTGCCGACGGCCTCCAACACGGGCATCGCGCGGCTGACGTCGTCCGCGGCGCCGCCGATCATGATGGACAGGGCCGCGTTCTTGGCGCCGATCTCACCGCCGGAGACGGGCGCGTCGATGAGGTGCAGATCATGCTCGGCGGCCTGCTTTGCCAACTCCATGCTGACGTCGGGACGGATGCTGGAGAAGTCGATGATCAACGTGCCCGGTGCGGCGCTGGCGAACACGCCGCCCTCGCCGGTGAGCACCTCGGTGACGTCGGGCGAGTCGGGCACCATCACCGCGACGATCTCGGCACCGTCGACCGCAGCCGCGATCGAATCGGCAGCGGCGCCCCCGGCGTTGACGAGGTCCGCGGTGCGGTGCGGTGACCGGTTGTAGCCCTTGACCGTATGCCCGGCCTTGACGAGGTTGACGGCCATCGGGCTCCCCATGATCCCCAGGCCGATGAATGCGATGGTGCTCATTTTCCCTCCTTCTCGGTGGTCATTCGGCGGTCAGCGGTCGGCGCGGGCACGCGAGCGGTGTTCGAGCGGCAACCAGCCGAACGGATCCTCAAGGCTTGCTTTGTATTCCAGCCCCACGTAGCCGCGGTAGCCGTAGCCGGCGAGTTGTTCGAGGTAGCTCGCCAGCGGCAGGGATCCGGTGCCCGGTTCGCCGCGCCCTGGGGCGTCGGCGATCTGCACGTGCCCGATCAGGTCGGCATAGCCTTCCAGCGCGGCCTCGACGTCGTCGCCGTTGACGCTGAGGTGGTAGACGTCGGCAAGCAGCCGCAGGTTGGTCGCGGCGCCGTCGGACTGCGCCGCGACGCAGTCGATGACGGCGACCGCATCTGCGGCGAGCTTCAACGGGTACAGCGGCGCACCGCTGACCGGTTCGATCAGCACCACGCCGTCGATGGCGCGGGTGGCCTCCGAGGCGTAGATCAGGTTCTCGATCGCAGCCTCGTCCTGCTCGTCGATCGTGGCGTCGTCACGCCGGTTGCCGTAGAGGGCATTGAAAGCCTTGGTGCCCAAGCGGTTGGCGATGTCGATGGCGATGTCGACGCTCGCACGGAAGTCGGCGCTGCGTCCGGGATGCGACAGGATGCCGCGCTCGCCTCCCGGCATGTCGCCTGCGGCGAAGTTCAACCCGGTGAGTTGTACGCCTGCGTCGGAGATGGCCCGCACGAAGTCATCGACCTCACGGTCGGACGGGGTGGCCTCGGCGAACGGCCACCAGAACTCGACCGCGTCGAAACCCGCGGCCCGCGCCGCCTCCGGCCGCTGCAGCAGCGGTGTGTCGGTGAACAGGATCGAGCAATTGACGGTGTACGGGCTTGCCGGCATCGCAGACGCTCCTCACATTTCGTTTTCCGCTATACGGAAAACTAGTTTCGTTATGAGGAACAGTGAACAGGGTCACGTCGGGCTGTGTCAACACTTTTCGGGCACCGGATCGCCCGCCGCGGTGGAAATCTGCGACACTCCAATGCCGGTTTCGAGCCCGAATGGCGTGCGCCACATAGCGCGGCTAGCACTTGAGGCGGTAGAGTGCTAAATAGTTTGATCGACTCGGAGGTTTTCGCGTGCCTACCTATTCCTATGCGTGCACCGAATGTGACAATCGGTTCGACGCGGTTCAGGCTTTCAGCGATGACGCGCTGACCACCTGCCCGAAGTGCTCGGGTCGCCTGCGCAAGCTCTTCGGTTCCGTCGGGGTGGTCTTCAAGGGCAGCGGGTTCTACCGCACCGACAACCGCAGTGAATCCAAGAGCTCCTCCAACGGGTCGTCGAAGTCCTCCGAGAGCAGCTCGTCGTCGTCGAGCTCGTCCGACAGCTCCTCATCGAGCTCGTCGAGCTCGTCGAGCTCGTCGAGCAGCGCCGCCCCGGCCGCCGCGGCCTCCAGCTAGACGCTTCGCCGGCCTGGTTATCCACAGGCCGGCTTTTTGCGGTCATCGCCGCGGTTGATCACGCTTACCGTGACGCCATGGCCGAATCCCTCAACCCCTCGGCGTGGCATCGGCTGACGGCCGCCCTTCGCCCGGACTGGACGCGAACCGTGGCCGCGCGCCGCGCGGCTGCCGCCGGACTGGTGCTGTTGGCGGCGGTGGCCGCGGTGCGTTCCGACCCGCGCGCAGACCATGTCGACGTCGCTGTCGCCACGCGCGACCTCGCCCCTGGCACCGCGCTCACCGCAGAGGATGTCCGGCTGGAAAGCCGCAGCGCGTCAACGTTGCCCGACGGGGCGCAAAGCGATGTGGCCGCGATGATCGGTGCGACGCTGGCCGGTCCGATGCGCCGCGGCGAGGTGCTCACCGATGTGCGGGTGCTGGGGTCGCGCCTGGCCGAACTGGCCGTGGGTCCCGACGCGCGCATCGTGCCGCTGCCCCTCGGCGACGCGGCGTTGCTGGATGTGATCCGCGCAGGTGATGTCGTCGACGTTCTCACGACGTACGACGATGAAGCAAATGGCGCCAAGCCCCGGCTGATCGCCAGCGACGCCGTGGTGGCGCTGATATCTCAGAAACCCAAAGGGGCCGGCCAGGATCGGGTGGCGTTGGTCGCGTTGCCCGCACGGTCGGCCAACGAGGTTGCCGCAGCCAGCCTGGTGCAGGCCCTGACCCTGACGATTCACTGATCCTGCTTGGCGTTCTCCAGAGCGTCGAGCACCATGTCCGTCAGTTCGTCGACCGTCGAGGTGGCCCCGGGAGCGGGTGTGGGCTCAACCGTCGGCCCAGCGACCGGCTCTGCCGATGCCACCGGGGACACTCCCGCAGCGACCGCGCCAAGGCCAATGGCCGCCAGGACCCCCGAAACCGTACGAGCGATCCGTGGGTTCATGTCTCTCCGTTCGATCCAATTGCCGCACAGGCGGGTCCGAATTCTCGGCGAAGACGCTAACAGTCGAATGCCGCGGGCGCATGCTGGACTCGGTTAGGGTTTGCCTATCCGACAACCGGAACCGTTACTGCAGGAAGGGTCCCCGCATGTTAAAGGGCTTCAAGGAGTTTCTGTCCCGAGGCAACGTCATCGATCTCGCAGTTGCTGTGGTCATCGGCGCCGCCTTCACCGGCCTTGTCACCGCGTTCACGGAGAAGGTGATCCAGCCCCTCATCGACCGTATCGGCGCGGGCGGCGACCGGGAGTACGGCATCCTCAAGATTCCGCTCGGTGGCGATCCGGAGCAGTTCGTCGACTTGAACGCCGTGTTGTCGGCGGCGATCAACTTCCTGATCGTCGCGGCGGTGCTGTACTTCGTGATCATGCTGCCCTACAAGAAGTTGCGACAGCGCGGTGAGGTCGAGCAGGCGCAGGACACCGAGTTGAGCATCCTGACCGAGATCCGGGATCTGCTGGCAGAGAACAGCAATGGGTCCACCGGCAAGCATGTCAGCGGCCCGGGAACCGGCCCCAGCCCCGACACCGCCACCTACACCAGCGCTGATCGCACCTGACCGGACCCGAAAACCGAACTCGAGAACGAAGCAGCCCCCGGAGGAATCCGGGGGCTGCTCTGTTGCCTGGGAGATGTCAGTTCATGTTCCAGGGTTCGCCGTAGGTGGTGACCGAGTCACCGGTCGAGGCGATCAGCCGGGCGAACGGACGCAGCAGCACACCGCCTGCCGCACCGGTCACGGTGCCGTGCGCGTTGGACACCGCCACACCGCCCTGGGCGCCGGAGACGTCGACCGAGAAGGTCGCGACCTCCTGGATACCCGGGCCGTTGCCCAGGTCGGCCGAGATCGACACACCGGGGAACAGGTTAGGGGTGATGACCGACTCAAGACCGAACGGCGGCTGGGTGATGTTGCCGTCGTCGATCAGGATGTTCGGGGTGGTGTAGCTGAAGTTGATGCCCACGCCCAGCGACCAGGGGAAACCGATCTGGTAGCCGAGCTCCAGGGTGCCCTCGAACTCGTCGGCGCCCGGTCCGGCCACGATGTACTTGGCGCGACCGGAGTGGAACCACTCGCGGGTCAGACGGTTGCGGTCCAGCGGGAACACACCGTTGAGGAAGGTGTCCCACTGCTGCACCGTCAGGGTGCGGTCCTGGCCGTCGACGAGGCTCAGCTCGTTGTCCAGACCCGCGTGAGAGGTGCCCGCGCTCACGAACAACCCCGCGACGGCCGCAGCCAACGCGGAAATCATCGCGATCAGCACCCGACTGATTGCCTTCATGTTCTCCCTAGCTATGTCGCCGGGGGCCTACCGGCCCACCGATGTTGTGGTTAGGCGCCCGGCCCATCAAGACCGTCCACCCAGCAAGACCTTCATGTGGTGCGAATTAAAAACTCCACACTCGGCTCTTACCTTCTGCTCATCGTTGACAGGAGGAACATAACGGGGAGGGCACGGACCGGCAACGCAAGCCGACATAGGCGGGCCCATGTCAGGGCGGTCAGGCGAACTTTGCTAACGGGGAGCGCTCACATGAGCGAAGGGGATACCGGGGGCGCACCCCGACCGGTCGGCAATGCCGCGACACGCGTCGAGTCCGCGGCGTTCAAGGCGCGCGCAACACCGATCGGCGCCGATCCATTGCATGTATTCCGCAGAGGTGTTGCAGGTCACTCATGGTGCGGAGGCACGTTTCGGCGCAGCCAGCGGTCATGCTCGGCCTCGTCTTCTGGCGAAGCCGTGTCGCGTTCGTCGGGCGCGATTTCGGGCAGCGCATCGCCGAAGATCTTGTTAACTGTGTGACGATTGGGCTTGTCCGGCTTTGGCATTGCGATTCCTCTTTGTGATGAAGATCACACTCCAGCCTAGCGTCGGTGGCAGCGGAGGTTAACCTGCTGGTAACCAAGCCGACAGGGCTGCGATACGGACGCGGCGAACTTCGCCAAACATACGAAAACGGCGGCCGATGGCCGCCGAATTCGTGCTCGTTAGATCTCCAAGCTTGATAGCTGTCCGATGATCTGCACGGCCAGCGGACCCAATGTGGCCATGCCGTCGCGCACCGCCGCGCGTGATCCGGCGATGTTCACCACGAGGGTGCTCCCCGAGATTCCGGCCAGGCCACGCGACACTCCGGCGTCGACGATGCCCGCCGCGAGGCCCGATGCACGCAGTGCTTCCGAGATGCCGAGGAGCTCGCGGTCCAGCAACTCCCGCGTGGCCTCGGGTGTGACGTCGCGGGGCGTCACCCCGGTACCGCCCACCGACACCACCAGATCGACGCCGCCGATCACCGCGGTGTTCAACGCGTTGCGGATCTCGACCTCGTCCGATGCCACGACCACAACTCCGTCGACCACGAACCCGGCCTCACCCAGCAGTTCGGTGACCAACGGGCCGCTGTGGTCCTCTTCGCCGTGTGCCGTGCGATCGTCGACGACGATCACGAGGGCCCGGCCGACCAACTCCCCTGGCTGTTCCATGTCTGCAACCGTATATCCGGGCGGCGACAGCGGTGCGGCCACTGTCAGGGTCACCTGCCTGCGCGCCGGTGTAAGGATCCTCACTGCTCCGCCTTCCCCAGCGTGACGTCGACCGTCTGCTGCTTGCCCGACGCATCGAGGTAGGTCAGCGTGACCTTCTCGCCGGGGGCCTTGGACCGCACGGCCGCCACGAGCGCGTCGGCGCTGCCGATGACGCGGTCGTCGACCTTGGTGACCACGACGCCGCTGGGCAGGCCGGCCGCCGCGGCGGCACCGCCGTCGTTGACCTCGACGATCTTGGCTCCGTCGCTGCTCTTGTCGTTGGCCACCTGCACACCGAGCGATGCATGCGAGGCGACGCCGTTCTGGATGAGTTCGTCGGCGATGCGCTTGGCCTGGTCGACCGGGATGGCGAAGCCGAGGCCGATCGATCCGCTCTGGGCGTTCGGCGAGTCACCGCCCATGGTCGCGATCGCCGAGTTGATGCCGACCAGTTCGCCGTTCATGTTGACCAGCGCGCCACCGGAGTTGCCCGGGTTGATCGCGGCGTCGGTCTGGATGGCGTCGAGCACGGTGTTCTGGTTGCGGGTGTCACCGCCGGCGGCGACGGGCCGGTTCAGCGCGCTGATGATGCCGGTGGTGACGGTGCCCTCCAGGCCGAGCGGTGACCCGATCGCCACGACGTCCTGGCCGACGCGCAGATTCGCCGACGAGCCCAGCGTGATCGGGGTCAGCCCCGACACGTCCTGTGCCCGCACGACGGCGATGTCACTGCTGGGATCGGTGCCGACGACCGTGAACGGGCGCGTGGTGCCGTCCGCGAAGGTCACCTTGGTCTGCGCGGACGGTCCCGGACCGTCGTTCTTCGCCGCGGCGACGACGTGGTTGTTGGTGAGGATGAGCCCGTCTGCGGTGAGGACGATGCCCGACCCCTCTTCCGACGCGCGGCCCAGATCCGTCTCGAGCTTGACCACGCTCGGCACGACCTTGGCCGCGACCTGCTCGACGCTGCCCGCGGGGAGCGCCGCTGCGGGCACGGTGGGTGCGGCGCCGATGGACGGGGCGCCCAACTGCGGGGTGTCGTTGTGCACGAGGGTGGCCACGCCGCCACCGATGCCTGCCGAAACCACCGCCACCGCAAGCGCACCCGCGGCCAGACCGGCCCGTGAGCGCTTCTTGGCCGGGATCGCCACGGGCTGCGCAGCGGCGGGCGCGCGGTAGGGGTCATACGGCTGACGGAACCCCGGCTGGGTCTGCTGCGCCTGCGGCGCCTGCTGGACCTGCTGGGCATAACGCCAGTCGTATTGGGACGTCTGCTGATACGGGTCGGGGCGCCCACCCGGGTAGCCGGGCGTGGCGCCGGTGCGGGGGTCCGGCTGCTGTGAGTACCTCGGGTGGTTGGTCATTTCGCTGCGGTGCTCTTCTCTTCTGGATGGTCCTGCTGTTGTGGTGCGTGTGGGGCGCTTCTACTTCAACCAACGAAGCTGCTGCGTATCAGGTTGCATAGCTGGGCTGAGAATCCACTTAGAGATCATTCGGACCCGTCCATGAGTTGGCCCCCCGGCACTGTTGCCTGCCTCACCTTTCACCGGTGGCGACAGTATGCCCGTCCCGGTCGTCGCCGAACCCATCGCTCGCGCGTGTCGCACCCGAGTCGGGGATCCGCTGCCCCGGCAGCAGCATGTGGACCGAGGCGCCCGGTGGATCGCCGCCGGGAACCGTCTCGTCGATGCGAAGCGCGCCACCGTGTTTGAGGACCACCTGCTGCACGATCGCCAGGCCGAGACCCGATCCGGGCATCGCCCTGGCGGCGTCGGAGCGGTAGAACCGCTCGAACACCAGGCGGCGTTCCTCTGGCGGGATGCCGGGTCCATGATCGGAGACGACGAACTCGGCGTGCATCTGATCCACCTGGTGCAGCCGGACGCCGACATTTCCGTTCGGCGGGCTCCACTTGGCGGCGTTGTCGAGCAGGTTGAGCACCGCACGGCCCAGACCCTGCGCGTCGCCGAACACCTGCCAGCCGATGACGTCGACGTCGAACTCGATGTCGTTGCGGCGCCGCCGGACCCGTTCGAGGCTTCGATCGATGACGTCGGCCATGTCGACGGGCTCGGGCGTGATGCCGCCGGCGTCCTCACGCGTGAGGTCGACCAGATCGCCCACCAGGGTGGACAATTCCTCGATCTGGGCGATCACGTCGGCACGCAACCCGGCCATCTCGTCCTCGGGCAGCGGCGGTGCCCCGGGTTCCTGCGCGGCCATCAGCAGTTCGACGTTGGTGCGCAGCGAGGTCAGCGGCGTCCGCAGCTCGTGGCCCGCGTCGGAGACCAACCGGGCCTGACGTTCCCGGGACTCGGCCAGGGCCCGCAGCATCATGTTGAACGCCTCGGTGAGGCGTGCGAGCTCGTCGCTGCCGACGACCGGGATCGGACGCAGGTCGTCGGTGCGGGCCACCCGTTCGGCGGCCTCGGTGAGTCTGCCGACCGGACGCAACCCCGCTCTGGCCACGGCCCCACCGGCGATGGCGGCCACGGCGACACCGATGCCGCCGACGATCAGCAGCACCGTGCCGAGGCGTCTGAGCACTTGGACGGTCGGCGCGAGGCTCTTGGAGATCAGCAGTGAGCTGCCGTTGGCCAGATGCACCGCGAGCACCCGCTGATGGTTCGCGGTGCGCAGCGACATGAGCAGTTCGCCGGAGATGACGTCCTTCTCGGGTTCACCGAGCGGCAGCGTCTGGCCCTGCTGGTTGGCGGTGTAGATGGACCGGCCCGGGATCACCAGCATCGCGTTGACGTCGGAGTACGCCGTGCCCTCGATGGCCTTGCCCGGGTCGGCGGCCAGCGACCCGCTCTCGATGAGCAGGCGGGCCCGGCTGTGCAGCTGATTGTCGAGGTCGTCGTAGAGCGCGCGCGAGACGACGGCGTACACCGCGACGGCCATCAGCACCACCACCAGTGCCACCATCGACATCGCGAGCATCATCACGCGCCAGCGCAACGACAGAGAGCTGGTGGGAAGCGGGCCGGTGGGCCGCCAGGAGTTCGGAGGAAAGGCCATCTCGCTACGGAGGCGTTTCCCGCAAGACGTAGCCGACGCCACGCACGGTGTGGATCAGCCGCGGCTCGCCTTCGGCCTCGGTCTTACGGCGCAGGTATCCGATGTACACCTCAAGGGCGTTGCCCGAGGTCGGGAAGTCGAACCCCCACACCTCTTCCAGGATGCGGCTGCGGGTCAGCACGCGCCGCGGGTTGGCGATGAGCATCTCCAGCAGGGAGAACTCGGTGCGCGTCAGGCTGATCTGCCGGCCGCCACGCGTCACCTCGCGGGTCACCGGGTCCAGCGTCAGATCGGAGAACGCCATCTTCTGGGAGTCGGCGCCGTCGTCGGAGACCGTGCGGCGTAGCAGGGCGCGCATGCGAGCGAGCAGTTCTTCGAGTGCGAACGGCTTGGGGAGGTAGTCGTCGGCGCCGGCGTCCAACCCCGCGACACGCTCGGACACCGAATCGCGCGCGGTGAGCACCAGGATGGGCAGGTCGTCACCCGTGCTGCGGAGTTGCCGGCACACCTCGAGCCCGTCGAGCCTCGGCATCATGACGTCCAGGATCAGGGCGTCGGGCCGGTCGTTGGCGATCACGTCGAGAGCCTCGACCCCGTCCTGGGCGAGTTCGACCGAGTAACCATTGAAGGAAAGCGACCGGCGCAGGGATTCGCGCACAGCGCGATCGTCGTCAACGACAAGAATGCGCACAGCCACAGTTTCGACTCACTATCTGAGAGACGGCTGAGAGGCGCGCCGCAAATTTCCCGAGCATCTGGGAAAATTCGCCGCGCGCCTCACGGACACTCGGGTACACGAAAAAGCGCTATCACTGGTGATAGCGCTTTTTGTGGTGTTACGCGTTCTAGCGCTTGTCGAGGTCGACCAGCCCCAGGCGCGCGGCCTTGAGCAGGCGCCGCGGCACCTTGCGCTGCTGACCAGCAACGCTCACGGTGACCAGGCCGGGGGCCTCGGCCTTCCACTGCGCGCGCCGGCTACGGGTGTTCGCGCGCGACATTCTGCGCTTGGGCACAGCCATGACGTGCATCTCCTTGCTTAGGGTTGTTGCCGCGCGAACGTGTTCACTCGCCGACGGCGACGATTGCACTACAGGGTAACCGTTGACCTGCGTCGGCTCCAAAACGCCCGACAGAACCGGCCGAAAAGGTCCTACGCTGGCGCGACAGGCGGCACAGGGCCGGTCCGGGCCGGATCCGCCACAACAACCCTTGACTCGAGACCAACGGTATCGGCTAACCTACCGGTTGGTTGAGACCGAGTCGCCGTCGACAGGAGTGATGCGTGCCTTCTTTCGCCCCGGTGCGGATCGGGAATTGCTCGGGGTTCTACGGCGACCGCATGTCCGCCATGCGCGAGATGCTCACCGGCGGCGAGCTCGACTACCTCACCGGCGACTACCTCGCCGAGCTCACGATGCTGATTCTCGCGCGGGACCGCGCCAAGAATCCCGACCGCGGCTACGCCAAGACCTTCCTGCTGCAACTGGAGGAATCCCTCGGACTGGCCCTCGATGCGGGTGTGCGGATCGTGGCCAACGCCGGCGGGCTCAACCCGGCGGGTTTGGCCACCGCGGTGCGGGCGCTGGCCGAGCGACTCGGCTTGCACGTCGACGTCGCGCACGTCGAGGGCGACGATCTGCTCCCCCGCGCCGGAGAACTCGGATTCTCCGATCCCCTGGCGGCCAACGCCTACCTGGGGGCCTGGGGCATCGTCGACTGCCTGCGCAGCGGCGCCGACGTCGTGGTCACCGGCCGCGTCACCGACGCCTCGGTGACCGTCGGGCCCGCGGCCGCGCACTTCGGATGGGCCCGTACCGATTACGACGCGCTCGCCGGTGCGGTGGCCGCCGGGCACGTCATCGAGTGCGGGGCCCAGGCCACCGGCGGCAACTACGCGTTCTTCACCGAGATCGAAGATCTGCTGCATCCCGGCTTCCCGATCGCCGAGATCGCCGTCGACGGATCCTCGGTGATCACCAAGCACCCCGGCACGGGAGGCCGCGTCGACGTCGGCACCGTCACCGCGCAGCTGCTCTACGAGATCGGCGGTGCGCGCTACGCGAACCCCGACGTCACGCTGCGGGTCGATTCGGTCCGACTCGACACCGACGGTCCCGACCGCGTCCGCATCTCGGGCGTCACCGGTGAGGCGCCACCGCCCACGTACAAGGTGTCGCTCAACCGCATCGGCGGGTTCCGCAATGCGACGACGTTCGTGCTCACCGGCCTCGACATCGAGGCCAAGGCGCAGCTTGTGCGCAACCAGCTGGAGTCCGCACTGAAAACCAAGCCCGCCGAACTGGAATGGACGCTGGCACGTTCGGACCATCCCGACGCCGACTCCGAGGAGGCCGCCAGCGCGCTGCTGCACTGCGTGGTGCGCGACCCCGACCCCAACACCGTCGGTCGCCGATTCTCCTCGGCCGCAGTCGAACTCGCGCTCGCGAGCTATCCAGGGTTCACCGCGACAGCGCCACCCGGCGATGCCCAGGTGTACGGCGTGTTCACGCCGGGTTACGTCGACGCCGCCGAGGTCGCGCACGTCGCGGTGCGCGCCGACGGGACCCGCGTCGACATCCCGCCGGCCGACGAGACACGGGAATTGGCACCCGTTCCCGAACCGGAGGTCGCCGCGCCGGATGCGGGGCCGACGGTACGGGCACCGCTCGGCCTGATCGCCGGGGCACGCAGCGGCGACAAGGGCGGATCGGCCAACATCGGCGTGTGGGTCCGCAGCGACGCGGCGTACCGCTGGCTGGTGCACACGCTCACCGTCGACACGCTGCGCACCCTGCTCCCCGAAGCCGCTGAACTGCCCGTCACACGGCACGTGCTGCCGAACCTGCGGGCGTTGAACTTCGTGATCGACGGCATTCTCGGGGAGGGTGTGGCCTATCAGGCGCGTTTCGATCCGCAGGCCAAGGGGCTCGGCGAATGGCTGCGCAGCCGTCACCTCGACATCCCGAAGGATCTGTTGCCATGAACATCTGGACCACCGCAGAACGCGAGGCATTGCGAAAGACCGTGCGCGCGTTCGCCGAACGCGAGATACTGCCGCATGCCGCCGAATGGGAACGCGCCGGGGAACTCCCGCGCGATCTGCACCGCAAGGCCGCCGATCTGGGCCTGCTTGGCGCGGGCTACCCGGAATCGGTGGGTGGCAGCGGCGGTGACGGCGCCGACTCGGTGATCATCTGCGAGGCACTGCATTACGCGGGCTGCCCGGGTGGGGTGTTCGCGTCACTGTTCACCTCCGGCATCGCGGTCCCCCACATGATCGCCTCGGGTGATCAACGGCTCATCGACAGGTACGTGAAACCGACGTTGCGCGGCGAGAAGATCGGCGCGCTGGCCATCACCGAACCCGGCGGCGGCTCCGACGTCAGCCATCTGAGGACGCGTGCCGAGTTGATCGATGGCGGCGACGGACCGTACTACATCGTCAACGGCGCCAAGACCTACATCACCTCGGGCGTGCGCGCCGACTACGTCGTCACGGCCGTTCGCACGGGTGGCCCTGGCGCGACCGGCATCTCACTCATCGTCGTCGACAAGGGCACACCGGGATTCGAGGTGATCCGCAAGCTCGACAAGATGGGTTGGCGTTCAAGCGATACCGCCGAGTTGTCCTACACCGATGTGCGGGTGCCCGCCGCCAACCTCGTCGGCGCCGAGAACACGGGCTTCATGCAGATCGCCGCGGCGTTCGTATCCGAACGGGTGGGTCTTGCGACGCAGGCCTACGCGAGTGCCCAACGGTGTCTCGACCTCACGGTCGAATGGTGCCGCAACCGCGAGACGTTCGGCCGTCCGCTGATCTCGCGGCAGTCCGTGCAGAACACGCTCGCCGAGATGGCCCGGCGCATCGACATCGCCCGGGTGTACACGCGGCACGTCGTGGAGCGGCAACTCGCCCACGAGACGGGTCTGATCGCCGAGGTGTGCTTCGCCAAGAACACCGCGGTCGAGGCAGGCCAATGGGTGGCCGATCAGGCCGTCCAATTGTTCGGCGGCATGGGCTATATGGCCGAGTCCGAGGTCGAACGCCAGTACCGCGACATGCGCATCCTGGGCATCGGCGGCGGCACCACCGAAATCCTCACCAGCTTGGCCGCCAAGACGTTGGGGTTCCAGTCATGACGCGCAGGTCGGCCGTCGCGAGTGTGAACCCTCGGCGAGAAACCGGTCGAAAAGTCGCAGAGGCTTCACATTCGCGAACGGAGATCAGTCGATGACGGCGCTGCAGTCCACGCTCGATGTCACCTCCCCCGGCTTCACCGAGGCCGCGGCGGTGATGACGGCCAAACTCGACGAACTCGACGCCGAGCATGCCAAGGCCCTCGCCGGTGGCGGGCCCAAGTACGTCGATCGTCATCACGCCCGCGGCAAGCTCACCGCGCGCGAACGCATCGAACTGCTGCTCGACCCGGACTCTCCGTTCCTGGAGCTGAGTCCGCTCGCGGCGTGGGGCACCGATTTCACCGTGGGCGCCAGCGTCGTCACGGGGATCGGCGCGGTCGAGGGCGTCGAGTGCCTGATCGTGGCCAACGACCCCACGGTCAAGGGCGGCACGAGCAACCCGTGGACGCTCAAGAAGAGCCTGCGCGCCAACCAGATCGCGTTGCAGAACCGACTCCCGGTGATCTCGCTGGTCGAGTCCGGTGGCGCCGACCTGCCTACGCAGAAGGAGATCTTCATCCCCGGCGGTCAATTGTTCCGGGACCTCACCCGGCTGTCGGCCGCGGGGATCCCGACGATCGCGCTGGTGTTCGGCAACTCGACGGCGGGCGGGGCGTATATACCCGGCATGTCCGATCACGTCGTGATGATCAAGGAACGCTCCAAGGTGTTTTTGGCCGGCCCGCCGCTGGTGAAGATGGCCACGGGCGAGGAGGCCGACGACGAATCCCTCGGCGGCGCCGAAATGCACGCCCGCACCTCGGGTTTGGGTGATCACCTGGCGAATGACGAGCTCGACGCGATCCGCATCGGCCGACGCATCGTGGCCCGCCTCAATTGGCGCAAGCAGGGCCCGGTGCCCGCCCCGGTGGTCGAGCCGCTGTTCGACGCCGAGGAACTCATCGGCATCGTGCCCGCCGATCTGCGGATCCCGTTCGATCCCCGCGACGTGATCGCCCGCGTCGTCGACGGCTCCGACTTCGACGAGTTCAAACCGCTCTACGGGTCGTCGCTGGTCACCGGCTGGGCCCGGTTGTGGGGCTATCCGATCGGCATCCTGGCCAACGCCCGTGGCGTGTTGTTCAGCGAGGAGTCGCAGAAGGCCACGCAGTTCATCCAGCTCGCCAACCGCGCCGACACCCCACTGCTGTTCCTGCACAACACCACCGGTTACATGGTGGGCAAGCAGTACGAAGAGGGCGGCATGGTCAAGCACGGCTCGATGATGATCAACGCCGTGTCCAACTCGACGGTGCCGCACATCAGCCTGCTGATCGGGGCGTCCTACGGCGCGGGGCATTACGGCATGTGTGGCCGCGCCTACGACCCGCGGTTCCTGTTCGCCTGGCCCAGTGCCAAGTCCGCCGTGATGGGTGGCGCCCAGCTCGCGGGTGTGTTGTCGATCGTGAGCCGCGCGGCCGCCGAGGCACGCGGTCAGGAATTTGACGAGGACGCCGACGCCGCACTGCGGGCGGCTGTCGAGGCACAGATCGAGGCCGAGTCGCTACCGATGTTCCTGTCCGGGCGGCTGTACGACGACGGCGTGATCGACCCCCGCGACACCCGCACGGTACTGGGAATGTGCCTGTCCGCCATCGCGAGCGGCCCGATCGAGGGGACGTCGAACTTCGGCGTCTTCCGGATGTGAGGCACACAATGCACCGATACGCCGTCGAACGTGGGCTTATGACCCATTTCTCGGCGATTTTTCGACCACAAGCTCACGTTCGGCGACAGGGAGGCCGCAAATGATCACCCGGGTCCTGGTCGCCAACCGCGGGGAGATCGCCCGCCGGGTGTTCGACACCTGCCGCCGCCTGGGCATCGGCACCGTCGCGGTGTACACCGACCCCGACGAGGGCTCACCGCATGTCGCCGAGGCCGACGCCCGGGTGCGTCTGCAAGGACGCAACGGCTATCTCGACGTCGCGCAGATCGTGGCGGCGGCGCGGGCCTCAGGCGCCGATGCCGTCCATCCCGGATACGGATTCCTCTCGGAGAACCCTGATTTCGCGGCGGCGGTGATCGACGCCGGGTTGACGTGGGTCGGTCCGCCGGTGGCCGCCGTGAGCGCGATGGGATCCAAGATCGAGGCGAAGAAGCTCATGGCCGCCGCGGGTGTGCCGGTGCTCACCGAACTCGATCCCGACACCGTGACGGCCGAGCAGTTGCCGGTGCTGGTGAAGGCGTCCGCCGGCGGTGGCGGACGCGGTATGCGCGTGGTGCGGGATCTGTCGGCGCTGCCCGCCGAGGTGGCCGCGGCGCAGCGAGAGGCACAGTCGGCGTTCGGCGATCCCACGGTGTTCTGTGAGCGCTATCTGGCGGCGGGCCACCATGTCGAGGTGCAGGTGCTCGCCGACGCGCACGGCACGGTGTGGGCGGTCGGTGAGCGGGAGTGCTCGATCCAGCGTCGCCACCAGAAGATCATCGAGGAGGCGCCGTCTCCGCTGGTCGAGCGCACACCGGGCATGCGCGCCAAGCTGTTCGACGCGGCCCGTCTGGCGGCACAGGCCATCGGCTACACCGGTGCGGGCACGGTCGAGTTCATGGCGGCCCCGGATGGTGAGGGCGAGGTGTCGTTCTATTTCCTGGAGATGAACACCCGCCTGCAGGTGGAGCATCCGGTCACCGAGGCCACCACGGGCCTCGACCTGGTCGAGCTGCAACTGCTGGTGGCTGATGGCGGCCGACTCGATCCCGAGCCGCCGCCCGCTCGTGGCGCAGCGATCGAGGCCCGCCTCTACGCCGAGGATCCGGCCAAGGGTTGGCAACCCCAGGCCGGCACGGTGCACCACTTCGCCGTCCCGGAGGGCGTGCGCCTGGACACCGGCATCGTCGACGGTTCGGTGGTGTCGATCTTCTATGACCCGATGCTCGCCAAGGTCATCGCGCATGCGCCGACGCGGCGGCGGGCCGCGGCGGTTCTGGCGGGTGCGTTGGCGCGCGCCCGCATCCACGGTGTGCGCACCAACCGCGACCTGCTGGTCAACGTGCTCCGGCACTCGGCGTTCCTCGACGGCGCCACCGATACCGCGTTCTTCGACACCCACGGCCTCCAGGCGCTTGCCGCGCCGTTGGCCACGCCTGCCGTGGCGCGTATGTCGGCGGTTGCCGCCGCGCTGGCCGACGCTGCCCACAACCGCAGTGCCGCTGCGGTTTTCGGTGCCGCGCCCAGCGGGTGGCGTAACCTCGCCTCGGGATACCAGTACCGCCGCTACCGCGACGCCGCGGGCGAGGACGTCGAGGTGCGTTACCGGTTCGCCCGCGGCGGGCTGGAGCTGCCCGACGACGGGAACCTCACGCTGGTCTCGGCGACGCCGGAGCGGGTGGTGTTGTCGGTCGGTGGAGACGGATGCGCGGTGGAGCACGTGTTCGATGTGGCCCGCTACGGCGACGACGTCTTCGTCGACACACCGTCGGGTGCGGTGCAGTTCACCGCGCAGCCACGCTTCCCGGATCCCGGTGACGCCGTCGCGCACGGTTCGCTGTTGGCGCCCATGCCCGGCACGGTCGTGCGTGTCGGCGCGACGGTCGGTGCGACCGTGACCGCCGGTCAACCGCTGGTGTGGCTGGAGGCGATGAAGATGGAGCACACCGTGGCCGCGCCCAGCGACGGCGTGCTCACCGAACTCAATGTCGAGGCCGGCCAGCAGGTCGATGTCGGCGCGGTCCTCGCCCGTGTGGAAACCCCTGAAGGAGATCAGTCATGAGCGGTTTCGTCGAAACCGAGGAACAGCAGGCGCTGCGGCGGGCGGTGGCCGCCATGGCCGCCAACTACGGGCAGGACTACTACCTGGAGAAGGCCCGAGCCGGCCAGCACACCACCGAATTGTGGAACGAGGCAGGCAAACTCGGCTTCATCGGGGTGAACCTGCCGGAGGAGTACGGCGGCGGCGGTGCAGGCATGTACGAGCTCAGCCTGGTGATGGAGGAGATGGCGGCCAGCGGGTGCGCGTTGTTGATGATGGTGGTCTCCCCCGCGATCAACGGCACCATCATCTCCAGGTTCGGCACCGAGGAGCAGAAGAAGCACTGGATCCCCGGCATCGCCGACGGGTCGGTCACCATGGCGTTCGCGATCACCGAACCCGATGCCGGATCCAACAGCCACCGCATCACCACCACGGCCCGCCGTGACGGCAGCGACTGGATCCTCAAGGGCCAGAAGGTGTTCATCTCCGGCATCGATCAGGCGCAGGCTGTTCTGGTTGTCGGCCGGACGGAAGACCACAAGACGGGCAACCTGAAGCCCGCGCTGTTCGTGATCCCCACCGACACGCCTGGGTTGCACTGGACCAAGATCGAGATGGAGTTGATCAGCCCGGAGAGCCAGTTCCAGGTGTTCCTCGACGACGTGCGGGTGCCCGCCGACGCATTGGTGGGCTCCGAGGACGCCGCGATCGCGCAATTGTTCGCCGGCTTGAACCCTGAGCGCATCATGGGTGCGGCCAGCGCCGTGGGCATGGGCCGGTTCGCGATCCACAAGGCCGTCGAGTACGTCAAGACGCGCCAGGTGTGGAAGGTCCCCGTCGGTGCACATCAGGGCATTTCGCACCCGCTGGCGCAGAACCACATCGAGATCGAGCTCGCCAAGCTGATGATGCAGAAGGCCGCGACGCTGTACGACTCGGGTGACGACTTCGGGGCCGCCGAGGCCGCCAACATGGCCAAGTACGCCGCCGGTGAGGCGTCGGTGCGGGCGGTCGATCAGGCCGTGCAGTCGCTGGGCGGCAACGGGTTGACCAAGGAGTACGGCATCGCCGCGGCGGTCACGGCGTCCAAGCTGGCGCGCATCGCGCCGGTCAGCCGCGAGATGATCCTCAACTTCGTCGCGCAGACCTCGCTGGGGCTGCCGCGCTCCTACTGATGGGGGCCCGTTCCGATGGCTGATCTGGTTCGTTTCGAGGTCGACGGCCCCGTCGCGCGGTTGACGCTGGATTCACCGCACAATCGCAACGCTCTGTCGACGGCCCTGGTCGAACAACTGCACGCAGGGTTCGATCAAGCCGCGGCGCATCCAGGTGTGCGCACGGTCGTGCTGGACCACACCGGCGGAACGTTCTGCGCCGGCGCGGATCTGAGCGAGGCAGCCGGCCGCGATCCGGGTGATCTGGCTGTGGACCGCGCCCGCGAGATGACGACGTTGCTGCGCGCGATCCTGGAGTCGCCGCTACCGGTGATCGGGGTGATCGACGGGCACGTCCGGGCCGGCGGGCTGGGCCTGGTCGGTGCGTGCGATGTGGTGGTGGCCGGGCCGGCCAGCACGTTCGCGTTGACCGAGGCACGCATCGGTGTTGCGCCGTCTATCATTTCGCTGACCTTGCTGCCCAAGATGACGGCCCGGTCGGCGGGCCGCTACTTCGTCACCGGGGAGCGCTTCGGTCCCGAGGAGGCTGCCGCGATAGGCCTGGTCACGCTTGCCGCCGAGGATGTGCAGGCCACGGTGGCGGCGTTGGCGGCCGAGATCGCCAAGGGCTCTCCGCAGGGTTTGGCGACGTCCAAGGCGCTGACCACCGCCTCGATCCTGCGCGAGTTCGACGGGCGCGCCGAGGAACTCACCCAGCAGTCGGCGCGGCTGTTCGTCTCCGACGAGGCGCGTGAGGGCATGCTCGCGTTCCTGCAGAAGCGTCCGCCGAACTGGGCGGGTTGAGCAGCGGCGATCAGGTCTCACCGGTGACACATCGGCGATAGGGCACGGTGTCCGAGCGTGACCTACGCAACGGCCTTCCGTTTTCGCAGGTATCCCACACTTGCAGGCGCGGGCGGTGCCGCATTCCGAGCACGGCGTTGTTTGACTTCCCACCGCACGCGGGAACGCAGCTTCTGATGTCTGAGACGATCGAGCTCGAAACTGCAACGAATTTCGCCGTCACCGCCGCATGGGTCGTGGGCGCCGTCGCGCTTGCCTACGGCGTCGGCCTCGGACTGTCATGGCTGGCGCAACGCATCGGTAGACGCAGCGCGGTGTTGCGCACTGCCGCCGAACTCACGCGGCGGCCCGTGCGTGCGACGCTGATGGTGATCGTCGCCACAGTGGCCGTGCGGCGCACCTCTGATGAGCACGCCAACTGGCGCGGGTGGCTGGACCACACGCTCGTGATCGCGTTGATCGCGACGATCACGTGGTTGATCGCGGCGCTGGTGTTGGTCGCCGAACGACAGGCGTTGGCGCGGTTCGCCGGCGGCGACACCGGCCTGACCGACGCGGATCTGCATCGACGCAAGATCCGCACGCAGGTGACTCTGGTCCGCAGGCTGGTCGTAGCGGTGGTGGCCGTGCTGGGTGTCGCCGCGGTGTTGATGACGTTCCCCTCGTTCAGCGATATCGGCAAGACCGTGTTCGCGTCGGCCGGCGTGCTGTCGGTGGTCGCGGGCCTCGCCGCGCAGACCTCGCTGGGGGCGGTGTTCGCCGGGATCCAGATCGCGTTCTCGGACGCGATCCGCGTGGGTGACGTGGTGGTGCTGGAAGACGAGTGGGGACGCATCGAGGAGATCACGCTGACGTACGTCGTCGTCCATCTGTGGGATGAGCGTCGACTGGTGTTGCCGTGCACGTACTTCACCACCACGCCGTTCCAGAACTGGACCCGCAACGCGACCGAACTGCTGGGCACCGTCGAACTCGACGCCGATTTCACCGTGCCGCTCGACGCGATGCGCGCCGAACTCGATCGGTTGTTGCGTGGCGACCCGTTGTGGGATCAGCGCGTCGGCGTACTTCAGGTGACCGACGCGGTCGGCGGCCTGGTGCGGGTGCGGGTGCTGGTCAGCGCGTCCAACGCCGGGGCGTTGTTCGACCTGCGGTGCAATGTCCGCGAGGGGCTGGTCGCGTGGTTGCAGCACACCAACCCCGGTGCCCTGCCGCGGCAGCGCATCGAACACGAAAGTGCCCGTGACACAAGGATCTCCGACACGGCCGCCGACGCCTACGCACAGGCCGATTCCGGTCTCTTCACGGGCAACCCGGAGGCCGAGCGGCGGGCACGGAGTTTCGACCATGCCGATGACGAAGCCGATGACGACCCACCAAAAATCACCGATCCCGTTCCCGTCGCCGCAGGTCAGACCCAGTGTTGATCTTTCCCTGAGCCAGCAGTCGTCCGGTCGCGTCTGTCGGTTCAACAAGATCAGATTTACCGTTTTTCTGCGGACGTCATCTGCCGCGCGGTTGCACACCGAAAGGCCGGAGCCATGGCCGAAGATCAGAACAAAGCAGTGTCGCGTCGCATATGGGAAGTGTTTGCCTCCGGCAACCTCGATGAGCTCGACGAGCTGGTCGCACCGGATGCCGCGTACCACGACACGCAGGACCCGTTCGGGGATCAGCGCGGCGTCCAGCACATGACGAGCCTGATCAACATGTATCGGACGTCGTTCTCCGACATGCGATTCGACGTCAAGTTGCAAGTGGCCGAGGGAGACTACGTCTGCTCACTGATCGAGGCCCAGGGCGACAACACCGGTGAGATCATGGGCCGGCCGGCGACCGGCAGGCACGCCCGCGTGATGATCACCATCACCGATCGCCACGCCGACGGCAAGATCGCCGAGAGTTGGGCCACCTGGGACACTCTCGGCATGCTGCAGCAGCTCGGGCTGGTCCCGTCCTCGGCGGGCGCGCAGCAACCGGCCTGACGAATCAGGGCGTAGGGGGCAGTCCGCACCGGTTCCGGAAGTCGACCGAGGGTTGCCGGATGCGCTGAAGATCGTCACGCACAGTCGGATTCGCATCGAGGTACCCACGGACCTGTTCTGCGATCCGGTCCTTGGGCTGCCCCTTGAGGCCGGTGAAGAAATTGTTCACGTCGGGATGCTCAGTGAGGTAGTTCGACGTATCGAAGGTGACACCTGACATCACCCGCGCCATCTCTGCTGCCGTGCACGGTGGCGGTATTGGCGCTGGTGGAGGCTGGGCGATTGCCGATCCCGCGAACCCGGACAGCATCAGGCCGGCGAAGGCGCCCACACCGCTTAGGGCGCAGGCGATGTGGCGTAGTGAGGCAGACATGGTGGCTCCTTTGTGGATTGGTGACGCGATTCAGGGCTGATCAGCGTGGACCGATGCCGCCACCCCCTCCGGGCCGGTTGGGGAAATTGGGGCGGTCTGGACGATCGGGTCGTCCCGGATCCCACCCGATGTCGAGATCCCATTCGGTGCCGCAATACCAGTCGTAATCACACGGGTACGGCACCACGGGGGTCGCCACTCTGGGCACTCCGTCAGCGCCACGCACCTCGCCTTGTGCGCAGACGGTGGCGTACCCGGACGACGTGCAGTCGGCGCGCGCGGGCGGCGGGTCGACGACGACGGCGCCGAACGGCGACAGCACCAAGACCAGGCCAGCTGTCAGGTAGCGCTGTGTTGATCGCACGGCCCCACCACCTCCTCGGTTCGGTGAGATCCCATGACCCCTGTGACCGGGAGTGTAAGCAGGTGGTGCGCTACTTCTTCGGGTTATTGACGTATTCGTCGATACAGCGCCGAACCTTGCGCGGGGATGCGGCGTTACAAACCGTGAAAGTTCAAGCTATCTCAAGGAGCCGAGCATGCCGACTTTCAGTAGGGTGTCGCACACGTCGTTTTCCGTCCGCGACGCCGAGACCAGCGCCCGATGGTGGGCGAGGGTGCTCGATTTCACCGAGATAGATCGGGTTGCGGGAGACGGTTGGTACGGCATCCTCCTGATGCACCCGGCGACCCGAACGATTCTCGAATGCCAGCAGCATGAGGACAATCAAGGCGAAACGTTCGATCCTCGCCGCACCGGTTTCGATCACATGGGGTTCAAGGTCGACACCCGCGCGGAACTCGATGAGTGGCAGGCGCGGTTCGCGCGTCTCGAGGTGGATTACACGGCCATTGCCGAACGCGCCTATGGCGCGGTGCTCACCTTCCGGGATCCCGATGGCCTCCAGTTCGAGATGTTCTTCAAGACCGACCATCCCTAGGACGCCGCGTCCTCGGCCCCCGGCATCCGAAAGTTCGCCGCGGATTGCCGGACACGCGAACAGGGCAAGGTTGCGCCGATTTGCCACCTCATGACGCTCCGGCAAACGATTGGCACGGACGTACCACTTACCTCAGCCGCGCGGCCACGAGTTTGCTGACGTCGCATTTCTCGGCGCAAATGCCACCAATTCGACAACAGCGACATCAATCCGAACTTGGCCTCCTTCGCACCCACCGAAGGCTTGGTGACCTGCGTATTGACGGCGAGAATAGTTTCCGGCACAAACCTGGGATTCAGCTGAAATCGGGTTGCTACAGTGTGCGCGAACTATTTCCCGATTCACACACCTAGGCGGAGCGCTGATGACGAAGCCGACCCCACCCCGTCTCCAGAAGGCCAAGGCTGCCGCGGTCACCACTGCCGTCGTCGCCACCACCGCCGCGCTCACCGCCGGCGCCGGCTCGGCAGCCCCCGAGGCGCTGCTGGCTCACAAGCGCACCGTCGAGGCCGAGGTGACGTTGGCCGCCGTCCCCGTCCTCCCCGACATCCCAGGTGTTCCCGACCTGTCCGGCATCCCCAAACTGGGTGGCGCCTACGCCGTCGGCCCCGTGTTCTGGGCCGCCGAGCTTCTCGGCATCATGCCGATCGATGTCATCAAGGCTGCCGCCGGTCTGATGGGTGGCAGCGAGGTGGCAGGCCTGGTCACCGACCTGCTCGAGGTCCTGGAGTTCCTCTCCCCCGTCGACATCGGCGTCCAAGGACCGTGGCCGAGCGACGTGTACAACGCCGTGAACAATCTCGATTACCTGACGGGCGGCATCGTCGACCTCATCGGCGAACCGGTCAAGGCGATCCCGATCGTCGGCCCCTTGGTGTGGGAAACGATCGATGGCCTGGTCGGCGCGATCATCGAAACGGCGCCGGTGCTGAACCAGCGGCGTGCCATGGTCTTCTCCGAAAGCCTCGGCGGGCTGACCACCTCGCTCGCCTATCGCGACATGATCAAGGCAGTGCAGACCAACGCCGCCGACTGGGGCGAAGGCGTCACGGGGCAATGGTTGATCTTCTTCAACAACCCGAGCCGTCCCGGCGGTGGATTGTTCGCTCTTGCAACGCCGATCACCAACCTCTTCGGGCTGAACCTGTCGACGCCGCCGGCAGGCAGCTACACCAACGGAGCCGCGAACGGCGGCGAAATCACCAAGGTTCTCAATACCGCGATCCTCGACATCTCCTGGGCGTACAACATCCTGTCGGATGCGCCCACCACGCTGAATCCGTTGGCGTGGGCCAACGCTGCCGTCGGAGCGGTGTTCCTGACATATCTGCTTCCCAGCACCAAACCCCAGAACAACATCCTCAGTCACGTTGTGCCCGAACTGGCGCTCAGTACGATCGACGGCCTCAAGACGATTCTCGATGTCACCGGCGGGCAGAGCCTGGAGATGGTGCCGGGCTGGTCCGATGTCGTCAAGGTGGTCGAGCGACTCGACCTGCTCGGCCTCGGCGTGGACGATGTTCTCAAAGAGATCGCCAATGCCACCAAGTTCCCCGGCACGGCCCACTACATCACCTATGACTCCGGCAATCTTCCGCTTCTGGAGCCGTTCCGGTTGGTGCCGCGGCTGCTCAGTCTCATTCCGGGCGTTCACATTCCGACGCCATTGACCGACAGCGTCGAAGAGGCGCTGCGGATGATGATCAACATGGCATACCAGGATGTCGATCCGGAGACGCTGCAACGCCAGTACAACATGGCCGGCGAGCAGGCGTATTTCTACAAGAACCCGCTCACCCCGACCCAACGCCTCGCGGCGCAGAAACTGATCTTCAACACGCTCATCGATGGGATCGTCAACAACGCTCTCACACCGTCGAAGTGGACGCCGACGATCCCTGGCCTCAACCTGGCCCCGGTCTTCGAGAACGACATCACATTGGCGGTCACCGCAGTGCTCCGTGAGATCGTCGAGGGCATCCGAACCGCGGTGAACCCGATCTTCGACAGGGCGCAGACGGGCCTCAAGCCGGTCACCGATGCGCTCGACGCCATCGAGGGGCAGATCACCGACGCCCTCGACGGGGTGCTCAAGGTCGACGAACCCGAGCCCACCGAGAACAGCATCCTGGCCCGCACGACCGAATCGGTGGATCCCGCCGGTATCGCTCCGGTCGAAAGGGCGCAGCTGCGCACACTTTTCGTCGCCAAGGAAGCCATCACCCCGGTCCCGGAGGTCACGAGCGAGGTCGAGGAGCAGACCGAAGAGGCCGCCGTCGTCGAGGAAACCAAGGGTGACACCGAGGTTTCGCCGCCGGCACCCGAGGCCGAGGGGGTCGCACCCAAGGACACCTCCACCACCCCGGCCACCGATGACGCCCAGACCGGCGCATCGAACGAGGGCCCGAGCCAGACCCAGACCAAGGACGCCGATCAGGCGAAGGACGCCGCCACCGAGACGGCCACCGCCGCACAAGATGCGCCGACCAAGCCGACCAAGCCGCAGAAGCCGCGGGGACTCAAGAAGATCACCGAGTCGTTCAAGGCGACGCCCGGCAAGCACGCCGCCGATGCGAACGACCCGGAGAAGAAGACGGTGCAGGAAACCGTCGAGAAGGTGGCCAACGAGACCACCGACGCGACGGCCAACCTGGAGAAGGCCGCCAAGGACATCAAATCCAAAGCCAAGACCCGGGCGTCGAAGAAGGACAAGAACACCAACGACCAGTCGACGCCCGCCGCCGCCGAAAGCAGCGAGTCAGCTTCCGACAGCAAGGCCGCGGCCTAGTCGACACTGTCGCTGGGGGCGAGTTAGGCCGGCCCGCCCCCCGACTGCCTGACATCACCCGCATGCGTCGGTACCGTGACGCCTATGCCTCGCAGTGTGCTCGTCACGGGAGCGACCGGCACTCTGGGCCACCATGTGGTGCCGGAGGCGACGCAGGCCGGTCACGCTGTCAGAGCGCTGAGCCGGCGTGGGCGGGTCGGCTACACCGGGGTCCATTGGCAGCAGGGTGACCTGTTGGATGCGGGTGCGTTGGATGCCGCGCTCGACGGGATCGACGTCGTCGTGCATTGCGCGACCCAGCCGACCGGCGAGAAAGACATCGTTGCTGCGCGGAACCTGACGAACGCTGTCCGGCGCAACCATGTCAAGCATTTGATCTACATCTCGATCGTCGGCATCGAGGACATTCCGCTGCCGTACTACCGCACCAAGTTGCGCGTCGAACGACTGCTCGCCGACTCGGGCGTCCCCCACACGATCCTGCGCGCCACCCAGTTCCACGAGCTAATCGAAAAGACCTTCGATGTGCAGCGCTTCTCGCCGGTGTTGGTGACGCTGCGCGAGGTTCGGTTCCAGCCGATAGACACGCGCGACGTCGCCGCCCGACTGGTCGAGTTAATCGATCAAGAGCCCGCGGGACGTGTCGGCGACATCGGTGGTCCGGAGGTCGTCGAGCACCCAGATCTGGGGCAAATGTATCTCTCAGCGCACAGCAGCAGGCGCCGCGTGGTCAGGTTCACGCCCCCGGGCCGCATCGCTGCGGGTTACAGATCTGGAGCCCATCTCACCCCGAATAACCCTGTCGGAACGGTATCTTTCCGGGATTACCTGGACTCAAGCACATAAACTTTGGCCGCCTACCGGCTTCGCTCGGTGCGCGAAAAGGCACACTTTTACATAGGCTCTTGCATGTATCGCGGATCGTCGTAGGCTCAACACTGATGAGCACCTCAGCGCCGCAAAACGGTTCGATGCGCGCTGCCGACACCGATCGCATTCTGGTGGCGCAGCAGCTCACTGATGCCGCCGCGTCGGGCCGTCTGCCGATGAACGAGTACGAGGACCGCCTGGCAAAGGCCTACACCGCCGAGACCCGCAACGAACTCGCCCGCCTCAGCTCCGACTTGGCGGGGGCCGTCAACTACCTGAGTACCTGCTGTCGGCCCGCGCCGTCGACCACGCTGCTGGGGTTGATGAGCGGCTTCGAACGCCGTGGCCGGTGGAACGTCCCGAAGAAGTTGACGACGTTTGCTCTTTTTGGCGGCGGAGTGATCGACCTGCGGTACGCCGATTTCACTTCCGCCGATGTCGACGTGCGCTGTTATTCGGTCTTCGGTGGCCAGACGATCCTCGTGCCGCCCGAAGTGAACGTCGACTGCCACGGTGTCGGCATCATGGGCAACTTCGACCGCCACGTCCACGGCGAGGGCGTGCCGGGCGCACCGCGTGTCCACATCCGCGGGTTCTCGCTCGGCGGCAGCGTGAGCATCAAGCGCAAGCAGCGTCGCAAGCCTCACGAGAACTGAGAGTCGCATTCGACGACATGCCCGCGCGCACCCTCGGCCCGATCGCCCGGCTGCGGACTGCACCGTCCAGCAGGAGGGTTTCGAGACCGAAGCGAACCCATTCATCGCAAGACATCTGACCAATCGCGCGACGTTCGAGTTCGTGTCGCGGCTCACGCTGAAATACGGGTTCCCGCTCCAGGCTCTCGCCATTCGCCGGCGTCGGCGCCTATGGCGCTCAGGTCTGCGGAACCTCATACCAGCTAACGAACGCGCGTTCAACGCACGCGTATTCTCACGGAGGTTGGTCAAACTCAACGCTTTCGGGCCTTGAACGCCGAACTGCAACGCGGTCAGCAACCGTACGTCACCTTCAGTCGCTATCGGGTGATGGTGGCTGCTTAAGCCATGTTGGCCAGGTTGTTCCAGAAGTTTCTGAGGCTGTCGGTGCCGCCGAAGAGGGTGGTGAAGTTGGTGGAGTCGACCAGCACAATGTCGCCGGCGCGGTCGGCGGTCGGCGGCATCCAGATCAGCGCGTTGAACTCGGTGTTGCCGGCCGCGGTGAAGGGATGTGGACGGTTCGGGTCGACGCGCTGGCGGCCCAGCACCCGCAGCGCATCGCCTTCCGGCGCTGTGAGTTCGTAATGCGGCAGATGCGGGTGAAAGTTGAACGTGGTGACATTGGCCAGCAGGCCGAGCGAGTCCAGGTCGTGGTTGCCGGACAGTGGGGCGATTTCGGTGGTATCCGGCACGACGGCCGGCCGCAGACCCCAGGTGTTGTGCACGGGCACACCCAAGGCCGTCATCAACGAGCGTGTGTACTGACCGAAGCGTTGTTGGCGGGGCACCAGGGGATCGCCGTGGTGCTGGTATTCCATCTGGCGTTGGTCGAAGTCGTCGCTGAATCCCACATCGTGGTGGGGTGCGAGCAGCAGACAGGTGCCTTCGCGGTGTAGCCAGTTCTGGATCGCCTCGATCTCCTCGGGATCGGCCTCCTGTTCGGAGAGAAGGTGATCCAGGCCGAACACCATCAGGGTGTCGCAGTCGTCCAGGATGCCTTCGTCGATGGGCAGTTTGTAGCCGGCTTGATCGATGCGCTGGAACACCGCCACCGGGTGCTCGGTGACGGAGCCGGCCAGCTCCTGGAACGCCAGCGTGGACCGGTGGAATAGTTCCAGCGTGCCCGCGATGCCCTGGAGGAACTGCGCGGCATCGTATTCGGGGGTCTCGTAGCTCGGCCACAGCACGTTGCGGACCTCGGTCATGGTGGAGAACCGGTTGTACATCTCGGCCGGATCGCGTTGGGCTTCCCATGGATAGCTCCACGTCCAGTAGATGCTGATCCGCCGGTGCCCGTTGTGTTTGCGAGGTAGATGGAGCTGGTTGTAGGTACGTGCGGCGGTCATGGCGACTCCTGAAGTGAAGCGAGGTAGTGCAGGGCCCGCAGGCCCGGCAGGAAGAAGTACGCACCACCGCGCATCCTGCTGAATGCAGGAAGTCCCTTGTATACCTTGCGAATAGGCCGTTTCGGCACCGTGTAATCGAGCGTGCCGTCCTGGGTGCCGCAGATGGGATCGTGCTCGTTGCCGAGTTCGTGGAACGCCTTGTCGTTGATCCAGACATTCTGGGCGAACTCGAACTGGCGTACCAGGTTTGCACAGATGATGAACGCCGCGATGCCCCGGTCGACACCATCATCGGGTGCGCCTTCGGGTAGTGCGGGCCCATAGGTCGCGCCGCGGCGGATCATCCGCCGCCGGTTCATGTTGTGCGCGGTGTCACGCGGATTGAGTCTGCGGGCGTGTGAGCCCAATGGGCAGGCGTACCCGAACGGATCCATCTCCTTGTAATCGAAGTCGTTGTTGCGCCTGGGATCCGCCCCCAACTCGGGATCATCGTGGTTCGGGGCCAGGACCAGCGGGGCACCGCTGCGCCAGCGGCCCATGAACTTCGCCGCCAACAGATCCGAACCCTCCGGGCTGTCGGAGTGCTCACGCAGATACTCCCGAAACACCGCGACGTACTCCTCCAGTCGCCGGTAGGCCATGTAACTGCCGTTACGCGACAGTTCAGGCGGTTGGGGCAGCAGCGTGACCGGCCCGTTCTCATCGGGGTAACCCAGGATGAACTCGCCAGGCTCCAACGGATCTCCGGATCCCGGGGTCGGTTCCTCGCCGGAGCCCTTTATCACCGGTTGAGAGAGCCGGTCGCGGAACCCGAAGTGGTCGTGGGCGTAGTTGAACGGGGGTGTGGCGTTGAGGTCGAGATAGGACAGGCTGCGTACGCCGTCGGTGCGGGCGAGCAGCTTGTTGTGTTCGGCGACGGATTTCTGGCACTGGTCGTCGGTGCGGGAGAACAGGATCGCGATGGCATGTAGATCCTCACCGGCCAGTCCTCCGACCCAGTGTTCGGGAGCGTTGGCACCGGTGTCGCCGAGAATACTCGCCCGTGCGGCCATCCCCTCGCGGAACGCATCGGGGAAGCTGGCGAGCGCGTCCTCGGGCACACCGAGCGCCCGCAGGCCAGTCCAGGTGAACGCCAAAGTGACCCAGCGGTCAGACGAGTCCATGGTCGCTTCGACATCCGCTGCCGACTGGACCTTGTCCAGCAGCTCAGACAGCCACGCTCGCCCGCCCTCCGGAGTGTCGAATGTGAGGAACTCGTAGCGACCAGTGATCGCCGGCGTACGCGTCAGCACGATGTGCTGAATATCGTCGAGCTCGAGCGCCTCGGTCGCGGCATCTGTCATTGCTGTTGTGCTCCCTTGGACCAGGCCCACGCCGCGACCCGCCAACCAACCTGCAGCCGGTGCAGAGCCACGGTGAACGTCGAGCACGTCTGGGTCACCCAGGTGCCGTTGAGGTCGAACGTCATGCCGGCGGGCACCACCGCATACGCGCTGTCAGCGGTGGTGCTGTTGTGAGTGGGTTCGCCTATCGTGACGTGGTAGCCCGACGCACCCAGACGCGCGCCTTCGGTCAGCACATCTCGGTACCAGTCCGCCGCAGCCGTCGGACCCAACCACAGATGCGGAGCCATGCCGTCGAGGATCGAACCATCGGGCGCGAATGCCGCCGACATCCCGGCCGGATCCCCGGCGTTGAATGCGTCCAGATAGCGTTGGACTGCGCCAAGTGGCGTATCGCTCATTGCATCTGGTCGAGCATGTCGGAGAACGCGGCTTTGAGGCGCAATGCCTTCTTGATCTCATCCGAGGTGACGTACGGGTATTCTCCGTATTCGACGAAGCTCGGCACGTGATGCTCACGAACAAATTGGACGAACGAGGCGGGGTTCTCTTTCCAATCCTCCGGGAAATCGACCAGATTTGTGAACACCGTGTCGATTCCGGTCTGACTGAACAAGGACACGGCGTCCTCGGTGTATTTGTCGAAGTCGGTGTCGAAGATGCCCTGGTACTGGAAGTACAGATCGTCACCGACCGGGATGAGTTGCCATTTCAGGTAATGTAGCTTCAACACAGCCAGTACTGTCGGATCTGCCGTTACCGCCGCCTCGAGTGTTCTGCCATGCTCACGGATGGCCTCCTCACGGCCGGGGATGACCTTGGCGAAGATCGTAAACCCGTAGCACGCGGGTGTTTTAGGAAAGGTTGGGCCGTAGCGGCCGCGCTGCTCATCGAAGTAGCCCTCCTTGGGAATGGCCATCATCGCGGGTTTAGTCCAGTCCTGATCGTTGGGCATCACAGGCTCCTCGGCGATTCGATCCCGATGAGCCGGACACTAGCACCAGCGGGCTCTCACTATCCGGGAACGATGGGAGAAATTGTCCGAGCCGTCACAAGAAGTACGCACCACGCGGACCCAGAGCTCCCGTCAGCCTGGCATTCTTGCCCTTTCAACGGTCAACCGACCGCGGTATTCGCCCCCGAAAGCACCACCACGCGCAGTGTGTCTGCATGCAATACGAGTGCCCGGGCAAGCCAGGTCCCCTGCCCCCAGAACCCAGGTCAACGCGATGGTGGCAGTACTACTACAGCGCGCCGTGTCGAGCATGCCGGCAAGGGGGGTCGGGCTCATGATCACCGAAATGTCACGCAGCAAACATATTTCCAGTCAGAAGAGGTTACAGCACACGTGTAAGGCTCTCAGTCGTCGACTTCTGCGGCCGTGGTGTCACCGAATTCACGACGCGCCCTGGCGTTGAGCCATTGGAGGCGTGCCCAGGCGGCGCCGAACGCAACGCCTGCCACTCCCATGCCCAGCGAGGCGGCATCCATGAACCGGTTGTAGACGATCTGCCCCTGCAGGCCGTAATCCCGCCCGGGAAGCTCGGTGCCCGCGCCCACGACGAGGGTCTCATCGGACCGGCCGTGGTGCAGGCACCGATCGGCTTGCGTCATTGGCTGTCCGTCGCATGTCGCGGGGTTGTTGAGGTGCGCGATGCCGATGAACGGCGCGGCCACACATAACGGCACCGCGGCGATCAAACGCCAGTCACTGTATGGGTTTTCCAGGTGCGGGCCGTGACGGCGATAGTCCCAAGAATGCTTGCCCATGGCTCCCGTGGTCGTCGACGCGCACCGCTGCCGAATATGTTGTCGGAGAGCTTATCTCGTGTCACTGCCATCCGGGCTGGCGATTACGCCGACGATACCGCAACAATGCCACGATGATCAGCGTGATCACCCCGAGCCCGGCCGCGAAGATACCGGCGATGATGGCGACGAATGCGCCGCCGAAGGTTCCCATGCTCACCTCGCCGCCAACCCCGAACCGGTCGGATTCCGCACCGGTGCACGTCACTTCGTGTGGGCCGGCGCGGTCGGTGGTGAAGGTGAACACGGCCCGCCACTCATTGACCGTGATTTCCGGTCCGACCGGGGTGATCTCGGGGGTCGCGTCGGTGTCGGCGCTTGTGACCACACAGTCGATGTTGTGGGGTGCCAGGCCGCCGTCTCCGGCGTAGACGTAGATCATCCGAGCCTCGCCCGGTTGAAGGTCGACGGTGGTGACACCGTTGTTCTCGAACGTGTCGTCGGCGCCGGGTGAGGCCTGCAGCACGTTGGCGATCGAGAAGCCGCCGAAACCGATGGCGATGAGTCCTGCCACGATCAGCGCGGCGCCGATGGCGAACCAGGCCTTACGAGGTGGCTGTTTTCCGGTCGACGGCGGACCGGGAGGGTAGTGAGGCTGGCCCCACGCCGGTGGTGGCGCTGCAGGCGGATGTTGGGGTTGGTTCCACGGTTGATGTTGGTCCCAGGACGAAGGCGGCTCGGTCGACATCCTCCGCTCCTTTCATCGGCCGATCTGGACCTGACCATGGGAGTTCTCGGCGGTCAGATAGCAACATAACCCCGGCAATGCCATCGCTGAGACACTTTTCAGCAACGGGACCAGCCGTCTTTGACAACGCGAAAACACAATGGCCCCCTCCGTTTTGGAGGGGGCCATGTGTAGTGGAGCTTACGGCTTACTCGTCGCCGCCACCTTCACTGCCGCCGTTGTCGGCACCGCCGTCGTTGGTGTCAGCGGGCTTCTGAGTCGTCTTGCCGCCGCCGTTGAACGCCTTCTTGAGGGTGTTGATGGTGTCGTTGATCCAGCCGCCGCTTCCGCCACCGCCCTTGTGTCCGGTCTCGAAGATGACGCCCGGTGTGACCTTGTTGCCACCCTTGGTGTCGACGGTCTTCGTGTCTTCGGTCTCGGTTTCAGTCTTGGTCTCGTTGACGGGCTTCACTTCTTCGGTGCCCTCTGCACCGGTCGGCGTGGTGGTGCCGGTCTCACCTTCGGAAGCTTCGGGATCGACCGTGGTGGTGCCACCGGTGTTCGCGACCGGGGTGGTAACGGCGGTACCCGAGCCTGCCGTCTCGTCCTCGGCGCCCGTGCCAACCTCACCCGCGGCCAGGTCTTCGGAGTTCTCGGCCTCCTCTTCGGTTCCCGTATTCACATCCACGAGAGTCCCGGTGCCGATCTCCGTTGACGACGGGCCGACGCCAAGGGAGCGAGTCAGCCTCGCGAGCGTATTGCCCTGCTCGGTGTTGGTCGATGCGAGGATGCTGACGTCGCCATCGGTGATGTCGCCCTCGGTCTCGTCTGTGCCTTCGTCACCTTCTTCAGTGACGGTCGTCGTCAGCTGCTGCTGAGCATCCGCCTCATCCGGGAAGGGTGAGTTCGGCGGCGGCGCGCCCTGGATGATCGTGTCGACGATGTAGTTGATCGCGCCGACGAAGCCCAGATTGCCCTCGTAGTCGATCAGGAACGCCGTGGTGAGACCGCTGATGAAGGAGTCTTCGCCGGTAGCCGTAGCCACGCCCTGAGCGACCAGCTTCGAAATTGTGCCGACCGGGTTGAAGATCAGACCAACGACCGTCGGATCTACACCGGCGGATTCGAGAATGTACCGGGCCGTGCCGACGAATCCGGTCTCGAAGAAGTAGTTGTCGATCAACGTGTTAGGCAAGGCCTCGTCAATCAACAGGTACGGAACACCGACGAATCCGGCCGGGGTAACAGGGTCGCCGCCGGCAGGCTTGCCTTCACCGGTAACGATTCCGCCGTAGCCCTGGAAGAAGGCGTCGGAAATCTCCTGCAGCGTGGCGAGCAGCTTGAGCTGCTCGACCGTCATTGACTTGGTGGCGGGCGCCGGGGCGGTCGCCGCGACCTTCACCTCGTCGTTCGGGACGAACAACGCCGGTGTAGCGGCAACAAGCGCGCCCGCGCTGAGTAGTGCGGCGCCAGTAGTGACGAGCGGACGGACTGCCATCGTTCCATGCCCCCTAGTTAGGGTCGTTCGACCGGTTCCTGAGAGATCTTCGCGGTACTCACGTACAACTTAGAAGTTCCTGAGAAGCCTAAGGCGTGGTTTGCCCTTCCGCAACAGGAAATTCTGAGAAACATTAGCTAAAGCGCGAGTCTCAAGTGCCACTTGCGTCACACCGGTTTCTGCCGCCCGCGCAGATAACCGCATGATCACTATCGGTATGTAGCCAGCTAACTGGGGCATATCAAGGTCAGCACATTGCTCGCGAAACAAACCCGCGCGTCGGCGCCATGGGCACCCGGCTCTTGCGTCAATGGGATTGCAGAAAAGTCGCAGGGAATTGCGGCGACGCGTTTGCTCTGGCAGTTCAGCGGCAAATCGCCGGAGAGCCCTACCCCTCCCGACCAGCGGTGTTCACCACTACCGGCTCGGACAACAACAGCCGATCAGATGTGCGGACCGCAGGCCCGGACACGTCATCCACCGTGGCGTCAGGCTCTCCTCCCGACACGACCGGACCGGCATTTCCCTCGACCGAAAACCTACCGCACCACCCCGACAAACCGCCTGCTGAGGCCGCGTGTCGCGTCCATTACGTTGCGATGGCAATGACCACAATCTGGCCATCCAATCCGTCCGACTTTCAATTCATGGCGATCGACAACGGCCGCGCCGATTGATAACGGGGACGCGCTGGACCGGCCAAGCCCACCTGAGAGCAACCTGAGATTTTCCTGATTGTCAGCCTCGGCGTCGGCGTCGGCGTCGGAGACGTGAGGACTGGCCGCCGTGGGACGCGCGCGTCCGCCGGTCGACTGGTACGCCGGCGACGACGTCCTCGACCAGGTTCCGCCCGGGACGCCGCTGGTGCGCATCGCGGCCGGCCTCTCACCCCGCCCATGCCCCCGCGCGGTCGACCGAGCCGAAGCTACCCGGCCGAGCACAGACCGGCATTGGGTGTCGGAGTACGGCGCCTGGCGAGTGGTTGCGACCGCAGCGTCGCGGGCGTCGATTGGCCGTTTCCCGAAACCGACGAAAACGTCGCTGGGAGGCGGCGGAAACGACGCTTCCGTCGGCCTGGAGGGACCCGCCAGCCCTACGCCGGCGTCAAATCCGTGCTGTACAGCGGCTTTCCGGTCGCGTCGCACAGGTTCACCGTCAGCACCCGGGTGTCGGAGTCGATGCGCACCTCCCCGAAGTGCTGGAACCCCTCGGCCGGTGACGTGTTCTCGGCCTCGGGTGCGTGGACGAACTCGTACCGCGCACCGAACGTGCCGTCCAGCGGGCTCTGCGGGAACGCCCCCGCATTCAGCGGGCCGGACACAAACTCCCAGAACGGCGCGAAGTCACCGAACGCGGCACGGTCCGGGTGATACGAGATCGCCGCGGTGTAGTGGACATCCGCGGTGAGATATACGACGTTTCGCACCTCCTTGGTCTCGGACAGGATGCGGCTGAACGCGATCTCGCGGCCCAGCGGCCGTCCGTCGTCGCCCTGCGCGACGGCCTCCATGGACGCGGGACCCTCTGGCGGGTTCGTCGCCTTGTCGGGGACGACGATGCTGATCGGCAGGTCGTTCGCGACAACCTTCCACACCGCCTTCGAGTTCTTGAGGCCGTCGATGAGCCATTGCGTCTGCTCACGCCCCAGAACGCCGCCGTCATCCGACGGCGCCCACGCCTGCGGATTGGGGTTCTTGTACGTCCGCATGTCGAGTACGAACACGTCGAGCAGCGGACCGTAGGACACCTTGCGGTACAACCGACCGTCGACGGCCTCGGACGGATCAACCGGTTGCCACTCGCGCCACGCCTGATACGCGTAGCCGGCCAACTTGTCGACGTCGGTCTCGGTGTAACCCTTACGCCCCTGGCCCGCAAGCGACTCGTGCGGGAACCAGTTGTTGATCACCTCGTGATCGTCCCACTGGATCAGTTGCGGGACAGTCGCGTTGAACCGCCGATAGTGCTGGTCGGTGAGGTTGTACGCGTAGTTGCCGCGGTAGTCGTCGAGGGTCTGCGCCACATGATCCTTGGCCGGGGATGTGATGTTGGTGTACATGCCGCCGTCGTTCTGCTTCTGCGTCTGCGGCACCGGACCGTCGGCGTATACGGCATCACCGGAGTGGATGAAGAAGTCCGGGTTGCGGTCCGCCATCGCACTGAAGATCGACATCCCGCCCTGCTTGTTGATGCCCCAGCCCTGACCGACGACGTCACCGCTCCACACGAACACGATGTCCTGCGGTCGCGTGGGAACGGTTGTGAAGACACCGGTCACGGGCTCGGAGGTGGCGCCGTCCTCGCCTTCCAACGTCACGCGGTAATGCACCGTCTGCCCTGGTTCGAGTCCCGTGATGCGCACGCGTCCGGTGCCGTCGGACTGCGGCGTCAGTTGCGGGCCTTCGACGCGTATGGGATTCGAGAACGATTCGGTTGCAGCGGTTTCGACGATCATGCGGGCCGGTGCATCCGAACGTGCCCATACCAGTGCGCCGTCCGGGCGCGGGTCTCCGGTCGCAACACCGTGGGTGAGCCGTGGACGGTTCGTGATGAGGCCGGTGCTCGACGGCGCGCTGCCGGTGCCGGACGTGCCGCACGCCCCAGCCGGTACCAGCAGCGCTCCGGCCAGGGACGCGCGCAGCAGCGTGCGTCGGGAGATCATCAGTCGATCTGTCATAGGCATGCGCGCCAGCCTGCGGCGTTCGCGCATCCCGATACCCAACGCGCGGTATGGAGCAGCTTCCCAGCACGTGTCGAGTGGGTTAACTCGCACGCCGCTGCCGCCACACCGACGAGAATGTCGCCGCGGTCATGCCGAGACGACGTTCACGTCGGTTTCGGTCAGGCTCGCGGGGACCCGGAGTCGTCGATCGCGGCGTCGGTGCTGACCGACCACAGCACCTCGAAGAAGTTGCGCTGCATATCGGCGTACTCCTGGCTCTCGATCACCATCGCGAACGCCTCATTTGCCGACGACAGTGACACCACTTCGCGGCTGCCGATGAACGCGGTCATCGTGAACGAGTATGCGGCCGGAGCGTGCTTGACCACCCTGAAATCCCTTGTACTGGTGAGCCATCCATTCGGCAGGTCGTGGTCTCGGGTGCGCACCACGCGCAACAGGAGGTTTCGTTCCCGCCGACCGGCGATGTACTCGTCCATGGCGGCTTCACCCGGAACGGTCATGAGGTCGCGCATCGAGAGGATGCCGCAGATCGGTGACTCCCAGTTCAGGGTCTCGAACAACGCTGTCTGAATCCCGGACACACCTTCGAGATAGCGCACCTTGGGGCGTGCGCGATTCTCCGAGAACACGGCACGCAGTTGGGGTACCACGTCGTCGAGCACCCGCTTTCGGCGCTCCCATTCGTCCATCAACTGGATCGGATCGCTCGCCACGAGGTAACTCGGCGCGCGTGAATCCCCGGTCTCACGCGACTCGGACTCGACCCACGCCAACAGCCCGCGGCTGTGTAGGCGCCGCGCGATGTCGTAACCACTGGTGCGGCTCACGTTCGCCTCCCGAGCCGCCTCGGCGACCGTCGCGCGACTCCGTCTGAGCACCGCGAGATAGAAGTGCGCATCCTTGGGATCGAGACCGGCCTCGACAAGCTCTTTCCACATGCCATCCCTCTCACCGAGTGTTGTCGAAAACCGTCGACACGCTTTCCGTTGACCGTCTCCGAGGCACCGCTTTAACGTCCGTTCATCCACTTTTCCGACAGCTTAAGTGCGTTGTTACGTTCTTACACCCCAAGGAGTTACGCAATGGTTAACGACCGTCTACCCCGGGTCCGGGTAGCAGCCGTGCAAGCAGCACCGGTGTTTCTGGACCGAGACGCCACGTTCGACAAGATCGACTCACTCGTCGCCGACGCGGCCGCCCAGGGCGCCGAACTGGTGGTGTTCGGCGAGACCTTTGTGTCCGGGTTCCCGATCTGGGGGCCTGTGCTGCCACCGGTCGACCACCACGAACTCCACCTGCGACTTTTCGAATCGTCGATCACGGTTCCCGGGCCCTACGCGCAGCGGCTCGGCAACATCGCGGCCCGCCACGGCGTGGTGCTGTCTGTCGGCGTCAACGAACGCGCGAGCCACAGCCTGGGTCAGATCTTCAACTCCAACTTGATCTTTGACCGGCACGGCAACCTCGTCAACCATCGCCGAAAACTCGTCGGCACCTGGCACGAACGGCTCACGTGGTCCCACGGTGACGCGCATGACCTGCATCCCGTCGACCTCGACGGCTGGTACCTGGGCGCGCTGATCTGCGGTGAGAACACCAACACCCTGGCCAGGTACACCCTGCTGGCCCAAGGCGAGCGACTCCACATTGCCACCTATCCCCCGGCCTGGCCGTTCGACCAGCGTGCCGACGCCCCCGAGTACGACCTCGCCGAGAGCATCCGGTTGCGCAGCGCCGCACACAGTTTCGAAGGCAAGGTGTTCACGGTCGTCGCGGCCACCGCGCTCGACCAGACCGCGATCGACACGGTGGCCGGAGGCGATGAGCGAATCGAACGCCTGCTCAGGTCAACTCCCGCGGTGTCGATGATCGTCGGCCCGCGCGGCGACATCATCGCCGGACCACCGGAAGGCGACGAGGGCATCGTCGTCGCCTCGGTCGACCTGCACGAGGAGATCGTGCTCAAACGCGCCCACGACATCGTCGGCACTTACAACCGCTTCGACATCTTCGATCTGCGCGTCGACAAGTCACGGAGGCCGGCCATCACGACCACCGACACGACCGATTCGGCGAGCGCCATGTCCCCCGTCGACACCACCCTGTTCTACGGCAACGAGGTGGCCAGCGATGTCCTCTGAAACCACTGTCCACGAACAATATTCAGAGGCCGAGCAGCTGCGGACCAGCGATCCGGTTTACCGCGCCAAAGGACGCAAAGCCCTGCGCGCAGCCATCGGCGGGTTCTTCGTCGACATGTACGACGTGTACCTTCCGGTCATCGCGCTCGCGCCGGCCATCGCGTTCTTCATGCCGGAATCGGCGAGCACCACCGAGGCGGCCACGCTGACCGCGATGATCTTCGCGGTCTCGCTCGTCGGCCGCCCACTGGGATCGATCATCTTCGGTGTCCTCGGCGACCGCATCGGCCGACGCAAGACCACCGTCTGGGTGGCCGGTGGATTCACCATCTGTACCGGCCTGATCACGCTGCTGCCCGGGTATTCAGCCATCGGGTGGTGGTCGGCAGGGTTGCTCATCTTCCTGCGTCTGGTCGATGGCATATTCCTCGGCGGCGAGTACACCGCGGCCAACCCGTTGGCGATGGAATACGCACCCCGTCACCGCCGCGGCCTGTACGGCGCGCTGCTCAACATCGGCTACCCCGCCGCACTCGGCACCATCACCGTGCTGACGATGCTGATCCTCTGGGTGTTCCCGGCCGGGGATTCCAACTCCGCATACAGCGTGTGGGGCTGGCGGATTCCGTTCGTGATCGGATTCGTGATCTCGGGCATGGTGTTCCTGCACTACCTCAGATCGGTTCCGGAGTCCGAACTGTGGGCCAAGACCTCCAACGTCGGCAATCCCCTGCGCATCCTGCTGAGCGGACAGAACCTCCGCAACTTCGCCGTCGCATCGATCACCTCCACCGGGGCCTGGCTCATCCTCGACGGCACCATCGGCGTGTTCTCCGGCCATTTCAAGCGGCTCGGCACCGCCGCCGAGATCATCAACACCACGGTCCTGGTGTCAGCGGTCATCGGCATCGCATTGTTCCCCTTGGTGGGTGCCGCCGGTCAGCGATTCGGCCGTCGTCGCGTGTTCATGACGATCGCGTTGTTCAACCTGATACCCGGCCCCATCGCGTTCACGGTGGCGATCAACAACAGTTCGAGCGCGCCGCTCGTGATCGCCGGTGCGACAATCGCTATCGTCGGCGGGCTGGTCGTCTTTGCCATGATCACCGCCTACATCATGGAGATGTTCCCCACGGAGGTGCGGTCGTCCGGGTACGGGATCGCCTACAGCCTGCCGAGTGTGCTTCCGGCGTTCTACCCGTATTACATGCTGTGGCTCGCCAAGACGATGAACTACGACCTCACCCCCTTGGTCATCCTCGTCGCGGGCGGTGCACTGCTCTTCGCGGGCGCGTACATCAGTAAAGATCTGCGCCACGTACATCTGTGAATCTCTCCTGCGCCGAGACTGACGAAGATGTCGCTCACAGCGTTGTGCAGCGGCATTTGCGTCAGTGTCGGGGGCGCCAACCCCGGGACAGCAGCGCCGTGCGGACCTGGACCACGATGTCGGCCGGGCGGTCCTCCTTGATGACGTGGACGACGTGCCAGCCGAGCCGATGCAGCACGCGGGCCACCTGTACGTCGAGCACGTACTGGCCACGACTGGTGAGGTGCTGCTCCCCGTCGTACTCGGCGCCCACGCGGAATTCCTGCCACACCATGTCGATCCGGCGGACGTAGATACCTTCCCCGTCGACCACCACGTATTGAGTTGTGGGCCACGGCAGCCCGTTGTCGATGAAGAGAAGGCGCAGCCAGGTCTCCCTGGGTGACTCGGCGCCGGCGTCGACCAGCGGCAGCGCCACCCGCAACCGCCGCAGCCAACGCGCGCCGCGGTGCCGCTTGGCCAGTAGTGCGACGTCCTCCGACGAGAAGGGCCTGGCATTCATCAATGCGTCCATCCGCGCCACCGCCTGATCACGAGGCAGGTGGCGGGCAAGGTCGAACGCGGTGCGTGCCGGGGTGGCGACACGGATGCCCGCGATCTCGGTGATCTCGTCGTCGAACAACGTCTCGTTGCGGACGATCAGCCCGGCCTGCCGTCGCACCGCCGCCACGATCTCGATGGGAACATCCGGGCCCACCCACTTCGCACCGTGCATCGCCGAGGCCGCGACACCTGTGATCACCGCGTCGGGACAGGTCAGCGAGACTCCGACGATGCGGTCACGCAACGACACCTCATACCGGCGTGGCACGTAGACGTCGCGGTAGAGCGCGCGATAGCGGTGCCGAAGCTGCGACGGCGTGAGCCGCCCGGCAGCGATGGCCGCGCTGCCGAGGAAGGGAACCTCCATGTCTTTAGGACGCGGCGCAGGCTGGATCGGCTCCTTCGGGCCTCGAAACCGACGAAAATGCCGCTCCGAGCGCATGGGAACGACGTTTGCGTCGATCTCGGCGCCATCGTGCGCAAGGATCAACGGCATGGCCGCCTGCGCACACGCTTCCCTGACCACGGACCGCACCCCGTTCGGCGTCGCAGTCCTCGGTGGGCCGACAACCGTGGTCGACATCGGTGGGCACCGGCTCATCTGTGATCCCACCTTCGATCCGCCGACCGACTACGGGTATCTGCAGAAGTTGACCGGGCCGGCCGTCGACGAATCTGCAGTCGGTGACGTCGACGTCGCCCTCGTCAGCCATGACCTGCATCCGGACAACCTCGACGTCGCCGGCCGCGCGTTCGCACTCAGCGCACCGGTCCTGCTGACCACGCCGACCGCTGCTGCCCGTCTCGGTGCACCGTCAGTGCCGTTGGCACCGTGGACAGCCTGGGAGTCGTCCGCCGGCCTCGCGATCACCGCAGTGCCCGCCCGCCACGGCCCCGCCGACGGTGATCTCAACGAGGAGGGCTTCGTCAACTGTGAGGTCATCGGATTCGTCGTCACAGCGCCCGACAGCCCCACCGTCTATCTCAGCGGGGACAACGCCGCAGTGGAGCTGGTTCGTGACATCCGCGAGCGCATCGGGCAGATCGACGTCGCGGTGTTGTTCGCCGGATCGGCGTCCGTACCGGCCAAATTCGACGGGCGGCCGCTGAGCCTCACCGCCGAACGCGCTGCCGCGGCCGCCGAGGTGCTGGGCTCACCGCATGTCGTCGTGGCGCATCAGGACGGCTGGGCCCATTTCCGGCAGGGCGCTGCCGACACCGCCGCGGCGTTCCATGCGGCCGGGATCAGCGACCGGCTGTGCGACGCGCCGCTGGGCCACATGTGCATCTAGCCTCGAAACCGACGTAAACGTCGCCACGAGCACCCGCGAACGACATCTGCGTCGATCTCGGCGCAAACAGCGGCAAGGTTCAGCGCCGGCGCGACCGCAGATAGTCACCGACCACGGCGGCGCCCAGGCCATCGAGGTCAGGGACCACCACACGGCCCTGCACGCGACGGGCCACCTGATCGATGAACCGTGCCAGGCCCGGATCACTGCCGAGCCGGAAGATCGTCACCTGCGCGCCGAGGCGTGCGACCTCATCGAACCCTCGCACGGTGTGGGCGATGGTGCGCGGGTGTGGCGGATAGTCGAAGAACACCTGTGCGCCTTGGTCTTCGGAAATGCGGAAGTTCTCCAGGTGCGCAGTGGGTTCACCGTCGGTGACGACGAGCACGACGGGCTGCGCGTTCGGGTGACGGCGCAGATGCCGTGACGCCAGCGCCAGCGCGTGGTGCAGGTTGGTGCCCTGCTCGTACACGCCTTCCAGCGCCGTGAGCTCAGCGGCGCTCACGGTGCGCGCGTAGCGGCCGAAGGCGATGATCTGCAACGCATCCGAACGGAACCGGGTGCTGACCAGATGGTTGAGCGCCAACGCGGTGCGCTTCATCGGCAGCCAGCGGTTCTCCATCACCATCGAGAACGACGTGTCCACCAGCAGCGCCACACATGCCTGCGTGCGGGTCTCGGTCTCGGAGATCTCGACGTCCTCGACGGCGAACCGGATGGGCCGCTCCACCAGACCGGTACCCGCCTGCCGCAGAACGGCGTTGGTCACGGTACGGGTGACATTCCACGGTTCGGTGTCACCGAACTGCCACGGCCGCGTCGCCCCGGTCAACTCACCGGCCGCACCGGCTCGCCGGGTGTCCCGCTCGCCGTGGCGGCCGGAAAGCTGTTGTGCCACATCCCGCAACGCGGTCTGCCCCAGCTGACGCATCGCCTTGGGCGACAGCCGCCACTGCCCGTCGGAACCACGGTCCAGGAAACCCTGGTTCACCAGCGCACGCTCGAGTTCGGCCAGGGTACGGGCATCGACGGCGGCCTCGTCGCCGAGTTGGCGGGCCAGCGCTTCGAGGTCGACGTCGTCCATCGTCGCGCCGGCGTAGCTCTGCGACAACGCGTCGGCCAACTGCTCCAGTTCGGCGATGTCGGCGAGCGCCTGCGCGCCCTCCCCCATGCCCAGCGGATCGTCACCGGAGAACCGTTGCGAGCCGGTCCAGTCCTCACCCGGCCGCGCGGCCTGCAGGTGCGCGTCGAGCCGGTTCAGCGCGTTCATCAGCGACGGTGAGCCGAAAGCCTGCTGCGCCAGCGCATCCAGCTCGGCGCGCTGCTGCTCGGACAGGCTGTTGCGGAACCGCTGGGCCGCGGCGGCGCGCCTCGCCAAGGAATCGAGCAGCTCATCGATGTTCTGCGGGTTCTCCGGGAAGAACTCGCCGTGCTTGTCCATGAAGTCCTGGAAATCCTGCTGCGAATCCTGCCCGGCGGCATGCTTGTCCAGCAACTCGTTCAAATCGTCGAGCATGTCGTTGACGCGCTGACGATCCTCGTCGGTGGCGTTCTCCAGCGCCTGCTTCATCCCGGCGAACCGTTGGTCGAGCATCTCGCGGCCCAGCAGATCCTTGATCTGCTCGTACTTTCCGCGCGCCTCCTGCGAACGCCAGTCGTACTCCGAGAGCTCCTGCACGGCCTTGGCCGGTGACGGCGACAACGCGTCGAGTTGCAGCTCGCCGAAGCGCGCGTCGTCGTCGAGCGCGCGGGCGAGTTCCTTGCGCTCGGCCAGCACCGCCTCGTCGAGCAGCTTCTTGATCTCCTGCAGCGTGCCGTCGAGGTTGTTGCGTTGCAACAGCTCCCGGCGGCGCTTGTTGGCCTCGGCGGCAAGCCGGTCCGCACCGCGCATGTTCTGCGTGCCGCGCCGCATCAACTCCGAGAGCGCCCGCCGCGGCGAACTGCCCTCCATCACGTTCTGCCCGATCTGCTCGAGCGCGTCGCGCAGATCGATCGGCGGTGCCAGCGGATCAGGGCCACCGGTGTATCGCGAATACCGCGACGTGTGCCCGTGTCCGTGCCGGCCGCCTCCGGCGGCCTGATCAGGCATCGTGCTCAGCCATAGACGGTCTCGCCCTCCCCGGACACCTTGTCGATCCGCTTCGCCAGATACAACGCCTCGAGCGCCAACTCGATCGCCGCGGCGCGCTGCCCGACCGTGACCGCGTTCAGCCGGCCCGCGATCGCGTCGATGGCGGGCAGGTCCGGAAGCGCCGCCACCACATCCTTGGCCGAGACCCGCTCACCGGTGGTCACCGGGGAACCTTCCTCGATCGCGGCCACGAGCGGCCCGACGTCGATGCCGCCCAGGAGCCGTTGCGCGGTGTCGGCGGTCGCGCGGCGCAGCAGGTGCTCCAGCACCGCCTGTTCGCGGCCCTCTTCGCCGGTCTCGAATTCGAGTTTGCCGCGCAACACGTCGATCACGGTGCCGAGGTCGACCACGCGGGCCACCGGATCGTCCTCGGCGAGGATGGCCGCGCGGTGCCGCGCCGAGGCGGCCACGGTCTCGGCCGCGGCGATCGCGAACCGCGCCGACACGCCGGAACGCTGGTCGATCGAATTCGATTCGCGCAGATTCCGCGCGAACCGGGCGAGCACCGCGAGCAGATACTCGGGCACCTCGGCCGCCAGTTCGGCCTCTTGCCGGATGACACCCACCTCGGCGTCGAGTTCCAGCGGGTAGTGCGTGCGGATCTCGGCGCCGAACCGGTCCTTGAGCGGGGTGATGATGCGCCCGCGGTTGGTGTAGTCCTCGGGGTTGGCGCTCGCGACCACCAGCACGTCGAGCGGCAGACGCAGCGTGTAGCCGCGCACCTGGATGTCGCGCTCCTCCATCACGTTGAGCATCGCCACCTGAATCCGTTCGGCCAGGTCGGGCAGCTCGTTGACGGCGACGATGCCCCGGTGTGCCCGCGGGATGAGTCCGTAGGCGATCGTCTCGGGGTCACCCAGGCTGCGCCCCTCGGCGACCTTGATCGGGTCGATGTCGCCCACCAGGTCGGCGACACTGGTGTCGGGCGTCGCGAGCTTCTCGGTGTAGCGCTCGCTGCGGTGACGCCACTCGATCGGCAGGTCGTCACCGGAGTCGGCCGCGCGACGGATCGACTCGGGCGTGATGGGGCTGTAGGGATGCTCGCCCAGCTCGGCGCCCGCGATCACGGGTGTCCACTCGTCGAGCAGCCCGGTCAACGCCCGCAGCAGCCTGGTCTTGCCCTGACCGCGTTCACCCAGCAGCACCACGTCGTGCCCGGCGATCAGGGCCCGTTCGAGCTGCGGGATCACGGTGTCCTCAAAACCGAGAATCCCAGGCCAGATCTCGCGACGCTCGGCCAGCGCCGCGAGCAGGTTCTCCCGGATTTCGGCTTTCACGCCTCGTTCGCGGTGTCCGGAAGCGCGCAGCTCACCGACCGTACGGGGCAGATCCTTCGGTTGACTCACCACTCCAAGCTACGACGCTCGACGCAGTACGGCATGGGTACCTGGCAGACGCGTGGCCGTGCATGGACCGCCAAAGTCGTGGCGAGCGCCCCACGACCGGTAGTCTGCGGGCCATGCCGTTGGCTAGCGGTCAGGTCTTTGCGGGGTTCACCATCGTTCGGTTGGTGGGCACCGGTGGCATGGGCGAAGTGTATTTGGCAAAGCATCCGCGGTTGCCTCGTGAAGACGCCCTCAAGGTGCTCCCGACGAGTGTCAGCGCGGACGACGAGTTCCGGCAGCGGTTCATCCGCGAGGCCGACATGGCGGCCACGCTGTGGCACCCGCACATCGTCGGCGTGCACGACCGCGGAGAGTTCGAAGGCCGCCTGTGGATCTCGATGGACTACGTCGACGGCCACGACGCGGCTCGTCTGCTGCACGACAAGTACCCCAAGGGGATGCCCGCCGACGACGTCGTCGAGATCGTCACGGCCGTCGGCGACGCCCTCGATTACGCGCATCAGCGTCAACTGCTGCATCGCGACGTCAAACCCGCGAACATCCTGGTGACCGACAAGCAGGGCACCAAGCGCCGGATCATGCTGACCGACTTCGGCATCGCGCGTCGCACCGACGACGTCAACGGGCTCACGTCCACCAACATCACGGTGGGCTCGATGTCGTACACGTCTCCCGAGCAGCTGATGGGGCAGCCGCTCGACGGCCGGGCCGACCAGTATTCGTTGGCGGCCACCGCCTACCGGCTGTTGACCGGGGCGCCGCCGTTCTCGCACAGCAACCCGGCGGTGGTCATCAGCCACCACCTGAATTCGCCGCCGCCGAAGCTGGGCGACACCAAACCCGAGCTGGCCAAGCTCGATTCGGTGATGGCCAGGGCGCTGGCCAAGGACGCCAAGGACCGGTTCGATTCGTGCCACGACTTCGCGATGGCGCTCGCCGAGGCCAACAAGGACGGCCAGGCGGCCGCATCGGCGCCGGTGATCACGCCGCCGGTGCAGACCGCGCCGCCGACGACGCCGCTGAAGGCGCAGAGCCTGCCGACGCCCCCGATCACACCGACGCCGTTGTCGCCGTCGAACCCGCAGGCGCCCACGGCCTCACAGCCGCCGGTGTTCACGTCTTCCTGGGCAGGCAATGACGATCCGTCCGGCAGGCAGCCTGTCGCGGTCCCCGCGCCGGCCCCGCCGCCACCGCCTCCCCCGTCGAACTTCGGCCCGCCGCCGTTGTCCTACAGCCCGCCACCGCGCAAGTCCGGGGGTGACCGCCGCAAGCTGATCATCGCCGCGGCGGCGGTCGGCGCCGTGGTGCTGCTGGTCGGCGGTATCACGCTCGCGGTGAGCTCCGGCGGTGACGACGACTCCGCGGGCGCGGCCACCACGACACAGACGTCCGAAAGCGCGTCGGAGACGCCGGTGACGACGACGCCCAAGAAGCCCGGCGAGCACGCGTACACGATCGCCGACTACATCCGCGACAACAAGATCACCGAAACCCCGGTGCATCGTGGCGATCCCAATACGCCCGAGCTGACCATGCCCACCCCGCCCGGGTGGGCCGACGCCGGGGCGCGGACCCCGGCGTGGGCGTACTCGGCGATCGTCAACGATCCGGCGTCACCGACCGATCCGCCTTCGGTGATCTCGCTGATCTCCAAGCTCGACGGCAACGTCGACCCCGACAAACTGCTGGAGTTCGCGCCCAACGAACTGCAGAACCTCACCGAATGGGAACCGATCGGCGGGGTGACACGCAGCAATCTGAGCGGGTTCCCGTCGGTGCAACTCGGCGGCAGCTACCTCAAGGACGGCAAGCGCCGGGCCATCACGCAGAAAACCGTCGTGATCGAAGCCCCCTCGGGCATCTACGTATTGCAGATCAACGCCGATTCGCTCTACCGCGACTTCGGGGCCCTCGTCGACGTCAACAAGGTCATCGACCGCGAGGCAACGATCAAGCCGTGAGCGTCAGCCCTTGGCCGGCGGCAGGATCTGGAATCCGGTGAGGATCGTCTCGGCGTCGCGCTGGTAGTCCGGATTGTCCGGATCGGTGGTCTGCACCGTGACCGCGGCGACGAACGTCTTGGACTCGGTGTGCAGCACCGCGCCCACCACCATCGCCGGATGCGGTTCCAGACCGCCCATCTGCGGCATCTGGTAGCGGATCGTCTCGGCGGGCAACCCACACAGGGTGTGGCTCTCTGACGCGATTCCCGTCGCGCCGAGGCCCGTGGCGAGCGCCTCGCGCTGGTTCTCGAACACCTGCTCCGGATCCTGGTGACCCTCAGCGGTTTCCAACGTCACCACGGCGGTCGGCGCGAACTCGTCGGTGCCCAGGGCGGGATTGCTCATCGCGAACCGGATCAACTCGGAGTCGAGCATCGTGTTGCGGGTCCAGCCCTGCGGCTGGGGAATCCGAAGAATCGGTTCCCCGGCCACCTGGGTCTCGATGTCGGTGAGCGGTGCGTCGACCTCTTCGCATTGCGCGGCGGCCCCGCCGGCAGCGCCGCCCGCCAGATCCGGCCCGGCCACCGGTTGGGCGTCGATCACCCGCGTGCACGACGCGGTGAGCAACGTCAGTGCGAACAGAACGGCTGCTGTCTTCGTAGCGGTCGTCACAGTTGCACCTTCCCTGGGTGTGGCCGGTGATCAGTGCGCGAAATGCCTTGCACCGGTGAGGTAGAGCGTGACACCCGCAGCCTCGGCGGCGGCCGTCACCTCGGCGTCGCGCACCGATCCACCCGGATGCACGATGGCCTTGACACCGGCTTCGGTGAGCACCTGCAACCCGTCGGGGAACGGAAAGAACGCGTCGGACGCGGCGACCGCACCGGCGACCCGGTCCCCGCCGCGCTGCACCGCGAGCTTCGCGGCGTCGACGCGGTTCACCTGGCCCATGCCCACCCCCACGGTGGCGCCGTCGCGAGCGACGACGATCGCGTTGGACTTGACCGCGCGGCAGGCGCGCCACGCGAACACCAGGTCCTCCAACGTCTTCGGATCGGCCGGTTCACCGGTGGCCAGCGTCCAGTTGTTGGGATCGTCGCCGTCGGCGTCGAGCGCGTCACGCTGCTGTACCAGCACACCGCCGCTGATCTGCCGGACCTCGGTGCCGCCGATCGATGGCTGTGACGCCACCAGGATGCGGATGTTCTTCTTGCGCGCGAGCACCTCGACCGCGCCGGGTTCGTAGGCCGGCGCGATGATCACCTCGGTGAAGATGTCCGAAATGGTCTCGGCCATCTCGACACTCACCTCGGTGTTGGCGGCGATGACGCCACCGAACGCGCTCAGCGGATCGCACTCGTGGGCCTTGCGGTGCGCATCGGCCACCGACGTCGACGAGATCGCGATGCCACACGGGTTGGCGTGCTTGATGATCGCCACACAGGTCTGCTCGTGGTCGAACGCGGCACGCCACGCCGCATCGGCATCCGTGTAGTTGTTGTAGGACATCTCCTTGCCGTGCAGCTGCTCGGCCTGCGCCAGGCCCGGCCAGGCCGAGTCATCGCGGTACACGGCGGCCTTCTGGTGCGGGTTCTCGCCGTAGCGCAGCACCGCGGCGCGGTGCCACGTGCCGGCGAACCACTGCGGCAGCGACGCCTCGGCAGATTCCTCGGAGCCTTCCTCGGGCGCCAGCGTGGAACCCATCCAGCTCGCGACGGCCACGTCGTACTCGGCGGTGTGACGGAATGCCAGTGATGCCAACCTCTTGCGCTCGTCAAGCGAGAAGCCACCGGCCCGCACCGCGGCCAGCACACCGTCGTAGCCCAGCGGGTCGACGACCACCGCGACGCTGGGATGGTTCTTGGCGGCGGCGCGCACCATCGACGGGCCGCCGATGTCGATCTGCTCGACGCATTCGTCGACCGACGCGCCGGAGGCGACGGTCTCGCTGAACGGGTAGAGGTTCACGACGACGAGTTCGAATGCCTCGACGTCGAGTTCCTTGAGCGCCGAAAGATGTTCCGGCTTGCGGGTGTCGGCGAGCAACCCGGCGTGCACGCGCGGGTGCAGGGTCTTGACGCGGCCGTCCAGCACCTCGGGGAAGCCGGTCACCTCTTCCACCGGAGTTACCGGAACCCCGGCAGCGGCAATGGTTTTCGCGGTGGACCCGGTGGAGACGATCGCGACGCCGGCCTGGTGCAGGCCGCGCGCCAGATCGGCAAGACCGGTCTTGTCATAGACACTGATCAGGGCCCGCCGGATCGGTTTCTTGTCGCTCATCGATGTCTCCTCATCCGAAGGTCGCCTTTCGTCCGGTCCAGATCACGCCGCGGGTCGCCAGCGTTGCCAGCACGTCCACGAGAAGCCGCCGTTCGACGACCTTGATGCGTTCGTGCAGAGTTTCTTCGGTGTCATCGTCGTTGATCACGACGGCCTGCTGGGCCAGTATCGGCCCCGTGTCGACGCCCGAGTCCACCAGGTGCACCGTGCACCCGGTGACCCGCACGCCGTGGTTGAGCGCCTCCCGCACCGCGTGGGCGCCCGGGAACGCGGGCAACAGGGCCGGATGCGTGTTGACCACCCGGCCCGGGAACCGGGAGAGGAATCCGGGGCCGAGGATCTTCATGAACCCGGCCGAGACCACCAGATCCGGTTCGTGCGCGGCGGTGGCGGCGGTCAGCGCGGCGTCCCAGGCCGCGCGATCGGGATGATCCCCCAGCCGCACCGTGTACGTCGGCACGTCGGAGGCGGCGGCGATGTCGAGGGCCCCGCAACTGCGGTCGGTGCCGACGGCAACCACCCGTGCGGGGTAATCGTCCTTGGCGGCAGCCAGTAGCGACGCGAGCAACGATCCAGTGCCCGAAGCAAGCACTACCAGGCGCGCCGGTGCACTCGGTGGCACTCGTAGTGGTTGCTGCACTCGCAGCAGCCTAGTCCTCTGCATTGCGCGGTTTATCGCCGGACACGTCGTCATGCCCGATCTCGTCGACGAAGAAGTGGTCTTCGGGGTCCTCGGCGTGGAAATCGCGCGGTGGCACGGTGTTCACCTCGTCGTTCCCCTGGTCGGGCTCGGGTGCGTCGTCGGCGCGCCACGAGACCAGCGGCTCTTCCGGGGTGTCCTCGTACGTCTGCTCCTCGTACGACTCCTGCGGCACGTCGGGCTCGGCCGGTTCGCCCAGCACGACGGTCTCCGGCTCGGGTTCGGGCTCCGGCGTCGGCGCCGCCGGCGCGGCCCTCACCCGGACGCGGCGGACGATGCCGCCGGTCATCACGACGGTGAGCCCGCCGATGCCGACGAACCACAGGAACACCGCGGGCCCGAACGTCGACTGGTCGACACCGACGTGGCCGAAGTTGCCGAGCCTGCCGCTGCCGGCATAGCCCAGTAAGGCCATCGTCACCGCGGCGATGAACGCCGCGGTGACCAGCTTGGCCAGCGCCGCGAACGGTGGCAGCGGCCGGGCCGCGCATTGTTGGCCGAGGGCGACGGCCGACGCCGCGCCCACGATCAGCAACGCCACCCACACCGGGCCCAGCGGTGGCGTCGGCGCCGCGGCCAGCACGGGCACGGCCGGGATGTCACCGCCGAACACCGTGAACGAGCTGAACGTGGCGAAACCGATGTGGGCGCTGGAGCCCACGGCGATCGCCGAGGTGCCCACGATCACGTTGGGGATGTACAGCACCGACAGCGCGGTGAGGCTGAACTGCCCGAACACCGTGTCGGTGATCGCGAACAGATCGTGCATCGTGCCCCAGTGCACGACGAGCGAACCGGCCGTCACGACTCCGGACAACGCGAACAGGGCCAGCACACCGGCGGACGCGGCGCGGATCGCGTCGGGCAGCCATCGCGGTAGCGGCGACGAATCCAGCGTGCGCCGACCGATCTTCGAGCTGACGCCGATGAGCGCGCCGATCGCGTGCACCGCGAGCACGCCGCCGAACGCTCGCAGTGCGCTGGGCGTCTGCAACTCGGTGATCACCGAGGCCGCGTCGTGGATCACGGCCAGCAGCAGCGCCGCGATCAGCAGTGGACCACCCAGCGCCGACGCGACGACCCAGCGCGTGACGAACCACGACGAGTTCGGGGCGGTCGCGGCGGCGGTGGTCCTGGCGGTCCCCCACACCATGGCCAGCACCGGCAGCAACGGCATGACACCGAGTTCGCGGCCGCCGATGGACACCGGGACCTGGTGCACACCCAGCCACATACTGGCGATCGCACCGAATGCGCCCGTCATGTCGCTGTTGGCGATGACCAGCTGCAACAGCACCACGGCGGCGACGATCACCAACGCCACCACAGACGGCCCGAACGCGACCCGAAGCAGCTCACGTGCCTGGCGTGTGCCGACTGGCCTGGGGGTACCTCCCGCGTGCGGAGGATTATTCACTAGCTGAGACGCTCCTCGCCGATGATCCGCGCGCACAAGTCAGGCACACGCGCGGATCAGCTTACGACGACGACGAGCCGGATTGCGGTGAGGACTGGCCCTGTTGTCCCGGTTGTTGCGGCTGCGGCTGAGCCGGAACCTGGGAGGTCGGAGCCGACGACGGGCCGGACGACTGTTGCGGCTGACCATATGTCGGGAAGCCGGTGGGAGGCGTCGGCGGGCCGCTCTGCTGACCGTGCTGCTGTCCGCCCTGCTGCAAACCCTGCGTCGGGAAACCACCCGTGGTGGGGCCCGCCGAGTAACCGCCGTACTGCGACGGGTAACCGGGGCGCTGCTGGTAGGAGGGCTGACCACCCTGCTGGCCGGGCTGCTGGCCGGGCTGTTGACCGGGCTGCTGACCGTAGTACTGCGACGGGCCGCCGTACTGGCCGTACTGCGGCTGCTGCTCGTAGGTGGGTTTCGGCGGCGGAGGGGTGACGATGCCCGACTCGAACAACAGCACCGTGATGGCCGCGCCGGCCTCGATCAGCGTGAGCACCAGGATCGTGATGAACGCCCAGCCGGAATCGCTGCCGGCGAGGATCACCAGGTACACCGACTGCAGGAACGCCACCAGCGCGAGCACCGAGGCCACGCCGGCGTGGTTCTTCTGCTTCGGCAGCAGGCTCACGCCCGCCAGCAGACCGCCGGCCAGTGCGGCCACCACGATGACCTGGACGATGGGTGCGCCGACGGCGAACTGGGCATCTTCGATGCCGTAGCTGACGAAGTAGGCGATCAAGCCGGTGACCGCCGCCACGCCGAGCAGGATCTGCGGCAGGGTGCTCTCCGCGGGCGTGCTGTCGGCCGGCTTGCTGAACTGCGGCTGGGTAGCGCCGTACTGGGACCCCGATTGCGGCGCGGGCGGATATCCGGGGCTACTTGGCGGGTAGGTCATGACCTCTCCTGTGCTGGTCGAGCGTCGCGTCGTGCATTCCACGCAGGCATGGATGCGGACCTGGTACGGACCACGTAAGCGATCGAGTTCCACGCTAGCGCACCCAGGTGGACGCAGAGCACACGCTCTCGGTGTCAGGCAGGTCTCAAGCTGATACCAGTACGGGCTCGTCGGCCGAATTCTGTTCGGCGGCCTCGATTTCGCGGACCAGCGGCAGCACCTTGGCGCCGAAGTACTCGATCTCCTCCTGGAAGTGCAGGAACCCGCCGAGGATCAGATCCACGCCGCGTTTGCGGTACGCGGCAATGCGTTCCGCGATCTGCTCGGGCGTTCCGATGAGTTGCGTGCGGAAGCCGTCGTTGTACTGGACCAGGTCCTCGAAGGTCGAGTCGGCCCACATGCCCACCTTGTCACCGGTGGAGTTGCCCGCCTGCTGCACCGCGGCGCGGAAGCCTTCCACGGCGGGCTTGTTGGCCTTGGCAATGATCTCCCGGAGCACTTCCTTTGCTTCTTTTTCGGTGTCGCGGGCGATGATGAAGCCGTTGAGCCCGAACTTCACTTCCCGGTTCACGGTGCGGGCGTGCTCACGCACATCGATCACCTGCTCGGTGAGGCCGTCGAAATCTTTGCCGTTGGAGAAGTACCAGTCGGCGTACAGGCCGCCGTTGCGCCGTGCCGCGGTGGAGTTGCCGCCCTGGAACAACTCCGGATGGGGCCGCCCGGGCACCTCGACCGGCTTGGGTTTGAGGGTGAAATCGTGGATGCGGTAGAAGTCGCCGCGGAAGTCCACGTCGTCCTCGGTCCAGATCTTGCGCAGCACCTGCAGGAACTCGGCGCTGCGGCGATAGCGCTCGTCGTGCTCGAGCCACGGCTCACCGAGGTGGATGAACTCGTCCTTGAACCAGCCGCTGACGACGTTCACGGCGAAGCGGCCGCCCGACAGGTGATCGGCGGTGGCGCCGAGTTTCGCCAGCACCCCCGGCTGCCACAGGCCCGGGTGAACCGCGGCGATGACCTTGAGTCGCTCGGTGGCCAGCAGGAGCGCGAGGCTGAAGCTCGTCGACTCGTGCTGGTACTCGGCACCGTAGCTGGCCTCGTAGCGCACCTGGCTCAGCGCGTACTCGAAGCCGTTGTTCTCCGCGGTCTGCGCAAGTTTCTTGTTGTACTCGTAGTTCCAGTCGGTGCGCTGCTCGATGTCACTGGTGACCAGGCCGCCACTGACGTTGGGCACCCAGTACGCGAACTTGACGTGGTCGGCGATGCGTTCGGTGGTCATGGGGTGACATCTCAGCGAACGCCGAGGCGGTTGTCACTGGTATCACTCGCCGTGAACTTTATCTTGACAACACCTGCCCAAGCGCCGGGCCTATTGCCCCTCAGACTGAAACACGTTCTAATTCTGGTCATGGACTACGGGCTCGTTCTCTTCACCAGCGACCGCGGCATCACCCCGGCCTCAGCGGCCAAACTCGCCGACGACCACGGTTTCACCACGTTCTACGTGCCCGAACACACCCATATCCCGATCAAACGGGAGGCCGCCCACCCCACCACCGGCGACGAATCCCTGCCCGACGACCGCTACATGCGCACGCTCGATCCCTGGGTGTCGCTGGGGACGGCGTGTGCGGTGACCTCACGCGTGCGCCTGTCGACGGCCGTCGCCCTGCCCGTCGAGCACGACCCGATCACGCTCGCCAAGTCGATCGCGACGCTCGATCACCTCTCCGGCGGGCGTGTGTCCCTGGGCGTCGGGTTCGGTTGGAACACCGACGAACTCGCCGACCACAAGGTGCCGCCGGGCCGGCGTCGCACGATGCTGCGCGAATACCTCGAAGCCATGCGGGCGCTCTGGACGCAGGAAGAGGCCTCCTATGACGGGGAATTCGTGAACTTCGGCCCGTCATGGGCCTGGCCCAAGCCCGTGCAGGCGCACATCCCCGTGCTGGTCGGCGCGGCGGGTACCGAGAAGAATTTCAAGTGGATCTCTCGCAGCGCGGACGGGTGGATCACCACGCCCCGCGACTTCGACATCGACGAGCCCGTCAAGCTCCTACAGGACACGTGGGCCGCGGCCGGGCGTGACGGTGCGCCGCAGATCGTCGCACTCGATTTCAAGCCGGATGCCGAAAAGCTCGCGCACTGGCGCGAACTCGGCGTCACCGAGGTGCTTTTCGGCCTGCCGGACAAGCCCGAGGCCGAGGTCGCGGCCTATGTCGAGAGATTGGCGGGCAAGCTGGCCGCGTTGGTCTAGACCCGGCGCCGAGACCGACGAAAATGTCGCTGGCACTGTGCCGCAGCGACATTTTCGTCGACCTCGCGCGGTGTGCGTTCACGCCAGCGCGGCGCGGTTGCCCTTCTCCCCTGAGCTCACCACAACCTCGGCGCCGATCGGATCGCCCTCGCTGAGCAGCTTGACCAGATCCTCGTCCCTGGTCTTGGCCAGAAACCGGCTGCCGTCGTCCAGGCGGCCGATGATGATGCCGGTGTTCGGGGTCCAGTCGTAGCGCACGGTGTAGGTCTCGATGATGCCGCGGCCGTCGACCTTTTCGGTGATGGCAACCTTGGGCTGCGCGTCGTGCTCGGCCTGCAACCGATCGCTGTTGTCGGCGACCCAGTCGGCGGGCTCAGTCGAATAGATGCCGACCGAGTACTTGCTCGCGATGCCGCCGTTGGCCCCGACGAGCGCGAACTGCCCCGGTTTGTCACGCATCTCGTTGACGGCCTCGACGATGCCGTGCATCGAGTAGTTATTGCCAGGGCCGCCGAAGAACGGCAGGCCGCCGGTGAGGGTCAGGCCGCGCGGGTCGTCGGTGGCCAGACCGGTGCCGTCGCAGATGTTGAACACCGGGAACGGAAAGCAGCTGTAGAGATCGAAGGCCGCCACGTCGTCCATGCCGATGCCGGCCACGCGCAGCGCCTCGTTCACCGCGGTGACCGACGCCGGGCTGGCGCCGATGTCGGGGCGCTCCAGCAGCTTGGGCTCTTTCATGTCGGCGTGGCCGCGAAGGTACACCCACTTCTCTTCGGGCACACCGAGTTCGCGGGCGGTCCCCACCGACATCATCAGCACTGCCGCGCCCTGGTTCACCTGGTCGCGGGCCACCATCAGACGCGGGTAGGGATCGACGATCATGCGGTTGGACGCGGTGACGGTCAGCAGCTCCTCGACCGTGCGCTCCGTCGGAGCCGACGAATACGGGTTCTTGGCAGCCACTTTCGAGAACGGGGCGAACAGCTCCGCCATCGCGAGGCGGTAGTCGGCAACCGAGATGCCCAGGCGGGCGCGGCGTGCGTTCTCCAGGAGGCCGTACTGCACCGGGGCGCCGATCAGGCCGTGGCGGACCGTGTACTCGTCGAAGATGCCGTCGTACCCGTAGCCGCGGTCCTCCAACTGACCCTCGATGGTCTCGGAGTGGTCCGGCTTGTTCTCGCGCTTGGCGAAGTGGCGCAGCGTGGAGGTGTTCTCCGAACCGAAGATCAGCACGACGTCGTTCTGGCCTGCGGCGATCTTGCTGCCGAACTCGGTCGCCAGGTGCTGCGGGCTCTGGCCACCGATCACCTCGAGAACCGCGTGGGCCGGGTCGGCGCCGATGTTGCGCGCGACCGAGCGCGGATAGTTGTCGGACACGCCGAGCGGGGCCGATCCCGGGCCCGAGATCTCGAACTGCCGGGTGCCTGCCACGGTGTCGATGGCACGCGCGACGGTGTTCACGTCGGCCCCGCAGTCGTGCAGGGCGGCCTTGGCCGCTTCGGTGGCCAGTTCGACCGACGACATGCCCCGATAACCCTCGAGATCGATGCGTTCGGAGAACTGTCCCACGCCGACGATGACAGGCGTACGCGGATCGACCATGTGCAAACCTCCTTGACAGCTGTCAATTCGCCAGGCTAATCGACTGCCCAGCAGACGCAAAACTGTCGCTTTTCACGCCAAAAAGGGCAGGTTTGCGTCTGCTCGCGAAGGGGGCGCAACACACGCCCTTGACGAAACGTGTCACTTAGTGACACAGTCGAGTTGTCACTAAGTGACAGGAGGTGAAAATCAGCGACAAACAGGAGCAGGCGCGTCTCGACGTGTCACGGCACGCCTGCCGGCTGTTCTGGGAGCGGGGCGTCTCGGGAACCAGCGGCGACGACATCGCCGCCGCCTCCGGACTGTCGACCCGCACGATCTGGCGGTACTTCCGCTCGAAGGAAAGTTGCGTAGAACCACTGCTCGCTCGGTCGACCGAGCGGTTCATCGCGGTTCTCCAACGGTGGCCGCATGAGCTCTCACTGGCCGAACACCTTGCCGTGAACAGTTATTCGCACCCGCTCTCACCACGGGACATCGAAGACGAGATCAGCGCGATGCGCATCGCGACCATGACCTCGTCCGAACCTGCCCTGCGCACCGCATATCTGATGGTCCACGACCAGATGGAACAAGGCTTCATCCCGGTCATCGCCGACCGATTGGGGCTACCCGAGACCGACCTCACGGTACGGCTGAATGCTGCCGCGGTCACCGGGGCGTTCCGCGTCGTCGACGAAGACGTCAGCCGGGCGGTGATCATCGACGGCGAGAACGTCACCGCCGAGCAGACACTGGCACTCATCGACCGCGCGATCCGCGACGCCACCAACGGCCGCCTCGGCGGACCCGTCACCTGATTCATCCGACACCACACCGGACCCCTCGCCCGGGCCCGGCACCCGACGCCACCCACAGTCCGAAGGGACCACCATGCCACTCCCCCAACTCATCCCGGTCGAGGACTTCTTCAGCCCGCCCGTCAGGGCGGCCGCGAAGATCTCACCGGACGGCACCAGGATCGCCTACCTCGCGCCGTGGCAGAACCGCCTGAACATCTGGGTGGAGAACGTCGACGGCACCGAAAGGCGCTGCGTCACAGCTGATGGGGACCGCAGCGTCCACATCTACGAGTGGAGCGCGGATTCGCGGTGGCTGCTGTACCTGCAGGACAACGGCGGAGACGAGAACTGGCACGTCTACCGCGCGGACCCTGACGCCCCGGCCGGATCAGCCGTCGACCTCACCCCGTTCCCCGGGACGCGCGCGTCGTTCCAACTGCTCAAGGGGCGGCCCGGCAAGGTGATGGTGCAACTCAACAAGCGCACACCGACGTTGATGGACGCCTACGAGCTGGACATCGCGAGCGGCGAGCTGACCCTGCTCGCGGAGAACCCCGGCACCGTCACCAACTGGCAGGCCGGGCCGAACGGCGACCTGTTCACCTCGACGCAGACCGCCGACGGTGACATCGAGCTCGCGCAATGGAACGGCGCCACCGGCACTTTGCGAACGATCGCCACCTATGACGGTGCCGACTACCCGCTGGGCATCTATCCGATCACGGTCAGTCCCGACGCCACCGGTCTGTGGTTCGGCTCGAACCAGGGCAGTGACCGGACCCGCCTGGTGCGGCTCGACGTCGCCGGCGGCGAGGAGACAGAGGTGGACAGCCACCCGTCATTCGACCTCGCCGCGCAGGTGATGCTGCCGTTGCCGCTCATCCTCAGCGCCGCGACGGGAGACCTGATCGGGGCGCGGTATTACGGGGAACGGCAGGTGATCCATCCGTTGGATCCGGATTTCGCTGCGGTACTGGAGAATCTGAACCAGATCAACGACGGCGACATCGGCTCCTTGTCGTCCGACAGCACCGGAATGCGGTGGGTGGTCAGCTTCTTCAGCGATCGCGATCCCGGCGTCACCTATTTCTACGACCACGCCACCGGTGAGAGCCGAGAGTTGTTCCGGCCGCATCCGCACCTCGATCCCGACGTGCTGGCCCCGATGACACCGGTGACCATTCCCGCGCGAGACGGCCTGGACTTGCCGTCATATCTGACGCTGCCGGTCGGAATCCCACCGGAGAACCTGCCGATGGTGCTGCTCGTGCACGGCGGACCGTGGGCCCGCGACTGCTGGTACTACCAGCCCGAGGTACAACTGCTCGCCAACCGCGGATATGCGGTGCTGCAGACCAACTTTCGCGGCTCGACCGGATACGGCAAAGCCTTCACCAAGGCCGCCATCGGGGAGTTCGCCGGCAAGATGCACGACGACCTCATCGACGCCGTGGACTGGGCCGTCAAGCAGGGTTACGCCGACCGCGACCGGGTCGCGATCTTCGGCGGCTCCTACGGCGGGTACGCCGCACTGGTCGGTGTCACGTTCACCCCGGATGTGTTCGCCGCGGCCATCGACTATGTCGGCATCAGCAGCCTCGCGAACTTCATGCGCACGCTGCCGAACGTGGCGCGCCCGTTTTTGGCCAACAACTGGCACCGGTATGTGGGCGATCACAACGATCCGGTGCAGGAGGCCGACATGCTCGCGCGCTCGCCCATCACGCGCGTCGACCAGATCCGCACACCGCTGCTGGTGATCCAGGGCGCCAACGACTCTCGGGTGGTGCAGGCCGAATCCGACAACCTCGTCGAGGCGCTACGTGCCCGCGGCGTCGAGGTCGAGTACATGGTCAAATCCGACGAGGGTCACGGTTTCGTGAATCCCGAGAACAACATCGACATGTTCCACGCCGTCGAACGCTTCCTCGCCGAGCACCTCTAGCTCTCTCGCGAACAGACGCAAAACTGCCCCTTTTCGCGTGAAAAGGGGCAGTTTTGCGTCTGCTCGCGAGAGAAACCCGCGAGAAGGCGTTACAGGGTTTCGAGGATCTCGCGGGCCAGCTTGGCGGTCTCGGACGGGGTCTTGCCGACCTTGACGCCCGCGGCCTCGAGGGCCTCCTTCTTGGCGGCCGCGGTGCCCGACGAACCCGACACGATGGCGCCGGCGTGGCCCATGGTCTTGCCCTCGGGAGCGGTGAAGCCCGCGACGTAGCCGACGACCGGCTTGGTGACGTTGGCCTTGATGTAGTCGGCCGCACGCTCCTCGGCGTCGCCGCCGATCTCGCCGATCATCACGATGACCTTGGTCTCGGGGTCCTTCTCGAACGCCTCGATGGCGTCGATGTGGGTGGTGCCGATGACCGGGTCGCCGCCGATGCCGATGGCGGTGGAGAAACCGAAATCGCGCAGCTCGTACATCATCTGATAGGTCAGCGTGCCGGACTTCGACACCAGACCGATGGGGCCCTTGCCGGTGATGTTGTTGGGCGTGATGCCGACCAGCGACTCACCGGGAGTGATGATGCCCGGGCAGTTGGGGCCGATGATGCGGGTCTTCTGGCCCTTCTCGACGTTATAGGCCCACGCGTACGCGGTGTCCTGCACCGGGATGCCCTCGGTGATGACCACCAGCAGCGGAATCTCGGCGTCGATGGCCTCGATGATGGCGTCCTTCGAGAAGGCCGGCGGCACAAAGGCGATCGACACGTCGGCGCCGGTCTCCTTGATGGCCTCGGCGACACTGCCGAACACCGGCAGCTCGACGTCGTTGCCCTCTTTGTCCTTGTGCGACACGGTCGTGCCGGCCTTGCGCGCGTTCACGCCGCCGACGATCTGGGTGCCCGCCTTGAGCATCAGGGCGGTGTGCTTGGTGCCCTCGCCGCCGGTGATGCCCTGGACGATGACCTTGGAGTCCTTGTTCAGAAAGATCGACATGTGAAGTGTCCCTTACTTGTTGGCCAGCTCGGCGGCCTTGTCGGCACCGGCGTCCATGGTCTCGGCCTGAATGACCAGGGGGTGGTTTGCTTCGGCCAGGATGCGCCGGCCCTCTTCGACGTTGTTGCCGTCCAAGCGCACGACGAGCGGCTTGTTGGCCTCGTCGCCCAGGATCTGCAGCGCCTGCACGATGCCGTTGGCGACGGCGTCACACGCGGTGATGCCACCGAAGACGTTGACGAACACGCTCTTGACCTGGCTGTCGCCCAGGATGACGTCCAGACCCGCGGCCATCACGGCGGCCGAGGCGCCACCGCCGATGTCGAGGAAGTTGGCCGGCTTCACGCCGCCGTGCTTCTCACCCGCGTAGGCGACGACATCCAGCGTGGACATGACCAGACCGGCGCCGTTGCCGATGATGCCGACCTGCCCGTCGAGCTTGACGTAGTTGAGGTCGTTCTCCTTGGCCTTGAGCTCCAGAGGATCGGTGGCGTCCTTGTCCTCGAACTCGCCGTGACCGGGCTGACGGAAGCCGGCGTTCTCGTCCAGGGTGACCTTGCCGTCGAGGGCGAGGATCTGATCGTCGGGGGTGCGCACCAGCGGGTTGACCTCGACCAGGGTGGCGTCTTCTTTGACGAACACCTCCCATAGCTTCTGGATGGTCACCGCGGCGGCGTCGAGCACCTCGGCGGGCAGGTGGCCTTGCTCAGCGATCGAGCGGGCGAACGCCAGATCGACACCCTTGACGGCGTCGACCGGAACCTTCGCGAGACGCTCGGGCTTGGTGGCGGCCACTTCCTCGATCTCCATGCCGCCCTCGACCGAGCACATGGCCAGGTAGGTGCGATTGGCGCGATCGAGGAGGAAGGAGATGTAGTACTCCTCGGCGATGTCGCTCGCCTCGGCCACGAGCAACTTCTTGACCACGTGGCCCTTGATGTCGAGGCCGAGGATGTTGTTCGCGTGGGTGAACGCGTCATCGGGGGTGGCCGCGAATTTCACGCCACCGGCCTTGCCGCGACCACCGGTCTTGACTTGGGCTTTCACCATCACTGGGCGGCCGATTTCCTCGGCGATCGCCTTGGCGTCCTCGGCGGAGTCGGTCACCCGGCCGGGCGTCGTCGGGACGTTGTGCTTGGCGAACAGCTCTTTCGCCTGGTATTCGAAGAGATCCATTGGCTCACTGTCTGTCTGCGTTGACTTCGAAACTGCCCGGCCGGGAAAAATGCCTGTCGGGCCCGCTGGCACTTTATCGAGCGTCGTGGGAAGCTTCGGCACCGCCTGCGCTCATGTGGTAGATCTCACCGCCTTCAAACCGTGATACACATCACAATCCCGGTGGGAATGCTCGCATGAGTTGCCACCAACATTGGGATTTGGTTAACGTGCCTCTGGTCCAGATAACGCTGAGGTCACGAGAAGGATCCGTCGGTTTGTTGCAGCATCGTTCGTCCGCGTCTCCCAAGGGGACTTCGATGAACGCTCGCGAACGCAGGACCACCACGCCGGACGAGCTCGACGCCGCCGAAGTGACGGACATCATCCCGTTCAGCGACTTCGCCAGGGCGTTCGACGAGTTCGCCGCACTGGATACCCAAATCTCAAGCGCCTACGACAATTTGAGCGCCTTCGAACGCGAGGCCCGCGTCATCGAGGCCCCTGAGCTCGACGATCTCAACGACACCGACGATCTCGTGCCGGTGCGCTTGGACATTCCGTCGGAGTTCCTGGCCGACGCGCGCGACGCCGGTGAGCGCAGCTCGTCGCGCCGTAAGCGCAACGCCAACTTCGCCTACCGCGACAGCCACACCGACGTCAGCGACGGCACCGCAGCAACCGACATCATCGACATGACGGGCCGTCGCGGCGCCCACCGCAAAGAGACCACGGGCGCGCTCAAGAGCCGGCTGATGATCGCGGCGATGGCCGCCGGTGCGACCGCCGCGGGTGCGTACTCGTTCGGCAACGGCACCGAGGCGCAGGCCGCCGACGACACCGTGCTCGCCACCGGGCAGACGACGGTCGACGGCGCCTCGATCACCGGCTCGAACGAGGGCATGCAGATCGTGTCGGTCGCGTCGAACATCTCGTCGGCTGTCCACGCCGAGGAGATCACCAAGGCCGCCGCGTTCGCGCAGGAGCGCGCCGAGCGTGAGGCCCGCCTGTCCCGCCCACTGTTCGTGATGCCCACCAAGGGCGTGTGGACGTCCGGCTTCGGCTACCGCTGGGGCGTGCTGCACGGCGGCATCGACATCGCCAACTCGATCGGCACCCCGATCTACGCCGCGTCCGACGGCGTCGTCACCGACGTCGGCCCGACCGCCGGCTACGGCGCGTGGGTCAAGATCCGCCACTCCGACGGCACCGTCACGCTCTACGGCCACATCAACACCTGGCTGGTCAGCGTCGGCGAGCGCGTGATGGCGGGCGATCAGATCGCCACGATGGGCAACCGGGGCTTCTCGACCGGTCCCCACCTGCACTTCGAGGTCCTGACCAACGGCACGAACCGGATCGACCCGGTCGGTTGGCTGGCCAAGCGCGGGCTCAGCCCGGGCAGCTATGTTGGCTGAGTGAGCGACTCCGGTCCCCTCGACACCGATCAAGCCGGTGAGGACGACCACACCGGCATCATCCGGCGTCAACCTTCCGCTCCTCTCTCGGGCCCGGTGCCCACGTCCGACGCACCGAAGACCAGCATCATCCGGCGCCATCCGACAGGTGCCATACCCACTGCGCCCGACGCCGAACCCCAGACCAGCCTGATCGGGGCCTCCAGTGACGCCCAGACGGGTTTCATGGCCGCCAAGGGCGCCGGCGCAGACGGCGAGGGCGACGAGGACGCAGGCACGGCCACCGCCTACGTGCCCCGCGCGCGTCCTGTCGTGATCCCCCGCCGGGCCTCCGGAAACGACCCCAAGACCGCGGTGACCGCCGCGACGCTGAGCATCCTCAGCGGATGGGGCACGGCCGTCATCGCCACCGATCTCATCGCCGGGTGGTGGCGCACCGATCAACTGTTCTGTGTGGCCGTCGGTTTCCTCACCGCGGTGTCGGCCGCAGCAACCATCGGTGGCCTCATCGCGCTGTTGCTGCGTCGTCGACTGGGCAGACTTCTCATCGTCGTCGGCTCGATCATCGCGCTGCTGATCTTCGGCAGCCTGTTCATCGCGGGCGCCAAGCTGCACCCCATGGTCTATGCGATCCCGGTGCTGCCCGTCGCGAGCATCCTGTTCACGGTGCTGCCTGCCACCGGCAGATGGGCCGTGCGCAGCGAATAGCGCGGCTTTGCCAGGGTCTGCGCAACGACATCCTCGGACGTTTTCGTCGGCCTCGGTGAATGGTCGGCAGGCGCAGGTTCTTTCGGTCAGCCTGAGCCAAACCGTCGCGCCCACCGATCCCGTCGACTTCTACTGACCTCTGTCTGGTGTTCTCACGCCCATCACCACTTCGGAGGCCCGTCCATGCTCAGTCGGTTGTTGCGCTCGTTGTCCGCCGTCGCGGCCGCGTCGGCCCTCGCAGTCGGCACCGTCGCGTGCAGCAGCACCAGCGACGACGCGGGCGGCGATACGTTGCGCATCGGCGCCACATCGGTCACGGGCACCCCGGCCGGTTCGCTGGGCTGGGGCGACAAGGAGGGCATCCTCGCCGAGGAACTCAAGTCCGCAGGCGTCGACAAGATCGAGTACTCCTTCTTCCAGTCGGGCAGCGACGTGGCATCGGCCCTGTTCGCCGGTGCGATCGACGTCGCCGCCGTCGGCGACAACCCCGCACTTCGGGCCCGCAGCCGCGACGCGAGAGTCGTTCTGCTGTCGCTCGATTCGATCAACGGCGACGCCTGGATCGTCGGCGCCAAAGACGGCCCCACCACCATCGCGGGATTGACGGGCAAGTCGATCACCGCACCGCAGGGCACCATCCGGGACCGCGCGGCGCGTCAACTCATCGAGGCCGCCGGGCTCACCGGCAAGATCGAGGTGCGAGACGTCCCGACCCCCGAGTCCATCGCGGGCCTGAGTTCGGGCAAGATCGACGCCACGGTGGTCACCGGCGCCAGCGCCGCCGAACTGAAGGACCGGGGCTTCCCCATCATCGACAGCCTGTCGCAGCACGGATTCGGCAGCACCGGCACCAACATCACGCTGACGTCGTTCACCGACCAGCACCCCGGGTTCGCCGAGGCATGGCAGAAAGCCGTCACCGCGGTCAACCGCGACATCACCGAGAACTTCGACGCCTACACGGAGTGGGTCGCCACGACCGACGACACCGAGGTCGAGTTCGTCCGGCAGTCCACCAAGCCCGACGAGTTCAACACCGAGCCGTTCCCGGAGCAGGGCGTCGAGCAGCTCGAGGCGGCCTACAACTTCCTCAAGGCCGACGGCTCGCTCGACAACGAGTACTCGGTGCCCGAATGGGCCGGGGCCAAGTCATGACAGCCACCGCGGTCGCGCCGGAGGCGGCGGGACCCGAACTCGTCGACATCACGGCGGGCCACACCAAGCGAAAGAGCCTGTGGGCCCGCATTCCCCGACCGTTGCGGCGGTTGATCGGCCCGGCCCTGATCCTGTTGGCGTGGACCGTGGGATCCGGCACGGGACTGCTCAACACCGACCTGTTCCCTCCGCCCGCCGACGTCGCGGCCACCGCGTGGCGGCTGTTCGACAACGGCCAGCTCGCCACGCATGTCGGCGCCTCGGCGGTGCGGGTACTGGTCGGCACGGTCCTCGGCATCCTGATCGGTGTGGTGTTGGCGGTGCTCGCGGGCCTGACGCGCAGCGGTGAGGATCTGCTCGACTGGACGATGCAGATCCTCAAGGCCGTACCGAACTTCGCGCTCACGCCGCTGCTGATCATCTGGATGGGCATCGGTGAGGGACCCAAGGTCGTCCTGATCACCACCGGCGTCGCCATCGCGATCTACATCAACACGTACTCCGGGATCCGCGGCGTGGACCGTCAACTCGTCGAGATGGCACAGACCCTGGAGGCACCCCGCCGCACGTTGATCACGCAGGTGATCTTGCCCGGTGCGATGCCGAATTTTCTTGTGGGACTGCGACTCGGGTTGTCCAGCGCCTGGCTCAGCCTGATCTTCGCCGAGATGATCAACACCACCGAGGGCATCGGCTTCTTGATGTCGCGTGCCCAGACCAACCTGCAGTTCGACGTGTCGCTGTTGGTGATCGTCATCTACGCGATCGCGGGCCTGCTGTCCTACAGCCTGGTGCGCCTGCTGGAGCGGCTTCTGCTGTCCTGGCGCAACGGATTCGACGGCGTCTCATGACGGCCGTGGTGCAGGTGAGCGGTCTGCGGCGCGCGTTCGGCCCGCAACAGGTGCTCGACGGTCTCGAATTGCAGATCGCCGACGGCGAATTCGTCGCGATGCTGGGCCGGTCCGGATCCGGCAAGAGCACGCTGCTGCGCATTCTCGCCGGCCTCGACGATGACGTCACCGGATCCGTGGTGGTGCCGCGGTCGCGTGCGGTGGTGTTCCAGAACCCGCGGCTGCTGCCGTGGCGGCGGGCGCTGGCCAACGTCACGTTCGCCCTGCCCGACGGCGGTCCCGACGAACCGAGTCGCACCGCGCGGGCCCGAGCCGCGCTCGACGAGGTCGGTCTGAGCGCCAAGGCCAAGAGCTGGCCGCTGTCCCTGTCCGGCGGTGAGGCACAACGGGTCTCGCTGGCTCGGGCACTGGTGCGGGAACCGGATCTGCTGTTGCTCGACGAACCGTTCGGCGCCCTCGATGCGTTGACCCGCCTCAAGATGTACCGGCTTCTGCACGAACTGTGGGCACGACGGCACATGGCGGTCCTGCACGTCACCCACGATGTCGACGAGGCGATCCTGCTGGCCGACCGGGTGGTCGTGCTCTCCGGTGGCCGTGTGTCGCTCGACCGGCACGTCGACCTGCCCTTCCCCCGTAGCCGGGGTGACGACGGCTTCGACGATCTGCGCCGGATCCTGCTCGCCGAACTCGGTGTTCGCGAGGAGGTCGGCCATGACCGGTGACGAGCTCGACACGATCGACACCGACGTGCTGGTGATCGGCGGTGGCCCGGCGGCGACATGGGCGGCGATCTCGGCGACCGAGTCCGACGCTCGGGTGATCCTGGTGGACAAGGGCCACTGCGGCACCAGCGGGGCCACCGCGGCCGGCGGCAACAACCTGTGGCTCATCCCGCCGGGGCCGCGTCGCGAGGAATCGGTCCGCGAGCGCGAGAACGCGGCGGGCCGGATCACCGACGCCGACTGGATGCTCCGGGTTCTCTCGACGTCGTGGGACCGCATCGAGCAGCTGGCCGAATGGGGTTATCCCTTTCCGGTCGGTGATGACGGCAGGCCCATGCGCAGCAGCCTGCAGGGTCCCGAGTACATGCGTCGCATGCGCCGCAAGGTCCACCGCAGCGGTGTGACCATCCTCGACCACCACCCCGCGCTCGCGTTGACGGCCGACGCCGACGGCGTCGTCGACGGCGCCACCGGAATCGCTCGCCAGGAAGGCGGACGTCCGTGGCGGATCAGTGCGGGTGCCGTCGTGGTCGCCACCGGCGGAACCGCGTTCCTGTCAGGCACCTTCGGCACCAACGTCGACACCGGCGACGGGCTGCTCATGGCCGCCGAACACGGGGCCGCCCTGTCGGGAATGGAATTCAGCACGGCCTACGCGTTGGCCCCAGAATGGGGCACCCACACCAAGGGCCGGATGCTGCAGTGGGGCAGCTTCTTCGACGAGCAGGGCCGGCCGCTCCCCACACAACTGGGCCTCGGTGGCCGCCAGGACGCGCAGCGGGAGCTCGCACGCGGCAGGCGTGTGTTCGCCCGCCTCGACCGGGCCCCCGAGCACATCCACCAGACCATGCGCGACGCGCAGCCCAACTACTTCCTGCCGCTCGACAAGGCCGGCATCGACCCGTTCACCACCGCATACCCGATCCGGATGGTCCACGAGGGATCGGTACGTGGTACCGGAGGCCTGCGTCTCACCGCGCCCGATTGCGCGACAACAGTTCCGGGGTTGTACGCGGCCGGAGACGCCGCGACCCGCGAGCTCATCACCGGTTCGAGGTCCGGCGGCGGCAGCCACAACGGTTCGTGGGCGATCGCGTCGGGCACGTTCGCCGGGCGCGGGGCCGCCGAATTCAGCCGCCGACGCACAGTGCGCCAACCGCACGGGGATACGGTCACGGTTCGCACCCGCAAGGGCGCCCCGACCGTCGACGAGGTGGTGCGCGCCGCGCAGGAGCACGTGCTGCCGCCACTGCGCAGCTATCTCAAGACCCAGGAGCGCCTGACCGAATCGGCCTCGGCCCTCGAGTCCCTGTGGCGCGACGTCGCCGACGGACTCGCCCCTGTCGCCCCACGTGAGACGTACAAGGTGCGTCAGGCTGTCGCGCTCGTGGCGGCGGCACGCTGGCTGACCGTGGCGTCTCTGGCCCGCGCGGAGACCCGCGGCCTGCATCGCCGTGAGGACCTCCCCGACACCGATACGCGGTTCGATCACCGCATCCTCGTCGGCGGGCTCGACGCGGTGTGGACTGCACCTGATCCCGTTGCGCCGCTGCTCATCTCGTCGGAGGCGGTCGCATGATCGAAATCGTCAGCCGTACGGCGTGCATCGCGTGCGACGTGTGCGTCAAGGTGTGTCCGACCGATGTCTTCGACCGCGGCGATGACGGCATCCCGGTGATCGCGCGCCAATCCGACTGCCAGACGTGCTTCATGTGTGAGGCCTACTGCCCCACCGACGCGCTCTACGTCGCCCCCGTGTCGGAACCGGTCGGCCCGGACAGCCCGCACGCCGACGAGGACGCGGTGCGCAACGCCGGGCTGTTCGGCAGGTACCGCGAGCTCGTCGGCTGGGGGCAGGGTCGCACGCCGGGCGCGCGGCTCGACAAGAACGCGGTGCTCACCTCGGTTCCGCCGCTGCCCGAGTCGCAATTGCCCGCGCCCGTGCGGCTTGCCGACGATCCGTGGAGCCACGCCCAGTCCGCGAGACCGACGAGAATGTCGTAAATCCGCACGCGGGACGGCATTTACGTCGATCTCGGCGCAACCGAGTACGGCTAGAGCTTCTGCAGCGGCGCGTGATTGTGCATGAGCTTGACACGGCCCGCGCTGCCGAAGTCGATGAGCGACATCGCGGATTCGCCGGTGCCCGAGACCTCCTCGACGCGGCCGAGGCCGTACTTGTCGTGAGTGACGCGGTCGCCGGGCTCTAGGACCATGAGCGGCTTGTTACGGCCACCGCCTGGCCGGTTCGGCGAGGGGCGTGGCGAGCCGAAGCCCACACCACCGCCGCCACCGGAGGACATACGACCCGGAGCGCCGTAGGCCGGGGTGGGTTGCTCGATGCGGCGCCAGTCGATGAGCTCCTGCGGAATCTCGCGCAGGAACCGCGATTCCGGGTTGAGCATGGGCTGGCCCCACGACGACCGCACCTTCGCCCGGCTGAGATACAGCCGCTGCCGGGCACGCGTGAGGCCGACGTAGGCCAGGCGCCGTTCCTCGGACAGTTCGTTGGGATCGCCGAGCGCCCGCATGTGGGGGAACATGCCGTCCTCCCAGCCGGTCACGAACACCGCGGGGAACTCCAGGCCCTTGGCGGTGTGCAGGGTCATCATCGTCACGACACCGGATCCCTCCTCGGGGATCTCGTCGGCGTCGGCGACCAGCGACACGCGCTCCAGGAACTGCGCCAGCACGCCCGTGTCGGGGATGTCCTCGTCGACCGGTTCGTCGCTCTCCTCGGCGAGGGCCTGCGCGTTGGCCAGGTCGATGCTGAACTCGTGTGCGACGCTGACCAACTCGTTGAGGTTGTCGAGGCGGGCCAGATCCTGCGGATCGCTGGAGGCCTCGAGCTCGCGGCGGTATCCGGTGCGCTCCAGCACCGCTTCGACCAGGTCACCCAGTTCTTCGTCGAGCTTGCCGCGCAGTTCGTCGAGCATCTCGACGAAGCTTGCGATGCACTTCTCCGAGCGCGTGTTGAGCATCGGCACGCGCCCTTCGGCGGCGGCCTGCAGCGCCTCGTTGAAGCTCACGCCGGTGTTCTCGGCGTACACCGCGACGCACGCCTCGGCACGGTCGCCGATGCCGCGGCGCGGGGTGTTGAGGATGCGGCGCATGCTCACCGAATCGCCGGGATTGTCCAGCACGCGCAGGTAGGCGACGATGTCGCGGATCTCGCGACGCTCGTAGAAACGCACGCCGCCAACGACTTTGTACGGGATGCCGGCGCGGATGAAGACCTCTTCCAGCGCACGCGACGAGTTGTTGGTGCGGTAGAACACCGCGATGTCGTTGTAGTTGTACCCGTGCCGGTCGGTGAGGGCGTCGATCTCGTCGGCGACGAAGCGCGCCTCGTCGTGCTCGTTGTCGGCGACATAGCCGACGATGAGCTCGCCCTCACCCGCGTCGGTCCACAGGCGCTTCTCGCGCCGCCCGGTGTTGCGGGCGATCACCGCGTTCGCGGCGTTGAGGATCGTCTGCGTCGACCGGTAGTTCTGCTCAAGCAGGATCGTGGTGGCATCGGGGAAGTCGCGTTCGAAGTCCTCGATGTTGCGGATCGTCGCGCCGCGGAACGCATAGATCGACTGGTCGGCGTCACCCACCACGCACAATTCGGACGGCGGCACGCCGTCGTGCTCCTCGAGGTGGTGCCCGACGAGTTCACGCACCAGCACGTACTGCGCATGGTTGGTGTCCTGGTACTCGTCGACCAGGATGTGCCGGAACCGGCGCCGGTAGTACTGCGCGATCTGCGGGTAGGCCTGCAGCACCGCGACCGTCTCGCCGATCAGGTCGTCGAAGTCCAGCGCGTTGGCCGCCCGCAACCGGCGCTGGTACTCGCCGTACACCTGGGCGATGATCGTGGCCATCTCGTCGCCGGCCTCGGACGCCTCGGCGGCGGCCTGCTCGGGGCCGATCAACTCGTTCTTCAGGTTGGAGATGCCATTGGCCAGCAGCCGCGGCGAGTACCGCTTGGTGTCCAGACCGAGGTCCTTGCCGATCATCATCAGCAGGCGCCGGGAATCGTCGGAGTCGTAGATCGAGAAATTCGAGTTCAGCCCGGGCAGCAGCGACGCCTGGTTGCGCAGGATCCGCACACACGTCGAGTGGAACGTCGACACCCACATGGCCTTCGCGCGGGGGCCGACCAACTGGACCACACGCTCGCGCATCTCTGCCGCGGCCTTGTTGGTGAACGTGATGGCCAGCACCTGGCCCACCCCGACCTCGCGCGCCGCGAGCAGGTAGGCGATGCGCCGGGTCAGCACGGCCGTCTTCCCCGAACCGGCACCGGCGACGATCAGCAAGGGCGAACCCTCGTGAAGCACCGCCTGGCGCTGCTGCGGGTTGAGTCCGTCCAGGAGTTGATCGACGTCGCCGGCTGTGGCGGCCAGGGGGAAGTGGGCTGAGGAGGTGGTCATCTCGGCTCAAACCTACCGCGCATCGCCGACATCTTTGCGAGGGGACGACATCGGGTGGCACACTCGATACGTGCTCATCGAGCAGAGGCGATTTTTCTACGGGTACCGGCCTGCGGTGCCCGTGGTCTAGCTGCCTTCCCCCTTCCCAGCCCCGCGGTCCGCATCCGGATCCGGGGCTCGTCTCTTGTGTGAGGCCCGAACACCGGACGGGACCCCACACGATGAGGAGCCTCACATGCCTGAGACCATCGAAGCCGTGCCTGAGATCGATGACCTACGTCGCGAGATCGACGAACTCGACGCCACCATCATCGCCGCCATCCAGCGGCGCACCGAAGTGTCGAAGACGATCGGCAAGGCACGTATGGCATCGGGCGGTACCCGGCTGGTGCACAGCCGTGAGATGAAGGTCATCGAGCGCTACATCGACGCGCTCGGCCCAGAAGGCAAGGACCTGGCCATGCTGCTGCTGCGGCTCGGCCGTGGCCGCCTCGGGTACTAGCGCGCGGGTGCGACCGGCTGCCTGCCCGGCGGCAACTTCTTGAGCGAGTCGACCAGCCACGGCGTCAGCCACTTCACGGCCTCGGCCGTCGGATGGACGCCGTCGCTGCGCATCCGGATGCCGTCGACGCGGGCGGTGTAGGCGCCGTCGGGGTTGAGCTTGGCGTTGAAGTCCAGCACGGACACGTTCGGCCGTTTGTCGGCGACCTCGCGCAGGATCTTGTTCCACGCCCGCACTCGTGCGGGCTGATCTTCGGGGTAGAGGCTGCCGTCGGCGCGTTCGCCGCGACGGTTGTAGGGCGCGGTCGTGACGACGACGCGGGCGCCGGTCGAGCCGAGGATGTCGAGGGCCCGCTGCAGTTCCCCCGTGAGGTACTTGTCGTAGTCGTCCTCGCCGATGTGGGTCCAGCTGCCGTCGTGCTTGCGGTCGACGATCTCCCAGCGGCCGATCATCAGCAGCACGGTGTCGGGCCGGTCGTGCTTGATGCGCTGGGCCCAGCGTTCGGGCCACGTGTCGCATTCGGGTTTCTGGTTGAGGGTCTCCCCCGCCGACCGGTACGGCCCGCCGCGCGCGATTCCGCAGCCGATGGTCGTGTAATTGCTGAAGGCAAGCCCCGGCGTCGCGGGCAGATAGCGCAACAACGTCCACGCGACCGAGTCGCCGAACACCGCGACACTGTGGGTTCCCGGAGCCCGGCGGGCAGGTGTTTCGCCCAGAATGGGCACCTCGGCACCCACGTCCGGCTGCACCGCGGCGGCCGACATGACATCCGGTCCGAGCGGCTGAGTCTGCGGCGTGACGGGCACGACGGTCATGGTGACGACGGCCGCGGTCGCGGCGGTCGCCGCGGCCAGCGGCAGCATCGGCACGTGTTGCGGACGCCACCGCCGCACCGGCTGCTCGACGAACCGCCACGACAGCCACGCGAGTCCGATCGTGACGCCGCACCGCAGCGCGACGAGCGACCAACCGGTCAGCCCTGTGCGTTCGCCGTTGAGGATGCCGAACAGCGGCCAGTGCCACAGGTAGACGCCGTAGGAGATGGCGCCCAGCCAGACGAGCGGCCGCCACGCCAGCGCTCTGGCCACCCAGCCGTACTGATCGAGGGCGACGGGCGCGATCACCAGCACCGCGGCCACTGCGACGATGATCAGCAGGCCGTGCCGGAAGTCGTCGACATCGCCCGTGGCGACGTGCGCGGCGACTCCGAGCACCGCCAGCCCCAGCACCGGCAGCACCCATGCCACCCAGCGCCGCCACCGCGCGCGGATCAGGGTTCCCGACACCGTGAGCGCCGACCAGTCCCGCACCAGTAGCGCCGCGGCCGCGGCCCCCAGCAGCAGGCCCTGCGCGCGGAACTCCGTGCCGAAGTACACACGGTTCAACGTGTCGGCGTCGACGAAACCGATCGCGCCTGCCGCCGAGGCCGCCACACCGGCCGTCGCGACCACGAACACCGCGATACGCACCGCGCGCACACTGCGCCGACGCAGCAGCAGGACGACGAACAGCAGCAGGATCGGCCAGACCAGGTAGTACTGCTCCTCGACACCCAGCGACCACGTGTGCTGCAGCGGGGAAGGCGGCGCGCCCTGCGAGAAGTAGTCGGTCTGCTGGGCGACGAAAACCCAGTTGGACACCCAGAAGAACGCCGCGACGGCGTCGTCGCGCAGCGAGGTCACCGCGTCGGGCCCGAACAGGTCCCGCATGGCGACGACGGCCAGCGTCATCACGAGCAGCGCGGGCAGCAGACGCCGGAAGCGCCGGATCCAGAAGCCCTTGAGGTCGATGCTGTCGGTGCGGGCGAACTCGTCGAGCAGCAACGACGTGATCAGGAACCCGCTCAGCACGAAGAAGACGTCGACGCCGATGAATCCGCCGGCCACACCGGGCACACCCGCGTGGCCGGCGAGGACCAACAGGACCGCGATGGCTCGGATGCCGTCGAGTGCGGGGATCTCGCCTCGCGCAGGGAGGGTCCGACGGCGACCGGCAGCACGGACTGGCGCCGCAGTCACGTCATGACCTCCTGTCTGGCGTATGAGCCCAGAAGTCTAGGGGCCTGCGACCGCCGAATCCGGAAGGCGCGCCACGGTCGATGCGTTCGTGGTCAGGATCTGCGCACCACCCGATCGAGAAGCCCGGCCATGACTCTTTCGCCCACTGTCAAGCAGGTCGCCGCGGTCTTGACCGTCGTCGTGCCGCTGTTCGTTCCCGAGCCGCGCTACTTCGTGAGCGCGATGTACTTGGTGTCGAGGTACTCCTCGATGCCCTCGACGCCACCTTCGCGCCCGAATCCGGATTCCTTGATGCCACCGAAGGGAGCTGCCGGATCTGAGATCACGCCGCGGTTGATCCCGACCATGCCGGATTCGATCGATTCGGCCACACGCAGCGCGCGGTCCAGTGACTGCGTGTAGATGTAGGCCGCCAACCCGTACTCGGTGTCATTGGCCGCGGCGATACCTTCCTCTTCGGTGTCGAACCCGGTGATCGGTGCGACCGGGCCGAACACCTCCTCGGAGAGGATGCGCGCGTCGGCGGGCACGTCGGCCAGCACGGTCGCCGGGTAGAAGTTCCCCGGACCGTCGGGTGCGACACCACCGATCGCGACGGTCGCCCCGCGCGACACCGCGTCGGACACCAGTTCGGTGACCGTGGCGACCTGCTTGGAGTTGATCAGCGGTCCCAGTGTCGACGACGGGTCGAGGCCCTTGCCGAGGGTGAACTCGCTCATGCGCTTGACCAGCTTCTCGGTGAACTCCTCGCGCACCGAGTTGGCGACGTGGAACCGGTTGGCCGCGGTGCACGCCTCGCCGCCGTTGCGCATCTTCGCCAGGATGGCGCCGTCCACGGCGGCGTCGACGTCGGCGTCGTCGAACACGATGAACGGGGCGTTGCCGCCCAACTCCATCGACGTCCGCAGCAACTTGTCCGCGGACTGCTTGACGAGCGCCTTGCCCACACCCGTGGACCCCGTGAACGTCAGTTTGCGCAGCCGGCCGTCATCGACAAGTGCGCTGGTGACCGGGCCCGGGCTACTGGTCGGCAGCACCGACAGAACACCCTTGGGCAGACCGGCCTCATCCATGAGCTTCGCCAGCAGCAGCATGGTCAGCGGAGTCTCCTGCGCGGGCTTGACGATCATCGTGCACCCGGCCGCGAACGCCGGGCCCATCTTGCGGGTGCCCATGGCAAGCGGGAAGTTCCACGGCGTGATCGCGTAGCACGGTCCGACGGCCTGCTTGGTCACCAGGATCCGCCCGGTGCCTGCCGGCGCATGCGTGTAGCGGCCGTCGATACGCACGGCCTCCTCGGCGAACCACCGGAAGAACTCGGCGCCGTAGGCCACCTCGCCCTTGCTCTCCGGCAGCACCTTGCCCATCTCCAGCGTCATCAGCGCGGCAATGTCGTCGGCACGCTCGGTGATCTTCTCGAAGACCGACCGCAGGATCTCACCGCGCGTGCGCGGCGGGGTCGCGGCCCACTCGGCCTGCACGGCGCATGCCGCGTCGAGTGCGGCGATCGCATCCTCGGCGGTCGCGTCGGCGACTGCGGTGATCACCTGATCGTCACTGGGGTCGAGCACGTTGAACGTCGACGTGGCGGTCCGCTCTTCACCGCCGATCCACAGACCGGTTGGGACGGATGAAATCAGGTCTTCGATGCGCATACATCCATCATGTACACCTTCGACACGATCACCGCACTAAGGTCGACACAATGAGCGCTGACATCACCGAAACACCCGCATGGCAGGCTTTGTCGGATCATCACGCCGAGGTCGCCGACAAGCATTTGACGGAGCTGTTTGCCGAGGATCCCGCGCGGGGAACCGAGTTGGCGTTGACCGTCGGGGATCTGTACATCGACTACAGCAAGCACCGCGTCACCCGCGGCACCATCGACCTGCTCGTCGACCTGGCCCGCGCCGCCGGGTTGGAGCAGCGCCGCGACGCGATGTTCGCCGGCGAGCACATCAACACCTCCGAGGACCGTGCGGTGCTGCACACCGCCCTGCGTCTCCCCCGCGACGCCACGCTGGTGGTGGATGGCCAGGACGTGGTCGCCGACGTGCACGACGTGCTCGACCGGATGGGTGATTTCACCGACCGGTTGCGCAGCGGCGAATGGACCGGCGCGACCGGTGAGCGCATCACCACCGTGGTCAACATCGGCATCGGCGGCTCGGACCTGGGCCCGGTGATGGTGTACGACGCGCTGCGTCACTACGCCGACGCCGGCATCTCGGCCCGCTTCGTCTCCAACGTCGATCCGGCCGATCTGGTCGCGAAGCTCGCCGGCCTGGACCCGGCGACGACGTTGTTCATCGTCGCCTCGAAGACCTTCTCCACCCTGGAGACGCTGACGAACGCGACCGCGGCGCGGCGCTGGCTCACCGACGCGTTGGGTGATGCCGCGGTCGCCAAGCATTTCGTGGCCGTGTCGACCAACAAGAAACTGGTCGACGAGTTCGGCATCAACACCGACAACATGTTCGGCTTCTGGGACTGGGTCGGCGGGCGCTATTCGGTCGACTCGGCCATCGGGTTGAGTGTGATGGCGGTGATCGGCAAGGAACGCTTCGCGGAGTTTCTGGCCGGGTTCCACATTGTCGACGAGCATTTCCGGACCGCGCCGCTGCACCAGAACGCGCCGGCGTTGCTGGGGTTGATCGGGCTGTGGTACTCGAATTTCTTTGGCGCCCAATCGCGGGCGGTGTTGCCCTACTCGAACGACCTGTCGCGCTTCGCGGCGTATCTGCAGCAGTTGACCATGGAGTCCAACGGCAAGTCGGTGCGCGCCGACGGTACGCCGGTGTCGACCGACACCGGGGAGATCTTCTGGGGTGAGCCGGGCACCAACGGCCAGCATGCCTTCTACCAGTTGCTGCACCAGGGCACCCGCCTGGTGCCCGCGGATTTCATCGGGTTCTCCCAGCCCACCGATGACCTGCCCACCGCCGACGGCACCGGCAGCATGCACGACCTGCTGATGAGCAACTTCTTCGCCCAGACCCAGGTGCTGGCCTTCGGCAAGGCCGCCGACGCGATCGCCGCCGAGGGCACGCCCGCGAACGTGGTACCGCACAAGGTGATGCCCGGAAACCGGCCCACCACCAGCATTCTGGCCACCAAACTGACCCCCTCTGTCGTGGGCCAGTTGATCGCGCTCTATGAGCATCAGGTGTTCACCGAAGGCGTCATCTGGGGTATCGACTCGTTCGACCAATGGGGCGTCGAACTCGGCAAGACCCAGGCCAAGGCCCTGCTGCCCGTCCTCACCGGCGAGAAAGCACCAGCGGCACAACCGGATTCATCGACCGACGCCCTGGTGCGGCGCTACCGCGGCGAGCGGGGGCGCTCAACCTAGGTTCCGGAGACCTCGGTGTCCGAACGCCTGGTCCAGCCGAGGATCATCGCGGGCAGGCAACTGCCGATCATCAAGGCCGCCAACGCCATCAGCGCACCTGCGTACGCCAGGTCGCGGATGGTGGCGGCGTCGGCATCCGTCAGATGGGTCGACACGATGATGAGGAAGAAGATCGGCACCAGCATCAGGGACTGAATGACGCTGAGCCCGATGGACCGGGCGCTGTTGCGCTGCGCGACTTCGTATTCGTCGAGTGTGGCCGTCGGCGCGTCACTCTGCCGCCCCAGCACGATCTGCAGGACGATCCACGCGGGGAAGAACACCGCGCACGCCGACAGCCACATCAACGCGGCCTGCCGAATGCCCAAAGCGCACACCACACTCGTGACCACCATGAGTGCCAGTGATGCGGCGAGCACACCGACGAGCACGCGTCGGCGCCCCTGCGTACGCCAGCGCGGCAACGAGTTCGAGTACGTGCTCTCGTGTTTGAGGAATCGGCGCGTCCGGTAGTCCTGGTACCGGTCGATGAGGTTGGGCTTCGAGGTGGTGCGCGTCGATCTAGTCATCTGCACTTCCTTCCGGCGTGCCTGTTCTCCGATAGAGCTCGGTGGAGAGCGGGGTGAAGGCGGTGCGCGAGAACACCGCCTCCACCGGCAGGCCGAACACGTCGCAGATGCGGAACGCGAGATCGAGGCTGGGATAGTGATCGCCTCGCTCCAGCGCACCGACGGTCTGCGGATTGACGTTGATCAGGCCCGCAAGCTCCGCCCGGGTCATCCGCCGCTCGGCGCGCAGCACCGCGATGCGGTTGTAGATGGGGAGCGTTTCCCCACGCCTCACCGGACTCATGCAACACATTGTTGGGAAAACCCAACAATATGTCAACATGATCTATCGAATTGCCTGGCCGTTCAGGAAGGAAGGGTTGTCGGAACGGTTACGGGGCAGGGATGGTGGCACACCCGACGTTCGGGATGCAGCCACTGGCGCCACCCGGTCCGGCGGTGCCACCGGGACCACCGGGAATCACGCCGGTCGCACCGTCAGGCCCGGCCGTACCGCCCGGTCCGCCGGGGATGGATCCGGTTGCGCCACCGGGACCCGCGGCACCGCCCGGTCCGCCCGGAATGGCGCCGCTGGCACCGCCGGGACCGGCCGTGCCACCCGGACCGCCGGGAATCTGGCCCGTGGCACCGCCGGGACCGGCAGTGCCGATGTCCGAACACGGCGTGCCGTCGGCGTTGACGCACGGCGGCGGAGCCGGGGCCGGCTCAGCCATCGCCATGGGCGCAAAGGCCAGAGCCCCTGCCGCCGCGCCTGCAAAAATCATCGAGGTAAGCGTTTTTGAGGTCATGCATGAGGTCTACCCAGCCTCCACACGTGTCAAAACCACGCGTTGCTGACACGTCGCACATGCTTTGCCGGGCGAACCTGGGCCGCCTCAGCCCCGAGCTACGCGAAACGCTTGGTGTACTTCGGCGGCAGCAGACGCATGACCTGGGTCAGCGGGGCCCACGGCCATCGCGGCACGACAGCGCGGCCCTTCTCCTTCTCGATGGCCTCGACCATGGCACGCACGCCGGTCTCGTTGTCCACCATCAACATCGTCGAGTTGGCCTTGGCGGTCATCTCGGATTCGATGTATCCGGGCTCGACGACCGTGACCCGGATCGGACCCTTGTCGTACTCGGCGCGCAGCGACTCACCCAGCGACGTCATACCGGCCTTGCTGGCGCAGTAGGCGGCCTTGCCGCCCGGAACACCGGTGTTGCCGAGCACCGAGGAGATCAGCACCAGATGCCCGCTGCCTGCTTTCTTGAACATCTCCAGCGCGGCTTCGATCTGCACGAGACCGGCCACCAGGTTGGTCTCGAGTGTGGCCTTGTTGGCCCACGGCTTGCCCTCGCCGAGCGGCCATCCCTTGCCGATACCGGCGTTGACGATGACGCGGTCGATACCGCCAAGTTCCTCGGACAGCTCACCGAACACCCGGGGCACGGCCTCGTGGTCGTTGACGTCCAACGCCGCGACGGCGATCTTGATGTAGGGGTGCCGGTCGGTCAGTTCGGCCTTGAGTTCCTCGAGCCGTTCGGTGCGGCGTGCACACAGCGCCAGGTGGCGGCCCTTGGCTGCGAATTGACGGGCCATACCGGCGCCAAGGCCCGAGCTGGCGCCGGTGATGAGGATTCTCTGACGGGTCACCGCAGCAGGATAACCGGGTTAGACAACTGTCAAGAACTCGCCCGTTACTTGAGCAAGCGGGACATCCGCCGGTCCGCGAGCACCTTGCCGCCGGTCTGGCAGGTGGGGCAGTACTGGAAGGATTTGTCGGCGAACGACACCTCCCGCACGGTGTCACCGCACACCGGGCACGGCAGGCCGGTCCGGGCGTGCACCCGCAGGCCCGAGCGCTTCTCACCTTTGAGCGTCGCGGCCTGCTGCCCCACCGACCGGCTCACGGCGTCGGTGAGCACCGAGATCATGGCGTCGTGCAGGGCGCCGAGTTGCGCGTCGCTCAACTTGCCCGCGGTGGCGAACGGCGACAGCTTCGCGACGTGGAGAATCTCGTCGCTGTAGGCGTTGCCGATGCCTGCGATCACCTTCTGATCGGTGATGACGGTCTTGATGCGACCCGAATTCCCGGCGAGCACCTCGGCGAGCGCGGTGGAATCGAGCGACAACGCGTCGGGACCGAGACCTGCGATCTGCGGCACGTCCATCGGATCGCGGACCACCCACACCGCGAGCCGTTTCTGCGTGCCCGCCTCGGTGAGGTCGAAGCCCTGCGAGTCGCCGCTTCCCGATGTCGCCGCCGGCGCGGCTTTGAGGTGCACGCGCAGGGCGATCGGCCCCTTGCCCGGTTTGAGTGGCGTCGGTGAGAGCTTGTCCGACCAGCGCAGCCACCCGGCGCGTGACAGGTGCGTGATGAGGTGCAGCGGCGCGCCGTCGGATTCGACCTCCATGCCGAGGTACTTGCCCCAGCGGTGTGCCCCGACGACCGTGCCGCCGTGCAGCGCGGTGACCGGCGGGTCGAAGGTCTTGAGCACCGACAACGCGGACACGTCGATGCGTGACACCACCTGGCCGACCGCATGCCGGCGCAGATGATCGGCCAACGCCTCGACCTCGGGCAGTTCGGGCATGCCTCCCAGTGTGTCAGCCGAACGCCGACAATGCTGGTAACCCTGCCCCATCATGGGTTTCAGCCCTTCGCCGATACGCGCGAGCGATTTGCGCTGCCCCATGGTGCTCAAGACCGGTCGCCGGCGGATGAGGCGCCGGCTGGCTAGTCGCGCAGGCGCTCGGCCAGGATTTCCGCTCCGTCGCCCTCAAGTTCGCCGACGACCTGGCGGCGTCCTGACATGGCCATCAGCAGTGCTTCTCCGGTGCCGACGACTTCTGGTCCGGTGCCGTGCTGCCAGTCGACATCGACTGCGCGCAGCCGCAGACCTCGAATTCGGCGGCCGGCGCCCAAACGCGGGTTCGACGGGATGAGCGGCAATATCCGGGTGAGCCGGTCTGTGGGCACCGCGCGTGGGTGCCCCAGCGCGCGCCGGATGTCCTGGTGGTGGATGGTCCCGTCGACGAGGCCGATCATGCCGCCGAAGGCGGCGGTAAGCCCTCGTGGCCGCAGGTGCTCGTTGAGGAAACCCATCAACTCGTCTGGGGTCATGTGTGCGAGTTCTTCGACCCCGACTTCGTTGGCGCGAACGACGCGTCCCTTGGCGAACCGTCGCAGCAGCCCCCAGAAGCGAAGATCCTCGTAGCTGACGATATGTGCCACAACATCTTTGACCGTCCATTCGGCACAGAGGCTCGGCGCGTGCCACTGCTGTGGAGTCAGCGTGGCCAGGTAGCGCGCCAGGTCGGACCGCTCCTCGTAGGCCAGATCCATGAGCGTCCGGCGCTCGGTGGTCATGGTGTTTCCGTCAACTGGGCGTAACGAGCCAGATACAGCGGCCATCCGGCGTCGCCGCCGACGCCCTCGGCGACCGACGGCCAGCCGTCACCGTGGCGGTCGAGATGTCGATGCTCCAACTCGACGCGGGTGCGCCCATCCCCCTCAGCGAGGAATCGCACTTCGACTTCGCTGCAGCGGCCGGGGTCGGTTTCGAGTTGCCATGTCGGGCCGATGTCCCACGAGAACACGAGGCGGCTCGGCGGTTCGAAGGCAAGCACGCGTGCCCACTGGCACCGGCTGCCGTCGATGCCGATGTCATAGATGCGGCCGCCGACCTCGGGCTCAAACACGGTCTTGTCGATCGGAACGGCCAACAGGTTGTGCTCCCGCGGTTTGATCACGTCGAACCGGTCGACGAAAAGCGCGAACGCGCGGTCGACACCGGCATTGACGACGACACTCTTGCGCACCGGCGCAACATGCTCCCGTTTCATCCGACACCTTCCTCTTCGTCGACAACCTCAGCGAACGCGTTCAGGGTCTGGCCCCAGAACGCGTCGAGTTCTTCTCTGAGCGCCGCGAGCCCCTCGGTCCGCACCTGGTAGAGATGCCGCGTCCCGACCACCTCGTGCTGCACCAGACCAGCGGATGCGAGCACCTTCAGATGCTGGGAGACGGCAGGCCTGCTCACCGGCAGGCCAGCGGCCAATTCACCGACCGACTTGGGACCAGATGCGAGGCGCTGCAGAACCGTCCGGCGGGTGCGATCCGCCAGGGCGCTCCATGGGTCTGACACACGTTCGTAAGTAACCACTAACCGTAAGCTAGCACTTACCGATTGACCCGTCCACTGTTCACCGTGTTTCGGAGGACCGGTCGCTGCTCCCACCCGCCGATAGACTGACGCCGTGGCCGCCGGAACACGTCCGCAGACGCTCACCATCGAGCTCGATCCCGAACGCGCACAAGCGCTCAGGGCGCTCTCGGAGATCTATCACGCGACGCCGGAGCGGATGATCACATCATGGGCCAACTACCACATAGACCGCTTGCGATCAGGTCAGACCCCGGACGACGTGCCATCGGGATGGCAGCCCGACGCCGGCGCATGACATGACGGAGCTGCGCATTCCATCACTGCTCGGCGGGCCGCGGGGCCGACGCCGTCACGCGAGGCGGTGGCGTTCGCGGACCGGTCTCTGCCACAGGGCCCTGGCGACCAGCTGCTCGCTCTCTACGCGCGCTGTGACGGATTCCTGACCGGCTCCGGCACAGTTGTCGGCATCCGGGGAGAGACCGTGACCGGCAAGCGGGCCCGGCGTCGAGGTGGTCACCCACGACGGGTCCCGCGTCTCATCGGGCGAACGCCTCATGCTGGACGCGGCGAGCGAAATACCCAGTTCGTCCGTATGACACCTTGCGCGCGTCGTGTCGACACCCTGCCCCTCGCAGCGACGGACACCGCTAGGTCAGGTGGTCGAAGTCTCCTCGCGCCCAGCGGATATGAGTCTCTGCCGAGCGTCGCAACACATCTTTCGCCGCGCTTTCGACCTCGTCGCCCCCGAGCGTGTAGATACGGTCGAAGTCATATTTGTCGAGGCGATCGACGATGCGCTGCACCACGCCAGGCGACAACGGGATGTGCTTGGGGAAGCTGCGCTGAAACGACACCCAGTTCTTGGCCAATCCACCGGATATCGTGTCGCCGACAAGCATTGTGCCATCGGGCGTGAGCGCCACCGAGCTGCCTTTCATATGGCCGCCCACATGAATCAGCTCAATCCCCGGCACGGGCTGTGCGTGTTCACTCCAAAGCTCGATGAGAGGGTCGGGCTGTGGGAGCCATTCTCGATCCAACTCATTGACGTAAATGGGCACGCCACCAAATGCTCGGCTCCAGCTGATCTGCGCCCCGAACATATGTGGATGACTCGATGCGACGGCACATATGCCTCCGAGACTCCGTACGAGCCCGGCGATCTCATCGTCGAGATAGCTCGGGGCGTCCCAGAGCAGATTCCCTGCCGGGGTCTGGACCACAAATGACCGGTGACCGATCGCGAACCGCGGCGCACGCCGTAAGCTGTGCACACCCCGTCCATGAGAGACATATTCGGTGTGGTGTGGCTGGGCGGCTAGCTGCTCCAAAGTGGTCCAACTGCCATGCGGCGGCAGATCACCTCGCTCCTCTATCGAGACCACCTCAGAGGTCAGCACGCATGACGTGCTGGGCGGTTGCTCGTCCACACTCTCATGCTCCACACCACATCCTGTACAGATCCACATCGACATGCTGGGGAACCTATTACCTCAAGGGCTGTTGAGGTCAACCCAACCTCGGTTCGCCCCTTGACAACTCAGCCCGTCGCGTAGTTCTGGTCAGCTAGGTGCGGTAGTTCATCTCGGCGACGTCGTCGGCGACATCGGCGAGGCACACTTGCGGATTGAGTGGTTGAACAACTTGTTCGGTGAGCGGTGTTGCGAAGTTTGGCTGCCCGGCAGCCGGGCGGGATGCAGGCGGCGGTCACCGGAGCCGGAATCCTGACGAGTTCGGTGACGGTATCACTCGAGTAGGCGAGGTTCACGGCTGTCCTTCTGTCAGGCGCGGTGCTGGGGAGGGGGTCGGTGTCTCAGCTCCTGGGTCCTCTCCGGAGGCCCTCAACCGGTACTGGCGCGAATCACGTTGGCCCGGCTGGGGAACCACCGTCCCCCAGCCGAAAGCCGTGGCACCACCGGCGCACCGGTACCCAGCTCCGCCGTCGTGAATCCGCAGCCTGCCGTCACAGCTCCAGCGTGACCCCGACCCCGCGGGTCAGTGCCGCGTCGTGAATCGCCGACGCGACCGCCATATCGCACACCGCCATGCCGATGTTGCTGTTGACGATCAGCTGATCGGAACCGACACGTCCCGGCTTGAGTCCGGCCAGCACCTCGCCGGTCTCAGCGGTGATCGTGGGGCTTCCCGCCGGGTAGTAGCCCATCTCGACGAACAGGTCGTGCTCGTCGGTGGAGTCCACGATGTAGGCGTCGGCCCGATGTGAGATCTCCGGCGCCCAGAACGTGTTGAGGTCACACGGGATGATGGTCTGACCCGCCGAGACCCACTCGTCTTTGGCGAACGACTGCGGTTCACGCACGATGAAGGTCGCCGAGCTGAGCACCTCGCATTCCTTGACGACTTCCTCGACGGAGTTGCCCACCCGGATCGGGGTGTCGACGCTGCCCTGGATCTGGGCGACCATCTTCTCGGCGACCTCCGGGAAGCGGTCATAGACCACGATCTCGTCCAGTTGGTCCAGATACTCGGCGGCGAACAGCACATGTTCGCGTCCTTGGACGCCGGCGCCGAACATGCCGAACTTCTTGGCGTCGGGATGCAACTTCTTGGCCATCAGCACCGTGACCGCCGGTGTGCGCACGGCCGTCAGCCAGCTGCTGTCCATGACGCATGTCGGAACGCCGGTCTCGACGTCGTTCAGGCACAGCAGGCCGGTGGTCTGCGGCAGACCGAACTCGCGGGGATTACGCGGATAGCACTCGATCCACTTGGCACCGACGAGGTTCATCTCCGGAAGGTAGGCCGGCATCGCGTGGAAGAACACATCCTCGTACGGGTGCACGCCGATCTTGGCGGGCATCTCGTAGCGCTTGTTGCCGTGTTCGACCAGCGCTTGGAGAACCTTGTCCAGAATTGTCTGCCGGGACACGCCAAGGCCGACCACGTCGGCCTTGGACAGGTACAGCAGCTGTTGGCCTTTGACGATTTCCGTCATCTACATACTTCCCTTCTCGATGGGTCGCTGGTGGTCAGTGGATGGTGGACTTGCTGGTTTCGGGCGCCCACGCCATGGATGCCAGGAACCCGACCAGGGGGAACAGCGCGAGGATCAGCAGCGACGCGTTGATCCCGACCGACGCGATCAACACCGGCAGCAGATAGGTGGCGATGGCCGCGCCGACCCGGCTCATGGAGGCCGAGAAGCCGACCCCGGAGGTGCGCAGCCGCGTCGGGAACATCTCCGAGGGGTAGACGAACTGCAGGTTGGACGCGCCGGACGCGATGAACAGATAGGCGCCGGTCGCGACGGCCAGAACCGCCAACGGTGCGCTGGGGAACACCCCGAGGATCAGCAGGGCCGCGAACGTCAGGCCGAACGTCCAGACCGCCAGGGACCGCCGTTTGGTGACTGCGACAACCCAGATGAACACCGCCGCGCCGGCCAGTTGGAGCATGTTCATGATGAAGTCCCGCCAGAATCCGGATGGCAGTCCGAGGTCGTCGAGCACCGGTGTGATGAAGGTGAAGATCGCGAACAACGGCCCGACCTGGCAGGCCCAGAACAGGCCGCCGTATGTCGTCTGGCGCCAGTGCTTCTTGTCGAACAGCTCGGAGAACTTCGACGTCTCGGCGACCGGCGAAACCTCGGGCAACGTGGTACCGGGTGGGAAGTGCTTGTCGACGATGGCCTGCGCCTCGGCATGTCTGCCCTGGGCCTGAAGCCAGCGAGGTGACTCCGGAAGCCAGATGCGGGCGATGGCGACGATCAACGCGGGGACGGCGCTGCTTGCCAGAACCCACCGCCAGTTGTCGTCGGCCCAGGCCAGCGCGACGAAGTTCGCACTGACGAAGCCGAGGAACCAGGTGGTCTGCAATGTCGACAGCAGGGCGCCTCGGGTGCGGGCGGGCACGAATTCCGACAGCAGGGCGGCACCGACGGCGTACTCGACGCCGATCGCGATGCCCAGCAGGATGCGATACGCACTGAGATCCCAGGTGCTGAAGGTGACCAGCTGCAGCAGCGACAAGACGACGAACGCGATGAGGTTCCACCGGAAGACCACACGCCGGCCCCAGCGATCGGCGGCCCGCCCGAAGAAGAAGCCGCCGACGAAAATACCGATCAGCGCGCTCGCACCGACCAGTCCCTGGCTGAACGGTGAGAACTCCATCTCGTCGGTTGCCGAGTTGATGGCCCCGCCCACCACACCCAGGATGTAGCCGTCGAGTGCCGTGCCGCCCAGCGTGCAGAAGGCCGCCAGGGTGTGCAGGCGGTTCCACCTCGCGTCATCCATCGACGTCGCGGTCCGTCTCGCGGGATCCGAGCTGCTCGTCTCGGTCTGAGAGTTGGGCATGTCACGCTCCTTCGCACTGAACCGCGCGGACGGGACCGCTCGGGACATGCTCGAGTTTGAGCTGGATCACACCGCTTGGTCATGCGGCACGTGCTGGAATCTGCGCGCCCACGCTTCGTCATCTGTTGAAACCGGGCCGGGGCACGCTCGCAGCCGATGTACCGCCGCCGGCATCTACCATGTTGCGACGTGGCGTTACCGGGAGGGTGAGATCGGTGGACGGAAGCCTGGTCGACGAGGCGCAGCACCTGGTCGATCGCCTCGCGGGGCGGCTGCGTCAATCGGTGGCCGTCGATGATCTCGACGGCAATCTGATCGTGGTCAGCCGTCACTTCGGCGATGCCGATCCCTATCGCGTTCGGCTGATGCTCGACCGGCGTATCCCGCGCGAGTACCGCGACTACTTCACGTCCTACACGCGCAATGCCTCGGACGCCCCGATCAGGGTCCCGGCCAATCCGAAGCTGTCGCTGGCCGCGCGGATCTGCTTTCCCATCAGGAACGACGACGACAATGTCGCGTTCCTGTGGCTTCTGGACCTTGGCAAGGTCCTGCCCGAGGAACTCATCGAGCAGTACTGCGCACGACTGGCCGACGTGCTCAGCGCCCGGCGCGGACGCAAGGCCGCGGACCCTGCGGCCAATCCCCTTCAGGACCGCATCCGCAAACTGCTGGCAGGCCAGCGGCCCGCCGACGTTCTTGCCGATGCGGCCGACGGTTCGGCGGCATCCGGTTGCCGTTACGCGGTGATCGCCTCATACGCCGAGCCCACCGGTCACCATCTCGACAGCGATGTGCAGCGGTTTCGCGAGATAGCTTTCATCACAACTGATTTGGGCGTATCGCTGGCCTGCACGGCCGAGCTCGACGGCTGCACGGTCGGCGTCTTCGAGAGCGCCGCCGGCTGCGCCGTCGGGCAGTCGGAGAACCTGCTGCTCGACGCGGCCGGGCGACAGTTCGCCGCGGGACCCGACCGGACCGGAAACGGCATCAGCGAGTTCGGTGAGCTGGCCGATGTCCGGCGCCTGTTCGCTCACGCGGCGCTGGCGGCATTCCTCGGGGTCCATGTCCACCGCACCGAGAAAGCGCTGTCCTGGCGCGAGATCCAGCCGTTGGCCGCGCTGGTCGGCGGTGACCTGCCGGCTACGGACACCTGCCGCAGCGGTGCGCTCGCGTCGCTGTTGTCGACGCCCGAGAGTTTCGCATTCGAGACCGTCGGAGCCGTTCTGCGATCCGGGCGCGATCAAAGTCCCGCCGATCTGCTGCACGTTCACCGGACCACCCTGCACTACCGGCTGCAGCAGATCGTCGAACTCACCGGGGTCGACCTGGCCGTCCCCGCCGACCGCTTCCTGGCGTTCGGTGTGTGGTTGCGGGTCGCGTTGCGGCTGTCGCCGCTCGCCGACCTGGCCGCATCCGCCTGAGCCGATCAGGCCCTCTCCCCCGGCCACGGCGGCCCGGGAAGCCCACCTGGACAGACGGTTTCATCGCGGAGGCGGGCACAACCGAGCGCCCGTGTGGATGCGGTGGATCCCTTCCTTGGGAAGGAGGTTGTAGCGAGGCAACGGCATCGGTTCGGCCGTAGGTTGTCCACCTCCCTAGCCTGGGTGAAGGTGTTTGGTGGCGACGCCAACACCACGGGTCATTGATCGACCAAACCGATCCGACTCATCCTGTTTTGGACACCAAACATTCTGTCTTGTAAAGCCTGTCGTACATATACTTCGTGGAGTCGGGCTCCGCAGATCCAGCCGACAGGGTTATTTCCACGGCGAACGGGCAGGTGAACCGGTGAGACACGGAACACCCAGCGGGGAAGCAGAAACCACGCCGGACGGTGAGTTCATGGACCTGCGGATCATCAGCGGTTTGTGGGATACCGACACCGGCCACGCACTCCGCTTCGTGACGGATCACTTGCTGTGCGCCGCCGGTGTCAGCGCCGGCATGCGCGTTCTCAACCTCCACTGCGGCCATGGAGACCTAACCTTCACCGTGGCAGATCGAGTGGGCGGGACCGGGAGGGTGGTCGGTGTCGATCCGAGCGCCGACGCTGTGAAGGCCGCGCGGGCGCGCTCCGAGTCGCTCGGATACACGAACGTCGAGTTTCTTCGCGCGCATGTGGATAAGCTCCCCGGATCGTCTTCATTCGATGCCGTGGTGGGGCGGCACGTCCTCACCGGCCACCGTGATCCGGTTGAGTTCCTACGCCTCGCTTCAGGATTCGTTCGCAGTCGCGGCGTGTTGGCGGTCCACGAAATGGACCTGAGCAGGGGTGTGCGCTCGGTGCCGCCCTTACCCGAACTCCGCCAGGTAAATGATGTCACCGGACTAGTCATGGAGCGGATGGGAATCCTTCCGGACGTAGGCGGTCGATTGGTTGATCTCTTCGATGAAGCCGACCTGCCGCCGCCGACGCTATTCGCTCACTCGATCGTATCTTCTGGCCTCGATCGGCCGGTTTTTTCACTGATCACCGATGTGATGCACTCGCTGCTTCCCTATATGAGCGCCGACGAGGCGGCCAGGATCGACATCGCGACCTTGGAGCGTCGCTTGCAACACTCAGCGTCGCATCTCAGAAGCCAGGTCGAGTTCATCCCCCAGGTCTGCGCTTGGGTGCGCATGGACTGAAACAACGCGACAAAAGAGACGGCAAGACAGCTGAGAGCGGCCCACGCCCGGAAGGACAATATCGTGACCGAGCAAAAGGAGCGTCTGCGCTCGCTGTATCAGTCTTATCTGGACGCTTGCAACGAGCATGACTTCGATCGAATGACTACATTCTACGCATCGACCATACGAATCAACGACGCACCGACACCCGCGGAGAACGTCACTCGCCAGTTCGTACCATTGGTGCGGGCTTTCCCAGACTGGCGCTGGAAGGTTCGTAGTCAACTCGTCGACGATGACCTTATCGCACTGCACTTCTCGGTGACGGGTACGCACCTCGGTGACTTTCGGGGGATCGCAGCGACCGGACGCCGCGTGAGCACGTCGGAATTCACTGTCTATCGCGTCGAAGACTGCAAGTTCACCGATGTATGGGACCTCACCGATTTCGATACGGTGATGGACCAGATCCGTCAGAACCCCACTGACGGCAGGAATGATCCCTGAAGCTGGCGATATTCGCCGATGGTCATCATGTTCATCAGTGACACGATTCGGAAGCCCTCTCTGAGGCATTGTCGCAGCAATCGGTCGTTTCGGGTCGGCAGTAGGAAGCCGGTCCCGCCGATCTGGTCCGAGGTCAGGATCAGCACACGCAGGACTTCGTCGTCCTCGGCCGCCGAATGACCGAAAAGGCCGATCCCAGTCGTATAGGCGCTGATCCGGCCGTCTCTCACGACAACACGCGCTACATTCGATCCGATCGCGTCGCGGATTTCCTCGAGCCTGTCAAAACCGTAGACATCACGGCAAAGTGAGTTGCACGCCGACAGATCGGACGGGAGGGCGGGACGAACGACCGGCACCGCCGGCGCGGACCCCTGCCGAAGTGGCGCCACGCCTTGCATCACCGCGTACGAATCACGAGTGACGAATCCGAGCTTGGTATACAAACTCAGGGATCGGCTGTGATATGCCGCCTGCATCAACCGAATTCCCGAGAGTCTCTTGATCACCGCACGATCCAGCACGGCTCGCATCAGGACATTCCCGATTCCGCGGTCTTGGATCCACGGAGCAACACTCACTGGTCCGACCGATCCGATGGTGGTTCGCTCGTCCAGGAAATTGCTGCCGACCACCTGGCCGTCGACCTCGGCCACCACGCCGAAGAACCGTGGATGCTCGATCAGTTGTGCAAGCAAACCGGTGGACAGTGCTTCCGTTTGAAAGTCGCGCGGGAACCCGTGCTGCCGAGCTATCGCGGCGAATGCGTCGAAGCAGATACGGCCACAGACACGCGCGTCGGCCTTGGTCACTTGTCGAATGCTCACCAACACCGACGGTTGTCCTCCCTCGACGACACCATTTGTCGTCCCTCGCGGCATTACCTGCGAAGCAATGAGATCGCGGTCATTCGAAGTCGCAGCCTGGACTGGGAACGCTGTCAGAGGTCGGCGCGCCGGCCGGGTCAACGTACGTCACTTCGAGGACAACGGGTATCGATCCGAGATTCTTACCGATATGAGCGTGGTCCGCCCCAGCAGGATCAGTCAGCGCAGCGCCGGCTGGATACACACCATCTTCGCGGCAATCTGCGCCGTAATGCGTCAGGACCCCGCTCTTTACGAGGCCGTACACCTCACCCCGATGAGTATGCCAGCCCGTGCTCCCGTCAGGCGCGATGGTGATCTCGGCGACTATGTAGTCCTTACCGCGCACAGTCTGCTTGGACAGCACTGTTGAGGTGAGCCCGGTGGTGGGAGTCGAGTGAGCCGCTGGCGGTGATATCCCGGACAGGGCCAACAAGCCACAAGTCGCCAGAACCACTGGCGCTGAACCGAAACCTGGTGCCATTCGTTGCATCTCATATCCTCCCCGGCAGACATTGCTTGCGGCGGTCCGAACAGATCTCCATGATGGAGACTGTAATGTATGCACTGCATACATTACAGTCTATGTCGGCAATCTGTTTCACATCGCCCGGCCAAATCGCTTGGGCCGTCGAGGCCGTCACCCTGAACGATGGATGACGCCCTCATGTGAAGCGCGGTCGGTTACCGACGACACCGCTATCGAACTCACACCGACAGACAGGAGTATCAATTGACGAAACGGTTTGAAGGGCATGTTGCACTCGTCACCGGCGCCGCCCGTGGGCAGGGCCGCTCCCACGCCGTTCGCTTTGCCGAGGAGGGCGCTGACATCATCGCTGTCGACATCTGCAGGCAGATCGACACCGTGATGTATCCGATGGCCCGTCCACACGATCTCGAAGAGACGGCGCGGCTGGTCGAGAACGCCGGCCGCCGTGTGGTCGCAGACGAGGTCGATGTTCGTGACATTTCCGCACTCAGCTCTGTGGTCGAGCGCGCAGTCGACCAACTCGGGCGTATTGACTTCGTCATGGCCAACGCGGGCATCCTGCCGGGAATCGGCGACCACAACCCGACCGTGGCAGCGTTTGACGATGCCGTCGACGTACTCCTCAAAGGTGTCTACTTCACAATCGAAGCAACGCTGCCATTTCTTCTGAAGCACGGGGGTGGTGGGGCAGTCGTGATCACCAGTTCGGCGATCGCCGAACGATCGGTACTGAGTCCGTCCTTCCGCACGATGAACCACGGAGCCGCGGGATACACGGCCGCCAAAAGCGGTCTCATCGGCCTGATGCACTACTACGCCCGCACGCTCGCGGAGAAGAACATCCGGGTGAACGCGGTCCTGCCAACAGGTGTGGCAACCCCCATGGTGACTGATGGAGCCGTTGAGCGTTATTGGAATTCCTATCCCGAAGTAGGCGCAGCGGTCGGTAACGCGCTTCCCGGCGTCGACATGATCGACAGCAGCGACGTCACCGAGGCGATGTTGTACCTCTGCGGTGCGTCCGGCAGGTATGTCACCGGTATCTCGCTGCCGGTCGACGCGGGATTCCTCGTGGAGTAGCTGCGCGACATCACCCAGAAGAGAAAGCACCGACCCACCATGACGAAACACCGTCCACGACCGTCCCCACGCCATCAGGGCATGCTCACGACCAAGGCTGCCCGACCCCTCCCACTGCGTGTGGCTCATGGCTGATTTGGAGGCCGACCGCTCGAGCGGATCCACGGGGGCATCCGTTTTCGCGTGTGAAGTCTTCCCGCTCGTCGAGCTACTTCTCCGAGACGCCAAACGGCTCACACGCACCCACGCCGACGCAGAGGACTTGGTGCAGGACACACTGCTGCACGCATACTCGGGATTCCATCGATTCCGCCCGGGAACGAATTTAAAGGCATGGTTGCGACGCATCATGCGCAATCAGTGGATAAGCAATCATCGACGGCAAGCGTCTCGACCGTCAGAAGTCCTCGCTGACGACATCAGCAGTCGAATGCTGCTGGCGAGCGGGTCCACGCAAACCACGGTTCTTCATGCATCAGCCGAGGATGACGTTCTGGCAGCACTTCCCCGCAGCGACCTTGTCACGGCAATGTGCGCCTTGTCACGCGACAGCCGCCTGATTCTTTACTACGTCGACGTCGAAGGCTATCCGCTTCGCGAAGTGGCCAGCTTGATGGAGGTTCCCGTGGGCACGGTCATGTCCCGCCTCCACCGGGCGCGGCGTCGGGTACGTGCCCAACTGGCATGCCGGCCAACCAGGGACAAGACACCGGGTCTCAACGGGGCTGCAGGCCAGTGAGCATCAGGCGAACGACACTCCTGGATATCGCGTCGTCCGGCATACCGAAGAACCCGCTCGAAACCGAGGTGCCAAGCCCGCGCAGGACTACGTGAACGAATGTGTCGACGAGCTTGCGGCTCTTCACGATATCGCCGCGTTCGCGGGCGAGGTCAAGGACCTCCTCCAAGGGACGAAACGCCCGCCTGAATGCCTCTTCCCGAGGCTCGACGCCACCTTCGGAAGGAGGCGCGTACATCAGCTGGATCAGAACGGGATGCTCGGCGACATAGGAGCAGTAGGCTTTGCCGAGAGCCATCAACGCACTCTCGACGGGTAGCTCGAGTTTCAGGCCTGCCACCACATCGCCAAGATCGGCGTAGCCCCGTAGCGCGAGTGCCAGCAGTAGGTCCTGCTTGGTCGCGAAGTGCTTCTGCGGCGCCGAAGGGCTTACGCCGCACTCGCGTGCGAGGTCTCGGAGCGACAGCGCCGCCACACCATCGCTCTCGATCTTGGCCATCGCGGCGGAAAGAACTGCTTCTTTCAGATCCCCGTGATGGTATGGCCGACGCATGCGTCAGACAGTACCTCGCTCTCTGCCACGGATTACCGCGCCTCAGATGTCTACTTTTAGGAAGCCTTCAAACACCTCGGCGTACCCTTCCGACGAACAAAGCCAGGCGGCATGTTTGCCGACAGCGCCATCCGCACGAACCGTCGCACTGCCACATCCGGTTCACGGCTGGGTAGCCAATGCAGCATCGTCTCCGCGGTGTGCTGGGGCGTCACCGGCCGGATAGCCGCTGAGATGCCGGGTGTAGCCGCGGATGTCGTCGTCAGGATCCAGTCCACATTCGACTGGGTCAACCACTTCAATGCCGAAAAGTCGGTGTCGGCAAGTTCGGCAACGGGTGGGCGCACACCCGCGAGACGCAGCACGCGTTTCTGCGCGAGAACCCACGTCGGGAACAACGCGTCACTGTGCATGCCGAGCGTCGCGTCGGCGAGGTCGAGGAGGTCCACCTCGTCCTTCGCGGCGAGTCGGTGACCCGCTCTCAAGCCCACGAACAGCGGTTCCCCGCATAACACTTCGCTGACCACACCCAGTTGGGCCGGTACCGGGCCGCAGGTCATCGCGACGTCCACCTGACCGTCGAGGAGCGCAGAGCACAAGTCGTTCAACCACATTCGCCGCATGACAAGATCGACCCCGGGTGCTTCGTGGCGCATCACGGCGGCCAGGTGCCCGGGCAGGGCGGGTGCCACCGGGGGTGTTATGCCCAGGCGAACGGTGCCGACATCGCCGTCTGCCCACTGCTTCACGACGGCGGCGGCAGCGGCGACCTCAGCCAAGATGGTGTTTGCGCGCTGCTGGAATTCTGCCCCGGCGCTCGTCAGCGCGACCCGTCGGGTGGTACGCGTGAGCAGGGGCGTGCCCATCTCGCGCTCTAGTCGACGCACCAGGTCACTCAGGGTGGGCTGGCCCATGTGGAGCTTCTCTGCGGCACGCCCGAAGTGCAACTCGGAGGCTACTGCGACGAACGCTTCGAGTTGGCGGAGCTCCACGGCGTCGATATTACTTGCCTGTACACAAGCAAGCAATATTTGACCAATCCTCGGGCGCGTATGATCCGCGCCAGATCAGCGTGAAGTGAGAACTCTCGAGAGGGGACCATCGCGCCATGAGGGTGGATCGACGAGCGGGCGAACGGGACAGCCGCAACTGCGAGGCACGAGAAAACCTCCGATGACCGGTCCTGTGCAGCGGCGGACACAGCGTGACCGGGCGGACGAATCGGCGCGACGTCTCGCCGCGGCGGCCGTCGAGCTGATCAACGAGAAGGGCTATGTAAAAACGACCGCCAAGGACATCGGACTGCGTGCGGGTTACAGCCGCGCGATGGTCGCTGAACGGTTCGGCGGCAAGGATGCCCTGCTCGAAGCCCTGCTCGATGACTATGAGAGCCGGGTCACCGTTGACGCAGGCGAGCAGTCCAGCGGCTTCGACAGAGCGCTCACACCGGTCAACGGGCTCTGTCGCCTGATCAACGACGACCCGATGTTCGCACGGGCGATGTTCATCGTCAGCTTCGAGGCAATGCACGACAATGGCGAGCTGCGTGATCGTATCCGGCAGTGGCTCAACCGATTACGCGCCGTGATCCGAGATGGTATCGAAATCGGGCTGAGTGACGGCTCGGTGACGGGTAGTGTCGACCCGGATGGACTCAGCCGGGAAGCTCTGACGGCCGGCATCGGCTATGCCTACTGGTCCATCATGATGCCGGAGCAGATCGACCTTCCTTCGACCGTTCTGCGCTGGCGCGACTGGGTCCAGGAGGTACTTCGTCCTTTCTCTTAGAGCCGGCCCAGGAAGTCGCGGATGTAGCCGCTGATCTCCTCACCGTGAGTCTCCAATGCGAAGTGACCGGCATCGAGCAGGTGGTACTCGCCATCCGGAAGATCCTTGCGGAATGCCTCGGCGCCCGCCGCACCGAAGATCTCGTCGTTACGGCCCCAGGTGACCAAAAGGGGCGGGCGGTAGGTGCGAAAGTACTCCTGGAACTTCGGGTATCCGTCGAGGTTGAACTGGTAGTCCCAGAACAACTGCAACTGGATCGCGTCGTTGCCCTTCCGGTCCAGTCCGGCCTGGTCGAGCATCCACGCCTCAGGGGCGATGCGGTCGAGTCGGTCGGCAGGAACCCCGTGTGTGTATTGCCATTTGGTGGTTTCGGCGGTGAAATACTCCCGCACGGAGTCTTCATTGGCAGCGCGGTCCTTGGCATGGGCGAACAGCCGGTCCCAGAACGCCGTGAAACCCTCCATGTAGGCATTGCCGCTCTGAGTGATGATGGCGGTGATGCGCTCTGGGTGGGCGCTGGCGATGCGCAAGCCGATTGGTGCACCGTAGTCATGGATATAGATGGCGAACCGTTCCAGGCCAAGACGATCGATCAACTTCGAGGTGATCTCGGTAAGGCGGTCGAAGCTGTAGGTGAACTGGTTCACCGACGGCATCGCCGACTGCCCGAAACCGATGTGGTCGGGTGCGACGAGGTGATAGTCGTCAGCCAGCGCGGGAATCAGGTCGCGGAACATGTGCGAACTTGACGGAAAGCCGTGCAGCAACAACAACGTCGGCCTTGACGGGTCACCGGCCTCCCGGTAGAACACGTCAAGACCATCGATGGATACGGTGCGATGACGCGTGCCGAAGACAGACATTGTTGATCCTCATCTCGAGTGTGCGGAACTGTTCGCGACCAGCATGCGTCACCGAATCCGCCGTGAACAACACCGAATACCGAATCACACTGATCGGTACAAGTGAAGAATTTTCATGGCCGCCTCGTACCACGAAGGTCACAATCTGAACGGGTGCCGGTCCACTCCCGGCGTCCACGTCGCACAACGCATCTCGGGCTCGACAAGTTGGTCGACGTACAACCGCCCATCAAGATAAGCCACTTCGTGTTGAAGCATCCGGGCGAACAGCCCGGTTCCTTCGATCACGATCGGCTGTCCGTGGACGTCGAAACCACGCACCCGAGCCCACTCTGCACGTGGTACGGGGAACATCAAACCGGGCACGGACAGACAACCCTCGATGTCGCCGGTGTCATCCGGTGGGCAGTCTGGAATGTGGTGCTGTTCCAGCACCGGATTGATGACGACACCGCTACGCCGCTCAAGACGCGGACTCTGGACAGTCGTAAACGAATATCCGGTCCGTTGAGCCGATCTGGTTGGCCGAGAGCCCGACGCCACCAGACCCTCTCAGGGTGTCCTTCATGTCGGCGATGAGGCGTCGTCTCGTCTCGGTGAATTCCAGCCGGTCATCCATCGGTATAGATTGGTCGGGATATGCAGGATCGGGTCTCCCACACCGGGATCGGCCGGACCGTCATCACGTCACTCCCTTCGGGCGGCGTCCACAAGATAAACGGGTCCCGGCGCGAAAACCATCCACCGATGTTCGGGCCGGATCCGGGTCAGCGCAGCGGGATGTCATGGCTGCGTTCGGCCTCCGACCGAGAACCGAAGTAGCGGCGCTCAGATTCGTCGATGGGGAGGTCATTGATACTTGCCTCGCGTCGGCGCATCAGGCCGTTGTCGGCAAACTCCCATAGCTCATTTCCGTAACTGCGCCACCACTGTCCGGCCGCGTCCCGACACTCGTACTGAAACCGCACCGCGATACGATTCCCGTGAAAGTCCCAGAGGCTCTTGCGTAGCGAGTAGTCAAGCTCGCGTTCCCATTTTTCCTCCAGAAACTCGACGATTTCGTCACGACCGGTGACGAAAATGTTGCGGTTGCGCCACAGGCTGTCCCGCGTATAGGCCTTGCTCACCCTAACGGGATCGCAGGTGTTCCACGCGTCTTCGGCGCCCTGGACCTTCTGCAACGCGGACTGCAGGTCGAATGGCGGCAGCGGGACGCGCACCTCGTCGGATGTCATCAGATAAACGCCTCCGCATAGATGTTGGGTCACTTGTTCCTGCGAGGCGGAGGGTGTCGCGCCACCTCGCCCTCACAGGTTGCCTGTGGTCCGACACGAGATAAAGCGGGAACGGCGCATAGATCTCACCGCCGATCCCGATCAATCCGATGAGGCTCCGGATCACGGACCTTGGACCAGCCCGGCGGTATTGCCTCACGTGTCATACCGACGAACCGGGTCACCGCGGCGCTCGGAGTTCGTTCCGGGCGCCATTGCAGTGTGTACGGAACCAGCCGCGGAAAAGTCACGGGACGGACCACCGCTGCCATCTCCGGTTGCACTATCGAACGTGTCGTCAGAATCCAGTCGATCTCCGGTTGGCTAGGCCAGGTGGCCGCCGCGACGTGATTGTCAGCGAGTTCGACGGTTCGCGGCGAAATGCACGCAGTTTCCAGCGCCTGACGTTGAGCGAGGACCCACGCGGGGAACAACGCCTCGCTCTGGATGCCGAGTGTCTGTTCGGCCAGATCCGTCAACGTCACGGAATCGCGTTCGGCCAGTGGGTGATCTGCACGGATACTCACCAGCAACGGTTCGCCGCAGATCACCTCGCTGACGCCGTTGGGAGGGTCGGGCACGATCCCGCACGTGACCGCCACGTCGACCTCGCCCTCGGCCAGCGCCTGTTCCAGGTGGAACAACCACATACGCCGGATTTCGACCTCGACATCGGGCGCCCGAGCGCGGAACTCCTGAACCAGATGGGGTGCGAGTATCGGCGCCGCCAGCGGTGTGATGCCCAACCGGATGGTGCCGGCGTCGCCGCGCCCCACTCGTTGCACCGCAACGCCCGCTGCGGCGATCTCGTCAAGAATGCGCTTTGCGCGTTCCAGCAACTCAGATCCCGCACTCGTGAGCGTCACGCGGCGGGTGGTCCGCCGTAGGAGCGGCGTACCCATCTCACGCTCCAGACGCCGAATCATGTCACTGAGCGTGGGCTGACCCATGTGCAGCGCCTCTGCCGCCCGCCCGAAATGCAGCTTCGTGGCAACAGCCACGAACGCTTCAAGCTGACGTATCTCCACGGGCCCATGGTAGGAGCCTGCGATGCTCATGGCGGCTTTCCATCGTCACCAACGATTACACTCATCGCCTCCGCCGATTGGATGGTCGCGCCTGTCGTCATTGGCTGCCGTCGCTGAATCCGCTGCCTCCTGGCCAAGACACTTCCATTTACGAACTTCCGTGGTTGCCCGGCGAGCCGTCCGAGGCGACGGCTCAATCGCGTTCGACAGCAGGCGACTCAATGCGCGCTCCGGAGTCCACATCCGGCCGCAGTGTGTCGATGATCCGCTGCCGCCACTCGTGCACTCCCGCGACATAATCCACGAACTCAGGCAACACGATCCAGTAGAAGTCGAAACCTGCCCATGCCATCATGATTTTCAGCGCTACACCGTCGGGGTCCACGGCACTGTCGATGGAACCATCGGAGACTCCGGCCCGGAGAGCATCACACAGAGTCTGACGCATGCCGAACAACCACTGGCGAATCCGGTCTCGCAGATCACCTTCGTCATGCACGGCTCCAAAACTCATCACCGACACCGCTCTGGTGAATCCAGGATCTTCGAGCGCCACGCGGCACACGCCGTTGACCGAGGCCATCACCCTGTCGAATCCGGATGGGTGTGCCCCCAGATCGCCTGCCGAGCGACTCTCGTACTCCGACATGATGGCCTCGAGGATGACCCTCTTGCTCCCGAAGCGCTCGGACAGCATCGCGCGGCTGTACCCTGCCGTCAGGCTGATCTCTTTGGCCGTCGTCTCGTTATAGCCATTCTTCGCGAAGAGTTCGATGGCCGCCGCAATCAATCGTCTCGAGGACTCATCGACGCGCTCCTGTTGAGTGCGTCGACGACGCCGCTGGCTCATCGCTCAGCGATTCGTCGGCCTCGGATGTTGACGGTCACCTGCGCTTGCCCCGCCGTATCAAATCCGTAAACCTCCCCCCGCGCAGCCCTTCAGGGCAGAACGCCCCAAGCTCTAGGCCTCAGGCGATCATATGCTCGGACGTGTTCGCGGACAAACGAATGGCCGCATCCGACTGTGAAGTTAGGGCAGCTGAATGCGTTTCATATCGCCGGTCTCGCGCTGGACTTCATCAATCGCTCTGGCCGATAAGTGACAACTCGAAATGCCTCTTTCTCTCTGGCTCACCGAACTGCAGTCTTTATGCGGCGACACAGCCGACTTGCGCCACATCGAACCAGAAAGACATGAGCATGAGAGCGGCGTTCTACGAGCAACAAGGACCGGCGGCAGACGTCCTCGTCGTCGGCGAAGTTCCACCACCGCATCCCGGCCGCGGCGAGGTTCGGGTCCGCCTCGCAGTGTCGGGGCTCAACCCCTCTGATATCAAGTCGCGCACCGGCTTTCATGCGTCGATGCAGTACGGCCGGGTGATCCCCCACCAAGATGGTGCCGGTGTTGTCGATGAAGTCGGAGAGGATGTCGAAGCCGACCGGATCGGTGAGCGCGTGTGGGTTTACGAAGCCCAGTCCGGAAGTCCTTCCGGCACCGCCGCCGAGTTCGTCGCCGTACCCGCCGAACGCGCCGTGCCGTTACCTGCCGGTGTTTCGTTCGAGACCGGTGCGAGCGTGGGCATTCCGGCGCTGACAGCCCACCGTTGCCTGTTCGCAGACGGCGATGTTCGCGGACTTCGGGTGCTGGTTCACGGTGGGGCCGGAGTGGTCGGCCGCGCCGCGATAATGCTCGCCAAGTGGGCCGGGGCATGGGTGGCGACGACGGTGCGTGATCGAGCGGACATCGACGCGGCGGGTGACGCAGGCGCCGACGTCGTCATCAACATGCTCGAAAACGACGTTGCAGCGGTCATCAAGGCAGCGACTGCAGGTGCAGGTGTCGATCGGATCGTCGAGGTGGACCTGCTGTCCAACCTCGACACCGATCTCGCCAGCCTCGCTCCGGGCGGAGTCATCAGCACCTATGCGGTGGACGGTGTCGACGACCTCGCTTCCGTGCCTGTATTCCGTGCCATGCGGGCGGGCGCCGCGTTTCGCTTCGTGTTGGTGTACACAGTACCGGCGCCTGCGAAACGGGCAGCCGTCGAGGACGTCACTGCGTGGCTGGCCGCACGCGGCTACCGACCGAGAATCGGGCTCACCGCTCCCCTTGACCGGATAGTCGAGGCACATGAAGCGCTTGAAAGCCGAAAGGTCAAGGGCAACATTCTCGTCCGCACGCAACCAGTCGCGGATTTCGAGTGAGTGCACCGGTTTCAGTCGAGAGGCAGGTCAGCACCCCGGTCGGCGGCGGAGCGCCGTCCATAGATGCGCCGTTGGCATTCTTCGACCACAACTTCGTTAATGCACGCTTCACGCCGGCTGATGAGGCCATCGTCGGAGAACTCCCACATCTCGACTCCGTAGCCGCGCCACAACCGGCCCGCCGCGTCACCGTACTCACACTGCACATGAACAGCAATCCGGTTTCCCCGCACTGACCACAGAGCCATGCGCAGTGCGAAGTCGATCTCGCGATAACGCTTGGCGGTGAGGAATTCAACGATTTCGCCGCGACCGACCATGTCGACGGTTTTGTTGCGCCACAGACACGTCGGCGTACAAGCCATGCTGATCCGGTACGGGTCGCACGTATTGAACGCGTCCTCGATGACTTGCACCTTCGACAGGGCAGTGTCCACGGTGAACGGAGACGCTGTGGTCACACCAAACGGCCGCGCTGCGAGCATGTTGCCACTTCTGCTCCCTGCCGGCGTCAAAGGCGGCCGCCGCCCAGAGGCAGATCGCATCTCACCATGGTGCCGCCACCGACCGGGTTGACCACGTCGAATTCGCCACCTAGAGCCTTGACTCGATCTTGCAGTTGAAGAAGACCGGGTTCGCCGCCCACCCGAACACCGCCGACCCCGTCGCCGTAGATTCGCACCCGGAGCACCCGGCCGTCGATCTCGACAGCGACCTCGATCAGAGACGCGCGAGCGTCGTCGCGGGTGTACGAGAGCATCTCGGCGACAACACGGTAAACGGCTGTCTCGACTGAGTCAGGCAGTCTGCCGCCCACACAGACCTGAAGGTTCACCGGAACGGCGGAACACCGCGCGAGCGTCGACAGCGCACTGCGTAACCCGCCTATCGACAACGCCCGGGGGTGGACCGTCCGCCCGATGTCCTGCAACTCGTCATACAGCCACTCGAGTTGCTCGAGGATCATCGGTGCGCTTGCACGATCGATCGAATTGTCTGTCGTGCCCCGAAGGCCCAGTGCCAGGTTCACAATGCGTTGTTGCGCTCCGGTTCGCACCCTCAGCTCGATGTCACGGCGGAAGTCGTCCGACGCGGTGATCAGCCGAGTCCGCACCGCCGCTAGTTGTGTCCTGGCGTCTGCCGTGGCGATGGCGGGCAGGAGCAGTTCGGCGAAGTCCGTCATCCGCCGCTCGAGTCCGTGTGGAACGCTGCCGCCACTGCTGCCGAGCACGATACTTCCCCAGATCGCGCCCTCGATGCGAAGCGGAATCGTGATGACGTAGCACTGCTCAGCGCCGGGAGCACCCGCGCAGTCACCGGCGTGCGCGGCATCGGCCAGCAGGATGGACGATCCGTCACCATCCAGCCGGAACAATTGCGCGGTATCGACTTCGGCCAAGCGCAACACCTCTACCACCACAGCTGTGAAGATCTCGTGGGAGGGTGTCTTCTCGGCCAACAGGCTCGCCAGGCGGCGAAGCGCGTCTTCGGTCGGTCCCTCGTTCGATGACATCTCCTTGGTGCGCATATCTTTTCGAGACATCAGTAGTTCGGCGTCGAGGCCTTTGTGGGGGAAGCACTGGCGGGCTTCATGGCGTCGAGGATGTCTGCGGTCCGTAGGACGGCATGGGCCAGGAATCGGTAGTTGACCACCGCCGCCTGGTAACCGTCGCCCCAGACAGGGTGCCGGGGTCCGGCCACGGCATCGACAGCGACGGCTACTTCGAAGCCCTCCTCGAGGAGGTGACGCAGATGAGACTCGACGCACATGTTGGCGAGCATCCCGGCAAGGATGACGCGGTTGCACCGACGTTTGCGCAACTGTAGGACCAAGTCGTTGGTTTGCGGCCCGAAAACCTTGTGCGGACTGACAACTGTAGTGCCGGCGTGGTTGATGTAGGTTTCGAAATCCGACAGCCAGTCCGCTCCTGAGCCCGCGAAACCGCTCAGGTCGAGTGCGCCTGCACGGGCGAACGTACCTGTGGCGAACTCGTCGGATTCGAGCGGCCCGTTGAACAACCACTGCGAATCGGACGGGTAGAAGTAGTGAGGTGATATCACGAGCGGGTAGCCGCCTATTACCGCGGTTCCCATGAGTTGGGCGATGTGTTTCACCGTGTCGTTCTCGGTGACGCTGGCCCCGACGGCGGCCCAGTTGCGGCCATCGGGACTCAAGACGTCGATCTGTGGATCGATGACCACCACTGCGGTATCCCCGGGATCGAATCTCACTTCAGAAGTCCTAACAGCTGGTTGAAGCACTCCGACATGGATGGGTGGGTGTAGATCGCATCGCGCAGTTGGGTAGCGGGGATGCCGTGGCGCATCGCCAAGGTGACGATATTGATCACTTCCTGAGCATCGTGACACAGCAACGCTGCACCCAGAATTCTGTCGTCGGCGGCATCCACAACGACCTTCATCATTCCGGATGTGTCATCGACGATGCGGGCCCTGGCCACCGTGGCCAGATCAGCCACGGGGCTGGTGGCCACCCGGATGTCATGGCCGGCAGTGCGGGCCTGCGATTCGGTGAGGCCGGCACGCGCGAGGGGTGGGCTGAGGAACAGGCAACTCGGCACCGCTTGCCGTTGCAAGGCTGACCGTGGCGCAGGTGCACCGGTGAGCTGGTCGAGCACGATGCGGTAGTCATCCAACGAGATATAGGTGAACTGCGGTCCACCGTTGACATCTCCGACAGCGAAGATGTGCGGCCGGCTGGTTCGCCGGTATTCGTCGACGACGACCGCACCGGAGTCGGTGAGCGCCACACCGGCCCGATCTAGCCTCAACGGCGCGGTGTTGGGTCTGCGCCCCAACGCCACGAGCACAACATCGGCGTCGGCGTCACACGAGCGTCCGCCCACCCGGTATCGCACCCGCGCCCTCGGTGGACCGCCGCCGCACAGGATCGTCTGCACTCCAGTCACTTCCGCGGCTGTGACAATCTCGACACCCTTGTCCCGCAACACCACGCGAACCGCGTCGGCAACGTCGCGATCCTCGTGACCAAGTATCGTCGGACGCTGTTCCAGCACGGTGACCGAGGTGCCGTAGGCGGCGTACATCGACGCGAACTCCAAACCGATGTATCCGCCGCCGAGTATCACGAGTCGAGTAGGGCGCGACGCGCGCCTCAACAGCTCCGTGCTGGTCATCACCACCGGGGTGTCACTCACACCGGGTATGTCCGGCGTCACCGGAATCGAGCCTGTTCCGATGACGATGCTGTCGGCAGTCACGGTGGCGGCCCCTTCATCGGTCTCGACCGCCACCGAAGTCGCGTCGATGAAACTCGCACGACCGGTCAACACCTGCACCGTCGGAATGGGTTCCAGCGAGGCCAGATTCGCCGCTCGAAGACCTGAGGTCAGCTGCTCTGTGGCGGCTACCGCCTGGGTGTAGGCGGCCACTCCGTCCGAGCCAGTCGGCGAATGCTCACCGCGGTACACCATCGACTTCGTGGGTACGCATCCGGTGTTGATGCAGGTGCCGCCGTACATGTGTGCCGACTCCTCCACGAGAACGACTCGCTGTCCTCGTCGGCCCATGTCCGCAGCCAGGGTTTTGCCGCCCTTTCCGAATCCGATGACCAGTAGATCGGCGGCGATGGTGTTCACTTCGTCAGGCTGCCCGTCGAATCGAGCCGCGGATAGTCGGTGTATCCGTGGTCGTCACCGCCGTAGAAGGTGGCGCGATCAGGAGTGTTGAACGGGCCGCCCCACGCGAGCCTGCGCGGCAGGTCGGGGTTGGCGAGAAACATGGCGCCGAACGCGAGCAGATCTGCTGTGCCGTCTTCGACGAGAGCCAGTTCGTTCAGGCCGGTGACTCCGCCAGGTGTCGCCGGATTGAGAATGAGGGTTCCTCCGAACCGTGCGCGCAGGTCTTTGGTGAACGCGCGGTCGCCTACCTCCATGATGTGCAGATATGCCAGGCCCTTTCCGGCCAGGTCGTCGACGAGGGCACGGTAGGTTGCGTGGTAGTCGTCTTCTCGGATGTCGTTGAGCGGGTTGTTCGGTGATAGGCGCAATCCCACCCGGGCGGCACCGACCGCAGCCGCCACTGCGCCGATGACCAACAGCGGAAATCGGACGCGATTCTCGATGGAACCGCCCCAGCGATCTGTGCGGAGGTTGGCGTTTGTCGATAGGAACTGGTGCAGCAGATAACCGTTCGCCCCGTGGATTTCCACGCCGTCGAACCCCGCGGCCAGCGCGTTGCGCGCCGCAGTGGCGAAGTCGTCTGCCGTCGCGGCGATCTGCTCCTCGGTCAGGGTCTCGGGAACCAGGTACGGCTTGTGGCCGTCGGGGGTGAGCGCCTCACCGGTCGGAGCCACCGGCGACGGCCCAACGGGAGTCATGCCTGCGGGGAGCAGACTCGGATGGCCGATGCGGCCGGTGTGCATCAGCTGGGCGAAGATGACACCGCCTCCGGTGTGCACGGCGTCGGTGACCAGTTTCCATGCGGCTACTTGATCGTCCGAGTGCAGACCAGGAGTATTCGGGTAGCCCTGACCGACCACCGACGGTTGGGTGCCCTCGGTGATGATCAGTCCGGCACTGGCCCGCTGCCCGTAGTAGGTGGCCATGCTGGGCGTCGGCACCGCGCCGGGTGCGTACGCGCGGCTTCGCGTCATCGGCGACATCACGATTCGGTTCTTGAGGGTCAGTCCGCCAACTGTCACTGGGTCGAACACGGTGCTCATGTGAGGTCCTTCTCGTCTTGTGCTTGGGCCTACCTCGGCTCCCGGCCCGCGGCGTCATCGACGCCGCGCTAAGCGTCGATGACGTTCGTAAAGCCTGCAGTGCATCGCCACCGCGGATAAAGGGGCAAAACCGAATGGGTTCTATCGCCGATCGCGATGAAAGTTCCTACCGCTGGGCGAGTCACACGGCCAGGCGGTCGAACGAGATGCGAATGAACCTTCCTGGCTCTCAACGGCCAAGGATCGCACCGCACCGGCGCCGCTTTGCGCGGACGAGTTCAGACGTTCGCGGCCGCCTTGACGAGGGACAGCAGCCAGCTCACGATCGACAGCACGATGGCCGCCCAGATCGCGGTCCACCAGAAGTCGTCGATGCGCAGCCCCCAGTGTGTGGTGTGATCGGTGATCCACGACGTGATCCACAGCATGAGCGCGTTGACGACGATGTGGAACAACCCGAGCGTGAGGATGTAGAGCGGGATCGACAGGATCTGCACGATCGGCTTGATGATCGCGTTCACCAGCCCGAAGATCACCGCGACCACGAAGATGATGGCGATGCGGGCCATGGTCGAGTCACCGCCGACGAAGCTCATCCCCGGGACGATGAGAGTGACCACCCAGAGCGCGAGTCCGGTCAGTGCGGCGCGCAGCAGAAATGAGCTCATGAGCGCTCAGTCTGCCGAGCGCAGCAGGTAGGTGTCCATGATCCAGCCGTGGCGTGTTCTGGCCTCGGCGCGCATCCGCACGATCTCGTCGCCCACGTCGCCCACCGTGCCCGCGACCAACAACTCGTCGGGCGTGCCCAGGTAGGCGCCCCACCAGATGCGGGTGCGCGGATCGCACGCGCGGAACGAGCAGTCGGCGTCGAGCATCACCACGGCGCTGCCGGTCAGACCGCGCTCCCGCAGGCGCCTGCCGGTGGTGATCAGGACCGGCTCGCCGACGTCGTTGAGCGGAATGCGGTGCCGTGCCGTGAGCGCCTGGATCGCGGTGACACCGGGAATCACGTCATACTCGAATTCGACGTGCTCCCCGACCATTTCGAGGATGCGCAGCGTGCTGTCGTACAGCGAGGGATCACCCCAGGCCAGGAACGCCCCCACGCCGTCGGGACCGAGTTCGGTCTCGATCGCACGCGCCCAGATGTGCGCGCGCTCGGCATGCCAGTCCGCGACGATCTGGCGGTAGTCACCGTCTTGGGCCCGTTTGGGATCGGCGAGTTCGACGAAGCGATAACTCGGCTCGGTTATGAATCGCTCGCAGATCAGGCGCCGCAGCGCCACGAGTTCGTCCTTCGATTCGCCCTTGTCCATGGCGAAGAACACCTGGGTGTCGTTGAGCGCGGTGACGGCCTGCGCGGTGACGTAGTCCGGATCTCCGGCTCCGATACCGATGACGTGGATGCGACGCACACGCGAAGGCTAACGACCCCACCGGTAGTACCCCAAGTACCCGGTACCGACGGTATTGACATGTTGATCATCTGTACCTACTTTCAAAGCAGATAACTTGATGAAGGGACGTCAACGGTGACCACCTCGGTCCGATCTGCCACCACCCGCGATGAGTACGCCGCGCGCCTCCTGAAGGGCTCGGTGAAGAAGTCCTACGCGCCGGTCGTCGACATCGACTGGGACGCCCCACTGGACCCCGACAAGTTCTTCCTGCCCCCGAAGAGTGTGTCGCTGTATGGAACGCCGTTGTGGGACAACATGTCCCGTGAGCAGCAGATCGAGCTGTCCAGGCAGGAGCTGGCCAACACGCTGTCAGCGGGCATCTGGTTCGAGAACATCCTCAACCAGGCGTTGCTGCGCAAGATGATGCACCAGGATCCGACGGCGCGGGCCACGCACTACGAGCTCACCGAACTCGGCGACGAGACCCGGCACATGGTGATGTTCGGGCGGGCCATCGAGCGCATCGGCGCCAAGCCGGTCCGGCCGCGGCTGTACCAGCGCATGATCATCAACACGCTGCCGTTCTTCTTCCGCGGTTCGGTGTTGTGGGTCGCCGCGCTGATCGGCGAAGAGATCTTCGATTCGCTGCAGCGGCAGATGATGGACGACCCCGAACTGCAGCCGATGGTGCAGCGCCTCATGCGCATCCACGTCACCGAGGAGGCGCGCCACATCCAGTTCGCGCGTGACGGCCTGCGCAAACGGACTCAGGACATGCCATGGCTCACCCGCATGTGGGTCGGCAACCTCAACGGCGTGGGCGGGCTGTTCTTCCGGTTCCTGCTCACCAACAAGGTGCAGTACCGGCGCGTCGGCCTCGACGCACGGGCCGCCCGGCGTATCGCCAGGGCCAGCGCACACCGCCACGAGGTCCAGATCGCCGGGTTCGCCCCGCTGGCGGCGTTTCTGGAGGAGGTCGGCCTGATGGGCCGCCTCGGCCGGCGGATGTGGCGCCGCACTGGATTCCTGCCGGCGCAGGACCACAGCCCCGCCGGACGCCGCACCGACGCGCGCGGGGGCACCACGGAACCGAACATCACACCGGCGATAGAAGACGACGTGTACGACGGTTTCGCGGTCCTCGACAACGGTGATCGTGACATCCGGGTCCGCGTCCGCCTGACCGGCCACCTCGACCCGATCGACGGCAAATACCACTGGCAGGGCTCGATCCTCGACGGCGACATGGTCGCCGGCACCGGCCCCGTTCGGTTGACCATCGGGCAGCGCAGTGTCGACGCGAGGATCACCGAACGCACGGCCCAGGGCACATTCTCGATCACCGGCGTTGGCGAACCGCCGTTCACCCTCGCCGGGTGATCACGCGGCGGCCGAGTAATCCGACCGCGAACACGCCGCCGACGAGGCCGGAGATCATCAGCGGCCACTGCCCGGGCTCCCCCGCGTTCCACAGCAGCCCCGCCCACACACCGGCGGCGAGCACGGCGAAACCGCTGAGGCCCTGGAACACCCCTTGCGCACTGCCCTGCAGATCCTTTCCCACCAGCGACGAGATCCACGCCTTGCCGACCCCGTCGGTGCACCCCGTGAACAGGCCGTAGACCCCGATCAACAGCCAGGCGGCCACCGCGTCGGTGGTCAGCCCGAGGCCCAGGTAGCCGATCGAGAAGAACACCAGGCCGATGCCGAACACCGTGACCCGGCCGATCCGGTCGGCCAGCAGACCTGCGGGGTAGCTCGCGATCGCGTAAACCGCGTTGTAGGTCACGTACGCCAGGATCACTTCGACGACGGAGAATCCGATGTCGTTGAGCCGCAGCAGAAGTAGCGCATCGGGAAAGTTCACCAGGCCGAACATCACGAGCACCGTCGTCACGCGCCAGTAGCGGCCGGGTAGGTCACGCACGCGACTGAACACCGGTTGCCGTGACCGGCCCGACTGCCTGCGGCGGCGCTCCGACGCGAAGAACACCAGGGCCACGCTCAGTACCGCGGGCACCACCGCGATCCACAGCAGCGGCGCGATCTGACGGTCGAGCAGTTCGTAACCGGCCAACCCCAGCAGTGGGCCGACCACCGCGCCGAAAGTGTCCATGGCCCGGTGGAAACCGAACACACGACCCCGGGCGGCGTCATCGATGTCGGCAACCAGCAGTGCGTCGCGCGGGGCGCCCCGCAGTCCTTTGCCCAGGCGGTCGACGACTCGGCCCGCCAGCACGCCGGGCCAACCCGCGGCGACGACCGTGGTGGCGGCGACCATGAGCTTGCCGAGCGCGGCCATGCCGTAGCCCGTCGCGATCAGCGGGCGCTTGGCGAACCGGTCGCCGAGCGGCCCGGCCGCGAGTTTCGTCATCGCCGCCGCACCCTCGGCCGCGCCCTCCACGGCCCCCACCACCGCGGCCGGGGCACCCAGCACCGACGTCAAATAGATCGGCAGCAGGGGATACAGCAACTCGCTCGCGGTGTCCTGCAGGAACGACACCGCGGAGAGCAGGCGGACGTTGCGGGTGAGCCAGGTCCGATCGCTGCGCGCACTGGTGGCCACCCGGCCATCCTGCCCGTGAAACCGTCCCGGCGCGGAATTCACGCCTGGCCCGTTTGAGGCGCGCATACTTGGGTAACTGAGCCCGCGGGGGCGAGATGACAGGATTCGATTCGAAGCACGGCGTTGTCGCGGTCGGCGCGTCGGCCGGTGGCGTGGAAGCGCTGACCCGCTTGACCGCCAACCTGTCTCGGGATTTGTCCTACGCCATCCTCGTGGTGCTCCACATGCCGGCGAATGCACCGAGCGTGCTGGCCCGCATTCTCGACCGGGCCGGTCCACTGCCCGCTGTCACGGCGGTCGATGGCGCCTTGTTGGAGCCCGGCACGATCTACGTCGCCAGGCCTGGACGGCACCTGATGGTCCACGACAGCCGCGCGGTGCTCAGCGAAGGCCCCACAGAGAACGGTCATCGACCGGCTGTCAACGCGCTGTTCCGCTCAGTCGCGCTGGCGTACGGGCCGCATACGATCGGGATCCTTCTGTCGGGGGTGCTCGACGACGGTGTCCTCGGCGCCGCGGCCATCAAGAGACGCGGCGGGGTCGTGATCGCGCAGTCGCCGACAGATGCGCTGTTCCCCGCGATGCCGACGAACGCGGTGCAGGCGGGCGTGGTCGACCACGTCGCGGATGCGGCCGACATGGGTGGGCTCATCAAGCAGCTCACCGAGCGGACGATCGAGGAGCGCGACATGGAGCCCGACGAGTCGATGGAGCTCGAAAACAAGATCGCCATGGCGGAACGGTTCTCCACCGATTTCGACTCCGAGGCGCTCGGTCCGCCGTCCGGCTACATCTGCCCCGACTGCAACGGATCGTTGTCGGCAGTGAGCGACGGGAATTTCCGCTGCCGCGTCGGCCACGCCTGGAGCGCCGACGCACTGCTGCGCGCACGCGACGAGGAGGTCGAGGGTGCCCTGTGGGTGGCCCTGCGCAGCCTGGAGGAAAAGGCCAAGCTGTCCAGGACGCTCGCCGAGAGAACCGGCAAAGGCGTGATGGCCCGGCGGTATCTCGAACTGGCTGCCGAGGCCGAACACGCGGTGTCGGTGCTCAGTGAACGGCTGGCGGAGGTCAGTCGGCATACGGAGGACGACAGTGCCTAGATCGCGAAGTCCGCTCAACGTATCGGTGACCTCACGCGGCGAGATGAGCCTGCTGACGATCGACGGCGTGCTCGACAGCAGCACCTACCGCGAGGTGCGCGACACCGTGATCAAGGCGGCGCTGGCCGAGCCGCGTGCGGTGATCGTCAATGTCAGCAAGCTGAAGGTTCCCACCGAGTCGGCGTGGTCGGTCTTCACCAGCGCGCGATGGCACGTGTGCGTGTGGCCGGATGTGCCGGTGCTCCTGGTCTGCGAGCACAACCAAGGCCGTAGATCGCTGTGGCGCAACGGAATCCGTCGTTACGTTCCGGTGTGCTCGACGCTCGACGAGGCGTGCACCACGGTGCTCGCCGATCGGATGAGTCCGCTGCGCCGTCGCGCGCGTGCGCACCTGCCGGCCGTCCATTCCAGCGTGCGCCGGTCACGGGAACTCGTCACCGATTGGCTGCTCAGCTGGTCACTCACCGAATACATCCCGGTGACCTGCGTGGTCGCCGACGCCCTGGTCGAGAACGTTCTGGACCATACGTTCAGCTCACCCAAGCTGATCCTCGAGAGTCGGGGCGACACCGTGACCGTCGCCGTGGAGGACGAGAGCCGGGAACCGGCGGTACGCCACGAGGACCCCTGTCGAGGCGGCAGCAGGCTGTCCGGCCTGGCCCTGGTGACCAGCATCGCCCGAACCTGGGGATGCACTCCCACCACGACCGGCAAAACGGTCTGGGCCGCGATCGGTCCCGAGAGCTGCTTCTGACCGCCGGTAGTGTCACAGTCGCGACACACCGCGGGCGATGGGATGAGATGGAACAGACCGACGAATCGTTCGAAGCGCTGCTGCGCTACATGCGCGACTCACGCGGGTTCGACTTCACGGGTTACAAGCGCACATCGCTGATGCGCCGCGTTCGGCACCGGATGGACCAGGCGGTTTGTCAGAGCTTCGAGGAGTACCTCGACGTGCTTCAGGCGAGTTCCGACGAGTTCTCGGCGCTGTTCAACACGATCCTCATCAACGTCACGGCGTTCTTCCGTGATCCGGGCGCATGGGAGTTCGTCCGCAGCGACGTGATTCCACGAATGCTCGCCGAGCGCGGTCCCGACGATCCCATCCGGGTCTGGAGCGCGGGGTGCGCGTCCGGGCAGGAGGCCTACACGCTCGCCATGCTGCTCGCCGAGACACTCGGACCAGAGGCCTTCCGTCAACGCGTCAAGATCTACGCCACCGACGTCGACGAGGATGCGCTCACCGAGGCCCGCGCCGCCGCGTACGACGCCAGGGCCGTCGAATCGGTGCCGCCGCCACTGCTGTCGACGTACTTCGAGCACGTCAACGGCCGCTACGTGTTCCACAAGGACCTGCGCCGCGCGGTGATCTTCGGGCGCAACGACCTGGTGAAGGACGCGCCGATCTCGCGGGTCGATCTGCTGGTGTGCCGCAACACCCTGATGTACCTCAACGCAGAGACCCAGCGAAATGTCCTCAGCCGCTTGCATTTTGCCCTCGCCGCACAGGGGACGCTGTTCCTCGGCCACGCCGAGATGCTGCTCAGCCATGCCGACCGGTTCACTCCGCTGAACCTCAAGCACCGGATCTTCCGCAAAGCGGCCGGTTCGCACTCGGGTATCGACCGCCTCGACCCCACCGCGGCGATGTACGACCGGCACGGCGACCTCCCTGGGCTGACCACGGTGCGTGACCTGGCGTTCCGGGCCAGCCCGGTCGCTCAGATCGTCGTGACCGGCGATGACACCGTCGCGATGATCAATCAGCAGGCCGAATCCATCTTCGGGCTGTCGGCCCGCGACATCGGACGGCTGCTGCGCGACCTCGAGATCTCCTATCGGCCTGTGGAACTGCGCGCCTACATCGAGCAGTGCAAGGTCGAGCGGCGATCCGCGCGCATCCAGGATGTGAAATGGCAGCGCCCGGGTTCGGAGACCGTGTGGTTCGAGATCCACGTGAACCCGCTGGTGGACAACGAGAACGGTCTGCTCGGCGTGTCCATCGTGTTCTTCGACGTCTCGGCCACCCGTGCACTCGTCGACAAGGTCGTCCAGACCAACCGCCAGCTCGAGGCGGCCTACGAGGAGTTGCAGTCCACCAACGAAGAACTCGAGACCACAAACGAGGAACTGCAGTCGACGGTGGAGGAATTGGAGACCACCAACGAAGAACTCCAGTCCACCAACGAAGAACTCGAGACGATGAACGAGGAACTGCAGTCCACCAACGACGAACTGCACACCATCAACGACACGCTGCGCGACCGCAGCATCGAGCTCGAGGACGCGCGCACCTTCCTCGATTCGATGGTGAACTCGCTCCAACTCGGGATGGTGGTCGTCGACCGGGAGATGAATGTCGTGGTCTGGAACCGTCACTGCGAGGACCTGTGGGGACTGCGTGCCGACGAGACCGTGGGAACCCCGTTGACCTCCCTGGACATGGGCCTGCCGCTCGATCAGGTGCGGCCGCTGATCGGCGACGCCTTCGTCGATGCCGGTGATGCCGGCGAGGTCGTCGTCGACGCGGTCAACCGTCGCGGACGTGCCGCCCGCATCAGGGTCACGTGCGCGGCGTTCCAATCACCAGAAGGCAGCGTGAAGGGCGCTTTGCTGCTGATGGAGGACCTGCTCCCGACGAACTCCTAGTCGTCCGTCTGGTCGGCACCGGCGGCCGCGGCGTCGTCGGCCGCAGCCGCCGCTTCATGCCGCTCGGCCTCGGCGCGGTGCGCCGAGGCGGCGTCTTGATGCATCTCCGTCGCGGCATCATCGCTCGAGAGGGCAGCCTGCTCGTGGACCGCTGCGGCACGCCGGTGGGCTGCTGCTGCGCCGCGATGCCGTCGCGCCGCAGAAACGAACGCGTCGGACGCGCGCAACCGGGCTTGTTCGGCGCGCAAGGTGGCAAGCGTGACGTCACCCGCGTTCGAGCCGCGCCCGCGCATCAATTCGGCACGGCGCTGGGCGAGCTCTCCCGCACGCGCATCAGCCGCGGCGACGCGGTTCTCGCGCGCGAAGCGGTCACAATCCTCGCCGTCACTGGCGGGTGACATCAGCCGGCCGCTCCACGGTGACGATCTCCCGCGCCACTTCGACGAGGGGTGTGTTGGAGCTCTGCGAGAGCTTCTTGAGGACCTCGAAGGCCTGGCCGGCATCGATCCCGTAGCGCTCCATCAGCATGCCCTTGGCCTGGCCGATGATGTCACGCGACGCCAGCGCGCTGCGGAACTGCTCGTCGCGCCGCATCAGGCTCCACACGAGCGCCGCGTGGGTGGCGATGATGAGGCCGGACTCCACCGCATCGGCGTCGAAGGCACCGGGGACCTCGGCGTAGAAGTTCAGCGCGCCCATGGTCTGGTTGTCGGCGTAGAGCTGGTATGCCAGGACCGAGCGGATCGGTGTTTCCGCCAACGCCTCGCGGCAGTACGCGGGCCAGCGCTGCTCGGTTTCCATGTCGTCGATCCGGGTGACATGCTGCTCCCACGCGGCGGTCAGACACGGTCCGCTCTCGACACGTTGCTGTATTTCATCCAGGACCGCGGGGTAGTCACTCGTGGTCGCGGCGGTGTGGACCTTGCCGTCGCGCCCGGCGATCGTGATGCCCGCATACTGCGCGCCGGGGACGTACTCGACAGCGCTCTGGGTGAGCTCGCCGAGCACGGCATCCGTATCGGTCGCGCGGCGCGTGTGCACGTCGCGGATCAGATTGCTGATGTGCTGCGAGATGACCTCGTTCTGGCTCACCGACATGTCCGCTCCGTTCGATCCATGCCGCCGGACAACCCGGTGACGACGTCGAAGTCGACGGGTTCCAGAATAACGTGGCCAGCGGGTATGGCGATCCGACCACACGAAATTTAGAACACGTTCTAGTCTGTGGGGTATGCGGTTCACATATGCCGAAGCAATGACCGATCCGACCTACTACATCCCACTCGCCAAGGCGGCCGAGGCCGCCGGATACGACGCCATGACCATTCCGGACAGCGTCGCGTACCCACTGGAATCCGACTCGAAGTACCCGTACACGCCCGACGGCAGCCGCGAGTTCCTCGACGGCAAGGCCTTCATCGAAGCGTTCGTGCTGGCGTCGGCCCTGTGCGCGTCGACGACGACGCTGAAGTTCAACTTCTTCGTGCTCAAGCTGCCGATCCGCCCGCCGGCCCTGGTGGCCAAGCAGGCCGGGTCGCTCAATGCATTGTTCGACAATCGACTGGGTCTCGGCGTCGGCACCAGCCCCTGGCCCGAGGATTACGAGTTGATGCAGGTGCCGTTCGCCAAACGCGGCAAGCGCATGGACGAGTGCATCGACATCATCCGCGGACTGACCACCGGCGACTACTTCGAATACCACGGCGAGTTCTACGACATCGCCAAGACCAAGATGACACCTGCGCCGTCCAAGCCGGTGCCCATCCTCGTCGGCGGCCACGCCGATGCCGCACTACGCCGCGCCGCACGCTGCGACGGCTGGATGCACGGCGGCGGCACGCCCGAAGAGCTCGACCGACTCTTGGCCCGCCTCAAGCAGTTTCGCGAGGAGCACGCCGAAAAGACCGGTGAGGCGCCGAGTGAGGACTACGAGATCCACGTCATATCGGCCGACGCGTTCACCGTCGACGGCATCAAACGCCTTGAGGACAAAGGCGTCACGGACGTCATCGTCGGCTTCCGGATCCCCTACATCGAAGGTGAGGACACCGAGCCGCTGGACCAGAAGATCCGCAACCTCGAGTGGTTCGCCGAGAACGTGATCGCCAAGGTGTAATCCCAACCACGTTCGTTTGTCGGAACATCGGCGTTGCCGATACCGTTGCAGGCGTTGTTCTCGCCAACGCCGTCCGAGAGCTCAGGACCCGTCCCCAGCAATCGGAAGAGCTGTATTTGATGACAACGTCCCTGCAACCGAACCGGCCCGTCTCGGTCGTCGCCACCGACACCACCGTGCGGTGGCTCGCGGTGTTCGCGCTCGCGCTCGGTGGTTTCGGCATCGGGACCGCCGAGTTCGTCGCGATGGGCCTCCTGCCCGACATCGCGTCGGGGTTCGGCATCACCGAGCCGACCGCGGGCCACGTCATATCGGCCTACGCCCTCGGCGTGGTGGTCGGCGCTCCGGTGCTCGCGGCGGTGACCGCGCGGGTGCCCCGCCGGGCCCTGCTACTCGGGCTCATGGCGGTCTTCACACTCGGCAACGTCGCGAGCATGTTCGCGCCGTCGTACCCGACGCTCGTGATCGCCCGCTTCGTGGCCGGCCTGCCCCACGGCGCGTACTTCGGGGTGGCAGCGCTCGCGGCCGCGCATCTGATGGGCCCGGCGAACCGGGCCAAGGCCGTCGCCCACGTACTGTCCGGTCTGACGATCGCGACGGTTCTCGGGGTGCCGATGGCGTCGTGGCTCGGCCAGGTGCTCGGATGGCGCAGCGCATTCGGGCTCGTGGTTTTCGTCGGCGTGCTGACGCTGACCGCGCTGTGGTTCTGGCTACCCGAGCAGTTGCGCACCATGCACGTCAGCAGTCCTCTGACCGAACTCGGCGCGCTGCGCCGTCCGCAGGTGTGGCTGGCGGTGCTCGTCGGCATGATCGGCTTCGGTGGCATGTTCGCGGTGTACACCTACATCAGCACCACCATGACCGACGTCGCCGGCCTGTCACGCGGACTCGTGCCCCTCGCACTCATGGTGTTCGGCCTCGGCATGGTGATCGGCAACCTGCTCGGCGGACGTCTGGCGGACATCTCGGTGATCCGCGCTCTCTACGTGTCGCTGGGTTCCCTCGGAATGCTGCTCGCCGTGTTCGTCGCGGCTTCGCATCAGCCGTGGTCGGCATTGCTGGTGCTGTTCGGCATCGGCGTGGCCGGATCCGCGGTGGGGCCCGCGTTGCAGACGCGGCTCATGGACGTCGCCCGCGATGCACAGACCCTCGCCGCCGCGCTCAACCACTCTGCGCTCAACATCGGCAATGCGACCGGCGCCTGGGTTGGTGGTCTCGTGATCGCCGCAGGTTTCGGCTACACCGCACCCGCCGCGGCGGGGGCGGCCCTTGCGGTGGGCGGACTGCTCGTGCTCACGCTGTCGGTCGCGGTGCAGCGCCGGGACCGGACTTCTTCCTGAGCGCGACTATCGGAGCTGGTCCTCGCAATTCGAGGTCAGCCCCGAGAAGTGCACCGCGGGCATCCCGTCGACAGTCGTGAAATCGGTGCCAGGAGACCACTGTGACCCCGGCGAGATCCACGGCGGCACCTCGTGCGGATACGCGATCGTCAGATCGGAGTAGAACCGCGCGTTCGCCGGGCACGCCGGGCTGTCCGACGGCAGCGGGTTCCAGGCATGCACCACAACGGGATTCAGCAGACGAGTACCCTGCGCGCAGTTCGGCTGGCACTCGACCGCGTTGTCGATGCCGGTACCCCGTGCGCCGTCCTTTCCCCACTGCGTCCATGTCATGTCCTGCAGCACACCGGTCTTGTCGCAGTTGTAGTCGAACACCTGGGGCTGCTGCGGCAGCGGGTGCGCCGGGTCGTAGCACATGCCGATCGCGTACACCTCGCCGTCGAGCGCGGCCTCGTGGTCGGGTGCCGCCGGCTCCGCCGAGGCGTGTCCAGCCGAGAACAGCACCGCGGCGATTGCCGCTGTCGTCACAGCGAAGTGGCGGATCATGTGCGCTCCTCTGTTCCCGGCGTTCGTAACAACACTTACGGCGGTGTGGTCGACGGGGATGCTAGCAACCCGGCCGCAAGCTCGCAGCAGGTTCGAAATCTGCTGAGAAAAAGATGTGAATTTCTGGAATTTTCCGCATCGATCCGAAATTGCACTCGGTAGACGGCAATCGGGAGTAGCGGGACTACCGATCCGTCTGAACGAAGGGTTGGGAAATGAGTTCGGAAAAGACGAAGAGTCACACACTCGGCGCGCTCACCTTGGGCGCCATGGCCTCTGCGGCCCTGTTCATGGGCGGCACCGCTGCGGCCGCACCGACGGAGCAGTCGGTGGAACAAACCGTTCGGAGCCTCCAAACCAGCGGCTACCACGTCATTGTCAACCGGACCGGCGCCGCTCCGCTGTCCAGTTGCACGGTGGTGGGAGTACGCCAGGGCCAGACACATTCCACCGATGACTCGCGGGGCGGGGGCTCCATCAACACCACGGTCGTCTCGCGCACGGTCTACGTCGACGTCGCCTGCTGATCGGGGAATAAATACCGGCGCCCATTTGTTCAAGCAATTCAAACCGTAAACACGGTTTGTCGATAAATGACGCCAACGCAATCGGCCGCACAATTTTCCCGTGCGGCCGATTGTTTTGTTTTTCTATACAACGGGTAACAACCTGAGGCCCCACTCGACCTCAGGAGCGCGATCGATGAGCACCGACACCCAGAATTCGCCGGACGCGCGCGCGAAGACGCCAGGACAACTCACCGGCGCGGTCGTCATCGTCGCACTCGTATCCGCGGTGTCCGGCATGCTCTACGGCTACGACACGGGCATCATCTCGGGCGCTCTGCTGCAGATCACCAAGGACTTCGGGATCGCCGAGGCCTGGAAGCAGGTGATCGCCGCGAGCATCCTGCTCGGCGCCGTGATCGGCGCACTCGTGTGCAGTCACCTGTCACAGACGCGCGGACGCAAGGGCACACTGCTGATGCTCGCCGGGGTGTTCGTGCTCGGGTCGCTGTGGTGTGCGGTCTCCCCCAACCCGGTGCTGCTGTCCGTCGGACGGCTGGTGCTCGGGTTCGCGGTCGGCGGCGCCACGCAGACCGCTCCCATGTACGTCGCGGAGCTCTCGCCGCCGAAGTACCGCGGCCGCCTCGTACTGTGCTTCCAGATCGCGATCGGCGTCGGCATCGTGATCGCGACGATCGTCGGTGCGTCCGAACAGATTCCGTGGCGCTGGTCGATCGGCGTCGCGGCGGTCCCGGCCGCGGTCATGCTGGGCCTCCTGCTGCGCCTGCCCGAGAGCCCGCGCTGGCTGATCAAGGACGGCGATCCCGAGAAGGCCCGCGAGGTACTCGAACGCGTGCGGCCCGACGGCTACGACATCGACGGCGAACTCGACGAGATGACCACACTGGTGCGCAAAGAACAGACCGCGAAAACCCGCGGGTGGCCAGGACTGCGCGCGTCCTGGGTGCGGCCCGCGCTCATACTTGGTTGCGGCATAGCGATTTTCACTCAGCTCAGCGGAATCGAGATGATCATCTATTACTCGCCGACGATCCTCACCGACAACGGCTTCTCGGAGTCGGTCGCACTGCAGGTGTCGGTGGCCCTCGGTGTGAGCTATCTGGTGGCACAACTGGTGGGCCTGTCCATCATCGACAAGGTCGGCAGGCGCCGTCTCACCCTCATCATGATCCCGGGTGCGGCCGTCAGCCTGTTCGTCCTGGGCGCGTTGTTCGCAACGGGTCACAGCGGCCGTGAGTCCGTGCCGTTCATCGTCGCGTGCCTCGTGGTGTTCATGCTGTTCAACGCGGGTGGCTTGCAACTCATGGGATGGCTGACCGGTTCGGAGACCTACCCGCTGGCGGTGCGGCCCGCAGGCACGGCCGCCCAGTCGGCGGCGCTGTGGGGCACCAACCTGCTCATCACACTGACCCTGTTGACACTGATCAGCGGCATCGGGGTGGGACCCGCGATGTGGCTCTACGGGCTGTTCAACGTCGCCGCATGGCTTTTCGTGTACTTCCGGATGCCCGACCTGACCGGCCGCAGCCTCGAGGAGATCGAGGGCAAGCTGCGCGACGGCGCGTTCCGCCCCGCCGACTTCGCGCGCTGAGCGGTCCCGCCATACTCCATGCATGACCCTCACGGTCGCTTCGATCGACATCGCCGATCCACCGCATGTCTGGGAACGGGCGGGGTTCACGGTGGATGAAGACGAGTGCCGCGTCGGCGGGGTACGCGTCCGATTGGGCACGTCACGTTCGGCGGGTACAGGCATCGTCGGGTGGTCGCTGCGGGATCTGCCCCCGCACGTGACCGACCTCGACGGCATCCCGACGTCGCCGTCCGACGCGCCGCCGTCGGAACCCGCGACCCACGCCAACGGCGTCGTCGCGATCGACCACGTCGTGCTGTTCTCGTCGAACCTGGGCCGGACGGTCGACGCACTGGCCGCCGTCGGCGCGACGCCGCGCCGTGCACGTGATGGCGACCTGGGTGGGCAGCGGATCCGGCAGATCTTTTTCCGGTTCGGTGAGGTGATCGTCGAGGTGGTCGGTACACCGGACGCTGCGGGCGACGACCCGTCCTCGCTGTGGGGCATCACGTACATCGTCGAGGACATCGATGCCAGCGCAGCCTTTTTCGGCGACGATGCGATGCCGGTCAAAGACGCCGTGCAGCCGGGGCGCCGGATCACCACGCTACGCCACCACGAGCTCGGGTTGTCGGTGCGCACCGCGATGATCTCGCCGCCCGCGCGTCGGTGAGCCACCTGCCCCACGAGGTTGCCTATCCTCTGACCGTGAGCCAGGATCCCGTCATCATCCACACCGACGGCGGCTGCCGCCCCAATCCGGGTCCCGGCGGCTGGGGTGCGGTGCTGCGCCACCGTGAGCACGTCCGCGAGATGTTCGGCGGCGAGGCCGGCGTGACGAGCAACAACCGCATGGAGTTGACGGCTCCGATCATGGCGCTCGAGGCACTCACCCGGCCTGTCACGGTGCACCTGTACACCGACAGCACGTACGTGCGCAACGGCATCACCAAGTGGGTGCTGGGTTGGGAGCGCAACGGCTGGCTGACCGCGGCCAAGCAGCCCGTGAAGAACGTCGACCTGTGGCAGCGCCTGCAGGCCGCCTGCGCGCGCCACCAGGTCGAGTGGTTCTGGGTGAAGGGTCACTCGGGCGTCGGCGACAACGAGTTGGCCGACGAACTCGCGACCCGCGGTCTGCAGGAGGCAGTGGGCCTCACCACCAGTAATGCGGGTATTTCGCTCCGTTGAGCTTGTTGCCCGCCAGGCCGACCACGACGAGGATCACCGCGGCGGTGCCGACCAGCACCACGAACTCCCAGCGGGGGATATCCGGAACCACCGCGATCATCGCGGTCGCAGCTGCCGGTGAGTGAGACAGCCTGAGCAGCTTCATCATTCCGAGCGCCAACGCGCCCGCCACGGCTCCGGCCCATAATGCGTCGATACCGGTCATGCCGACCAGGACCCCGACGATCGCCGACATCACGTGACCGCCGATGACGTTGCGGGGCTGCGACAGCGGAAAATGCGCCCCGCCGACCACCAGGGCCATGCTGGCGGCAAGTGGCGGGATCAACCACGGGTCGTGGGTGATCGCCGTCAGCGCGGCGATGATTCCCAGTGCCACCAGGCTCACAACGGTCTCGACCACGATGACGCTCAACCGCTGACGTGGTGGGGCGGCACTCTGAAACCGCCTGGTCCGACTCGGCCGTGACACCCCTGACGCCCTCGCCTCGAGCAGTTCCACCGAAGTCACGGACGGCTCCGTCACAGGACCTCCCCCGATGAGAAACGCACTTTCGGGAGGCTAACGGGCGCAACGATGTTAACGGAATGTTAAGCCGGTTATCGGTTCATACATTCTGGTTATCAAGGCCCGCAATGGATTTGCTGGCTCATCACGAAAGGCGATTCATGCCGCCTATCACCGCTGGCGAGACGATCGCGACGAAGTGATCGCACATTTGTTGCGTGGCGCTCGCGATGACCCCGCGATCGCCGGGTGGCCGACTGAACATCAACTGGTACAGGTGCGGCCGTTCGCGGCTCACGGTGATGACAACGTGTAACGCCGCGCGCGGGCGAGAACCCGGGATCATCCCGCAGCCTTTCCATCTCGCGACCGAGGCGCCCGATCCCCACGACCCCGGAATGTCGCGCGGTAAGCGCTGGGCGTCACGCCCATCGCGGACTGGAACAGCTGGCGCATCGTCGTGCCGCTGCCCAGACCGGACTCGGCGGCGACCCGGTCGACCGAGAAGTCGGTCTGCTCAAGCAGTTCGCGGGCCCGGTGCAGACGCTGTTCGGTGAGCCACTGCATCGGGGACAACCCCGTCTCTTCCCGGAACCGGCGCGTGAAGGTGCGCTTGCTCATCGCGCTGACGGCGGCCATGTCGTCGAGGGTGATGGCCGCGTCGAGTCGCTCGGCCGCCCACGCACGGGCTTCACTGGTCGCCGCGGTTGTGGGCTCGGGGACCAGACGCTGGATGTACTGCGCCTGACCGCCTTCCCGGTGCGGTGGGGTGACGGTGCCGCGCGCCACCTGGTTGGCCACCGCTGCTCCGAAGTCGCACCGGATCATGTGCAGGCACAGGTCCAGACCTGCGGCCACACCGGCCGAGGTGAGGACGTTGTCGCAGTCGGTGAACAACACGTTCGGGTCGAGTTCGATGTGCGGGAACAGGCGCCGGAAGTCGTCGGCCGATCGCCAGTGGGTGGTGGCCCGGCGACCGTCGAGGAAACCGGCGGCCGCGAGCACGAAGGACCCCGTGCAGATCGAGGCCATCCGGGCCCCGGGCCTCACGTGTGACAGCGCTGTGCCGAGGTCAGGGGACAACTGTCCCTGCGTGGGCGGGCCATAGTCCTCGTCGGATGCCGGGATGACGACGGTGTCGGCCTCTGCCAGGACTTCGGGTCCGTTGGCGACGTTGATGGTGAAGTCGGTGTCGGTGCGCACCGGGCCGCGTGTCAGCGTCGCCGTCACGACGTCGTACAGGCGTTCCCCGCGGGTCGAGCGAGCCTGTCCGAACAGGCGGTGCGGAATCCCGACCTCCAGTGGGATCAAGCCGTCACGAACCAACACGACCACACGGTGCATGGCCCGATTCTTGCGCATATTGACTCTCGGGCCACTAGTGCCTGCGTGCGGGCGTGGCGATCCTGGATTTGAGGAGGTGATTTCGTGAAGGTGCTATGGGTGTTCGCTCACCCCGAGCAGGCGTCGTTGAACAGTTCGCTTCTGGCCGAAGGGCTGCGGATCCTAGACGAACTCGGTCATGAGCACCTGGTGTCGGACCTCTACGCGATGAAGTGGAAGGCCGCGCTGGACCGTGACGACTACACCACCGGTACGGAGGGCCGATTCTCCGTGAGCCGAGCCTCGCAGCAGGCGTTCCACTCAGGCACCCTGAGTCCCGACGTCACCGCCGAGCAACGCAAGCTCGAATGGGCGGATCTCGTCGTCCTGCAGTTCCCGCTGTGGTGGTACAGCGTCCCGGCGATCCTCAAAGGGTGGATCGACCGCGTGTTCGTCAAGGGATTCGCCTACGGCATCGTCGACCCCGAGAATCCCCGCCGCACATTGCGTTACGGCGACGGACCACTGGCCGGGACGAAGGCGTTGACGATTCTGACGAGTGGCAGCCCGCCGGCCGCGCTGGGTCCGCGCGGCATCAACGGCCAACTCGACCAGGTGCTCTTCCCCCTGCTGCACGGCACGTTGTGGTACGTCGGCATCGCCCCGTTGGCACCCATGTGCCTCTACGGTGCGGACCGCTACTCGGGGGCTCAGTTCGCCACCGCGACAGCAGAATTACGTCGTCGACTCGAGACAGTCGATGAGGAGGAGGCCATCCCGTACCGCACGCAGAATGGTGGTGACTACGACTCCGAACTCGTGCTGCGGCCCGAACTGGCGCCCGGCCATTCGGGCATCTCGGTGCACCACCGGCACTACCGGTGAGCCAGGGCCGTCAGCGGTGAGCTTGCCCCGCGGAGGTCACGCCTCCACAGTGATCTTGAAGATCAGAGTGACCAGTGCACCGAAGGCGCCGTGTGCGCTGATGTAGAGCCGTTTTGTGTCGTATCCGGCGACGTCCTTCATGGTCTCGGCACCGAAGCGGGCAGGCTGTTGCCCGTCGACGACGGTGACGTCGGCGCCCAATAACGCGTGCCTGATGTGGTCTCGTTCCGCTCCGACGGCGGTGGCCACGAGCGCTCCGATGGTGCGCTCTTCGCCGACGTGCGGGACCGCGGCGCAGGCGACTCCGTGCTCGTGGAGGTATCTGTTGACCGACGCGACGGTGGCATCGGCGCCGACGACGAGGCTGAGGTTGCCGAGGTTGATGCTGATGTCGGTGTTTGCGCCGACAGTCAACGGAGTGTCCGGATCGCGGGTCAATCGACCGGTGAGCGCGCTGCGAACCGCGGTACAAAAAACACTGGTGTCGGGTTCTTCGGCAGATCGCTCAGGCAGCATTATTCCTGGATTGAGCAGCCCGGCAGGATCGAAGGCCTCTTTGATGGCGCGTTGCGCGGCGATCTCCACCGGCGTGAAGCGCTTGGTCATGAATGGGATCTTTTCAGTGCCGACACCGTGCTCGCCGGTGATGGTGCCGCCCAATTCCAATGCCGCTTCGATGATTTCGTTGTTCGCGGCTTCGAGCGCAGACGCTGCCAGCGGATTGCCCTTGTCGTAGAACGTGGTGGGGTGCAGGTCGCCGTCGCCGGCATGGCCGCACACCGCGATGAACATCAGACCGTCGGAATGGCGTTCGGCGGTAGCTTGGATGGCTTGCTGCATCTCGGGTATCCGGTCACGGGGCACAGTGACGTCGCCGATGAAGAAGCCCTTGCCGCTTTGCACCACCGAGTTGGGGGCGTTGAGGCGGCCGTACCACAGTGCGTCGCGCTCCTTCTCGTCCTCGGCTGTCCGCACTTCGGTCGCCCGCAGACGCAACACCCGTTCCACGATCGCCTGGTCGCGCGCCACCTCGGTTGCGGTGCCGTCGACGTCGATGAGCACGATGGAGTCGGCATCCAACGGATAGCCGGTGTCGTAGAACTGCTGCAATCCAGCGATTCCAGCTCGGTCAAGCCACTCGACGGCGGCGGGCACCACTCCGGTGGCGATGACCGCGGCGATGGTGTCGGCGGCATCACGGGCGGTGGCGAACGCACCCATCAGACTGTGCGTCACGTCGGCGACCGGTCGCAAGGCGACGGTGGCCTCGGTGATGATGCCAAGGGTTCCCTCCGAGCCGATGAACACACCGAGGAGGTCGGGGCCATCGTCGTCGGCGCCGAGGGTGACGGTTGTCCCGTCGGGAAGGACGACAGCAACGCTCAGGACATGGTTGTAGGTGACGCCGTACTTCAATGCGTGTGGTCCACCGGCATTTTCGATGATGTTGCCGCCCACGGTGGCCAGGTGTGCTGAGACCGGATCGGGTGAGAAGCACAAGCCGTGCGGCGCCAATGCTGCTTGCAGATCGGCGTTGATGACACCGGGTTCCACGCGAGCGCGATGGTTTTCCGTGTCGATATGGAGAATCTTGTCGAGGCCGGACAGGTCGAGGAGGACGCGGCCCGCTGCGGGCATGATCCCGCCCGAGCAGTTCGACGCCCCGCCGCGCGGCACGATTGCCACGTTGTGCTCCATCGCAAGTCGCATGATCGGGGCGATGTCGTCGCGGCCATGCGGGCGCAGTAGTAGGCTCGCCACCCCTCCGACGCCCCAATAGTCGTGGCCGCGTTCGCTGAGCAGGCTCCGGTCCGTGGTCACATCGCCATGGGCCACGGCTGCTGCGGCGAATCGCTCGATCTGCGAACCGTGGGACGCCATCTCAATCAACCTCCTTTTGCTCTCGCAACCAGGCTTCTTCTTCTCCAGGTTCGGGTAGCACCCTTCCACCCTCGATGGCCAGATGCGCCGGGCTGTTCTGAATAACGACGAGTACGCGCTTGGCAGGGATGCCGGTGACCCGGGAGGCCGCTGCGGCGATCTCCGCGACCAGCTGGCTGCTTTGGGCTTCCGGGTGGCCCGTGCGGACCCACCCGTTGATCAGGAGTGGTTGTGCAGGTTGGCCGTCGGTGTAAACGGCGTCGGGGGGTAGTTCATGGAAGACGACGTTCACGTACGCACTCGGAACGTGATTGATCATCGAGTGGATCCTGGTGACTTCTGCGGCCAGATTCGCCTTGGTGTCGGCGTTCAGCGTCGACTGCACCGCGGTGCACGTGTAGACCGGCATCGCTCAGCCCAGAACCGGCAGGTGCGGCCGAGTCGGTACGACGAGGACCGTCGGCCCCTCGGCCTCAAGGGCAGCCTTGAACTCCTGGGCGAGTTCTTCTGTGCTGCCCACATTGGCCGTTCGACATCCGAAACCAGTTGCAAGGGAAGCGATATCAAGTCCCGGTAGGTCGAGGCCGGGGACATCGGGTGTCTCCTCGAGAAGCGCGAAGGACTTCAACACACAGTATTCGCCGTTGCGCTGGACAACGAACACGATCGGAAGTTTGTGCTGCGCGGCGGTCCAGATCGCCTGGATCGAGTACTGGAAGGAGCCGTCACCGATCGAAGCGACGACAGTTCGCTTCACACCGCGGGCCCTGTCGCCGAGTGCGATACCCACCGCTGCGGGTACGCCCCAGCCGATGCCTCCGCTGCCGGTGGCGAAGAAGCTGCCTGCGCGCCGCGTGGGCCACCACTGGATGAGGTCCGCCAATGTGGAGGTGGACTCCATGACGACCGCCGCGTCATCTGGCTTGACCGAGCTCAGTACCGCATAGACATCGTTGGGCAGCAGCGGCGCGGACGCCACTGGGAGATCGCCGCTGAGGTCTCGGCTCAGTCCAGGTGGAGCGTGCCGGTCAGCCGGGACCTCCACGAGGTCCAGAAGCTGTTCCAGGACAGAGTTCATGTCACCGACCAGGCTGTCGCCCACCGGTGCGACCGCGGCCAGGTGGGGATCGCCGGTGATCTGGAGCAGGTCGGTTCCTTCGGGCAGGTACTCGCCCGCCACGTAGGGGTAATAACTGAACACCTGCGCTCCGATCACGATGACAAGGTCGAAGTCGGCCACGGCCTGGTTGACACCCGCAATCGTCAGTGGCAGCGGGCCCGCGTACAGCGGATGGTCCTCGGGAAACGAGCATCTCGGCGCCAGTGGGCCGCCACGCACCGGCGCGCGCAGCTTCTCCGCGAAAGCGATACCGGCGTTCCAGGCGCCGGCGCGGTCCACTTCGGGCCCCAATACCAACAATGGGCGCTCCGCCCGGCTGATCCGGGTGGCGAAGTCGTGCAGACGCTTGGCGTCTGGCTGCACGCGGTGGCTGACCGTCCTGACCACCGCCGGCCCCAGCGCCGGTTTGTTCCAGTCGTCCAGAGGGATGGACAAGAACACCGGACCGGCCGGCGGCTGGGTGGCGACGGCGTAGGCACGCATGAACGCCGCAGGCACGTCCTCGGGCCGGACGGGCTCGTGGGCCCACTTCACCCACGGCTGCGGCATCAGTGTCGCTTCTGGGTTGTTCAAGTACGGGTCACACAGAGACATCTCACGTGTCTGTTGTCCGGCGGTCACGATCATCGGAGTGTTCGCGCGGTAAGCCGCGATGAGGCTGCCCATCGCGTTGCCGGTGCCGGCTGCGGTGTGCAGATTGACCAGCGCAGGCTTACCGGTGACCTGGGCGAAACCGTCGGCCATTGCGAGCACCGATGCTTCCTGCAACCCGAGTATGTAGGTGAAGTCGTCCGGGAAGTTCTGCAGGAACGTCTGCTCTGTGGAGCCCGGGTTGCCGAACACAGTGGTCAGCCCGAGTGTTCGGAGCAAATCGTAGGTGACCTCGTGGACGGTCTTGGCGTCGGTCATTGTTGGAATCCTTCGTGAAGTGAGCGCAGTCCCCCCGCTGCGCAAATCACACACCCCGACGGCCTCTCACCGACCCCGTGGAAACCACGGGGTCGGTGAATCCCGTGGAACCCGGTGGGTCGAAAACCGGTCTCACCGCTTGAGTCGCTGCATGCTTGAGCACATGTAAAGATCGCCGGTATGGGCTGGAGCGCGGCGGCCAGAACGCTCATCGGCCGCCAGGACGAACAGCGGCAACTCGTCGAGCTGTGCAATCGCGCACGAGCCGGCCAGAGCGGTGTCCTCGTTGTTCATGGCGAGGCAGGTATCGGGAAGACGGCACTGCTCGCCGAGGTGGTCGCCAACGCCGATGACGAGCTTCGCACCATCCATATCGGCGGCACAGAATCGGAGATGGAACTCGCCTACGCCGGTATGCAGCAGTTGTGTGGGCCGATTCTGCGTCACATCGACGGTTTGCCTGACCCGCAGAAGAACGCATTGCAGGTGGCACTGGGCCTTCGCGACGGCAGCGCACCCGATCGTCTTCTGGTCAGTTTGGCCGTGCTGACGTTGCTCGGCGACGCCGGCGCGAAGCGACCCACCATCTGCGTCATCGACGACGCGCAATGGGTCGACCGTGAGTCGCTGCAGGCGCTGACATTCGCGGCACGCCGGCTTCTCGCCGACCCCGTGGTGATGATCTTCGCCACCCGCAGACCAGATGCTCATCCGGAGCTCGACGGCCTGCCCGAACTGAAGTTGCACAGGCTCGCCCACACCCATGCCAGCACGCTGCTCTCCGAAGTCGTGCCGGGCCAATTGGACCAGACCGTCCGAGAGAACATCCTTGCCGAAGCGGATGGAAATCCACTGGCGTTGTTGGAACTTCGCCATGCCATTGCACCTGCAGAGTTGGCAGGCGGATACGGGCTGACAGCGGCGACATCCGTCACGAAGCGAATCGAGCGAGAATACGACCAACGCCTACACGAACTGCCCCAGGCGACGAGGACTCTCCTGCTCCTCGCCGCTGCCGAACCGACCGGCGACCCAGCATGGTTGTGGGCCGCCGCCGCGCGGCTGCACGTTGACGCCGATGACAGCGTTCCAGCCGAGCGCTCCGGTCTGATCACCGTCGAATCCCGCTTGCGCTTTCGCCACCCACTGGTTCGTTCAGCTGTCTACCGCAACGCATCCGCCTCTGAACGGCGGCAGGCGCATGCTGCGCTGGCCGATGTCGCCCCCGGTCCGATGGCGGACGAACACCGTGCCTGGCACCGCGCCCACTCCGTCACCGCACCCGATGAGAATGTGGCTGCCGAACTCGTCCGGTCCGCAGCGCGAGCTCGCCGCCGCGGTGGCGCCGCCGCCGCAGCAGCGTTCCTGTCATGTGCCGTCGAACTGACACCCGACCCTGTGCGTCGGGCTGAACGCGCACTCGACGCGGCCCTGTCCAAGTTGGATGCTGGTGACCCAGGGGCCGCCACCCAGCTTCTGGCAGCAGTCGCGGGAACCGAGGACGAGCTGCTGAGGGCACGAACGGATCTGCTACGAGCCAAGATCGCCTTCGCCGCTCAACGGGGCCGGGACGCCCCGCCCCTGCTGTTGGCGGCCGCCCAACGACTGCAGCCATTGGATGCCGCACTCGCGCGCGGCACCTATCTCGACGCACTGGTGGCCGCGATGATCGTCGGCCGCCTCTCCGCCGACGAACAGGCATCCGCCGCTGCGATAGCAATCGCAGCGCGACAGGCGCCGCCGCCACCGTCGCCACCCACCGCCGCTGACCTCTTCCTCGATGGAATCGTCCTTCGGCTCACGGAAGGACACGCTGTCGCCGCGCCAGTGTTGCAGCGCGCCATCGGTCAGTACCTGACAGAAGACGATGCCGGTGTCGCGGACCCACGCTCACACGACATCACACTGCGCGTGCTACTCGATCTGTTCGACCAGGACACCTACAACTCACTCAACGCTCGCCAACTCGAACAGCTCCGTGCTGCAGGAGAATTGACCGTCCTGCCCGCCGCGTTGACCACCTATGCGGGAGTATGTGTCACCGCCGGCGACTTCTCACAGGCCGCGAATCTCCTCGCCGAATCAGAAGCGATCTCCACCGCCACGGGCGCGCCGCCGCACCGCTCCATCCAGACGTATCTCGCGGCCTGCCGGGGACAAGAGGAACTCGGCAAAGATCTCGCCCGGACCACGATCCAGGATGCCACCACGCGTGGCGAAGGCAGCGAAATCACCGTCGTACTCTTCTCATTGGCCGTCCTGCACAACGGACTTGGCCAGTACGACGAGGCGCTCAGGGTGTGCACATCGGCCCTGGAATACGACGACGTGGGAATGTACGGCCATCTGCTCAACGAGATGATCGAAGCCGCAGCGCGGTCCGGTAACACCGGCATCGCGCGTTCAGCAGCTGAGCGGATGTTCGAGCGAGCCGAAACAACGGGAACCGCAACCGCGCTCGGATACGCAGCGCGTGCCAAGGCACTCACCGCCACAGGCCCTGCCGCCGAGAACGAGTACCGTATCGCGATAGAGCATTTGGAGCGCTCACCCCTCAGAGTCATGACCGCGCGCACTCACCTGATCTTCGGTGAGTGGCTGCGTCGCGAGAACCGCCGAGGTGAAGCACGCAGTGAATTGGGCATCGCTCATGAAATGTTCCTACACATGGGTGCCGACGGCTATGCCGAACGGGCCCGCCGCGAACTGCACGCCGCAGGCGGGACTTCCCGAAAAGAACCGAGCAACAGAGCGGCTACGACTCTCACAGCACAAGAAAGCTACATCGCCAGACTCGCCGGCGACGGCTACAGCAACTCCGAGATCGCCGGCCACCTGTTCATCAGCCCGCGCACGGTGGAATGGCACCTCAGTCGGATCTTCGCCAAACTCGGGTTGTCGTCCCGCCGCGAATTGCGACAGCGCGGATGACTCTTCGACGGCCTGCGCTGTGTTGCCGCTGATGCAGCTACTCCCACACCACCTCGCCGGGTGTCTTGTCGGGGCGCAGACCGCGCCAACTCGGTTGGCGCAACCGACCGTCGGAGGTGCGCTCGCTGTAGCGCACCTCCCCGACGAGTTCGGGGCGCACGAACGTGACACCGCGCGCGTCGACCCTGGGCAGTGGCGCGTTGAAGGGTGATTCGTCGGTGTGCAGCGGTTCCAGCATGTCTTTGAGCCTGCCGAGTTCCTTTTCGGTGAACCCGGTTCCGACGCGCCCCACGAACTGCAGGCCGTCGGGCCCGGGGATGCCGAGGACGAGTGCGCCGATGCCGCTGGAGCGCCCGCCCTCACCCTGGCGCCAGCCGCCGATCACGACCTCCTGGGTGTCCCAGATCTTGTCCTTGATCCACGACGACGAGCGTCGGCCCGGCTGATAGGTCGAGTCCCACTTCTTGGCGACGACACCTTCGAAGCGTTTCTTGCGCACGTGCTCCATGGCGTCGGCGCCGTCGCCGGGCAGCAGGCCGGGCACGATCAGCCCGCCGCCGTCGGCCAGCGCCTCAAGGAGCTTGCGCCGGTCCGAGTACTTGGCCCGCAACAACGATCGGCCGTCGAGCCACAGGATGTCGAAGGCCCAGAACTCGACGCGGGTCGAGCGGGCCCGGTTCTGCATCTCGCCGAAACTGGGGATCCCGTTCTCGTCGAGGGCGACCGCCTCGCCGTCGAGCACGACATGATGTTCGGCGAGATCCGCTGCCAGCGCCTTGAATTGAGGGTACTCACGCGTGACGTCGCGGCCGTTGCGGGAACGTATCTGCAACTTCCCGTGGTTCGCGTCGATGATGACGCGGTATCCGTCCCACTTGCCCTCGAACGCCCACTGGCCTGCCTTGTATCGGGACACCGAACCCTCGGTTGCCAGCATGGGAGCAAAATCCTCTGGCCGCGCGACCTTCTGATCCTTCATGCGGTGCGCGAGCCAGTTCTTGCCCTTGGTCTGGATCAGTGCGTAGCGCCCGTCGACCTTCTCACCGTGCAGCGTCACGATGATCTCGCCGTGGCTGTCGTCAGGATTGTCGAGTTCCTGTGGAACACGGAACTTCTCGGTCTCGTAGGTGCCCGAGTCCCAGATCACCATGTCGCCGGCGCCGTACTCGCCTTTGGGGATCGAGCCGTGGAACGTCAGGTACTCGATGGGGTGGTCCTCGGTGTGCACCGCGAGGCGGTTCTCCGCGGTCGTGTCGGGCAGGTTCTTGGGCACCGCGAAACTCACGAGCACACCGTCGCGTTCGAGTCGCAGGTCGTAGTGTAACCGGCGGGCGTGATGTTCCTGGATGACGAACTTGTCGTTGTTGCCCGTCGTCGGAATCTCTTTCGGCACCGGTTCCGGCGTCTTGGACGCATCACGCATGCTGCGGTAGGTGGTGAGCTTGTCGGCGACCGGCGCGTCGGCGTCCAGCGACGCGAGCAGATCACCGTATTCGTCGAGCCGGTCGAGCACCTCGTCGAACCGCAGATGCCGCAGTTCCGGATCGGCGATCTCATCCCACGTGCGCGGGGCGGCAACGGTCGGATGGTCGCGTCCGCGCAGCGAGTACGGCGCGATCGTGGTCTTGGCCGCGTTGTTCTGGCTCCAGTCGAGAAACACCTTGCCCGCACGCAGGCTCTTGGTCATGGTCGCGGTGACCAGTTTCGGCATGGCCTGCTCCAGCTGCTGAGCCACCCGCCGCGCGAGCACCGACGCGCCGCGTGAGCTGATCGGCTCGGCCAGTGGCACGTACAGGTGCAGACCCTTGCTGCCACTGGTGAGCGGATATGTCTCCAGCTCAAGATCGGTCATCAACGCGCGAACCTCGTGCGCGACCTCGCACAGTTGCGTCATCGTGACGCCTTCACCGGGATCGAGGTCGAACACGATCCGCGTGGCAGGCCCTTGCTTCCCGTCCTCGAACCGCCATTGCGGTACATGCACTTCCAGCGAGGCCTGCTGCGCGATCCACGCGAGTCCTTCGCGCGTGTTGATGATCGGGTAGGTCGTGGTGCCCGACTTGTGTGTGATCGAGCCACGCTCCAGCCAGCTGGGAGCCGACGACGCCAACTGCTTCTCGAAGAACGCCTCCTCGGTGACGCCGTTGGGCCAGCGTTTGCGGGTCACCGGTCGGCCCGCGATGTGCGGCACCATCACCTGCGCGATGCTCAGGTAATAGTCGAAGACCTCTGCCTTCGTGATGGCCTTGGTGGTACCCGTGGCGGGATAGAGCACCTTGTCAGGATTCGTCAGGCGAACCCGCTCATAGCGCTCCATCCCCCAAGGATGCCTCGCCACGCCGATTTCTACACCAGGGTCGCGGCGGGCGAGTTATCCACAGCCCTGGTGCAGAAATGGGTGAATGGGCCGGATTCTGTCGGTCCGGGTTTCCACGATGCGGTCATGGAGAACCCGTTCCTCGGCACCGAGGCCCTCAGCAGCGGTCTGCTCACCCGCGGGCAGTTGCGCTGGCGATACACCGCCATCCATCCAGGGGTGTACATCGAAAAAGACACCGTGCGAACCGTCGCGCTCAACGCCATGGCGGCCTGGCTGTGGACCCGACGACGAAGTGCCATCGCTGGACGGGCTGCCGCGGCATTGCACGGCGCCCGCTGGGTCGACCCGGCGACTCCGATCGAGTTGATCGCCGATCACACCAGAAAACAACCCGGCATCATCATCCGTGAAGAGCGGATCGCAGCCGACGAACTCACTTACATAGGCGATCTGCCGGTGACCACCGTCGCACGCACCGCCCTCGACCTGGCGCGTCACCTCCCCCGCTACGCCGCGGCGGCGCACCTCGACGCGCTCGCCGCCGCGACGGGTCTGCGGGCCGAGGACGTCACGCATCTGGTTGAAAGGAACCGCGGGGCACGCTGGATCCGGCGTGCCCGCGACGCGCTCAGCCTGATGGACGGGGGCGCACAGTCACCCAAGGAGACGTGGCTGCGCCTGGTGTTGATCGACGGCGGGCTGCCCAAACCCCGTACGCAAATCGAGGTGACGGACGGCTACCGTCGCGCATTCCTCGACATGGGTTATGACGAACCACGCGTCGGGCTCGACTACGAAGGGGCGCATCACAGTACGGACCGTGGTCAGTACGTCCACGACATCTGGCGAGCAGAGCTGATCGACGGGCAGGGTTGGATCGACCTGCGCGTGGTCGCCGAACACAGCCCGCAGTTCATCCTCCACCGTGTGCGTGAAGCGTTCGCCCGCCGCGGCTGGACCCCGCCGAATTCTGCACGAGGGTCGTGATTCGCGTGGAATCACGACCCTCATGCAGAAATCGGCGCAGGAGAAACCCTAGATGCGCTCCCCGGTCTCCGGGTGGAACAGGTGAACCACGCCGTCGGGCGATTTGCGCAGCCGCACGGTTTGAGCGAGCTTGGGTGCCCGGCGGGGATTGCAGCGTGCGACGAGTTCGACGCCGGATCCCGACGCGGCATGGGTGTAGACGTAGGCCTCGCTGCCGAGGTCCTCGACGAGGTCGACGATGACCTCGACGCGGCCCGACTCTTCGATCTCCAGCTGCTCGGGCCGGATACCGATGGTGACCTCGGACAGTCCCAGCTGGCCCAGCCGGGTCATCTGGTCGCGTTCGAGCTCGAGGGTGGAGTTGTCACCGACGCGCACACCGTCGGCGACGATCGGCAGCTTCACCAGGTTCATGGCGGGCGATCCGATGAAGCCCGCCACGAACTCGTTGATGGGCTTGTCGTACAGGTCGTTCGGGGATGCGAACTGCTGGAGCTTGCCGTTGCGCAGCACCGCGACCCGGTCGCCCATGGTCATGGCCTCGACCTGGTCGTGCGTGACGTACACCGTGGTGGTGCCCAGGCGGCGTTGCAGCGCGGCGATCTGGGTGCGGGTCTGCACACGCAGTTTGGCGTCGAGGTTGGAGAGCGGCTCGTCCATGCAGAACACCTGCGGCTCACGAACGATCGCGCGTCCCATCGCCACGCGCTGCCGCTGACCACCGGACAGCTTGGCCGGCTTGCGGTCGAGGTACTGCTCGAGGTCGAGCAGTTTGGCGGCCTCCTCGACCTTGCGGCGTCGTTCGGCGGCCGGGACACCGCGCAGCTTGAGCGCGAAGCCCATGTTCTCGGCGACGGTCTTGGTCGGGTACAGCGCGTAGTTCTGGAACACCATCGCGATGTCGCGGTCTTTCGACGGCACACCGCGCATGTTGCGGCCACCGATCTCGATGTCGCCCTCGTCGATGTCCTCCAGGCCGGCGAGCATGCGCAGCGCCGTGCTCTTGCCGGATCCGGACGGGCCGACCAGGACCACGAACTCGCCGTCGGCGATGTCGAGGTTGAGTGAGTCGACCGCGAGCTTGTCCGAGCCCTCGTAGATGCACGAGGCGTTGCGGTAAGTGATTGCAGCCATTGCAGTTATCTCCTTACTTGATGGCCCCGAAGGACAGTCCACGAACCAGCTTGTTCTGCGCGATCCAGCCCGCGAGAACCACCGGAAGCGCAGCCATGGTCGACGCTGCGCACAGCTTCGCCCAGTACAGGCCCTCGCCTGCGATGAAGCCGACCAGGAACACCGGCATGGTCTGGGCCTGCACCGCGGTCAGATTGACCGCGAAGAAGAACTCGTTCCACGCGAAGATCACACAGATCAGCGCTGTGGCGGCGATGCCGGGCGACACGAGCGGCAGGATCACCTCTCGCATCGACCGCCAGGTGCTGGCGCCGTCGAGGCTCGCAGCCTCCAACAGTTCGCCGGGCACTTCGAGGAAGAAGGACCGCATCATCCACACCGCGATCGGCAGGTTCATCGCGGTGTAGAGGATGATCAGCGCCCAGATGTTGTCCAGCAGTCCGATGTTGGACACGATCACGTACATCGGGATGATCGCGGCGACGATCGGCAGCATCTTGGTGCTCATGAAGAAGAACAACGCGTCCTGGGTCTTGCGCACCGGTCGCAGCGACAGCGCGAACGCGGCCGGGATGCCGAGCGCCAGCACCAGGATCGTCGACACCGTGGTGGCGAACAGCGAGTTCAACAGGCTGGTTCCGACCCCCTGCGAGAACACGGCGCGAAACTCGTCGAGGGTGGGGACGAAGAAAAGCTTCGGCGTGGCCGTGTAGGCGTCGACCTCCTGCTTGAACGCGGTGAGCACCATCCAGAACACCGGGAAGAAGAAGCCGAGGCCGACGATCCAGGCCACCACGCCCCACGGATCGAACTTGCGGCGCTTGACCTTTGCCCTCGGCGGCGGCGTGGCGGCCGGAGCGGTTGTGGTGGTTACGATATCGGTGCTCATCACGCCGCCTCCTGTGCTCCGGAGAATGATTTGAAGATCAACCGCAGCGCGAACGTCGCGATGACGATCGTGAAGATGACCACGATGACGCCCATCGCGGCGGCCTGGCCGATGTCGAAGCCCAGGAATGCGCGCTGGTAGATGTAGAACGGCAGGTTCGCGCTGGCCGTGCCCGGCCCGCCCTGCGTCATCATGTAGATCTGGTCGAACGTGTTGACCAGATAGATCGCGCCCAGCACCGTTCCCAGTTCGATGAACCGGCGCAGGTGCGGCAACGTCAGTTCACGGAACAACTGGAACGAGTTGGCACCGTCGACTCGACCGGCCTCCAGGACGTCTCGCGGCATCGACTGGAGGCCGGCGAGGATCAGCAGCATCATGAACGGCGTCCACTGCCATACCAGGGCGACGATGATCGACGCCCGGGGGAATTCGCCGATGAAGTCGATTCCCTCTCCCGGCAGTAGCCAGTTCACGATGCCGAACACCGGGTCGAGCATCGCCGTCTTCCACATGAGCGCTCCCGCAACGGGTGTCACCAGGAACGGTGTGATGAGCAGTGTGCGTACGATGCCACGACCGAGGAACACCCGGTCCAGCAGCAGCGCCAGCAGCAGGCCGAGCACCATCGCGATCAGCACCGTCACCACGATGAAGAACACCGAGTTGAAGGCCGCCTGCCAGAACGTGGCGTCCTGCACGACGTCGAAGTAGTTCTGCAGGCCGACGAACTCGCGTGACCCCGGCCGCACCAGGTTCCACGACAGCGTCGAGTAGTACAGCGTGAACAGGAACGGGATCTGGGTGACGACGATCATGAAGATCAGCGCAGGCAACAGTGGTCCACGGCGGCGCCAGCCTTCGGCGCGGGAGACCCCGGGATCCTGTGTCTTCTTGATCCGTGCGACGTGTTCGGCCTCGGCCGCCGCCTCGGCCGTCGTCTTCGCCTCGGTGGTTGTCATGGCTTCTCCTGATAGCTCCGGCCGACGACTTCTGCGTACTTCTGCGCCTGTTCCAGCGCCGCGTCGACGGACTTCTGCCCGGCGATGGCCGCGCTGATCTGTTGGCTCACCCGGGTTCCGAGATCCTGGAATTCCGGGATGGCCAGGAACTGCACGCCTGTGTACGGAACCGGTTGCACCGTGGGCTTGGCCGGGTCGGCGCCCTCGATGGAGTCGAGGGTCACCTGGCCGAACGCCGCGGACGCTTCCTTGTATTCGGGAATCTCATAGGTCGACAGCCGACTGCCGGGTGGCACGCGGGCCCAGCCGAGTTCCTCTCCGACGAGCCTGATGTAGTCCTTGTCGGTCATCCACGAGATGAACTTCCATGCCGCGTCGGGTTTGTCGCTGCTCTTCGGGATACCGAGCGCCCACGTGTAGAGCCAGCCCGAGTTGGGTTTCTCCACCGTCGGTGCCATCGCGTAGCCGACCTTGCCGACCACGTTGGACGACGCGGGGTCCTCCACCGTCGAGACCGCCGAGGTGGCGTCGTACCACATCGCCGCGCGGCCCTGCGCGAACTGCGTCGCACATTCGCCGAAACCCGCTGCGGAGGCACCCGGTTCGCCGTACTTGTCGACGGTGTCGACGTAGAACTGCACGGCGTTGCGCACCTCGGGGCTGGTGAGCTGGGCGTTCCAGTCCATGTCGTACCAGCGGCCGCCGAAGGTGTTGATGACGGTGTCCAGCGGCGCGAGCACCTCGCCCCATCCTGGCTTGCCGCGCAGGCAGATCCCGACCATGTCGGGCCCGTCGAGCTTGGCGGCCGCATCGGCGACCTGCTGCCACGTGGGTGTGCGGGGCATCTCGATGCCGGCCTGCTCGAACAGGTCCTTGCGGTACATCAGGAACGACGATTCGCCGTAGAACGGAACCGAGTACATGTCGCCCTCATAGGACAGCGATTCCTTCAGCGACGGGATGAAGTCGTCCTCGTCGTAGCCGGGTGTGTTGCGGGTGTAGTCGGAAAGGTTGACCAGCCAACCGTTCTGGGCCCACTGGGGGGTCTCGTAGTTGCTGATCATCACGACGTCGAATTCGCCACCGCCCATCGCCGTCGACGCCGTGATCTTGGCGCGGGCCTGGTTCTCGGACAGTGTGACGAACCGCAGCTTGATGTCCGGGTTCTCGGCTTCGAACCGGCTCGACAGCTCACGCGCGTCGGTCATCTGAGAGTTGGACACCATGGCGATGGTGACCGTCTGATCGGTGGCGCCGAGCGTCCCCGCGCCGGCGCATCCGGCCGTCGCCGTCAATCCCGCGGCTGCGACGCAGGCCGCCAATCTTCTCAACCGTTTCACCTCTCATCACCTCTCATTGGTTCAACAGCCAACGTGCGCAATCGATATCGCACACCAGAAGCCGCGCCAGCTTGCCCCGAAGGGCACCGAGGATGGCCTGGTACTTGCCGGCTCCCCCGGAGATCAGGAAGGTTTTCTCGCACATCCGGATGTCCTCCAACGGAACCGACATGGCCCGCTGCTGCAGTTCGTCGTGGACGGGCTCGCCGTGGGCGTTGAAGAAGCGGCCGCCGATCTCGCCGACGGCTCCCATCGACATGAGTTCGTCGAGCATCCGGATGTCGAGGAAGCTGCCCTCGAACAACGTCGTCGAGGTCGACACCGCGCCGACACCGAAAAGCATTGCCTGTGCGCGTCGTCCGGCGTCCAGGGTTCTGGAGATCACCGAGTCCTCACGCATGGAGACCACGGTCGCCGGGTCTGCGTACAAGGGCGCGGGCAACCGGAACGTCTCGGCGCGCAGCGTGTCGGCGCACCGCGTGAGGATCGTCTCCATGCCCGTCTGATAGGCCGCGGTGGACATGGCGCCGTCGAGCTGGACCACCGCGCGGCAGCTCGCGATGCCGGGCACCAGGTGAGTGGCGACGCCCACCTGCTCGGGCCCCCACGTGAAGCCGAGCACGTCATCGGCGGAGATGCGGCGCATCAACAGGGCCGCGCCGGCGCGGCTAGCATTGGCGGCGACGACGGCCTCGGTCAGCCCGAACCGGCGTTCCAGTTCGCGCTCTTCCTCGGCGTGTAAGTCGTCCTGGATGTCGGGCGGCACCACCACCTCGATGCGTACAAGGCCGTTGGCCTTCGCCTTCGCGACGAGTCGCCCCGCGGTCGGCCGGGAGACGCCCAGCCGTGAAGCGATCTCGGCCTGAGTGAGGCCGTCCAGGTAATACAGCGTCGCCGCTCGTAGCGCGAGCCGCAGATCCTCCGGCGTCGGTTCGGGCACTTACCACCACTTTCTGACCGTGAACACATGCTCACGGGTGCGAGTAGATGCTCAACACGCTAACATGAGCGATGTGACGTACACAACACCCCCGACGAAGCTGGCTTCCTCGACCCTCGAGCAGCTGACGATCCCCCGCCCCAGCTACGACCGTGCAGCGGTGCAGATCGGCATCGTCCATTTCGGTGTCGGCGGCTTCCACCGCGCACACCAGGCGATGTACGTCGACAGACTCCTCGAGATGGGGCAGGCCACCGAATGGGGCATCTGCGGAGTCGGCATTCTGGCGAACGATCGCCGGATGGCCGAGGTGATGCGCGACCAGGACGGGCTCTACACCCTGCTGCTCGAACATCCCGACGGTCACCGCGAGGCGCGGGTGATCGGGTCGATCGTCGACTACCGCTATGCGCCCGACGACCCGGAGGGCGTCATCGAACTGTTGGCGGCGCCGACCACCAGGATCATCTCGCTGACCATCACCGAGGGCGGCTACTACATCGATTCCGCACCTGAGATCAACGTGTTCGGCCTGGTCACCGAGGCCCTCGTGCGTCGACGGGACCGCGGAATCACCTCGCCGACCATCGTGTCCTGCGACAACATCGAGGGCAACGGCGACGTGGCCCGGCAGGCCTTCACCACCTACGCCGAGCGCCTCCACCCCGGACTCGGTGACTGGATCACCGCGAACACGCGCTTCCCCAATTCGATGGTCGACCGCATCACACCCGTGACGACGCCAGAGGTCATCGACACCGTGGAGCGCGAATTCGGTGTCGCCGACGAGTGGCCCGTGGTGGCCGAACCGTTCACCTCATGGGTGCTGGAGGACTCGTTCTCCGACGGCCGCCCGCCCTACGAGGACGTCGGCGTGATGGTCGTCGAAGACGTCACACCCTACGAACTCATGAAGTTGCGCTTGCTCAACGCAAGCCATCAGGCGCTGTGCTACTTCGGATACCTGGCCGGATACCGGTTGGTGCACGACGCCGCGAGCGATCCGTTGTTCGCCGATTTCCTCCTGGCGTACATGGACACGGAGGCGACGCCGACGCTGCAACCGGTGCCAGGCATCGACCTCGACGACTACAAACGCACGCTGATCGAGCGGTTCGCCAATCCCGGCGTGCGCGACACGATCGTGCGGCTGTGCTACGGATCCTCCGACCGCATCCCGAAGTGGCTGCTGCCGGTCATCCGGGAGAACATCAAGACCGGCGCACCGGTCCGCTTGTCGGCGGCTGTCGTCGCCAGTTGGGCACGCTACGCCGAGGGCGTCGATGAGCAGGGCGAGCCGATCAACGTCGAAGACCAGCTCGCCGACACCCTGGTCCCCCTGGCACGCAGCCAGCGTGAACATCCGACAGCGTTCATCGAGAACACCGAGTTGTTCGGCGACCTCGCGTCGTCGCAACGGTTCGTCGACGACTATCTGTGGGCACTGGATTCGCTACACCGCCACGGTGCGCGCGCCACCCTGGAATCATTGCGTTCATGAGCCGTGCTCTGGTCATCGGTGAGGCGCTGATCGACATCGTCGAGCGAGAAGGTCGAATCGTCGGCGAGCACGTCGGCGGCAGCCCCCTCAACGTCGCAGTCGGGCTCGGCAGATTGGGCCGCGACGTCGACTTCCTCACCCATATCGCCGACGACACCCGCGGCCGGCTCATCGTCGATCACCTCAAAGCCTCTGGTGTGCAGCTTGTTCCGGGCAGCACATCGGCCAAGAAGACGCCGACGGCGCAGGCCCGGCTGGACGCGGCGGGCTCGGCCACCTACGAGTTCGACATCGACTGGCAGTTGGCGGGCACCGCCGAGGTCGCCCCGCCGCTCGTCGCGCACACCGGCTCGATCGCCACAGTGCTGGAACCGGGGTGCCGCGCCACCGCGGCATTGCTGGATGCCTATCACCTCTCGGCCACCATCACCTTCGACCCGAACGTCCGGCCCGCTCTGATCTCCGACGACGAGACCGCGCGGCGCCGCATCGAGCGCCTGGTCGAACGCGCGGACGTGGTCAAGGTCAGCGACGAGGACCTGCGCTGGCTCGACGCACGCCGCACTCCCGAGCAGATCGCGAAAACCTGGTTGAGCATGGGTCCGTCGATCATCGCCGTGACCATGGGCGGCGAGGGCGCGTTCGCGGTGTGCGGAGAGGGGATGGTGCGCGTCCCTGCGCGCACGGTCCAGGTGATCGACACCGTCGGTGCCGGCGACGCGTTCATGACGGGACTGCTCGACGCGCTGTGGACACTCGATCTGCTGGGCGCCGAACGACGCCGCGCCCTGGCCCACATCAGCACCGACGCCCTGGAACACGTGTTGTCCGTTGCCGCGCTGGCCTCTGCACTGACCGTTGCCAAAGCGGGTGCCGATCTTCCCGACCGCGACGCGATGCGCGCCGCACAGCAGTAGACCCCCGAGTCGGCTCGGGGGTCCACTGGTGGTTGCTACTCCGCGCCACCTCCGTTGTCACTGGACGCTCCGCTTTCGGCCTTCTTCGTCTTCTTCACCCCGAGCGCCTTCTTGACGTCGTCGCCGATCTTCTTGACGGCCTTGCCGACTTCGTCACCGATCGACTTCAGCGCGGCCCCCGCCCGCTGGCCGGGCCGGTGGGCCTTCTCGCCCGCCGCGCCCGGTGTGAACTTGTTGCCAAACGTCACAAGCGGTTTGTTCGACTTCTCCGCGGACTTCTCCGCCGTCTTGTCGGCCGTCTCGGTCGGCTGCTCGGCCTCGGTCTCGACCGCTGCCTCCTCGGTCGCCGTTTCGGCCTGCACGACCGTCTCGGCCGCCGCCACTTCGGTGCCGGCCTCGGCAACCACCGAGCCCTGGTCAGTGCTCTTGGCCGCGACTGCCTGAATGTTCGTGTCGCTCACCGTCTCCGGCTCGCCGACCTCGTCGACCGCTCCGACCTCGTCAACCGTGAGGGTGAAGGAATTCACCGATGGCTCAGGTGTGGAGGTGACCTGCGCAGCCAGCGTGCTGACGGCCGGCGGCTGCAGTGCATCCGCGATCGCCTGTCGGACACTGAGCAGACTCGGTATCAGCCCGAATCCACTGCCGATGATGCCGCTGTTGCCGATCGTCTGGTTGCCGTTGAGGATCGTGCCGACCATGTCGGACGGCAGACTGATGAGAGCGTTCGCGACGGCCTCGAAGTCGCCCGCGGTCACCCCGTCGTAGATCGCCTGACCGGTGAGTCCCAATTGCATGACAGGTGCGAGCGTCTCCAACAAGATCGGAAGTCCGGCACCGATCAGCGTCGGGACGCTGACGATCGTCCCCACGACGTTTGCCGCGTTGACGAACGGGTTCTGGAGCACCGCGGAGACGTCACCCAGTTGCAGCAACGCCCCGAAGGCGCCCTGCACCACCGGGGTGATGAACGCGACCGCAAAAGCGCTGACGCCGTCATAGATCTGCCCGGCGAGGATCTGCTCGGTCGCCGCCTGGAGCGCCGCCGGGACACCTCCGACCCCGGTCACGAGACCCTCACCGAAGGTCGCAGCGAACGATGCCAGGACCTGAGCGCTGATGAGTTGGTTGTCGACGACGTTGCCGAGGATGGGGGCCGGATTCTCCAGCACCGTGTCGACGATGCCACCGACGTTGCCGACCGCGGCTGCGATGACGTCGGCCCAGAGTTCGATCGGGTTCACCAACGCCGTCAATTCGACTGCTGGAGCGGTACTTTGAACTATCGGCGACGCGATGGTGGCCGGTACCGGCTGGATCGGTGCTGCGACGAGAGCCCCCGAACCGACGATGGCGGCACCAGCCAAGAGACGCGAGCGAGCTGCTACTTCCATGAAGATCCCTTCATAGGCTGATCGGATGTGAGCCCGGGCACAGCGAAAACTACCTGAGAAGAACCTGAGCGAAGACGACTTGCGGTAACACCTCGCGCAACTGCCCATCGATGTTCGCCTCGCGCAACGGCGATACATTCAAGAATTCGCTGATCATGATGCGGTCGTCGTCGGCAGGGCACATAAGTGTCATGATCGGACAGTTTCAGGGCGAAAATACCGCCGACGACAATTGAAACAGGTTCACTGGCACTCCAGAGCCTTCAATCCCTCGCTGATGCGCCTACTGGTGTCGCCCAACGCGAGCACCTGTCTGCGCGTCATCGTGTTGAGGTAATTCAGCCGGACAAAGCGGGCGTACGTCGCGAGCACCGGTCCCAGCCTGCGCCGGCCCGCCGGGGTCAGGGCGACGACAACCCCTCGACGGTCCTTCGAGCTGACGCCGCGGCGCACCAGGCCGGCCTCCTCCAGCCGGGTGATATGGCCGGTCAGAGTGCTCGGCGACATGATGAGCTCCTCGGCGACGTCCCCGACCCGAGCGGGTCCGTTCTGAGATTTCGCGAGCAGATCCAACAGCTGAACGTCGGCCAGGCTCATGTCGTGACACCTCATGAGTTGCCGGTTCAGTTCGTCGAGGATCAATGATGCCGATTCCAGAAAATGTGCCCACGTCCGGTTCTCATTTTCGTCCAGACCAGGCAGAGAGTCCGTCAATCCCACACCACCTTAGAACGTGTTCCACCGCACCGACGGGACCAGGAGCTCACGGGGCGGGATGGTATGACGAGCGCGTTTACTTTGAATCGAAAATGCGGAAAACTGCCGAACCCGATCGTTGCTGGGCACGCCGTGCCGGGCAAACGCGGCGGTACGCACCCACCGGTAGGCCATACTGGCCTTATGCGATCCATCTGGAAGGGTTCGATCGCCTTCGGCCTGGTGAACGTCCCGGTCAAGGTCTACAGCGCGACCGAGGACCACGACATCAAGTTCCATCAGGTCCACGCCAAGGACAACGGTCGCATCCGTTACAAGCGGGTATGCGAGGTCTGCGGCGAAGTCGTCGAGTACCGCGACATCAACAAGGCCTTCGAATCCGACGACGGCCAGATGGTCGTGATCACCGACGAGGACATCTCCACCCTGCCCGAGGAACGCAGTCGCGAGATCGAGGTGGTCGAGTTCATTCCGGCCGAGCAACTCGACCCGCTGATGTACGACAAGAGCTATTTCCTGGAGCCGGACTCGAAGTCTTCGAAGTCCTACGTGCTGCTCGCCAAGACGCTCGCCGAGACCGACCGGATCGCGATCGTCCACTTCTCGCTGCGCAACAAGTCCCGGCTGGCGGCATTGCGCGTCAAGGACTTCAGCAAGCGCGACGTCATGATGATCCACACGCTGCTGTGGCCCGACGAGATCCGCGATCCCGATTTCCCGATCCTGGACAAGGAAGTGCAGATCAAACCGGCCGAGCTCAAGATGGCCGGGCAGGTCGTCGAATCGATGACCGACGACTTCAAACCCGACCTGTACCACGATGACTATCAGGAGCAGCTGCGCGAGCTGGTTCAGGCGAAACTCGAAGGCGGCGAGGCATTCTCGGTCGAAGAGCAGCCCGCCGAGCTCGACGAGGGCACCGAGGACGTCTCGGATCTGCTCGCCAAGCTCGAGGCCAGCGTCAAGGCCCGCAAGGGTGGCAAGTCCGGCAGCGATTCCAAGGACGACACAGACCAGGAGTCCGACGACTCCGAAGACGACTCGAAGAGCGAATCCAAGCCGGCCAAGAAGGCAGCAGCCAAGAAGGCCCCCGCGAAGAAGGCAGCCGCCAAGAAATCCCCGGCCAAGAAGGCGCCCGCCAAGAAGGCTGCTGCGAAGAAGTCGTAGATCGCCGTAACTCAGGGCACTTTCGCATCGGCGTCCTGCCGGATGCGGACCCATGGCCACGTCATCATTGCCCAGACGGCGACGACGATCGCGACTTCGACCAGCAGATAGAACGGCCACGGACCCAACGCGTCGAGGATCGAAGCCGTCGGCGGCTTGCCGTTGAGGTAGCCGTAGTTGGTTCCGGCGATCGTGTTGAACGTGAACGTCACAGCGAACCAGGCCAGGGTCACGATGATCGCGAAGCGCCAGTCTCGCCACCGCAGGCTTGATCGGCGTCCCCACGTCAGGTAGATGGCCGACCATACGACCAGCACGTGCAGCACGAAGAACGTGATGAACAGATGGTGCGGGAAGTCCGGTGCGCCTTCTTCGGCTGTGCCGACGTCAGGTGTGAGCAATGCTTGCGAGCTGAGCACCAGGCCCCAGTAGTAGGTGAGCACGAAAGCCCAGTGTCGCTGCGACCAGAGCGCGTACGCCGCCACGAGTTCCGCGACGTCACACAGTTGCAGCGGTACCGACGTGTCGAGGTGGGGCCGCGCCAGCTTGTAGGCCAGCGCCACCGCAAATGTGGCGATCAGCAGCACCGCGAGCACTCGGCTCAGCAGCTTGGCCTGCTGTTCTGTCTGCCTGCGCCCGGCCCATACGAGAAGGGCTGCGCCCACCACGAAGATGGCCAGCACAACCAGATGTGACGGCCCGTACGCCGAGAACTCATGCTCCGCAGCACTCAATTCGATGACCTCCGTCTCTCGAGTCTTAACAACGAGAGACGCTCATCGATTCGTCCGCGCAGGGTGTGTCGCTCAGCCGACGTTGACGCGCAGGGTCTCGTGTTCGTCGAGGATTCGCCGCAAAGCGGCGTCCATGGGGTGCGCGGCGGACAGGTCGCGGCTGCAGCGACGGTCGATGCCGATGACGTCGCCGGCTTGCACGTCGCAACACTCGACCTGGTCGACGAACGCGTCGAACAGTGCCGCCGGCGTCGCCAGGTAGTAGTGCGGGTGCTCCGGGTGGGCGAAGCTGGCGCCGTACATCAGCCCGCATTGCGTGATCATGAAGAACTCGGACGCGATGTCGGCCGATCCCAAATCGGCCTTGCCCCACGCGTATGCGGCATGGCGGGCCTCGGCCACCCGATCCTGGATCTCATCGGTCGACGTCATCAGCCGATGTACGAGAACTCCGCCGGTCTGCGGGTACTCGTCGACAGCCGGTCTGAAGTAACGCCGGAACATCGAGCCGAAGTAGTCGTAGACCTGATCGTTCATCGCGGCTCCCCACGTTGCGTTGATCCGTGGCCCAATTGTGCGCCCCAAACGGTCACTGTGGGGGTGGCTTGTTCCGTTCGGAAAGGTACGCCTGGTTGCGGGCGCGTTCGGTGCGGATCTGGCAGGCCCGTTGTGCCGCGCGCGTCAGTTTGCGCTGCGGCATCATCACCCCGCGACCCCCTGAGGTTGTCCGTGGGGGTGGTGGTGGCAGCGCCGCGGTGGTGGTGTCCCATTGCGGAAACACCCACCGACTGCCCGGCACCGTCGTATACGTGCGCCCGCTGGGCATCGTCCACACCACCCGCCCATCGGGCAGCTGCCGGTCGACGAAACCCGCCCAGAACGTCTTGATCAGATGATGAAAACGGCACAGACACTTGATGTTCGACGCATGCGTCACCCCGCCCGGGAACGGCTCGGTGTGGTCGATATCGCAACAGTCCGCCGGCCGGTCACATCCAGGGAACCGGCACGTCAGATCCCGCATCCGCACAAACTCCGCCAAACCCACCGACGGCCGGTACCCCGACTCGGGGTCATCCGATGGCTCTCGCGCTCCCCTGACTTTGGCGCCGGAGGCGATCATCTGCGCCACATACGACGCCGGCACCAGCCCACCGCCGACGATCACCGCCGTGGCCCGCTGCGGAGAAAACACCGGCGCCGGCGGGATCATCAGCGGGTTCAACCCGGACGTAGTAGCCGCCGTCTCTGGCTCTGGCTCTGGCTCTGGCTCTGGCTCTGGCTCTGGCTCTGGCTCTGGCTCTGGCTCTGGTGGCAGCGGTATCTCAGACCACCACTCCGGCTCACGCTCTGGCGGTGTCGAATCCTGGTCCGGGTACGTGGACCACGGATCAAACTCCGGATCCACGAACGGGACCGGGTTGGAACGGTAGTCACCATGCACATACGGATCCGGCTTGGCATCAAGCACCGCCCGCTCGGCGAAAATATGCACCATGGTGTTGGCCGCCCGCGGATCGGTCCCCACCCACGGACACTCCGGATCCCCACACAAACACACCAACTGATCACCCCCGACCGCGATCACCCCGAATGCATCGGCACGCCGCTGCCCGGCCGTGCGCGGATCCTGCCCACACGCCCCGCCCACCACATGCGCAGTGCGCTTCTGATAGGCCACCGCATCGGCGGTGTTCACCCGCCCCGAAATCGAGACCGTCCCGGTCACATCATCAGGCTTGCCGAACCGCACATCCCGATCCCGCGACGCCTCCCGGGAACGCCGGACCGCCGCCGGATCATATTTCTCCAACACACTGGCCACACAGTTCTTCACCCCGTCGACCGACATCGGCCCGAACTCGCGCGCCCGCGCGGCCAACTGCGCGTCCACGATCGCCAACACCTGCTCGTCGGTCACCAGATGGGTGGCCCAGGTCAACGTCGACACCACCTGCGGACTCAACCACCCCGCGGCGAACATCTCCTGCACCCGCGGCAGCCGCTCACCCACCTCCTGAGCCACCCGCATCCACTTGGCCGCCACCCACGGCCCCACATTCAGCGCGGCCCCCACCTCCGCAGCTGCCGCCGCCCAATCATCGGCGGCCCACCGCAGCACCTCATCCTCAGGATCAGCCGCCCGCCGCGCAGTGAACTGCGCGACCAACGCCAACTTGCGCGCCGCGGCCGCATTCTGCTCACGCTCACACCCCTCGATCCCGGCCACCAACGCCGCATCATCAAGGTCATCGAACGTATGTTCGAACAGCATGCACCAAGTATCGCAAAGGGGTCCGACAAGTAGACGCGCAATTAGAACGTGTTTCAGAAACGGGCCGTACCGACCGGCTGAGACTGCTACCGTGACCCGCGGTGAGCGATTGGAGAACACGTTGATCCTGGACAGATTCCGCCTCGACGACAAGGTTGCGATCGTGACCGGCGCAGGCCGTGGCCTCGGGGCCGCGATCGCACTCGCGTTCGCTGAAGCCGGTGCGGACGTGGTGATTGCGGCCCGGACGCAGTCGCAGCTCGACGAGGTGGCCGGGCAGGTCGCCGAGGCCGGTCGGCGTGCTCACGTGGTGACCGCCGACCTGGCCCACCCGGAGGCGACGGCCGAGTTGGCCGACGCCGCCGTCGACGCGTTCGGGAAACTAGACATCGTCGTCAACAACGTCGGCGGCACCATGCCGGCACCCCTGCTCAACACCTCGACGAAGGACCTGCGCGACGCGTTCACGTTCAACGTCTCGACGGCGCACGCCCTGACGGCAGCGGCCGCGCCGCTCATGCTCGAACACTCGGGTGGCGGCAGCATCATCAACGTCACCTCGACCATGGGCCGCCTCGCCGGGCGCGGGTTCGCCGCGTACGGCACGGCGAAGGCCGCACTGGCGCATTACACCCGCCTCGCGGCTCTGGATCTGTGCCCCCGCATCCGCGTGAACGCCATCGCACCCGGATCGATCCTCACCTCGGCGCTGGACATCGTGGCGTCCAACGACGAACTCAGGCAGCCCATGGAGAAGGCGACCCCGCTTCGCCGCCTGGGCGATCCGGTCGATATCGCGGCGGCGGCGGTGTATCTGGCCTCGCCGGCCGGGGCGTACCTGACCGGCAAGACACTCGAGGTCGACGGTGGCCTCACCATGCCGAACCTCGATCTGCCCATCCCGGACCTGTAGAACCTAGGAGCAGTATGGCAATCCGCGTCGCAGCAATCGGCACCGGCAACGTGGGCCGGCATGCCCTCACACAGCTCATCACCGACCCGGCATACGAACTCACGGCCGTGTGGGTGTCGTCGCCGGAGAAGGCAGGCAAGGATGCGGGGGACCTCGCCGGGTTGGAGGTGTCGACGGGCATCACAGCCACGAACGATCTCGACGAGGTGCTGGCCACACAGCCCGACTGCGCTGTCTACACGGCGATGGCCGACAACCGCCTCCCCGAGGCACTCGAGGATTACCGCCGAATCTTGGCCGCCGGGGTGAACGTCGTGGGTAGTTCTGCGGTGTTCCTGCAGTACCCGTGGCAGGTGCTGCCCGAGGAGCTCATCAAACCCATCGAAGAAGCCGCCCACACCGGCGGGGCCAGCCTTTTCGTCAACGGCATCGACCCAGGCTTCGCGAATGACCTTCTCCCCCTTGCGCTTGCCGGCACCTGTCAGCGGATCGAGCAGATCCGGTGCATGGAGATCGTCGACTACGCCACCTACGACAGCGCGACGGTGATGTTCGACGTCATGGGATTTGGTAAGCCACTCGACGAGACCCCCATGCTGCTTCAGCCGGGCGTGTTGAGCCTGGCGTGGGGTTCGGTGGTCCGCCAACTGGCCGCCGGCCTGGGGATCGAACTCGACGCGGTCACCGAGGAGCACACGCGCGTACCCGCGCCGGAGGACTTCGACATCGCCGCCGGACACATTGCGAAAGGAACTACTGCGGCAATGCGTTTCGAGGTCCGCGGGATGCTCGAGGGCAAGGTTGCCGTCGTCCTCGAACACGTCACCCGGCTTCGTGATGACCTGTGCCCGGACTGGCCACAGCCCGCGCAGGACGGCGGCTCCTACCGCGTCGAAGTCACCGGTGAACCGTCGTACGCCCTCGATTTGTGCCTCAGCAGCCCCAACGGGGATCACAACCACGCCGGCCTGGTCGCCACCGCCGCACGCGTCGTCAACGCGATACCCGCGGTCGTCGCGGCACCCCCGGGTATTCGCACCACGCTCGACTTGCCGGTGATCACCGGGAAAGGGTTGTACGCTGCCGGGTGACGACTTTCCAGGAGGACCTCTGATGACATTTCGCATGCGCACGCTCGCCGGTTGCCTGCTGATCGGTGGCGCTTCGGCGGCTATCGGTCTGGCGCCGCTGGCCGGCGCCGAGCCCGTCGAACCCAAGGAGCCGCATCTGCTGCCCCAGTGCGAGGTGACCGGCGGCAGCTCCGTCGAGGGCGGCCAGACCACCGACTGCGCGTCGGAGGGCAACGTCCAGATCGACTCCACTCCGCCGGAGCCCGGCTACGGCATGTTCCCGTGGGACGACGAGTTCTTCATTCTCTGACCCACGGTTTTTCAGACGTAGACTTGCTCCATAGATCGGAGTAGGTCATGACCAATACAGTGCGGTGCCTGGCAGCGGTGGCTGCCGCGACTTGCATGGCTCTTCTGGCAGCACCTGTCAGCGCGGCAGCCCCGCAGTGCACCAACGTCTCACCCAACACCACGCAATGCCAGACCAACGGCAGCACGCAGATCGTGACGTCGCCGCCCGCGATCAACTACGGCCCGTGGTACGGCTGGGGCTTCGGCCTGGGCGGGATCGCCATCGGCTGGTGATGCGTCTGCATCATCGGCCGAGCCCTGGCATGCCCTCGAGTTTTCGGCTAACCTAACTTTTCTATTCGACATACCGTATAGAAGGGTGACAGGTGCTCGAGGACACGAAGATGCGCGCCCGGCCGAGTTGGTTGCTGCTCGGACCGGCGTTCGTCGCCGCGATCGCGTACGTCGATCCCGGCAATGTCGCCGCGAACGTCAGCGCCGGCGCGCAGTTCGGGTTCCTGTTGGTGTGGGTGATCGTCGTCGCCAACGTCATGGCGGGCCTCGTGCAGTACCTCTCGGCGAAGCTCGGGCTCGTCACCGGCCGTTCGCTACCCGAGGCCGTCGCCGACCACACGCGCACCCCCACCCGCATCGCGTACTGGCTGCAGGCCGAATTGGTCGCCATGGCAACCGATCTCGCCGAGGTCGTCGGCGGCGCCATCGCGCTGTACCTGCTGTTCGATCTGCCTCTGTTGGTGGGCGGACTGATCACCGGGGTCGTGTCGCTGCTGCTGCTGGCCGTCCAGAACCGACGCGGTCAACGGATCTTCGAGCGCGTGATCACCGGCCTGCTGATGGTCATCGCCATAGGCTTCCTCACCAGCCTGTTCGTGAAGACGCCGCCGGTCGCCTCGGTTGCTGACGGCTTGATCCCGCGCTTCGCCGGCGCCGAGAGCATCCTGCTGGCCACGGCGATGCTCGGTGCGACGGTCATGCCGCACGCGGTGTACCTGCACTCGGGGTTGGCACGGGACCGCCACGGCCACCCAGAAGGTCCGCGCCTGCGAATGTTGCTGCGCGTCACGAGGTTCGATGTCGGCCTGGCCATGCTCGTCGCGGGCGCGGTCAACATGGCGATGCTGCTCGTGGCGGCCACCAACCTCCAGGGCCGTGACGACACCGACTCGATCGAGGGGGCGCACGCCGCAGTCGCCGACGCGCTCGGACCCACCGTCGCGTTGCTGTTCGCGATCGGGCTGCTGGCCTCCGGGTTGGCGTCGACGTCCGTCGGCGCATACGCGGGCGCGATGATCATGCAGGGGCTGCTCAAGAAGTCCTACCCGCTGCTGCTGCGCCGGCTGGTGACACTGGTGCCCGCACTGGTCATCCTCGCGATCGGCGTCGACCCCAGCCGCGCCCTGGTGTTGTCGCAGGTCGTACTGTCTTTCGGCATACCGTTCGCGCTCATCCCGCTCGTCCGGTTGACCAGCGACAAGGCGCTCATGGGCAGCGACGCGAACCACCGGATGACCACCGCGCTCGGCTGGGGCGTCGCCGGATTGATTAGTGTTTTGAACGTGGTGCTGATCTATCTGACCGTCAACGGGTGAATGCGGCACTCGTACTTCGCCTACGGTTCGAATCTGTGTGTGACGCAGATGGCGCAGCGCTGCCCAGATGCGCTCGACCCGGTACCCGCCCGGTTGGACGACCATGACTGGTTGATCAACCAGCGCGGTGTCGCGACCGTCGAACCCTTCGCGGGTGCGCAGGTGCACGGTGTGCTGTGGCAGGTCAGTGACCATGACCTGACCGCCCTCGACAGCGCCGAGGGCGTACCGGTGCGATATCGACGGGACCGACTGATCGTGCACACCGCGGATGGACCCGCCGCGGCCTGGGTCTATATCGACCACCGCGTCGATCCGGGTCCGCCACGGCCGGGATACCTGGAGCGAATCCTCGACGGTGCCATGCACCACCAGTTGCCGCACCGGTGGATCGAGTTCCTGCGCCGCTGGGACCCGGCACACTGGCCGCAACACAGGCGATCAGCGACATCTCCTGCGCCGCAGTCACTTACGGAGCTTCTCGCCGATCCCGAGGTGCAGGAGACCAGCACGCTGCGCTCCCGGTTCGGCTTCATGGCGATCCACGGCGGCGGCCTGGAACAGATGACCGACGTGATCGCCGAACGCGCCGCCGTCGCGTCGGACGCATCGGTGTACGTGGTGCGTCACCCCGACCGGTACCCGCACCATCTGCCCTCGGCCCGGTACCTGGCCGCTGAGTCACACCGGTTGGCCGAGTTCCTCGACCACGTCGACGTCGTGGTGTCCTTGCACGGGTACGGCCGGCTGGGCCGGGGAACGCAACTGCTGGCCGGTGGACGCAACCGCACACTCGCCGAACATGTTGCCCGCCATGTCGACATCCCCGGCTATTCCGTCGTCACCCACCTCGACGCCATCCCCCGCGAACTGCGGGGACAGCACCCGGACAACCCGGTCAACCGCGTCGCCGGTGTACAACTCGAATTGCCCTCTCGGGTACGCGGAATCAGCCCGCGCAGCCCGCTCCCCGGAGCAGACGGACTGTCCCCGGTGACCTCGGCCCTGATCGACGGTCTTGCCGCGGCGGCGCGGAGTTGGACGGCTACTCGGCGATAGTGGCAGCCGCCAGTTCGTCGATGACGTCGGCGGCCTCGCGGCGGCGCTCGAACGCGCGACGCTGACGCATCGCCCCATTGCCATCGTTGATGATGCGTGCCAATTCCGTACGCACCATGCCGTATTCGCCGAGTTGTTCCAGCGCGGGACGGAGCTGCTCGACGAGATTGCGCAACAGTTGCGCTGTCGGCGCGACCGCGTGGGATTCCGCGAGGTCGATGGTGTTGCCGTCCAGTCCGTCGCGCGCGGACTTCCAGTAGGCCGCCTTCAAGACGTAATCCGTCAGCGGCACAACCGGTTCACCGTTCTTCTCGGCGTCCAGCGCCGTCATCACCGCGGCGCGGACCAACGTCGCGAGCAGCACGGTCTCCGCCACGGTCGCGGGTACGTCGGACACACGCACCTCGACCGTCGGGAACTTGTTGGACGGACGCACATCCCAATAAATCATGCCGTCGTCGAGCGCGGCACCGGCGTCCTGCAGCATGGTCACCGTGGCGTCGTACTGAGCAGTCGAATCGAAATACGGGGGTGGCCCCGCACTGGGCCAGCGCGCCCACAACACACTGCGGAACGTCGCGTAACCACTGTCGGATCCGCGGTAGATCGCCGAGTTGGCGGTCAGCGCCAGCAGCAGGTGCAACCAGGGCCGGATGCGGTTGCTCACCCGTATCGCGGCGTCGCGGTCGGGCACCTCGACATGCACGTGACACCCGCAGATGCCCTGCTCGTGAGCGATCATGCCGAATCGGTGACCGATCCGCCGATACCTCGGTGTCGGGGTGATCGGGAACTTGTGCGGCACCGTCGGTGGCAGGCCGACCGCCAACAGACGTGCCCCGTTGGCCTCTGCGGCGTCGGTGGCGACGCGGCGCAGCCGCACCAGCGCCTCGCGTAGACCGCCGCTGTCGGTCATCACGTCGGTCGCGGTCTCGACCTGACAGCTGGTGAGTTCAAGCTGCAGGTCGACACCCTTGGCGGCGGCCGACTCGGCGACGGCCTTGTTGCGCGCGACCGGTTCGCCGGAGCCGGGATCGACCAGGAGGAATTCTTCTTCGACACCGAAGGTGGGATTGTTGCTCATTTGCCGGTCAGGATTGCCCGACTTGATTTGCCCCAAACATCGGAGTGCCTAGGATCGGGTGATGCCCAAGGAATTCCGCTTCGGAGTCAGTGTGCGCAACGCCGAGTCGCAGGCACAGGTGGCCGCCACCGCCCGCCGCGCCGAAGATCTCGGCTACAACGTGATCGTCGTTCCCGACCACCTCGGGGCTCCCGCACCGTTCCCGACGCTGACGGCGATCGCGGCCGCGACCGACACCATCCGCGTCGGCACGTTCGTCCTCAACGCCTGCTTCTACAAACCGGCGCTGCTGGCGCGCGATGTGACCGCGCTGCGTGACCTGTCCGATGGGCGGTTCGAGGTGGGCCTCGGAGCGGGGTACGTTCGCGAGGAGTTCGAGGCGGCCGAGTTACCGTTCCCCAGCGCGCGTGAACGCATCGACCATCTGCGTCACACCACCGAGTACCTGCGCGAGCATGTCTCCGACGTCCCGATCATGGTCGCCGGGAACGGCGACCGGCTGCTCACGGTGGCCGCGCAGACGGCCGACATCGTCGGCCTCACCGGCGGCGACGGAGTGCCCGACGGCGACCACGACCCGCTCGCCGAACGAATCTCTTTCTTGCGCAAGGCTGCCGACGGTCGCGATCTGGAACTCAACATCACGTTCACCGCGATACCCGCGGCCGGCTCCGAGATGCCCGACCTCAGGTTGACGCGACGCTTTCTCGGCCACCTCACCGACGAACAATTGCTGCGCCATCCGGGGGTGCTGGCCGGTTCCGCATCGGACATGGCCGACCGGCTGCGGCAGCTACGGGACACCTACGGCGTGAGCTACTTCATCGTGCAGATCCCACATATCGAGACGTTCGCGAAGGTGATCGCCGAACTTCGGTAGCAAAGGTTCTAGTTCGACCAAGCGTCGGTGATTATCTCGACCAACGCCGGACCAGGGTGGGCGAGCGCCTCGGCGATGACGGTACCCAGTTCGGTGTGGCTGATGACCTGGTTCCCGTACGCGCCGCAATCCCGCGCATACGCGGCGAAGTCCGGATTGAGCAGCGAGGTCTGCCACACCTCGTATTCAGAACTGCGTTGCTCCTGGGTGATCTTGCCGAGCTCGCCGTTGTTCAACAGGATGTGGGTGATGTTCATGCCGTACTTGACCGCGGTCGTGAAATCGGCGAGGTATTGGCCGAACCCACCGTCGCCGGTCACGGCAACGATCGGTCGATCGGGCGCGGCAGCCCACGCCCCCATCGCGGCGGGGAAACCGAAACCGATGGAGCCGAGGTAGCCCGACATCAGCACGGTCTGTTCGTCTTTGGTCTCGAAGTACCGCCCGAACGAGTAGGCGTGGTTGCCCACGTCAACCGTGAGCACGGCGCCGGCCGGCACGAGGCGGCCGAGTTCGTCGAAGACTGTCGCGGCAGCGATCCGCCCACCGGGCTGCTTGGTGGCCCGCCGGGCCTTCTCGGTCCGCCACACCGACCACCGCTCAGCGATCTCGGCGCGTTGGTCGACCAGATCCGGATGCGTGCGCAGACGCTGTGTCAGGGCCGACGCGGTCACGCCCACGTCACCGAGCACCGGCACAGCCACGGGGTTGAACCGGCCAAGCACCAGCGGGTCGGTATCGACCTGGATGACCGGCTTGTACGGCGATATGCCCGTGTGATTGGAGAACGACGCCCCGAACACCACCAGCAGATCGGCCTTGTTCATCATCCACGACGCAACCGGGGTCCCGGATCGGCCCAGCGCACCGCACGCCAGCGGATGATCATCCGCGATCTGGCCTTTGGCCTTGAAGGTGGTGAGCACCGGGGCGTGGAGGCGCTCGGCCAGCGCGACGATGGCCGCCATGTCGAATTTCGCACCGGCACCGACGATGACCGCCGGGCGAGTTGCCGCTGCGATGCGGTCGAGTGCCCGCTCCAGTGGTGTCGACGGGGGCGCCACCCGCAGGTCGGGCATCCGGCCCTCGGGCCCGGACGACCGTCGGTCGGACTGGATGACCTGCACTTCGTCGGGCACCACCAGGTGGGCGACGCCGCGTTCGAGGATGGCGTGCTTGAGCGCCATGGTCATCAGCTCGGCATGTTCGGAGCCGTCGCGCACCATCTCCGAGTAGACCGCGACGTCGGCGAAGGCCGCCAGGAGGTCGATGTCCTGGAAGGCGCCTTTGCCCGCGACCGCGGATTCGACGTTTCCGGACAGGGCCAACACGGGTGCCCGGTCGGCTTTGGCGTCGTACAGCCCGGTGAGCAGGTTCGTCGAACCGGGCCCGGCAATGCCGAAGCAGGCCGCCGGCCGGCCGGTGAGCTTGCCGTAGGCCGACGCCGCGAACGCGGCCGCGCCTTCATGTCGGATGCCGAAATACCGCAGCTTCCCCGCGTTCTCGGCGCGGTGCATGGCTTCGGCGAGCCCCAGGTTGGAGTGACCGACCATTCCGAAAACCGTGTCGACACCCCAGTTGGTCATCGTCTCGACCAAGACGTCGCTGACGGTGCGCGCGGCAGGTGCTGGCGGCGGCGCCCCGACATAGATCCCGTCGTCCCGGACGTCGACCGGATACGTCGTGACGTTGAAGTCCGGACCACCCGCGGCCTCGCCTGTGAACGGGTCGAAGTCGAAACCGTGCCACGGGCAACGGATTTTGTCGTTCTCGAGCGTCCCTTGTCCGAGCGGTCCGCCTTGATGCGGACAGCGGTTGTCGATGGCGCCGTACCGGCCGTTGAGCTTCGTCAGCGCCACCGTCTTTCGTCCAGCGGGGCACGCGGACACCTGACCTTCATCGAGTTCATCGTGGTCGGCGACCTTGTGCCACTCGAGTTCCTGGGCGGCTTCCTCAACAGTCACAGCGGTGTCACTCCTCCGTACGGGACCCCGCTGAGGTATGCGAAGTCGCGGTCGAACGTCGTCAGATCATCGAGCGTGAAATCGGCAAGACGGTGGTGTCCGCAAGCGCGCGCGAGCACCACCATCAGGTCCACCGCCGAGCGCAGGTACCGGTTCAGGCGTTCGGCGGCCTGCCGCACCGGCAGGCGGGCGCGCAGGTGCGGGTCCTGGGTGGCGATGCCTGCGGGGCAGGCGTTGGTGTGGCAGGCGCGCATGCCGACGCAGCCGATGGCTTGAATCGCGCTGTTCGCCACGCCGATCGCGTCAGCCCCCAACGCCAGCGCCTTGACCATGTCCGCGGGGGTGCGGATGCCGCCTGTGACCGCCAGGGTGATCCGACTCTTGCTGCGGTCGAGGTGTCGCCGGGCCCGGGCCAGCGCCGGAATGGTGGGTACGGAGATGTTGTCGCGGAAGATCGTCGGCGCTGAGCCCGTGCCGCCGCCGCGGCCGTCGAGGATGACGTAGTCGACGCCGATCTCGAGAGCGGCGTCCAGATCGCGCTCGATGTGTTGGGCACTGAGCTTGTAGCCCACCGGAATTCCGCCTGAGATGTCGCGGACCTGCGCGGCGAAGTCGCGGTACTCGGCCAGAGACGTCCAGTCCGGAAACCGGGCCGGGGAGATCGCCGATGTACCGGGTGGTAAGCCGCGCACGTCAGCGATCTTTCCCACCACTTTGCTGCCCGGAAGATGCCCGCCGGTACCGGTTTTGGCGCCCTGTCCGCCCTTGAAGTGGAATGCCTGAACTTTGTAAAGGTGTTCGAAGCTCCACCCGAACCGGCCGGATGCGAGTTCGTAGAAGTACCGCGAATTCTCTTGTTGCTCTTCGGGGAGCATGCCGCCCTCGCCGGAGCATATTCCGGTGCCGGCGAGTTCGGCCCCCGCGGCGAGCGCCGTCTTGGCCTCCTCGGACAGCGCACCGAAACTCATGTCGCTGACGAACAGCGGAATGTCGAGGACCAGTGGGCGTTTGGCTCCGGGGCCGATGACGGTCCGGGTGCTGACGGGCTCCTCGTCGAGCAGCGGTAGCCGCGCCAACTGTGCGGTCACCAGCTGGATCGAATCCCACGAGGGAAGTTCGGTGCGTGATACCCCCATTGCCGCCGAGGGCCCGTGCTTGCCCACCCTGCTCAGTCCGTGTGTGGCGAGTTCATGGATGTCGGTGTTGAACGGCTCTTCCGCGGTGTTGGCCGGCGTTGCCCACCTGCCCTGGTAACCGTCGTCGCCATGCGGTTGCGGATTGGCATTCGCGAACTCGGAGATCGCGGATACGTCGACGTACACGGCCCCTTCGCGGATTTGGACCGGAAACGTCGCCAACGCGACCGCGGGGTTGACCGGTGAGATGCCGGTCTCGACGTTGTACCGCCAGCCGTGCACGTCACACACGACGGTGTCACCGTCGATGTGCCCGTCTGCGAGAAGGACGCCGCGATGTGCGCAGCGGCCGTACAGCGCTTTGACGTCCCCACCGCGCCGGATGAGCACGAGGTCGACGCCCGCGACATTTGCGGCGAACGGGGTGTTGTCGGGCAGGTCGGCCAGGGACGCCAACTGCACGTCGCGGGCTGTCGACTCCAAAGTCATCGGCTGCTCCTCAGGGTTGGTCGTCGGCCTCGTTCAGTAGGTGGGCACGGATCTCGGAGTAGGCGTGCGTGAACAGCCTGATGTCGCGCGGGCTGAGCAGGTCGAACACGTTGCGTCGCACGGCCGCCACATGCACCGGCGCGGACGACCGGACTTTCGCGAACCCGGCTTCCGTGAGCTCGGCGTACCAGCCTCTCTTGTCTTCATCGCATTCGACGCGGCGCAACCACCCGGCGTCCGCCAGCCGGTTCACCGCCCGCGTCACGCCGCTGCGGGTCGTCATCGCGGCGTCGGCGATCTCACTCATCCGCAGTCGACGCTCGGGCGCCTCGGACAACAGCGCCAGCACTTCGAAATCTGCGAAAGAGATTCCGGCGTCGACCTCCAGCTGACGGTCCAGTGCCCGCAACAGCAGCCGAGTGCTGTCGAGATATCCACGCCACATCTCGTACTCGGCGGCGCTGAGCCATTCCACCCCTTCCATCAGCGCGGCGCACCATTAGTTGATGGTGCAATCACTGTAGCAGCGGACATGGTCGCTGACCATAGCGCCGCCATGCTCCGATCACGGGCATAACGCGCAGATTTCGCGTCAGTATTTAGGCCTGAGTGTGGGCGGAGGCTCCTCGACGGTCGCCGAAAATAGTTGACGTGAAAACTACTGCGTGAACCCGTTGCGGATTTTTCATACCGACTGTTACGGTAACGATCAGTATGAAATCGGCCGTTGGCCCCGACGAGAGGTTCCCCATGTCGAAAACGTTGTTGGGCAAGGTCGCCCTGGTCACCGGAGGATCTCGAGGCCTGGGCGCCGCCACCGCCGAAGCACTCGCCGACCGCGGGGCCGACGTGGCCATCAGTTACGTCGCCTCCGATGCCAAAGCGCAGGCCGTCGTCGAGCGACTGAAGGCCAAAGGCGTCCGCGGGTTGGCGGTCAAGAGCGATCAGGCCGACGTGACCGCCGCCAAGCCCCTCGTCGACGCCGTGATCGACCACTTCGGCAGGCTCGACATCCTGGTGAACAACGCCGCAATCGCCGTGCAGGGCAAGACTGTTGACGATCCGACGCTCGACGCCGAGGAGTTCGACCGGCAGTGGCACGTCAACGTCCTCGGTACCGTGGCGGTCACGCGTGCCGCCGCGCAGAAACTGTCCGACGGCGGTCGCATCGTCTTCATCGGAACCGGCTTCGGCACCCGCGTCGCGTTTCCCGGCGTGGCGGACTACGCCGGTACGAAAGCCGCAATCCTCGGCTACGCCAGAGGCGTTGGGCGTGACCTGGGTCCGCGCAACATCACCGTCAACGTCGTCCAGCCGGGCATCATGCCGACCGACATGGCCAGCGAGGCCGCCGCCAATCTGCCCGACGCGGTCATGGACCTGCACGCGATCCGGCGCATCGCGACCGTCGAGGAGGTGGCGGCGTCGGTCTGCTTCCTCGCCGGGCCCGACGCCGGCTACATCACCGGCACCGTGCTGGAGGTCAGCGGCGGCTACCAGATCTGATCGGTGCCGTCCCGCCAGTGGTAGTTTTATTACCGGTCGTTACGAAAAGGCTGGGCCGATCTGGTGGGACGTCATCGCGAGTTCGATGTGGACAAGGCGCTGGACGCTGCGCTGTGTGTGTTCTGGCGCAAAGGGTACGAAGGCGCGTCGTACAGCGATCTGACGCAGGCCACCGGTGTCGAGCGGCCGGCGCTGTACTCGGCGTTCGGCAACAAAGAGGCACTGTTCCTGCGTGCGCTCGATCGCTACTACGAGCGCTACATGGACTTCATCCCCGTCGCGCTCGAACAGCCGACGTCACGCGAGGTCGCCGAACACCTGCTGCGGTCCGCCGCCGACCTCAACACCCGCTACCCGGACCACACGGGCTGCCTCGGTGTCCAGGGCTGCCTCGTCGGCACCGACGACTCCGAGCCGATCCGGCGCGCGCTGGTCGACGCCCGAGCGGCCGGCGAGGCCTCCCTGCGGGCACGCTTCGAGGACGCTCAGGCGACTGGCGACCTGCCGAAATCCGCCAACCCGGCAGCGCTGGCGGCGTTCCTCATGACCGTGCTGCACGGGATGGCCGTCCAGGCCAAGGCCGGGTTCAGCAGGGAAACCCTCGACGCGATCATCGACCAGGCGTTGTCGAGCTGGCCCACACCGGACCGCGGGTCTGCGGGGAAGGCCACGCGCAAGCGCTGAACCCGCGCCGTGCCGCTCCCCTGCCAGCGTCGCGTGGGAGTTGGGCGGTACGCTGTGCCCGCAGCCTTCGCGGCCGCACGCCCTCGTAGCTCAGGGGATAGAGCACGGCTCTCCTAAAGCCGGTGTCGCAGGTTCGAATCCTGTCGGGGGCACAGGTCAGACATGGTATCTAGCCATTCTGAATAACCACGATCCATCGTTTATTCATCGTTTATGGTTCGGTCCAGAAGATCGGCCACGACGGTGTGCACCCGCCCACGCGCCATGTGCTTGTCCTGCGTCATCGAGATACGCGAGTGCCCAAGGTGATCAGCACCGATGCGCGCGACAGGCACTCGTCATCGATCAGAGTGGCGACCGTCTTGCGGAGCTGTGGCTGGTGGCATCCGGCACGCCCAGGCGGCCCTGACCTCGCGCCACCGGGCCCGAAAGTTGTCCGGGTCGCGCCACGTGCCGGCAGTCGACGGGAAGATCATCGACTGCTCCCCCAGGTATGGGCGACTGTGCCGCGCGGCCAGGACGGCGGAGTCGAACGTCGGCAGAGGGACCGTGCGGGTGCCAATCGGATGTTTGCCTGAAACGGCGAACCCACTCCGCACGCCAGTGCGGTTACCCGCGGTTATTCGACCCATCACCCCTCGCGCCGTCGATGGTGTCGCCGTCTGTCTCGTTGCTGCGCAGTGTTTGGGTGGTAGCCTGCGGCTCATATTCGGGTGTCGAGGGGGCACGGAGATGTCTGATCACCTTTCGGTTGATGGTGACGGTTTGGCGGCGGCTGCGGTCGGCAGTGTGGATATCGCTGAGGCGTTGGCCGCGGCGGGCGCGGTGAACTCTCCGGCCGCGGGTGTGCAGCCGAGTCAGGCCGGTGTTGGGGCGGTGAACGCCGCGCTGGCCTCGATACGTGCGCATTCGACCCGTCAAGCTGGCAGACAGGGCAGCGATCTGCACATCGGTAACGCGCTCTACGTTCATGCCGACGACGCTGCGGCCGATCGCGTCACTCGGACGATATGAGCCCGACAGCAACACCAGCTGAGGGCGGCGAAGGCCTGTCACGGTCTCGGATCGAATCCTGGGATACGACCCACCTCGAGAACGCGACCGCCCGGTGGCGGGCCACAGCGACCGAGCTGGAAGGGCACTTCGAGCAGTTGCGTCAGCATGTTCTGGCCCCAGGTGGCACCGAATGGGAAGGGGACGCGAAAGACGCCGCGCTTGAGCGCGCCACCCAAAACCTCAATACGGTGCGCGCAGCCGGTGACATCGCGCGCTCGGCTGCCGACCTCGCCGAGAACAGCTCCGCTGATATCAGCGCTGCCAAACGTGATGCGCTGCAGTCGATCAGCGACGCCGAAGCCGATGGGTTCGAAGTCAACGAGGACCTGTCCGTGCGCGACACCAGCCGCGTCGATGTGTCCACAATGGCCGCGCGCTACACCGCCGCCCGCGAGCACGCTGAGAACATCCAGTGGAACGCCAACCAGCTCTTGGCGACCGACACGCTGATCGGTCGGCGGCTCACCGCGAAAGCCGCTGAGCTGAACGGAGTTAGGTTCGACGACGAACCAGAAGGCACGATCCGGGCTGCCAGTTTCGGCGATGGTTTCAAGCAGTCACCGTTTGACGATCTGCTCACCAAAGAGCAGGCACTTGCGGCGTGGGAGAAGCTTCAAACAGACATCGCTTCCTACAACTCTCGATGCGCCGTAAATATCGTCGGGCCACTCCCGCCGCCGCAATACGCCGCCTGCCAACAAGAACTAGCATTCCTGCAGGGCCAGGAGGCCGCACTCAGAGCCAGGCTCGCCGACTTCGGCATCCACCCAGGTGAGGCGCCGTCCAGCACTAGCTCAGGCGGGGACCTGACCGCGACTGCCACACAAATCGGCGCGGAAATCGCAACTTTCCCACCAGGAACCCGGGCAGACGCGTTAGCGGAGCGAATGACAGGATTGCATCTCAATCAGGCCGATGCTGCTCGGGCGACAGACATCGCCGCCGCACGAATCTGGGGCGAGACAGGTGGAACATCGAAGATGCCAGACGGTTCAATCATCGTCCTGCCTGCCAACATCCGCCAAACCGACGTGATGAAGGTGTTCCCAGATGGTTCTGTCACGGTGCTACGTGGCGTGGACGTGACTCAGTACTTGCCGAGATGACGAAAGGGTATGCCATGAATGCAGTTTCGGCCGATCCGGTTCTCAACTTCGAAGTTTATGTGTTGATGACCATGCGGAATCGCATGACAAACAAGAAGGACCAACTGCGAGCCACGTTGTCTAGCCACGGGTTTTCAGTCAAGGACGCAGAACGTGTGCACCGGCAGCTCGCCGAATCACTCGGCGACGAAGCCTCACGGTATTCCGTTCTCAAGGAATCTCTGGGCGCACGAGCAGACACCGCTAGGTCGTTCGGATTCTCCAGCATCCTATGGCCCAACTTCGACTTCGAAGCGGAGGCGAACGATGCGGGACTACTTGAGTCGGCACGGTATCGGCATGTTCGGAACCGCTCGGACTTGCCCAATTCACCAAGAGAATTAGCGCTGTGGAGCGTCGATGCCACCGAGTTCATCGGCCACTTCGGACCCATGACGGGAGGCGAACAATGGCCCCTGTTTCATGAGCTGCTGCCAGCATATGAAGAGTACGAATTCCAATGGGATGGGCGGCGTTACGGCGCCGGCTTCAGCTGGGGCCTATTCATGTACGCGGCGGAATACTGGGACTAGCCCCAGATCCCGCTGGCATTGGCCGGAGGACGATGGGTGCATGGCGATAAGTCGATCACGGAAGCGTTTGCTACTGGTATCGATCGGTGCCAGGCCGCGACGGCATGTACTTCCGACACGACATCGACACGAATGCGTCCTCAGCAAACAACGTAGACAGGTTTGGACAGGCGACTTGGACGTCCTGAGTGGCACCAACCACTGCCGACTCATTGTTCATTCATCGTTTACAACCAGATAGCAACCGCATTTGGATCGAATCATCGGCATCTATTACACGCGATTCGCCCAGGTCAAGGCCAATTATCGCTGATTCGTCGGCAGTCACCGGCAACCATCGCTTTCAAAGCCGGTGTCGCAGGTTCGAGTCCTGCCGGGGGCACCCTGTACCAAGATGGATTCATGTGGCCTGAGTGGTGGTCGATCGCCATCGGCGTGGTCCTGGGCCTCGCCCTCCTGTGGCTCGCATTGGTGGTCGTCTTGTGGGCGACCAAACCGGACGACGTCAGCCTGCGGGATGCGATGCGCCTGCTTCCCGATCTGTTGCGACTGCTCAGGCGGCTCGCTGCGGACCCGACGTTGCCAAGGGGTGTCCGCGTCCGTCTGGCACTGTTGCTCGGTTACCTCGTGTTGCCCTTCGATCTCATCCCGGATTTCGTCCCTGTGCTCGGCTACGCCGACGACGCGATCGTCGTCGCCCTCGCCCTGCGCTCGGTGACCCGAAGAGCCGGCCCGGCGGCGCTGTCCGAGCACTGGCCCGGAACGCCCGAGGGTCTCCTCGCGGTGCGCCGCCTGTGCCGATTGCCGGACGGCGAATAGCGGATGCTGCAGTACATCATTTTCTGAATTCAGAAATAGATGTACTGTCGGCGCATGCAGACCGCCTTGCACACCGACGCGCTCGCACGATTCGGCCACGCGCTGTCGGACGTCACCCGCACCCGCATCCTGCTGAGCCTCAACGAGTCCCCGAACTATCCCGCCGACCTGGCCGAACAGCTCGGCGTCTCGCGGCAGACACTCTCCAATCACCTGGCTTGCCTGCGTGGATGTGGCCTGGTGGTCGCCGTTCCCGAAGGCAGGCGGACTCGCTATGAGCTGGCCGACGCGCGCATCGGTCGGGCTCTCGACGACCTCATGGGCCTCGTCTTGGACGTGGATCCGGAGTGCCGATGCGTCGGCCCCGATGGCGCCGTGTGCGGATGCGGATGATGGCCGCCACCGGCGAGTTGACGCCGACTCGACGCGCGGTGCTGGCACGACGTATCCGGATGTTCGTCGCCGCCACCATCACCTACAACGTCATCGAGGCCGTCGTGGCGCTGACGGAAGGCGCACGGGTGAGTTCGACCGCACTCATCGGGTTCGGCCTCGACTCCGTCATCGAGGTGTCGTCGGCGGCGGCAGTGGCGTGGCAGTTCGCCGGCCGCGACCCCGAAGCGCGGGAAAAGGTGGCCCTGCGGATCATCGCGTTCTCGTTCTTCGGCCTGGCCACCTACGTCGCGGTCGACGCCATCCGATCGCTGCTCGGCATCGGGGAGTCACAACATTCGACCATCGGCATCGCGCTGGCCGCGCTCAGCTTGGTGATCATGCCGGTGCTGTCGTACGCGCAGCGACGGGCCGGCCGCGAACTCGGATCGCTGTCGGCCGTGGCGGATTCGAAGCAGACGCTGCTGTGCACCTATCTGTCGGCGGTGCTGCTCGTCGGCCTGCTGCTCAACAGCATCTTCGGATGGTCATGGGCGGACCCGATCGCGGGCCTGGTGATCGCCGCGGTGGCGGTCCGGGAAGGCCTCGAAGCGTGGAAGGGCGACACCTGCTGTTCGGCGGGTTGATTCCGACCTCTGCGGGGCACTCGTCAGCATGGTGTTCACCGAAACCCTGCTTCTGCTCGCGGCCGACGGCGAGCCGCCGGGCCTGCTGCCCGCACGACAGCAGATGGCGTTCTCACTGGGCTGGCACATCGTGCTGGCGTGTTTCGGGGTGGCGTTCCCGACGATCATCTTCGTCGTCCACCGTCGCGGAATCGTGCGCGACGACAGCGTCGCCCTCGGGCTGGCGCAGCGCTGGGCCAAGGTCTCGGCGGTGCTGTTCGCGATCGGCGCGGTGTCCGGGACGGTGCTCAGCTTCGAGATGGGCTTGCTGTGGCCGGGCCTGATGGGCCGCTTCGGCGATGTGCTGGGACTTCCGTTCGCGTTCGAGGGCTTGTCGTTCTTCGTCGAGGCGATCTTCCTGGGCATCTACCTGTACGGCTGGGGACGCATGCCGCCGCGGCGGCACTTGCTGACGCTCATCCCCATGGGTATCGCAGGCATCGTCGGCACGTTCTGCGTCGTGTCGGTCAACGCGTGGATGAACCATCCCGCAGGCTTCCGGATCGAGAACGGCGAGGTCGTGGACATCAACCCGTGGCGCGCGATGTTCAACAGCGGTGTGTGGTTGCAGTTCGCGCACATGTGGGTCGCGGCGTTCATGGTCGTCGGGCTGGCGGTGTCCGGCGTGTACGCGTTCGGCATGCTGCGCGGCCGCGTCGACTCCCATCACCGCCTGGGCTTCACGGTGCCGTTCGCGTTCGCCTCAGTGGCGGCGATCGTGCAACCTCTCCTCGGACACGTGCTCGGCATGCGGATCCACGACACCCAGCCCGCGAAACTCGCGGCGTTCGAACTGGCCCAGACCACCGAGGGCCCGGCGCCGCTGCGCCTGGGCGGTGTCCTGATCGACGGAGAGGTGCACTGGGCGCTGACCATTCCGCGGCTCGGCTCGATCATCGCGCGCAACTCGCTGGACGCGCCGGTGCCCGGTCTCGACGGGGTGCCGCGATCGGAATGGCCGCCCGTCAACATCACGCATCTGGCGTTCCAGTCGATGGTGGGCATCGGCACGCTGCTGGCCGCCGTCGCGGTGGTGTTCTGGCTGGCGCGCTGGCGCGGCCACGACCTGTTGGCGAACCGGTGGTTTCTGCGCCTTAGCGTGATCACCGGCCCGCTTGCGGTCCTTGCGGTTGAATCCGGTTGGGTGGCAACCGAAGTAGGCCGCCAACCGTGGACGGTGTGGAAGGTGCTCACGACGGCCGACGCCGCGAGCCAGAGCAGCGGCCTGTGGTGGAGTTACGCCATCGTGCTCGTCGTCTATCTCGGCATGACCGTCGGCGCCGTGATCGTCTTGCGCTCGATGGCGCGACGGTGGCGGGCCGGGGAAACCGATCTGCCCAGCCCGTACGGCCCACCGCGCACGGAGGCGGTGTCATGACGCTGGCGATCTTCGTCGCGATGGCGATGTTCCTGGGCGTCATCATCTACGCGTTGTTCGCCGGCGCGGACTTCGGTTCGGGCTTCTACGACCTCACCGCAGGGGACGCCCGCAGCGGCGCCAAGGTGCGCACACTCGTCGACCACAGCATCGGACCGGTATGGGAGGCCAACCACGTATGGCTGATCTACATCCTGGTGATCTGGTGGACGGGTTTTCCGCGCACCTTCGCCGCCGCGACGACGACGTTGTTCATCCCACTGGCACTGGCTCTTACGGGGATTGTGTTGCGCGGGGCCAGCTTCGCGTTCCGCAAGTACTCGGCCACGGTGTCGCAGGCGCGACTGTTCGGCGCGATCTTCGCGGCGTCGTCGTTGATCAGCCCGTTCTTCCTTGGGACTGTCGCCGGGGCGATCGCCTCCGGGCGCGTCCCGGCGGCGGGTTACGGCGATCGGATCGGCTCGTGGTTGAACCCCACATCACTGGTGGGCGGGTTCCTGGCCGTGGCGACGTGCGTGTTCCTCGCCGGAGTGTTCCTCACCGCCGACGCCGATCGCGCCGGTGACGCCGACCTGGCCGACAGCCTGCGGCGCCGCACACTCGCCGTCGGCGTCGTCACCGGTCTCATCGTCTTCGCGGGCCTGTACCCGGTCGCACACGACGCGCCGACCCTGGCGGCGGGGCTGCGCACCTATGCGGCACCGCTTTTGGTGATAGCCCTGCTGGCCGGCGTGGCGACGTTGTGGCTCGTGTTCCGTCGCCGTTACGCGATCAGCCGGATCCCCGCCGCGGTGGCCGTCGCCTCGGTGGTCACCGGATGGGGCGTCGGCCAGTATCCGTGGCTGCTGGTCGACGAGGTGACGATCAACGACGCCGCCGGTGCGGACGCCACCTTGACCGGTCTGTTGATCGTCGTCGTCCTGGCGGGGGTGATCGTGCTACCGGCACTGGCCTACCTGTTGCGGCTCACCCAGACCGAAGAGTGGTCACGGGGCTGACCGCCCTCCGGCGGCCCCACACCGACCGCAAACCCGTGTAGCCGTTTGACTACTACTGCTGCGCAAAGAGCAAAGTGGTTGCCAGACAATGACAAACCCCGTTTTCAGGAACAAGAAGCCAAGCGCTAAGGTTGTTCACAGTTGGGGGCAATGAGTAACACACGGTAAACAACCCGGAGGTGGGGGAATGATCCGTTCGAAACTCATGCGGGCCTTGGTGGTCGGCGCCGGCGCCGTCGCGGTGCCGATGAGTGTGGCGGTAATCGGTGCAGCACCCGCATCGGCCGGTCCGGACCTGTGCGTGAGCGGGCCCTACGGATACGCCTACGCCTGTGTCGAAGGACCGGGCTGGGTGCGGCCGTGGGTCGATCCCGGCCCACGTTGGCATGGTCCTGGCCCAGGTAAGGGTCACTGGAAGCACCACCACTGAGCCGCGGATGAGCAGCGCCGTGGCGGGGATCTTCGGACCCCGCCACGGCGCTTTTCTGCATACCAATCAGATACGCGAGGAACCGCTCTCGGACAACCTCACCGACTTCAGCCCCCACCCGCCGCGCCCAGACGTTGCTGGCGGCGCCGCCGGGCGCTGGGGTTGACGGGCCGAACAGGCTCCGCCAGCGCGCGATCCTGACGACTTCGGCCAAGCGGCCGGGGTATCCACCGACGGCGAACCGTGAGGTGTGCCCGACCGCCCGGATGACCGTTCCTACGGTGGCCGCAGACTGGTTCACCTCGCCGGAAAAACCGCGCCCACCCTTTCCGATAGCCCCGACGAACAGCGCTTTCACCGGCGCTGCGGCGCGTCCGAGACTCGGGACCACCGCCCGAAAATTCGATTTCCAGCATCTAGCACTCTCGTATCTCGAGTGCTAACATCGGTGGTGCACAGTGATTGGCTGCCCGCCAGGGTGGCGGGCCCGAGGCGATACAGGAGGTGGATTGCTGTGCTCCGCTTTGATCCGTTCAGTGACCTTGACGCGCTGACCAAGGGTTTGCTGTCAACTGGCACCGGGTCATCGCGCACCCCGCGGTTCATGCCCATGGACCTGTGCAAGATCGACGATCATTACGTGCTGACCGCCGACCTCCCCGGCATCGACCCGGGCTCGGTCGACGTGACCGTCGACAACGGCATGCTCACCATTTCGGCGCATCGGACCGCGCGCTCCGAGGAATCCGTCCAATGGCTCGCCAATGAGCGTTTCTTCGGCAGCTACCGCCGGCAGCTCACGCTCGGCGAAGGTATCGACACGTCCGCGATCGCCGCGACCTACGAGAACGGCGTCCTCACCGTGACGATCCCGATGGCCGAACGCGCCAAGCCGCGCAGGATCGAGGTCGCGCACAACGCCGACCAGAAGTCGATCACCGTCGAAGGTGAGACGGTTCCCTCTGATCAGTAACTCCGATCCCGGCGGTCCAACCTGAAGTTCAGGTTGGACCGCACCGCGGGCCACTCGATGTCGAGGATCGAGTACACCACGGTGTCACGACGTGAGCCGTCCGCCGCGATCTGGTGGCTGCGCAACACCCCGTCCTGCTTGGCGCCCAACCGCTCGATCGCGGCCCTGCTGGCGAAGTTGAAGAAATGCGTCCGGAATTCCACTGCGATGCAGTTCAACTCGTCGAATGCATGCCCCAACAGGAGCAGCTTGGCCTCGGCGTTGACACCGGTGCCACGCATGCCCGCGACATACCACGTGTGCCCGATCTCGAGCCTGCGGTTGGTGCCGTCGACATTGAGGTAACTCGATGAGCCGACCAGGCGACCTTCCAGGTCGCGCACCACGAAACTCAGCCCGTCATCGGCCGCGCGCAGCGCCAGCATCCGGTCGACCCACTGCTCGGCCGCACCGGGCCGCGGGGTCATGGTGTACCACAAGGTGCCCAGTTCCCCGTCGGCGGCGGCCGCGTCGATCTCCGGGATGTGTTCGCGCGTCAGCGGTTCCAGCTGCACCCAGCGCCGACCGGTCAATGTGACCGGCTTCACGAAATCGCTCATCGTCTCCCCAATGTCGACAACAACGCCCACAACGAACACAGCGCGGCGAGTATCGCCAGGCCGCCGCCGGTGTACAGCCCATAGCCCGCATTCACCGGCGATTTGACGTTGAGCGTGTAGTACCACACGGTCAGGCCCACGAGCGCAAGCGAAATAAGCAGCCCCGCAGCGGAAGCCAGCCGCTCCGAGAGCCCCTGACCGGCCATCGCACCCGCGACGATCAGCGTCGAACCCAGCAACACGATCAGTTGTCCTGGCCCGAAACCCGCGGGCAGTACGATGCTGCCGACCGCACCGCCGATCGCGTTGGCCCGACCGCCGCCATTGGCGCCCGTGGTGAGCCACGGCAACCATGCGGTGATCACGAGGATCGCCGCACACAGTGCCACCAGCCAACCTGGACGCAGACGAACCATAGCGACGAGACTATCGGTTGTGACCGAACTACCCGACTGGGCCAGGCCCCTCGACCTCGCCCCGCATCCCGAAGGCGGTTGGTACCGCGAGACCTGGCGCAGCGAACTGACCGTGAACCAGACCTCGCTGCCGGCGGGCTACGCCGGACCCCGCAGCGCGGGCACGGCGATCCTGTTCCTCCTGATGCCCGGCCAACAATCGGCGTGGCACACGGTCCGCAGCGCAGAGTTGTGGTTTCACCACCGCGGCAGCCCGTTGCTGCTGGAGATCGGAGAACGGCAGGAGGGCGCGGCGACACGCCTGCTCGGTCCCGACATCACCGCAGGCGAACAGCCCCAGGTACTCGTCCCGCCGGGGCACTGGCAGCGCGCCCGACCCCGCGACGACGAGCCGACGCTGGTCAGCTGCGTCGTGGTGCCCGGCTTCGACTTCGCCGACTTCGCGCTGGCCGCGCCTACCGACTGAGCAGGTCGAGCGCGGCCGTCACCAGAGCGGCGTTGTCGTCGGCGACGGTGCCGTCCGGCAGTCTCAGCGTGTCCTCCAGTCCGATACGGGTCTGCACACCGCGCCGCCCGGCGTGTTGCACGAGCCGCCAAGCACTTTCGTCGAGGCCGTGCAACAACACCGGCGCGTGCGACCCGGCCGACGACACAACTGCCAGGATCTCGTCGGCGGTGCTGGTATCGGCGTCGGGCGGCAGTTCGACCATCACCCGCATACAGTGTGCGGCCAGGTCGGATTCGGCCCACGCACGAGCGGCGTCGACGTCGAACAGACCTGCTTCGACGCCGACACCCTTGCTCAACAGCAACTGTGCCAACTCCTGCGATCCCGGCTCATGCCAGTTGACCGACGCGAAGTCGGGCAACACGTTCCACGCCTCGACCGCACGCAGACGGTGCCTGGCATCGGGCAGCGCCCAGAAACCGGTCGTCACCCCGAGCGGGAAACCCGGCACGGCGTGGCGCACCGCCGCGACCGCGGCGGCGACCACGTCCGGTTCGAGCGAATCCGTGCCGCGCGCGGCTTTGGGGTGCAGGTGGACCGCCTGCGCGCCGGCGCGGTGCACCGACACCGCGGCCGCGGCGAGCTGTTCAGGGGTGACGGGCAGGTTCCGATGCTGATCCGGGGTACGCGCGCCGTTGATGCACGCCTTAACGTACGGAATCGGGAAGTTGGCCATACCTCATGTCTAGCTCACCGTTCACCTCAATCCTGCAGCGACGACAGGTTGAATCCGGCCCCGGTCGGATCGGTGACTGCGGCGAGCCTGCCGTACGGCGTGTCCTCGGCAGGGCGCACCACTGAACCGCCGTGCTCGACGATCAGTTCGATGGTCTTGTCGACGTCGTCCGAGCCGAAGAAGCACGTCCAGGTCGACGGTGTGTCGCCGGTCAGGAACGCCGCGCCGTCCATCACGCCGACGAGCTCCTCGCCATCGAACACCGCTGTGCTGTAGCGGAATTCGTCGGTGTCGGACACCGTGTTGGTCGTCCAGCCGAAGACCTCGCGGTAGAACTGCAGCGCCTTGGCGTAGTCACGCGTGGTGAGCTGGTGATACAGCGGCGCACCGGCGGAGTTGAACACCTGGAATCCGGTGTGGCCGCTGGGCTGCCACAACCCGAAGAACCCGCCCGCGGGGTCGGTCATCATGGCCATGCGCCCCTTCTCGGGGATGTCCATGACACCACCGCAGTTGCTCCCGCCTGCCGCGGCGGACGTGGCGATGGTGGCCTCCGCGTCGGCGGTGTGCAGATACGTGGTCCACACATCGGGGGTGTTCCACTGCGGGTCGTTGCGCATGAGGCCGGCCACCACGTGGCCGTCCAGATGGGCAGTGACGTATCCGCCGTACTCGGGTCCGCCGGTGTCAAAGGTCCAGCCGAACACCGCGCCGTAGAAAGCCTTGGCGCGCTCGACATCAGACGTCGTCAGGTCGATCCAGATCGGTGCGCCCAACGGCGCGGTGGAACGGATGGGCACGATGTGTCTCCTTCACGGTCATCGGTCAGTCGTCGATACTGACCGATGCCGCGAAGAAAACTCATCGCATACGACGACTCGGGTCGCGTCACTTGGTCCAGACGGCCTCTTCGGCGCCGGCATCGCTGTACACGACGCTGTCCGGAGCCGGGCCCTCGACGTCGAAGTAGACCTTGCCGGTGGTCGACGCGCCCTCGGTCAGCGGCGCGGGGTTGACGCCCTCCGGCGTCGGCACGTTGAACAACGCGCGGTAGGTCTGGCCGTCGGCCGCGCGCGCGTTGAAGTTCGAGACCACCGGGGTCACGGTGCCCTCTTTGGCCTCGACGGTGGCCGTGGCTTCGTAGAGCTGGCCGTTGATCTCGGCTGGGATCTGATCGCTGCTCGGGGCGATATCGGTGACCGTCACGCTCGCGGTGTCACCGGTCGGCGCCACCAGATCCTGCGCTTCCCCGAAACCGGCTTCGGTCTCTGCCATGGCCAGCGGTGCGGCGCCCAAGGTCATGGCGGCCGTTGCGGTGCTTGCTGCGGCGATCTTCATACCGGTACGGAAATTCACACGTACTCCTATCGTCGGCGGTCGGTACCCGCGGCACAGCGCTGTTGGTCGGCTGTGTGCGGTCTCCGTCGCATACCCGCCTCGTCAGGAGGAAAACATCCGTGTGTGTTCACACCCTTACGCTGCGGTATCGGGCCGCCAGCACGCTGCGGTACTCGCGCGGTGAACCGAACAGCGAGCGGTTGAGCGCGGCCCGTTTGAGATAGGTGTGGATACCGCTCTCCCACGTGTAGCCGATGCCGCCGTGCAACTGCATGGCCTTGCCCGCGATGTCGACGGCCGCCTCCGTCGCAGACGATTTGGCCTTCGCGACCGTCTCATCGCTCGGGTCGTTCACAGCGCCGGTGACCAGCTGGCGGGCCACAGTGACCCGCACCAGCATGTCCGCGCACGCGTGCTTGACGGCCTGGAACGAGCCGATCGGACGGCCGAACTGCTGCCGCATACCGGCATAGGACACCGTCGCGTCGAGCATCGCCTGCGCGACGCCGAGGCTGTCGCACGCCACGGCCAGAGCCGCTCGTCGGGCGAGGGCGCCCATGTCGTCGAGGCGCCATATGTCGTGGGCCTCGCAGCCGTCGGCCACCACGATCGCCAGCCGTCGCGTCTCATCGAGCACGGACTGCTCGCTGACGGCCACCCCCGAGCCCGCTTCGACCAGCACCGTCGCACCGGCGGCGTCACGCGCGGGCAGCAGCAGTCGGTGCGCGTCCGCGGCGTCGGGCACGAACGCGGCCCGGCCGTACACGCGCCCGTCGGCCGCCACGCCGAACGGTGGTTCCGGTTCGCCCGGAGACATGTCCCCTGGTACGGCGAGAGCGACGCGCGTATGACCCTCGACCACCTCGGTGAGCAGGCGGTCGCGGGAAGCGCTGGGCCCCACCGCGAGCAACGCGCCGATCCCGAGCACGGCCCCACCGAGATAACCGGTGGTGGCCGCGGCCCGACCCAGTTCCTCGCAGATCACCGCCACCTCGGCGAACGTTGCGCCCGCCCCGCCCAGGGCTTCCGGTACGTCGAGCCCGACCCAGCCCGCGTGCACCAGCAGCGACCAGTCGACGGCGGCCTTGGCGAGCAGACCGGCCGCCACCGAACGTAGTTCGTCGTGGATCTCGGCGAAATCTGTCATCACACCGCACTCGGCTCTCGTGGTAGGCCCAGACCCCGCTCACCGATGATGGTCCGCTGGATCTCGCTGGCCCCGCCGGGGATCGTCCATTCCCAGGAGCCGATGAAGTCGAGCACCCACGCCCCCGACTCCCAGCCGCTCGACGCGGGTTTGGTGAGCACGGTGTGCGCGGCCAGCCCGCCGACCTCGGCGCCGAAACCCGTCATGCGTTGCAGCAGTTCGCTGTAGTAGAGCTTGACGATCGAGGCGTCAGCCGGCCCGGCCTGCCCGGCCTCGCTGCGTTCCACCAGGTCGCGACACAGTCCGCGCAGGCCGGTGAGCTCGATCTCGAACTGCGCCAACTGATCCGCCACCACCGGATCGTCCACCGGTGAACACGCCTGAACGAGCCGGCGGAAACCGGCGTTGCCGAGGCGTTCGGCGAGTTCGAGCATGGTCATGCCGCGCTCGGCGCCCAGCGTCGCCTGTGCGACCTGCCAGCCCTTGTTCACCGGGCCGACGAGATCGGCGGCCGGGATCACCACATCGTTGAGGAAGATCTCGCAGAAATGCCAATCCCCGACCGCGTTGCGGATGGGACGCACATCGATGCCCGGTGTGGTCATGTCCAGCAGAAAGTAGGAAATGCCATGGCGCTTGGGCGCGTTGGGGTCGGTGCGGGCCAGCAGCAGACACCAGTCGGCGTGCAAGGCCCCACTGGCCCACAGCTTCTGGCCGTTCACCACGAACGTGTCGCCGTCGGCACGGGCCGTGGTGCGCAACGACGCCAGGTCCGAACCGGCCTCGGGTTCGGAGAAGCCCTGCACCCAGATCTCGCCGTCCAGGATGGCGGGCAGGTGCCGGTTGCGGTGCGCGTCGGTTCCCGCCGCGAGCAGGGTCGAGGCGGCATGGTGGATGCCGACGAACGCGAGCACGAGTCGTGGCGCATCGTATGCGGCGAGTTCGGAATACAGCACGATCTGCTGAGGCACCGACATGCCGCCACCCCACTCGGCCGGCCAGTGCGGCACCGCCCACCCGGCGCTGCGCAGTTCGGCGAACCAGGACTTCTGGAACGACACGAATTCGTCGTCGCCGACGCCGGTTTGGGCCGCGCGCCAGTCTTTCGGGACATGTGCGGCGCACCAGTCCCGCACCGTGGCGCGGAAGTCGTCGAGATCGCTCACTTCTCTGTCTTCTTCCTGAATGCCAGCAGGCGCTGACGGTGGTCCTCGCTGCGCATGGTGACCTGCTCAGCCGCGAAACCGGCCTGCAGCGGGCCGCTGAGCACCTGCGACAGGTACATGTTGACGACACGCTTGGTGCCCTGCAGCGCCTCGACGGGCTGCTCGGCGAGCCGGATGCTCTCGTCACGGGCCACCGGATCGTCGAGGAACGTGGTGATCCAGCCCAGGTCGCCACCGGCGCTGAACGCACGTCCCGCACCGGCGAGCACCACCACCTTGGCGTCCTTGTCGGCGGCGAGCTGACGCCACACGTTCGCCAGTGCCCAGTGCAGTTTCTCGTCGACGCTGTTGAGGTCCGCCTCCCGGTTGATGGTGACGATGCGCACCGGCCCGTCGGCGGTCACGGTGAGCTCGTTCGGCAGGTCGTAGGTCATGAGAACAGTCCGCTCAGTCCGCGCCGACCCAGCCGCATGGTGAGGATGTCCCGCGTGGCGCACACCCCGAACGGCAAGCGCCGCAACGGCTGACTGTGCCGAGACAACCACGACAGCGTGGTCTCGTCGCAGAACCCCACCGCACCGTGCAGTTGATGGCACACCCGGAACACGACCTCGGCGGCCTCGACGGCGGCCAGGCGCAGTGCGAGCGCATCGTTGACGGCCTCGGTGGTGTCGTTGCGGTCGACGCTCCACAGCGCGTGCTTGGCCAGGATGTCGACGCCGCTGCGTTCGACCTCGGCATCGGTGAGTTGGAACTGCACACCCTGGAACGACGACAGCGTCTGGCCGAACTGCTTGCGCAGGCTCACATGGGCGACGGTGAGCTCGATGGCACGGTCGAGCAGACCCAGCAGCGTCCAACTGCCCAGCACCAGCCCGAGCGCCACATCACCCGCGCCCTCGGTGTCGACCTCGGACAACTCGAGCGCGGTGGTGAACGCCGGCCCCGTCGCGCCGAGCCGGGTGACCGCGCAGCGCCGCCCGTCCAACGTGACTGTGGCCCAACGCATATCGAGGCCTTCGAGGGCGGCCTCGGGGGCGGCGCCGCCCACCACGATCAGCCCGTCGACGTCCAGATCGGCAGGTCGGGCCAGACGCTCGGCGACCGGATACGGCAGTGCCCAGTACCCGGCACTGCGGCACAGTGCGGCCGCGGCCTCCAGCGCGTCGGGATCGGTACGCGGGTCGAGGTCCCAGGCGCCGAGTGCGTCGAGCACCGGGCCGACGAGGCCATGGCGCGCCCCGGGTTTGGCCTCGGCCTGCTGCAGAAGTTCGTCACCGCCCGCCGCCTCGAAGGCCCGTCGGGCCTGATGGCCGTATTCTCTGGCGTCGTCGGAAAGATCGAGGTTCACCGGACCGCCCCCGCGAACATCGTGCGCGACAACAGGATGCGCTGCATCTCGATGCTGCCCGACGACACCGTGGAGGCCTGCGAGTAACGCCAGTGGTCCTCGACCTCGGCGCGGAAGTACTCGTTGCGCGCGTCGGGGCCGCGCGGCAGTGCCGCGGCGATCTCCATCAACACCTCCGCGCTCTCCTGGTCCAGCCGGGTCACCGCGATGCGGTAGGCCGCGGAGTCACCGGGGTTGACACGCCCGGATGCCTGCATCGCCACGACGCGGTAGGCCATGAGACGCGCCCGACGGCAGTGCGTCAGCATGCGGGCCCACCGGCCCCGCAGTTCGGCGGGCAACTCGTCCCAGGAGTGCCCGAGCACGTCAGGAGCGGCCTGTAGCAGCCGCTCACACCGCGCGTACCGCGCGATGCCGACCCGCTCGAACGACACCACGTCCTGCACGATCTTCCAACCGTCGTCGACCGTGCCCAGCACCGATGCCCCTGAGTCGTCGGTGACCTTGAGGTCGTCGAAGAACACCTCGTTGAGGTGGTGCGGGCCCATCATGGTGCGGATCGGCCGCACGGTGATCGCCGGATCATCCATGGGCACCAGGAAGATCGTCAGGCCCTGCTGTTTCTTCTCACCTCTGGAGGTCCGGGCCAGCAGGAAACACCACTGTGCCATGGTGGCGTAGGAGGTCCAGATCTTCTGGCCGTTGATGCGCCACCCGTCGTCGACGCGGCGCGCCGAGGTGCGCAACGACGCCAGGTCGGAGCCGGCCTCTGGCTCGGAAAAGCCCTGGCACCAGATGACCTCACCGTTGGCGATCGGCGGCAGGTGTTGACGCTGCTGCTCTTCGGTGCCGTACCGCATGATGATCGGACCGACCCAGTTGACGCCCATGTACTGGGCACCGCGGGGTTCGTGGTGCGCCCACATCTCCTCGCGCACCACGGTCTGCTCCCACACCGACGCTTCGCCGCCGCCGAACTCCCGCGGCCACGACATGCACAGCAGTTGGCGTTGCGCAAGCGTGCGGCAGAACTGTTGGGCCACCGCCAGATCCGCCGGGTCGTCGGTGAACGCACCGAGGAATTCCTCGGGTACGTGCTCGTCGATGAGCGTGCGCAGTTCACCGCGCAACCGGTTGGCGTCCTCGCCGAGATCGAAATCCACTGTCGCCTCTCTCAACCGGCCTTGTTCTGTGGGCGCACCTCGGCGAGCACGTCGTCGGTGTCGGCACCCAGTTCCGGCGCGAAGCCGGCGACGCGTCCAGGAGTCTTCGAGAACCACGTCGGCACCCCCGGGAACCGCACCGGGCCGTACCGGGTGTCGACGGTCTGGAACAGTCCGACGGCGTTGAGGTGCTCGTTGTCGAACAGTGCGTCGGGTGTGTGGATGGGTGCGGCCGGAATCTCCAGATCGTGGAACAGGTCCAGCCATTCGGCGGTCGTACGTTCCTTCAACGTCTGCGCCACCAGGCCGTACACGGTGTCGATCTGACGGGCGCGGGCCTCCAGAGTGGCGTATTCGGGACTGTTCCAGGCCGGTTGCACCGCGCCGACGAACGCGTTCCAGTGCTTGTCGTTGTAGACCAGCGCGGCGATGTGGCCGTCCTTGGTCTCGTACGGCCTGCGGTTGGTGGCGACCGTGCGCGGATAGACCGCGGGACCGAGCGGTGGGTCGAACATCGCGCCGTTTGCGTGCTCGACGAGCATGAACGAGGCCATGGTCTCGAACATGCTGACCTCGACCTCCTGCCCCTCGCCGGTGCGTTCGCGGTGGAACAGCGCCATCATCGTGGCGTAGAGCGCGGTCAGGCCCGCGACCTTGTCGGCCATGATGGTGCCGACGTAGGTGGCCTCCCCCGTCAACTGCTCTTGCACCGCCGGCAAGCCACATTCGGCCTGGATCGTGTCGTCGTATGCGGGACGGTCCGCATCAGGTCCGCGCCTGCCATAGCCGTAGCAGTTGGTGTAGACGATGCGCGGGTTGATCGAGGAGACGTCGTCGTAGCCGAAGCCGAGTTTCGCGACGGCCTTGGCGCGCATCGAGTGGATGAACACGTCGGCGTCGGCGATCAGATCGCGCAGATTCGCCTTGTCCTTCTCGGTCTGCAGATCCAGCACGATGCCGCGCTTGCCGCGGTTGACGTTGACGAACACGCCGCTGAGTCCCGGTGCCGGGCCGACCGAGATGTAGCGGGTGTTGTCGCCCTGTGGGGGTTCGACTTTGACGACGTCGGCACCCATGTCGGCCATGATCTGCGTGCAGTACGGTCCCATCACCATCGCGGTGAGGTCGATGACGCGTACGCCCTGCAATGGGCCGCCGGTCATGATCGGACCCCTTGTGCTGCCGACGTCCGGGCGCTCCTCGCGTGCGCCGCCGTAAAGCTGTAGCGGATGTGCTCCGCGTGCCCGTCGGGCACCACCGGGAACGTCACGGGCGCCGAGATGTCCCGGATCTCGTCGATGCGCGCACCGACCTCCTCGACGGTCCACGACGGCTGATGAACACCTGGGCTCTCGGTGACCACGGCACGGGCGATACGACCGGCGATCGCGATGAAGTACTCGCCGGTCACCGAGCAGGTTTCGTGGGCGAGCCAGCCAACCGCGGGCGCGACGAGATCCGGGCCCATCGGTGGATACGCCGATGTGTCGAGACCCTCGGCCATCCGGGTCACCGCGCCCGGGATGATCGCGTTGCACATCACCCCGTCGACGGCGCCTTCGAGCGCCACCACGTTGCACAACCCCAGGATTCCGGCCTTGGCGGCCGCGTAGTTGGCGACGTCGTGGTTGCCGTACAGGCCGCCGATCGACGACGTCAGCACCACACGGCCGTAACCGGCGTCGCACATGAGCGGAAAGGCCTGGCGCACCACGTGATACGCACCGCGCAGGTGCACGTCGAGGACCGCGTCGAAATCCTCGTCGGCGAGTTGCCTGAGCGACCCCCTCCGCACATTGCCTGCGTTGTGGATCAGGATGTCGACGCGACCGTAGTGTTCGAGCGCGGTGTCGACGATGGCCCGGCCCCCGGCCGCGGTCGCGACGGAATCGACGGAAGCGACGGCGTGTCCACCGGCAGCGACGATCTCGTCGACCACGGTGTGAGCGGGCCCCGCGCCGGCATCGCGCGGCGGGGCGTCACCGGTCAGGCTGACGCCGGCATCGTTGACCACGACCTTGGCGCCCCGCGAAGCCAGCAACAGCGCGTACTGCCGGCCGAGGCCCCGGCCCGCGCCGGTGACCACCGCGACGCGGTCGTCGAATCTCAGTTCGCCGGCACTCACGCGGCAGAGATTCCGGTCATGAGGTCTCCAACCCGTCGAGATCGCCCTTGTCGCGCCACTGGCTGAGCAGATCCGCGAACGCGTAGAAGCCCGGGCCGTACGGCTCGCCGAGATGCGAGCGCAAACCCTCACCGCCACCGCCGCCCTCGTTGTTGTAGTAGCCCGGCGTGCACTCGGCGTCGAACGCCGAGGTGTCGACGAAGGTCTCCTTGATGGTCCGGCACCACGCGTCCTGTGCCTCCTGGCTGGGCTCGACGGTCGTGACGCCGCGCTCGAGTGCCTCGGCGATCACGTAGGCGATGTGCTCGCCCTGCAGTTCGTAGTTCGCCGAGATATTGGCCGAGATGCCGACCTGCGTGAAGCCGGTGAAGAACTGATTGGGGAATCCACGGCAGGTCATGCCGTGCAGGGTCTTGTAGCCGTCGGCCCAGTGGTCGTACAGCGAGATACCGTCGCGGCCTTTGATCGCGTCGATCGAGTAGCGCCTGCGGATCTCGGTGGTGATCTCGAATCCGCTGGCGAAGATGATGCAGTCGACCTCGTACTGCCTGCCGTTCGCGATCAGGCCGGTCTCGGTGATGCGTTCGACGCCTTTGGTTTCCGACACGTCGACCAACGTGACGTTGGGCCGGTTGAAGGTCGACAGGTACTCGTCGTTGGAGCACGGCCGCTTGCACAGGAAGCGGTAGTACGGCTTGAGCGCCTCTGCGGTCTGCGGATCATCGACGAGCTGCTCGACGCGGCGGCGCAGCCGCTCCATGACCTTGTAGTCCTCTTCTTCCCGGATGGCCATGAACTGCTCGGGAGTCATCGATGCCGGGTCGGGCAGCGCCATCACACGTGCCGCGGTGTTGCGGCCCAGTTCGGTCCAGAAGTCGCACACCAGGTCCGGCTGCCCCAGGGCCATGCCCTCGAACGTCCACGCATGGAAGTTGCGCTGCCGTTCCTTCTGCCACCCCGGTTCGAGCGTCTTCACCCACGCGGGGTCGGTCGGGGTGTTGTTGCGCTCGTCGACCGTCGACGGCGTGCGCTGGAAGACGTACAGGTGCTGCGCGTCCCGGCCCAGGTACGGGACCAACTGCACGCCGGTGGCACCCGTGCCGATCAGCGCGACCAACTTGTCGTTGAGTTTGTGCAGATTTCCGGTCGTGTCGCCGCCGGTGTAGGAGTAGTCCCACCGCGACGAATGGAAGATGTGCCCGCCGAAGTCCTTGATCCCGGGGATGCCGGGCAGCTTGGGCCGGTTGAACGATCCCGACGCCATCACCACGAACCGCGCGCGGATGTCGTCGCCGCGGTTGGTGCCGATGCGCCAGCGCTTGAGGTCGTCCTCCCACCGCAGATCCTTGACCTGCGTGGAGAAGATGGCGCCGTCGTAGAGACCGAAGTGCTTGCCGATGTTGCGGCAGTGTTGGAAGATCTCGGCGCCGTCGGCGAACTTCTTGCTGGGCATGAAGCCGAGCTCTTCGAGCAATGGAATGTAGCAATAGGATTCGTTGTCGCACTGGATGCCCGGGTAGCGGTTCCAGTACCACACCCCGCCGAAGTCGCCTCCCATCTCGATGATGTGGACGTCGTCGACGCCGGCCTTCTTCAGCGACGCGCCGACCAGCAGACCGGCGAAACCGCCGCCGAGGACCGCGACGTCGATGTCGATGTCGATCGAGTCGCGCTCCACATGAGGGGTGTGCGGATCGACCTCGCCGAACTGCGCGAACTGGTCGCCGGTTTCCACGTACTGCTTGGATCCCTCGGCGCGGAGCCGCTTCTCGCGTTCGACGCGGTACTTCTGCCGCAGCGCGTCGATGTCGATGTCGGTGGGGGTCGCCGTGGGGCCGCAGGTGCTCTGGGTCATGCTGTGACACTCTCGGGGAGGACACCGGAATGCAGCGGGGCCGGCATGTCATGGACCGCGGGCAGCACCTCGGCCGCGAACAGCTTGACGCTCTCCATGGCTTCCTCGTAGGGCATGGTGCCGAACTGCGGGACGATGGTGACCTCGGAGAACGAGCACGCCTCCTGCGCAGCCTTGAGCTTCTCGAACACGGTTTCCGGCGTGCCGATGAGCAGGTTCGACGCGTGGTATCCGGGTGGTCCGCCCTTCTTCTGGTTGCCGACCTCCGACGCGAGCACCGCGGTGGCACTGGCCTCACGAGCCGCGTAGGCCTCGTACCCCTTGACGCCCTTGAAGTTCGACGCGTCGGCGAAGCCGTAATGCACGTTGACGTCGCGGTTCGCCGTCCAGATCCACTCCTCGGTCCGCTCGATGTCGTCCTGCGACTCGGTGCAGTACATGAACATCACGTTCTTGGGCTGGCACGGTGGAAGCCCCTCTTCGGCGCGGAAGGTGTTGACCAACTTGACCTCTTCGCCGGCGTCGGTGATCGGCTTGTTGCCGACGAACAGCGGCACCATGCCGCGCCGCGACAGGATCTCCAGCGATTCGGCCGTCGACGACGAACTGTGGATGCGGTCGTAGAGGTCGGTGCTGATCGGCTCGGGGCGCAGCGACATCTCCGGGAACTTGAAGATCTCACCCTCGTAGGAGAACCGCTCACCCGAGAACGCGAGCTTGAGGATGTCGAGGGTCTCGTTGAACCGCTGCCTGCTCTCCTCACGCGGAACCCCGACGGCGGCGAACTCGCTCTTGGACACCCCGCGGCCCAAGCCGATCGTGGTGTAGCGACCGTTGGAGACGATGTCGAGGTAGGCGATCTGGGTGGCCAGGCGGATCGGGTGCCACCACGGCACCACCGCGACGAACGTGCCGAGGCTCACGCGCTCGGTGCGGCCCGCGAAATATGTCAGCGCCTGAATCGGGTTGGGTGTCATGCCGTACGGCGTGCCGTGATGCTCGGGGAACCAGATCCCGTCGAAGCCCAGCGGTTCGGCGAGATCGCCGAGCGCGAGCGCTGCCTGCACACACTGGTGGTCCGGGGTGGCGGGCGGGCGACTCCAGTCCCCGGCCAGCACCCGCTCCCAATCATGGGAGTTCTGCGCTCCGGTGCCCAGATTGACTTTCATGAATTCTCCTTGCCTGGAGCGATTTGTGCACCGTTCGCGACGGTGAGCGTGACGGAGTGTGCACAAATCACTGGAGGTCGCGGGGCTCTCCGGTCCCCATGTACTTCGACAGTTGGTGGTGCAGGTTGACCGTGCTGCGTTCGCGGTACGGGTTGGGCTTGGTGCCGGAAAATCCCATCGACTTCATGCCCTGCTGCACCGCAGCCATGTTGGAGAAGTCCTGTGGCAGCACCGAGAGCCAGTTCGGGCTGTCGGCCGGCGTGTACTCCCATTCCGTGTCTGGCTCCTGGCCTTGCGGGAACAGCTCGAGCGTGGCGACCTCGAAGATGCACTTGCCGGGGTCGTAACTGGGATGCGGTTTCGCGCTGTAGCACAGCGCGGTGGTCAGTCCCTGGCCGATCTGGAAGTTCGGGAAGATCTGCCACGCCGTGCCGGCCTGGCCCAGGATGTCGGCCGGGATGGTCGGCCAGATGACGCCGCGGGCCTCGTCGTCACGGCGGGCCGAGGCCAGCCAGTGCTCGAGCACCTTGTCGGGCGGGGTGCCCTCGGGTAGTTCGTCGACCAGGCGCTTGGCGGCGTTGACGAGGGTCTCGGTGGTGGTCGCGTTGGTCTGCTCCCACGTGTACATCTGCATCTCGGCGGTCGAGACGCGCGGATCGTCACCGGTGCCCAGCCGGATCTTGGACTTGGTGGCCTCCATGTCCTTCGGTGCGTCGTAGCCGATGTTGCTGTGCTTGCCCTGCGCCTTGGCCCAGCCCTTGAACTCGCCGAACTTGTTGAACTCCGGGTGCGTGGTGAACACGTGGTAGGTCTCGTTGAACGCCTCCAGCGCGACCTTCCAGTTGCAGTCGAAGTACAGCCATTTGCGCCACTTGTAGCGCATGTTCTCCAGGCCGAACGGATCGAGGATCTTGGCGGCCGGAAAGAGGTAGTCCGCCAACGGTTCCGGGTCCGGGTCCATGTTGACGAACAGCCACCCGCCCCAGGTGTCGACGTTGACGCGCGGCAGGTGTGTGTTCTCCGGGGTGAGCGCGCCCTGCCAGTCGTCCTGCTCGCGAATGTGGGTGCACGCGCCGGTGAGATCGTAGGTCCACCCGTGGAATCCGCACATGAACGACTTGCGGGTGCGGGCACATGCGTTCTTGGCGCCCGCGGGGGTGTCGACGAGGCGTCTGCCACGGTGCATGCAGACGTTGTGGTGCGCGGCGAACGATGCGCCCGAATCACCAGGCGCGGTGCGCACCACCAGGATCGAATCGTCGAGGATGTCGTAGGTGAGGTAACCACCCACCTCGGGGAGCTCCTCGATGCGACCGACCTGCTGCCACACCTTGCGCCACAACCGGTCTCGTTCGGCCCGCGCGTACGCCTCGGACGTATAGGCCTCGACCCCGATGGTCATCGGCGTCGCGAGCACCTCGTCGGTCCTGGATTGCGTATCGGTCATCAGCTACTCCTTCGGGCCGCCTCAGGCCGCGTCATCGCCGCACGGAAGTTCTCGTCTTTGAGGAACAGCGAGGTGTTGTCGGCCCCGAGGTGGGTCCAGCGCAGGTTGAGCCCGCCGTCGACCAGCAGGGTCTGGCCTGTGACATAGGCGGACAGATCCGACAACAGGAACAGGATGGCCCCGGCCTGCTCGTCGGGGGTGCCGCGCCGGCCCATCGCGATCGCGCGCCGGTCCCGCTCGGGATCGGCGTCGACATAGGTTGCCGACGCGGTGGTTTCGGTGACGCCGGGCGCAACGGCATTCACCCGGATGCCCGCGGCGGCGAGTTCGACGGCCATGGTGCGGGTGGCGGCGACGATCGCGGCTTTCGCCGTGCCGTAGGCGATGTGGAACGGGGCGGTGTTGATGCCGCTGATCGACGACACCGACACGATCGAACCCGGATCGCCGTTGTCGCGGATCTCGGCCGCCACAGCCTGGCTCATGAAGAACATCGTCTCGAGGTTGGCGGTGAACAACTCCCGCCAGTCGGCCCGTGACACGCGCGTGGCCGGCATCCACGTCGACGGCGCCGCCCCACCGGCGACGTTGACCAGACCGTAGAGCCTGCCCTCGGTGCGCCGCACGGCGTCGACGACGGTGGAGATGCCCTCGTCGGTGGACGCGTCGGCGGTCACCGTCACGACCGACAGTCCCTTGTCGACCAGCGGACCCACGTGGGTGTCGAGATTGCCCTGCGAGCGGCTGACCGCGACGACCGTGGCGCCCGCCTCGGCGGCCATGCGCGTGACGGTGGTCCCGATGCCGCCCCCACCCGCGCCCGACACCACCACGATGCGGCCGTCCAGGTTCAGAAGATTGTCCATTATTTGTCCGGACAATAAATGGTGCTCTTCATATTGAAGAACACTATTCCGCAGGCATTATTCAGCCGTCAAGGGCGTTGCGGAAGACAGATCGTTCTATTGTCTGGACTAGATGCAGTTGCTAACGTCCGAGACTGTGACGTCGCCGATCTCCCTCGGGAGCACCCCTTCCGCGCGGTACACCGCAAACCCCTCGGTGGCCGAAGGCTGGCACCTGAAGCAGGTCACCGCACCGAGTCGGCTGTTCGGGGCGAACGGCCTGCGGACCGGTCCGGACGGGCGGGTGTACGTCGCCCAGGTGACCGGCAGCCAGATCAGCGCACTCGACATCGACACCGGAACCCTGCAGACCGTCGCGCCCAAGGGCGGTGACATCGTCGCGCCGGACGACGTCGCGTTCGACATCCGCGGCAACCTCTACGCCACCGAGGTGATGGACGGCCGCGTGAGCGTCCGCGAACCCGACGGCACCACACGCGTCCTGCGCGACGACGTGCCCTCGGCCAACGGCATCACGTTCCACCAGGGCCGGTTGTTCATCGGCGAATGCCGCGAAGGCGGACGGCTTCTCGAGTTCGATCTGGCCGGCGGACCTCCGCGCGTCCTGTTGGAGAACGTGCCGTCGCCGAACGCCATGGAGGTGGGACCGGACGGGTTGCTCTACTTCCCGGTGATGGGGGCCAACGAGATCTGGCGCATCGACCCCGACGGCGGCACACCGGAGGTCGTGGCCTGTGGGCTCGGCGTCCCCGACGCGGTGAAGTTCGACGCGGACGGACACCTTGTCTCCACGCAGGCGGCCAGTGGCCAGGTGTTGCGCATCGATCCGCGCAGCGGTGAGAACACCGTGCTGGCGCAGCTCACCCCGGGACTGGACAACCTCACGTTCGCCGACAGCCGGCTGTTCGTCTCCAACTTCACCGGCGCCATCACCGAGATCCTCGGCGACGGCGCGACGCAGGATCTGCTGGGCGGTGGGCTCAACTGGCCGCTCGACCTCACGGTCGGCGCCGACGGTGCGGTCTACGTCGCCGACGGCACCTACTTCTACCGCGTGCGGCCCGACGGCTCCCTGGACACCGTCGGCATGCTGTTCTCGCCGGGTTACCCAGGGTTCCTACGGGGCGTGACCGCCACCGGCACAGGTGAATTCATCGTCACCACGGCCGCCGACACCGTCGCGCGTTACCGCCCGGGTACCGACGACAGCGAGGCGCTCGCGGCCGGTGTCGACCAACCGTACGGTGTCGCACTCGCACCCGACGGCACGCCGGTGGTCGTCGAGCAGGGCGCAGGGCGACTGCTCGCGGTGCACGCCGGATCCGTCGACGTGCTCGCCGACGGACTCGACACCCCGGTGGGAGTGACGATCGGGCCCGACGGCGCACCGCTGGTGTCGGTCGCGGGTGCCGTCGTCCGGGTCACGAATGCCGGCGTCGAGCCGCTGGTGGACGGATTGTGCACGCCGCAAGGCATTCTCCTGCGCGACGGGGAACTTTTCGTCGTCGACGCCGGATCCAAGGAACTCATCAGCGTCGACCTGACCACCGGCGCGCGCACCACCATCGCCACGGAACTCCCGGTGGGACCGCCGCCCGGTGTGGTGCCCAAGCCGCTCAAGGGCATGCCGCCGTTCTCCGGGCCACAGGGACCTTTTGCCGGGATCGCCGCCGGCAGCGATGGCACCCTGTACATCTCGGCCGACGGCGACGGCAGCGTGCTCGCGATGCGCAAGGGACGCAAGGGACGCAAGGGATAGGTCACCGTGACGATCTCCCCCACCGAACACCGTTACCTGCAGGTCGCGCGCACGCTCCGCAAGGAGATCGTGGACGGCGTGTACCCCGTGGGCTCGCAGCTGCCCACCGAGCACGAACTCTGCGAACGTTTCGAGGTCAGCCGCTACACGATCCGCGAGGCGCTGCGGCGCCTGCGCGACGACAACCTGGTGGCCTCGCGTCCGCGCGCGGGCACCATGGTGGTCCCGCGGCCCACGACGAATTCCTATGCGCAGGACGTCATGTCGATCAACGATCTGCTGGCGTTCGCGACGGGTGCGCAGTTCACGATCGAATCCAACGCCATGGTCACGATCGACGACGACATCGCCGAGCGCACAGCGCTTGCCGTCGGCGAACAGTGGCTCGCGGTGCGGGGATACCGGAAGGCCGACGGCGATGCCCCGCCCGTGTGCCGCACCGAGTACTACATCAACCGGTCGTTCGCCGCGGTCGGCCGGTTGCTACAGCGCCACAACGGCCCGATCTTCCCGCTGATCGAGGATCTGTTCGGCGTGAGCATCGTCGAAGTGCACCAGCAGATCACCGCGGTACTGGTCGGCGCCGATCTGGCCGATCTGCTCAACGTGTCCCCCGGCAGCGCGGCCCTGCGGATGCAGCGGACCTACACCACCTCCGACGGGGAGATCGCGCAGGTGACCGTCAACACGCATCCGTCCGACCGCTACCGGCACTCCATGACCATGCGCCGGGTCAAGGGCTGACATGAACGCCGACGAGGCCTACGAACGCGGGCTGTGGGTCAGGACCACGCTGGCCGACACGCTCGCCGAGGCCGCGAGGACCACCCCGCGACGGGTGCTGCTGATCGACGGGGACGTACGACTCACGTGCGCCGAACTCCACACCCGGGCAACGGCTCTCGCGCACGACATGGCTCAGCGGATGCCCACGGGCAGCGTGGTGTCGTTCATGCTGCCGAACTGGCACGAAGCCGCGATCGTCTATCTGGCGTCCACCCTTGCCGGCATGGTGATCAACCCGATCCTGCCGTCGCTGCGCGACCATGAGTTGCGGTTCATCCTCGAGGACGCCGCGAGTCGCATGATCTTCATCCCGGGCGAGTTCGGGCAGCACGACTACGCCGCCATGCTGCACCGGGTGTGTGCCGAATCGGACGCACCGCCGGAAGTCGTCGTCGTGCGAGGCGAGCCGGGGTCGCACACGGCATTCGCGTCGCTGGGTGCGTCGGGCGCGGACCTTCCCGCGCTGGACCCCGATGGCGTGCGCATGATGATGTACACCTCTGGTACCACCGGACGCCCCAAAGGGGTGTTGCACAGTCACAATTCGATCCACGCGCTGATCTGTCAGCTGCGTGAGCACTGGATGATCGAACCCGGTGACGCCTTCCTGGTGCCGTCCCCCATCGCCCACATCGGCGGATCGATCTACGCATTCGAATGCCCGTTGCTGCTCGGGACCACGGCGGTGCTGATGCAGCGCTGGAACGCCGACGACGGTGTCGCGCTCATGACCGCACACCGGTGCACCCACATGGCCGGCGCGACACCGTTTCTCGACCAGCTGCTGAGCGCCGCCGAACGCGCGGGCACCCGCCTGCCTGATCTGAGGGTGTTCATCTGCGGTGGCGCGTCGGTGCCGCCGTCACTGATCCGGCGGGCATCGGCCTACTTCGAACATGCCGTGGTCAGCCGCGTGTACGGGTCGACCGAGGTACCCGTCACGACCGTCGGATCACTGAGACCGGGCGACATCGAGCACGCCGCATGCACCGATGGGCGACCCGGCATCGCCGAGATCCGGTTGGTGGACGGCGAGATCCGGGCTCGTGGGCCGCAGATGTTGCTGGGCTATCTGCATCCGGAGGACAACTCGTTCGACGAGCAGGGCTTCTTTCGCACCGGGGACCTGGGGTGCTGGGTGGACGGTGACTACCTCAGGGTCACCGGCAGGGCCAAGGACCTCATCATCCGCAACGGCGAGAACATCTCCCCGAAGGAGATCGAGGATCTCCTGATCGGCGAGATCGGCATTGCCGAGGTCGCGGTGGTGGGACTGCCCGATGCGCGCACCGGTGAGCGGGCGTGCGCGGTTCTGGTCTCCGACAACCACCCGGCCGGCGTGCGGCCCGATGTTGAGGCGCTGGCCGAGGTGCTCACCAGGGCCGGTGTCGCCAAGTTCAAGATTCCCGAACAGGTGGAGATCTGGGACGCCCTGCCCAGAAACGATGCGGGCAAGGTGCTCAAACACCTGATCCGGGCACAGTTGTCGAAGGTGGAGTGAATGCAGGTAGCCATCATCACAGGAGCGAGCAGCGGAATCGGGTTCGGCTGTGCCACAAAGCTCGCCGAAGCCGGGATGGCGGTGCTCGGTGTCGGCCGCGACAAGGAGCGTCTCGCCGAACTGGCGCAGACGATCGACGCTCCGGACCGGGTGGAGACGCTCGCGATCGACCTCACCGACAGCGACGCCCCGCGTCGCATCGTCGACGCCGCGGTGACCCGGTGGGGTCACATCGACTTCCTGATCAACAACGCCGGCGTCGGCAGCCCCAAACCGCTGCACGAGACCGACGACGAAACCCTCGACCACTTCCTCGGTTTGATGCTGCGTGCGCCGTTCCGCCTGGCGCGCGACGTGATCGGTCACATGGGTCCGGGTTCGGCGATCGTCAACGTGACCTCGACGTTCGCGGTGGTCGGTGGGCTGCGCGGCGGGGCCTACTCGGCCGCCAAAGGTGGGCTCACGGCGCTCACCACGCACATCGCGTGTCAGTACGGCGCGCAGGGGATCCGCTGCAACGCCGTCGCTCCCGGCGTCACCCTCACCCCGATGGTGGCGACGCGGCTGGAAGACGACCGTTTTCGCAAGATCAATACCGAGATGACGCCGCACCAGCGACTCGGCCGGGTCGAGGACATCGCCAGCACGGTGGCTTTCCTGTGCTCGGACGGCGGGAGCTTCATCAACGGGCAGACCATCGTCGTCGACGGTGGCTGGAGTTCGACGAAGTACCTGTCGGATCGGGCGCTGAACTCCGAATGGGTCCCGCGGTGAACCTTTTCGCCCTGCTGGACCAGACTGCCGCGCGCTTCGGTGACCGCGGTGCGGTGTTCTGCGGGCAGCGTGAGCTGCACACGTGGGCGCGCTTGCGGGACCGCGCGTTGCGGCTCGGTGCGACTCTGGGCAAGGCCGGTACCCGCATCGCGGTGGCGAGTGAGAACCGGCCAGAGGTCGTCGAGCTCATGTTCGGGGTGTGGGCAGGCGAGTGCGTGTACGTGCCCGTCAACTACAAGCTGCATCCACGGGAGATGGCCGACATCATCGCCGATTCCGGTGCGGCCCTGGTGTTCGCGTCGCCGAAGACCGCCCCGGGTCTTGCGGCCGCGACGGAGGCTCCGGTGGAGGTCATCGGCAGCGACGACTACGCGCAACGGTTCACGGCAGCACCCTCAGCGGTGCCCATCACCGATCCTGCCGAACTGGCGTGGCTGTTCTACACGAGCGGCACCACCGGTAAGCCCAAGGGCGCCATGCTGTCCCACCGCAACCTCATGGCGATGACCGTGGCACACCTGGCCGATTTCGACGCGCCCGACGAGAATTGCAGCCTGGTGCACGGCGCGCCGATGTCACACGGGTCAGGGCTGTACATCCCGCCGTACGTGCTGCGCGGTGCGCGACAGGTGATTCCGGAATCGGGCGCGTTCGAAACCGAGGAGTTCCTGGATCTGTGCGAGCACCATCCGGGCTGCCGCGCGTTCCTGGCGCCGACCATGGTGCAGCGCCTGATCCAGACGGGACGTCCGCGGCCCGCGAATCTGCGGACCGTCGTGTACGGCGGCGGGCCGATGTACGTCGACAGTCTCAAGAAGGCCCTCGCGGCCTACGGGCAGATCTTCGTCCAGCTCTACGGGCAGGGCGAGGCGCCCATGACGATCACGGGTCTGCGGCGTGCGGACCACGAGGACGCCGACGACGCCACGCTGGGCTCGGTGGGCTATCCGCGCTCGGGTGTGCAGGTGGCGGTGCTGCGCGCCGACGGTACGCGCGCCGGCGTCGACGAGATCGGTGAGATCGTGTGCCGCGGCGACGTCGTCATGAGTGGCTACTGGAACAACCCCGACGCGACCGCGGCCACGCTCAAGGACGGCTGGCTGCACACCGGCGACATGGGCTGCTTCGACGCGCGTGGCCATCTCACGCTGCGTGACCGGTCCAAGGACGTTGTTATCAGCGGCGGCAGCAACATCTATCCCCGCGAGGTCGAAGAGGCCCTGCTCGAGCACCCCGACGTCATCGAGGCCGGGGTCGTCGGCGCACCCGACGCCGAATGGGGCGAGATCGTGGTGGCGTTCGTCGTCACCAACGGAACCGACGTCGACGCCGCCGCACTCGACGCGCATCTGCTGGAACGCATCGCACGGTTCAAGCGGCCCAAGCGCTACGAGTTCATCGACGCGCTGCCGAAGAACAGCTACGGCAAGGTGCTCAAGCGGGACCTCCGCGAGCGTGCGGCGGGTATCGCGGGCTGATTTCTTCTCGCGAGCAGACACAAAACTGCCGGTTTCAGCGTGAAAACAGGCAATTTTGCGTCTGCTCGCCGAGAGAACTTACGTCGCGGACGGGGCGTAGAGCGCCTTGAAGCGGTTGAGCGACTCCTGGATGTCGCTCTTGAGCGCCGCGGCAACCACCATGCCGATGGGCCCGAACAGCGCCGGACCACCCAGATGCAAGTCAAACCCCACGATCGAGCCGTTGTCGGTCGGCTTGATCTTGCCGATCAGCTTGACCTTGACCCCGCCGCGGCCGTCGCCATTGAGCGTCAGCGCCTGCGGGGGCTTGTAGTGGACCAGCGTCCACCTGATCCGGTTGAGCATGCCCTTGACCTCGACGATCGACTCGATCACCGTGCCCTTCTCCAGGGTTTCGGGCAGCTTCGAGCGCCACGCCCGGTGAATGCTGAGCCATTCGTGGTACCGGGACAGGTCGGAGGCGTACTCCCATGCCTGCTCCGGCGGCAATGGGACTTCGACGGAGACGGAAAGTTTGGCCATGTGTGTCGAGTTACCGCTGTGGTTCTTGAGGATTGTCGGGGTTACCAGGATTGTCTTTGCGGATGGCGTTCTTCGCGGCGTCCTGCGCCTTGTCGACGTGCTGGGCGTACTTACCCTGCGTCTTCTGGTCGACGATGTCGCCGGCCTTGTCGATCACGGTGTCCACCTTGTCGGCGTTCTTCGACAAGAGGTCTTTGGCTTTGTCCAAGAATCCCATGAGGTCAGCCTATCGCTTCGACCAGCTATCTCCATACGCGCCGTTCCTCGCCGAGCACACGGCCCTGCACCCACCACAGCACCTCGATCAGCGCGGCTCCGACCACCCCGATGCCCAGCGCGATCGCCGTGACCTTGAAGTTGGTCGGGTCCAGCATGAACAGTTCCTGCGCCAGCGGGATCGAGAAGATCAGCACATAGGCCAGCATCGAGCACGCGACGAGCAAAACACGCCACCACTGGTACGGCCGCGCCACCACCGCCAGCACCCACAGCGACGACGCCAGCAACGTGATCAGCGCCGCGGTGGACGCCTGCGTCTGCTCGACGGGCGTGGCCTCGCGGCCTTGATACGCCACGAGGTAGGACACGAACGTGGCCGTGCCGACCACCAGACCCGACGGCAGCGCGGCCGTCATCACGCGACGCACGAAGCCCGACTTGGCGCGTTCGTTGTTCGGCGCGAGCGACAGGATGAACGCCGGGACGCCGATCGTGAACCAGGCCGCGATCGTGACGTGGATGGGCTGGAACGGGAACAGCAGCGGATCAGTGCCGAAGATCTTGGCCGACAGCCCGCCGATGCCGACCAGGACCGCCAGCAACACCGAGTACACGGTCTTGGTGAGGAACAGGTTGGAGACGCGCTCGATGTTGCCGATCACGCGTCGGCCCTCACCCACCACGTACGGCAGCGTCGCGAACTTGTTGTCCAACAGCACGATCTGCGCGACCGCGCGCGACGCCGAACTGCCCGAGCCCATCGCGACGCCGATGTCGGCATCCTTGAGCGCCAGCACGTCGTTGACACCGTCGCCGGTCATCGCGACGGTATGGCCCCGCGACTGCAGCGCATGCACCATCGCGCGCTTCTGGTCCGGGCGCACGCGACCGAAGGTCGTGCACTCCTCCAGGGTCTCGGCCAGTTTCTCGGGTGCCTCCGGCAGCCGGCGGGCGTCCATGGTCTCGCCGTGCAGACCGAGCTTGTCTGCCACCGCGCCCACCGACACCGCGTTGTCACCGGAGATCACCTTCACCGAGACGTGCTGGGACGCGAAGTAGTCCAGGGTGTCCCCCGCGTCGGGCCGGATGCGCTGCTCGAGCACCACCAGCGCGGCCGGGGTCACGGTGCCCGGCGCGTCGGGCGCGTCGACACTGCGGTCCGACGATCCCAACAGCAGCACCCGCAGACCCTGGGCGCCGATGCGCTCGGCCTGCTCGGCGACGGGCGAGCCCGGGTCCAGCAGCACGTCGGGCGCGCCGATCACCCAGTTGCCGTGCTCGCCGTAGGACGCACCGCTCCACTTGGTGGCCGATTTGAACGGGGCCGTCGCGGTCGCTGTCCACCCCGGTGGCATCTGGTAGGCCTCGGCGATGGCGGCCATGCTGGCGTTGGGCCGCGCGTCGTCGGCGGCCAACTGTGCCAGCACCTCTGCTACCTGGCTGGCCACCTGCGCCTCGGTGAGCGTCCGCAGATCGCTCACGCGCATACCGTTCTCGGTCAGCGTCCCGGTCTTGTCGGCGCACACCACGTCGACGCGGGCGAGGCCCTCGATCGCGGGCAGCTCGTTGACCAGGCACTGGCGGCGCCCCAGGCGCACCACGCCCACCGCGAACGCGATCGACGTCATCAGCACCAGCCCTTCGGGCACCATCGGCACCAGGGCCCCGACCATGCGCAGCACGGCCTCGCGCCACCCGGTGTCGGTGGTGAACAACTGCGTGTAGATGGTCAGCAGGCCCGCCGGGACCAGCAGGTAGGTGATGAACTGCAGGATCTTGTTGATGCCGTTGCGCAGTTCGGATTTGACGAGCGTGAACTTGGAGGCCTCCTCGGCCAGCTTCGCCGCGTACGCCTCGCGGCCCACCTTGGTGGCGCGGTACGCGCCGCTGCCCGCGACGACGAAGCTGCCGGACATGACGGCGTCACCGGCGTCCTTGGCGATCGGGTCGGCCTCACCGGTGAGCAGTGACTCGTCGACCTCGAGGTTGGTCTCCTCGACCACCTCGCCGTCGACGACGATCTGATCCCCCGGCCCCAACTCGATGATGTCGTCGAGCACCACCTCGCTGGGCAGCACCGACTTCGTCCCCGACTGCCTGCGCACCGTGGGCTTGGCCTGACCCACGATCGCGAGCTTGTCCAAGGTCTGCTTGGCACGGATCTCCTGAATGATGCCGATCGCGCTGTTGGCGATGATCAGCAGCCCGAACGCGCCGTTGATCACCGAACCCGTCGACAGCACGATGATGAACAGCACACCGAGGATCGCGTTGATGCGCGTGAACACATTGGCGCGCACGATCTCCGACACGGTGCGCGCGGCGCGGGTCGGGACGTCGTTGGTCTTGCCGTCGGCGATCCGCTGTGCGACTTCGGCGTCGGTGAGGCCGGTGGCGGCGATCGTTGTCATCTGGTCAACACCGTCATTTCGTGAAGGTCCCTGTCCCGTCTTCGTCGTAATACTCGAGTGTCAGCTTGTCACCGGCGAACGTCGCCGCCGAAATCGTTCCAGGCGGTGCGTTCTCGGTGACGAAACGGAACGTGAACACATCGCCGTCCCAGTGGGTGAGCGGAACCCGGAACTTCGGCCCGAGCGCCAGCATCAACGCGCCATCCCGCTCGGTGACCGTCGCCGGACCCCAGTAGTCGTTGCGATACACGCCGGTGTAGTCCGAAAGCGGTTTGGCCGGAGCCGGATCGGCCGGCGGCCGTTTGCCCACCAGTTCGCCTTCCGGGGCGTCCATCGAGGCGAACGCATCGCCGTACAGCTTGCGCCAGTCCTGCCTGACCTCACCGAACTGCACCAGATCGGCGAACTCTGCGGTGAGCGTCTCCGGCACGCCCGCGGGCGTGCCGTTGGTGAGGGCGACGATGCCGACGTCCGCTGACGGGAGGATGACGAAGTTGGTGGCGGCACCGAGTTCGAAGGCGCCCGAGTGGCTGAGTTGCGTGCGTGCGGCCGACGTCGTCCCGACGTTGAAGCCGTAGCCGTAGAAGCCCGATCGCATCGCCGGTTGTGACGCACGGTCCGACACCACCTGCGGCGTGACCGCGGGCAGCAGTGCGGACTGCTCGACGATGCGCTTGCCCTCGAACGTGCCGTCGGCCAGCACCATCGCGAGCCAGCGCGTCATGTCCTTCACCGACGCGCTCACCCCGCCGGCCGGTGTCTGCGCGTCGGCGTTGCGCACGTACTGCGGTTCGTAGCGGCCACCGATGCGGATATGCCCGACGGCGCGGTTCTCCCTGGCTTCGAAATCGGCGAAACGCGAACTGGTCGAGTTCATCCCGAGCGGACGGTAGAGCACATCGCGCGCGAGGTCCTCCCAGCTGCGCCCCGCGGCCGCGGCGACCGCCTCCGCCGCCGCGGTGAGCCCGAAGTTGGTGTACGCGTAGGAGATCCGGAACGGATCCAACGGCAGCGCACGCAGATGCTCCAGGATGTAACGCCGGTCGTAGCCCAGGTCCTCCAACCGGTCCCCGGCGTGGTCGGGCAACCCGGACCGGTGCGCGAACAGGTCACCGATCGTGACCATCCTGGTGGTCGTCGGATCCGACAGCGCGAACCACGGCAGGTGCTCCACCACCGGCGTGTCCCAGCCGATCGCCCCCGTGCCGACCTGTTGTGCGACGACGGTGGCCGAGATCGACTTCGACAGCGATGCGAGCTGGAACACCGTGTCAGGGTCGACGCGGTTGCTCTCGGCGTCGCCGCCCTGCACATCACGCACACCGAACCCCTTGGCGTACACCGTCTTTCCGCCGTGCACAACCGCCACGGCCATCCCCGGTATCCCCGAACTGCGCATGAGATCCTCGGCGATGCCGTCGAGTTGGGCCACCGCGTTCTCGACCGCGTTCTCCGGCAGGGGCATCGCGGACACCAGGGGCGGTGGCTCGTCTGCAAACGTCTGCGCGGGTTGCGCGGAGCGCTGCGGGTCATCGGTGTCGTTGCCGCCCGTGCAACCCGTCACCGCGAGTCCCACGACCAACCCGATGGCGAACACCGACCTTCGCACGCTGTACACAAAACGGCAGTATGCCCGCAAACAGGTCCGAAGTCGGTGCAATGGGTTACAACTGCCACCAAGGGTCGAGCACCGGCGAGCCGCCGTCGACACGCTGCCCCGGTCTCGGCACCGCCACCTGCACCCCGGCCGGATCGGCCGCGGCGAGCAACCGTCGCACCGGCTCGGCCCACGGGTGGGGGGCCAACCGGAACGTCGCCCAGTGGATCGGCACCAGCAAGCCGGACTCGGTCAGGTCCAGGTGCGCCCGCACCGACTCCTCGGGGTTCATGTGGATGTCCGGCCACCCCGGGTTGTAGGCCCCGACCGGCAGCAGCGTCAGGTCGAAAGGTCCGTACTCCGAACCGATCTCGGAGAAGCTCTTGGTGTAGCCCGTGTCCCCGCCGAAGAACGCCCGGTGCCTCGGCCCGATCACCACCCACGACGCCCACAGCGTGGTGTTGCGCTGCAAAAACCGCCCCGAGAAGTGCCGGGCCGGCGTGCACACGAGCGTCAGGTCACCGATGCGGTGACTCTCGTTCCAGTCCAGCTCGACGATGCGGGTCTGCGGGATGCCCCACTTGCGCAGGTGCGCACCGATGCCCAGCGGCACCAGGAACGGCGCGCGCTGCGTGCGGGCCAGCCCACGGACCGTGTCGAGGTCCAGGTGGTCGTAGTGATCATGGCTGATCACGACGGCGTCGACGGCGGGCAGCGCCTCCAGCGGCAGCGGCGGGGCATGCAACCGGTGCGGTCCCACCACGCGCGACGGCGAGCAGCGGTCGCTCCAGATCGGATCGGTGAGCACACGGTAGCCGTCGACCTCGATCAACGCCGACGAGTGGCCATACCAGGACACCGCGCACTGTTCGGCCTCGCCGTCGGCGGGTTCGGCCAGCGGGATGGCACCCGGCGGCCAACTCGCGCCCTTCGACCCGAACATCTCGGCGAACAGCCTGCGGCGCTCCTCGCGGTCCATGCTGATGCCCATCGACGCGGGCTCGATGTTGACGAAGACCGTGCCGTCGAACTGCGCAGACCGCGCCGCCACCGGTTTGATGTCGCGCGGCCACGCGCCCAGGGACGTATACGTGCCGCGCAGCGCGCGCAGCAGCCAGCCACCGGCCAGCAGGCCGGCCGACCGGGTGGTCAACCGCAGCGCCCCACGCAGCACGTCAGGCCCCGGTGAAGTTGGGCGGCCGCTTCTCGATGCGGGCCACCTGGGCCTCGATGACGTCAGGCGATGTCCACGCCCGGTCGAACAATTCCTTGTGGGCGGGCCACGGCTCCTCGTACGCGCCGTCGTCGTTGAGGACCCGCTTGGCGTGCTGCAGCGCCAGCGGTGCGTATCCGGCGATCTCGGCCGCCCATTTCTGCGCGTCGGCCAGCGTGCCGATGCGGTTGGCCATGCCGGTCTGCAGCGCGGTCTCCGAATCGAGTTTCTCCGCGGCCAGCAGCATGCCGCGGGCACGGCCGTAGCCCACCAGCGACGTCAATCGGCGGATGCTCCAGTTGTCAAGAGCCAGCCCGTATTTGGCGACCGGGAACTGGAAGTAGGCCTCGGGCACCACGACCCGCAGATCACAGATCATGGCCAGGATGACGCCCGCGCCGATCGCGGGCCCGTTGATCGCGCCGATCACCGGAACCGGGGTCTTGTCGATCGCGAGGTTCAGCGCGGTCGCCTTGTCGGGCAGTTCGGCGGCGAACGCGTCACCGGACAGGTCCGCGCCCGCACTGAACACCGACCCCTGGCCGGTCAGCACGATCGCACGGATGTCCTCGGACGCGGCGTTCTCGACCGCCTCCCGCAGACGGTCGAGAAGTTCGCAGTTCAGCGCGTTGCGCCGCTCGGGACGTTGGAGCTCCAGGGTCAGGACATTGCCGTCTCGGGTGACACCAATCATGTCGCCAGCCTAACCATGGGTGCTGTTCAGCTCTCGGCCGTGCTCAATTGCCAGTCGTCGGGCAGGCCGGTGACCTTTGCCACCGTCCCTTCGGCCTCCACCGCGACGGTGGCCTGACCGAGCCGCAGATCGGTCAACGCGACCCGGCCCCACGCCCGCGGCAGGTGCGGTCGCACCGTCAGTGTGCGGTGCGGGACGTCGGGCTCCAGTCCGAGGAAGGCACGCACCAGCAGCAGCGGTGCCGCGCTGGCCCACGCCTGCGGCGAGCACGACGTCGGGTACGGCACCGGTGACCGGAACTGCGACCGGTCGAAACCGCAGAACAGTTCGGGCAGCCGGCCACCGAACGCGTCGGCCGCGTCCAGCAGGCCGAGGGCCAGCCGTTCGGCGAGCTCCACCGCGCCAGGGACGTGGCGGTAGCGCAGCAGGCCCGCGACCGCGATGGCCGTGTCGTGCGGCCACACCGACCCGTTGTGGTAGCTCATCGGGTTGTAGGCGCCCATGTCGGCGGCGAGGGTGCGCAACCCGAAACCCGAGTCCATCTCGGTGCTGCCGAGCTGCTCGACGATGCGCGCGGCGTGCTCGTCGGTCGCGATGCCCGCCCACAGACAGTGGCCGACGTTGCTGGTCAACGAGTCGACCGGACGTTTGCGGCCGTCCAGGGCCAACGCGTAGTAGCCGCGGTCGGGCAGCCAGAACTTCTCGGCGAAGCGTTTCTTCAACGCCGCGGCCCGGTCCCGCAGACGCTTCGCGGTCGCGGGTTCGCCGAACGCCTCGGCGAGGTCGGCCCGCGCGATCAGCGCCGCGTACTGATAGGCCTGCACCTCGCACAGCGCGATCGGCGCGTCCGCGCGATGGCCCGCCGCGTCGGTGATCGCGTCGAAACTGTCCTTCCAGCCCTGATTGAGCAGGCCGCGATCGGTCGCCCGCTTGTACTCGATGAACCCGTCGTCATCGCGGTCGCCGTAACGCGTCGCCCAACCCAGCGCGGCGTCGGCCGCGGGCAGCAACGCCCGAACGGCGCTCTCGTCGGCGCCCCACCGCCAGCACTCGGCCAGCAGCATCACGAACAGCGGCGTCGAATCGGCCGACCCGTAGTAGACCGATCCGCCCAGCACGTCGCTGCTCGCTGGGCCCCGGCGGATCTCGTGCATGATCCGGCCCGGCTGCTCCTCGGTCAGCGGATCGACCCGGCGCCCCTGCGTGTCGGCGAGCCGCTGCAGGGTGCCGACCGACAACCCGACGTCCAGCGGCAACGACATCCACGCCGTGAGCAGGCTGTCACGTCCGAACAGCGTCATGAACCACGGCGCACCGGCCGCGACGTACGGGCGTTCGTCACCGGTCTCGTCGCGGATGAGCAGCGCGCCCAGATCACTCTCGCTGCGCTGCAGCGTCGCGGCCAGCGCCCGCAGATCGGTCTCGACCGTCGTGGTGGTCCCCCGCCACGCCTCGATCTTGCGAGCCGGACCGCTGGACTCCAGCTCCTCACCGGTGCGGAACCGGGTCTTGACGCTCTGGTTCGCCCACGTCGGCTCCGCGACGACCTCGGCCTGCCATGTGCCGCGCGGCCGCACGACGATGCGCCAACGGAACACGCCCGGTGTCACCACCGGTGAACCCGACGCCGTGATCTTCACGCCGCGAACACGATTGGCACGGTCGTTGAGCACCAGCTCGTTGTCGACGAGCGCGATCTCGGCTCCCCCGATCGGCGCGCGACCCTCCTTGACGGCGAACAGGTCGGCGAAATCGGCGTCGACGAGCAGCTCGAGGGACACCACGGTGGGCTCGTCGGCGAGGTTGTACAGCGAGATCGTCTCGCGTAGGCCGTCGGCGACGAGGCGGTCGCGCACCAGCAGCAGCGTGCTGTCGGCGACCCCGGCGCGCGGTGTGCGACGCATGATGAACTGCGCGGCAAAGGCTTCCGGGGTCTGCACGGTCAGCGACTCGGGTTCACCCCCGTCGACGTGCAACTGCCACCGCGACAGCACACGGGCGTCGCGGAAGAACAGGCCGTGCGACCGGCCCGCCAGCACGTCACCGTGACGGTCGGACAGGCAGAACGTGGCGCCTTCCACGAGTGTCACTGTCGCGCCACCGAATCCGATGCTGGCGGGCTCGCCACCGTTGAGAATGGTCGGGATCGCGGTCATGCGCTCGCCCGCTCGGCCACACCCGGCGGCTCGGTCAGCACCTCGCGCAGCGTCATCCGCCGGCGCTGACGCATCACGTTGCGGTAGATCTGCTCGTACCCGGCGCCGAACCGGCCGACACCGAAGTGCGCTGCGACATGCTTGCGGCACGCCGCCGGATCGAGATCCCTGGCCTTTTCCATCGCCGCCGGAAGTTCCTCGGGCGCATCGCAGATCACACCGGTGACCCCGTCGACGACCACCTCCGGCACCGCGCCGCCCCGCAGCGCCACCACCGGGGTGCCGCACGCCATGGCCTCGATCATCACCATGCCGAACGGCTCCTCCCACTGGATCGGGAAGATCAGGCAGCGGGCCTCGGCGAGCAGCTTGCGCTTGGCCTGCGCGTCTGCCATCCCGAACACGTGATCGCTGTCGGTGAGCAGCGGCTTCACCTGTTCGTCGAAGTACGCGATCTCGGGCGGCTCACTGCACTTGCCGGCCAGCACCAGCGGCATGCCAGCGGCGTGCGCGGCCTCCAGCGCGAGGTGGGCCCCCTTGTACGGCGCGTACCGGCCGAGGAACAGCGCGTAGTCCTTCTTCGCGGTGTTGAACGGCCAGTCGTCGATGCGCAGCGCATTGTGTACGCGGCCAACCCAATTCAGGTCAGGAGCGAGCTCGCGCTGACGGTCGCTGATCGCGATGAGGCCGATGTCGTCCCCGAGTTCACGGTAGTAGGGGTACAGGTCCTCGTCGATCGGGCCGTGCACCGTGGCCACGGTCGGCAACCCGAGGTTGCGGTAGAGCGGAGCGTTGAGGGGGCCGGCGAACGTGTGATCGTGGACGATGTCGACACCTTCGGTGTCGGCGAGACGTTCGATGGCGTGGCGCACCTTGAGCGCGTGCATGATCTCGGGATACGGCTGGCCGAGACGCTCGGAAAGTGTCCGCTCCCAGAGTGGTTGGAATCGCGCGGCGGTACCTGGCGCGCCTGCGCCGAGGACCGTGACGCGGTGGCCGCGGGCGGTCAGCGTATCGGCGAGATCCGCGACGACGGCTTCGGTGCCGCCGTAGCCCTTGGGCGGGATGTCGAAATAGGGTGGCGCGACGAGCACGATCCGCAGCGGATCGTCGACGTCGGCCATGGCGAGGATATCGTTGCCGCTCACGCTCAACCTCCTACTCACTCAAATGCGCGGCCGCGTTAGCACTCTCATCCGACGAGTGCCAATTATTGCCATGGCGCCGCGTTTTCGGCAACCGAAGCTGGTCACGGTGCGTCGGCTAACCTTCGGGTGTGAGTCGGATCGGCGCGCTGGCGCTTCGGGATGCAGTGCTGGACGAGGGTTCCTTCCGCAGCTGGGACTCCGCCCCACTCGACGTGGGCCCCGACGACGCCTACCGACGCGAACTGGCCGAGGCCGCGGCGAAGACCGGGTTGGACGAATCGGTGGTGACCGGCGAGGGCACGGTGTTCGGCCGACGCGTCGCGGTCGTGGCGTGCGAGTTCGACTTCCTCGCCGGTTCGATCGGCGTGGCTGCGGCCGAGCGGATCACCGCGGCCGTGCAGCGCGCGACCGCCGAGCGCCTACCGCTGCTGGCTTCGCCGAGTTCGGGCGGCACGCGCATGCAGGAGGGCACGGTCGCGTTCCTGCAGATGGTCAAGATCGCCGCGGCGGTCGAACTGCACAAGCAGGCCCACCTGCCCTACCTGGTGTACCTGCGGCATCCCACGACCGGCGGGGTGTTCGCGTCGTGGGGTTCGCTGGGCCACGTCACCGCGGCCGAACCCGGTGCGCTGATCGGGTTCCTCGGCCCCCGCGTGTACGAACACCTCTACGGCGAGCCGTTCCCGTCCGGCGTGCAGACCGCCGAGAACCTGCACGCCCATGGCGTCATCGACGGTGTGGTGCCGCTGGCGCTGCTGCGCGAGACCCTGGACCGGACGTTGCGTGTGGTCGCCGACGCGCCGGGGCCCGCGCCTTCGCCGGTGATGGCCGAGGCTTTGCCGGATGTGCCGGCGTGGGACTCGGTCGTCGCCTCGCGTCGTCCCGACCGCCCCGGTGTCGGGTTCCTGCTGCGTCACGGTGCGACCGATCAGGTGCTGCTGTCGGGCACCGAACGAGGTGAGGCGGCGACGACGCTGCTCGCGCTGGCACGGTTCTCCGGTCAGCCTGCCGTCGTACTCGGCCAGCGCCGTATCGTCGGCGGGCTGGTGGGCCCCGGCGCGCTGCGCGAGGCCCGCCGCGGGATGGCGCTGGCCGCCGGGCTGCGGTTACCACTCGTGCTGGTGATCGACACCGCCGGGCCCGCGCTGTCGACCGAGGCCGAGCAGGGCGGGCTGGCCGGTGAGATCGCCCGCTGCCTGGCCGAACTCGTCACGCTCGACACCCCGACCGTGTCGGTGCTCATGGGTCAGGGCAGCGGCGGACCAGCGCTGGCGATGGTGCCCGCCGATCGCGTACTGGCCGCGTCCAACGGCTGGCTCGCCCCATTACCCCCCGAGGGTGCCAGCGCGATCGTCTACCGCGACACCGAGCATGCCGCCGAACTCGCTGCCGCACAAGGCGTTCGGGCCGTCGACCTGCTGCGCCACGGCATCGTCGACGTCGTCGTCCCCGAAAAACCCGATGCCGCCGACGAACCGCGCGCGTTCACGGCCCGATTGTCCACCGCGATCGCCGCCGAGTTGTACGGCCTGCGCAACGTCCCCGACGAGGACCGGCTGCGCGCGCGGTTGGAGCGGTATCGCCGAATCGGCTTGTAGTCCTGCTTTCATGCGCCGTTCGTAACGCCACGGCGGAATTTTGGAGGAATTTCCGCCGTGGCGTTACGAACGCGAAGTTGTCGGTAGGCGTCGGCACACTCCTGCCATGGGGGAACCGTTTCTCGGCAGTGAGGCGCTCGCCGCAGGCACGCTGACGCGTCACCAACTGCGCAGCCGTTTCGTCGCCGTACACCAGGACGTCTACATCGAAAAAGGGACCCGGCCCACCGCGGTGTTGCGCGCGAAGGCAGGCTGGCTGCGGTCGAGGCGCCGGGGTGTCCTGGCGGGCTACTCGGCAGCAGCGCTGCACGGTGCTCGCTGGATCGACCCGGGCCTACCCGCCTACATCCTCGACACCAACCGTCGACCGGCGCGGGGCATCGTCGTCTGGAGCGATGCGATCGAAGACGACGAGATCTGCCTGATCGGTGACATGCGCGTCACCACGCCTGCTCGCACCGCGGTTGACCTGGCGTGCAAGTTTCCCGAGGACATCGCGGTCCCTGCGATCGATGCCCTGGCCCGGGCCGCCCGACTCAAGGTCGCCGACATCGAACTGGCCGTCGAAAACCGCGTGGCGCGCAAGGGAATTCGGCAGGCGCGCAACACCATCGCCCTCGTCGACCCCGGCGCGGAATCCCCGCGTGAGACGTGGCTGCGGCTCGTGGTCGTGCGGGCCGGATACCCGCCACCGCAGACGCAGTACGCGGTGCTCAACGAGTACGGCGCATTGATCGGGGAGGTCGACATGGCCTGGCCCGAGCTGAAGATCGCGCTGGAGTACGAAGGACTGCACCACACAGATCCGGTCACGCTGCGCAAGGACATCCAACGCATGGACGAGATGGTCGAAGCCGGGTGGATCGTGATCCGCGTGACCGCACGTGACGGCGAAGCGACCGTGCTCAAGCGGGTGGCAAAGGCGTGGGCTTCGCGTTCGTAACGCCACGGCGGAAAATCGCGTGTTTTTCCGCCGTGGCGTTACGTGCGGCGCATCAGACTTCGATCGGAGGCCGCAGGCGGTCCATCGTGTACTGCCGGTTTCGCCGCGCCGCCCAGGCACTGCCGGCCAACGACACCGCGAGCAGGCCGGTGAGCACCGCGATCGCGATCCACAACCGCGAGTCGACACCGCCCACGATCACCTGCCGAAGACCGTTGACGGCGTAGGTCATCGGGTCGACGGGATGCAGGATCTGGAACGGTTTGGCGGTGGTCTCGACCGGATAGATGCCACCCGCGGACACCAGTTGCAGCATCAGGAACGCGAGCGTGACGACACGGCCCACCGACACGCCGAACAGTGCGTTGAACGCCTGGATGAGCGCAAGGAAGGTGGCCGCGACGAGCACCAGGAACGCGACCGTCGCCAGCGGGTACTTGGCCTGCAGTCCGACACCGAAGTGCACGACGACGTACATCACCACCACCTGGCACACCGCGACCAGCAGGCCCGGCCAGTAGGACGCCAGCACGACGCGCAGCGCACCCAGACCGTTCACGACGGGCCGGGACTGCAAGGGCTTCAACAGCATCCAGATGATCAGCGCACCGATGAACAGTGCCAGCGGCAGGAAGAACGGTGCGAAGCCCGTACCGAACGTGACTGCCGGGTTGTGGGTTTCGATGTCGAGTGCGACGGGTGCGGCCAGGGTCCGGGCAACCTCGGTGCGCTGCTGCGGGGTCCACGACGGCACCTGGGTCGAACCGTCGCGCAGTGCCGTGGCCAGTTGGCGGCTTCCGACCTCCAGTTTGTCGGTGCCTGCCGCGAGTTCATTTGCTCCGCTGGACAGTTGACGGCCACCGTTGGTCAGCTGCACGAGCCCGCTGTTGAGGGCCTGGGCGCCGCTGTTGAGCTGTTGTGCACCGTCGCGCAGTTTGACGACGTCGGCGCGCAGGCCGCCGTTGAGCGCCTTGGTGATGAACGTCCGCATCTTGCTGTTGGGATCGCCGAGCTCGTTCTCGAGTTCGCCTGCGCTGTCGCGCAACCGGATCAGACCCTCGTCGGTGGTCGGGTCGATCCCCAGCGACGTGAGGATGCGGTGGGCTCCGGCCAGGAACTCGCCGGTGTCGCGGGCGGTCGGGTCGGGGCTGTTGCGCAGGAAGTTGACAGCCTGGTCGACGATCGCGGCGGCCTGCGCCTGATCGATGTTGAGCGCCGCGATGCGGTCTGTCGTCGAGCGCACCGCACCCGACAACCGTTGCGCCGCCCGTCCCACCTCGTCGGGATCGAGGTTGAGCTCCCCGACCCGGTCGAGCACGTGCAGCAGCGGATCCGTCGCGGTCGTGACCGCCGTCGACAACTGACGGGTGCCCGCCGCCAACTGCGCCGAGCCGTCGCGCGCGGTCACCAGACCCGCCGTGAGCGCGTCGGCGCCGGAGGCCAGGCGGTGCGCGCCGTCGTTGGCCGCCGCGTTGCCATCGGCGAGTTGCTCGGCCCCGTCGGCGGCTTTCACCAGGCCGGCGCCGGCATCGGTGAGCCCGGTGAGCACCGTGCCCACGGTGCGTTCGCCGATGCGCGCGTTGATCTGGTTGATCACCTCACGTGCGGCGTTCTGCCCGATGATCGAGCCCAGGTAGTTGTTGGCGTCGTTGAACGTGAAGCGCAACGTGGCCTGCTGCGGCGAATCACCCGACGGCGACGCGATGGCGGTGCTGAAGTCCGGCGGCAGCGTGATCGAGAAGTAGTACTTGCCGCTGCCGACGCCGTCGGCCGCCTCGTCGGCCGAGACGCGGTGCAACTGGAGCTCACCGGAATCGACGAGGGCGTCGGACACCTCCTGGCCCGCGTTGAGCCGCTGCCCCTGCACGACGGCGCCCTGGTCCTCGTTGACCAACGCCACCGGAACCTTGTTCACCTCGTCGAACGGGTTCCAGAACGCCCACAGGTACATCGCGCCGTACAGCAGCGGCATGAGGATCACGGTGACCAGCGCGATGCGCGGCATCGCCCCGCGGGAGAACCGCTTGAAATCGGTGCCGAGAGACATTCCGGCGAGCACGGTTACTTGCCACCCTTCTGTGCGGCTGCGGCCAGCTCGGCCGCGGTGGTGTTCGGTACCGCCACATGGGTCACGGCGGCGTTGGCCACCGGGTTGACCGTGGCGGTGACGACGGTTTGCCGCTGCCCGAGCACGAGCAGGCGGGACAGCAGCAGCTCGCGGTTGCGGTCGTCGGTGATGTGGTCGAGATCGCCGACGATGAGCAGCGGAGGTGTCGACGTGTTGGCCAGTGCGATGCGCAGCAGGACCTGATCGAGTTCGGTGAGGTCGTCGAAGTATTCGCCCAGCGGCGGCACCGGCAGGTCCCCGAACACCGGGGCACACATCGCGGCGAGGTCGTCTGCGCCTGCACGCGGCACCAGCCGGTACCACGGCGCGTCCCAGCGGCGCTGCTCGGTGACGATGTCACGCACGGTCACCGACTCGGGGACCGCGTCGACGTCCTCGACCGCGGCAACCGCCGAGAGGTCGAAGATGTGCTCGGCACGGCTTCGGCCGAACACCGTCACCTCGCCGGACTCGGGTCGCATGCGCCCGGCCAGCGTCAGCAACAACGCGGTACGGCCCGCGCCCGACGGCGCCACCAGCGCGGTCACGCCACCTTCGGCGATGTCCAGATCGATGGGCCCGTACACCGGGCCCCACGGCCCGCGCATCGTGATGCCGCGCGCGGTGACCGCTGGTGGCTTTTGCTGGTCGGCATCCGGATCGGGCTCGGCGCTCAGCTCAGGCATGGGCCAATCTCATCACACACCGTGGCAATACACCCCCGACTGGCATGCTGGGTTTTGTGGAACCCTTGTGGCACTTCGCAGGGAACTTCTGGTGGTTGATCTTTCCGCTCGGAGGAATGATCGGCGGCGGCATCAGGGCTGTGGCCGCCGCCAACGAACGCCGCGCCGAACGTCGCCTGGAGCGTTACCGCATCAAGCAGCAGACCAAGGTCGAGATGGCGCGGGCCGCCGAGGCCGCCAGGGCGGCCGACGCCGGATACGCGCGTGAGCTCACAAAGGTGCTGGAACGCCACGACCGCACCAACGCGCGCTGGCTCGACTACGAGATCGACATCGCGAAGCTGCTGGACTTCCCGCTGATGACGGACATGCGCGATCCGCTGACCATCGCGTTCCACAAGGCACGCAGCCGCGCCGATCTGCTGCGGCCCGACAACGTGGCGGACATCCTCGGCGACCGGGCCGCGCAACTCGAATACCGCGACGCCGTACATGAATACGTGACCGCGTTCGACATCGCCGAGACCGAGGCGATCCGCCGGCGCCGCAGCGACTTCTCCGCCGAGGCACAGGAACGCCTGGCCCGCGCCCAACAGTTGCTGCGGCTCGCGTCGGACGAGGGCGCTACACCGCAGGAGCGCCGAACCGCCTACACGCGGGCACAGAAGGAACTCGACGGGCTCATCGTGCTGCCCGCCACGACGCGCGCCAGCATCGAAGGCAAGATCCTCGGTGAACTCGAGGCATGAACCTCAGGTGCTGACGGACCGGTTGCGGGTGCGGTAGTACAGGACCGTTCCGGCGATGGCCGCCTCGGTGAGCGCGAGCAGCACCGTGAACATCATCAGGCCGGAGTGGCCCGACACCGCGGTTCCGTGGTGATGATGGGCCGGCATGGGTGTGTGCAGCGCGACCATCGCGAGATTCATCAGCGCCACCGTGCACCACACCCCCGGCGTCCCGCGCCGCCACAGATCCCGCGCACACCACAGGCACGCGAGGATCATCACCGCGAGCAGACCGGCCGCCACCACGCTTCCCGCGTGGGTGAGCATGAAGACGTGCAGGGTCGCCGAGGCGGCCGCGAGCAGGGCACACGCCCGCCGTCCGAGGACGGCGGGCGTGTGCACAGCGGACATCTCTCAATCCTCGCAGCAATGCGACTTCGGCGCGCGCGGAACGTTCAACGCCGGGTTGCGGTCGAAGAAGCCGAGCGGCTTGAGTTTGAACCCCGCGTAGTCCACCGGCATCACCGGCCAGTCCTCCGGGCGCGGGAAGTGGGTCAGACCGAAGGTGTGCCAGACCACGATGTCCTCGCCCTCGATGTTGCGGTCGTGCGCGACGAACGACGGCAGGCCGCCGTTGCCGGGGTGCTGGTTGACGAACTGCCCCGCCGGATACCGTTCCGCCGGATCATATTTCGTCACCCACAGGTGCTTGGTGGCGAACGCCGCACGCTTGGCGATCGAGCTCGACGGATCGGCCAACAGCACGGGTTGTCCTTCCGGATGCAGTGCGTAGCCGACGTTCTGCCCCAGCCGGTTCTGCTTGGTGGGGTTCGTGATGTGCCAGACACGGGCCTTGAGGTTGTCGGCCACGCGCATGGCCTCCGACTCGCGGGTCAGCTTGGTCTTCTGCTGCCGGAACGCATTGCCCCACGGATTGTCGGGTCCGACAGGCACCGGTACGGCGTCGGCCTCCTCCACCGTGTTGGTGTTGCCGTCGACCGACATGTCCAGCCGCGCCGAGAACATGTGCTGGTGGAACGGCGCGCCGAGCCCGGGCGCCATCTCGGTGGCGTAACCGTCGGGTCCGCGGTAGGCCGAGGTGAACACGATGCCGGTGGCCTTGGCCTCCAACTCGATCGTGCCGTCGAGGTACAGATACCAGTAGAAGCCGTAGTCGTAGTTGCCGATGGTGAGGAAGAACGAGATCACCAGGCGGCGTGAACGACGGACCTCGGCCATGTTGTTGAACATGTCGGTGTGCTTCCACAGCACGCCGAAATCCTCCTCGTGCAAACAGATCGCGTTCTTCATCACACGCGGATTGCCGTCCTCGTCGGCGATCGTGGCGTCGAAGTACTGGATCTCACCGAGGCAGTCACAGCCCAGCTCAAGGGAGTTGGTGTAGCGGCCGAACAGGTACTCGCCCTGGTCGAAGTAGTTCTGCCAGTACCGCACCGGCGAAGGGTCGGCGTAGGGCACCACCATCTCGGCCACCGAGGCGCGGTACACCACCGGCCTGCCGTCGATCGAGATCTGGTGCAGCGTCAGACCTTCCCGCACGTCGAACCCGAAGCGGAACTTCCAGTCCGCCCAGGTGATCTCGTTGCCGTTCACGGTGAAGCTCGGGCCTTCCGGCTGCGTGATCTCGATGGGCTTGAGGTCGGTGCGCACCGGCATGGCGTGTGGTTCGGCGTCCCACTGTCCGCGCTCGGCGGGCAGCGGCAACTCGACCTCGTCGATCACCTTGACCACCGCACGTCGGGTGAGGTCGACGTACGCCACGACGCCGTCGATGGGATGCGACCACGGCAGGTCGGCCTGATCGTACTGGTAGAACGCGAGCACCCGCACGATGCGCTTGCCGACCTCGTCCTCATGCCCGAACACGCCCGCCGACAGCGGCACCGCGCGCACCTTGGCGGGGTCCAGCTCGCGCTTGCGCATCGCGGCGATCCACTCGGGACAGTCGAGCAGAAACGACTCGATGTCCTCGAACTCCTGGTCGAGAATCGGCACGTGGCCGTCGATCTCGCTGTCGATGTGCACCTGGCTGACGATGGTTCCCTCGGTGATCGACACCACCAGATCGCTGCCCTTGCCGGTGGCACGGTCGAGCAGCAGCACCCTGGCCCGGCGTTCGATGGGGTCGCCCGGCGTGAACGCCAGCACGGTCTGCTTGTGCGGTTCTTCGAGTGCCAGGTAGACGAAGCGCACGTCGTCGCCGAGCAGTCCGCTGTCGGCGACGACGCGGCGCGCGGTGCGGATCTCGTCAGCGGTGAGCGGGGTGAGCGGATGGTCCGGCGCCACGTTCTGCTGCTGGACGGGCTCGATGGTTGCGGTCATCGCGTGATCTTCTCCTTTGTGATTTCCGGGTTTTCGTCGATATCGTGGTGCGCCGCGTGCGGTCGTAGAACCGCGAGCGCGATGCCGCCGAGGAAGGTTCCCACCAGCAGGACGCCGATGACGCCGGCCAGCGTGGCGGATCCGCCGACCAGAAGCGGGAGGTTGGCTGCGGTGAGGACCGACAGCGCCGCGAGGCCGAGGAAGCCGAGCGTGGGCGCGACGAGCGTGTGCCACGGGCGGGGGTCGACGCGGTGGCGGCGGAAGTAGACGACGACCGCGGCCGAGGTGATGGTCATCAGCACGACGATGCCGACCGACGCGGTGCCGACGAACCATGCGAACACCTGCGTGACGGGGTCGAGGTGCGTGACGACCGCCGCGAGGATCAGCACGAGCGCCGATACGGTCTGCACCACCGATGCGATGTGCGGTGAGGAGTGCCTGGCGTGGGACCGGCCGCACCGGCGCGGCAGCGCGCGGGTGTTGCCGAGCGAGAAGATGTAGCGGGCCAGCACGTTGTGGAAGCTCAGCAGCGCCGCGAAAAGGCTTGTGATGAGGAAGATCTGGACCAGATCGCCGGTGACCGCGCCGACGTAGCGCACCGCGGTCTCCGGCAGGATGCCCTCGGGGTCCTCGGCCGATTTGAGTACCGCGCCCTCGTCGCCCCATGCGCTGACCATGGCCCAGCTGGAGAACGTGTAGAACCCGCCGATGAGCAGCAGGGCCACGTAGGTGGCGCGCGGGATGGTGCGGGCCGGGTCGCGGGCCTCGTCGCGGAACACCGCGGTGGCCTCGAACCCGATGTAGCCGGCCAGGGCGAAGATCAACGCGATGCCGGGGGCGCCGGTGAAGAAGTTCGCCGGATGCAGCACCGCCGTGGACAGGCCCTCGGCGCCGCCGCGGCCGACGACCGCGAGGTTGATCACCAGCACGATGCCGACCTCGCACACCAGCAGGACGCCCAGCACCTTGCCGGACAACTCGATGTGGCGGTAACCCAGGGTGCCGACCACCGCGAGCATCGCCAGCGCATAGAGGTACCACGGCACCGCCGGGCCGCCGTGTGACGTCACGATCCCGTCGAGCGCGGCACCGATGTAGCCGTACACCCCGCCCTGCACCGCGGTGTAGGACAGCAGTGCGAGGAACGCCGCGCCGAGTCCGACGTGACGGCCGAAACCGTGGGCGATGTAGGTGTAGAAGGCACCGGCACCGCGGATGTGGCGGGCCATGGCGGTGAACCCGACCGCGAACAACAACAGCACCGCGGTGCACACGATGTACGACGCGGGGTACGCCGCACCGTTTCCGGCCGCGATACCGATCGGGAAGGTGCCTGCGACGACGGTCAGCGGCGCGGCGGCCGCGACGACCATGAACACGATTGCGGTGGGGCCGAGCCGGCCCGCGAGTCGGTGCCCCTGATCACCGGCAGTCACGCCCGGTTGGAGCACTGCGTCAGTTGTCATGGAGGTTCTTTCGCTGGATGGAGGAGGGATTTTCGCGTCAAATGAGAATTCGTGGGAATGGGAATTCTCATTCGGAATGTCAGAGCGCGATGTTGACGGCCTTCGTCTGGGTGTATTCGGCAATTGCGCCCTCGCCGAGTTCACGTCCCCAGCCCGATTGTTTGTATCCGCCGAACGGCAACGCGGTGTCGAACGCGTTGTGGCAATTCACCCACACGGTGCCCGCCTTGATCTCGGCCGCGACGCGGTGCGCCGTCGACACGTCGCGCGTCCACACGCTGGCTGCCAGCCCGTAGGGAGTGTCGTTCGCGGCCTCCCGCACACCCCGGTCCCGGTTGAACGGGACCGCGACGGCGACCGGTCCGAAGATCTCTTCCTGGTAGACGCTGAAGTCGCGCCGGACGTCGACGAGCAGCGTCGGCTGCACGTAGAAACCGGTGTCGCCGTGGCGACCGCCGCCGGCGAGCGCGCGGGCGCCCTGCCCCATCCCGTCGGCGAGATACCCCGTGACCTTGGCCAGTTGTTCCCCCGACACGAGCGGGCCGATGTCGTTGGCCGGGTCGAGGCCGGGACCGATGCGCAGGCCCGCGGCGTAGTCCGCGACACCCGCGGTGAACTCGTCGAAGATCGCGTCCTCGACCAGCAGCCGTGTGCCTGCCGTGCAGGTCTGGCCGTGATTGAACAGGAACCCGCCGGCGACGCCGGGAATGGCCGCTTCGAGATCGGCGTCGGCGAAGATCACCTGCGGGCTCTTGCCCCCGAGTTCGAGCGAGACCTTCTTGAGGTTGCCCGATGCGGCGTTGACGATCTTGCGCCCGACCTCGGTGGAGCCGGTGAAGGCGACCTTGTCGACGCCGTCATGCGACGACAGGGCGGCGCCGATGTCGCCGAAGCCGGTGAGGACGTTGACGACGCCTGCGGGCACCCCGGCCTGCTCGATGACCTCGGCGAGCAGCAGCGCGGTCAGCGGAGTCTGCTCGGCGGGCTTGAGGATCACGGTGTTTCCGCAGGCCAGTGCGGGCGCCACCTTGAACGCGGCCATCACGAGCGGGAAGTTCCACGGGATGATCTGGGCGCAGACACCGACCGGCTCGCGCAGCGTGAACGCGTGGAACCGGCCGCCGGGCGCCCACGGCACCGACACCGGAATGGTGCGGCCCTCGATCTTGGTGGCCCAGCCCGCGTAGTAGTAGAAGATCTCGGCGGCCCACGTGACGTCGACGGCCTTGGCCACGGCAACCGACTTGCCGTTGTCGAGCGTCTCCAACTCGGCGAACTGATCGGCGCGGGCCGTGATGCCGTCGGCGATGCGCCACAGGAGGCGCTGCCGCTCGGCGGGCGTCATCGCGGGCCACGGTCCGTCCTCGAAGGCGCGGCGGGCCGCCAAGACCGCACGCTCGACGTCTTCGGGACCGCTGTGCGGAACGGAGGTGATGACCTGTTCGGTGGCGGGGTCGACGGTGTCGAAGCGACGTCCCGACGCCGCCTCGACCCATCGGCCGTCGACGAACATCTGCCGCGGCCGTGACGTGAAATCGATGGTGCGCGGGTCCAGTTCTTGGCTGAGCACGGATGTCATGCAGGCCATAGTCGACCCGCCTTGTGGTGCGTGTCACCACTTATTCCGAATGGATATTGGGGCCCCGCGCGATTCTCATTTGACCCTTTCGGTGAATTCTCATTCGGCCACGGGAAAAACCGCTGCACGGATGCCGATACGGTCACCGACGGCGTTCCGGCGCGGATTGCGGATGCGACGGATTCTCATTTGAGAATTTTCGAGAATTCACCGGCGACCGGTGTGCCCTCGGGCCGTATCGGTTACGTTGCGACGGATGGACGACAGACGTGGCATGCGAAGCCGCTCACCGGTGTGGGGCCTGCGACGCGGGCAACTCTCGTTCGCCCAGGTGCTGGCTCAGTCCGTATCGGCCGTCGCGCCGTCGGCCGTCATGGTGACGCTGCCCGCGCTGGTGCTGCCCGCCGCCGGCGGTGCGACTTTGGGCGTGTTCGTGGTGACCGCGCTGCTGATGGCAGCCGTCGGCTACTGCGCAGCACAGTTCTCCACGCGCATGGTCGCCGTGAGCGGCGTGTACAGCTACACCGTCAAGGGCCTCGGCCCCATCCCCGGCATCGCCGCCGGATGGTCGGTGATCATCGGGTACGCGGGTGCGGCGATGGCCAGCACGCTGGGCGCCGCGAGCTATCTCACCGCGCTGCTCGGCAGGCTCGGCGTACCTGACAACCACGTCACGACAACGCTGTTGGCCGTTGTCGTCGGTGTGGTGGCGCTGGCACTGATGGTGCGCGGCATCCGGCTGTCCGCGCGGATCATGCTGACGGTCGAGGTGTTCGCGATCGTCGCCGCGTCCGCCGTGCTGATCATCGCGTTCACCGGATCGGTGACGACCGGCGGCCATGATCCACCCAAAGCGAATGCCACCGAGCCGTATTCGGCACTGGGGTTCGCATTGCTGCTCGCCATCACGTCGTATGTGGGCTTCGAGAGCGCGGGCACCGTCGCGCGGGAGGCGCAACGGCCGTTCGTGACGGTGACCCGGGCGATCCGTTGGACCCCTTTGGCATTGGGTGTGTTGTACACGTTCGCCGCGGCAATGCAGTCCGCGGGCGGCATCCGGGCGAACATCGGCGCGATGCCGATCGTGCTCATGCCCGAATCGGCGGGCGCGGCCTCGACCGCGCTGTCCATCGTGATGGAACTCGGCATCACGGCATCCTGGTTCGCGTGCGTGATCGGTTCGACCACGGCCCTGTCGCGCACGCTGTTCGCCATGGGCCGCGAAGGTGTGGTCTCCCATCGGATCGGGCACGCGCATCGGGCTTTCCGCACGCCGCACATCGCCCTGTGCGCCGCCATCCCGGTGATCGTCGCGGTGCCCATCTGCTATCTGCTGATCTCCGGGTCCACGCGGGAAGTGCTCATCGGTCTGCTCGCGATGTCGGCGCACGGCTACATCGGGGCCTACCTGCTGGTGTGCCTGGCGACTCCGGCGTTCCTGCGGCGCATCGGTGAACTCACCGTCACCCCCCTCGTCGTAGGCCTCGCGACCGCGGTGATGATGACCGCGATCATCGGGTGGGCCGCGTTGACCGTCGAATCGCCTGTCTGGATCGCCACGGCCGTCTACGCTGGTCTCCTGGCGACGGGGTTCGGTGTTTTCGCCATGCGCCGCCGCACGATTCCTGACCTTGCCCACCGGGTCGGCGTGTTCGACGAGACCGTCGCCGGTGATGTGTTCGCCGATTACAACCCGTGGGAGGTGCGCCGATGAGCCCGGCGGACGGCGCGCTCTCGGGACGCCAGCCCAAGGCGGTCCAGAGCGCACTGCAGGTGCTCGAGGCCGTCGCACTCGCCGGTGTCGGGGTGACCGCGAAAGAGATCGCCGAGCGGCTGTCGATGCCGTCGGCCACCACCTATCGGTTGCTGAATCTCCTTGTCGCCGACGGCTACATCGTGCGACTGCCCGATCTCTCGGGCTTCTCGCTCGGACCGCGTATGGGGGTTCTGATCGACGCCGCCGTGACGCCGACCGTGTGCACCGCGGCACGTGAACAACTCGCCGAACTGCGGCTGTCGGTGCGGTTCGGGGTGCACCTGTTCTACTACACCAACACATCGGTGCGCATCGCCGATTCCGATGCCGAATATCCACCTCCCGCAGAGGAATCGGTGCTCAATCACCATCTCTACGCGTGTGCGGTGGGCAAGCTGCTGCTGGCCGAGAAGCGCGATCCCGACGAACTGCTGACCTATCCGCTGGGCGCGTTGACCGATCACACCGTGACGTCGCGGTCGGTGCTCATCGCGCAACTCGAAGAGGTCCGGGAGCACAAGTTCGCGACCCAGACCGGCGAACTGCGTGACGACTGCGCGTGTATCGCGGTGCCGGTGCGTTCGCCGGCCGGGTCGCTGGTGGCGGCCCTGGCCATGTCGGGCCGCGCCGAGCAGTCCGAACTGCTGCAGCGCCAGGTGCCGACCCTGGCCGACCACGCGGCCAAGCTGAGTCCGCTTCTGGCCTGAGGGATTACGGCTTCAGCCTGAGCAGTTCGACGGTCTCCTCGCGCATCTGGACCTTGCGGATCTTGCCGGTGACCGTCATGGGGAACTCGTCGACGATGTGCACGTAGCGCGGGATCTTGTAGTGCGCGAGCTTGCCCGTCGCGAACTCGCGCAGTTTCTCTGCGTCGAGCGGCGGGCGACCCGGTTTCATCCGGATCCACGCACAGATCTCTTCGCCGTACCGCTCGTCGGGGACGCCGATCACCTGTGCGTCATCGATGTCGGGATGCGTGTAGAGGAACTCTTCGATCTCACGCGGATAGATGTTCTCACCGCCACGGATCACCATGTCCTTGATGCGCCCGACGACGGTGCAGTACCCGTCCTCCCGCATCACCGCGAGATCTCCGGTGTGCATCCACCCCTCGGCGTCGACGGCTTCGCGGGTCTTCTCGTCATCGTTCCAGTAGCCCAGCATCACCGAGTACCCCCGCGTGCAGAACTCGCCCGGTTGGCCACGCTCGAGGGTCTCACCGGTCTCGGGATCGATGATCTTGATCTCGACGTGCGGGTGGGCACGGCCGATCGTCGCGGTACGCCGGTCCAGATCGTCGTCGATCAGGGTCTGGCACGATACCGGTGAGGTCTCGGTCATGCCGTAGCAGATCGCGACCTCGGCCATGTGCATGTCGGCCACAACGCGTTTCATCACCTCGATCGGGCACACCGAGCCGGCCATGATTCCGGTGCGCAGCGACGACAGATCGAAGTTCGCGAAGTCCGGGTGTCCGAGCATCGCGATGAACATCGTCGGAACGCCGTAGAGGCCCGTGCACTTCTCGGCTTGCACCGCAGAAAGCGTGATCCCTGGATCGAAACCGGGCCCCGGGATCACGATCGTGGTGCCGTGCGACACCGCACCGAGCGTGCCCATCACCATGCCGAAGCAGTGGTAGAACGGCGGGACGATGCACAGCCGGTCGTCGGGGCCGAGCGCGATGAGCTCGGTGACGAAGAACCCGTTGTTGAGGATGTTGCGGTGTGACAACGTCGCGCCCTTGGGGAAACCCGTTGTGCCCGAGGTGTACTGGATGTTGATGGGGTCGGTGTTGGCCAGCCCCGCCATCCGCTCGCGAAGTCGCGCGTCGTCGACCTGGTCGGCCCGCAACCGATCCCAGTCGTCGTTGTCCAGGAAGACCACGTCGAGCAGGTCGGGGCACTCGGGCCGGACTTCGGCGACCATCGCCGCGTAATCGGACGTCTTGAACGACGACGCCGCGACGAGCGTGCGCACCTGTGACTGGCGCAGCACGTAGGAGACCTCGTGCGTGCGGTACGCCGGGTTGATGTTGACCAGGATGGCACCGATCTTGGCGGCCGCGAACTGCGTCATGATCCACTCGGCGCAGTTGGGCGACCAGATGCCGACGCGGTCCCCCTTGTCGACCCCGAGCGCCATCAAACCTCGTGCCGTGGCGTCGATCTCGGCGTTGAGCTCGGCGTAGGTCCAGCGACGGCCGGTGGCCACCTCGACCAGTGCCTCGTTGTCGCCGTACGTGGCCGCGATGCGCTCGAAGTTGGCCCCGATGGTCTCTTCGAGGATCGGCGCTTCGGTCGGCCCGGCATCGTATGACTTCATCCCAGGAGGTCCTCGTATCGGTATTCGGTGGCGATCTGCTTGCCGGTCTGGTGTGCCTCGTCCTCCCGCTTGCGCAGTTCGACGCGGCGGATCTTGCCCGAGATGGTCTTGGGCAGGTCGAAGAACTCGACGCGCCGCACCTTGAGGTACGGCGCGAGGTGGTCGCGCGCATACTCCATGACGGCTTTTGCGGTGTCGGCGTTGGGTTCCCACCCCTCGGCCAACGCCACATACGCCTTGGGCACCGTCAGCCGCGTGTCGTCGGGCTGCGGCACCACGGCGGCCTCGACCACCGCGGGATGCTCGATCAGCACACTCTCCAACTCGAACGGCGACACCTTGTAATCACTGGACTTGAACACGTCGTCGGTGCGGCCGATGTAGGTGATGTAGCCGTCGGCGTCACGCGACGCGACGTCACCGGTGTGGTAGAAACCGCCGGCCATCACGGCCTCGTTGCGTTCGGGATCGCCGAGATAACCGGTCATGAGGTTGCGTGGCCGCTTGCTCAGGTCCAGGCAGATCTCGCCCTCATCGGCCGGTTTCCCGGAGATCGGGTCGACCAGCACCACCGGCACACCGGGCATCGGACGGCCCATCGAACCGGGCTTCACCGGCTGCCCGGGGGTGTTGCCGATCTGCAACGTGGTCTCGGTCTGACCGAACCCGTCGCGGATGGTCAACCCCCACGCCTTCTCGACCTGTGCGATCACATCGGGATTGAGCGGTTCGCCCGCGCCGAGGATCTCGCGCAGACCCTCGGGCCTGGTGCCCAGATCGGCCTGGATGAGCATGCGCCACACCGTGGGCGGTGCGCAGAACGTGTTGACCCTGGCGCGGCGCAACTGGTCGAGCAACGACGGCGCGTCGAAGCGGCGGTAGTTGTAGACGAAGATCGTCGCCTCGGCGATCCACGGCGCGAAGAAGCAACTCCACGCGTGCTTGGCCCAGCCCGGCGAGCTGATCGCCAGATGCACGTCACCGGGCTTCACGCCGATCCACGCCATGGTGGACAGATGCCCCACCGGGTAGCTGACCTGCGAATGCCCGACCAGCTTGGGCTTGCTGGTGGTGCCGGAGGTGAAGTAGATCAGCATGGTGTCGTCGACGGTGGTGACCGTCTCGAACGGCTGCGCCTCGACCGAGGAGGCGTCGGCGTAGGCATGCCAGCCCTCCACGGCCCCGCCCACCACGATGCGCACGTAGTCGCCCTCGACCGATGCGAACTTGTCGGTGTCGGCCGCGTTGGCGATCACGAACCGGGCGCCGCCGCGCGCGATGCGGTCCGCGAGATCCGCCGGGCCCAGCGCCCCCGTGGTCGGCATGATCACGGCGCCGAGCTTGGCGATACCGAGCATGGCCTCCCACAGCTCGACCTGGTTGCCGAGCATGAGGATCACGCGGTCGCCCTTGCCCACACCGAGGGCCTGCAACCACGTCGCGACCCGGTCGGACCGCTGCGCCATGTCAGCGAAACTCACCTGCGTCTCGGAACCGTCCTCCTCGACGATCCACAGCGCGGTGCGGTCATTGCCTCGGGCGATCGCGTCGAACCAGTCGATCGCCCAGTTGAAAGTGCCGGTCAGCTCCGGAAACGCAAACGTCTCGACGGCCTTCTCGTAGTCGGCGATCGTCGCGACGAGCTGATCACGGGCAGAACGGTAGAGGTCGGCGTTACTACTCATGACAGCTATGCTCTACGTCACAGTTGTCCGACCGCTACCCCCGAAAGAGGGTGACCGCATGCGCTCGCCGCTGTTGCGGCCACGTGACGCCGACGCCGTACGCGCCGAACTTCGCCAGATGGCAGGCACCACCGGGCTGCCTTTGACGTTCGGCGGCGAGGTGCACGACGGGACGTTGCTGCTCACGGAGTTCTTCGGCACGCGGACCGCGGCCATGCGCGGACTCGCGGTGCGTCCGAGCGCGGGTCTGGGCGGGGCCACGGTGGTGGCACGTCGCCCCATCTCGGTGGCCGACTACCGGCGGTCGTCGAACATCACCCACGACTACGACGAGCCCGTGCTCACCGAGGGCATCCGCTCGATCCTCGCGGTTCCTGTGGTGGTCGAGGGCAAGGCGCGCGCCGTGCTCTACGGCGCCTACCGCACGAGCGCCCCGATCGGTGACCGCACCGCCGCCGCGATGGTGGACTCGGCCCGCCGGCTGAGCGAGGAACTGCGCATCCGCGACGAGGTCGACCGCCGGATGCGCATGCGTGAGGCCCAGCTCGCCAACTTCACCGATCAGCCCGCCGATGCCGAGCAGATCCGCGAGGTCCACGCCGACCTGCGCAGAATTGCCTCGGGCGCGTCCCAGCCGCTCGCCGCTCAGCTCGGAGAGCTGGCCGACCGGTTGGTCTGCGCACTGTCCGGTGACGCCCCGACGGCCACGCCGCTCACCGCGCGCGAGGTCGACGTGCTCTCGCAGATCGCCTTGGGCTGCACCAACGCGGAGGCAGCTCAACGTCTTTCGCTCAAACCGGAAACCGTCAAGAGCTATCTGCGCAGTGCGTCAAGCAAACTCGGCGCCCATAGCAGGCACGAGGCCGTGTCGAAAGCCCGGCGGTTGCGTCAGATACCCTGATCGCCGGTCCTGGGCGACGCGAAGCTCACCGCCTCGAAACCGTGCTCATGGGCATCATGTTGCGCCTTGGCCTGTTCTCCGGCCAGATCGAGAGATCTCGCCATCAGAAGATAGGCGACGGCGGACGCGAACAACCCGACGAACAGCGCGATGTCGACGTCGTCGAGAGCCTTGGCGACCGGACCCGTGTACCAGACGGTGACCACAAACGGGATCATCGCGATGATTCCGATCGCGTAGGCGGCCAGGCCTCGCCACCCCCAGGTGCCGTACACGCCGCCCCGTGGCACGAAGATCTCGCGGATGGCATAGCGTCCGCGGCGGACGAGGTAGTAATCGACCAGGTTCACCGAAGTCCACGGCACCAGCAGGTACAACAGGATCACCAGGAAACTGCTGAAGTTGTCGAGGAACTCGCCGGTGCTCAGTACTGCGCCCAGTAAGCCGGCCAAGCCGATCACCACGCATGCGCCGACCCTGAGCCGCCGGGTCGGCGACACCGCACGGAACGAGTCGATGATCGTGATCAGCTCGATCGACGACGCGTAGATGTTGACCGTGATGACCGTGACCAGGCCCGGCAGCGCCGCCACGAGCAGCCACAGACCCGCACCCGGCAGGATGCCGTCGGCTGCCTGCTTGACCGCCTCAAGCGGTGAGACGTCGGCGAACAGCGCTGCGACGAACGCCCCCAGGATCATCAGCCAGGAACTACCGACGAACACCCCGCCGTACGTGTAGAACAGCGCCTTGCCCGGGCTGGTCTGCGGCGGCAGATACCGGGAGTAATCGGAGACATACGGGGCCCAGCCCAGGGCGTAGGCCGCGGCGGCGGCGAACTGGACGAGGAAGGCCGGCCAGCTGAACCCGGCGAAGCCGAACTGCCCGTGCGGCAGGTGCAGCGTGACGAGCGCCACGACCGTGAACACCCCGAAAGTCGCCAAAAACAGCCAGGTGAGCCAGTTCTGGACGCGGTGGATCCAGTGGTAGCCGTAGATCGCGAGGACGAGCGCAAGAGCGGTGATGAGTACGAACCACAGATTGCGGGCGTCGACACCGGTGGTCATGGTGAGCACATCACCGGCGAGGATCTGGTTGAAGATGTTGAAGCCCACGATGCTGAAGATCACGACAGCGCAGATCACCACAACGCCGCGATACCCGAACTGCGCTCGCGACTGAATCATCTGCGGCAGCCCCAACTGTGGGCCCTGCGCAGAGTGGAACGCGGTGAACACCGTCCCAACGGCAGCGCCGAGCACGATGGCCACCAACGACGTCAGGAACGACGCGCCGAGGGCCGCACCCACCATGCCCGTCGCGAGGGTGGTGAGATTCGCATTCGACATGAACCACAGCGGAAACAGCATCGCGGGCTTGCCGCGGCGCTCGCCGAGCGGAATCCAATCGATCGACTTCGATTCGACCGATGCAGAGTCGGTGGCCATGAGATCTCGTTCCTAGTCAGGGATGTCGGTTGCGGCCAAGCGAGATTCGACAAGGTCGCCGTACAGGTCGGGTCGGCGATCGGCCAGTGCGTCGTTGAGATCGCCGATCGCCTTGCTGTCGGTCAAATCCAGGACGGCTGTCACGATTGTCTCGTCGCCCTGTGGCGTTGCCTTGATCCAGCCGTCCGGGCCGATCACAGCGGTTCCGCCGGTCCACCGGACACCACGCTCCGTCCCGCGGCGGTCGGCGATCACGATCGCCAGTTGCGACGACCGCGCGGCAGCCATGGCCTGAATGGTTTCTGGGGCATGCTCACCCTCCGGGCGGTCCACCAGCGGCCAGTTCACCGGCAGGGCCAGCACCTCGGCTCCGCGGAGGGCGAGTCGTCTTGGCAGCTCGGGGAATTCGTTGTCGTAACAGATCGCGACCCCGAGCCGGCAGATCGGGGTGTCGATGACCGTCCCCGCTTCGGCGCCGGTCGCGAAGAACTCGGGCTCGGCCGCCCACAGGTGCGCTTTGCGGTAGGTACCGACAATCCTGCCCTCACCGATGACGATGGCCGAGTTGTACAGCGTGTCACCGTCGGCCTCCGCGAAGCCCACCACGGCGACACAACCCGCAGGAACGTCATCGGCCAGTGCGGTCAACCGCGCGTCGTCGGCGCGCAATGACAGCTTTCGGGCCTCGTCGATGTCGGTGAACACATACCCGCTCGTCGCAAGCTCGGGCAACACCGCCAGGTGCGGGCGGGTCCACTCGACGGTCCGCAGCGCACTGCGCAACCGTGCGAGGTTCTCATCGAGATCACCGATCACGATGTCGGGCGTGACCGCCGAGACGCGTAGCTTCCTGTTCACCCATACCGTCCCTTCATCGGCGGCTCGCCGCGGGTGTACCGTCGAAAACCGCTGAGTCACGACCGATCTCTTCGATTCTGATCGTGGCCGTTGCCTCATGCGCAGCCAGTCCTTCGAATGCCGAGATACGCTCGACCGCGGGTGCCAGTTCAGCGGTCGCCTCACGGGCCGCGCGCTGGTACGTCAGCGGTTTGACGAATCGCGACACCGAGAGGCCGGCGTTGTAGCGCGCCGTCTTACCGGTCGGCAGCACGTGGTTGGTGCCGGCGATGCCCTTGTCGGAGTATGCGACGGTGCTCCACCTGCCCAGGAACAGGGACCCGTAGTTGCGCAGCCGCTTGAGGAAGTAGTCGTCGTCAGCGGTCTGCACTTCGAGATGCTCGGGCCCGAGGACATCGGCGATCGCCGCGGCCTGCTCGGCATCAGAGGCGACGATCACCGATCCGAAATCGCGCCACGCCGGCCCGGCGACCGCACGGGTCGCCAACGTCTCAAGCTGCCGGTCGATGGCCTCGATCACTTTTCGGCCCAACACATCCGACGTCGTGATCAGGGCGGCCGGAGAGTTCGGGCCGTGCTCGGCCTGACCCAGCAGATCGGCGGCGACCCATTCCGGATCTGCCGTCTCGTCGGCGAGCACGGCGACTTCGGACGGGCCCGCGAGCAGGTCGATTCCGACCCGGCCGAACAGCTGACGTTTGGCTTCGGTGACGAATGCGTTCCCCGCGCCGACGAGCATGTCGACCGGACCGTCGCCGATGAGCCCGAATGCCATGGCGCCCAGAGCCTGTACACCGCCTACGGCGAAGACCGAGTCAGCGTGCGACAGGTAGGCCCCGTACAGAACCGCGGGGTGGGCACCGTGCTCACCCGACGGCGGTGTGCACGCCAGCACCGTGGGAACACCGGCTGCCTTGGCGACGCCGACAGTCATGAAGGCGCTGGCCAGAAGCGGGAAACGCCCGGCGGGCAAGTAGGCCCCCACCCGGTTGACGGGCACATACTGAACGCCTCCGGTCACTCCCGGCGCGAGTTCGATCTCGAAGTCGGTCAGCCGCGCACGTTGTGCGACCGCGAACCGGTTGGTGCGCTCGTAGCCGAGCTCCAGCGCCTCACGTACATCGGCCGGGAGGGCGTCGCCGCTCCTGCGCAGTTCGTCGGCGCCGATCTCGAGCGGGCCCGACCACCTGTCGAGCTCTTGGGCGTAGGCACGCACCGCGTCGAGGCCTCTGCGTTCGATGTCCAGCAGCATCTGCGACACGCGCTCGACGACCTTCGGATCGCGTTGCGCAGGCGGGCCATCGACTGCGGGCTTCTTCAGCCAGGTGAGAGGGCCGAGGGTGCGAGCTTCATCGGTCGTGATCTGCATGCCGGCGACGGTATGCCGAAATCAGACAAAGGACTAGATGGGCAACTCCTGCATGAACCGAAGGATAACCCTATAGATGCTGGTTCAGCGCGCTCGACGCGCAATCAGCGGGGCAACTTCGTTGCGGCCGGACAGCTCAGATTGGATGTGCAACTCGCGAATGGTGTCCTCGGCGAGGCGTGCGAACTCACGGGTGGCATTGGACAGCGGGCGAGCGCGATGCTGCGCAAGGGCGATCACGTCGTACAACGGCTCGGCGAACGGTGCGGTGTACAGGGCGGCCGGGAACGCATCGCTGTCGATGACCGCACCGCTCGCGATCGTGTCGCCCACCCTGCCTGCGGCCAATTTCAGCGCGGCCTCGACGTGTTCGATCTCGATCATCGGCTCCAACCGCAGACCCGCCAGTTGTGCACGCTCCGCCAATTGACGGCGCGTCGGATCCTTCCAGCCGTAATGGGCGTCGTAGAGCACCAGGTCGGCCTCAGAGAACTGTTGAATCGTAACGGGTTTCGCGGCGCGTGCCGGATCTGCCGTCACGTAGAAGACCTCGTCGCGCAGCAACGGGCGAACCGTGAGATCCTCGTCGTCGATCGGCAGGATGAGCATCCCCGCTTCGATCTCGCCGGCCTGTATCGCCGCGGCGGTCTCGGCGGAGTTCTGGCCGACCAACCGCACCCGTACCGCGGGATAGCGCATGTGAAAGGTCTGGACCAGACTCGACAGCAAGTAGTAGTCCGCATTGCGGGGCATACCGAAGGTTGCGGTTCCGCCACCGAGCGAGCCGAGTGACCGCACCGCGTGCACGCCACCATCGGCCGCGTGGACGGCCTGCTCCGCATACGGCAACAGCTCTTGACCTGCCGCGGTGAGCGCGAGCTTTCGGCTGCCACGGACGAACAACTGAGCGTCGAGCTCTTCTTCGAGACGACGCACCAGCTCGGAGACCGACGCCTGGGCGACAGCCAGCGCATCGGCGGCAGCGGTGAACGAGCCAAGGCGGTGCGCTTCGACGAAAGCCCGAAGTTGATTGAGCGTCATACCGTGCAGTATTGACCCATGAGCGACACGTTGATCCGCCCCTTCCGCATCGCCGTACCCGACGCCGACCTCGACGACCTCAGGAACCGATTGAGCCGCACCCGCTGGCCAGAACCGGAGACCGTCGACGACTGGAGTCAGGGCATCCCGCTGGACTACACGCGCGAACTCGCCGAGTACTGGGCCACCGACTACGACTGGCGGGCCCGTGAGGCCGCGCTGAACCGCTTCGACCATTACGTCACCGAACTCGACGGGCTCGACATCCACTTCATCCACCAGCGCTCGTCGCAGCCCGATGCGTTTCCGCTGCTCATCACGCACGGCTGGCCCGGATCCGTCGTCGAATTCCACAAGGTGATCGAGCCGTTGACGCAAGCCGGGTTCGACGTGGTGTGCCCGTCGCTGCCCGGCTACGGCTTCTCCGGCAAGCCCACGTCGACCGGTTGGGGCATCGAGCGGATCGCGCAGGCCTGGGACACCCTGATGACGCGGCTGGGGTATGCGCGTTACGGCGCGCAGGGCGGCGACTGGAGCGCCGCGGTGACGACACAGATCGGCCGCAACGTCGGCCACTGCGTGGGGATCCACGTCAACATGCCGATCGCATCGCCGCCGCCCGACAGGCCCGGGGAGACGAGCGAGGAACTGCAGCAGACCCTGGAGCGGTTGCACTACTACCGCACGCAGGATTCGGGCTACATGCGCCAGCAGTCGACCCGTCCGCAGACCCTCGGTTACGGCCTCGTGGACTCCCCCGTCGGACAGTTGGCGTGGATCGTCGAGAAGTTCTGGTCGTGGATGGACTGCGACGGGCATCCCGAGAACGTGCTGAGCCGTGAGGAACTGCTCGACAACGTCATGCTGTACTGGACCACCGCGTCGGCCACGTCGTCGGCACGGCTGTACTGGGAGAGCGGAAAGGCGTTCGGCAACGGAGAATACGTCAGCCTGCCGACCGGTATCGCGTCGTTCCCCGAGGAGATCCTGCGCTCACCGCGCTCGTGGTGCGAAAAGGTCTACAACGTCACGCATTTCACGACAATGCCGCGTGGCGGGCACTTCGCCGCGTTCGAGCAGCCCGAGCTGTTCGTCGACGATGTGCGCGCGTTCTTCGACACCGTGCGCTGAGATTTCTTTCGCGAGCAGACGTAAAACTGCCTATTTTGCGAGGAAATTGGGCAGTTTTGCGTCTGCTCGGCAAGGGAAAGTGCGGCGCGGAAACTCAGGCCAGGGAATCGACCCAGGCGCGGTGCAGCGCCGCATAGGCGCCGTCGGTGCGGCCGATCAGATCGGCAGGTGAGCCGTCCTCGATGATGCGACCGTGCTCGAGCACGAGCACGCGGTCGGCGATCTGCACGGTCGACAACCGGTGTGCGATGACGAGTGCGGTGCGATCGGCGAGGACGGTCTCCAGGGCACGCTGGACCATGCGCTCGCTGGGGATGTCGAGCGAGGACGTGGCCTCATCGAGGATCAGCACGGCCGGGTCGGCGAGGAAGGCCCTGGCGAACGCGATGAGCTGACGTTGCCCGGCGCTGAGCCTGCCGCCGCGCTTGGCGACATCGGTGGCGTCGCCGTCGGGCAGCGTGGCGATGAAGCGGTCCGCGCCGACGGCCTCGGCCGCCGCGCGCACCTGTGCATCGGAGGCGTCGGGGCGGCCGAAGCGGATGTTGTCGGCGATGGTGCCCTCGAACATGAAGTTCTCCTGGGTCACCATCACGACGTGTCGGCGCAGCTCGGATTGCGACAGGTCGCGAAGGTCGACGCCGTCGAGCGTGACGGTGCCCGCGGTGGGGTCGTAGAAACGCGCGATCAGCTTGGCGATCGTGGTCTTGCCCGCACCCGTGGTGCCGACCAACGCCACCGTCTGTCCCGCGGGCACCGTCAACGTCAGATCCGGCAACACCGGGCGGCCTGGCGTGTACGCGAAGCGCACGTGGTCGAACGCGATGGTCCCCGCGACCGAATCCAGGGGGACCGGGTGCTCGGGATCGGCGATGCCCGGCTTCTGCGCGAGCACGCCCGCGAGCTTCTCCAGCGCCGACGACGCCGACTGGAAGGTGTTGAAGAACTGCGAGATCTCCTGCATGGGTTCGAAGAACATGCGCAGGTACAGCAGGAACGCGGCGAGCGTGCCGATGGTCATCTGATCGCCCAGCACCCGGTAGCCGCCGTAGAGCAGCACCACGCCGGTCGTGATGTTGCCGACGAGTTTGACGCCCGGCATGAAGATCGCGAGCAGCTTGAAGGTCTTCTCGTTGATCTCGCGGTAGCCGTCGGCGATCTCGGAGAAGATCTCCTGGTTGCGGGGTTCGCGCCGGTAGGCCTGCACGGCCTTGATGCCGGTCATCGTCTCGACGAACTGCACGATCACCAGCGCGGCGCTCTCGCGCACCTTGCGGTACGTGCGGGCCGACTCGTTGCGGAACCACCACACCAGCGCCACCAGGATCGGGAACGCCGCCAGACACATCAGGCCCAGCCGCCAGTCCAGTGCGACCAACAGCGCCGCGGTGCCGAACAACGTGAGCACCGCGGTGATCAGGCTGTCGAAACCGGTCTCCAGCATGTCCTGGATGGCCTCGACGTCGTTGGTCGACCGGCTCACGACGCGGCCCGACGTGTACCGGTCGTGGAACGCCAGATCGAGGCGCTGGAAGTGCCGGAACACGCGGCGCCGCAATTCCAGCAGCACGTTCTGCCCCACACGTCCGGACCGGCGCAGGAAGAACATCCGACTGGCGGCCTGCACGAGCACCACCGCACACAGTGTCGCGACGATGACCATGAGCTCATGCGCCGAACCACCGTCGATGATCGGCGGGATGCCGTGGTCGATGCCGCGCTGCACCAGGATAGGAACCGACAGCCGCGCGGCGTTCTCCACGATGACGACGAGTGCGAGCAGCCCCACGATCCAGCGGTACGGCCGCAGCAGCGAGACCAGCAGGGAGCGTGCCTCGCGGCGCAGCGGCACGCTCTCGTCGATCGGCAGGTTGTCATCGTTGTTCGGGTCGTGCTCTTCTTGCAGGCGTCCACGCCAGTCGGTGACGCTCATCGGCGTTGCACCTCCTGGCCCAGGTACTCGGGCTCATCGAGCCCGTCGATCGCGGCGCGCTCGTCATGCACTCGGCGCAGCCGCTGCAGGTCCTCGTCGTCCTCCCACTCGCAGACACGTTCGGCGTCGTCGTCGAGTTCGTCGTCGGCCGCCAGCAGGTAGCGATACTGCGGGACCTCGGCGAGCAGTTCGGCATGCGTGCCGATGTGCGTGATGGTGCCCGCGCCGTCCTCGTCACGGTCGAGCAGCGCGACCTTGTCGGCGAGCAGCACCGTCGACGCACGGTGCGCGACGATGACGCCCGTGACCGACGAGAGAACACGACCGAGCGCCTCGGTGACCCGCGCCTCGGTGTGCACGTCGAGTGCCGACAGCGTGTCGTCGAGCACCAGGATGCGTGGCGCGGCGAGGATCGCCCGAGCGAGCGAAAGCCGTTGGCGCTGGCCGCCGGACAGGCTCATGCCCTGCTCACCGATGCGGGTGTCGAGGCCGAACGGCAGGTCGTAGACGAAGTGGGCGGCCGCGACGTCGATGGCCTGTTCGAGCTCGGCGTCGGTGGCCGGGTGGTCGGCGCCGCGGCCCAGCCGCAGGTTCTCGGCAACCGACATCGAGAACAACGTCGGATCCTCGAACGCAGTCGCCACGGTGCGCCGCAGCGCGGGCAGGCTCAGGTCGCGGATGTCCCGGCCGTCGATGAGGATCTGGCCCTCGGTGACGTCGTAGAGACGCGAGAACAGCGCGGCCAGAACGGATTTGCCGGACCCGGTGGACCCCACCAGCGCGACCGTCTCCCCCGGTTCGACGATCAGATCGACATGCCGCAGGGCCCAGCTGTCCGAGTCGGGAAACCGGAAACCCACATCCCGCAACTCCAGCCGGCCACCGGCGGGCGCCGAAGAGATCGGGCCGTCGACGATTTCACGTGGCGCATCGAAGATCTCGGCGATGCGGTTAGCCGCGGTGAACGACTCCTGCGTCATCGACAGCAGGAATCCCAGCGATGCGATCGGCCACACCAGCGACAGCATCATCGTGATGAACGCGACCAGTGTGCCCATCGTGACGTAGCCGTGGCCCGCGGCGTAGGCTCCGAAACCCAGCACCACGATCAGCGTCAGGTTGGGGACCACCTCGAGCAGCGTCCAGAATTTCGCGGACACCCCGACGCGGGCGACCTGGGTGTCGTGCAGGCGCGTCGCCTGTTCGTCGAACCGGTCGTACACGTACTGCTCGCGGCCGAACGACTTCACGACCCGCAGCCCCAGCGCCGACTCCTCGACGTGGGTTGCCACATGTCCGGTCTGGTCCTGCGCGAGGCGCGACAACCGCGTGTACTCACGCTCGAAGTGCAGCACCGTGGCCGCGATCGGCACGATCGACACCAGCACGACCACCCCGAGCGGCCAGTACATCGCGAGCAGGATCGCGGTGACGACGGTGATCTGCAGACCGTTGAGGATCAGGAAGACCAGGCCGAACGACAGGAACCGCCGGATGGTCGACAGGTCGTTCATCACGCGCGACAGCAACTGACCGGACTGCCAACGGCCGTGGAACGACATCGGCAGGATCTGCAGCCGCGCGTAGAGATCCTTGCGGATATCGGCCTCGACACCCATCGTCGCGCGGGCCACCAGCCAGCGCCGGATGAACCACAGCACGGCCTCGGAGATGCCGATGCCGACCGCCGCGGCGCCCAGCGTCCACAGCCCGCGCTGATCCTGATGACGCACCGGGCCGTCGATCACGGCCTTGGTCATCAGCGGAATCGCGATGGTCGCGCCCAGGCTCGCGACGGCCACGACGACCATCGCCACCCATCGGGCCCGGTACGGCAGCAGGTACGGCAACAGCCGACGCAGGTCCGAACTGGCCCTGATCCGCGCCGGTGGGGCAGCGATCGCCGGCGCACTGCGCAGAGCATCTGCGCGGGTTTCAGGGAAGTCAGTCACAACCAGTCAATATTCCCATGTGCGGCAACTGATTAACCTCACGCAGCGCTCGCATCGTCGGAGTCCTCTGAGCCGAACTGCGTTTCATACAGTTCGGCGTAACGTCCGCCACGCGCCAACAGCGCATCGTGCGTGCCGCGTTCGACGATGCGCCCGTCCTCGACGACGAGGATGAGATCGGCCGCGCGGACCGTGGACAGCCGGTGGGCGATGACCAGCGATGTGCGGCCCTCCAACGCCTCTGCCAGGGCCTGCTGCACGGCGGCCTCGGAGGCCGTGTCCAGCGACGCCGTCGCCTCATCGAGCACCACCACCCGCGATCGACCCAACAGCAGGCGCGCGATCGTCAGCCGCTGCCGCTGTCCTCCGGACAGACGGTATCCGCGCTCACCGACAACCGTGTCGAGCCCGCCGGGCATCGCGGCGACCACGTCGGCCAGCCGCGCGCGGCGCAGGGCGTCCCACAACTCGTCGTCGGTCGCCGCCGGGGCCGCGAGCCGCAGGTTGGCCCCGATGCTCTCGTGGAACAGGTGCCCGTCCTGCGTCACCATGCCCACGGTGTCCTTGAGCGACGCGAACGTCACGTCCCGCACGTCGACGCCACCCAACCGGACCGCGCCGGACCTGATCCCCGAGTCGCTCCGCTCCTGCCCGCCGACATCGACGTCGTAGAGCCGCACCACCAGCGACGCGATCGTCGACTTGCCCGCGCCCGACGAGCCGACCAGGGCGACCATCTGGCCCGGTTCCGCGCGGAACGAGATCCCGTGGAGAACCTCGTCGCCGCCGCGGTGGTCGAGTTCGGCGACCTCCTCCAGCGACGCCAGCGACACCTTGTCGGCCGACGGATAGGAGAACCGCACGTCGTCGAATTCGACGGCGACCGGGCCGTCCGGGATCGGCACGGCGTCGGGCTTCTCGGCGATGAGCGGTTGCAGGTCGAGGACCTCGAAGACCCGCTCGAACGACACCAGGGCACTCGCGATCTCGACGCGCGCGTTGGCCAGGGCGGTCAGTGGGGCGTACATGCGGGTGAGCAGCAGCGCCAGCGACACGATCGAGCCGGCCTGCAACTGCCCGCCGATAGCGAGTACGCCGCCCAGGCCGTACACCAGCGCCAGGGCCAGTGCCGACATCAGCGTCAGCGAGTTCATGAACGTCGACTGCAGCATCGCGGTGCGCACTCCGATGTCACGGACCGCGTCGGCACGCGCCGCGAACTCGTCGGATTCGCGCCGCGGGCTGCCGAACAGTTTGACCAGCGTGGCGCCCGGCGCCGAGAAACGCTCGGTCATCTGTGTGTTCATGGTGGCGTTGTGTGCGGCGGCGCGCCGTGACAGGTCGGCCATGCGGCTGCCGATACGGCGTGCGGGCACCACGAACAGCGGTACCAGCACCAGCGCGAGCAGCGTGATCTGCCACGAGATCCGCAACATCACCACGAGCGTGAGGCTCAGCGTCACGATGTTGGTGACGATGCCGGAGAAGGTGTCGGAGAACGCCCGCTGCGCGCCGATCACGTCATTGCCCAACCGGCTCACGAGCGCACCCGTGCGAGTCCGGGTGAAGAACGCGACCGGCATCTTCTGCACGTGGTCGAACACCGCGGTACGCAGGTCGAGGATCAGACCCTCGCCGATGGTCGACGACAACCAGCGGGTGATCAACGAGACCGCGGCCTCCGCGAACGCGATGACGGCGATGGTGCCCGCCAACAGCAGCACGACCGCCGCCGAACCACCCCCGGTGATCTCGTCGATCACGCGGCCGGCCAGCACCGGGGTGGTGACCGCAAGCACCGCGCTGAGGACGCTGACCGCGAAGAACACCGCGAGCCTGCGGTGGTGACGTGCCGCGAAGCGCCATATCCGCGCCAGCAGCCGCCGGTCCGCCAAGGCGTGCAGATCCCCGCCCCTGGCATGTGTCTGCCGGTACAGCGTCTGCCGCGCGACGGTTTCGATACTCATTTGCTCACCGTAAAACCTCAACCAATGATGAGGTCAAAGACTTCCCCGGGGCTTGCGGTACGAAACCGGACGTGCCTGCGTGGTGCACCGCCGGTCATCGGGCAAGATGGCGGGCATGGACAGTACTACCAGTGGCATGGCCTCGCCGAGGGTGCTTGTGGTGGATGACGACCCCGACGTGCTCGCCTCACTCGAACGCGGGCTGCGGCTGTCCGGTTTCGACGTGTCGACAGCCGTGGACGGCGCCGAGGCACTGCGCAGCGCCACCGAGACACGACCCGATGCCATCGTGCTCGACATCAACATGCCGGTCCTCGACGGCGTGAGCGTGGTGACCGCCCTGCGCGCCATGGACAACGACGTACCGGTGTGTGTGCTGTCGGCCCGCAGCAGCGTCGACGACCGCGTCGCCGGGCTGGAAGCCGGCGCCGACGACTATCTGGTGAAGCCGTTCGTGCTGGCCGAACTCGTCGCGCGCGTCAAGGCGCTGCTGCGCCGCCGCGGCTCATCGGCGACCTTCTCGTCGGAGACCATCCAGGTCGGCCCGCTCGAGGTGGACATCCCGGGTCGTCGCGCCCGGGTCAACGGCGTCGACGTCGACCTGACCAAACGCGAGTTCGACCTGCTCGCGGTGCTGGCCGAGCACAAGACCGCGGTGCTGTCCCGCGCCCAGCTGCTCGAGCTGGTGTGGGGTTACGACTTCGCGGCCGACACCAACGTCGTCGACGTGTTCATCGGCTACCTGCGCCGAAAGCTCGAAGCCGGTGGCGCGCCCCGCCTGCTGCACACCGTGCGCGGCGTCGGTTTCGTCCTGAGGACCCAGTAGAGACCGAGAAGCGCGATCATGAGCATCCTCACCCGGATCTTCCGCCGCACCCCGTCGCTGCGGACCCGGGTGGCGTTCGCGACGGCGATCGGGGCCGCGATCGTGGTCGTCATCGTCGGCACGATCGTGTGGATCGGCATCACCAACGACCGCAAGGAACGGCTGGACCGGCGGCTCGACGAGGCCGCCGGATTCGCGATCCCGTTCCTGCCGCGCGGCCTCGACCAGATCCCGCGCTCCCCGAACGACCAGGATGCCGTGATCACGGTGCGCCAGACCGGCGCGGTGACCTCGAACTCCACCGTGGTGCTGCCGGAACTGCCCGCCGGGTACGCCGACACCTACATCGACGGCGTGCGCTGGCGCGTGCGCACCGTCGAGATCCCCGCGCCCGGCCCGATGTGGGTGGCCGTGGGTGCGACATACGACGCGACCATCGCCGACACCAACAATCTGCACCGCCGGGTCATCGTGATCTGCGTGTTCGCGGTCGGCGCGGCCACGGTGCTCGGCTGGGTGCTCGCGGCGTTCGCGGTGCGGCCACTCAAACGGCTCGCCGAACAGACGCGCCAGATCGAGGCGGGCGACGAGGCACCCGATGTGGAGGTCCGCGGCGCGACCGAGGCCGTCGAGATCGCCGAGGCGGTCAACGGCATGCTCAAACGCATCTGGAAGGAACAGGACCGCACCAAGTCGGCGCTCGCGTCGGCGCGTGATTTCGCCTCGGTGTCGGCACACGAACTGCGCACACCGCTGACCGCGATGCGCACCAACCTCGAAGTGCTCGCGACGCTCGACCTGCCCGACGAGCAACGCAAAGAGGTGGTCAACGACGTCATCCGCACACAGTCGCGGATCGAGGCCACGCTCGGCGCCCTCGAACGGCTCGCGCAGGGCGAGTTGAGCACCACCGACGATCACGTGACCGTCGACATCACCGAACTGCTCGACCGCGCGGCCCACGACGCCATGCGTATCTATCCCGACCTCGAGGTGTCGCTCGCGCCGTCGCCGACCGTGATCATCGTGGGGTTGCCGACGGGTCTGCGCCTCTCGGTCGACAACGCGATCGCCAACGCCGTCAAGCACGGTGGCGCCACCCGCGTGCAGCTCTCGGCCGTCAGTTCACGCGAGGGCGTCGAGATCGCGATCGACGACAACGGCGTCGGCGTGCCCGAGGAGGAGCGGGCCCTGGTGTTCGACCGCTTCGCGCGCGGATCGACGGCGTCGCGGTCGGGCTCCGGCCTCGGCCTCGCGCTCGTGGCGCAGCAGGCCGAACTGCACGGCGGCACCGCGACATTGGAGCAGAGCCCGCTGGGCGGGGCCCGGCTGTTGCTGCGGCTGCCGGGCCCGCGGTGATCCGATCAGCGGGTGGCCAGCAGGTCGATGACAAATATGAGCGTCTTGCCCGAGAGGCGGTGTCCGCCGCCCGCGGGTCCGTAGGCCTGCTCGGGCGGGATGACCAGTTGCCTGCGGCCACCGACACGCATGCCGGGAATGCCGTCCTGCCAACCCTGGATCAAGCCGCGTAGCGGGAACTCGATCGACTCCCCGCGGTTCCACGAGCTGTCGAACTCCTCGCCGCTGTCGTATTCGACGCCGACGTAGTGCACCTCGACGTTCGCGCCGGCCACCGCCTCGGGACCGTCTCCCACCACCAGATCGGTGATGACCAGTTCCGTCGGGGCGGGTCCGTCCGGAAACTCGATCTCAGGTTTTGTCGTCACCGGACCAACCGTAGTCGGGCAGACTGGCGGTGTGGCAAAAGACCAAGACATCCTCGCCGAAGTTCACCGATTGGTCGCCGAGGAGCAGGAACTGCGCGGCAAGCTGCAGCGCAAGGAGATCAGCGAGGACGAGGAACACCAGCGGCTGCAGCACCTGGAAGCGGCGCTCGACCAGTGCTGGGACCTGTTACGCCAACGTCGCGCCCTGCGCGAGACCGGACAGGATCCCCGCGAAGCCGAGATCCGTCCGGCCAGCGAGGTCGAGAACTACAAGAACTGACACGTCTGCATGACCGAGCAGGAGTTCGACGCCGTCATCGTCGGCGGCGGGCACAACGGTCTGGTGGCCGCGGCCTATCTGGCCCGCGCCGGGCGGCGGGTCAGGGTGCTCGAGCGCCTCGACCACGTCGGAGGTGCGGCCGTCTCGGCGCATGCGTTCGACGGCGTCGACGCTCGCCTTTCGCGGTATTCCTACCTGGTGAGCCTGCTGCCCCGCGCCATCATCGACGACCTCGGCGCGCGGATCCGCCTGGCCCGCCGCCGCTATTCGTCGTACACGCCCGATCCCGGCACCTCGGGGCGCACCGGTCTGCTGGTCGGACCGGAATCGACGTTCGCCGCGATCGGCGCCGAGGCAGACGCCGCGGCGTTCGCCGACTTCTACCGGCGCTGCGCCCTGGTCACCTCCAGGATCTGGCCGACGCTGCTGCAGCCGCTGCGCACCCGCACCCAGATGCGCGAGCACGTGCTGGGCGGCCAGGGGTCCGACGCGGCGGCGGTGTGGGACGATCTGACCACGCGGCCCATCGGCGATGCGATCACCGCCGCGGTGAGCAACGACCTGGTGCGCGGCGTCATGGCCACCGACGCGCTGATCGGCACGTTCGCCGCCACCGATGATCCGTCGCTCATCCAGAACGTGTGCTTCCTGTACCACCTGATCGGCGGCGGCACCGGCGACTGGGACGTCCCGATCGGCGGCATGGGTGCGGTGACCGGGGCGCTGGCGGCGTCCGCCGCCGGATTCGGCGCCGAAATAGTAACGGGCGCAGAGGTTTACGCGATAACACCGGATGGCGAGGTGCGCTACCGGCACGGCGGGACCGCCCGCCGGATCGGCGCGCGCCACGTGCTGGCCAACGTCACACCCGCGGTGCTCGCGAAGCTGCTGGGAGAACCCGCACCCGACACCGCGCAGGGTTCGCAGGTGAAGGTCAACCTGATGCTGCGCCGACTCCCCCGCCTGCGCGACGACACCGTGACCGCCGAGCAGGCGTTCGGCGGCACGTTCCACATCAACGAGACGCTGCGGCAACTCGATTCGGCGTATGCCACCGCCGCCGGCGGACGTGTTCCCGACCCGCTGCCGTGCGAGATCTACTGCCACTCGCTGACCGATCCGAGCATCCTGTCCGACGAACTGCGCGCATCCGGTGCGCAGACCCTGACGGTGTTCGGGCTGCACACCCCACATTCGCTGGCCGCCAACGATCCCGACCGCATGCGTGACCGGCTCACCTCGGCGGTGCTCAACTCGATGAATTCCGTTCTGGCCGAATCCATCCAGGACGTCTTGATGGAGGACAGCTCGGGACGGTTGTGCATCGAGGCCAAGACCACGGTCGATCTCGAGCGCAGCCTCGGCATGACCGCGGGCAACATCTTCCACGATGCGCTGCGCTGGCCGTTCGTCGACGACGACGAGCCGGTGGACACCCCGGCGCAACGCTGGGGGGTGGCCACCGCCCACGAGCGGATCCTGCTGTGCGGTTCGGGGTCCCGCCGCGGCGGCGCGGTGTCGGGTGTCGGCGGGCACAACGCCGCGATGGCGGTGCTCGACCGCGCCACCTGAGCGACGCCGAAGGTCACATCGCCCGCGGCGACGAATCTCGCGATTGTCGTGCCGAATCCGCAACACCGTCCTATTCTGCAATGGCCCTACCTTAGAACCATGCCGCAGAATGGAGTCAACAGTGGCAGAACCAGGCAGCCAAAGCCCCGGTGAAGCCGGCAGCCAGCTGAAAGCCGGAGCAATGGGAGTCCGCTCCATTGTGTTCATGGTGGTCGCGACCGCGGCCCCACTCACCGCGATGGCCAGCGCGTTTCCGCTCGCGGTCGCACTCGGCAACGGCATCGGAGCGCCCGGGACATATGTCGCCGTAGCGCTCGTACTCGCCCTGTTCGCAGTCGGGTACGCGGCGATGAGCCGCCACCTGACCAACGCGGGCGCGTTCTTCGCCTATGTGACCGTGGGCCTGGGCCGCCGCCTTGGCATGGCCGCCGGGCTTGTCGCGGTGCTCGCCTACAACGTGCTCGTGCTCTACGTCGTCGGCCTCGTCGGGTATTTCGCCAACAACATCTTCGCGACCGAAATCGGCATCGACATCCCGTGGCAGGTGTTCTCGTTCGGTCTGCTGGCGGTCGCGCTGATCGTCGGAATCCTCGGCGTCGAGGTGAACGCACGCGTCCTCGGGGTGCTGCTCATCCTCGAGACCGGCCTGCTGTTGCTCGTCGACATCGCGACCCTCGTCGTCAAAGGACCGGGCGCCTACCCGATCAGCGCCCTGAGTCCCACCGAGATCTTCAGTGGCGCAGTGGGAATCGGGTTCATGTTCGTCTTCATATCGTTCATCGGGTTCGAGGCGACCGCGATCTTCGGCGAAGAGGCCCAAGACCCTCGTCGTACCGTGCCCCGGGCAACCAAGGTCGCGATCGCGTTCATCGGCATCGTCTACCTGTTCTCGTCCTGGTCGCTGATCGCGGCGTCCGGCGGCGTCGACGCACCCGCCGCGGCCGCGGCCGATCCGGGGAACTTCGTGTTCAACGCGGCCCACGGCGTCCTGGGCGGATGGTCGGTGCACGTGATGAGCTGGCTGCTGCTCACGAGCCTGATCGCGGTGCTGTTCGCGCTGCACGGCATGGCGACGCGCTACCTGATGGCGTTCGGCCGCGAGGGTGTGCTTCCCCGCCCACTGGGGCGTACCCATCCCAGGTTCCAGACACCGCACATTGCGGCATGTGCTCAGGCGGGTGTGGTGGCCGTCGCGGTCATCGGGTACTCACTGGCCGGCGCCGACCCGTATCTCGATCTCGGCAACCAGACCGCGGGCCTGGGCGCACTGGGCGTGATCGGCCTGATGGGGGTCACCTCGATAGCCGTGATCGGCTTCTTCCTCCGTCGGCCCGACCGCCACTGGTGGACCCACGGCGTCGCACCCGCGCTCGCGGCCGCGGGCTTGTTCTGCGGGTGCTACCTGATCATCGACAACTACCCGCTGTTGACCGGAAGCGATTCGGCGATCGTCAACGGGATGCCCTGGCTCCTGGTCATCGTCGCGGTCATCGGTTTCGTCGTGGGGTCGGTACGGCCGTTGCGCACCAACCTCGACATCTTCGGCACCGGACCCGTCACCGGGGCACAGAACACATTCGCGGACGAGGTGCGATCATCCGGCCCGGTACGCGCGGAATCCTAGGGCCGCGGAGGCGGATCCGGTCAGACCGGATCCGCCTCCGCGCTGCCCACCCCGAAGATCAGCTGCTCGAGCTCCTGGCGCGTCTGCTCCAGATGCTCTTCCATCGCACGGCGCGCACGCTCGGCATCCTGGTCCAGCACCGCCTGGTAGATCGCCAGGTGGCCGGCCCTACTGGACTCGACGATCTCGGTGTAGACCAGCTCGTCGAGCGGTGCGAACATCTCCCCTCGCGCGCTCGCGACCGCGGATTTCAACCGCTCGTTGCGCGCGGCCTGCGCGAGTGCGCCATGGAACCGCGCGTCAGAGTTCCGGAACGAGACCCGCGAATCAGAGCTCGACATCTCATCGATCGCGGCTGCCATGGTCGCCAGCTCGGCCTCGGTCCGCCTGGTGGCCGCGAGCTTCGCCGCCTGACATTCCAGCCCGATCCGCAGATCCAGGATGTCGGTGATCTCGCTTGCGCCGCTGCGCATCTCGCTGAGCCAGTTGCGGTAGGGCCGGTCGAGCTGTGTGACGAACGTGCCGCCGGTGGCACCGCGCCGCACCTCGACGTACCCGCCCGCCTGCAGCAGGCGCAGCGCTTCGCGGACGCTGACCCGGCCGACTCCCATCTGTTTGGCCAGATCGCGCTCGGGCGGCAACCGGTCGCCCGGCCCGAGCTCGCCGGCGCGGATGCGCGCCCGCAGCCGTCGAGCGACATCCGATGTGACGCTCGGCGCCCCAAGGTCAAGGTCCATAGGTATCAAGTTAGAACGTTAGCCGGTCCGATTGACGAATCCACTCAAAGGTTCTAATCTCATGCCAATGACCCAAAGTGACGTGGAACAACCTCGGGCCCGTCCGGTGATCGGCCTCACCGGACGCATGCAACCGGCCGGCCCCCTGGCCGTATCCGTCGTACGTGACGCACTGGTCGAGACCTTCTTCGTCGACTACTCGGCAGCGGTGGCGAGCGCAGGCGGACTCCCGGTGCTGCTGAGCATGGAATGCGACCCAGCCGACGTGGTCTCCCGGATCGACGGGCTGATCCTGTCGGGCGGCGCCGACGTGGACCCGCGCCGATACGGCGCAACGCCGGGCCCGTACGCGACGCCCGCCGAGCCGTTGCGCGACGCGTTCGAACTCGCGCTGCTCGAGGCGGCGTGGCTGCGCGGCATACCGGTACTGGGCATCTGCCGCGGCGTGCAGATGATCAACGTCAGCCGCGGCGGAACGCTCGTGGCCCACCTTCCCGCCGACTCAGGCGAGGCACACAGCTTCCTCGGCTACCCGCGCAACCACCGCAGCCATCCTGTGGAGTTCGTCGAGGGCTCGATACCGCACCGCCTCTACGGCAACCGGATTCACGTCAACAGCCTGCATCACCAGGCCGTCGCACAGGTGGGCACCGGGCTCACCGTCACCGGGCGGGCGCCCGATGGCGTCGTCGAATCCGTCGAAGCCGTCGACGCACCCGTCGTCGGAGTGCAGTGGCACCCCGAAATGCTCGACGGGACAGACCCGCTGTTCGGCTGGTTGGTCGACAGCGCCAACCAGCACCGCACGTTCACCAGGAAGCAGGAGGAAGATGTCGTCATCGCATGAGAACCGGGTCGCGTTCGTGACCGGCGCCGGTTCAGGGATCGGGCGCGCGATCGCCGAGCGACTCGCCGGACACGGGGCCAAGGTCGCGTGCGTGGACGTCGACCACGTCCGCGCCAAGGAGACCGCCGACAGCATCGCCGAATCCGGCGGGCAGGCACTGGCACTGGCCGCCGATGTACGCGATCGCGAGGCCGTCGCCGCCGCACTGGAAGCCACCGCCACCGAATGGCAACGCTTCGACTACCTGGTGAACAACGCGGGACTCATCACGATGTCCTCGCTGGAGGACCTCACCGACGAGGAATGGGATCTGGTGCTCGACGTCAACCTCAAGGGCGTCTACATCACCACCCAGCTGGCGATCCCGTACTTCCGCAAGGCCAACCGCGGTGCCGTGGTCAACCTCTCGACGGTGGAAGCCGATGTCGTGGTGTCCTCGCAGGGGTTCGCGCAGGTGCATTACAACGCCTCCAAGGGCGGGGTGAAGATGCTGACAAAAGCCCTCGCGGTCGAACTGTCCCGCTACAACGTCCGGGTGAACGCCATCGCGCCGGGGCCGGTGCCCACCAACTTCCTGCCCGGCGTCGACCTCAACAGCCCCGAGGTGCTCGCCGTGATGGAATCCCGACTGCTCGTCAAACGCCTTGGCAAACCGGACGACATGGCTGCCGCGGTGTCGTTCCTGCTCTCCGACGACGCGTCCTACATCAGTGGCGCGCAGTTGCCCGTCGACGGCGGATGGCTGACCCGATGACCGGCATGCTGGAGCTCTCAGACCTCCGCGACGACATCGACACCGTGATCGTGGCGGGCATCGACATGTACGGCCGGCTGTTCGGCAAGCGTATGCCGGTGCGCTCGTTCCAGCGCATCCTCGGCGAGGGTCTGCACGTGTGCACGTGCGTCTACGCATGGGATGTCGACCAGGACATGGACACCCTCAAGGTGGAGTTCGCCGGTGCGCACACCGGCTGGCAGGACTTCCGGCTGGTGCCCGACCTGACCACGCTGCGCCGGGCGGCCTGGCTGGAGGGAACCGCGATCTGCCTGGCCGATTCCGTCGACGAGAACACCGGGGAACCACTTCCGGTCGCACCGAGGACCATCCTGCGCCGTCAGGTGCAGGCACTCGGCGACAAGGGACTCACCGCATACACCGCGACCGAGCTGGAGTTCCACCTCTATCGCGGCACCCCGGACGAGTTGCGTGCCAACGGTTATCGCAACCTCGAACCGACGACCCTGATCCGGTCCGACTACGCGATCGGCGCAGGCAACGCCATGGAGCCCTTCTTCCGCGAGGTTCGCAAGGCACTGGAGGCCAGCGGAATCCCCGTCGAGGTCGCCCAGGCCGAATACGGGTTGGGCCAGTGGGAGATCAACCTCGAGTACTCCGACGCGGTCGAGACCGCAGATCGGCATGTGCTGTTCAAGAGCGCGGTCGCGGATCTGGCCCGGGCGCACGGCATGACCGCGACATTCATGCCGCGCCCGCTGTCGGACGGCATGGGGTCGTCGTGTCACATCCACGCCTCGCTGCGCGGAGCCGACGGATCCACGCCGTTCTACGATGCCGAGGCGGACCGCACCGCGAGCACTCCGCTGCGAAACGCGGTGGGCGGGGTACTCGACCGGGTCGGCGACCTGATGCTGTTCTACGCGCCGACGGTCAATTCGATGCGCCGGATCATCAGCAACGACTTCGCAGGCAACGGGTTGACGTGGGGATTCGACAACCGCACCACCACATGCCGGCTGATCACCGGTGGACCCGACGCCAACCGGCTGGAGATGCGGTTGCCCGGCGCCGACGTCAACCCCTACCTCGCGTCGGCCGCGGTGCTCGGCAGCATGCGCGACGGTATGGCCCGCCAGATCGATCCAGGCCCGCCCTGCACCGGCGACGGCTATGCCGAACAGCACGGTGAGCTGCCGATCACGCTGGGCGACGCCGCCGAGAAGCTCGAGCAGAGCCTGTTCGCCGCAACCACATTCGACAAAGAGGTGGTCAGCCACTACGCCACCGTGGCACGCCACGAGTGGCTGCAGTTCCTGCGGTCGGTCAGCGACTGGGACCGCGACCGCTACCTCGAAACGATCTGAGACAGGTGACCCCGTGACAACGACCCTCAGCGCAGAGGAACTCGCCCCGCAGCGTGACTTCATCTGCGGCGCCTGGTCGACGCCCCAGAACGACCTGGGCGCCGACCTTACCGACCCGAACACCGGTGCGGTACTGCAACGGCAACTGCAGACCGGTACGGCCGACGTGGACCGCGCCGTCGCCGCCGCTGCCGCGCTTCACGCCGCGGGCACCTGGCGCAACACACCGGTGCCCACGCGCATCGCAGTGCTGCGCCGCACCGCGGACCTGCTGGCGGAACGGGCAGGTGACATCGCGCGTCACGACGCGATCAACACCGGCGTGGTCGTGTCGGTGACCGACCTCTTCGCACAAGGACTTTCCGATGCGATGTGCGCGGCCGCAGACCATCTCCAGGCCGATCCGGGCGACCGCGACGCCGCCGAGCCCGGCAGGCCCGTGCGGCTGCGCCGGCTGCCGTGGGGCCCTGTCGCCGTGATCGCACCGTGGAACGCGCCGAGCTTCATCGTCGCCAAGAAGACCGCGTTCGCCCTCGCGGCCGGTGCACCCGTCATCGCCAAACCCTCGAACTGGGCCCCGGCCAGCTCCGCACTGGTGGCCGAGGCCATCCAACAGGCCGTGGCCGAGGCAGGGCTGCCGCCCGAGATCTTCCAACTCGTGCACGGCGGACGGGAGGTCGGCCAGCAGCTGGCCGCCGATCCGCGGGTCCGCGCGCTGTCGTTCACGGGCGGGCGTGCCGCGGGCGTGGCCGTCGCTCACGCCGCGGCAACCGACTGCAAGGCCCTGCAACTCGAGTTGGGCAGCAACAATCCGGCGATCGTGCGCGCCGACGCCGACATCGACGCGACGGCCGACGCCCTCGTCGCCGGCTTCACGAAGCTCAACGGCCAATGGTGCGAGAGTCCGGGCAGCGTGGCCGTGGTGGCCGCACGCCACGCCGAGCTGATCGACGCCCTGCTCGACCGGCTCCGCGCGATCCCGCTGGGACACTCCCTCGATCCGGAGGCCGTCATGGGTCCACAGGCGCATCATGATCAGTACCAGCATGTTTCGCGCGCCGTGGCGAAACTGTCCGCCGCGGGCGGCGTCGTGCACAGTGTGACTCGGGTGCCGGATGCGGGCTTCTTCCACGCGCCCGTGGTCATCGACGGCGCCCCCACGGAGTTGGCGGTCGACGAGATCTTCGGGCCGGTTCTCACCGTGCACCGGGTGGCCGATGACGCCGAGGCGCTGGCCCTGGCGAATTCGCGGAGCACCGGGCTGGCCGGGTATGTGTTCGGCACCGACCTCGATGAAGCCATGGCCCTGGGAGGCGAGCTCACGTGCGGCGAGGTGAAGATCAACGGTACGAGCGTGCTGGACCTGGTACCGGACTCCACCCAGGGGTTCTGGGGCGCAAGCGGCGTCGGCTGCCACGGCGACGCGGAACTGCTGCAGTTCTTCCGTGGCGCCCGGATCGTCGGTGTCGATCGACCGGGACTGCCGATATGACACAGATCAACGACGTCCGCAGCGCCATCGCGCGTCGCGACCTCAACTCGCGGTACCACCCCGATTCCGGTCCTGTCGTGATGACCGGGCTCCAGGCGATCGTGCGCCAGATCGTCGAGCAGCACGAACGGGACCGGCGTGCCGGCCGTGATGTCGCGACGTTCGTCTCGGGTTATCCGGGCAGCCCGCTGGCCGGACTGGACCAACTGCTCGCCGGGCTCGGCGACCTCACCGCCGAGCGCGCCGTCCGTCTGGTACCGGGGATGAACGAGGAGCTCGCGGCGACATCGGTGTGGGGCAGCCAGATTCAGCTGCCCGGCGGGCGCACACACGACGGCGTGATCGGCGTGTGGTACGGCAAGGGCCCCGGGCTCGACCGGGCCTGCGACGCGTTTCGGCACGCGACGATGTACGGCGCGCACCCGACCGGTGGGATGGTGGTGCTGGTCGGTGACGACCCCGCCGCGAAGTCGTCGACCGTGCCTGCCGCGAGCGAACGGTCCCTGGCCGCACTGAGCATGCCGGTCTTCTTTCCCCGCAACGCCGAGGAGATCATCACCCACGGGTTGTACGGCGTCGCCCTGTCACGACTTTCCGGCTGCCCGTCGGCGTTCAAGATCGTTGCCGACGTCGCCGATGGAATGTGGTCGGTGGACCGCGATTTCAGCGGTCTCACCATCGTCGAACCCGAACTGTCCTGGGAGGGCAGGCCGTGGCGGTACCGGCAGCGGACGATGGCCGCGCCGACCGACAGCGTGTACGCCGAAGCGGAGCTGTACGGCCCCCGATGGGCGATGGTGCAGGCGTTCAACGCCGCCAACGGCGTCGACGTCTTCGAGGTCGACCCCGCCGACGCCTGGCTGGGCATCCTCGCCGTGGGAACGGCGTATGACGCTGTGCGGCAGGCCCTGCACGAACTGGGCCTGAACGAGCGCGAGCTGACCCGCGCCGGGGTTCGGATCCTGCGGGTCGGCATGCCGTATCCGCTCGACGCCGCCCGGGTCCGTCACCTGGTACGGGGCGTGGACACGCTCCTGGTGGTGGAGGACAAGGTGCCCTTCGTCGAATCGCAAGCGGCGCAAGCGCTCTATGGAGCGGCACACCGTCCCCGGTTGATCGGCAAGCTGGACCACGATGGCACCCCGCTGGTGCCCGCCGACGGCGAGCTCACCGCCGACCGGCTGCTGACTCCGCTGTATCGCGTGCTGCGCCCCCGCGTCGAGGTCCGTGCGCCGCGTCCACCCCGGCTTGAGCTCTCGGTGCTGCCCACCCGCCGCACCGCCTACTTCTGCTCGGGTTGCCCGCACAACCGGTCCACCGTGATTCCCGAGGGGTCACTGGCCGCTGGTGGCATCGGCTGCCACACGCTCGTGACGATGGCCGACCGCGAGGAATCCCAGGTGACCTCGCTGACCCAGATGGGCGGCGAAGGCGCCCAGTGGATCGGCCAGGCACCGTTCACCGACGTCGACCACATCTTCCAGAACCTGGGCGACGGGACGTACTTCCACTCCGGGCAGCTCGCCGTGCAGGCTGCGGTGGCCGCCGGGGTCAACATCACCTACAAGATCCTGTACAACTCGGCCGTCGCGATGACCGGCGCACAGGACGCCCAGGGCGCGTTGGGTGTCGCGGGGCTGGGCCGCAAGCTCGTGGTCGAAGGCGTCAAGCGGATCATCATCTGCACCGAGGATCCGTCGGCGTACCGCCGCGAACGCCTGCCCGCCGAAGTCGCGGTGTGGCACCGGGATCGGCTCGACGAGGCACAGCGCCACCTGCGTGGCATCGCCGGGGTCACCGTGCTGATCTATGACCAGCAGTGCGCGGCCGATGCCCGCAGGCGTCGCAAGCGCGGGCTGCAGCCCACCCGTCGCACCCGGGTGTTGATCAACGAAGCGGTGTGCGAAGGCTGCGGTGACTGTGGCGTCAAGAGCAACTGCCTGTCGGTTCAGCCGGTGGACACCGAGTTCGGCCGCAAGACCCGCATCGACCAGACCAGCTGCAACACCGACTACACCTGCCTCGACGGCGAATGCCCGTCATTCGTCACCGTCGAACTGCCCGAACGGCCCGTCGGCCGCCGCGGCGCAGGGTCGGAACCGCCGCGCGCGCCGGAACCCGACATCGACCTGCCGACCGAATCCGTGTACAACATCTTCCTCGCCGGTATCGGCGGCACGGGAATCGTCACCGTCAACCAGGTGCTGGCAGTGGCCGCGCAGCGCAGTGGCCTCGTGGTCAACGGGCTCGACCAGACCGGGCTGAGCCAGAAGGCCGGTCCGGTCACCTCGCACCTGCGGCTGGGGGTCGGCGCCGACGAATCGGCCAACCGGATAAGCGGATCCACGGCCGATTGCGTGTTGGCCTTCGATCTGCTCACGGCCGCCGACAACAAGAACCTGCGCGTCGCCGATCCCACGCGCACGGTCGCGATCGCATCGACGAGCCGGACGCCGACCGGGTCCATGGTGCGCGACGCATCGGTGGCACATCCCGACGACGCCGATCTGCTGGCCCGGCTGGATGTGTCCTGCCGCGAGGTCGTCGGCTTCGACGCGCTGGCCGCCGCGCAGGCACTGTTCGGCAACACCGCCCCATCGAATCTCCTGCTCGTCGGAGCGGCCTACCAGCGTGGCGTCCTCCCCATCCCTGCCGGCGCCATAGAAGAGGCGATCGAACTCAACGGCGTTGCGGTACAAGCCAATCAGGCGGCATTCCGGTGGGGTCGTGTCGCCGTGTGGAAGCCCGAGATCTTCGCCGCGGCAGTGGACGGATCCGTCACCCCCGCCGCCCGCACCGTACCTGCGTTGCCCGCCGAGATCGTGATCGGGGTGCCCGCCGGGCCGACCCGCGAACTCACCGAGCGGCGTGCCGCCGAGCTGGTCGCATACCAGGATGTCCGCACCGCAGCGCGTTACGTGGGTGTGATCGAGCAGATCTGGTGGGCCGAACGCGGCGTCGGCACCCGCACCGAGTTCAGCGAGGCCGTCGCACGCGGCCTGTTCACCCTGATGGCCTACAAGGACGAGTACGAGGTCGCACGGCTGCTGACCGACCCGGCTTTCACCGCGGCGGTACAGGCCGAGTTTCCCGGAGCCGGCCGGTTGACCTACAAGTTGCACCCGCCGGCCCTCAAGGCGCTCGGCCGAGAAACCAAGATCGGCCTCGGTCCGCGCAGCCACCCGGTGCTGCGCTTGCTCGCCAAGGCAAAACCGCTGCGCAACACGGTGTTCGACCCTTTCGGTCACACCAGGATGCGCCGGGCCGAACGGATGCTGGCCGACCACTATCGGGCGATGGTGCTCGACGCGGCACGGCATCTGACCGACGAGAACTATGACACCGCGACCGCACTGGCACAGGCCGCCGATCTGGTCCGCGGCTACGAGACCGTCAAGATCGGCAACATCGCCCGATACCGCGCACGGCTGGTCGAACTGGGCGCCACACCCCCCGATCTCCCCCTGTAGTCACCGCCGAAAGGAACTCCCATGAACGCGAGCACCCGCGTGTTCGACCGGCCGGACTTCGCCGACGACACGTCACACGAGCAGGTGGTCTTCTGCTGTGACGAGCGCAGCGGTCTGAAGGCGATCATCGCCATCCACTCGACCGCGCTCGGACCGTCACTCGGCGGAACCAGGTTCTACCCCTACCCCGACGAACCCTCCGCGCTGACCGACGTGCTGCGGTTGTCGAGGGGAATGACGTACAAGGCTGCGATCGCCGGGCTGCGCCTCGGCGGCGGAAAATCCGTCATCATCGGCGATCCCAGCCGGATCAAGACCTCCGAACTGCTTGAGGCACACGGCCGTTTCGTCGACAGCCTCGGTGGGCGGTACATCACCGCGGGTGATGTCGGGACCACGTCGGAAGACATGGACGTCATCGGCCGCAGCACAGCGCACGTCACCGCGAAGACCCCGGCACACGGCGGATCCGGCGACACCGCGCCGCTGACCGCTCTCGGAGTGTTCCACTCGATCCTCGCCGCTGCCGAATCGGTCTGGGGCACAGCTGATCTCAGCGGACGCCGGGTGGGCGTCGAAGGAACCGGCAAGGTCGGTTACCACCTGGTGCGGCTGCTCGTCGGTGCGGGCAGCGAGGTGTCGGTCTGCGATGTGGACACCGCGGCGCTCGACCGGATCCGCGACGAGTTCGGTGGCGTCACCGTGCTGGACCGCGTGATCGACGCGCCCGTCGACGTCTACGCACCGTGCGCTCTGGGCGCGACGCTGAACGAGGCGAGTGTGCCCGCGCTGTCGGCACGCGTCGTCTGCGGCGCGGCCAACAATCAGCTCGCCCATGACGGCGTCGAACAACTGTTGCACGACCGCGGAATCACCTGGGTTCCCGACTATGTCGCCAACGGCGGCGGGCTGATCCAGATCGCCGGTGAGATCGAGCAGGCCACCGCCGAGCAGTCGACCGCCCGGGTCGTGGCCATCGGCGACACCGTGCGCGAGATCCTCGACCGGCACCGCCGCCTCGATGTCCTGGCCGGGCAAGCCGCCCGCGACATCGTCCGCGAACGGATACCCGCGGCAGGCAGGTGAGATGGAGGCCTCGGCACCCCACACACTGACCGTGGAGTTCGGTTCCGACGACCACACCAGGACACTGTTGCGGTTCGCAGCCGACCTGCACCGGCGCAACATCACCATCACCGCGCTGTCTTTCCTGGTGCAGACCCCGGCACGGGTACGCATCGACGCCCGGTTCACCGCGACCGGCAGGCAGGCGCGAACTGCTCAGCGCACCATGGACGGACGTGCCGACGTGTTGCGCACGGCGCTGGCCGCCGAACGCTGATCGCTGATCAGCCGAGCTTGGCCAAGATCGCCCGCAGCGCCTCGAGATCGGCGGTGTCGAGCGCGGCGAGGGATTCCGGAGCGGGATCCTCGACGGCTTCGATGATCTCCCACAGCGCCCGGCCCGCATCGGTGATCGACACGGTCTTGCGCCGCCGGTTACCGGGGTCGATCGTGCGGACCACCAGCCCGCGCTCTTCCAGATCGTTGACGGCGACCGTGGCGGCCGGTGCGTCCATGGTCGCCGCGTGCGCGAGCTCCTTGACCGTCATCGGTTGGCGCGCCAGTCGGCGCAGCACGCGGATCCGGCTGAACGGCAGGCCGCTTCGCTCGATCACGGCGCGTTTCCAGCTGTCCCGGTTGTCGTAGACCAGCGCGGTGAGGGCGCGCCAGACCTCGTCGGCGTGGACGTTTCGTGACGCGAGTGCAGGCATGACCTCAGCGGACATGGGCCACCTCCGACGGGCGATGGTGCTGACCGATCAACGGCGCGAGCCGTTCTGCCGAGCGCAGTGCCCACGGCGACGTCGACACCAGGCCGATCGCAAAGATCACCGCGCCCAACGCCGCGCAGATGAACCACAGCGGCCTGGCCGCGACGGCGAAGTCGACCCCGGAGCCGGCCAGCGCGGACCCGGCCACCGAACCGCACAGCGCCACACCGATGCTGACGCCGACCTGCCTGCTGGTCGAGGCGACCGCCGACGCCGCGCCCGCGCGGTCGATCGGCATACCGCTGACCGCGGTGGTGGTGATGGGTGCGTTGACCATCGCGAACCCGATGCCGAACACCGCGAAGATCACCAGCACCAGCCACACCGGCGTGGTCACCGACAGCCGGGTCAGCAACAGCGTCGCGGCGGTGATCATGACGCCCGCGACCAACAGGGACGGGCGGCTGCCGAAGCGCCCCACCAACCTCCCGGACAACGGCGAGAAGATCAGCGCGCCGATCGCGATCGGCAGGTAGATGAGCCCGGTGTGCATCGCGGAGTATCCACGCTCGGCCTGCAGGTACAGCGACATCATGAACAAGAACGCGCCGTACGCCGCGAACGCGCAGACCGCGACCAGCGTGGCCGACGTGAACGGCACGCTGCGGAAGAACCGCAGATCGATGAAAGGATCGTGGCGGCGGGACTCGTAGCGCAGGAACGCCAGGAACGCGACCAGCGCGATCGCGGCCACCGCGAGGGTGCGCGGATCGGTCCAGCCCATGCCGGGGCCCTCGATGAGGACGAACACCACGCCGAACAGGAACGTGACGCCGAGACCCTGGCCGACCGGGTCGATGTCGCGCATCGTCGACGACTTCGACTCGGGCACGAAGATCGCGGTCAGCAGGATCGCGAGCGCGCAGATGGGCAGGTTGATCCAGAACACCGCACGCCAGTCGACGTACTCGATCAGTGCACCACCGACCAACGGGCCCAGCGCCATCGAGATCCCGACCACGCCGCCCCACACGCCGATCGCGCGGGCGCGTTCGACGCGGCCGGTGAACACCTGCGTGATGATCGACATCGCCACCGGGTTGAGCATCGATCCGCCGATGGCCTGCAACAGCCGGGCTGCGATGAGCGTCTCGATGTTGGGGGCCAGGCTGCACAGCAGCGACGCGATCGCGAACACCGTCAGCCCGAGGTGGAACGTGCGCCTGCGGCCGAACCGGTCGGCGGTGGCGCCGGCGAGCAGCAGCAGCGATGCGAGCACGAGCGTGTAGACGTCGATCACCCACTGCAGCTGCGACGGCGAGGCCCCGAGATCGCTGCGGATGCTGGGGATCGCGACGTTGACGATGGTCGCGTCCATCGACACGATCAGCAGGCTCAGACAGCACGAGACGAGGATGATCGCCTTGCGCCGCGCGCTGAGCCCGCCGACGGTTTCATTCATACAACTATTGTGAAAGCACAACTGTTTGCACCGCAAGTAGCCGGCGAATCGGCATCGGTGAGAATCGTCACCGTGAACGAACGGAATGCGCGCGTGGCGGCCGCTGTCGCCGCCGCCGGTATCGAACCCGCCATCAAGATCCTCGACGCAGACGCCAAGACCGCAGTCGCCGCAGCCGAGCAACTCGGCTGCGAGGTCGGCGCGATCGCCAACAGCCTGGTGTTCGAATGCGACGGTGAACCGCTGCTGGTGATGGCCAGTGGCGCGGCGCGGGTCGACACCGACGTCGTCGCGCGACATCTCGGCGCCCACGCGATCACCAAGGCCGATCCCAAACTCGTCCGCGCCGCGACGGGACAGGTGATCGGAGGGGTGGCGCCCACCGGGCATCCGGCACCGCTGCGCACCGTCGTCGACGAGACGCTCGCGTCGTACCCGGTGATCTGGACGGCCGCGGGCACGGCCGACTCGGTGATGCCGCTGACCTACGAACAGCTGCTGACCCTCACCGGCGGCAAGGTCCTGCCGGTGAGGTGATGCGACGAGACGCGCTCAGCGTCCGGTGATGTCGGTGTAGGCGCGCTCGGTGTAGCCGGTGTAGATCTGACGCGGACGGCCGATCTTGTTGGGCTCGGAATGCATCTCACGCCAATGCGCGATCCAGCCCGGCAGACGGCCGAGCGCGAACAGCACCGTGAACATGCGCGTCGGGAAACCCATGGCCCGGTAGATGACGCCGGTGTAGTAGTCGACGTTCGGGTACAGCTTGCGCTCGATGAAGAAGTCGTCGGTGAGCGCGATCTCCTCGAGCTGCTTGGCGATGTCCAGCAGCTCGTCGTCTCCGCCGAGCTTGCCCAGGATCTTGTCGGCCTGCTCCTTGACGATGCGCGCCCGCGGATCGTAGTTCTTGTACACGCGGTGCCCGAAGCCCATGAGCTTCACGCCGTCCTCGCGGTTCTTGACCTTGCGGACGAAGTCGGCCACGTCGCCACCCTGCGAGCGGATCTTCTCCAGCATCTCCAGCACGGCCTGGTTCGCCCCGCCGTGCAGCGGGCCCCACAGCGCGTTGATACCACCGGAGATCGACGTGAACAGGTTGGCCTGCGAGCTGCCCACCAGACGCACCGTCGACGTCGAGCAGTTCTGCTCGTGATCGGCGTGCAGGATCAGCAGCATGTCCAGCGCCCGCACGATCTCCGGGTCGACCTCGTACGGCTCGGCCGGGAAACCGAACGTCATCCGCAGGAAGTTCTCGACCAGGCTCAGCGAGTTGTCCGGGTACAAAAACGGCTGCCCCTCGGACTTCTTGTACGCATACGCCGCGATCGTCGGCAACTTCGCCAGCAGGCGGATGGTCGACAGCTCCACCTGCTTGTTGTCCAGCGGATCCAGCGAGTCCTGGTAGTAAGCGGACAGCGCGTTGACCGCACTGGAGAGCACCGGCATCGGATGCGCGTTGCGCGGGAAGCCGTCGAAGAACCGCTTGAGATCCTCGTGCAGCAACGTGTGCCGCTGGATCTGGTTGGTGAAAGTCTCCAACTGCTCGGCGGTCGGGAGCTCCCCGTAGATCAGCAGATAGCTGACCTCGATGAACGTCGACTTCTCCGCCAGCTGCTCGATCGGGTACCCCCGATACCGCAGGATCCCCGCGTCACCGTCGATATAGGTGATCGCGCTCTTGGTCGACGCGGTGTTGACGAATCCGCCATCGAAGGTCGTGTAGCCGGTCTTGGCCAGCAATGAGCCCAGCGCGATACCGTCAGCGCCCTCGGTGGCATGGACGATCTCCAGATCCAGCTCGCCACCCGGGTACTTGACGGTGGCGTGCTCCTGCCCATTCGACGGTTTTTCGGCCACGGGAATCCCTTCATCCTCGTCGGGAAGTCGTTGGGAACCGACTGCTGCTCTAGGTGAGACTGCTCTACAAAAGGTAGTCGCATTCACTCCGGCCTGCCCGCGGGGGGTGACCAACTGCTCACGCGAGCTCGCGGACGCCCCCGGTTACCTCCATAAACTCGACATACGTCGTGCGGATCTGGTTGGTGATGCGCTCGACGGTCACCGTCGCCCAGTCGGCGTTGCGGCCGAGCTGGACCATCGCCGTGGTGATGATCGCGTTCCACACCGACGATACGAGCGCCAGCCGTCGGTCATCGGCCGCGACGCCCATCCGCTTGGCGAGGATCTCGGACAGTGCGGCCGGTTGATTCACCATCGCGGCTTGAATGAGCGAAGCCGACGACGTGAAGATGCGCGCACCGGCCACCAGCCGTTCCTCGGTCAGCTGCCCCGGCACCGCGACGCGCGTTTTCTCGAAGGCCGAGATGTGCGCGCGGCAGACCGCGTCGAGGTCACCCAGTTCCGGCGGCTGCTGCGCGAGCTCACTTGCGACCAGTGCGATGAGGTCGTCGAGAAACGCCAGCATCACGGCGTCCTTGGTGGCGAAATAACGGCTGAACGTCCGCGCCGAGACCTCGGCGCTCGCCGCGATCTGCTCGACCGTCGTCTGCTCGTAACCCTGTCGGGCGAACAGGTCGATCGCGGCGCTGATCAGCATCGCGCGGGTGCGCTGCTTTTTCCGCTCGCGAAGACCGAGCTGCTGTACCTCGTATGCCACAGTCGGATGCTATCGGTAGAACCGCAGGACCTGCCCGGTATATGCGGCAATCCCGAATTTGCCGATCACACCGAGTCGGGCTCGGGTTCGGTCGTGTGACGCGGGTCCGTCGCAGAGACGCGGTAGCGCACGAACGCGGGCACCGCGAGCGCGGCGATCACCACACCGATCACCACGAGCGCGCCGCCGCCCGCGGCCGCGACCGTGGTTCCCACGGCCGCGGCGGCGGCGCCGTGCAACGTGTCGGCGAGGCGCGGCCCGCCCGCGACGACGACGGTGAACACGCCCTGCAGGCGCCCGCGCAGGTCATCGGACGCCGCCTGCTGCAGGATCGTCGAGCGGAACGCCGCCGAGACCATGTCGGCCGCGCCGCCAACGGCCAAGAAAGCCAACGCGATCCACAACAGCAGCCCGGCATTGCCGTGCGCCGTGCCGCCCGCGATGCCGAACCCGACCATCGCGACACCCCAGACCACGATGGCCACCACGACAGCGAGGCCCTGCCGTCGTATCCGCGGCAGCCACCCCGAGAACACCCCGCCCAGAACCGCACCCACCGACATCGCGGCGGCCAGCAGGGCCATCACGGTGCCACCGTCGACAGGTCCGCCGAAGCTCTCGTGGGCCATCTGCGGGAACAGCGCACGCGGCATCCCGAAGATCATCGCGATGAGGTCGACGACGAACGACATCAGCACGACACGGTTGCCCGCAATCGAGCGGAAGCCCTCCAGCACCGCGCCCAAGCCCCATCGCGCACGCTCGGTGTTGGCGACCGGCATGGGGGTGAGCCCGAACGTGGCCCAGATCGGCGCAAGGCACGTGATCGCGTCGATCAGATACAGAGTCGACAGGTCGACCCAGTTGAGCAGCAACCCCGCCAGCAGCGGCCCGACGATCGCGCCGAACTGCATCACGGTCATGTTCAGCGAATTCGCCGCCGCCAGTTGCTCACCCGGAACCATGCGCGGAATCGCCGCCGAGCGCGTGGGGCTGTTGATCGCGTAGAACGCCTGCTGCACCGACAGCATCGACAGCACGAGCCAGACGTTGTCGAGCGCCAACGCGGCCTGCAGCCACAGCAGCACCGACGACACCGCCAAACCCACCGAGGCGATGATCAACAGCAGCCTGCGGTCCATCGCGTCGGCCCACGCACCGCCCCACAAACCGAACACGATCAACGGCACCAACGCGAACAGACCCGCAAGTCCCACGTAGGCCGAGTTCTGTGTCAGCGCGTACAACTGCACCGGCACCGCGAAGATCGTCAGGTTGGCGCCGATGACCGTCGGGATGCCGGCGAGCCACAGTCGCCGGAAATCCGGCGAACGCAGCGGTGTGGTGTCGGCGAAGAACCCTCTCACGCGCTAGGGCTGCAGCCGTTCGACGCGGCCGCCGACGATCCGGATGCGGTTGTGCACGCGGTTCTCGCGTCCCTGCCAGAACTCCACGACCTCGGGAGCGATCCGGTAGCCGCCCCAGTTGGGCGGCACGGGAACGTGCTCGACGTCGGCGAAACGCTCGGTCACCTCGGCCAGCTGCCGCAGCAGCGCCGCACGCGACGCGATCGGGCGCGACTGCTGCGAGGCCCACGCCCCCAGCTGAGATCCGCGTGGGCGCTTCGACCAGTACTCGGCGGTCTCCTCCGCCGACACCTTCGTCACCGCGCCGCGCACGTGCACCTGGCGGCCCAGCTGATACCACGGGAACGTCGCCGACGCATGGGCATTGACCGCCAGGTGCTCGCCCTTGGCGGAGTCGTAATTGGTGTAGAACGTGATGCCGTCGGGGTCCACGCTCTTGCACAACACCGACCTCGTCACGGGCCTTCCCTGCGCATCCACGGTGCCGACCACCATGGCGTTGGCATCGGGCAGACCGGCCTTCCAGGCATCACCGATCCACGTCTGCAGCAGCGTCAGCCAGCCCGTCGCCGGGTCGTCGCCGAGCCAGTCGACGTCGAGGTCGCCACAGCGGTCCTTCTCGACGTACTCGACGCGCATGGTCGCCAGATCAAGGTTCTCCGGTGCTGATTTCGCCGGATCGTCCGGTATCGCCACCGCGCCAACGCTACCCCTGGCCCCGAGTGCGAGAATCGGCGCATGGCAGCCGTACCGGACGACTTCATCGCCGGGTTGGAAGGCGTCGTCGCCTTCACCACCGAGATCGCCGAACCCGACAAGGACGGTGGCGCGCTGCGCTACCGCGGCGTCGACATCGAGGAACTCGTCGACAAGAAGGTGACCTTCGGCGACGTGTGGGGACTGCTGGTCGACGGCAGATTCGGCACCGGGCTTCCACCCGCCGAACCGTTCCCGCTGCCCATCCACAGCGGCGATGTGCGCGTCGACGTGCAGGCGGGCCTCGCGATGCTGGCCCCGATCTGGGGTTACGCACCGATGCTCGACATCGACGACGACACCGCGCGCGAGCACCTGGCCCGTGCGTCGGTGATGGCGTTGTCGTACGTCGCACAGTCGGCCCGCGGCATCTACCAACCCGCGGTGCCGCAGCGCACGATCGACGAATGCCGCACCGTCACAGCGCGGTTCATGACGCGCTGGCAGGGTGAGCCCGATCCCCGGCACGTCGAGGCCATCGACGCCTACTGGGTGACCGCCGCCGAACACGGAATGAATGCCTCGACGTTCACCGCACGCGTCATCGCGTCGACCGGAGCCGACGCGGCCGCGGCGCTCTCGGGTGCGGTGGGCGCCATGAGCGGCCCGCTGCACGGCGGTGCCCCCGCACGAGTGCTGCCCATGATCGAGGAGGCCGAGCGCACCGGCGACGCCCGCGCGGTGGTCAAGGCGATCCTGGACCGCGGCGACAAACTCATGGGCTTCGGGCATCGCGTGTACCGCGCCGAGGACCCGCGGGCGCGCGTGCTGCGGGCGACCGCGCAGCGGTTGGGAGCGCCGCGGTACGAGGTGGCCGTCGCGCTGGAGCAGGCCGCGCTCGCCGAGCTGCGGGAGCGCAGGCCGGACCGCGCCATCGAGACCAACGTCGAGTTCTGGGCCGCGGTGATCCTCGACTTCGCGCAGGTGCCCGCGACGATGATGCCCGCGATGTTCACGTGCGGACGCACCGCGGGCTGGTGCGCGCACATCCTGGAGCAGAAACGCCTGGGCAAACTCGTGCGTCCGTCGGCGATCTACGTCGGGCCGGGACCGCGCAGCGCCGCGTCGGTGCAAGGCTGGGACCAGATCGCGATCACGGGGGTCGAACACGCGTGACAACGGAGGTCTTCGCCACGGCGGCAACGGCTTTCGCGCGGCTGGTGCATGCCCTGCCGACGTTCGAGGGTCCCGGACTCGGCGAGTGGGATCTGCGTGCGCTGGTCGGGCACACGTCGCGGTCGCTGACCACGGTGAGTGCGTATCTGCAGTCCCCTGCCGAGACGGCCGACCTCGCCGGGCCCGTCGAGTACTACGCCGCGGTGTCGGAGTACCTGGCAGGCGCGGACGCCGCAGGCGTCACCGAGCGCGGCGTGCAGGCCGGCCGCGCCCTGGGTGACGATCCCGCAGCCGAGGTGGACCGCCTTGTCGCACAGGCGCTTTCGGATATCGATGGCGTGGGCGATCCGGTCATCAAGGTCTTCGGCGGGTACGGCATCCGGCTCAGCGACTACCTGGTGACCCGCGTCTTCGAACTGGCCGTGCACAGCCTCGACATCTCGCGTGCCACCGGCATCCCGGCCGACCTGCCGCCGGATGTGCTGCGGTGCGCGACGCTGATGGCCGCCTCGACCGCGGTGCACTTCGGCCACGGCGAGACGCTGCTGCTGGCCCTGACGGGCCGCGTGTCGCTGCCCGGCGGGTTCTCCGTGGTCTGAGCCACCTCGAGATCGACGAAAATGTCGCCCCACGGCCGTGGCAACGACATTTTCGTCGATCTGGGTGTGCTCAGGCCTGGTTCTGGTGCGCGATCTGGATCAGGTTGCCGCAGGTGTCGTCGAACACCGCGGTGGTGACCGGGCCCATCACCGTTGGCTTCTGGGTGAACCGCACGCCCAGACCGCTGAGCCGTTCATACTCGGCCTCGACGTCATCGACCGCGAACGACGTGAACGGGATGCCGTCGGCCACCAGAGCCGCCTTGAACGGCGGCACCGCCGGGTGACCGCTGGGCTCCAGCACGAGCTCGACACCGTCGGGGTCCTCGGGTGACACCACGGTCAGCCACCGCGCCGGTCCCATGGGTATGTCGTGCTTGACCACGAAGCCCAGGACGTCGGTGTAGAACCGCAGCGCCCTGTCCTGATCGTCGACGAGCACGCTGGTCAGGTTGATCCTCATACCGATATCTTCTCCGTCTGCCGATGTGCCACGGATGTCGGTGCCCCGTGGTTGGGTGAGCGGTGCCGGTGGATCCGTCGATGAGTTTTGTCGGGTCGGCGGGTCTGTACGGCACCGACACAATCACCCCATCATCTGGAGGTCACCATGGCAATCGAGGTCACGCCCGCCGTCATCCCCCACCTCTGCGTCGACAACGCGGCGGCCGCGATCGACTTCTACATCAAGGCGTTCGACGCGACCGAACTCGGGCGGGCGCCCGGACCGGACGGCAGGATCATGCACGCCGCGCTGACCATCAACGGTTCGACGGTCATGCTCAACGACGATTTCCCCGAGTTCGACAACGGCAAGTCGCAGACCCCCAAGGCCTTCGGCGGCACACCGGTCACCATCCACCTGACCGTCACCGACGTCGACACCAAGTTCGCCAAAGCGGTCGAGGCGGGCGCCGAGGTGGTGATGGAACTGGCCGACCAGTTCTGGGGCGACCGCTACGGCATGCTGCGCGACCCGTTCGGGCACCAGTGGTCGATGGGCCAACCGGTCCGCGAGGTCAGCATGGAGGAGATCACGGAGGCCATGAAGTCGGCGCCGTAGCCGGTCAGAAGACGGCTTTCTGCACCTGATCCGGGCCGCTGATCTCGCCGTCGGGGAGCTTGTCGAGGGCGTCGAGGATCTCGTCGTCCGCGCCGTTGCTCTTCGCCTGCGATATCAGATCTTGTTTCGACGACGGGTAATTCACACCGGCCAAAGCCTTTTGCACATCGATGGGACTGGGCATCGGAACACTCCCTTCTCGGACTATCGGTGGGGAGTAACCATGTGCCGCACATCGAAACCTGCTCGGGCTAGCGGCGCAGTCCGGCCCACAGCCGATCAGGTATCGAGGGTTTCGGTGCGGTCGCGGCCGCGGCGAGCATGTCCGCCACGGTCGTGAACTTGTCGCGTGGACGATCCTCGCCGCCGCGTTCGATCTCGGCGGCGTCGATCGCCTGCCACCCGGCCGCGTCGACGAAGTGGGGCTGCCGGGCGCGCACCAGCTTGTCGAGTGCGGACGGTTTGTGCTGCGGATCGGTGAGAACGCCCGCGTTGTAGTCGTCGACCAGGCGGTGCACCGTCTCAGCCGCACACGACTTGTTGGTGCCGATGAAGCCGGTGGGCCCACGCTTGATCCAGCCCGCCACGTATGCGCCGGGCACCGGCCTTCCGGTCGCGGGATCGGTCACGCGCCCGCCGTCGTTGGGCACCACCGAGGCGTCCTCGTCGAACGGGAGGTCGGCGATGGCCCTGCCGCGGTACCCGATCGACGTCAGCACCAGACCGGCGTCGAATGTGCGCGCGTCGTCGGTGCCGGTGACGCCGAACTCGACGCCGGTCACGCGCTCGTCGCCGAGCACGCGCCGGGGCGTGAGCTGGTACGCCAGCCGGATGCGCGGCCGCGTGATCGGCGCCGACGCGTCACCCAGCTTCGACAGAATCTCGAGCTTGTTGCGGGTCAGCGGATCGGACGCGGTGGCCAGATCGCGCTGCACCAGATCGTGGTCGGCGGCGTCGAGCACCACCTCACACGTTGCCGTCAGCCCGATCAGCTCGGGCAACGTGAACGCCGAGGACGCAGGCCCACGCCGGGCGGCGACAACCACCTCCTGCACCGCCGACGACCGCAGCGCGGCAAGCGCGTGGTCGGAGATGTCGGTGCGTGCCAACGCATCCGGGTCGGTCGTGAGCACCCGCGCGACGTCGAATGCGACGTTGCCGTTGCCGACGATCACGACGCGTTCGTGGTCCAGGCGCACCGGCAGATCGGTGAACTCCGGATGACCGTTGATCCAGGCCACCATCTCGGTGGCGGTCCCCGTGCCGGGCAGGCCCATGCCGTCGATCTCCAGGCGCCGGTCGTTGGGCGCACCGACGGCGTACAGCACCGCGTGGTGATGTTCGAGCAGATCGGCATGCGACAGGTGCTTGCCGACCTCGACGTTGAGGTAGAACGTGAATCCCCGCTGCTGGGCCATCCTGTCGAACAGCCGTGTGACGCGTTTGGTGCTCTGATGATCGGGCGCGACACCGGCGCGCACGAGCCCGTACGGCGTCGGCAGCTTCTCGAACACGTTGACGCGCACACCGCGCTGCGTGAGCAGTTCGTCGGCCGCGTACATCGCGGCCGGCCCGGAGCCGACGACCGCGACCGTCAGCGGGCCGCCGCGGGTGATCTTCGGTGCGGGCAGCACCGGTGCCAGCTTGGACGTCGGCGGCAGCTTGCCCTCGCGCTTCGGATAGAAGGACGCGTTCAGTTCGATGAACGGCAGCTGCTTGGGCTCCAGCTTGGTATCCGGCGCGATCGCGCCGACCGGGCACGCGCTGACGCACGCACCACAGTCGACACACGCGTCGGGGTCGATGTAGAGCATCTCCGCCGTGGCGAAGCCCGGCTCATCCGGTGACGGATGGATGCAGTTCACCGGGCACGCGTAGACACAGGACCCGTCGCTGCAACACGACTGGGTGATCACATGGGGCATGCGGAGCCTCTAGGCGACCGACACCAGGTGCTCGCGCTGCGGCTCGCTGCGATAGCGGCTCGGCGGCCCGTCGATCTTGCAGATCTTCCACATGAGCTTGGCGATCGGGTTCATCAGACCGGTGTCGTAGCACAGCATCCGGACGTCACCGAACATGTCCCGCAACATCTTCCGCGACTCCGGCGCGTCGAAGAACAGCTCCTTGCGCACCGAGCGCGGGATGTCGAATTCCTTCCAGAACGCGCGCGGCGGGACGATGATTGCCGAGCACAGGATGCGCATGGTCAGCGGCACGAACAACGACAGCATCCACCGCTGACGGCGACGCAGGTGCGGAACGCGCTTGTGCAGGTACTGGTGCGCGAAGGAGATATGGCGCGCCTCCTCGGCCACGTGGATCGCCATGACCCGCTCCATGATCGGGTGCAGGGACTTGCCCTCGCGCAGCACGTTCTTCTGCGTGTGGTCGATGGGCTCCTCGCCGGCGAGCACACCGAAGAAGAACGGGATCGGCAGCGGGCCCGCGGCCAGCGGGATCAGCGGCTGCAGCCACTTGAGCAACCGCGGCATGCCCGGGACGTCCTTGCCGATGCGGTTCACCATCTCCTGGAACATCAGGGTGTGGTTGCACTCCTCGACGGACTCGTGCAGGCAGTACCGGTACTCCGGTGAGCCGTTGGGCACCCAGAACGAGTACTCCATCAGGCCGCGGATCAGGATGTTCTCGAAGTGCAGACCGACCTTGGCGACGTTGGCCTGGCGCCACATGCCGATCTCGATCTGCCGGTCCTGTGGCTGCGCCTGGTACCACGGGTGGCCGCCCATCGGGTCGGTCGCCGGCAGGATCCAGCGGGGGTCGTCGGGGACGACGGCAAACTCCGGGGAATCCCAGTCGATGTCCTTGTACGGATTGAAGTTGCGCCGCACCGACCCCTCGGACAGTGTGGTGAGCATGTCAACGTACTGGGTGTCGTCGCTGACATCCATGTTCCGACGCCAACGCCTGACCATCTTGGTCCGAGCCATGTTGCAGAACCTCTCGCTCTCGTGTTGAGGTTTACATCTACCCACTTGTTGTACAACGGTACCGCAGGTATCGAGTAAATGTCCATGCCCGATTTGAGAAGTTCGCGGAGAGGTTCGGCGTCGTGGTCGAGATGAAGACAGAAGCCGAGATAGAGGCCATGGCAGCTGCCGGCTCCGTCGTCGCCGAAGCATTGCAGGAGGTGGTCGCGCACGCCTCCGTCGGGCGCACGACCGCCGACCTGGACCGCGTCGCGGCCGACGTTCTGGCCGACCACGGCGCCACCTCGCCGTTCCTCGATTACCACCCGCGCTGGGCGCCCAAACCCTTTCCCGCCGTGCTGTGCGTCAGCGTCAACGACGCCGTCGTGCACGGCATCCCCGGGCCGCAGGTGCTCGCCGACGGAGACCTCGTGTCAGTGGACTTCGGAGCAATCTTGAACGAGTGGTGCGGGGACGCCGCGCGCAGCTTCGTCGTCGGCACCCCGCGGCAGGCCGATCTGGCCCTCATCGAAGCCACCGACGCCGCCCTGGCCGCGGGCATCGCCGCCGCCCGCCCCGGCAACACCCTCGGCGACATCGGCCACGCCATCTCGTCGACGGTCCGCGACGCGGGTTTTGCGCTGTTGGCCGATCACGGCGGCCACGGCATCGGTCACACCATGCACGAGGCACCGCACGTGCCAAACGTGGGCAGACGCGGCGAGGGCATGAAACTGCGGCCCGGGCTGGTGATCGCCATCGAGCCCATGCTGATCGCCGACGGCACCGAGGACTACATGCACGACCCCGACGGGTGGACACTGCGCACCGCGAGCGGTGCCCGCGCCGCGCACAGCGAGCACACCGTCGCGGTGACGCCCCATGGCCCCCGCATCCTGACGCTGTGAGGCCGACCGTGGGCCGTGTGCACGCCGCGCGGCCGTTTTCCGTGCACAGGGCCCACACTCGACGGTGCGGACGTTCCCTTTAGGCTGGTGGGCATGGCTGAACTGATCATTCCTGCCGAACTCAAGCCTCGCGACGGCCGCTTCGGTTGCGGACCCTCCAAGGTGCGCCCCGAGCAGCTGACCGCGCTGGCTGCCGCAGGGGATCTGTTCGGCACCTCCCATCGCCAGGCGCCGGTCAAGAACCTCGTCGGCCGCGTGCGCGACGGGCTGCGCGAGCTGTTCTCGGTGCCCGACGGCTACGAGGTGATCCTGGGCAACGGCGGCTCGACCGCGTTCTGGGACGCCGCCGCGTTCGGCCTGATCGAGAAGCGCTCGCTGCACCTGACGTACGGCGAGTTCAGCTCGAAGTTCGCCTCATGCGTCACCAAGAACCCGTTCATCGACGAGCCGATCGTGGTCAAGACCGATCCAGGGACCGCGCCGTCGCCGCAGGCCGACCCGTCGGCCGACGCCATCGCGTGGGCGCACAACGAGACCTCGACCGGCGTCGCGGTGCCCGTACAGCGCCCCGAGGGCTCCGGCGACGCGCTGGTGCTCATCGACGCCACGTCGGCAGCCGGCGGCCTGCCGGTGAACATCACCGACGTCGACGCGTACTACTTCGCGCCGCAGAAGAACTTCGCCGGTGACGGCGGCCTGTGGCTGGCCGTCATGAGCCCCGCCGCGCTGGCCCGCATCGAGGCCATCAAGTCCTCGGGCCGCTGGGTCCCGGACTTCCTGTCGCTGCCCATCGCGGTCGAGAACAGCCTCAAGAACCAGACCTACAACACCCCGGCCATCGCGACGCTCGTGCTCCTGGCCGAGCAGATCGACTGGTTGCTGGGCAACGGCGGGCTGGACTGGGCCGTCAAGCGCACCGCGGATTCGTCGTCGCGGCTGTACTCCTGGGCCGAGGCGTCGTCGTACGCGACGCCGTTCGTCACCGATCCGGCCCTGCGCTCGCAGGTGGTCGGCACCGTCGACTTCGCCGACGAGGTCGACGCCGCCGCGGTGGCGAAGGTGCTGCGGGCGAACGGCATCGTGGACACCGAGCCGTACCGCAAGCTGGGCCGCAACCAATTGCGCATCGGCATGTTCCCGGCCGTCGATCCCGACGACGTGAGCGCGTTGACCGGCTGCGTCGACTGGGTCGTGGAAAAGCTCTGAGATCCTCTGGAACCGTCCACCGGACGTCCGCGTGTCAGCGCGGTTACGAGTCGATAACGCAGTAGGGTGCGCCCAGGAGGTCGGTATGCGAGAACTCAGGGTCGTCGGACTGGACGTAGACGGCAAACGCATCATCTGCGAGACCGCCGACTCCGCGGAAATGTTCACTCTGCGTGTGGATGACCGGTTGCGGGCCGCGCTACGCGGCGACAAGGTCGCCTCGAACCAGACTGAGATCGATCTAGAGGTTCAAAGCGTGCTGCGTCCCAAGGAAATTCAAGCGAAGATCCGCGCCGGCGCATCGGTGGAGCAGCTGGCGGCAGCCGCCGGGGTGCCCGTCGAGCGGGTCGAGCGGTTCGCCCATCCGGTGCTGCTGGAACGCGCACGCGCCGCCGAGCTGGCCACCGCGGCGCATCCGGTGCTGGCCGACGGGCCGTCGGTGCTGACGCTGCTGGAAACGGTGACCAAGGCGCTGGTGGCGCGTGGCCTGGATCCCGATGCCGTCGCGTGGGACGCCTGGCGCAACGAAGACAGCCGCTGGACGGTGCAGCTGGCGTGGAAGGCGGGCCGGTCCGACAACGTCGCGCACTTCCGGTTCACCCCCGGTTCCCACGGCGGGGTCGTCACGGCATCCGACGACGCCGCACACCAGCTCATCAACCCGGACTTCGCTCGCCCGCTACGGCCGGTCGCGGCCGTGCCCCAGCTGGAGTTCGAGGCACCCCAGCCCGAGCCGTCCGCTCCGCCGGCCCAGTCGGCTCAGGTGACGCCGACACCTGCTCCCGAGCCGGAACCCGAGCCCGCGCCCGCCCCCAAGCGCAGCCGCAAGGCCAGGGCCACCGTGCCCGCGTGGGAGGACGTGCTGCTGGGTGTGCGGTCCTCGGGCACCCAGCGCTGAAACCCGTTCAGAATTGGGTCAGCGCGACCGCGAGGAGCGCGATCCAGCCCAAGACGACGCCGACGGCGGCTCCGAGGACGAACCAGCGCCACACCGGGCGCCGCCGCCAGCCCCACACCGTGGGCGCCAGACCGCCGACCGCGACCATGTTGAGCCCGATCGCCAGCAGGGGATGCACCCGCACGAGTCCAACCCCCAGGACGACGATGGCCGCGGCGAGCACGGCCGCCACGAACCCGGCCACCGTCAGGCCGGTCCCCCACGGCGTCGAATCGTCGGTCACGCTGCCAACTTAGCGCCTCGTCAGTGCGACAGTCTGGCCCGCTCGTAGAACGCGCACGCGGCCGCGGTCGCGACGTTGAGCGAATCGGTGCCGCGCGACATCGGGATGCGCACCCGCACATCGCTCGCGCGCATGGTGCGCTCGGTCAGGCCCGGCCCCTCGGCACCCACAAGGATCGCCACCCGCTCACCCCCGAGTTGCGCCATCGCATCCGACAGCGTGGCCGCGGACGGGTCCGGGGTCATCGCGAGAAGTCGAAAACCTCTGTCCCGCAAGAGTTCCAGATCACCGGGCCACGATGTCGCCCGCGCGAACGGGACCAGCAGGGCATGCCCCATCGACACGCGCACGGCCCGCCGGTACAGCGGGTCGGCACACCCGGGCCCGAAGATCACGGCGTCGACCGCGAGCCCGGCGGCGTTGCGGAAGATCGAGCCGAGGTTCTCGTGGTCGTTGACACCTTCGAGCACGGCGATGGTGCGTGCACCTGCGATCACCTCGTCGAGCGTGCGCTCCTTGGCGCGCGATGCCGAGGCCAGCACACCGCGGTTGAGGTGGAACCCGACCGCGTCGGCCATCACCTCGGCGTTCGCCCGGTAGAACGGCACGTCGGCGTATTCGGGATGGCGTTCGAGGTCGGCGGCGAGTTCGTTGAGCCGTCGATCGGTGCCGAGCAGGGCGCGTGGAACGAAGCGGGACGCCAGCATCCGCTGGACCACCAGCACGCCTTCGGCGATCACCAGGGCTTTTCCGGTCGGCAGATCCGGCCGTCGGTCGACGCTGTTGAGATCACGGAAGTCGTCGATTCGGGGATCGCCGGGATCGTCGATGTCGATTACTTGCAGCGGGCTCACACTTTCTCGTCGACCATGGCCGACATCAGATCGGCCGCGGCGATCAGCGTCTGGCGCTGATCGGGGTCAAGCTTGCCCAATTGTTCCAGCAGCCATTCCTGGCTCGCACGCTGCTCCGCCTCGACGAGCTCGATCCCGGCCGGCGAGGCCGACACCATGATCTGTCTGCCGTCGGCGGGATGCGCCGAGCGCACCACGAGACCCTGTTCGGTCAGCGACGTCAGCACGCGCGTCATCGACGGCGGGCGGACCCGCTCGCGGACCGCCAGCGTGCCCGGTGTCATGGCTCCTTCCTTGGCCAGCGTCGACAGCGCCGAAAGCTGAGTGAGCGTCACCGGGGAATCCGAACGCCGCGTCCGCAATTGGCGGGCAAACCGAACAACGGCCAGTGCCAACTCGCTTGCCACCCGAGCGTCCAGATGCTTCACATCGCAAATACTACTGAGACGACGCCCGAGAGGCCCAAAACCAGGGCCATCGCCGCCCAGGCCAGTCGGTTACGTTGAAGCGGTGACCGGTGCGCCAGAACCGAACCCAGACCACACGCCAACGCCCCCGCAACTACCCAGGGCGCTGCTAGATCCGCGGCCGGTGATCACGGTGATCGCCTTCGGGTGGCTCATCGCGACGATTGCGGCCTTCATGTTGCCAGATCTGCACCAGTTGCGTCCCTACACCGCTGCGGGTCTGGGCGTCGGAGTGCTTGGCACATCGATCTTCCTGTGGCAACGTCGGGCGGTGCGCCGCGGATCACGCGGTGCGCAAAGCGGATTGACCTGAGGAGACACATGGCCGCACCGTTGCTGCAAGCCCAGATCGACATCGACGCGCCCGTCGACAAGGTCTGGTCGCTGATCTCGGACCTGCGCCGGATGCCGGAGTGGAGCCCGCAGTGCAGGCTGATGAAGACGCTCGGCCCGCTGCGCCCCGGTGCGCTGACGATCAACCTCAACCGCCGCAAGTTCATCTTCTGGCCGACGACATCTCACATTCTCGAGGTGATCCCCGAGCAGAAACTCGCGTTCCGCATCGACCTCAACAAGACCGTGTGGACCTATGAACTCGAACCGACCGAGAACGGCACCCGGGTGACCGAGAGCCGTCACGCCGAGAACGGCACGACCGCGGTGTCCAACGCGCTGATCACGGCGTTCTTCGGTGGTGTGCCCGGCTTCGAGGACGAACTCATCGAGGGCATGAACCAGTCGCTGGCGCGCATCAAGGCCGCAGCCGAGCGCTAGCCAGGCGTCATTCGGCCAGGTCGAGAACCCCGTCGTCGAACGGTTCGTAGACCGGTGAACCCGTGCCGGGCGGCTGCGGGGTGTCCGAATGCGCGCCGCAGCCGTACTCGGAGTCGACGACGTGGCCGTCAGCCGAGAGTTCGTTGGCGCACACGCCGAACATGCGGCCCAGCGCGCCGCCGAGCGGCAGGTAGAAACCACAGTCACGACATACCCGCCGCGTCGCGCGGGCCATCGGCGAGTTGGGCCCGAAGTCGCCGTCGTGCCAGCGTTGCGCGGCGGCCGCCCGTCCCCACTCGCTGAGCACCTGACGACGGCCGAACCCGAGCTCGAGCGCGGTCTCGTCGATCAGCGGATCGCCGGTGGCCGAATGGCCCGGCACCAGGCGCGGGTCGTCGGGTGGCGGGGCCAGCAGGTCTCCCGGGCCCAGATCGCCGGGACGGATGCGGTCCTGCCACGGCACCCACTTGGGCGCGAGCAGTGCGGTCGGACCGGGCACGAGCACGAGTTCGCTGATCGTGGCGTGGTCGGCGCCAGGGTAGGCGGCCACCACGACGGCCCACTGCCAGCCGCGGTAGCCGGGCATGTTGGCCAGGAAGCGGTGCGTCGCCGAGCTCGGATCCTCCAGCGTCGCGCCGAGGTACTCACCGACGGTGTCGGCACCGCTGAACTCGGTCAGCGCGGCCCGGGCCAGGTCGACGGCACCCCGCAGCACCGACTCCAGGTCCGGCGCGTCGGTCGCCGCGGCGGACCCCAGGCCGCTGTCGGCGGCCCGGTCGGCGGGTTCGGTCACACTTTCCATCGCGTCCATAGTGCCTGACCGGCACAACCGAAGGCCACACCGGTCACCTGTGAGCCGTGCAGCGTCCGATAAGAGAGAATCGAGAGGTGACCTACTACCCGCCGCGGCCGCCAGGCGATCGCGGCGCGGAGCATCCCGGCATGGCCAACTATCCCAGCGACGAGACGCACCGCAGGCCGCGCAGGTCGTCGATGCCGAGCTCGAACCGCTGGCTGCCGCCACTGGATGAAGAGACCGCAGCGCGCGCGGATCACACGAGGCACACCGGCCGTTCGGAGCACGCGGAACGCTCAGGACGCGCCACGGGTTCGGCGGCGGGGGCGCCGGCCGGGTCTGCCGCAGGCGAGCGCGTCACCGTCACCCGCGCGGCCGCGGCGCGCGGCCGGGAGATGGGCTCCCGGATGTACGGGTTGGTGCACCGCGCCGCGACCGCCGACGGCGCCGACAAGTCCGGTCTGACCGCGCTCACCTGGCCCGTGGTGGCCAACTTCGCCGTCGACGCCGCCATGGCCGTCGCATTGGCCAACACACTGTTCTTCGCGGCCGCAAGCGGAGAGTCGAAGAGCCGCGTCGCGCTGTACCTGCTGATCACGATCGCACCGTTCGCGGTGATCGCGCCGCTCATCGGGCCCGCGCTGGATCGCCTGCAGCACGGCCGACGGGTCGCGCTGGCGGCGTCGTTCGCGCTGCGCACCGTGTTGATCGTGGTGTTGATCGCCAACTACGACGGCGCGACCGGCAACTTCCCGTCCTGGGTGCTGTACCCGTGTGCGCTCGGCATGATGGTGCTGTCCAAATCGTTCTCGGTGCTGCGCAGCGCGGTCACACCGCGCGTGCTGCCCCCGTCGATCGACCTGGTGCGCGTCAACTCCCGGCTCACCACGTTCGGCCTGCTCGGCGGGACCGTCGCAGGCGGCGGCATCGCGGCCGGTGCCGAATACCTGTTCGGCCTCGTGAACCTGCCGGGCGCGCTGTACGTGATCGTCGCGGTCAGCGTCGCCGGTGCGGTGCTGTCCATGCGGATTCCCAAGTGGGTCGAGGTCACCGAGGGTGAGGTGCCCACGACGCTGAGCTACCACGGCGGCACCGGGGAACTGCGCCGTGGCGACCGGCACGACAGAACCGGCAAGCCCGACAAGGCGCAGGCCGTGCGACAGCCCATGGGCCGCAACACCATCACCGCGCTGTGGGGCAACTGCACGATCAAGGTGATGGTCGGCTTCCTGTTCCTCTACCCCGCGTTCGTCGCCAAGTCGCACGATGCCAGCGGCTGGGAGCAACTGCTGATCCTCGGCATCATCGGCGCGGCCGCAGGCATCGGGAACTTCGCAGGGAACATGACCGCCGCGCGGCTCAAGCTGGGTCACCCGGCGCAGATGGTGGTGCGGCTGGCGATCGTGGTCACCGTGTTCGCGCTTCTCACCGCGCTGACCGGGAAGCTGTTGGTGGCCGCGCTCGCGACGCTGGTGACGTCGGGGGCCAGCGCGATCGCGAAGGCCTCGCTGGACGCGTCGCTGCAGGACGATCTCCCCGAGGAGTCACGCGCGTCGGCGTTCGGACGTTCCGAATCGGTGCTGCAGCTGGCGTGGGTGGCCGGCGGCGCCGTGGGCGTACTGATCTATACGGACCTCTCAGTCGGGTTCACTACGATCACGGCCGTGCTGATACTCGGACTGGCCCAGACCATCGTGAGCTACCGCGGCGAATCCCTCATCCCCGGCTTCGGCGGCAACCGCCCCGTGCTGGCGGAGCAGGAGGGGACGATGGCGTGGGAGGCCCGGTGACGCGCACCTTCGCGGTCCTCGCGGCCGTCGTGGTGCTCGCGATCGCCGGCACCGGGATCGGGGTCTGGCGGTTCAGCAGTTCCCATGGCGACAAGCTGCCGGAGATCAGCGCGTACTCGCACGGGCATCTGGTCCGCGTCGGCCCGTTCCAGTACTGCCCGGTGCTCGACCTCGACAACTGCCTCGACCCGCGGGAGGCGGGCGAGCTGCCGGTCACGGAGAAGAACCCGGTGCAGCTGTCGGTACCGTCGGCGATCGGCCGGGCACCCTGGCGTCTCTTGCGTGTCTACGAAAACCCGGTCGACACAACGGTTTCGGTGTACCGGCCGAACACCACGCTGGCGGTGACCATTCCGACGGTGGATCCGCAGCGCGGACGGTTGACGGGCCTGGCGGTGCAGCTGCTGACCCTCGTACGGGACCAGAACGGCGAGGAGTTCGCGCTACCCCACGCCGAGTGGTCGATCAGCACCGTTTGGGAATGACACGGTCATGACACCGTTGTGACGTGCCGGCCCGCCGAGTGGTCCGCGGGGACCCGTTCGCCCTCACGCGTCGGCCCGGGCGGGGTGCCGTCTCCGAACGGCCTGCCGCCCAAGGCCTCCCGCCCGTGCGGCGTCAGCCAACCCGAGAGATCGGGCCCCTTCGGGACGATCGTGGTCGGATTGATGTCGGTGTGCACGATGTAGTAGTGCTGCTTGATCTGCACGAAATCGATGGTGTCGCCGAAACCGGGCGTCTGGAACAGATCTCGCGCGTAGGCCCACAGCACGTCCATCTCGCTGAGCTTGGACCGGTTGCATTTGAAATGGCCGTGATAGACCGGATCGAAGCGGGCCAGCGTGGTGAACAGCCGCACGTCGGCTTCGGTGATCGTGTCCCCCACCAGATAGCGCTGCGTCGCAAGCCGATCCGAGAGCCAGTCGAGCGCCGTGAACAACCGGTCGTAGGCGCGTTCGTACGCCTCCTGCGAGCCCGCGAAGCCGCAGCGGTACACACCGTTGTTGACCTCGGTGTAGATGCGCTGGGCGACCTCGTCGATCTCGTCGCGCAACCGCTCTGGGTACAGATCCGGCGCACCGTCGCGGTGATGGGCCGTCCACTCCGTGGAGAAGTCCAGCGTCATCTGCGCGAAGTCGTTGGTGACCACCTCGCCGGTGGCGACCTCGACGATCGCTGGCACCGTGATGCCCTTGGCGTAGTCGGGGAACCGCTTGAGATACGCGTCGCGCAGCCGCGGAATCTTCAGCACCGGGTCCACACCGTCGGGATCGAGGTCGAACGTCCAGCTGCGCTCGTCGTGCGTCGGCCCGCAGAACCCGATGGACAACACGTCCTCGAGTCCGAGCAGCCGCCGCACGATGATCGTGCGGTTCGCCCACGGGCAGGCCCGCGCCACGACAAGTCGGTAACGGCCCGGTTCGACCGGGTAGCCGTCACGGCCGTCGGCCGTGATCCTGGTGGTGATGTACGCGGTGTCCCGATTGAACTCGCCACCGGAGGTCTTGTCGGCGACGTAGGTGCCCTGAGCCATCACTCCATCTTGCGCCTACCGCGGCGCGCACATGTGGCGACTCAGGCGTCGAGTTCGCGTGCGACCGCCTTGACGACCTCCGAGACGCGGCGAGCGACCTTGCGGTCGGGGTAGCGCCCCTTGCGCAGCTCGGGCTGCACCGCACTCTCCAGCAGCGTGATCATGTCCTCGACCATGCCGTGCAGTTCGTCAGGTGTGTGCTTGTGCTCGGGACGCTCGGCCTCGCGGCGCGCCCGTGACAGGCTCGGCGGCGGATCGATGAGCTTGAGGCTCAACGCCTGCGGCCCGCGGCGGCCCGCGGCGACGCCGAACTCCACCCGCTGGCCGGATTTCAGCGCCTCGACACCGGCAGGCAACGCCGAGGACCGGACGTAGACGTCCTCGCCGTCCTCCTGCGACAGAAAGCCGAAGCCCTTTTCGGCGTCGTACCACTTAACCTTGCCGGTCGGCACTGTCCTCACCCGCTCGTCGTTGTCAGCCAACAAAAACACACAAAGTACGCGCCCCGTCTGCGCCGGGACGCGATGTGGTGATCCTACTCGGCTCAGTACTGCGCCTTCACCTCGAATACTCGGTAGGCTTGGACCACCGCTGAAGGAGAAGATGCCCCAGATATGCGAGTGCTACTTAATATCATCTGGTTGATCTTCGGCGGCCTGTGGCTGGCGCTGGGGTATCTGCTGGCCGCGCTGATCTGCTTCATTCTCATCGTGACGATCCCGTTCGGATTCGCGTCGCTGCGGATCGCCTCGTATGCGCTGTGGCCGTTCGGCCGCACCATCGTCGAAAAACCCGGACCTCGCCCGGGCGCCCTGGTGGGCAATGTCATCTGGGTGATCCTGTTCGGCATCTGGCTCGCGATCGGTCACGTCGTCAGCGCCATCGCCATGGCGGTGACGATCATCGGGATCCCACTCGCACTTGCCAACCTCAAGATGATCCCGGTGTCGCTGGTGCCGCTCGGCAAGGAGATCGTGCCGGTGGACAGCGTCAACTCTTTCAACAACGTCAACACGGAGCGGGTGATCCCATGACCGTCACGGCGCTCGGCCTACCCACCGTCGCCCGGTCCGTGGGCGACGGCCCCGCTGGGTCGTCTCCGGCGCCGGCCGACGGACCCCTGGTCGACACCTACGGCCGCGCGGCGACCGACCTTCGCGTCTCACTGACCGACCGCTGCAACCTGCGCTGTACCTACTGCATGCCCGCCGAAGGCCTGGACTGGCTGCCCGGCGACGCGCTTTTGAGCGCCGCCGAACTGGCCCGGCTGCTGCGCATAGCCGTCACCCGGCTCGGCATCACGAGCGTGCGCTTCACCGGCGGCGAGCCGTTGGTGGTGCGTCATCTCGAAGAGGTGATCGCCGCGGCGGCCGCACTGCAGCCGCGTCCCGAGATCACGCTGACCACCAACGGGCTCGGGCTGGCGCGTCGCGCCGACGGTCTCAAGCGGGCCGGCCTGAACCGCATCAACGTGTCCTTGGACAGCGTCGACGCCGCACACTTCGCGCGCATCACGCGGCGTGACCGCCTGCCCGACGTGCTCGCCGGGCTGGCCGCCGCCAAGGCGGCCGGGCTCGAGCCGGTGAAGGTCAACGCGGTCCTGGACCCGGTCTCGGGGCTCGATGACGTCGTGGACCTGCTGCGGTACTGCCTGCAGCACGGGTATCAGCTGCGCATCATCGAGCAGATGCCGCTCGACGCGAGCCACAGCTGGCAGCGCGACAACGTCATCGACGCCGACCGCATCCTGCAGACCCTGCAACAGCACTTCGAGCTGACACCGGATTCGCGTCCGCGCGGCTCGGCGCCGGCAGAGCTGTGGCAGGTGGCCGAGGGGCCCACGCACGCCGCGGGCACGGTCGGGGTCATCGCGTCGGTGTCGCATGCCTTCTGTTCGGCCTGTGACCGCACGAGGCTGACCGCCGACGGTCAGATCCGCAGCTGCCTGTTCTCGCGCGAGGAGACCGATCTGCGGCACCTGCTGCGCAGCGACGCCGACGACGCCGCGATCGAGGCCGCCTGGCGCGCGGCAATGTGGAGTAAGCCGGCCGGACACGGCATCAACGATCCCGATTTCGTGCAGCCGGTCCGGCCGATGAGTGCGATCGGTGGATAGATGACGACAGCGACGACAGTTCGGGTGACGGTCCGGTATTTCGCGGCCGCGGCGGCCGCCGCCGGAATCGAGACCGAAACGTTGGACATCGCGACGGGGACGTCCGTCGCGGAGCTCGTCGAGCAGCTCGGCTCGCGTGGCGAGGAGCTCGCCCGGGTGCTGAAGCGCTGCTCATACCTGTGCGACGAGGTCGCGGTGCGCGATATGGCCAAGCGTTTGACAACGCCGCAAACCATTGACGTGTTACCACCTTTCGCCGGCGGATAACGTGATATGCGTCACATCACGGAATTGTAACGAGCTGGCTGTACCGCGGTGAGGCGACTTGTTTTCCTGCGAGAACACTTCAGCAACCTGCGCCTTTAACGCTCTTTTAAGTTTTGCCCAGGCCTGAAACGCCGTGAGACGCAAAAGATGACTCGACCGGACCTACCGGTTACCGTTCATTCCCAAGTCAGCTGACCCTAATCGGTTGACCTGCCTCCGCCGGTAGCGCCGAGCTCCATCCATCGCGCGGAGGCCACTGCGAACACCAAGGATGGAGGCGGGGGACCCAACCGGTCCACCGATTTTCGGACCAGGGGCCTTTTGGCTCCTTGGGGTGAAGCCGTCGCCGTTTCGGCGTCGACGGCCGGGTGACCTCTCCCACCCGAACCCGACAGCTGACCTCGTGGGCGCATACGAGAGGACCTCGACGCTTATGAGTGGACGGCACCGCAAGCCCACTTCCTCGTCATCAGCCAAGAACGTCGCCAAAATCGCCTTCACGGGCGCTGTGCTCGGCGGAGGCGGCCTCAGCATGGCCGGCCATGCGATGGCCGCGACCGACGGCGAATGGGATCAGGTGGCCCGCTGCGAATCCGGCGGCAACTGGGCGATCAACACCGGCAACGGCTATCACGGCGGCCTGCAGTTCTCCCCCAGCACGTGGATGTCCCATGGCGGTGGTGAGTTCGCCCCCGCCGCCTACATGGCCACCAAGGAAGAGCAGATCGCGGTCGCCGAGCGTGTGCTCGCCAGCCAGGGCAAGGGCGCATGGCCCACCTGTGGCCGCGGCCTGTCCGGCGCCACGCCTCGCAACGTCCTCGCCGAGCCCGCACCGCTCGATGCCGCAGGCGTGAACGGCGAGCTGCCGCCGCCGGATCCGTTCGCTCCGCCGCCACCGGCCCCGGTCGACATGCTTGCCGCACCGCTGCCCGCAGCGCCGCCTCCTCCCCCCGCGCCCGAGGCACTCCCGCCGGCCCCGGCCCCCGCACCCGAAGCACTCCCGCCGGCCCCCGCACCCGAGGCCCTTCCGCCCGCTCCGGCCCCCGCACCCGAAGCACTCCCGCCGGCCCCGGCCCCCGCACCCGAAGCACTCCCGCCGGCCCCGGCCCCCGAGGCTCCTGCCCCGGCTCCCGCACCCGAGGCGCTCCCGCCGGCCCCGGCCCCCGAGGCACAGATCGTCGATGCCTCGCTGCAAGTGCCCGCCGACGTTCCCCCGCCGCCGCCGGCGGATCCGGCTCCTCCGGCACCGGTCGACGCAGTCGCCGCACCGCAGAACTGGGATCAGGCGCCTGCCCCTGCCGATCAGCCGCAGACCTGGTCGCTGCATGTCGGCGCACCGCTGCCGCTCGATCCGGTTCTCCCGGCCCCGCCGGCCCCGGCTCCTGCCCCCGCACCCGCGCCTGCCGCGGTCGCCGCTCCGGCACCCGATCCGCTGGCCCCCGCGCCGAACGCCGACGTGCCGCCCGCGCCCCCGGAAGGTGTTCCGCACCTTGCGAGCCCGGAGAACCTGCCTCCTGGCACCACCGAGAGCCCGGCGCAGATCCCCGGCCAGGGCCCGAACATGACCTACCTGCGGGAGATCTGGCACGCGATCCAGACCCAGGACATCAGCGGCAAGGACGCCCTGCTGGCGCTCACGCAGCGTCCGTTGACCACTCCTGACGTCCCGGGTGGCGCCGCTCCGAACCGTCCGATCGGCGCCCCGCCTGCTCCGGCACCCGCCGGCGATCCGGCTCTCGCACCGGCGCCTGCTCCGGCTCCGCTCGGTGCACCGGCGCCTGCTCCGGCTCCGCTCGGTGCACCGGCGCCCGCTCCGGCTCCGCTCGGGGCTCCCGCACCGGCACCGGTGGGGGCTCCGGTTCCGCCGCCGGCCTGACTTGTCTGCGCCTGCTCAGGCGGAGTTGACCCATTCGTCGGTTCCGTCGGCGAAGTGCTGGTGCTTCCACACCGGAAGCCGCTCCTTCACCACATCCACGAGACGGGCACAGGTTTCGAACGCCGCCCTGCGATGGTCTGCTGCCACAGCGGCCACCAGGGCGGCGTCGCCAATTTTCAGCGCGCCCACACGGTGGCTGACCGCGATCGCCCGCACCCCGTCCGCCTCCGCCGCGATCTCGGCGGCGACCTCTTCGAGCGTGCGTTGCGCGGTCGGGTGCGCGGAGTATTCGAGCCGGAGAACCGAGCGGCCGCCGTCGTGATCGCGCACCACACCCGCGAAGCCGACGACTGCTCCCGCGGCCTCGTGTGCGACGAGCGCCTCGTACTCGGTCAGCGAGATGGGGTCCTCGGTCAGCTCGACCCGGACGATTACAGCGCTCATCGCACCTGTCTCCTCGTCGCGTGAGCCCTTCGGCGCTCAACGCGGATGGTCATGACCGCCAAGCTGATCCAGCGCATGCTCCAGCACATGGTCGAGCACGCCGAGGCCGTCCTTGACGCCGCCGGGAGAACCCGGGAGGTTCACGATCAGCGTCCGGCCTGCCACACCGCACACGCCGCGCGAAAGGATCGATGTCGGCACCTTGGGCAGCCCCGACCGCCGGATGGCGTCGGCGAGGCCGGGAACTTCGTAGTCGATCACGGCCCTGGTGGCCTCGGGAGTGGAGTCGGTCGGTGAGATACCGGTACCGCCCGAGGTGATGATGAGGTCGACGTTCTCGGACAGCGCGGCACGCAGGGCGTCGGCAACGGCGGTGCCGTCGGGAACGACCATCTGCTCGGTGACGTCGTAGCCGCGTTTGGCCAGCCACTCCACGATGAGTGGGCCGGTACGGTCGTCGTAAACTCCGGCCGCCGCCCGGGTCGAGGCGATCACCACCCGGGCCGAACGTGTCACTGCGTTGGTCTTTCCCACAACCCCGTTTTACCGCCTTCTTTGCGGACGACGTGGATGTTGTCGATACGTGCTGCGGGATCGACGGCTTTGATCATGTCGTAAAGGGTCAGCGCGGCCACGCTGACAGCGGTGAGCGCCTCCATCTCGACACCCGTGCGGTCGGTGCTGCGCACCGTGGCGGTGATGCCCACGGAGTCTTCACGCGCGTCGAAGTCCACGTCGACGCCGGTCAGTGCCAACTGGTGGCACAGCGGGATCAGGTCGGGCGTCCGTTTGGCCGCCAGGATGCCCGCCACCCGCGCGGTGGCCAGGGCATCACCTTTGGGCAGCCCACCGGAGGCGATGAGCGCCACGACATCCGGCCTGGTCAGCACGACGCCTGCGGCGACCGCGGTGCGCTTGGTGACGCCCTTGTCCGTGACGTCGACCATGTGCGCCGCGCCGGAATCGTCGAGGTGCGACAGGCCCACCGTTATTTGTTGACGACGGTGACCGCTGCCAGGTAAGGCAGCTTCTCGGCCGGCAGCGGGAAGACAACATCGCCGAACGGGGACAGCGCACCGGTCCGGTCGCTGGCCAGCTCGGTCACCGCGTGATCGTCGTCGCCGGACAGGGTCGGCCAGCCGTTGTCGACGTATTGCTTCTTCTTCTTGTCAGCCACGCCCCACATTGTGGCAAACGGCTTCGCCGGTCGCGATACCGGCGGCCTGCTTTACGCTGGTCAGGATATGACCGCACAGACTGCCGGGATGCCGCTGGGCGCCTGGCTGGCCGACCTCGACGACCGGGGTCTCATCCGCCTCCTGGAGCTGCGACCGGACCTGAGTCAGCCGCCACCAGGCACGATCGCGGCGCTGGCGGCCCGCGCCACGTCCCGCCAGTCGGTCAAGGCCGCCACCGATGGCCTCGATTTCCTGCGGTTGGCGGTGCTCGACGCACTGCTGGTGCTGCACGCCGACACCGCCGCGGTGCCGGTCGAGAAGCTCACCGAGATGCTGGGCGACCGGGTCGACACCACGGTTGTGCTCGCGGCCGTCGACGATCTGCGTGAGCGCGCGCTGGTGTGGGGCGAGGCGACGCTGCGGGTCGCCCCCGAGGTGGCCTCCGGCCTGCCGTGGTACGCCGGCCAGGCCGTCCTGGAGCCCACCGACCTCAGTGCCGACGAGATCACCGCGCGGGTCGACGCGCTCGACGACGCCCCGCGTGAGCTGCTGGCGCGGCTGCTGGAGGGCTCGCCGATGGGCCGCACCCGCGACGCCGCACCGGACACCCCGCCGGACCGTCCCGTGCCGCGGCTGCTGGCGGCCGGTCTGCTACGCCGTATCGACGACGACACCGTGATCCTGCCGCGCCTGGTGGGTCAGGTCCTGCGCGGCGAGGCGCCCGGGCCGGTTGAGCCCACCAAGCCGAAACCGGCGGTGTCCACGACGACCGTCGCCGACGTCGACGCGGTCGCCGCGGGTGCAGCCATCGATCTGTTGCGCGAGATCGACCTCATCATCGAGACGCTGGGGGCGGCACCGGTTCCCGAACTGCGGGCCGGCGGCATCGGGGTGCGCGACGTCAAACGGCTGGCCAAGACGACCGGCATCGACGAGGCGCGGCTCGGTCTGCTGGTGGAACTGGCCGCGGCGGCGGGGCTGATCGCCTCCGGGATGCCCGACCCCGACCCGGGTGACGGCACCGGACCGTACTGGGCTCCGACGGGGGCCGCCGACCGGTTCCTCGAATCGCCGACGGCCGTGCGCTGGCATCTGCTGGCCACCACATGGCTGGATCTGCCCGCCCGCCCCGCGCTGATCGGCACGCGTGGACCCGACGGGAAACCCTTTGGCGCCCTGTCGGATTCGCTGTACTCGACGGCCGCTCCGCTGGACCGGCGCCTGCTGCTGACGGTACTCGCCGACCTCGAGCCGGGGACCGGCGTCACCGCCGGTGAGGCGTCGCGCGCCATGATCTGGCAGCGGCCACGCTGGGCGGTGCGCCTGCAACCCGCGACGGTCAGCGATCTGTTCACCGAGGCGCATGCGCTGGGCATGGCCGGTCGCGGCGCGATCAGCACACCCGCGCGCCACCTGCTGGCCGGCGACGCCGATGAGGACGTGCTGGCGGCGATGACCAAGGCACTGCCCAAACCGCTCGACCATTTCCTGTTGCAGGCCGATCTGACCGTCATCGTGCCGGGCCCACTCGAACGGGACCTGGCCGAGGAACTCGCGCAGGTCGCCACGGTCGAATCCGCAGGGGCGGCCATGGTGTACCGGATCAGTGAGGCGTCCGTGCGCCACGCACTCGACGCAGGGCGCACCGCGGGCGAACTGCATGCGTTCTTCGAGAAACACTCGAAAACCCCGGTGCCCCAAGGGCTCACGTATCTCATCGACGACGTGGCGCGCCGGCACGGGCAGCTCCGCGTGGGCATGGCGTCGTCGTTCGTGCGGTGTGAGGACCCGGCACTGCTCGCGCAGGCCGTCGCGAGCCCGACCGTCGCGCGCCTCGAGCTGCGGACCCTCGCGCCCACCGTCGCGGTGTCGCAGGCCCCGATCGCCGACGTGCTGGGTGCGCTGCGCGACGCCGGTTTCGCCCCGGCTGCCGAGGATTCGACGGGCACTGTCGTCGACATCCGGGCCCGTGGGGCGCGCGTCGTCGCACCGTCACGCCGCCGCGTGTACCGCCCGCCGTCGCCGCCCACGGCGCAGACCCTCGGTGCGGTGGTCGCCGTCTTGCGCAAGGTGGCCGCGGGCCCGTTCTCCAGCGTCCGCCTTGACCCGGCGACCGCGATCACCCAGCTGCAGGAAGCCGCGATCGCCCAGACCTCGGTGGTGATCGGCTACGTCGACCCGGCCGGCGTCGCGACCCAACGGGTGGTCTCGCCGATCAACGTGCGCGGCGGACAGCTCACGGCGTTCGACCCGGCGGCCGGGCGCGTGCGGGAATTCGCGATCCACCGCGTGACGTCGGTGGTCTCCGCAGACAGTGATTGATCCGCCGAGATTGCGCTCAGGGACACCCTGACCTGGATTTTTGTCCCTCACTGCAATCTCGGCGAGCCACGCCTGCCGGACGCCACTTCGGGAGGTTCGGAATAATGGACAGGATGAGTTTCCAGCCGCCATACGGAGCGGATCGCGCATGACTGACGGCCCGCTGATCGTGCAGTCCGACAAGACCGTGCTGCTCGAGGTCGACCACGAGTTGGCCGGGGCGGCGCGGGCGGCGATCGCCCCGTTCGCCGAGCTAGAACGCGCCCCCGAACACGTCCACACCTACCGCATCACGCCGCTGGCGCTGTGGAACGCCCGCGCGGCCGGCCACGACGCCGAGCAGGTGGTCGACGCGCTGGTGTCGTTCTCCCGCTACCCCGTGCCGCAGCCGCTGCTGGTCGACATCGTCGACACCATGGCGCGGTACGGCCGTCTGCAGCTCGTCAAGCATCCGGCGCACGGGCTGACCCTGGTGAGCCTCGACCGCGCGGTGCTCGAGGAGGTGCTGCGGAACAAGAAGATCGCACCGATGCTCGGTGCGCGTATCGACGACGACACCGTGATCGTGCACAACAGCGAGCGCGGCCGCGTCAAGCAGATGCTGCTCAAGATCGGATGGCCCGCAGAAGATCTCGCGGGGTACGTGGACGGGGAGGCGCACCCGATCACGCTCGAACAGGATGGCTGGGCGCTGCGCGACTACCAGGAGATGGCCGCCGATTCGTTCTGGGCGGGCGGGTCCGGTGTCGTGGTCCTGCCGTGTGGCGCGGGCAAGACGCTCGTCGGCGCCGCGGCGATGGCCAAGGCCGGGGCGACCACGCTGATCCTGGTCACCAACACCGTCGCCGGGCGGCAGTGGAAACGCGAACTGGTGGCCCGCACGTCGCTCACCGAGGACGAGATCGGCGAGTACTCGGGCGAGAAGAAGGAGATCCGGCCTGTCACGATCGCCACGTACCAGGTGATCACGCGCCGCACCAAGGGCGAGTACAAGAACCTGGAGATCTTCGACAGCCGCGACTGGGGTCTGATCATCTACGACGAGGTGCATCTGCTGCCCGCACCCGTGTTCCGGATGACGGCCGATCTGCAGTCCCGCCGCAGGCTGGGCCTGACCGCGACGCTGATCCGTGAGGACGGCCGCGAAGGCGACGTGTTCAGCCTGATCGGGCCGAAACGCTATGACGCGCCGTGGAAGGACATCGAGGCGCAGGGCTGGATCGCACCGGCCGAGTGCATCGAGGTTCGCGTGACGATGACCGACAACGAGCGGATGCTCTACGCGACGGCCGAGCCCGACGAGCGCTACAAGCTGTGCTCGACGGTGCACACCAAGATCGCGGTCGTGCGCTCGATCCTGGAACGCCATCCCAAGGAGCAGACGCTGGTGATCGGCGCGTACCTGGATCAGTTGGAGGAACTGGGCCAGGAGCTGAACGCCCCGGTGATCCAGGGGTCGACGAAGAACTCCGAACGCGAAGCGCTTTTCGACGCGTTCCGGCGTGGTGAGATCTCGACGCTCGTGGTGTCAAAGGTCGCCAACTTCTCGATCGACCTTCCGGAAGCCTCTGTGGCGGTGCAGGTCTCGGGTACCTTCGGCTCCCGGCAGGAGGAGGCCCAGCGCCTGGGCCGGCTGCTGCGTCCGAAGGCCGACGGCGGCGGCGCGGTGTTCTATTCGGTCGTCTCGCGCGACAGTCTCGACGCCGAATACGCCGCACACCGGCAGCGGTTCCTCGCCGAACAGGGCTACGGCTACATCATCAAGGACGCCGACGACCTGCTGGGCCCCGCGATCTGAGTGTTCAGGCGTGCGGTCCGACCGGTTTGACGACGGTCAGCAGCACGACCGAGTCGGCCAGCGCGTGCAGGGAGTGGCGGGTCCGCGGGATCACCAGCAGATCGCCCGGTGAGCCCTCCCAGTTCGCCTCGGAGTTGGTCAGCTTGACCCGGCCCTCGATCACCTGCAAGGTCGCTTCGCCCGGGCTCTCGTGCTCGTCCATACCGGTGCCGTCGACGAGCGCGATCAGCGTCTGACGCAGATTGTGCTCGTGCCCGCCGTACACGGTGTGGGCGCTGCGGCCCGCGCTGGCGGTGCGGGCTGCGGCCAGTTGCTGACGGGCAAGCGCGGTGAGCGACATCTTCTCCATACCGAGCATCGTCGCACCTGAGGCGCCTCGCCGTACCGTTCAGGACGACACGGGGTCAAGAGCCATGACGGTGGCGACGTCGGCGGGCCACGGTTCGGGTCCGGGCGGGAAACCCGCCGCAACACCATAAGTTAGGTTACGCTAACCATACTTCAGTGATTCAGAGGACCGTCCGAAAGGAGACACCGGGCACCGCCGCACGTGGCCGCCCGGTCCCAACCCGCCGATGACCTTGCGCACCGCAGACCTGGTTCCCGAAACCGACGACGCACCGTCACCGACACCGACACACGGTGCGAGATGACCGCCCCGATGTGGATGGCACTTCCCCCTGAGGTGCACTCGAGCCTGCTCAGCAACGGCCCCGGTGCCGGTCCAATGCTGGCAGCAGCCGGGGCATGGAATTCGCTCAGTTCCGAATATGCCTCGGCTGCAACGGAACTGACTACGCTGATCGACACGGTTCGAGCCGGTATCTGGCAGGGACCGAGCGCCGAACAATACGCCGCAGCACACATGCCGTATGTGGCATGGCTGCTGCGGATGAGCACGACGAGCAGGAACGTGGCCGCCCAGATGGAGACCGCGGCAGCCTCCTATGCCAGCGCACTGGCGGCAATGCCGACCCTGGCGGAGCTGGCCGCGAACCGCAGCACGCTCGGCGTGTTGGTCGCGACGAATTTCTTCGGCATCAACACCATCCCCATCGCGGTCACCGAAGCCGACTACGTCCGGATGTGGATCCAGGCCGCGACAACGATGACGGTCTATCAGCAAACCTCCGAAGTCACGTTGGCCGCTGCGCCGCAGGCCACGCCCGCACCGAAGCTGCTCGCCATGGGGATGGGCGAGACGGGCGCAACGGCAGCCACTTTCACGCAGGGCGCGGCACAGGCCAGGGCCACCGAGTCGGGTTTGGCGCTGACCTTCGAGGATCCGATCGAGAAGTGGCTGGCCGAGAACTCCGAACACTTCCACGGCATGTATGTGCAGCTGAAGGAGCTGATCCTGCAGCCGTGGAGGATCCCGCAGATCCTCGCCGAGATCATCGCGAACCCGTCGCTGCTGTTCACCCAGTACATCAACGTCTTCTTCCTCGGCGCATACGCGGCCACCTTCGCAGTGCTCGGGACACCGCTGTACGCCGCCGTGATCGGCGCGGTCTCCCCGGCGATGCTCGGCCTGCTCGGCATCATCGGGATTGCGCAGAACTACGACATCCCCCTCGACCTACCCGGCGACCAGCCGATCCCCCAGCCCGCCGACCAACCCACAGCCGTCGGGGTGCCCAGCGCATCGCCGTCCACCGCGGCAGGCGCGCCCGCACCCACCTCGGCGCCCGCACCGAGTCCGGCCCCCACCACGGCGCCCGCATCGAACACCGTTCCGGCAGTCGCAGAGAACGTGACCTACGCCGTCGGTGGCGGACCCGGCGTCGGCTTCGGTCCGTCGATGCGCAGCCGGGCCGTCGATGTGAGCCGCTCTTCGAGCAGCGCCTCCGCAGCGGCGGCGGCCGCTGCGCAGGCAGCCGGCACCGCCAGGTCGAAGCGGCGTAAGCGGCGCGACGCCGACCTGAAGGACCACGGGTACCGGTATGAATACATGCCGATGGATGACGACGCGGACGCACCACCGCCATCCCGACCGGAATCGGTCACCGCGTCACGCCGCGGTGCCGGCAATCTCGGATTCACCGGTACCGCAAACAAGTCCGCCGTCGCAGATCCGGCCGGGCTGACCACGCTGGCCGCAAAGTTCGATGACGGCCCCGCCGTCCCGATGATGCCGAGCACCTGGAACGCCGAGACCGACGAACGATAGGCGCAGGCGCGATCCCGATTTGGGCTGACCGCCGTTTACAGGTCCTGCCAACGGATTTCATGCCGTACGCGATTGGGACAACTGCGCCTTCGCAGTGCGCGCCCACTCGTCGGCGAGGATCTCGTCGGCCCCGTTCAGCAGGCCGTCGATGGCCTGTGCCGCGACCACGGCCGGGTCACTCTTCTGGTCGGCGGGCACGTACCGCACCATGTCGGTGTCCATGTAGCCGACATGCAGTGCCGCGACATGGATTCCCCGGGGCGCGAGTTCGGCCCGCACGGCGTCGGTGAGTGCCCACGCCGCGGCCTTGGCGGACGCGTACGCCCCTGACGTCGGCGGGTGCATCCAGGACAGCACCGACAGCACGTTGAGAATCGCTCCGCCGCCGTTGCGTTCGATGATCGGGGTGAAGGCACGCGTGACGTTCAACGTACCGAAGTAGTGCGTCTCCATCTCCGCGCGGATGTCGGCGATGGGTCCGGTCAGCAGATTCGCACGCGTCGAGATACCGGCATTGTTGACCAGTACCGTGACGTCCCCGGCGATCTCGGCCGCACGACGCACGGAGTCCGGATCGGTGATGTCGAGTGGGATCGGTACGACGCCGGGCAGGTCCACGGTCTCGGGCCGCCGCGCCGCGGCGTACACCTTGGCGCCCCTGGCGACGAGTTCGGCGGCGAGCCTGCGCCCGAGCCCACGGTTGGCGCCGGTCACCAGCGCGACGATGTCGTTTGTCATGGCAGTTCTCCTTGCGTTCGGTGTTCCACCACAACACCGTGCGCGCACCGGATGAGTCCCCCTTCGTGAAAGACAATGCCTTGCAGCTGCGAGGATTCGGATCGTGGCCGGGCTGTCGGTCACCCGCACAGGATGGAACGATGCAACACCACACGCATGTCGCCCGCACCGCCGCGGCGCTGGCCGCCGCGATGGGGATCGGCCGTTTCGTCTACACGCCGATCCTTCCGCTGATGACCGCCCAGGCGGGGGTCTCCGCGCACACCGCGGCCGACCTCGCGACCGCCAACTACGTCGGCTACCTGGTAGGTGCGGTGGCCGGGTCGATCTCGCCCCGGCTGGCGCGCTCACCGCTGGCGTGCCGGTTGTCCCTGGTGGTGCTCATCGTGAGCCTGGCGGCGATGCCGTTGGCCACCACCGCGTTCGGGTGGATGACCCTGCGTGCCATCGCGGGAGCTGTGAGCGCACTGGTGTTCGTGATCGCGGTCAACACGATGCTGGAACACCTGCACTCCCATCCCGCGCACCTGGCGGGATGGGGTTTCGGTGGGGTGGGCGCCGGTATCGCCCTGTCGGCGGTGCTGATTCTGGCGGTGAGTGATTGGCAGGCGGCGTGGTGGGCGGCGGCGGGCGTGGCTGCGCTGCTGTGCGTGGTCGCCTGGCCGATCCGCTCCGCTGCTGCGAGCGCGCCGGTCGCGGTCGACGATGACGGGCGTCCACCGCACGGGCCCTTCTCGCTGTTGCTCATCAGCTACACGCTGGAAGGCGTCGGCTACATCATCGCGGGCACCTTCCTGGTGGCGGCGGTCGGGCAGGACGCCCCGGAGTGGTTGGGCGGCAGCACCTGGCTGGTGGTCGGCCTGGCCACCGTGCCGTCGGCTGCGCTGTGGGCGGCGATGAGCACGCGCTGGTCCCATCCCGCGTTGTTGACCGCGGCACTGTTCGTGCAGGCGGTCGGGATCGCGGCGGCCGGTGTGGCAGGCGGGGTCACGGCGGCGCTGGTGGGCGCGGTGCTCTTCGGCGGCACGTTCGTCGGTATCAGCACGCTCGCGCTCGCGGCCGGGCGGATGCTCCGCTATCCGCGTGCTGTCGCGCTGCTCACCGCCGGCTACTCGGTGGGCCAGATTCTCGGGCCGCTGGTCGTGGCGCCCACGCTGCACCACGGGTTCCGCCCGGCCCTGCTGGTGGGCGCGGTCGTGGTGTCAGTGGCCGCGCTGGTGGCTGGGGTGGTGCGGGTCGTCGTCGGGAAGCCAGACCGTGGGCCCGTCGAGACCGAAATCGCCGACATCACGGGTGAATTCGTCGATGACGGCACGGACGGCGGGGCGGTCGTCACCACGTCGCCACACCAGCGACCACGTCCACAACGGTGACGGGTCGATCACCGCGCGCCGGATCAGTCCGGTCGGCAGCGCGGCATCCTGCCCCTTGGGGTTGTTGAGGACCGGGCGACGCAGCTGGCGCACGTGTTCGAAGAACGTCGGCCCGGTCACCCCGCCGTCGTCGGTGCGCATGACACGCGCCCCGGTGGCCGCGGCGAACTGTTCGGCGTAGCGGTTCCAGGACGACCAACTGGCGGCGTCGTCGTCGACGAGCACAAGCGTGTCAGCGGCCCTGACCGGACCGGTGCCGGTTCCGGCATCGAGGGCGTACAGATGGTCCACTCCTATCAGCCGCGCCGACAGGCCCATCGACTGCAGGTCGACGTTCTGTACCCAGCAGATCGCGAGGTCCAGGGTTCCGTCGGCCACGCGTGTGGCCTGCGCGTGCGACGGCATCACCCACGTGTCGACGCGCAGCTCGGCGACCCCCGCCGCGCGCTCGGCCCAGTCCGTCGGACACCAGTTCACGTACCCGATGCGCACCGGATCAGACATCGCCAAACCGGTTGCCTGCCTGCGTAACTCGTCGGCCTGGGCGATCAGGGCGCGGGCTCCCGGCAGCAGTGCGGCACCGGCCGAGGTGAGGGTCACCGACCGCCGGTCGCGGTCGAAAAGCACGACCTTCAGATCGCGTTCGAGCGCCTTGATCTGCTGTGAGAGCGACGGCCCGGCGATGCGCAGGCGTTCGGCGGCCCGGCCGAAGTTGAGCTCCTCGGCGACCGTCACGAAATAGCGCAACTGGCGCAGCTCCACCGTTGCAGACTAATAGGAAGAAGCTCTCAGCAGAGAGAAGGCAGATCCGGTGAACCGGAGATCGCCGTGGGCGCTCCTCATGTTGAGCAGGACAACCGGGACGAACCCGGACTCAACCAGGAGGGCATCATGAACACACCAGTCGTCATCATCACCGGGGCCTCGCAGGGCATCGGCGCGGGTTTGGTCTCCGGATATCGCAAGCTCGGCTATGCCGTCGTCGCCAATTCCCGCAGCATCGGCGCCAGCGACGATCCGATGGTGCTGACCGTGGCAGCCGACATCGCCGAGCCGGGCGTCGGTCAGCGCCTCGTCGACGCGGCGCTGGAACGCTTCGGGCGCGTCGACACCGTCGTGAACAACGCGGGCATCTTCATCGCGAAACCGTTCACCGACTACACCGACGCCGACTACGACGCCATCACGGGCGTGAACCTTCGCGGGTTCTTCGAGTTGACCCGGGCTGCGCTCGCGGCACTGCCGGCCGGCGGCCACATCGTCAACATCTCCACGAGCCTCGTGGATCAGGCCAACTCAACAGTGCCGTCGGCGCTGGCGTCGCTGACCAAGGGTGGTCTGAACGCCGCCACTCGGGCGCTGGCGGTGGAGAACGCGAGCCGCCGGATCCGGGTCAACGCGGTGGCACTGGGCAGCATCAAGACGCCCATGCACGACCCGTCGTCCTATGACGCACTGGCCGCGCTGAACCCGATGCGCCAGTTGGGTGACATCGACGACGCGGTGGACGCGGTGCTGTATCTGGAGCAGGCGAAGTTCGTGACCGGTGAGATCCTGCACGTCGACGGTGGTCAAAGTGCCGGGCTCTGAGGCCGTGCTGCGCGGCGTGCTCGACGAGTGGAAGGCCGGCATCGACGCCCACGATCCCGCACGGGTGGCCGCGGTGTTCACCGAGGACGCGATCTTTCAGGGTCTGCGCCCCTACAGCGTTGGGACGCAAGGGGTTTCCGACTACTACGCGTCACAGCCGCTCGGCATGACCGTGGACTACCGGATCGTCGAGAAGCGGCAACCCGCACCGGATGTGGTGCTCGGGTATGTGTCCGCCGAATTCTCGTATACCGACCGCGACCCGGTGCACCTGAACATCGGCGTGCTGGCGGTCCGCGCGGAGCGCCGGTGGCGGATCGGCTTCTACGAAGCCAGCCCGGCTAACTCAGCGCCGGGATGACCTTCTGCTCGAACAGTTCGATGCCGGACCGGTCGTACGCGGCCTCTGGGAAGTACAGGATCGCGTACTCGCAACCGAGGTCGCGGACGCGCTTGAGCTTCTCGATGACCTGTTCGGGTGTGCCGGAAGCGGATTCGGGTGCGCTCATGGTGGACAGCATCGCGTCGACCGCGTCCTCGCCTGCCACCGGGGACTGCCGTGCCCGCAGGCGCTCGATGCGCTCCTTGACGTCCTTCTCGGACTCGCCGATCACGGCGTTGAAGTTGGCCGAGCGCACGATCGCGTCGAAATCGGTGCCGACGGTACGGCAGTGCTCGGCCAGGATCTGCGACTTGCGCCTGAAGGCCTCGGGCTCGGAGGTGAAGTTGGTGTACTGCGCATACTTGGCGGCGATCTTCAGCGTGACCTTCTCCCCGCCGCCGGCGATCCACAGCGGGATGCCGTCCTCCTGCAGGGGCGTGGGCGAGACGATCGCGCCGTCGGCCTGGTAGTGCTTGCCGTCGAAGCTCACGCGTCCGTCCCGCCAGGCGTCGCGCATGATCTGCACACCCTCGTCGAGACGGCCCAGGCGTTCCCCGGCCGACGGGAAGCCGTAACCGTAGGCCCGCCATTCGTGCTCGTACCAGCCACCGCCGATGCCCATCTGCACCCGGCCGCCCGAGATCACGTCGGTGGTGGCAGCGACCTTCGCGAGGTAGACGGGGTTGCGGTACGACATCGCGGTGCACATCTGCCCGAGCTTGATGCGCGACGTCGTCGCCGCGTACGCGGCCATGAGCGTCCACGCCTCGTGTGTGGCCTCGCCCGTGGGCACCGGCACGGTGTGGAAGTGGTCGTAGACCCACAGCGAGTCCCAGGCCTGCGAGCCGTCCGCGTACGCAGCCAGATCGCGCATCACCGACCAGTGCCGGTCGGTGGGGATGTCGACGAGGTCGAGACGCCAGCCCTGCGGGATGAACAATCCAAAGCGCATGAGACTCGACTCTAGGACCGAAAGCCCGAATGTCCAGTCCCCAGACGGTTTCCTGCACTTCATCGCCAGGATAGCGACGCATGTCACAGCATCTGGCTAGATTGAGACGATGGCCCTTCCCAAAGAAGAACGCGAACAATTCCTCGCCGAACCGCACATCGCGGCCCTGTCGGTGTATGCCGGCGACAAGCGCGGACCGCTCACGGTGCCCATCTGGTACCAGTACTCCCCGGGTGGCGAGCCGTGGGTGCTCACCGGCAACGGCTCACGCAAGCACCGGCTCATCGAATCGGCGGGCCGGTTCACCCTGATGGTCGAGCGCCTCGAGCCGACGGTGCGGTACGTCGCGGTCGACGGTCCCGTCAGCCGTATCGAGCCCGCCACCGACGATCACCTCGTCGAGGTGACCAAGCGCTATCTCGCTCCGGAGAAGGTCGACGGGTACCTGGAGTTCGCCCGGCGCGAGCACGGCGAGAGCGTCGTCGTCTTCATGACGCCCGAGCACTGGTTGTCCGCCGACCTGGGCTCGGTCTGAGGGCCGGCACGCTCTGCAACGCAGCCGCACAGAACGGCACCGTCCGTTCCCCCGCGGGCGACCGTTTCACAGCCCCAATGCGGCCATGGCTCCGTTTACTGTCGCGGTGCGGAGTTGTTCGGCGGGGACATCGGGGAACTGCAGGCAACAGTCCTGCAGCCCGCCGAAGGCGATGACCGCGCGGGTGGATTGCTCGAGTGTGGGCGTGCGGCCGAACACCAACGCCCCCAGCCGGGCCCGCCAGGCCAGCAGCTGGTCGATCAATCCGAGGTCGACCAGTGTGGTCAGTTCGGAAACGATCAGGACGAGGTCTGCGCGGTGCCGGTAGTGAAAGTCGAAGTAGCCCTCCAGGAGTTCGCGCGCTGAGGCGCGGTCCGCTGCGCGTTTGCGCTCCTGTTCGGCGACGAAGGCCTCACCCTCGTCGATGAGGGGTTGCAGAATGCTGCGGATGAGCTCTTCGCGCGACCGGAAGTGGTAGTACAGCGCGGGTTTGGTGATGCCGAGCCGGTCGGCGATGTCCTGCAGGCTGGTGCGCACCACACCCTTTTCGGCGAACAGTTCGCGCGCCACCTCCTGGATGCGCTGCCGGGTGTCCACTGCGGGCTTGGCCACGTGGCCACCCTAACTTACTTAACGATCGGTAAGCTGACGCCAGCGCACTTACCGACCGTTAAGTAAGGGGAAAAGTGAAGGTACTCATCTCGGGCGCCAGCATCGCCGGGCCCGTACTCGCCTACTGGCTCTCACGACACGGATTCGAGGTCACCGTGGTCGAGCGCTCGCCCGTCCTACGCAAGACCGGCGGCCACGCCGTCGACTTGTTCCGGCCCGCCATGGAGATCTCCGAGCGCATGGGGGTGCTGCCCGAGATCGAGGCGCACGCCACCGGCACCACATCGATGGTCGTCCATCGCCCTGGCACATCGCGTCCGGCACGGCTCGACTACCTCAAGGTCGTCGGGGTCATTTCCGACCGGCACATCGAGATCATGCGCGACGACCTCAGCGAGATCTACTTCCGCGCAGGCCGTGACGACGTCGAATATCTCTTCGGGGACACCATCACCTCGATCTCGCCCGATGGGGACGTCACCTTCGAACACCACCCACCCCGCCGCTTCGACGTCGTGGTGGGCGCCGACGGCCTGCACTCGGGTGTGCGGCGTCTGGTGTTCGGCGACAACGTTTCCGAGAATTTTCTCGCCGGGTACCTGTCGGTGGTGTCGGTGCCGAAGAGCTTGGCCCGAGACGGCGAGATGACCAGCTTCCTCAAACCCGGTCACATGGCAGCGGTCTACACCGCCGACCACCTCGAGGATGCCCGCGCGGTGTTCATCTTCCGACCGAGCCGACCGCTCGATTACGACCACCGTGATGTGGAGCGGCAGAAGGCACAACTGCGTGCCGCGTTCGAACACATGGCTCCCGAGGTGAACCGCTGGCTCGACGAGGTACCGCGAACGCCTGCGTTCTACTTCGACGCCATCACGCAGCTGGAGATGACGACCTGGTCACGCGGCCAGGTGACGCTCGTCGGAGACGCCGGCTACTGCCCCGGGCCCGCGGTCGGTGGCAGCACCAGCCTCGCGGTGTACGGCGCCTACGTGTTGGCCGCCGAAATGGTGCGGGCAGGCGAGGATTATCCCGCCGCGTTCGACGCCTACGAGCGCACGATGCTCGCACCGGTGGTGGGCAGCCGAAAGTTGGCCCGCTTCAACGCAAAAACCGTGGTTCCCGCGAGCGGTCTCGGCATCCGCGCGTTGGTCGGTGTGGGCCAGTTGATCTCGGTGCTGCCCGTGGGTCTGACCCGATCCCTCGCCCGGCTCAACGACAAAGGTGTGCGGCTCTACGACACGATGCCGCTGCCGCAGTGGCCGGCCCGGCTGAACGGGTAAGCTCCCAGCAGGCATTGCCTGACGGGCAGACGCGAATGTCCCCCAAAACTACGGTTTTGGGGGACATTCGCGTCTGGTCACGCCGGTGGGTCAGGACTCCAGCGAGGCAGGCGGGTTGAACCGCTCGCCGTAGCGCTCGGCCAGCTGCTTGGCGCGGGCCACGAAAGCCTCCTTGCCGACACCCAGCTCACCCTGGTAGCCCACGATGAACTGCGCACTGCCGCCGGTGTACGGCGGGAAGCCGATACCCATGATCGAGCCGATGTTGGCGTCAGCGGTGGATGTCAGCACACCTTCGTCGATGCACTTCTGGGTCTCCAGCGCCTCGGCGAACAGCATGCGGTCGATCATGTCCTGCAGGGGGATGTCGACCTTGCCCGAGCCGAACGTGTCGGCCAGACCCGGCCACAGGCCGACGCGCTTGCCGTCGACATATTCGTAGAAGCCGGCGCCCTTCAGACGCGACGGACGACCGATCTCGATCATCTTGTTCACCACCGCTTCGGCCGGATGCGGCTCATAGGTGGCGCCCGTGGCCTCGGCGGCCTTGCGGGTCTCGGTCGCGATCTTCTGCATCAGCTCGAGGTTGAGCTCGTCGGACAGCTGCAGCGGCGGAGCCGGGTAGCCGGCCTGCGAACCCGCCTGCTCGATGCTGGCCGCGGGCACGCCCTCACCGAGCATCGCCAGGGCTTCGTTGACGAAGGTGCCGATGACGCGGCTGGTGAAGAAGCCGCGGCTGTCGTTGACCACGATCGGCGTCTTGCCGATGGCCAGCGTGTAGTCGAACACCCGGGCCAGCGCCTCGTCGGAGGTCTTCTCGCCCTTGATGATCTCCACCAGCGGCATCTTGTCGACCGGTGAGAAGAAGTGGATGCCGATGAAGTCCTCCTGGCGCTTCACACCGGTCGCCAGACCGGTGATCGGCAGCGTGGAGGTGTTCGAGCCGAGGATCGCGTTGGGCTCGACGATGTCCTCGATCTCCTGAAACACCTTGTGCTTGAGTTCCTGATTCTCGAAGACGGCCTCGATGACGAAGTCCACACCCTTGAGGTCGGCCGCGTCGGCGGTCGGGGTGATCCGGGCCAGCAGCGCGTCGGACTTTTCCTTGGTGGTCCTGCCACGCTCGAGCGCCTTGGCTTCGATCTTCTCGGAGTAGCCCTTGCCCCGCTCGGCCGCCTCCAGCGTGACGTCCTTGAGCACGACCTCGAAGCCGGCCTTGGCCGACACGTAGGCGATACCGGCGCCCATCATTCCCGCACCAAGGACACCGACCTTCTTGATCTCCTGCTTGGCGATGCCGTCGGGCCGCGAACCACCACCGTTGATGGTCTGCATGTCAAGGAAGAACGCCTGGATCATGTTCTTGGCGGTCTGGCCGGTGACGAGGCTGACGAAGTAGCGGCTCTCGATACGGGTGGCGGTGTCGAAGTCGACCTGCGCACCCTCGACCGCCGCGGCCAGGATGGCCCGCGGCGCAGGCATCGGCGCACCCTTGAGCTGCTTGCGCAGCAGAGCCGGGAACGACGGGAGGATGCCGGCCAGGCCGGGGCTGCTCGGCGTGCCGCCGGGCATCTTGTAGCCCTTCCGATCCCACGGCTGAACGGCAACCGTCTCGGGGTTGGCCTTGAGCTCTTCTGTGATCCAAGCCTTGGCGGCGGGCACGAGCTCATCCACCGACGAGACGAGCTGATCCACAAGCCCGACTTCCAGGGCCTTGCCCGGCTTGAACCGGGTGCCCTGCGAGAGCACCTCCATGAAGGCCTTCTGGATGCCGAACATCCGGACGGTGCGGGCGACACCGCCGCCGCCGGGCAGCAGGCCGAGGGTGACCTCGGGCAGACCGATCACCACGCCCTTGACGTCGGCGGCGATGCGGTGATGGCACGCCAGTGCGATCTCCAGGCCGCCGCCGAGCGCGGCGCCGTTGATGGCGGCCACCACGGGCACGCCCAGGGTCTCGAGCTTGCGCAGGTCAGCCTTGATGAACTCGACCTCGGCGAAGGACTCGGCCGCGTTCTCCGGGCCGACCTTCATCATGCCCTTGAGGTCACCACCGGCGAAGAATGTCTTCTTCGCGCTGGTGATGACGACACCGGTGATTGAATCCTTCTCTGCGGCAAGGCGTTCCACGGCGTTGTGCATGGATTCCTTGTAGTGCTCGTTCATCACGTTGGCCGAGCCGGTCGGGTCGTCGAGCGTCAGCGTGACGATGCCGTCGGCATCCTTGTCCCACTTGATGGTGTTCTCAGCCATAGCTGTTCGATACCCTCTCAGACTCGTTCGATGATGGTGGCCACGCCCATGCCGCCGCCCACGCACAGCGTGATCAGCGCACGCCGAGCGCCGCGACGCTCGAGCTCGTCGACCATGGTTCCGGTGATCATGGCGCCCGTGGCACCCAGCGGGTGGCCCATCGCGATGGCGCCGCCGTTGACGTTGAGCTTCTCGTCGGGGATGCCAAGGTCCTTCTGGAACTTCAGCACCACCGAGGCGAACGCCTCATTGAGCTCGAACAGATCGATGTCATCCACCGTCAGACCGGCGCGGTCGAGCACCTTGCGCGTGGCGGGCGTCGGGCCGGTGAGCATGATGACCGGATCGGCACCGCTGGTGGCGGTGGCGACGACGCGCGCCCGCGGGGTCAAACCGGCCGCCTTCCCCGCGCTTTCCGAGCCGATCAGCACCAGCGCGGCGCCGTCCACGATGCCCGAGCTGTTGCCGCCGGTGTGGACGTGGTTGATCTTCTCGACGAAGTGGTACTTCTGCAGCGCCACGTCGTCGAAGCCGCCCATCGCGCCGATGCCCTCGAACGCGGGCTTGAGCTTGGCCAGGCTCTCCACGGTGGTGCCCGGACGCATGTGCTCGTCGTGATCCAGCACGACCAGGCCGTTCTGGTCGCGCACCGGCACCACGGACTTGGCGAAGTAGCCGCCGGACCAGGCCGCGGCGGCGCGCTCCTGCGAACGCGCGGCGTAGGCGTCGACGTCCTCGCGGGAGAAGCCCTCGATGGTGGCGATCAGGTCGGCGCCGATGCCCTGAGGCACGAAGCCGATGCGGTAGTTGGTCTCCGGATCGGCGGCCCAGGCACCGCCGTCAGAGCCCATCGGGACACGGCTCATCGACTCCACGCCGCCGGCGAGTACCAGGTCGTCCCAGCCCGAACGTACCTTCTGCGCGGCGATGTTGACGGCCTCGAGTCCGGACGCGCAGAAGCGATTGAGCTGCACGCCACCGGTGGTCTCCGGCAGGCCCGCGACCAGTGTCGCGGTGCGGGCGATGTCGCCGCCCTGGTCACCGACCGGGGACACCACGCCCAAAACCAGATCGCTGATCAGGTTCTCGTCCAGATCGGGATACCGGCTGCGGATCTCGTCGATCAGGCCGACGACCAGGTTGACGGGCTTGATCTCGTTGAGGGCTCCGCCACGCTGCTTGCCGCGTGGCGTACGAATAGCCTCGTAGATGAAGGCTTCTTCGGACATGTAGATCTCCAGGTCCTGTCAAGGGTTGAGTTGACGGGCATGAACCCGCGTGGAGGTGTTGTCCTCTGCGCGCGAGCCTAGCAGCCTCACCCAACCGCTTGGTTGGGACACTGGAGATGCGGTCTTCTTCGGCTACTTCGAGGTGCCCTCGGTGTCGTCGAAGAAATGCCACTCGCCGTCGTGCTGGACCTCCATGCGCCAGCCCAGCTCCGTGTTGTCCGCACGCTGGTCGACGAACCACGCATGGGCATCGTCGGCGCTTTCGATGTCCTTGGTGTCGACGACGTCGCCTTTTGGATTGAGCACGCGATAGGTAGCCATGCCAGTGGTGTTGCCACGACCTGGCCACTTCACACGTCGCGCGTCACGCCACGGCGGTTTTTGGGCCGTCAGTGACTCCCGGCCGCTCACCGCGAAGCCACGCTGCAACCGCGTGTGACATCGGCATCGAACCCCCGTATTTGAGTGCGGTACTCGAAGGCAGTTCGGCCAGGCATGCCGCCGTGGTGGACGCTGTGGTGCAGGCCGAGTTGGGAATACCGGTAGAGATGGCGGTGCTCGGCTCACTGCGCTCGTTGGTGGCCGCGATGCTCGGCGCCGCTGTGTGCCTGGGCCGGCTGGGGCCGCTGCAGAGTGAGCGCATCCAGCTGCGCACGGCAAGGCTGTTCGCAACCTGACGCGCGCCGTTCGTAACGCCACGGCGGAAAATCGGCCGGATTTCCGCCGTGACGTTACGAGCGGGAGTTCAGGCGTTCGCGCCGAGCACAGCCGTCACGCGGATCTCGACGCGCATGCCCGGCGCGCCGAGCGCGGGGACCCCGATCTGGGTCCAGATGGGGGCGCGGTCGCCCATGCGCTTGCGGAACTGCTCGACCATGACGCGCGTGTGCTCGTCGCCGATAGTGTCCGCCGCGGTGGGCACATGGTAGGAGTTCACCGAGACAACGTCACCCCAGCTCGCTCCTGCCGTGGCGAGCGTGCGCTCGACGTTGTCGAAGGCGCGCACGATCTCGTCCTCGAGGTCGGCCGGGAAGCGGAGGTTGTCGTCCCAGCCGCCCTGCCCGGAGATCTCGACGCGGTCGCCGATGCGCAGCGCCTGGTTGTAGTGCAGGTTCGCCCGCATCTTGGGGCCGTAGCCGGGCGTCATGAAGAACTCGATCTGACTCAACGGATCACCTTTCGTCATTACTTCAAGCGTGAAGTGAACATCACCCATAATGACTTCACGCTTGAAGTTATTCCGCCGCACTAAAGTGCCGATATGACCCGCGCCGAGGAGCCTCCCACCGAGCCCTCTGACGAACCGCGGTGGCTGAGCCCGGCCGAGAAAGAGGCGTGGACGGGTCTGGTTTCCCTGATCCTGCTGATGCCGGGACGTCTCGAGGCGCCGTTGCGGGAAGTCGACCTCACCCTGTTCGAATACCTGACCCTCAGCCACATCTCCGAGGCGCCCGACCGCCGCATCCGGATGAGTGAGCTCGCGTTTCTGGCCAACGGTTCACTGTCGCGGCTCTCGAACGTCGTCAAGCGGTTCGAGCAACGCGGCTGGGTGACCCGCTCCCCCGATCCGACCGACGGCCGGTACACGCTCGCCGAGCTCACCGACGCCGGATATCGCCTCGTCGTCGTCGCCGCACCCATCCACATGCGTGCGGTGCGCGAGTTCGTCCTCGACCCGCTCACCGCCTCCGAGCAGCAAGCCCTCGCGCGTATCGCGGCGAAGCTGCGCATCCGTCCCGGCGACTTGGCCTGACCACAAGCACATAGGCTTTCTGCATGACCGTCCGCAGACTGCAGCCGTTCGCCGTGACCATCTTCGCCGAGATGTCGGCGTTGGCCACGCGCCTCGGCGCGGTCAATCTGGGTCAGGGGTTCCCGGATGAGGACGGCCCGGCCGAGATGCTCAAGGTCGCGCAGAACGCCATCGCCGACGGGGTCAACCAGTACCCGCCCGGGCTCGGGGTACCCGAGCTGCGGCAGGCGATCGCCGCGCAGCGTAAGCGTCACTACGGCATCGAGTACGACCCGGACACCGAGGTGCTCGTCACCGTCGGCGCCACCGAAGCCATCGCCGCGTCGTTGATCGGGCTCGTCGAGCCCGGCTCCGAGGTGCTGGTGATCGAGCCGTTCTACGACTCGTACTCCCCCGTTATCGCCATGGCCGGCTGCGAACGCCGCGCGGTCCCCCTGGTACCTCACGGGCGCGGGTTCGCGATCGACGTCGACGCGCTACGCGCCGCCGTGACTCCGCAGACCAAGGCACTGATCCTCAACTCGCCGCACAACCCCACCGGCGCGGTGGCCTCCGATGCCGAGTTGCGCGAGGTCGCGGCGCTGGCCGTCGAGCACGACCTGCTGGTGATCACCGACGAGGTGTACGAAGCCCTGGTGTTCGACGGGTTCGAACATCGCCCGCTCGCGGGCTACCCCGGTATGCGCAACCGCACCGTCACCATCTCGAGCGCGGCCAAGATGTTCAACGCGACCGGCTGGAAGATCGGCTGGGCTTGCGGTGCGCCCGAATTGATCGCCGGGGTGCGCGCAGCCAAGCAGTACCTCACCTACGTCGGCGGGGCGCCGTTCCAGCCCGCGATCGCGCACGCGTTGAACCACGAGGACGGCTGGGTCGCGGATCTGCGCGATTCGTTCCAGGCCAAGCGGGATCGGCTGGGCTCAGCACTGGCCGAGATCGGGTTCGAGGTACACGACAGCCGCGGCACATACTTCCTGTGCGCCGACCCCCGTCCGCTGGGATACGACGACAGCAGCGCGTTCTGCGCCGAACTGCCCACCAGGGCCGGTGTCGCGGCGATCCCGATGTCGGCGTTCTGCGATCCCGACGCACCACACGCCGATGTGTGGAATCACTTGGTGCGCTTCGCATTCTGCAAACGCGACGACACGCTCGACGAGGCGATCCGCCGGCTCCAGGTGCTGCGAAGGTGCTGAGGCGGCCGTAACGCGAGACGATGTGTGGGTGCCTCCACCCTCACATCGCGTTCCACCGGACGTCCGCGCCCGCATCGATGAGCTGCTGACGCAGGTGGACGCCGAGTTGGCGGCACGGTTTCCCGGCGACCGCCGCGCGGTCCAACCCGTGCACACCGTGTACGTGAATGCCGCCGACGCCGATGAGAGCACCCCACGGCAATGGGGTGCCGCAGCGCTGGAACTGCTCGAGCAACACGCCGAGCTTCTGGCTGAGTTGAGCGACAACACGGCACTGACGTTGACACGCAAGCGTCTCGCCGACGCCCCGATTGCCGACCTGCGGATCGATTTCGAGGACGGTTACGGACGGCGCGCCGACGAGGTCGAGGACGCCCATGCACTGCGCGCGGGCGCGACGCTGCGCACACTCGGCCTGGACAGTTCGGGGATCCGCATCAAAGGCCTCACGATGGCCGAACGCACCCGCGCGCTTCGCACGCTGGAACTCGTGCTCGACGGCGGAATCCCCGACGGCTTCGTGTTCACGGTGCCCAAACTGCGAGCCGCCGAGCAGGTCACCGCGGCAGTGTGGGTGTGTGAGGCACTCGAATCCGCACACGGCCTGCCCGAACGGACGCTGCGGTTCGAATTGCAGATCGAGAGCCCGCAGGCCGTGCTCGGCCCCGGCGGCACCGCGACCGTGGCCGCGGCCATCCACCGCTCCGATCAGCGGTGCACCGGATTGCACTACGGCACCTACGATTACAGCGCGGCCTGCGGCATCGCCCCGCAGCACCAGTCCCTCGACCATCCGATTGCCGACCACGCCAAGGCAGTCATGCAGACCGCGGCCGCGCAGACCGGCGTATGGGTGGCCGACGGTTCCACCCAGGTGTCCCCGATAGGCACGGAAGAGCAGGTGGCGCAGGCCATCCGGCGTCACCACCGCCTGGTCACCCGATCGCTGGAACGCGGCTTCTACCAGGGGTGGGACATGCATCCCGGGCACCTGGTGACGCGCTGGCTCGCTACGTTCACGTTCTTTCGCGCCGCGATGCGCGCCGCAGCCCCGCGGTTGCAGAACTACCTCGACCGCCGCGGCGGCGCGATCGTCGACGAACCGGCCACGGCAGAAGCCCTTGCCACCGTGGTGCTGCGCGGGCTCGACTGCGGCGCGTTCGAGGCCGCGGACGTGCTGGCGGTCGCACCGCGCGCCACCGTCGAGGTGCTGCACAACCTGAAGAACCGGACCTAGAGAGCAGCACGTGATGACCGAAACCCCGCCGGATTTCACCTGGCTGCCCGATTTGGCCCTGCGGTCGTTGGGTGGCGCGGTCGTATGGGCCAATGACGAGACGTTCGCCGAGAAGGAGAACCTGATCTCCCCCGGGCCGTCACAGTATCGGCCTGCGACGTTCGGGCACAAGGGGCAGATCTACGACGGCTGGGAAACCCGCAGGCGCCGGAAGCCCGGCCATGATTCTGCGATCGTGCGTCTCGGTGTGCCCGGAGTGATCCGCGGAATCGTCGTCGACACCGCGTGGTTCAAGGGCAACTACCCGCCCGAGGTGTCGGTCGACGCTTTGGAAGTCGACGGCTACCCCGCCGCCGAGGAACTGGCCACCGATGCCAACTGGACGTCGATCATCGAGCGATCCCGCGTCTACGGAGACACCCGCAACAACTTCGAGGTGCACTCCGAGGACCGTTGGACCCATGTGCGCCTCAACATCTTTCCCGACGGCGGTGTGGCGCGGCTACGTGTGCACGGCGAAGGCCGACCCGACAAACGGTTCCTCGGCATCGGGCCGATGGATCTGGCGGCACTGGAGAACGGTGCGCTGGTGCTCGACTGCTCCAACCGTTTCTACAGCTCACCGCACAACCTCATCTTCCCCGGCCTGGCGCAGGTGATGGGTGACGGCTGGGAGACCGCACGCCGCCGCGACGACGGAAACGACTGGGTACGAATCCGCCTGGCGGGTCCCGGACGCGTACGCCTGGCCGAGGTCGACACGTCCTACTTCGTAGGTAACTGCCCGGGCGCGGCCGCGCTGAGCGGGCTGCGCGCCGACGGGCACTGGGTGGACCTGCTGCCGCGCACAGCACTGCTGCCCGACACGCGGCATCGTTTTCTCGTCGCGGATTCCGATGTGGTATCGGAGGTACGTCTGGACATCTACCCAGACGGCGGTCTCGCGCGCCTGCGACTGTACGGAGATCTGGCATGAGCTACCCGAGAGACATGGTCGGCTACGGCCGCACACCCCCGGATCCGCAGTGGCCCGGCGGTGCTGCGATCGCCGTGCAGTTCGTGCTCAACTACGAAGAGGGCGCGGAGAACTGCGTGCTGGACGGCGATCCGGCGTCGGAGACATTCCTGTCGGAGATGACGCCCGCCGAGGCGTTCCCCAACCGGCACATGAGCATGGAGTCGCTCTACGAGTACGGATCCCGCGCCGGATTGTGGCGAGTGCTACGAGTTTTCGAGCAGCGCGGCATACCGCTGACGATCTTCGCGGTGGCACGTGCGATGCAGCGCAATCCCGAAGCGGTCGCGGCGTTCACCGAGTTGGGCCACGAGATCGCGTGCCACGGGCTGCGGTGGAAGTCCTATCAGCTGACCGACCGCGACACCGAGCGTGAGCACATGGCCGAGGCCGTGCGAATCCTCGAAGAACTCACCGGTTCCGCACCGCTGGGCTGGTACACGGGCCGGGATTCGCCGCACACGCGAGAGCTGGTCGTCGAGCACGGGGGATTCGTCTACGACTCCGATTCCTATGCCGACGATCTGCCGTACTGGGTACATGTCAACGGATCCGATCATCTCGTGGTGCCCTACACGCTCGACACCAACGACATGCGGTTCGCGTCACCGGCCGGGTTCGCCAACGGCGACGAGTTCTTCGCACACCTGCGTGACGCGTTCGACGTCCTCTACGCCGAGGGGATTGGCGGCGCACCCAAGATGCTCTCGGTCGGCCTGCACTGCCGGCTGGTGGGGCGCCCCGCGAGAACAGCTGCACTGCAACGCTTCCTCGATCACGTGCAATCACATGACCGGGTGTGGCTGGCTCGGCGCATCGAGATCGCCGAGCACTGGCGGCAAGCGCATCCGAGCTGACACCGGTCGACGTACTGCTTGGGCGGCGGTGTCGCATACTCGCCGCGCTTGCCGGTGCGCAGCCCCATTGTCACGAGCGACCGCACTGTGAGGGTGGCCGCACTGACCCCGTCGACCACCGGCACGCCGAGCTCATCGGAGATTGCCCGGCACATGTCGGCCATGCCCGCACAACCCAGCACGATCGCGTCGGACCCGTCGCGTTCGATGGCTTCGCGGCACGCCTCGGTGACCACCTTCTGCGCGGTCGGGTCCGTCTCAAGGTCGAGCACCGGGATTTCGCACGCGTGGATGCCGAGGCAGAACCGCTGCATCCCATAGCGTTCAGCGAGTTCGGCGGCCCGACCCGTGGTACGGGCCAGTGTCGTCACCACCGAGAAACCCCGACCCAGGTGGCTCGCGGTGTGCATGGCGGCCTCGGCGATCCCGATCACCGGACCCGCCGCGACCTCACGCGCGGCGTACAGGCCGGGATCACCGAAGCACGCGATCACGTACCCGCCTGCCCCGGCCCGCTCCCCCTGCGCGATCGCGTCGAGCAAGCCGGGAACGCTCATCGCCTCGTCGTAATGACTCTCGATGGACGGCGGGCCGAACTGCGAGGTGACGGCGGTGATCTCGGTGCCGGGACCGGCCACCGCGCTGGCGCAGCGGCCGATCCCCTCGGTCATCGATGCGGTGGTGTTCGGGTTGACCACCCAGATCCGGATCACGTGAGCGACTCGGCGACCACCGCGTCCCGCTTGGCCAGCAGGTAGTACAGGCCGAACGCGACACCGCAACCGATGAACCAGCTGTACTGGGCGGCCGTGTGCATGCCGACGACGGATCCGCCGAGCAGCACCGGAATGACAGCCAGTACCGCGCCCACCACGGTGGCGACGACCGCAACCTTGTTGTAGCCCTTCGTATACCAGTACTTTCCGGATTCGTCGAGGGTGAACAGATCATCCACCACAACCTTCTGATTGCGCACCAGGTAGAAATCGGCGATCAGAACACCGAACAGCGGACCGATGAACGCGCCGAGTGTCTCCAGCGTGTAGTGGATGACCTCGGGGTTGTTGTAGAGGTTCCACGGTGTGATCAGCACCGAGCCGACCGCGGCGATCATGCCGCCGGCACGCCAGCTGATCCGCTGGGGACTGACGTTGGAGAAGTCGAACGCGGGCGAGATGAAGTTGGCGACGATGTTGATGCCGATCGTCGCGATCGCGAAGGTCAAGGCGCCAAGCACGATCGCGAACGTGCTGTCGATCCGGGCCACGGTCTCGACCGGATCGGTGATCAGCTCCCCGAACACCGGGAGCGTCAGCGAAGCCGTGACCACCACCAGCACCGAGAACACCAGGAAATTCACCGGCAGACCGAGAAAGTTGCCCTTCTTGACCGCGGCGAACGTCTTGCCGTAGCGCGAGAAGTCACCGAAGTTGAGCATCGGCCCAGAGAAGTACGACACCACAAGGGCGATGGCGCCGAGCATCACCGGGATCGACGACCAGCCGGTGTAGGTGACGTCACCGAGATTCAGATCGATTGCGCCCCAGCCGGCCTTGTAGATCAGGTAACCGCACAGCAGGAACATCACCACGTACACCGCGGGGCCGCAGAAGTCGATGAACTTGCGGATCGATTCCATACCCCGCCAGAACACGCACGCCTGCAGCACCCACAGCAGCAGGAACGAGCCCCAGCCCAGCAGCGACAGACCCGCGAAACCGTAGTCACCCACCACGGCGTACGGCGCCAGCGACGGGAACAGCTTGACCAGCACGATGTCCAGGGCTGCCGACGCCAGGAACGTCTGGATGCCGTACCAGGCCACGGCGATCAGACCACGGATGATGGCCGGGATGTTGGCGCCCAGCACACCGAACACGGTGCGGCAGATCACCGGATACGGCACACCGGCCTGCTGGCTCGGTTTGGCGACGAGGTTGCAGAAGAAGTTGACGATGGTGATGCCGATCAACAGGGCCACCAGCACCTGCCAGCTCGCGAGGCCCAATGCGAACAGACTGCCGGCAGTGACATAGCCACCGACGCTGTGCACATCGGACATCCAAAACGCGAAGATGTTGTAGGAGCCCCAACTCTGCCTGCGCAGCGGGGCCAGGTCCTCGTTGGTCAGCCTCGGGTCGTAACCCGGCTTGATCTCGCCGCCGCCGATCGGGTGACCGGCCGCTTCGACGAGGTCGCCGGCAGCGACGGGGAAGTTCCCGTCGGAGCCGGCCGATGCGCCGCTTGCGTTGGGTACCGCGGTTTCTGTCATGGCCCGACGCTAGGAACGATCTGTTTCCCCTACATTTCGCCGGAGCTATGCATCAATTTCGCGAAAGATATATTTCAGGCCAGCAGTCCGGTACCTGTGGGCAGCACCGCGATGACGGAGTTGAGCCGTGCCGCATGCGCCTCGGACGCCGCGACCAGGCGTTCAGCGTCGCGCATCAGGAACGCGTCGAGCATCTCGCGGTGGTCGGCATGCAGTTGCGTACGGTCCTCGGCGCTGACGTGCACCATCGACTGCACCGGTTCGGTGACGTTCCAGGCCGCTTCGAGCATGTGCAGCAACCGGTGCATGCGCGACGGCCTTGTCAGCGCAGCGTGGAACTGCCGACTCTCCCGATGGTAGGTGGCGGCGTCGTCGGCGGCGATCGCCTGCTCGAGCACCGCGTTGGCCGCGACCGCGGAGTCGCGGTCGGCGTCGGTCGCGTTGGCCACCGCGGCCATGAGCGACGCGGACTCCAAAGTCTCACGCACGATGTACATTTCGCGCAGTTCCTGCGCGGTGAGCAACGCGACCGTGTAACCGGCGTTGCGACGGTGCGTTACCAAGCCCTCCCCGATCAGCGTCTTGAGCGCCTCACGCACCGGGATCTGGCTGACCCCGAACACCTCGGCCACCTCGGCGAGTGGGATCGGGGTCCCTGGCGGCACACCTCCGTCGAGGATGGCGCGGCGCAGTTCGTCGAGCACGGCCTGCTGCGACGGCGCCACGGCGACCAACTGCTGCAGCAGTGCCGAATGCCGGGGAGGCCGCATGTCCGGTCATGCTAGGTCACCGCGGCCGCGTGCGCGCGCCGAGAACACTCACAGCGACGCGGCGACCGCCCAGGTCCTTTCGAGGTCGTCGGCACGTTCGGGCTGCAACGGGCTGAGCACCACGTCGGCGGCCCCGGCGTCGAGATACGTCTGCAACTTTGTGCGCACCTGATCCTCGGAGCCCACGGCCGCAAGGTCAGTGAGATCCGAAACGCCTTCGCGGGCAATGACCTTCTGGTACGACGGGATGGTCGCGTAGAACGCGAGCTGCTCGGCGGCGGTTTTCCTGGCCGCCTCGACGTCGTCGGACACCAGCACGGGCACCATCGCGATCACGCGCGGCTGCGGCCGCCCCGCGGATTCGGCCGCGTCGTTGATGGTGGGCACGATGAACTCGCCGATGGTGCGTGGCCCGGCAAGATAGGGCAGGGTGCCGTCGGCCAGCTCACCGGTCACCTGTAAGGCCTTGGGCCCCATGGCTGCGACGTAGATCGGGATCGGGGTGCCGCCTGCCACGCGCACGGGCCACTGTACGTCGATGGAGTACTCGTCGCCGTGAAATGTGGCGTCGCCCTTCTCGAAAGCCCCGCGCAGCACCTGGAGATACTCACGCAGCCGTTGCACCGTGTTGGTCCGGTCGATACCAAACGCATGGTGCTCGATCACCCGCGCGCCCAGGCCGAGGCCCAGACTGAAGTTTCCGTGCGCGGCGGCCTGCGCGGTCTGGGCGGCCGCGGAGATCAGCAGCGGATGGCGTGGGTTGATGGGCACCACCGCGGTCCCGACTCCAAGTCCGGGCACGGCCGCGCCGATCAGACCGGCCACCGCGATGGCGTCGATGTCGACCTGCTGCGCCAACCAGATCTGCCGAACGCCGAGCTCGTGCACGCGACGGGCGTCGGCGATCAGGCCGTCGATGGCGTTGTCAGTGGATGGGTTGACTCTGAGCATTACTCCCGTGGGCATGACCAGACCAACCGGGTGACCTGGAGCACTATTCCGTTCATGCTCGCGGTGCGTTTAATTGCAAGTTTGTTCAGCGGCCGCAGACCACCACCGGTACCGGGCTGTGGTGCAGCATGTTCAGGCTCGTCGAGCCGAGCAGAACCCCGGCCAGCGCGTTGCGCCCGCGCGTCCCGACGACGACGAGTTGCGCGTCGGCGACGTGCTGCATGAGCGCCTTTCCTGGTGAGGCGATTTCGACGAAGCACTTCACGTCGACGTTCGGATACCGGCCCGCGGCCTTGTCGACCGTCTCGGTGAGTGCGACGAGTTCGGCCGCCTCCACCGCTTCCCAATCGATGACGAGCGGGATGGTGACACCGGCTTCGGCGGGTACGTGCAGCGACATCGACCGCACCGCGCGCAATGGCGCGCCGAGCTTGTCGGACAGTTCCAGCGCCACCTCCAGCGCGTTCGCGGCGGCAGGACTGTCGTCGACACCGACGAGGACCGGACCGTGGCCGGGCGTGACGCGGTCACCGCGGAAGGCGACGACCGGACATGCCGCGCGCGTCGTCACCGCCAGCGCCGTCGAGCCGATCAGCAACGCCGCAGTCGGTGTCACGGGCTTACCGCCGAGGACCACCAGTCGCGCCTGCCCAGAGGCCTCGATCAACGCCTCGTCGGCGGGTTCGTTGACCGACTGCGTGGTGACTGCCAGGCCCGGTCGCTCTGCGGTGACGGCGTCGGCCGCGGCCTTGAGGAAGATCGCCGCGCAGTCCTGCTGATAGCTCATCATCGCCGCGACCATCGCGCCTGCGGTGTCGGTCAGGTTGCGGCCCAGCGTGGGCAGGGCGTGCAGGATGTGCAACGGCGCACCGAGCTTCTCGGCCACCGCACCTGCCCAGCGTGCGGCGTTCACCGCGCTGTCACTGCCGTCGATTCCGACCACGACCGGGGCTTCTGAGGTGCTCATACCTCCATCCTGCTGGCCGGTGCGGGCCGGGACAATGGCCGAAAGTCCCTAAACGGGACGCGGCCGAAAGTCCCCAATCGGGACGCGGCCGAAAGTCCCTAAACCCAGTCGATGTCGTCGATGCTTGTCGACACCTGCGGTGGTTTGCCGGGCGTGGACGCCGGGGTGCGGGAGAACCGCGGCGCGGGCGCGGCCTGTGCGACGCCGTCGACGTCGATCAGCGTCGAGCGTTTTCGCAGGTGCGCGTTCTCGGCGGCCTCGCCCCACGTGAGCACGGGTGTCACGCACGCGTCGGTGCCGGCGAAGATCTCGGTCCACTCGGCACGCGTCTTCGACTTGAACCGTTCGGTGAAGATCGCCCGCATCTCGTCGTAACGCGCCGGCTCGAACTGCCCGGGAATCTCGTCAGCGGCCAACCCCAGACCCGCGATCAGCTGCGCGAAGAACTGCGGCTCGATCGATCCGACGGCCATGTATCCGCCGTCGGAGGTCTCGTAGCAGCGGTAGAACGGCGCGCCGCCGTCGAGCAGGAACGATTCACGCTCGTCGCGCAGTGTCCCGGTGGCGCGCATGGTCCACATCATCTGCGCGAGCATGCTCACGCCATCGACCATCGCGGCGTCGATCACCTGGCCCTTGCCGGACCGTTCCCGCTCGTAGAGTGCCGAGACGATGCCGACGAGCACCAACATCGACCCGCCGCCGAAGTCGGCGACCAGGTTCATGGGCGCCACCGGCGGCCGGTCGCGGTATCCGATGGCCGACAGCGCACCGGTCTGGGACAGGTAGTTGATGTCGTGGCCCGCGGTCTGTGCCAGCGGTCCGTCCTGGCCCCAGCCGGTGATGCGCGCGAAGATCAGCCGCGGGTTGACGGCCTCGCACTCCTTCGGCCCGATGCCCAGGCGCTCGCACGTGCCGGGGCGGAAGCAGTCCAACAGGACGTCGGCCTTGGCCACCAGGTCGAGCAGCTTGCCCGGCTCGGCCTTGACGTCGAGGTCGACGATGCGCTTGCCGCGATGCAGCAGGTCGACGTTCTCGGCGGGCATCGTCAGCCCACCCGGGCGGCGCACCCGGACCACGTCGGCGCCGAGATCGGACAGCATCATCGCGGCGTGCGGCCCTGGGCCGATTCCGCCGAGTTCGACAACTCTCACGCCAGTCAGGGGGCCGGTCTTGGTCATGCGAGGCAGACTAGCGGCATGACCGATGACGGCTACACCGTCGGTGACTACCTGCTGGACCGGCTCGCCGAACTCGGCGTGACCGAGATCTTCGGAGTCCCCGGCGACTATCAGTTGGAGTTCCTCGACCATATCGTCGCGCACCCGCGCATCACGTGGATCGGCGGTGCGAACGAGCTCAACGCCGGCTACGCGGCCGACGCCTACGGCCGGCTGCGGGGCATGGCGGCGCTGGTTACCACGTTCGGCGTCGGTGAGCTGTCGGCGGCCAACGCCATCGCAGGCAGCTACGCCGAGCACGTGCCGGTGGTGCACATCGTCGGTGCGCCGTCGAAGGATTCCCAGGCGGCGCGTCGCATCGTGCACCACACCCTCGGCGACGGCGACTTCGAGCACTTCCTGCGCATGAGCCGCGAGATCACCTGTGCTCAGGCCAATCTGGTTCCCGCGACGGCCACCCGGGAGATCGACCGGGTGCTGTCGGAGGTGCGCGAGCAGAAACGGCCGGGTTATCTGTTGATCGCCACCGACGTCGCCCGCTTCCCAACCGAACCACCGCACATGCCGCTGCCGCGCTACACCGACGGAACCAGCCCGCGGGCCCGCTCGCTGTTCACCGAGGCCGCCGCACAGCTCATCGGCGAGCACCGGCTGACCGTGCTGGCCGACGTCCTGGTGCACCGCATGGGCTGCGTCGAGGAACTCGGCAAGCTGCTGGCCGCCGACACCGTGCCGCACGCGACGCTGATGTGGGGCAAGACCCTGGTCGACGAGAGCTCACCCAATTTCCTGGGCATCTACGCCGGTTCGGCCAGTGAGGGTTCGGTGCGTGACGTCATCGAGAACGCGCCCGTGCTGGTGACGGCGGGCGTGCTGTTCACCGACATGGTCAGCGGGTTCTTCAGCCAGCGCATCGATCCGGCACGCACGATCGACATCGGCGTCAACCAGAGCATGGTCGCGGGGCAGGTGTTCGCACCGCTGGACATGGCCGCGGCGCTCGACGTGCTCACCGCGATTCTCACCGAACGGGGCATCGAGTCCCCCGCGTTGCCGCCGCCCGCCGCACCGGAACGGCACGCGCCGCCGGCCCGCGATGCCGCGCTGACGCAGCACGCGTTGTGGGACAGGCTCTCTGAGGCATTGACCCCGGGCAATGTGGTGCTCGCCGATCAGGGCACGTCGTTCTACGGCTTAGCCGGCCACCGGTTGGCCTCGGGGGTGACGTTCATCGGCCAGCCGCTGTGGGCGTCGATCGGGTACACGCTGCCCGCCGCAGTCGGAGCCGGGCTGGCCGACCGTGACCGTCGCACGGTCCTGCTGATCGGTGACGGCGCCGCGCAACTGACGATCCAGGAGCTCGGCGCGTTCGGTCGCGAGGGGCTCACTCCCGTGGTGGTGGTGGTCAACAACGACGGATACACCGTCGAGCGTGCGATCCACGGTGTGACGGCCGAGTACAACGACATCACCGGATGGCGCTGGACCGAGCTGCCCGCCGCGCTCGGGGTGCCGGACGCGCTGACCTTCCGGTGCCGTACCTACGGCGAGCTCGACGACGCGCTGACGGTGGCCGCCGAAACCCAGGACCGCATGGTGTTCGTCGAGGTGATGCTGGAGCGCATGGACATCCCACCGTTGCTCTCCGAGCTGGCCCAGTCGGCCTCGGCCGCGAACGCCGCGTCCGGCTAGCTCCCCAAACCGACGAAAATGCCGCTCGGCGAGTGGGCTTGCGGCATTTTCGTCGGTCTCGGCGGGAGTTAACCCTTCTTGACCTTCAGCACCTGCTTGCGCAGACCGTCGGTCGCGGTCTCGACACCGCCTTTCATGGTGCGCTTGACGATGAACCCGGGCAGCGGCACCGACAGGTCGATCGAGATGTCGAACCGCACCTTGGTCTTGTCGCCCTGCGGGGTCAACGTGTAGCTGGCGTCCTGCGCCTTGAGCTGCCCAGCGCTCACCAGCGTCCAGCTCACCACGTTGTCGGACCACGTGTACTCGATGACCTGATCGTCGGTGAGGCCGGCGGCCTTGACGGTCATCTTGGCCCGCCGCGGCCTGCCGTCGGCGTAGCGCTCGATGACCTCGGCGTGCGTGTACTGCGGTGACCAACTCGGCGTGGATTCGACGTCTGCGATGACATCGAAGATCTCTTCGGGCGTCGCCTCGATGAGGACTTCTCGGGAATCGCTGGTAGCCATGTCGCGCACCTTATCCGGCCCGGACCGCGCCGATACGCATTACCGCCGATCGTTTGCCAGATCACGGCCGCCGCGGCATCGCCCCGGCCGCGTCCCTGGCGATCAGCTGGGAAATCACTGAAAAGTGCACCGACCGCCCCGCGCCACCAGCCACTTCCGTTGTGTGCACCACATCACGGTCACAGGAAAGAATATCCATCCGGTCGTAGCCCTTTCAGGTCGTATGACCAGCGATGTTCACGACGCCGCACACGACGTCACCGAAACCAACCTCGACGACGAGCAGTTGACCCGCCGCATCGCCGAGCTTTACGCCACCGATCCCGAGTTCGCCGCCGCCGCACCGCTGCCCGATGTGTACAACGCAGCGCACACGCCCGGGCTGCGGCTGGCCGAAATCCTGCAGACCCTGTTCACCGGATACGGTGACCGGCCCGCGCTGGGATACCGTGCCCGCGAGCTGACCGTGGACCCCGAGACCCGGCGCACCGTGACACGACTGCTGCCGCGGTTCGACACCATCAGTTACGCCCAGGTGTGGTCTCGTGTCCAAGCGATCGCGGCCGCCCTGCGCCACGACTTCACGCATCCGATCTATCCCGGCGACGCGGTCGCCACGATCGGTTTCGCGAGCACCGACTACCTGACGGTCGACCTGGTGTGCGCGTATCTCGGGCTGGTGAGCGTGCCGCTGCAGCACAACGCCCCGGTGACCCGGCTTGCCCCGATCCTGGCCGAGGTCGAACCGCGCATCGTCGCCGTGAGCGCCGAATATCTCGACCTGGCCATCGAATCCGTGCGGGATGTCGCGTCGGTCACCCAGCTGGTGATCTTCGATCACCATCCCGAGCTCGACGACCACCGCGACCAATTGGCCCGTGCGCGCGAAGAGATCGCAGACAAGGGCATCGCCGTCAGCACGCTCGACGAGATCGTCGAGGCTGGCGCGCAGCTCCCCGTCGAGCCGATCTACACCGCGGGCGATCCGCAACGGCTTGCGATGATCTTCTACACCTCGGGTTCCACCGGCACACCCAAGGGCGCGATGTACACCGAGGCGATGGTGTCGCGGCTCTGGTCGACGTCGTTCATCACCGACGACCCCGCCCCGGTCATCAACGTCAACTTCATGCCGCTCAACCATCTCGGCGGCAGGATCCCGATCTCGACGGCCGTGCAGAACGGCGGAACCAGTTACTTCGTGCCGGAATCAGACATGTCCACACTCTTCGAGGATCTGAAGTTGGTGCGCCCGACCGAACTGGCCCTGGTACCCCGGGTCGCCGACCTGCTGCACCAGCACTACCGCGCCACCGCAGACCGATTGGTCGCCGAGGGCACCGACGAGGCGACCGCCGAGAAGCAGGCCGCCGACGAGCTGCGCGACGACGTTCTGGGTGGACGCGTGCTCAACGGATTCGTCAGCACCGCGCCCCTGTCGGCGGAGATGAAGGCGTTCCTCGACGTCACGCTGGGCGTACACATGGTCGACGGCTACGGGCTCACCGAGACCGGCGCCGTGACACGCGACGGCGTGGTCTTGCGGCCGCCGGTGATCGACTACAAGCTGATCGACGTCCCCGAGCTCGGGTACTTCAGCACCGACAAACCTTATCCGCGTGGTGAATTGCTCGTGAAATCGGAAACCCTGACCCCCGGGTATTACAAGCGGCCGGAGGTCACGGCAGGTGTGTTCGACGCCGACGGGTATTACCACACCGGTGACGTCGTGGCCGAGACCGCGCCCGACCACCTGGTGTACGTGGACCGGCGCAACAACGTCCTCAAGCTCTCCCAGGGCGAGTTCGTCGCGGTGGCGAACCTGGAGGCGGTGTACGCGGGAGCGGCCTTGGTGCGCCAGATCTTCGTGTACGGCAACAGCGAACGCAGTTCCCTTCTGGCCGTGGTGGTTCCGACCACCGACGCCCTCGAGCAGTACGATCCGGTCGCGCTCAAAGCCGCGGTCGCCGATTCCCTGCAGCGCACCGCGCGCGAGGCCGAATTGCAGTCCTACGAGATCCCGGCCGATTTCATCGTCGAGACCGAACCGTTCAGCGCCGACAATGGGCTGCTCTCCGGTGTAGGAAAGCTGTTGCGCCCCAACCTCAAGGAGCGCTACGGGCAGCGCCTGGAACAGATGTACGCCGATATCGCCTCGGCACAAGAGGACCAGCTGCGTTCGCTGCGACACGCGGCGCGCACCCAACCCGTGATCGACACACTGACCCAGGCCGCGGCGACGATCCTCGGCACCGGGCAGGAGGTGTCCCCGGACGACCACTTCACCGATCTCGGCGGGGACTCCCTGTCGGCGCTGACCCTGTCGAACCTGTTGAGCGACTTCTTCGGCATCGAGGTTCCCGTAGGCACCATCGTGAATCCGGCGACCGATCTGGCCCGGCTCGCCGAACACATCGAGGCGCAGCGCAACGCGGGCCACCAGCGGCCGACATTCGCCGGCGTGCACCCCGAGGACGCCACCGAGATCCGGGCGGCCGAGCTGACCCTCGACAAGTTCATCGACGCCGAAACACTCGCGGCAGCACCGGGTTTGCCCAAGGTCACCACGGAGCCGCGGACGGTACTGCTCACCGGCGCGAACGGCTGGCTGGGCCGGTTCCTCACGTTGCAGTGGCTGGAACGGCTGGCGCCGGTCGGCGGCACCCTGATCACCATCGTGCGTGGCAGCGACGACGCCGCGGCGCGTGCCCGGCTCGCCGAGTCCTATGGCACCGATCCGGAGTTGTCGCGCCGATTCGCCGAGCTCACCGAGCATCTGCAGGTGCTCGCCGGCGATGTCGGTGAACCGAATCTCGGCCTGGCGCCTGAACTTTGGCATCGCCTGGCCGCCGAGGTCGATCTGGTCGTGCACCCGGCGGCACTCGTCAATCACGTACTGCCCTACCGGCAACTGTTCGGCCCCAACGTCGTCGGCACCGCAGAGGTGATCAAACTTGCGATCACCGAGCGGATCAAACCGGTCACGTACCTGTCGACCGTCGCGGTCGCGACAGGCATTGCCCACTTCGAGGAGGACGGCGACATCCGGAGCGTCAGCCCGGTACGTTTACTCGACGACGGGTACGCCAACGGATACGGCAACAGCAAGTGGGCCGGTGAGGTGCTGCTGCGGGAAGCCCATGATCTGTGCGGTCTACCGGTGGCGACGTTCCGTTCCGACATGATCCTGGCTCACCCGCGCTACCGCGGTCAGCTCAACGTTCCCGACATGTTCACGCGGCTCCTCCTGAGCCTGCTGATCACCGGTGTCGCGCCACGGTCGTTCTATCAGAGCGACGGGCAGGACACCCGTCCGCGGGCGCACTATGACGGGCTGCCGGTCGACTTCGTCGCCGAGGCCATCACGACCTTGGGCGCGCGGAACCGCGAGAAATACGTGTCCTACGACGTGATGAACCCCCACGACGACGGGATATCGGTGGATGTGTTCGTGGACTGGCTGATCCGGGCCGGCCACCCGATCGAGCGGATCGACGACTACGACGACTGGCTGCGCCGGTTCGAAACCGCGCTGACCGCGCTTCCCGAGAAGCGCCGCGCGCAGACGATGCTGCCGCTCATGCATGCCTATGCGGTTCCGCAGCCGCCCGTCCACGGTGCATCGCAGCCGACCGCGGTGTTCCACGCCGCGGTGCGCGAAGCGAAGGTCGGCTCGGGCGACATCCCGCACCTCACCCAGGAACTGATCGACAAGTACGTGAGCGATCTGCGCGGGTTCGGGTTGCTCTAACGGCGCACCGTCGGGCTGTGCCCGACATTGGCCCTCGGCGGCGTCGCCCGCGACGGACCGTTCTGCCGCATGCTCAGGCACACGCCGAGGCCGCCGCCGACGCACGGTATCCCGTTCATCGTCGGCACCGGTCCCCCGGAGTAGTTACCGGTCGGGTCGAGCGCCGCGGGATCACCGGCCGCGGCCGGCGCGAGCACGACCGCCAACGCGGTGGTCATCGCGCAGCAGCCGATCAGCGCTCGGCCGCGTCGACCCGTCATGTCCCCACGATAGTCCGTCGACGTCAGCCGATGGGTGTCAACGGACTGAGCACATCGCGGACGAACTGCGAGATGTTCACCGTCGGGTTGCTGTCCGGGAAGCTGACGGTGGCCAGGATGTTGCCGCCCGCGTCGGCGAAGTTCTTGTCGGCGCGGCCCTGGTGCGACGACGACGTGACCAGGATGATGCCCGTCGTACCGGCCTTCTTGGCCAGCGGCACCGAGAACTGTGCATTCTGCACGGTGCTGTTGGCGCGGTCCTCGACGATGATCCGGTGCGCCGGAAAGCCCAGCATCAGAAGCAGATTGCGCATCGCCGCGGCCTCGGTCACGCCGCGCTGCGGATTGCCGCCGGTGACGATGATGGGTGACTGCGGGAACGCCTGCGCGATCACCAGGCCGGTCAACGTGCGGTGGTACAGGATCTGCCGCATGGTGCCGTCGGGCTTGAGGCCGTAACCGAGGATCACGATCGCCGGCTTGGTGAAGTCCTTGGCGGCCACCGGCGGCGCGGCGGCGGCGATCGGTGTCTGCTGCGTGAGGGCCCCTGCCACGAGAGCCACCACGGTCACGGCGGCCCCGATCAGCCGCCGAATACCCTTCTCGCCCCTCGTGACGGCATGCCCTCGTCCCATCTCACCCCCGAAAAGTTGCGACACGCGTGAATATCGTGGCGTTTGAGGGCAATGTTACAGATAGGATCCGTGTGGCTCGTTGTGTGCATGTGGCAGCACCCGCGTCGGCGCGCCCTCCGCGATGTGGTCGGCCACCCAGGCGTCGACCTTGCTCCAGACGTCCTGCAACCAGGCGCCCAACTCCGCACGCGGCGGCAGTTCCTCGGCCCGAACGAGCGACACGTGGACCACCAGCCTCCGGTGCACGGGCAGCCGCCACCACGGCCGCGCCCGCCCGTCGGCGCTGAATCCGCTGTGCGTCAGCACCAGCACGTTGGCACGCGGGGCGCCAGCCATCGCCGCGGCGGCGCCGCCCGTGCGTGGCGGCAAGGTGTACGACTGTCGCCAGGCGCGCCGCGCTTCACGCAATCGGCCCGACGACCGCAGGCGGCGGATCGCCTCGTGCCAACGCGCCCAGGTGAAGTTGCCGCCCTCGGGAAACAGCAGCAACGCGTCGCCGCCCTCAAGCGAGGCGGCGAGTTCGCGGATCTGCGCCCGTGCCCGCTTTCCGCCGCGGTCCAGGAAACACAGGCAGCCCAGATCACCCGCGAGATCGAGCACAGGTTCACACCGCAGGAGCCCCTTGAGCACGATGCGCGTGCGCAGACGGTAGTGGAACGTCAGCAACCAGGCCACCAGCAGGCTGTCCCCAGGGCCACAATGCCGCGACAACACGATCACCGGGTCGGCGCGGGGAACCTCGTCCGGATCGGTCGAACCGGTGTCCAGCAGCACCTCCACGTCGAGAATCCGGCGCGACGCCGTGTAGATCTTCCCGACAAGCTCGCGGGTGAAGCGATCACCGTCCAGACCGCCGCGCAGCAGTTTCGCCAGCGCGTACAGCTCCATCGCCGCGTACGCGACGACGGCGGCGACGGTGCGGCTCGGCCGGGTCGACCGCAGCACCAGATCTGCCGCCACGGCCAGGGCCATCAGGGGTACGCCGTACAGCAGTACACCCACCATGAGCACGGTCACCAGGGGCACCGTGACCGCGCGCCGCAGCCGGGTCATAGCGACGACTCCGGGGCCTGCAGGCCATCCAGATAGGCGCGGGTGGCGTCGTACGCCAGTTGCGCGCGCCGCCCGATCCGGCGACGGTCGCGGTAGCGCAGATTGGACCACGTCGCCGCGGACCGTTGCGGCAACCCGGACGGCAGCACATGGACGGCGACGCCGGCACCGACCCGTTCCAGATCTCCGTGGAACCGGTGCCGACGCGCGATCTCGAACGCCGCGAAACCGACCTCCCACAGAAACCGCGGGGCCCGGAGTTCCTCCTCCAGACGCCCGACATGTAACACCCATATCGTGTCCGCGCCGCGCGCGACAGCCCGGTCCAACGGAATGCTGTTGACCAGTCCACCATCGAAGAAGTGCTCGTCGCCGATGCGCACCGGTGGCAGGACGCCCGGCAGCGCACACGAGGCCATGACCGGCTCGATCAGATCCCCACTGTCGAACCAGCGTTCACGCGCACGCTCGATGCTGGCCGCGACACACTCGAACGGCACCACGAGATCTTCGAACGTCTGCGCAGGCAGCCATTCCCGGAGCAGCCGGCGAAGTTCGGAATTGTCGTGCAGCGACGTCGGTTTGCGAAGGACCTCCGCGGCCCGGCGCAGAAGCGAACCGCCGAACACCTCCTGGTCGCCCAACTCATCCCAGAACTTCACCAGTGCGCGGGCACCTTCCGGCGTGGGGTCGGCCGCCAGGGCGGCACCGTTGATCGCCCCCACCGACGTTCCACACACCAGGTCGGGACGGATCCCGCCCTCGAGCAGTGCGAGCGCCATCCCGGCCTCGGCGGCGCCCAGGACGCCGCCGCCTCCCAGTACGAACGCCACGCGGGACATGACCGTCACCCGCGGCCGGGGTCGCGCGGCAGCAGCGGACCGAGCGGTCCGAGATCGATGTTGAGATCCTCGGGGCGCAGCCCGAAGTAGTCCCGCAGGTCTTCCATCGCCTCCTCGAGGCGCATGAGGCCGACCCCCAGCCGTTCGACGGTCTCGTCGGGCAGGTCACCGACGTCCACCCGGCGCAGCGCCTGCCGTTCCATCAACTGGCGGAGCAGTTCGACGATCGTGAGCACCAATCGGCCAAGATCCCGGCCCACCTCCTCGGGATCCATCTCGATACGGCCGCGCCGTTCGGCCGCCATCAGCGCGGCTCCATCAGGGTGGCTCCATCAGGGTGCCAACCGAACTGATCAGCGCCCGCAGTGAGATGTGCACCAGATCGACATCGGCGAGGCTGATCGTCAGATCACCGGCGATCACCACACCGCCTACGAGCAGACGGTCGAGCAGGTCGACCAGCGCGACGTCATCGGTCCTCGATGAGGGGATGCTCGCCACCGTCATCGCTGCCCCAGGCTGGTGAACGAGTAGGGCGCCCACGGGCCGGTGACTTCCAGGCGCAGCTCCTCGCCGTTCGCGGCGCCGACACGTTGCGCCAACCGCTCGGCGCCGTCGTCGTCGACGAGATATGCCGCGTTGAGCACCATTTCGTCGCGGCGTCCGGTGAGCCTCGGATCTTGCGGAGGATAGAGCCGATGGTCGACCGCGAGTCCGGCCAGTTCGTGATGAAGTTTGTCGGCCGCCTCGGTGACGTGCTCGCGACGTCGTGCGGCACGCGTGCGTTCGGCCCGGCGCCGCATCAGGTAGGAGGTACCCGGCTTGTCCGAGGGGACATCCGATGGATCCGTATCGGCCATCGCGTCGTCGGGCGCCGCGTACCCTTTGACCCCCCACTCCGAACGACCGCGAACCCGATCGAGCGTCTCGGCCAGCTCGTCGCCGCGGTTGCGGAGCAGGTCGCGGACTCCCCCGTCTTCGTGGTAGACCGTCGCCATCCGCACGGGAGCTATCGAATGTTCCCGCGCGAGAAGGTCGACGACCGCGTGGTGCGCGCGTGCCAGCTTCTCGAGCCAAACCAGATCCTCCAGGTGGCTCCGGATGGACTGCTCGCTGAATTCCTCACGATCCACGGACGCGACGATCGCGGCCAGCGGACCCTCCACGACGGCACGCACCGGCACGTCGTCGACACCGATGATCTCTCCCAGAGAATCCGCGATCGCCGCATCACCCACCGCATACAGGTAGACGCTGTGCTCACTCATCACGGGGTGCTTCTTCCCGATGGCCGTTGGACGCCTCGAGTTCGCTGATCCGTTCCCGCAGTTGGCGATTCTCGAGCGCAAGGTCACCACGGCCCGAGCTGAGCGACGGGTCGTGCTCCCACCAGTCGATGCCGATCTCCCTGGCTTTGTCCACCGACGCCACCAGCAGCCGGATCTTGATCGTCAGCAACTCGATGTCCAACAGATTGATCCGGATGTCGCCGGCGATGACGATGCCCTTGTCGAGCACCCGCTCCAGGATGTCGGCGAGATTCGTGCTCTCCTGCCGATGGTCGAGTTGGTGGGAACGCCCCGTCGGGTAGAGGTCGCCGTTCATCGTGACCGCCCGACCGTCTGACCGCGGGCATAGCGTCTGGTACGACGATAGGACAACAGCTCACCCTCGCCGTCCAGGCACACCTCGTAGATCGCCAGAATGTCGGCGGAGTCCGGTATCCGGTGGCTCTCAACGACTTCGACGCCGACCTGCCAACCGTCGTCGTTGCGTTGCACGGCGATCACGCTCTCCACGTCGTGGTCGATGAGCCCGCCGATCTCCGCCACCGCGGCACGCGCGACATCCGCTGCGGCGAGCCGCCGAGGCGGCCGTCGGTGTTGCCGTGCCCCATTGCTTGCCCCGGAGTGTTCAGTCATGGCGCTCCACCGCTGAGTGGCTCAGCCTCGCCGGTACATCAACCGGCTGAGCAATGCGTTCTCCCACTCGGCACATTCCTCCTCCGACAACTCGCCGGATTGCCGAGCCTCTTCGACCCGCTCAAGCTCGGCACGGATGTTCGCCGGGTCGTAGTACTGCGACTCGGCGTAGTCCGCGATCTGCTCGGCCAACCACACCACTCCGCGGACGGGCGCCAAGGGAAGGGTCAACAGTCCGGTGATCAAGCCCATGTTCAGCCTTCCGGTATGAAGTCGTACGGCGCCAGCGGCCCGAGAAGACGGAACCTCATGCGGCCGGCGAAGTCCCGGCCCACCTGTTCCACGGCGTCGTCGAACGGCTGGATCCGGTCACGGGCGACCAGGAATGCGGCGTTGACGACCTCGTCGGGCTGCGTCTGAGGACGAACGGCGACTGCCGCGGCATATGGTCGCAGCCGCTCCAGCACCTGGTTGCCCTCGTCGCTGCGGCGGCGCTCCATCTCGCCGACCACCAACTCGCCCAGGCGTATCCGGTCGTAATACGACGCGTCTTCCGGCAGTTTACGCACGCGCTCGCGCAGAGCCATGATCTCGTCGTCGCCCTCGGCGATCTCGCGCAGCACGACGTCCTGCTCGTAACGGGCCTTCAGCGTGAACTGCACCATCCCGTCCAGGCGCGTCAGAACCTCGAGAAAACGCTCCTCGTGCGGTGCGAGAAGTTCGTCCACCACACCCGATTCTTCGACCACGGCAGGAAAGCGCATGGGTAGCACCGCGCACTGTTGCGCCACAGTGTCGAGCACCCGCTCATGCGCGATCAGGTCGTCACGCGTGCCGAGCGGACGATCGGCCGGCAGATCGCTCACGATGGCGGCCACCCGCCGATGTGAGATGGTCGTGACCCGCCCGGACGGGCCGAGCCCGCGGAGGTGCCGGGGAAGCTCGGCGTCCGAGCGGATCAGACCATAGACGTAGGTGGCGCTCATTCGTCATCCTCGCGTCGGCGGGGCCGCGGACGTCGTCGGGGCGCGGGTTCTTCCTCTCGGTCACGCCGATCCCGCCCTTTACCGAGCAGGTCGTCGACCTTCTCGACGGCACCCTCGAGCACCCCGGAGGTCTTGCCCTTCGCGCCGCCCTCCATCATTCCCTGGGCCAGCTCAGAAAGATCCTTGCCGCCCTTGCCCTTTGCGTAAAGGTCGAGTCGGTTGGTGGCCTCGGCGAACCGCAGGAACGTGTCCACGCTCGCCACCACGATCCGTGCGTCGATCGTGAGAATCTCGATACCCACCAGCGAAACCCGGACGAAAACGTCGATCACGAGGCCCTTGTCGAGGATCAGTTCGATGACCTCGGCAAGCCCGCTCGATCCTCCGCCGGTATAGCGTTCGACGTTGCTGCCGCTACTTTCCCGCTGCGTCGTGATGGTCATGACCGCCCACCCCTCCGGCCGCCACCGGCGCCGACGGTCCGTCGACCGCGACTACGGCTGGGTGGCTCTTCTTCGTCTTCGTAATCCTCGTCTGCGTAGTCCTCGCCCTCGTTGTCCTCGTCTGCGTAATCCTCGGTCTCGTAGTCCTCGCCTTCGTCGGGCTCGGTGTCGTAATCCTCGTCGGCATCCTCGTCGAGGTAGTCCTCTTCGTAGTCCCCGGCGTCCTCGTCCGCGCCCTCGTCCTCGTCTTGTTCCTCGTAGCCTTCGTCACCCTCGTCGCCGTAATCCTCTGGCTCGGAGGGTTCCTCGTAATCCTGCTCGTCGCCCCGGCCGGACTGCTCTTCCTCGAGCGCCTCCTCGTGGGTCTTGACGACCTCACCGTCGTGAATCTCGCCGCGCCAACCCTCGATCTCCTCCGGATGCAGCAGCGTCTGCGTCATCGCGTGACGGCCAAAGTGCTTGAGCTCCAGGCGGGCCCGCCTCCCCTGGGCACGCCACAGATTGCCGGTCCGTTCGAACAGTCCCTGCGGGTGGTACTCCATCACCAATGCCACCCTGGTCAGGTTCGGGGCGAGCGCCGCGAACGTCACGGCGCCGTCCACGTGTCCTTTGGCCCCCTTCGACCGCCAGACGATGTGCGAATCCGGCACCTGCTCCAGGATCGTGGCCTCCCATTCGCGATGCGAGAAGAAGACCTGGGCCTTCCATTGCGTCACCTCGTCCTCGGGCTGGGTGACGCTCTCGACCTTCTTCATGAACGTCGGGAACTCGGTGAACTGAGTCCACAGGTCATATGTGGTCCGCAGCGGCACACCGACATCGAGCGTCTCGACGATGTTGGTGAGTTTGAGTTTCTTCTTGCCTCCCTTGCCGCCCTTGGATCCACCGCCCAGCGCATTCTGAACCTTGTCCTTCAGACCACCGAGCATCGAACCGAGACCGGAACCCTTACCGTCTCCACCGTCGCCGTCGTCTCCGTCGTCTCCGTCATCGCGGTCGTGTCGATCGGGGCGACGCACCAAAGAGCGCAGCCCTTCCCCGTTCTCCGCCACGTTCGTCAGGCGGTCCGAGAAATCCGCGACCCGATCGGTGGCCGAGGATGCCGCGCGCTGCAACATGACACCGAGCAGTTGTTGTCCCGCATCGCGCAACGTGTCAGTTGCCGTACCGCCGTTCGACCTCGACGAGTCCTGCCTAGCCATCGCTACCCTCCCGACGTGTGCGTGTGGTGCGCGCGGCCCGCCGGCCGGATCCGGCCTTCTTCGGTGTCCGCGCAGACGCCGCCGTGCCCTTCTTCGCCGCCTTCTTCGCCGGCTGTGAACGCGCGCCGCCCTTCGCGGTCGCCTTCGAGGCGCTCTTGGAAGTCCCCGAGGTGCCGCGCGACGCCTTCGACGCGCCACCTGACGGCCGGGCCGACCGACCGGTGCCGGATGCGCTGCGGGTCGTACCACCCGACGCCCGGCCGGCGGCACGTGGCGCGCGCGAGGTAGTGGTTGAGCGGGGACGACGAGTGCGTGGCGCCGGGGCCTCTTCCTCGACGGCTTCAACGTCCCCGGATTCGACGTCTTCGGAATCGTCGTAGTCGTCGCCCCGGTCTTCGTCGCGGTCTTCGTCGCCGAGGTCCTCTTCACCGAGATTTCTCAACCGGCGGACATCGGCGAGGCTTTCAACCCGTTGCCCCACGCGGTCCGTCAAAGCCTCAACACGGCGGGCCGCGACGGCCATCGCCGCCTCTTTGCCCGCCTCGAACAGACGTCCCCGAACCTGGTCGGTCAATGCGGTCAGCTCAGGCGATTGCCCGAGGACCTTGCTCGCCTGGCCGAGAATCTGCCCGGGACCGCCCAACTGGCGGCCCGCCGCCCAGCCGCCCATCATCAGGGCGAGCTTCATTTTCTTCGTCCTGCCGAGGAAGTAGCCACCGGCGACACCCATGGCGATGCGAGCTCCGCATTTCACGACAGTCTCCTTTACGAGCCTCAGTTCAGTTGACACCTCGGGACGTCGTGTTCAGCCGATCGGATACCGGCCACTCTTCGACCCGCGCCTCAGTGCTAATACCCGTGACCCACATCACTAAAACGCTCATACGTCTTTGGCGAAGATATTTTCACGCCATTGGTGAATGGCACCGTCAATGCGATATCTGCGCGGATATTTGTGGGCTCAACAAATATGGAGTCTCCGCGCGCGTAACACGCCCCGGCACACCCTCGATACTTGCCGAACCCCACTGACCTGGAGTTTCAACACCATCGAACCGAGTCGACCGCATCAGAACGCGCCATCGCACAGTGGCAGCGAAAATGAGTTGGCAAACCATCCGACCGGTGACAAGCCGCCCTTTATTCCGATATCAGGCACGGGCACACCCGCGCAACAAATACGCCGACAGAAAACTGCATTCACACACCGATACCGACGCCTTAGGCTGGGGAAATCAATGCACTTGCACCGTGCCTGTGATTGCTACAAATGCAAATACAACGAATTCCGCAAGCGCTACATGGCGCTATCGACAACGCACGAAAATTGCGTTCAGCGCGCACACCCATTCACGTACTTTTTCTCCGCGACTTTCAGAGGTACGCCGCCGGCCCGGACCCCGATCAGTATCGAATCCCGCGCATAGGTGGCAGTGTGCCCGAGGATTGCCGTTGCGGCACAACACGATCGGTGTGAGGCACCGGCGGCGATGACCGAGCCGGATTTACGTGCGCTCGTATTCTCAACCGAACGGGCGACCCGTCCTCGCACAGGCCGCGGCGACTGCGCCCTTCGCTCGCCGCGGCGACGCATCGCGGCGCCGACACACGCCATCGCCCTATTTGCCGCAACGACAGTTGGACGCAGGCGAGAACCCGGTCGAGCCGCAACGATCGAACTCACCGCCCTCGACCCGACCGCCGCTTGCCACAATTGTCGAATACGTCAATTCAGCGTCTCATCCGGTTTGTGACCGCGGCTCGGACCGGCAAATGACCGCCTCATGTCAGGCCGCACCACTTCCCACGCCTCGGTTGATCGTCGCTCCGGTGGGTACTCCCACCTGCACCAACAGGATCCACGTCGTTCGACGGGAGGCCCATCATGCGACTACTACGCGGCCTGCTCGGCACCCTGCTGTGGATCGTCGCCGCGCTGTTGGGCCTTGTCGGCGTCGTGCTGTGCGTGACGGTGATCTTGTTGCCGCTCGGCATTCCACTCACCGTGCTCGCCGGCCGACTCTTCGCCCACGCGGTGCGCCTGATGTTGCCGCGCCAGCTTGCTCACCCCGTTCGGGAAGTGACAAAGACGACGGACGATCTGGCGAAGGCGACCAGGAAGAAGGGCCGGAAGATCCGCTCGACATCGTCGGACGCCGTGGCCAGCACCACCAAGAAGGCCCGCAAGGCCATGCGCAAGCAGCGCAAGCTCCTTGTTTGACAAAGGAATCCGTGTTTTTTGACGGTTGCGTCAGGGTATCCGAGCCGTATGAGTGGTATGGACAAGGCGAAGAACAAAGCCCAGCATCTCATCGGCCAGGCCAAGGAGGCGGCCGGTAAGGTCACTGGCCATCGAGGTACTGAACATCACGGCCGGGCCGACCAGACGAAGGCTCATCTGCACGACGCCGGCGAGAAGGTCAAGGACACCTTCGACAGGCTCGTGCACCATCGTGGAGCCGGACCGGGACGGAGGACGCCGTGACTGCCCCGGACGACAAAGACGGTCTCGACAAGACGATCGAACAGACCGGTCAGACGCTCGGCGAGACCGTCGGGAATGTCGGTGACCTGGGCGCTGAGGTCGCTGAACCCGTCATCGACGACGCGGACACGGCGGCCGCGGAGGCCCTGGACACCATCGAGGCCGCCCAATCCGCGATCGGCGGAATCGTCGCCCGCGCTACCGGCATCCTGAGATCGCAGCCGGCCATCGTGCTGGTGGTCGGCGCGGCGATCGTCATCGGCGCCGCGGTGTGGCGTCGTCGGTGATGCCACACCGCACCGGAAAGCGCTGACCAGTATGACTTCCCGCGACGACGCCCGACGCCGGGCCGGCGAACGCAGCACCCCCACCAAACGGCGGGTGCCGGCAGCAGCCGACGCCCCGCGTCGCCGCTCTTCGACGACCGCCACTTCGCGCAAGGTCCCCGGAGGCCGGTCGCGCACACCACGCCCGCAAGCCGAACCCGATCTGCGCACGGCCGATTCCGGTGAGCAAGGCTCTGGACGAGGATCGATCTTCGAGCGGGCCATCGACTGGGTGAAGGACCAGGTTCGCCGCCTGCTGAACGCGGTGCGGGATCGCAGTCAGGCGCTGACGGCGCAGCTCCAGGAATGGATGGACAAACTCTTCGATGCGATCGAAAACGGCGGTCCGCGTTTGAAAGCGGCGGTCGAGGCGATCCGCGCGGTGCTGTCCGGCAAGAATCCCGTCTGGGCCGCGATCAAAGGCTTGTGGGCGGGATTGAGCGGAGCAGCGAGAGCCCTGCTGCTGCTCGCGGTGATCGTCGCGATCCTGCTGCTGCCGGTGCTCGTCATCGTCCTGCTGCTGGCCCTGCTGGTCGTAGCGGTGATCGTGGCGGTACGCGCCGCCAGCGATTGATCCGTCTCAGCCGAGATGCATCAGGTCGCCGGCCAATTGGAACAGGCGACTACCCAGTTTCGTCACGGGGATTCCGAGCGGCAACAGCAGGATCGTCGCGCACAACACGATGCCGACCAGCCACACCAAGGCCGCGACGATGCCCAGGACGACCCCGAGCACCGCTCCCAGAATTCCCAGCACCACGCCGAGCAGTCCGTTCAGTACTCGCATGATGACCTCCTCAAACATATGAGGAGTACCCGGGGCAGCCGGAATTTGCACGTCCGTCAGTTCCGGAAGGCGCCGGCCTCGCGTGTGGAGAGCGACCCGTTCGCCGAGGTCGGCACGGCGCACTGTGCCGCATAGATGAGTGCCCGGCACCGCCGGAAACGAAAAAACCACCCGTCGCCAGGTGGTTCCTTTGGTGGCCAGGGCCGGGATCGAACCGGCGACCTTCCGCTTTTCAGGCGGACGCTCGTACCAACTGAGCTACCTGGCCGGAAGGCACCGGCTCGGTCGAACCGTTACCTCGCCGTGCTGGCGACCCTGACGGGACTTGAACCCGCGACCTCCGCCGTGACAGGGCGGCGCGCTAACCAACTGCGCCACAGGGCCTTGCTTTCCTGCGTGCTCCGCGTTTCCGCGTTGCGTACCCCCAACGGGATTCGAACCCGTGCTACCGCCGTGAAAGGGCGGCGTCCTAGGCCACTAGACGATGGGGGCCTAATCCGAATCTCTCCGGGGCGCGTTCGCAACGTTTCCGTTGGGAGCTTGGATAGCTTAGGGTACGAACGCCCAAATCCTCAAATTGGCTGGTCAGCCGCGCTGCGTGAGGTCCGGGCGCGCCGAGTGACCGGTGCCCGCAGACACCGCCGCAGACACCAAGTATCCTGTTTTTCCGCGCCCCTATAGCTCAGTTGGTAGAGCTACGGACTTTTAATCCGCAGGTCCCAGGTTCGAGCCCTGGTGGGGGCACAAAACTCTCTTCTCGACCTCGGCAGTTCCGAGGTTCGGTGGCGACTGCAATATCCCGTGCGCGGTTCGGCGTTTTCCTATGATCACGACGAGGAGACGCCATGGACCGAATCGCTGGGCTGGATCTTCACCTGGACCGCCCGGCCGGCAGGACCCGTGAGGGCCTCATGGACGCCATCCGCGACGCGATCCGATCGGGCCGGCTGGTCTCGGGCACCCGCCTACCGTCGAGCCGCGCCCTGGCGGTCGACCTCGGCATCGCGCGCAACACCGTCGCGCGCGCCTACGCCGAGCTGATCGCCGAGGGCTGGCTGACGTCCCAGCACGGTTCGCACACCACGGTTTCGCCGCGCGCGGCCGAGGCGGCCCGTTCGGTTTCCCCACCGCCGAGGCCGCGGGCACCCCGCCGCCTCGACCACGACCTGCGCCCCGGCCATCCTGACCTGTCCTCGTTTCCGCGCGCGGAGTGGAGTCGCGCGGTCAAACGGGCACTGAGCAACGCGCCGTCCGAGGCGTTCGGCTACGCCGACCCGCAGGGCCGTCTCGAACTGCGCCGTATGCTGGCCGAGTACCTGGCCCGTGCGCGGGGCGTGCGGGCCAGGCCATGCAACATCGTCGTGTGCTGCGGCGCCGCGCAGGGGCTGAGCCTGGTCGCCGGCGCGCTGGCGGAAACCGGGGTCAACGCAGTGGCCGTCGAGGCGTACGGCCTGCCCACGCAACGCGCCGCGATCGCCCGGGCGGGCCTGCGTTGTCCCCCGCTGCCGGTGGATGATCACGGCGCCGACGTGGCGGCGCTCGACACCATGGGTGATGTCGGCGGCGTGCTGCTCACCCCGAGCCACCAGTTCCCGCTCGGCGTACCGCTGCACTCAGACCGCCGCGCCGCGGTCATCGACTGGGCGCGACGCACCGGCGGGGTGGTCATCGAGGACGACTACGACGGCGAATTCCGTTACGACCGCAGCCCGGTGGGCGCCCTCCACGGCGTCGACCCCGCGCACGTCGTCTATCTGGGCACGACCAGCAAGTCACTGGCTCCCGGTCTCCGCCTGGGCTGGTTGGTGCTGCCGGACCGCCTCGTCGATGCGGTGTTACGCCAGAAGGGCGAGACCGAGGAGACCTCCGGGTTCGTCGACCAGCTGACGATGGCCGAGTTCATCGAATCCGGTTCCTATGACCGGCATATCCGCACCATGCGGGCGCAGTACCAGCGCCGCCGCGAACAACTCGTCGCCGCGGTGACCGCGGCGTCGGCCGCGACCACGGTGGCCGGTATGCCCGCCGGTCTGCACGTGACGTTGGAGATCGCCGGCGTCAACGCGAGCGCGCTGGCTCACCAACTCGCATGGCGCCGGCTCGGGGTCGAGGGCCTCGACCGGTTTCGCCACCCCGAATTCGACGGTGTCCGTGACGGTTTGGTGTTGAGCTATGCCGCACCGTCACCGAGCGCGTGGTCGGCTGCGCTCGCCGCTGTGGTCCGGCAGCTGCCCTGACACCCACCCGGAACTGGACCCCGTTCGCGGCGTCCAAGTGGACCCAGCGAGACGACATTCCGCGCCTAGCGTGGAAGCATGTTGAACGCAGGCAATGTCAAAGTGTCCGATCTCCTGAGCGTCATGCCGCCGCCCATACCTCAGGGCGCCCACGCGATGACGCAATTGGTGGAGATCCCTCCGGCCGATGACGGTGTGGCTCCGCACCGCCATTCCGGGCCCGTCTTCGGCTACGTCCTGGAAGGACGGATGCTGTTCGAACTGGAAGGCGAGGAGCCGCGCGAAATCATTGCAGGCGAGGCATTCTGGGAGCCCGGTGGAGACGTGGTGCACTACCAGATGCGCAATCTGGAGGCCACCTCGTGGACCCGCTTTCTCGCCGTGTGCCTGTGCGCGCCGGGTGTCGACATGATCACCATGCTCGACCCGGAGGAGATCGCCGAACGAGATGCGTTGCGCCACCCCTCTGCCCGGCAGTTCGCGCGGTGAACACGATGCGAGCGATCATCACGCAGGACCGCGCAGCCGGAATCGACGGCCTGACCCTCGCGGAGGTGCCGTATCCGCATGCTGCCGAGAACGACGTCATCGTCGCGGTGCGCGCGGCGGCGTTCACACCCGGCGAACTCGACTGGCCGGCGACCTGGACCGACCGGGCCGGGCGCGACCGCACACCGTCGGTCCCCGGGCACGAGGTGTCCGGCGTGGTCGCCGAACTCGGCTTCGGAACCACCGGGTTGTCGGTCGGGCAAAGGGTTTTCGGTCTGACCGACTGGTGCCGCAACGGCACACTGGCCGAGTACGTGGCCGTCGAGGCACGCAACCTCGCGCCGCTGTCGGCCACCATCGACCACGCCACCGCTGCGGCGCTGCCGATTTCCGGCCTCACCGCATGGCAGGCATTGTTCACGCACGGCCATCTGACTCCGGGCGAGACCGCCCTGATCCACGGTGCCGCAGGCGGGGTGGGATCGATCGCGGTGCAGCTCGCCAAGGAGGCCGGAGCCCATGTCATCGGCACGGGACGCACCGCCGACCGCGAGTACGTGCTCGATCTGGGAGCGGAGAAATTCGTCGACCTCGACAACGACCGACTCGAGGACGTCGGTGAGGTGAACCTCGTCCTTGACGTCATCGGCGGTCAGATCCTCTACCGCTCAGCGGCATTGGTGCCTCCGACCGGAACGGTGGTCAGCATCGTCGAACCACCGCGTATCCCGGCCGACAACGGGAGGCCCGTGTTCTTCGTCGTCGAACCCGATCGCGCCGGCCTCGTCGAACTCGAACGCAGGCTCCGCGACGGACGGTTGCGCCCACGCGTCGGAACGATTTACCCGCTCGCCGAAGCGAAGACAGCGTTCGCCCCGGCGCACCGCCCGCGCGGCAAGTCGATCATCCAGGTCAGTGAGGAGTCCTGACCATGCCGCGTCCCGCTCTGCTCGTCGTTCACGGCGCATGGCACCGCCCTGAGCACTTCGGCCTCCTGGTGGAAGAACTCTCGGATTTCGACGTGCATACGGTCGCCCTGACGAGCAGTGGTACGGACCCGGGCACGCTCGGGGACATGTACACCGACGCCGCGGTCATCGCGGCCGCGGCCGCGGCGATCGACGGGCCCGTGGCGGTCCTGGCGCACTCCTACGGCGGCATTCCCACCACGCAGGGGCTGCGGTACGCGACGAACGTACGTCACATCGTCTACCTCGCGTCGTTCCAGCTGCAGGCCGGTCAGTCCCTGCTGTCGACGAACGGCGGCAGGCTGATGCCGTGGGTCGCGCGCCGCGACGGCCACGTCCAGGCGGAGACACCGTTGCACACCTTCTACAACGACGTCGACCCCGTCATCGCCAGGAAGGCCATGGCGTGGCTCGGCTACCAGTCCTACGCGTCGATGCACCAGGAGCTCACCGCCACCGCGTGGCAGGTCATCCCGAGCACGTACATCGTCTGTGAGGCCGACAATGCGATCCCGGTCGCCAGGCAGGAAGTGTTCGCGCGCAACGCCGATGCGGTCAAGCGCCTGCCCACGTCGCATTCGCCGTTTTTGTCCCGACCCGCCGCTTTGGCGGAACTCGTCGCCGAATCCCTCACCTGATCGGAGGAATCACATGAACACACCGACAACGCTTCGCCCGATGTTTCCGCAGACACCGACGGCGATGGCAGCGTTCACCGCGGCCGCCCGGTTCTATTCACCGGCCATGCTGAATCACTGCCTCCGCTCCTACCTGTGGGGTTCGACGTACGCCGCGAAGCACGGCATCGCCTTCGACGCCGAACTCCTCTATGTAGCGGCACTGTTGCACGACATCGGCCTCACCGATCCGTTCGACAGCCACCGGATCGCGTTCGAGGAAGCCGGTGGAGAACTCGCGTGGGTGTTCGGGGTCGCCGCAGGCTGGCCGACCGAGCGGGCCGCGCGGGCCGCCGAGGTCATCGTGCTGCACATGCGCGACGACGTCGCACCGGCCGACGACGCCGAATCGCACCTGCTGCAGGTCGCCACGAGCTGGGATGTCGCCGGCCGTCACGCCGAGGAGTTCTCGATGCCGACCCGCACGGAGATCCTCACCCGCTACCCGCGGCTTGGTTTCGGTGACGAGTTCCTCGCGTGCTTCGCCGACCAGGCGGTGCGCAAGCCGGAATCCGCGGCCGCCACCTCGATGCGCACCAACGGCGCCGGCCGCATCAAGGGCAATCCGCTCGACCGGTGAACGTGTTGTGGGTCCGCCATGCGCCGCGCACAGGTCTGTGACCAGGAACGTCTCGCATCCTGCCGGACAGCCGTTTATCGTTTCGTTCAGAAATGAAGGCTCGACGAAGGGGCATCGCGATGTTCTTCGGGCGCAGGACTGTCCTGGCCATCAGCGCGGCAGCGGTCGCCGTCGGCATGACGGCCGGTATCGCACCCGCGCACGCGTCGGTCGAGGACGACCGATATCTGGCCATCGTCGAACAGCTCAAGGTCCCGGGTTCAGCGGAGGCCGCGATCCAGGTCGGGCATGAGATATGCAACGCCATGGAGGCAGGGAAGATCGAACCCGCGCGCACCGTCCGCGGCGTGATCAGCCATCTGATGAACCAGGCCGGCATCAGCAAGGGCCAGGCGGCCGGCCTCGTGCGCGGCGCGGTCAGCGTGTACTGCCCGCAGTACACCAGTCTGGTCGGGCGGTAGTCCCGCTATCTGGTGGCCGCCGGGCAGTAATGCCACGGGCTGTCCCGCACATCCTCCGGGGGCAGGTTGCGGGCCGGCGTCTCCACCAGCGGCGCGTCGGCCGGGATGCGACCCGTGGCGCGATCCCAGCCGGCCCGTGCGCGTGGATGCCTGCGACGGCGTTCCGGCACCATCTTGAAGGTGTAGTGCACGGCCTTGCCGAACAACCGGTGCAGTTTCTCGTCGCGGTTCGACCACGTGTAGCCCATGAGCTCGCGTACCGGCGGGTCGTAGAGCCCCACGGTGACCCAGACCGCGAAAGGGCCAAGGACTTTCAGGTTCAGCTTCCACAGCCAGTCCGGAATCCACTGCAGGGAGGGATGTTTGGGCATCGTCGACAGGTCGAGCACCTCGCGGGCCGCATAGTTGTTCTCCAACACGTTGCGGCACATGTGATCCCAGTACTCACCGAACTCCTCCCAGGTTTTGGGTACGGGCCGCATGCTCATGCCGTACTGGCGATACCAGATGATGTGCTCGTCGAACAGCCGGCGCTTCTGATCCTCGGTGAGCCCGCCGCCGAACCGCTCGGCGGTGAGGATCGTGCCCATGAAGAACGTCGAGTGCGCCCAGTAGAAGACGTCGGGGTTGAGTGCGCTGTAGCGGCGCCCCTGCGCGTCGACACCCTTGATGCCGATGTGGTAGTCACGGACCTGCGCTCCGGTCTGCGGGGCCCGGTCACCGTCGAACACCACCCCGCCGATCGGATACAGCGAGCGCAGCAGGCGCGGGATGCGTTCCCGGAAGAAGATCGAGTGCTCCTCGACGGCCGCGCCCAGTTGCGGATGCATGTTCTGCATCGAACCGGCCCAGGGACCCTGCAGCAGACCGCGCCAGTCCCCGAAGATTCTCCAGGTCAGCGAGTCGGGGCCGAGAACCTCCGGCGGTGCCTCGTAGCCACCGAGCGCAGCCGGACAGCCCGCGGCCAGGCGGGTGGATCCGCTGGTCACCGGGCACGTCCCAGAAGTATCTTGTGTCACAGGATCACTTTCTGCCGCCTGGGCGTAGCCAGATTCGGACTTTGACTACGTGCGTTGTCATCGAGCTTAGGAGTACATGTGCCGTCCGGTCAACGACGTGGCCGATGGTCCGGCGTCCCGCTGCGGGAACGCACGGCCCTGCGCCGCGACGAACTGATCGCCGCCGGGGTCAAACTGCTCGGCGCCGCCGAGGGGCCGGCGTTGACCGTGCGCGCGGTCTGCCGGGAAGCCGGACTCACCGAGCGCTACTTCTATGAGTGCTTCAACGACCGTGACGGCTTCGTACGCGCCGTGTACGACGACGTGTGCGCGGCCGCGATGTCCGCCCTCACCACGGCAGACACCCCACGCAAGGCCGTGGAACAGTTCGTCGCGCTCATGGTCGACGACCCGACGCGCGGCCGGGTGCTGCTGCTCGCACCGGAGTCCGAACCCGTGCTGACACGCTCGGGCGCGGAGTGGATGCCGAACTTCATCGACCTGCTGCAGCGCAAGCTGACCCGCATCGCCGACCCGGTGCGCCAGGCGATGGTCGCCACGAGTCTGATCGGTGCGTTGACGGCGCTGTTCACCGCGTACCTCAACGACCGACTGCCCGCCACGCGAGATCAGTTCATCGACTTCTGTGTCGACATGCTGCTCGGGCGGGTCGGGAATTTCTAGGGATCATTCGTCGGGCGTGCTGACCTCGGCGAGCTCGCCTTCCTCGGCCGTCGCGGCCTCGTCAGCGGCCGCCTTGGCCTCACGACCAGCCGGACTACCCAGCGAGGCACCCGGGTTGGTGGCCGTGGCGTGATCGCCCGCGCAGTTCAGCGCCACCTGCACGACGTCCTCGGTGTGCTCCCAGTAGACGTCGTCGGTCATGGGCACCAGCGACCTGGTGGCCCACGCGTTGGTGACGATGCACTCTTCCTGAGGTAACCGGGCTCCAACGGTGACGGCGATGCGCGCAGTGGCGCCACTGTCCTCGATGGCGGTGACCGCATCCGAATAGGGCTGCCCCACCACGTCGGGGACAGCCGCAGCGGGTCCCGCCCCGCACAGTGCCAGCGCGCATCCCGCGGTCGAGACACCGAGAACAGTTCCGAGCTCAATCTTCATCTGGCGCGACCTCCCCTATCCGGTGATCACTCCCGGATTGGGGACGGCCAGCGCCGATCGTGCTCTCAGTCGCCCCCAGCGCACGGCACGTGCCGTGCGCTTCGGGAGCTACCAGAATTCTAGCCGTCGAAACGGCAGAGGGAACGGGCCCGGCTACTCGTCAGGCGTGCTGACCTCTTCGAGCTGTTCCTGCTCGGCGGCCTCGGCCTCGTCGGCGGCGGCCTTGGCCTCACGTCCCGCCGGGCTCGCGATCGACGCGCCCGGATGGGTGGCCGTCGCATGGTCACCGTCGCAGTTCAATGCGACCATCACCTCGCCCTCGGCGTGGCCGAACTCGCCACCGACGTCACGCATGAACGGCGCGTCCCAGGCGTTGGTGACGATGCAGTCATCCTGCGACAGCTTGCTTCCGACCGTGACCGCGATCTTCGGCGTGCCGCCGGAATCCTCGATCGCCGTCGACGCGTCCGCATAGGTCTGCCCCACGACGTCCGGGGCGGCGGCAGCCGCTCCGGCGCCGAACAGAGCGGTCGAGGCAGAAGTGGCCGCGACCGCAGCCCCCACCAAGACGAGTTTCTTGACGTTCACCGTGACTCCTTCTCCCCCGAATACGCGCTGTCGATCTGGGTGGAGACTACCCAGCAGAACGCCCGAGCGCTCGTGAACATCAGGCGAACCTCGCGGGAATGCGGAGCGTCACTCGTCGGGCGTGCTGACCTCGCTGAGGACGGCCTCCTCTGCCGATGCCGCCTCGTCGGCGGCGGCCTTGGCCTCACGGCCTGCCGGGCTGGCGACCGAAGCCCCCGGGCTCTTGGCGGTCGCGTGGTCACCGTCGCAGTTCAGCGACACCATCACCACGCCACCGGTGTGCTCGAACGTCGGAGCGTTCCACGCGTTGGTCACGATGCAGTCGTCCTGCGACAATTTGCTCCCGACGGTCACCGCGATCTTCGGGGAACCTCCCGAGTCCTCGATCGCCGAGGCAGCATCCCCGTAGGTCTCGCCGACGACATCCGGCGCCGCGGCCGCGAGCCCCGCTCCGAATACGAGGGATGCGGTCGCACCGGCGGCAACCACCGCTGAGACCCCGAGAATGCTGCGTTTGTTCACGTGTGCCCGACCTCCGAGTCTGGGTAACCGAGGGGATGGATGGCTGCCGGGCAAACAAGATCGCTCGACGGCTGAGCGGATCCTACCGGTCATCCTCCGCGTGGCGCAGTGCATCGTGTGACATGCGCGGCGTAACTTGATGTCACCGGGTTACACAGATATATTGACTGCAACCAACAGGTACAGATAACTGGAAGAGAGCGCGATGTCGACCGAATACACCGACCTGCAGCTCCTGCACGAACTTGAGCCTGTCGTCGAGACCCTCATCAACCGCCACATGCGGATGCGTAAGGACTGGAATCCCCACGACTACATCCCCTGGTCCGACGGCAAGAACTACTACGCGCTCGGCGGTCAGGACTGGGAGCCGGGGCAGTCGAAGCTGTCCGAGGTCGCGCAGACCGCGATGGTGCAGAACCTGCTCACCGAGGACAATCTGCCCTCCTACCACCGCGAGATCGCGATGAACATGGGCATGGACGGCGCATGGGGTCAGTGGGTCAACCGCTGGACCGCCGAGGAGAACCGCCACGGCATCGCGCTGCGCGATTACCTCGTGGTCACACGCGCCATCGATCCCGTCGAGCTCGAAGAGCTGCGTGTCGAGCAGGTCACCCGCGGCTTCTCGCCCGGCCAGAACCAGCAGGGCGATCTGTTTGCCGAGAGCCTGTTCGACTCGGTCATCTATGTGACTTTCCAAGAACTTGCGACCCGCGTGTCACACCGCAACACCGGCAAGGCCTGCAACGAGCCGATCGCCGATCAGCTCCTGCAGCGCGTCTCCGCCGACGAGAACCTGCACATGATCTTCTACCGCGACGTATCGGCCGCGGGTCTCGACATCGCCCCCAACCAGGCGATGGCATCGCTGCACCGTGTGCTCGCGAACTTCAAGATGCCCGGCTACACCGTGCCGGACTTCCGCCGCAAGGCCGTCGTCATCGCCGTCGGCGGTGTGTACGACCCGCGCATCCACCTCGATGACGTCGTGATGCCGGTACTCAAGAAGTGGCGCATCTTCGAGCGCGAGGACTTCACCGGTGAGGGTGCGCGCCTGCGTGACGACCTCGGCCGACTCGTCGAAGAGCTCGAGGACGCCTGCGACAAGTTCGAGATCGCCAAGGAGCGCCGCCTCGAGCGCGAGCGCAAGATGGCCGAGAAGAAGGCCATGAAGAACCTGCTCGTATCGTCTCCTTCGTGAGTCCGACAGTTCTCGATCCGGCCCGGTCTACCCTGCAGATCGGGTCGATCGCGTTGCGCAGTCCCGTCGTCCTCGCGCCCATGGCCGGCGTGACCAACGTCGCGTTCCGCACGCTGTGCCGGGAACTCGAGATCGCGCGTGCAGGCACCGTGAGCGGTCTGTACGTGTGCGAGATGGTGACCGCCCGGGCGCTCGTCGAGCGCCACCCGGTCACCATGCACATGACGACGTTCGCCCCCGAGGAATCGCCGCGGTCGCTGCAGCTGTACACCGTGGACCCGGACAACACCTACCGGGCCGCGAAGATGATCGTCGACGAGAACCTCGCCGACCACATCGACATGAACTTCGGCTGCCCGGTGCCCAAGGTGACCAAGCGCGGCGGCGGCGCGGCGCTGCCCTACAAACGACGGCTGTTCGGCCAGATCGTCGCGGCCGCGGTACGCGCGACCGAGGGCACCGACATCCCGGTCACCGTCAAGTTCCGCATCGGCATCGACGACGAGCACCACACGCACCTCGACGCCGGACGCATCGCGGCCGAGGAAGGTGCGGCAGCGGTCGCGCTGCATGCGCGCACAGCCGCACAGCGCTACTCGGGCACCGCCGACTGGGAGCAGATCGCGGCGCTCAAGGAACACGTCACCGGCATCCCGGTGCTCGGCAACGGCGACATCTTCGAAGCCGACGACGCGCTGGCCATGATGGCCGCGACCGGCTGCGACGGCGTGGTGATCGGCCGTGGCTGCCTCGGCAGGCCCTGGCTGTTCGCCGAGCTGTCGGCGGCATTCAACAACCGGCCCATCCCGACCCCGCCCACGCTCGGCGAGGTCGCCGACATCGTGCGTCGCCACGGCGAGCTGCTCAGCGAACACTTCGGCGAGGACAAGGGCATGCGCGACATCCGCAAGCACGTCGCGTGGTACCTGCATGGCTTCCCCGCGGGTGCCGATCTGCGTCGCGCACTGGCCCTGGTGAAGACCCGCCGCGAACTCGACGAGCTGCTGGATCAGCTCGATCGCGACGTCCCGTTCCCGCCCGCGGCCTCGGGGCCGCGCGGTCGACAGGGCTCGGCGTCGTCGGTTCATCTGCCCGAGGGCTGGTTGAACGATCCCGACGACTGCGCCGTGCCGGTCGGCGCGGACGTCATGCATTCGGGCGGCTGACCTGGTCGGCGCCGGGCCGAGACACCTTCGAGATCATCCCGTCATCGGCTGTGACTAGCTGTCTCCAAGGATGTCTAAGTACGATGTGGATCTTGCCGTGGTCGACTCCGAGTGGCGGAGTCCCACGGTGTGCTGCTAGAAGACATAGGGAAATTTCGACGGCAGCGCCCAGCCTGCATCACCGCGCACCGACGCGCACTGTTCGAAGAGTCGGAGGCCGATAGGACATGAGTGACGGCGACAACGCCGCTCCTGGCCGTCGGCGCCATCGCGCCCCCGAAGACGGCTTCGACACCACCGCTGACACCAGCTTCGACAGTGAATGGATTACCCGATCACCGCGGCCTTCACCAGGCGCCGCGCCGTGGGAGCGTCTCGAAGACGCGCGCATCCGGGATCCTCGGACCGAGCCGCGGTTCGCCGACGTGTCCGACGCGCCCCACGAGTCCGACGCGGCCCACGAATCCGACGACGTGACCCCGGCCGACGAGCCCACCGGTAACCACGCCGACGGTGTCACCGTCGCCGATCTCATCGCGAAGATCGCGGGCGGCGATGCGGCCGCCAGGCCACGCCGGTCGCGTCGCCGCCGCGAGGCCGAGCCGGAACCCGAACCGGAGTACGAGGCCGGTCCCGAGCCCGAGTTCGAGGCTCGACATGAGCCCGCCTACGAGCCCGAGCCGGAACCCGGGGTCGCCGCGGCTCCCGAACCGGCCCCGTCCGCCGACCCGACCGAGGTCCTACAGGCGATCCGGTATCCCGTCGACGAGGCCGAGTACCCCGACGACGGGTACGCGGACGTCGATGACCCCGGGCCACAGAACCTCGCTCCCCTCTTCGAACCGGCGTTCGCGCCGCTGCCGTTCGCCACCGCGAACCCCGATCCCGACGCGTGCGACACGGAGATCATCCCGGCCGTCCCTGGGTCCGACGAGCACGCCGATCTGCCCGATACGCACCGCGACTCGTGGCGGCCCGGTCGTCGCGCCCGTCCGCTGCACATCGGCGCCGACGACGTCGACGAACCCCGACCACGCACCCACAACCGCAAGGCGATGATCGTGGGCCGCGCGGCAGCGGCGATGATCGCCGCACTGACGCTCGTGCTGACCGGCGGCGCGTGGCAGTGGCAGTCATCGAAGAACGACTCCCTCAACAAGGTGGCCGCGCTCGACCCCGAGTCACGCGACATCCTCGACCCCAACGCGCAGTTCGGCGACGAGAACTTCCTGATCGTCGGCATGGACAGCCGCTTCGGTGAGAACGCACAGATGGGCGCGGGGAACACCGAGGACGCCGACGGCGCCCGGTCGGACACGATCATGCTGGTGAACATCCCCGCCAGCCGTGAACGCGTCGTGGCGGTGTCGTTCCCGCGTGACCTCGCCATCACACCCATGCAGTGCGAGCCATGGGATCCCGAGACCGGCACGTACGGACCGATCTGGGACGAGGCATCGGGCACCTACGGCCCTGACAAGGTCTACACCGAGACCAAGCTGAATTCGGCGTTTGCGTTCGGCGGCCCGAAGTGCCTGGTGAAGGTGATCCAGAAGATCTCCGGGCTGTCCGTGAACCGGTTCATGGCCGTCGACTTCGCCGGCTTCTCGAAAATGGTCGACGCGCTCGGCGGGGTCGAGGTGTGCAGCACCACGCCGCTGGAGGACTACGAACTCGGCACCGTGCTGCCGACCGCCGGACGGCAGATCGTCGACGGGCACACCGCGCTGAACTACGTGCGCGCCCGTCAGGTCACCACCGAGTACAACGGCGACTACGGCCGCATCAAGCGTCAGCAGTTGTTCCTCTCGTCGCTGCTGCGCTCGCTGATCTCCAAGGACACGTTCTTCTCGTTGAGCAAGCTCAACAACGTCGTCAACATGTTCATCGCCGACAGCTACGTCGACAACATCAAGACCAAGGATCTCGTCGACCTCGGCCAGTCGGTGCAGGGCGTCAATGCCGGCCGCATCACCTTCGTGACGATCCCGACCACGGGTTACGCCGACGAATGGGGCAACGAGCAGCCGCGCCTCGACGACGTGCGGGCGCTGTTCGACGCGATCATCAACGACGACCCGCTGCCCGGTGAGAAGAACCCGGACAACACGCCCGTCCCGGGCACGCCGGAATCGACCACCAACACCGCACAGGCGCCGCAGAGCACTTCCCCCGCCCCGCAGCCCGCACACGCGGCACCGGCTCCCGGTTCCGCCGAGATGGTCGACACGGTGACGACCGAACCGCAACAGGTCACCGTCAAGGTGTCCAACTCGACCGGTCAGAGCGGGCTCGCGGCGACCGCGGCCGGTGAACTCGAGCAGCACGGTTTCAACGTGACCACCCCGGACGACTACCCGGGTCCCCTGGACGCCACCACGGTGTTCTTCTCCCCCGGCAACGAGGAGGCGGCCGCGACCGTCGCGTCATCGTTCTCCAATGCCGCCATCGAGCGGGTCGCCGGCCTCGGTGATGTGGTCCAGGTGGTGCTCGGAACGGACTTCATGGCCGTCAACCCACCCAGCCCCAGCGGTTCGGCCATCCAGGTCAAGCTGGTGCGTGGCACGAGCAGCACCCCGACGCAACTGCCGGAGGATCTGTCGGTGACCAACGCCGCCGACGCCACCTGCGAATGATCCGACGGACGCCATTCATCGGGCGTTCACCAGCAGCTTCGTGACTGAACGGGTGTTCACCGCCTAATCTGGGTGCATGCGGATCCAGTACCATGAACAGCTTGCGTCACTGAACGACCAGCTCGGCGCGATGTGTGAGTTGGCGGGTACGGCGATGGAGCGTGCCACCCAGTCGCTGCTGCAAGCCGACCTGGTACTGGCCGAGCAGGTGATCAGCGACCACGAGAAGATGACGACGCTCAGCGCCCAGGCCGAGGAGTCGGCGTTCGTACTGCTCGCGCTGCAGGCCCCGGTGGCCGGTGACCTCCGCACCGTGGTGAGCGCGATCCAGATCATCGCCGATGTCGATCGCATGGGCGCCCTCGCGCTGCATGTCGCGAAGATCGCCCGCAGGCGCCATCCCCAGCATGCGCTGCCCGAAGAGGTCAACGGCTACTTCGCGGAGATGGGCCGCGTCGCCGTCGAGCTCGGGCACGCTGCGCGCGAGGTGCTGATCACGCGGGATCCGGAGAAGGCCGCCCGGATCCAGGAGGAAGACGATGCGATGGACGATCTGCACGGTCACCTCTTCACGGTGTTGATGGACCGCGAGTGGAAGCACGGCGTGATGGCCGCGGTCGACGTCACGTTGCTCAGCCGGTTCTACGAGCGCTTCGCCGACCATGCGGTGGAGGTGGCCCGCCGGGTCATCTTCCAGGTCACCGGCAGCTATCCCGACGGCGAGAAGGTCACCTCGCAGCAGTGACGGACGGCTGATCCGCCGCCACCACGCGCACCCCCACCTTCTGCGCGGTCGCGAGATCGCGCAGGACCCTGGTGAGCACCTGCAGCTCGTTCGCGCTGTAGCGCATGAGGAAGTCGTGCCAGCCGCGGTTCATCTCCTCGTGCAGTTCGCGGTGCGCCGCGACCACCAGTTCCCCGTCGGCACTCGGTCGCAGCTCGATCTCCTTGCGGTTGCCGGGGACCGGTGTGCGCACCACCAGGCCGGCCTCCACGAGACGCTGAACGTGTTTGGACACCGTGCCTTTCAGCTGTCCGGACTTCGCGGCGAGGCCGACCACACTGACCGGTTCCTCGGCGATCGCGTCGAGCAGGTGCATCGACAGCATCGGCAGTGACCGTGCGGAGGCAATGAGGTGGGCCGGGCAACGCGCTGCGACGAAGTCGCGTTCGGCATCGCCGTCCTCGTCCGCGTCGTCGAACCTGTCGCCGACCTCACGGATGAGGGCGGTGATGTTCTCGACGAGCCCGCTCTTGGTTTTCACGGAAACCATATTGCCCCGCCGCCCAAGGTGGTGCATAGTGACAATATGGTTTCCGAAGAAACCATATCCATGGAAACAAAGGGGACAGCCATGAAAGCCGCCGTCGTCCGCGCCTGGGGACAGGCACCCGTCTACGCCGATCTGCCGGACCCGCAGCCGAGTGCCGGCGCCGAGGTGGCCGATGTCGAAGCCTGCGCGCTCACCAACCTGACCAAGGGAATTGCCTCGGGACGGCACTACGCCGCCAAGGGCATCGAGCTTCCCATGGTCCCCGGGCTCGACGGAGTGGCCCGACTCGCCGATGGCACGCGGGTCTGCACCGTCGGCCTCGGATCGGGCGGCATGATGGCCGAGCGTGCGCTCATCGATCCCCGCCGGGCCGTGGCGGTCCCCGAACACGTCGACTCCGTGACCGCGGCCGCGCTGCCGAATCCGGGCATGTCCGCGTGGATCACGCTGTCGCATGCCGCGTCGGTCAAGCCAGGCGATCACGTCCTGGTGCTCGGCGCCACCGGCGTGACCGGATCGCTGGCCGCCCAATTGGCCCGATCGATGTTCGGCGCGGGCGCCGTGGTCGCCGTGGGTCGCGACCCCGACCGGTTGCAGTGGTTGGGATCGACCGGGGCACAGACGATCCGGCTCGGCGAGGGCGATCTCGCTGCGCGGATCGCAGATCTGCACGGCGCGAGGCCGTTCGACGCGGTCCTGGACTATCTGTGGGGAGAACCTGCCGAACAGGTGCTCGGTGCTCTCGCGGCAGCCACCCCCGCAGGCGGGTTTCAGGCCACCCGGTACATCCAGGTCGGCTCGATGGCAGGCGCGAGCTTGACCCTGGACGCCGCGGTGCTGCGCGCGACCGGTATCACCGTCAGCGGCGTGGGGCTCGGCAGTGTGCCGCCCGACGTGTGGCGGCAAGCCCAGACCGAAGCCCTGCCCAAACTGATGTCCATGGCCGCTGCCGGTGAGATCGAGCTGCGGACGCAGGCACGCCCGCTGTCCGACATCGAGCGCATCTGGACCGATTCGGCACCGTCGGGCACGCGGGTCGTGGTGACCCCCTAGGCGCCCCGGCCGCCGGTACGTCAGCCGAAACGGCCGGAGATGTAATCCTCGGTCGCCTTCTGGCTGGGGTTGGAGAAGATCTTCTCGGTGTCGTCGATCTCGATGAGCCGGCCCGGTTTGCCGGTGGCTTCGAGATTGAAGAATGCGGTCTGATCGCTGACGCGCGCCGCTTGCTGCATGTTGTGTGTGACGATGACGATCGTGTAGTCGAGCTTGAGCGTCGCGATCAGGTCTTCGATCGCCAGCGTCGAGATCGGGTCGAGCGCCGAGCACGGCTCGTCCATCAGCAGCACATCGGGCTGCACCGCGATCGCACGCGCGATGCACAGGCGCTGCTGCTGGCCGCCGGACAGGCCGCCGCCCGGCTTGTCGAGCCGGTCCTTGACCTCGTTCCACAGGTTCGCCCCGCGCAGCGACCGCTCGGCCACCTCGTCGAGGGTCTTCTTGTTGCGCACGCCCTGCAGCTTGAGACCCGCCACCACATTGTCGCGAATCGACATGGTGGGAAACGGGTTCGGACGCTGGAACACCATGCCGATGGTCTTGCGGACACCCACCGGATCCACGCCAGGACCGTAGATGTCCTCGCCGTCGAGCAGCACCGACCCCTCGACGCGCGCGCCGGGGATGACCTCGTGCATGCGGTTGAGCGTGCGCAGCACCGTGGACTTGCCGCAGCCCGACGGGCCGATGAACGCCGTGACGCTGCGCGGCTGCACCGCGAGTGACACGTCGGCAACCGCGTGGAACGCGCCGTAGTAGATGTTGACGTCTTTGAGATCAAGCCGTTTGGCCATAGGAGTTCCTAAACCTTTTTCGGGGCAAAGATTTTCGCGACGAAGCGGGCGCCGACATTCAGCAGGGCGATCAGCAGGATGAGCGTGAGCGCCGCACCCCACAGCCGGTCCGTGGGCACGGGGTTGGCGCCCGCGCCTGCCGAGATCTGGTCGTACATCATGCCGGGCAGCGAGCCCATGAAGCCGCTGAAGATGTCGAAGTTCATCGCCTGGGCGTAGCCGACGAGGACCAGCAGCGGCGCCGTCTCGCCCATCACACGGGCCAGCGACAGCATCACACCGGTGACGATGCCCGACAGCGCCGTCGGGATCACGATGCGGACGATCGTCTTCCATTTGGGCACGCCCAGTGCGTAACTGGCCTCACGCAGGTCCATCGGCACGATGCGCAGCATCTCCTCGGTGGCACGCACGATCACCGGGATCATCAGCAGCACCAATGACAGTGACACCGCGAAGCCGGACCGCTGGAAACCCAGGGTCGCGACCCACAGCGCATAGATGAACAGCGCCGCGACGATGGACGGCACACCGGTGAGGATGTCCACCATGAAGGTGGTGATCTTGCCCAGACGCGAACCACCCGCGTACTCGACGAGGTACACCGCGACCATGACACCGATCGGGATCGAGATCAGGGAGCACACGAGTCCCTGCAGGACCGTGCCGACGATCGCGTGGTAGACGCCGCCGCCCGGCGAGAACGCCGTCATCCCGGCCTGCGAGTTGGTGAACCACGTCGGCGAGGTCACGGCGTGAATCCCCTTGGTGATCACCGAGTACAGCACCCACAGCAGCGGGATCAGCGCGATCAGCACCGAGGTGGTCACCAGCACCGTGGCGGTGTGGTCGGTCAGCCTGCGCCGCAGGCTCACACCTTGGAATGCCGGTGCCTTCACCGGCTGTTCGAGTGTTGACGTCATCGACGTGGTCATGCGCGTCCCTTCCCGCCGACCGCGGCACGCGCCAGCGAGTTCACGACGAAGGTGAGGATGAACAGGACCAGACCCGCGGCGATGTAGGCGCCCGCCTTGAACTGGTCGTTGAATTCGCTTGCCGTGGCCGCGATCTTGCTGGCGAACGTGTACCCGCCGTCGAACAGCGACCAGCCGAACGCGGTCTGGGTGCCGCGCAGGATGATCAGCAGCGCGATGGTCTCACCGAGCGCGCGCCCCAGGCCGAGCATGGCGCCACTGATGTAGCCCGACAACCCGAACGGCAGCACCGTGGTGCGCACGACCTCCCACCGCGTCGCGCCGAGCGCCAGCGCGGCCTCGATCTGGCCGCGCGGGGTCTGCATGAACACCTCACGCGTGACCGCCGTGATGATCGGAAGGATCATGACCGCCAGCACGATGCCCGCGGTGAAGATCGTGCCGCCGCCTGCGACCGACGCGTTGCCGGTCGAGAACAAGAAGAACCAGCCCAGATTCTCGTTGAGCCACACCGCGACCGGCTTCAGCACCGGGGCCAGCACGTACAGGCCCCACACGCCGTAGACGATGGACGGCACGGCCGCCAGCAGGTCGACCATGTACGCCAGCGGACCGGCCAGCCGGCGTGGCGCGTACTGGGTGAGGAAGATCGCGATGCCAAGGGCCACCGGCATGGCGAGCACGAGCGCGAAGACCGACACGAACACCGTGACCTGCAGCAGGTCGAGGATGCCGAAGTGCATCGCGGAGGTGTCGGTGGTGACCCAGTTGCCGCCGTAGAGGAAGAAGTTCTCCTCGTTGCGGGCGAGCGCCGGGATCGCGCGCATGAGCAGGAACACCCCGATCGCCGCGATGAGCGCGACGATCAGGATGCCCGAGCCCTCGGCGAGCCCCTGGAAGATCCGGTCCGCCGGGCGGACCTTGGCTCCCTTGGATGGGTTGGTGGAGATGGGTTCCGGCTCAGGGAAGGGGGACGCGAGCGTCTCCCCCGACCCTGAGTCAGCTGGATTCGGTGTTGTCACTGTTATCCCGTCGGGGAACCTGTCGGTCATGTGTTCCGAAATCCATCCTCACCAGATTCGTTCTGCAAATCCAGCTGACTAGCTGATCGCATCGATGGAAGTGAGCAAACGCTCTTTGAAGGCGTTGGGCAGCGGCACATAGCCGGCGGCCGAGAGGTTGGCCTGCCCCTCGTTGGCGGCGACGGTCAGGAACGACTTCACCGCGGCCGCGGTGTCGGCGTCATAACCCTTGGAGCACACGATCTCGTAGGTGGCGAGCACCAGCGGGTACGCGCCGGCCTCCTTCGTGCCGTACAGCGAGTTCAGGTCGAGTGCAAGGTCGTTGCCCTCGGCCGCGAACTTCGCGGCGTCGATGGCCTTTGCGGCCGACTCGTCGGTCAGCTCGACCGCACCGGCACCGCTGTCGATCTGCGCGAAGGGCAGGCCCGCCTGCTCGGCGAAGCCCTTCTCGACGTAGCCGATCGAACCCGGCGTCGCCTGCACGGCCTGCACCACGCCCGACGACTTCTGGGCACCCTCGCCTGCGCCGCCGTTGAACTCGCTGCCGTCACCCTTGGTCCACGACTGCGGCGCGGCGGCAGTGAGGTACTTCTGGAAGTTGTCGGTGGTGCCGGAGGAATCCGAGCGGTAGATGGGTGTGATCGCGGCGTCGGGCAGCGAGGTGCCCTCGTTGAGCCCCGCGATCGCCGGATCGTTCCACTTGGTGATCTGGCCTTGGAAGATCTTGGCCAGCAGGTCGCCGTTGAGTACCAGCTTGTCGACGCCCTCGAGGTTGTACGCCATCGCCACCGGACCGAACACCAGCGGCAGGTTCCAGGCCGGATTGCCACCGCAGCGTTCGGCCGCGGCCGCCACCTGATCACCGCTGAGCGCGGAGTCAGAACCCGCGATGTCGACCTGCTTGGCGATGAACTGCTCGCGGCCCGCGCCGGATCCGGTGGGGTTGTAGGAGAGGTTCTTGCCCCCGCACACCTGGCCCCACGCCTTGTTGAACTCGGCGATCGCGTTCTGTTGCGCGGTCGACCCCTCGGCCGTCAGCGAGTTCTTGCCACCGCACTCGGCCGAGGCGGCGCTGCCGGAGGTGGCCGCGCCGGAGGTGCCGGTGGCCGGAGCGTTGTTGTCGCTGCCGCACGCGCTGAGCGTGAGCGCCGCGATGGCCGCCGCGGCGATACCAACCGGCCTGCCAACCTTCCGGCCCATGCTGTTGAGCTTCACGTGTCGTGTCCCACTTTCCGTTGACGGCTTCAGACTCCCCGGCAACGTATTCGCCGCTCATTGACGGATTCGGGACAGCAGGTGAACGCACAGTGAACACGTTCAGCGTGTTCACAGCTGAGCGGGTTAACCGGCGGCGTACGCCGCGTCGACGCTGAACACCTCGAAACCCAACTTCCGGTAGGTGTTCACGGCCGCCGAGTTATCTGCCTCGACATAGAGCAGCACGGTCGGTTCCGGGCCGGTGAGCCGCTTCGCGAGGTGGTGCAGTCCGATGAGGGTGAGAAGGTAACCGAGCCCACGTCCCTGTGCCTGCGGATCGACGCCGACGACGTAGACCTCGCCCAGCGCGTCATCGTGGACCTTGGTCCAGTGGAACCCGAGGAGTTTCCCGGTCTGCTCGTCGAAGGCCTGGAACAGCCCCTCGGCGTCGAACCAGCCCTCGTTGCGCCGCTCATCGATCTCGTGTTCGGTCCACCCGCCCTGCTCGGGGTGCCACGAGAACGCGGCATTGTTGACCCGCAGGATCTCGGCGTCGTCGCCGGGGCCGGAATAGGTGGCGACACGCACACCCGGGGCCTCCGGCACCGGGGGCAGATCGGTCAGCGCGCGCCGCATTTGCAGCAGTTCGCGCACGACCGCCAGACCGAGCGACGACGCCATCGCCTGCGCGGCCGCAAGGTTGCCGTGCGCCCAGATCCGGGTGCCAGGACCGCCTTCGGCCAGCGCGGCGCGCGTCATGGCCGCACCGATCCCGCGCCGCCTGGCCCGGGGATGCACGACGAGTTCGGCCATCGCCGGGTCGCCGTCGCCGGCCGGTGCGAGATTGAGATAACCGACCACGTTGTCGTTGACGGTGGTCAGCAGATGCCGGGTGCGGTCGCGCCCCAGTTCCCGCAGCACCTGATCGCCCACGGGGGCGACCCCGTCGTGCGCGGTGGCCGCGTCGATCAGTGCGCGGATCTCAGCCTGTCGGGCCGCGGACAGCCCGGTTCGCCATTCGGTGGAGGTCACTGACTGGTCAACCGCCCCGCCAACGGACCGTCCATCTCGATGTCGTCGCCGTAGCCTTCGTCCGCGCCGTCGGATCCCACCTCGTCGTCCGCGGGCGCCCCGGCCGCGGGCGGTCGGCCGCGCGACGGGCGCACGGCCTTGTATCCGACGTTGCGGACGGTTCCGATCAGCGCCTCGTACTCCGGGCCGAGCTTGGCGCGCAACCGCCGGACGTGGACGTCGACCGTGCGGGTGCCGCCGAAGAAGTCATAGCCCCACACCTCCTGCAGCAACTGGGCGCGCGTGAAGACGCGTCCGGCGTGTTGTGCGAGGTACTTGAGGAGTTCGAATTCCTTATAGGTCAGGTCCAGCGGCTTGCCCCGCAGCCGGGCGGTGTAGGTGCCCTCGTCGATGACGAGTTCGCCGAGTGTGATCTTGCCGACATTCTCCTGATTGGCATTGCCGCCGCGGCGGCCGACCAGCAATCGCAACCGCGCGTCGATCTCGGCGGGGCCGGTGCTGGGCAGGAGGATCTCGTCGAGGCCCCACTCGTGGTTGACGGCGACGAGGCCGCCCTCGTTGATGACCGCGACCACCGGGACGGAGGTTCCGGTGGTCCCCAAAAGGCGACAAAGGCCGCGCGCGGCGGCCAGATCTGTGCGAGCGTCGACGATCGCGACGTCGGCGCTACCCGTCTCCAACAGGGAAGACACCTCTGTCGGCGCCGTCCGGACCGTATGGGCCAGCAGCGACAACGAGGGCAGCACCGACTCGGGATGCGGGTCGACGGTCAGTAGCAGTAGATCCAACAAGTCCTCCCGGCTCGTCAGGAATCTCTGCGGGAGAACACGGACGCCGGTGTCGGGTGATCTTCCGGATTCATTGCTGACATGTAGCCGTTACCGGCCATTGGTCTCCTAACGATAACGCCTCACCTGCTCGTCAGCCGCGCCGAGCCGATCTTTGCCCGTGCCGTGGGGAACAATGTCCCGGTGCGCAGACTGGTGGTCGGGTTCGTCGCGGCAGTGGCCGCGCTCGTCGTCGGTGCGGTCGGCACCGATTTCGGTGCAGCCATCTATGCCGAATACCGCCTCGCCCGGACGGTCCGCAGCGCCGCGTCGCTCAATTGGGATCCGTGGGTCGCGATCCTGGGGTTTCCGTTCATCCCGCAGGCCCGCGACCACATGTACGACGAGATCGAGATCCGCGCCAACGGCGTCGAGCACCCCGTCGTCGGCAAGGTGTCGCTGGAGACCACGCTGCACGGTGTCGACATCTCCGAGTCCTCGTGGCTGATCCGCGAGGATGCCCCGTTGCCGGTCGGCAAGCTGGAGAGCCGCATCATCATCGACTCCACCCACGTCGGGCGCTACATGGGTATCGACGACCTGCTGGTCGAGGCCCCGTCGCGGGACACCAACGACGCCACCGGGGGAACGACCGAATCCGGCATCTCGAGCAGCAAGGGGCTGGTCTTCACGGGCACACCCAAGGCATCGGGCCTGGACAAACGCGTCAGCGTCGCGGTGGACCTGTCCCTGGAGGGCCCCGACCAGTCGACGCTGGTGCTGACCGCCACCGGCATCCTCACGGGTCCGAACACCGCCGACGAGCCGGTGCCCGACGACAAGACCGCGGCCGTGCTCGCCGAGTTCAGCAACACCATCCCCGGCCAGAGACTCCCCTTCGGTGTCGCACCGACGAGCCAGGGGGCGCGCGGATCCGACATCATCATCGAAGGGATCGCCGAGGGAGTAACCATCGACCTGGCCGGGTTTCGACAGACATGAGCTCGTCGATGTTGGCGGCAATCGCGGTGCTGATCGCAGCACTGGGCCTGGCGTACGTGATCGGGCGCATGTTGACGCTGCGCTCGGGGCACGTGCGTGAAGCCCGTGTGGGCGTCGCCGCCGATGCCGATGCCGAACGCAATCTCGCAGAACTGGGGTTGTCGCGCACCGGGCCGACCATCCTGCACTTCAGTGCCGACTGGTGTGGCCCATGTGCCGGCGTACGCCGCGTGGTCGACCAGGTGTGCGCCGATTTGCCCGCCGTCGCCCATGTCGAGCTCGACATGGACGCGAATCCGGCGGCGGCCAAGCGTCTTTCGGTTCTGTCTTTGCCGACGACGTTCATCTTCGACGCACAGGGTCACCAGCGCCATCGCACCAGCGGCGTGCCCAAGGCCGCTGACCTGCGCGCCGCGGTGGAACCGCTGTTGGCTTGACCCGAGGGTCATTGGGTAAGCTGTCGCTCGTGTCCGCCCGTCTTGAGCTTGTGCTCATCAAGCGCCGCGCAGTCGATCTGTGCCGCGTCGCGGGCTGCTGCTGTTGTTGCTGCTGTTAGGCGCAGCTGCGCGCTTTGACGCGCCCGCTCGGAACCGCCGTTCCGACCTGCACCCAACCAGAGCCAACGACAACAACAGGAATTTCTCTCATGTCATCTTCGATCACCGATACGCCGCGGCCCCAGGTCGAGCAGGTGGATGTGCGCGGGCCTCGCTTCGCGGCCTGGGTGACGACCGCGGTGCTGATCCTTGCGCTGCTGGCCTCGGGCATCAGCGCGGTCGGTGCGGCGGTCGTGCTCGCGGTCCAAGCCCTGGTGTTCGCGATCGGCGCCGTCGGTGGCCCGCGCAGGCAGCCCTACGGCCGGGTGTTCGCAACGCTCGTCGCACCGCGACTCGGCCCGGTCACCGAACGTGAGCCGGTGCCGCCGCTGAAGTTCGCGCAGCTGGTCGGTTTCGTCTTCGCCGCGGTCGGCGCCGTCGGGTTCGCCTCCGGCCTCAGTGCAATCGGTCTCGCCGCGACGGCGTTCGCGTTGGTGGCGGCGTTTCTCAACGCCGCCTTCGACATCTGTCTCGGCTGTCGGATCTACCCGCTGGTGACGCATCTGCGTCGCACATCTGAACACGCCTGAAGCCTCAAAACCCAAGCAATCGAAAGGATCTCCTACATGGCACGCTCCGACGTCCTGGTCAGCACGGACTGGGCCGAGAGCAATCTCAACGCGCCGAAGACCGTATTCGTGGAGGTCGACGAAGACACCTCCGCCTACGACACCGGTCACATCGAGGGCGCGGTGAAGCTCGACTGGAAGACCGATCTGCAGGATCCGATCCGTCGCGATTTCGTCGACGCGCAGCAGTTCTCCAAGCTGTTGTCCGAGCGCGGTATCAGCAACGACGACACCGTGATCCTCTACGGCGGCAACAACAACTGGTTCGCGGCATACGCCTACTGGTACTTCAAGCTGTACGGGCACCAGGACGTGAAGCTGCTCGACGGTGGCCGCAAGAAGTGGGAGCTCGACGCGCGCCCGCTGTCGACCGAGAAGGTGGAGCGGCCGCAGACCAGTTACACCGCCAAGGAGCCGGACAACAGCATCCGCGCGTTCCGTGACGAGGTGATCGCCGCGATCGGCACCAAGAACCTGGTCGACGTGCGCTCGCCCGACGAGTTCTCGGGCAAGATCCTCGCGCCCGCGCATCTCCCGCAGGAGCAGAGCCAGCGCCCGGGCCACATCCCCGGTGCCATCAATGTCCCGTGGAGCAAGGCCGCGAACGAGGACGGCACCTTCAAGTCCGACGAGGAGCTGGCGAAGCTGTACGCCGACGCCGGCCTCGACGGCGAGAAGGAGACCATCGCCTACTGCCGCATCGGTGAGCGCTCGTCGCACACCTGGTTCGTGCTGCAGGAGCTCCTCGGACACAAGAACGTCAAGAACTACGACGGCAGTTGGACGGAATACGGCTCCCTCGTGGGGGCCCCGATCGAGTTGGGAAGTTGATATGTGCTCTGCACCCAAACAAGGGCTGACGTTGCCGGCCGGCGTTGACCTGGAGAAGGAAACCGTGATCACCGGTCGTGTGGTCGACGGTGCCGGCCAGGCCGTGGGCGGCGCGTTCGTTCGTCTGCTGGACGGCAGCGACGAGTTCACCGCCGAGGTGGTGGCTTCGGCGACCGGTGATTTCCGGTTCTTCGCCGCGCCGGGCACCTGGACCGTGCGCGCCCTGTCGCCCGCCGGCAACGGCAACGTGACCGTCGCGCCGACCGGTGCCGGCATCCACGAGGTCGACGTCAAGGTCGCGTGAGCACCTGATGGCAGTGATGCCCGCAGCGTCTCGTCGAGGCGCTGCGGGCATCACTGTTTGGTGCGCTGCGCGACGATACGGGCCGTGCAGCAGCACGGGCACCAGGCGTTAGACTGCTTGACGTGGTGCTCTTCTTCGAGATCCTGCTTGTCGCGGCCGTGCTGGTCATCACGTGGTTCGCGGTGTACGCGCTGTACCGCCTGGTCACCGACGAGTCGTGACGCCCGCCGGGGACACTCCTGAGCGCGGCTCGGGCGACCGAGCTGTGGCCGAGGCTGCCGAACGGGCGAAAGCCACCGGCGCCCGCAACATACCGGTCTTCGACGATCTTCCGCTGCCCGCCGACACGGCGAACCTGCGTGACGGTGTGAGCCTGAGCGATTCCCTGCTCGCGCTGCTGCCTTTGGTCGGCGTGTGGCGCGGCGAGGGCGAGGGCCGTGACGCGCACGGCGACTATCGCTTCGGCCAGCAGATCGTGGTGTCCCACGATGGCGGCGACTACCTGAACTGGGAAGCCCGCTCGTGGCGCCTCGACGAGTCCGGCGAGTACCACTCCCCCGCGCTGCGCGAGACGGGGTTCTGGCGGTTCGTCAGCGATCCCGCCGATCCGCACGAGACGCAGGCCATCGAACTGCTGTTGGCACATTCGTCGGGCTACATCGAGCTCTTCTACGGCAGGCCGCTCAACCAGTCCTCGTGGGAACTGGTCACCGATGCGCTGGCCCGCAGCAAGTCCGGGATGCTGGTCGGCGGTGCCAAACGGCTGTACGGCATCGTCGAGGGCGGCGATCTCGGTTATGTCGAGGAACGTGTGGACGCCGACGGCGGGCTGGTTCCGCACCTGTCGGCCCGATTGTCGAGGTACGTCGGCTAGTGCCCGATTTCCGTCATGCGGTGGCGATCTTCGCTGCGGCCGCTTTGTTGACCGCCTGTGGCTCCGGTGAGCCCGAGAACACCGAGCCAGGGGGTTCTGGGTCCGAGACCCCGAACGGTCACGGCTCGTACGCGCACTGTCTGTCCGAGCACGGTGTCTCGGCACCGCCCGGGCCGGTGGTCGGTGCGCCGCCGGGGGTGGACCAGCAGACGTGGCAGGAGGCCGTGGACGCGTGCGCGACGCTGGCTCCGGGCCCCGCCGCAGAGCCTGCGGGCTGATCGCACCCCAGATATGGGGCGACCCCCGAGCCGTGGTTCCTGGTTGGACGGACCAAGGGACTCGGGGGCCGGGTGGCTGCGGGGAATTCGCCAGCGCGCGCAGGCAATTCTCCCGGCGCTGCTAGCGGGCAGCCACCTCACATGTCCATAAGTCACTCAATTTGTCGGACCACCTCCTTCCCTGTGTACAGGCGAAGGTACCCGTGCGTGCTGCACCCTTCAAGGGATTTTTTTCCGCGCTCAGCGATCACTGACGATCGCGGCGTCGACCAGGCCGGTGACGTCGGCGGCCGTGGGGGTGGCGCGCAGTGGCGCACCGTCGAGTGTGTGCACGCGCGCGGCCAGCGTGATGCTCGAGATCAACCAAACCCCTTGTGCAGTAAGCAGATCGGCGGGGCGCAGGGCGCGATAGTCGCAGTCGACGCCCTTGTTGCGGGCCGTTTCGAACAGCGCCTGCTGGGTGGTGCCGCGCAGGATCGGATACCACGGCGGCGGCGTGAGCAGCAGCGGCTGTCCCTCGTCGCCCTGTGTGGCGATCACCACCGTCGAGCGTGGTCCCTCCAACAGGTACCCGTCGGAGCTGACGAAGATCACATCACCCGCTCCCCGGCGTTGGGCGTGGCGCAGCGCGGCCATGTTCACCGCATACGACAGGGTCTTGGCCCCGGCCGCCAGCCACGGCATCTCGCTGGCACCCACCGGCAGACCGCGGTCGAGCGTGATGGCGGCGACGCCGTCGCGGCGCGCACCGGCCACCCGGTCGGCCAGCGCGCCGATCGTCGCGAACGCGGTCGGGGGCCCGCCGCCTTCGCGGCCCCGGCTGTACACGAGTCGCAGGACGCCCTCGCCGTTCTGATCGACCGGGTGGTCGGCCGCCCAGCGCTGCACGCCAACGGCCACCGCGGCGCGCCACGCATCCAGATCCGGCTCCGGCAGGTCCAGCATCCTGGCGGAGTGGACCAGCCGCGCCAGGTGCGCCTCCAGCAGGCAGGGTCGCCTGTCGCGCACCAGCAGGGTCTCGAAGACCCCGTCGCCGCGGACCGCCGCCAGGTCGTCGGCGCACAGCAGCGGCGCATTCGGATCGTGCAGTTGACCGTCGAGAGTGACCAGCACCGCGGGATGGCTTGCCATGGGGCCACAGCGTAGCCCCGGTGACCGGTGACGACGCCGCGAGCGGTGCGGTTGTCTCGCGTTCCCTAGAGTTGATGTATGTCAGCAGTTCCGACGCCTGAGGGCAGTCCTGATGCCGGTGCCGTGTGGCACTACGGCGACCCGCTGGGAGAGCAGCGCAGCGCGGCCACCGACGCGGTCCTCGTCGACCGCTCCCACCGGGCCGTGCTCGCGTTGACCGGCAAGGACCGCCAGAGCTGGCTGCACAACATCTCCAGCCAGCACGTCAGCGCCCAACCCGACGGCACGGTCACCGAGAACCTGAGCCTTGACATGCAGGGCCGCGTCGAGGACCACTGGTTCCAGACCGAACTCGGCGGGACGACGTACCTGGACACCGAGTCGTGGCGTGGGGAACCGCTCACCGCCTACCTGCGCAAGATGGTGTTCTGGTCCGACGTCCAGATCGAACCCGCCGACCTCGCGGTGCTGTCACTGCTGGGGCCCGGTCTCGCGGCGGACGGCGTGCTGTCCGCGCTCGGCCTTGACGCGCTGCCGGATGAGGCGACGGCGCGGCCACTGCCCGGCGGTGGGTTCGTCCGCCGCCTTCCGGCCGACGGGATCGAACTCGATCTGCTCGTCACGCGGGACCGAATCGACGACTGGAAGCAGCGCCTCACCGCCGCCGGTGTGCGTCCAGCCGGGATGTGGGCGTACGAGGCACACCGCGTTGCCGCCCAGCGTCCCCGCCTCGGTGTGGACACCGACGAGCGCACCATCCCGCACGAGGTCGGCTGGATCGGCGGTCCGGGAGTCGGCGCCGTGCACCTCGACAAGGGCTGCTACCGCGGCCAGGAGACCGTCGCACGCGTGCACAACCTGGGTAGGCCGCCACGGATGCTCGTCCTGCTGCATCTCGACGGCTCGTCGGACCGCCCCGCCACGGGCGACCCGGTGCTGGCCGGCGGACGCACCGTCGGGCGACTCGGCACCGTCGTCGACCATGTCGACGACGGCCCCATCGCCCTGGCACTGCTCAAGCGGGGCCTGCCCGCGGACACGGAGCTGGTGGTCGGTGGCAGTGACGCTGGCGGTGACGAGGTACCCGCGAGCATCGACCCGGACTCGCTGCCGCCACCGGACAGCGTGGGCGCTGGGCGGCTCGCCGTCGAGCGGCTCCGGAACCGCTGACGCGGCCGAACCGGTCCCCGATGAGCGAGCCGCGGCGCGGCCGAAGGTGAATCCTGTCACGTCGGAACCGGCTCACGGCCTGCCTCGACGCTGGTGACACCGGGGTAAACGAGGTGGCAGGAACCCAGAACCCGGATTCCCGGGCAGGCCCTGCCAGCGCGAGACTCGCGGGCACGGTAAAGTGTCGGCAGGACAATAAAGACACACAGATCGGAGCCGCCTAGTAATTGGGCCGCTCCGTTATTGCGCGAGGGGGTCCCCCCATGGGCCGCGGCCGGGCGAAGGCAAAGCAGACCAAGGTTGCACGTGAGCTCAAGTACAGCTCACCTCAAACCGATTTTGAACGGCTCCAGCGCGAGCTGTCGGGCGGTTCCGCCTCCGACGGTGTCAATGACGCCGACGACGACTGGGCGACCGAGGACGACTGGCGGCGCTGAGCCGGCCAGCGTCCTCACCACCCCCGCTTCCTAGAACCGCGGGTGCTGGCCGACCAGCTGGGCGCGCACACTGTCCTTGCCGCCCTTCTTGACCGTGCCGAGCGTCCAGCAATTCAGATGCCGTGCCGTCAGTATGGCCAGTGCACGATCGGTGTCCTCGGGAGCGACAACGGCGACCATGCCGACACCCATGTTGAACGTCTTCTCCATCTCGGCGCGTTCGATGCGTCCGCGCTGAGCGATCATGCCGAACACCGGTGCCGGGGTCCAGGTACCGCGGTCCAGCTCGGCGGTCAGGCCGTGCGGGATCACGCGTTCGAGGTTGCCCGCCAACCCTCCGCCGGTGACGTGGCAGAAGGTGCGCACCTGGGTTTCGGCGGCGAGCGCCAGGCAGTCCTTGGCGTAGATCAGGGTGGGCTCCAGCAGCTCCTCACCGAGCGTGCGGCCGAACTCCTCGACGTGGCCGGCCAGGTTCATGCGGTCGATCTCCAGCAGGACCTTGCGGGCCAGTGAGTAGCCGTTGGAGTGCAGGCCGCTGGATGCCATGGCGATGATGACGTCGCCGGGCCTGACGCGCTCGGGGCCGAGCACATCGTCGGCCTCCACGATGCCCACACCGGTCGCGGAGATGTCGTAGTGGTCCGGTTCCATCAGGCCAGGGTGCTCGGCGGTCTCGCCGCCCAGCAGGGCGCAGCCGGCCCGAACACAGCCCTCGGCGATGCCTGCCACGATCGCGCTGACGCGCTCGGGCACGGTGCGGCCGACGGCGATGTAGTCCTGCAGGAACAGCGGCTCGGCACCGCACACCACGAGATCGTCGACCACCATCGCCACCAGGTCGAGACCGACGGTGTCGTGCTTGTCCATCGCCTGGGCGATCGCCAGTTTGGTGCCGACGCCGTCGGTGGACGAGGCCAGTACCGGCTCGCGGTATCCGTTGCGGAGCGCGAAGAGGCCCGCGAAGCCGCCGAGACCGCCCCGCACCTCGGGTCGCGTCGCCTTGGCAGCAAGTGGCTTGAAGAGTTCTACGGCGCGATCGCCGGCCTCTATGTCCACCCCGGCCGCTGCGTAGGAAATACCGTGTTGTTCGGAAGTGCCGTGCTGTTCAGCGCCTTTACTCATCGCATGCAAGGCTACCGCCCCGGCTTACGCGGCGGTACACGGCCAGCGACGTTACGGGCGCCTCACGGCCTGCGCAATGCCGAGGCGTTGTCGTTCTGCGCCACGGGGATGCCGGTACGGGCCGCCGAGGCGAGCATGTGCTCGATGACGTTCTTCCCGAGGGCGGTTTCGCCGGGCAGCTCGATCGGATACTTGCCGTCGAAGCACGCCGAGCACAGCCGGGATGCAGGCTGCTCGGTGGCCGCGATCATGCCCTGCTGCGAGATGTAGCCCAGGCTGTCGGCGCCGATCGCGTGCCGCACGGCTTCCAGCACCTCGCCCTCGTGCTCCTGCGAGGCCGCGTTGGCGATCAGTTCGGCCGGGGTGGCGAAATCGATACCGTAGAAACACGGCCACCTGACGGGAGGGGACGCGATGCGCACGTGCACCTCGAGGGCGCCGGCCTCGCGCAGCATCCGCACGAGGGCGCGCTGGGTGTTGCCGCGCACGATCGAGTCGTCGACCACGATCAGCCGCTTGCCGCGGATCACCTCGCGCAGCGGGTTGAGCTTGAGCCGGATGCCCAGCTGACGGATCGTCTGCGACGGCTGGATGAAGGTGCGGCCCACGTAGGCGTTCTTCATCAGGCCCTGCCCGAACGGGATGCCCGATTCCTGCGCGTACCCCACCGCGGCGGGCGTGCCCGATTCCGGGACACCGATCACCAGATCGGCCTCGACGGGATGTTCGCGGGCCAGGCGGCGGCCGATGTCGACGCGGGTGGCGTGCACCGAGCGGCCGACCAATGTGCTGTCGGGGCGGGCCAGGTAGACGTATTCGAAGACGCACCCCTTGGGCTCGGGGTTCGCGAACCGCGTGGAGCGCACGCCGTCGGCGTCGATCGCGAGCAGTTCGCCTGGTTCGATGTCGCGGACGAACGAGGCGCCGACGATGTCGAGCGCCGCGGTCTCCGACGCGACCACCCAGCCACGGTCCAGCCGGCCCAGCGACAGCGGCCGCACACCGTGCGGGTCGCGCGCGGCGTACAGCGTGTTCTCGTCCATGAACGTCAGGCAGAACGCGCCGCGGACGGTCGGCAGCAGTTCGAGCGCGGCCTGCTCGAGCGTCGCGTCGGCGGCGCCGTGCGCGAGCAGCGCACCGAGGATGTCGGAGTCGGTGGTGGCCGCCGGGCCACCCTTGAGTTCGATCAGGCCGTTGTCGCGGGCACGGGCGGCGAGTTCGGCCGTGTTGACGAGGTTTCCGTTGTGTCCGAGGGCGACGCCGGTGCCTGCCGCGGTGTTGCGGAACACGGGTTGCGCGTTCTCCCAGGTCGTGGACCCGGTGGTGGAGTACCGGCAGTGGCCGACGGCGACGTGACCCGGCATCGCGGCCAGGGTCTGCTCGTCGAACACCTGACTGACCAGGCCCAGATCCTTGAAGACCAGCACCTGGGAGCCATCGGCGACCGCGATACCCGCGGCTTCCTGCCCGCGGTGCTGCAGGGCGTAGAGGCCGTAGTAGGTCAGCTTGGCAACTTCTTCGCCCGGGGCCCAGACGCCGAAGACGCCACATTCCTCACGGGGTTCATTTTCGGACTCGTTGTCGTCGTGGCCGATCACGATATGGCTGCTCCCGGATGGGCTGTGGGTGACTGGTTCAGTCTACGGGCCATATCCCGGGTTACGTGAATCCGCGACGTGTCATGGAACACGTCTGCGTCGCCGTTGGCTGTGTTCTGCGACACGCCACAGCACCGACGGCCGGAACAGCCGGGTGGGCGGGTCCAGCATGCTCATCACACGCAGGAACTGTTCGGCGACGCCGTCGTCGACAGCGGCCGTGGCGAGGACTTGACCGGTGAGCCAGTTGGACAGCCTGACACCGGCCGTGCGGCGGCCGGGCACCTGGGGCAGGGCGAGGTCGCTGTTGACGGCCATGCGCCAGGCCTGGTCGACGTACTCGGCGGCGGCCCGGAAGAAGCGTCGCGCGAGGTCGCGGTCGCCCTCGCGCAGCAGGTCGCGCAGAGCATGGGCCTCGTACGCCGCGACGGACATGCCCTGCCCGTAGATCGGGTTGAAGCTGCAGATCGCGTCGCCGAGCACGAGCAGTCCGGCCGGGAACCGGCGCATCGCCTCGTATCTGCGACGACGGCTGTTGGGCAACCGGTGGCGGTGCGGTTCGGTGAGTGGTGTGCCGTCGCGCAGTGCGGCGTCCAACTGCGGCACCCCGAGCTCGGCGACGAAACGCTGCCGCCCCGCCAGATCGGCGGGTGGCTCCGTCCCGGCGATCCCTGCCACCGTCAGCATCCAGGTGTCGTTCTCGTAGGCGAACAGGGACGCACCGGTGGGACGCTCGGGTGTCGCACCGACCAGGATCATCGCTTCGTCGACGAGCCCTGCGGGCAGCCTGAGCATCTGGCTCACGTAATTGACGTTCACCGTGAGGCTGTCCTCGGCCGGTCTGCCGTAACCCAGCGACTCCAGCAGCGCAGGTGTGCGTCCGCCGCGTCCCAGGGCGTCGAGAACCAGATCGGCCTCGATCACATGTTCTTCACCGCCGTGGCGGTTGGTCACCCGTACCCCGGTGATGCGCTCGGGTGTCGCGGCGAGGATGTCCACGGCGTCGTGCGCGTCGAGGACCTTGACGTTCGGGATGCCGAAAACCCTTCTTCTGATCGTCATTTCGAGGAACGGCCGGCTCACCGAATAGATGGTCACCGGACGGTTCATGACGCCAGAGGTCTTCAGCCAGTGCCCCTGCAGACACAGCTTGACCCGCGACAGCCCGCCGTTCTCCAGCACGATCGCCCCCGATGCGGACAGTTCGGCGAGCAGGCCCGGGAACAGCCGGTCCAACACCTCCGCGCCACCGCTCTGCAACGCGTGGCCGTGCCGCGCCTGCGGCACACCGCGTCTCGGCATCGCGTCGACCGTGAGGGTGTCGCGCTCGACGACGACGACCTCGTCGTAGTACTCCGACAACACCCGCGCGCCGAGCAGCCCGCTGATACTGGCTCCGAGAACGACTGCGCGCGCACCGATTCGGCTCACTGTGCACCTCTCCGCTTGTGCCATCACCGTCTCCGTGGAAGATTCCGGTCTTTTCTGTGAGGACGCCGGATACGCCGAAACCATTCGTTCGGCTCGTCTCGTAAGGCTCGCCGTGGCGAACGGTGCGGTCCCGCATGACGTTTGAACCCGGTGAAATCCACTGCGAGACCGGAGGACGTTGCATGGCACGACTCACTGACAAGACGGCGCTGGTGATCGGCGGTGCGCGCGGGCTCGGCCACGCGATCGCCGAGCGCTTCACCGACGAGGGCGCCGAGACCTACGTGACGAGCCGCAGCCGAACGGACCTCGAAGAGGCGGTCGAGGTCATCGGGGCGGGCGCGCACGCCGTCGTGGCCGACCCGAATCGACGCGCGGATCTCGTGGCGGCGGTCGAGGTGATCCGTGCCCGGTCAGGACACCTGGATGTGCTGGTCGTGAACGCGGGGACCGGCGAACCGGCCGGACTCGACAAGATCACCGAGGACCACGTCGACCGCATCGTCGGACTCAACGTCCGGTCGCTGCTGTTCGCGGTGCAGTCGGCGTTGCCGTTGATGGGGCCGGGCGGATCGATCATCCTCATCGGATCGGCCGCCGGTGACATGGGCTTTCCCGGGTTCAGCGTCTATGCGGCGACCAAGGCGGCCGTGCGTTCCTTCGCCCGCACATGGACCCTCGAGCTCGCCCCGCGGGCCATCCGGGTCAACGTGATCAGCCCGGGCCCCATCGACACCGCCATGCATCGCCGTGCTTCCGAAGAGGTTCGGCAGTGGCTGGTCTCGCATGTACCGCTCGGGCGGGCCGGGCGTCCGGAGGAGGTCGCGGCCGCCGCACTGTTCCTGGCGGCCGACGAGAGCAGTTTCGTCGCCGGCGTCGATCTGGGCGTCGACGGCGGCATGGCGCAGGTGTGATCACCGGTCGACGGCGAAGCAAGCCGGGGGTGTTGCCATTTGGCAAGCTGGACGGCACAGCCGTCGGCATGCGAGGAGAGACCGTGATCGGGAAACGGCCCCGTGCACGCGCCGCCGCGGATGCGCGGCGGGTGCGCGCCGTCAAGCGATGGATGGGGATCGACGTCACGATCGACGACGGACGCCTGCTCATCGCCGACACGACCGCCGAACGGGAGGCGGCGTTCGAGGCCTACGACCATGCCATCGCGATGGAGGCACGAGGACACGTGCTGTCCAACGGATGGACGTGGAACCAGCGGTGGCTGAACACGATCCGCAACATCCGATCCAGCACCGAGAACCCGGGCCCCCGAATCGACCACATCGTCACGCGTCGGCGGCAGGCAGGTCTGCCCGAGCTGGTCGACGGCGAGCCCGAGTCCGAGCGCGGGCGCGCATGAGCGCCGCGCTCCCCGGCGTCGAGGTGGTCACCTACGACGGGCTGCCCGCCGCGTCCGGCGGTGCGCATGCCCTGCGGGTGAAAAGGCCACGCCCGGCGTGGCAGGCCGTGCAGTCGTTCGCGCACGCCTGCGTCGACCCCGTCGCGGACCCGACACTGACGCTGCACCTCTGGAAGGGCGGCCCACCCGATGTGTCGGAGTCGCTTCGGGAGTTCGCGTCCACGAACCTGGGCGGCCCACGCACGCAGAGCCGGACGAGTACGGAGTGGCGGGTGCGTGTCGACGCGGTCGACGGCGTGCTCGGAGCGCTCGAGGACGCCGGTGCCACGGCGGTGACCGAGCACGGGCATCCGCTGGCGTCGCTGGTCTGGGACGCCGAGGTCCGCATCCTCGATGCGCAGACCCGCGAGCCGTACGAGGGGGTCTGTCCGGAGGCCTTCGGTCGTTTCGCCGTCGACGGCTACGGCCGGCTGCTCGGGGCGTCCGGGATGCGGGCGTCGATCGGCACGACGGCGTCGTCGCTGTCGTTGTGGTTCAGCCTGCCCGGCGACGAACGTCTGGCAGACGCGGTGCGACACCTCCAACAGCACCTGCCCGTGCGCATGTCGGCCAAGCACTGGCGTCGCTGGCGGTTGACCCGGGACCGGTCCTCCTACCGGTCCACGAAGATCCCGTCACCTCTCATGGGGTGAACCGCGCCGGCAACGTCACCGTCACCCACACGTCGTCGCCCACTGTGACGATCGCGCGATCGCCGGAAGGTATTTCCCCGATCCGTCGCACTGGGGGCTCGGAAGCGCACGGTGAGTCCGGTTTCGATCACGGCGATCCGTAACCTGTGCTGCGCTCGGCTGGATCCCTACGTTCATCTCCGTTGCTCAATACATACGGCGCAGCCGCATTGTGTTGCGAACCAGACCATTTCATTCCGCGACGTCGATGCCGCATGGGAACGGAGGCCGATCATCCAGTGCCTGATCGATGTTGGCCCGGGGATCGGTCCGCGCGGCGATGTCAATCCCGACTGCGTCGCGCACTGTCACGTTCTTACACATCGGAGAAGTGCATGATCGAGATCGAGAATCTCACCAAGCGGTTCGGTGATCGCACCGTGCTCGACGAGGTGTCGCTGTCGGTCGCGGCCGGCGAGATCCTGGCCGTCGTGGGTCCCAGCGGCGCAGGTAAGAGCACCCTGTCCCGCTGCGTCAGCGCGCTGGAGAGACCCACCAGCGGCACCGTCCGCGTCGACGGCAAGGACTTCAGCCGCCTCGACGGCACCGAACTGATCGCCGCGCGCCGCGGTGTGGGTGTCATCTTCCAGTCGGCTCCGCTGCTGCGTCGCCGGACCGTGGCGCGAAACATCGCGCTGCCGCTGGAGTACCTGGGCGCCACGCAGTCCTCGATCGACAAGCGCGTCTCCGAACTGCTCCAGCGCGTCGGCCTGACCGACCGCGCGAGCTACCTGCCTGCGCAACTGTCGGGTGGGCAGAAACAGCGCGTCGGCATCGCACGCGCGCTGGCACTGGGCCCGTCGAACCTGCTCTCCGACGAGGCCACTTCCGGCCTGGACCCGGCAACCACCAAGTCCATCCTGGAACTGCTCAGCCACCTGCGCGACGAGTACGCGCTGTCCATCATCCTGATCACTCACGAGATGGAGGTCGTGCGCGAGATCGCGGACTCCGTTGCCCGCCTCGACGGCGGCCGGATCATCGAGAGCGGCCGGGTCGACGACATCATCCTCGATCCCGACTCCACGCTGGCGCGCGAACTGCTGCCGGACCGCCCCGGCGCGCTCGCTCCCGGCGCGGGGGAAGTGTGGGAGGTGTCCTACGCGTCGCGTGAGGTGCCGCTGGACTGGCTCACCTCGATCCAGTCGGCACCGGGCCTGGGCGATGCGAAGATCAGTGTGCTGAGCGCCAGCATCGAGGCCATCCGCGGGGTCGCGGTGGGCCGGGCGACGCTGTCGATCGAACCGGCCGCCCCACCCGGCTTCGCCGAGCACCTGCGTGACCGCGGATTGCACGTGCGTTCCGACGCTGTGACGGCGCAGGAGCAGGCCGCGTGAATCTGCTTGCCCACCAGGACTTCAGCACGCCGTGGAGCGAGGTCCACACGCTGCTGCTGCCGGCCTACGGCGAAACCTGGATCATGGTGGGCGTCACCATGACGCTGGTGGTGCTGGCAGGCATCCCGCTCGGCGTGGTCCTGCACAACACCTCCGAGTTCGGGCTGCGCCCCAACCCGTCGGTGTTCCGTGTCCTCAACACCATGGTCAACATCGGCCGCTCGCTGCCGTTTCTGATCCTGATGGCCGCGATCATCCCCGTGACGCGCTTTCTGGTCGGCACCACCGTCGGTATCCCCGCCGCGATCGTGCCGATGACGCTCGCCGGTGTCCCGTTCTTCGCCCGTCTGGTGCAGAACGCACTGCGGGAGGTGAACTCCGACGTCGCCGACATGGGACTGGTGTCCGGCGGCAACCTGCTGCAGGTGGTGCGCACGGTGCAGTTGTCCGAGGCGCTGCCCGCACTGGCCGGTGCGCTCACGGTCAACGTCATCGCGATGATCGAATACTCGGCCATCGCCGGGTCGATCGGTGCCGGTGGTGTGGGAAACCTCGCAATCACCTACGGCTACAACCGATTCGACGACAACATCATGATAGCCACAGCAGTCTCTCTGATCATCACCATCCAGGTCGTCCAGTTCGCGGGCGACCGGCTGGTCAAAGCCCTCACCCGTTGAGCCGAAGGAAACCCAGTGACCGACCAGATCACCCCCACGTCCGCTCTCGACATCGAGATCGAGAAGAAAAGACGCTGGCCGTGGATCGCCGGCGCCGCGACCGCCGTCGCGGCGATCGTCGGCGGCGTCGTCTACGCCAACCTCGCCAACCAGGACAAGGCATTCGGCACCCAGCTCGAGGTCGCCACCTGGAGCACCGACATCGCGGCCGAGACGCTGCTCGACCACATCGCCACCGAGATCGCGCCCGACCACGGCATCACCATCAAGCCGGTCAAGATCGACAACCTGGTGGAGATCAACCGCGCCGTCGACGCCGGCGTCGTCGCGGGCAACTTCTTCGAGCACCAGCCGTTCCTCAACGACGCGATCGCCGCCAACGGTTTCGAATTGACCCTGGCGGCACCGACCTTCACGTGGGACCAGGCCACCTACTCCGACAAGTACGACAGCTGGGACGAGATCCCCAACGGCGCGAAGATCGCCCTGCGCGACGATCCCGCCGGACAGGCCATCGCCCTGCTGGATCTGGCCGAGGCCAGCCAGATAACGCTGAAGCCCGGTAAGGACACCGTCGAGGGCCTGCCGCAGCTGTCCGACATCGCGTCGAACCCCAAGAACTACACGTTCGTCCAGGTGCCCATCGGCCAGCTGGCCCGCAGCCTGCCCGACGTCGACGCCGTCGTCGTCCACATCTCCGACGTCTACGCCGCGGGCCTGACCGAGGATCAGATCATCGACCGTCACGAGGCCCCCAAGGGCAGCGAGGGCGGGCTGGTGGTGAGCAACAAGCACCTCGACGACGAAAACGTGCAGAAGTTGATCGCCACCTTTCAGGATCCCCGCATCGGCGAGTACCTGGAGACCACCGACAACGCCCTGATCCGTGACACCCTGGGGCCGGTGTCCAGGTGAGCAAGCGTCCACTGTACTTCTCGGCGTTCGTCATGAACACCGCATCCCATGTGCTGCACGGCTTGTGGCGGGCGCCCGAGGCGCAGAACCACCGATTCAACGAGCTCAAGCACTGGACATCGGTGGCCACCTCGGTCGAGAACGCCGGCTTCGACCTGCTGTTCTTCGCCGACGTGTTCGGACTGCGGTCGCCGTGGAACGGCAACTGGCGCAAGGCCGTCGAGGGCGGTATCCAGATCCCGGTCAACGACCCCTCGGTGCTGGCCTCGGCGCTGGCCGCGGCGACCGACAACCTGGGCATCGTATTCACCAGTTCGATCGTGCAGGATCATCCCTTCAACTTCGCCCGTCGGATGTCTTCGCTCGATCACTACACCGACGGCCGTCTCGGCTGGAACATCGTGACCAGCTTCAACGCCAACGTCTATCGCAGCTTCGGCCATGAAGACGTCCTCGCTCACGATCAGCGCTACGAGTGGGCGAACGAGTACGTCGAGGTGGCGTACAAGCTGTGGGAGGGGTCCTGGGACGAGGACGGTCTGGTGCAGGACAAGGAGCGCAGCATCCACGCCGATCCGACGAAGATCCACAAGATCAATCACGTCGGCAAGCGGTACAAGGTGGAGGGGCCGCACTTCGTCTCGCCGTCGCCACAGCGTACCCCGGTGCTGTTCCAGGCGGGATCTTCACCTGCGGGGCAGTTGTTCTCGGCTCGTCACGCCGAGGGCGTCTACATCAGCAGTCCCAGCCCCGAGGCGGCGCACGGTCTGACCACCGAGAGCCGCGCGCTCGCGGCGGCCAACGGCCGCGATCCCGAGGACATCACGTTCGCGCAGGGCCTGTCGTTCGTGATCGGCGAGACGCACCGTGACGCCGTCAAGCGCGAGGACGAGATCAAGCGGTACCTCGACCTGGAAGGTGTGGCCCTGCACGCGCTCGGGGATGCCGGTGTCGACGCCGGGCACCTGTCACTGGACACCCCCATCAGCCAGCTCGGTGAGTTCAAGGGTGTTCAGAGCTTCAAACGTTGGGCCGCTGAGCATTCCGGCAACGACGATCCCACGATCCGGGACATGGCGTGGGTGCTCGAAGGGGCCAACCGCGTGGTGGGCACCGCAGAGGAGATTGCGGATCGCCTCGAAGAATGGCGTGAGGCCGGCGTGGACGGCGTCAACGTGTACCACGCCACGGTGCCGGGTTCGTTCCTGGAGGTGTCGCAGCGATTGTTCCCGACGCTGCGGGAGCGGGGCCTGATCTCGAACGACAAGTCTGGAACGCTGCGGCACAAGCTCTTCGGTCGCGGCGACCGGCTTCCCGGCACCCATCCCGCGGCCCGGTACCGCGGGGCCTTCGGCGACAACGATCTGCTCGACGGAGTGGAAGAACCGATCGCGGCGCGGAGTTGACCTGGCTTCGTTGATTCTCCGCGGTGGCCGTCAGTTGCGATGCCGGCGGGCCGGTGACCTTCGACGCCGTTCCCCGGGACGCGCATTGCCCGCGGCTTCATATCCGGTGGTGAGCCAATAGACCGTGCGGTCCAGAATGGGAACGATGTCGGTCACCGCGATCTCGCCCGCCGCGAAGCGTCCGAGCAGTCCGTACACGACGGTGGACACGATGGTGTCGAGGTCCGCCACGAACTCGTCGTCCACGTCGGCGAGCAACTCAAGGCCCGCCGGGGCGACGATATCGAAACCGAAGCGAAACAGCTTCTGGCCGCTGCGAGAAGACCTCACCCTGAAATAGGCCTCGAGCATCGCCGGGTGCCGCTCCCATGGTTCGAAGATGGTCCGCAGGAGTCCGGTCAACGCCGCATACAGTGACACACCCGGCGTCCTACGGCGCGGCGTGACCCCCGAGTACCGGTTCTTTTGCATCCAGTACTCGAGCGCGGCGAGTATCAGGTCATCACGAGTGGCGAAGCGCTTGTAGATGGTGGCCAGCGATGTGCGCGCACGGCGGGCGACCTCGCGCAGCTGCACCGCCTCATAGCCTTCTGTCTCGAGGATCTCGGTGACGACGTCGAGGAGTCGATCGTCGCGCTCCTCGATGTCCTCACCCACTCCGTCGTTCGGAACCGTCATTTCTCAGCCACCCTTGCCGCCAGCGAGTATCTTGGTTACCGTACGCGCTGTAACACGGTTACTGACATCACACGCGATCGCCGATGTGGCTTACGCAACGAAGCGAGGGTTCATGGTCTCTCTGGACGGCAAAGTCGCCTTCATCACCGGAGCGGCGCGTGGCCAAGGCCGCAGCCATGCGGTCCGATTGGCAAGCGAGGGCGCCGACATCATCGGCGTGGACATCTGCGCCGACATCGCGTCGGCCGGTTATCCGATGGCCGGCCGCGAGGAGCTCGACGAGACGGTCGCGCTGGTGGAGGCCCATGGCGGCAAGATGATGAGTGCGGTCGCCGATGTGCGTGACTACGGCGCGCTGAAGACGGCTCTGGACGCCGGAGTCGACCACTTCGGCCGACTGGACATCGTATGCGCGAACGCGGGCATCGCGGCAATGGCCTTCCGCGAGTTGACCATCGAGGAAGATCTGCAGATGTGGGCCGACGTGGTCGACGTCAATTTGGTCGGATCGTTCCACACCGCCAAGGCCGCGATCCCCCATCTGATCGCAGGCGAGCGTGGCGGATCGATCGTGTTCACGAGCTCGACCGCGGGCCTGCGCGGCTTCGGCGGGATGCAGGGCGGCGGGTTGGGCTACGCGGCGTCGAAGCACGGCATCGTCGGGTTGATGCGGACACTCGCCAATGCCCTCGCCCCGCACCGGATCCGCGTGAACACGGTGCATCCCACGGCGGTCAACACGATGATGGCGGTCAATCCGGCGATGACGGCGTTTCTGGAGAACTACCCGGACGGCGGGCCGCATCTGCAGAACCCGATGCCCGTCGAACTGTTGGAGCCAGAAGACATAAGCGCGGCAATCGCCTATCTGGTGTCCGATGCCGCCGAGTACGTCACCGGGGTCACCTTTCCCGTCGACGCCGGATTCTGCAACAAGCTATGAGCGGGCGCGTAGCCGGAAAACGCGTACTCGTCACCGGCGCGGCACGGGGAATGGGTCGCAGCCACGCGGTACGGCTCGCCGAGGAAGGTGCCGACCTCATCCTGGTCGACATCTGTGAGTCGATACCCGAGATCGAGTATCCGCTGGCCACCGAGGACGAACTCGCCGAGACCGTGCGGCTCGTCGAGGAGCACGGTCGGCATGCTCTGGCACACGTTGTCGACGTTCGGGACGGAGAGGCGTTGTCGGCCGCGGTCACAGATGCGGTGGCCCAACTCGGTGGCCTGGACGCTTCGGTCGCCAACGCCGGTGTGCTGACCGCTGGAACATGGGACACGACGACGTCTGAGCAGTGGCGAACCGTTGTCGACGTCAACCTGATCGGCACGTGGAACACCTGTGCCGCGGCGCTGCCGCACCTGGTCGAGCGCGGCGGCAGTGTGATCAACATCAGCTCCGCCGCCGGGGTGAAAGGTTCTCCACTGCACACGCCGTACACCGCCTCCAAACACGGCGTGGTCGGGCTGAGCCGCGCACTGGCCAACGAGGTGGCGGCCGTTGGTGTTCGGGTCAACACGGTTCATCCCACCGGCGTCGAGACCGGTATGCGACCCGATTCCCTGCACACCCTGCTGGTCGAGAAGCGACCGGACCTGGCACCGATATTCGCCAACGCGATGCCGATCGTGATGGCCGAGGCCATCGACATCAGCAACGCGGTCTTGTATCTGGTGTCCGACGAATCGAGGTACGTCACGGGCCTTGAGTTCAAGGTCGACGCCGGCGTCACCCTGCGGTGAGCCGAGATTGGAGGAAGTTCCAGTGACCACACCTGACACCGAGCGGCTCGAACGCGGCAAGCGTGCCTTCGCCGACGTGATGACCTTTCCCGCCCCGGATGATTGCTCGCCCGCCATGACACATCTGCTCGATTTCGTGTTCGCCGAGGTCTGGCAACGCCCCGCACTGACTCGACGTCAGCGTCGCTTCGTCACACTGCCCTGCGTTGCGGCAGCCGACGCCGAGGGTCCACTGCGCGACCACGTCTATGCCGCCCTCAACAGCGGCGACATCAGCATCGTCGAAATGCGAGAAACCGTACTGCATTTCGCGGTGTACGGTGGGTGGCCGAAAGCATCCCGGTTCAACTCGGCCGTGGACGAGCAGTGGGCGCGGATACACGATGAACGCGGGCTGGCTGTTCCTGCTCCCGAGCCGTTGCTGCCCCTGACCACGCCAAGCGATCCGGAAGAGCGTCTCGCGGTCGGTGAGCAGTCGTTCAAGGACATCAACTGCCTGCCGTACGCGCCTATGCGGGACAACCCCTTCCAGGGCGCGGGAATCCTGAACTTCGTGTTCGGTGAGATGTGGCTGCGCCCAGGGCTCGGCATGAAGGAACGCAGGCTCATCACCGTGGCCTGCGTGGCATTTCAGGACGCCCCCTACCCGATTCTGAGCCACGTGTACGCGGCACTGAAGAGCCGCGACGTATCGTTCGCGGAAATGGACGAGCTGGCACTGCATTTCGCCGCACACTACGGGTGGCCCAAGGCGTCTCACCTCAACCAGGTCATCGACGACCAGAAAAGGCGCGTGTCCGACGAATGGGCCGCCGAACCGCAGGTCGCATCGTGACATCTGTGGTGCTGCCGGGTGATCCGATCGGCTCGCTCATCGGGGATCGACGCGTGACCGCCTCATCGGGAGGGTTACACGCGCACGTCTATCCCGCGACCGGCCTGCCCAACGCAACAGTCGCCCTGGCGGGAGCCGCCGAAGTCGACGCTGCGGTTTCGGCCGCGTGGGAAGCACACCGAGAGTGGGTCGCGCGCCCGGCCGACCGGCGCCGCGACATGCTCGTCGGTCTGGCCGACGTGGTGCACGAGCACCTCGACGAGTTGGCCGGCCTCAATGTTCACGACTATGCGGTGCCGATCTCCAATGCGGGCACCGCGCTGCTGCTGGAGCGCTTCCTGCGGCACTTCGCCGGCTACGCCGACAAACCTCATGGAACGAGTTCACCGGTCAGCGGCTCGTTCGACGTCAACATCATCGAGCGTGAGCCGTACGGTGTGGTGGGTGTCATCGCCCCGTGGAACGGCGCTCTCGCGGTGGCTGCGTCGTGTGTGGCGCCTGCGCTCGCCGCCGGGAACGCCGTGGTCTTCAAGCCATCGGAGCTGGCGCCGCTGGCAGCGCTGCGCTTCGGTGAACTGTGTCTTGCCGCCGGCCTGCCGCCGGGGCTGGTCAACATCCTCCCGGCCGCCTCCGACGGGGGCGACGCGCTGGTCCGCCATCCCGGTATCCGAAAGATCCACTTCACCGGGGGCGGTACGACAGCACGCGCGGTCTTGAGAGCAGCCACCGACAACCTGACACCGGTTGTCACCGAACTCGGTGGCAAGTCGGCCAACATCATCTTCCCTGACGCCGACCTCGGCAGAGCCGCCGCGCTGGCGGCCCATCAGGGCCCGCTCATGCAGTCGGGACAAAGCTGCGCATGCGCGAGCCGCATTCTCGTCCACGAATCCGTCTACGACGCGTTCACCGAGCAGTTCCTCGCCGTCATCGGTGCGGCGCGGGTGGGCGATCCGTTCGATCCCGAGGTCAACTTCGGACCGGTGATCAGTGCCGGTTCGCTCGACCGCTTGCTCAACGTCGTCCACCGAGCTGTCGAGGAGCGTGCCGGCGAATTGCTCGTCGGAGGTGAACGACTCGTCGACGGCGCACTGGCGGGCGGCTTCTACATGCAACCCACCGTGTTCGGTGGTGTCGACAACCGGTCCAGGCTCGCGCAAGTCGAGACGTTCGGGCCTGTCGTTTCCCTCATCAGATTCGTCGATGACGACGAGGCCGTGCGGCTCGCCAACGACACGCCCTACGGCCTCAACGCCTTCGTCCACACAGCTGATCTCACCCGCGCCCACACGGTGTCGCGCCAGTTGGAGGCCGGGTCGGTGTGGGTGAACCAGTTCAGCCAGATCTCGCCCCAAGGACCATACGGCGGCTACAAGCAGAGCGGATCCGGCCGAACGGGAGGCCTCGACGGCCTACATGAATTCCAGCAGATCAAGAACATTCGCATCGGCATGGGCTGACCGAACCGCCGCGTTGGCGTGACACGCGGCAGCGTCCACGGACCCGAAGAGATCCGTCACGGGAATTGTCGGGAAGGTTCCGCTCGGGTGACCCGGCGACCCCGCGGTATCGGCGCGTCCATCGACGCCGCACGCGCCGAATCCTCCGCCCGAAGGGAACTCGCTTGCCCGGCATCGGCAGATGCCTGTACCAGTAGAGGTCGGCCCGCGGCAGGATCGAGAGGAGACCCCAGTCAGGTGACGAGCGAACCCCCCGAGCGACCGACGACCGACCATCGGCAGCCATGGTCGATGGCGACGAAGATCGCTTTCCGTTTCTGCTTCGTGTATTTCGGCCTGTTCTGCCTGGTGTTCGCGCAGATCCTGTTCGTGTTCACCGGTTTCGTGGGGCGCTGGTTGCCCGACCGGGCGATCCTGTGGCAGATGGTGCTGCTCGACCCGCTGCTGAGCTGGGTGGGACGCACGGTGTTCGGTGTCGACGCCGCGCTGAGACTCGACTCGGGCAGCGGTGATCAACTGGTCATCTGGCTGCTGGTGTTCTGTCTGTTCACGCTGGCGGTGGTCGCCACCGTGATCTGGTCGGTCCTCGACCGCGCCAGGGCCGATCACGCACGATTGTGGGCGTGGTTTCTGACGTTCCTGCGGCTGTGCGTGGGCGGGCAGATGCTGTTCTACGGTGTCGCCAAGCTGATCCCGACGCAGATGCCCGCGCCGGGACTCGCAACACTGTTGCGGACCTACGGCGAGTTCAGCCCCGCGTCGGTGCTGTGGCTGCAGGTCGGTAACTCCTACCCGTACGAGATGGCGCTGGGCGCGGTCGAGGTGCTGGCCGGCGTGCTGCTCTTCTGGCCGAGGACGGCCACATTGGGCGCGCTCGTCGGCCTGGCCAGCATGGCGCAGGTGTTCCTGCTGAACATGACGTTCGACGTGCCCGTCAAGATCCTGTCCGGGCATCTGCTGTTGATGAGCTTCGTGCTGCTCGCGCCGCAGATGCGGCGCCTGGTGGACCTGTTCGTACTGCAGCGTCCCGCGGGCCCGCTCAACCAGCCGGAACTGTTCGACGATCCGCGGTCACGCCGCATCTCGACGCGGGTTCAGGTCGCGCTGGGCGTGTGGGCGTTGATCGGCTGCGTCGTGATCTCCGGGAACGGTTGGTTCGAGTACGGCGGCGGCCGCGACAAGCACGAGCTGTACGGCATCTGGGCGGTGCGTGAGTTCGTCGTCGACGGCAAGCCGCTGCCGCCGTTGACCACAGATCAACTGCGCTGGAAACATGTGGTTTTCGACGAGCCGGGCGTGCTGACGTATCAGCGTATGGACGGTGCCCTGGTACCCGCGCCTGCCGAGTTCGGCGACGACACCATCACCGTGTCGGATGGGCAGGGGGTCGCGGTCGCCGATTTCCGCGTGTCACGACCGGATCCGCAGCACCTGGAACTCGATGGCCGATTGGCGGGCCGGCCGGCGCACATCACCCTCGACCAGGTCGACCCCGACGGGTTCACCCTGCGCAGCCGCGGTTTTCACTGGGTTCAGGAGTACCCGTACTTCCGCTGACGCCTGCCGGATGGGTGTTACGGGTCGATTCGCACCACGGGCAGCCAGTGCGCGACCTCGGCGGCGCGCGAACCGGACATCTGCACGGCGTCGCCGGCGTCGGCGATGTCGAGCAGCCCGGTCGCGAGCAGCAGCCAGGTCCGCGGATCGGTCTCCACGACGTTGGGCGGCGTGCCGCGGGTGTGTCTGGGCCCCGATATGCACTGCACAGCAACGAATGGCGGCACCCGCACCTCGACGCTCGCGCCAGGGGCCACGGCCGCCAGGGTCCTGGCCGTGAGGCGGACGGCTTCGGCGAGTTGTGGACGCGCGGGCACCTCGCGTTGCGGGTCACGCAGCCAATCGGCAACGGCGGACACCGCTTCGAGCGTCTTCGCCGGATCGGCACTACGGCGGCTGGCCATACCCTAGTGTCTCAAAGTGTCTGTCGAGCGCCGCAAACCGCCGTACAGAAAAGCCGGGGTCGCCGCGCTGGTGATCATGGCACTGCTGCTCGTGCTCGTCGGCCAGTCGTTCCGCGGTGCGTTCGACCCCACGACCCGGCTCACGCTGCTGACCGCGCGCGCCGGACTGGTCCTCGACCCCGGCGCGAAGGTGACCTACAACGGCGTGCCGATCGGCCGTGTCGCCGAGGTGGCCACCGCTGCCGACACCGTGTCCGATTCCGAGGCCGGTGCTCCGATCCGGGCGCGCGTGATGCTCGACGTCAACCCCCGCTATGTGTCGTTGCTGCCGGCCAACGTCGAGGCATCGGTCACCGCGACGACCGTGTTCGGCAACAAGTACGTCGCGTTGCGTTCACCGGAACACCCGAGCGCGCAACCGGTGTCGACATCGACGCCCATCGACGCGACCGGCGTCACCACCGAGTTCAACACGTTGTTCGAGACCATCATGAGAATCACCGAGCAGGTCGACCCGATCGCGCTGAACCAGACGCTGAGCGCGGCCGCGCAGGCGCTGACGGGCGTCGGTGACCGGTTCGGCGCGGCGCTGGTCGACGGCAACGCGATCCTCGATGATGTCAATGCCCGCATGGGTCCCCTGCGTCGCGATGTCGCCGGGCTGGCCGATCTCGCCGGGATCTATGCCGACGGCGCCCCGGACCTGTTCACCGGGCTCGACAACGCCGAGCGCGGCGCCGCCACGCTCAACTCCCAGCGCGGTGACGTCGACGCGGCGCTGATCGCCGCGATCGGCTTCGCGGGCACCGGATCGGACATGCTCGAACGGGGCGGCCCCTACCTGCAACGTGGGGCCGCGGACCTGGCGCCGACGTCGAGGCTGCTCGACGACTACCGCGGCATGATCTTCTGCACGATCCGCAACTATCACGACGTCGCACCGGAATTGGACCGCGCGCTGGGTGGCGACAACGGGTACTCGCTGTCGGCCGCGGGCACGCCGTCGAGCATCGGTGTGGGAAACGTGTACGTGTACCCGGACAATCTGCCGCGTGTGAACGCCAAGGGCGGTCCCGAGGGACGTCCGGGATGCTGGCAGAAGATCACTCGCGAGCTGTGGCCCGCGCCGTATCTCGTGATGGACACCGGGCTGTCGGTCGCGCCGTACAACCACGTCGAACTCGGCTCACCGATCTTCGTCGACTACGTGTGGGGCCGTCAGATCGGTGAACCGACGATCAACCCCTGATCTTGACCTCAACTCTCGTTGAGGTCCTACCGTGGCGTCATGACCTTCAAACCACACGAAATCGCCTACCTGCGCGCCTGCGACCTGGGCCGACTGGCCACCATCCAGCCGGACGGCACACCTCAGAACAGCCCGGTGGGATTCACCTACAACGAGGAACTCGGCACGATCGACATCGCGGGCTACCGCATGTCGCAGAGCCGGAAGTACCGCAACATCGCGCACAACAACCGGGTCGCGTTCGTGGTCGACGACATCTTCTCGCGTGATCCCTGGCGCGTGCGCTGCCTCGAGATTCGCGGCACCGCAGAACAAGTGGTGACCTCGGCAGCGAAGGGCGCCGCCGGCGACGATCTGGACGCCGCGATCATCCGGATCACGCCGCGGCGCATCATCAGTTTCGGCATCGACGACCAGGAGACTCCGCCGCACCAACTCGAAGCGGATATACGAACGGTCTGATCCGCCCTACTATCGGGTCGATGGGGGGATTTCTGCGGCCCCTTGCCGTCGCCACCGGTGTCGCGGTGATGGTGGCGCTGTCGGGATGTCAACCGCTCGGTGCCCATCACGGCGCCGAGCGGTTCGTCAGACCCGGTGCGCCCAAGGTGTCGCCGTCGACGATCTACACCGCCGCGGTGGACCGAGGCCCGGTTCGCGACGGTGTGGAGACGTGGGTGGCCGTGATCATCGACGAGTCGGGCGCCGAAGTGTTCCACGACGATCATGCGTTCAGCGCGGGTCACGAAACGGACATCACGTGGTTGTCCAACGAAGACCAGTTGTGGCTGCTGTCGCGCGAAGTGGGCTCGGCTCACGTCGACCGCCACCCGGATGGCCGATGGATCAAGACCACGGTCTCCCCCGATGCCGACAGCATGCCCGCCGAGATCCGGGAGTTGTTCGGAGCCTGAGCGACACATCCGGCGCGATGCCCATGTTGTCACCGGTCATGGCGGCCGTGGTCACCGCCGACGCGCGGATTCTCGCCCGTACCACACCGCGCCCAGCGCGCCGGTCTCATTGAGCGCCAGGTGCACCAGCAACGGCGCGGCCAGGCTCTGCGTGCGGTACATCAACCAGTCCAGGAACCAACCGGCCACCCCGGTGACCAGCACGGTGCCGAGGACGGGTTCACCTGTCGCGCGTGCATCCGGAATGTGCGACAGGCCGAAAGCCGTCGCCTGCAACAGCCTTCCACCCGCCGGACCGAACGCCTCGGTTCCCATCACGCCGAGCGCCCCACGGAAGGCGGCCTCCTCGGACCACACGGTTCCCAGCGGAATCCCCAGCAGCAGCCAGGACACGACACTCGGCGGCCTTTTTCGCACCCGCATCGCCCCGCGAACCGGTGGCAGCGCCGTCGCCGCGGCCACGGTCGATGCCACCGCGGCCGCGGCGATCGATCCGGTGCGCACACCCGACCACACAGCCGGCGGTTTCAGCCCGGGCGCGGTGCGGGTCAGGCCGAGCAGTCCTGTTCCCACCGAAACCCGCACCAACGGTCTGATCCGCGCGGGTATCCTCGGATCGACCACGACGTTCCACACGGTCAGCAGCGCAGCCAGTGCCAACGCACGAATTTTTATGCCGGCCATCAGTATTCGGGTCCGTCGTTGGCGGACGTCTTCTGCAGCGCGACACGGATGCGTTCGGTGTCCTCGGGCGTCCACGCGGCAGGCGGCGCCACCGCGGCCCAGCCGTCGAGCACCGACTCGCCGTAGTTGTGACCGTGCCCGGCCGGCACGCTGGACGCGTTCGTCATGTCGGCAGCCACCTGCCAGAACGTGATGATCGGATACCACCGCATCGACGCCGTGCGGTCTCCGCCGGGTGGTTCGACCAGCCAGTCGGGACGCGAGAACAGCAGGTCCGTCGACCACCACACGATCGGGTCGGAAGGGTGCTGCAGGAACAGCACACGCGTGCCCTCCCACGGATCCGCGGTGTCCCTGGCGATCTGAGCCGGATCGGCGGCCTCGGAGAACCGTACCGTACGCCCGTTGTCGTAACGTGGGCGCACCTCGGGGGTCCCCGGATCGCGCCGCACCGTCAGCCCGTGCCAAAGCGGGCTCGCGTTGGGCGGGCCCACCCACAGCACCGACGAGAAGCCCTTGCGCGCGATGTCGGGCAGCCAGTCGAACGCGCCCTGCCCGGCCATCGACCCGAGACTCTCGCCGTAGAGCACGAGTTTCGGTCTGTGCTCGGGCGGTAGCCGCTCCCAACGGGATTGGATCGCGTCGATCATTATCCGCCCGGTCTGCATCGACTTCTCCCGGTCCCCCAGGAACGAAATCCAGCTCGGCAGATACGAATACTGCATGCCCACCAGCGCGGTGTCGCCGTTGTACATCAGCTCGATGGCGCGCGCGGCCACCGGGTTCACCCAGCCGGTTCCCGTGGTCGGCACGATCACCAACACCTCCCGGTCGAAGGCGCGGGTGCGCTCAAGTTCACTGAGCAGCAGCGCGATCCGCTGTTCGTCGGTGTCGGCGCTCTGCAGCCCCACGTACACCCGGATGGGCTCGGGGGCCGCCCTGCCGTTGACCTCTTCGAGCTCGTCGGGTCGCGGCCCGGTCGCGACGAAGTTGCGGCCCTGGTATCCCAGTGTGTCCCACGGCGCGAAAGAGGCCGGGCTGCCCGATCTTTCGGGTTCGGTCGGCTGGCTCACGCCCTCCCGGGTGGTGGAGTTCTGAGGCTGGAACACGCTGCTGGCGCCGGCAAGGAAGCCTCGGTACAGCACGCCGTTGACCAGGGTGACCACCAGCACGACCACGATCACCGTACCGATGAACTGCGCGACCTCACGGTGCAGGTGCAGCCGGCGGATGAGCACCTTCGCGACCTGGCGCACCGCGTCGCGCAGCACGCGGGCCGTCGCGATCAACGCTCCTGCGACAGCGGCCGCGAGGACCGCGGTGCGCAGGTATCCCAGGGTTGCCGGGCCCTCCATGCCCATGAGGGCCGATACCTGACGTTGCCACGCCGCGGCGGGGATCAGCATCAGCACGCACGCCGCGGCGGACCCGCCGACCACCAGCGTCTTGGCCCACCTGAGCACCGGGCCTGCCGGCGGCCACCACGAGCGATTGCGAAGCGCGAAGCGGTACAGCGCTTTTCCGACAACCACGCCGATCCCGTATCCGATGGCGGCGTTGACACCGCCGATCAGACCGGCGAACAGCCAGTCGCGCGGGAGCAACGACGGCGTCAGGGACAGACAGAAGAAGAGCGCTCCGAAGGCGATACCGACGAAATCGAGCCGCAGCAGGCTCCAGGCCCAGCGCAGCAGAGGATGACGGCGCGTGTCGAAGTGCTCCTCGATCACCCGAACAGCCTGGGCAGGACACCTTCCGACGTGCTCCGCAGCTCGGACAGTCCGACGGTGAACTGGCCCTGGACCTCGACCGCGTCACTGCCCTGATCGACCACACCGATCCGCGTCACGGGAAGTCCCCTGGCCTCGCACATCGACCGGAACCGGCTCTCCTCGGTGCGCGGCACCGCGACCAGTACACGGCCCGACGACTCGGAGAACAGCGTCACAAATGGGTCGGCATCCTCCGGCAGGATGATCCGGCACCCGGTCTCGCCGGCCAGCGCGGCCTCCACCACTGCCTGGATCAACCCGCCCTCACTGAGATCATGTGCGGCCGAGACCAATCCGTCGCGTGAGGCCGCGGTGAGCACCTCGGCCAACAACTTCTCGCGGTCCAGATCCACCTTCGGCGGTACGCCGCCGAGGTGGTCGGCGGTGACCTGGGCCCAGATGGACCCGTCGAACTCGTCGTGGGTGTCACCGAGCAGCAGCAGCGTCTCACCGGGCTCGGTGCCCAGACCCGTGGGGATGCGGCGCCTCACGTCGTCGATCACGCCGAGCACACCGACCACCGGGGTCGGCAGGATCGGAGTGCTGCCGGTCTGGTTGTAGAAGCTGACGTTGCCGCCGGTCACCGGAATGCCGAGTGCGGCACAGCCGTCGGCGAGGCCGCGCACGGCCTGACTGAACTGCCACATGACACCGGGATCCTCGGGCGACCCGAAGTTGAGGCAGTTGGTCACCGCGACCGGGGTGGCGCCGGTGACCGCGACATTGCGGTAGGCCTCGGCCAGCGCCAACTGCGCGCCGGTGTACGGATCGAGCTGGGTGTAGCGGCCCGACGCGTCGGTGGACACCGCGATGCCGCGACCCGTGGTCTCGTCGATGCGCAGCACACCTCCGTCGGCGTGTTCGGCCAGCACGGTGTTGCCGCGCACGTAGCGGTCGTACTGCTCGGTGATGAATGCGCGGCTGCACAGGTGCGGGCTACCCAGCATGGCCAGCAACGTCGCCTTGAGTTCATCGCCGGTGCTCGGACGCGGCAGCTTCGCCGAGGTGTCGGCGATCAGGGCATCCTGGCTCGCGGGCCGCTCAACGGGGCGCTCGTACACCGGGCCCTCGTGCGCCACGGTGCGCGGCGGCACGTCGACCACGGTCTCGCCGTGCCAGGTGATCTGCAGGCGGTCACCGTCGGTGACCTCGCCGATGACGGTGGCCAGCACCTCCCACTTACGGCACACCGCCAAAAACGCCTCGACGTTCTCGGGTGTGACCACCGCGCACATGCGTTCCTGCGACTCGCTGGAGAGCACCTCGGCCGGGGTCATGTTCGCCGCGCGCAGCGGCACCTTGTCCAGCTCGATGTGCATGCCGCCGTCCCCGGCGGAGGCCAGTTCGGATGTGGCGCACGACAATCCGGCACCGCCGAGATCCTGGATGCCGACCACGAGGCCGGCGGCGTAGAGCTCGAGGCAGCACTCGATGAGCACCTTCTCGGTGAACGGGTCACCCACCTGCACGCTCGGCAGCTTCTTGCGGCCCGCGCCGCTCTCGTCGCCCGCGAACGTATCGCTCGCCAGCACCGACACACCGCCGATACCGTCCAGACCGGTGCGCGCCCCGAACAGAATGATCTTGTTACCGGTACCGGACGCGAACGCCAGGTGCAGATCCTCCTTGCGCAGCGCGCCGACGCACAGCGCGTTGACCAGAGGGTTGCCCGCATAGGACGCGTCGAACACCGTTTCACCGCCGATGTTCGGCAGGCCCAGCGAATTGCCGTAACCGCCGATGCCGCGCACCACACCATCGAGCACGCGCCGGGTGTCAGGGGCGTCGGCCGCACCGAACCGCAGCTGGTCCATGACCGCGACCGGGCGCGCACCCATCGCCATGATGTCGCGCACGATGCCGCCCACGCCGGTCGCCGCGCCCTGGTAGGGCTCGACGTAGGACGGGTGGTTGTGCGATTCGACCTTGAAGGTCACAGCCCAGCCGTCACCGATGTCGACCACGCCGGCGTTCTCGCCGATACCGGCCAGCATGCCCGCGCGCATCTGCTCGGTGGTGGTCTCACCGAAGTAGCGCAGGTGCACCTTCGAGGACTTGTAGGAGCAGTGCTCACTCCACATCACCGAGTACATCGCCAGTTCGGCGTCGGTCGGGCGCCTGCCCAGGATCTCGCGAATCCGCTGGTACTCGTCGTCCTTGAGGCCCAGTTCGCGGTAGGGCTGGGGCTGATCGGGGGTGGCGGCTGCCCGCTCAACGGTATCTGTCTGGTGAGTGAGCTCCGACGTCACGAGGACAGTTTAGTTTGTTGCCTCTGGTAGGCGCGGGCAGCCGCGGGCGCGCCGACGCCGTGCAGCACGACACTGCCGAGCACCGACACCACCAGCACCATCGCGACCGTGGTCTCCGCCACTCCGTCCAGCGCGTTGAACGCGAGCAGGCCGAACACGATCGAGGTGGTGCCGCGCGGTCCGAGGCAGCCGATCAGCAGGCGCTCCGGCCAGCTCACGGACGAGCCCGCCATGGCCAGCAGCACCGGGACGATGCGCACCACGGTCAGCGCGAGCAGGCAGAACACCACGAGCCCCAGCGGCACACCCGAGCTGAGCGCCAGCACGGCGGTCAACCCGAACACGAACCACATCAGCGCCCCCATCAGGAAGCCGAGGTCGTCGACCAGCTCGAGTTCGGTGTGGAACTCCGCGGAACGGCGCAGGTAGTTGAACGCGATGCCGCAGACGAACGCCGCGACGAAGCCGTTGCCGCCGACGGCCAGGCTCGCGCCGAACGACAGCAACGGGGCGGCGACCAGGATGACGCGTTTGGCCTGCGCGGTCATGAGGTCGCGCCGTTCGGCGGCGTTGGCCGCCACCGCGAGCCCAGCGCCGACGACGACGCCTGCGATCAGGGCCTTGATCGCCTCCGGCACGGCCGCGCCGAGCGCCTCCACAGGGGTCGACGCGTGCTCGTTGTCGGCGGCCAGCACCAGCGCGAAGATGAACACCGGCGAGACGATGCCGTCGTTGTAGCCGGCTTCCACGTTGAGCAGGCCCCGCACACGCTCCGGGATCCGCGTGTCACGCAGCAGCGTCGACGTCGGCGCGAAGTCGATGGGCACCACGATGCACGCGATCGCCAACAGCACTGCCCATGGCAGCCCCGGCAGCAGCCACAGACCGAACAGCACCGACAGCGCCAGCCCGACCGGCATCGCGATGAACAGCAATCGCAGCGCGGCCTTGGGTTCGGCGCCGAGGAAGCCGCCGCGGACGTCGGTCGCGTCGACGAACAACAGCACCGCAAGGATGAGTTCGGCGATGTGCTCGGCGCTGTCGGTGTTCAGCGTCACCCCCAGCTTGTCCTGCAGCGTGACGCCGATCGCCATGCCGGTCAGCACCAGCACCATCGGTGCCGTCAACCGCATTCGCTGCAGCCCGCGCGACAGCAACGACCACACGGCGAGCACCACGGAGATCGCGATCAGCGACGGCAACACGAGGGCATCATCGCAGTGATCGGTCAGGTTTCCCGGGTGGCGACGCGGGTAACACCGCCAGATGAGCCAAACAGTCGCCGAATATGTTCTCGAACGTCTCCGCGAGTGGCACGTGGAGCAGGTGTTCGGCTACCCGGGCGACGGCATCAACGACCTCGTCGCGGCGTTCGGCAAGGACGAGTCCGCGGGCCCGTTGTTCGTGCAGACGCGGCACGAGGAGATGGCCGCGCTCGCCGCCACCGGCTACGCCAAGTTCTCCGGCAACGTCGGTGTGTGCATGGCGACATCCGGTCCCGGTGCGATCCACCTGCTCAACGGCCTCTACGACGCCAAGCTCGACCACACCCCGGTCGTGGCCATCGTGGGCCAGACAGCCCGCAGCGCGATGGGCGGCAGCTATCAGCAGGAAGTCGACCTGCAGGCGTTGTTCTCCGATGTGGCCAGCGACTATCTGGTCGAGGTCAACGTCGCGAGCCAGTTGCCCAACGCGCTGGACCGTGCCTTCCGCACGGCCCGTGCGCGTCGCGCACCGACCGCGGTGGTGATCCCGTCAGATCTGCAGGAGCAGGCCTACGAACCGCCCGCGCACGCGTTCAAGCAGGTGCCCTCGAGCGCCCCGCACGACGCCGAACCGGTGCTGGCGCCGGATCCGGAGGCGCTGCAGGATGCGGCCGATGTGCTCAACGAGGGCTCCAAGGTCGCGATCCTCATCGGGCAGGGTGCTCGCGGGGCCGCCGCCGAAGTGGAGCAGGTCGCCGAACTGCTCGGCGCGGGCGTCGCCAAGGCCCTGCTGGGCAAGGATGTCCTCCCCGATGACCTGCCGTACGTCACCGGCTCGATCGGTCTGCTCGGCACGCGGCCCAGCTACGAGATGATGCGGGACTGCGACACGCTGCTGATCGTCGGCACCAACTTCCCCTACAGCCAGTTCCTGCCCGAGTACGGGCAGGCCCGCGCGGTCGAGATCGACATCGACGGGGCCAACATCGGCATGCGGTACCCGACCGAGGTCAACATCGTCGCGGACGCGAAAACCACGTTGTCGCAACTGATTCCGCTACTGAGGCGCAAGGACGACCGGTCGTGGCGGCAGACCGTCGAATCCGGTGTCGCGAAGTGGTGGGAGACCGTCGAGCGTCAGTCGATGCTCAAGGCCGATCCGATCAACCCGATGCGCGTGGTGTGGGAACTGTCGTCCCGGTTGCCCGAATACGCGATGGTCGCCGGGGATTCGGGTTCGTCGACGAACTGGTACGCCCGGTGCCTGAAGTTCACGTCGACCACGAGCGGTTCACTGTCGGGCACGCTGGCCACGATGGGGTCGGCGGTGCCGTACGCGATCGGTGCGAAGTTCGCGCAGCCCGACCGCCCGGTGATCGCGTTGGTCGGCGACGGCGCGATGCAGATGAACGGGCTCGCCGAACTGCTCACCATCAGCCGCTACGCGCACCTGTGGGCCGATCCGCGCATGGTGGTCTGTGTGTTCCACAACAACGACCTCGCGCACGTCACCTGGGAACTGCGTGCGATGGGCGGCGCCCCGAAATTCGAGGGCTCTCAGAGCCTGCCGGAGGTGTCGTACGCCAACGTGGCCCGCGCGATGGGCCTGCGGTCCATCACCGTCGACGACCCCGAGCAGCTCGGCGCGGCCTGGGACACCGCGCTGTCGGCCGACGAGCCGGTGCTGCTCGACGTCCACACCGACCCCGAGGTGCCGCCGATCCCGCCACACGTCACATACGAGCAGATGAAGGCCACCGCCCAGGCGTTCGTGAAAGATCCCAACGGCTGGCACCTGTTCGCCGAGATCGCGAAGAACAAAGCGGCCGAACTACTTCCGCACGGCCGCTCGTGATCACTCGCTGGCGGCGATGCAGAACGCGTTGCCCTCGGGATCTGCCAGCACGACCCAGCTGAACTCCGGGCCGAAGCTGTGCCTGCCGGTCTGCTTGGCACCGAGCCCCACGAGGCGCTGCACCTCCGCCTCGACGTCCTCGGACGCCAGGTCGAGGTGCAGGCGGTTCTTGCCCGGCGTCGGATCCGGCACCTTCTGGAAGCCCAGCCGCACACCCTCGGGGCGCACGAGCACCGCGAACTCACCCGGTGCCAGCACGTTCACGTCACCACCGACAGCCTGCGACCACCACTGCGCGAGCGCGTCGGGGTCGGCACAGTCGACGGTCACCATTTCCACGGAGAGTCCCATGTTCTCCAGACCCTAGATCACCCCGGTGACAAGAACGCCTGAAGCGCCGCCGAGTACGCCGCGACGTCGCGCGCACCCATGAACTCGCGCGCCGAGTGCATCGCGAGCTGTGCCGCGCCGACGTCGACGGTGGGGATGCCGGTGCGCGCCGCGGTCATCGGCCCGATCGTCGATCCGCACGGCAGATCGGCGCGGTGCTCGTAGCGCTGCAGCGGCACCCCGGCCTGGTCGCAGGCCAGCGCGAACGCCGCGGCCGTGCGGCCGTCGGTGGCGTAGCGCAGGTTGGGCTGCACCTTGAGCACCGGCCCCGCGTTGACCTCGATCAGGTGTCCGGGCTCGTGCCGTTCCGGGTGGTTGGGGTGCGTCGCGTGTGCCATGTCGCCCGAGGCGACCATCGAACCGGCCACGCGCCGCAGGTAATCCTCCCGGCTCTGCCCGGCCGCGAGCACGATGCGCTCCAGCACGGTCGGCAACAGTTCGGACTGGGCACCGTGATCGGACTGCGAGCCGACCTCCTCGTGGTCGAACAGAGCCAGCACGGGCAGGTAGCCGGATTCTTCCGCGGCCAGGAACGCCTCAAGTCCGGCGTAGCACGTGGCCTGGTTGTCGAGTCGGGGCGCGCTGACGAACTCGCCGTCGGCCCCGGTGACCGCCGACGGCGCGAGGTCGTGGGTCATGAGGTCGAACCCGAGCACATCCCGGGCGTCGACACCCGCGCGGTCGGCGACGAAGTCGACGAACGACCGTGGCCGCTCCCCCAGCCCCCACACCGCGTTGACATGCCGCTGCGGGTCCGGGCTGACGCCTTTGCGGTCCTCGGACAGGTGGATGGCCAGTTGTGGCACCCGCAGGATCGGATCGTCGATCCGCACGAGACGGTGCTCGATGCCGTCGGTCGCGTTGTCGTTGCGCAGCGAGAGCCTGCCGCTGATCCCGAGATCGCGGTCCAGCCACGAGTTCAGCCAGGCCCCGCCGTAGGGCTGCAGGGCCACCACCTGCCAGCCGGCCACCACACGGTCGGGGCGCTGCTTGACCCGCAGGTTGGGGCTGTCGGTGTGGCCTCCGACGATGCGGAACGGCGCGTGACCGGCGTCGGCGCGCCACGCCACCAGTGACCCGGCCCGCACCGTGAAGAACTTCCCGGCCGCCGGCCAACTGTCGGTCTCTGCCAGTTCGGTGTAACCCGCGTCGCGCAACCGTCGGGCTGCGGTGGCGCACACATGGAACGGGGACGGGGACGCGTCGATGAACTCGCACAAGCTCTGGGGGCTAGCTGCCATCTCTCTATCTTGACCGTGATTTCGCGCCGCGCCGCGCTAGGGTCCTGTTGTGCCCGCACCACAGCCTCAGCCGGTCCTCGCTCCGCTGACCCCGGCTGCCGTCTTCCTGGTTGCGACCATCGACGAGGGGCAGGAGGCGACGGTGCACGACGCTCTGCCCGACATCTCGGGCCTGGTCCGCGCCATCGGGTTCCGTGATCCCGCCAAGCGCCTCTCGGCGATCACCTCGATCGGCTCCGACGCATGGGACCGGTTGTTCAGCGGGCCGCGCCCGGCCGAACTGCATCCGTTCCGCGAGATCGACGGTGGGCGCCACCATGCGCCCGCGACGCCGGGCGATCTGCTGTTCCATCTTCGCGCCGAATCCATGGACGTGTGCTTCGAACTCGCGACCAAGCTCGTCGAGGCCATGTCGGGTGCGATCACGATCGTCGACGAGACGCACGGCTTCAAGTTCTTCGACAACCGTGACCTCATGGGGTTCGTCGACGGCACCGAGAACCCGGACGGCAACCTCGCGGTCGTCGCGACGCAGATCGGTGACGAGGACCCGGATTTCGCCGGCGGCTGCTACGTGCACGTGCAGAAGTACCTGCACGACATGGCTTCCTGGAACTCGCTGTCGGTCGAGGAGCAGGAGCGGGTGATCGGCCGCACCAAGCTCGACGACATCGAGTTGGACGACGACGTCAAGCCCGCCAACTCGCATGTGGCGCTCAACGTCATCGAGGACGAGGACGGCAACGAGCTCAAGATCGTCCGGCACAACATGCCGTTCGGCGAGATCGGCAAGGGCGAATTCGGTACGTACTACATCGGTTACTCGCGCACCCCGAGCGTCACCGAGCGGATGCTCGACAACATGTTCATCGGCGATCCGCCCGGCAACACCGACCGTATCCTGGATTTCTCGACCGCCATCACCGGCGGGTTGTTCTTCACCCCCACCGTCGATTTCCTCGACGACCCACCACCTCTCCCGTCGGAGGACGACCTGGCCGAACCCGCCACGGCACCTCCGGCCGACTATCACGGCTCTCTCGGAATCGGCAGCCTGAAAGGAACCCGCTGATGAACAACCTCTATCGCGACCTCGCCCCTATCACCGAATCAGCCTGGGCCGAGATCGAATTGGAGGCGACCCGCACGTTCAAGCGCCATATCGCCGGACGCCGTGTGGTCGACGTGAGCGGTCCCAGCGGCCCGGTGACCGCGAGCGTCAGCACCGGTCACCTGCTCGATGTGAGCCCGCCCGGCGACGGCGTCATCGCGCACCTGCGCGACGCCAAGCCGCTCGTGCGGCTGCGGGTGCCGTTCACGGTGGCGCGCCGGGACATCGACGACGTCGAACGCGGATCGCAGGACTCCGACTGGGATCCGGTCAAGGATGCCGCCAAGAAGCTCGCGTTCGTCGAGGACCGGGCCATCTTCGAGGGCTACGCGGCCGCGTCGATCGAGGGCATCCGCAGTTCCAGCTCCAACCCCGCGCTCGCACTGCCCGACGATGCCCGCGAGATCCCCGACGTGATCGCCCAGGCGCTGTCGGAACTGCGCCTCGCCGGTGTCGACGGGCCCTACTCGGTGCTGCTGTCGGCCGAGACCTACACCAAGGTCAGCGAGACCACCGCACACGGATATCCGATCCGCGAACACATCAACCGCCTCGTCGACGGTGACATCATCTGGGCGCCCGCGATCGACGGTGCGTTCGTACTGTCTACGCGCGGAGGGGATTTCGATCTCCAACTCGGCACCGACGTGTCCATCGGCTACCTGTCACACGATGCCGAGGTGGTCCACCTCTACATGGAGGAGACCATGACGTTCCTGTGCTACACCGCCGAGGCCTCCGTCGCGCTGACGCCGTGAGTCGCGGGCCGAACTAGACCGACAGCACCGCGTCGAGCGCCGAGTAGAACAGGCCGAGTCCGTCGTCGGACGGACCGGTCAGCGCCTCGGTGGCATGTTCGGGATGTGGCATGAGGCCGACGACGCGACGGTTCTCCGAGCAGATGCCCGCGATGTCGCGCATCGACCCGTTGAGGTTCTCGCGGAAGCGGAAGACCACCCGGTCCTCGCCTTCGAGTTCGTCTAGCACGGACTCGGACGCCACGTAGCGGCCCTCACCGGACTTCAGCGGGATCAACAGGTCAGCCCCGGTCTCGTAGCGCGTCGTCCAGGCCGTGCTGTTGGAGACGACCTCGAGCCACACGTCGCGGCACACGAAGTGCAGCCCGGCGTTGCGGGTCAGCGCGCCGGGCAGCAGGCCTGCCTCGCACAGCACCTGGAATCCGTTGCAGATGCCGAGCACCGGCATGCCCTTGTTGGCGGCCTCGATCACCGAGCCCATCACGGGCGCGAACTTGGCGATCGCGCCGCACCGCAGGTAGTCGCCGTAGGAGAAGCCGCCGGGCACCACGACGGCATCGACGCCGTGCAGATCGGCATCGGCGTGCCACAGGCTCACGGCCTCGCCGCCGGCCAGCCGCACTGCGCGAGCGGCGTCGACGTCATCGAGCGTGCCGGGGAATGTGATCACGCCCACGCGAGCGGTCATGCGTCCTCCCGGCTCACAGTGAAGTCCTCGATGACGGTGTTCGCCAGGAGCGATTCCGCGATCTCGTTGAGGGTCTCGTCGCTCACAGGACCATCGACCTCAAGCTCAAAACGCTTGCCCTGCCGAACGTCTGATATACCGGTATGCCCCAGCCGGCCAAGCGCTCCCACGATGGCCTGGCCTTGCGGGTCGAGGATCTCAGCCTTGGGCATGACGTGCACAACCACCTTTGCCACGGCGCCCACTCTACCGGCACGATCCCAGGTAGGCGTCACACAGTGGCGCGGCCAACGCATCGAGCACCTGGCTGTCTGTCACCGGCGGCCACGGCACCTGTGGCGGGGTCGTGGACCACATCGCGAGCTCCACGACGGTGCTGCTGTTCGCATCGGCGAGCAGATACTGGCGCAGAACCCGGTCGGGAAAGCTGATGACCGCGGCCAGCCGGCCGGGTTCGCCGGTCGTGATCGACGGCGAGCTGGCGGGCACCAGCAGCTGGCACGCCCGGATCGCGGCGTCCGATGCGCGCACGGCGGCCATGGCGTGCTGTCCGCCCCGCCAGGTCTCCCCACGCCAGTGGATCACCTGCACCTGCAGCTGCCAGTGGCCCACCGGCCGGTCCACCTCGACCCGTGCGCTCACCGCGTAGTGCCGTGGGTCGTCGGGCAGCAGCGGCAACGCGCAGTCCTCCTCGAACCGGAACCGCGGGGACACCGTCGTCACGGCCAGGCCCGCCAACTGCGGCCAGCGGTATTCGCGGTACAGCGGGATCTCGGTGGCGTCGATCCAGGCCGAATCCGGGATGCGGTCGCACATCGGCGGGCAGTTCATGGGTGCGGCCCATGCCGGGGCGGCGACCGAGGCGGTCAAACCCGCCGCGGCCAGCAACATTGCCCAGATCAGCCGCATGAACCCTCCCACCGAGGGCAACAATATAGGCATGCAACTGACGCATTTCGGACATTCGTGCCTTCTGGCCACCATTTCCGATACGACGGTGCTGTTCGACCCGGGCAACTTCTCGCACGGTTTCGAGGGCATCACCGGGTTGTCGGCGATCCTCATCACCCACCAGCACCCCGATCACGCCGATACGACGCGTCTGCCCGCGCTGATCGACGCGAACCCGCAGGCCAACTTGTACGCCGATCCGCAGACCGCGGCCCAGCTGGGCGAGCCGTGGACCGCCGTGCACGTCGGCGACGAGTTCACGATCGGCTCGATCAACGTCCGCGGTGTCGGCGGCAAGCACGCCGTCATCCACCCGGAAATCCCTGTCATCGACAACATCTCGTACCTGCTCGGCGACGACGACCATCCGGCCCGGTTGATGCATCCGGGCGACGCGTTGTTCACACCTGGCGAACCGGTCGACGTGCTCGCCGTTCCCGCGGCCGCGCCGTGGATGAAAGTCTCTGAGGCCGTGGAGTATCTGCGTGCGGTGGCACCGCAGCGCGCGGTGCCGATCCACCAGGGCATCATCGCCCCGGATGCGCGGGGCATCTTCTACGGGCGCCTGTCGGAGATGACGACGACGGAGTTCCAGGTGCTCCAAGAGGAGAACGGCACCGAGTTCTGAGGTGGCGCTTCAGGCGATGTCGGCGGCCGCACCGCGGCCGGCGGCCCGCCCGGAGAAGATGCAGCCGCCGAGGAACGTCCCCTCCAGCGACCGGTACCCGTGCACGCCGCCGCCACCGAACCCGGCGGCTTCCCCGGCCGCGTACAGCCCACCGAACGCGGTGCCGTCCTGCTTGAGGACGCGCGAATCCAGGTCGGTTTCGAGGCCCCCCAAGGTCTTTCGGGTGAGGATGTGCAGTTTCACCGCGATCAACGGCCCGGCCTTGGGGTCGGTGAGGCGGTGCGGTGCGACGACGCGCGTGAACCGGTCACCGAGGTAGTTGCGGGCGGCGCGGATCGCGGTGATCTGACCGTCCTTGGTGAAACGGTTGGTCACCTCGCGATCGCGGGCGGTCACCTCGGCCGCCACCTTGGCATGGTCCAGCGGCACCACATCAGGCAGCTCGTTCATGCCCGCCACCAGATCCCGCAGCGAGTTGGCGCTCACGAAGTCGACGCCGTGGTCGACGAACGCCTGCACCGGGGCCGGCGCACCGGCCCTGACCCGGGACACCAGCTCGCGCACATTGCGTGACGTGAGATCGGGGTTCTGCTCCTGGCCCGACAGCGCGAACTCCTTGGCGATGATGCGCGCGTTGAGGATGAACCACGTGTAGTCCTGCCCGCTGCGGCAGATGTGCTCGAGGGTGCCGAGTGTGTCGAACCCGGGATACAGCGGGACGGGGAGCCGATCTCCGTTGGCGTCCAACCACAATGACGATGGTGCGGGGAGGATTCGGATGCCGTGGTTGGGCCACACCGGGTCGTAGTTGGTGATGCCCTCGGTGTAGTGCCACATGCGGTCGCTGTTGATCACGTGTGCGCCAGCGGATTCGGCAATACCGATCATGCGGCCGTCGACGTGCGCGGGAACGCCACAGATCAGCTGATCGGGCACCCGGCCCAACCGGGCCGGCCAGTTCTTGCGCACCAGTTCGAGGTTTCCGCCGATGCCACCGCTCGCCACGATCACCGCCGAGGCCCGAAATTCGAAGTCGCCGACCACTTTCCGTGATGACGCGACGCCACGGGGTGCGTTGCTCGGCTCCAGGATCGAACCGCGCACACCTGCCACCAGGCCCTCGTTGACGATGAGCTCGTCGACTCGGTGCCGGTGGGCGAACCGGACGCGAACGCTGTCGCGGATCCGTCGCGCGAAGATCTCCACCAGCGCGGGGCCGGTACCCCAGGTGATGTGGAACCGTGGCACCGAATTGCCGTGGCCCAGCGCGTCGTAGCCGCCCCGTTCGGCCCAGCCGACCAGCGGGAAGGTCTGCAGACCACGAGCCCGCAACCAACTGCGCTTCTCCCCCGCCGCGAAGTCGACGTAGGCGTGGGCCCATTCACGGGGCCAGTGGTCCTCGGGCCGGTCGAAACCCGCGGTGCCCAGCCAGTCCTGCAATGCCAGTTCCTGACTGTCACGGATGCCGAGCCTGCGTTGCTCGGGGCTGTTGACGAAGAACAGTCCCCCGAACGACCAGAAGGCCTGGCCACCGATGTTGGCCGCGTTCTCCTGGTCGACGATGATCACGCTGTGCCCGCGCTCGACGAGCTCGCATGCGGCGACCAGTCCGGCCAGACCTGCTCCCACGACGATGACGTCGGCGTCTGCCATGAAACGTCACCCTAGCGCGAGTCAGGCGGCCTTGGTCAGTGCAGATTCAGGATGCCATCGGTACACCGTGGGCACGCAGCCGTGCAGCAAAGTCAGATCGACCGCATCGAGCATGGCCTGACGCGGACCAGGTGCCCGCAGGTGCCGTGCGGCGACCGCCACCCGCACCACCCCGCCGCGACGCGCGCTGCGCTCGGCGGTGAGCACCAGCGTGCGGCACCACCACGGTTCGGTCAGGAAGCCCTCACCTATGCCGACCACCCGGGCGCGGGTCGTGGTTCGGCGGACCAGATCGGTGATCCCGTGCAGGTCCGCCAGCAACCGAAAGCCGTTTCGCGGCAACGCCGTGACCGTGCCTGCCGAGACGTTCCAGCCCGGCGCCGCGAAAAGCCTGGTCCGCAGGCCCAGGTGTTCCAGGATCCGGTCGGCGCCGAGCAACCGCAGGTTCGCCTCGTGCGCGGGCAGCCCGGCGAACTCACCGCGACGTTTCTTCGTCGCTGCCTCGTCATACCCGTGAAGCACGATGGCGTCACCGGCCGTGCGCCGCGCGGTGAGCCACTCCACCGTCGGCGCGTCACGCTCGAGCCGGTAGCCGCCCTTGAGCCGCGGCGCCACCAGCAGGGACACCGGCACGCCACGCGCGTCGAGACCGGCGCAGAACGAAGCGACATCGTCCAGTGTGCGATCGCTGATCTGGGAGACCGAGACGATGAGTTGTCCTGTCACGCCGCCAGTGTGGCAACGTCACGTGTCGCGACGGTTGCGAACACGCGGACGGGACGTGTCCATCTGTTCTGGACACGAAATCGGCCGTCCGGCTCAGGACAGGATTTTCTCGATCGCGGCGATGACCTCTGGTGCGTCCGGTTCGGTGCGGGGCCGAAACCGGTTGACGACGGTGCCGTCCGCGGCGAGCAGGAACTTCTCGAAGTTCCACTGGATGTCGCCCGCTTCACCGCTCGCGTCGGGAACCGTCGTCAGCTCGGCGTACAGCGGGTGGCGGTCCGCGCCGTTGACGTCGGTCTTGGCCAGCAGTGGGAATGTCACACCGTACGTGGTGGAGCAGAACGTCTGGATCTCCTCGGCCGTGCCCGGTTCCTGGCCCATGAACTGGTTGCAGGGCACACCGATCACGGTGAGCCCGCGGTCGCCGTACTCCCGCGCCAGTTTCTCCAGCGCGCTGTACTGCGGTGTGAGACCGCATTTGGAAGCGACGTTGACAACGAGTGCGGCTCCCGGGGCCAGCTCACCGAGCCTCACCCGCTTGCCGTCGAGGGTCGTCACTGCGACATCTTTGAGGCTGTCTTTGGAGCTCACCGCTGCGACGCTACCCGAGTCGCCCGTCGAACAGGAATGCCGCTGCTCGTTCGACGGTGACGATCGGGTCCCGGTCGGTGTCGATCGCGTCGTTGAGCCACAGCAGCGAAAACCCGTGTACCAGTGACCAGGCCGCGAGCGCGGCGCCGGACGGGTCGGCCTCTGCCCGGGGATCGCTGAGCGTGCCGACACCGCGGTTGAGTTCGGCCCCGGCGGCCGACGCGGCGGCGACCAGCTCCGGGTCGGTGTCGTCATACAGAGACCTGTCGAACATCACCGCGTAGTGACCCGGGTGGTCGAGCGCGAAGCGCACGTAGGCCTTGGCGGCGTCGATGAACTGCCCCCGTACGTCTGTCAGGGCTTCGGCCAGCAGCCGGTACCCCTCGGTCGCCAGCGCGGTGAACAGCCCACGCCGATCGGTGAAGTGGTGCGCGGGCGCGGCGTGCGAGACACCCGCGTTTCGTGCCAGTTCGCGCAGCGAGATGCCGTCGGCGCCACGTTCGGCGACCAACTCCGCCGCGTGCTGCAGGATCACGGCTTTGAGGTCCCCGTGGTGATAGGCCATGTCGACGATCCTATCGAAACAATCTTGACACTGACTAAATCGGCGCGCACAATCGCAGGATCTAGACACCGACAAGATTGGATGGGGCATGGCGGTATTCGCGACACTGGTGCTCGGCACCGTCATCGCCAGGATCGTGGGACTGCTCGGCGTCGCGTACGTCGGAACGTGGTCGTCGGCTGCCGCGGTCGGCCTGGCCGCGATGTTCGCCCTGACCGGGATCGCGCACTTCGTCAACCCGTTGCGCCGCGACATGATCGCGATCGTGCCGCCGCGCCTGCCCGCGCCGGGACTGCTCGTCACGGTCACCGGCGTGCTCGAACTCGTCGGCGCGGTCGGCCTGCTGTTTCCGCCGACGCGCGTCGCGGCCGCGGTGTGCCTGTTCGTGTTGATGCTGGCCATGTTCCCGGCCAACGTCTACGCGGCACGGATGCCCCACCCGCCGAAATCGATGACGTCGAGGCTAGGTGTCCGGACCGCCGAAGAGGGCGTCTACCTGGCCGCTGCCGTAATTGTCGCGGTCGGCGGCAGCCAGTAGCCACGCGTACTGGAACGCGGCCTCGCGCCACCGCTCGTATCGCCCGCTCAGGCCACCGTGGCCGGCCACCATCTCGGTCTTCAACAGCACGGGATTGTCGCCGGTTTTGGTGTGTCGAAGTGCGGCAACCCATTTCGCCGGTTCGACGTAGTACACGCGGGTGTCGTTGAGCGACGTCATCGCCAGTATCGGCGGATAGTCCTGGGCCGTGACGTTCTCGTACGGCGAGTAGGACTTCATGTACCGGTACACCTCGGGGTCCTCCAGCGGGTTGCCCCACTCGTCCCACTCGGTGACGGTCAGCGGCAGCGACGGGTCGAGGATCGTGGTGAGCGCGTCGACGAACGGCACCTGCGCCAGGATCCCGGCGAACAGATCCGGCGCCATGTTGGCCACCGCGCCCATCAACAGGCCGCCCGCGCTGCCCCCGAGGGCGACCAGGTTCTGCGGCCGGGTCAGCCCCTCGGCGACGAGATGGCGTGCCACCGCGACGAAGTCGGTGAAGGTGTTCTTCTTCTCGAGCAGCTTGCCGTGCTCATACCACGACCTGCCCAGCTCGCCGCCGCCACGGACGTGCGCGATCGCGAACACCATGCCGCGGTCCAGCAGGGACAGGCGCGCGATCGAGAAGCGCGGATCCTCGCAGGACTCATAGGCGCCGTAACCGTAGAGCAGCGTCGGCGCCGGGAACTGCACGCCGGCCCGGTGCACGATCGAGATCGGTATGCGCGCACCGTCTTCTGCGATCGCCCAGTCACGACGCTCCACGTAGTCTTCTGGGCGGTAACCACCGAGCACGGGCTGCTCGCGCAGCAGGGTGCGCTCACCGGTCCCCAAATCCAGGTCGTAGACCCGCGCCGGGGTGATGAACGACGTCGCGGCGATCCTCAGCTTGGGCGTCGACCAGTTGGGATTGCCTGCCAGGCCCGCAGCGGTGAGCGCGGACTCGAACGTCAGATCCTGCGCCTGACCGTATTCACCGTCGGCGTTGATCGGCCACAGCTGGACCTTCGGCAGCGCCTCGCTGCGGTAGCTGACCACCAGGAACCCGTCGAACGCGTCGACCGCGTCGAGGCGCACGTCGTCGCGGTGGGCGATGAGCGTGCGGTAGTCGGTGGGATCAGCGACCGGGGCATCCACCAGGGTGAAGTTCTCGGCGCCGTCGTTGTGCAGGATCAGGAACCGGTCCTCGCCGCCCACCACCGCGTGCTCGACGGAGTACTCGACGAGGTCGCGGCGTCCCCACACCGACGTGAACTCGGCCTGCGGATCGGCCGCGTCGCCGTACCGCACCTCGGAGGTGACGGCGCTGCCGGCCGCGATGAACACGTACTTGTCGCTGCGGCTGCACCCGATGCCGACCCAGAACCGTTCGTCGGGTTCGTGATACACCTTCTCGGCCGGCAGACCGGCGGCGAGGCGATGCCGCCACACGGTGTCCGGGCGCCACGCGTCGTCCACCGTCGTGTAGTAGAACGTCCGGTTGTCGGCGGCCCAGACCCCACCGGCGCCGATTCCGGTGATCGTGTCGTCGTACAGCTGACCGGTGCCAAGGTTCTTGAACCGCAGCGTGTACCGCTCGTCGCCCTTGACGTCGACCGAGTAGGCCAGGATGCTGCCGTCCATACTCACCGTCGCCGCGCCCAGCGCGAAGTACTCGTGCCCGTCGGCCTCGACGTTCTCGTCGAGCAGGATCTGCTCGCCCGGCACCTCGGTGCCCTCGTCGAAGGTGGGCGGTGTCCAGTCGTCGGGATCGGTCACGGGGCATCGGCAGTGCACGGCGTACTGCTTGCCCTCGAAGCTGCGCGCGTAGTACCACCACAGGTCGCGCCGCATCGGCACCGACAGGTCGGTTTCCTTGGTGCGGGCCTTGATCTCGTCGAAGATCTTCTGCCGCAACGGTTCCAGATGCGCGGTGGCGTCCGCGGTGTAGGCGTTCTCGGCCTCGAGGTAACCGATCACCTCGGGGTCGTCCTTGTCACGCAGCCACTCGTACGGGTCGATGAACACATCGCCGTGATGCTCGCGACGATGATTGAGCCGCTTGGCGACAGGGGGCTGCACCGGCTGATGTTCGCTCATGCACCGATCCAATCGTCGAACTTGAGACCCGAAATACGTTCGTAGGCCTCGATGTAGCGGTCGCGCGTGGCCGCGACGATCTCGTCGGGCAACGCAGGGGGCGGAGTTTCTCCGTGGCGGTCCCAGCCCGACTCCGGTCCGGTGAGCCAGTTGCGGACGAACTGCTTGTCGAAGCTGTTCTGCACCACGCCCGGCTGGTAGCTGTCGGCACGCCAGTAGCGTGACGAGTCCGGGGTGAACACCTCGTCGGCGAGCACCACCGTGCCGTCCTTGTCGACACCGAACTCGAACTTGGTGTCGGCGATGATGATGCCCTTGCTCAGCGCATGGTCGGCGCCCACGGTATAGGTCTGCAGTGTGCGGTCGCGCAACTGGTTGGCCAGGTCCGCGCCCACCAGTTCGATCACCTTCGCGAACGAGATGTTCTCGTCGTGCTCACCGATCTCGGCCTTGGTGGCCGGGGTGAACAGCGGCTCGTCGAACTTGCTGGCCTCCCCCAGGCCGGGCGGCAACGCGATCCCGCACACCGTGCCGGACTGCTCATAATCGATCAGCCCGGAGCCGGTCAGGTATCCGCGCGCCACGCACTCCACCGGCAGCATCTCCAGCCTGCGCACCACCAGTGCGCGGCCGAGCACATCGGCGGGGATGCGCTCGTCGTCGGGCGGACCGGCGAGGTGGTTCGGCACACCTGCCGTTCGGAGCAGATGGTCGAAGAAGAACACGCTCATCGCGGTGAGGATCCGGCCCTTGTCCGGGATCTCGGAGTCCAGGATGTGGTCGTAGGCCGATATCCGGTCGCTGGCCACGAAGAGCAGGTGCTCGTCGTCGATGCGGTAGATCTCGCGGACTTTGCCGCTCGCCAGGTGTTGGTAGTCGGACAGAGCAGGGCGCATTCGGCCAGCCTATGTGTTGGGATCGGGTCCATGAGATCGCGGTACCTGCCCTATGCCAGTAGACCGGGCCGATTGCTCGCGCAGTTGATCAGCGATGTGGCGGTGATGCTGTGGACCGCGATGTGGGTGCTGGTAGGGATGGCCGTCCACTCCGCGGTGTCCACGATCGCGCAGGTCGGGCGGCAGGTGGAGACCGGAGCCAACGGCGTGTCGGAGAACCTCAGCTCAGCCGGGGACAGCACCGACAACGTGCCGTTGATCGGCGACACGTTGAGTAAGCCGCTGCGTGCGGCCAGTGATGCAGCTCTCGACATCGCCGGAGCCGGGCACAACCTCGACACCACGGCGAGCTGGCTCGCGTGGGTGCTGGCGCTCGCCGTCGCCGCCGCGCCGATCCTCTTTGTCGCGATGCCCTGGCTCTATCTGCGGGTGCGTTTCTTCCGGCGCAAGTGGACCGCGATCACACTGGCGTCCACGGTGGCCGGCGAGCAGTTGCTCGCCCTGCGGGCCTTGGCCAACCGCCCGCTGAGCAAGCTCACCGCGGTCTCCGACGACCCGGTCGGTGCGTGGCAGCGCCAGGATCAGGCCGCGATTCGCGGGCTCGCGGCCCTGGAACTGCGCTCGGCGGGTATGCGCCTGCGCCGCATCCCGTGATTTGTGCACCGTTTGTCACGCTGACCGTCACCAACGGTGCACAAATCGCTCGGATGGGAACCGATTCGCCCGGCACACCGTCCAATACGGCATGCTCGACGACTTCTTGCGGCGACATGACGGCGTCATCACGCTGGCGCAGGCCGCCGAGGCAGGACTGTCTCGACAAGCCGTGCAGCGCAGAGTTCGGTCGGGGCGCTGGGTGCGGTGTTCGCGTGGTGTGTACTTCGCCGACGATCGACCGTTCACCGACGCCGCGCGGGTCCGCGCCGCGGTGTGGTCGATGGGCACTCGTGCGACCGCAAGCGGTCTTGCCGCGGCGTGGTGGCACGGCGTCACCAGGTATCCGCCGGAGTTGGTCGAGATCACCGTGCCGCGGGTGAGCAACCACCGGCACCGCCCCGGCACCGAGCTGCGCCGACGAGACCTGTGGCCGACCGACGTGGTGGAGCGTTCGGGCCTGCGGGTGACGACGCTGCCGCTGACCGTGGTGGAGGCGGCCGCGCGACGCGGCGGCGGCGCCAAGCTCATGGACTCGGCCCTACAGCGCCATGTCGAGTTGCGGGAGCTGTGGCGGGCTCACCTGCGCAACACGGGCAGGCACGGTTCGCCCGCCGCGCGCCGGCTGTTGATCGCAGCCGACGACGGGGCCCGCTCGGCGGCCGAGCGCATCTTGGTGAACCTGCTCAAGGACGCGCGGATCACCGGTTGGAAGGCCAACTATCGCGTCGGCCGGTATGTGGTCGATGTGGCGTTCCCTGGCATCAAGCTCGCGATCGAGGCCGACGGCTGGGCGTTCCACAGCGCCCAGGAGGATTTTCAGAACGACCGCGTCAGGCAGAACGAGCTGACGCTGCTGGGCTGGCAGCCGCTGCGGTTCACGTGGCTCGACCTCACCGAGTACCCGCAGCGGGTGATCGCCGAGATCCGCCTCGCTATCGACTTCCGGACAGGCGCCGCAACCACCTCGTATACGAATGCCGCACGGTGACCGACCCCATGCGCACCTTGCCTCGCACGACGAGATGCAGCTGATCCGACGGCGGGCTCGTGCGCACCTTCACCGTTGCGCTGCCGGCGACCGCGTGGATTCCGTTGAGATCTGCCGTGGCGTTGGCGGGCACGATCAGCGTGGTCGTACTGCAGTAATCGTCGATGTCGATGTGCACCACGGGTCCGGAGAGAACCGCGGATGTGAAGTCCAGCGTGGTGCTGCACAGCCGGGTGTTCAGCCGCACGGTCGGCGTGACGGTCCATTGACCACGCCGCTCGATCGTCGACATCCAGCCCCGCAGTTCCTCGGGCTCGCGTTGCGGCGGGATCGGCGTACGGGGAGTCCCGAGGTGTGGCTCCGGCAGGTCGGCCAGTACCGCGTTCAGCTCCCCACGCGTACGGGCGGCCAGGGCGATGTCGACCCGTTCGACGTACTCGTCGAGGGTGAGCATCCCTGCGCCGACGGCACGTTCCAGAATCTGTCTGACCTGAGCACGTTCGGCATCGGAGGCTCGCAGGTTGTCGCCTTTGACCGGGTCCATGTTCCCCAAGCGTAGGTGATTCAGCGGCGCACCCGCGTCGCCGCGGTCAAGAGCCACGCCGCAAACGCGATGCCGAAGAACACCTGGGAGACCACAACAAGTGCGTGCCAACCTGTTTCGACGGCAACGGCAAACGAGGCCGCCGAGTACATCCCGAGCGGGAACACCGCGGGCCAGTTGTTCAGCTGCCGCCATCCGGTGAGCGCGAGCGGCGCGATCTGCACCGTGGCGACGCCCCAGGTCACGACGGTGACGACGAGCACGGCGTGCGCGGCAGGGCCCGGGTGCAGCGCGGAGTGGATGTGTTCACCGGCCAGCGTCGCGATCGCCGCGGCGCCCATCAGGATCCAGTGGTCGGCGGGCACGTTGCGCCGCACGCCGGGTTCGGTGAGCGCGCGCCACGCGACCAGACTCGTCATCACGGCATACAGGCACAGTGCCAACGCCCAGAATGTGAACGCCCAGAACAGAACTCCCCCGACTGTGAACACGATCGCCAGCCCCGACGTCGCGACGCTGGCCAGTTCCCACAGCCCGCGGGCGCGGTCCCGCAGGCCGGTCAGACCCAGACGCCTCATCCGGCGAATCACGAGCGGCCCGAGCGACAACCAGCCCGTCAAGGCCAAGGGACCGAACACCCATACGCTCCACGCGCGTTCGGCGAACCGCGCGGTGAGTACCGAACATGCGGCCACGTAGGTGTACAACGCCATCACCGTGTCGATGTCACGCATGTCGAACGTGTGCCACCGAACCGAGATGAGGTACATCAGCACAGGCAGGGCCAGCAACGCCAACGCCGCGAGTGCGGTGCTGATGACGCCGAGGCCGTGATCCGCCGCGGCGACGGACACGATGCCGGTCGCCATGACCGCCGCGAAGACGTTGGGTTTCACGCGTCGAACTCGACCACCAGGTGGCGGATGCCGGTGTGCCGGTTGCTGCGCGCCCACTCGACGGGTTCGACCAGCCGTGCGGCTGTGAACCGCGTCAGCAGCTCGTCGAACAGCACCCGCATCTCCAGGCGGGCCAGGTTCGCACCCAGGCAGTAGTGCACACCCTGGCCGAACCCCAGGTGTGGGTTGGGTTTTCGCGTGACGTCGAAGACGTCGGGATCGGCGAACACCAGCGGATCCCGGTTCGCCGAGCCTTCCCAGATCTGGATCTTGTCCCCCGCGGCGATCGCGCGGCCACCCAGCGTCACCTCGCGGGTCGCGGTGCGCCGCTTCGACGGTGACGGCGACGTCCACCGCACCATCTCCTCGACCGCCGTCGGCAGCAGCCCGAGATCCGATCGCAGGCGCGCCATTTGCGACGGGTGCTCGATGAGTGCCAGCAGGCCACCCGCCACGGCGTTGCGTGTGGTCTCGGCGCCCGCGCTGAACAGCAGGCTGAAGAACAGGTACAGCTCGAGGTCGGAGAGTTCCGCGTCGGGAGAGTTGGCCACCACCGACAACATGTCGTCGGTCGGGTCGGCACGCTTGGCGGCGATCAACTGCCGGCCGTACTCGTACATTCGCGTCCCGGCCTCTTCCGGGGTGAGCTGCTGCATCTCCGCCGAGCGCGACGTGCCGAAGTCGAACTGCGGCTCGATCGCGCGGAACAGCCAATGCCGTTCGGATTCCGGCACTCCGAGCAGGATGCAGATCATCTGCATGGGCAGTTCCGCGGCCACCTCGACCAGGAAGTCCAGCGGCACGCCCGGTTCGACGGCGTCGAGCAGGCGGCGTGCCCGGGCCCGCAGGTCCTCCTCGACGCGCGCGATCATGCGCGGGGTCAACCCTGAGCTCACCAGGCGCCGGATCCGGGCGTGGCGCGGGTCGTCCATCATGTTGAGCACCTGACCGGCGATGGCCAGGTCCTGCAACAGCGTTCCGCCGTAGGGCCGCGACCCGCCGGTCACCGACGAGAAGGTCACCGGATCGCGCAGCACGGCAAGGGTTTCGGCGTAGGTCGCCACAGACCAGAACCCCTCGCCATCGGGCGTGTTTTCGGTGGGTTCGTGCCAGTACACGGGCGCCTCACGGCGGTGGGCCTCGAACAGCGCGTGAGGAAACCCGTCGGCGAAGCTGTCGAGGTCGGTGAGGTCGGCCCGCATCAGATCACAATATTGCTCACAAGATCGCGCCCGAGGTGTATTTCGCGGCTTCCGGATAACGACTCACGAGTTCACCGACCGCCGCGACGATGCCGTCGACCTGATCTCCCGCCGCACCGGTGAACGCCTGCTTGTCTTCGAGCGCGGCCTCCAGCGCCACGCGGTCCAACGGAAGCCGCGGGTCGCCGGCCAGCCGGTCGATGAGATCGGGTTCCTTGCCCTGCTCGCGCATCGCCAGGGCGACGGCGACAGCGTGTTCCTTGATCACCTCGTGGGCGGCTTCACGTCCGACACCGGCGCGCACCGCAGCCATGAGGATGCGGGTGGTGGCCAGAAACGGCAGATAGCGGTCGAGTTCGCGCTGGATCACCGCCGGGTAGGCACCGAACTCGTCGAGCACGGTCAAGAACGTCTCGATCTGCCCGTCGATCGCGAAGAACGCGTCCGGCAGCGCGACGCGGCGCACCACCGAGCAGAACACGTCGCCCTCGTTCCACTGGGCGCCTGCGAGTTCGGCGGCCATCGACGCGTATCCGCGCAGCACCACCTGCAGACCGTTGACGCGCTCACACGAGCGGGTGTTCATCTTGTGCGGCATCGCCGACGAGCCGACCTGGCCCGGGGCGAAGCCCTCGGTGACCAGTTCGTGGCCCGCCATCAGCCGGATGGTGTGTGCCAGCGACGACGGACCCGCGCCGAGCTGCACCAGCGCCGACAGCACGTCATGATCGAGCGAACGCGGGTAGACCTGCCCGACGCTGGTGAAAACCTCGGTGAATCCCAGGAATTCGGCGACGCGGCGCTCGAGGTCGGCGAGTTTGCCTGCGTCGCCACCGAACAGGTCGAGCATGTCCTGCGCGGTGCCCATGGGCCCCTTGACGCCGCGCAGCGGGTAGCGGTCGATCAGCTCGCGCAGCCGGGTCAGCGCCAGCAGCGTCTCCTCGGCGGCCGACGCGAAGCGCTTGCCCAGCGTGGTGGCCTGGGCGGCGACGTTGTGGCTGCGTCCGGCCATCACCAGGTCGCGGTAGACGACGGCACGCTCGGCCAGCCGGGCCACCACCGCGACGCCGTGCGAGAACACCAGCTCAAGGGATTGCCGGACCTGCAGTTGCTCGACGTTCTCGGTGAGGTCGCGGCTGGTCATGCCCTTGTGCACGTGCTCGTGACCGGCGAGCGCGTTGAACTCTTCGATGCGCGCCTTCACGTCGTGCCGGGTGACGCGCTCACGCGCGGCGATGGAATCCAGGTCGACGCTCTCCAGCACCCGCTCGTAGTCGTCGATGACGCCGTCGGGTACGGAGACCCCCAGTTCGGCCTGGGCGCGCAGCACAGCCAGCCACAACCGCCGTTCCGCGATGATCTTCGCTTCCGGCGACCAGATGGCGACCATCTCGTCGCTGGCGTAGCGGTTGGCCAGAACATTCGGAATCGTCACGAACACACAGCTTAGGCGTTGATGAGGCAGGCTGGAGCCATGCACCACCCCCCGTACTTCCTGGGCATCGACCTCGCTTGGGGAGAACGCAAACCCACTGGCGTCGCGGTCGTCGACGGCGAGGGCCGGCTCGTACACCTGTCGGCGGCGACCGACGACGACAGCATCGTGACCGCGCTCGCACCGTTCACCGGCGCGGAATGCGTGGCCGGTATCGATGCCCCGCTGATCGTCACCAACCCGACGGGTAACCGTCCTGCCGAGGCCGCGCTCAACCGGGACTTCCGCGCGTTCGAGGCCGGTGCGCACCCCTCGAACACCGGCAAGCCCGAGTTCGCGGGCACCCCGCGCGGCGCGCGGCTCGCAGCGGCGCTCGACCTCGACCTGGACCCGCGCTCGGAGCGGCCGCGACGCGCGCTGGAGGTCTACCCGCACGCGGCGTCGGTGGCGTTGTTCCGGCTGGGCCGGACGCTGAAGTACAAGGCCAAACCGGGCCGTGGTTTCGAACTGCTGCGTTCTGAGTTGCTGCGGCTGATGGAGCTCATCGCGGGACTCCGCCACGCCGAGGTGCCGCTGACGGTGGCGACCAGCGAGCAGTGGCAGCAGCTGTACTCCGCGGTGGAGAGCGCCACGACCAAGAGCGAGCTGCGTCGCGCAGAGGATCCCGTGGACGCGGTGCTGTGCGCGTACATCGCGTTGTACGCGGCCCGCAGGCCTGGCGACATCACCATCTACGGCGACACCGAGACCGGGTACATCTTGACGCCGACGCTGCCCGAGGATCTGACGCCGCATTCGGCGCTGCCGCCCGCGGTGGCCGAGTACGCGGCCCGGCGCCCGGCCCTGGTGAACGCGACCGCGCGCTACCACGAGCACGTCACCGGACTGCTCGACGACGCGGGCATCAACTACCTGAGCATCACGGCCCGCACGAAGAGCGTCGAGTCGTTCGCGGAGAAGGCTGTGCGGACCTCCGGCGGTGAACCGTTGTACACCGATCCGCTCGTCGAAATCACCGATCAGGTGGGGCTGCGGGTCATCACGTATCTGCGCGAGGACGTCGACGCCGTCGCCAACCTGTTGGCCGACGAGATGCGGCTGCTCGACGACCGCGACATGGGCGCCGAGACCGCCCGTGAGGGCCGGTGGGGTTATGCCAGCAGGCATCTGCTGGTGGGCATGGAAGGTGAACAGCAACCCGCGTCGATCCAGGTGCGTACCGTGTTGCAGCACGCGTGGGCCGAGTTCGAGCACGACATCCGCTACAAGGGGTCGATCCCGGCCGCGCACGTCACCGAGCTGGATCGCCGCTTCACCCTGGCGGCCGGCCTGCTCGAGCTGGCCGACCGCGAGTTCTCCGAGATACGGAACCGGTTGCGTACCACCATGACCGAGGATGAGACCGAGTTCTCGCCGGATTCCCGTATCCCCAGTCCGGTGCTCGCGACCTACCTGGGCAACCGCTATGCCGACGCGGGCTGGTCACGCACGGACCACTACGGGTGGATCTCCGGGCTGCTGCTCGAGCTCGGCATCACCTCGCTCGACGCGCTGACGGCGGTGCTGGACTCGGTCGACACCGACGAGATCAACCGGCTGATGGACTACCGGTATCCGCCGGGTGCGGTGCGCCGCCTCGACGACGCGCTGCTGGCCGTCTTCGGTGACCGCTACCTCGGCCTGCAGGGCAACGCCCATCGGGTGGGGTTGCTGCGCAACCGGTTCGAGAAACTTCGGGCCTAGGGCGCGTCGGTCAGGTGGGTCGGGTCGATGGTGCCGGTACTGCGCAGACCGAGCCGACGGTTGATGATCGTCGTGATCCCGAACAGCACGATCCCGATCGCGATCAGGATGCCCGCCAGGATGTACTGCTGCACCGGGCGTCCCGAGAACGGCAGCACCAGGTACGCCGACGCGATGAAGCCGACAACGGGCAGGATCGTCGGGGTCTTGAAGTGGGCACCCTTCTCGCGGACGTCGCGCCGCAGCACCAGGACCGCGACGTTGACCATCGCGAAGACCGCGAGCAGCAGCAGCGACGTCGTGCCGCCGAGCACCGCGATCGCGCTGCTGTTCGCGAAGGCCGACACGTAGAAGATCAGACCGAACGCGATCAGCGTCGTGAACACGATCGCCACCCACGGGGTGAGGCGACGTGGGTGCACGACGCCGAGCACGGGCGGCAGCACGTGCTGTCGTGACATGCCGTAGATCAGGCGACTGGCCATCAGCATGTTGATCAGTGCGGTGTTCGACACCGCGAACATCGAGATGAACGGCAGGATGGTCTCGATCGGCAGTCCGGGCGCGCCGGCCTTGACCACCTCCACCAGTGGGGTCTCGCTGTCGGCCAGCACGCCGACGGGAACCAGGGCCACCGCGACGATGGACACGATGACGTACACCAGACCCGCGATGCCGAGGCCCGTCAGCAGCACCTTGGGGAAGATCCGCACGGGGTCCTTGGTCTCCTCGGCCATGTTGACCGAGTCCTCGAAACCGACCATCGCGAAGAACGCGAGCGACGTCGCGGTCGTGACGGCCAGCAAGACACCCTTGTCGGCCGGGGTGTCGAAGGCGGCGACGCGCGTGAAGTCGACGTCGGCGTTGCCGCCCGTGAAGGCCCACAGACCGACCAGGATCACCAATGCCAGGCCGGTGATCTCGACGAACGTGAGAAAGACGTTGAGCTTGACGCTTTCACTGACACCGCGGTAGTTCACCGCGGCGAGCAGGGCCATGAACAGCAGCGCAAGCACCACCACGCCGGCCTTGCCCCAGCTGAAGTGGAACGCGGTGAAGAAGTTGGCCGCGAAGAACCGTGAAGCCGTTGAGGCCGACGTGATTCCGGAACACATCACGATGAACGCCACCAGGAACGTGACGAAGTGGATACCGAAAGCCTTGTGCGCGTACAACGCAGCGCCCGCGGCCTGCGGATACTTGGTCACCAGTTCCAGATAGCTGAACGCCGTGACCGTCGCGATCAGGAACGCCACCAGGAAGGGGAGCCAGGCCGCGCCACCGACTTCTTTGGCAACCTGCCCGGTCAGGGCGTACACGCCCGTGCCGAGGATGTCTCCGACGACGAACAACAACAGAAGGCCGGGGCCCATCACCCGCCGCAATTGCGGCTGTTCTTCGACACTTTCGGGTTTCGTCATTCCCCCTCCTCCACTCCGTCAGACCCGCACCGCCCTGTCGTCGACGGGGGCGAGCACGTCGATCACGTCGATGAGCGTCGCGCGGGCGCTCGCTCTCGGCCCGTCCCCCTCATCCACCAGTGATGCGACCACCGCCCCATCAACAGCGCACACGAGGGCGGTGACGAGTTCGGCACGTACCGAGCGACCCGATCTCTCCACCGCCTCGACGACTGCGTCGGTGCGCTGTTGCAGTATGCGCCGCTGGATGTCGCGCAGGCCGGGTTGACGCGCGCATGCGATGTAGCGTTCGTAGCGGGAGATGAGTTCTTCGGTCACACGCGTGCCCGGCGTCTCACCGACGAGGAGGTCGACGAGGATCTCGGCGGTCGACTCGGCGCCGCGCCTGCGCCGTGACAACGAGGCGACGCTCTCGCGGAGTTGGTTCGCCTCACGCATGCCGATGTACTCGACAGCCTTGGCGATGAGGTCGTCGAGGGAGGAGAAATAGTAGGTCGTCGACGCGAGCGGCAAACCCGCCCGCCGCGCCACCGCTCGGTGGCGTACGGCGTCGAAGCCGCCCTCGCACAGCAATTCTGCGGCCGCCCTGATGAGGGCGTACCGCCGACGCTCGCCTTTCGGAGTGACCGCTGCCGTCACGTTAAGCATGCTGCCAGTAAGCCCCGACTCACATCGGGCTTTTGACCAATCATCAGTCTTTACTCAGGTTTGCGTGCCGAACGCCGCCGCCGGTTGCCCGTCGCGGCGATGGCAAGATGGCCGTCATGCCAACGTTGAGCCGTCGCGCCGTCCTGCGTCTCGGCGTGGGTGCGGCCGCGGGAGCGGCCGGTGCCCTCGCCGTCGGAGTCGCTGCCACGGCGACGCCGAGCCTGACCGCTCCGCAAACACCTCCCGCACCGCAGGCACCACCTGCACCGCTGGAACCTCCTGCCACGGCAGCCCCCACCTATGTCACGGGTTCATTCGTGTCCGCAGCGCGCGGCGGCGTCGACACCAACTGGGCGATCGCACGGCCACCAGGACAGACCGCACCGCTGCGACCGGTCATCGCGCTGCACGGAAAGGGCCAGGATGCCCAGGGCGTGATGGCAGGCGGGGTGGAACAGGGACTCGCCGAAGCCGTCGCCGCAGGCCTGCCTCCGTTCGCTGTCGTCGCGGTCGACGGCGGCGGGAGCTATTGGCACAAGCGGGCATCCGGCGAGGATTCCGGCGCCATGGTGCTCGACGAGTTGATCCCGATGCTCGGTGAGCAAGGTCTCGACACGTCGCGGGTTGCGTTCCTCGGGTGGTCGATGGGCGGCTACGGGGCGTTGCTGCTCGGGTCGCGCCTCGGTCCGGCGCGCACAGCGGCGATCTGCGCGGTGAGCCCCGCGCTGTGGACGTCACCGGGCGCCGCCGCGCCGGGAGCATTCGACAGCGCGGAGGACTACAACGCCAACAGCGTCTGGGGCGAACCCGCGCTGGGCTCGATACCGCTCCGGATCGATTGCGGCAACAGCGATCCCTTCTACTCGGCGACCAAGCAGTTCATCGCGCAACTGCCGAACCCGCCGGCGGGCGGGTTCTCGCCCGGCGGCCACGACGGCGCGTTCTGGAGTGCGCAGCTGCCCGGAGAACTGACCTGGATGGCTCCGCTGCTGGTGGCCTAACGGCTCAGACGGTGATCCGACCCTCGGCGGCCGCCAGGCCGATATCGGAACGGAAGTGGCTGCCCGGCAGCCGGATCGAGTTCGCCAACGCGTAGGCGGCGTCACGCGCGGCGGACAGGTCGGCGCCGGTGCCGACAACCGAGAGCACCCGGCCGCCGGAGGAGACGATCGCACCGTCGTCGCGGCGCGCGGTGCCCGCGTGGAGCACACCGTCGGCGTCGGCGCCGTGGATCGCATCACCGACACGGGGACGGCCCGGGTAATTCTCGGCGGCCACCACGACCGTCACGGCATATCCGTCGTGCCACCGCAGGTCGCCGAACGACGCCAGTTCTCCGGTCGCGGCGGCGCGCAGCAACTGGCCCAGCGGAGATTCGAGCAACGCGAGCACCGCCTGCGTCTCGGGATCCCCGAAGCGGCAGTTGAACTCGACGACCGCGGGCCCGTTGGAGGTGATCGCCAGGCCGGCATAGAGCAGGCCCGAGAACGAGCTGCCACGCCTGACCAGTTCGGCCGCAACGGGTTTGACGATCTCGTCGACGATCTGTGTGGTCACGGCCTCGGGCAGCCAGGGCAGCGGCGAGTACGCGCCCATGCCTCCGGTGTTGGGTCCGGAGTCCCCGTCGCCGACGCGCTTGAAATCCTGCGCGGGCAGCAGCGGGACCACGGTCTCGCCGTCGACGACACAGAACAGGGACACCTCGGGGCCGTCGAGGAACGATTCGAGGAGCACCGGATGCCCCGAGTCGAGCAGGCTTGCGGCGTGCGCGCGGGCCGCGTCGCGGTCGGCGGTGACCACCACTCCCTTGCCTGCGGCCAGGCCGTCGTCCTTGACCACCCAGGCGGCCTGCCCGGCGGACGGGCCGAACCGGTCGAGCGCGGCATCGAGGTGCGCTGGGTTGTCGACGACCTCGGAGATGGCCGTGCGGACCCCGGCCGCGGACATGACGTCCTTGGCGAACGCCTTGGAACCCTCGATGCGGGCGGCGTCCTTGCTGGGACCGAAACACGCGATACCTGCCGCGCGAACGGCGTCGGCCACACCGAGCACGAGAGGCACCTCGGGGCCGATCACCACGAGGTCGCTGCCGAGGCGTTGCGCCAGCTTGACCACGGCCTCACCGGATGTGACGTCGACGTCGTACTGGTCGGCGATCACCGCGGTACCCGCATTTCCCGGAGCGACCGCCAGCTCCTCGACTTCGGGGTCTCTTCGCAGAGCCAGGAGCAGGGCATGTTCACGGGCACCGGATCCGATCACGAGGACGCGCACGATCCTCAAGACTAGTCCCAACACCCCGGGCATACACGTGACGCTTGGGTGTATGGTCGAGTGGAACGTGTCCGCCGTCACACGAGGGGATGATCCGGCTTGACGACCATGAACACCTGCCCGTTCGGCAGCGGATATGGCTTCACCGATCCCGACGTCCTGCTCCGCGGCATCCCGGTCGAAGAATTCGCCGTGCTGCGCAAGACCGCGCCGGTGTGGTGGAACGAGCAGGGCGAGTCGGTCTTCGACGACGGCGGTTACTGGGTGATCAGCCGCCACGAGGACATCAAGACCATCTCCCGCGACGGCGGAGAAGTGTGGTCCACCAACGCCAAAGGTGCGGTCATGCGACTGCCCGACGGCGTGACCGCCGAACAGCTCGACCTCACCAAGGCGTTGCTGATCAATCACGACGCGCCCGAGCACACCCGCTTGCGCAAGCTGGTGTCCCGGCTGTTCACGCCGCGCTCGGTCGCCGTACTCGAGGAGAAACTGGCGGTCGCGGCCCGCGACATCGTCGCCGGGGCAAAGGCCAAGGGCAGCGGCAACTTCGTGGACGACATCGCGATGAAACTGCCCCTGCTCGCGATCGCCGACCTCATCGGCGTGCCCGAGGCCGACCGCGAGAGGCTGTTTCACTGGTCCAACGCGATCATGAACACCGACGATCCGGATTTCGACTCCGATCCGACGACGGCCAACGCCGAGCTCATGGGCTACGCGTACACCATGGCCGAGGAGCGGCGGCGGTGCCCGGCCGACGACATCGTGACGCGCCTGGTGCAGGCCGACCCGAAAGAGGACGGCGGGGAAGCGATCACCGAGGTGGAGTTCGCGTTCTTCGTGATCCTGCTGGCCGTCGCGGGCAACGAGACCACACGCAACGCCATCACCCACGGTATGCATGCGTTCTTCGAAAACCCGGACCAGTGGGAGCTTTTCAAACGTGAGCGGCCGGCCACCGCGGTCGACGAGATCGTCCGGTGGGCCACCCCGGTGCACTGCTTCCAGCGCACGGCCGTCGTCGACACCGAGATCGGCGGCGTGCCGATCAAAGCCGGTCAACGCGCCGGGCTGTTCTACAGCTCGGCCAACTACGACGAGGACGTGTTCACCGACCCGTTCCGCTTCGACATCCTGCGCGACCCCAACCCCCACCTGGGCTTCGGCGGCAACGGCGCGCACTACTGCATCGGGGCCAACCTGGCCCGCATGGAGATCCGTTTGATGTTCAACGAGATCGCGAACCAGATTCCCGACATCACCAAACTGGGCGAACCGCAACGGCTCAGGTCGGGCTGGATCAACGGCGTCAAGGACCTGCCGGTCGTCTACACCGGGTGATCTAGGATTCGCCCATGCGTACGCACGGGTGGTCCGGATCGGCGCCCGCCACCGACGAGGAGGCGATCGCCCGTATCCTGGCCGCGGCGGGTAAGGCGATCGACGAGCGCGGGGCCGACTTCAGCATCGCCGACGTGGCCCGCACCCTCGGTGTCACCCGCCAGACCGTGTACCGCTACTTCCCCAGCACCGAGGCACTGCTCGTCGCCGCGGCCGTGCACGCCGCGAGTGGCTTCCTCGACCGGCTCGCCGCACATCTGCGCGGCATCACCGATCCCGTCGAGGCCGTCACCGAGGGGATCGCCACCGCGCTGGAATGGGTGCCGCAGGACAAACACCTCGGCCTGCTCATCTCCCCCGGCCGCGCCGACGCCCACACCGAATCCGTCACCTCCGACGTCGCGGTCGACTTCGCGCGCGCCATGCTGCGCAAGTTCGACGTCGACTGGGCCGGCCTCGGGTTCACCGACGCCGATCTCGACGAGCTCGCCGAGCACCTCCTGCGGATCATCCAGTCATTCATCATCGACCCGGGCCGTCCACCCCGCACGGGTGCGGCGCTGCGTGGCTATCTGCGCCGCTGGGTAGGTGCCGCCGTCATACCAGCGGGCGCCCACGCTCCGCGAGTGTGAATCCTCAGCGAAGAAATCGCCGATTTCTCGCAGAGGTTTCACACTCGCGATGGATTCGACTCACACCACGGTCAGCGGTAGCGACTTGCGCGGCTCGAACTCGAACGACGCGCCGCCGCTGATCTTGGCGACCGCGACCTCGCCGAACTCCTTTGCCGCGGTCTCGGTTTCGACGACGCGCGCGGTCCAATTCCCGTCGGTGCCGCTGACCTCGACGTCGAGGTGCGGGTCGATCGCGGCGACGACGGCCTGCAGCGGCCTTCTCTCGGCCGGGCCGGTCAGCGCGATCCACGCCCCGTCCTCGTGTGCCGCGGACCGCTGCACCGACACGGTGTCGGGGCCGAACTCGGCGTTGACGTACGCAGCCGGATTGAACATCGGATGCAGTTCGAGCACGCGCACGGCGCCGTCGATGCCGTCGGGCAGATCCAGTGCGCGGTGGATCCTTTCGGCTCCCAGCCCGGCCACACCGATGAGCTGCTTGGTGCAGATCTCGGTGGCCAGTGCCGTATCGGTGCCGGCACGCGCACCGACGGCGAACGCGAACGACAGGTTCAACAGGTGCATCTGCAGGCACACCTCGTCGGCGATGCGCACGAGGGCCGAGTGCGAGAACGCCGAGAAGTCCAGATCGGACACGAGCGGGCCCGAATAGTCGGCCTGGCCCTCGTCGTCGGTGTCGATCGGGTCGAGATCGATCTGCGCCGCGCGGGTCCGCCGGATCACGTCGAGCGCCGGGATGTCGTCGACCTCGGGGTAGGACTCGTCGATCGTGACCGTCCACGCGCAGTGCGGGTGCCGGTCGGCGGGAGTCCGCGGGGGCCGGTGGATGGGACGCACCTGGCACCTGCGGTTGGTGGCCAGGGCCGTGGCATCGAAGGTCGGGTCCTCGATGTCGTGGCACATGCCGCGCACGTACTCGTCGCCCATGGGCTCGACGTCGAGCAGTGCGCCGCAGTGGTCGAGATGGAACTCGCCGTGCCAGCGGTCGTGGATGGTGTACCGGAAATCCATGAACTGCGGCGGCGCGCCGATGTCGAGCTGCATCCCTTTGAAGATCGTGACGACGTCGACGCCTTCATAGTCCAGCGCGCGCTGCATGCGCTTGGTGTAGATGGGGCTCGACGCCGCCCATTCCTCGATCGCGATCTGCACCATCTCTTCGCGACCGAAATTGCTGATGCACCACGCCATTCCGGAGCGGTCGATCATCTGGCCCATGAGCAGCAGCTCGGGGACCAGGGTGGCCAGCTCGTCGTGTGTGAGCGCAGCGTACCTACTTGTCATCGAGCCCGCCGCCCGAGTGCATCTTGACCGCGGCGCTGACGTTCGCCAACTTGTCTTCGGTTTCGCCCTTCTCCGCGGCCTTCTTCCGGTTGCGTGCGACCTTGCTGATCGCACCGTCGAGCTTGGAGCCCAACGGGAATCCGAGGTAGTGGGTGAGAAAGACCGCCACTTCCTTGAGTTCTTCGACCGTGAGTTCCTCGTTGTGCAGCGCGGCGTTGACCTGGATCTCGGCGAGATCCGAGTTGCCGACCGCAGTGACGGCGGTGAGTGTGAGCAGGCGCTTCTCGCGCATCGACAGGCCAGGCCGCGTCCAGATGGTGCCGAACAGGTGGTCGACGGTGAGGTCGAAGTACGGGTCGCCCTCGATGTTGGGCATCTCCCAGCCGTAGACCTCGTTCATCTTCTCCAGGCCCCTGCGGCGCAGTTCGTCCATCGTCACTCCTGATCCTTCGAATGCGGTACACCGAGACCGTCGGCGAGACGTTCCAGCGCGATGTGCGCCAACGGAAGTTCCACGCCCACCGACTCTCCCAGGCCGATCGCGAGCGTCAGGTCCTTCTCGGCGAGCCCGCGGGTGTGGGTGAACATGTCGTACAGCCAGTGATCCGGTGTCAGCGGCTTGGTGTCGTCGCGCAAGATGATCGCGCCGGGGCCGCCGCTGTGCGCATCGCTGTGGCGTACCACGCGACCGAGTTTCTGCAGGTCGATTCCCGCGGCCTCGGCCAGCGTCATGGCCTCGCAGGACGCGGCGAAACCGATGAAGGTCAACATGTTCCTGGCCAGTTTCATCCGGGTGCCTGCACCGGGTTCACCGGCCCGCACGACCAGCGACGCCCACTTCTCGAACACGGGCTTGACCGTGGCGTACGCGTCATCGCCGGCGCCGACCATCACCGCCAGCTCACCCTTGTCGGCGGCGCCCGCGCCACCGCTGACCGGTGCGTCGACGACGTGGATCCCCCGGTGGCCCAGCTGTTCGGCGAGCTCGGGTGCGGTGTCGGGTTCGATCGTCGAGTGGATCGCGATGACGGTCCCCGGTTCGGCATGTTCGGCGAGCCGGCCGACGACGTCACGGACCTGCGCGTCGTTGAGCACCGTGACGCTGATGACGTCGGCCCGCGCGACTGTGGCGACATCGTCTGCGGCCGTGGCACCCAACTCCACCAACGGCTGCATCGCCTCGGCACGGACGTCGAAGACCGTGAGCCCACCCGGCCAGTCCGCCAGGCGTTTGGCCATCGGTGCGCCCTGGTTGCCGAGACCGATGTAGCCGAGCCTGAGGTCGGGAGCACTCATGAGCGGTGCCCTCTGCTCTTCGCGCAAGCGCTCATCGGATGATCTGGCCGCCGTCGACATTGAAGATCTGGCCGGTGATCCACTTGGCCTGGTCACTCAGCAGGAACAGGCACATGCCGACCAGGTCCTCGGGCTGTCCCATGCGCGACAACGGGATCTGCTTGACGATGTCGTCCACCATCTCCTTGGGGGTGGTGGTGCGGTTGGCCTCGGTGTCGATCGGCCCGGGTGCGATCGCGTTGATGCGGATGTTCTGCCCACCGAGCTCGCGCGAGAGCTGCTGCGTGAGCCCGTTGATCCCGACCTTGGCCAGTCCGTAGAAGTTCGAGTACAGCCATGCCGCGGTCGAGGATTGATTGACGATGGCGCCGCCGCCACGCTTGGCCATCTTGCGGTAGACCGCGCGGGTGCACACCAGCGCACCGTCGAGGTTCACGCTCATGAACCTCTTGTAGTAGTCCCAGTCGACGGTGAGCAGGAAGTCGAGTTTCATACCGCCGAAGATGGCGGCGTTGTTGACCAGGTAATCGATACCGCCGAACTCCGACAGGGCCTGGGCGGCCATGTCTTTGGCCGAGTCGATGTCGGAGACGTCGACACGCACCGCGAGCGCGTTGCCGCCCTCGCCCAAGATGGCGTCGGCGACCTTCTGTGCTCCCTCGACGTTGATGTCGGCGACCACCACCGCGGCACCCTCACGCGCGAGCGCCTCGGCGTAGGCCTGCCCGATACCGCCACCGGCCCCGGTGACGATGGCGACCTTTTCATCGAACTGTCCCATTGAGTTCTCCTTAGTCCGCCGGCCTCTGCCGGCGCTCAACCAGCCAATGTCGCGATGAGCTTCATCTCGGTGTATTCCTCGAAGCCCGCCAGGCCCATCTCCCGGCCGACACCGGACTGCTTGTAGCCGCCGAACGGTGCGTCGGCCGAGTACCAGATTCCGCCGTTGACGTTGACGGTGCCGACGCGCAGGCGCGCGGCCACGGCCTGTGCGCGGGCGTCGTCGCCGCCGAAGACGGTGCCGGACAGGCCGTACGGCGAATCGTTGGCGATGCGCACCGCGTCGTCGTCGCCGTCGTGGGCGATCACGGTCAGCACCGGGCCGAAGATCTCCTCACGTGCGACGCGGGCGTTGTTGTCCAGCCCGGCGATCACGGTCGGCTCGATGTAGAAGCCCCTGTCCAGATCGTCGGGTCGTCCGCCGCCGCACGCGAACCGCCCACCCTCCTGGATCGCCAGGTCGAGATAGGACTGCACACGGTCACGTTGGCGCGCCGAGATCAGCGGCCCGCAGACCGTGCGCTTGTTGTTCGGATCGCCCGGCTTGATGGAACCGAGTGTGCCCGCGGCGATCTCGACAGCCTCGTCGTAACGGGCGCGGGGCACCACCAGCCGGGTCGTTATCGCGCAGCCCTGCCCGGCGTGCATCGCGACGGTGAACGCCGCCATCGAACACGCCCCGGCCAGATCGGCGTTGTCGAGCACCAGGAACGCGGACTTGCCGCCAAGTTCCAGGAACACCTTCTTGATGGTCAGCGCCGCGTCGGTCATCACCGCGCGACCCGTCGCGGTGGAGCCGGTGAACGAAACCATGTCGACACGAGGGTCTTTCGACAACAGCGCCCCGACCGTGTGGTCACTGGAGGTGACGATGTTGACGACGCCGGGCGGGAAATCGGTGTGCTCGGCGATGATCTGGCCGAGCACGGCCGCCGCCCACGGCGTGTCGGGCGCCGGTTTGAGGACCAGCGTGTTGCCGGCCGCCAGTGCCGGGCCGACCTTGGCGAGGTTGATCTGGTGCGGGAAGTTCCACGGCGTGATGGCGCCGACGACGCCGACGGCCTCGCGTGCGAGCACCCGGTCGGTCGGGATGCCCTGTGGGGTGGCGTGCCCGAGATCGGTTCGCCACCGGTAGGTCTCGGCGGTGTCGGCCGAGAACGCGAGATCGTCGATCGGCCCCTCAAGCTGGGCACCGGAGGTGAGCATGCGCGGCGCGCCGACCTCGGCGATCGTGAGCTCCCGTAACTCTTCGACGTTCTCGCGTAACGCGTCCCGTAGTTGCCGCAGGCACCGGACCCGCAGTTCGGTGTCCGTCGACCAGTCGGTGGCGTCGAATGCGCGACGAGCGGCCTCGATCGCGTCGCCCATGTCCTCGGCGGTCGCGTCGGCGGCCACGCCGAGCACCTCTTCGGTGGCGGGGTTGACGGTGTCGAACACACCGCCTCGGCCTGCGACGAGTTTGCCGTCGATGAGCAGTTGACTCTGGCGATCGGCCAGTAGCGGCATCGCTGAACTCCACTTCACAATTCTGGACAGTTGTCTGGCTGTCTGGTTCCGAACGATAGTCGTAGCCGTTGCGTAGCCGCAAGGGTGGAACTCCTCCGATCCGGCCATGACCATCAGAACCGCCCTTCAGCTGCTGTTTTCGCGGCGCCACTTGCTCGACGCAGCCATGCTCAGATACGTTGGACATGTGTCCAGCGATGCAGTGGCTGCAGTCACACCGTCCGGCGGCGAGACACCACGCAACCGCCGCCAGGAGGAGACCTTTCGCAAGGTGCTCACCGCGGGGATCGAGATGCTGCGGGAATCGTCGTACGCCGATCTCACGGTGCGTGCCGTGGCGGCGCGCGCCAAGGTGGCCCCGGCCACGGCCTACACCTACTTCTCGTCCAAGAACCACCTGATCGCCGAGGTGTATCTGGACCTGGTGCGCCAGGTGCCGTACTTCACCGATGTCAACGACTCGATGACCACGCGGGTCGACAAGGTGTTGCGGGCATTGACGCTCGTCGTCGCCGACGAACCCGAGGTGGCGGCCGCGTGCACCACCGCACTGCTCGGCGGGGGCAGCGACCCGGCGGTACGCGCCGTGCGCGACCGCATCGGCGGCGAGATCCACAAGCGGATCAAATCCGCGGTCGGCCCGGACGCCGACCCGCGGATCGTGTCGGCCCTGGAGATGACGTTCTTCGGCGCGCTGGTCAATGCCGGCAGCGGCGCCTTCACCTACCACCAGATCGCCGACCGCCTCACGTACGTGGTCGGGCTCGTCCTGGGAGAGGACCGATGAGCTTGCGAACCGTCGACCCGATACTCGATCCATACGATTACGACTTCCACGAGGATCCGTATCCGTATTACAAGCGACTGCGCGACGAGGCCCCGCTGTACCGCAACGACGCGCTGAACTTCTGGGCGTTGTCGCGGCACGAGGATGTGCTCAAGGGTTTCCGCAACAGCACGGCGCTGTCCAACAAGCACGGGGTGTCACTGGATCCGGTGTCGCGCAACGACGAGGCACATCGCGTCATGTCGTTCCTGGCGCTCGATGATCCGGCCCACCTTCGGCTGCGCACGCTCGTGTCGAAGGGATTCACACCGCGACGCATCCGCGAACTGGAGGCGCGGGTCACCGAGATCGCCGTACAGCACCTCGAAACCGCCCTGCAGTCGGACCGTTTCGACTTCGTCGACGACTTCGCGGGCAAGCTGCCGATGGACGTGATCTCCGAACTCATGGGCGTCCCGGTGGAGGACCGCGTGCGCATCCGCGCACTCGCCGACGGGGTCATGCACCGCGAGGACGGCGTGGCCGACGTACCCGAATCGGCGATCGCGGCCTCCGGCGAACTGCTGGTCTACTACGCGGACATGGTCTCTTCCCGGCGCCGCAACGTCAGCGACGATCTGACCTCGGCTCTGGTCGAGGCCGAGATCGACGGCGACAAACTCACCGACGACGAGATCATGGCGTTCCTGTTCCTCATGGTCGTCGCCGGGAACGAGACCACCACCAAACTGCTTGCCAACGCGGCCTACTGGGGGTTCAAGAACCCCGACCAGCTGGCGCCGGTGTTCGACGACCACGATCGCATCCCGCTGTGGGTCGAGGAGACTCTGCGTTACGACACCTCCAGCCAGATCCTGGCGCGCGCGGTCGTGGATGATCTCACGTTCTACGACACCACCGTGCCCGCTGGTGACGTGTTGGTGCTGCTCGCCGGTTCGGCGAACCGGGACGAGCGGGCATTCGACAACCCCGACGAATACCGCATCGGCCGCGACATCGGTTCCAAGCTCGTGAGTTTCGGCAGCGGTGCCCATTTCTGTCTCGGCGCGCACCTGGCCCGCATGGAGGCCAGGGTCGCGCTCACCGAGTTGTTCAAGCGAATCCGCGGATACGAAGTGGACGAATCCGCGGCCGTACGGGTGCATTCCAGCAGTGTCCGCGGATTCGCCCACCTTCCGATCACAGTGGAGAAACGCTAGATGGCCCGCTTTGAACCCCATCCTGACCGCCGGCCCGCGATCGTGGCAGGCGCCTCGTCCGGGATCGGCGCCGCAACGGCGATCGAGCTGGCGGCGCACGGGTTCCCGGTCGCGCTCGGTGCCCGGCGGGTCGAGAAGTGCCAGGAACTCGTCGACAGGATCACGTCGGACGGCGGTGAGGCCGTCGCGCTGCCGCTCGACGTGACCGACGCGGACTCGGTGAAATCGTTCGTGCACGCGGCCACCGAGGCGCTCGGCGACATCGAACTGCTGGTGGCCGGGGCCGGTGACACCGATTTCGGGCGCCTGCACGAGATCAGCACCGAGGAGTTCGAGCATCAGGTCCAGATCCATCTGATCGGCGCGAACCGGTTGGCCACCGCGGTGCTGCCCGGCATGGTCGAGCGTCGGCGCGGTGACGTCATCTTCGTCGGGTCCGACGTGTCGCTTCGTCAGCGTCCGCACATGGGCGCCTACGGGGCCGCGAAAGCCGGGCTGCTGGCGATGGTGAACAACCTGCAGATGGAACTCGAGGGCACCGGCGTGCGCGCGTCGATCGTGCATCCCGGCCCAACGCGCACGTCCATGGGGTGGAGCCTGCCGGCCGAGAAGATCGGCCCGGCGCTTGAGGATTGGGCCAAATGGGGTCAGGCCCGCCACGACTACTTCCTGCGGGCCGCCGATCTGGCCAGGGCCATCACGTTCGTCGCCGAGACGCCGCGCGGCGGGTTCATCGCGAACCTGGAGATCCAGCCGGAGGCGCCGCTGGCCGAAGTCAAGGACCGTCAGAGACTCGCCCTCGGTGAAGAAGGGATGCCGAAGAAGTGACCACGCTCAAAGAGGTACCGCGGGTTTCGGGTGGCGAGGAAGAGCACGGCCACCTCGAGGAATTCCGCACCGATCCGATCGGTCTCATGGAGCGCGTCCGCTCCGAATGCGGTGACGTCGGCTGGTTCCAGCTCGCCGACAAGCAGGTGGTTCTGCTGTCCGGCGCGGAGGCCAACGAATTCTTCTTCCGCTCCACCGACAGCGAACTCAACCAGGCCGAGGCCTACCCGTTCATGACGCCGATCTTCGGCGAGGGTGTCGTGTTCGACGCCGACCCGGAGCGGCGCGCGGAGATGCTGCACAACACCGCACTTCGCGGTGAACAGATGAAGGGCCATGCCGCGACCATCGAGAACGAGGTCAGGCGGATGGTCGAGAACTGGGGCGACGAAGGTGAGATCGACCTGCTCGAGTTCTTCGCCGAGCTCACGATCTACACGTCGACGGCGTGCCTGATCGGGCTGAAGTTCCGCAACCAGCTCGACTCGCGCTTCGCGAACTACTACCACCTGCTCGAGCGCGGCACCGACCCGCTGTGTTACGTCGACCCGTACCTGCCGATCGAGAGCTTCCGCATCCGTGACCAGGCGCGGGCCAGTCTCGTCGAGCTGGTCCAGGAGGTCATGAACGGACGAATCGCCAACCCGCCCACGGACAAGCGCGACCGCGACCTGCTCGACGTTCTGGTGTCGATCAAGGACGAGGACGGCAATCCGCGATTCTCGGCCGACGAGGTCACCGGCATGTTCATCTCGCTGATGTTCGCCGGGCACCACACCAGCTCGGGCACGGCGTCGTGGACGCTGATCGAACTGCTGCGCCACCCGGAGTTCTACGCGAAGGTGCAGGCCGAACTCGACGATCTGTACGCCGACGGTCAGGAGGTGAGTTTCCATGCGCTGCGCCAGATCCCGAATTTGGACAACGCACTCAAGGAGACGCTGCGGCTGCACCCGCCGCTGATCATCCTGATGCGCGTGGCACAGGACGAGTTCGAGGTCGCCGGACACCCGATCCACAAGGGCCAGATGGTCGCGGCATCACCGGCGATCTCCAACCGGATCCCGGAGGACTTCCCCGACCCGGACGCCTTCGACCCCGACCGCTACAACAAACCGCGTCAGGAAGATCTGATCAACCGCTGGACGTGGATCCCGTTCGGTGCGGGCAAGCACCGGTGCGTCGGCGCGGCGTTCGCGCAGATGCAGATCAAGGCGATCTTCTCGGTCCTGCTGCGCGACTACGAATTCGAGATGGCGCAGCCGCCGCAGAGCTACCGCAACGACCATTCGAAGATGGTCGTCCAGCTGGCCCGTCCGGCCAAGGTGCGTTACCGCAGGCGGGTCACCGGCAGGCCGGGGACACCTCCCGCTCGCGGGCGAGAGCGCAGCGACCGGGGAACCGAAGAGGACTGACCCCATGGGTTGCTACCGCATCGAGCTCGACGAGGACCTGTGTCAGGGCCATGCCATGTGCGAGTTGGAGGCCCCCGACGTGTTCCGCGTCCCCAAGCGGGGGATCGTCGAGATCCTCGATCCCGAACCACCCGACGAGCTTCGCGATGCCGTCGAGATGGCCGTCGAGATGTGCCCCACCCGAGCACTGTCCATCACAGAGAAAGCCGAACAATGACCTCATCTTTTCGACGTGAACAGCTGGAAGACTGGGTCGACCGCTGGTTGACGGCCAACCGGGACGCCGAGACGGCCGGCGACTGGAAGCCGTTGGCGGACTTCTACACCGAGGACGCCACGTACGGCTGGAACATCGGCCCCAAGGAAGACGTCATGTGCATCGGCCGTGACGAGATCCGTGATGTGGCACTGGGTCTGGAGATGGAGGGCCTGGAGAACTGGGTCTACGAGTACCAGAAGGTGCTGATCGACGAGAAGCAGGGCGAGGTCGTCGGCTTCTGGAAGCAGATCGTCAACAGAAGCGACGGCACCACCGACGAGATCTACGGCATCGGGGGCAGCTGGTTCCGGCTCGCCGCTGTCGGAGATGACGGTTCACCGCTCATCGAATGGCAGCGGGACTTCTTCGACTTCGGACACGTGGCGAAGGGCTACGCAAAGCTGATCGAATCCGGCGACCTGACCCCGACCATGCAGAAGCGCATCGAGCGGTCGCTGGCCGGCGAGAAACTGCCGGGTTACTACCCGATCGGGACCAGCCCGGTGCCGATCTGGTGAGGCTCCCGACCGACCACCCGGTTGAGGCTATTGTGACCCAGGTAACTAGTCTATCTTCGATGCCAACCCGACCACTTCGTTCGAAAGCAGGGGCTTCATGAAGACAAAAGGTGCTCTCATCTGGGAGTTCAACCAGCCGTGGTCGATCGAGGAGATCGAGATCGGTGACCCCGTCAAGGACGAGGTCAAGATCCAGATGGAAGCGTCCGGGATGTGCCACTCCGACCATCACCTGGTGACCGGCGGCATCCCGATGGCGGGCTTCCCCGTTCTCGGCGGCCACGAGGGCGCGGGCATCGTCACCGAGGTGGGCCCCGGCGTCGAGGGCATCGAGCCCGGCGATCACGTGGTGCTGTCGTTCATCCCGTCCTGCGGTTCATGCCCGTCGTGCCAGGCCGGTCTGCGCAACCTCTGCGATCTGGGCGCGGGCCTGCTCGGGGGAACCGCCGTCGCCGACGGCACCCACCGCATCCACGCGCAGGGCAAGCCGGTGTTCCCGATGACCCTGCTCGGCACGTTCTCGCCGTACATGGTCGTGCACAAGAGCTCGGTGGTGAAGATCGACAAGTCGATTCCGTTCGAGGTGGCCTGCCTCGTCGGCTGCGGTGTCACCACGGGATACGGCTCGGCCGTGCGCAGCGGTGACATCCGGCCCGGTGACGACGTGGCGATCTTCGGCATCGGCGGTGTCGGCATGGGTGCGCTGCAGGGTGCGGTCAACGCCGGTGCGCGCTACATCTTCGCGATCGACCCGGTCGAGTGGAAGCGCGATCAGGCGCTGAAGTTCGGTGCGACCCACGTCTACCCGGACGTCTTCGCGGCCATGGCGGGCATCGCCGAGGTCACCGCGGGCGGTATGGCCAAGAAGGTCATCGTGACCGTCGGCGAGCTGCACGGCGAGGACATCGACAACTACCTCAATGTGACCAGCAAGGGCGGCACGTGCGTGGTGACCGCGGTCGGCAGCATGCTCGACACCAACGCCAACATCAACCTGGCGATGCTGACCCTGCTGCAGAAGAACCTGCAGGGCACCATCTTCGGTGGCGGCAACCCGCACCACGACATCCCGCAGCTGCTGAGCATGTACAAGGCGGGCAAGCTCAACCTCGACGACATGGTCACGCGCCAGTACAAGCTGGAACAGATCAACGACGGCTACAAGGACATGCTCGAGGGCCGCAACATCCGCGGTGTCATCCGCTACACCGACGCCGACCGCTGACGATCTCTCGTCGAAACCGGCTCAGGAACCGAGGAGTTCGCATGACCGAAGCGACCCAGACCACCAAGACCACCGAAGCGACCGAATCACCCGTGGTGACCGCGTCACGCGCGTCGTGGCGCTGCGTGCAATCCGGTGACCGCGAGGGCTGGCTGGCCCTCATGGCCGACGACGTCGTCATCGAGGACCCGATCGGGCAGGCCGTCACCAACCCCGACGGCACCGGTGTGCGCGGCAAGGAGGCCGTGGCGGCGTTCTACGACACGAACATCGGACCCAACCAGCTGACGGTCACCTGCGAGGAGACGTTCCCGTCCAGCTCGCCGACCGAGATCGCCTACATCCTGGTGCTGCACACCAGGTTTCCCAACGGCTTCACCGCGACCGTGCGCGGCGTGTTCACCTACCGGGTCGACGACGCCGGCCTGATCACCAACCTGCGGGGCTACTGGAACATGGACGCCATGAAGTTCGGTCAGGAGGACGGCCAGGAAGGCCAAGCCGATTAGCGGTCCGCTGGCCGGCCGCGGTGCGGTCGTCGTCGGCGGCAGCCGCGGGATCGGGTTCGCAGTCGCCGAACTCCTTTCCGCGCAGGGCGCAGGCGTCGTGGTCAACGGCCGCGACGCCGATGCCGCCGAGGCGGCGGCCAAGCAGATTTCCGGTGTGGCACATGCGGGTTCGCCCGCTGACTCCGACGTCGCCGACGCGCTCGTCGGCACGTGTGTCGCCGAGTTCGGCCGCATCGACATCCTGGTGAACTGCGCGGGTACGGCCGAACCGCACGGGTCGTCGATCCTGAATGTGACCAGTGCCGAATTCCACGAACTGCTCGACGCACACCTGGGCACGGTGTTCGAGACGTGCCGGGTTGCCGCCCCAAGGATGGTCGCGCAGGGCGGCGGGGCCATCGTCAACACCAGTTCGTTCGCCTGCCTCGGCGACTACGGCGGCACCGGCTATCCCGCGGGCAAGGGCGGCGTCAACGCGCTCACCATGGCCATCGCCGCCGAACTCCGCGAGCATCGGGTGCGGGCCAACGTGGTGTGCCCGGGCGCCAGGACCCGGCTGTCCACCGGCCCGGAGTACGAGCGGCACATCGCCGATCTCAACCGACGCGGCCTGCTCGACGACGTCAGCGCCCACGGCGCGCTGGATGTCGCCGGGCCCGAGTACGCCGCGGCCACCTACGCGTATCTGGTCAGCGACGCCGCCCGCGACGTGACCGGCCGCATCTTCATCGCCGCGGGCGGTTTCGTCGGCGAATTCTCCCGGCCCACACCGGATTTCCTCGGCTTCCGCGACCATCACGCGTCGCCGCCGTGGACCGGGGCCGAACTGCACCAGATGATCAGCGGCGGGTAGCGCACACCCCGCGCTCGTGACGTCGGCCCCGTCGCACCGGGCGCGCGCCGTGCCACACCGGCACCTTGAACGGGCGGTAGTACGTCAGCACGACGCGATCGTCACCCTCGGGCGAGTCCGTGCAGGAGAAGAACACCCAGCCGTCGACGCCGCGGCGGATGAGCTCGGGATGGTCGGCGACCTCCCACCAGCACGAAGCGGGGACATCGAGGTCCAGCCACTCGAAGCGGTCATCCCGTTCGTTCGGGGCGGCCGGTTCCTCACCGTCCACGTCCCGCCTGACCGCGTCGGCCACGAGCCCGTCATCTCCTTCGCCATCTAATAAGCCCCTCTATCCAACTCCCCGATCGGCTCGCCCGCAACGAGATGGTCGTCTCACCGGCCTCACTATGCTCATGTCCATGGCGACCGTCTTCACGAAGATCATCAACGGAGAACTGCCCGGCCGATTCGTCTATGAAGACGACGACATCGTGGCGTTCCTGACCATCGAGCCCATGACGCAGGGCCACACGCTCGTCGTGCCGCGCGCCGAGCTCGACAACTGGCAGGACATCGAACCCGCGGTGTTCAACCGGGTCATGGAGGTCTCACAGCTGATCGGCAAGGCGGTCTGCCGGGCCTTCGACACCGAGCGATCGGGTCTGATCATCGCCGGCCTCGAAGTGCCGCACCTGCACGTCCACGTCTTCCCCGCACGCAACCTGTCGGACTTCGGCTTCGCCAACGTCGACCGCAACCCGTCGCCGGAATCCCTCGACGAGGCGCAGGCGAAGATCAAATCCGCGCTGGCAGATCTGCGATCCGCGGCAAGCTGACGGTGAACCGGGAGCCCTTCCCGAGCGCCGTCGTCACCTTCACCGTTCCGCCGTGCGCGTACACCAGTGAGTCCACGATGGAAAGTCCCAGCCCCGTGCCGCCGCTGGCGCGGGTGCGCGACGAATCCGCACGGTAGAACCGCTCGAACACGCGGCGCGCGTCCTCCTGGCTCATGCCGGGACCCTCGTCGCACACCTCGAGCACGGCGCTGTCCCCGTCGGTGCCGACGCGCACCGTGATGCCCGCGGTCTCCGGCGTGTGCTGCACGGCGTTGGCCACGAGGTTGCCGATCACCTGACGCAGGCGCGCCTCGTCGCCGAGCACCTCGGGGGTGCCGGGGCCGTCGAAAACCTCCATGGTCACCTTGCGTTTCGGCGCAATCGACTGCGCGTCGTGCACGGCGTCGGTCGCCAGGGCCAGCAGATCGACGCGACGCCGTTCCAGCGGCCGTTGCGCGTCGAGGCGCGCGAGCAGCAGCAGGTCCTCGACGAGCAGGCCCATGCGGCGGGATTCGCTCTCGATGCGCCCCATCAGCATCTCGATGTCGCGCGCCGCGCCCTGCCGGTACAACTCGGCGAATCCGCGGATCGTCGTCAACGGCGTGCGCAGTTCGTGGCTGGCATCGGTGATGAAGCGCCGCATGCGGTCCTCCGACGACCGGGCCTGCTCGGCCGAGGCCTCCGACGCCGCCACCGCGCGCTGGATCTGCGCGAGCATGCCGTTGAGCGCCGAGGACAACCGTCCGACCTCGGTGCGTGGATCCCGTTCCGGCACACGACGATCCAGCTGCCCCGCGGCGATCGCCGCGGCCGTGCGCTCGACCTCGACGAGCGGACGCAGGCTGCGGTGGACGACGACGTAACCGACGACACCGAGCACCAGCAGCACCGCCGCGCCGATGCCGACCTGCGACCACACCAGCGCCCGCACCGACGACTGCACCTCGGACAGATCGATTGCGACGGTGGTCAATTCACCGTTGGGGCCGCGCACCGTCATGGCCCGCCACTCGACGTTCGACTTGTCGATCGAGCCGACGGTCACCGGCACGGGGCCGACGTCGTTGTCCTCGGGCAGCGCCGGCTCGGCTTCACGGTCGTTCACCGCGATCCAGGTACGGCCGTCCTCATCGACACCGCGCACATAGAAGTTCGACGGCGGCCGGGCCGGGTTGGGCCCTTCGAGCGGGGTGGTGGGTGCGCGCCGCGGCGCCTGCGCCCAGCTACGGGACGCGTCGAGGAGGGTCTGATCGATGCGGCTGACCTCGGTGTGCCGCATGATCGACGTGACCGCGATGCCCGACGCCAGCAGACCGCACGCCACCAGCACCAGCGCGGCGGCCACCAACCCCACGCGTAGGGGGACCCCGCGTCGACCACGGTTCACCCGGTCAAACACCTATGAAGTATGCCGCCACGTGGCGCGGTGTCAGCGTGGCTCGCGCAAAACGTAGCCGACGCCGCGCAGCGTGTGCAGAAGCCGCTTCTCACCGGTGTCGATCTTGCGGCGCAGGTAGGACACGTAGGACTCGACGACGTTGACGTCGCCGCCGAAGTCGTAGCGCCACACGTGGTCGAGGATCTTCGGCTTCGACAACACCGTGCCCGCATTGATGATGAAGTAGCGCAGCAGCGTGAACTCCGTCGGCGACAGCGAGACCGGCTCGCCTGCCTTCCACACCTCGTGGGTGTCCTCGTCGAGCTCGATGTCGGCGAACGTGAGCCGGGCGTTGCGGGTCTCTTCGACGCCGCGGCCGGAGCGACGCAGGATCACCCGCAGCCGGGCCACGACCTCTTCGAGGCTGAACGGCTTGGTCACATAGTCGTCGCCGCCGAGGGTCAAACCTGCGATCTTGTCCTGCAGGCTGTCGCGCGCGGTGAGGAACAGGGCGGGTGCGTCGATGCCGTCGGCGCGCAGGCGGCGCAACAGCCCGAAGCCGTCCATACCGGGCATCATGACGTCGAGGATCACCGCGTCGGGCCGCACCTCACGGGCTTTGTCGAGCGCGGCCGCGCCGTTCGACGCGGTGTGCACCTCGAAGCCCTGGAACTTGAGGCTCACCGAGAGCAACTCGACGATGTTCGCCTCGTCGTCCACCACGAGGACGCGAGCTTCTGGCACGTTTTCGGGAAGAGCGGGCATGGCCATTACCCAATGTTGTCGCTAACGGTTGGACTATTCCTGCACGCTACCTGTGTGCTTCCTGTGAATGTGGGCGAAGTACCCCGACCGAAAGCCCCCGAAACCATGTGTGACACCGCCCTAGACTGGCTGCCATGAACCTCGGCAAGACCCTCGTCCAGGTTGCCACTGCCCCGGTTCGCATCGGCATCGCCATCGCCGACGCGGGCCTCGGCATCGCCGGGGAAACACTCAGCGCGGTCCAGCGGACGGTGACCGATGCGACCCCGCTGACCAGCAGGTCTTCGCTGGCACAGATGCTCGGCCTCGACGACGCCGTTGAGCGGGCGAACCGCCTGGCGCGGCTCATGGACGACGACGCGCCCCTGGGCCGAGCGCTCGCGCCGGACGGCCCGGTCAACCGGTTGCTGCGTCCTGGTGGGCTGGTCGACCAGCTGACTGCCGAGGGTGGTCTGCTCGACCGGCTGACGGCGGAGAACGGTCCCGTCACCCGTGCCGTGGCACCGGGCGGGCTCGTCGACCAGATCACCATGGAGGGCGGGCTGCTGGACCGCCTCACGACCGAGGACGGCGCGCTGTCGCGCGTCATCGCCCCTGGTGGACTCGCCGATCAACTGCTCGCGCACGACGGCCTCGTCGAGCGTGTGCTGCGCGAGGACGGCGTCGCCGACCGCCTCCTCGCCGAGGGCGGCCTGCTCGACACCCTGACCGATCCCGACGGCCCGCTGCTCAAACTCGCCGACGTCGCCGACACGCTCAACCGTCTCGCGCCGGGACTCGAAGCGCTCGCGCCGACCATCGACGCGCTGCACGACGCGGTCATCACGCTCAGCCAGGTGGTCAATCCGCTGTCCAACATCGCCGACCGCATCCCGCTCCCGCGCCGCTACGGCCGGCGCTCCACCACACCCACACCCGTCGTGTCGCAGCGAATTGTCGACGCCGACGAATGACCCGTTAAGCTAGGCGCGTTCCACCTGCCTCCTTAGCTCAGTGGTAGAGCAACGCTCTTGTAAAGCGTAGGTCGTCAGTTCGAACCTGACAGGGGGCTCCAGAGCACCGGGCTGTCGGTGCCCAGCCGTAATTTGCTCCTATGAGGGTGTGCATGGCCTGCGGTGCGCCGCTTTCGAAGCGCAGCCAGAAGGTCTACTGCGGTAATGCGTGTCAGGCCGCGGTGCGAAGAGCTGTCATGACGAAGCGCTGGCTCGAGTCCGGGGAGGCCCGGGTTCGCGGCGAGCAAGGCAATTACATCCGCCAGTATCTCGCCGCCGCGCAGGACGGGCAGTGCGCGATCTGCGGGGGCGCCACGACGTGGCAGGGCCTGCCGTTGACCCTGGTGCTCGACCACATCGACGGGGACCCGACGAACAACCGGCGGGAGAACCTACGCCTGGTGTGCCCGAACTGCGACTCACAACTTCCCACGTACAAGAGCCGCAACCGCGGTAGAGGACGCCACTTCCGCAGGCAGCGGTACGCCGAGGGCAAGTCGTACTAGGCGATCACGTCTCGTCGGCGATCTGCTCGCGGCTCTCGTGCTGTCCCGGCGCCTCGGGATCCTCACCCCGGCGGTCGAACTCGTCCTGGAGTTCTTCCTGCTGCTCGGTCGCCTGTCGAGCATCCTCCGGTATCGGCCGACCGCCGTCTGCTTGATCCATGGCCGGTTGGATCGCCAGGATCAGCGACGGCCAAACGTCGTCCCTACACCCGCGAGGTCAGCTTGCGCAGCGTCGCGTACTCGCTGTCCCGGTAGGGCCGCCCGTCCGGGCGCAGCAGATCGTGGAACCAGACGTTGGGCACCTTGGTGTAGGGCTTGTCCCAGGAATCCCACGGGAAGTAGGTCTGGGTCTTGCCCGCCACCAGACCCCAGCTGTAGGCGCCGACGTTGTGCCGTTTGGCGACCGGCAGGACACCCTCCAGTGTGCTGCCCTCGCTGCGCGCGAGGTACTCGGTGCACAGGATGGGTCTTCCGAGTGGCTCCAACTCAGCGATGCGGGCCTCGAACTCGTCGGGGCCCGCATAGGAGTGGAAGGAGATGACGTCGGAGTTGTCGAGTTGAAAGCTCGCCATCTCGCTGCGGCGTCCTCTCTCCCAACTGCCCTGCCAGACCCCGCTGGTCAGCGGTTGAGCGGCGTTCACCGAACGCGCCCAGTCGAAGACCTGCGGCAGCAGCGAGCCGACGAGTTCGATCTTGTCGCCGCGTTCGAATTTGCGGTACTGCCTGGCAGGGTTGTCTGGCTCGTTCCACAGATCCCAGCCGAGCACGCGCTGGTCGTTGCGGAACTGGCTCATGACGCCGATGACGTAGTCGCGCAGCACGGGGCGGTAGCGCGGATCGTCGATGCGCTGCGCCCCGGGGCTCTGGACCCACCCGGAGTTGTGCACACCGGGCGTCGGCGCCCGCTGGGCGCCCGGCCGCGGCATGGGGTCCCAGCACGAGTCGAAGAACACGAACAACGGCTTGATGCCCTGGCGGGCGGCGATCGAGACGAACTGTGCGAGCCGGTTCTGGAAGCCCGCGCGATCCTGTGCCCACAGCAGGTCGTGCAGGAACACGCGCACGGTGTTGAATCCGAGCAGCCGGCAGGCCCCGAGCTCGCTGTCGATCCGCCTCGGATCGTAGGTGCCGGGCGAGAACATCTCGAGCTGGTTGATCGCGTTGGACGTGATGAAGTTCGTGCCGACGAGCCAGCCCTGTGCCTGATACCAGGCATTGGCGCGTTCCACCGACCATTGACCGGGTGCCGCGGACGCTCGTGGGACCGTGGTCAACAGTGGGGAAATTGCCGCTGACGCTGCCAGAACCAGCGGGATCTTGAGGGCTGTTCGACGGTGCACCTCGTGACCATAGTGGGCACACCGTCGCTCACGGCTGCACGTATCACATTGCAACCATTGAGGTTTCGAATTGTTATCGGACGCGTCGGCGCGGACGCCTCACAACCGGATCACAACCGTTCGATCACGTAGGTCGCAGCCTGGCTCATCATGCCGTTCACGTTGTACAACGCGTGCGCGAAGCTGGGCCCACCCGCCGGGGCGCCGTCGCAGATGGTGTCACCGGGTGCGCACAGGTTCAGCGTCTTGTCGACATAGCGGGGCCCGATCACGACGGGCGGCGCGCCGATGTCGCGCATGAACTGATCCGACGGCTTGCCGATCAGGACCACCGCGGCGACATGGTCGGACACCTCGGGCGGCATCGGGTCCGGGATGTACTGCCGGTACTCGGCGGGGACCTCGGCGGGGATGTCGGCAGCGGTGACGAAGCCCGCGACCACCGCGCCCTGGGAATACCCGCCGACGACGATGCGGGTGTCGGGACAGTTCTTCGCGGTGGCCTCGACGTGCGACGCGGCGTCGGCGATACCGTCGACCACTGTCCGCGCGAACGCGATACGGTCACCGAAGTCGCCGCTGGCCGGATAGTTCACGGGATAGACGTCCACCGATCTGGGAGCGGCCTGCGCGCGCAGCGCATCGACGAAGGCCTGCCCGGTGACGCCCACCCCGGGTGGCTCGAACGTGCCTCTCGCGAACACCACCTCGACATCAGGGCATGGCTGCGCCGACACGGGCGAGAAGGAAGCGACCGGCAGTGCGCCAAGCGCCACCAGCGCGGCACCTAACAGTTTGAGAACGTTCATGTCGACTCCACGGGCGTCGGGTCGTGCCGTTCTTGCCGTTCACCATGCTGGCATACCGGCACCCGGAAAACTGGGGAAAAGCGACGCCCTACGGCAGGGGAACGTCCAGGAACGGCCGCGGCTCGCCTGCGCCTGGCCCGTCGAAATGCCACCACTCCCCGGCGTACGGGCTCAGCCCGCCGCTTCGCATGGCCTCTCGCAATCGTGCGCGGTTGGCCCGTGCCGCGGGGCTCACGCCGTCGGTCGCGTAGGCGCCGCTGTGCGGGCTGAAGTCGTCGAAGCCGGTGCCCATGTCGGCACCGGCGATCGTGACGTCCACCGATCGTCCGGCCTCGTGGCTGCGGGCGGCCGTGCCAGGACGGGCGACCCAGGCCGGGTCGGGCACGATCTCGAACATGCGGACCTGCACCTCGTGCGGCCGGTAACAGTCCCAGAACACCAGCCGGTCCGGCCGCAGCCCTGCCGCGGCCGTCGCGAGTCCCCGCGCCATCGACTCGTGCACCAGACACCGCGACCCGGTCGGGTAGAGCTGTTCGCCCACGAAGTTGTCGGTGGTCGCGTATCGAAGGTCGATCACCGCATCGGGCACCACGGTGCGCACGTCGACCAGACCCGCGGCCGACGCCGGAACGGCCGCGGCAACAGGCGCGAAGGCGAGCGGGAAGGCCAGGGCAAAGGCCGACGTCACGACCGGCGCGATTGCCGAAACCAGGCACTTGAACGCGACGACCGCCGCCGACACCGGCGCTGGCCTGGTCCGCGGTATGGAAATGCCACTCTCTTCTTCAGGCATATCTCTTTCCGTTGTACGATAACCGCACTCTTGTCGAGGTCCGCCGTCGCCGACCTCACTTACGCGCAGAAGTCATCGACGGATTGGAGCGATCCTATGGCGTCAGCCCCACCGGCAGCCGTGAGAACGCGGTACGCGGGACGGCGGGTCGAGCGCGTCGAAGACACCCGCCTGCTCACGGGCCGCGGAACCTTCGTCGACGACATCGTCCGCCCGGGCATGCTGCACGCCTGCTTCGTGCGCAGTCCGTTCGCGCACGCCGCGATCACCGGCATCGACGACACCGCGGCCCTGGCACTGCCGGGCGTGCGCGCGGTCCTCACCGCCGACGACATCAACCCCGACGTCAAAGAGGCCTGGCACGCCGTCGCGGGCAAGGACATGCCCGACACCCCGCGCCCACCGCTGGCCGAAGGTGAGGTGAAGTTCGTCGGCGACCCGGTGGCCATCGTGATCGCCGATTCCCGTTATCTCGCCGAGGACGCCGCCGACCTCGTCGAGGTCGACTATGAACCGCTGCCTGCGGTCATCGACTTCCGCACCGCGCTCGATTCGCCGGTCGCCGTTCACGACGCCTACCCGGACAACAACGCGGGCGGCATGGCGGGCGCGCCGCCGGACGAGGAGACGTTCGACGCGGCGGCCCACGTGGTCAAGGAGCACATCTACCAACAGGCGTACGTGCCGGTGCCGATCGAGACGCGCGGCCTGGTGGTCGAATGGCAGGCCTCTGCCGGCGAGCTCACCATCTGGGCCTCGACGCAGACCCCGCACGAACTGCGCGCGTTCGCGGCGCGCCTGCTGGGCATCCCGGCCCAGCACGTCCGCGTGATCATGCGGGACACCGGTGGTGGCTTCGGCCAGAAGGTCGTGCCGATGCGCGAGGACATGTGCATCATGCTCGCGGCGCGCAAGATCGCCGGAGCAGTCAAGTGGATCGAGGACCGGCGCGAGAACCTGATGTCGGCCGGGCAGGCCCGCCACGTCGACGGCGACGTCCGGATGGCCTTCGACGACGACGGCAACATCCTGGCCGCCGACATCGATTTCGTGCAGGACATCGGGGCGTACCCGACGCCGTACCCGGTGCTCACCACAGCCGCGATCGGCATGTTCTTTCCCGGCCCGTACCGGGTTCCGAAAGCGAGCTTCAACTACAAGACGGTGTTCTCCAACACCGCGGGCCTGCACGCCTATCGCGGCCCGTGGCAGTACGAGACGCTCAGCCGCGAGATCCTGCTCGACATCGCCGCACGCAGGATCGGGATCGACCCCGTCGAACTGCGCCGGCGAAACCTGTTGCGCCGCGACGAGATGCCGTACTTCAACCCCAACGGCATGCCCTACGACCACGTCGCGCCCGTCGAGACCTTCGAGCAGGCCGTCAAGATCCTCGACCACGAAGGCTTCCGCAAGGAGCAGGCCGAGGCGCTCGCGCAGGGCCGCTACATCGGACTCGGCTTCTCGGCCTACATCGAGCCCACGGGCGCGGCCACGGGTCACCTCGCCACCGAGGGCGCGACGATCCGGATGGAACCGACGGGCAAGATCAATGTGTACGTCAACGGCGGTTCGACCGGAAACAGCTTGGAGACCACGGTCATCCAGCTCACCGCCGACGCGTTGGGCGCCGACATCGACGACGTCGCGACCATCCAGGGCGACACCGCCGTCACGCCATACGGAGCGGGGACACAAGGCAGCCGCAGCGCCCCGATGACCGCGGGTGCGGTCAACGAGGCCGGCGCCATGCTGCGCAACCAGATCGTCGCGATGGCCGCGGCGTGGCTGGGGGTCGAGGAGTCCGAGATCGACCTCGGCGGATCCAGGGCCACGGTGCGCGCAGATCCCGACAAGAGTGTGACGTTCGGTGAACTCGCCCACCGCGCCCACTACGACCCGCAGCAGTTGCCGCCCGGTCTGTCGGCATCGCTGGAGGCCACCGCGCGCTACACCGCACCGCCGACCGCGCCGATCCACTGGGCCAACGCCACCCACGCCTGCACATGCGAGGTCGACGTCGACACCGGGCAGGTGCGGCTGACGCGCTACATCGTCAGCGAGGACGTCGGGCCGATGATCAACCCCAATGTGGTCGAGGGCCAGATCGCCGGCGGCACCGTGCAGGGCATCGGCGGCGCCCTGCTCGAACAACTCGCGTACGACGACGCAGGCAACCCCCTTTCCTCGACATTCGTCGACTATCTGTTGCCCACGGCCACCGAGATCCCGGCCATCGAATACGGCCACATCGAAATCCCCGGCCCGGGCGTCGGCGGGTACAAGGGGGCCGGCGAGGGCGGCGCGATCGGCTCAACCCCTGCTGTCATCAACGCCATCAACGACGCGCTCGCACCGCTCGGGGTCACACTCACCACACTGCCCGCAAGCCCGGCCGCCATCAGCGCCGCGATCGAAGCAGCCAGAGAACGCTCGCAAGGGAAGGACCACTAGCCGTGGAGCTCAACAACGAATTCCGGGTCGCGGTACCGGCTGCGAAAACCTGGGAGGTGCTGACCGACGTCCGGCGGGTGGCACCCTGTCTGCCCGGCGCCACCCTCCTCGAGGTCAACGGTGACGAGTTCACCGGCGCGGTGAAGGTCAAGGTCGGTCCGATCACGGTGTCGTACCGGGGCGCAGCCACCTTCCAGGAGAAGGATGCAGGCGCGCAGCGGGTCGTGCTCAAGGCGAGCGGCAAGGAGACCAGGGGAAACGGCACGGCCGCAGCCGTCGTCACCGCGCAACTCAAGGAGGAGAGCGCCGAATCCACGCTGGTGGTCGTGACCACCGATCTGACGATCTCCGGCAAGGCGGCACAGTTCGGCCGCGGCGTGCTCGCCGACGTCGCCTCGACGTTGATCGACCAGTTCGCGCACAGCCTGGAGGCCGAACTGCTCGGCGGGGCGGCCCCGACCACGAGCGACGGAACACCCTCGGACACAATCACTTCCGAGCAGCAGCAGGGCGCACCGATCAACGCGTTCGCCCTGGCAAAAGTCATGGCCGTGCCGATGGCCAAGCGTTTCGCCCCGGCCATCGGCGCCGTCGCCGCGGCGGGCACGCTCGGTTTTCTGATCGGACGACGTCGCGGCAAGTCACAGCCGAGCCTGCGTCCCGAGGACCTGCAGGCCGCGCTTTTGCGGTTGGTGTCGTGAAGGCCGCCCCGTTCGCGTACCACCGGCCCACTTCGGTCGCCGACGCGGTCGCGCTTCTCGGTGAGTACGGCGACGACGCGAAGATCCTCGCCGGCGGGCAGAGCCTGGTGCCGATGCTGGCGATGCGGCTGACGCATTTCGACAACCTCATCGACATCTCCCGGGTTTCCGAACTCAACGACATCGACCGGGTCGGCGATCAGGTCCGGATCGGTGCGACCACCCCGCACGCGTTCGTCGGACTTGATGACGAAGTGGCCGAGTCGGTTCCGTTGCTGACGCTGGCCACACCGCACATCGGGCACTTCCAGATCCGCACGCGCGGGACGCTGGGCGGAGCCATCGCACACGCCGACCCGGCCGCCGAGTACGCGGCCGTCGCGATCGCGCTCGGCGCGACCATCGAGGCCACCTCCGCGCGAGGTGTCCGGGAGATCCCGGCGACCGAGTTCTTCACCGGTCTGTGGGAAACCGCGCTGGCCTCCGACGAGATTTTGACCGCCGTGCGGTTCCCGGTGTGGTCGGGCAGGTGCGGCTTCGCCGTGCAGGAGTTCGCGCGCCGTCACGGAGATTTCGCGATCGCGGGTGCGGTCGTCGGTATCCAGCTCGACGGCGGCGATCGGGTGACCCGCTGCGGCATCGGCCTGCTGGGCCTCGGCTCGACGCCGTTGCGCGCGACCCCGGCCGAGGCCGCGGCACTTCGGCAACCGGTCGACGCGATCACCCCCGAGGAGATCGGCAGGCTCGCAGTGAGTGAGCTCGCCGACATCCCCACCGATCTGCAGGGCACCGCCGAGTACCGCGCCCGAGTCGGCGCCACGATGGTGGCCAGGGCCTGGACGCAAGCACGTACGCAAGCCACCGAAGGGGCGATCGATGCATGAACTGCCGGTTGAGGTTTCGGTCAACGGCCAGACCCACCGCGGTCGGGTCGAACCGCGGGTCACCCTCGCCGACTTCCTGCGGGAGAACTGCGGACTGACGGGCACGCATCTCGGATGCGAACACGGCGCGTGCGGCGCCTGCACAGTGTTGCTCGACGGACAGGCGGTGCGCTCATGCCTGATCTTCGCGGTGCAGGTCGATGGTCAGGAGGTCACCACGGTCGAGGGCATCGCCGAGCCTGACGGGCGCCTGTCCCCCGTGCAGGCCGCGCTCAAGGAATGCCACGGGCTGCAGTGCGGGTTCTGCACCCCGGGATTCGTCACGTCGATCACCGCGCTGCTGCGCGACAACCCGTCCCCCACCGACGAGGAGATCCGCGAAGGGTTGTCGGGGAACTTCTGCCGCTGCACGGGTTACCAGGGCATCATCAACGCGGTGCACCGCGCGGCCGAACTTTCAGCGGGTGACCTGGAGGTATCCGCTCAGCAGTAGCGCCGCCGCGCCGAAGCGGTGACAGTAAAACGATGAGAATCGGATTCATCGGGCTGGGCAACATGGGCGCGGCGATGGCCGCCAACCTGCTCAAGGCGGGGCACGAGGTCGTGGCGTACAACCGGTCACCGGAAAAGGTGGCCGCACTGGCCGAACAGGGCGCGACCGCCGCCGCATCGGTGCGTGACGCCGCGCAGGCCGATGTCGTGGTCACGATGCTGGCCGACGACAGGGCCGTCGAGGCGGTCGCGTTCGGCGGGGCCGATCCGGCCGCGGGTCTGGTGGCGGCGATGCCCGCCGACGCGATCCATGTCTCGTCGTCGACCATCAGTGTCGACCTCGCGAGGCGGCTCACCGCGGCCCACGCCGAGGCCCGCAACGGTTTCGTCAGTGCACCGGTGTTCGGACGTCCCGAGGCGGCGGCCGCGGCCAAGCTGTTCGTCGTGGCCGCAGGCGCGCCCGATGCCGTGCAGACGGTCACGCCGGTGTTCGACGCGATCGGGCAGCGCACGTTCGTCGTCTCCGATGACCCGAGTGCGGCGAGCCTCGTGAAGATCAGCGGCAACTTCCTGATCGCCTCGGTGATCGAATCACTCGGAGAGGCAATGGCTCTCGTGGGCAAGGCCGGCGTCGACAAACAGCAGTACCTGGAGGTGCTGACGTCCACGCTGTTCGACGCACCGGTGTACCGCACCTACGGCGGGCTGCTGGTGCGCGAACAGTTCACCCCGCCCGGTTTCGCCGCGCCGTTGGGCCTCAAGGACGTCAAACTGGCGCTCGCCGCGGGCGAGGATCTCGCGGTGCCGATGCCGATCGCGAGCCTGCTGCGCGATCGGTTCCTGACGCTGCTGGCCACCGGCGGCGGCGAACTGGACTGGTCGGCGCTCGGCGCGCTCAGCGCGTGGGAGGCCGGTGCACCGCACCCCGCGTGAACGTCAGCCGTCGGCGACGACACCGCGCAGGCCGTCGGCACCGAACAGCGGCTCGAGCATGCCGGAGATGTCGGGGCCGCGGCGCAGCCCGTGTCCGCCGTCGACGTTGATGGCCTGACCGGTGATCCAGCTCGAGGCGTCGCTGAGCAGGAACACCGCGAGGTTCGCGACATCGTCCACCTCACCGAACCGCGGCAGCGGGGTGCACGCCGCGTAATCGTCGGTGACCGCAGGGACGCCCAGGATCGGTTCGACCATCTCGGTACGGGTCAGACCCGGCCGGATGCTGTTGACCCGCACCCAGGATGGGCCGAGTTCATCGGCCGCGAGCATCAGCAGGTGGTCCAGTGCGGCCTTGCTGACACCGTAGGCGCCGAACCAGCGGTGGATGTTGCTCGACGCGATCGACGAGATCCCGACGAACGATCCCCCGCCGCCGCGCACCATTTCGCGGCCGGCGTGCTTGAGCAGGTACATCGTGCCGTTGATGTTCAGATCGATGGTCTGCCGCCACGATTCGGAGTCGATCTGGGTGATCGGCCCGATGGTCTGCGAGCCACCCGCACTGTGCACGACGCCGTGCAGGCGCCCATGCCACGCGGTCGCGGCGGCGACGGCACGGCTCACCTCGTCCTCGTCGGTCACGTCGGCAGGTTCGTAGCGCACCGAACCTGCCCTGAGCGCACCGACCTCGTCGGCGGCCGCACTGAGCTTGTCGGCGTTGCGGCCGATCAGCATGACATTGCCGCCCGCGGACACGATCGCCGCTGCAGCACCTTTGCCGATCCCGCTCCCGCCTCCGGTCACCAGGTATGTACGTTCCGCCAACGACAGTTGCACTGCGGCGCCCCTCACTCCCGAAATGGCTCTGCGTCAAGGTGTATCACGTCGGGCGGGTTTGGGAGCCCCCAATGTGCGCCAATCCGGGACATCCGGCGGCATGCCGACCGGCCACCGGTTCTCGTTGGCGGCGGCCCAGTGCGCATGCCCGAGTTCGTGGATGTGGAACGCGTGCTGCAGCGCCTCGGCGAAACCCATGGCGTCGCTCGCGGCGTTCACCGAGTCCTTCACCAGCAGCGCGGCCATCGTGGGTCGCTCGGCGATCCGGCGCGCGAACTCGAGGGTCTTGTCCTCGAGTTCGGCCCGGGGGAACACCTTCGACACCATGCCCAACCGGTGGGCCTCGTCGGCATCGATCGAATCACCGGTCAGCAACAGCTCTTTCGCCTTGCGCGGGCCGAACTCCCAAGGGTGCGCGTAGTACTCGACGCCGGGCATGCCCATCCGCACGCCGACCACGTCGCTGAACTTGGCGTCGTCCGCCGCCACGATCAGATCGCACGCCCAGATGAGCATCAGCGCCGCCGAGATCGCGTTGCCCTGCACCTGGGCGATGGTGATCTTGCGCAGGTCGCGCCAGCGCTTGGTGTTCTCGAAGTAGAAATGCCACTCCTGCCGGTAGGTGCGCTCGACGACGCCCGTGGCCGTGGCTCCGTAACCCTTGAACGTCGGATGCTGTCCCGGACCGGGTTGGCGCTCGGCGAGTGCCTCCTCCGAACCCAGGTCGTGGCCGGCGGAGAAGTTCTTGCCGCGTGCGGCCAGGATGACCACCCGCACCGTGTCGTCGGCCTCGGCACGCCCGAACGCCTCGTCGAGTTGCACCAACAGCGTGCGTGACTGCGCATTCTGCGCGTCCGGCCGGTTGAGCCAGATGCGGGCGATCCGCCCGTCGTCGAGCGTCTCGTACTCGACCTGGCGGCCCTGGCCGCCCGCGTCGTCGGAACGGGTCATGTCGAACCACCTCATCAGCAGATAGGCACTTAACAAAAGGCACCATACGTGTATCGCACCAGCTGCCTCACACCGGGATCACAGCAACTGTTCAGAATGGTCACAGCCGAAACCTACACACCGCGCAGCACATTTGACGTGGAGCGTGTTTCCGTTGTGGCGCGTATGATGTCGTACGTCGAGTGACACCGCTGATGGTTCAGGTCTCCCACCAGATGGCTGTCGACAGCAAACATATCGGCCACTTCAGAAAAGGGCACGCGAAATGACCATCTCCCAGTTCACGGCCCGTCGGCTGCCGCTTGCCGTCGGGATGGCGTGCGCGGCCGCCGCAGTTGCCGCCGCACCGGTGATCTCCGCGCTGTCCGCACCCACATCGGCGCTGGCGGCATGCCCCAACGGCGAGACCGAGGACACCTACACCACCCAGTGCGTGCCCGACCTGGTGCCCAACTCGCCCACGTTCGCCTCGGCCCCCAACCAGTTGCCGCAGATCGACGGCATCCCGTGCACCGGCGCCAACACCGGCCAGTGCATCGGCCTGGCCGAGGAGCAGCAGGCACAGGGTCCGGCCGTCGTCCCGCGGTCGTCGGTCGGCAGCAGCCCTACGGTCACCGGCCACACGAACTGACACCGACACAGATCACATACGCGGGCTGATCCCGATACAGCCCGATTTCGCCCACGGCGGCCATAAACTGCTGGGGTGATTCGCACTGTCTTTGCTGCGGCAGCCGGCGCCCTGGGCGTGGCAGCGCTCGCCCTCAGCCCCGCACCGACCGCGTCGGCGGCGTGCCACAACGGGGAAGAAGAAGACACCTACACGATGGTGTGCACCCCGTTCCTGGTGCCCAACTCACCGTTCGGCGGGATTCCCGGCAACCCGGACCTGCCCGCGGTGAACCTCCCCGGCGGTGGCGGCGCCATTCCGTGCACCGGCCACAACGCAGGTGAGTGCATCGGCCTGGCCGAGGAGGACGCGGCCGAGGGTCCGATGGCGGTTCCGCGGTCGACGATCAGCGCGAGCCCTTGACCAGCCCCTTGACCTGGCACGTACCACCGGATTCAGGCTGCTCGAAGAACTGATGCAGATTTTTCCCAGCTTCCTTAGAATCCTCAGCGACGACACAGTCAGACAACTACAGAAAGCGTGACGATGGCGACCTTCCCGTACTCATTGCGACGACTGATCCTTGCCGGCGGATTTGTGGTCGCTGCGGCCGCCGCTCCGGCGATCACCGTGTTCGCCGTTCCCGATTCGTCGATGCCCACCGCGGCGTGCCCGAGTGGTGAGGAAGAAGATCTGTACACCGGTGTGTGCGTGCCGCACACCGTCCCGAACTCGGGTGGCGCTTTCAGCCCGATCGCCGGCAACCCGAATCTGCCCGCGGTGAACCTGCCCGGTGGCGGCGGATCGATCCCGTGCACCGGAAACAACACGGGTCAGTGCATCGGCCTGGCCGAGGAAGCACAGTCGCAGGGCCCCGCCGTGACCCCGGAGTCGTCGGTCGGCAGCAGCCCGACGGTCCACGGTTCGATCGGCTGACCAGCGGTGGGGCGACCGGGGTCTTCCCGGTCGCCTACAGTTGTCGTATGCCTGCAAAAACTGATCCCGCCGATCTCGGCGACGTGGAGCCGTTGACCGACGACACCGCCAGCCAGGCGCGCCGCGTGGTGGCCACCTACGCGGCCGACGCTGACGAGTGCCGGATGTTCCTCTCGATGCTCGGTATTGGGCCGTCGAAGACAGAGGTCTAAATGTCTCCGGAGACCGGCCGCGCAACCATCTCCGGCACCTCCGACTTCGTCGTGGTCGCCAACCGGCTGCCGGTCGATCTGGAGCGGCTACCCGACGGCACCACCCGATGGAAGCGGAGTCCAGGCGGCCTTGTCACCGCGCTGGAGCCGCTGCTTCGCAAGCGCCGCGGCTCCTGGATCGGCTGGGCCGGGGTTCCCGACAGTGACGAAGAGCCGATCGTCCAGGACGGGATGCAACTGCATCCGGTGCGGTTGTCGGCCGACGATGTCGCGAAGTACTACGAGGGTTTCTCCAACGCGACGCTGTGGCCGCTCTACCACGACCTGATCGTCAAACCCGAGTACCACCGGGAATGGTGGGACCGCTACGTCGAGGTGAACCGCAGGTTCGCCGAGGCGACGGCGCGCGCCGCCGCCGAGGGCGCGACGGTGTGGGTTCAGGACTACCAGCTGCAGCTGGTGCCCAAGATGCTCCGGATGCTCCGCCCCGACCTCACCATCGGCTTCTTCCTGCACATCCCCTTCCCGCCGGTCGAGCTGTTCATGCAGATGCCGTGGCGTACCGAGATCGTCGAAGGTCTCCTCGGTGCCGACCTGGTGGGTTTCCACCTGCCCGGCGGCGCACAGAACTTCCTGGTGCTGTCCCGCCGGCTGGTCGGCGCCAACACGTCACGCGCCAGCATCGGTGTGCGGTCCCGGTTCGGCGAGGTACAGGTGGGCTTCCGGACCGTCAAGGTCGGCGCCTTCCCCATCTCGATCGACTCGGCCGAGCTGGACGGCAAGGCGCGTGACCGCGCCATCCGGCAGCGGGCCCGTCAGATCCGCGCCGAGCTGGGCAATCCCCGCAAGATCATGCTGGGGGTCGACCGCCTCGACTACACCAAGGGCATCGACGTCCGGCTGCGGGCGCTGTCCGAACTGCTCGAAGAGAAGCGCATCAAGCGTGACGACACCGTCCTGGTGCAGCTGGCGACGCCCAGCCGGGAACGCGTCGAGAGTTACATCGCGATGCGCGAGGACATCGAACGCCAGGTCGGCCACATCAACGGGGAGTACGGCGAGGTCGGGCACCCGATCGTGCACTACATCCACCGGCCGGTCCCCCGCGAGGAGCTGATCGCGTTCTTCGTCGCCGCCGACGTCATGCTCGTGACCCCGCTGCGGGACGGCATGAACCTGGTGGCCAAGGAGTACGTGGCGTGCCGCAGCGACCTCGGCGGTGCGTTGGTGCTCAGCGAGTTCACCGGCGCGGCAGCCGAACTCCGCCAGGCGTACCTGGTCAATCCGCACGACCTGGAAGGCGTCAAGGACAAGATCGAGGCCGCTGTCAACCAGAACCCCGAGGAGGGCAAGCGCCGGATGCGCGCGCTGCGCCGCCAGGTGCTGGCGCACGATGTCGACCGGTGGGCCCGCTCATTCCTCGACGCACTGGCATCCGCCGGCGAGGTCGGCCACACCGAGGCCGAACCGGGAACCTTCTAGATCACGTCGATCGCGTCGATCAGCCATTTGCCGTCGACCTTGCGGTACTCGACGCGCAGCCGGCTGCCGTCGTAGAGGGGCTGCCGCGATTTGTCGGTGACCGTGCGGTTCATGTACACCAGCACCGATCCGCTGTCGCGCTGCGCGGCCTCGACCCCCACGCCGACGATGTTGATCTGCACGACCAGTTGACGTTTGCGTGCCTCCGGGATCACCTTCTGCTGGGCGTCCGCCTCGAACTGCTGCCGGAACCCGGGCGCCAACAGCGGGTACGTCTCCATGAGGCTGCGTTCGACGGTCTGATAGTCGTAGCCGAACACTCTGGGGATCTGCTCGAACGCCAGCGACGGCAGCTCTGAGGCCGTCGCCTCCTGTGCCCGTTGCAGCACGCGGTTCCAGTACATCGCGCCGCCCGCAGCCGACAGCGCGACGAAGGCGACGGCCAGGAAACCCACCAGCGTCCCGACGAGCTTGGCGCGCATCAGTTGCCCCCGTCGGGGTACTTCAGGTCGTACCCGGTCATGTGGCCGTTGTCGTCCTCGTGCACGATCACCCGCAACCGGTACGGGCGGGTGGGCGCGTTGATCCCGTCGAGGTCGGTCACGGTCACCCACACCGACACCAGCACCGAGGCGTTCTTCGCGACCTCGTCGATCTTCTCCAGCGCCGCGGCGTTGACGACGGCCTCAGAACTCGCGTTGGTGTCGCGGAACAGCGCCTTGAGGTTCTCGGCGTTGTTGCCCTGGCTCATCATGTCGCGCAGCGGCCCGCTGGTGCCGTCGACGAAACGGTTCACGCTCTCGTCGATCGTGTCCTGCGTGTAGCTGAACATGTTGACCACGGTCTGCTTGGCGGTGTCGACGAAACGCTGATCGCGTTCCTGGGCCGCCACGTAGCTGCGCTGCTGGTCGACCAGGACATACGTCAGCCCGCCCAGCACGGCCGTCGCGACACCGAGCACCGCAGCCGCGAAAATGGCCACGAGCCTGGAGTGCGGTCTGCGCCGCGGCGGAACCTTGACCGGTTTCACCTTGGGCGCCGGTGCCGCCGGCTCGACCCGGCTCTCGGCCACCGGGGCGGTCGTGTCCAGCACGGCACTGCTCACGGGGCCCGCCGGGCGTGACGCACGGCGGCGTACCGGCCTCGAACTCTCTAAGGCCGTTCTGTCGGTCATCAAGCCTGCCTAGGATCCAGCATCAGGTCTACCCAGGTCTCCGCAGGCGCCAGCTTGTCGGCACCCGACGCGTACACACCGGTGCCTCCGTCGGCATCCGCGAAGACCCCACTGTGCTGATCGTAGGTGCCGATTCCCGGCGGGCCGGCCAGCGGGGCTTCGGCCGGCAGGGAACCGTCCGGCGCGGGCGGTGCCTGCGGCGGTGCCGGGGCGCCCGCAGGGGGCGGCGGTGGCGTCCGGCCGTACGGCGGCACGATCTGGTCCGGTGGCGCGTAGTACGGCCACGGCGGAGGCTGCGGCCCCTGCGTGTTCGGCGGCACCGGCAGCGGGAACGGCGCGTGCGGCGCGGGTCCGGGGCCCGGCTCGACACCGGGCGGCAGCTGCACCACCGGCGGGCCCGGGTCCGGGTCCACCTGCGGCGGGATCATCGGGAACTTGTTGGGCGGCAGGATGTTGCGGCCGTCCTCGATGGGTGTGCCGTACGGCACCGGCGGCCCGCGCCACGGATTGCTGCCGATCGGCACATAGCCGTTCGGGTCGCGACACAGCTGAATCGTGGGAGCGCGCTTGCCGGGGAACTCCTGACACGGGTAGTTGCGCGCACCGCGCACAACGGATGGATCGTTCTGCGCGGTCTTGCAGTACAGGTCGGTCGGAAGCTCGCGCAGCGTCAGGTCGGCCGGTGAGCGGGTCTCGGTCGCGGGCAAAAAGCCCACCGAACACGGCGGCGGATCACCGAGGTCGATCTTGAAGTCGAGCTTGCCACCCTCGTCCGCCGGGACGCCGCCGGCGACGGTGTTCAGCGCCGCCATCAGCGCGGGGAAGATCACCAGCGCCTGCTCGATCGACTTGCTGTAGATGACGCCGATGCGTCCGAAGTTGGCGAGGTTGGCGGCCAGGATCGGGAACGTCGGACGGATACCGGTGAAGGCCGTGTTGGCCGCGTCGGTGGTGCCCGGCACCGTCTTGAGCGTCGTCCGCAGCTGCGGATCGGCCCTGTTGACCTCACCGGTCAGCCGCGCGAGCCCGTCGGCGAGCGAGCGGATGTCGTCACCGCTGCGCAGCTGCGCTTCCAGGAAAGGTCCGGCCTGGTCGATGAGCTGCGATGTCTGCGGGAAGTTGGCGTTGGCCTCGTCGACCAGCAACCGTGACGACTCGATGAGTCGCGCGAGCTCGGGGCCCGAACCGTTGAACGCCTTGAACGTCTCGCGCAGCAGATCCTGCAGGCGAGTGTTGCTGACGCTGCTCACCAGGCTGTCGGCTTCCGCGAGCAGCCCGGCGATGTCCTGTCCAACCCTGGTGTTCTGCTGCGAGATGGTGGCGCCGTTGCGCAGCTTCGGAGCCGTCGAGTCCTCGGGTGGCACCAGGTCGATGTACTGCTCGCCGACCGCCGACACGCTCTTCACCGTCGCAGTGACGTTCTCGGGGATGGACGTGTTGCTGTTGAGCCGCATCCTGGCCACCACACCGTCAGGTGCCAGGCCAACCGACTCCACCCGGCCGACCGTGACACCGCGGTAGGTGACGTTGGCGTTCGGATAGATGCCGCCGCCCGCGACGAAGTTGGCGTTGACGTGATAGGTGCCGATTCCCACTGCGGCGGGCAGCTGCAGGTAGAACAGCGAGATCGCACCGACGGTGAGCACCGTGACGATCCCGAAGATCGTCAACTGCATACGAGTGAGCCGGTCGATCATTTCGGCATCTCCTCATGCTGCGTCGCGGTCCCCGGCGGGATCTTGAACGGGTCAGCGGCCTGTCCGGACAGGTTGGCCATGGCCCCGGTAAGGAAGTCGGGCGGGTTGATCACCTCGTTGAGGTGCTTCATGTTCGGGTCGAAACCGGACGTGGTGAACATCGATTCACCGAATCTTCGCAGTGTCAGGTCGAAGGTCACGAAGACGTTCAGGTAGTCGCCGCGCACCGCGTTGCGCAGGTACTTGTAGTGGAACGGGAACGTGGGCAGGAATTCCAGATCCTTGATGAAGTCGTCGGCGTTGTCGTTCAAGGCCTTGACCACCGGGTACAGGTCCTTGAGGTCGGCCGCGAAATCGGTCTTGGTCTGCGACAGGATGCGTGAGGCCACCTCGGCGAATCCGCGCAGGGCGGTGAACGCCTCGACGATGTTGGCGCGGTTGTCGTCGAGCACCTTGAGCGCGGCAGGCAGCGTGTCGAGCGTCCGGCCGAGACCGTCCTTGCTGCGCGCGAGCACACCGGCGAACCGGTTGAGCCCGTCGGCGGCGGCGATGATGTCGTTGGTCTGGCGGTCGAGCGACGCGGTCAACTCGGCGAGCCGCGGCACGAGGTCGGTGAAGCTACCCGACCGGCCGGCCACCGCGGCGTAGACCTCATCGGTGATGTCCTGCAGCGCACCGAGATTGCCCTTGTTGACCACCATGCCCAGAGAGGACAGCACTTCCTCGGTGGTCGGGTAGCGGCCGGCGCCGCCCAGCGCGATGTTGGCCCCGTCGCGCAGCCGGCCCTCGGGTGGTTCGTCCACCGGTTCGGCCAGCTCGACGTGCTGGGAACCCAGCAACGACGTTTGGGCCACTCGCGCAACGGCATTCGCCGGGAGGTTGACGTCGCCGTCGAGTGACAGCTGCACCGCGGCGTAGAACGTGCCGTCGGGGCGCTGCACCGCGTCGATCCCGGAAACGCTGCCGACGGTCACGTCGTCGACCATCACCGGCGAGTTCTGCGGCAGCGTCGCGACGTCGGGCAACTGGACGGTGACGGTGTAGGACCCGGGCCCGTGCCCCGCGGTGCCGGGCATGTTGAGCGAGTTGAGACCACCGAACTGGCACCCCGCCACCAGCATCGCGCCACCGCCGATTGCCACCGTGCGGGATCCCAGCCGTGATGCCTTACGTCCCAAGGCTTTGCCCTTCGAATCTGCTCGTGCGCCCGTCATCCGCCTGCACCTGTATCCGGGGGCTGCGGTGCTTCCGGCGCAGGCCCCGGCGCTGCCGCGGGACCACCGTGCGCGGTGGCCGTGGCCGGGTCCGGCGGAACGATGAAGTCACTCAGCGTGGCATCGGACGGAACCTGCGGCGCTGCGACGCCTGGCGCGTTCTGCCACTGCAGGTACGGCACCGGAGTCTGCGCCTTGGCCTGGGTCTCCGGGGTGTCGTAGATGATCTGTCCCTTGTATGCGGTGATGCTGTTGATCGGGTGGAACAGCACGGGCGGGTAGTTCATCGTGATGCGCTTGAGCACCGGACCCATTCGCTGCCTGCAGATCTCGGCGCGCTTGTAGTTGTCCGGGTTGGCACCGGTGTCGAAGGTGCCGCCGCAGATGAACTGCACGGGGTTGGCGAAGTTCGGCAGCGACAGCAGGCCACCCACGGTGCCCTGGGCCGGGTTGTAGATGTTGTAGAAGTTCGCCAGGCCGTTGGGCGTGATGTGCAGGATCTGCTCGATGTCGTCGCTGTGATCGGTGAGGATCTGGGTGAAGTCGGCGAGCTTGCCCACTTGCGCGATCAGCGCGTCGTTGTTCTCGTTGAGGAAGCCACGCACGTCGGTGAGCGCCTGGTTGAGCGTGTCGAGCGTGCTGTCCAGCCCGCTGGCGCTGTCGGCGAGCACTTGCGACACCGACGCCACATGGTTGGTGAACTGAACGATCTGTTCGTTGCTGTTCGACAACGCGTCGACGAGGATCTGCAGGTTTCGCACCGTGCCGAACAGGTCGGTACGCGAATCCCCGAGCCGTCCGGCGGTTTGCGACAGCTCGCGCAGTGCGTTGCGGAACGAGTCCCCGTTACCGTCGAACGTCTCTGCGGCCTGGTTGACGACCTGCGCCAGCGGCCCCTGTACGGAACCCTCCTGCGGGCCGAGCTGGGCGGAGAGCTGCGTGAGCTGCTCCTTGACCTGGTCCCACTCCACCGGAACCGCGGTGCGGTCCAGCCCGATCGAGGCGCCGTCGGCCATCTCATCGCCCTCGGTGTAGGCGGGGGTGAGCTGGATGAACCTGGCGGCCACCAGGTTCGGCGCGATGATCAGCGCCTTGGCGTCCGCGGGGACCTTGATGCCCCGTTCGAGCGTCATCGTGATCTTGACGTCCGACGGACGCGGTTCGATCGAGTCGATCGTGCCGACGGGCACGCCGACCACGCGCACCTGGTCGCCCGGGTAGAGACCGACGGCATTCGTGAAGTAGGCCGTCAGCTTGTGCCCACCGCGCGACGGCCACACCTGGTACACGCCGACCGCGAGCGTCACCAGCAGCAGCGCGGCGAGTGCGATACGAATCCAGCGACTCCGGCTGGACACCGAATTGTCCTGTGTCATGGCGATTTCGGCCTAATGATCGTCCGCTCGGAAATGTAGCCGCGCAGCATGTCGGCGAGACTGTCCGGCAACTTACCGGGCTGGAAGTAGGTGTCCAGCAGCACTTCCGACATCGCGGCAGGCGGCACGCCGTACAGGTTGATCTGGAAGCCCGGTCCGGACCCGACGACCTCGCCCAGGGCCGTGGCGTACGGGGGCAGCCGGCGCAGCGCCTCACCGATGTGCTCGCGGCGCTCCAGCAGGTTGTCCATGACCAGGTTGAGCTTGTCCAGCGCGGGCTTGAACTCGCGACGGTTGTCGGCCACGAAACCCGAGAGCTGCCGCGACACGTCGTCGATGCCCGCGATCAGGGTGCTCAACGCCTGCCTGCGCTCGTCGAGCGCGGCGAACAGCATGTTGCCGTCGGTGATGAGTTCGTTGACCTGCCCGGCCCGTTGGGCCAGCAGGTCCGACACACGCTTGGCGTGCGTCAACAGCTGGCCGAGCGCCTCGTCGCGGCGGTTGATGCTGCGCGACAGGTTCGCCACGCCGTCGAGCGCGCCGCGCAACTGCGGGGTGGCGTCGCGCATCGTGTCGGTCAGCGTCTGCAGTGCCTGTTCGAAGCGAGGCTTGTCCAATTCGCCGACGTTCTGCCCGAGATCCTGCAGCGCGGTGTTCAACGTGTACGGAGTCGTGGTGCGGCCCAGCGGGATCACCGTCGGCGAGCCGGCGCCCTTTGGTGTGACCGACAGCGACTTCTGTCCCAGCACGGTGTCGGTCTTGATCGCCACCAGCGACTGGTCGCCCACCTTGATCTTGCGGTCGACGGTGAAGGTGACCTTGGCGGCGTCACCGGCCAGGGCCACGTCGGTGACCTTGCCCACGGTGATACCGGAGACGTTGACGTCGTTGCCCGTCTCGATGCCTCCGGCATCGGCGAAGTACGCCTCGTACGGCTTGCCCTGCGGGAAGAACGGCAGACCCGTGTATCCGAACGACACCAGCACGACCGCGGTCACCAGGACGATGCCGAAGATCCCGGTGCGCAGCGTCTTGTCACCGTCGAGGCTAGCCATTCTCCGAACACCTCCCCTTGGACGGGTCCGGCGGACCGCCGAACGGAATCAGGATGTCGCTGCCCGCCGGCCCGTTCACCTTCATCCGGATCGAGCAGTAATAGATGTTGAAGAACGAGCCGTAGGCCCCGAGGGCGTTGAGCCTCAGGTAGTTCTCGGCGAGCGGTTCGATGACCTTGTTGATGTCGGCCTTCCGTTCGTCCATTCGTTGCGCGAGCGGCCGTACGTTCTCGATCACGCCCTGCAGCGGCCGACGTGAGGCTTCCAGCATTTCGGTCAGGTCGGTCTCCGCCGACGCGAGCGGCGGTATCGCACCGGCGATCGGGTCTCGCCCCTCGGCCAGTCCGGTGATCAGTTTCTGCAGTTCGTCGACGCTGGCGTCGAACTGCGCACCCTTCTCGTCGACCGTGCCCAGGACGGTGTTGAGGTTGGTGATCACGTCGCCGATCAGCTGGTCGCGGGCGGCCACGTTCTGGGTGAACGCGCTCGTGCTGGTGAGCATGTTGGCCAGTGCGCCGCCCTGGCCCTGCAGCAACTCGATCACCGCGTTGGACACCTCGTTGATCTTGGCGCCGTCGAGGCCCTTGAGCACCGGTCTGAGCCCGCCCAGCAGCGCGTCGAGATCCAATGCGGGCTGGGTGTTCTGCTGCGCGATGGTGCTGCCCGGCGGAAGCTTGCGCAACTCCCCTGGCCCCGAGGTGATCTCCAGGTACCGGTCACCGACCAGGTTCTCGTACCGCACCACGGCCCGGCTCGAGGTGTAGAGCTGGTAGCGCTTGTTGACGTCGAACCCGACGTCGACGGTGTTGTCCGGGTTGAGTTCGACGGACTTGACGGTGCCGACCGGCACGCCGGCGATGCGAACGTCCTGACCGGCCTTCAGCCGCGAGGCCTCGGTGAACGTGGCGTGGTAGGTGTTGCCCGCGGCGAAGCGGAATTCGCCGAAGACCACGACGAGCCCGGCCGCCACCAGCAGCATCACCACCGTGAAGATGCTGACCTTGAGCATGGTTCTGTCGCGGCGCATCTAGAAGTCGTCCCTTTCGGCGAACGCACCGTTGAACAGGAACTGCAGCGTCGCGGGCGCGTCGAACTGCAATTCGGTGTTCGGCTGGAACGGCACATAGGCGTTGTCGGTGACCAGGAACGGCGTGTGATACCAACTGCCACCGAACTGCTTGGACGGCACATCGGGCAGGCCTCGGCAGTTCGGCCCACCGGAGGCGTTCACGATCGGCAGGCTCTCGGGATAGGTGTACGCGGGCGCCCCCGGCAGGAAGTTGGACGCCACGAACAGGCCCGGCCGGATACCACCGATGATCGGGGCGAACCGGTCGACCGCGTTCGCGCTGCCCTTGAGGATGCAACCGAACTCCGGGGAGTAGTCGCCGGCGACCTTGAGCGGGGCACGCAGACGCTGGATGGCCGCGATGTAGTCGTCGGCGGCTGGCTGCAGCGTCGCGGTGCCGTTGTTGGCCAGGCCGGTCGCGGCCAGCAGCGTGGCATTGAGGTTGGCTTGCTCGTCGACGATGGTCCGGTTCAGCGCGGGCACGTTCCCGATCACCTCGGCGATGTCGGGTCCGGCGTCGCCGTAGATGTTGGCGACGCCTGCCGCCTTGGCGAAGTCGTCCTGCAGGGTGGGCAGCTTGGGATTGAGCTGCTGCAGGAGCGTGTTCAACCCGGCCAGCGTCGCGCCGAGATCGTCGCCGTGTCCGCGCAGCCCCTCGCCCAGCGCTGTCAGCGTGCCGTTGAGGCTCACCGGGTCGATCTTGTTCAGCAGGTCCGACAGCGTCTGGAACAGCGTGTTGACCTCGAGCTGCACGTCGCCGACCGGCACGTTGGTGCCAGGGCGCAGCGGCGTGTCGGTGGCCTGCTCGGGCGGCAGGAATTCGACGGACTTGGCGCCGAAGATCGTGTTGCCCGCGATCCGCACGGTCGCGTTGGACGGGATGTACCGCATCTCGCCGCGCTTGAGCGACAGCGTGAGCTTCGCCTCGCGACCCGCGTACTCGATGTCGGTCACCTTGCCGATCTGGATCCCGCGGTATTTGACCTTCGCGTCGCGTTCCATCACGAGGCCCGCGCGCGGCGCGGTGACCGTGACCTTGTCGGTGGGGGTGAACGCGGCCGAGTACGACAGGTAGGTGAAGACGACGGCTGCGAGCACGATCGCTGCCAGGACCGCAGCGGCGATCCTCACGTGGCTGCGTTTGGCGTTTCCGTTCGACATGGTGTTCTACCCCGAGAGGTTGAAGTTGCCGGACGCGCCGTAGACGGCGAGTGAGATGAACAGGGTGATGGTGACGACGACGATCAGCGAGGTGCGCACGGCCTGCCCCACCGCGATACCGACCCCGACCGGGCCACCGGAGGCGTTGTAGCCGTAGTAGGTGTGCACGAGCATGACGGCGATCGCCATCACGATGGCCTGCAGGAACGACCACAACAGGTCGCTGGGGATCAGGAACGTGTTGAAGTAGTGGTCGTAGAGGCCGGCGGACTGCCCGTTGATGAACACCGTGGTGAACCGCGCCGCGAAGAACGCCGCGAGCACCGACAGCGAGTACAGCGGCACGATCGCGATGAGGCCGGCCAGCAGCCGCGTCGACACGAGGTAGGACACGGCGTGCACGGCCATCGATTCGACGGCGTCGATCTCCTCGGCCACGCGCATCGCCCCGAGCTGGGCCGTGGCGCCGGCGCCGATCGTGGCCGCGAGCGCGATCCCCGCGATGACCGGCGCGACGATGCGCACGTTGAGGAACGCCGACAGGAAGCCCGTGAGCGCCTCGATGCCGATGTTGCCCAGCGACGAGTAACCCTGCACCGCGATGACGCCGCCGGAGGCCAGCGTGAGGAATGCCGCGACCCCGACGGTGCCGCCGATCATCACCAGCGCTCCCGCGCCCATCGTCATCTCGGCGACCAGGCGGATCGTCTCCTTGCGGTACCGCGTGAAGGCGTTCGGCAGGTACCGCATGGTCTCGCCGTAGAACAGGGCCTGCTCACCGACCGTGTCGACGGTCTTGGGCACCCCCCGGAACAGCCGGCGAAATCGGAGCGTGGCGTCGTAACTCATCGGCGTCTCTTTTTTGCGCAAGAAGCCATCATCGCGCGTTCCGCCCGTGCGTCCGTCATGGCGTGAGCACCCTGACACCAATTGCGGTCATGATCACATTGATCACGAACAGACAGATGAACGCGTAGACCACGGTCTCGTTGACGGCATTGCCCACACCTTTCGGCCCGCCTTTGACGGTCAGGCCCCGGTAGCAGCCCACCAATCCCGCGACGACCCCGAACAGCAGCGCCTTGATCTCGGCGAGCACCAGCTCGCCGAGACCGGTGAGCACGGTCAGGCCGTTGATGAAGGCGCCGGGGTTCACGCCCTGCAGGAACACCGAGAACACATAGCCGCCGGCGAGTCCGATCGCGCACACGAGGCCGTTGAGCAACAGCGCGACGAAGGTCGACGCCAGCACGCGGGGCACCACGAGCCGCTGGATCGGATCGATGCCGAGCACCCGCATGGCGTCGATCTCCTCGCGGATCGTGCGCGCTCCCAGATCGGCGCAGATCGCCGTGGCGCCCGCCCCGGCGACGACGAGAACGGTGACCACCGGACCGAGCTGCGTGATGGTGCCGAAGGCCGTGCCCGCACCCGACAGGTCCGCTGCGCCGATCTCACGCAGCAGGATGTTGAGCGTGAACGCGACCAGCACGGTGAACGGGATGGCCACCAGCAGCGTGGGCACCAGCGAGACGCGGGCGATCATCCAGGTCTGGTCGAGGAACTCCTTGAGCTGAAACGGCCTCCGGAAGATCTTGGCGAAGGTGTCCAGGGACATCTCGACGAAACCGCCCACGGCCCGGGCCGGAACCGCAAGCTGTTCGATCAACCTCAGCTCCGTTCATCTGGGCGGGGGGGTGGATTGACTTCACCGGAATTCACTCCGGCGAAAATTACGAACCGCCGGATCGGCGACTCTCCCACCCCTGGGTCTGACATGGCGCTCACGTGAGCCGGATCATATTAACTAGAACAAGTTCGCAGTGTCAAAGAACAGCGAACCGCAGGAAAACCGCAGCGTCTTCCCACTTTCGAGCACATGGAGCAAACCGAAATCTGAAACGTGTTCTACTTGTTCTCGCGTGACCGACAATTGAGACTGTCAGTCTCGCGACTGCATCAGTGCAGTCGCCGAGAACCCACGCTCCGGATCCCGATCAGCAAAGTAGTCCCGCAGCGTCACGCTGAGGTCTGCCGGAGCCCACGCGTCGGCGTCGGCGACGAACTGCATCTCCGCGGTGGGCGCCGCGACCAAGGTGACAGATGGACCATAAACGATGAACAGCTGACCGTTCACACCTTCTGAGGCCGGTGCCGCCAGGAACTGCACGAGTGTCACGACATGATCGGTCGACAGTGGGTCCATCTGCCCCTCGGCCAGCTCGGGCGCATCGCCGAACACCCCCGCGGTCATCGCGGTGCGCGCCCGCGGCGCGATCGCGTTGGCCCGGACGCCGAAGCGCTCCAGCGCCCTGGCCGCCGACAGCGTGAGCGCGGTGATACCGGCCTTGGCCGCGCCGTAGTTGGGCTGACCGACCGGACCGGACAGCCCGGCCTCCGACGACGTGTTGATGACGCGGCCGTAGACCGTCCCGTCGCCCGCCTTGGCCTTGCTCCGCCAGTAGGCGGCGGCGTTGCGGGTCAGCAGGAAGTGCCCGCGCAGGTGGACCGCGATGACCGCGTCCCACTCCTCGTCGCTCATGTTGAACAGGATGCGGTCACGCGTGATGCCGGCATTGTTGACGACGATGCCCAGGCCGCCGAGCCCCTCGGCGGTCTCGACGAGCTCGTCGGCGGTGGACCGCTGACTGATGTCGCCCGCCACGGCCACACCCTTGGAGCCGGCCGCTGCGATCTCGTCGAGAACGTCGGACCCCTCGAGCGCGCCCGCGATGTCGTTGACCACGACCGTGGCGCCGGCCTTGGCCAGCCCGATCGCCTCGGCCCGGCCGAGGCCCGCTGCGGCGCCGGTGACGACGGCGACCTTTCCGGACAGATCGAGATCTGCGGCCTCGTGGGCGCCTTCGGCGGCCCGCTGGTCGGCACTGTGGCTGTCGTTGGTCATGCGGCTCCTCGCTTGCGCGGCTGGGTCAATTTATGAATACCTCTAGTCTTTGCGGATCAGGGCCGCGCGGGGGCACTCGGCCACCGACTGCTCGGCCAGCTCCTCTTGATCTGCGGGCACCGGGTCGGCTTTGACGACGGCGTAGTCATCGTCGTCGAGATCGAACAGATCGGGAGCGATTCCCACGCACACCGCATTGCCTTCACAGCGATCACGGTCAACTTCGACTCGCATGACGACCTCCTCATGACGTGTGCGCGCACCGGGCTGAGGGCGCGCAGCCACAGAATACGACCCGTTCGGGCCGACGCCGGTGAAGCACCGGCCTGGACCCCAAGACTAGAACGTGTTACAACCGGGTGGGAAGTCAGGTCTATCAAGCAGTGAGGATGCAGCGATGCGGATCGGTTACACCCCCGAGCAGGAGGAGTTGCGTCGCGAGCTGCGCGCGTACTTCTCCAAGTTGATGACCCCGGAACGGATGGAGGCGCTGAACTCGTCGGAAGGCGAGATGGGCCGGGGCAACGTGTACCGCGAAACCGTCGCACAGATGGGCACGGACGGCTGGCTCACACTGAGCTGGCCCGAGGAGTTCGGCGGTCAGGCCCGCCCGCCCATGGACGGGCTGATCTTCACCGATGAGGCCGCGATCGCCGGTGCGCCGGTGCCGTTCCTGACCATCAACAGCGTCGCCCCGACGATCATGGCGTTCGGCACCGAGGAGCAGAAGAAGTTCTTCCTGCCCAAGATCGCCTCCGGCGAATTGCACTTCTCCATCGGCTACTCCGAACCCGGCGCGGGCACCGATCTGGCGTCGCTGCGCACCACCGCTGTGCGCGACGGCGACGAGTACGTCATCAACGGCCAGAAGATGTGGACCAGCCTCATCGCCTACGCCGACTACGTGTGGCTGGCGGTGCGCACCAACCCCGAGGCCAAGAAGCACCGCGGGATCTCCATGCTGATCGTGCCCACGTCCGCGGAGGGCTTCTCCTGGACTCCGGTGCACACGATGTCGGGGGTGGACACCAGCGCCACCTACTACCAGGACGTGCGCGTCCCGGTGACCAACCTGGTCGGCGAGGAGAACCAGGGCTGGAAGCTCGTCACCAACCAGCTCAACCACGAGCGGGTCGCGCTCGTATCGGCCCAGCCGATCTACGTCGCGCTGGGCGGTGTGCGGGAATGGGCGCAGAACACCAAGGACGTGCACGGCAAACGCCTGATCGACTCGGAGTGGGTTCAGCTCAACCTGGCCCGCGTGCACGCCAAGGCCGAGGTGCTCAAGCTCATCAACTGGGAGCTGGCCTCCACCGACTCCGCGCCATCGCCCGCCGACGCGTCAGCGGCCAAGGTCTACGGCACCGAGCTGGCGACCGAGGCCTATCGACTGCTCATGGAGGTGCTCGGCACCTCGGCGACGCTGCGTGGGGACACCCGCGGCGCCCTGCTGCGCGGCCGCATCGAGCGGTTCCACCGCTCGGCGCTGATCCTGACCTTCGGCGGCGGCACCAACGAGATCCAACGAGACATCATCGGCATGGTCGCGCTCGGCTTGCCCCGAGTGAACCGGTAAGGGAAGACGGAGACCTCACATGGACTTTTCAACACCGGAAGCGGCCGCCGACCTGGGCGGACTGGTGCGCACGATCACCGAGTCGGTGTGTACGCCCGAACACCAGCGCCGACTCGACGGCCTCCCCGAGCGGTTCGACCGCGACCTGTGGGCCAAGCTCGTCGAGGCCGACGTGCTCTCGGCCGCCGCGGCGGAGCCGGTGGGCGGCGGCGGGTTCGGCGTGCTGGAGCAGAACGCGGTGCTGACGGCTCTGGGGCGCCAACTGGCCGCCGTGCCGTACCTGGAGTCGGTCGTGACCGCCGCGGGCGCGATCGCCCAGTTCGGTTCCGAAACGCAGCGCACCGAGTGGGGCACCCCCGCCGTCGCGGGCGACGAGATCCTCACGATCGCACTCGACGGCGAGATGGGTCAGGGCCCGGTGCAGGCGCAGGCCGACGGTGACGGATACCGACTGACCGGCACCCGCACGCAGGTGGGCTACGGCCCGGTCGCCGACGCATACCTGGTGGCGGCCGAGACCGGTTCGGATGTGCGCGTCTTCATCGTCGCCGCGAACGACTCCGGTGTGAACGTCACGTCGCTCGACACCACCGGGAAGGGCAGCGTCGCGCATCTGGAACTGCAGGACGTCGCCGTCGGCGCCGACCGCGTGCTCGGCGGCGCACAGGTCGCCGAGTGGTTGACCACGCGGGCGACCCTGGGCCGCACCGCATACCAGTTGGGTGTGCTCGAACGCGCGCTGGAACTGACCGCGTCGTATGCGCGTGAACGCGAGCAGTTCGACCGCCCGATCGGCAGCTTCCAGGCAGTGTCGTCTCGATTGGCCGATGGCTACATCGACGTCAAGGGTCTGCGGCTCACGCTCACCCAGGCGGCATGGCGGCTGTCGGAGGATCTGCCTGCCGACATCGACGTCGCGAGCGCGGCATTCTGGGCCGCCGAAGCCGGGCATCGGGTGGCGCACACGGCGGTTCACGTCCACGGCGGTGTCGGCATCGACATGGACCATCCGGTCCACCGCTACTTCCTGGCCGCCAAGCAGTCCGAGTTCGCCCTCTCCGGCGCGACCGGACAGCTGCTGCGCATCGGTCGCGAGCTGGCCGATACGCCCGTCTAGGAATGACCGGCCACGCCGAACGCGACACGGTGACGGCCCTGCTGGCCCCGCTGGTGGACGTCACCGATCGCGGTGTGCACGAGTGCGATTCATTCGTCAGCTGGTCCGATCACCTCGCCGCGGGAGCCCAGGTGGGTGCGGCGCTGCACGCCCGCCTGGATCCGCACCGTCCCCCGCATGTGGGCGTCCTGCTCGGCAACACCACATTCTTCTCGAGCGTGCTGGTCGCGGCGGGACTGACCGGCCTGGTGCCGGTTGGGCTCAACCCGACCCGTCGCGGCGAGGCGTTGCACCGCGACATCGTGCGGGCCGACTGCCAGCTGGTGCTCACCGACGCCCCCGAGCTCGTACCCGCGGGCGAGGTTCCCGTCATCGACGTCGAATCCGCCGACTGGGCAGCCGAACTCGAGGCCCACCGGCATGCGCCGGTGCAGTTCCAGCCGGTTCGCGCGGACGACCTGTTCATGCTGATCTTCACCTCCGGCACCAGCGGTGAACCCAAGGCCGTACGGGTCACACACGACAAGGTCGCGTTTCCCGGCCGGATGCTGGCCGAGCGGTTCGGACTCGGCCCTTCCGACACCGCATACCTGTCGATGCCGCTTTTCCATTCGAACGCGATCATGGCCGGGTGGGCCGTCGCGGTCGCCGCGGGTGCGTCGATCGCGCTGCGCCGCAAGTTCTCCGCGTCGGGGTTCATCGAGGACGTACGCCGCTACGGCGCCACGTACGCCAACTACGTCGGCAAGCCGCTGTCCTACATCCTGGCCACCGACCCGCGCCCCGACGATGCCGACAACCCGTTGAAGGTCCTGTACGGCAATGAAGGTGCGGCCCGCGACCTGCAGCGGTTCGCCGAACGGTTCGGCGTCCATGTCGTCGACGGTTTCGGGTCCACCGAGGGCGGTGTCGCCGTCGCCCGGACCCCCGACACCCCGGACGGCGCCCTGGGTCCGCTGACCGATCAGGTTGCGATCATCGACGTCGACACCGGCGAACCGTGCCCGCCGGGCCGCGTCGGGGAACTCGTGAATCCCACCGGTCCGGGATGGTTCCGCGGTTACTACAACGATCCGCAGGCCGAAGCCGAGCGCATGGCCGGCGGTGTCTACCACACCGGTGACCTCGCCTATCGCGACGAAAACGGCTACGTCTACTTCGCAGGCCGCCTCGGCGACTGGATGCGCGTGGACGGAGAGAACCTGGGCACCGCGCCCATCGAGCGAATCCTGGTGCGTCATCCCGACATTCTCGAGGTCGCCGTGTACCCCGTCCCGGATCCCGCGGTGGGTGATCAGGTGATGGCCGCGGTGGTGCCGGCACCGGGAGCATCCTTCGACCCCGATGCGTTCCGTGACTTTCTCGCCGCGCAAACCGATCTCGGGCCGAAACAGTGGCCGTCCTACGTTCGGGTGAGCGCCGAACTGCCGCGCACCGAGACGTTCAAGGTGATCAAGCGGCAACTGTCCGCCGAGGGTACCGACTGCACCGATCCGGTGTGGCCGATCGCGCGCACCGGCAAGACTGCGTGAGTGAGGAATCCGTGCGAATTGCAGTGACCGGCGGCACCGGCTACGTGGGTGCCCACACCGTCAGAGGACTGCTCGAGGCCGGCCACCTGGTCCGCCTGCTGGTGGCCCCCGGCTGTGCCGAGGAACCGGTGATCGGCAAGCTCGCCGAGGTCGGCGAACTCGAGACGCTCGTGGGTGACATCCGCGACGCCGACACCGTCAACCGGCTGCTCAAAGGCTGCGATTCGGTGATCCACGCGGCCGGTGTCGTGGGCACCGACAAAAGCCGCACACAACTGATGTGGGAGATCAACGCGCACGCCACCGAGGCCGTGCTGATCCGCGCGGCCGAGGCGGGACTGGACCCCATCGTGTCGGTGAGCAGCTACAGTTCGCTGTTCCCGCCGCCGAACGGGGTGATCTCGGCCGACACCCCGCCGGTGGCAGGGCGCAGCCCGTACGCGCAGACCAAGGCGCACGCGGACCGCGCAGCACGGCGCCTTCAGGACACGGGCGCTCCGGTTGTGGTGACCTACCCGTCGAGCGTGGTCGGCCCGGCGTGGTTCACCGCCCCCGGTGTCACCGAACGCGGCTGGGGCCCGATCGTGAAGGCGCGCATCGCACCGCGGTTGCGTGGCGGGATGCAGATGATCGACGTGCGTGACGTCGCCGATGTGCACGTCGCGTTGATGAAGCCGGGACGTGGCCCGCACCGCTACGTGTGCGGCGGTGTCCTGGTGTCGTTCAACGAGTGGATCGACGTCCTCGAACAGGGCGTCGGCCGGCCGATCCGGCGGGTTCCGTTGTCACCTACGATGTTCCGCGGTATCGGCTGGATCTCCGATGTGCTCGGCAGCGTGCTGCCGCTCGGTGACGGCATCAGTTACGAGGCCGCGATGCTGCTCACCGCGGCGACGCCCACCGACGACGCCAAGACGCTCGCCGATCTCGGGATCCCGGCGTGGCGTTCGCCCCAGGCCGCGGTGCTGGAGTCCTTCGGCCGCTGATCCAGGCGGGGTAGCGTTCGTGGGGTGACCTATCGCGAGCTGGCTCCCCCGCCGCCGCTGCGCGAACTGGTCGAGTGCGGCTGGCAACGCAGCGGACCGGCCACGCCCGCACGTGTGCTGCCCGACGGCTGTATGGACCTGATCCGTCTGGACGGGCGCATCGTCGTCGCGGGCCCCGACACCACCGCATACCTTGCCGCGGCCAGCCCAGACCCCGTGTGCGGGTTGCGTTTCCGGCCCGGTGTGCTCCCCCGTCTGCTCGGTGTGCCGGCTGCCGAAGTGCGCGATACCCGCGTGGAGGTGCACGAGCTGCGGGCCGTGCCCGACCACGGATCACTCGAAACGTTGGCGATCGTGCTCGCGGGTGGCCCGCCGCGGACCGAGACCGCACCGTGGTCGCTGGCCGCGCTGCGCCACGTCACGCGCCGGTTCGCCGACGGCGCCGCGGTCGACGACGTCGCAGACGACCTGGGCTGGTCGGGCCGGACCCTGCACCGCCACTGCGTGAGCGTCTACGGCTACGGCCCGGCCATGCTGCGCCGCATCCTGCGGTTCCGGCGCGCGGTGCGGCTGCTCGGCGACGGCGTCGCCCCGGCGATGGTCGCGGCGGACTCCGGTTACGCCGACCAGCCACATCTGCACCGTGAGGTCCGCGCACTGGCCGGGGTCGGGGTGCGAGAGCTCTACCGCGCGGCGAACAGGTCCACCGAGGTGCCGTCGGGATCCTCGACGGTCGCGTAGCGCTGCCCCCACGGCGCATCGAACGGTTTGAGGGTGCCGGGGTGCCCGGCGCCGGTGAGGCGTTCGTAGAGCGCGTCGACGTGGGCCGCGGCGGCGAGCCCGAATGCGATGGCGACGCGGCCCGCGCCCGACGGCGGGGTCCAGCCCGGGTGCATCCCGGCGATCACCTCCTCGGTGTCGAACGCGAGCTTGTTGCCGCCCGGCAGCGCCACCTCGACGTGCGGCCCGTCGGGCTCGGGCACGTCCAGGCCCAGCAGCCGGTAGAAGTCGAGGCTTCGGTTGAGGTCTTTCGCGACGATCTCGATGACCGCCGACATCGGTTTCTGTGCCATATCCGCAGGTTATGCACGGCATGTCGCGGTGTCGTGAACGAATCGGACAACTGAGGGTTCCTGCTACCCGCGTTCCCGGGTAAGTTGATCTGACTGCTAGTTACTCGTCAGTAGGAGAGTCAGCCATGCCCGCTCCGTCCGCCGCCGACTTCGCTCGCCTGCGCAAGCTCGTTGCCATCGACGACCTCGACACCCGCCAGTCCCGCCCGATCGAGGAAGTGTTCACCGGGCGTGAGCTGACCACGATCCCGGTCGGAACGGTCGACGATGTCAAGACGGCGTTCGCCAAGGCACGCGCCGCCCAGCGGGGCTGGGCGCAGCGACCGGTGGCCGAGCGCGCCGCGATCATGGAGCGCTTCCGCAGTCTCGTCGCCAAGAACCGCGACTTCCTCATGGACGTGGCACAGGCCGAGACCGGCAAGGCCCGCTCGGCGGCGCAGGAAGAGATCGTCGACATGATGCTCAACGCGCGCTACTACGCGCGCGAGGCCGTCAAACTGCTTGCGCCCAAACGAGTCCAGGGCCTGCTGCCAGGCGTGGTGAAGACCGTCGTCAACCATCATCCCAAGGGCGTCATCGGCGTGATCTCGCCGTGGAACTACCCGATGGCGCTGTCGATCTCGGACTCGATTCCGGCGCTGCTCGCAGGCAACGCCGTCGTCGTCAAACCCGACAGCCAGACGCCCTACTGCACGCTGGCCAACGCCGAACTGCTCTACGAGGCGGGCCTGCCGCGTGACCTGTTCGCGGTCGTGCCCGGCCCGGGTTCGGTGGTGGGCACCGCGATCGTCGAGAACTGCGACTACTTGATGTTCACCGGTTCCACCGCCACGGGCCGCTCACTCGCCGAGCAGTGTGGGCGCAGGCTCATCGGCTTCTCGGCCGAACTCGGCGGCAAGAACCCGATGATCGTCGCCAAGGGTGCCAAGCTCGACGTGGCTGCCAAGGCCGCGACACGCGCGTGCTTCTCCAACGCCGGCCAGTTGTGCATCTCGATCGAACGCATCTACGTCGAACGAGCGGTCGCCGAGGAGTTCACCGCGAAGTTCGGTGAGCAGGTCCGCAACATGAAACTCGCCGCCACCTACGACTTCACCGCAGACATGGGCAGCCTCATCTCCGAGGATCAGGTCAAGACCATCTCGGGCCACGTCGACGATGCGAAGGCCAAGGGCGCCACGGTGATCGCGGGTGGCAATCTCCGCCCCGACATCGGCCCGCGCTTCTACGAGCCCACCGTGCTCACCGGCGTCACCGACGACATGGAGTGCGCACGCAACGAGACGTTCGGCCCGGTGGTCTCGGTCTATCCCGTCGACTCCGTGGCGGACGCCATCGACAAGGCCAATGACACCGAGTACGGCCTCAACGCGAGCGTGTGGGCCGGCAGCAAGGCCGAGGGTGAGGCCATCGCGGCACGACTGCAGGCCGGCACCGTCAACGTCGACGAGGGGTATGCGTTGGCGTTCGGCAGCACCGCCGCCCCGATGGGCGGTATGAAGGCCTCGGGCCTGGGCCGCCGGCACGGGGCCGACGGCATCCTCAAATACACCGAGTCCCAGACCGTGGCCACCGCGCGCGTGCTCAATCTCGATCCGCCGCTCGGCATTCCGGGCACGCTGTGGCAGAAGGCCCTGACGCCCATGATCCAGGCCGTCCAGAAGCTCCCCGGCCGCTGACCTCTTCTCGCGAGCAGACGCAAAACTGCCCAATTTCGCTGGAAAGAGCGCAGTTTTGCGTCTGCTCGGCAGGAGAAATCAGGCGTCGCGGACGGTGTCGAGACGGTTGGTCGCGGCCTCGAACCCGCTGACGAGTTCGGCGATGATGTCGGCGACCGGACGGATCTCGTTCATCCGGCCGACGATCTGCCCGACCGGCATCGACACCGTGTCGGGGTTGTCCGACTCGTTCATGCGCTGATGCGCCTCGCTGACCAGGATGTTCTGCAGCGGCATCGGCAGCGGTTCGGGGGCGTCCGGGGCATCCCAGGCGTCGGTCCACTTGGTCTTGAGCAGACGCGCAGGCTTGCCGGTGTAGATCTTGCGGCGCACGGTGTCGGCCGTGCCCGCCCGCAGCAGCGCCTCCTGGATCGTGGAGATGCCGCTTGGCTTGCGGTGCCCGAGGTCGTATTCGGCCGAGGTCAAAAACGCCGAGCCCATCCACACGCCGGACGCGCCGAGCGCCAGGGCCGCCGCGACCTGCTTGCCGGTGCCGATGCCGCCCGCGGCCAGCACCGGCGCCTTGCCGTCGAGGGCGTCAACGATTTCCGGCCACAGCACCACCGAGCCGATCTCTCCGGTGTGCCCACCGGCCTCGTGACCCTGCGCGACGACGATGTCGACACCGTTCTCGACGTGGCGCAGAGCGTGCTTGGCGCTACCGGCCAGCGCCGCCACCGGGACACCCGCGGCGTGCGCCTGGTCGATGACGTCCTTGGGCGGTGAGCCCAGCGCGTTGGCGATCAGCTTGATGGGGTGCTTGAGCGCGACCTCGACGTGGCTGCGGGCCACCGAGTGCAGCCAGCCCAGCACGCCCTCGTTGCGCTCGCCGTCCTCGGGCAGCGGCGGGACGCCCAGATCCGCAAGGGTTTTCGCGACGAAGTCACGGTGGCCCTGCGGAATCAGCTTGTTGATGTCGACGGCCGTGCCCTCGGTGGGGACCTTGGCGGGCATCACGACGTCGACGCCGTACGGCTTGCCGTCGGTGTTGGCGTCCATCCACTGCAGGACGTTCTCGAGATCGTCGGCGTCGTTGAATCGGACACAGCCCAGCACCCCGAGTCCGCCGGCCTTGCTCACCGCGGCCGCGACCTTTTCCGACGGGGTGAAGACGAAGATCGGGTACTCGATCCCGAACCGTTCACAGAGCTCAGTTTTCATTCTTCATCCCGCACTTGGAATTCGCGCCGACATGATTGGCGTGCACCTCGTCGGCCGGGCGCTCCTCGGTGACGTCCTTGGCCCAGCGGTAGTCGGGCTTGCCCGCCGGGGACCGCTTGATCTCGTCGACCAGCCAAAGGCTGCGCGGCACTTTGTATCCCGCGATCTCGGTGCGCACATGGGCGTCGAGCTCGGGCAGCGTCGGGCGTGTGCCCTCGCGGGCCTGGACGACGGCGGCGACGTGCTGACCGAAACGCGGATCGGGCACACCGACCACGAGTGCATCGAACACGTCCGGATGTCCCTTGAGCGCGGCCTCGACCTCTTCTGGGTAGATCTTCTCGCCGCCGGAGTTGATCGACACCGAGCCGCGTCCCAGCATGGTCACGCTGCCGTCGGCCTCGACCTCGGCGTAGTCACCCGGAATCGCGTACCGCACACCGTTGATCGTCTTGAACGTCTCGGCGGTCTTCTTCTCGTCCTTGTAATAGCCGAGCGGGATGTGGCCACGCTTGGCGATCACGCCGCGCACCCCCGAACCGGGCTTGACCTCGTTGCCGTCCTCGTCGAGGACCACGGTGTTCTTGTCGATGGTCACGCGGGGGCCGCCGGTGTGCGACTGGCCCTTCGCCACGACGCTGGTGCCGCCGAAGCCGGTCTCCGACGAACCGATCGAGTCGGTGATGACCCGGTTGGGCAGCAGTTCGAGGAACTTCTCCTTGAGGCTCGTCGAGAACAGCGCCGCGGTGCTGGCCAACAGGAACAGGCTCGACAGGTCGTATTCCTTGCCCTGCTCCTTGGCCGCCAGCAGCGAGTCCAGCAGGGGCCGGGCCATCGCGTCGCCGGTGAAGAACAGCAGGTTGACCTTGTGGTCGTGGATGGCCTGCCACACCTCATCGGGATCGAATTCCGGTGTGAGAAGCACGGTTCCACCGGCGAACAGCGCCATCCAGGTGGCCGACTGCGTCGCGCCGTGGATCATCGGCGGGATCGGGTAGCGCACCATCGGCGGGTTCGCGGCGGCCTGCTTGGCCAGCCCGTACTCGTCCTCGATCGGCTCGCCGGTCGCGAAGTCGGTGCCGCCGAACAGCACACGGTAGATGTCCTCGTGGCGCCACATCACACCCTTGGGGAACCCGGTGGTGCCGCCCGTGTAGAGCAGGTAGATGTCGTCCTCGCTGCGCTGGCCGAAGTCACGTTCCGGCGAGCTGTTCTGCAGCGCCGCGTAGAACTCGACGCCGCCGAACCGCTCATAGTCATCATCGGACCCGTCCTCGACGACGAGGATCGTCTTGATGTTCGGCGTCTCCGGCAGCACGTTGGCGACGCGGTCGGAGTAGCGGCGCTCGTGCACCAGCGCGACCATGTCGGAGTTCTCGAAGAGGTATTTGAGTTCGCCCTCGACGTAACGGAAGTTGACGTTGACCAGGATCGCGCCGGCCTTGACGATGCCCAGCATCGCGATGACGATCTCGATCCGGTTGCGGCAGTACAAGCCGACCTTGTCGTCCTTCTTGATGCCCTGCTCCAGCAGGTAGTGCGCGAAGCGATTGGCTTTCTCCTCCAGCTGCCCGTAGGTCAGCTGCTCGCCGCCGGAAATCAGCGCGACACGGTCAGGCACAGCGTCGATGGCGTGCTCGGCAAGATCCGCAATGTTCAGAGCCACGGAACCTAAACTAGAACGTGTTACATTTCCAGACAAGTCTGGGGTTACCGAGCATGGAGGCCAATACCCGTGAGTGAGACCAGCAAGGGGCCCGACGCCCTCGTTGAGCAGCGCGGACACACTCTGATCGTGACGCTGAACCGACCGGAGGCGCGCAACGCACTTTCGTCCGAGATGCTCTCGATCATGGTCTCCGCTTGGGACCGCGTCGACAACGATCCGGAGATCCGCACCTGCATCCTTACCGGCGCGGGCGGATACTTCTGCTCGGGCATGGACCTCAAGGGCGCCGACAAGAAGCCGCCGGGTGAGTCGTTCAAGGACGGCAGCTACGACCCGTCGCGCATCGACGGTCTGCTCAAGGGGCGTCGCCTGACCAAGCCACTGATCGCCGCGGTAGAGGGTCCCGCGATCGCCGGTGGCACCGAGATCCTGCAGGGCACCGACATCCGCGTGGCCGGTGAGAGCGCCAAGTTCGGGATCTCCGAGGCGAAGTGGAGCCTGTACCCGATGGGCGGTTCTGCCGTGCGCCTGGTGCGCCAGATCCCCTACACCATCGCGTGCGACATGCTGCTGACCGGACGCCACATCACCGCGGCCGAGGCCAAGGAGTACGGCCTCATCGGCTACGTCGTTCCCGACGGCACCGCGTTGGACAAGGCCCTTGAGATCGCCGAGGTGATCAACAACAACGGTCCGCTGGCCGTGCAGGCGATCCTCAAGACCATCCGCGAGACCGAGGGTATGCACGAGAACGACGCCTTCAAGCCCGACACCGCCAACGGCATCCCGGTGTTCCTGTCCGAGGACGCCAAGGAAGGCCCGCGGGCGTTCAAGGAGAAGCGCGCCCCGAAGTTCCAGATGAAGTAGGTGGCGAACCCCATGTCGCGACTGTGAAACCTCTGCGACTTTTCGGCCGATTTTTCGCTGACGTTTCACACTCGCGCGGCTGTCGGTACCCGGGGGCACACTCCCCGCATGGGGGATCCAGTCATCGGCACCGAAGCCGTCGCATGCGGCATCGCGACTCCTTATCAGCTGCGTAGCCGGTATCGGGCGGTGTACCCGGGCGTCTACGTCCCGAAGGACACCGAACCCACGGCAGCGCTGCGCGCGAAGGCCGCGTGGTTGTGGTCGGATCGACGCGCGGTGCTGGCCGGTCGCTCGGCGTCGGCACTGCACGGCGCGAAGTGGCTCGACCCGCGCCGACCCGCCGAGTTGATCCACGACAACCGCCGCCCACCGCGTGGAATACACACGTGGCTGGACAGATTCGACGACGACGAGGTCACCGTCGTCGGCGGGATGCGGGTGACAACGCCCGCACGCACGGCGCTTGATCTGGCGTGCCGGTATCCGCTCGATGCGGCCGTGACGCTCATCGACGCGCTGGCCAACGCGACTCGGCTCAAGATGGCCGACGTCGAACTCCTCGCGGACCGGTATCGGGGCCGACGAGGCATCAAGACCGCACGCCAGGCGCTCGACCTCGTCGACGGTGGCGCCGAGTCACCCCGCGAGACCTGGCTCCGGTTGCAGGTCATCCGCGGCGGCTTCCCTCGTCCACAAACCCAGATCCCGGTTCACGACGAATACGGGGTGCTGGTCGGGGTTTTCGACATGGGCTGGGAAGACGTCATGGTTGCCCTCGACTATGAGGGCGACCAGCACCGGACCGACCGGCGACGGTTCAACCGGGACATCCGCAAGTCGGAGACCGTCACGCGGCTGGGCTGGACCCACATCCGGGTGACGGTGCAAGACGGTGAGGCCGACATTCTCAAGAGGATCGAGGCGGCGGGCGTTCCGCGTTCTCCGCGAGTGTGAAACGTCAGCGAAAAATCGGCCGGAAAGTCGCTGAGGATTCACACTCGCGAGCAGCCGCGAGCGCCTAGCCCAACACCGGTGCGGTAGGTGTGAACACGACCGGCATCGATTCGGGCCCGCTGACGAAGTTGGCAGGCCGCAGGGGCACCTCGGCACCGTCGGCGAGCCGAAGGTCGGGCAGTCTGCGGAGCACCCGCTCGGTCATGAGTTTGAGTTCGAGGCGTGCCAGCTGGTTGCCGAGGCAGAAGTGGGTACCGAAGCCAAAGGCGAGGTGGCTGTTGGGATTTCGGTCGATGCGGAAGTTGTCCGGATCGCCGAAGACGGTCTCGTCGAAGTTGGCGGACTCGAACATCAGCATGATCTTCTCCCCGGCCTTCAACTCGGTGCCGTGGAACACCGTGTCCGCGGTCAGAGTTCGGCACATGTTCTTCACCGGTGAGGTCCAGCGGAGCATCTCCTCGATCGCCCCGGGCAGCAGGTCGGCATCGGCGACCAGCGCATCCCACTGATCGCGGTGGCGCAGAAGCTGTTCCGTCCCGCCGGAGAGGGTGTGCCGGGTGGTCTCGTCGCCACCGATGAGGATCAACAGTGTCTCGAACACGATCTCGTCGTCGCTCATCCGGGATCCCTCGACCTCGGAGTTCACCAGCACCGAGAACAGGTCGTCGGTCGGTTCGGCACGACGCTTGGTGATGACGTCCTTGGTGAACTCGGTGTAGGCGGCGAAGGTGTCCATGAGCTTCTTGATCGCCGCCTCGTCGACGTGCGACGAGAGCCCACACACCAGATCGTCGGACCACCGAAGCAGCATGTCGCGCTCGGAAGGCAGCACGCCGAGCATGTCACCGATCACGGCCATGGGCAGCGGGGCCGCGATGTCGCGGACGAAGTCGCACTCGCCGCGCTCACACACTGCGTCGATCAGTGTGTCGCACAACCGGCCGATCGAGTCGATCTTGTCCATCACCCGCTTGCGGGTGAAGCCGGCGTTGACGAGCTTGCGGCGCAACAGATGTTGCGGATCGTCCATGTCGATCATGTACGGCATGCCGGGCTGGTCGGGGCGGATGCCGCCGGTCGACGAGAACAGTTCGGGGTTGCGTTCGGCATCGAGCACGGCCTGATACGTCGTGGCCGCGGCCTGCCCGTTGCGGTCACGGAACACCGGTTCGTTGGCCCGCATCCAGCGGTACGCCTCGCGGGCGCGTCCGTCGGCGTAGAACATGCCGTTGGCGAGGTCGACGTCGGGTCTGGCGAGCACCTGCGTCATGAGATCACCTCGGCGTCTGCGAAAGTCATCTGCACGTTGGCAGCCGAACTGGACACGATCGCGCGTTTCGGCAGTCCCAGCGACGCGAGTTCGGCAGCGTACGGGTGATCTCCCAGTCGCAGGCGCGCGCCGCCGAGCCGGTACCGCACCCCCGAAAGGCGCATCTCCCCTTCCGTCCGCCGCGTCACGCCGTCGAGGTGCGAGTAGGTGGGATGCACCTGTGGGCGCGATGTGAACCGCGACGGCACAGCGATGCCGGGGCGGAACTCCATGCCGACCGCGAATCTGCCGTCGATCGTCACATCGAACCCGAACTGACGGGCGTCACGAATCGTGAAGTCCGCCATCACCTTCGGGTAACCCCAGATGGTGCGCCCCGCCTCGAGCGTGAAGGCCTGGTCGACCGGCAGGTGGTGGATGAACGCCCCGGCCGACTGCAGCGCGCGAAGGCCGGTCGCGGTCGATCCCGGCGGGTTCACCATCACGTTGGTGCCGTATTCGAGGTACTCGCCGAGGTCGCCGTCGACGTAGCGCATCAGCATGAGGATGACGATCGCGCGCCCGGGCCGGTAGCGGCACACCTGCAGCCCGCTGTAGTCGATCATCCGCTGCGCGGCGTCGGCGTCCACCGAGAACATCGCCATGTGCTGGTCTGCGGTGCGGATCCGAACCGGCATGGTCACCGTGGTGCCGGCGATCGTGTGCTGCGTCACACGTCAAATCTAGAACGCGTTCTAGACAGTTTGCAATAAGTGTCTACACCAGTGCGGCGAGCTCGCGGATGTGCTCGGGGCTGCGCCCCGAGACCACCATGGTGGTCACGCCCGCGGCTTCCCACACCTTGATCTGTTCGCGCACATGGGCGACGTCACCGACGATCGCGGCATCGTCGACCACCTCATCCGGGATCACCTCGGCGGCCTGGTCTTTCCGGCCGGACCGGAACAGGTGGGTCACCTCGTCGACCACGTCGCCGTAGCCCATGCGCCGGTATACGTCGGCGTGGAAGTTGGTGTCCTCGGCACCCATGCCGCCCATGTACAACGCCAGGTACGGCTTCATCGCCGCGAATGCCGCGGGCCGGTCGTCGGTGATGACGATGTTCGCGGTCGCGCAGATCTCGAACGTCTCGCGCGTGCGACGCGCGCCGGGCCGTGAGAAGCCCTCGTCGAGCCACGCGTTGTAGGTGTCGGCCATGCGCGGTGTGTAGAAGATCGGCAGCCAGCCGTCACAGATCTCGGCCGCCAACGCGACGTTCTTGGGTCCCTCGGCGCCCAGCATGATCGGGATGTCGGCCCGCAACGGATGCGTGATCGGCTTGAGCGCCTTACCGAGTCCGGTGGTGCCCTCCCCGGTCAGCGGCAGCGGATAGTGGGGTCCGTCGCTGGTCACCGGGGCCTCGCGGGCCCACACCTGCCGGATGATGTCGATGTACTCGCGGGTGCGCGCGAGCGGCTTCGGGAATCTCTGCCCGTACCAGCCCTCCACGACCTGCGGCCCGGACACGCCCAGACCCAGGATGTGCCTGCCACCAGAGAGATGATCGAGGGTCAGCGATGCCATCGCGCAGGCTGTTGGGGTGCGCGCCGACAATTGCACCACCGAGGTGCCGAGGCGCAGACGCGTGGTCTCGCGCCCCCACCACGCCAGAGGTGTGAACGCGTCGGAGCCCCACGCCTCGGCGGTGAACACCGTGTCGAACCCCGCGTCCTCGGCCGCGGCCACCAACTCCGCATGGTTGGCGGGCGGCTGCGCGGCCCAATATCCGAGTTGCAAACCCAACTTCATTCCGGCCGCCCTCCTTGGCTTCTTGCCACGATTCTTAGAACCTGTTCTACTCGATGTGTGACAGCCAGCCAAAGCCGCCCGGCCTCGACAGATCACCGTGAGCCGCCACTTTCTGCGCCACTGAAACTGTCCTTCGACTACACCCGTTCGGTCGGGCCTCTGCTCAGTCAGTTCTTCACCGCGCTGCGTGAGCGCCGAATCGTCGGCGTACGCGGCTCCGACGGACGTGTGCACGTGCCACCCGCTGAGTATGACCCGGTCACCTACGAACCACTGACCCAGGTCGTGCCGGTGGCCAGCGTCGGGACGGTCGTGTCCTGGACGTGGCAGCCCGCACCGCTGGAGGGTCAGCCGCACGACGAGCCGTTCGCGTGGGCGCTGATCAAGCTCGACGGCGCGGACACGCCGTTGCTGCATGCCGTTGCCGCAGAAGAGGGTTCGGTGAGCACGGGGATGCGGGTGCATGCGCACTGGGTCGACGAGCCCGCGGGCGCGATCACCGACATCGCCTACTTCCTGCCCGGCGACACCCCTGAGCCGGTTCCCGACGCGCCCGCCGACGAGCGCGATCCGGTGACCATGCTGGTGGTCCCGTCGAGCATCGAGATCCAGCACTCGGCCTCGCAGCCCGAGAGCACGTACCTGCGCGGTCTGCGTGAGGGCAAGCTCATCGGCGCCCGCACGGTGGGCCCCAACGGCGAAAAGGGCAAGGTGTACTTCCCGCCCAAGGAAGCCGATCCGGCGACGGGCCAGGAGCTCGACGAGTTCGTCGAACTGCCCGACAAGGGCACGGTGACGACCTTCGCGATCATCAACATCCCGTTCGCCGGGCAGCGCATCAAGCCGCCTTACGTCGCGGCCTACGTACTGCTGGACGGTGCCGACATCCCGTTCCTGCACCTGGTCACCGACATCGACGCAGCCGAGGTCCGCATGGGCATGCGCGTGGAGGCGGTGTGGAAGCCCAAGGAGGAGTGGGGCCTCGGCATCGACAACATCTCGCATTTCCGGCCGACGGGTGAGCCCGACGCCGACTACGACAGCTACAAGCACCACCTGTAAAGGGAAAAGATGACCACACCCTCGGGTAGACAAGTCGCGGTGGTCGGCTTCGCACATGCCCCGCATGTCCGCCGCACCGACGGCACCACCAACGGCGTCGAGATGCTGATGCCGTGCTTCCACCAGCTCTACGAGGAGCTCGGCCTGCAGCAGACCGACATCGACTTCTGGTGCTCGGGCTCCTCGGATTACCTTGCCGGGCGAGCGTTCTCGTTCATCTCCGCGATCGACTCGATCGGTGCGGTGCCGCCCATCAACGAGTCGCACGTCGAGATGGACGCGGCGTGGGCGCTGTACGAGGCCTACATCAAGATCCTCACCGGCGAGGTCGACACCGCCCTGGTGTACGGCTTCGGCAAGTCCTCGGCGGGGGTCCTGCGCCGGGTACTGGCGCTGCAGACCGACCCGTACACGGTGGCCCCGCTGTGGCCCGATGCGGTGTCGATGGCCGGCCTGCAGGCGCGGTTCGGGCTCGACGCCGGCAAGTGGACGGCCGAGCAGATGGCGCAGGTGGCGCTGGACACGTTCGCCGTCGCCGAGCGGACCGATTCGGAGCGGCCCGCGACGACCATCGCCGAGCTGCTCGACCGGCCGTTCTTCGCCGATCCGTTGCGCCGCCACGACATCGCCCCGATCACCGACGGTGCGTCGGCGATCGTGCTCGCCGCCGACGACCGCGCCCGCGCGCTGCGGGAGAACCCGGCCTGGATCACCGGCATCGAGCACCGCATCGACACCCCGGTGCTCGGCGCGCGTGATCTGACGACGTCGCCGTCCACCGCGGCGTCGGCGCGAGCGGCGACCGGTGGCGACACCTCGTCGATCGAGGTGGCCGAGATCTACGCGCCGTTCACGCACCAGCATCTGATCCTCACCGAGGCGATCGGGTTGGGCGAGCAGACGAAGGTCAACCCGTCGGGCGGGGTCCTGGCGGCCAACCCGATGTTCTCGGCGGGCCTGGAGCGCATCGGCTTCGCCGCACAGCACATCTTCAACGGTTCGGCAGGCCGGGTGCTCGCACACGCCACGAGTGGCCCGGCGCTGCAACAGAACCTGGTCGCCGTCCTGGAAGGAAAGAACTGATGGCCATCAATGCCGCCGTTCTGGGCACCGGCCAGACGAAGTACGTCGCCAAGCGCACCGACGTCTCGATGAACGGCCTGGTGCGCGAGGCCATCGACCGGGCGCTCGCCGATTCGGGCTCGACGATGGCCGACATCGACGCCGTGGTGGTCGGCAAGGCGCCGGACTTCTTCGAGGGCGTGATGATGCCCGAGCTGTTCATGGCCGATGCGGTGGGCGCGACGAACAAACCGCTGATCCGCGTGCACACAGCGGGTTCGGTCGGCGGGTCGACGGCCGTCGTCGCGGCGAGCCTGGTGAAATCCGGCAAGTACCGCCGTGTGCTCACCATGGCGTGGGAGAAGCAGTCCGAGTCGAATGCCATGTGGGCGTTGAGCATTCCGGTGCCGTTCACCAAGCCGGTCGGCGCGGGCGCGGGCGGCTACTTCGCGCCGCACGTGCGGGCCTACATCCGCCGCTCGGGTGCGCCGACGCACATCGGCGCGATGGTTGCGGTCAAGGATCGCCTCAACGGGGCCAGGAACCCGTTGGCACATCTGCATCAGCCCGACATCACGCTCGAGAAGGTGCTGAGTTCGCAGATGCTGTGGGATCCGATCCGGTTCGACGAAACCTGCCCGTCGTCCGACGGCGCGTGCGCGATGGTGATCGGTGACGAACAGATCGCGGATCGCCGGGTGGCCGAGGGCCATCCGGTGGCCTGGGTTCACGCCACCGCGCTCCGCACCGAACCGCTGGCGTACGCCGGGCGGGATCAGGTGAACCCGCAGGCCGGCCGAGACGCCGCCAAGGCGCTGTGGCGTGACGCGGGTATCACGAGCCCCATCGACGAGATCGACGTCGCCGAGGTGTACGTGCCGTTCTCGTGGTTCGAGCCCATGTGGTTGGAGAACCTGGGTTTCGCGCCCGAGGGCGAGGGCTGGAAGCTCACCGAGGCCGGTGAGACCGCGATGGGCGGACGCATCCCGTTCAATCCGTCCGGTGGCGTGCTGTCGTCGAACCCGATCGGCGCATCGGGCATGATCCGGTTCGCCGAGGCGGCCATCCAGGTGATGGGCAAGGCGGGCGAGCATCAGGTCGAAGGCGCCCGCAAGGCTCTCGGCCACGCCTACGGCGGTGGTTCGCAGTACTACTCGATGTGGGTTGTGGCGTCCGACAAGCCGTCAACCCCCTGACCCCGCGCCGAAACGGCATTCCGGCAGGCACGGTCCCGACAGACGCCTGGTGGAATGCCGTTTCGGCGCTGTGCGGCCCGGCGACGAGAGAGCGGCCGCGCGCGGCGCCGCGTAACCTGATCGGTAACTATGTCGCGCACGACGGTCACCCGCTTCAAGCTTCTGCTCACCACCGGCTTAACCGCTGCTGTCGTCGCGACGGCGGCCGGTTGTGACGGCGGTCAACTCGCCTCGGATCCGGCGAGCGGTAAGGCACCGGCATTGCCTGTGCCTGCCGCCACGTCCAGTTCGCCCAAGCCCCAGGCCTCCGACTACAGCCATCTGTTGTTGCAGGCCGAGGACATCAGCATCCCGCCGGACACCTTCACCAGGCGGTCCACCAAGGTCAACCCGGACGGCCAGGACGGTGCGAGCGCGCTGTTCGTGAACGCCGATGACACCAGGGCGATCGCCGACACGATCCTGATCTACCCGGATGTGGCCACGGCGTCGGCGACCCTGCAGCAGGCCGTCGCCGCGGTCAACACCATGGTCGAGGGTGGCACGCCGCAGCCGGTGCCGGTGGGCACGGGCGGCACGGTGATCTCCGGGATGGCCCCCGACGGCTCGAAGGCCGTCACGCTGGTGATGTTCACGCAGGGCCGCGCGCTGGTGCGGTTGGAGTTCGACAGCGCCCCCGACGACCCGGTCACCGAGCAGACCGTGGCCGCCATCAGCCGGATGCAGCAGATCGCGCTGCGGATCGGCCTGCCGGAGCGGGAGTAGCCGTCCGTCCCTGCGGGTATGTCGCAGGTCACGCGCCCTCGTTGCACGATCGGACCGGAAAACTGTAACGTGTTCTAGTTAGAAGCGAGGGACTGGAGGCGTCATGGCTACCGAGACTGTCGGGATTCGCGAGATCGACACCGGCGCGCTGCCGGATCGGTACGCGAGGGGCTGGCACTGCCTTGGACCGGTGAAGGACTTCCTGGACGGCAAGCCGCACAGCGTGCAGATCTTCGGCACCAAGCTCGTGGTGTTCGCGGATTCCAAGGATGAACTCCACATTCTCGACGGGTACTGCCGCCACATGGGTGGGGACCTCTCGCAGGGCACCATCAAGGGTGACGAGGTCGCATGCCCGTTCCACGACTGGCGCTGGGGCGGCGACGGCAAGTGCAAGCTCGTGCCCTACGCCAAGCGCACCCCGCGTCTGGCGCGCACGCGCTCGTGGCACACCGATGTGCGCGGCGGTCTGCTGTTCGTGTGGCACGACCACGAGGGCAACCCGCCGCAGCCCGAGGTGCGCATCCCAGAGATCCCCGAGTGGTCCAGCGGTGAATGGACCGACTGGAAGTGGAACTCGATGCTGATCGAGGGCAGCAACTGCCGCGAGATCATCGACAACGTCACGGACATGGCGCACTTCTTCTACATCCACTTCGGGCTGCCGACGTACTTCAAGAACGTCTTCGAAGGGCACATCGCCAGCCAGTACCTGCACAACGTGGGACGGCCCGACGTCAACGACCTCGGCACCGCCTACGGTGAGGCCAAACTCGATTCGGAGGCCTCGTACTTCGGCCCGTCCTTCATGATCAACTGGCTGCACAACACGTACGGCGAGTTCAAGGCCGAGTCGATCCTGATCAACTGCCACTACCCCGTGACGCAGGATTCGTTCGTGCTGCAATGGGGTGTCATCGTCGAGAAGCCCAAGGGCCTGGACGACGCGACCACCGACAAGCTCGCCGATGCCTTCACCGAGGGCGTCAGCAAGGGCTTCCTGCAGGACGTCGAGATCTGGAAGCACAAGACCCGCATCGACAATCCGCTGCTGGTCGAGGAGGACGGCGCGGTTTACCAGATGCGGCGTTGGTACCAGCAGTTCTACGTCGACGTCGCCGACATCACCCCCGACATGACCGACCGGTTCGAGCTGGAGGTCGACACCACGGCCGCGGTCGAGAAGTGGAACGTCGAGGTCCAGGAGAACCTGAAGGCCCAGGCGGCCCAGAAAGAAGCCGAGAAGGCGGAGCAGTCGAGCTGATGTCAGCACGCAACGAGCCGGGCCGGGTGCCAGATGTCGATACACTGGCCCGCTCGATGCTGCTCCTCCACGGCGTCCACGACGACGACGACGATCATCCCGCCGGCAATCGCCGCAGCACCGGAAGCTGGTCCAAGGCACCGGATTTCGCGTCCGATCCGCAGCGCGCGGCGGCTGTGCGCGAAGCCAGCAGGCGCGACCGCGAGCGGTACCTGAACTCCGGCCTGGTGTCGGTGGACTGCCGGCACTGCCACGTGTCGGTGCAGGTGAAGAAGCTCGGCCCCGCGCACACCGCCGTGCAGTGGAACGCCGAGGCCACACAGCGCTGCGCGGTGTTCAGCGAGATCCGCGCCGCCGGTGGCGATCCGGCGCGTACGCCGTCGTGTCCGCGGCTGTCCGACAGCATCAAACATGCCGTCGCCGAGGGAGTGCTGGAGGAGTCGTCGACGGCTCCGGCCCCCGGTGACGGTTAGCGGTCCCGTATCCGCTGCAGCACACTCGCCCGCTCGGTGAGGAACTTCCGCAACGTATCCTTCTGCGCCTGAAGCTCTTCGGTGCTGAGTCCGTCGGTGACGGGCACCGTCTCGACGATCGCGTCCAGCAGTTTCAGGGCCTGCCCGTCGGCGTAGATCTGATCGTAGAGCTCCCAGTACGCCGTGTCGTAGACCTCGGTGAACGCCGGTGAAGCCAGGAACCGCTCCTTGAGCAGGTTGCCCCCCAACTCTTTTCCGGGCGGCGGCCCCATCCCGGTCGGTGGTTGAAACCCCGACGGTGGCTTGAACTCCATCGGATCGTGCGGCCCCAGCTTCACGTCACCCATCAACGTGGCCAGATTCAGATCCCACGACACCACCGTGAACTTCTTGGTCCCCAGGTCGTACCACAGGTAGTAGTTCTGACCCGGACCGGCCATGTCGTCGCCGTTGACCAAGAGGTTCTGAGTCGCGGCGTACCGCGCGAACGACTCCACGTCGACCCAGTCGGCGAGCGACCGCGCGAACTCCTCGTCGTCGGCGCCGTCCAACCACTTCAGGAAGTTGATGAGCGGCTGGAGGTTCCCGGTGTCGACGGTGTTGATCTGCTTGAACTGGTCGGCGTACGACGACTGGTCCGGCCCGACATATTCGAGCCGCGACTTGGCGCGCGCCTTGTACAGGTAACCGTCGGAGTCGAACAAGCCGTCGGCGTAGTTCTCGTCGGGGTGCTCGAGCACGAGCCTCGTGGTGGTTGCGCCGTTCACCGAGTACGTGACGTAGGCGTAGCGTTGCGACGGCTGACCTGTCATCGCGGTGAGCGACAACGCGAGTGCCTCGTTGAGCACGGGCGCCCCGGGACGCACCGAGAGTTCGGTCAGGCCCTGGTATCCACGGCCGTCGGCGTTTTCGTTGAAGCTGATCAGCAGCGGCAACGACAACGGATCGTCCTCGGTCACGGTGCTCATGGGCCCCATGGGTGGCGGCCCACCGTCGGGTCCACCGGGTCCACCGGGCCCGCCAGGCCCGGGTCCGCCGGGCCCAGGTGTGCCGGGTTCACCCGGTGGCGGTCCGAAATGGACACCGCGCAGGCCCATCAACGTCGAGTTGCCCTTGAGCCGCACGGCGACGTCGTCGATCGTCGTGCCGTCGATCGTGATGTCGGCCGTGACCCATTTCTTGTCGCCGTCGGCCTTGAACTGCTCGACCATGTCGCGGTATTCGGCATCGGTCAGCTCGATCGCCAGTGAGTGCGGCACCGAGCTGTCGAAGAGATCGACGGTGCCCGTGATGTTCTCGGTGACCTCGGAGGCGACGATGGTCGGATCACCCGTGATGTACGGCCGGATGCGGACGTCACCGAGCACCAGCGCCACGACAGCCACGAATGCGATGAACACACTCAGCAGCTTCCAGTGCTGGCGCAGGGGTCTCGGGATCCGGTGCACGAGCCGGCGCCACCTCGAATCGGCCGGCGCCGTCATCAGATGTCGGTCTGGTCGTAGCCGGTCAGGACGGTAACGCGCTGGCCGGTGTTCACCGCGCTGAGCGCCGCGATGAGGTCACTGCTCTTCTTGTTCTTCTTGAGCTGCGCGGTGTAGTACAGCTCCATGAGCGCACCGGCACGCACCGATTCCGTTGAGACCAGCTCGAATTCGCTGCAGTACTCGATCAGGGTGTCCTCGACGCGGGCCGTGTACTCGGGTTCCGGCGGCACCTGCACCTTGACCACCTGACGTTTGACGTCGAGCTTGAACATGTTGAACTTGTTCATGATGACCAACACCAGGCAGATGGCGATGGTCGCGGCGATCGCCAGGGTGTAGAACCGCGTTCCGGTCGTCATGCCGATCGCCATCACCAGGAAGACGAAACCGACGTCGCGGGTTTCCTTGATGGCATTACGGAATCGGATCACCGACAGCGCGCCGACCAACGCGAACGCCCGGGCGATGTTCGACCCGACCACCAGCATGATGACCGAGACGACCATGCAGACCAGCACGAGTGTCTGCACGTAGGACTGGCTGTAGGACACGTTCTTGTGGGTGTAGCGATAGACCCAGCCGATGATGACGGACAGGACCAGCGACAGCGCCAACGACGCGACGACGTCGAACGTCGTGAAGGTGCCACTGAGGTCCTGCAGGTTGATGTTCACGGATACTCCTGATCGAACTCGGAATGGTGGAGCTGTCGGGACGCGATCGGGTTCACGCCGACGGCGCGGATTCCAGCAGGTCGTCGGGGACGGTGTCGTCGGCGCCGGCGGACATGACCAGTTCCGGGGCACCGAGCGCCGAGCGCGGCGCGAGGCCGAACGCCTGAACCGACTGGCAGTACTTCGAGACGCGGATCACCGACATGTCGACGCGGGCCAGCAGGTCGGTGATCCAGTAGGGCACCCGCTCGTTGGCCTTGACTTCGACGATGGCGAGCTTGGGCGGGATCGTGAAGCGGTTCTGCGCACCCGACGCGAAGTGGAAATCGCGGTCACGGCCGTGCACCTTGTGGTCGATGGTGACACGCAGGCCCAGGTCGGCGTCGCGCCCGACGAACGCTTCGCGCAGGTAGCCGGTGGTGACGATGGGCCGCAGGTCGAGGTTCTGCACGAGCGTCGACACCTCGTTGACGAACGGTCGTTGCGATGCGTCGCAGTCGATCTCCTTGCGGTGGTCGAGCCACTGCACGGCGGTCCCGTACGGCATTTCGGTGCGGCGTTTCTGGGTGACGCGGTTGACGCGCTGCTTGATCTCGATCTGCACCGGGGTGTCGTCGGCGCACGCCGACGGCGCGCCGTACAGCCGCATCCGCAGCTTGCGACGGAATCGCAGGCCCTCGATCTTCTCCCAGTAGAACCGCAGATCAGGTGTGTCGTAGTAGAGCGAGGTCACCGGGTAACCGCCGCGAGGCGAATACGGATCGGTGTCCATGTGCGCGGTGAGTTCGTCGCGCAGTTCGGGCACCCGCATCTCGTCGACGAAGTACTTGATCTCGTAGCGGTTGAAGGCGTGCATCCTGCTGGCGGTCTGCTGATAGCCGCTGGGCAGCGTCGGCACGTCCTCGTACGCCGGTGGCGGGGTGTGCACGCGCCCACGAAACCGGCCGAACACGCGCCACCACCTTTCCGGTCCTCGGCACCACCCTGACGTAGCCCGCGATCAGCTAATCGCGCGAAGCTATGCGTCCGCTGTGCGGAAGATGGTTAACAGCTATCAAATTATAGGTAACTAGCTGAAGTGACCTCCGCCACGCAGTGAAACGACGGTTCAGAGACCGGCGAACCGTTCCTTGACGGACTCGGCGGTCAAGCCGTAATCCGCCAGCGAATAGGTGTGTTTGGGTGCACGGGGTCCCCGTTGACTCGCGGCGTACGCCTCGGCGACGGCCGTGCGCGCCTCGTCGGTGTAGGGCAGACCGAAATGCCGGTAGACGCTCTCGACCGTCGACAGCGGATCTGCGATGAAATCGGCGTAGTCCACATCGAGGAACTGGGCCGGGTCGTGCTTGGCGCGTTCGGCGTTGAACGCCTCGAGCCCGCGTGCCCACGTGTCCATGGAGTCGGCGCCGATCTGAGCGCCGACGTAGGTGTTGGACCATCCCGCGGTCGTGTGTGCCGCCAGCGAGCACATCGAGGCCATGATGGTCTCCGCCGGGCGGTGGCACTGGATCACCAGCGCGTCGGGGTAGGTCGCAAACAGTGCGTCGAGTGCGAACAGGTGGCTGGGATTCTTGAGCACCCAACGCTTTTCGGCGTCGTTGAGTCCGATGAGCTGCAAGTTGCGGCGGTGCCGCTGATAGGGCTTCGTCCAATCCTGCTGCGCCAGCCAGTTGGCGTAGGTCGGCAGGTGCGCGAGGGTCTCATAGGACACCGAGTGAAGGGATTGACGCAACAGCTGCCAGCACTCCTCCACCTCGTCGGCGGTCATGAAGTGCAGGCCCGTGTAGTCCGGGTTCTCCTCGTGATGCTGTGAGAACTGCGCGGCGAGCTGCTTGTACACGGGGTTGTCGGGCCAGGTCTCGCGCGGCGGGCGGGGCTGCGGAAACTCGGCGAGCCACATCTGAAGGCCCTGGTGGGCCGGGTCAGCCGTCAGCAGTCGGTGCAGCACCGTGGTGCCGGTGCGCGGCAACCCGGTGACGAAGATCGGCCGCTCGATCGCCACATCGGCGTGCCGCGGGTGCTGCTTCCACGACGCCTCGCTGAGCAGACGCGCCACGAGCGCGTTGCGCAGGAAGAACCGCGACATCTTGCTGCCCAGCTCGGTGAGATCGGCGTCGCGCTGGTAGGACTCCAACAGGACGGCCAGAGCCTCGCGATAGTTGTCGTCGTCCGGTCCGAAATCGTCGAGTCCGGTCGCCTTGACGGCCGACGCGTGCAGATCTTCGACCGTGCCCACATTCGTACGCAAGCTCATGGCTCGACTCCCACTCGCTCCGGTCCTCGCTCGTCCCTCGCTGCGATCCTCACTCGCGCTCGCCTTCGCAAGCTCATGGCTCGACTCCCACTCGCTCCGGTCCTCGCTCGTCCCTCGCTGCGATCCTCACTCGCGCTCGCCTTCGCAAGCTCATCAGGCTTTGTACTCCCCGCAGTTCACATCCAGCGCCTGGCCTGTGATCCCGCTGGCCAGATCGCTGGCCATGAACAGGATCGCCGAGGCCACCTCGTCCTCGGTCGGCAGCCGCTTGAGGTCGGAACCGGCCGCGGCCGCATTGTAGATGTCCTCGACACTGGTTCCGTACTTGCCCGCCTGGTGCTCGAAGTAACTCTTCAGAGTCCCACCCCAGATGTAGCCGGGCAGAACCGAATTCACCCGGATGCCCTTCTCGCCCAGCTCGGTCGCCAGGGTCTGCGAGGTCGCCAGCAGCGCCGACTTCGCCATCTTGTAGGCGCCGTACTTCGCCTGCGAGTGGCGAACCACCATCGAATTCACGTTCACCACCGAACCTTTCGATTCGGCGAGCGCCGGCGTGAAACCCTGGATGAGCCGCAGCGCGCCGAACACCGTGAGCTCGATGGCCTCACGCATGTGCTCGAAGGTGGTGTTGGCGAACGGTTTCATCGACGGCACCCGGAATGCGTTGTTGATCAGCACATCGACGCGGCCGTAGGCCTTCATCGTCTCGTCGACGAGGTTGCTCACCTGGGCGTCGTCGGTGATGTCGGTGCCGACCGACAGCGCGCGTCTTCCGGCGTCGGTGACCTGCTTGGCGACGTCCTCGAGCCGTTCGACGGTCCGGGCCGCGAGCACCAGATCGGCACCCTCCTCGGCACAGCGCCGTGCGAGCGTGGTGCCCAGCGCGGGGCCGACGCCGCTGATGACGACGACCTTGTCCTTCAACAGTCCGTTCGGCGAATAGCTCATGTCAGCCCACCATCCTGCTCTGAACCTGCTGTTGGCGCAACGCGATCCGGGCCCGCCAGTCCTCATCGGAGATCTTGTTGGACGCGTGGTACGGCAACGCTTCGGCAACACGGTCGATGTCGATCACCTCGACGGTCGGGCCGTCGGCCTCGGTCAGCGCCCGCGACAACCGCTGCCAGCGGAACTGCAGGTAACCCCTGCGGTGACCGAGTGTCTCACACCAGTTCGTGACACCGGGATTGGCATCGGAGACCACGATGCGGATCTTGCCGTCCGGATCCGCCTGCGCCTGAGTGCCGTTCAGCGACGTCTGGTGGTTGATGTAGTCCAGTGAGATGTACCAGAGGCTGCCGAGCTGGAATCCGAGGTACGGCGCGTCGGGTACCGGCAGCGTGATGACCATCGCCTGGTCGGGCCGCAGATCGAAATGCCCCACCGACGAGTACTGCGTCGACAGACCGCCCGGTGTCAGCCGGGGTGCGACCATGGTGTTGACGGGCAGGTTGTCGTAGAACCACTGTGGAAACTGCAGCCACGTCTTGACGCGTTGCACCAGTTGCCTGCCCACTACCGCGTACCGCTTCTCGACGAGCTCTTTGGTCAACGGCGGCGGCGCCGTGCCCGCGGTGTCGGTGCGCGCGATGCTGATGTGCCCGCGCTGGGCCGACCAGTCGTTGTAGACCTCACGGATCAGCAGTTGCGACGGAGTCGTCGGTGTGACGCGCCATTCGAAGGTGCCGTCATCGGCGATGTCGAGATCCCGGTCGTCGAACGCGGCCTGGCTCGCGGGCACGTTGTCGTCGGTGTACTCACCGCCGAGCATCTGGAAGCTCAGATCGGTGGTGGTGCCACGTTTCCCGGTGACGACGTACTCGTGCCCGGGTTGCACACGGGTGCCGAAGTACAGCGTGTCGGGGTTGTCGAGGCCCATCTTGGTGAACGGACCGGTTCCCGACTGCAGGAAGGGATGGTCACGGTCGTAGTCGAATGCCAGGTGCAGGCATCCCGAGACGCAGCCCGCGAGGTACTGCAGCCCTTCGGCCAGATCGGCCTCGGATTCGATGAACGGGGCGGTGACCACGAGGTGTTCGGCCTCGGCGATCGCATCCACCAACGGCTGTGAGTACATCGGCGTCCATCCCTTCGGTCCAATATTGGACCAGCATGGTAGAGTTTCCTACCTGACACTAGAACGCGTTCCAATTCGCGTCAACAATCCGGGAGTCCGTATGACCGAGCCAGCCGAGGTGGCGGGCCGCGCCTCGCCACCGACGGCCCGCGTCGTGGCGATGCTGGAATTTCTGGCACGCCACCCCCATGACCGGTTCGGACTGTCCGAACTGTCGCGCCGGGTCGGGGTGAGCAAGCCGACCTGCCTTGGCATACTCACCACGTTGACCGAATCGGGTTATCTGGTGCGCGAGGGCGACGGGCGCGACAAGTGCTATCGCCTGGGACCGGCGCTGATCGCGTTGGGACACATGGCGCAGGAGTCGATGCGCGTGAACCCGGCCGTGCGCGCCGAGCTGCGCACGTTGTCGGCGGCCTTCGACACCACCGCCGCCGTCTCGGCCGTGATCGACGACCGCATCACGGTGCTCGAACTCGTGGGCCCCCCTGGCACCGACGTCGGTGTCTTCGTCGGGCAGAGCTACCCCTTCGCGCCGCCGGTGGGCCTCATGTACGTGCTGTGGGACGACGACGCACTGCGGGCCTGGCTCGCCAAATCCCCCACGGTGCCGCTGCGGACCGATTCCGCGCGGCTCGAGAAGGTGGTCGGCGAATGCCGCGCATCGGGTTATCTCGTGGAGCGGCTCACCCCGGCAGGGCAGCGGCTGTACGGTCTGATGGCAGGCATGTCGAGCCGGTTACCTGACGAATTGCAGGCGCTGCTAAGGGAACTGGTGTCCGACATCGGCGAGCGCGTCCATCTGCGCAGCGAGGCCCAGAGCCGCCAACGCCACGACGTCAGCGTCATCTCCGCGCCGGTCCATGACCATCATCAGCGGCAGGTCATGGTCGTGTCACTCCATGTCGGACGCGCGTTGGCCGATTCCGAGATCACGAAGCGCGCCCGCCGAGTCGTCGCGGCCGCCGACGCGGTCACCGCGCAGCTGGGCGGCGTGAAACCGGTGCGCTGACGACCGAGATCAGAAGTTGTTGCAGGTGTCGAAGACCGATTGCAGGAGCCCGATGTAGGGCTTGTTGGGCGGGTAGTTCACGATCGCGGTGGCCATTTTCTGCCGCATATCGCGTGGCGCGTCGATGAATTGCCGCAACGTCGACTGCATCTGGGGCGACGCGTTCAAAACCGCGCCCGCCGCGGGGTTCTGAGCGTCCAACGCCGAGACGAACTGCGGGTAGGTACAGGTGGTGTTGACCGCCGCGTCGAGATTGGGCTCGGCGGATGCGATACCGGTGCCGGCGGCCATGGTGACCACCAGTCCACCGACAGCGATCGCCATCCTGATCGGTGATAGTTCCATGTGTGCACCTCCGGTGGTCCGGACTCTACTCGTCCGGGCCGAGCCGTCCCGGCGGTTCGGAAACGCTCGACGGGCACGTGGTTGCGAACGAAATCACCCGGAGATCAGGCGGTGCTCGCCAGCACGAACGGCAGGACCTGTGCCGCCCCACCGGCACGCAGCATCCGTGCGGCCATCGTCAGCGTCCAACCGGTGTCGGTCATGTCGTCGACCAGCAGCACCGGACCGTCGCAATCGATCTGCGGGGGCTCCCATGATCCGTCGAGCGCCGCGACGCGATACGCCGAGTTCGCGGCCGTGACGGGTCGCCGGCCCGGCGTGTAGCGCAGAATCCCCAGGTCGGTCAGGCGTCCGATCTGCGCCAGGCGTTGCACCGTGGAGGTGATGAGCCGCGGATGGGTGTCCGAGTCGAGGCCCATGACCGCGACGGGCCGGCGCTCCCAGTCCCACGCCTTGAGCACCGCGATCGCCGCCTGGATCACCTCGTCGGGTACGTCCTGGTCGGGTTCTGACAGCAGCCGGCGCAACCGCGCGCCCCAGCCCAGGTCGGTGAGCCTGCCGATGGCCCGACCGGGCGCCGCGCCATCGGTGATGCGGCCGGACAACTCAAGGCCGAGTGACGCCAGACCCGATGGCCACTGTTTGCGTGGCGCGACCGCCACCCCGGGGCGGCGTAGCCGCTCGGCGGTCGCGGCCAGCGTCGCATCGTCGACCGCTGCCGGATAGCGCGACCCCGCGCAGTTGTCGCAGCGGCCGCACCGCTGTCCGGGCTGCAGTTCTGGATCGTCGAGCTGCGCGCGCAGGAACGCCATGCGGCACCCGTCGGTCGCCTGGTAGTCGAGCATCGCCTGCTGCTCGCGGCGGCGGGCCTCGTCGAGCGCGCGGTAGCGCTCCTCGTCATAGCTCCACGATTCGCCCGTCGCGACCCAGCCCCCCTTGACGCGGCGCACCGCCCCGTCGACGTCGAGCACCTTGAGCACCATCTCCAACCGCGACCGGTTCAGGTCCACCTGGGTCTCCAGGGCCGGTGTGGACTGTGGACGCTCGGTGTCGAGTGCGGCAAGCACGTTGCGCACCAACGGCTCCGACGGAAAGGCGACCGAGGCGAAATACCGCCACACCTCCTGATCCTCGATGCCCGGTAACAGGATCACCTCGGCGCTCGCCGTGGCACGGCCCGCGCGGCCGACCTGCTGGTAGTACGCGATCGGCGACGACGGCGCGCCGAGGTGGACGACGAAACCCAGATCCGGTTTGTCGAAGCCCATCCCCAGCGCAGATGTCGCGACCAGCGCCTTGACGCGGTTCTCGAGCAGGTCCGCCTCGAGTTGTTCGCGTTCTGCGGTGTCGGTGGACCCGGTGTAGGCCGCAACCTTGTGCCCCTGTTCCGACAGCAATGCCGCAACGTCGTGGGCCTGCGACACCGTGAGCGTGTAGATGATGCCCGAGCCGGGAAGCGAATCCAGTTGCGCGGCAATCCATGCCGCACGCTGCGCGGGAGTTCCGGCCTGCACGACCGACAGCCGGAGCGACTGGCGGTCGAGACCGCCGCGCAGCACCAGCGTGTCGCGTCCGCCGACGCCGAGCTGGGCCGCCACATCGTTGACCACACGATCGTTGGCGGTCGCGGTCGTCGCGAGAACCGGTATGCCGGAACCGAGTTCGGCGATCAGCGTGCGGATGCGCCGATAGTCCGGCCGGAAGTCGTGGCCCCAGTCCGACACGCAGTGGGCCTCGTCCACCACCACAAGGCCCGCGTCGGACGCCAGCGCGGGCAGCACGTTGTCGCGGAAATCGGGATTGTTGAGCCGCTCGGGGCTGACGAGCAGGACGTCGAGGTCACCCGCGGCCACCTGCTGGTGGATCGCGTCCCATTCGGTGACGTTGCCGGAATTGATCGTTGCGGCCCGCACCCCGGCGCGCTCGGCGGCCTCGACCTGGTTGCGCATGAGCGCGAGCAGCGGTGACACGATCACCGTCGGGCCCAGGCCCGCGTTGCGCAGCAGTTTCGCGGCGATGAAGTACACCGCGGACTTGCCCCATCCGGTGCGCTGCACCACGAGTGCCTGGCGGCGCTGGACCACCAGCGCCTCGATCGCGGTCCACTGATCGTCGCGCAGCGTCGCCGTGGGTCCGGCGAGCTGTTCGAGTATCGACTGCGCTTGTTCGCGGGTGACCATGGCTCAATCCTGCCGGGTCACTCCGACAGCGGATGACAACGGGATTCCGGCCTGGGATTCTCGCCTGGGATTCTGGCCTGCGCATGTAACCAGGTGACGGCCCGGGGGAAAGCCGCCACCTGGTTACGTTCAATCAGAGCTCTTCGAGGGCGTCGGACACCGGCGTCGGGGTCACGTCGATCCCGCACTGCGCGGTGAGGTCGAGGACCGGCTGGTTGATCTTCCTGAGATCGTCGGCGACCTGCGGGTTGTCGGCGAAGAACGTCAGGTACATGCCGCCCGCGCGGTCATCGGGCTGCCTGGCGATGTCCGACAGCGCCCGGTCGGCCTCGGGATGCGCGGACAGGTACGTGCTGGTGGACGCCGCCACCGAACTGACCGTGCCGGCGACTCCACTCTCGCTGCACTGATCGGGTTCGGCATTCGCCAACGGGATGGTGAACCCGGCGGAGAGGACGCCGCCCGCGCACATTCCGTACAAGCAGCGACGGACAGTACGTGCGGACATCTTCTTCATCGATCACTCCTTCGGTTGTCTCGCAGCCGAAGGGTTCACCGATGCCTCAGGAGCTAAACACCCCGCCCCTACTTGCCCGCTTTGGCCGCCTCTGCCTCCTGCTCGCGCTTGATCTCCAACGCGATGTCGATCAGCTGATCCTCCTGACCGCCGATGAGCTTGCGCTGGCCGGCGCGGTGCAGCAGCTGATGTGCGGGTACGCCGTACCGCTCGGACTGGCGGATGGCGTGCTTGAGGAAGCTCGAGTACACCCCCGAGTAGCCCATGATCAGCGCATTGCGGTCGAGCAGGCACTCGGCGGGCATCGCGGGGGCGACCACTTCCTCTGCCGCGTCGGCGATGTCGAAGAAGTCGATGCCGGTCTTGACGCCGATCTTGTCGAATACGCCGATGAGCGCCTCGACGGGCGCGTTGCCGGCTCCCGCACCGAATCGGCGGCACGAACCGTCGATCTGCTTGGCACCGGCACGAACCGCCTCGACCGAGTTGGCGACGCCCAGACCGAGGTTCTCGTGGCCGTGAAATCCGACCTGGGCATCCGATCCCAATTCGGCGACGAGCGCCTGTACCCGGTCACGGACGCCTTCGAGCACCAACGCGCCTGCCGAGTCGACGACGTAGACGCACTGGCAGCCCGCGTCGGCCATGATGCGCGCCTGCTGGGCGAGCTTCTCCGGCGAGATGGTGTGGGCCATCATCAAAAAGCCCACGGTCTCCAGACCCAGTTCGCGCGCGAGCCCGAAGTGCTGGATCGACACGTCGGCCTCGGTGCAGTGGGTGGCGATCCGGCAGATGGATCCGCCGTTGTTCTGGGCCTCCTTGATGTCCTCCTTGGTGCCGACGCCGGGCAGCATGAGGAAGGCGATCTTGGATTCCTTGGCCGTGTCCGCCGCGATCTTGATGAGCTCCTGCTCGGGCGTCTTGGAAAAGCCGTAGTTGAAGCTCGATCCGCCCAGACCGTCGCCGTGGGTCACCTCGATGACCGGAACACCCGCGGTGTCGAGCGCCGCCACGATCGACCGGACCTCGTCGCCGGTGAACTGATGCCGCTTGTGGTGCGACCCGTCGCGCAGCGACGTGTCGGTCATGCGGACGTCCCAGATGGGGTTGAAGAAGATGTCGGTGGTCACGATTGCGCTCCTTCCGAGGACGCCATGAGGACGCGATCCCTGGCGATTTCTTCGCCGACTTTTGTGGCCGCGGCGGTCATGATGTCCAGGTTCCCGGCGTAGGGCGGCAGGTAGTCGCCCGCGCCCTCCACTTCGATGAAGGTGGTGACCAGGTGGTGGCCGCCGTTGACCACCGACGGCTCGTCGAACTGCGGTTCGTTGAGCAGGCGGTAGCCCGGCACGTACGTCTGCACCTCGGCCACCACGTCCTTGATGGACTGCGTGATCGCGGCGTGGTCGGCGTCTTCGGGGATGGCGCAGAAAATGGTGTCGCGCATGATCATCGGCGGCTCGGCCGGGTTGAGGATGATGATCGCCTTGCCTCGCTGGGCGCCGCCGATGTTCTGCACACCGGCGCTTGTGGTCTTGGTGAACTCGTCGATGTTGGCACGCGTGCCCGGGCCCGCCGACGCCGACGACACCGACGCGACGATCTCGGCGTATGGCACGTTCACGACGCGACTGACGGCGTGCACGATCGGAATCGTGGCCTGGCCGCCGCACGTGACCATGTTGACGTTCGGCGCGTCGAGATGCTCACGCAGGTTCGCCGGCGGGATGACGCCGGGGCCCACCGCGGCCGGGGTGAGGTCGATGGCGCGGATGCCCGCCTCCTGGTAGCGCGGCGCGGCGTCGCGGTGCACGTAGGCACTGGTCGCCTCGAAGATCAGATCGGGCTTCTCGCTCTGCGCCAGAAGCCAGTCCACACCCTCGGCGGATGTCTCAAGGCCGAGTTTGCGTGCTCGCGCCAGACCTTCGGATTCCGGATCGATGCCGATCATCCAGCGTGGCTCAAGCCATTCCGAGCGGAGCAGCTTGTAAAGCAGGTCGGTGCTGATGTTGCCGGATCCGACGATCGCGACGGAGGACTTGTTCGGCATTGCTTCTCCCAGCCTGTTCGAAAGTCTTTCTCGGGGACATCACTCGAAACGCAGGTGTACTGAACCTAACCCGGCGAACTCCGCATGGAAATCACTCCCGGGCGGTGCATCTATCGCACGCGTGCACGAACCGGGAAGCACGATGTCACCGGCCTTCAACCGCACGCCGAAGCTCTCCACTTTCCGGGCCAGCCACGCGACCGCGGTCACCGGATTGCCCAGCACCGCATCGCTGCGGCCCTCGGCGACCACCTCGCCGTTGTTCTTGAGGACGGCATCGATGGCCCTGATGTCCACGTCCTTGGGCGAGACCCGCGCCTCGCCCAACACCCAGCCCGCCGACGAGGCGTTGTCGGCGATCGTGTCGCACAGCTTGATCTGCCAGTTGGTGATCCGGGTGTCGATGAGCTCGATGGCCGGTGCGAACGCGGCGGTCGCGGCCAGCACGTCTTCCTCGGTGCAGCCCGCACCGGGCAGGTCGTCGGCGAGGATGAACCCGACCTCCACCTCGACCCGTGGATACAGATAGTTGTCGCTCTTGACCGGCTGGTCTTCGTACACCTGCATCTCATCGAGGAGATGCCCGTAGTCGGGCTCGTCGACGCCCATCATGTCCTGCATCGCCTTGCTGGACAGACCCACCTTGTGGCCCACCACCCTGGCGCCCTCGGCGACGCGCTGCCGGATGTTGATCAGCTGGATCTCGTAGGCGTCGACGACGTCGATGTCGGGATTGGCGTCGGTCAACGGAGTGATCGGCTGCCGGCTCCGCTCGGCTTGCGCCAGGTCGGCGGCCAGTCGAGCGCGCACCTCGTCACTAAGCATCGTGGTGAAGTCCCCTCACTTCTTTGACCGGGGCGGTTGTTCGATCACCGGCCAATTCTATAACGTGTTCTACATGACTGGACAGGAGTACGACGTCGTCGTGGTCGGGAGCGGCGCTGCCGGCATGGTCGCCGCCCTCACCGCTGCCCACCAGGGCCTCTCGACAGTAGTCGTAGAAAAGGCTCCACACTATGGCGGTTCCACTGCGCGGTCAGGTGGCGGCGTGTGGATTCCGAACAACGAGGTCCTCAAGCGCGACGGGGTCAAGGACACTCCCGATGCCGCGCGGAAATACCTGCACACCATCGTCGGAGACGTCGTCCCTGCCGAGAAGATCGACACATACCTGGATCGCGGGCCGGAAATGCTGTCGTTCGTGCTCAAGCACTCGCCGCTGAAACTGTGCTGGGTGCCGGGCTACTCCGACTACTACCCGGAGACCCCGGGCGGGAAGCCGACCGGCCGGTCCGTCGAGCCAAGACCGTTCGACGCCAAGAAGCTCGGGCCCGACCTCAAAGGCCTTGAGCCGCCGTACGGCAAGGTCCCGATGAACATGGTCGTGATGCAGCAGGACTATGTGCGGCTCAACCAGCTCAAGCGTCATCCGCGCGGTGTCCTGCGCAGCCTCAAGGTCGGTATCCGCGCGACGTGGGCCAAGGCCACCGGCAAGAACCTGGTCGGCATGGGCCGCGCGCTGATCGCGCCGCTGCGCATCGGGCTGCGCGACGCCGGCGTTCCGGTGCTGCTGAACACCGCGCTGACCGATCTGTACGTCGAGGACGGCAAGGTGCAGGGCATCTATGTCCGCGACACGACAGTGGGTGACGACGCCGAGCCCCGGCTGATCCGGGCGCGCCACGGCGTGATCCTCGGCTCCGGCGGATTCGAGCACAACGAACAGATGCGAGTGAAGTACCAGCGTGCGCCGATCACCACGGAGTGGACCGTCGGGGCGATCGCCAACACCGGCGACGGCATCGTCGCCGCCGAAAAGCTCGGCGCGGCACTCGAACTCATGGAAGACGCGTGGTGGGGTCCGACGGTTCCGCTGGTCGGCGCGCCATGGTTCGCGTTGTCCGAGCGTAACTCCCCCGGCTCGATCATCGTCAACATGTCCGGCAAGCGTTTCATGAACGAGTCGATGCCGTACGTCGAGGCGTGCCACCACATGTACGGCGGCCGGTACGGCCAGGGCCCGGGTCCCGGCGAGAACATCCCGGCGTGGCTGATCTTCGATCAGCAGTACCGTGACCGCTACATCTTCGCCGGATTGCAGCCCGGACAACGCATCCCGTCCAAATGGCTGGAGTCCGGCGTGATCGTCAAGGCCGACACGCTGGCCGAACTCGCGCAGAAGACCGGCCTGCCCGCCGATGCGCTCGCCGCGACCGTCGAGCGCTTCAACGGGTTCGCCCGCACCGGTGTGGACGAGGACTTCAAGCGCGGCCAGAGCGCCTACGACCGCTACTACGGCGATCCCACCAACAAACCCAATCCGAACCTGGGCGAGATCAAGCACGGACCGTTCTACGCCGCCAAGATGGTGCCCGGCGACCTCGGCACCAAGGGCGGCATCCGCACCGATGTGCGGGGACGCGCTCTGCGCGACGACGACTCGGTGATCGAGGGCCTGTATGCTGCCGGCAATGTCAGCTCCCCGGTGATGGGCCACACCTATCCGGGACCAGGCGGCACCATCGGTCCCGCCATGACATTCGGCTACCTGGCCGCACTCGACATCGCCGCCTCCGCGGCGGCCTCCCGAAAGGGCTGATATGCCAATCGATCTCGACGAAGCACTCGGCGCCGAGCTGGAACCGGTCGAATTCTCCTGGACCAGCAGCGACATCCAGCTGTACCACCTCGCCCTCGGCGCGGGAGCGGACCCGATGGACGAGCGCGAGTTGCGGTACCTCGTCGACGGCACGCCCCAGGTGCTGCCCACCTTCGGCAACGTCGCGGCCAGTTTCCACATGACCGAGCCGCCCAAGGTGCAGTTCCCCGGCATCGACATCGAACTGTCCAAGGTGCTGCACGCCAGCGAGGCCGTGAGCGTGCCCGGCCCGATCCCCACCAGCGGCACCGCGACATCGGTGCAGCGGTTCACCGAGATCTGGGACAAGGGCAAGGCCGCCGTCATCGTCAGTGAGACCACGGTCTCCGACCCGTCCGGCAAGGTGCTGTGGACCACCAAGCGGTCCATCTTCGCCCGCGGCGAGGGCGGTTTCGGCGGCGAACGTGGACCGTCGACGTCGGTCGAACCTCCCCGGCGGGCACCGGATTTCGAGATCACGCTGCCCACCCTGCCGCAGCAGGCGTTGCTGTACCGGCTCTGCGGGGACCGCAACCCTCTGCACTCCGACCCGGCCTTCGCCAAGGCCGCCGGCTTCGACCGGCCGATCCTCCACGGCCTGTGCACCTACGGCATCGGCTGCAAGGCCATCGTCGACAACGTGCTCGACGGTGACGTGTCGCAGGTGGCGAGCTACGGTGCCAGGTTCGCCGACGTCGTGTTCCCCGGCGAGACGCTGAAGGCCGACATCTGGAAGGAAGACGGCAAGTTCATCGGCGTGCTCACCGCGCCGTCACGGGACAACGCCGTCGTGCTCTCGGGCGTGGAGCTGATTCCGGCCTGAACGCGCGAGGTATCGGAGCACGAGTTCGTATGCCTTCCATGCGAGCACGCCGACCACGAGGGCGATGACGGTCGCGACGAGCAATCGCACGTCGTGCGTCAACCCTGAGGGTGCCGGTTGCGGTGCCGAGGCCGGCGGCTGGTCTTGTCCTTCCTGGAGCAGCGACTGACCCCATTCGATGAGGAAGAAGGTCAGTGGCTGGGTCAGATAGATCAACAGGGACGCACTGGCCAGGACCGCGGTGACGCGCCGCAACCCCACGGGTACCGGCACCCGGCCGACCCAGATGAGCAGCAGCAGGCCGCAGGCGATGACGAGTTTGCGCCCGCTGTCACCATCGGAGAATCCCGGAAGCATCGCACCGCATACGGCTGCCAGGGTCAGCAGCAGGCGCTCACGGTCGCGGGTCGCGCGCGCCGCCGCCCAGCCGATGGCGAACAGCCACAGCGTTGCCACCGGGCGATACAGCTCCATCGGACCGTCACCGGAGAGATGCTGGAACCGCAGCACGAGGCCGACCACGACGAGTCCGGCAGCGAAACCGAACGGCCACGTGCGTTCGAGACGACGGGCAGCCGGAATCGACAGCAGTACCGCGCAGCAGACGAGCGCGAGAACCAGCACTTCGATGAACCAGTAGTTCCACACCGGGTCCCAGGCGTCCGGCCCGAGTTCCTCCGGGGCGAAGAGATGCTCGATGAGCAGGATGTTCCACACGTCGTACTGCCCGGTGACCACGTAGGCGACGGTGATCACGAGGACCGAGGGCACCGCGATGCGCACGATCGACCGGACCAACGGCCGAACTCGTCCGCTCGTCGCGACGGTGTTCAGTTGAAACCGCGCGAAGCTGTAGCCCGCGACGGCGAGAAGGACATGCGCGCCGCCGAACAGATACGTCAGGCCCACGTGATTGGCGCACACCAGAACGATCGCCGCGGCGCGTAGGACCGCACTGAGTTCCATCCATGCGAAAAGCCCCCGCGACCCGCCTCGCGCCTCGCGTTCCAGCTCGGCGACGCTGAGCAGATACCAGTGAGCCGGCAACGTACCGAGAAGCCCATCGAGTCGCCGCGAGGTCTCGACGAAGGACAGCGAATCACCCCCGAGGCTGACGAAGGTGTCGGTGACCGTCACTTCGTCGACCCCGAGGACATCGCGGTAGAGCGCACGCACATCGTTCTTCCCTGCGCCGGCAGAAGCACTTTCGACTTGCGCTTCTGCGCATCTCATCAGGCTCGCATAGTCGGGTTTGCCGTTGGCCTTTCGAGGGAGTACGTCGACCACCACGGTCTCGACGGCGGCGGCAGGTAGGCCGGCCCTCGCACAGACGGCCGAGGACGGATCCGGCGCATGCCGCGTGACGGCGATGACAAGTCGTGTGTCGTCGCCGGCGCACAAGGCTTGGATGCCGTCGGCGAGCAGGCTCTGCTCCAACCGATCGAGGTCGATGCGCAGGCCGAAGAGCTTCAGGAATCGGCTGCGCCTGCCGATGATCTCGTACAGGCCGTCCTCGCGGCGACGCGCCAGATCACCGGTGTGAAGACAGTCGATGGTGCGGCCAAGAGCGAGGTCGTCGGGCGTCTGGGCGTACCCGAGCATGACGTTCGGGCCGTGATAGATGAGTTCGGAGTCCCCGTCGATGGTGAACGCGCCGCCGGGTATCGGCTGCCCGATCGCTTCAGGGGCGTCGAAAACACGTTCGGGCGGCAGGTACGCCATCCGCGCGGTGGCCTCGGTCTGTCCGTACATGACGATCAGATCCCAGCCCTGCCGACGCCCCAGTTCCGCGTACCGCAGCACCCGCTCGGCGCCCATCTTTCCGCCTGCTTGGGTGATGTAGCGCAGACTGGGCAACTCGAGGTCGGTGAAGCCGACACCGTCGAGGAGCTCGAATGTGTACGGGACCCCCGCGAACGACGTGGCGCCGGCCGCGCGAGCCAGATTCCAGAAGCCGGAATCCACCACGGACAGTTCGGTCACCACCACTGCGGCGCCCTGTGCCAGATGGCTGTGCAGCACCGACAACCCGTAACAGTAGGACAGCGGCAACACCGTCATCGCGCGGTCCGTGTCGTCGATGCGCAGATACTGCGCGATCGCTTCGGCGTTGCTGTCGAGGTTCGCATAGCTGAGCCGTACCAGCTTGGGCGAGCCGGTCGATCCCGAGGTCGACAACAGCAGTGCCAGTTCGGCATGCAGATCGTGCCGCGTGGCGGCTCGGCGCTGGTTCACCCGCCAGCTGCCTCCGTCGTCGGTGCCGACCACCACGTCGGGGTCGTATGCCGCCACCAGTGCGTCACGGGCGCCCGCGTCGGACGCCACCAGCACGACGTGCCCCGATCGCAGTGCCGCCAGGTAGCTGACAATCGCTGCCACAGTGTTTTTCAGTTCGATCAGCACCAGGCCTCGGTCCATACCACACAGCTGTGACTCGGCCTCGACGCGAGGGGCCAGTTCGGCGTATGTGATGGTGTGCCCGCGGGTGATCAACGCCGGGTGGTCCGGATGTTCGTCCCACCCGTCGAGAAATCGCAGTCCGGTAGGTGTTCCGGACGCCGTCACCGGGAGCCCACCCCACCGGCACCAGTCGTGCTGCGCACAGCAAATATTGTGGCAACAACACGCGTCGCCTGTCGCCAACTCAGCGAACTTGCCCGCAGTATGAATAACTTGCTCTCGATCACGACAACGGTGATGTAGAGTCCCGTGCCAGCAAGCGCTTCGAGCGACCACAGCATCTTCGCGATGAGCGCCCCGGCAGCGGCAAAGGGTGCGTCTCAGATGTTCCGCCGCGTCCCCATTCGAGCGAGATGCCGCAATGAGCAGTGACGAATCCCCTTACGACGCAATCGTCGTGGGTTCCGGCGCCGCGGGTTCCTGGGCGGCGAAGGAGTTGACCGAGGCCGGTCTGCGGGTCCTGCTCCTGGAAGCCGGCCGGGGTGTCGATCCCGTCACGGACTTCCCCGACGAGGCACAGGCAGGCACCATCGGAGTTGTGAGCCGCGCCAGGGCGGCGATGCGTGGCCAACCCGTCCAAGCGCGATGTGCGGCATTCTTCGAGACCACCAAGCAGTTCTACGTCAACGACCGGGAGAACCCGTACACCACGCCGCCGGGAGCACGTTTCCTGTGGTACCGCGGACGCCAGCTGGGCGGCCGTCTGCACACGTGGTCACGACACGTGCCACGCATGTCGGACAACGAATTCAAGTCGGCCAGTGTGCGCGGTCACGGTTTCGATTGGCCGATCTCGTACGAAGACGTGGCACCGTATTACGACATCGTCGAACAGACACTCGGTGTTCACGGAGTCCCTTCGAACATTCCCTCTTGTCCCGATGGGCAATTCATCGGACCGGCGAAAACGACGCAGATCGAGGAGAAGTTCAAGACCGGCGTCGAGAACCGCATTCCCGGCATCCGTGTGACCTACGGGAGAACCGTCAAGTACGACCGGCAGAGAATCCCCTTGCCACTGCGCCTGGCGGCGGGTACCGGCAATCTCGAGGTCCGTACCGACGCCGTCGTGCGCCGCCTGCCGATCGACCAGCGGACGGGAAATGCGGTCGGTGTCGATTACGTCGATCGAATCACCGGGACGGCTCGCGCTGTTCACGGCCGCGTCGTCGTCCTGTGCGCTTCCGCGATCGAAAGCGTACGGATTCTTCTGAATTCAAGAACCGCAAGGCATCCCGCCGGCGTGGGCAACTCGTCCGGTTATCTCGGCAGGTACCTCTGTGACCATGTCGCCTACGCGCAGAGCGGCGCCATACCGGACCACGAGGCCGAGCCCACGCCCGCAGAAGACGCGTTCGATTTCGCCGCGACCGGCCTCTACATCCCCAGCTTCTGCGAAGACGCACCAACCGACTTTCCTGGCGGCTATGGCATCCAGGTCGGTATCGGCCGCGGAAAACCGACCTGGAGCATGTATGCCCTCGGCGAGATGCAACCCAGATTCGAGAACCGAGTGTCCCTGGACCCCAGAGTCACAGACGCCTACGGCGTACCCGCGGCCAGGATCGAGTGCAGGCATTCGCCCGACGAGGCAAAGATGGTTGCCCACATGAAGGAGATGGTCCGCGAGATCGCGGCAGCCGGTGGTCTCCCGGTTGAGAGCAACCACGATCTCGCGCGCCGCAGCATCGCGTTACGGTTGCTTCGGCCCCGTTTCTTCACCGGTTCCGGAGCCTATTGGCCCGGGGCCGCCATTCACGAGAGCGGGGGCGCGCGGATGGGCGCGAGTCCGGAGGACTCGGTGGTCGACCCCTACTGCCGGGTCTGGGATGCCGAGAACGTGTTCGTCACCGATGGGGCGTGCTTCGTGTCGCCGGGCTATCAGAATCACACGCTCACGATGATGGCCCTCACGGTACGGGCGTGCCGATTCATCGCCGGCAATCACACGAAGAGTTGACCGGGCCGCATGTCCGTCGGTGTACAGTCGCGCCATGCCCGGGACCGTCAGGGGCGGGGACGCGACGCGCCGCCGGCGTCGCATCCGAACCGTAATCCTCTCGGTTTTTTCGATTTTCATCTGCGCCTTGGTCGCCGGGCTGCCCGTATACGTGCTGCCCCAAGTCGACCAACCGCGCTCCGCTGACGCGATTCTCATCCTCGGCGGTCCGGATTATCGCCGATACGGTTTCGGTTTCGGTCTGGGCGCCGAGGGTTGGGCGCCGGACGTCGTGGTGTCGAACCCCAATGGGGCCGAGGATCCATATCTCACCGAGTACTGCGCCAGCCGGCATCCCGAGTTCAATCTCATCTGCTTCGTTCCCGATCCGCCGACGACCAAAGGTGAAGGCCGCGAACTTCGTCGGTTGGCCGAGCAACACGGATGGCGGCGGGTGATGGTGGTGACGATCCGGCCGCACATTTCCCGGGCCCGGTTCATCCTCGAACAGTGTTTTGACGGCGAACTGGTGATGGTGGCCATCCCGGCCCGGTTGTCGCCCTTCGAGTGGATGTTCCACTACGTCTACCAGACCGCCGGCTATGCGCGAGCGAGTTTGCAGCCGGGCTGTTGAGCCCTCGGGTTCGACTACCATCGGATGATGGCACGCGATCGGCGGACGACACTGCTTGTCTTCGCACGTATCTGGGCCTACCCGCTGTGGTGCGCTGTCGTCCGTTCCGACGCCGCGGACGTGGTCGCCGAGGACGTCGACTGGTGGATGCGCTGCATCGACGAGCCCGATCTGACTGCGCTCGACCACTATTCGCGGTTCGCCTACCTCAGTGGTGCACTACGTGAGTTCCGCACGCTCGTTCACTATCGACTTCAGACACTGCCGTGGCCGCTGCGTCTGGTGTTGCGCAAGTTGTATCCGCCAGAGCCCACGTTGACGCTCGACGTCGGCAGCATCGGTCCTGCTTTCTTCATCCAACACGGGGTGGGAACGATCATCGCCGCGGAGTCCATCGGCTCGCACTGCTGGATCAATCAGCAGGTCACCATCGGGTACAACGCGCACGGCAGACCCACGTTGGGAGACCACGTCCGGGTGGCGGCAGGCGCAGTGGTCATCGGTCCCATCACCCTGCACGACGGCGCGACGGTCGGCGTCAACGCCACGGTGATCCACGATGTGCCTGCCGGTGCCACGGTGGTGGCACCGACGGCGGCTGTCCTCCGCCGACCAGAAGACGACGGCGCACGAGCCTAGGCACCCAGAGCAGGTCCGGAAGAACCTGAGCGGCGAAGATCGCGAAAGCCGACGCGTACACGACCCCCACCGCACCGAAGCGCGCAACCACCAGACAGCCGAACAGGATGCTGACGGCTGCCATCGCCAGCGTCCACAGCGCCTGCCACCGCGCCTCGTTCGGTCTGGTGAGCAGCACCGACGCCGGCAGGTGCAGCGCTTGCCCGACCAGGACGGCACCGAACGCGAGCGCAAGCCATGCGCTGATTTGGATCGCGCCACCGGACAGCACCGAGGCAGCCCAGGGGCCGAGCGCACCCAGGCACACCGTCGCAAACAGTCCCGCGACGCCAAGTGCGACGGTCAGCCGCCACCACATCCGGATCGTCACATCAGTGACACCTCGCCGTTTGACGAAGATCGGCCAGTACGCGAGCGCCGCCGTCGAGAGCACCTGCCAACCGACGGCGTAGATCTGCGCCATCAATGCGTAGCGGGACAGTTCCTCGGGCGCCGACAGGTGCGCCAGCAGTACACGCCCTCCTTGCGAGCCGATCGGGATTCCCACCCCGACCAGGAACAGCCACATGCTGCCGGCCAGCAGGCGGCTACCCGTTCGCGACGGTGATACCGGCGAGAACACGCCTGTCCCGAGTCCGGACAGGCGCAGCGCCAACACGGTGCCGACGGATTGCCCGATGAGAAGGCCGCCCAGGGCCGATATGGCGTACCAGATCCCGCTTGCCCCGACGGCACGGAGTACGAGTGTGAAACCCAGCCCGAATGCCGGACAGCTCATCAACACCAAGGTGGCCAAGGGATTTCGGTCGATGCCGACCAGGATCCGAGGCCCGAGACCGGCCGGGATGGTGAGCGCGAACACGCACACCGCAACGGTGATCGCCCAGCGGTCCTCGGGGCCGCTGGCGAAGCCGACGACACCGCGCCAACCGTCGAGCACCATGACGCCCAGTGCCACCGCGGCCAGAGCAGCCGCAACTGTGAACAGGACGCGGTAGGCCCGCCGAATGATGTCGACGGCTTCGTCGCGGTAGTGGCCGCCGAGCATGGCCGCGGCATTGATCACGGTGGCGCCGATACCCAGATCCGCAAATGGAAACAACAAGGTGACCGTGGCAACGAGAGACACGAGACCGAACACGGCTTCGCCGGTCTCTCGAACGATGATCGCCGTGTTCGCCAGGCCCAGCAACGCAACAATCGGTGTCCCGATAATGCGGTAGAGGGGACCGCGCACCAACGCGCGGCGCTCCTCAGGGGCGAGATGGTCCTGATCGGTCGTCATCGCCGGGCAGCCGAGAAGGGCAGGCGCATGACGATCCTCGTGGTGTTCAGCACCGCATAGGCCAGCGCGCAGAAACCTGGGCGACCATGCTGCACCGCCGACCACACCGCGCGGGCCGCGCCGCCGGCAGATCCCGCCGAGACCGCTGCGCTCACCGGGCTCGTGCACAGGTAGTCGCCGAGAACCCGGGGGGACTCCGATCCGAGGTGGTGCAGGCCCCAGCGGATGTAGGCGTCGGTGCGATCGGTGGCATCCCGCGACACCGAACGCCCATGGACGTTGTAGATGCTGAGCGGTTCGGGCAGCTGTACCACCCGCAGGTCCGGAAGCGCGCGTTGCACCCGGATCAGCCAGCTGGGCTCGTCGTGAGGTTCGTCGAAGGCCATTCCCCAGGGAATCGATCGGCCCAGCTCGGTAGGGAAGCACAAGGTCGACGTCTGCAGATTGGCATTGCCGAACCCGATCTTTTCGAAGCGAAACAGATATTCTGCCACCAACTCTCCGGGTTCGATGAGGCGCCGAGGCCATATCCGCTCCCGCTCTCCTGGCCCCCGCACGAGCATCCGAGACGAAATGACCCACTCGTCGTCGTCGAATGCGTCGGCCGCGGTGAGTTGGCGGGCCAGCTTGGAAGGCTGCCACAGGTCGTCGTCGTCGAGCAGTGCGATCACGGTCCCCCGCGCGGCATCTATGCCCAATTGCCGTCCGCGGGCCGGGCCGTCGTCGGCACCAGCCGTGACCAGCTTGATGCGGTCATCAGACGGCAGACACACGCGCACGTCTGGTTCTGCGACGACGAGAATCTCGTCGACGGGATACGTCTGATCGAGGGCTGATCGAACAGCACCGGCGAGTGACGGCCGGCCGATGGTGGCGATCACCACGCTGACGGTTCGCCTCATGGGCCGCCGGACCGAGCCTGCTGTCCGCGAAAGTGCGTGGCCGAGAACAGCAATACGATGCACACGAATGTCGGGATCATGTTGTACAGCCACGGGCCGTACATGACGTCCCAGATACCCTGCAGGGCGACCGTGACACCGAGCGCCGCCCACCGGCCGAGCCTCGTGAAGTTCCATACGACGCCGAGGCATGCGACCAGCAGCGCCGCGGGCAGGAGCACGGCCAGCACGCCACCCTCGGCCCACGAACCCAGCAGAATCGAATGCATCGCGGAATAGTTCGATGGCGGCAGTTCCCAATACACGTCGAAGGGGAACGTCGGGTCGAAGCCCAACCGGGTCGCAAGATGCTGCGCGCGCGTGTACACGTCAGGGGTCAGGTTCATGGCACTTCCCCAGCCGAGCAGCGGGTGCTCGAGAATCGCGGTGATGCTCATGGGCGGTTCGGTCCGGCCCGCCAGCAGCAACGGCACGTCGAACGCCTCCTGCTCGACCGTCTTGTGTTGCAGCGCGGATCCGAACAGCCCGGTCCTGGCGACCATCGGCATCACATAGGCGAACGCGACACCGATTGCGATCAACCCGGCGAACTGCCATCCACGGCGAAGCCTCGGACCGAAAACGTGATTGATCAACAACGTTCCGGCAGCGAGGAAGCAGACGAGCGCATGCGCTCGGTAGTTCAATCCGAGACTGGCCAAACCCAACGCCAACAGGGTCGCGGGCATCACCGGGGCCGGCGCTCGCACGATCGTCAACCCGAACACGATGAGGATGGTCACCGCGGAAGCGATACCGTACTTCCAGGTGTCCGCGAAACGCCCGGTGTGCGTGAGCTCGATCCCTTCCATCGCGAAGAACACGATCGCGCCGACGGCCAAGCCCGCGAGCACGAGGGCGATCGAGTCGACCGCGCGGCCGGTGAGCACGGTCAGACCGATGAAATACAACCCGAAAGCACCGGGCGCCAAGGCATTCGGCCACAGCACGCTCACATCGTTCACAAGGCAGGATGCGAGAAACGAAATCCAACCCAGCGCCGCGAGGAGTAGTGGCAGCACGTCGATTCCCCGATGCGACATGAGAAGCCATGCCGGCGCGATGAGCAGGCAGACCAGTGACAGTGCCGTCACGGTCACGTTTGCGCCCTGGATCGCCGAGGTTGCCGCTGCCGCGAATATCAAGATCTGACCGGGTATCACGGAAGGTATGCGGCGCTTGTCCTGCAGCGAACAGGGTGCGAGCTCGGTTGTCGTCAACACACACCCCCAATTGACCGATGCGCGCAGAATCTGACGATAGCTGTTTACGCCGTTTCATGTAGCGAAGTCGTAGCCCCCGCTACCATGATTCTCGTCAGATTCTTTGCTAGCGGAGGCAATGTGTCGATCACACAGCCGAACCGATCGCTGGCCGCGCGGCGTGGCAGGTCCTACGACAAGGGGCGTGGCCTCGGCGCGCAGATCCTCTGGGTGGCGATGTCCACCCTGGTCTTCACGCAGGTGTGGTGCCCGAACCGGCTGCGGTGCGCCATGTTGCGTTGGTTCGGTGCGCAGATCGGTGACAACGTCTTGATCAGGCACCGAGTGACGGTTCAGTGGCCGTGGAAACTCTCGATCGGAAACAATTCCTGGATCGGTGTCGGCAGTGAGCTCTACAACCTCGACCAGATAGTGATCGGTTCGGACGTGTGTATCTCACAGCAGGTGTTCCTGTGCACCGGCAGTCACGACCGCAGGTCTCCCACCTTCGATTTCGACAATGGTCCGATCACGATCGAGGACGGCGCATGGGTGTGTGCGCGCAGCACGGTCCTGCGTGGGGTTCGGATAGGGGCGAATTCCGTCATCGGCGCGATGTCGTTGGTCCACCACGATGTGCCACCGGATTCTCTGGTCCAGGCCGCTCAACCGACCGTCAGCCGGATGTGACCACATGCGTATCCTGCAGGTCGCGACCCTGTTCAGTCCGGACGGCCGGTACGGTGGACCCGCCCGCGTGGCACTGAATCAGAGCGCGGAATTGCTCCGCCGTGGTCACGACGTGACAGTGGCAGGCGCGGCGTGCGGCTACCGGCAGCTGCCGTCCGAACTCAACGGCATAACGGTGAAACTGTTTGCTGCCAAAAGTATTCTGCCCCGATCCGGATTTGCCTGGACCTGCGCTCCCGGTCTCACGAAATGGCTGCGCGGCAACTGGAGCAGTTTCGACACCGTTCATGTTCACTTCGGGCGTGACCTCGTCGTCATGCCGGTGGCGGCTGCGGCGCGCCGACGCGGAATCCCCTATGTGCTCCAGACGCACGGCATGGTCGTACCGACGGACCATCCGCTCGCCGCACCGCTCGACCGGGTGTGGACTCGCGCCATCCTCCGGGACGCACGCGCCGTGTTCTTCCTCGACTCCGCCGAGCGTAGACAACTCATCGCCGTCGCCGGACCTGATCTTCGACTCGTGGAATTGGGCAACGGGGTGCCGGAGTATCCCCCCGCCCACACAACCGGAACGTCCGCGCGACAGCCAGAAATACTCTTCGCTGCGCGCATACACCCGAGAAAGCGCCCACTGGCGTTCGTCGAGATGGCACGGGAACTGCTCAGCGCGGGCACAGATGCCCGCTTCACCTTGGTGGGACCCGATGAAGGGCAAGGTCCCGCGCTGCGCGCAGCGCTCGGCCGGGACCCGCGGATCACCTGGGAAGGTGCGCTGCATCCCGATGCGATCCCCGCTCGGATGTCCGAAGCAGACGTCTATGTGCTCCCCTCCGTGCAAGAGCCGTTCCCGATGTCGGTTCTGGAAGCGATGTCGGTCGGGATTCCGGTCGTCGTGACCGACGACTGCGGCCTCGCGCCGATCGTCGACCGATCGGGTTGCGGTATCGTCACCGCCCCCGCGGTGCCCGACCTGGTGGCCGCGGTCGCCTCGGTGCTCGCAGATCGTGCGTACGCCCGCTCGATGGGGCACCGTGGCAGAGAAACCGTGCGTGAGCACTTCGGCATGGGACTCGTCGGTGATCGTCTGGCGAGCACGTACGCGGACGTCCTCGTAGGTGTCCCATGAACCGCGAACGAATCATTCATCGGCGGTTCCGGTGGGCCGTCGGACTCTTCCTGGGCCTCCAGTTGGCCCTCGCGTCGGCCCTTGCCTTGGCGCCCGCCACCGCCACCGCGCCACCGGTGACCATCGCCGTGGTCGGCGACCAGAACACCGCCGGGATCAAGAACCGGGTGGTGTGGCCGACGTTGATGGCAGCGAGAACTGGTTGGTCGGTGTCCAATTACGCGTTGCCCGAATCCGGCTTCGCTGCAGACGGGATGGGCGGGCAGGCGTTCAGATTTCAGGTGGAACGCGCGCAGGCGCAGCGTCCGCGGGTCATTCTCATGATGACCGGCACAGCTGACGCCTCCGTACCGGAGATGGAGGCAGTCACCGTAGGAGCGACAGACGCGATCAACAAGATCGCCCTGGGCGGTGAGCAGGCAGCGGTGATCGGTCCGTTCTGGTACGAGACACCGGTTCCGGAATCGGTGCGTCGCGTCGACGACGCGGTGCGGGAGGCGGCCGAGCAGGCCCATGTGCCGTACTTCGACGCGCTCGATCCTCCCCTGTTCACCCGCGACCAGATGCACCCGGACCGCAGCGGTCCGAGTGATGCGGGCCAGTCCGTTGCCGCGGACAAAATCGCGACATGGCTTCGCACACAGGTCCTGCCATGAACCGGACACGATGTCTCGATCTCGCCGCAGTCGCGCTCACCGCAGCAATCGCGATCGGCATCGCGGCAATTTCTCACTCGGCTGACGTTGCCCCGCCATACGCGACGTCCTCCTTCGTCCGCGAAGAACCCGCCACCACCGGCGCACGGCCGTTGGCGTTGTTCATCGGAGATTCGTACACCGCAGGTGAGAGCTCCGCCGAGCTGTCGTATGCCTGCCGCGCCGCGCTACGGATGGGCTGGCTCTGCGCACTGTCCGCGGTTGGCGGCACAGGGTACATCAGCGGCGGACCGGCCAACCGCTGGGACGATCCCTACGTCGGGAAATCGCTGTCGTTCATCGAACGTATCCCGCACCTGTCCGCCAAGTACGACCCGGACCTGGTTGTGCTCGACGGCGGCCGAAACGATGATTTCGCGCCGCGCACATACGCATTCGAGGAAACGGTCTCGACGATCGGCGAGGTCCGCCGTGCCTGGCCCCGTGCCCAGGTCGTGTTCATAAGACCCCGCCTCCTCGCCGATCCACGGGACGACCTGGGCATGACCAACGAGTTCGTGGCGCGTCTGCACGCCACGCCTGAAGCCAAGGGGGTGATCTTCATCGATCCGCTCAGCGCGTTGTCCGGCACGGATACGTCAGATCTACTCGCGTCGGACAAGATCCATCCAAACGCCGAGGGCGAGAAGCAGATTCTGGCCGCTCTCATCGGGGCCCTCCAGACGCAGAACCTCCGGGCGCCGTCGTGAACCCCGCGCTCGGGGCCTATCTGCGCATCCTCGGTGTTCGCTGGCGGTGGATGCTGTGGGGTGTCCTGCTCGCACTGGCCGCTGCGACGGGCGTGATGATCCTTCAACCACCGCTGTACCAGTCGCAGGCGACGGTGCTGGTCCGTACCCCCGGCGACGTCAGCCGGGTCGTCGACGGTGGCGACACCTACGCGCGCGAACGCGCCGCCACCTACGCCCGACTGGCCACGAGTTCCACCGTGGCCGACCGCGTCATCACCAACCTCGACCTCGACCTCGATCCGGCAACCCTGGCCTCGAGGATCGAGGCCGACAACATCTCGGGCACCGCGCTCATCACCGTCGCGGTGAGTGCACCGTCGGCCGCCGAAGCGCAGCAGACGGCGATGATGTTCCTCTCCGAATACGCGGCATCGGTCCGCACGCTGGAATCGGTTCCCGGCTCGCTGGTTCCACGGGCCGACCTTGTCGTCGTCGACCCACCCGGGCGGCCGACCAGGATGGTGGCGTGGGGTCTGCCGCTGCCGATCGTGCTGCTCGGTGTCGCACTGATCGGCCTGGTTGCCGGAGCCACCGCGGCAGTGGTTCGATCCGCCTTCGCTGCCGACGCGCAACGACAATCCGAACCGTCAGGGGTGAAAAGTTGAATCTGCGAACATTTCTCGCCGCGACGCGGCGGTTCCGGTGGACGTATCTGCTCGTGGCCGGCTTGGTCCTCGTCGTCGGCGCCGCCGCGATCCTGATGTTTCCGGTCACGTACGTGTCGTCGGCGCGATTGATGGTGTCGATCGAGGGATCGACCACGGCTGCGGCATACCAGAACGAGGAAGTCGCGATCCGGCGTATCCGAACCTACATACCGCTTGTCACGAGCGACGCGGTGACCCAACGTGTCATCGACAGACTCGGGTTGCCGATGACCCGTGCCCAGCTCGCCGGGGAGCTGTCCGCCACCAATGTGCCACCGAAGACCTCCCTCATCGACATCGAGGTCACCGACAGATCGCCGGAACGCGCGGAACAGCTCGCGAACACAGTGGCGAGAGAGTTCGTCGCGTACACCGCCGCGATCGAGACCGCGACCGGCGAGGACAGTCAGAAGGTTCACACCACGCTGGTGAGCGCCGCGACGCCCGCGCACAGAGATCCGGTCGAGAGAGTCCTGCTCTACACACTCGTCACCTTTGCGGCGCTGTTGATGGGTGCAGCGGCGGTGTGGATCCGCGCGTCACGTGAGCCGGCCGACCGGGCAGAAAAGAGGACGATGGACGGCGAACCGGAACGGGCCGAGGTCACCGAAGGAAGGTGAAGTTGGCGCTCATCCGTGTCGCGAGGCGCACTGTTGTTCTCGGAGCCACTCGACCGTCTGCGCGATACCATCGCGCAGGTCCACGCGTGCCTGCCATCCCAGCAGTTTCTTCGCCTTCTCGACAGACGGCCATCGCCGCTGCACGTCGACGGTGAAAGTCGGGACGGTGTCGAGCACGAAGTCCTCTGGGTCCCGCCCACACGCCGTCCAGATCAGCTGTGCGATCTCGGCGACCGTATGCTCCTCTGCGGCGGAGATGTTGAAATCCTCGTTCTCGCCTGCCGGATGGAACATCGCCGTGACGATACCGTCGGCGATGTCGTCGACGTGGGTGAGCGTGCGGGTCTGCCTGCCTGAACCGAAGATCTGCAACGGGTACTGACCCGACAGTGCCTTGCGGATGAGATCAGGAACCGCGTGGGCGATTCCTGGCTCGGTATCGGGAAGCTCACCGGGACCGTAGGCGTTGAACGGCCGGCAGATGGTGAACGGCAGCCCGTGCTCGTCGTGCAGGGCGCGGCAGTACATCTCGCCGGTCAGCTTCGAGAAGCCGTACGCCGATAGTGGTGGGCGGCAGTCCTGCAGATGCTCTTCGGTGGTCGGGAACTGGGTCGCGCGTTCGAACACCATCGACGACGAGACGTAGACGAGCCTTTCGACGTTCTTGCGTAGGGCAGCGCCGAACACGGAATTGTAGAGGCCGGTGTTCATCTCGAGGAGCGTGTGCGGCAGCCTGTGAAAGTTCGCGATGCCGCCCACGATCGCGGCGAGATGGATGACGTGAGTGCATCCGTCGACCGCTGCTCGGGCCTCGCTCACATCCCTCAGGTCCGCGGTGCGCACCTCGCACGTTTCGTCCATCCACTGCGGTGCGGGCCGTTGATCACACACCCTGATGTCGCAGTCATTGCCTCGCAACAACCTACGGACAACAGCACTGCCGATGGTTCCGACTCCGCCGGTGACAAGTATCTTGTTCACGTGACGCCGACGGGTTCTGCCGTTGCGACGAAACGGGTTCTGCAGGCATCGAAGCCGCGGTCACCATCGCGCCCACACGTTTGTTGACCCACGCTCACCGCATGGCCGCCTTCCCCACTTGGGTACATCCCCCGCGCAACCAATCGCACTCAATGCTACGCGACCCGGTGGTTCTTGGCGCCATCATCGAGAGGTAGGGCGGTCCTCTCTGTCACCAACTGATACCGATATAGCGCGGGTCGTGCTGGTAATCCACCGAACCCGGGAATCGGACCAAGTCGACGACAATTCTCCCGTCTGCACGCCGCAGGGCAGCGATCGCCTCCGGGTCCGCCGCACCCACCACACAGATCTCCGCATGGTTCACCACCTCATCGGGTGAATCCGTGATGAACCGCGACAAGTGGGGAATTCGCTGTTCGGCGTAAGCGCGGTTCGCGCCGAGAAGTCTCGATACGGCAACCTGGGGATCGTAGATCTGAAGTTCGAAGCCACGCCCGAGCAGTCTCTCGGCAAGTGCGACCAACGGACTTTCACGCAGGTCGTCGGTTCCGGATTTGAACGCGAGACCGAGCAGGCCGACCCTGCGTTTCCCCGTGGCCTCGATGATGTTGAAGGCGCGGTCGATCTGGCCGATATTGGACGTGCAGACACTCTCCAGGATCGGAACCGGGACGTCGGAACGCCGGGCGCGGTGAACGAGCGCACGGAGATCCTTCGGCAGGCATGAACCACCGAATGCGAACCCCGGCCGCAAGTACGCCGGCGAGATGTTGAGCTTGGTATCGGCCGTGAAGATATCCATCACGGTGTGGCTGTCGAGGCCCAATGCCTTGCACACCGATCCGATCTCGTTGGCAAAACCGGCCTTGAGTGCGTGAAAACCGTTGTCCGCATATTTGATCATCTCCGCGACCGGTATCGGTACCCGAAAGACCGGCCCGGGCAGTCCCTGGTAGAGGTCCGCCACTGCGTCACCACTTCGTGAATCGAACTGGCCGATGACGATCTTCGGCGGGTCGAAGAAGTCTCGGATCGAACAGCCTTCACGCAAGAACTCGGGATTCACTGCCAACCCGAAGTCCTCTCCGGCCCGTAGGCCCGAGATCTCCTGCAGACGGGGTAGGACGATCTGCTCGCACGTCGAGGGCAACATCGTCGACCGTATGACAACGGTGTAGCGCACTTTCCGCCCCGCGAGCGCCGCACCGATATCTTCGCTGACGCGTTCCAGATAGGCCGTCAACAGGCTCCCGTTGGGCGCAGACGGGGTGCCCACGCACACCAGTGCAATGTCGGTATTCGCCACCGCCAGCGCAGAATCCGCCGTGGCAGACAGGCGACCCGCCGCGACCTCGGCAAAAACGAGGCCATCGAGGCCCCGCTCCACCACCGGACTCTGGCCGCGATTGATCATGTCGACCTTCTCGTGCCTGATATCGACACCGACAACCGGATGGCCACGCTTTGCAAGACAAGCCGCAGTAACGCTCCCGACATAACCGAGTCCGAACACCGCGACCCGC